>NZ_CP160402.1:2758133-5516266 GCF_040730185.1 Streptomyces sp. Je 1-332
CGCCCGCTTCGAGCGTCCGCTGAGCGCCGAGCGCGCCACCGAGATCCTCGCGGAGGCCGAGGGTGTCGTCCTCACCGACGTCCCGACCCCGCTGGTCGCCGCGGGCAAGGACGACTCCTTCGTGGGCCGCATCCGTAACGACGAGACGGTGGAGAACGGCCTGGCCTTCTTCATCTCCGACGACAACCTCCGCAAGGGCGCCGCGCTGAACGCGGTGCAGATCGCGGAGCTGGTGGCGGCCGAGCTCAAGGGCTGACGCCTTCGCCCTGCGTACGCCGAAGGGGGCGGGCACCGACATCTAGTCGGCGCCCGCCCCCATCGCGTGCGCCACGACGACCAGGGCAAGTCCCGCGAGCCCGCCCCCACGCCAGGGGTGTCGGTACGGTTTTCGGGGAGGGGCGGGGTTGGGGATGAAGAAACTGCTACCAACAGCCCCGCATCCGCCGATACCCCTCCCCCAGCCCCGCCAGCTCCTCCCCCGTCAGCACGTCCTCCACCCGTGCGAACCCCTCCGGAGCCCGCTCGGCCACCGTCCGGAGGATCTCGTCCACCGGCATCGCACGATTGGCCAGGGCCACGGCATTGGCGGGGCCCCACCGTTCCGCCTCGTAGGCCCGCAGGCCGCTGACCCGGTCCGTCCCGGCGAGGGCCACGCACCGGGCCAGGACCCGCGCGTCGAGCACCGCTTCCGAGCCGCCGCTCGACCCGACGGGGTACATCGGATGCGCCGCGTCGCCCAGCAGGGTCACGGGGCCGCGCCCCCAGTACGGCAGCGGGTCCCGGTCCACCATCGGGTACTCCAGGATCCGCCCCGTCGACCCGGTCGCGGCGAGGAGCGCGGGCACGTCCAGGTCCCCGATCCGCCACCCGGAGAAGTGCGGCAGGACGTCGGAGAGGCGTCCCGAGCGGTTCCAGTCCACCGGCCCCGGCGACCCGTGGTGATGGACCGGATACCGCACCTCCGCCACCCAGTTGAGCAGCGCCCGCCCCCGCACCTCCGCCTCCCACGAGATCGGGTAGACGACGAGCTTCGCGGCCGCGTTGCTGCCCGCGAACGCCATGGACCGGCCGCCGAGCACCGGGTGCCACTCGGTGACGCCCCGCCACATCCGGATGCCGTTCCACAGCGGCGGCCCCTCCCCGGGGTGCAGCCGGGCCCTGACCGCCGAGTAGAGGCCGTCGGCCCCGATCAGGGCGCGCACCGGTACCGCGAACTCCCGCCCCCGCCGCACGTCCCGCAGGGTCACCCGCAGCGCCCCGGACCCCTCGGGCTCGGCGTACCGCACGAACGCCGTACCGGTCTGGACGGCGTTCTCTCCGATGCGGTCGCGGACGGCGTCGAGGAGGATCAGCTGCAGGGCGCCGCGGTGCAGGGAGTACTGCGGCCAGTGGTGACCGCGGGCGAGACCGAGCGGTTCGCCCCAGATGTGGTTGCCGTGCCGGTCGAAGTGGATCGTCTCGGCGGTCGGCACGGCCGTGGCGGCCAGCTCGGCGCCGAGGCCCAGCTCCGTCAACTCCCGTACCGCGTGCGGGAGGAGGTTGATGCCGACCCCGACGGGCCGCAGCGCGTCCACCGCGTCGATGACCCGCACCCCGATGCCCGCCGCGTGCAGACTGAGCGCGGCGGTGAGCCCGCCGATCCCGGCTCCGGCGACGAGTACGTCGATCACGGGGCGCACCTCGCGCTGGGCGAGCCCGGTGAGCGCGGTGATCGCGGTGATCGCGGTGATCGGGGCGACCCCGGTAATCGCGGTGATCGACGTAATCCGCGTAATCGACGTGGCGGTCTCGGTCCCATGCACGCTCCCCCCGGGGCGTCGGTCGACGCGCGGATGTTAGCGGCACGGCAGCCCGCGAACAATGCCGCGCGGCGGCCCATGGCCGATGCCCGGACACGTGCGCGGACCCACGTGGAAGGATGGCTGGAAACGCCACAAGTCGTACCTGACGTTCCTGAGGAGATGACCGCGTGCCCGGCACCAATCTGACCCGCGAAGAGGCGCAGCAGCGGGCGAAGCTGCTCACCGTTGACTCGTACGAGATCGATCTCGACCTCTCCGGCGCGCAAGAGGGCGGCACCTACCGGTCGGTGACGACCGTGCGCTTCGACTCCGCGGAGGCGGGCGCCGAGACGTTCATCGACCTGGTGGCCCCCGCGGTCCACGAGGTCGTCCTGAACGGCCACGCGCTGGAGGTGGCCGCCGTCTTCCGTGACTCGCGCATCGCGCTGAGGCACCTGGAGGCGGGCCCGAACGAGCTGCGGGTGGTCGCCGACTGCGACTACACCAACACGGGCGAGGGCCTGCACCGATTCGTCGACCCCGTCGACGAACAGGCCTACCTCTACACGCAGTTCGAGGTCCCGGACGCACGCCGCGTCTTCGCCTCCTTCGAGCAGCCCGATCTCAAGGCGACGTTCCAGTTCACCGTGAAGGCGCCGGCCGGCTGGACGGTCATCTCGAATGCGCCGACCCCCGAGCCCAGCGGTGACGTCTGGGTCTTCGAGCCCACGCCGCGCATGTCGACGTACATCACGGCGCTCATCGTCGGTCCCTATCACTCGGTCCACAGTTCGTACGAGGGTCCTGGCGGCCAGTCGGTTCCGCTCGGCATCTACTGCCGCCCCTCGCTGGCCGAATACCTCGACTCCGACGCGATCTTCGAGGTCACGCGGCAGGGCTTCGACTGGTTCCAGGAGAAGTTCGACTACGCGTACCCCTTCGCCAAGTACGACCAGCTCTTCGTGCCGGAGTTCAACGCGGGCGCGATGGAGAACGCGGGCGCGGTGACCATCCGCGACCAGTACGTGTTCCGTTCGAAGGTGACGGACGCGGCGTACGAGACGCGCGCGGAGACCATCCTCCACGAGCTGGCCCACATGTGGTTCGGCGACCTGGTGACGATGGAGTGGTGGAACGACCTGTGGCTGAACGAGTCGTTCGCCACGTACACGTCCATCGCCTGCCAGGCGTACGCGGAGAACTCGCGCTGGCCGCACTCCTGGACGACGTTCGCCAACTCCATGAAGACGTGGGCGTACCGCCAGGACCAGCTGCCGTCGACGCACCCGATCATGGCGGACATCCGCGACCTCGACGACGTCCTGGTCAACTTCGACGGCATCACGTACGCGAAGGGCGCGAGCGTCCTGAAGCAGCTCGTGGCGTATGTCGGGGATGACGAGTTCTTCCGGGGCGTGCAGGCGTACTTCAAGGCGCACGCGTTCGGCAACACGCGCCTGTCCGATCTGCTCGGCGCCCTTGAGGAGACCAGCGGGCGCGACCTGAAGACCTGGTCGAAGAAGTGGCTGGAGACGGCGGGCATCAACGTCCTGCGTCCGGTGGTGGACGTCGACACGTCCGGCAGGATCACGTCGTTCGCGGTGAAGCAGGAGGCTCCGGCGCTCCCCGCCGGCGCGAAGGGCGAGCCCACGCTCCGCCCCCACCGGATCGCGATCGGCCTGTACGACCTCGACGACGAGAGCGGCAAGCTGCTGCGCACGGACCGCGTCGAGCTGGACGTGGACGGCGAACTGACGGCGGTGGACGCGCTGGTGGGCCGCACGCGCCCCGCGGTGATCCTCCTGAACGACGACGACCTCTCGTACGCGAAGGTGCGCATGGACGCGGAGTCGCTCGCGTTCGTGACGGAGCACATCGGCGACTTCGAGGCGTCGCTGCCGCGTGCCCTTTCGTGGGCGTCGGCGTGGGACATGACGCGGGACGCCGAACTCCCCACCCGGGAGTACCTCTCCCTCGTCCTGTCCGGCATCGGCAAGGAGTCGGACATCGGGGTCGTGCAGTCCCTGCACCGCCAGGTGAAGCTGGCCCTCGAGCTGTACGCGGCGCCGTCCGGGCGCGAGGAGGCGCTGGCCCGCTGGACGGACGCGACGCTCTCGCACCTCCGGGCGGCGGCGCCGGGCAGCGACCACCAGCTGGCGTGGGCGCGGGCGTTCGCGGCGACGGCCCGTACGGGGGAGCAGCTGACGCTGCTCGAGGAGCTGGTCTCGGGCAAGCAGGCCATCGAGGGTCTGGCGGTGGACACGGAGCTGCGCTGGGCCTTCGTGCACCGGCTCGCGGCGACGGGCCGTCTCGACGAGGCGGGGATCACGGCGGAGCTCGACCGTGACAAGACGGCCGCGGGCGAGCGGCACGCGGCTTCGGCGCGGGCGGCGCGGCCCACGCCGGAGGCGAAGGCGGAGGCGTGGGCCTCCGTGGTGGAGTCCGACAAGCTCCCGAACGCGATCCAGGAGGCCGTGATCGGCGGCTTCGTCCAGACGGAGCAGCGCGAACTCCTCGCCCCGTACGCGGAGAAGTTCTTCGCGGCGGTCAAGGGTGCGTGGGACTCTCGCTCGCACGAGATGGCGCAGCAGATCGCGGTGGGCCTGTACCCGTCGCTCCAGATCTCCCAGGCCACCCTGGACGCCACGGACGCGTGGCTCTCCACGGCGACCCCGTCACCGGCCCTCCACCGCCTGATCACGGAGTCCAGGGCGGGGGTGGAGCGGGCGCTGCGGGCGCAGTCGGCGGACGTCTGACGCCATGGCCTCCGGCCGGGGTCGCGGACGTCTGATCCCGCAGCCCCCGGCCGGGGTTATCCCTGCCCCCGGCCAGGGCTGCGCGCCGGGGGCCCTGCTCCCGCCAGGGCTGCCCCAGGGGCCCCCGCCCCTAACCAGGGCTAACCCCGCCCGGCTCCCGCACCAGCCCGCGCTTCGCGCGGATCTCTCCCGCCCACCCACCCGATCACCCCGCAGCCGCGAGCTGGCCGGCCGGCACCGCCCGCACCCCGGGCGCGGGCTCGCCCGGCCGCTCCCGCACACCACCCGACCCGCGCTCCGCGCGAACTTCCCCCACCCACCCACCCGATCACCCCGGGGCAATCGGGCGGGTGGGCGGAAGCACCCGCGCGAAGCGCTGCAAGACAGGGCCGCCCCGCGGACAAAAAAGACCCGGCAATCCCCTGCACTACGGGGCAATCGGGCGGGTGGGCGGGAAACATCCGCGCGAAGCGCGGGAAGGCTGCGCTGCGGGGGAATCGGGTGGGTGGGCGGGAAACATCCGCGCGGAGCGCGGGAAGGCCTGCGTCGGCCCGCAGACAAAAGACCCGGCCCCCCGCGGCTACCGGGCCACCCCCCGCAGCGCCGACAAGACCCTGCTGACCCCCGCACCCCCGGCCGCCCCCCGCCGCACCGCCGCCACCACGTGGCGGCGAGGGCGGTCGGCGGACAGGGAGCGCATTACCACCCCGTCACGGCGGACCGCCGCCATCCGCGGGACGAGGGCGACCCCCATCCCCGCCTCCACCATCGCCAGGATCGCCGTCCAGCCGGAGGCGGAATGCGCCTGCTCGGGCGTGAACCCGGCCCCCTCGCACGCCGCCCGCGTGATCTCCGACCAGGGACCACTGCCCCCGAAGATCCACGGCTCCCCGGCCAGATCCGCGAGCCGCAGCCCTTCCACCGCTGCCAGCGGATGCTCCCCAGGCAACGCCACGTCCAGCGGGTCCGCCAGGAGCGACTCCCGGGTGAAGCGCGTGTCCGCGTCGCCCGCGGCCGGCGCCGTCACCGCCAGGGAGAGGGCCACGTCCACCTCCCCCGCGGCCAGCAACTCGTACGCCTCCGCCGCCTCCACCTCACGTACCCGCACCGAGATCCCCGGCGCCGCCGCCCGCAGCTCCCGCACGGCGGGGACCACGAGCGCGGGCACCGCCGTCGAGAAGGCGCCGACCCGCACCTCCCCCGCCTCGCCCTGCGCATAGGCCGCCAACTCCGCGTCCGCCAGCTCCAGTTGCGCGAAGACCGCCTCCGCGTGCCGCAGGACGAGGTGCGCCGCGTCCGTGAGGCGCACCCGCCGCCCGTGCGCCTCGAGCAGCGGCACCCCCAGCTGCTTGGCGAGGTTGGACAGCTGCTGCGACACCGCCGACGGCGTCATCCGCAGCGTCCGCGCCGTCTCCGTGACCGTGCCCCGCTCGCTCAACGTACGCAGGATCTGCAGCTTCTTGATGTCCCACTCGCTCATGGAGTCAACGTACCGACTGGTCAGGAGAGGTGATCCCACGGGACGCGCCCCCTACTTCTTCGCGCGCGCCGCGCCGAGGACGACCCCGCCCAGGATCAGCCCCATGCACATGACCTGGAGCCACCCCATCGCCTCGCCGAGCACCGCGAAGGAGAGCAGGGCGACGCAGACCGGCTGGAGGTAGTAGATGACCCCGGCGCGGGCGGCGCCGATGATCGAGATCGCCTTGTTCCAGGCGAAGAAGGCGATCGCGGATGACACGACACCGACGTACAGGAGCGGGGAGACCGTGCCGACCGTCGGCTCGAAGCCGCCCTGGAGCACGAAGCTGACCACGAACACCGGAAGCAGCATCAGCGCGCCGAGCACGAACGTCGCGAAGAGGAACGGCAGTCCACCGATCTCCGTCGGCTTGCGCTTGAGCAGCGCGCTGTACGAGCCGAAGGAGACGGCCCCCGCGATGATCCACAGGTCGCCCACGGCGAAGTCCATGGAGAGCGATCCCCCGGAGACCAGGACCAGGACGCCCGCGCAGGCGACCAGCATGCCGGTCACCCGGCGCGCCCCGAGCCTGGCCCCGCCGAGGCGCTCGTACACCGCCATCAGGACCGGTGACGCCGCCATGATCATGCCCATGTTGCCCGCGGTGGTGGTGACGCCCGCCTGGTTGACCAGGGTGTTGTAGATCGTGACGCCGAGCAGCGAGGCGAGCAGCAGGAAGCGGATGTGCTTGCGCAGCAGGGCCCGCTGCCGCCAGGTCTGGCGTACGGCGAAGGGCGCCACCGCCGCGATCGCGATGATCCACCGCCAGAAGGCGTGCTGGATGGGCGGCACGCTGTCGGCCAGGGCCCGCGAGGTGACGAAGCTGCCCGACCAGACGACCGTGGCCAGCGCCGCGAGGGCGAGTCCGACGCCGACGGGGCCCGCGGCCCGCCGCACCCCTTGTTCACCGCCGTCGCGGTAGTCGGCGTGGCCGCCGGAGGGGCCGTGGCCGCCGGAGCTGCCGTAGCCGCCGTGCGAGTGGAGGTCGTCCGGTCCAGGACAGTCACTGATATCCCTTGTCTCTCTCCCGGTTGGCCCGGGTGTATCTCTCCCGGTCCGCCCGGGAAAACACGAACCCCGCCGAGGTGGTAACCACCCGGCGGGGATCTCTTCGCTGATCACTTGGTTGGTTGCGGGACTACCGTCGCACCCCCACACCCATCAGGTCCAGCGAATCTTTTCGAGGTATTAGTGAAGCTGAACTGAATGGTTGACCAGTGCGGCCCGCACCTGCCCCGCGTCCGCGTCGTCCGCCGCCCACGCCACGTACCCGTCGGGGCGCACCAGGACGGTCGTACGCCGGTCGCTCGCCCACTGCGCCGCGACCGCGCGCCCCGCATCGCGACCCGCATCGCGCTCCTCGCCCCGCGGAGTGATCAGCACGAACCTGCCCTCGCGCAGGGCCTCGTACAGCCGCCCCTCCTTGAGCGCGACGTCCGGAGCGCGGCGACCGGTCAGGCGGTGGGCGCCCTTGGGGGCCGGGTAGCGGTAGCCGATGCCGGTGATCTGGCCGATCGCCTTGTTCCGGACCGGGGACAGGGCGCCGATGACGGACGCGAGCACCGCGCGGCCCGCCCGTGACCACGGTCGCTTGACCATCGCGAGCCGCACGATCCCTCCACTGCTGCGCAGGACCGCCTTGCCGATGGGATGCCGCTCGGACTGGTAGGTGTCCAACAGGCCCTGCGGCGCACGGCCGTTGACCGCGTCCACCAGCTTCCAGCTCAGGTTCGCCGCGTCCTGGAGCCCGGTGTTCATGCCCTGTGCGCCCGCCGGGGTGTGCACATGCGCGGCGTCGCCGGCGAGGAAGACGCGGCCGACGCGGTAGGCGGGCGCCTGGCGCTCGTCGCTGTGGAAGCGGGACATCCAGCGGGCGTCGTGCATGCCGTAGTCGCGGCCGAGCGCGAGGCGGGTGATCTCCTTGACCTCTTCGAGGTCGAGGGGCTCGCTGTCGGGGACGTTGTGTGCGCGGTTCCAGCCGATCACGCGGTAGTAGCCGTCGGCGAAGGGCGCGATGAAGGCGAAGGCGTCACCGGCGGCGTTCACCGTGAGGACCGACGCGGGCTTCTCGGCGAGCTTCACGTCCGCGAGCACGAGCGAGCGGATGGCGGACTTCCCGGGGAAGGGCAGGCCGATGGCCTTGCGGACCGGGCTGTGCAGTCCGTCCGCGCCGACGACGTACGCGGCCCGGCACTGGCTCGACTCCCCGCCCGGACCCCTGACTTCGAGAGTCACGCCGTCCGCGTCCTGGGTGAGCCCGGTGACCTCGCTCTCGTACCGGAAGTCGACCCCGGCCGCGACCGCCCGGCGCTCCAGGACCCGCTCCACCTCGTACTGCGGCAGGACCAGGAGGTGGTTGTAGCGCGAGGGCAGCTTGTCGAGGCCCACTTCGAGGCGGCCGAAGAGGCGCAGTCGGTCCAGCGTCCTGCCCTTGGCCTCCAGTTCGTCGGCGAGGCCGCGCGCGTCGAGCTGTTCGAGGGTGCGGGCGTGCAGGACGAGGGCGCGCGAGAGGTTGCTGATCCCGTGCGGCCGCTTCTCGAGGAGGGTGACGGGGACGCCCGCGGCGGCCAGGTCCCCGGCGAGCAGCAGTCCGGTGGGCCCGGAGCCGACGACGATCACAGCGGGGTCGGTGCCGGTCGTGTCCTGGGTTCCGTTCATGACGGCCTCCTCGGCTTCCTTGTGCCAACAACTGTTGGTCAACGCTTGTTGGCTAACGTAGGACCGCTGTCATGGACTGTCAACAGATGTTGGCCTACGCTTGTTGGCATGACGGAAAGCGCACCCGATCCAGCGACCCGGACAACCGCCGAGGAACCCCCGGCGCCGCCCCGCCGCTCCGACGCGACCCGTGGCGCGATCCTCGCCGCCGCCCGTGAGCGGTTCGCCGCCGACGGCTATGAACGGGCCACCATCCGCGCCATCGCCAAGGACGCGCGGATCGATCCGTCCATGGTGATGCGCTACTACGGCAACAAGGAGGGCCTGTTCGCCGCGGCCTGCGCCATCGACCTGCGGCTGCCCGATCTCGCCGCGGTGCCGCGCGAGGCCGTCGGGCGCGCCCTGGTGGCCCACTTCCTGGACGTCTGGGAGACGGACGAGGTGCTGACGGCGATGCTCCGGGTCGGCATCACGAACACGGCGGGCGCCGAGCGCATGCAGGGCATCTTCCGGGACCAGCTCCTGCCGGTCGCACGCCGCGTCTGCCCCGATCCGGCCGACGCCCCGACGCGGGCCGGGCTCTGCGCCTCGCAGATCCTCGGCATGGCGCTGACCCGCTACGTACTGCGGTTCCCGCCCACCGTCGCCCTGTCCGGCGAGGAGATGGCGGACTGGTTGGGGCCGACGGTGCAGCGGTACCTCACGGCCGAGCGGCCGTGACACACGTAGGGGCTCCTTGCCGACGTACGCACTGCACGCGTCGGCAAAGAGCCCCTACGGAGAACTCAGGAAACGAAGTGGCGTCAGCCCTTCTTCACCGGCTTGCGGGACTTGTCACCGACCATGACGAGGCCCGCGATCACCAGGAACAGCACGATGGGCGCCACGACATAGAGGCCGAGCGTGTCGATCACGCTCAGGCCGGGACCCGGGTCGTCACCGTCGTCGCGCGTGAGCGCGAGCGCGGGGGACGACATGAGCAGCATCATCAGCGTCGTACCGGAAGCCAGGGCGCCGGCGCGCAGGGCGTTCTTCTTGTCCACGGTGCCAACGTAGCGAACTGTTAAACGGGCCGCGCGCCCGGGGGTGCCGTTCGGACCCTTTCGCGGGTACGGAACACATCCATGCGTGTACGGAACACATCCATGAACGCGTGGAGCCGCGGTGAGGCGGCGAGTTCCTCCAGGGTGACGGGGCGTCCGGCGGCGTCGGCGATCGGCAGCCGCCAGTTCGGGTACTGGTCCCAGGTGCCGGGGAGGTTCTGCGGGCGGCGGTCACCGACCGCGTCCGGCAGCCATACGCCGATCATGCGGGCCGGGGTGGCGAGCAGGAAGCGGTGGACTGCGCGGATCTCCTCCTGCTCGTGTCCGCCGCCGCCCGGCAGCATCCCGAGGCGCGAGAGCAGCGCGAGCCACTCCGACACGTCCGCCGCCGCCTCGGCCTGCTCGATGGCCGCGGGGCGGGTCAACAGGCCGAGCCGGTCCCGTAGTTGAACGTGCTCACCGGTGATGCGGGCCGCCGTGGACGGCAGGTCGTGGGTGGTGGCGGTGGCCAGGCAGTCCGCTCGCCAGCTCTCGGGGGGCAACGGCCGCCCCGTGCCGGCCCAGTCCCGCTCGAACCAGAGCACGGAGGTGCCGAGCACGCCGTGTCGCTGCAGGGTCTCGCGGACGCCGGGCTCGACGGTGCCGAGGTCCTCGCCGATGACGAGGGCGCCCGCGCGGTGCGCCTCCAGGGCGAGGACGGCGAGCATCGCCTCCGCGTCGTACTGGACATACGTTCCCTCGGTGGGCGCGCGGCCCTCCGGGACCCACCAGAGCCGGAAGAGCCCCATGACGTGGTCGATGCGGATCGCGCCCGCGCGACGGAGCAGGGCGCGCAGCAAGGCGCGGTACGGGGCGTATCCGGACTCGGCGAGACGGTCCGGGCGCCAGGGCGGCAGACCCCAGTCCTGGCCGAGCGCGTTGAACGCGTCGGGCGGGGCGCCGGTCGACATGCCCGCGGCGAAGTGCCGCCGCTGCGCCCACGCGTCGGCGCCGGACGGGTGCACCCCGACCGCGAGGTCGTGCACGAGGCCGATGTCCATGCCCGCGTCCCGCGCGGCACGCTGCGCGGCGGCGAGCTGGGCGTCGGTGAGCCAGGCGAGCCGGCAGTGGAAGTCCACGCGGTCCATCAACTCGCGGCGGGCGCGGGCGGATTCGGGTGACGAGGGGTCACGCAGCGGGGCAGGCCAGGTGTGCCAGTCGGGGCCGTGCCGCTCGGCGAGCGCACACCAGGTGGCGTGGTCCTCCAGGTCCTCGCCGTGCTCGGCGAGGAAGTCGTGGTAGGCGGCGCGCCGTCCGGGGCCGAGCGGGACCTCACGGATCAGCTCCAGGGCTCGGACCTTGAGGGCCCAGACGGCGTCACGGTCGATCAACTGGCCCTGTTGGAGCACGGATTCGCGGAGCGCGGCGGCCTGGCGCGTGAGGTCGGCGGCCAGTTCGCGGGCCTCGCCGTCCAGGTGGGCGTACTCGGGAATGTCCTCGACGCGGAGGTGGACCGGGTCGGGGAAGCGGCGCGACGAAGGGCGGTACGGGGACGGGTCGGACGGCCCGTCCGACGGCTTCGGCACGGCCGCGTGCAAGGGGTTGACCTGCACGAACCCCGCACGCAAGGACCGTCCGGACCACGCCGCGAGCTCGGCGAGGTCACCGAGGTCGCCCATACCCCAGGAGCGGCGGGAGAGAAGGGAGTAGAGCTGGACGAGAATTCCGTACGTTTTCTCGCGCGGGGGCGGTAGGCGGTGCGGGGCGGTGATCAGGTGGGCGGTGGCTGTTCGGTTGTCCGGGGTCGTGGCTCGGAGCGTGTGGACGCCCAGTGGCAGGGCGGGCGCCACGCGTGGCTCGCTCTTCCCGCCGCTTCGCGGCGATGTCTCCCGCCCACCCACCTGACTGCCCCGCGGCGCGTCGGCGAGGTCGGAGCGGTCCGCATCCGGCAGCGGCACATCCCACTCCAGCCGCTCCCCCTCCTCCGTCTCCACGCACACCCGCGTACCCGGCGGCAGCCCGGCCCAGGGTGGCGGGGGCTCGGGGTCGCCGCCCTGCCACGCCACCACCGTCGGCGGCAGCAGGCGGGCGCTCAGCTCCGTCTCGCGGGCCGCGAGGGCGCGGCGCACCGCATCGGGGGTGCTCGCGTCCACGTCGAGGGCGGCCAGGGCGGCGATCACCGCGGCGTCGCTGGCCGGAACTGTGCGGTCCGGAGACGGGGAGTAAGAAGTCGCCACGCCGTGCAGGGCGGCAAGGCGCGGAAGTCCGGTGAGGCCGGTGGGGCCGGAGGGCCCGTCGGCAGGCCCGCTGTCGGGGCCGGTCGCTCCGGGTGGGGCCACCTAGACCCCCATGTAGTCCAGGTGCGACGCGGTGCCGATGGAGGTCGGCTCGCTGGTCAGCGGGGCGGCGTCGGCGAGCGGAGGCTCGCTGGTCAGGGGTGCTGCGTCGGCCAGCGGGGGCTCGCTGGTCAGGGGCGGCTCCAGGAAGCCGCAGGAGCAGGATCCGTCGAGACCCGAGTCGGGGTCGGACACCTGTTTGGAAAGAGCGGAGAGAAGGAGGTTCGCGGAAGCGGGCACGTAAGGCTCCATGGTCAGGGGACAGGACGGGTCTTCGGCAGCAGCCCTACCCAATGCGGGGGCTCGCAGTCATATCCGTTGTATGAACGTGCGCGTGCTCACATTCGTTTCCCTGAGTGGGGGTTCAGACGCAAGATCTTCCTTCTCCTTACGCGCTTCCTCCACTGCCCGTCCCTTCGTGGATCCGGGGGCAAGCATTCCAGTCCCCGCGGTGTTCGACGGCGAACTCGCCGGGATCACACGGAAGAAAACCCCCACAACACCCACGCCCGTTGACACCCCCACCACGCGAGTGGTGGGCTCAGTGACACCCTGAGACAACTGACGCACCACACGTGATCAACAGCCGTGATCAACAGCCGTGATCATCAGTACGAAGGACAACGAGGAGAGGGCCGTGCAACTGCGGCGCAGGAAGGGCGCGGCGGCCATCGCCGTCGCCGTCATCGCAGGCGCACTCGGCGGCGCCCCCGGCGCCGTAGCCGCCCCCGGTCTCCCCGGAAAGCCCGGCGCCCCCGCCACCTCCCCGGACGACGACCGCGAGAGCGACGGCTCCCTCCCCCCGGTCTGGCCGCGCCCCCAGTCGATGACCACGGCCGGCACCCCGGTCACCGTCACCGACGAGGTCGTCCTGGCCACCGGCAAGGACCCCGATCCGTACGCCATGGAGGCCCTGCGCACCCTCCTGCACGACGCTGGGGCCAGCAGGATCACCGAGGTCGCGGAGGGCGAGCAGTTCCCGGCGGCCGGTGGGAAGCTCGTCGTCCGCGCCGATGGCACCGGTGCCGAGCAGGCTCTGCGTACGCTCGGCGCCCGCGCCCGGGGTGATCTGCCGTCCGGCGGCTATCGGCTCGCGGTGGGGCGGATCGGCGGCCAGGACACCATCGCTCTCGCGGGCGCGGGCGAGGACGGCCTCTTCCACGGCGTACAGACCCTGCGCCAGCTGATCACCACAAGCACCACCGGCACCAACACCACCGGCGGCACCGGCGGCACCACGAACTCCACCGTCCCCGGCGTCCAGATCCGTGACTGGCCCGGCACCGCGGTCCGCGGCATGACCGAGGGCTTCTACGGCACTCCGTGGACCCGCGAACAGCGCCTGGACCAGCTGGACTTCATGGGCCGCACGAAGCAGAACCGCTACCTCTACGCCCCCGGCGACGACCTCTACCGCCAGGCACGCTGGCGCGAGCCCTACCCCGCGGAGCAGCGCGCCGACTTCCGCGCCCTCGCCGAGCGGGCCAAGCGCAATCACGTGACGCTCGCCTGGGCCGTGGCACCGGGCCAGGCCATGTGCATGTCGTCCGACAAGGACGTCAAGGCCCTGAACCGCAAGATCGACGCGATGTGGGCCCTGGGCGTACGCGCGTTCCAGCTGCAGTTCCAGGACGTCAGCTACAGCGAGTGGCACTGCGACGCGGACGCCGACGCCTTCGGTTCGGGACCCGAGGCCGCCGCGAAGGCCCAGTCGCGCGTCGCCAACGCCGTCTCCGCGCACCTGGCCGAGCGCCACCCGGGGGCGAAGCCGCTCTCGCTGATGCCCACGGAGTACTTCCAGAACGGCTCCACGGAGTACCGCGACGCCATCGCCGCCGAGCTCGACGAGCGCGTCGAGGTGGCGTGGACCGGCGTCGGCGTGGTCCCCAAGACCATCACTGGGCGTGAACTCGCGGGCGCGCGCAAGGCGTTCGGCTCGCATCCGCTCGTGACGATGGACAACTACCCCGTCAACGACTTCGCGCAGGACCGTATCTTCCTCGGCCCCTACACCGGCCGCGAGCCCGCCGTGGCCACCGGCTCGGCGGCGCTGCTCGGCAACGCCATGGAGCAGCCCTCCGCCTCCCGCATCCCCCTCTTCACGGCTGCCGACTACGCCTGGAACCCGCGCGCCTACCGCCCGCACGAGTCCTGGCTCGCCGCGATCGACGACCTCTCGGGCGGCGACAGGAAGGCGCGGGGCGCCCTGCGGGCCCTCGCGGGCAATGACGCCTCGTCCGTACTCGGCGCCGACGAATCGGCGTACCTGCGTCCGCTCATGGACGACTTCTGGCGCGCGCGCACGACGACGGACACCGGCCGCGTCGACAAGTCCGCACGGGCCCTGCGGGACGCCTTCACCGTCATGAAGCAGGCGCCGCGGCGGCTCGCCGACACCGACCTCGGCACCGAAGTACGGCCCTGGGTGGAGCAGTTGGCGCGCTATGGGGAGGCCGGGGAGACCGCGGTCGACATGCTGCGCGCGCAGACCGCCGGCGACGGCGCCGCCGCCTGGCGCGCCTCCCGCACCCTGGCCGGGCTCCAGAAGGACCTGAAGGCGGCCCGGGTGACCGTCGGCAAGGGCGTCCTCGCCCCGTTCCTGACGCGGTCGCAGAAGGCGTACGAGACGTGGGCGGGGCTCGACAGCGAGCAGGCGTCGGACCGCGCGACGGTGCGCGTCCCCCGCGCCCGCCCCCTCACCGCGGTGACGGCCCTCACCGACCCCGGCACCAAGGGCAGCGTCGAGGCCCACGTCCCGGGCCAGGGCTGGCGCCGCATCGGGGCGCTGTCCGGCTCGGGCTTCACGGAGGCCAGGCCCAAGGACACCGAAGCCCCCCGCGCCGACGCCGTGCGCGTCACGGTCTCCGAGGGCACGGTCCGCCACGTCGTCCCCTGGTACGCCGACGCCCCCGCCGCCCGGTTCTCGCTGGCCCGCGCCGAGGCCGACGCGGAGATCGGCGGTGGCCCGCAGCGGGTCACGGCGCGGCTGACGTCCCTGCGCCCCGGTGAGGTGCGGGGCAAGGTCACCGCGAAGGCCCCCAAGGGCATCGAGGTGCGCACCCCGGAGAGCTCGACGCTGCCGCGCGGCACGCGGGTGGACGTCCCGGTCGACGTGAGCGTCCCGGCCGGCACGCGCGCCGGAACGTACGAGATCCCGGTCACCTTCGACGGCCAGACCCGCACCGTCTCGATCCGCGCCTACCCGCGCACCGCGGGACCCGACCTGGCGCGCGGCGCGAAGGCGTCGTCATCGGGCGACGAGACGAAGGACTTCCGCGCGTCCGGCGCGAACGACGGCGACCCGGAGACCCGCTGGTCATCGCCGGCCGAGGACGGCGCCTGGTGGCAGCTGGAGCTCGCGAAGCCGGTCAGGCTCGGCCAGGTCGTCCTGCGCTGGCAGGACGCGTACGCGGCGGGCTACCGCGTGCAGACCTCCGCCGACGGCAGGACCTGGCGCACGGCGGCCACCGTGAAGGACGGCAAGGGCGGCCGCGAGGCGGTCCGCATGGACGCCCGCGACACCCGCTTCATCCGCGTCCAGGGCGACAAGCGGGCCACCCGCTTCGGCTACTCGCTCTGGTCGGTGGAGGCGTACGCCGTGGCCCCGGCCGCCGCTGACTGACGACGGCCGAGAGCCACGTACAGGCCCCGTGCGGGCGGGGCCGCGTACAACAGGGCCCGGATCGATTCCTAGGCGGAAATGCCGTCGATCCGGGCCATCGCGTCGTCCGCGCCGAACGGCTGCAAGTACGGCAGCCAGCGCGGATCCCTGTGCCCGGTCCCGATGATGCGCCACGCGAGCCCCGAGGGCGGCGCGGGCTTGTGACGCAGGCGCCACCCCAGCTCCAGGAGATGACGGTCCGCCTTGGTGTGGTTGCAGCGGCGGCAGGACGCCACCACGTTCTCCCAGGCGTGCTGACCGCCACGGCTCTTCGGAATGACGTGGTCGACGCTGGTTGCGACGCCACCGCAGTACATGCACCGACCGCCGTCGCGGGCGAAGAGCGCCCGCCTGGTCAGAGGAACGGGCCCCCGGTAGGGGACCCGGACGAACCGCTTGAGGCGGACCACGCTGGGTGCGGGGACAGTGCGCGTTGCGCTGTGCATGAAGGCGCCGGATTCCTCGAGGCAGAGAGCCTTGTTCTCCAGGACGAGGACGAGCGCGCGGCGGAGCGGTACGACGCCCAGAGGCTCGTACGACGCGTTGAGGACCAGGACGTGCGGCACGGATGCCTCCTTGTACGCCGGCGGCGCGTGGCTCGCGCCGGGACGATCTGTAGCCAGTCTCCCCTCATGCCTGGTCCAAGCGCCAGCATGTGCTGGTAACGGGCTCGGAGTGTTTTCGACCACACATGTGCGACACCCTGTTCTTCCCCAGGTGAGCACCGTCTCTCCCTCGAACATCACAACGATCCACACACAATGCCCCGTTAGTGTGGTGTCTCTGCCCGGCGCATCTCCTGGGCAGGCCGCTATGCCTGGAGGTACCTGCCGTGTTCCTGTCCGTCCTGTCAGCAGCCGGAACGGACCCGGACGACAAGAAGACACCGAAGTCCCCGACCCTCGAAGACGCCCAGGAGAGCGCGACGAACGCCGCGAGCTGGGTCGAGCAGAACTGGTCGGCGTGGCTGGGCATCGGGCTTCGCATCCTGCTGATCGTCGCCGTCGCCGTCGTCCTGCGCGTGGTCATCCGGCGCTCGATCACCAAGCTCATCGAGCGCATGAACCGCACGGCGCAGTCCGTGAACGGTACGGCGCTCGGCGGTCTCCTCGTGAACGTGGAGCGCCGCCGCCAGCGCTCGCAGGCCATCGGTTCGGTGCTGCGCTCGGTGGCGTCGTTCCTGATCCTCGGCACCGCCGCGCTCATGATTCTGGGCACATTCCAGATCAACCTCGCCCCGCTGCTCGCCTCGGCGGGTGTCGCGGGCGTGGCGATCGGCTTCGGCGCCCGCAACCTCGTCACGGACTTCCTCTCCGGCGTCTTCATGATCCTGGAGGACCAGTACGGCGTGGGCGACTCGATCGACGCGGGCGTGGCATCGGGCGAGGTCATCGAGGTCGGCCTGCGCGTGACCAAGCTGCGCGGCGACAACGGCGAGATCTGGTACGTCCGCAACGGCGAGGTCAAGCGCATCGGCAACCTCAGCCAGGGCTGGTCCACGGCGGGCGTGGACGTCACCGTCCGCCCGGACGAGGACCTGGAGAAGGTCAAGGCGAAGCTGGTCGAGGTCGGCGAGTCCATGGCCAAGGACGAGCCGTGGAACGAGCGCCTGTGGGGCCCGGTGGAGGTCCTCGGCCTGGACAGCGTGCTGCTCGACTCGATGGTCGTCCGGGTCTCCGCGAAGACGATGCCGGGCAACGCCCTCGGCGTGGAGCGCGAGCTGCGCTGGCGCATCAAGCAGGCGTTCGACGAGGTCGGCATCCGCATCGTGGGCGGCCTCCCGCTCCAGGCCATGGAGGAGGCGGCGGACCCGTCGGCAGCCGTGGCGGCCCCGTCGGCGTACGCGTCCGCGACCTCCCCGCAGTCCCTGGCGGCCTCCCCGATCACCCCGCCGCCGAACCTGGCGAAGTAGCTCCCGCCGAGGAGATCCCCCCTCGGACGCACCCCGTGCAACAGCACGCCCCCGCAGGTAACGAGTTGGTTGCCGCGGGGGCGTTCGCTATTGACGGCCTGTTCAGGCCGGCCGTACGGTCCTCACCAATTGGAAAGTTTCCTAACAGTTAGCGACCGGCCAAGCCGACCAAAGTAAGGTGACGTCATGGCAGCAGCGGGCAGCACTCCGGGCACCCCGAGCGTCCTGCGTGCCATGAACGACCGGGCCGTGCTGGATCTTCTCGTCGCGCACGGGCCCCTCACCCGCACCCGCATCGGCGAGCTGACCGGGCTCTCCAAGCCCACCACCTCACAGCTTCTCGGGCGGCTCGAAGCGGCCGGGCTCGTGCACACCACCGGCAGCCTCAGCGGCCGCCCTGGACCCAACGCGCTGCTGTACGAGATCGATCCGGGCGCCGGACATGTCGCCGCGCTGTCCGCCGATCCCACCGGGATCACCGCTCTCGTCGCCGACATCACCGGCACCGTCATCGGCCAGGCCCGCGTCGAGGCGGACGCCGTGGCCGAGGATGTGCGCCACCGCACCGCCCAGCTGGTCGCGGAGGCCGTCGACGAGGCACTGCGCCAGGCTGGGCTCGGCCACGACGACCTGCGGGCCGCCGTCATCGGCACCCCCGGAGCCATCGACCCGCACACGGGTCAGCTGCGCTACGCCCCGCACCTGCCGGGCTGGCACTCGCGGACGCTGCGCGACGATCTCGCCGCCGTCCTCGGCACGCCCGTCGTCATCGAGAACGACGTGAACCTCGCCGCCGTCGCCGAGCAGTACGAGGGCGCCGCCCAGGACCACGACAACTACGTGCTCACCTGGGTCGACGACGGGGTCGGAGCCGCCATCGTGCTCGGCGGCACCCTGCTGCGCGGCGCGACCGGCGGCGCCGGCGAGATCGGCTACATGCCGCTGCCGGGCGCCCCGTTGGCGCACGGCGGCCCCGAGGCGACGCGTGGCCCGGACGGGGGCGGCGGCTTCCAGAGCCTGGTCTGCGCCCCGGTCGTACGCCAACTCGCGGGCGGCGCCGCTACGTTGGCGGACGCCTTCGCCGATGACTCCGTGCTCGACGAGGTGGCTCGGCGCCTCGCCACCGGCATCGCCGCGGTCGTCGCCGTCGTCGACCCCGAACTCGTCGTGCTCTCCGGCTCGGTGGCCCAGGCCGGCGGCGACAAGCTGCGCGTACGGGTCGAGGAGGAGCTGACCGGGTTGGCGCTGCCCCGCCCCAATGTCCGTATCAGCGAACTCGACGGCGACCCGATCCTCACCGGCGCCCTGCGCTCGGCCCTCACGCAGGCGCGCGACCAGGTCTTCGACACGGCCTGAGCCGTCTTTCGCGCACCACCGAAACCGCCCCTCCCCCGTAAAGGAAGTCCGCCATGCCGCGATGGCGCATGCCCATCTGCGCGTCCGCGGCGCTCGCCGCAGCCGGTCTCCTGCTCTCCGGCTGCGCCAACCCGAGCGTCGGCAGCGCGAACGACGACCCGACCGCGCCGGTCACCCTGAAGTTCTGGCACGGCTGGTCGACCCCCGGCGAGGTCAAGGCCGTCGACGACAGCATCGCCCGCTTCGAGAAGCTGCACCCGAACATCGACGTGCAGGCCACCGGGAACGTCTCCGACGCGACCGTCAACCAGGCCCTGCGCGCGGGCGGCGACAAGGCCCCGGACGTGGTGTCGTCCTTCACCACCAACAACGTCGGCCAGTACTGCGACTCCGGGATGTGGGCGGACCTCGACCCGTTCATGAAGAAGACCGGGCTCGACAAGCGCAAGACGTTCCCCAAGACGCTGCTCGACTACACGAGTTACCAAGGCAACCAGTGCGCTCTGCCGCTACTCGCGGACGCCTTCGGGATGTACTACAACAAGGACGCCTACAAGAAGGCGGGCATCGAACGGCCGCCCCGCACGATGTCCGAGTTCGAAGAGGTCTCCAAGAAGCTGACCATCCGCGACGGCAAGGACTCGTACAAGCAGGTCGGGTACATGCCCAACTTCCGCTTCTACCAGAACAGTCCGGACCGGCTCTTCGCGCAGTGGGGCCCCCAGTACTTCGACGCCGACGGTGACGCGCGGCTCGCCGACGAGCCGTCGTCGTACAAGTTCTTCAAGACCACGCGGCAACTGGCCGACGCGCAGGGCGGGTTCAGCGACCTGGAGAAGTTCCGGATGTCGTTCGGCGACGAGATGTCCAGCCAGAACGCCTTCCTCACCGGCAAGGTGGCCATGCATCTCGACGGTGAGTGGCGCGGCCTGATGCTGGACGAGGCGAAGGCCAAGTTCGACTGGGGCGTGGCCCCGCTGCCCGTCCCGGACGACCAGGCCGACACCTACGGGCGTGGCTTCATCACCGGCACCGTCGCCGGGATCGCGCACAGCAGCAAGCACCAGAACGCCGCGTGGGAGCTGGTGCGGTTCCTGACCGCGGACACCAAGCAGGTCGTGAACTTCGCGAACGCCATCCACAACGTGCCCTCCACGTTCGCGGCGCTCAAGTCCCCCGACCTGGACGCCGATCCGACCTTCCGGACCTTCTTCGACATCCTGGAGAACAAGCACAGCAAGGCCCTGCCGCCCTCCGTCAACGGCGGCGCCTACGTCGTCTCCCTGATGGACTTCGCGTACTCCGTGGAGGCCGGGCGCGTCCCCGACCTGCGCAAGGGCCTGAAGAAGCTCGACGATCAGATCGACGCCGACACCCTCCAGTCGAAGAGCTGAGCTGAGGACCCCGCCATGGCAATGACCCTCTCCAACCCCGCGCGCCGCAGACTGCGCACGCTCGGTTTCCTCTCCCCCTGGCTGGTCGGCTTCAGCGTCTTCTTCGCGTACCCGCTGATCGCCACCGTCTACTTCTCGTTCATGCACTACAACCAGATCAAGGAGCCCACCTTCGTGGGCCTCCGCAACTGGACGTACGTGTTCGAGCAGATGCCCCTGTTCGGCCCCGCCCTGTGGAACACCCTCTGGCTCGTCGTGATCATGGTGGCCCTGCGGGTGGTCTTCGGGCTCTCGCTCGGGCTGCTCATCACGAAGATCAAGACGGGGGCCGGCTTCTTCCGCACCGCCTTCTACATCCCCTACCTCGCGCCGCCGGTGGCCGCCACCGTGGCCTTCGTCTTCCTGCTCAATCCGGGCTCCGGGCCGGTGAACGAGATCCTCGGCGCGGTCGGGATCTCCGGGCCCAACTGGTTCAACGACCCCGACACCGCCAAGCCCTCGCTGGTGCTGCTCTCCCTGTGGGGCATCGGCGACCTGATGGTGATCTTCATGGCCGCGCTGCTCGACGTGCCGAAGGAGCAGTACGAGGCCGCGGAGCTCGACGGCGCGGGCGCGTTCGCCAAGTTCCGTTACGTCACCTGGCCCGCGATCACGCCGATCGTAATGTTCGCGGTGGTCACGGGCGTCGTGCAGACCATGCAGTACTACACGCAGGCCCTGGTCGCGGGGAAGGTCGCATCCGGCGTCAACATCGGCCCCGGGTCGGTCATCCAGCCCGGCTACCCGGAGCACTCGACCCTCACGGTCCCCCAGCTCGTCTACCAGATGGGCTTCCAGAACTTCAACACCGGCGCCGCGTGCGTGCTCTCGCTCGTGCTCTTCGCCATCGCCATGGCCGTGACGATGCTCCTGATGCGCAAGCGCTCCGGGCTGCTCTCGGCGGAGGACTGAGGACTCATGACGACCACGACTCTCGGCGCGCCGACCGCGCCCGCCCCCGTCCCGCACAAGCAGCGCGGCCCCGCCGCCGCCCGCGCCCGCCGCAAGCGGGTCCTGCACTGGATCGCCGTGCACAGCGTGGCGATAGCCGTCGCGCTGCTCTTCGTCCTGCCCTTCGTCTTCGTCTTCCTTACGTCGGTGATGAGCGACTCGCAGGCGATGAGCGGCGACCTGTGGCCCGACTCCTGGCACTGGTCCAACTACAAGGCCGTGTTCGAGACGCCGGGCTTCCTGGACTGGTGGCGCAACTCGCTCATGTACGCGGGCCTCGGCACCCTCTTCACCGTCTGCTCGGCGATCCCCGTGGCGTACGCGCTCGCCAAGTTCCGCTTCCGCGGCCGGCGCACCGCGATGCTGCTTGTCATCTCCACGATGATGCTGCCGCCGCAGGTCATCGTGATCCCGATGTACCTGGTGTGGGCCCAGCAGTTCCACCTGTCGGGCACGTTGTGGCCGCTGATCATCCCGATGGCGTTCGGCGACGCGTACTCGATCTTCCTGCTGAGGCAGTTCCTCCTGACCATCCCCAAGGAGTACATCGAGTCGGCGAAGGTCGACGGCTGCGGCGAGTTCCGCACGATGATCAAGATCGTCGTCCCGATGGCCAAGCCCGGTATCGCCGCCATCGCGCTCTTCCAGTTCTTCTACTGCTGGAACGACTACTTCGGACCGCAGATCTACGCGGCCCAGAACCCCGGCGCCTGGACGCTCAGTTACGGCCTGGAATCGTTCAAGAGCGCCCACAGCGTCAACTGGAACATGACCATGGCGGCGACCCTGCTCGTCATGGCGCCGGTCATCATCATCTTCTTCTTCGCACAAAAGGCCTTCGTCGAAGGCGTCACCCTCACCGGAGTAAAGGGCTGAGAACCGATATGAAGCTCGCAGTGGTCGGCGGAGGGTCGACCTACACACCCGAACTCATCGACGGATTCGCGCGGTTGAGGGACACCCTGCCGATCGAGGAGCTCGTCCTCGTCGACCCCGCCGCCGACCGTCTCGACCTCGTCGGGGGCCTGGCACGGCGCATCTTCGCCAAGCAGGGGCACCCCGGCCGCATCGTCACCACCTCCGACGTGGACGCGGGCGTCGCGGACGCCGACGCGGTCCTGCTCCAGCTCCGTGTCGGCGGGCAGGCGGCCCGCCAACAGGACGAGACGTGGCCCCTGGAGTGCGGCTGCGTCGGCCAGGAGACCACCGGCGCGGGCGGCCTGGCGAAGGCCCTGCGCACCGTGCCGGTCGTCCTGGACATCGCCGAGCGCGTACGCCGTACGAATCCGAACGCGTGGATCATCGACTTCACCAACCCGGTGGGCATCGTCACCCGGGCACTGCTCCAGGCCGGGCACAAGGCCGTCGGCCTGTGCAACGTGGCGATCGGCTTCCAGCGGAAGTTCGCCAAGCTGCTCGACGTCGCGCCGGGCGAGGTCCATCTGGACCACGTCGGCCTCAACCACCTCACCTGGGAGACGGGCGTACGTCTGGGGGGTCCGGGCGGCGAGGACATCCTGCCCAAGCTGCTCGCCGAGCACGGGGACGCGGTCGCCGCCGACCTGCGCATGCCGCGCGAGATCGTCGACCGGCTCGGCGTCGTGCCCTCGTACTACCTGCGGTACTTCTACCAGCATGACGCGGTGGTCGAGGAGCTGCGGACCAAGCCGTCGCGCGCCGCCGAAGTGGCAGCGATGGAGCGCGAGTTGCTGGAGATGTACGGCGACCCGACGCTCGACGAGAAGCCGGAGCTGCTCGCCAAGCGCGGCGGCGCCTTCTACTCGGAGGCGGCCGTGGACCTCGCGGCCTCGCTGCTCGGCAACGGGGGCAGCCCGCACCAGGTGGTGAACACCGTCAACAACGGCACGCTGCCGTTCCTGCCGGACGACGCCGTGATCGAGGTGCAGGCCACGGTCGACGGCACGGGTGCCAAGCCCCTGGCGGTGCCGAAGCTCGACCCGCTGTACGCGGGGCTCATCGCCAACGTCACCGGCTACGAGGACCTGGCACTCCAGGCCGCCCTGCACGGCGGCCGCGACCGCGTCTTCAGGGCGCTGCTCGCCCACCCGCTGGTCGGCCAGTACGCGTACGCGGAAGCGCTCACCGACCGGCTCATCGCGCACAACCGGGAGCACCTGGCGTGGGCGTAGGCATGAGCGTGCTCGCGATCGACGCGGGCAACAGCAAGACCGACGTCGCGGTGGTCGCGGCCGATGGCACCGTCGTCGGCGCGGCCCGCGGCGGCGGGTTCCAGCCGCCCCAGGTCGGCGTCGAGACCGCGGTGGACATTCTGGAGGAGGCGGTGACGCGGGCCCTGGCCGAGGCGGGCACCGACGCCGTCGGGCATGTGTCCGCCTGTCTCGCCAACGCCGATCTCCCGGTCGAGGAGCGGGAGTTGGGCCTTGCGCTGCGCCGCCGCGCGTGGGGCCCTTCCGTCGACGTACGCAACGACACCTTCGCCATCCTGCGGGCCGGGCTCCTGGAGGACGCCGAGCCGCGGGGCGTCGCCGTGGTGTGCGGGGCCGGCATCAACTGCGTGGGCATGCTGCCCGACGGGCGCACCGCGCGCTTCCCCGCCATCGGCCGGATCTCCGGCGACTGGGGCGGCGGTGGCGGCCTCGCCGAGGAGGCGCTCTGGTACGCGGCGCGGGCGGAGGACGGCCGCGGCGATGCGACCGCGCTGCGGGAGACCTTGCCCGCGCACTTCGGCCTGCCCTCCATGTACGCGCTGATCGAGGCCCTGCACCTGGGCTCCATCGCCCCCGTACGGCGGCACGAGCTGACGCCGGTGCTCTTCGCGACGGCGGCGGCGGGTGACGCGGTGGCGCGCGCCCTGGTGGACCGGATGGCCGACGAGGTCGTCGCCATGTCGACCGTGGCCCTGGACCGCCTCGGCCTGCTCGGCGAGGAGACTCCGGTGCTGCTCGGCGGCAGCGTCCTCGCCGCCCGGCATCCGCAACTGGACGACCGCGTACGGGCTTTGCTGGCCGAGCGGGCGCCCAAGGCGGTGGCCAGGGTGGTCGTCGCCCGTCCGGTGCTCGGCGCGGCGCTGCTCGGCCTTGACCAGGTGGGGGCGCCGACCGAGGTGCACGCGCGCGTGCGGGGGCACTACGAGAGTGGCGTGGGAGCCTGAGGCGGCCGAGTTCGTCGGCCGGGCAGGGAACCGATTCGCACTGGATCGCGTATTCAAGGGCAGGGGTGGTGCGCGATCTTCGCGTGATCCGGGCAGGCATTCGCTGATCCGGGCAGGCTTCGCATGATCCGTACAGGTCTCCAGGCGCAGTGATCAGAACAAGATCCAGTCAAGACCTGTGCGGATGTCGGTCCCTACGGCGATACTTGCCGCCGTGCACTTCTTCCCGCACCGCGCACGCCGGGCGGAAGTGAACGTCCGATGACCAAGGGGGAGGTCGAGGTCGAGGTGACATACCCGCCGAACGGCAGCGCCGCGCCGCCGGGACAGGCCGCGCCGACGATTCCTGCCGTTCCGCCGCAGGCAAGCCCGGGCTCAGCGGTATCCGCACCGGCCGTGCCGGGCGCGCCGCCCCGCCGCCCCGCGTGGATCGAGGGCCGGGACCGGCTGCGCGCGGCGGCGACGACGGAGCCGGGCAGGCTGCGGATCATCGGAGCCGTCCTCGCGCTGCTCGTCGTGGCGTTCGGCGCCGTCACCACCTGGCAGATGTCCGACCGTTCGGCCGCCGCCGACAGCGTCCTGAACCGCAGCCAGCCGCTGAGCGACGACGCGGCGGCCATCTACCGCTCCCTCGCGGACGCCAACACCGCCGCGTCCAGCGGCTTCCTCGCGGGCGGCCAGGAACCGGCCGCCGTACGCGACCGGTACAAGGCTGACATCGAGCGGGCCTCCGAGAAGCTGGCGAACGCCGCGTCGAACGCGGGCTCGGGATCGTCGGCCGCCGCGTCGGTGACCAAGCTGAACAAGCTCCTGCCGGAGTACACGGGCCTGATCGAGCGCGCCCGCGCGAGCAACCGCCAGGGCCTGCCCCTGGGCGGCGCCTATCTGCGGTACGCGAACGACAAGATGCAGACGCAGATGCTCCCGGCCGCCGAGCAGCTCTACACCGCGGAGAAGCAGCGGCTGAACAGGGACTACGACGACGCGAAGCCGTATCCGTGGCTGGCCATCGCCCTCGGTCTGCTCGCGCTCGGCGCCCTGTTCTGGGCCCAGCGCCGCAACTACCGCCGTACGAACCGGGTGTTCAACCACGGCCTGGTCGCCGCGACCGCCGCGTCCACGGTCGTCCTGCTCTGGCTGGTCGCCGGGCACTCCTTCGCGCGGTCGGGGCTCAACGACTCGTACGACCACGGCGTGAAGTCCCTGAACGTCCTGAACGACGCCCGCATCAGCTCCCTCAAGGCCCGCAGCAACGAGAACCTCACGCTGGTCAGCCGCGGCGCCGAGACCGTCGAGGTGGGCGCGGCGAAGACGGTCAAGGACAAGTTCGACGTCGCCTACCAGTCGCAGATGAAGCAACTCGGCAGCGCCGACAGCGGGCTGCTCGGCAAGGCCGTGGCCGTGGCCGACAACGCCGCGGGCAAGAACCCCGTCAAGGAGGCCGCGAAGAACGTGTCGGTCTGGAAGGACCGGCACAAGACAGCGCGGGACAGCGACGACGCGGGTGACTACAACGGCGCGCTCGCCAAGGTCGTCGGCGACAAGGACGACGAGCCCACCGGCGAGTGCTTCGACAACGTCGACGAAGCACTCGACGACGCGCTGAAGCACGAGCGGAACGAATTCGAGCTGGCGGCCAAGGACGGCAAGGGAGCGATGAGCGGGCTCCCGGTGGGTGCCGCCGTGCTCGCCGTGCTCGCCGCCGTCGGCGCCGTGCTCGGCGTCGGGCGCAGGCTGTCGGAGTACAGGTGAGAGGGGGCGAGCGGACGATGCGTACGCGAGGACTGGCGAGGATGCGCGGCTGGGGCGGAGCTGCCGCCATGGCGGTGGCCTGCGCGCTCACGGGCTCCCTCGTGCTCGTGCTCCCGGAGGCAGGCAGCGCGGTCAAGTCCGGCCAGGGAGAGAGCCGCGCCTCCCAGGGCTCCGCGGTTGCCGCACCCGCGCGCGCCGAGGAGTGCGAGACCCCGGAGGAGAGCCTCTCGCCGGACGACAAGGACGGCCCGACGATCGATGCCATCCGCGAACGCCCGGTGAAGAAGCTCATCGTCGGCGTCGACCAGAACAGCTTCCGCTGGGGCTACCGCGACCCGAACAAGAAGACGGCGACGCTCGAAGGCTTCGACATCGACCTCGCGCACAAGATTGCCGAGGAGATCCTCGGCGACCGCGACGCCGTGCTCTTCCGGGCCATCCCCACCAACCAGCGCGTCAAGGCGATACAGAGCGGCCAGGTCGACATGGTGGTGCGGACCATGACGATCACCTGCGACCGCGAGAAGGAAGTCTCCTTCTCCACCGCCTACTTCAAGACCGGGCAGCAGGTGCTCGCCCCCAAGTCCTCGGACATCACCGGGTTCGACGACTCCCTGGACGGCAAGAAGGTCTGCTCCGCGAAGGGTTCCACGGCCCTCACCAAGCTGGAGGAGCTCAAGAAGGAGGGCCTCGATGCCGACATCGGTACTACGGTCCCGAACCAACTCGACTGTCTGGTAAGGCTTCAGCTCGGTGAGGTGGACGCCGTCGTGACCGACAGCGCGCTCGCCGCGAGCCAGGCCGCGCAGGACCCGACGGTCGAGCTCAAGGGCGACGCACCGCTCAACACGGAGTACTACGGCGTGGCGATGAAGAAGCCGGAGAAGGGCGAGGACGACCTGGTGCGGCGGGTCAACCAAGTCCTTGAGGACTACCGCAAGAGCGGCTGGCAGAAGAGTTATGACCACTGGCTGAAGCCGGCCCTCGGTGAATCGGCGGGACCGCCCGCGCCGAAGTACAGCGACTGAGCCCGACGTGCACAGCAACGCAGAGCGGAGAGGTGATCGATGAGCGTCGCGGGACCCCCCGGTCCTGTGATGGACCGGGACGAGGTGGACCGTGCGCTGGCGCGCCTCGACGCAGAGCACGAGGCGATCGAGACCTCGCTCCTCGCCCTTCAGGATCACGCGGGCCGCCGGCTCCTCGAAGGCGCCGGTCTCACCGGCACCACACAGGAGCGCTGGCAGTCCACCGAGCAGCAGATCACCCTGCTGTGGGCGTACTTCGACGCGTACGCCGCCGCCCTGCGCTCGGCGCACGAGGTGCGGGCCCGCAGACGCTGGCCCAGCAGGGACGACCTGGTGGAGCTGACCGAGCTGCTGCGCGGTGAGAGTGTCACCGTCGCCGGCGGCGCCGCCCCCGCGCCGTCGGCCTCGATCACCGGACCCGCCAAGCTCACCGAACGCTTCACGCTCATCGAACTCGTCTCGCGGATGAACGACCTGTACGCGCACTCGCTCGACATGGTCGTCGCCGCCGACGCGGTCTGGTCCGCGCTGCCCGCCCGCATCGACCTCCTCGCGGCCGAGCTGCAGCGCACCCGCCAGCTCGCCCACTCCGTGGGAGTACGCCCCGGTGAGCACCCCGCGGGCGACGACCTGGAGCGGATCACGGCCGAGCTGACGCTCCTGCGCGAGCAGGTGATCTCCGACCCGCTGGCCTTCTGGCAACCCACGCGGGGCAGTTCGGCCCCCGGCGGCGGCCGCCCGCACACCGATCGGTACGACCGCGAAGCCCGCGCCCTGGAGGACGTACGCCGGGAGATCGACGCGGTGCTCACCGTCCGGCAGGACGCCGAGCTGCGCCTTGGCAGACTCCGTGACGTGCTCTCGCGCGCGGACCGCACGCTGGCCGAGGCGCGCTCCGCGCGCGGCGAGGTCCTCGCCAAGATCGCCGCGTCCGAGGTGCCCGCCGTCAGCGGCCCTTCCACCGCGCTGCAGGAGCAGCTCGCGATGGCGTCCGACTACCGCAGGCACGCCCAGTGGCACCGCCTGTCCCCGCTCCTGGAGTCCCTGGAGGAGAAGGCCGAGGACGAACTCATGCGCGCCCGTGAGTCGTTGACGGCCGTCACCCAGCCCCTCGCGGTCCGCGCGGAGCTGCGCGGCCGGCTCGACGCGTACAAGGCCAAGGTCGCCCGTCTCGGCCACGCGGAGGACCCGTTCCTGATCGAGCGGTACGACGCGGCGCGCCGGATGCTGTGGAGCGCGCCCTGCGATCTGCGCGTCGCCGAACAGGCGGTGCTTCGTTATCAGCAGGCAGCCGCCGAAGTCCTTGCATCGAGGGTCCCGCAACAGGGCGGTCCCACCGACCGGAGGGGGGAAGCATGAGTGAGCAGCAGAAATGCCAGCGACCCGGATGCACGGGGTCGTACGAGGACGTGGGCGGCGGCGAGCTGTACTGCGACACCTGCGGTCTGGCCCCGGTCGTCTCGCCGACGGGCCTGGTGTCCTCTCCCCCGACCGGCATCACCGGCGGCGGCAAGGGCTCGGGCAGCAGCAGCTCCCGGTCCAGCTCGCGGTCCTCGTCACGCTCCGCGCGCTCCCAGTCGTCCCGCAGATCGGTCTCGGGCCGCCTCTCGCGCTCGCTGTCCGGCAGCTCGACGTCCCGTTCGGTCTCGGTACGCAGCTCAGGACCCTCCGCGGGCACGTCCGGCCGCAGCAGGCTCGGCGTGGGCCTGGTGCTCGTGCCCGAGGTGCCGCGCCCCGATCCGCGCCAGGCGGTGCAGGAGAACCCCGAGGTTCCCGAGCGCAAGCGGTTCTGCTCGCGCTCCGACTGCGGGGCGCCGGTCGGCCGTGCGCGCGGCGACCGGCCCGGCCGCACCGAGGGGTTCTGCACCAAGTGCGGCCACCCGTACTCGTTCGTGCCGAAGCTGAACGCCGGAGACATCGTGCACGGCCAGTACGAGGTCGTGGGCTGTCTGGCGCACGGCGGGCTCGGCTGGGTGTATCTCGCCGTCGACCGCGCGGTGTCCGACCGCTGGGTGGTCCTCAAGGGCCTGCTCGACACGGGTGACCAGGACGCGATGGCCGCCGCGATCTCCGAGCGCCGCTTCCTCGCCGAGATCGAGCACAGCAACATCGTGCGCATCTACAACTTCGTCGAGCACCTCGACCAGCGCACGGGCTCCATGGACGGCTACATCGTCATGGAGTACGTCGGCGGCAAGTCCCTGAAGGAGATCGCCAACGAACGCCGCACGGCGCAGGGCAAGCGCGACCCGCTGCCCGTCGAGCAGGCGTGCGCGTTCGGCATCGAGGCCCTGGAGGCCCTCGGCCATCTGCACAGCCGCAATCTCCTGTACTGCGACTTCAAGGTCGACAACGCCATCCAGACCGAGGACCAGCTCAAGCTGATCGACATGGGCGCGGTCCGCCGCATGGACGACGACGAGTCGGCGATCTACGGCACGGTCGGCTATCAAGGCCCCGAAGTCGCCGAGCTGGGCCCGTCGGTGGCCTCCGACCTGTACACGGTGGCGCGCACCCTGGCCGTGCTCACCTTCGACTTCCAGGGCTACACGAACGTCTTCGTGGACTCCCTGCCGGACCCCGACAACATCGAGGTCTTCCGTACGTACGAGTCGTTCTACCGCCTCCTCGTGCGCGCCACCGACCCGGACCCGGCCCGCAGGTTCGCCTCCGCGCAGGAGATGGCCGAGCAGCTCACAGGCGTCCTGAGAGAGGTCGTGGCCCTCCAGACGGGCCGGCCGCGGCCCGCGCTCTCGACGCTGTTCGGGCCCGAGGTGAAGGTCACGGACACGGAGCTGTTCGCGGAACTGACCGGGGACGTCTCCCAGTTCGGGGTACGGGTGCTGCCCGCGGGGCGGCGCACACGGCGCCCCGAACTGACGGCCGGCCAGGGGGCGGGCGCGGGTGGCAACGGCTCGTCCGCGATCGCGCCTCCGGTGCCGCCGGCCGCGCCGCCCGCCCGGATCGTCCGGCCGCTCGACGCCCCCGCGACGGCCCTCGCGCTGCCGGTCCCGCGCGTCGACCCGAACGACCCGAACGCCGGGTTCCTTGCCGGGCTCATGGCCTCCGCGCCCGCCGAGCTGATCACCGCGCTGCGGGCCGCGCCCAGCGACTCCGTGGAGCTGCGGCTGCGCGGACTGCGCGCCCGCCTCGCCATGGGTGAACTGGAGGGCGCTGCACAGGCGTTGACGGAGCTTGAGATACAGCACCCGGACGACTGGCGGGTGGTCTGGTACCGCGGGGTCGCCTCGCTCGCGACCGGCGACCACGAGAACGCGGCGCTGTCCTTCGACGCCGTGTACGACGCGTTCCCCGGCGAGCCCGCCCCCAAGCTGGCCCTCGGCGTCTGCGCGGAGGTCCTGGAGCAGCTGGACAACGCGGCCGAGTACTACCGCCTGGTGTGGGCCACCGACCCGAGCTTCGTCAGCGCGGCGTTCGGCCTGGCCCGCGTGCAGCTCGCGTCGGACGACCGGCGCGGTGCCGTGCGGACCCTGGAGTCGGTGCCCGAGGCCTCGATCCACTACACGGCGGCCCGGGTGGCCGCCGTGCGGGCGAGGCTGCGGCACCGAATGACGCCGGGCACCGCGCCGTCGCCCGGTGGCCGTCTCGGCGACTTCCTCGACGACCTGACGGCCTCTGCGGGCCAGGTGGAGGCCCTCGCGGGCTTCGGCCTGGACGCGGTGCGTCGCGAGCGACTGTCCACCGAGGTCCTTGGTACCGCGTTGGACTGGGTACTCTCCGGTAGGCACCCTGGTCACGCCTCCGCCCCGCCGGCAGCACCCGCTGCACCGGCAGGCGGTTCGCGGACCGTGCTGCTCGGCAGCGACCTCGACGAGCGGGGCCTCCGGTTCGGCCTGGAGCGCTCGTACCGAACGCTTGCCCGGCTCGCACAGGGTGGCGAGGAAAGGATCGAACTGGTGGAGCGGGCCAACCGTTTCCGCCCTCGGACGTGGGTGTGAAGATGTCGCAGATGCACCAGCAGACTGCCGGGGCAGGTTCCACGTGCCCCGGCTGCGAAGAGCCGCTGGAATCGGGTGACCTGTTCTGCGGGGCGTGCGGGTACGACCTGTCGGCGCAGCCGGCCGGGTCCAACGACCGTCCCACCGTCGCGATGAACGGCTCGTCGGCCGCGCCACCGCCGGACGCGTCGTCGCAGTGGCCCATCGCCCCGGACGTGGACAGCTCCGACATGCCGGTGCCCGCGCACCTGCCCACCGACCTGCCGGTCACGGAGTCGTCGGGCGGCGAGCGCTCCCCGAACGCGGGGGACGCACGGGCCGCGCAGGGCCCTCGGGGCGCTCAGGCCGCTCAGGGCGCTCAGGGCGCGAGGGAGGTGCGCACCGACGCCCCCGCCGCGCGCCCCGCCGAGCCGGACGAGTACCCCCTGCCGGCTCCCGGCGCCCCCGCTCCCGGCGCCCCGGCCCCGGAGCTCGCCGACCCGCGTACGGCCCTGCCCGACCCCACGCCGCCCGCGGGCACCAAGCTCTGCGTGGCGTGCCGTTCGGGCCGTGTGGACCCGGACGGCTACTGCGAGAACTGCGGGCACGCGCAGCCGCGCGAGCGCGACCACATGGAGCAGGAGCTCGACGCGGTCGCGGCGGTCAGCGACCGGGGCCTTCGCCACCACCGCAACGAGGACGCGTTCGCCATCTCGTCGACCGCGCTGCCGGACGGGTCCCCCGCCGTCGTCGCGATCGTCTGCGACGGTGTCTCGTCCGCGACCCGCCCCGACGAGGCCTCGCTCGCCGCCTCACGCGCGGCCAACGAATCGCTGCTCGCCGCCCTGCCGCGCGGCACGCACCCGCAGCAGGCCATGCACGACGCGATCCTCGCGGCCTCCGACGCCGTCAACGCCCTTGCCGCGGAGCCCACTCGGGCCAGGGAGCACTCCCCGCACCAGAACGCCCCCGCGTGCACCATCGTCGGCTCGATCGTCGCCGGCGATCTGCTGGTCGTCGGCTGGGTCGGCGACAGCCGCGCCTACTGGGTCCCCGACGACCGCAGCGGTCCGACGGCCCGCCTCACCGAGGACGACTCGTGGGCGGCGCAGATGGTGGCCGCGGGTCTGATGAACGAGGCGGAGGCGTACGCCGACGAGCGCGCGCACGCCATCACGGGCTGGCTCGGCGCCGACGCGTACGAACTGGAGCCGCACACCGCTTCCTTCAAGCCGGACCGTGCGGGTGTAGTGGTGGTGTGCACGGACGGGCTGTGGAACTACGCGGAAGCGGTGGACGAGATGGCACGCGCCGTACCCGCCGATTCCGCCGAGCGCCCGCTGCACAGCGCCCAGGTCCTGGTCGGCCACGCGCTGGACGGCGGGGGCCACGACAACGTAACAGTGGCGATTCTGCCGTTCCGTGTCGTGCCGCAAGGGGCAGGATCCGCCTAGTGAAGGCCCCCGCAACGGGGGCCGGCCACGCGCACTTGTCACCCACCGGCTTGGGGAAGCCGGTGGGAACGTCTAGGGGGAGCAGGGAACCATGGCCAATTTCTCGAAGTCGAACGTGCCGCAGTTCTCGGTCGACGTCTACCAGAACGAGTACCTCCCGGAGGGCGGCCGCGAGGTCAACGCGATCGCCACGGTGACCTCGACGGGCGGCGGCACGGTGGGGGCCGCGGTGAGCGCCCCGCACCTCTACTCGGCGGGGCAGACCCCGGACGCGGCCGTGGCGATCATGGTCGACTGTTCCGGCTCGATGGACTACCCGCCCACGAAGATGCGCGGCGCCCGTGACGCCACGGCCGCCGCCATCGACGCCGTACGTGACGGAGTCCACTTCGCGGTGATCGGCGGCACCCATGTCGCCAAGGAGGTCTATCCGGGAGACGGCCGCCTCGCGGTCGCCGACTCACGGACCCGGGACCAGGCCAAGCAGGCGCTGCGCAAGCTCAGCGCGGGCGGCGGCACGGCCATCGGCACGTGGCTGCGGCTTGCCGACCGGCTCCTGTCCTCGGCCGACGTCTCCATACGGCACGGAATCGTGCTCACGGACGGCCGCAATGAACACGAGTCACCTGAGGATCTGCAGGCCTCACTCGACGCCTGCGCGGGCCGCTTCACCTGCGACGCGCGTGGCGTGGGCACCGACTGGGAGGTCAAGGAGGTCACCGGCATCGCATCGGCGCTGCTCGGCACCGCGGACATCGTCGCCGACCCCTCGGGGCTCTCCGCCGACTTCACGCAGATGATGGAGGCGGCGATGGGCAAGGAGGTCGCCGACGTCAGCCTGCGGCTGTGGACACCGCTGGGCGCGGAGATCAAGTTCGTCAAGCAAGTGGCGCCCACGGTCGAGGAGTTGACCGAGCGTCGTACGGAGGCGGGACCGCGCGCCGGCGACTATCCCACCGGGTCCTGGGGCGACGAGTCCCGCGATTACCACATCTGCGTCGAGGTGCCGAACGCCGAGCTCGGCCAGGAGATGCTCGCGGCCCGCGTCTCGCTGATCGTGCCGCAGCCGGACGGCAGCGCCCAGACGCTCTCCCAGGGGCTCGTGCGGGCCGTGTGGACGGATGACATGTCCGCTTCGACGTCGATCAACCCGCAGGTGGCGCACTACACGGGCCAGGCGGAACTGGCCCAGGTGATCCAGCAGGGCCTCGACGCACGCAAGTCGGGAGATATGGACGGAGCGACGGCCAAGCTGGGCCGCGCCGTTCAGCTCGCCAGCGCCTCGGGCAACGAGGACACCGCGAAGCTGCTTTCGAAGGTGGTGGACGTGGTCGACGCCGTGGCAGGTACTGTTCGATTGAAGGCGAGGGTCGCCGAGGCCGACGAGATGACTCTCGAGACGCGGTCCACGAAGACCGTTCGCGTGAAGAAGTAGCACCGCTCAAAACAGCACCGCTCAAAACAGCACCGCCCGAAATCATCACTAGCCCCACAGCAGCACGTACGGCCCTCAGGGCCGGAGAAGGAGAGGGGGAAGCGCCGACATGCCGACCTGCCCGAACGGACACCAGTCGGGTTCCGACGACTGGTGCGAGGTCTGCGGTCACCGCATGGCCGGTGCCGTACCGCCGCCTCCCCCGCCGCCCCCGGGCGCGCCCGGTTACGGCTATCCGCCGCCGCCCGGCCCCGGCCAGGACGCCGGGTACGGATATCCCCAGCAGAACCAGGGACGCCCGCACCTGTCGTCCGTGCCGGACCAGGCCGCCGAGGCCGAGCTCTGCCCGCAGTGCCGCACGCCCCGCGAGGCGAACGCGCCGTTCTGCGAGGAGTGCCGCTGGAACTTCCTGACGAACACGGCGACCTCGTACACCCCGGCCGCCCCGCACCCGCCGAACCCGGCGCAGCAGTTCCAGCAGCCGCCCGGCCAGCCCCACGGCACCCAGCCGGGCCAGCAGCCCCACGGCACCCAGCCCGGCCAGGACCCGTTCGGCTACCAGGGCTCGCGGCCCTCGCAGATGAACAGGCCCGCCGAGCCGATCCCGCCGTTCGGCAACGGCAACCCGTCCGGTCAGGTGCCTCCGCCGTACGGCGGCGAAGCACCCCCGCCGCCCTACAGCGGTGACCCGTCGGGTCCGCCCCCGCAGGCGTTCCAGCAGCAGGGTCCGCCGGCTCCGCCCGCGTTCCCGCAGGAGACGGGGACTCCGCCGCCTCCCGGCCCGGGTCCCTCGGGTCCCGGCGGTCCGTCCTTCGGCGGCGGTGGCGACGACTGGGTGCTCCCGCCGCCCTCGACGTCCGCTCCGGGTCCCGGCGCACCGCAGGCTCCCGAGCAGGGCGAGTGGGGCCAGCAGCAGCCGGGCCAGCAGCAGCCTCAGCAGACACAGGCGCCGCAGGGCCCTCCCGGCTATCAGGCGGTACCGGGGCCGAGCACCGGCACGGTCTCCTGGTCGGCGACGATCGGTCCCGACCGCGAGTACTTCATGGCGATGATGCACCGTAGCGGTCCCGAGGCGTCGGGCCTGAACCTGCCCGCGTACTCGCCCGAGCAGCAGCGCCCGCTGGCCGGCAACCAGATCACCATCGGCCGCCGCCGGCACTCCACCGGCGACACCCCGGACATCGACCTGTCGGTGCCGCCGGAGGACCCGGGCGTCTCGCACCAGCACGCGGTCCTGGTCCAGCAGCCGGACGGCAGCTGGGCGGTCGTCGACCAGAACTCGACCAACGGCACCACGGTCAACAACGGCGAGGAGCCCATCCAGCCGTTCGTCCCGGTGCCGCTCCAGGACGGCGACCGGGTGCATGTGGGCGCCTGGACGACGATCACGATCCGGCACAGCTGAGCCGGACCCGTCAGTGCTTCGTCACGCGAGTGGCCAGGCGTACGGCCCTTCGGGGTCGTCAAGCCAGGCCCACTCGTGCGGCCCGCTGACGGAGACCCCGAACCGCTCGCGCACCGGCCGGTCCTCGCGCTGCCACAGGGCGAGGGCCTCGTAAGGGTCGAGGCTGCCCGCGGTCAGCTCGAGCAGGAAGCGGAACCGCTCGTCCTGCAGGGCCCTGCGCGGCAGCCCCCCGAGGTGCTGCTCGTGCGGGGCCCTTCTGCCGCCCCCGCGCAACGGCACGAAGTACGCGGGGGTGTGCAGGAAGCGGCCCTCGGCATGCTGGGCGTCCCGCGCCGTCAGCGCGATCAGGCCGGTGGCCAGCGGGGCCAGGATGCGGGCGCCGGGGCGGCACTGGGTAAGCCAGGGGCGCGGCACGGAGGTCAGGGTGCAGGTCGCGATGATCCGGTCGTAGGGAGCGCGCTCGGGGCAGCCCACGCTGCCGTCGCCGGTGACGACGGCGGGGTGGTACCCTGCGGCCGTCAGATGCCGCCGGGCGGACTCGGTGATCTCCGGGTCGAGATCGACGGTGGTGACGTGCTCCTCGCCGACCCGGTGGGACAGGAGGGCCGCGTTGTAGCCAGTGCCCGCGCCGATCTCCAGGACGTCGCAGTCACCGTCGCGCAGGTCGAGCTCCTCCAGCATCTTCGCCATCAGGGAGGGCTGGCTGCTGGACGAGAGCAGGTCTCCGTCGCGTACGCGGGTGGCGAGCGGGGCGTCCGCGTAGGCACCGCGCAGCCAGCGCGCCCGGCGTGCGGGGTCGGGGTCCTCGCCCCAGAGGCGTTCGTGGCCGCCTCCCGATGACGCGACGTAGTAGTACGGCACGAAGAGGTGCCGCGGGACGTGCTCGAACGCCGCACGAAGGCCGGGGTCCCGCGTCCAGGCACCGCTCGCCTCGATCTCGCGCACCAGGGCGGATGCGGCCTCCGCGGCGAGGAGTGGGTCGACTGTGGGTCCCATATAGCCACTGTGCTGCGGTATGGCCCGCGATGCGAGCGGTGAAACGTACCGATCCGGAGGAGATCGGTCTCACCTTGTTCCAGAGGAGATCGGTCTCACCTTGTTCCGGAGGAGATCGGTCTCACTTGCATCCAACCCGGATCGGTCCTAAGTCTTCCGTCCTCGGTCGGCACGTCTGAGACCATGGACGGTGTGAAAGAGATCCCGCGCGGCACGCTTCAGGAGCAGACCTTCTACGAACAGGTCGGCGGCGAGGAGACCTTCCGGCGCCTGGTGCACTTCTTCTACCAGGGGGTCGCGGAGGACCCGCTGCTGCGACCGATGTATCCCGAGGAGGACCTGGGCCCGGCCGAGGAGCGCCTGGCGCTGTTCCTGATGCAGTACTGGGGCGGCCCTCGCACGTACAGCGACAACCGCGGCCACCCCCGGCTTCGGATGCGGCACGCCCCGTTCACCGTCGACAGGGCCGCGCACGACGCGTGGTTGAAGCACATGCGGACCGCCGTCGACGAGCTGAAGCTCTCCGAGGAGCACGAGCGGACCCTGTGGAACTACCTGACGTACGCGGCGGCGTCCATGGTGAACTCCGAGGGCTGACGGCTCTTCGCCCTCTGCGGCTCTCTGCGGCTCTTCCGGTGGCGGTGGCCCGGCCCGTCAGGCCGGCGTCACCGAGAGGCCGCCGACTCCCGCGCGGCGCACGGCGATCGAGCCGTAGTTCGTGCGCAGCCGCAGCCACGGTCCGGACGACAGCAGGGTGAGTGACTCCCCCCGCAGGAAACCCAGGGCCTGCGCGGCATGCGCGGCCCGCACGGGCAGGCCCGTGTCCCCGATGGTCCGTGACCAGATCTCCCGGCCCAGCTGATCGAGTTCCGCCCGGACCCGCCGCTCCTGCGGCAACTCCTCGACCCGGGACTTGAATTCGGCGACCGCGGCCGCGACGAGCCCGCGCACCGCGTCCGCCGGCGGGAGCCCGCGCTCCGGCTGCCAGCCGCCGCGCGGGGGAAGAACTCCGGCCCACGGCGGCCCGGTGACGGCCTGCGGCACGAGAGTCGTTCCCGCCGTCTCGGCGGACTCCGCCGACTCCCCCACGGATTCCAGGAGTTCACCGGCGGAGACGGTGACGTCGAGCGAGGAGTCGAGCCCGTGCTCGTACGGCTTCGCGAGCCGCGCCGTACGGATGGCGAGGACTTCGAACGACGGCGGCCTGCCGAACACGGCGAGCGTGTCGCCCGCCGCCTGCAGCCGTACCGCCGCCGCCTTGTCGTAGTGGATGAGCCGGGCCAGGAAGGCGGCGAGATCCCCCGCCTCCCCGGCGTCGGCGAAGTGCAGCTGCGCCGTCATGCGACGAGCGCCTCCGGACCGTCATCGGCGGCGTCGTCCATGAAGGTCAGGAGCACGGCCTTCTCCTCGGCGGTGATCCGCCGCGGGCGCTGCGCCTCCAGGTTGAAGGGCACGACGATCGTCGTCGCCCGCACGTACACCTGCTCGGGGTCCTTGACCTCGTACGAGATGGTGAGCGAGGCAGCGCCTATCTTCGTCACCCACGACTCGATGGTCACCGGCGCGTGCCGGTGGACCAACGGCCGTACGTAGTCGATCTCATGGCGGGCCACGACGGACCCGCCCGAGAACGACGGGCTGCCGTCCCCCGGCGCGAGCCGGAACATGAAGTCGATCCGCGCTTCTTCCAAGTACCGCAGGAAGACGGCGTTGTTGACGTGCCCGAAGGCATCCATGTCCGACCACCGGAGGGGGCAGCTGTAGATATGCCGACTCATGTCAGTCTCAGCCTCGGGTGAGCTTCTTGTAGGTGGCACGGTGCGGACGGGTCGCGTCCGCACCGAGGCGCTCGACCTTGTTCTTCTCGTACGACTCGAAGTTGCCCTCGAACCAGTACCACTTGGAGTCACCCTCGTAGGCGAGGATGTGTGTGGCGACCCGGTCGAGGAACCACCGGTCGTGGGAGATGACCACGGCCGCACCGGGGAACTCGAGCAGCGCGTTCTCGAGCGAGGAGAGAGTCTCGACGTCGAGGTCGTTGGTCGGTTCGTCGAGGAGGAGGAGGTTGCCGCCCTCCTTGAGGGTCAGCGCCAGGTTGAGGCGGTTGCGCTCACCACCGGAGAGCACACCGGCCGGCTTCTGCTGGTCCGGACCCTTGAACCCGAAGGCGGAGACGTACGCCCGCGAGGGCATTTCGACCTGCCCGACATTGATGTAGTCGAGCTCGTCGCTCACGACGGCCCAGAGGGTCTTCTTCGGGTCGATGTTGGCGCGGCCCTGGTCGACGTAGCTGACCTTGACCGTGTCACCGACCTTGATGCTGCCGGAGTCCGGCTCCTCAAGGCCCTGGATCATCTTGAACAGCGTGGTCTTGCCGGCGCCGTTGGGACCGATGATGCCGACGATGCCGTTGCGAGGCAGCGAGAAGCTCAGATCATCAACAAGAACCTTGTCGCCGAAGGCCTTGGAGAGATTCTCGACCTCGACGACGATCGAGCCGAGCCGCGGGCCCGGCGGAATCTGGATCTCCTCGAAGTCCAGCTTCCGCATCTTGTCGGCCTCGGCGGCCATTTCCTCGTAACGGGCAAGACGGGCCTTGGACTTGGCCTGCCGCCCCTTGGCGTTGGACCGCACCCACTCGAGCTCGTCCTTGAGCCGCTTGGCCCGCTTCTCGTCCTTGCGGCCCTCGACCTTGAGGCGGGTCTGCTTCTTCTCCAGGTAGGTGGAGTAGTTGCCTTCGTAGGCGATGGCGCGACCACGGTCGAGCTCAAGGATCCACTCGGCGACGTTGTCGAGGAAGTACCGGTCGTGGGTGACGGCGATGACGCAACCCGCGTACTTCGCGAGGTGCTGCTCCAGCCAGTTCACCGACTCGGCGTCGAGGTGGTTGGTGGGCTCGTCGAGGAGGAGCAGGTCGGGCGCCTCGATGAGGAGCTTGCAGAGCGCGACGCGGCGCTTCTCACCACCGGAGAGGGTGGTGACGGGCCAGTCACCGGGCGGGCAGCCGAGCGCGTCCATGGCCTGCTCGAGCTGGGCGTCGAGGTCCCACGCGTTGGCGTGGTCCAGGTCCTCCTGGAGCTTGCCCATCTCTTCCATGAGCGCGTCGGAGTAGTCGGTCGCCATGAGCTCGGCGACCTCGTTGAAGCGCTTGAGCTTGCCCATGGTCTCGGCGGCGCCGTCCTGGACGTTCTCCAGCACGGTCTTGCTCTCGTCGAGCTTCGGCTCCTGCATGAGGATGCCGACGCTGTAACCGGGCGAGAGGAAGGCGTCACCGTTGGACGGCTGCTCAAGACCGGCCATGATCTTCAGCACCGTGGACTTACCGGCGCCGTTGGGGCCCACGACACCGATCTTGGCGCCAGGCAGGAAGCTCAGGGTGACGTCATCAAGAATCACCTTGTCGCCGTGCGCCTTGCGCGTCTTGCGCATGGTGTAGATGTACTCAGCCAAGAGAAACCGTCCGGCAATCAGTGAGTGGGCAGATACACCCCATCTTGCCTGACGGCCACCTACCGGGGGAAACCAGTATGGCTGGGGGGCCATGACCTGGACGTTCTTCGACCGCTTGGGTAATGGATCCGTCACTGCTTGTCGATGCCGGTCGCCCACAACGCTGGCCTCGTACGGCCCCCGATGATCGAACCCGCCGCGCTGAGCGGGGTCTGGCGGAGGCTGCTACTCGGCTCGGTCCGAGAAGTGGTGCAGCAGGGCGAACGGCGACGACAACGCGGTGCCGCCCAGGGTCAGGACATCGGTGTCCACCGCCTCCAGCACGATGGCGATCGCCAGATCCACGGCGTCGGCCGGGCCGGTGGCCGTGCCCGCGGTGACGGTCCCGGTCGCCGGTACGTACTGCCCCGGTTCCATCGTGACCCGGACGCCCGCCCTCTCCAGAACCTTCGCCCTGCCCAGACCCTCAGCGGAGTAGACGTACTCCCGGCTCTCATACGAGATGCGCAGCGCTCGGTCCTCCTTCCGCAGGGCCCGGGCGTTGAACCGCAGCTCTGCGGGCCGGCCGGCGAGGGTGAGCTCCGCCCTGGACAGCGAAGGCTGCCCCGACCTGCGCTTGCCGCGGAAGGTCGTGTCCGGGAAAGCGGGACCGCTCAACCGAACGGTGTCCATTCCCTTTCCCTTCTCGAGCGGCCTGTACAGCGGGCAGCGCTCCACGGTGACGGATCCGAAGCGCCCCACATCCGCCTTGAACCCGGCCTTGGGCATCGCCTTCTTGCTGCCGGTGCTGGTGCTGGTGCTGTACGGCATCAGCTCGAACTGCAGGGACTCACTGCTCGTTTCCATGCTGACAGCCGGGCCCGCCTCATATCGGGAGTCGATCGCTCCGTCGTTCAGTCCTCCGACGGCTCCGTCGGGTCCTTCTTCTTGCGGAGGAGGAACATCGCTGTCGCGCCGAGGACGACCATGACCACCGCTATTCCGGCGATCATCGGGGTCGCGTTGGAGCCGCCCGTTTCCGCGAGGTCGCCACCGCCCGTGCTCGTGCCGCCTGCCGATGCCGGGCTCGGGTCGGAGACCGGCTCGGCCTTGTTGCCGATCGCCTTGCTCTCGGTCTGGCAGTCGAGCACGCCCTTGAACCGCTTCTCGAAGCCGTTCGGGCCCTTGATCGTGAAGTCGTAGGCCTGGTCCTCCTGCAGCGGGATCGTCACCGTTCGCGACGTACCGGCCTCGATCGTGTGCTTGAGGCCCATGAGGCGGAATGTGAACGGCCGGTCGCCCTTGTTGCTCGCCGTGATGTCCACGCCGTTCTTGGCGCACTTCTTCTCCGCCGACAGCGCCGGTATCGCACCGTCCTTGGCCCATGTCGCGCTGGCCGTCGCGGAGACCATGGACTCGCTGGAGCCCGCGAGGATCTGTGTCTGGCTCCGGGTCTCGGAGGCGAAGGCCCGGCCGACGGGAACCGTGGTCGACGCCTGGAGAGTGAGCGCCGCCGAGCCGTCCGGTGCGTCCTCGGGGACGTCGAAGAACAGCTGGCTGCCATCAGTCGCCGACGTGACGGGCTTGCCGTCCTTGCCGACGACCTTCACTCCGCTCGCCAGCGCGTCCGCGGGCGGGGTCACGGATACGGCGTCCGCGTCCGTCCGCACGGTGACGGGACCCACCCGCTCCCCGGCGCGTCCGGAGACCGCGGGCGGGTCGAGGGTCAGCGACGCCTTGGGCTCCGCCGCGCCGCGGGCGCTCTTGTAGAGGTAGTCCGCGAGCTTCTCGGCCTGCGGGTCGACGGCCTCCACCTCGGCGCTGTCCGAGTACCGCCAGATCGCGACCTGGGTGCCGGCCGCAGCCGCCTGCTCGGTGAGCGCACGTGCGCCCGCCTTGTGGGCCAGCGCGGCGAGGTCGTTCACCTGGGGGTAGGAGTTCTGCAGGATCCAGCGGATCCTGCCCGCGTCCTTGTTGCCGTTCAGCGAAGTGCCGCTCCAGGGGGTCTCCTGGTACTCCGCGTCCTTCTGCGTGGGGTTGTGGATGTCGACGCAGTACGTCTGCAGGGTGCCCCCGCCGTCCACGGACATCTCGAAGAGTCCGGCGGGCACCTGCTGGCTGGCCCCGGCGTCACGGACGACGGCCTGGCCGTACGTCTGGAGCCCGCCCAGCGTCGCGAGGGCTCCCCCCTTGTGCTGCGGAGTCTCTTCCGCCGCGGCGGAACCCGCGCCGGCTATCGCGCCCGCCGCGAGCGCCCCGGTCGCCAGCGTCACCGCGGCGAGGCGCGCGGCGCCTCGTCTCCCCCGGGACTGCGCAGAGCATGCGCGGCCCCCGGAGAGGGCAGAGAACGCCGACAACACTGATCGCGCAAAAGACACAGAATTCCCCTCCGGACGGGACCCGTTCACTTCGAGGGGGGTGATCCCGCCAGCAGATCGAAAGGGGCAGAAACACCTGCCACCTGCGTGGCATCCGCTACCAACTGCCCCGTTAGCTACCTTCGGCATCCTAGGGACGCGGCACACCACGACCCCCCGTCCTACCGTTCGATAACCGATCCGACTCGGAATCGTTATCGCCAACAACCTTTCAGAACCGGTCTTATCGACAAATCCACGGCACTCATTCGCCGATAAGCCGCACATCGGTCGCCCGCCCCCTGACTGCCCTGACGGTCCTTCACCCCACCGGCTCCGGCTCGGGTTCGGGCTCAAGTACCGGCTCGCGCGCCGCCGCTGGGTCCGTCAGCGCCGCGTTCGCCTTGAGCACGCGCCGGAACGCCGCCGTCCCGCGCGAGAGATCGTGACCGATGGTCATCGCGTCGATGTCCGCCGACGTCCAGTGCTGGCCGCCCCGCTCCTCGTCGCGCACCTTCAACTTGCCCTGCACGATCACGGGTTCACCGATCGTCAGTGACCCCTGCACGTTCGAACCGAGCGCTCGCCTCGCCCACACCGTGAAGAAGTTGGTGTGCCCGTCCGCCCAGACGTTCTGCACCGCGTCGTAGTACCGCGCCGTCACCGCGAGCCGGAACCGCGCCACCGGCCCGGAGGGCAGTTCCCGGAACACCGGCGTCGTCGCCACGTTCCCCACCACCGTCACCAAGGTCTCGTTCATGCCGAACCCCTCCCTCGTCCACTCCGCTACCGCCGCCGCGGTGGTCGGTCCCGCGGCTTCGATCTCAGAGTGAACCGGTCGGCACGATCTCGCTGAGCCCTGTGGTCTACCGGGCAGTTGTGGAAAACTCCCTCACCCGAACGGGGCGCCCGGCCACCCTTCACCACGTACCACCCTCACCCCACCACCGCCCCCGTCACCCGCACGTACTGCTCCCGCACCTCCAGATACCGCAGCAGCTCAGCCGCCAGCGGATCCAGGACCCTCGCCCGCCCGCACCCGGCGGCCGCCTCCCGCAGCCGCCCTTCAGCGTCCTGGCCGTAGCGGCGCGCAGGACCCCGCGCCGCCATCCGGCTCCCCCACTCCACGCAGGGCCCGCCGACGATGCCGACCAGCATCAACAGCACCGGTACGCCCAGATTCGGCTCCGCGATCCCGATGATCTGCGCCACCAGCCAGAGCCCGCCCACGACTTGGAGCAACGTCATCGCCGCCTGGGCGAGAACAGCGACCGGCCACCAGCCGGGCCGCGGAGGCCTCCCCTCCGGCACCCCGGCCGACACCGTCAGCTCGTCGAGCGCCTCGGGCAGCCCCTCCGAGCCACGCACGGCCGCCTCCCGCACGGCCTGACCCCAGGGCTGGGGCAACCCGTAAGCGGCCTCGTCGGCGACCGTGCGCACCGCGTTCTCGACGCGCTGCCGGGCCGTGGCCTCCTCGTCCGGCGGCGTCTGTGCCACGGGCCAGCCGATGCCCCGCGGCGCGCGCTGGGCCTCGTACCAACGCCACAGCCTCAGCCATGGCGTGCCGCACGCCTTGCCCGCGTTGCGCTGCCAGGCCCGTTCCGCGGCCTGCCCCGCGGCCGCCGCGCCCACCGCGTCCGCGAGCCGGTCGGTGAACTCCTCGCGCGCTTCTTCACTGAGCCCGATCCACGACCTGCCCCGGCCTCCGTGCCACCCGGCCCCGGCCGCGTACACCGGCCACAGCTCGTCGGCGGTGGCGTCCAGGTCGGCCGCGATCCGCCGGGCGGCGGCGCCTCGCTCCTTGGTGAACTGGCCAAGGGTCTCCCGGAGTTCACCGATCCCGTCACCGGTCAGCGCGGACAGGGCGAGCACGGTGGCGCCGGGCTCGCCGTGCTCGCCGAGGGCGATGCCGTCCTCGTCGAGCAGCCTTCGTAGATCGTCGAGCACCTGGTCGGCGGCGTCGCCGGGCAGCCGGTCCACCTGGTTGAGCACGACGAACATGACCTCGGCGTGACCCGCCATGGGCCGCAAGTAGCGCTCGTGGAGCATGGCGTCGGCGTACTTCTCGGGGTCGACGACCCAGATGACCGCGTCGACGAGGGCGAGGATCCGGTCCACGTGCGCGCGGTGCTCCCCGACCGCCGAGTCGTGGTCGGGCAGGTCGATCAGGACCAGCCCCTCCAGCGTGTCCGTGTCCGGGCCCTGGAGCGGGCGTCTGCGCAGCCGTCCCGGGATGCCGAGCCGGTCGAGCAGCGCCGCGGCGCCGTCGGTCCAGCTGCAGCCGATGGGGGCCGCCGTGGTCGGCCTGCGGACGCCGGTCTCCGAGATCGTCACCCCGGCCAGGGCGTTGAACAGCGTCGACTTGCCGCTCCCCGTGGCGCCCGCGATGGCGACGACCGTGTGCCTCCCGGAGAGTCTGCGCCGGGCGGCTGCCTCGTCGAGGACGCGGCCCGCCTCGGCGAGCGTGGCGCTGTCCAGCCGGGTGCGCGAGAGTCCCACGAGTTCACGCAGGGCGTCGAGCCGGGCGCGCAGGGGCCCTTCGTAGGCGGTCGAAATGCCGGACGGGGCTTCGGTCGAAGTGCTGGATGTGCTGGATGACATGCTGGATGCCGTACTGGAGAGAGCACCGGATGGCGTAGCGGACGGTGCTCCGGACGGGGTCTCCGACGAGGCACTCGAGGCATACGGGTCGAAGCCACCTCCGGGCCGCCCGCCTCCCGAACGGCCCCCCGAGCCGCCGCCCACCTCTCCGTTCGCCCCGGCTCCCGCTCCCTCGACGGAGCCCTCGCGCGTGGCGCCGCCGCGTCGCGCGATCAGCCCGTCGTCCCAGACGCCCTCGGAGTCGCCACGGGCCTCCCCGGCAGCGTCCTCGGAATTCTTCCGACCCTTGCGAGGCTGATCACGCTCACGCTCGCGCTCGCGATCAGCCTCCCGCTCGCGTTCGGGCTCGTGCTCACGCTCGGGCTCGCGCTCGGTGTGATCAGTGACAGCAGTCACCGCGGGTCACCTCTCCTTCTGCAGTACGGACAGCGCGGCGATCAGGTCGGCCTGGGGTTCGGGGTTCACGTCGAGGGCGTCGAGAGGTGCGAGGCGACGCTCGCGCTCCGCGCCCAGGACGTTGTCGATGTACGTGGAGAGCAGGCGTCCGCCCCGGTCCCGCAGCCGGAGCGCTCCGTGGGCGCCGATCCGCTCGGCGAGCGTCTCGCCGGCCGAGCGGCCGCGGTCCCCGCCGAGCAGAGCCGTGGCGAGCAGGGCGGCGACCATCTCGGGGTCCGGGAGGAAGTTCTTCTCGACCCGGTCGAGCCCGCGGACCTCGTCCTCCGCGTACTCCTCCAGGACGCGTCGCCAGCGGCGTACCGCCATCCCGATGCGGTGTTCGGCGCTCTCGGCGCTCTCGATGGACCGGTCACGGTCGCCGAGCCCGGGGGCGGCGGCGGCCGGTTCGCGCCGCCACACCTCGTCGATGCGCTCGTCGGCGGCCGTCACCGCGCACAGCAGGAGCGCCTCCAGGCTCTCGGAGACGGCGTCGAGGAGCTCACCGGCGCCGCAGTCCAGGGGGTAGCTGCGCCAGCGCTTCAGCGCGTCGCCCGCGAGGACGGCACCGGCCTGCAAACGCTCCCGCACGCGCGCGTGCTCGCGTCCGTACGCCTCGTCGACGGCGGAGGTGAGCCGCAGAGCGGCCGCGTACTGGCTGGCGACGGCGCCCGCGAGCTCCGGGACCCGCACGTTCAGGGACTGGATGACGCCGTGGGCCGTGCGGGCGATGGCTTCTCCGCGGGCCGCGGGCTCCTGGGACCGGTGAGTGAGCCAGGCCCGCAGCGGCGCCACGGCGGTGGCGGGAAGCAGCCCGCCGCCACGGGTGGACTCGGGCAGCTCGGGCACGGTGAAGCGCGGGACGTCGCCCAGGCCGGCCTTGACGAGCAGCGCCCCGTACTGCCGCGACACCTCGGCCACCAGCTGGTGCGGCACCCGGTCGAGGACGGTGACGAGGGTGGCGTCGTGCTCCTTGGCGGTACGCAGCAGGTGCCAGGGCACGGCGTCCGCGTACCGGGACGCGGTGGTCACCATGACCCAGACGTCGGCCGCCGAGATCAGCTCGGCGGCGAGGGTCCGGTTGTCGGCGACGAGGGAGTCCACGTCGGGGGCGTCCAGGAGCGCGAGCCCCTGGGGCAGGGTCTCCGAGGTCTCGATGCGCAGCGCGCGCTCGCCGTCGGGGGTCAGTGGGAGCAGCTCGTCGCTCCCGTCGTCGTCCTCGTCGTCCGCGGCCGAAGGCTCCGGACGGGGCACCCACACGCGCGTGAGGTCGGGCAGTACGCGCATGCCGGCGAACCAGTGATGATCCTCCGGATGGCATACGAGGACCGGGGTCCGCGTCGTCGGGCGCAGCACCCCCGCCTCACTGACCTGCCGGCCGACGAGGGAGTTCATGAGGGTCGACTTGCCCGCCCCGGTGGAACCCCCGATCACGGCGAGCAGCGGTGCTTCGGGGGCCCGCAAGCGGGGCACCAAGTAGTCGTCGAGCTGGGCAAGGAGCTCGTCCCGGTTGGCACGCGCGCGTGGCGCCCCCGGCAAGGGGAGCGGAAAGCGTGCGGCGGCGACACGCTCGCGCAGGGCGGAGAGTGCGTCGAGCAGTTGAGGCCGTACGTCCAAGGTCACCACATGCGAAGAATGCCCAATTTTGGCGGCTTTCTGAAGCATATGGACACCCCTGCGCGCCGATCGGACACACGGGATGGAAGGGGCGACTGGGGCACAGGCATAACGAGTGCACAACACCCGGGGCGCGAGACGCCAAAAGCGATGCGAGATTCGCACCTGCCTGCGATTATCAGGACCGCTTCACTGAACCTCCACATAGTGCCGCGGAGGCGAAGCACCAGGGACAAGGACCCGGGAGCCCTATCCTTGTCCCCGGCATGGTCACGGCTCGTCCCCACCCGGGCTCCAGGCCACCGGCCACCGTCCGGCCCCCGTAGCTCAGTGGATAGAGCAGGCGCCTTCTAAGCGCTTGGCCGCAGGTTCGAGTCCTGCCGGGGGCGCTTCAGTCCATCCGTTCAGTGTGTGGGGGCGGCGTACAGTGTTTCGATCTCCGTCGCGTATGCCGTTGTCACCGCGTGGCGTTTGATCTTCAGGGACGGGGTGAGCAGGCCGTTCTCCTCGGTGAACTCGCCCTCGACCAGGGTGAACCTGCGGATGGACTCGGCCTGTGAGACCGCCGCGTTGGCGTAGTCCACGGCCTTCTGGATCTCCGCGATCATCTTCGGGTCCCGGCACAGCTCGGCGAGCGGGGTGTCCTTGGGGCGCTTGCGCACGGCGAGCCAGTGCTCGACGGCCTCCGGGTCCAGCGTGACGAGCGCCGCGACGTACGAGCGGTTGTCGCCGACGACGATGCACTGTCCGACCGGTGCCCGGCTGCGCAGCCGGTCCTCCAGGATCGCCGGGGAGACGTTCTTGCCCCCGGACGTGACGATGATGTCCTTCTTGCGCCCGGTGATCGTGAGGTAGCCGTCCTCGTCGAGCGCCCCCAGATCGCCGGTCGCGAACCACTCGTCCCGCAGCACGGCGTCCGTCGCCGCCGGGTTGTTCCAGTACGACCCGAAGACGATGCCGCCCTTGACGAGCACCTCGCCGTCGTCCGCGATGCGTATGGACGTGCCCGGCACCGGCGTCCCCACCGTGCCGGGGCGGGGCTTCAGCGGTGGTGTGATGGTCGCGGCGGCCGTGGTCTCCGTCAGGCCGTACCCCTCGTAGATGATGATCCCGGCGGCGTAGAAGAAGAGGTTGAGGCGACGGTCGAGGGGGGAGCCGCCGCTGATCGCGTACCGCAGCCTGCCGCCGACCTCCTTGCGGATGCGGCGGTAGACCAGCAGTTCGTACAGCGCCCAGCCGAGGTAGAGACCGAGGGAGGGTCCTGAGCCGCGCGTGCCCTTGTCCTTTCCCGCATCGAGGAACTTGTTCAGGTACGCATCGCCGAACCGCACCGCGATCCCCTCGGCCCGGTCGAAGGACGCGGCCCGTCCGATCTTCTCCGCTGTCGCACGGCCTGTGTCGTGGATCTTCTCGAAGAGGTACGGGACACCGACGACGAACGTCGGCCTGAACGAGCGCAGTTCGGGGCGCAGTTCGTCCGGCTTGATGCTCGGGCAGTGGCCCAGTTCGATGCGGGCGAGCATGCAGGCGATCTGGATGGTGCGGCCCAGGATGTGGGCGAGGGGAAGGAAGAGCAGCGTGGAGGCGACCTGGCCGGTGATCTCCTTGAAGATGGGGTGCAGCAGGTCGACCGTGTTCGCGGCCTCCGCGAGCAGATTGCCGTGGGTGAGGACGCAGCCCTTCGGCTTGCCCATCGTGCCCGACGTGTAGCAGATGGTGGCGATGGATTCCGGGGTGAGGGCGGCCCTCCTCTTGGCCACCTCCTCGTCGGGCAACTCTCCGCCCTGATTCGCAAGTTCGGCCAAGGCCCCGTTGTCGACGCTGAGGATGCGCGGCGGCTCTGCGAGGCCCGCGACCGCCGTCTGGGCCGTCGCGACGTTCTCCTCCGTCTCCACGATCAGCAGCGTCGCACCGGAGTCCCGTACGATCCACTCGATCTGTTCCGCCGCCGATGTCGCGTACACGGGCACGGCCTGCCCGCCCGCCGCCCAGATCGCGAAGTCCAGTACGGCCCACTCGTACCGCGTACGGGACATCAGCGCGACCCGGCCGCCTGGCTGAAGCCCGGCGGCTATCAACCCCTTCGCCGTGGCGGTGACTTCGTGCGCGAAGGCCGCCGCGGTGATCGGGCGCCACTGGCCGGCCTGCTTGCGGCGCAGGACGATCGCGCCGGGCGCCTCTGCGGCGTTCGTGAAGGGGATGTCGGCGGTGCTGCCCGCGGTGGCCTTCGGCGCGAGCGCGGCGGTGCGTGCCTCGCGCACGGTTCCGTGCTCGTCCCTGACGATCTCCACCGGGGCGCGATCGGCCAGCTCGCTGTGGCGTTGCGCCCGTTTCAGGTCCTTGCGTACGCCCATGACGGCTCCCGGCTCCCGGCTCACGGCTACCTGTCAGATGCTGACGTGCTGAGGTCTCGCAGAGGTCGTGCTCAGGTCGTGCTGAGGTCGTTCAGAGGTGTTGCGGTGCGTTCTTACTGAGGGGTCAACTTACCTGCGCGTAGGGAAAGTTCAATGGGGCGGGCGTCGAAGAAATCGGGGTGTGAGTACCGGGTCGGCGGCTAGAGCGCTCACTCCGGTGAGCGCGGGGCCTGCGGCACCCACACCTCCCCCTCGAGCACCCGCCCCATCCCCACCCACACCATGTTCATCAACCGCAGCGTGACCCCCTCCGGCGACTGGCCCGGGTGGCCGCCCATCCAGTCGGTGAGCGAGTCCGCCGCGCCGACCAGCGCGTACGCGACGAAGTCGGCGTCTTCCTCGTCCAGTTGGGAGCCGCCGGGGTTCTCCGCGATGCCGTCCCGCACCAGGCCCGCCACCTGCGCCATCACCGCCCGCCGCGCGTCGGCGACGGCAGTCGCGATCGCCTCGCTCAGCTCCGATGCCTGGCGGTGCAGCACGATCCAGCTGTCGCGGTGCTCGGCCACGAAGGCGAAGAACGCCGAAAGGCCCGCGTGCAGGCGTAGTTCGGGCGCGTCGCCACCCGCGCGCGCCGCGCCTTGGAAGGCGGCGACCAGGCGGTCCGCCTCCCGCCGCAGGCAAGCGAGGAAGAGCCCCTCCTTGGAGTCGAGATAGAGATAGACCATCGGCTTGGAGATCCCGGCCAGTTCGGCGATCTCGTCCACGGACGCGGCGTGGTAGCCGCGCTTGGCGAAGACCGTCACCGCCACGTCGATGATCTGCTGCTCGCGCTCCTGGCGCGGAACGCGCCGACGCCTTCCCTCAGTTCTCCCGTTGACCGTCACCCTTGCAGCCTCCCAGACTCAGGGCTACCTTACCCCTTAGTAAGTTTACTTTTGAGTAAGGAGATTGCCATGGCGGACGGCATCGGCGGCGCTGACGGCCAGGCCGGACTGACCGGATTGGCGGGATTGTCCGGTCTGGACTTCGCGAGCGTCACCCCCGAGGAGTTCGCGAAGATCGTGAAGGGGCTCTCCGGCAAGGAGATCACCGCGATCGCCCAGGACGCCGAGCTGCGCGCCCGCGTCCTCGCGGAGGTCTTCGGGCGGATGGGCCGGCAGTTCAAGCCGGAGGCCGCGGGCAGCGTCGAGGCGTTGATCCGCTGGAAGATCACGGGGGTCGACGAGGCGGTCTACGAGACGGAGATCTCGGAGGGCACCTGCACCGTCCGCGAGGGCCGCTCGGACGCCGAGCCGCGCGTCACGCTCGTCATGGCCGACCCCGAGTTCCTGAAGCTGGTCTCCGGCAACGCGAGCCCCGTGACGATGTTCATGATGCGCAAGATCAAGATCGCGGGCGACGTGGCGTTCGCCGCCGGTCTGACGCGCTACTTCGACATCCCGAAGGCCTGACCCCGAAGGCCTCACTCCGAAGGCCCGCCCCGCGTGCCCGACCCCTCACGCCCGTCACGTACGCCCGCGCCAACTTCCGTAAGGGAACACCCCCATGGCCTTCTCGCTCGAACTGACCGAAGAACAACGGGACCTGCGCGGCTGGGTGCACGGCTTCGCCGCCGATGTCGTGCGGCCGGCCGCCGCCGAGTGGGACGAGCGCGAGGAGACTCCCTGGCCCGTCATCCAGGAGGCCGCCAAGATCGGCCTGTACGGGTTCGAGTCCCTGGCCGATCTGTTCGGCGACCCCAGCGGGCTCTCGCTGCAGATCGCCAACGAGGAGCTCTTCTGGGGCGACGCGGGCATCGGCATGGCCCTGTTCGGCACATCGCTCGCGGTGGCCGGGATCTTCTCCGCGGGCACGCCCGACCAGCTCGCCGAGTGGGTGCCGCAGTGTTTCGGTGACGAGGACGACCCCAAGGTCGCGGCGTTCTGCGTGTCCGAGCCGGACGCGGGCTCCGACGTGTCGGCGATGCGGACGCGAGCGACGTACGACGAGGCACGCGACGAGTGGACCCTGTCGGGCCAGAAGGCGTGGATCACGAACGGCGGCATCGCCAACGTCCATGTGGTGGTCGCGTCCGTCGATCCTTCGCTGGGCTCGCGCGGACAGGCGGCGTTCATCGTGCCGCCCGGCACGCGGGGCCTCGAAGGGGCCAAGAAGATAAAGAAGTTGGGGCTGCGAGCCTCGCACACCGCGGATGTGTTCCTGGACGACGTACGCGTGCCGGGGCACTGTCTGCTCGGCGGCAAGGAGCGTCTCGACGGCCGGCTCGCCCGCGCACGCGAGGGGGCCAAGGCTTCCGCGGGCGGCACGAAGACCGGCGGTGCGAAGGCCAGCGGCTCGAAGACCGGCGCCGGAGGCCGCGGCCAGGCCGCCATGGCGACCTTCGAGGTGAGCCGCCCGACGGTGGGGGCGCAGGCGCTCGGCATCGCGCGGGCCGCGTACGAGTACGCGCTCGACTACGCGGGCTCCCGGGTCGCCTTCGGCCGCCCCATCATCGAGAACCAGTCCATCGCCTTCGCGCTCGCCGACCTGCGGACCGAGATCGAAGCCGTGCGGCTGCTGATCTGGCAGGCGTCGTGGATGGCGCGCAACGACAAGGCGTTCGACGCGGGGCAGGGCTCGATGGCCAAGCTACGCGCCGGCGAGCTGGCCGTTTCGGCGACCGAGAAGGCGGTGCAGGTGCTGGGGGGCGCGGGGTACAGCCGGGAGCATCCGGTGGAGCGGATGTACCGGGACGCGAAGATCTACACGATCTTCGAGGGGACGAGTGAGATCCAGCGCCTGGTGATCGCCCGGGCGATTTCGGGGCGGCAGATCCGGTAGACGTCGGCTTCGGGCGGGGCGGGCGGGGCGGGCGGGGCGGGCGGCAGAACCGCCTGGGCTCGACCCGGGGGACGATTGCTGCTAAAGCAGCCTAAAGCCACCACAGAGCCGCGCCGATGAAAAGATCATGACACCGACGCAACTCTTCTTCCGCGAGCCCGACGCCGTGCTCGGGCTGATCAACAGCCGAAGCGACACCAGGGGCAGGCTCCGGCGCGGCGTCCTCTGTCTGCTGCCGGCCTGCGTCATCGTGTTCGCCGGGTTCCAGCGGCGCTGGATGTCCGACGATGGCCACATCTACGTCCGTACGGTCCGGCAGATCCTCGCGGGCAACGGCCCCGTCTTCAACGCGGGCGAACGCGCCGAGGCGTCCACCGGCACCCTGTGGCAGTGGTTGCTCGTGCTCGCGGGGCTGCCGGGCATCGACATCGCCAGGGCCGCGATGTACGGCGGGCTGCTGCTGACCGCGGCCGGGTTCGCGTTCGCCTCGCTCGGGGCGATGCGGCTGTACGCGGACAAGGCGGTGCTCCCCCTCGGCTGCCTCGTCCTGCTCGCGCTGCCGCCCGTCTGGGACTTCGCCACCTCCGGCCTGGAGACCGGGCTCGCCACCTGCTGGATCGCGGGGGCCTGGCTGCTGCTCGTCACACGGCCCGACTCGCTCTCCACGTGCGTGGTCCTCGGCCTCGGCCCCCTCGTACGGCCCGACCTGGCGCTCGTGACCGCCGTCTTCCTCGTCGCGCAGTGGCTGCTCGCGCAGCCCTCGCGGCGTGCCACGTTCGGCGGGCTAGGAGCCGCCCTCGCGCTGCCGGCCGCGTACGAGATCTTCCGGATCGGGTACTACGGGCAGCTGATGCCGCTGCCCGGTGTCACCAAGGAGGCCTCACACAGCCTGTGGGGGCGCGGGTTCGGCTACCTCGCGGACTTCACCGAGCCCTATCTCCTGTGGGTGCCCGCGCTGTTCCTGCTCGCGGCGCTCCTGCCGACGGCGGCCACGCGGCGGGATGTTGCCTCCCTCGTCCCCGCGCTCGCCCCCATCGTCGCGGGCCTCCTGTGCTGGGTCTACGTCATCAAGGTGGGCGGCGACTTCATGCACGGCCGGATGTTCCTGCCGGGGCTGCTCCTCATGGTCCTGCCGGTCTTCCTGGTGCCCGTCACGCGCGCGTGGACCATCGCGGTCACGGGCGTCGGCATCTGGGCCGTGGCCTGCGCGAGCCTGCTGCGGATCCCCTACGAGGGGCACATCGGGCCGGACGGTGTGGCGGACGAGCGCGGGGTGTACGTCCGGCAGAACGCGACCCCCCACCCCCTCCACCACGGCTTCGCCAACTACCCGAGCTACCTCGCGTACGAACGCCTCGTACGCGACGCCGATCACGCGGAGACCCCCACGCTCCTGCTCGCCAAGACCTCCGTCACCGCCAACTCCCCCGGCGTCACCGGCGTCTGGAACACGCTCGGGTTCAGCGGCACGGTGGTCCCACTGGACGGTGCCGCCCTCGACCCGATCGGGCTCGCCTACCCGCTGGCCGCGCACTCCGAGCGCCTCGACGCCCGGGTGGGCCACGACAAGCGGCTCCCGGACGCGTGGATCTTCGCCGACCGCGGCCGCGGGCCCCTTCCCGCCGGCCTCGACCCGGCAGGTGTCGCCGCGGCCCGGCGTGCGCTCGACTGCGGAGCGTTGGCCGAGCTGCGGGCTGCGACGCGGGATCCGATGACGCCGGGCCGTTTTCTGCGCAACGCCGCCGGGGTGTGGGAGCGAACGTCGTTCCGCTTCCCGAACGACCCGGTACGAGCCGAGCGGCAGCTCTGCGGGGGGCGTTAGCGGCAGCTCCACGCAGGCGCCAGCTTCCCCGTGGGCGCCAGCTTCCCCGCGGGCGTTAGCGACCCCCGGTGAGCTCGCCCTCGTCCTCCGTGCCGCCTCCCCCGTACCCGTTGCCGCCGGTGAGGCGGTCCGCCTGGCGTGTGGCGGTCGCGAGGTCGCGCAATGCCTTGTCGGCGCCCGGTGCCTTGTCCTCGCCCGTTGCCGCCTCGGACAACTCCTCGGCGCTCCGCGCCAGTTCCGCCAGCGAGGGGGCCCCGGGCAAGGGCTGCTGGGCGGAGGGCACCGTGGAGGTGGACATCGGCTCGGGGGCGTTGGCTGTCGTGCCGGTGTCGGGGCGCGTGGCGGGGTCGCCGGGCTCGGTCCGGGCGGAGGATCCGTACCGGAGCGCGTCCGCGAAGTACGCGGCTACCGCCGTGGTGCGCAGACCGTGGTCGGCGGTCCGCAGACCGCCCTCCATGTCCGCCGTCTCGATCTCGTTGGACTCCTCGTGCGGGTCACGGTTGTCGGGGTCGAGCCAGCGGACACTGGCCGTCGCCACGTGCCCGCTCGCGCCGGGCCTCGTCCGTACGGCGTACAGCGCGGTCACGGTGTGTCCGGGGCCGACCTCGCCGCCGTCCACGCTGTCGTCGCGGAAGTCGTCGTCGGCCACGGCGCGGTTCTCGTAGCCGATGAGCCGGAACTGCTTGACGGTCTGCGGGTCGAAGGCGACCTGTGCCTTCGCGTCCCGGGCGCGCAGCTCGATGTTGGCCGGGAGCTGCTCGCAGAAGACCTTGCGGGCCTCCTCGCTGTCCGACACGTAGGTGGTGTGGCCGTCGCCCTTGTCGGCGAGGCGTTCCATCAGGGCGTCCCCGTAGTCGCTGCCGACGCCGACCCCGAAGAGGGTGATGCCGTGTTCGCTGCGGGCGTCGGAGATGCGTTCAAGGATTCCGTCGGCGCTGGTCTCACCGGTGTTGGCGAGGGCGTCGGACAGGAGGACGACACGGTTGGTCGCGCCGTCGCGCCGGGCGCCCACTGCGGTGTCGTACCCCGTGCGGATGCCCGCTTCGAGGTTGGTGGACTGCGTGGGCTCCATGGCGCTGATGGCCGAGTGCACCTTGTCGCGGTGGTCGCCGAGGCGGGTCATGGGCAGCACCTTCTTCGCGCTGTCGCTGAAGGTGACGAGCGCGACGGAGTCGTCGTCGCGCAGCTCGTCGGTCATGGTCGCGAGCGACTCCTTGACCAGGTCGAGGCGGCCGGGCTCCGCCATCGATCCGGAGACGTCGATCACGAAGGTGAGGGCGGCGGGCGGGCGTTCGGCGTCCGAGCCGTCGCCTCGGGTCGCGAGGCCCACCCGCATCAGGGACCAGCCGTCCTCGTCGGTGCGGGCGCCGTCCACGTTCACCGAGAAGCCGTCGCCCTCGGGGCGCGGATAGTCCTGCCGGAAGCTGTTGATGAACTCTTCGGGGCGTACGGTCGCCGGGTCCGGGAGGCTGCCCGCGGCGAGGGTGCGGCGGGCGTAGCCGTACGAGGCGGTGTCCACGTCCAGGGCGAAGGTGGAGAGGTAGTCCGGGCGCGGGGTGAAACCGCGCCCCTTGTCGTCCTGTTGCTCACCGGGGGTGGCAGCGTCGCCGGTGCCGGGTGAGGCGGGGCCCGGCGCGGGCAGCGGGGCGGTGCCGCTCCGGTCCCGCTTGCCGCTTCCCGTGGCCCGGTCCGCGTTCTCTCCCCCGGTAGTGCACCCGCTGAGCAGCAACCCACCGGCCACCGCCGCGGCGAGCATCCCCCGCCGTACTTTCCAGGTCCGCATCCTGGCCCCCTCGCGTCGTCGGTTCACATGACTGTGACGCGGGGGGCATCATGAACGGTCGCTCGGAACTGTTGCGGAAGCGTCTCAATGCGGGAACGGGCCCCTGGGCCTTGAGCGGCGTTCATCACCGGCTCCGCCGAGTTCGTCCTCAAGCGCCGGACGGGCTGAAATACCCCCAGCCGGACGTCCAGGAAGCGCCCCCCGCGGCACCGACCTTGCGGAGGCTGCGCTCCCGACGCCCCGCCACGCCACGTCCCACCACGCCCCACCACGCCCCACCACGCCCCCGAGAACTGCCCGCGCTATGTAGGTGAGGTGTCGAAGAGGGCGTCGGGGCGGGTTCTTGCGGGTAATGGCTCATCCCTGAGCCCGGTCGAGATCGGCGAGGAGCGCGCCGAGCGCTGTGGTCAGCGCATCGGAGTTCGCCGAATCGAACCACGTCGTACGGATACGCTCGTTGATGCCGTTCGGCGTCTCATGATCCTGGGCGAGCTCGGGCAGGGATCGCGATCCGTCGCCCAATGCGCGCCCGACGCCCTGGAAGAGACCGCGAACGTACCGGTCTGCGTCCTCGGCCGGTACGCCGTGCTCCGCCGCCCAGGCCGTGATCGTGGCCAGATACCAGTAGTGGGAGGTCAGTGTCGACGTCAGCGCGGAGAAGACGTTCAGGGTGGGCTCGTCCGGGACCGGAAGCGCCTCACCGAGGCGGTCGAACAGGGCATCCACGAGCGGATGCGGGGGATGAGTGACGGTGACGGACCGCCGCTCACGGATGGCAGGGAGCGGGATGGCCCGCACCACGACGGCAGCGGTGTTCAGCCGGGCGCGCACCTCGCTGATGCCGACCCCCGCGACGAGGCTCACCATGGTCCGGTCCCTCTCGACCCGGAGCCCGTTGAGCACCTCGGCGTAGTCATCCGGGCGCACCGCGATGACCAACAACTCGGCTTGCCGCACGACGTCCTGGTTATCGGCACAGACCTGGACGCTGGGATACCGCCGGGCCAACTCGGCGGCGGTGCGGGCGCCCCGAGGGGAGAGGAAGATCTCCGGCGGATCCGGGACTCCGCCGTCGCACAGCCCCTCCACCATGGCCCGTGCGATCTCACCGACGCCGATGACCCCGATGCGCTCCACTGCTTCTCCTTGTCTCCTCGATGGCGGCGGTCGGCCCTCGACCAGGCGGGCCGCCGTCGGATTTCCCCTGCTCGTCAGACGGCGGCCGATTCCTTGTCTGCCGCCGCGGGAGCGGTGGCCCGCTGGTGTTCCTCGCCCCAGAGCCGCGGTGAGGAACTGATCGCCGCGGTGCCGAGCAGGCCGGCCAGGAGCACACCGCCGACCAGCGACCATGACACGACCGGCCCCAAGCCCTGCACCAACGGCAGGAAGATCAGCGGTGCGAGCACCACCCCGAGGTTGAAGTGGGCCGTGTAGAGGCCCATGTTGCGGGCCCTGCGGCGGTCGGGGGTGATCGCGCTGACGTGGTCCGGCATCACGGGGTAGACGATCATCTCGCCCAGCGTCCACACCGCCGTCGCGACAAGCAGCAGCCATGTCTGGTAGATGCCGAAGCCCATGAGGACGAAGCCGACCACCGCGCAGGCGTAGCCGATGAGCAGGCTGGCCCGGCGGCTGAGCCCCAGCATCGCGTGGTTGAGGCCGATCTCGCAGGTGATCACCATGAAGGCGTTCACCGCGAAGATCGCGCTCGCCCAGCCGGGCGGCTCGTCGAGCGTGTGGATCACGTAGACGCTCGCCACCGTAGACGGCAGGGCGTAGGCGAGATGGATGGGGGTCGTGGCGGCGAGGAAGCTCCAGAAGCGCGGTCCGCTCCGGTCCGGGCCCCCGGCCTGCCCGTCGACGGCCGCCTGGTCCGCCGCGTCGTCCACGGCCGAACCCGCGGTGATCCGCGCGCGGGCCAGGATGAACGCCGAGGCGACGTAGCCGACCGCGGTGCCCCAGGGGAGCAGCCCGGGGCTGACGCTGAACAGGATTCCGGCCAGTACGGGACCGATGCCCATGCCCGCGTTGATGGCGAGGCGGACCGCGGAGAACGCGAACCGCCGCTGCCATGACCTTGCGCCGAATGTCCACGGCGAGGCGTTCGGCCACCTTCTGCGGTGGCGCCTGGGTGAGCATGCTGAATCCTTCCGAAGTCGTCCGCGGTGATCTCCCCGCCGGTTCGGTTGCGGGCAAAGATCTACCGGTGCCGGTCCGGCAGGGGCCACGGGCCGTTCTGGCCTGTGTCACCTGGGGCGCCCGAACCCCGGAACCTGATCCGGCCGGGCGCCCGACCTGACGAAGTCACCGAGAGCGTCGCGAGGGTGACCCGGCGGACTCCTACCGTCGGGCGCACGGCAACCGAAAGCGCTGAGAAGAGCCGTGCGAAGCCCGCCGACACGGGCGTCGCACACCGGAGTTCACGCTCGGCGGCCGGGAGACGCGGGCCGCGCAGGTCTGAGCCGTGTCCCCACCGGTGCCGCGGCCACTCTCCCTCCGGATCCGTGCGGCCATCGCGACCCCCCGGCCTGTGCGGCCGATGGTGGACCGGCCCTCACACCGTGGCTCAGGTGGGTGCCGGGAGCACCTCGTACGCGGTGCCTCGGCGGACCACTGTGGTTCTCGGTCAAGAGACATCGAGCCACGCACAAGGGGGACGTCGTGACCGAAACCGAGATGGGGAGTTCAGTCCGCACCGCGGTAGCCACGCACCTGATGGACCGTGTCCTGCCACTCTCCCTGCAGCGCAGGGACCAGCGAGCCAAGGGCGAGCAGTATGTGCGGGGCCTGCTGACCGTCGAGGGCCGCAAGACCATGCGCGGCATCGCCGCTCTGCTCGGCACCAGCGCCGCCGAGCAGAGCCTGCACCATTTCATCAGCTCCTCGACCTGGGACTGGAAGCCCGCACGCGAGGCGCTGGCGCGGCAGCTGTCCGAGCGTGCGGCACCGCGCGCCAGTGTGGTCCAGTCCCTCACCATCCCCAAGCTGGGCGACCGCACGGTGGGGGTGGAACCGTCCGTCGCCGCCGCGCGGGGTGGCGGCGCGCCGGCGGGGCAGCACGCCTTCGGGGTGTGGTTCGCCAACGAGGAGCTGAGTGCCCCCGTCACCTGGCGGCTCTTCCTGTCGGAACGGTGGACCGAGGACGCGGCCCGCCGCCGCGACGCGGGCATCCCCAAGGAGGTGATCAGCGAGACTCCCGAGGAGTGCGCGGCGGCGTCCGTCCTGGAGGCCACGCGGACCTGGCAGGGGCCCGGCCGGCCGGTGGTCTTCGATGTCGACGGTGCCGATGTCCGCCGCCTGATCACTGACTTCGATGTGGCCGGAGTGCCGCTCATCGCCAGGGCCGGCGCCCTCACGACGCTGGAGGTGGCCGAGCCCGCGCTGCCCGGCCACGGCGCGGGACCCCTTCCCGTACGGCAGGTTCTGGAGTCGGTCAAGGGACTGCGGCGGCCCGTCGAGTGGACCGATGCGGCGACCGGGCGGCGGCAGACATCATTGGTCGCCGCGGTTACGGTGACCCTGCCGGGACACGGGGCCCATGGACAGCACGGGCGGCGGCCCCTGCTCGTGCTCGGGGAATGGACGGACGCCGCCCTGCCCCCGGACCGCATCTGGCTGACCGGGATGACCCGCGTCCCCCCGCCCGAACTGCTGCGCCTGACCAAGCTGGCCGGACGCGTCGCGCACGACGTCGAGACGGTGGGCGGACGGATCGGGCTGCGGGACTTCGAGGGCCGCTCGTTCGGCGGCTGGCACCGTCACATGACGCTGGCCTCGGTGGCCCACACCGTGGCCGTACTCTCGCGTGGGGAACGGGCCATGGCTCCGGTGCGCGCGCTCACCGCCCAGCGGTTCAGCGGCGTACGGCCTGGTCGGCGCCCCGTGCGGTCACGGTGTGCCGGATCCGGTGCAGCCGCAGCGCCAGCTGGACCTCAAGGAGCTGCCTGGATTCCTGCCAGCCCTCACCGAGCAGCTCGGTGATGCGCTCCAGCCTGCGGGCCACGGTGTTGGGGTGCACGTGCAGGGTGTCCGCGGCCCGGGTGGGGCTCGAACCGTGGGCGAAGTACGCCTCCAGGGTGCGGGTCAGTTCGGTGCCCTGCTGCGCGTCGTAGTCGAGGACCAGGCCGATGGCATCGGCGATGAACACGGCCGCGTCAGGCTGGTCCGACAACAGCAGGCCCAGGAAGCCCAGTTCACGGGCCGAGGCGCTGCCGCCCGCCGAGCCGAGCGCGATCAGCGAGTCCACGCACCGCTGCGCCTCCTGGAAGGCGTCGGTCAGGTCCTCGGCGCGGGCGACGGGCCCCGCCGAGCCGACCGTGGCCGGTCGTCCGAGGGCAGCGGACAGCTCCCCGCTCACGGCGCGCCCGACCGCGGCGGGGTCGGCGCCGGGCAGCAGCAGGACGATCTCGTCGCCCTCCACGCTCTTGGCGCCGCCTCGCTGCTGGGCGTAGGAGGAGGCCCAGAACGCGCCGCGGTCCGGTGAGTCGCTCTGGGGCCGCGCGACCACCAGGACGTGGGGCCGGGTGAGGTCGACCGACAGCCTGCGCGCCCGGTCCTCCAGCTGCTTGGCCGACAGCCGCCCCGCGTTGAGCAGGTCGTGGAACACGTCGCTGCGGGCCTGGCCCTCGGCGAGGCTGGTGCCGCGCTGCAGCAGGATGGACACGGCGGTGACCTGGGAGACCAGGGGCAGCAGCTGGGTGCGTCGCTCGTCCATCGGAGTGTCGCGCGATACGACCAGGGTGCCCAGGAGCTCGTCCCCGGCCATCACGGGGCACACCCAGGTGCCCTGGGGCGTCTGGACCGGCCGCTGCTCGGCGTGCGCCGCCACGGCCGCCGAGTGGAGCGCGGTCGCGTCATGTTCCGCAAGCGTGTCGGCGGTGAGGTCGGTGCCGCTCGGGTCGCGCACCAGGACCGTGCCGTCGAGCAGCTCGCCGAACGCCTCGACCAGGGTGTGCAGGTCCCCGCCGCGCAGCACCACGTCGATGAGCTCGGTGTGCGCCGAGGCCAGCCGTCTCGCCAGCGTGGAGGAGTCCTCGGCGCGCGAGGCGTGCAGCCCGAGTCGGGTCAGTTCGTGCTGCGTGCGGTCGAGCAGCCGGGCCTTCTCGATCGCCACCGCGGCCAAGTCGCCCAGGGAGGACATCAGGGTGATCTCGTCCGGCGTGAACCGACGCACTCGGCGCTGGGCCGCGTAGAGCACCCCGAGGATCGAGCCCTCCTTGCGCAGCGGCACGGCGACCAGTGCGCGCAGACCCTCCGCCCGTACGGCGTTCTCGGTGACCTCCGCCTGCGGGATCCGTTGGTCGTTGAGGTAGTCCGCGGTCCAGACCGGGGCCGCCCGGTCGGTCACCATGTTCCCGAGCCCGCCCGCCGTGGGGACCCGCATGCCCACGCTGAGCATGCTGACGTGCCCCTCCGCGGCCCGCACCACCGAGTGGCCGCCGTCGAGGTCGTGGATCGACACCCAGGACATGTCGAGGTTGAGCAGGAAGCGTGCCCGGCGCGCGATGACGTTGAGCAGGCCGTCGAGATCGAAGGGAAGGGTCAGCTCGCGTGCCGTGTCGACGAGCGTCGACAGGCCGATCTGCCGTCGGTGGTGCGTGGCCATCGCGTCGTGCACCTGCAGCGCCAGGCCGTGGGCCCGTTCCAGCGCCGCCAACCGTACCGGGTCGGGGTCCGCGGCACGGACGCGGCGCACGAGGTCCTCGAACTGGTCGGTCGGGGCGTTCTCGGCCAACAGTCGCAGAAGTTCGACGAGGTCGTGCGGCTCGCTGGACTCGCGCACGTCGTCATTCCTCCTGGCTCCATTGGCTTTCCGCTGGCCGCGCGCAGTCATGGGCTGCCCGCTCCGGTGAAAAGTAGATGAACCCCGTACCGGGCGTCAACAGTTTGTTGAACGTAAAACCCCAGCTCAACGTGAGTGTGAGGTGGCCGGAGCACCGCAGCGCGCGCACAGGTCGGTTGCGGGACCACCTTCCTCCACCCGGCCTCGAGGGACATCGTTCTGCTCTACACCTGATGTTGAGTGATTACGACCAAGGGTCGACAAAAATCCTGCGGGGGGAAATGTAATGGCGTACATCCAGAGTTACGAGCGGTCCGTCGAGCGGAGCCGGATCTCTCTGACCAGGGATGACAGACCGGATGTCTTTCGCATGTGCGACCGGGAATGGGACCTCCTCGAGGAGGTGTTCGCGCCCGTCTACTCACCGTCCACCGGTGTGGGTGCCGACTTCCTCGGCCTGTCCGGCGATGCACCCACGGTGGCCGGACCATCCTTCCTGGAGGTCGGCACTGGAAGCGGCGTGATCGCGGTCCTCGCGGCGCTGGCGGGCTCGGAGAGGGTGGTCGCCCTCGACATCAGCCCGAGCGCGGTACGCAACGCCGAGCTCAACGCCGCCCGCCACCACGTGGCCGGCCGGGTGCGCGCCCTGCACAGTGACCTCTTCGACGGGCTGGGCACCCACGAGCGCTTCGACACCATCTTCTGGAGCTCGAACTACGTGCTGGCGCCCGCGGGTTACGAGTACGGCTCGCTGCACGAGCGCGGCTATGTCGACGCCGGATACCGCACCCACCGGCGATTCCTGGCCCAGGCGCCGGGGCACCTCACCCCGGGTGGCCGGGCCCTGCTCCACTTCAGCAGCCGTGGGGATCTGGCGGCCCTGCACGCCATCGCCGCCGAGTGCGGACGCGCGCTGCGCACGGTGCGCAGCGTCGAGGTGCTCGAGGGCGAGTACGGCAACGACCTCGTCGAGCACATGCTCTTCGAGGTCCTGCCCGCGCCCCCCTGATCCCCGCGGCCCACCCTCGCGCGACGTCACCTCACTCCGAGCCGATCCGGAAAAGACCAGTCCCCGTGCGTATCCTGCTCGTCGACAATTACGACTCGTTCACCTACAACCTCTTCCACTACGTCGTGGAAGCCACCGGCACCGAGCCCTGCGTCGTCCGCAACGACGACCCCGACTGGCGGCCCGCCTCGCTGGCCCGGTTCGACGCCGTCATCCTCTCGCCGGGCCCCGGACACCCCGCCCGCGACGGCGACTTCGGGATCTGCCGGGAGATCATCGCGGAGGCGGGCCGCAGGGGGCTGCCATTGCTCGGCATCTGCCTGGGCCACCAGGGCATCGCCCTCGCCCACGGCGCCACGATCAGCAGGGCGCCCGAGCCCTGGCACGGCCGGGTCTCACCCGTGCTGCACGACGGAGACGAGCTGTTCCGGGGGATGCCCTCACCACTCGAAGCGGTGCGCTACCACTCGCTGGCGGTCACCGGGCTGCCATCTGAACTGGAGGCCACCTGCGCCACCCCGGACGGCGTCCTGATGGGTCTGCGGCACCGGACCCGGCCGATGTGGGGAGTGCAGTTCCACCCCGAGTCGATCCTCACCGAGTACGGCAAGCTCCTCATCCGGAACCTCGCCGACCTCGCGGCGCGCTACCTTCCCGAACAACGGCATGATTCGCCGGAGTTGACCGCCGCGAGCGCGGATGACACCCCCGAGATCCGACGCGAGCTGCGGGTGCTCACCCGGCAACTGCCCACGCTGTGGGGCGAGGAGGTGACGTACGACCGGCTCTTTCGCGGGCAGCCGCACGCCTTCTGGCTCGACAGCAGCGACTACGACCCACGGCGCGGCCGCTTCTCGGTGCTGGGTGACGCCGCCGGGCCCCTTGCCCGGGTGGCGACCGCCGATGTGTGGAGCGGCACGGTCACCGTGACCACGGCCGCCGGTACCGAGGTGGTCGGCGGCCCGTTCCTGGACTGGCTCGACCGCGACCTGCGCGAACAGCGCACCCACGTACCCGAGTTGCCGTGTTCGTTCGCACTCGGCTGGGTCGGCTACCTCGGCTACGAGCTCAAGGCCGAGTGCGGCGGCCAGGCCGTGCACCGGTCCACGGAGCCGGACGCCGTCATGATGTTCACCGACCGTGCCCTGGTTCTCGACCACCTCACCGGCCGCACTCATCTGCTCGCGCTGATCGACGAGAAAGGGCCGCCCGAGGAGCAGCAGGAGGCCCGCGACTGGCTCGACGCCACCGCCCGGCTCCTGGCGGGGCCGGCCCCCGCGCCTCTGCGGCCCCCGCCCCCGCCCCCGCCCGGCGACCGGGCACATGCGCTGCCGCGCCACGAACGCGCCGCCTACCTCGAGCTGATCAACGCCTGCCAGGCGGAACTCGCGGCCGGTGAGACCTACGAGGTGTGCCTCACCAACCGGGTCGAGGTGCCCGGCCGCGTCGACCCCTGGGAGGGCTACCGGCGGCTGCGCCGCGCCAGTCCCACCTCGTTCGCGGCGCTGCTGACCTGCGGCGGGTTCTCGGTGCTCTCCAGCTCACCCGAGCGTTTCCTGACCGTCGGCGGCGACGGCCTGATCGAGTCGAAGCCCATCAAGGGCACCAGGCCGCGCGGCGCCACCGCGGCGCAGGACGCCGAGCTCGTCGCCGACCTGCAAGGCAGCGAGAAGGACCGCGCCGAGAACCTGATGATCGTCGACCTGGTGCGCAACGACATCGGGCGCTGCGCACGGCCCGGCACCGTCGAGGTCACCGGCCTGTTCGAGATCGAGAGCTATGCGACGGCGCATCAGCTGGTGAGCACCGTGCAGGGGCGTCTGGCGGCCGGGCTCGGCGCGGTGGACTGCGTACGCTCCGCCTTCCCGGCCGGATCCATGACCGGTGCTCCGAAGGCGCGCACCATGCGCATCATCGACCGCCTCGAGGACGGCCCGCGCGGCGTCTACTCCGGCGCCCTCGGCTACTTCTCGCTGTCCGGTGCGGCCGACCTCAGCGTGGTCATCCGTACCGCCGTCGTCACCGAGCAGAGCGTGACGTACGGGGTGGGCGGCGCAATCGTCACGCTGTCCGACGCGGAGCGGGAATACGAGGAGACCGTGGTGAAGTCCGCTCCGCTGCGGTTCGTCACCGGGGCGGACCTCGACCACCCCCGGACCAGGGAGCCCGCCTCCCGAACGTGATCGGCCGGGGCCGTCGTCAGGGCCGCCGGGGTCAGGCGCCCCACGCCTGACGTCTGCGGCCGAGCTCCGCCTCGACCACGGCGCCGGCGGCGCTCCGGGCGGATTCGGCGGTGGCGAGGGCGGCCAGCTCGCGCGCCGCCTCGAGGTGTCTGTTCAGCAGCGTATCCCCGGTCAACTCCGCCTGGCAGGCGGCTTGTTCGAGTGCGGCGGGGGCAAAAGTCATCCCGGTGTTCCAGCCGACGAGGCGGGCTGTGTGGTGCGGCCGTACGCCCGTCCACAGGAACGTCGGCTGCTGTGCCCGAGCCGCCCGCAGGATCCGCCACCAACTGCCCCCGAGGAGCTGTTCGCGCAGACGGTACAGCAGGCGCGCCACCGAGACACCGGCCGTCGCGGCCCCGTCCTGCGGGAGCGTGGCCACCGTGTCGATCAGGTCCACCGGGCACGACAGGACGGCTCTGATACGCCGCAGGTCATGCCCGGCGATCATGGCCTGCTCCATCCCGGCCACGAAGGCGCCGAGGGCCCGCTCGCACTGCTGGGTCCCGCAGATCAGCGTCACGTCCACGGGCAGCCCTTCGGCCAGGCAGTCCGTGACGGCCTCGATGCCCGAGTCGGTGGCGGGAATCTGGACCAGGAGGTTGTCCCGACCCACGGCGGCGCGCAGCTCCAGGGCCGCCGACACCAACCCCGCGCGATCGTGGGCGAGTTCCGGGTCCAGCGGTGCCGACACGTGACCGTCCGGGCCGCCGTGCGGTGCCGTCCGCCCACCGAGGCTCCCGCACAGCCCGGCGACGGCGCGCAGGTCGGGCGGCGCGTCGCCGGGCAGGGCGACGCCGGTCACCGAGCCGCTGGTGAGCACAGGGGCGTAGGGCAGCAGCTGAGACGCACCGGCCTGGGCCGTGGGGTCCGGCGTCAGCCATGACTGGACGCCCTCGGCCGCGAGCCGCTGGGTGAATCCGATGGCCGTTTGGCTGATCATGCGCCCGAGCCTAGGCACGTGATCTGCAGTGCGACCAGTGCGGTTTCCGTCCTTCGTCACCTCTCCTCGGCTGTTGCCCGTTTCTCCCCGGACTTCGTCAGGTCACGACGGTGCCGAGCCTCGTGCCGCCGCCATGTGCCGTCAGTGGCCGTGTACTTGACGAAGTGGCCGGGCAGGGCGGGCAGCCGGGCCGCCCGGCGTCCTAGCTTCGTCCTGCCGCCGACAAGAGCGGGCTCCGTGGAGCGAGCCGTCGGCGGGGCAACCACACACACCGACCCGCCCCTGGAGCTGACCACCACCACTCACGGCGCCTCTGCCTTTTCGGAGCGCTGCGGGGCGCGAACCGCGGCCTGGACTACGACGCCGACCGTGCCACGGGCCCGCCACCCCCTCGACCGGGGCGCGGCGGCCCCTTACCGAAGGACAAGATCCGGTGCTCTATCGGAACGCCCATGAACTGGTCCTGGACAGCGTGTTCCTGGACCTGGACGACTTCATCCCGCAGGTCGATCTCAAGCTGAAGATCGAAGGCCTCAACCCCGCGGGCTCCATCAAGATCAAGGCGGCGGTCGGTCTCATCGAGGACGCCGAACGCCGAGGCGTCCTCAAGCCCGGCGGCCGGGTCATCGAATCCTCATCCGGCAACCTCGGTATCGCCCTCAGCTCCGTGTGCGCCGCGCGCGGCTACACCTTCATCTGCGTCGTCGACCCGAACACCTCCAAGCAGAGCCTGGGCTTGATGGAGGCATTCGGCGCCGACGTCGTCCTGGTCACCGAACGGGACGCCAACGGAGGCTATCTGCAGACCCGGATCGACTACATCACCAAGCGCCTCGGCGCGGACCCCGACCTCGTGTGGCCCAACCAGTACGCCAATCCGGCCAATCCGCGGGCCCACTACGAGCGCACAGCGGCCTCCATCGTCCGGCAGGCCGCGGCCGAGGCATGGCGGATCGACCACCTCTTCATAGGTGCCGGAACCACCGGCACCCTGATGGGCTGCACCGACTACTTCCGCGAGCACTCGCCGCACACCCGCATCACCGCCGTGGACTCCCTCGGCTCGGTGACCTTCGGCGGGGAGCCCGGCAAGCGCCACATCCCGGGTCTGGGCACCAGCAGGCGGCCCGAGATCTTCCGGGCCGGGCGGGTCGACGAGGCCGTCCTGGTCCCCGAGTTCGAGGCCGTACGCATGTGCCGGCGGCTGGCGGCCGAGCGCGGCATCGCTCTCGGCGGCTCCACGGGATCGGTCCTCGCCGCCATCGAACGCAACCGCGACCGTATCGAACCCGGCTCCCTGGTCGTGGCCATCGCCCCCGACATCGGCGACCGCTACCTCGACACGATCTACGACGACGTCTGGATCTACGAGCGCTTCGGCCGTCTGGACCCGGGCCCACGCGGCTCCCAGAACACCTACCAGCACACCGACATGCCGCTGGGGCGCGACGCCGCCCTGGCGATGAAGGGATAACCCATGTTCGAGTTCAGCGTCATCGGCGGCAAGGCCGCCCGCGACATCATCGGACGCAGCCGGGGACAGATCGTCGAAGAGGTCCGGGCCACCTACCTGGCCCACGAGGACGGCGACTCCATCAACCCCAACAGCTACTTCCTGCGCTTCCCCGACAAGCCCGACAGCCGCATCATCGCCCTGCCCGCCTACCTCGGCGGCGACTACGACGTGGCCGGCATCAAGTGGATCAGCAGCTTCCCCGGCAACATCAAGAACAAGGTGCCACGCGCCTCCGCCGCCCTGCTGCTCAACGACTACGCGACCGGCTACCCCTTCGCCTGCCTGGAAGCCTCCCAGATCAGCGCGGCCCGCACCGCCGCGTCCGCCGTCCTGGCAGCGGCCGAGTTGACCGGGGAGCGCAGCGTCAAGCGGCTGACCATCGTCGGCGCCGGCATCATCGCCCGGAACATCCTGGAATTCTTCAAGGACCAGGACTGGCACACCGACGAACTCGTCATACACGACCAACTCCCCGACTACGCTGCCGCGTTCGCCGACTACGCCGGCACTGAGCTCGGCTACCCCGCCCGCACCGAGGCCGACCTGGCCGCCGCGGTGAACGGCGCCGACCTGGTGGTGTTCGCGACCACCGCGGGTGCGCCCTACGTCCTCGACCCCGACGCGTTCGCCCCCGGACAGGTCGTCCTGAACGTCTCGCTGCGCGACATCGGCCCCGAGATCATCCTCGGCGCGCAGAACATCCTCGACGACATCGGCCACTGCATGACGGCCCAGACATCCCCGCACCTGGCGGAACAGAAGTACGGCCACCGCGACTTCATCGACGGCACCCTCGCCCAGGTCATCCGCGGCGAGGTCAAGGCGGCCACCGACAAGCCGGTGATCTTCTCCCCGTTCGGCCTCGGTGTGCTCGACCTGGCGGTCGGCACCTTCGTGTACCGCACGGCCAAGGAGTCCGGCGAAGCCGTCGAGATCTCCGACTTCTTCGGCGAAACCCAGCGGTGGTGACCATGCGATTCTCCCGCACGCCGGCGCAGTTGCCGGTCAGCATCACCATCGTCGGGCTCGGCTCGCGCGGCATCGGCGTACTCGAACGCATCATCACCCTGACCTCGCGGCCCGAGTGGGGCGCGCGCCCCCTCTCCATCGACCTCGTCGACCCGGACTGCGACGGGGCCGGCCTGCACGACACCACACAGCCCGACTACCTGCTCCTCAACACCGTGTGCAGCCAGGTGTCCTTGTTCCCCGAGGAAACCACCGTCGGCGCCGATGTCGGCGACCAGGGCCCCACCCTCTACGCATGGGTACGCCAGCTCGGACTGCGTCTCGCCGACGACGGATACACCCTCGGCGACCAGGGCAGGGAGATACGCCCCGACGACTACCTGCCCCGCCGGATCCTCGGCGCCTACCTCACCTGGTTCCTCCAGCGCACCCTCGACCGCGCCCCCGCGCACCTCAACATCCGGCTGCACCCGGCCACGGCGACCGCGGTCAACGACACGGACGCCGGCACGCGCACCATCACCCTGGACAACGGCACCGTGCTCCGCAGCAGCTACGTCTTCCTCACCTGCGGCCACACCCCACCCGCGGCCGCCACGGCACCCGGCGAACGCCACCGCATCCGTACGCCCTATCCGCCCGCCCAGCAGTTCGCCGGGATCCGTCCTGAACACACCGTCGCCCTCGCCGGAACCGGCCTGTCCGGCATGGACGCCCTCGCCGCCCTCACCCTGGGCCGCGGCGGGCGCTACACCGACCGCGGCGACTACGTGCGCAGCGGCCGCGAGCCGCACATCCTGCTTTTCTCCCGCACCGGCCTCCCGTTCCGCGCCCGGCCCACCGACGGCCGTACAGGCGCCTTCGCCCCGCTGATACTCACCCGGCAGACCATCGACCGGCTGCGCGCCGAGACCACCGGCGGCGCGCTGTGCCTGCACGCCGATCTGCTGCCACTGCTGTGCGCCGAAATGCGCATCGCCTTCCACCGCCGCTGCGGCGCACTCACCGGCGCCGCCGCGCAGCTCGCCACCGAGGAGGCACTGCGGGCCGCGGTCCGCACCGACACCCTGGACGCGGAACTCGAACGCCTCGACGCCCAACACCGCGTCGAATACGGCACGTTCTCTCCCGAGGACATCCTGTTCCCCACACTCGGCGACCTGCCGGACAGCGCCACCTACCAGGAGCGCTACACGGCAGCGCTGGAGGCCGACCTCCAGGAGGCGATCAAGGGCCTGGCAGCGAGCCCCCTCAAGTCCGCCCTCGAAGTGCTGCGCGACCAGCGGGACATGATCCGCCACGCGGTCGACTTCGGCGGACTCGACGACATTTCGCACGACGTGTTCTACGGCTCGTTCACCGCCACCCTCAACCGCGCGGTCACCGGACCCCAGCTCGACCGGCACGGCGATCTCCTCGCCCTCATCCGGGCCGGCGTCGTACGCGTTCCCCTCGGACCCGAACCACGCTGCGACTGGGACGCGCGGGCAGGCTCCTGGAGGCTGTCATCGACCCGCCTCACCGAGCCGCACACCGAACACGCCCACTGGCTGGTGCACGCCACATCGGGACAACCCGACGTGGAGGCCACCGGCAGCACACTCCTCAACCAGCTGCGCGACACCGGCCGCATCCGCCGCCACCGCGCCGGCACAGCCAGCAGCCGAGGCGTCGACATCACCGTGGGCCAGCACCCCGTGGCCCAGGACGGCCATGCGGACGAACAGATGTGGATCCTCGGCCCGCTCTGCGAAGGCGCCACCTTCTACAACCACTACGTCCCCTCGCCCGGCGGAGTGAACCGCGCGCTCCTGGACGCGGACCGCACCGTCCGCGCCATGCTCGACGCCGCCCGTCACATCGGTGAGGACCGACTCGTCCCCGCGGAGGCAGCCCGATGAACGCCGCCCTGGCCACCCTGCCCATCCTCGTCACTCTCGGCCTGCTCGCCGCCAAGGTCCGAGCGCTGTACGCGGCCCTGGCCGCCCTCGGCACCGCGGGCGGCCTCACCGCCGTCGTGTTCCACACCCCGCTCGCCGAACTCGGCGAAGCCCAGCTGCACATGCTGCCCACCCTCGTCGAACTCGCCGGAATCCTCTTCGGCGGCATCCTGCTCAGCGAGCTGATGTCCCGCACCGGCGCCCAGGCCCGCCTCGGCGACCGGCTCGGCGGAGCCAGCGGCCCACAGAGCCGCGCCGTCCTGCTCGTGGTGTTCGGCGTGACGCCGTTCGCCGAATCGCTCACCGGATTCGGCATCGGCGTCGTCGTGGCGATCCCCCTCCTGCGCCGCCTGGGTCTCGCACCCGCCAAGGCCGCCGTGGTGGGCCTGCTCGGCCTGGTCACCGTGCCGTGGGGCTCACTGGCCCCCGGCAGCCTGGTCTCCGCCGAACTGGGCGGTGTCGACTTCCAGGAACTCGGCGTCGTCTCCGCCCTGCTCTCCGCGCCCGTCTTCCTCGTCTGCGGCGCCGCGGCGCTCGCCGTCGCCTTCGGGATCCGACGCGCCGCGAGCGCCGCCGGCGAACTGCTGCTCGCCACCGGCACGTTGTGGCTCACCGTGTGGGCGGTCAACCGTTTCATCGGAGTACCACTGGCCGGCGTTCTCGGCGGCCTGGCCGTCATCGCGGTCCTGCTCCTGGTCTCGCGCCTCCAGGAGCGAACGAACAGCCCGGCGGCCGCGCCCGGCGAGCCCGTGCGCCGCGCCCTGGCGCCGTACGCCTTCCTCGTGCTCGGCCTGCTCGCCGGGCGCGCCGCGCTGACCGCGGCGAGCATCGAGGAAGGCTGGTGGACCGTCATCGCCGGACCCGCGGGCTGGCTGCTGCTCACCACCGCACTCACACCCCGGCTGCTCGGAGTCGCCGACGAGATACTGCCCGACGCGGCCCGCTCGGCCCTGTCCCGATGGTGGCAGGTCACCCTGACCACCGCGATCTTCCTGATCCTGGGCACGCTCCTCACCGTGACCGGCATGAGCCGCGAGATGGCCGAGGCCTGCGCGGCACTGGGCCCCGCCTACCTCCTGCTGGCCCCCTGGATCGGCGCGGCGGGCGGCTTCCTGGCCGGCTCCAACACCGGCGCCAACGCGATGTTCGCCGCCAGCCAGGGCGCAGCCGCACACGCCCTCGGCTACCCCGCCCTCCAACTCGTCGGCATCCAGAACGTCAGCGCCGCGCTCGCCTCCGCCGGATCAGTGGCCCGCGTGGTCCTCGCCGCCGAACTCGCCACCAGCACACCCGGCCCGGACGGCTCCGCTGCCCAGGCCGCCAGGCAGCCGAAGCGGGAACCCGCCCCTGGGGACACCGCGACCGCGGTGCTCGAAGAGCCGCGGACGGCCCCGGACACCGGCCACATCCTGCGCACCGTACTCGCCACGCACGCCGTGGTGTTCCTCCTGCTCGGCGCCATCGCACTGCTCTGGCGCTGAAGCCCACCCCCGCACGCATCCCACCGGAGGCATCGCCATGTCCCGCCCCGTCGTCCTGATCGCCGACCACCTGTCACCCGCCACCGTCGACGCACTCGGCCCGGCCATCGAGGTCCGCCACTGCGACGGCACCGACCGCGCACAACTCCTGGCCGCCGTCGCCGACGCCGACGCGCTCCTGGTCCGCAGCAGCACCATCGCCGATGCCGAAGTGATCAGCACGGCCCACCGTCTGAAGGTGATCGGCCGCGCCGGGGTCGGCCTCGACAACGTCGACGTCCCCGCCGCCACCGCCGCCGGTGTCCTCGTCGTCAACGCACCGGCCGCCAACGTCGTCAGCGCCGCCGAGATGACCTGTGCCCTGATCCTCGCGGCGGCCCGCCATGTCCCGCAGGCCGCGGCCGCGCTGAGCCGCGGGTCCTGGCAGCGCGCCCGCTTCACCGGCACCGAGCTCGCAGGCCAGACCCTCGGAGTGATCGGCTTCGGCCGCATCGGCCGCCTCGTCGCACGCCGCATGGCCGCCTTCGACATGAACGTCATCGCGTACGACCCCTACGTCACCTCCACGGACGACGGCACACCCCTGGTCCCTCTCGAAGAACTCATCCGCCGAGCCGACGTCGTGACCGTCCACCTGCCACGCACACCCGAGACGATCGGCCTGATCGGCGCCGCCGAACTGCGCCAGGCCAAGCCGACCGCCTACATGGTGAACGTCGCCCGCGGCGGCATCATCGACGAGACCGCGCTCCACGCCGCCCTGAGCGAGGGCCAGATCGCGGGCGCCGCCCTCGACGTCTTCGCCGAAGAACCCTGCACCAACGCACCGCTGCTCGCCCTGCACAACGTCATCGCCACCCCACACCTGGGAGCGAGCACCACGCAGGCCCAGGAGAAGGCAGGCGTCACGGTCGCCAGGTCGGTCACACGCGCCCTGGCCGGCAAACCGGTCCCGGAAGCGGCGAACACCCCAGCCCGCTTCACAGAAGAACTCACCCCTCTGCCCGCCCTCGTCCACTGACCACCTGGCTGATGCGGTTCAGCAGGGAGGGCGGAGGCCAGGGGCCTCTACGACACCACGTCCTTCCGCGCGAACCCCCTGAACGCCAACGCGAACAGCACCAGCGCATACGCCACCGACACCGCCGAGCCCTGGATCATTCCGCCCCACTCGGGGCGGGGCTGGATCGCGTCCGCCCAGGCGAACTGCCAGTGCGCCGGGAGGAAGTCGCGCCAGCTGCCCAGTGCCGTTACCGCGTCCAGGACGTTGCCGACGATGGTCAGGCCCACCGCGCCGCCCACCGCGCCCAGGGGGGCGTCCGTCTTCGTCGAGAGCCAGAAGGCCAGGGCCGCGGTGACCAGTTGGGAGACGAAGATGTACGCCACGACGATCACCAGGCGCTGCGCCGCCGTGCCCGCGGGCAGGGCGCCGCCCGTCGGGATCTGTAGCGGGCCCCAGCCGTAGACCGCCGTCCCGACCGCGAGGGCGATCAGTGGGAGAAGGATCATCGCCGCCGCGCTGAGGCCGAGCGCGACCGCCAGCTTCGACCACAGGAGGCGGGCCCGTGGGACGGGAGCCGCCAGTAGGTAGCGCAGTGACGACCAGCTGGCCTCCGACGCGACCGTGTCCCCGCAGAACAGCGCGACCGGGATGACCAGCAAGAAGCCCGCCGACACGAACAGACACGTGGCCGCGAAGTTCGCGCCCGATGCCGTGGCCGTGTCCATCAGCGTCACCCGGCCGCTTCGGGACTCCGGGGATCCGGCGATGGTGAACGCGAGGACCAGCACGAAGGGCAGCAGGGCCATCACGCCGCCCATGACCAGCGTCCGGCGCCGCTTCAGCTGGCGGACCGCTTCGACGCGCAGCGGCAGCGTACGGCCGGGGCGGTAGCCGGGGGCCGTGGCGCGTTCCGTGCCCGGCTCCGTGAGTGGGGCTGGGGCGCTCATGCCGTGCCTCCGTCGATCAGGGTCAGGAACGCGTCCTCGAGGCGGCGGTGGGGGCCCATGGACTCCACCGGCAGCTCCAGGCGTACCAGTTCGGGCAGCAGCCGGCTCGCGCTGCCTGCCTCCGTGCCGTCGAGACGTACGAGGAGGCCGCCGTCCGCGCGGGCCGCGGATGCCACGCCGGGCAGCGCGGCCACCTTGTCGACCATGGGGTCGGAGACGGCGTCCGCGAGGCCGACGAGCAGGGTGTCGCCGGAGCCGATGATCTCCGCGACCGGGCCCGCCTGGACCAGGCGTCCGCGGTCCATGACGACCAGGTGGGTGCAGGACTGCTCGACCTCCGCGAGGAGGTGGCTGGAGACGATGACCGTGCGGCCGCCCGACGCGTACCGGATCATCACCTCGCGCATCTCGCGGATCTGGGGCGGGTCGAGGCCGTTGGTCGGTTCGTCGAGGATCAGCAGGTCCGGCATGCCGAGCATGGCCTGGGCGATCGCGAGCCGCTGCCGCATGCCCTGCGAGTACGTCCGCACCGCGCGGGCCAGCGCGTCGCCGAGCCCGGCGATCTCCAACGCCTCGTCCATGCGGGCGTCCTCGGCGGGGCGCCCGGTGGCCTTCCAGTACAGCTCCAGGTTCTCGCGCCCGGAGAGGTGCGGCAGGAAGCCCGCGCCCTCGACGAACGCGCCGACCCGGGAGAGGACCGGGGCGCCCGGCCTGATCGCCTGCCCGAAGACGCGGATCTCGCCCGCGTCGGGGCGGATCAGGCCCATGAGCATGCGCAGGGTCGTCGTCTTGCCGGCGCCGTTCGGACCCAGGAGGCCGAGCACCTGGCCCTTCTCGACGCTGAAGGAGACATCACGGACCGCGTAACGGTCCGTCGACTTGGCGTACTTCTTGCTCAGGTCCGTGATCCGCAGCGGCACTTCCGCCAGCTCCGGGTCAGGGGCGGGCGCCGCCGTCCGGCGCCGCGCGGTGAGCAGGAGCAGCACGGCGATGACCGCTCCGGCCGCCGGGAGCCACCACACCCAGGCGGGCAGCGGGGCCGCCGCCGTCTTCACGCCGGGCGCGGTGGGGACCTTCAGGTCGCTCTTCAGGGACACCGTGTACGTGGCGGGCTGCTCGGGAGAGGCATAGCCCAGGTCGGTCGATGCGAGGACGAGGCGCAGGCGGTGGCCCTTCTGCAGGTCGTGGTCGACGGCGGGCAGGGTGAGGGTGACGTCCTTGCCCGCCTTCGCGCCCTCCACGCGGATCGGCGAGACCAGCTGCGAGGGCAGTACCTTCTGCCCGCCGCCCGGCCCGACGTCGTACACCTTCCCGAAGAACACGGCGTCCTCGCTGTCGGACTTGACGTGCACCCGCACCTGCGGTGATCCGGTGACCCGCAGGTCGTCCTTGATCGGCGCCGACTGGAACGCGGCGTGCTGGCCGGGGAAGTCCAGGGAGACGCCGACGCCGAGCGAGGAGAGCTGGTTGAGCCCGCCGCCGCCCGCGCCGGGGAGCGCGGAGATGGCGGGCGGCGCAGCCCCCGCGGGGTTCTCCACGCGCTGCGGCTCACGCCCGCTGAGCGGGATGTCCCGCTGCGCGTTCTCCAGACCGGGATACGTGTCGCCGCTCGCGCCCCGCAGCTGCGCGCCTCCGTCGGTGGAGTCGACGCCTCCGGTGCGCGTGACCCGGAACGCGGGACCCGTGTCCACGCTCTTGTCGTCCTTCAGATAGCGGTCGAACCACGATCCGACGCGTGCCTCGACCCGCCCCGTCTCGCGGTCGCCGCCGTCGTGACCGCCCGAGATCCAGTCGACGGACACGGGCGCGTGGTTGCCGCGGATCGCCTTGGAGATGGCGTCGGCGTGGCCGAGCGGGAAGAGGGAGTCGGTCTGGCCCTGGAAGAGCAGGGCGGGCACCTTGATGCGGTCGCCGACGGCGGCGGGGCTGCGGCCGGCGAGGAGCTTCTTCGCCTCGGCGTCCGGCTTCCCGGCGACCGCGACGCGGTTGTACATCTCACACAGCTGCTTCTCGAACCGCTCGCAGCCGCCGCCGGTGTTGATGAAGAGACCGGCCCACAGCTTCTTGAACACGCCGTTCGGGAAGAGGGCGTCGCTGAGGTTCCAGTACGTGATCTGGGGGGCGACGGCGTCCACCCGGTCGTCGTACCCGGCGGCCAGGAGGGAGACCGCGCCGCCGTACGAGGCGCCGGTCATGCCCACCCGGGGGTCGCCCTTCTTGTCCAGCTGCACCTCGGGGCGGGTCGCCAGCCAGTCGATGAGCCCCCGGGCGTCGGCGACCTCGCCCTTCGGGTCGTTGAGCCCGATCTTGCCGGTGGACTTGCCGAAGCCGCGGGCGGTCCAGGTGAGGACCGCGTACCCCTTCTCGGCGAGGTCCTCGGCCTGGGTGCGCAGGTCGTCCTTGCTGCCGCCGAAGCCGTGGCCGATGAGGACGGCGGGGCGCTTCGTGTCGGGGTCACCCGCGGTGAAGTACGACGTGTCGATCTTCGCGCCGCCCGCCCCCGGCATCCGCATCATGCGGTCCTCACGGTGCACGGCGGGCCCGTCGTCCGATGCCGCCGCCGTCCACGTGCCCGCCCCCGCCAGAATGGCGAGGGCGGCCGCGGCGGCGAGCAGTCTGCGCCTGGGCAGTCGTAGATCCATGCGTCAACCGTACGGGCGAGGTCCGACAACCGAGGCAGCCGGTGGTCTGAACCCGGTTGCCTACCTGGGGAGTAGGCAGCGGGGCCCGCGTACCACGATCGCGGTACGCGGGCCCCTGACCACGCTCAGTGGTTGCGCGGGAAGCCCAGGTCCACGCCGGCCGGCGTGTCCGACGGGTCGGGCCAGCGGGTGGTGACCACCTTGCCCCGGGTGTAGAAGTGCGTGCCGTCGTTGCCGTAGATGTGGTGGTCGCCGAAGAGCGAGTCCTTCCAGCCACCGAAGGAGTGGTAGCCGACCGGCACCGGAATCGGGACGTTCACGCCCACCATGCCGGCCTCGATCTCCAGCTGGAAGCGGCGCGCGGCGCCGCCGTCGCGCGTGAAGATCGCGGTGCCGTTGCCGAAGGGGGAGGCGTTCATCAGCGCCACGCCCTCCTCGTACGTGTCGACGCGCAGGACACACAGCACGGGGCCGAAGATCTCGTCCTTGTACGCCTCGGCCGTGACCGGCACGCGGTCCAGGAGCGAGAGGCCGATCCAGTGGCCGTCCTCGAAGCCGTCGACCGTGTGTCCCGTGCCGTCGAGGACGACCTCGCAGCCATCGGCAGCGGCCCCGGTGACGTACGAGGCGACCTTGTCACGGTGGGCCGCGGTGATCAGCGGACCCATCTCCGACGTCGGGTCGTTGCCGGGGCCGATCTTGATCTTCTCGGCCCGCTCCTTGATCTTGGCGACGAGCTCGTCGCCGACCGAGCCGACCGCGACGACGGCCGAGATGGCCATGCAGCGCTCGCCCGCCGAGCCGTACGCCGCCGACACGGCCGCGTCGGCCGCCGCGTCGAGGTCGGCGTCCGGCAGGACCAGCATGTGGTTCTTGGCGCCGCCGAGCGCCTGGACGCGCTTGCCGTTGGCGGTCGCGGTGGTGTGGATGTAGCGGGCGATCGGGGTGGAGCCGACGAAGGAGACGGCCGCCACGTCCGGGTGCTCCAGGAGCGCGTCGACGGCCACCTTGTCGCCGTGCACGACGTTGAAGACACCGTCCGGGAGTCCGGCCTCGCTCAGCAGCTCCGCGATCTTCATCGCGGCCGAGGGGTCCTTCTCCGACGGCTTCAGTACGAAGGTGTTGCCGCACGCGATGGCCAGCGGGAACATCCACATCGGCACCATGGCCGGAAAGTTGAACGGCGTGATGCCCGCGACGACACCGAGCGGCTGGCGGATGGACGAGACGTCCACGCGCGAGGCGACCTCCGTCGACAGCTCGCCCTTGAGCTGGACCGTGATGCCGCACGCGAGGTCCACGATCTCCAGGCCGCGCGCGACCTCGCCGAGCGCGTCCGAGTGCACCTTGCCGTGCTCGGCGGTGATCAGCTCGGCGATCGCGTCACGGTTGGCGTCGAGCAGCGCGCGGAAGGCGAAGAGGACCGAGGTGCGCTTGGCGAGCGACGACTTGCCCCATGTGACGTACGCCTCACGCGCGGAGGCGACGGCGGCGTCCACCTCGTCCACGGAGGCGAAGGCGACCTGCGTGGTGACGGCGCCGGTCGCGGGGTCGGTCACCGGGCCGTACGTACCCGACGCGCCCTCGACAGTCTTGCCACCGATCCAGTGGTTGACGGTCTTCGTCATGACAAGCATCCCTACTCTCACATCTCACAGGTGGCGGCGTCGGGCTGAGACGTGCCGGTCGTACTCTTTCCTGGCCTCGACCGCCGACGGTCGGTCCGCGGTCTCGGCCACGGGCACATCCCACCACGCCTGCGCCGGGGGCGGGGGCGACACTGTGTCTGCCGTTTCCGTCTCCACGTAGACACATGTGGGACCGTCGGCCGCCCGCGCCCGTGCGAGGGCATCGCGCAGGTCAGCCACTGTTCTGGCGCGGATCACCCGCATCCCGAGCGAGGCCGCGTTGGCCGCGAGGTCGACGGGCAGCGGGGCGCCGGTGTACGTCCCGTCCGCCTCCCGGTAGCGGTAGGCCGTGCCGAAGCGCTCGCCGCCCACGGACTCGGAGAGCCCGCCGATGGACGCGTACCCGTGGTTCTGCAGGATCACGACCTTGACCGGGATGTTCTCCTGGACGGCCGTGACGATCTCGGTGGGCATCATCAGATACGTCCCGTCGCCCACCAGCGCCCAGACCGGCCGCTCCGGCGCCGCGAGGGCGACGCCGATCGAGGCGGGGATCTCGTATCCCATGCAGGAGTAGCCGTACTCGACGTGGTACTGGCGGGGCGAGCGCGCCCTCCACAGCTTGTGGAGATCGCCGGGCAGGGACCCCGCCGCGTTGATGATCACGTCCTCGTCCCCGACCAACTCGTCCAGCAGCCCCAGGACTTGGATCTGCGTGGGCCGTACGTCGGGTTCACCGGCCGCGTAGGCCGCGTCGACCCGCTGCTCCCACCGCGCCTTGTCCTCGGTGTACTCGGCGACGTACGCGGGCGGCACCCGCCACTCCTTCAGGGCTGCGGTCAGCGCCTCCAGACCGGCGCGTGCGTCCGCGATGAGCGGTGTGCCCGCCATCTTGTGGCCGTCGAACGCGGCGATGTTGAGGTTCAGGAAGCGGACGTCCGGCGTCTCGAAGAGCGTGCCGGAAGCGGTCGTGAAGTCGCTGTAGCGGGTGCCGACGCCGATCACCAGGTCGGCGGTGCGGGCGAGTTCGTCGGCGGTGGCCGTGCCCGTGTGCCCGATGCCGCCGACGTCCGCGGGGTGGTCGAACCGCAGGGATCCCTTGCCCGCCTGGGTGGAGGCGACGGGGATGCCGGTCGCGTCCACGAGCTCCCGCAGCGCCTCCTCGGCCGCGCTGTGGTGGACCCCGCCGCCCGCGACGATCAACGGGCGCCGCGCCTCGCGCACGGCCCTTGCTGCGGCGGCCAGTTCAAGCGGATCGGGCTCCTGACGGCGTACGCCCCACACCCTCTCGGCGAAGAACTCCTCCGGCCAGTCGTACGCCTCCGCCTGTACGTCCTGCGGAAGCGCGAGGGTGACGGCGCCGGTGTCCGCCGGGTCGGTGAGCACGCGCATCGCGGCGAGCGCGGCCGGGATCAGGGCCTCGGGCCGTGTGACCCGGTCGAAGTACCGCGACACCGGGCGCAGGCAGTCGTTGACCGACACGTCACCCGCGTACGGGACTTCGAGCTGCTGGAGCACCGGGTCGGCGGGGCGGGCCGCGAAGATGTCGCCGGGCAGGAGGAGGACGGGCAGGTGGTTGACGGTCGCGAGCGCGGCGCCGGTGACGAGGTTGGTCGCGCCGGGGCCGATGGAGGTGGTGACGGCGTGCGTGGACAGGCGGCCGGACTGGCGTGCGTACCCGACGGCGGCGTGCACCATGGCCTGTTCGTTGCGGCCCTGGTGGAAGGGCATCTCGTCGCCGTACTCGACGAGCGCCTGGCCGATGCCAGCCACGTTGCCGTGCCCGAAGATGCCCCAGGTGGCGCCGATGAGCCGCTGCCGCTCGCCGTCGCGTTCGGTGAACTGCCGGGACAGGAAGCGGACGAGGGCCTGCGCGGTGGTCAGCCTGATCGAGGTCATCGCTTTCCCTCCACTGTCATCGGTATCCCTCCGTGTGATCGGGGTGGAAGCAGATCTTCCACTCCCGCTCCTCGCCGGGCCCTGCCATCACGTTCAGGTAGTACATGCTGTGCCCCGGCTGGGCGATCGAGGGGCCGTGCCAGCCGTCGGGGACGAGCACGGCGTCGCCCGTACGGACCTCGGCGAGGACGTCGGTGCCGCCGGGGCGCGACGGGAAGACCCGCTGGTAGCCGAAGCCTTCCTGCCCTTCCCTGTCGGCCTCGATCTCGAAGTAGTAGATCTCTTCGAGCTCGGTCTCGACGCCTGGGCGGTGCTCGTCGTGCTTGTGGGGCGGGTACGAGGACCAGTTGCCGCCGGGAGTGATCACCTCGACGGCGATGAGGCGGTCGCAGTCGAAGGCGTCGGCCGACGCGAAGTTGCGGACCTCGCGGGCGCAGGTGCCGCTGCCGCGGTGCTCGACGGAAACCTCCGGCGCGGAGCCGTAGCGGGCGGGGAGTCGACGCTCGCACTTCGCTCCTGCCAGGGCGAAGCGGCCTCCCGCGCCGGAGGCGATCTGGATTTGGGCGTCACGCGGCACGTAGGCGAAGTCGCTCACTCCGCTGAACACGCACCGACGGCCCAGCAGTTCGATGATCTCGCCTTCCGCGTGCACCGTACAGCCGCCGGTCAGCGGCAGCACGATCCATTCACTCTCCCCGGTGGCGAAGGAGTGCGTGGTGCCGGGTTCGATGTCGACCACGCGCAGCGCGGAATAGTCCAGACCGGACCGCTTGGGGTCGAGTTCGAGGGCGTAGGGCCCTTCGGCCGCGCTCCCCTTCGGTACGTATGTCATGTGGCCCTCCTACAGCAGTCCGACGGCGGTGTCGACGGCGCCCGCCACGTCGCCGTCCGGCGGGTACAGCAGCGTGCGCCCGGCGACGAGCCCGTGCACGGTGGGCAGTTGAAGCGCCCCGCGCCACTTCTCGTAGGCGGTGTCGCTGTCGTCACCGATGTCACCTCCCAGGAGGACCGCGGGCAGGGTCGAGGCCGCCATGACGCGCGCCATGTCGTCCGGATTCTCGGTCACCGGGACCTTCAGCCAGGTGTACGCCGACGTCCCGGCGAGCCCCGAGGCGATGGCGATCGACGTGGTGACGGCCTCCGCGCTCAGGTCGTTGCGCGGCGGTCCGCCCTCGGGGGCGCGGCGGCAGAGGAACGGCTCGACGAAGACGGGCAGTTGCCGGGCGGCCATGGCGTCGACGGCACGGGCGCTGGAGTGCAGGGTGGTGAGGGAGCCGGGGTCTTCGTAGTCGACCCGCAGCAGGAGCTTGCCCGCGTCGAACCCGAGCCGGTCGATGTCCTCGGCCCGATACCCCGTGAACCGGTCGTCCAGCTCGAACGAGGCCCCCGCCAGCCCGCCGCGGTTCATCGACCCCATGACGACCTTGCCGTCGAGGGCGCCGAGCAGCAGCAGGTCCTCGAGGATGTCGGCGGTGGCGAGCACGCCGTCCACGCGGGGCCGCGAGAGGGCGAGGCAGAGCCGTTCGAGGAGGTCCGCGCGGTTGGCCATGGCCAGCTTGTCCCCGCCGACGGAGAGGGCGCCACGGGCGGGGTGGTCGGCGGCGATGATCATCAGCCGCCCGCTGTCGCCGAGGAGGGGCCGCCGGGGGCGCCGGGCGGCGGCTTCGGCGATGGCCTCGGGGTGTTCGGCCCGGGTCCGGACGAGTGCGGTGACGTCAACCATGAATCACGGCTCCCGCGGCGAGCGCCGCCTCGACCTCGTCGGGGAACGGCATCGCGGAGGAGCACTCGAGCCGCGAGGCGACGATCGCCCCCGCCGCGTTGGCGTACCGCATGATCCGCTCCAACTCCCAGCCTTCGAGCAGCCCGTGGCACAGCGCACCACCGAAGGCGTCCCCCGCCCCGAGGCCGTTGAGCACCGTCACGGGCAGCGGCGGCACCTCGGCGGCCTCGCCCGAGCTGTTCATGGCGAGCACCCCCTTGGGGCCCTGCTTGACGACGGCGAGTTCGACGCCGGCCTCCAGCAACGCGCGGGCGGCGCCCGCGGGTTCACGCACGCCCGTGGCGATCTCGACCTCGTCGAGGTTGCCGACCGCGACGGTGGCCTGGGCGAGGGCCTGCGCGTAGAACCCGCGCGCCTCGTCGGCCCGCTGCCAGAACATCGGCCGCCAGTCGAGGTCGAAGACAGTGAGCCCCGCCTTCGCCCGCCGGCGCAGCGCCGCCAGCGTGGTCGACCTGCTGGGCTCCGCGCAGAGCCCCGTACCCGTCATCCAGAACACCCGTGCGGAGGCGATCGCGTCGAGGTCGAGTTCCTTCTCGTACATCTCCAGGTCGGGGGCGCTCGGCTGCCGGTAGAAGTAGAGCGGGAAGTCGTCCGGCGGGAAGATCTCGCAGAAGGTCACCGGGGTGGGCAGGCCCGGTACGCCGCTCACCCACCGGTCGTCGACGCCGAACTCCCGCAGCTCCCGGTGCAGATAGTCCCCGAAGGGGTCCTCGCCGGTACGCGTGACGACCGCGGTCCGGCGGCCGAGCCGGGACGCGGCGACGGCGACGTTCGACGCGGAGCCGCCGAGGAACTTGCCGAACGTGCTGACGTCGGCGAGAGCCACCCCGGCCTGCAGGGGATACAGATCCACGCCGATCCGGCCCATCGTGATCACGTCGTACGGATCGGTCACCCTGTACTCCCTCTCAGCATCGCCCTCCCCCGTATCCACCCCTAGGTCTAATCGCGCCCTACAGCCCTGTCAACACATTGTCCTTACATTCGGACCACTCCTTGACACCGTTCCGCGGCGCCCTGAAAGCTGGCGGACATGACGACGCTGTCACGCATCCGGATCGGTTCGGCTCCCGACTCGTGGGGCGTGTGGTTCCCCGAGGATCCGGGCCAGGTCCCCTGGAGCCGCTTCCTCGACGAGGTGGCGGACTCCGGATACGAGTGGATCGAGCTCGGCCCGTACGGCTATCTGCCCAGCGATCCGGCCGTGCTGACCGCCGAGACAGAGAAGCGCGGCCTGAAGGTGTCGGCGGGAACGGTCTTCACGGGCCTGCATCACGGACCCTCCGTATGGGACAGGACGTGGGCCCATGTGGCCGACAACGCCGCGCTCGCGCAGGCGATGGGCGCCGGGCACCTCGTCGTGATCCCCGCCTTCTGGCGCGACGACAAGACCGGCACGGTCCTGGAGGACCGCACGCTCACCCCGGAGCAGTGGCGTCAGCTCACGCTCCAGACCGAGCGGCTGGCGTACGAGGTGCGCGAGCGCTACGGCCTGCGTGTGGTCGTCCATCCCCACGCCGACACACACATCGACGACGAGAAGAACGTCACCCGCTTCCTCGACGCGACCGACCCCGACCTCGTCTCGCTCTGCCTGGACACGGGCCATTACGCCTACTGCGGCGGCGACAGCGTCAAGCTGATCGAGACGTACGGCGAACGCATCGGCTATCTGCACCTCAAGCAGGTCGACCCGGCCGTCCTGGCCGAAGTGCGCGCGCAGGAACTGCCGTTCGGGCCCGCCGTGGCCCGTGACGTGATGTGCGAGCCGCCGACCGGGGTGCCCGCCATCGAGCCGGTCCTCGCGGCGGCCCAGAAGCTGGGCGTCGAGCTGTTCGCCATCGTCGAGCAGGACATGTACCCGTGCCCACCGGACAAGCCGCTGCCCATCGCCCGCCGCACCCGCTCGTATCTGCGCTCCTGCGGGGCCTAGTCCGGCGCAGCGGGCCCGGTCCGCCTCGCTCGCCCCCCCGGATGCATCACAACCGTCACAAACAACCTCTTCCTGTCACACATGTCCCGCCTACGCGGGTCTTCCGTCACAGGCAGTCGACAGCTGCCCTCCCACGCTCACTCCGCGTCGTTCACCGGGCACAGGCTGAGTGATCGCCAGCGTCGGCGCCGCAGCTCCCCCGACGGCTCCCCCCGAGCCGCCCCTGCGGCGCCCGCAGGGAGGTGCCACTGATGACCGACCGAAGGCTCTGGTCGTACAAGGACATCGCCGCACACATCCGGGTGCAGCCCGACACCGTGCGCTCCTACCGCAAGCACGGCTTGCTGCCCGCGCCCGACCATGTGGAGTCCGGCAAGCCCTACTGGTACGCGGACACCATCCGCGCCTGGGTCGCCGCGAGGCCGGGCAACAACCGCGGGCGCAGAGACTGACCGGCCCGATGGATCTCTTCGCGGCCCCTCGTTGATGCGTACCCCCTAGGGGTATACAGTGGTGAGAGTCAGGGGGCCTCCGGGAACACCGGGACCACTCCTGCACATTACGACGCACGAACAGGCACGCACACACGCCGCAACCTCACCGAGGAGAACGACATGAGCGCTCAGACCGAGCTCCCGCAGGCCGAGACCACCGTGTACGAGGTCACGGGCATGACCTGTGGCCACTGCGAGGGCGCCGTCAGCAGTGAGATCTCGGAGATCGCCGGCGTCACCTCTGTCAAGGCGGTGGCCGCCACCGGCCTGGTGACCGTGGTCTCCGAGGCCCCGCTCGACGAGGCCGCGGTCCGCGCCGCGGTCGACGAGGCGGGGTACGAACTCGCCGGTGTCAGCAAGGCCTGACGCGCGCCCCGCCGGGTACCCCGGGCTCTGTGACACCGTCACAGGGCCCGCAGCCGCTGCACCCCAGACGTACGAAAGAGCCATGAACGAAGTCGAACTCGCCGTCGGCGGAATGACCTGCGCCTCCTGCTCCGCCCGCATCGAGAAGAAGCTGAACCGCGTGGAGGGCGTGGACGCGTCGGTCAACCTCGCCACGGAGAAGGCGAAGGTCTCGTACGCGGAAGGGGTCGAGGTCGCGCAGCTGATCGCCACGGTCGAGAAGCTCGGCTACAGCGCGCGGGAGATCGTCCCGGCTCCGCCCGAGCGGGAGACACCGGCCACCACCGCCGACATCACCGAGCCCGACACCCTGCGCCGGCGGCTCATCTGCTCGGCGCTGCTCTCGCTGCCCGTCGTCCTGCTCGCGATGATCCCCTCGCTCCAGTTCGACAACTGGCAGTGGCTCTCGCTGACCCTGGCGGCGCCCGTCGTCGTCTGGGGCGGTTACCCCTTCCACAAGGCCGCGTTCACGAATCTGCGGCACGGCGCCGCGACCATGGACACCCTGGTGTCGGTGGGCACGCTCGCCGCGTTCGGCTGGTCCCTGTGGGCGCTCTTCCTCGGGGACGCGGGGATGCCGGGGATGCGGCACGGCTTCGAGTTCACGGTGTCGCGCGCCGACGCCGCGTCGACGCTCTACCTCGAAGTGGCCGCGGGCGTCGTCACGTTCATCCTGCTCGGCCGCTGGCTGGAGGCGCGCGCCAAGCGGAAGGCGGGCTCGGCCCTGCACGCGCTGCTCGAACTGGGCGCCAAGGAAGCGGCCGTGCTGCGGGACGGCACGGAGGTCCGCATACCGGTCGCGCGTCTCGTGGTCGGCGACCATTTCGTCATACGTCCGGGCGAGACCGTCGCGACCGACGGAACCGTCGTGGAAGGCGCGTCCGCGGTCGACGTCTCGATGCTGACCGGCGAGTCCGTTCCGGTGGACGTGGCCGAGGGCGACGCGGTGACCGGGGCGACCACGAACCTTTCGGGGCGACTCCTCGTCGAGGCCACCCGCGTCGGCTCCGACACCCAACTGGCCAGGATGGCCAAGCTCGTCGAGGACGCCCAGACCGGCAAGGCGCAGGTGCAGCGCCTGGCCGACCGGATCGCGGGGATCTTCGTGCCGGTGGTCCTGATGATCGCCACCGCCACGCTCGGCGGCTGGCTCGGCGCCACCGGTGACGTGACCGCCGCCTTCACCGCGGCCGTCGCCGTCCTGATCATCGCCTGCCCGTGCGCACTCGGCCTCGCGACCCCGACCGCCCTGATGGTCGGCACCGGGCGCGGCGCGCAGCTCGGCATCCTCATCAAAGGCCCCGAAGTCCTGGAGTCCACGCGGCGGGTGGACACGGTCGTCCTGGACAAGACCGGGACGGTGACGACGGGGCGCATGACCCTGCGGGACGTGTACGTCACCGGGGAGACCGAGGAGAAGGAGCTGCTGCGGCTCGCGGGGGGCCTGGAGCACGCCTCCGAGCACCCCGTGGCGCGGGCCATCGCCGTGGGCGCCGCCGCGGAGTCGGGGCTCTCGGTGGGCGCGCTGCCCGCCGTGCGGGGCTTCGAGAACGTCGCGGGGTCGGGCGTGCGCGGCACGGTGGACGGGCACTTGGTGCTCGTGGGCCGTGAGCGGCTGCTCGCGGACGCGGGAGTCGAGGGGCTCGCCTCGGTGGCCGCGCTCAAGGCGGAGGCCGAGGCGGCGGGACGTACGGCCGTGCTGGTCGCCTGGGACGGTGTGGCGCGCGGTGTGCTCACCGTCGCCGACACCGTCAAGGACACCAGCGCCGAAGCGGTGCGCGAGCTGCGGGCCCTGGGGCTGACGCCGGTGCTGCTCACCGGGGACAACGACGCGGTCGCGCAGGCCGTGGCGAGGGCCGTCGGCATCGAGGCCGAGGCCGTGTACGCCGATGTGCTTCCCGAGGACAAGGTCGATGTCGTACGGCGGCTGCGCGACGAGGGCAAGGTCGTCGCGATGGTCGGGGACGGGGTCAACGACGCCGCGGCGCTCGCCACGGCCGATCTGGGCCTCGCGATGGGGACGGGCACGGACGCGGCCATCGAGGCGAGCGATCTGACGCTGGTGCGCGGGGACTTGCGCGGGGCGGCCGACGCGATCAGGCTCTCCCGTAGGACCCTCGCCACGATCAAGGGCAATCTCTTCTGGGCCTTCGGCTACAACGTCGCCGCGCTGCCGCTCGCCGCCGCCGGGCTCCTGAACCCGATGATCGCGGGGGCCGCGATGGCATTTTCCTCGGTCTTTGTGGTCACCAACAGCCTCCGACTCAGGAACTTCACATAAGCTCTTCACATCTCGGTCGCAGCATTCTCACGCCTGAGTCCTGATCGGCATATCGGGCCTCTTGCGCATGTACAGGACATATGATGGAGACGCAGATCACAGCGATCCCAACGTAACCATTCGGGGGGCTCGCGAGTCTAAGAGGACGATGCCAGGGACGTCTTGGGGGACGTCTCTAGACATCGGGGACATCTTGGGGGATGTTCCTAGGAATGCGTTGGCCGGGACACGTGCACCGGGGAGCTTGAGCGGCCCTCCTGGTTCGTACGCGTCCCGGCAGATCGCAGGACGAGCACGACGCACGACAAGTACGACGTGCAGCACAACTGGCGCGCTGCCACCACAGACGCCCGGCCGGATCCCGTGGGGGGAATCCGCACCGGGGAACAGGAAAGCGCCCCGACCGTCGACCCGTGGGGGGATCGACGGCGGGGCGCTTTTCGCTTGGTTCAGCGACCCTCGACGGGGACGAAGTCCCGCAGGACCTCACCGGTGTAGATCTGGCGCGGGCGCCCGATGCGGGATCCCGGCTCCTTGATCATCTCGTGCCACTGCGCGATCCAGCCCGGAAGACGGCCGAGCGCGAACAGCACGGTGAACATCTCGGTCGGGAAGCCCATCGCGCGGTAGATGAGACCCGTGTAGAAGTCCACGTTCGGGTACAGCTTGCGCTCGACGAAGTAGTCGTCGGCCAGCGCGTGCTCCTCGAGCTTGAGCGCGATGTCCAGGAGCTCGTCGGACTTGCCGAGCGCCGAGAGGACGTCGTGCGCCGCAGCCTTGATGATCTTCGCCCGGGGGTCGAAGTTCTTGTAGACGCGGTGCCCGAAGCCCATGAGCTTCACGCCGTCTTCCTTGTTCTTCACCTTGCGGATGAAGGTGTCGACGTCGCCGCCGTCCGCCTTGATGCCCTCGAGCATCTCCAGGACGGACTGGTTGGCACCGCCGTGCAGCGGGCCCCAGAGGGCCGAGATGCCGGCGGAGATCGAGGCGAACATGTTCGCCTGCGACGAGCCCACCAGACGCACGGTGGAGGTCGAACAGTTCTGCTCGTGGTCCGCGTGCAGGATCAGGAGCTTGTCCAGCGCGGAGACGACGACCGGGTCGAGGTCGTACTCGGCGGCCGGCACCGAGAAGGTCATGCGCAGGAAGTTCTCGACGTAGCCGAGGTCGTTGCGCGGGTAGACGACCGGGTGGCCCTGCGACTTCTTGTACGCGTAGGCCGCGATCGTCGGAAGCTTGGCGAGAAGACGGATCGTCGAAAGGTGACGCTGCTTCTCGTCGAACGGGTTGTGACTGTCCTGGTAGAACGTCGACAGCGCGCTGACCACCGACGACAGCATCGCCATCGGGTGTGCGTCACGCGGGAAGCCGTCGTAGAACCGCTTGACGTCCTCGTGCAGCAGGGTGTGCTGCGTGATCTCGTTCTTGAAGCTGGCGAGCTCGTCGACCTTCGGCAGTTCGCCGTTGATCAGCAGGTACGCCACCTCGGTGAAGGTGGAGCGCTCGGCCAGCTGCTCGATCGGGTAGCCGCGATACCGGAGGATCCCCTGCTCACCGTCGAGATAGGTGATGGCGGATTTATAGGCGGCGGTATTGCCATAGCCGCTGTCCAGGGTCACCAGACCGGTCTGGGCGCGGAGCTTCCCGATGTCGAAGCCCTTGTCGCCGACGGTCGAATCGATCACCGGGTAGGTGTACTCGCCATCGCCGTACCGCAGTACTACAGAGTTGTCGCTCACGTCATCCCTCACCGACGTTGTGCCTCTTCTTCGAGGTGCCCTGACTGTCTCTACCATCCCCCATTTGGCCCTGGAGAGTGCACTCGGGGTCGACCATTGGGCCTATTGGCGGCACTGAGTGCCGCCAACCTACTCATCCTGCCCCTCTTCGCCCCGGTTGCGGAAGTGGTGTGTGACCTTTCCTACTCGTTTGATCGATCAAAATTTCCAGGGGTGGATCCGGGCGTGGAACCACGGCCTCCGGCGAGCCGGAAGTCCAGGGCCGTACAGCGTCTGCCCGCGGAGACCGTGCGCACCGCTTGCCCCAGAGCCTTGCGCGAACCGACAAGGACGACCAGCTTCTTGGCGCGCGTGACCGCCGTGTAGAGCAGATTCCGCTGGAGCATCATCCACGCACCCGTGGTCACGGGGATCACCACCGCCGGATACTCGCTGCCCTGGGAGCGGTGGATGGTGACCGCGTACGCGTGCGCCAGTTCGTCCAGTTCGTCGAAGTCGTACGGAATCTCCTCGTCCTCGTCCGTCATGACCGTGAGCCGCTGCTCGTCGGAGTCGAGCGAGGTGACTACCCCGACGGTGCCATTGAAGACGCCGTTCTGCCCCTTCTCGTAGTTGTTGCGGATCTGGGTGACCTTGTCGCCGACGCGGAACACCCGGCCGCCGAAGCGCTTCTCCGGTACGTCGGGCCTGCTCGGGGTGATGGCCTGCTGGAGCAGGCCGTTCAGGTTCCCCGCGCCCGCCGGGCCGCGGTGCATGGGGGCGAGCACCTGGATGTCGCGGCGGGGGTCGAGGCCGAACTTGGCCGGAATGCGACGGGCCGCCACGTCGACGGTGACCCGCCCCGCGTCCTCGGTCTCGTCCTCGACGAAGAGGAAGAAGTCCGAGAGCCCCTGAGTGATGGGCGGCACCCCGGAGTTGATGCGGTGGGCGTTCGTGACGACGCCGGACTGCTTGGCCTGCCGGAAGATGTGGGTGAGCCGGACCGCGGGGACGGGGCTCCGCTCGCTGAGCATGTCCCGAAGCACCTCGCCCGCGCCGACGCTCGGCAGCTGGTCCACGTCTCCGACGAACAGGAGGTGGGCGCCCGGGGCGACGGCCTTCGCCAGCTTGTTGGCCAGGAGCAGGTCCAGCATGGATGCCTCGTCGACCACGACGAGGTCGGCGTCGAGCGGACGGTCCTTGTCGTACGCGGCGTCCCCTCCCGGCTTCAGCTCCAGGAGGCGGTGGACGGTGGAGGCCTCGGCCCCGGTGAGCTCGGCGAGGCGTTTGGCGGCCCGGCCCGTGGGGGCGGCGAGGACGACCTTGGCCTTCTTGGCGCGGGCGAGCTCCACGATGGAACGGACCGTGAAGGACTTGCCGCAGCCGGGGCCGCCGGTGAGGACGGCCGCCTTCTGCGTCAGCGCGAGCCTGACCGCCTGCTCCTGCTCGGGCGCGAGGTCTGCGCCCGTACGGGTGGCGAGCCAGGCGAGGGCCTTGTCCCAGTCGACGTCCCGGAAGGCGGACAGACGGTCGTCCGGAGCTCTGAGCAGGCGCAGGAGCTGGGCGGAGAGGGAGAGTTCGGCGCGGTGGAAGGGGACGAGGTAGACGGCGGTGACTGGCTCTTCCCCTTCGGGGCCGCTGCCGGGGCCCGGGACCCTCTCGCGTACGACGCCCTCGTCCTCCGTCGCGAGCTCGGCCAGGCAGTCGATGACCAGGCCCGTGTCCACCTGGAGCAGCTTCACCGCGTCCGCGATGAGGCGGTCCTCGGGGAGATAGCAGTTGCCCTGGTCGGTGGATTGCGAGAGTGCGTACTGCAGGCCTGCCTTGACCCGTTCGGGGCTGTCGTGCGGGATGCCGACGGACTGGGCGATGCGGTCCGCGGTGAGGAAGCCGATGCCCCAGACGTCCGCGGCGAGGCGGTAGGGCTCGTTCTTCACGATGGAGATGGAGGCGTCCGCGTACTTCTTGTAGATGCGGACGGCGATGGAGGTGGAGACGCCCACGCCTTGCAGGAAGACCATCACCTCCTTGATGGCCTTCTGTTCCTCCCAGGCGGCGGCGATCATCTTGGTGCGCTTGGGGCCGAGGCCCGGGACTTCGACGAGGCGTTTGGGTTCCTTCTCGATGATGTCGAGGGTGTCCACGCCGAAGTGGGTGGTGATGCGGTCGGCCATGACGGGGCCGATGCCCTTGATGAGGCCCGAGCCCAGATAGCGGCGGATGCCCTGGATGGTGGCCGGGAGGATGGTGGTGTAGTTCTCCACCGTGAACTGCTTGCCGTACTGGGCGTGTGAGCCCCAGCGGCCCTCCATGCGCAGGGACTCTCCCACCTGGGCGCCCAGCAGTGCGCCGACGACGGTGAGGAGGTCGCCGCCGCCGCGGCCGGTGTCCACACGGGCGACCGTGTAGCCGTTCTCCTCGTTGGCGTACGTGATCCGCTCCAGGACGCCTTCGACCACGGCGGTCGTCACTTTTGCTGGGCTCGACATGAGCCGACGCTATCGCTCGGGGCTGACAGTGTGGGGGGCCTGTGGATAACTCGGGCGGGGGTGGCTGGGGTGGGGTGCAGCCGGCTGGGGCGGGGCGCAGCTTCGAGGGGGCCCGGTCTTTCGACCGGGCCCCCTCGGGTCTCCCCTCCCCTGTCGGTGCTCCGCTGATCCCCCCAGATCTCCCCCACGGAAGTCCCGACGCAAAGTACGACCCGCGTCGGGCGGGAAGGGTTGCACGGGCGGGGCGATTAGTTTTCGGGGTGCCGAGGAAGTGGGGCAGAAGTAACTTTTAACGCATGAACGAACAATCGCCAGAAACTCCTGACGGCACGGAAACTTCCGATGGCACCTCGCTGGAGAAGGACGTACTCGACGAACTGGGCGACGACAAGCTCCAAGAGATCGCGGGGCTGCTCGGTACGGATGCCGCGGGGGCGCAGGACGTGGTGGGAACCACGGTGACCGCGCTTTCGGGGAACCTCCAGGAGAAGGCGGAGGATCCCGCGGAGGCGGCAGAGGTCGAACAGGCACTCGCCGAGGCGTCGCCTCCGCAGGGGGTCGTCGGCTTCGGTGGGTTCGGGGGGCTCGCGGCGGGCGGGATGCTTTCCGGGGTGCTGGCGAAGATGAGCCGGCCGGTGGCTAACGCGGTGGCGAAGAAGACGGGGTTGCCGGCGGCTTCTGTGACGCGGGTGATCGAGTTGGTGATTCCGGTGCTGTTTGCGGTGCTGACGAAGCGGGCGCGGAAGTCGGGGGCTGCGGGGGCTCCGGGGGCGGGTTCCACCGGGGGTGGATTCGGCGACCTCCTGGGGCAGATCCTGGGCGGCAAGAAGCGGTAGCCCTGCCGGGGGGCGGGTGGTGCGGGTTAGGGCGTCCCGCCAGGCAACGCGTGGCGCAAGTAGCCCCGCACCGTTTCCGACAGGACCTCGTGGCCGTCCCTCGACCACAGCCCCTCGTTGAAGAGCTCCACCTCGATCGGGCCCCCGTAACCCGCCCCCTCCACCAACCCTCGCCACGACCGCAGGTCGACCGAACCCTCCCCCAGCTGCCCGCGCCCGTTCAGGACCCCCTCCGGCAACGGCGTCACCCAGTCCGCCAGCTGGAACGCGTGGAGGCGGCCACCGCGCCCCGCGCGGTCGATCTGCGCGGGCGCCCTGTCGTCCCACCACACGTGGTACGTGTCGACGCAGACCCCCACCTGCGAAGCCGGAAAGCGTTCCGCCAGGTCCAGCGCCTGGGCCAGCGTGGAGACCACGCAGCGGTCCGACGCGAACATGGGGTGGAGGGGCTCGATGGCGAGGCGGACCCCGCGGGACGCCGCGTACGGGCCGAGTTCCGCCAGCGCTTCGGCGATGCGCGAGCGTGCCCCGTGCAGGTCCTTGCTTCCGGCGGGCAGGCCGCCCGAGACCAGGACCAGCGTGTCCGTACCCAGCGTCGCCGCCTCGTCGATCGCCGCCCTGTTGTCGTCGATGGCCCGCACGCGCGCGTGCGGCTCGACCGCCGTGAGGAAGCCGCCCCGGCAGAGCGTGGTGACCGTAAGACCCGCGTCGCGCACCAGCTTGGCGGTCCGTTCCAGGCCGTACGACTGGACCGGCTCACGCCAGAGGCCGACCCCGGGGACCCCCAAGTCCGTGCACGCCGATACCAGTTCCGGCAGCGACAGTTGCTTGACCGTCATCTGGTTGATGGAGAAGCGCGCCAGGGACTCGGACTCGCTCATTGGTCTACTCCGTACGTGGCCAGTAGGGACTTCATGCGGCACTCCGCCAGGAGCGGGTCCGGGAACAGGCCGAGGCCGTCCGCCAGTTCGTAGGCGTGGCACAGGTGCGGCAGCGACCGTGCCGACTGCAGGCCGCCCACCATGGTGAAGTGGGTCTGGTGGCCTGCCAGCCATGCCAGGAACACCACGCCCGTCTTGTAGAAGCGGGTGGGGGGTTGGAAGAGGTGGCGGGACAGTTCCACTGTGGGGTCGAGGCGGGCTCGGAACGCCTTGGTGTCGCCCATGTCCAGCGCGCGCACCGCATCCGCCGCCAGCGGAGCCAGCGGGTCGAAGATGCCGAGCAGGGCGTGGCTGAAGCCCTGCTCGTCGCCCGCGATCAGCTCGGGGTAGTTGAAGTCGTCGCCCGTGTAGCAGCGCACGCCGTTCGGAAGGCGGCGGCGCAGGGCGATCTCGCGGCCGGGGTCGAGGAGGCTGATCTTGATCCCGTCGACCTTGTCGGGGTGCGCGGAGATGACATCGAGGAACGTCTCCGTCGCCTCGTCCAGGTCCTCGCTGCCCCAGTAGCCGGTGAGCGCCGGGTCGAACATCGGGCCGAGCCAGTGCAGGATCACCGGCTCGCTCGCCTGGCGCAGGAGGTGGCCGTACGTCTCCGCATAGTCGTCCGGCGAGGTGGCGGTGGCGGCGAGCGCCCTCGATGCCATCAGGATCACCTGGGCGCCGGTCGATTCGACCAGGGCCAGCTGTTCCTCGTAGGCCGCGCGGACCGTCGGCAGGTCGGCCGGCGTGGTGAGTTGGTCCGTCCCCGCGCCGCAGGCGATCGCGCCGCCCGCCGACTTCGCCTCCGCCGCGGAACGCCTGATCAGCTCCGCGGCGCCCGTCCAGTCCAGGCCCATGCCGCGTTGTGCCGTGTCCATCGCCTCGGCCACCCCCAGGCCCTGCGCCCACAGATGGCGGCGGAAGGCGAGGGTCGCGTCCCAGTCGACGGCCGCCGGGGAGTCCGGGGACACGTCGGCGTAGGGGTCCGCGACCACGTGGGCCGCGGAGAAGACCTTGCGGGAGGCCAGGGGGGCGCCGCTGCCGGGCGGCGCCTGCGAGGGCGCCCTGCGGGGCTCGTACGGGCGCGTGGTGCCGTCCACGCGCGGGAGCAGGAGCGTCACTGGGCGATCTCCGGTACCTCGATGCGGCGGCCCTCCGCCGAGGACTTCAGGCCCAGTTCGGCGAGCTGCACGCCGCGTGCGCCCGCGTGCAGGTCCCAGTGGTAGGGCGCGTCCGCGTACACGTGCTTCAGGAAGAGCTCCCACTGCGCCTTGAAGCCGTTGTCGAACTCCTGGTTGTCGGGGACCTCCTGCCACTGGTCACGGAAGGAGTGCGTGACGGGCAGGTCGGGGTTCCAGACCGGCTTGGGGGTGCTGCTGCGGTGCTGTACGCGGCAGTTGCGCAGGCCCGCGACCGCCGAGCCCTCCGTGCCGTCCACCTGGAACTCGACCAGCTCGTCGCGGTTCACGCGGACCGTCCAGGAGGAGTTGATCTGCGCGACCGCGCCGCCTTCGAGCTCGAAGATGCCGTACGCCGCGTCGTCCGCCGTCGCGTCGTAGGGCTTGTCCCGCTCGTCCCAGCGCTGCGGTACGTGCGTGGCCGCCAGCGCCTGGACGCTGCGTACGCGGCCGAACAGCTCGTGCAGGACGTACTCCCAGTGCGGGAACATGTCGACGACGATGCCGCCGCCGTCCTGCGCGCGGTAGTTCCAGGAGGGGCGTTGGGCGCTCTGCCAGTCGCCCTCGAAGACCCAGTAGCCGAACTCGCCGCGGACGGACAGGATCTGGCCGAAGAAGCCGCCGTCGATCAGGCGCTTCAGTTTGAGCAGTCCCGGTAGAAAGAGCTTGTCCTGGACCACGCCGTGCTTGATGCCGGCGGACGCGGCGAGGCGGGCCAGTTCGAGGGCGCCCGCGAGGCCGGTCGCGGACGGCTTCTCGGTGTAGACGTGCTTGCCGGCGGCGATGGCCCGCTTGATGGCTTCCTCGCGCGCGGACGTGACCTGCGCGTCGAAGTAGATGTCGATGGTGGGGTCCGCGAGGACCGCGTCCAGGTCGGTCGAGACGGCCTTCTCGGCGTCGAGTCCGTGGCGCTCCGCGATCTCCCGCAGGGCGTTCTCCCTGCGGCCCACCAGGACCGGCTCGGGCCACAGCACCGTGTTGTCGGCGTCACCGAGGGGGAGTCCGCCCTGCTCGCGCAGGGCGAGCAGGGAGCGGACGAGGTGCTGGCGGTAGCCCATCCGTCCCGTCACACCGTTCATGGCGATGCGCACCGTCTTGCGAGTCACAGGGAGTCCCTCCGTACGCAGGTAAGCGTATAGCAAGCGCTTTCTACATGAGAAGAAGCTAGCCTGCCGCACAAGGTTCGGACAAGGGCTTCGGACCAGAGCCGTGACCGGAGGACGCCGAGATGACCGTGACCCTGGCCGACGTGGCGGCCCGCGCCCAGGTCTCCCCCGCTACCGTCTCCCGCGTACTGAACGGCAACTACCCCGTCGCCGCGGCCACCCGGGAGCGTGTCCTGCGGGCCGTGGACGACCTCGACTACGTCCTCAACGGGCCCGCGAGCTCGCTCGCCGCGGCCACGTCCGACCTGGTCGGCATCCTGGTGAACGACATCGCCGACCCCTTCTTCGGGATCATGGCGGGCGCCGTCCAGTCGGAGATCGGCGGTCCCGGCGGACGCGCCGGGGGTGAGCGGATGGCCGTGGTCTGCAACACCGGGGGCTCCCCGGAGCGCGAGCTGACCTATCTGACCCTGCTCCAGCGCCAGCGCGCCGCCGCGGTCGTCCTGACCGGCGGCGCCCTTGAGGACCCCGCGCACGCCGCCGCGATGTCCGCCAAACTGGCACGCCTGGCGGACGCGGGCACCCGCATCGTGCTCTGCGGACGCCCGCCACTGGAGGACTCGGACGCGGCGGTGGCCACGCTCACCTTCGACAACCGCAGCGGCGGACGGCGGCTCACGGAGCATCTGCTGACGCTGGGGCACCGCAGGATCGGGTACGTGGCGGGGCCGATGGAGCGGACGACGACCCGGCACCGGCTCGAAGGCCACCGGGAGGCCATCGAAGCCTTCGGCACCGGCAACCCCGGCAACACCGACGACGACCAGGAAGAGCTGACCGTCCACGGCCCCTACACCCGCCGCTCCGGCTACGAGGCCACGCTCGAACTCCTGCGCCGCGCCCCGGACTTGACCGCCATCGTGGCCGCCAACGACACGGTCGCCCTGGGCGCGTCCGCCGCCCTGCGCGAGCGCGGTCTGCGTATCCCCGACGACATCTCGGTGGCGGGCTTCGACGACCTGCCCTTCTCGATCGACGCCGTCCCCGCCCTGACGACCGTACGCCTGCCGCTGCACGAGGCAGGCGCCCGCGCGGGCCGCCTGGCCACGGGCTCGGAGGAGGCACCGCCCGGCGGCGTGGCGACGATCGGGGCGGAGCTGATGGTGCGGGGGTCCACGGCGCCGCCGTGTCGGTGAGGCCTTGATGTCGTTGACATCGACGGAAGCAGGTGGAGGCGCATATGACAGCCATGGAGGCGCCAAGCGCGTGGGCCGTACTGGACGGTGTGAACCTTCCGCGCGGCTACCGCGTCGAGATCACCGCTGGCAAGATCATCATGATGCCGCGCAGTGAGTATCAGTGGAAGGTTGTCCTCTCGGCTGCCCCACAGATCGCCCAGCAGCTCGCCTCCCACGGCACGGCTCTCTCGGACGTCATGGTCGATTTCCCGTCCAGCCAGTACGGCTACGCGCCCGACCTGGCGATCGTCGCCCCCGGATCCGAGCGCAACAGCCGTGGCCGCTTCGAGTGGCACAGCCTGGAGGCGGTCATCGAGGTCGTCTCGCGGAGCAGCCGGGACAACGACTTCGCCAAGAAGTTCCATCTCTACGCGGAATGCGGCATCCCGGTCTACGTGGTCATCGACCTTGAGGACGGCGTCTGCACCGTCCACCGCGGCCCGACCAGGACCGGGAGCTACGAGGAGGAGACCAAGGTCCCCTTCGGCCAGGACCTCACCCTGCCCCTCCAGGGACGCGACATCACCATCACCACCGGCGGCTTTCCGAAGGCCGGGGAGCTGGGGTGAGCGGAGTTCGGTCCCGGCTGGGCATGGTGGTCATGAGCGGGGCGGCGTACCGTTGACTCAGTCAAAGGTGAGTGCTTTCGATGGCCTCGGAGTGAGCCCATGTCGCATGCCGCGCCCGACACCCCCGTCCGTGACTTCCGCGCCTTCAACCGCTTCTACACGAACCTCATCGGCGCCCTCGACTACAGCCGGCACACCTACGTCCCGTACACCCTCACCGAGTCCCGCGTCCTCTACGAGCTCGCTCACTCGCCGCGCACGGACGCGGCCGACCTGCGGGCCGAACTGACCCTTGATGCCGGGTACTTGAGTCGGCTGCTCGGCAAGTTCGAGAAGGCCGGGCTCGTCGAGCGGGCCCCCTCCGCGCGTGATCCCCGGCGTCAGAGCATCACGCTCACCGCCCGGGGGCGGGAGGCCGCCGCGCTCCTGGACGAGCGGTCGGACGAATCGGTCGGATCCCTGCTCTCGACCGTGGCGCCCGGCGAGCGCACCCGGCTCGCGGCGGCCATGCGCACCGTGCGGCAGATCCTGGAGGACAGCAGGGCGGGCAAGGGCGCCCGGGCCCCGGAGGTGGTTCTGCGGGAGCCCGGACCCGGGGACCTCGGGTGGATCGTGCAGCGCAACGCCGCCCTGTACGCGGCGGAGTACGGGTTCAACATCGACTACGAGGGCCTGGTCGCCCGGATCGTCGCCGACTTCGCGGAGGATCACGATCCTTACCTGGAGCGGGTGTGGATCGCCGAGCTCGACGGGCGGCCCGTGGGGTCCGTGATGTGCGTGCGCGACGAGGCGCCCGGGACCGCCCGGCTGCGGCTCCTGCTCGTCGAGCCGGACGCGCGGGGGTACGGGATCGGGGATCAACTCGTCGGAGCCTGCGTCGAGTTCGCGCGCGGCGTCGGTTACCGCGAGATGGCCCTGTGGACCAACGACATCCTCGGCGCCGCCCGCACCATCTACCAGCGGCACGGCTTCGTCCTCGTCGACGAGAAACCGCACCGCTCGTTCGGCGTGGACCTGCTGGGGCAGGACTGGCAACTGCACCTAGGGTCTGCGTCATGAAACTCGCCTTCTCCACCCTCGGCGTGCCCGGTCTCCCCCTCGCCGACGTGCTGAACCTGGCCACCACGCACGGCTATCAGGGCGTCGAGCTGCGCGCGCACCCCGAGGAGCCGGTCCACCCGGGGATCGGCCTCACCGAACGGGCCGACGTGGCCGCGCAGTTCAAGACCGCGGGCATCGAGGTTCTCGGTATCGCCGGGTACGCGCGCGTGGCGGAGCCCGGCGACGACGAGCCAGTCCTCGACGACATACGCTCCCTGCTCACCCTCGCCCGTGACCTGGGCGCCCCCTTCATCCGCGTCTTCCCCGGCGGCAGCAGCGAACAGAGCGCGGACGAGGCCGACGCGACGGCCGCCCGACGGCTCGGCACGGCAGCCGAGTTCGCCGCGGACTTCGGCATCCGCATCCTCCTGGAGACCCACGACTCGCACCGCACGGGCGCCGCGGCGACCCGCGTGCTCGGCGCGGTGGGCCACCGGCACGCCGGCGCCCTGTGGGACGTGATGCACACCTGGCTCGGCGGTGAGTCCCCCGCGGAGAGCCACGCGGCGCTCTCCCCGTACCTCGGCTACGTACAGGTGAAGGACATCGCGTCGGCCGACGACACGACACCGCTCGGCCTCGGCGAGGGCGTCCTGCCGCTCGCCGAGTGCGTGGACGTGCTGCTCGGCGGGGAGCACCGGGACGGCTGGCTGTGCTGGGAGTACGAGAAGCGGTGGTACGAGGACGCGGCGCCGCTCCCCGAACTCCTGGGCCCGGGGCGGGACTTCCTGTCCCGGCTCCTGAACCGCCCCGCCTGACGCCGTCAGCGGCGGCCACGAGGGCGGCCAGGAGGACAGGCGCGGGCCGCATGCGTCGAGGGTCACCCGCCCCGCCCCTACCATGCAGGACCAGCGCGGATCTCCGCATGATGGGATGAAGCAACGCTTACGGATCGGGCGGCGCGGCCAGGCGTCGCCGACCACTGGGGAGGGCTTCTCGTGCTCGATCTCGCTCGGCTCCGCGCCCTGCACGCCGTCTCCGTGCACGGCACCGTCGGAGCCGCCGCCACCGCGCTCGGCTACACCCCGTCCGCCGTCTCCCAGCAGATAGCCAAGCTGGAGCGCGAGACCCGCACCACCCTCCTCGAGCGGCAGGGCCGAGGTGTGGCGCTCACCGAGGAGGCACGTCATCTCGCGTCCACCGCGCAGGAGTTGATGGCGATCGTGGAGCGCGCGGAGACCGAGCTCGAGGAGCGGCGCGGGCTGCCCGCGGGCCGTCTGACCATCGCCGCGTTCGCCTCGGCCGCGCGTGGCCTGATGCCGGTCACCCTCGCGGATCTCGCCCGGCGGCACCCGGCGCTCGACGCCCGGATGTCGGAGGTCGACCCGCATCTCTCCGTGGATCTCGTGACCAGGGGTGCGGTGGACATGGCGGTCGTGCACGACTGGGACATCGCACCGCTGCCCACGCCTCCGGGCGTCGAACAGGCCGTCATCGGCGACGACTTCTGCGACCTCGTCGTGCCCGCGGGACACCGGCTCGCGGGCCGTGAAGCCGTGCGCCGCGAGGAGCTGAAGGGCGAGCGGTGGATCACGCAGCCGCCGGGGCTCGTCTGCCACGAGTGGCTGGTGCGCACCCTGCGCGAGGCGGGCTGCGAGCCGGACATCGCGCACACCGCGGAGGAGAACCCCACCCTGGTCGCGCTGGTCGCCGCGGGGCTCGGCATCGCGCTCATCCCCCGCCTCGGCCGCGGGGCGATCCCGGACGGCGCGGTCACCGTGCGGCTCGATCCGCTGCCGGTGCGGCGGCTCTACGCGCTGTGGCGGGCCGGGGCGTCGCGGCGCCCCGCGATCGCCGAGACGGTACGGACGCTGCAGGGGCACTGGACCGGCGCGGCGCGCGTGAAGCAGGGCTCCTGACACCGAAGCGGCCACTCCCGCCCCGAGGTGGCCTCCCGAAGCCCGCGGAGCCGCCTCCCGAGCCCCACGGAGCGGCCCCCGAACCCCACGGAGCCGCCTCCCGAACCCCAGGACTCCCCCGCGCACCACTTTCCGGAAAACGCCCCCTATGGGGAACCCGCGCGGAGCAACCACCGTCCAACTGGCGTGCTGCCGGGTGAGTCTCCGCGCGGCGGTGTCGGCATCGCTGCTGGCTGCGAACGCTGACCACCCTCTCTGCCGCCCGCGGCCGGCAGCATGCCGTCACCGGTGCGCCCCCCTTCAACAGCGCCGGTGACGGCCCCCTCTCCTTCGCGTCCTTCGCGGCGACCGGCGACTCCCGCCGCCCGCTCTCTTGACCGGCAGAAATCTTCGGGATATCCGTGACTCTCGGAAAGTTTCCTTCAGCCGGTTTCCCCAGCCCGGCTCCGGCCCGGTTTCCGTCCTCGTAGGGCGTCCCCGAAGGAGCTCACATGTCCCACATGTCCCACCGCAACGCCTCCAGACGTACCCTGCTCACCGCCACGGCCGTCGCGGCGACGGCCCTGGCGGCGCCCTCCGCCGCCCACGCGGCCGGGGACGGTGACCGCGGTCGCGACCGGAAGCTGCGGGAGCTCATCTCCCGCATGAGCCTGGAAGAGAAGGTCGGCCAGCTCTTCGTGATGCATGTGTACGGCCACTCCGCCACCGAGCCCGACCAGGCGGACGTCGACGCCAACCTCAAGGAGCTCGGCGTGCGCACCGCCGCGGAGGCGGTCGCCAAGTACCACCTCGGCGGCATCATCTACTTCGGCTGGGCCCACAACACCCGTGACCCGCACCAGATCGCCGCCCTCTCGAACGGCATCCAGCGCGCCGCCCTCACCCCGCAGGCCCCGCAGGACTCCCCCACCGCCCGCATCCCGCTGCTCATCTCCACCGACCAGGAGCACGGAGCCGTCGCCCGCGTCGGCGTCCCCGCCACGCTCCTGCCTGGCGCGATGGCCCTGGGCGCCGCGGGCTCACGCTCCACCGCACGCAAGGCGGCCCGCATCGCGGGCACCGAACTGCGCGCGCTCGGCATCCGGCAGAACTACGCCCCGGTCGCCGACGTGAACGTCAACCCCGCCAACCCCGTCATCGCCGTACGCTCCTTCGGCTCCGACCCCGAAGCGGTCGCCGAACTGGTCGCCGCGCAGGTCACGGGCTACCAGAGCACGGACATCGCCTCGACGTCCAAGCACTTCCCCGGGCACGGCGACACCAAGGACGACAGCCACTCCAAGCTGCCGTACATCCACCACACCCGTGAGCAGTGGGAAACCCTGGACGCCCCGCCGTTCCGGGCGGCGGTGGCCGCGGGCATCGACTCGATCATGACCGCACACATCGTGGTCCCGGCCCTCGACCCGGCGGAGGACCCGGCCACGCTCTCCCACCCCATCCTCACCGGCATCCTGCGCGAGGAACTCGGCTACGACGGAGTCGTGGTGACGGACTCGCTCGGCATGCAGGGGGTACGCACGAAGTACGGCGACGACCGCGTGCCGGTGCTCGCGCTGAAGGCGGGCGTCGACCAGCTCCTGAACCCGCCGAAGCCGGAGATCGCCTGGAACGCGGTACTCCAGGCCGTGCGGGACGGCGAGTTGACGGAGGCGCGGCTCGACGAATCGATCCTTCGCGTCCTGTGCCTCAAGGCGAAACTCGACCTCTTCTCCGACCCGTACGTCACCTCGCGCGGCGTCGACCGGGCGGTCGGCACGCGCGCGCATCTCGCCGCCGCCGACCGGATCGCGGAGGAGACGACGACACTGCTGCTCAACAAGGACGGGCTGCTTCCGCTGTCCCGGAAGTCGCGTCGCAAGGTGCTCGTCGTGGGCGCGGACCCGGCGTCACCCTCGGGGACGACGGGTCCGCCGACGACCGTCATCGGGCGCGAGCTGACGGACCTCGGCTTCTCGCCGACGGTCCTGCCGACGGGCACGGCACCCTCCGCCGCGAAGATCGCCGAAGCGGTGGCGGCGGCAGCGGGCCAGGACGCGGTGCTCGTGGGCACGTACAACGTGGGGGCGGGGAGCGCGCAGATCGCCCTGGTGGAAGCGTTGGTGGCGACGGGGGTTCCGGTCGTCGCGGTGGCCATCCGCAATCCGTACGACGTGGCGCGGCTCCAGGGCGTGGGCGCTTCGCTCGCCGCGTACTGCTGGACGGACGTCGAACTGCGCGCCGCGGTACGGGTGATCGCGGGGCGCGCCGACCCGCGGGGGCGGCTGCCCGTGCCGGTGCAGCGTGCGGATGATCCGGGGCAGGTGCTGTACCGGGTCGGGCACGGCCTTACGTACTGATCCGTACGCCGCGCCACCCGCGCGCCACCGCCACCTGACGCAAAGCACCCCACGCGCCTGGCGTGCGCCCGCCCCCGCGGGTCACGCTGGGTGCACAAATCGGGGGGTTCGCCATGCTTGTCATGCTTGGCCTGAGGTATGCGGGGTTGCTGCTGGTGGTGTTCGTCGGCGTGAGCGGCTGCCAGCAGTCGCCGGACCCGGGCTCGGAGTCGCCGGACCGGCAGCCTTCCCCGTCGGCGTCGTCCGGATACGGAGCTGTCTTCCTCGCCGTGGAGGAGTGCAGTTCGCGGGGGCGCGAGACGTTCACGGAGGTGCCGTGCACCAGTGAGCGGGCGGCGGCGCGGGTCATCGCCCGCTACGACGGCACGGTCGCGGAGGGTCCGTCATGCCCCGCCCGCACGGACTTCGTCCTGCACATCACCGAGAACCGGCCCGCGGTGGACGAGGACGGCAACGGGGAGGTGCCGCGGGGCTACGCCTGCATGCGGAACCTGGAGCTGCCGCATCCCGGGGATCCCGGGGGTGGGGGTGGGCCTCGGACTGTGGTCGGGGACTGCGTGTACAGCGCGGGGCGGGGGGAGGTGCGGGAGACCGCCTGCGACGGGTCGGGGGCGAAGCCCCCTGAGTACAGGGTGGCTTCGGCGGCGCCGTCACGTGACGCGTGCCCCGCCGCGACGCAGCTGTACGTGTCGCTGGGGGGTGGGGGGCGGGTGGGGTGTGCGGTGCGGGTGTGAGCGGTTCCTTTTCCCCAACCCCGCCCCTTCCCGGCTGTGACATTAGCGGCTCCGCCGCGGAGGGGCTCCGCCCCAGACCCCGGTCCTCAAACGCCGGACGGCTGAAAGATTTCCCCGAGCCGGGGAATTCTCAGCCCGTCCGGCGTTTGAGGACGAACTCGGCGAAGCCGGTGATGACGGCAACCAAGGCCCCCGCGCCAGCGGGTTTTCGGGAAGGGGCGGGGTTGGGGAAAGACTCTGTCCCTACGGCCGCAGGGTCAGATCCTTCTGCTCATCCTTGCGGTCAAGCTTCGCGTCGTAAGGCGCCAGTGGCTTCGCGGAAGCCGAAGTCGAGACCCCGGCCCACGCCTGGATGCGTTCCGTTGCCTTGGCCTTCTCCGCGGGGACGAGGCCCGCCACGTTCGCGCCGTGGTTGGCGCCCGGTGCGGTGAAGACGTGGGAGTCGTGCTTCGCGCCCCTGGCGGGACGGAACGGCTCCGCGCCCCACGGGTCGTTTTCGCCGTAGACGTACATCATCCGCGTCGCGTTGTGCCGCACCCAGCGGTCCACGTCCTTCATGGCACCCGACTGGAACTTCATCGGGATCTCACGCGGCACGAAGTTCCGCGGCGGCTGGTAGCCGTAGCGGCTCAGGTCGCCGAGCCAGGGCTGCTTGATGTCGGGCGAGCCCAGCTGCGTACCGGCCTGGTAGTAGTACGGCGTGTACGGGGTCAGGCCCTGGTCCGTGTAGGAGGTCCAGCCGCCCACCGAGTCCACGTAGTCGAAGATCGCCTGGTCCGAGGCGGACGACGCGTCGGGGACGTCCGCGCACGCCGACTCCGGCTGGTACTGCCAGAAGCCCCACACCAGGTCGAGGACGACGGCCTCGTACGCCTTGTCGAGGTTGCCGACGGTCTTGAAGGTGTAGTCGCCGGCCTCGGCGAACTCCGCGTACTTCTTCTCCAGCGGCTCACGGCGCACGAGCGCCTCGCGCTGCACGGCCTCCAGCGCGGCGCGGCACTCCTTGGTGCCGACCGTCTCGAAGAACTCGTCGTAGCGCGAGTCCTCCTTGTTCACCACGTCGTTCGGGGCGACGTACGCGACGACGCCGTCCATGTCACGCGGGTAGAAGCGCTCGTAGTACGTGGCGGTCATGCCGCCCTTCGAGCCGCCGGTCGCCACCCACTTCTTGTCGTAGACGGGCTTGAGCGCCTTGAAGATGCGGTGCTGGTCGCTCGCGGCCTGCCAGATGTCGAGCTTGGACCAGTCGGCCGGCTCGGGGCGGGACGGCGTGAAGAAGCGGTACTCCATGGAGACCTGGTTGCCGTCGATGATCCGCGTCGGCTCGCTGCGGCTGGGGTTCGTCGAGACCCCGTAGCCGCTGGTGAAGAAGGCCGTGGGGCGGGCGGTGTCCTTGTGCAGGACCGTCAGGCGCTGCTTGAAGGTGCCCTTGGAGGGGTGCCGGTGGTCGATCGGCTGGGTGTAGTTGAGGACGAAGTAGCGGTAGCCGGTGTACGGCTTCTCCTCGATCAGGCTCATGCCCGGTATCGCGAGGAGCCTGTCCTTGATGTCGGTGGCCTGCGGCTTCGCGGCGGTGGCCGCCCCTGCCGCACTCACTGTGCCCGCGGTGCCGATGCCTATCAGCACGACGAGCGACAGCAGCCATCTGAGCGCCTTGCGCATGCACTCTCCCCTAAGTTCGCGATTGCGTCCGCCGGAACTTATCGGAGCAACTCGCTCACCACTAGGGGCTCTTGCGTCATGCCAGGACTCAGTACGTCACAAAGGGGCACACAATGCTCAACGTGTGATCAGCACGGACCTCAGCACAGGATCCAGCCCGAGCTGGTGTTCCCGCCGCCCACGGACCCCTTCACCCACACGCACCGGTGCCCCGCGTGCACCGTCACCGGGCCCGCGTGATGCGTGAAGCGGCCCTTGTCCCTGGCCGGGCGGTTGCCGCGGGCCTGGACGCTGACGGACATCGTCTTGCGGGCGCCGGGCCGCTTGGCGACGGTGACGGCGCAGACATAGCCGCGGCTCTTGTAGATGACGACCTTGCCGGTGCTGAAGGAGAGGGTGCGCACCTTGTGCCCGGCGCAGCGCCCGGCCGACGCCGGTGCCTGCGCCTGCGCCGCACCGGCGCCCGCGACACCGAGCAGGACGGCAGCCGCAAGGGCGACGGCGCCGAGCGCGAGGCTCCGCCGTATTCGACCACTGCTCACCGGTTTCCCTCCCGACACATCCGCATCAGCGTACTGATGTACGGACGCGGACCGTGGGGCGCCTGGTTGCGCCCCACCCCCCATTTGTTCTCCGGGTCAGGCGGCCGTCGGCTCCGTCTCCCCCACGAACGTGCGCCACAGCGTCGCGTACCGCCCGTCGAGCGCGAGCAGCTCCTCGTGCGTGCCGTCCTCCGCGACCCGGCCGTGGTCCATCAGGATCACGCGGTCCGCGCGGGCCGCCGTGGTGAGGCGGTGGGCGACGACCAGGGTGGTGCGCTTGCCCGCGATGCGGTCGGTGGCCTGGTTGACCTGCGCTTCCGTGGCGAGGTCGAGGGCCGCGGTCGCCTCGTCCAGGAGCAGGATGTCGGGGTCGACGAGCTCCGCGCGGGCCAGGGCGATCAGCTGGCGCTGGCCCGCGGAGAGGTTGCGGCCGCGTTCGGAGACCTCGTGGAGGTAGCCGCCGTCCAGCGTGGCGATCATGTCGTGCGCGCCGACCGCGCGGGCCGCGGCCTCCACCTGGGCGTCGGTGGCGTCGGGCCGCCCGTAGGCGATCGCGTCGCGCACCGTGCCCGCGAAGAGGTAGGCCTCCTGCGGGACGACGCCGAGGCGGTGGCGGTAGGAGGTCAGGTCGAGGGACCTCAGGTCCGTGCCGTCCACCGTGACCCGGCCGCCGGTCGGGTCGTAGAACCGGGCGACGAGCTTGACCAGGGTCGACTTGCCTGCGCCGGTCTCGCCGACGAAGGCGACGGTCTGGCCCGCGGGGATGCGCAGGCGTACGTCGCTGAGCGCCTCCTCCGGTTCGTCATCGGTCCCGTACGCGAAGTTCACGTCCTCGAAGGCGATCTCGCCGCGCAGGGACAGGACGTCGAGGGGCTCGTCCGCGGCCTTGGTGGAGGTCGGCTCCCTGAGCAGTTCCTGGATGCGGCCGAGCGAGACGGTGGCCTGCTGGTAGCCGTCGAAGACCTGCGAGAGCTGCTGGACGGGGGCGAAGAACAGGTCGATGTAGAGGAGGTAGGCGACCAGGGCGCCGGTCGTCAGCGTCCCCGCCTCCACCCGGCCCGCGCCGACCATCAGGACCGCCGCCGCGGCGACCGCCGAGAGCAGCTGCACGAACGGGAAGTAGATGGAGATCAGCCACTGCCCACGAATACGGGCACTGCGGTAGTCGTCGCTGGCCTGCGCGAACTTCTTGCCGCCGGAGCGCTCCCGCCGGAAGGCCTGCACGATACGCAGGCCCGCGACGGACTCCTGGAGGTCGGCGTTGACCACCGAGACGCGCTCACGCGCCAGCTCGTACGCCTTGACGCTGGAGCGGCGGAAGAAGACCGTGCCGATGATCAGCGGCGGCAGGGTCGCGAAGACGACGAGCGCGAGCTGCACGTCGATGAAGACGAGCGCGACCATGATGCCGAAGAAGGTGACGACGGAGACGAAGGCGGTGACCAGGCCCGTCTGGAGGAAGGTGGAGAGCGCGTCCACGTCCGTCGTCATCCGGGTCATGATGCGCCCGGTCAACTCGCGCTCGTAGTAGTCGAGTCCGAGCCGCTGGAGCTGCGCGAAGATCTTCAGGCGCAGGGAGTAGAGCACGCGCTCGCCGGTCCGTCCGGTCATCCGCGTCTCGCCGATCTGCGCCACCCACTGGGCGAGCACGGCGAGCAGCGCGAGGCCGGCGGCCACCCACACGGCGCCGAGCGCGAGCTGCGTGACGCCGTCGTCGATGCCGTGCCGGATCAGCACGGGAAGCAGCAGGCCCATGCCCGCGTCGACCGCGACAAGCAGCAGGGCGAGGAGCAGCGGCTTCCCGAATCCGGCGAGGAGACGCCGCAGGCCGTACGAATCCTCCGGGGTGACCGCGCGTGCCTCGTCGACGTGGGGTGTGTCGGTGGCCGGGGGCAACGCGTCGACCTGCGCGAGGAGTTCGGGCGTCGCGGGCATCCCGGACATCGCGGTGTCCTTCGGCTCACGGTCGCCGACCCACAGCTGCGGGGTGATGCCGCGCTCGGCGTCGAACTCCGCGTCGAGCTCGTCGCGTACGGAGGTGTCCTCGGGGATCTCGACCGGGACCGTGCGGCCGGGCGAGACGCCGCCGAGCTCGTCCGGGTCGGTCAACAGGCGCCGGTAGAGCGGGGAGTCGGCCGTCAGTTCCTCGTGTGTGCCGATGGCGGCGAGGCTTCCGCCGTCGAGCACGGCGATGCGGTCGGCGAGGTTCAGGGTGGAGCGGCGGTGGGCGATGAGGAGGGTGGTGCGGCCCGCCATGACGCCGCGCAGGGCTTCGTGGATCTCGTGCTCGACCCGGGCGTCCACCGCTGACGTCGCGTCGTCGAGGACGAGGAGGCGGGGGTCGGTGAGGATGGCGCGGGCGAGGGCGACGCGCTGGCGCTGGCCGCCGGAGAGGGTGAGGCCGTGCTCGCCGACGGTGGTGTCGTAGCCGTCGGGCAGCTCCGCTATGAAGCGGTCGGCCTGGGCGGCGCGGGCCGCGGTCTCGATCTCCTCCTGGGTGGCGTCCGGCTTTCCGTACGCGATGTTGGCGCGGATGGTGTCGGAGAAGAGGAAGGAGTCCTCGGGCACGAGGCCGATCGCGGCCCGCAGCGAGTCGGTGGTCAGCTCGCGCACGTCGTGGCCGCCGACGAGGACGGCGCCGTGCGTCACGTCGTAGAAGCGGGGCAGTAGCAGCGAGACGGTGGACTTGCCGCTGCCGGAGGTGCCGACGACGGCGAGGGTCTCGCCGGGCCGGATCTCGAAGGAGAGGCCGTCGAGGACGGGGCGGCTGTCCTCGTACGCGAAGGAGACGTCGTCGAACTCGACGGTGGCCGGGGCGTCGGCGGGCAGTTCCTTGGTGCCGTCCGTCAGCGTCGGCTCGGTGTCGATGAGCTCAAGGACGCGCTCGGCGCCCGCGCGGGCCTGCTGGCCGACGGTGAGGACCATGGCGAGCATCCGCACGGGTCCGACGAGCTGGGCGAGGTAGCTGGAGAAGGCGACGAACGTGCCGAGCGTGATCTGCCCGCGCACCGCGAGCCAGCCGCCGAGCGCGAGCATCGCGACCTGCCCGAGCGCGGGCACGGCCTGCAGGGCGGGTGTGTACTTGGAGTTGAGGCGGATGGTGCGAAGACGGCCCGCGAAGAGCTTGCGCCCGACCTCCCTGAGCTTCCCGGTCTCCTGGTCCTCCTGGCCGAAGCCCTTCACGACGCGTACGCCGGAGACGGAACCGTCCACGACGCCGGCGACGGCGGCGGCCTGGGCCTGCGCGTACCAGGTGGAGGGGTGCAGGCGGCCCCGGCTGCGCTTGGCGATGAACCAGAGGGCGGGGGCCACGGCGAGTGCCACGAGGGTGAGCGGGATGGAGAGCCACGCCATGATCACGAGGGAGATCACGAAGAGGAGGATGTTGCCGATGGTCATCGGCAGCATGAAGAGCAGGCCCTGGATGAGCTGGAGGTCGCTGGTGGCGCGTCCGACGACCTGACCGGTGGACAGCTCGTCCTGCCGCCGTCCGTCGAGCCTGGTGATCGTCCCGTACATCTCGGTCCGCAGGTCGTGCTGGACGTCGAGGGCGAGACGGCCGCCGTAGTAGCGGCGGATGTAGGTGAAGACGTAGACGAGGACGGCGGCGCCGATGAGGGCGCCGACCCAGGGGCCCATGTCGCGCGTCTTGTCGCCGATGACGTCGTCGATGATCACCTTGGTGATGAGCGGGACGAGCGCCATGACGGCCATGCCGGCCAGCGAGGAGCCGAGCGCGAGCACGACGTCCTTCGGATACCGCCACGCGTACCCGGTCAGCCGTTTCGCCCAGCCGGATTGCTCCGGCCCGGCCTCACCGGCCTTCTCCTGCTCGACCCCACCCCGCTGCTGCGCCACCACGTGCCTCCCGTCGACCTGACCTGCCGAGAGACACAACCCGGGGGGATGCGGATTTCATCCCGCCGCAACAAAGACAGGTCGTTGGACCTAGAACCCCGCCCGCAGGGCCTAGGACCAGCGATCCGGGATCACAGGGCTCCCGGAAGCGCCACCCACTTCGTGGGCTGCCCGGTCGCCCTGGCGATGGTGTCGAAGTCCGCGTCGTAGTGCAGCACGGTCAGGCCCGTGAGCTCGGCCGTGGCGGCGAGCAGCAGGTCCACGGCACCGGCGCTGCGGTGCTCACCCGACTCCGTCAGCAGCCGCTGGACGGTACGGGCGCGCTGGTAGACCCGGTCCGGTACGGGCGTCCAGTTGAACAGCTCGGCGAGCAGCTCCTCCTTCGTCAGCCGGTCGGCGAGGGAACGAGCGGAGAACAGCATCTCCAACTCGGTGATCTCACACAGTCCGACGACGCCCTCGGCCAAGTGCTCGCTCCATTGTTCGCGGAGCGTCTTGTCGGTCAGGACGCGGGCGGCTGCCGATGTGTCGATGAGGTAGGTGACGGGACTCATCGACGGTAGGCGCTCTTGTCCAGGAGCACGTCGAAATCGCCCCGGTCGCCCATCTCGGCGAGTTCCTCCAACGCCTGCAGCCGCCTGCGCCGCCTTGCCACCTCCAGCAGGGCGGCGTTGACGGTGTCCTTCTTCGTCGTGGTGCCCAGTATGGAGGCAGCTTCGCTGAGGGCTTCGTCGTCCACTTCTACGTAGAGATTCGACATCGCATATCCTCCCTAGGGATCCTGCATATAGAGCATATGCTCAGAGATGCGTCGGCGCGAACATCCGCAGTACCGCCGGAAGCACCACCACCGAGGGGCCGGGGCTCGCGAGTGCCTTCGCCAGGTCGTCCTTCAGGTTCTCCGGAGTCGTCCGGACGCCCGGCACTCCGAAGGACTCCGCGAGAGCGACGAAGTCGGGACGGGAGAGCTCCGTGGCAGTCGGTTCGCCGAAGGCGTCGGACATGTACTCCCGGAGGATGCCGTAGCCCCCGTCGTCCACGATCAGCCAGGTGACCGGCAGGTCGTGCTGCTTGGCCGAGGCCAGTTCCGCGATGGAGTACATCGCGCCGCCGTCACCCGAGACGGCGAGCACCGGTTTCGTCGGGTCGGCCGCCGCCGCGCCCAGCGCGGCCGGGAAGCCGTAGCCGAGTCCGCCCGCGCCCTGCGCCGAGTGCATCGTGTTCGGGTGCCGTGCGTCGAAGGCCGACCAGGCCCAGTACGCCAGGATCGTCATGTCCCAGAAGGACGGCGACGTGTCCGGCAGGGCGTCGCGGACCGAGGCGAGGACCTGCTGCTCCAGGGTGAGCTCCTGGGCGGCGATCCGCTCCTTGACCTTGGAGAGGACCGTCCGCACCCGCTCGGGGGCCGTGGAGTCCTCCCTGGGGGTGTCGATCGTCTCCAGGAGCGCCGACAGCGCGAGCCGCGCGTCCGCGTGGATGCCGAGCGCCGGGTGGTTGGACTCCAGCTTCCCCGCGTCGGCCTCGATCTGGATGACCCGGCCGCGCGGCTTGAACGTGTGGTAGTTCGAGGAGAGTTCACCGAGGCCCGAGCCGACCACCAGGAGGACGTCCGCGTCCTCCAGGAGGTCCGTGGTGTACCGGTCCTCCAGCCACGACTGGAGCGACAGCGGGTGCTCCCAGGGGAACGCGCCCTTGCCGCCGAAGGTCGTGACGACGGGCGCGTTCACCAGCTCGGCGAGCGCCAGCAGCTTGCCGGAGGCGTCGGACCGTACGACTCCGCCGCCCGCGATGATCGCCGGGCGCTCGGCCCGGGACAGCAGGTCGGCCGCCACCGCGGTGAGCTCGGGGCGCGGGACGACCTCGTCCGGGGTCGCGTCCATGGCCGTGACGACGGGCAGGGACGTCTGTGCGAGCAGGACGTCCTGCGGGATCTCCACCCACACCGGGCCGTGCGGGGCGGTGAGCGCCGACTCCCAGGCCGCCGCGATCGCGGAGGGGATCTGCGAGGCCGTCCGCACCGTGTGCACGGACTTGACCACGTCCCTGAACGACGCCTGCTGGTCGCGCAGTTCGTGGAGGTAGCCGTGCCTGCCGCCGCCGAGTCCCGCCACCGGGATCTGGCTGCCGATGGCGAGCACGGGCGAGGACCCGGCCGCCGCCTCCTGGAGCGCGGCGAGCGAGGTCAGCGCCCCGGGCCCGGTGGAGAGCAGGAGCGGGGCCACCTCACCGGTGATCCGGCCGTACGCGTCCGCCGCGAAGCCCGTGTTGTTCTCCACGCGCAGGCCGACGTACGACAGGGAGGAGCGCCGCAGGGCGTCGAACATGCCGAGCGCGTGCTGGCCGGGGAGGCCGAAGACCGTCGTCGCGCCGAGGCCCTGGAGGGTCTCCACGACGAGGTCGCCGCCGTTGCGCCCCGCAGGCGGGTTCAGGGCAGCCTCCGTCTGAGCGTCGGTGGGCCGCAGTACTACGTCGTGGTCGTGCGTCACTTGGCCGCGCTCCCTTCGGTGGTCCGGCGGGCCTCCGCTATCTGGCGGGACATGATCGTCGTCAGCTCGTACGCGGTGTGCGAGGCGGCGACGGCCGTGATCTCCGCGTGGTCGTAGGCGGGAGCGACCTCGACGACGTCCGCCGACACGAGGTTGCAGGAGGAGAGCCCCCGCAGGATCTCCAGAAGCTCGCGCGACGTCATGCCACCCGCCTCCGGGGTGCCCGTGCCGGGCGCGTGGGCCGGGTCCAGGCAGTCGATGTCGATGGAGATGTACAGCGGGCGGTCGCCGATGCGCTGGCGCAGCTGGTCGGCGACCTCGTCGGCGCCGCGGCGGTAGATGTCCGCCGAGGTGACGATGCCGAAGCCCATCTTCTCGTCGTCGTTGAGGTCCTGCTTGCCGTACAGCGGGCCGCGCGTGCCGACGTGGGAGAGCGCCTCGGTGTCGAGGATGCCCTCCTCGACGGCCCGGCGGAACGGCGTGCCGTGGGTGTACTCCGCGCCGAAGTACGTGTCCCAGGTGTCCAGGTGCGCGTCGAAGTGCAGCAGGGCGACCGGGCCGTGCTTCTTGGCGACCGACCGAAGGAGCGGCAGGGCGATGGTGTGGTCGCCGCCGAGCGTCATCATGCGGGCGCCCGAGCCGAGGAGGTCGTCGGCGGCGGCCTCGATGGTCTCCACGGCCTCGTTGATGTTGAACGGGTTGGCGGCTATGTCGCCCGCGTCCGCGACCTGGGCGAGCGCGAAGGGCGACGCGTCCTGCGCGGGGTTGTACGGACGCAGGAGGCGCGAGGCCTCGCGGATCGCGTTGCCGCCGAAGCGGGCGCCGGGCCTGTACGAGACGCCGGTGTCGAAGGGCACGCCGACCACGGCTATGTCCGTCTTGCCGCCCACCTCGTCGAGGCGGGGCAGGCGGGCGTAGGTCGCCGGGCCCGCGTACCGGGGGATGCGGGAGGAGTCGACCGGGCCGCGGGGGGTCGGGGTCTCGGCGCTGCTCATGGTCGGTTTCCTCCTGCTGGTACGAGTGATGCTGTGCTGCTGGGACAAGTGTCGCGCGGCCCACTGACAGCGGGCCGCGCGGAGAACTAGACGGTGGCCGGAGCCTGCGGCTCCGCCTCTTCGGACCCCCGGCCCGCGAGCCGCTCGCGCCAGGCCGCGAGGACCGCGGCGTCGGTCGGCTTCGTGGCGAGGGAGACGACGACGTACACGGCCAGGGAGATCAACAGGCCGTAGTAGACCGGCTCGTTGGCGAGGATTCCGTACCCCCACATGAGCCCGATGACCGAGATCCCACCGGCGGCGACGGCCGCGAGGGCGCCGGGAGCCGTGCCGCGCTTCCACAGGAGCCCGCCGAGGATCGGCACGAGAAGGCCGGCGACGAGCAGGTTGTAGGCGACGGTGAGTGCCTGGACGACGTCGTTGAGCGCGATGGCGATGCAGACGACGGCGATGCCCATGATCAGGATGAAGAGGCGGTTGCCCTTCACCTCGTCGTGCGGCTCGTCGTCCGCTCCGCCGGACTTCACGACGCCCCGCAGCCGCGACCAGATGTCGTTGTTGGCGACGGTCGCGCAGGCGATGAGCGCTCCGGAGGACGTGGACATCACGGCGGCGAGCGCCGCGGCGAGCACGAGGCCCCGTACGCCCATGGGCAGTTCGTCCTTGACGATGGTCGCGAAGGCCGCGTCCGCGCTCGGCAGCTTCGGGTACATGACCTTGGCGGCCGTGCCGATGACGGCGCCCGCGATCGCGTAGACGAGGCAGTACGTACCGGCGACGGTGCCGCCGTAGCGGGCGACCTTGTCGCTGCGCGCGGTGAAGACGCGCTGCCAGATGTCCTGCCCGATGAGCATGCCGAACGTGTAGATCAGGACGTAGGTGAAGATCGTCTCGCCGCCGACGCCCAGCGGGTCGAAGTACTCGGTGGGCAGCTTGGCCTTCATCTCGCTGAAGCCGCCGGCCTTGACGACCGCGATGGGCAGCAGCAGGAGCAGCACGCCGATGGTCTTCACCACGAACTGCACCATGTCGGTGAGCGTGATGGACCACATGCCGCCGAGCGTCGAGTACGCGACGACGATCGAGCCGCCGAGGATGATCGCGATCGTGCGGTTCATGTCGAACAGGACGTCGAAGATCGTGGCGTACGCGATGGTCGAGGTGACCGCGAGCATGAGGGTGTACGCCCACATGACGACTCCGGAGATGACGCCCGCGCGTCCGCCGTAACGGAGGTCGAGCATCTCGGAGACCGTGTAGACCTTCAGACGGGCGATGCGCGCCGAGAAGAAGACGCTCAGCGCGAGCAGGCCGAGGCCGATGGTGAAGACCATCCAGGCGCCGGAGAGCCCGTACTGGTAGCCGAGGCCGACGCCACCGATGGTGGACGCGCCACCGAGGACGATGGCGGCCATGGTCCCGGAGTACATCCACGGCCCGAGGCGGCGTCCGGCGACCAGGAACTCACTCTTGGACTTGGCGCGGCGCATGCCCCACCAGCCCATGGCGAGCATGCCGGCGAGATAGACGACGATCACTGTGTAGTCGACGGCCATAGGGCCCTCCTTCGCGCACCTCGGTGGCGTGTCGTGCAGATGGGGGTGGGGGGGTGGCAACCGGCCGCGGGGACATCCGCCCGTACCCGCGGCGTGGGGTCGGCACGACCTTAGGTGGCCGGAAAGCAACGCTGAAGTGTACGTTTCATCCACTCCCCGTGATCGATATGGATGGAACATCCACCGTGCCGGACCCCGCCGCCTCTCCCATCACTCCCCCGACTCCGCCGGTCGCGCTGACCGCGCTCCTCGCCCGGGACGACCTGGGCCTGCGCCAGATCGCGGGCCCCGACGCCGGGGAGAGCGGGGCGGCCGTCCAGTGGGTGCACACCTCGGAGATGGCGGACCCGTACCCGTATCTCCTGGGCGGCGAGCTGCTGTTGACGGCGGGCGTGCACCTCACCGACCCGGTGGGCGCGGGCGGGTACCTCGACGACTACGTGGCGCGGATCGTCGAGGCGGGCGGCGCGGCTCTCGGTTTCGGCGTCGCGCCCGTGCACGACACGGTGCCGCGCGCCCTGGTGGCGGCCTGCGACCACTATGGCCTGCCGCTCCTGGAGGTCCCGCCGCGCACGACGTTCAGCGGGGTCGCCCGCGCGGTGTGGCAGCTGGTGGCGGAGACCAGGCACGCGGAGCTGCGGCGCGTGACGGAGGCGCAGCAGGGCCTCGCCACAGCCGCCGCGCGCCCCGACCCGGTACCCGCGGTGCTGCGCCAGCTCGCGGCGCGCCTGGGCGGCTGGGCGGCGCTCTACGCTCCAGACGGCGCGGTGCTCCACACGGCGGGGACGGCTCCGGCGGCCGGGGCCAGGCAGGCGGTGCGTGACCTCTCCGAAGTCGTGCGTCCCTCGGGGCGCCCCGGTCCTGCCCCCGCCTCCGCCACCGACTCCGTGGGCGGCGCCCACCTCGCCGCGTACGCGCTCGGCGGCGGGCAGGGGTTCGCGCTCGGGGTCGCCGCCGAGCAGCGCGAGCCGGGGGATCACACCATCACCGGGGTGGCCGTCGTGCTGCTCTCCCTCCTCACCGGGAAACACCAGGGCGCCGCCGACTCCGTACGGTCCGCAGCGCTCGTGCGGCTGCTGCTCGGCTCGGCGGTGGGCGATGTCGCGCCTCTTCTGGGGGCCGAGGAGTGGACCGTGGTGCACGCGCGCGGGGAGGCCGGCAACGACCCGGTGGCGCACTCCGTCGCCGCCTCCGCGCTGGCCGCCGCGCTGGGCAGCGGCCTGGTCGACGCGGACGCCGGGCAGGACCTCGTACGGCTCCTTCTCCCCGCCGACCGCGAGCTCACCGGCCAGCCGGGCTGGGCCCTCGGCGCCTCCGCCCCCGCCGCCACCGGTGACCTGCCGGCCGCCGACGCCCAGGCCGGCCGCGCCCTGCGCCGCGCCGAGGCCACCCGGGCGCCGCTCGTCCGGCACCGTGAGACGGGCATCGCGGCTCTGGTGGCGCCCGCGGAGGCCGCGGCCCACGCGCGGGTGCTGCTCGCCCCGCTCGGCGGCAGCGAGGCGCTCACGGAGACCTTGCGCACCTGGCTCTCCCTGCACGGCAGTTGGGACCGCACGGCCACGGCGCTGGGGGTGCACCGCAACACGGTCCGGCAGCGGATCACGCGGTGCGGGGCGCTCCTGGAGGCGGACCTGGACGACCCGGACGTGCGGATGGAGCTGTGGTTCGCGCTCGGCAGGAGCCGGTAAGGGGAAGCGCCCCGAAGGGGCGCGGGGCTGTGACATGTGCGGCTCCGCCGCGTGGGCGCGCCCAGCCCCCAGCGGCCCGCAAGCGAAGAAACAACCTGTCCCCGCTCAGGCCAAACGCAGTGCAGGTCACAGTCCCAGGGTTCGGGACTGCCCGCCACCGCGCGGTCACCGACGGCACAATGGGACCCATGCCGATACCCAGCCGTGCCGCGCTCATCGATCACCTCGTACGCACCCGCATCGCGGGCGATGTCGCCACGCCGCGCGAGAACAACCTCAGCCACTACAGGAAGCTCGCGAACGGCGACCGCCACTACTGGCTCGGTCTGGAGCTCGGCGACCGCTGGACCGACGAGCAGGACGTCCTCGCGGTGATGGCCGAGCGGTGCGGTGTGATCGACGACGCCGAGTTCCGGCACGGGCAGGACACCATCGACCCGGAGCTGACGGTCGACGCCCTGGAGCGGATGGCGGCGCGCCTCCGTAAGGCCGCGGCCGGCAAGGAGAGGGTCCTTTTCGCCACCGGCCACCCCGGGGGCCTGCTCGACGTGCACCGCGCGACGGCGGCCGCCCTGCGCGCGGCGGGCTGCGAGATCGTCGTGATCCCCGAGGGCCTCACCGCCGACGAGGGCATGGTCTTCCAGTTCGCGGACGTGGCGATGCTGGAGCGCGGCGCGACCCTGTGGCACACGCACTCCCCCGAGCCGATGAACGCGATCCTGGACGGCCTGGAGCGCGAGGGGCGCCCGCTGCCCGACCTGGTCGTCGCCGACCACGGCTGGGCGGGACGGGCGGGCCAGCGCGGCGTCGACTCCGTCGGGTACGCGGACTGCAACGACCCGGCGCTGTTCATCGGCGAGGCCGAGGGCACCGTCCAGGTGACGGTCCCGCTGGACGACCACGTCACGAGCCCGCGGCACTACGACCCCATGACGGCCTACCTGCTGGACGCGGCCGGTCTCACGTCGGAGGCCTGAGTCACGGCCACGGGTTGAGCCCTTCCTCGCGCCGCTGGGAGAACCCCGGCGTCGGGTCCAGATAGACCCGTCGTACGCCGGGAAAGCGCTCGCGCAGCCGCCGTTCGGCCTGTTCGCAGGCCCACTCGATCTGTGCCGCCGTGGAGGCGTCATGGAAGTCGACCTTGGCGGCGACCAGCGCCTCGCGCGGCCCCTGGAGCAGCGTCGTCAGTTCGAGCACGGCCTCGATGTGCTCGGAGGCGAGGAGCACCTCGCGGATCTCCCCCCGCATCGGCTTCGGCAGCGGCCGTCCGATGAGGAGCTGTGCGTTGCTGCGGCCGAGCACCCAGGCGACGTACAGGAGGAGCGCGCCGATGCACAGCGAGGCCACTCCGTCCCACACTCCGGAGCCGGTGAGCTGCCCGCCGAGCAGGCCGCCCGCGGCGAGCACGAGGCCGGCCAGGGCGGCGGAGTCCTCCAGGACGACGGCCTTCACCGCGGTGTCGGGCGTGTAGCGCAGATAGCGCCCGAAGGACGCCCCGAAGCGCGCCGCCTCACCGCGGGCCTGCTTGACGCCGGTGCGCAGTGAGTAGCCCTCCAGGAGGAAAGCGACGGCGAGCACGATGTACGAGATGAGCGGGTCGCCGAGTTCCTCGCCCGCCACCAGGGTGTGGACGCCGTCGTAGACCGAGAAGACGGCGCCGCCGACGAAGGTGGCGACGGCCGCGAGCATCGCCCAGATGTACCGCTCGGGGCCGTACCCCAGGGGGTGGTCCTCGTCGGCGGGCTTCTCGCTGCGTTTCAGGGCGGTGAGGAGCAGCACCTCGGTGACGGTGTCGGCCAGCGAGTGCGCCGCCTCGGAGAGCATCGCGCTCGACCCGCTGATGACACCGGCGACGGCCTTGGCGACGGCGATACCGAGGTTGGCGACGGCGGCGACGATGACGGTGAAGGTGCTCTCGCCGTTCTCGCCGCCGTTCTCGCCCCCGTCCTCTGACGGTTGCTCACTCATGTATCGGACGGTATGTCCGATCAGCGGGGAACGCGAAAGCACGTCCCCCGAAGAGGCCGGTTCACCGGGGGACGCGAACGACGCCCTCCTGGATGACCGTGACCGCGAGCTGCCCGTCCTGGGTCCAGATCCGCGCCTGGCCGAGTCCGCGCCCGCCGGACGCCGAGGGCGACTCCTGGTCGTACAGGAGCCACTCGTCGGCTCTGAAGGGGCGGTGGAACCACATCGCGTGGTCGAGCGAGGCGCCGACGACGTCACCGACCGCCCAGCCGCCCCTGCCGTGCGCGAGCAGCACGGAGTCGAGCAGCGTCATGTCGGAGACGTACGTGGCGAGGCAGACGTGCAGCAAAGACGCGTCGACACCGCTGTCGAGCTTGCCGTTCGTGCGGAACCACACCTGGGAGCGCGGTTCGCGCGGCTGCCCGACCGTGGCCCAGGGCGGCGCGTCCACGTAGCGCAGGTCGACGGCCGCGCGGGCCTCGATCAGGCGCTCGGCGACGTGCGCCGGCAGATGACGGGGCAGCATCTCGGCGGCGGTCGGGAGCGTCTCCGGGTCGGCGGCCGACGGCATCCCCGTCTGGTGCTCCAGGCCCTCCTCGTACGTCTGGAAGGACGCGGAGAGGTGGAATATGGGCTGCCCGTGCTGGACGGCGACGACCCGGCGCGTGGTGAAGGAGCGGCCGTCACGGATCCGGTCGACGGTGTAGACGATGGGGGCGCCGGGGTCCCCGGCGCGCAGGAAGTACGCGTGCAGGGAGTGGGCATTGGGGCCTCCCCTGCTCGAGCGAAGCCGAGAGCTTGGGGAACTGTCGGCGGGGACCGTGCGTCCTGCCGCCACCAGCGCCTGGGCGGCCACCTGGCCGCCGAAGACGCGCGGGACGAGCGCCGAGCGGCTCACGCCCCGGAATATGTCCTCCTCGATCTGCTCCAGGTCGAGCAGATCGAGGAGTGACTCAAGTGCCTTGTTCATGAATCCAGTTCTACAGGGCGGTCTTTACAGGCCCGTGTCCGTACGGCCCATGTCTCTACAGGCCCATGTTCTTGGCGATGATCATCTTCATGACCTCGCTGGTGCCGCCGTAGATGCGGTTGACGCGGTTGTCCGCGTACAGGCGGGCGATGGGGTACTCGTTCATGAAGCCATACCCACCGTGCAGCTGGAGGCACTTGTCGATGACGCGGTGCGCGACCTCGGTGTTGAACAGCTTCGCGGACGCGGCCTCGGCGGCGGTCAGCTCGCCCGCGTCCAGGGCCTCAAGGGCGCGGTCGGCGACGGCCTCGGCGGCGTCCACCTCGGCCTGGCAGGCGGCCAGCTCGAACTTGGTGTTCTGGAAGGAGGCGACCGTCTTGCCGAAGACGGTGCGGTCCTGGACGTACTCCTTGGCGAACCGTACGGCGGCCTTGGCCTGTGCGTACGCGCCGTAGGCGATGCCCCAGCGCTCGGAGGGGAGGTTGCTTCCGAGGTAGTAGAAGCCCTTGTTCTCCTCACCGAGGAGGTCCTCCACGGGCACCTTGACGTCGACGAACGCGAGTTCGGCGGTGTCGGAGGTCTTCAGGCCAAGCTTGTCGAGCTTGCGGCCGATGGAGTAGCCCTCGGACTTGGTGTCCACGGCGAAGAGGGAGATGCCGAAGCGGCGGTCGTCGGCGGTGGGCGCGGACGTACGCGCGCAGACGATCACGCGGTCGGCGTGCACGCCGCCGGTGATGAAGGTCTTGGAGCCGTTGAGGACGTAGTGCGTGCCGTCCTCGGAGAGCTTGGCGGTGGTCTTCATGCCCGCGAGGTCGGAGCCGGTGCCCGGCTCGGTCATCGCGAGGGCCCACATCTCCTCGGCGGAGACGAACTTCTCCAGGTAGCGCTTCTTCTGCTCGTCGGTGCCGAGCGCCTTGATGTAGGGCAGGGCGAGCAGTACGTGCACACCGGAGCCGCCGAAGCTGACACCCGCGCGGGCCGTCTCCTCGTACTGGATGGCCTCGAACTTGTGCGACTCGATGCCCGCGCCGCCGAACTCCTCGGGGACGCTGATACCGAAGAGACCGAGCTCGGCGAGCTTGTAGTAGAACTCGCGCGGCACCTGACCCGCGGCGAACCACTCGTCGTGGACCGGGACGACCTCGGCCTCGATGAAGGCGCGCAGGGTCTCCCGGAACGCCTCGTGGTCCTCATTGAAAACGGTACGGCGCACGGGGAGCTCCTTCGATACGGCACCTGGCTCGACTGGACGCAAGGCGACTAAGCGCTTGCTCAGATAAACGTTACCCGCCGGTCACTGGGCCGTCCAGAGAGAAGCCCTGTCGCTCCCGTCACGCCACCGCCGCCGCGAAGGCCCCGCGCGCCAGGCCGTGCAGCAGCTCCGCCATGGCCGCGCGGCTGGGCAGCGCGTCACGCCGGCTCAGGTGCGGAGTGGAGTTGAGCAGGCCGAAGACCGCGTGCACACAGACGCGGGCCGCGTTCTCGGCGAGGTCCGGATAGACCTTGCGCACGACGTCGACCCAGATCTCCACGTACTGGCGCTGGAGCTGGCGGACCAGCTTGCGGTCGGTGTCCCGCAGGCGGTCGAGCTCGCGGTCGTGCAGGGTGATCAGGGAACGGTCGTCCAGGGCGAAGTCGATGTGCCCCTCGATGAGCGCGTCGAGCACCCGCTCCGGCGGTCCGTCCGTGTCGGCCACACGCCGCTTGCCGCCGGTCAGGAGCTGCCCGCTGATGCCGACGAGCAGTTCGGCGAGCATCGCGTCCTTGCCCGCGAAGTGGCGGTAGAGACCGGGCCCGCTGATGCCGACGGCAGCCCCTATCTCGTCCACTCCGACTCCGTGGAAGCCGCGCTCGGCGAAGAGCCGTGCGGCCTCCCTGAGGATCTGCTCGCGTCGGGTGGGGGCGTCGGTTCTGGTGGCCATGGAATCAATTCTAGACAGGGCGGTTAGCGCTCGTTAACCTGATGGAAACGCGTTAACGCTCATTAACCGAGCAAGGGGGCTCGACTGATGCTGCAGGCACCGGTGCTGACGAGCGCGGCTGATCCCGCGTCCGAGGCATGGCGGACGAACGAGGCGGCGCACACCGCCCTCGTCGACGACCTGCGGGCCAAGCTCGCGGCGGCCAGGCTCGGCGGCGGCGAGCGGGCCCGGGCCCGCCATGTCGCGCGCGGCAAGCTGCTGCCCCGCGACCGCGTGGACGCCCTGCTCGACCCGGGCTCGCCCTTCCTGGAGCTGGCACCGCTCGCGGCCGACGGTCTGTACGGCGGGGACGCCCCGGCGGCCGGTGTCATCGCCGGTATCGGCCGGGTCTCCGGGCGCACCTGCGTGATCGTCGCCAATGACGCCACCGTCAAGGGCGGCACGTATTACCCCATGACGGTGAAGAAGCATCTGCGCGCCCAGGAGGTCGCGCTGGAGAACCGCCTTCCCTGTCTGTATCTGGTGGACTCGGGCGGCGCCTTCCTGCCCATGCAGGACGACGTCTTCCCGGACCGCGAGCACTTCGGGCGGATCTTCTACAACCAGGCGCGGATGTCCGGCGCGGGCGTCCCGCAGATCGCGGCCGTCCTCGGCTCGTGCACGGCGGGCGGGGCGTACGTCCCCGCGATGAGCGACGAGGCGGTGATCGTCCGCAATCAGGGGACGATCTTCCTCGGCGGACCGCCCCTGGTGAAGGCCGCCACCGGCGAGGTCGTGACGGCCGAGGAGCTGGGCGGCGGCGAGGTCCACTCCCGCGTCTCCGGGGTCACCGACCACCTCGCGGAGGACGACGCGCACGCGCTGCGGATCGTGCGCACGATCGTCTCCACACTCCCCGAGCGCGGCGAACTCCCCTGGTCCGTCCGGACGGTCGAGGAGCCCAAGGTCGACCCGCTCGGGCTGTACGGGGCGGTGCCGACGGACTCCCGCACCCCCTATGACGTCCGTGAGGTCATCGCGCGCGTGGTCGACGGCTCGCGCTTCGCCGAGTTCAAGGCGGAGTACGGCCAGACGCTGGTGACCGGCTTCGCCCACATCCACGGCCACCCGGTCGGCATCATCGCCAACAACGGCATCCTGTTCTCCGAGTCCGCCCAGAAGGGCGCCCACTTCATCGAGCTGTGCGACCAGCGCGGCATCCCCCTGGTCTTCCTGCAGAACATCTCCGGCTTCATGGTCGGCCGGGACTACGAGGCGGGTGGCATCGCCAAGCACGGCGCCAAGATGGTGACGGCGGTGGCCTGCACGCGCGTGCCGAAGCTGACGGTCGTGGTCGGCGGGTCGTACGGCGCGGGGAACTACTCGATGTGCGGCCGTGCCTACTCCCCCCGCTTCCTGTGGATGTGGCCGAACGCCAAGATCTCCGTGATGGGCGGCGAGCAGGCCGCCTCGGTCCTCGCGACGGTCAAGCGCGACCAGTTGGAGGCACGCGGCGAGGAGTGGTCAACGCAGGACGAGGAAGCCTTCAAGGACCCGGTCCGCGCCCAGTACGAGGAGCAGGGCAACGCGTACTACGCCACGGCCCGGCTGTGGGACGACGGCGTGATCGACCCGATGGAGACCCGGCAGGTCCTCGGCCTCGCCCTGACCGCCTGCGCCGAGGCCCCGCTGGGCGAGCCCGGCTTCGGCGTCTTCCGGATGTGAGGGGCGGACGATGAGCGACTTCCAGCTGAGCGGCTTCCAGCAGCTGAGCGGCTTCCAGCAAGGGACCACCCCGGGGAGAGGGACGATGTTCGACACGGTTCTGGTCGCGAACAGGGGCGAGATCGCGGTCCGCGTGATCCGTACGCTGCGGGCGCTCGGCGTGCGCTCGGTCGCCGTGTTCAGCGACGCGGACGCGGACGCCCGGCATGTGCGGGAGGCCGACACGGCCGTGCGCCTGGGCCCGGCTCCGGCCGCCGAGAGCTATCTCTCGGCCGAGCGGCTCCTGGAGGCGGCGGCCCGCAGCGGCGCCCAGGCGGTCCACCCGGGGTACGGCTTCCTCGCGGAGAACGCCGAGTTCGCGCAGGCCTGCGCGGACGCCGGCCTGGTCTTCATCGGGCCGCCCGCATCGGCGATCGACCTGATGGGCGACAAGATCCGCGCCAAGGAGACGGTGAAGGCGGCCGGGGTCCCGGTGGTCCCCGGCTCATCGGGCAGCGGCCTGACGGATGCCCAACTGGCCGACGCCGCCCAGGAGATCGGCATGCCGGTGCTGCTCAAGCCGTCGGCGGGCGGCGGCGGCAAGGGCATGCGGCTCGTGCGGGACGCCGCCCTGCTCGCGGACGAGGTCGCCGCCGCGCGGCGCGAGGCGCGGTCCTCCTTCGGTGACGACACGCTGCTCGTGGAGCGGTGGATCGACCGCCCCCGGCACATCGAGATCCAGGTCCTCGCGGACGGCCACGGGAACGTGATCCACCTCGGCGAGCGCGAGTGCTCGCTCCAGCGGCGCCACCAGAAGATCATCGAGGAGGCGCCGAGCGTCCTGCTCGACGAGGCCACGCGCGCGTCGATGGGCGAGGCGGCAGTCCAGGCGGCGCGCTCCTGCGGGTACACGGGCGCGGGCACGGTGGAGTTCATCGTCCCGGGCAAGGACCCGGCGTCGTACTACTTCATGGAGATGAACACCCGCCTCCAGGTGGAGCACCCGGTGACGGAGCTCATCACCGGCCTCGACCTGGTGGAGTGGCAGCTGCGGGTCGCCGCCGGCGAGGAACTCCCGTACGGGCAGCAGGACATCGCGCTGACAGGCCACGCGATCGAGGCCCGCGTCTGCGCCGAAGACCCCTCGCGCGGCTTCCTGCCGTCCGGCGGAACCGTCCTCGCGCTGCACGAGCCGCAGGGCGACGGCGTGCGGACCGACTCCGGCCTGAGCGAGGGCACGGAGGTCGGGAGCCTGTACGACCCGATGCTGTCCAAGGTCATCGCGTACGGCCCCGACCGCCCCACCGCCCTGCGCAAGCTGCGGGCCGCGCTCGCGGAGACGGTCACCCTGGGGGTGCCGACGAACGCGGGCTTCCTGCGGCGGCTGCTCGCCCATCCGGCGGTGGTGGCAGGCGACCTGGACACCGGACTCGTGGAGCGTGAGGCCGAGGACCTGGTCCCCAAGGGCATCCCCGACGAGGTGTACGAGGCCGCGGCAGCCGTCCGCGCCACCGCCCTCGAACCAACCGGTGACGGCTGGCGGGACCCCTTCTCGGCCCCGAGCAGCTGGCGCCTCGGCGGCACTCCCGCCCCGCTGACGCACCACCTGCGCGTGCCGGGACACGAGCCCGCGGCGCACATCGCGGGCGAGGGCCCGCGCACCGTGGAGCCCGGCCGCGTCACGGTGCACGTGGACGGGGTCGCCCACACCTTCCACCGCGCCGCCGACTGGCTCGGCCGGGACGGCGACGCCTGGCACGTCCAGGACCACGACCCCGTGGAAGCCGGCCTGACCGGCGCCGCCCACAGCGGGGCCGACGCCCTCGCCGCCCCCATGCCCGGCACGGTCACGGTCGTCAAGGTGGCCACCGGCGACCGCGTGGCCCAGGGGCAGAGCCTCCTGGTGGTGGAGGCCATGAAGATGGAGCACGTCATCTCCGCCCCGCACGCGGGCACCGTCAGCGAACTCGACGTCACACCGGGCGCGACGGTCGCCATGGACCAGATCCTCGCCGTGGTGATCCCCGACGAGGCCGAGGGAGACACGGAATGACCACCGACGCACGGACGGGCGGCCTCCCCATGACCGTCCCCTCCCCGGCCCTGCCGCCCCGCGTCCGTATCCACGAGGTCGGCGCCCGGGACGGCCTGCAGAACGAGAAGGCGCTCGTCCCCACGGAGATCAAGGCGGAGTTCATCCGCCGCCTCGCCGCCGCGGGCCTCACGACCGTCGAGGCGACCAGCTTCGTGCACCCCAAGTGGGTGCCCCAACTGGCCGACTCCGAGCAGCTGTTCCCGCTCGTGCGGGACCTCGCCAAGGACGGCGGAGTGCAGCTTCCCGTGCTGGTGCCGAACGACCGGGGCCTGGACCGCGCCCTGGCGCTCGGCGCGCGCGGCGTCGCCGTCTTCGTCAGCGCCACGGAGTCGTTCGCCAAGGCCAACCTCAACCGCACGATGGCCGAGGCGCTCGCCATGTCGGAGCCGGTCGTGGCCCGCGCCCGCGAGCACGACGCGCAGGTGCGGGGCTACCTCTCCATGTGCTTCGGCGACCCGTGGGAGGGCCCGGTGCCCATCGCCCAGGTCGTCCGCACCGCGAAGGCGCTCCTGGACATGGGCTGCGACGAGCTGAGCCTCGGCGACACCATCGGCGTGGCCACCCCGGGCCATGTCCTGGCCCTGCTCGCGCAGTTGAACGAAGCGGGGGTGCCGACGGACCGCATCGGCGTGCACTTCCACGACACGTACGGCCAGGCGCTCTCCAACACCCTCGCGGCCCTGCAGCACGGCGTGCGCACGGTCGACTCCTCGGCGGGCGGCCTCGGCGGCTGTCCGTACGCGAAGAGCGCCACCGGCAACCTCGCCACCGAAGACCTCGTGTGGATGCTCGACGGCCTCGGCATCGAGACCGGCGTCGATCTCGGCAAGCTCACCGCCACCAGCGCGTGGATGGCCGAACAACTGGGCCGACCCAGCCCCTCCCGCACCGTCCGTGCCCTGTCGGGCACCTCCCACCAGGAGCAGTGAAGAACGATGGACCACCGTCTGTCCCCCGAGCACGAGGAACTCCGCCGCACCGTCGAGGAGTTCGCGCACGAGGTGGTCGCCCCGAAGATCGGCGACCTGTACGAGCGCCACGAGTTCCCGTATGAGATCGTCCGCGAGATGGGCCGCATGGGCCTGTTCGGCCTGCCCTTCCCCGAGGAGTACGGCGGCATGGGCGGTGACTATCTCGCCCTCGGTATCGCGCTCGAAGAGCTGGCGCGCGTCGACTCCTCGGTGGCGATCACTCTGGAGGCGGGCGTCTCGCTCGGCGCGATGCCGATCCACCTCTTCGGTACGGAGGAGCAGAAGCGGGAGTGGCTGCCCCGGCTCTGCTCCGGTGAACTCCTGGGCGCCTTCGGCCTGACCGAGCCGGACGGTGGCTCGGACGCGGGCGGCACCCGCACGACCGCGGTGCTCGATGGCGACGAATGGGTGATCAACGGCTCCAAGTGCTTCATCACCAACTCCGGCACGGACATCACGGGCCTGGTCACGGTCACCGCCGTCACCGGCCGCAAGCCGGACGGCCGTCCGCTCATCTCCTCGATCATCGTGCCGTCCGGCACGCCGGGGTTCACGGTCGCCGCTCCGTACTCGAAGGTCGGCTGGAACGCCTCGGACACCCGCGAGCTGTCCTTCGCGGACGTCCGGGTGCCCGCGGCGAACCTCCTCGGCGAAGAGGGCCGCGGCTACGCCCAGTTCCTGCGGATCCTGGACGAGGGCCGGGTCGCGATCTCCGCGCTCGCGACGGGCCTCGCGCAGGGCTGCGTCGACGAGTCCGTGAAGTACGCCAAGGAGCGGCACGCCTTCGGCAAGCCGATCGGGTCGAACCAAGCCATCCAGTTCAAGATCGCCGACATGGAGATGCGGGCGCACATGGCCCGGGTCGGCTGGCGGGACGCGGCGTCACGCCTCGTCGGCGGCGAGTCCTTCAAGAAGGAGGCGGCGATCGCGAAGCTCTACTCCTCCACGGTCGCGGTCGACAACGCGCGCGAGGCCACCCAGATCCACGGCGGGTACGGCTTCATGAACGAATACCCCGTGGCACGGATGTGGCGGGACTCCAAGATCCTGGAGATCGGCGAGGGCACCAGCGAGGTGCAGCGCATGCTGATCGCCAGGGAGCTGGGATTCGCGGGATAAGCACCCCCGCGTCGGGGAAGGCGCCCGCGGGGGCCACTGGACAGCACCTTAGGTTAGGTTAACCTAAGCGCTAGTTCCGGCCAGTGGCCCCACCGTGCCGCCGTCCTCACGAAAGCAGAGACCCACATATGTCCCACGCCCGCTTCCCTCAGCCCTCCCGCCGCGGCATTCTCGCCGCCGGTGGCGCCCTCGGCCTCACGGCCCTGCTGGCAGCCTGCGGTGACGAGAAGAAGAGCGGCTCGGGCAAGGCGGACGCCGGTGACTCCGGCCCCTGGAGCTTCAAGGACGACCGCGGCAAGACCGCCCAGGCCAAGAGCACGCCGCAGAACATCGTCGCCTTCACCGGCGTCGCCGCGGCGCTCTTCGACTACGGCGTCGAGGTCAAGGGCGTCTTCGGCCCGACGAAGACCAAGGACGGCAAGGCCGACGTCCAGGCCGGTGACATGGACGTCAGCAAGCTGACGATCCTCGGCAACGAGTGGGGCAAGTTCAACATCGAGAAGTACGCGAGCCTCGCCCCCGACCTCCTCGTCTCCACGATGTTCGACACCGCGGGCACCCTCTGGTCCGTCCCCGAGGACAGCAAGGACAAGATCCTCAAGCTCGCCCCGAGCGTCGGCGTCAGTGTCTACGACCGCAAGATGACCGAGCCCCTCCAGCGCCTGCTCGCGCTCGCCGAGTCGCTCGGCGCGGACGTGAAGGCCGAGAAGGTCGTCAAGGCGAAGAAGCGCTTCGAGGCCGCCGCCGAGCGCCTGCGCAAGGTCGCCAAGGCGAACAAGGACATCAAGGTCCTCGTCGGATCGGCGAGCCAGGACATCTTCTACGTCTCCGGGACGAACCTCTCCGCGGACCTCGAGTACTTCAAGTCCCTGGGCGTGAACTTCGTCGAGCCGTCCGTGGCCGCCAAGAAGGCGAGCGGCGGCTGGTTCGAGAACCTGAGCTGGGAGAACGTCAACAAGCACGACGCGGACATCATCATGATGGACAACCGCACCGCCACCATCCAGCCCGCCGACATCGAGAAGCCGACCTGGGCGAAGCTGCCCGCGGTCAAGGCCGGGCAGGTCATCCCCCGCGTCACCGAGCCCATTTACTCGTACGACAAGTGCGCCCCGATCCTCGAGGACCTCGCCGACGCGATCGAGAAGGCGAAGAAGGTCAGCTGACACCTGCCGCCCCTTGCGCACCCTGCGCCCGAGCACAGCCCTCTCCGCATTTCGGAGAGGGCTGTTCCGTTTTCCTGCCTCTTCGTGACCACAGGGACCCCCTGGGTTTAACCACGGGGGTAGTTAGGTTAGGCTTACCTCACTTCCCCCAAGTCCCCTCACCCAGAGGAAGTTCATGCGCTCGCACCTGCTCAACGACACCACCGCGGAGCGTTACCGCAGCTCCGTGACCGAAGGAGTCGAGCGGGTGGCGGCCAGAATCGCCACCACCTCACGCCCCTTTACCGGCGTCTCCGTCGACGATCTCGCGCCCCGCATCGAGGCCGTCGACCTGGACGAGCCCCTGCACGACACCATCGCCGCCCTGGACGAGCTCGACGAGCTCTACCTGCGCGACGCCGTGTACTTCCACCACCCCCGCTATCTCGCGCACCTCAACTGCCCGGTCGTCATACCGGCCGTGCTCGGCGAGGCGGTGCTGTCCGCCATCAACTCTTCCCTCGACACGTGGGATCAGTCCGCCGGCGGCACACTGATCGAGCGCCGTCTCATCGACTGGACCGCCGAACGCATCGGGCTCGGCCCGGCCGCCGACGGCGTGTTCACCAGCGGCGGCTCGCAGTCCAATCTCCAGGCCATGCTGCTCGCCCGCGAAGAGGCCGCCAAAGCCGGAAAGCCCGCAACCGAGCTGCGCATCTTCGCCTCCGAGGTCGGCCACTTCAGCATCCAGAAGGCCGCGACGCTGCTCGGCCTCGGCGAGGACGCCGTGATCGTCATCCCCACCGATCACAACAAGCGCATGCAGACCGTGGCGCTCGCCCGCGAACTGGAGCGCTGCCGCGACAACGGCCTCACCCCCATGGCGGTCGTCGCCACCGCCGGCACCACCGACTTCGGCTCCATCGACCCGCTCCCCGAGATCGCCGAACTCTGCGAGCAGTTCAACACCTGGATGCATGTCGACGCGGCGTACGGCTGCGGGCTGCTCGCCTCGCTCAAGAACCGGCACCGCGTCGACGGCATCGACCGCGCCGACTCGGTGACCGTCGACTACCACAAGTCCTTCTTCCAGCCGGTGAGTTCCTCCGCCGTCCTGGTGCGGGACCGGTCCACGCTGAGCCACGCGACGTACCACGCGGAGTACCTCAACCCGCGCCGCATGGTGCAGGAGCGCATCCCCAACCAGGTCGACAAGTCCCTGCAGACCACGCGCCGCTTCGACGCGCTGAAGCTGTGGATGACCCTGCGCGTGATGGGCGCCGACGCCATCGGCGAGCTCTTCGACTCCGTCTGCGACCTGGCGGGCCAGGGCTGGGAGCTGCTCGCCGCCGACCCCCGCTACGACGTCGTCGTGGAGCCCCAGCTCTCCACGCTCGTCTTCCGCTACATCCCCGAGTCGATCTGCGACCCGTCCGCCATCGACCGCGCCAACCTCTACGCCCGCAAGGCCCTGTTCGCCTCCGGTGACGCCGTCGTCGCGGGCACCAAGGTCGGCGAGCGCCAGTACCTCAAGTTCACCCTGCTCAACCCCGAGACCACGGTCGCCGACATCACGGCCGTACTCGATCTGATCGCCGGCCACGCCGAGCAGTACCTGGGAGAGACCCTTGACCGCGCATCCTGATGACCGAGAACCACTGGACTTCGTCGGCATCGGCCTTGGCCCCTTCAACCTCGGCCTCGCCTGCCTGACCGAACCCATCGACGAGCTGAACGGCCTCTTCCTGGAGTCCAAGCCGGACTTCGAGTGGCACTCGGGCATGTTCCTGGAGGGCGCTCACCTCCAGACCCCGTTCATGTCGGACCTCGTCACCCTCGCGGACCCGACGTCCCCCTACTCCTTCCTCAACTACCTGAAGGAATCGGGGCGGTTGTACTCGTTCTACATCCGCGAGAACTTCTATCCCCTGCGCACCGAGTACAACGACTACTGCCGCTGGGCCGCCGCCAAGCTCTCCTCGGTCCGCTTCAGCACGACGGTGACCGAGGTGACGTACGAGGATGATCTCTACGTCGTGCACACCTCCACCGGCGACACCTTCCGCGCCCGGCACCTCGTCCTCGGCACCGGCACACCGCCGCACATCCCCGAGTCCTGCGCGGGCCTCGGCGGGGACTTCATCCACAACTCCCGCTATCTGCAGAGCAAGGCGGAGCTCCAGCGGAAGAAGTCGATCACGCTCGTCGGCAGCGGCCAGTCCGCCGCCGAGATCTACCAGGACCTGCTGAGCGAGATCGACGTCCACGGCTACCAGCTCAACTGGGTCACGCGCTCCCCGCGCTTCTTCCCGCTGGAGTACACGAAGCTGACCCTGGAGATGACCTCTCCGGAGTACGTCGACTACTTCCACGCGCTGCCGGAGGCGACCCGCTACCGCCTCCAGGATCAGCAGAAGACCCTCTTCAAGGGCATCGACGGCGACCTGATCAACGACATCTTCGATCTGCTCTACCAGAAGAACATCGGCGGCCCGGTCCCGACGCGTCTGCTCACCAACTCCTCGCTGCAGAGCGCCCGTCACGAGAACGGCACGTACACCCTCGGTCTCCACCAGGACGAGCAGGGCAAGGACTTCGAGCTGGAGTCCGAGGGCCTGATCCTGGCCACCGGCTACCAGTACGTCACGCCCGACTTCCTTGAGCCCGTCCGCGGCAGGCTCTGCTGGGACGGCCGCGGCCGCTTCCAGGTCGCCCGCAACTACTCGATCGACACCACGGGACGCGGCATCTTCCTGCAGAACGGCGCCGTGCACGCCCACTCGCTGACCAGCCCCGACCTGGGCATGGGCCCCTACCGCAACGCGTACATCATCGGTGAGCTGCTCGGCTCCGAGTACTACCCCGTCGAGAAGTCCATCGCGTACCAGGAGTTCGCCGTATGAGCACCACAGCAGCACTGACCCTGCGCCCCCTCGACCCCCTGAAGGACGCCGAGCTCCTGCACGGCTGGGTCACCCACCCCAAGGCCTCGTTCTGGATGATGCAGGACGCGACGCTGCCGGACGTCGAGCGCGAGTACATGGCGATCGCCGCCCACGAGCACCACGACGCGTTCATCGGCCTGCACAAAGGCGTCCCCGCCTTCCTGATGGAGCGCTACGACCCCCGGTACGTCGAGCTCGTCGGCCTCTACGAGCCGCAGCCGGGCGACGTCGGCATGCACTTCCTCACCGCGCCCTCGGACGTCCGCATCCCCGGCTTCACCCGTGACGTGATCACCGAGGTCATGCGGACGCTCTTCGCCGACCCGGCGACCCGGCGCGTCGTGGTCGAGCCCGACGTCGACAACACGGCCGTGCACGCCCTCAACGAAGCCGTCGGGTTCCGGCCGGCCGAGGTCATCCAGAAGCCGGAGAAGAAGGCTCTGCTGAGCTTCTGCACCCGCGAGCAGTTCGAACAAGCAGTACGCGAAAGGGAATTGGCGATATGACCCTGTCCGACGCAACGGCGCACCTCTCCCCCGAGCGCTGGGAGCAGGCCAACCGCCTCCTCATCCGCAAAGCCATCGCCGAGTTCTCCCACGAGCGACTCTTCACCCCGGAGCCGCTGGGCGAGGACAAATACGTCATCCGCAGCGACGACGCCCTGACCCGCTACCGCTTCACCGCCAAGCGGCTGCGGCTCGACCACTGGCAGGTCGACGCCGACTCGATCTCCCGGCACCGCGACGGCACCGAACTCCCCCTGAACGCCCTCGACTTCTTCATCGAGCTGCGTACGGCCCTCGGCCTGAGCGACGAGATCCTGCCGGTCTACCTGGAGGAGATCTCCTCCACCCTCTCCGGCACCTGCTACAAGCTCACCAAGCCCGCGATCCCGGCCGCCGAGCTCTCCCGCTCCGGCTTCCAGGAGATCGAGACGGGCATGACCGAGGGCCACCCCTGCTTCGTCGCCAACAACGGCCGGCTCGGCTTCGGCGTCCACGAGTACCTCTCGTACGCCCCCGAGACCGCGAGCCCCGTGCGACTGGTCTGGCTGGCCGCGAGCAAGCAGCGGGCCGCGTTCACCGCGGGCGCCGGCATCGACTACGAGTCGTTCCTGCGCGCCGAGTTGGGCCAGGAGACCCTGGACCGCTTCGACCGCAGACTCCGCGACCAGGGCCTCGACCCCGAGGACTACCTCCTGATCCCGGCCCACCCCTGGCAGTGGTGGAACAAGCTCTCCGTGACCTTCGCGGCGGAGGTCGCCCAGCGGCACCTGGTGTGCCTCGGCGAGGGCGACGACGAGTACCTCGCCCAGCAGTCGATCCGCACCTTCTTCAACACCAGCGACCCGGCCAAGCACTACGTCAAAACGGCCCTGTCGGTCATCAACATGGGCTTCATGCGCGGGCTCTCGGCCGCGTACATGGAGGCGACCCCGGCGATCAACGACTGGCTCGCGAACCTCATCGACACCGACGAGACCCTCAAGTCGACCGGCCTGACGATCATCCGCGAGCGCGCGGCCGTCGGCTACCGCCACCTGGAGTACGAGGCCGCCACCGACCGCTACTCGCCGTACCGCAAAATGCTCGCGGCCCTGTGGCGCGAGAGCCCCGTCCCGTCGCTTGCCGAGGGCGAGCAACTGGCCACGATGGCCTCGCTGTTGCACACCGACCTGGAGGGCGCGTCCTTCGCGGGCGCCCTCATCGAGCGCTCCGGACTCACCCCCGCCGAGTGGCTGCGCGGCTATCTGCACGCCTACCTCACGCCGCTCCTGCACAGCTTCTACATGTACGACCTCGTCTACATGCCGCACGGCGAGAACGTCATCCTGGTCCTCAAGGACGGCGTCGTACAGCGGGCGATCTTCAAGGACATCGCCGAGGAGATCGCGGTCATGGACCCGGACGCGGTGCTCCCGCCCGCGGTGGAGCGGCTGCGGGTCGAGGTCCCCGACGACCAGAAACTCCTGTCGATCTTCACGGACGTCTTCGACTGCTTCCTGCGCTTCCTGTCCGCGAACCTCGTCACCGAGGGCCTGGTGGACGAGGAGACGTTCTGGGGCGCCGTCGCCGAATGCGTGACGACCTACCAGGAGGCCACGCCCCAACTGGCCGACAAATTCAAGCAGTACGACATGTTCGCCCCGGAGTTCGCCCGCTCCTGCCTGAACCGGCTCCAGCTGCGGGACAACGAACAGATGGTGGACCTCGCCGACCCGGCGGGCGCGCTGCAGCTGGTCGGGACGTTGAGGAACCCGATCGCGTAGGCACACGCCCAAGAAAGCAGGCGCACCCTCATAAGCCGAGTGGGGCTCCCGAGACGGTCCTCGGGAGCCCCACTCTCATGCTCAGGCGGGTGTCACTTCGACGGCCAGGGCACCTCCGGCGACTTGAAGTAGCCGATGCCGAGCGCGTCCCAGCGCGGCCCCTGCTGGGCGAGCCGCTCCTTGTACGCGTCCCAGTCGTGCGTCGACGCCGGCGACCAGCCGAGCTCGGCGATGCCGGGCAGCCGCGGGAACGCCATGTACTCGATGTGCGCGGAGGTCGAGAGCGTCTCCGACCACAGCTCCGCCTCGACACCCTGGATCGAGTCCGCGGGCGCGCCCGTCAGATACGTCTCCGGGTTCCAGTCGTAGCTGCGCTGCACCGAGACGTAACCCGCCCAGGACAGGCCGAGCGGGGTGTCCTTGTCGTACTTCATGTCGAGGTACGAACGGTCGGCGGGCGAGAGGACCAGCTGCGTGCCCTTCTTCGCCGCGTTCACGACCTGCTCACGCTCGGCGGCGCCGGTGGCGTCGTAGCCCCAGTACTGCGCTAGGGCGCCCTTGGCGGGCGTGGCGCCGGTGAGCTGGTGCCAGCCGACCACGGTCTTGCCGTACTTGGCGACGACCGGCTGGACCCTGTTCATGAACTCCACGTAGTCCTCGTGACTGGTGGAGTGCGCCTCGTCGCCGCCGATGTGGATGTACTTGCCGGGCGTCAGGGCGGCGATCTCGCGGATGACGTCGTCCACGAAGTCGTACGTCACGTCCTTCTTGACGCACAGCGAGCTGAAGCCGACCTCGGTGCCGGTGTAGAGCGGGGGCGCGACGCCGTCGCAGTTCAGCTCGGCGTACGAGGCGAGCGCGGCGTTCGTGTGGCCCGGCATGTCGATCTCGGGGATCACTTCGAGCTGCCGCGATGCCGCGTACTGGACGATGTCCTTGTACTGGGCCTTCGTGTAGTAGCCGCCCTTGCCGCCGCCGACCTGCGTGGAGCCGCCGTACGTGGCGAGCCTGGGCCAGGAGTCGATGGCGATGCGCCAGCCCTGGTCGTCGCTGAGGTGCAGGTGCAGCTTGTTGACCTTGTAGAGCGACATCTGGTCGATGTAGCGCTTGACCTTGTCGACCGAGAAGAAGTGCCGCGACACGTCGAGCATCGCGCCGCGGTGCTCGTAGCGGGGCGAGTCCTTGATGGTGCCGCCCGCGACCAGCCAGGGGCCCTTCTGCTTGGTCGTCTTCTCGGCGGCCGCGGGCAGCTGCTGCCGTAGCGTCTGCACGCCGAAGAAGAGGCCCGCGGGCTTGCGGGCCGTGATGGTGAGCGAACCGCGCTTCGACTCCAGGCGGTAGCCCTCGGCGCCGAGGGACTTGTCCTTGGAGTTCAGCCGCAGCCGGATGCCGTCGCGGCCCTCGTCGTCGGTGACCTTCAGGGGGTAGCCGGTGGAGGGGCGCAGGACGCCCGCCAGATAGCCGCCGATCCGCTTCGCGTCACGCGAGTCGTCGACCCGGATGCGTGTCTTGGAGTTGATCTCGTACGGGGAGCCGCCCGGGTCCGTGGACGCGGGAGCCGGGATGACCTGGCCGAGCGGGGTCGGTGTGGTGGCCGTGGCTGCCTCCTTCGCACCGCTGCCACCACCGGGCGCGGCGGCCACGGAGGAGAATCCGGCCGCGGCGACGAGCAGCAACGAGCCGAACAGGCGGGTCGATCTGTGGTGCTGTCTCACGAGCGGGTCCCTTCGACGGGCCATCACTGTGGTGCATCGCAATCGAACGGTCACCATGGGTACCTTGCGCCCCGGAGCGGGTCAAGGGTGTAGACCACTTCCGCCGCCCTCCGATGGAAGAATCCTCGCATGGCGGAAATCATCCAGCGCGACGGGACATGGACCTTCGACGGAGAGACGCTGCGCCTTGTGCCGGGGCGCGACAAGAACGTGTCGCTGCTGCGTAAGTCGCTCGGAGAACTGGCTATGCCGGTGGGCGCGTTGGCGGGCATCGCCTTCGAACAGGGCAAGAAGTCGGGGCGGCTGAGACTGCGGCTGCGGGACGGCGCGGATCCGTTGCTCCACGCGGCCGGCGGCAGACTCGGGGACGCGGCGGATCCGTATCAGCTCACCGTGGAGCCGGATCGCTACGGGGTCGCGGAGTACGTCGTCGACGAGGTCCGCAACGCGCTGCTCATCGAGCAGGTGCCCGCCGCACCCTGCGACAGCTATCTGCTGCCGGGCCCCTCGGTGCCGCTGTCGGTGTCGGCGGGTGACGGCACGGCGAGCTTCGACGGCGAGACCATCCGCCTGGAGTGGAACTGGAAGACGGAGGAGGCGAAGTCCGCCGCCGGTGCGCGCACGCTGGCCCTCTCCGAGGTCGCGGCCGTGGAGTGGCAGCCCGCGGTGGGGCTGGAGAACGGCTACCTCCGCTTCGCCGTCCGGCACGCGCCGACCAAGGCCCCGCCGAAGTACGACCCGAACTCGGTCGAGCTGTGGGGCTTCAAGAAGGATCCGCTGATGGCGTTGGTCGCTGCGGCTGTGCAGGTGCGGTTGCCTCATCCGGCGGGAACGGGTGTCTCGAAGTCCCCGGCGGCTCCGGCCGCGCTGCCGGCGGCTGCCGTGCCCGCCCCTGCCCCTGCGGAGGACAGCCATGACGCGTTGCTGCGGCGGCTTCGTGAGCTGGGGGAGCTGCACCAGGCCGGGGTGCTCACGGAGGCGGAGTTCACCACGGCCAAGCAAGCGGTCCTGAAGCGGCTCTGAGCCAAAAGACCTTCCCTCCCACCACCCGATTGCCCCGCAGCGCCCCCATCAGGGCCGAAACTCGACGCGATCCTGCCCGGTATCGGGCAGGATTGTTGCACCCGGAGGGCTCTTCATCCAGGATCAACGAATGCACGACGACCTGGTGGATCACCTGACCCGCAGCACCCAGCTCCAGCGGGGCGAAGCGCTGCGTGTCATCCAGGACGTGCTCGCCTACTTCGACGAGACGACCGAGGATTTCGTCCGTCGCCGCCACCGCGAACTGCAGGGTCAGGGCCTGCTGAACGCGGCGATCTTCGAACAGATCTCGGCGGATCTCCATTACCGCGCGGTCGCGCCGCCCGAGCTCACCCTCAGGCAGCTGCGCCGCATCATCTACGGCTAGGACACCCTCCATGTGCGGAATCGTCGGTTATATCGGCAAGCGTGACGTCGCCCCGCTGCTCCTCGAAGGCCTCCAGCGCCTGGAGTACCGCGGCTACGACTCCGCGGGCGTCGTCATCACCAGCCCCAAGGCCACCGGCCTGAAGATGGTCAAGGCGAAGGGCCGCGTCCGCGACCTCGAGGCCAAGGTGCCCGCCCGTTTCAAGGGCACCACCGGCATCGCCCACACCCGCTGGGCCACCCACGGCGCCCCGTCCGACGAGAACGCCCACCCGCACATGTCGGGCGACGACAAGGTCGCCGTCGTCCACAACGGCATCATCGACAACGCCTCCGAGCTGCGCGCCAAGCTCACCGCCGACGGCGTCGAGTTCCTCTCCGAGACGGACACCGAGGTCCTCACCCACCTCATCGCCCGCGCCCAGGCCGACAAGCTGGAAGACCGGGTCCGCGAGGCCCTGCGCCACGTCGAGGGCACGTACGGCATCGCCGTCCTGCACGCCGACTTCAACGACCGCATCGTCGTCGCCCGCAACGGCTCCCCCGTGGTCCTCGGCATCGGCGAGAAGGAGATGTTCGTCGCCTCGGACGTCGCCGCGCTCGTCTCGCACACCCGCCAGGTCGTCACCCTCGACGACGGCGAGATGGCCACCATCAAGGCCGACGACTACCGCACGTACACGACCGAGGGCTCGCGCACGACCGCCTCGCCGACCACCGTGGAGTGGGAGGCCGAGTCGTACGACATGGGCGGCCACGACACGTACATGCACAAGGAGATCTTCGAGCAGCCCGACGCCGTGGACCGCGTCCTGCGCGGCCGCATCGACGACCGCTTCTCCACCGTGCACCTCGGCGGCCTGAACCTCGACGCGCACGACGCCCGCAAGGTGCGCCGCGTCAAGATCCTCGGCTGCGGCACCTCGTACCACGCGGGCATGATCGGCGCCCAGATGATCGAGGAGCTGGCCCGCATCCCCGCCGACGCGGAGCCGGCGTCCGAGTTCCGCTACCGCAACGCGGTCGTGGACCCCGACACCCTCTACATCGCGGTCTCCCAGTCCGGCGAGACGTACGACGTCCTTGCCGCCGTCCAGGAGCTGAAGCGCAAGGGCGCCCGCGTCCTCGGCGTCGTGAACGTCGTCGGCTCGGCGATCGCCCGTGAGGCCGACGCGGGCGTGTACGTCCACGCGGGCCCGGAGGTCTGCGTCGTCTCCACCAAGTGCTTCACGAACACCACGGTCGCCTTCGGCCTGCTCGCCCTGCACCTGGGCCGCATCCGCGACCTGTCGGTCTCCGACGGCAAGCGGATCATCGAGGGCCTGCGCAAGCTGCCCGGCCAGATCTCGGAGATCCTCAAGCAGGAGGACGAGATCAAGAAGATCGCCAAGGAGTACGCGGAGGCCCGCTCGATGCTCTTCATCGGGCGCGTACGGGGCTACCCCGTCGCCCGTGAGGCCTCGCTCAAGCTCAAGGAGGTCTCGTACATCCACGCCGAGGCCTACCCCGCCTCCGAGCTCAAGCACGGCCCGCTCGCGCTCATCGAGCCCGCGCTCCCGACGGTCGCGATCGTCCCGGACGACGACCTCCTGGAGAAGAACCGCGCCGCCCTGGAGGAGATCAAGGCCCGCAGCGGCAAGATCCTCGCGGTCGCGCACCAGGAGCAGGAGAAGGCCGACCAGACGATCCTCGTCCCGAAGAACGAGAACGAGCTCGACCCGATCCTGATGGGCATCCCGCTGCAACTCCTCGCCTACCACACGGCGTTGGCGCTCGGCCGGGACATCGACAAGCCGCGCAACCTCGCGAAGTCGGTCACGGTCGAGTAGTCCCGGCCTCTCAGCACCGACCCGCGGAAATGAACGACCCCTCGCGCGTGCCACCAAGCGTGCGAGGGGTCGTTCTTCAGGGGCCAGGGGCGCCCATTCCCCCGACCCGCGCCTGCCTCGGCCGGTAGCCGTCACTGCCCGGTCGGCAGGTGGTCGTGCCCCCAGTACGTACCCTTCACAAGGGCACAACCCACCTGTACGCACGAGTAGATTTATCTACACAGCAAGGAAGTTGACGCCTCGCCACCCTCACCCCACCTGGGACGGAGGGGCGTTACGGAATGAGGGGCGTTACGGAATGACCACGACGGGGCGTTGCGCGCGGCGCGCGAGCCGGCCCGCGACCGAGCCGAAGATGCGCCCCACGATTCCGTGCGTCGATCCGACGACGATCGCGTCCGCGGAGTACTCCCGGCCGACCTCTTCGAGTTCGTGGCAGATGTCGCCGCCGCGCTCGACCAGGATCCACGGGACTTCGGCGAGATAGTCCGCACAGGCCAGTTCGAGGCCGAGCACTTCCGTGCGGTGATCCGGCACATCGACGAAGACAGGTGGCTCGCAGCCGGCCCACACCGTGGTGGGGAGCCGGTTGGCCACATGGACGATGATCAGTCCGGATCCGGAGCGATGGGCCATCCCGATCGCGTACGAGAGAGCGCGCTCACTGGAGGTCGAGCCGTCGAATCCGACGACGACCCCGTGCCGGAAGGCCGGATCGCAGGAATGACGTGGCTGTTCCGCCGCCTGGGGGGTCGCCGTGGGGTCGGCGACCTGCCGCTTGCGGTCCGCTGGTTCGGAGAATTCGTGACCGGCCATGGGTGTCTCGGCGAAGGAGTCCTCTGTGGGAGGGTCGGCTCTGTTCGGGTCGTGCGGCGCAGTTATGGGGCGATACGGACAGGATCGGACAGGGACGAGGAGGAGCGGCGACCACCGGAGCTGTGTCCGGGAATCATCTTCCCAACCCCATACCCCCAAGGGTACGGCGACACTCCTCTCCTGCCCAGAGCTTGCTTCCGGCCCTGCGGGAGCCTCACAGCGTTCACCGGAGCATGCATGAGCGGCGCCCGTATGGCAATGGTTGCTGCCTCGTACAGGCGGTTTGGGCACCCACCCGCGTGGGCCGCCTTCGGCCACAAGGTTCACGCCAGTGACCGGCCGCGTGACCACGCGTTGAACGTGGGTACGCCACCGCCACAGGGAGCCCGCCGTGCCTGGACCGCCGTCCGTGTCCTCACAAGTCACGACGTCCTCACAAGCCACGACGTCCTCACACGTCGCCACGCAGAGCCACCGACGCCCGCCGGAGGGGGCGCGTGAGCGCCCGCGCGGTGGCGTCCCCTCGCCACGCGCCGAGGGGACGCCACCCACGCCCGCGCAGGACTCCGCGAGCGATGTCGTCCGCTGGGCGGCATTCAGCTGCGTCCTGGTTCCCGTCGTCCTGGTCTGGTACGGGACCTCACTGGCGGGAGCCGCCGGGTCGGCCCTCGGACTCGTGGCCGTGACAGGGGTCTGCCGGTTGCTGCTGCGGCAGTCCGAGCGCGGGGCGGCGCGGCTGGTCGATGAGCAGGGCCGGGGGCGGCACGGACGGTCGGGTTCGGGGGCGCACAGGGGCGGTCGGCATGCTGGTGGGTCCGCGCCGGGGGACTGACCGATTCGCGCGCACTCACCCATAACTTTTCAGCCAACTTCCTATGGCCATGCATTCCTTGGCCGAAGGGGCGCCCAACCCCGGTCCGACCAGGGCTGAAAGGCATGCGGAAGGCGGCTGAACCCTACGGGGACCGGCCACGGAGCCGAGGCGCACTTCCCAGCAACGCCCGTGAGTGCAACGCTTCGTGATCGACTGCTTCACGCCAAGTTGCCATGTCGACATAGTGCCGGGTCCTTAACTGGTCACCCCGGCAGCACGGGACGCAGTAGATTCGATCATGACTGTATTACGGCGGGGGACTGGTGGAGGACCGAGGGGAAACGTGCAGGAGCGACAGGTCCGACAGGAACGCCAAGAGCGCCGGGAACACAGAGACCGCAGAGACCGCAGAAAACAAAGAGAAAACAGAGCACGCCAAGAACAGGGAGCCGCGACGACCGAGGGGGGCTTAGCGCCATGAGCCACGACTCCACTGCCGTGCAAGAAGCCGCGTCGCGGAAGCTTTCCGGACGCCGCCGCAGGGAGATTGTCGCGGTGCTGCTGTTCAGCGGTGGCCCCATCTTCGAGAGTTCCATACCGCTCTCCGTGTTCGGGATCGACCGGCAGGACGCCGGGGTCCCCCGCTACCGGCTGCTGGTGTGCGCCGGTGAAGAGGGACCGCTGCGGACGACCGGGGGGCTCGAACTCACCGCGCCACATGGCCTGGAGGCCATCGGGCGTGCGGGCACCGTCGTGGTGCCGGCCTGGCGGTCGATCACCTCGCCGCCGCCGCCGGAGGCACTCGACGCGCTGCGCCGCGCGCACGAGGAGGGCGCCCGCATCGTGGGCCTGTGCACCGGCGCGTTCGTGCTCGCCGCCGCCGGTCTGCTCGACGGCCGCCCGGCGACCACGCACTGGATGTACGCACCGACGCTGGCCAAGCGGTATCCATCCGTCCATGTGGATCCGCGCGAGCTCTTCGTCGACGACGGGGATGTACTCACCAGCGCGGGGACCGCGGCCGGAATTGATCTGTGCCTGCACATCGTGCGCACGGACCACGGCAACGAGGCGGCGGGCGCGCTCGCCCGCAGGCTTGTCGTGCCTCCGCGCCGGGCCGGCGGTCAGGAGCGCTATCTCGACCGGTCGCTGCCCGAGGAGATCGGCGCGGATCCGCTGGCCGAGGTCGTCGCCTGGGCGCTGGAGCATTTACACGAACAGTTCGACGTGGAGACGCTGGCCGCGCGCGCGTACATGAGCAGGCGCACCTTCGACCGCAGGTTCCGCTCGCTCACCGGGAGCGCTCCCCTGCAGTGGCTGATCACTCAGCGCGTACTGCAGGCACAGCGGCTGCTCGAGACCTCCGACTACTCCGTCGACGAGGTCGCGGGCCGCTGCGGCTTCCGCTCGCCCGTGGCCCTGCGTGGCCACTTCCGGCGCCAGCTGGGCTCGTCGCCCGCCGCCTACCGGGCCGCTTACCGCGCCCGCAGGCCGCAGGGGGGCGAGCGGGCGCTGCTGGAATCCGCGCCGCCCATGCCCACCACGGCGCCGGTGAACGCGGAGAGCACGGGTCCCGTCCCGTCGCAGACACGGCGCACGGCGGCGGCGAGTGCCGTCGGCCCGTCGGCTTCGCTGTCCGCGGATCCGGGGAAGCCGAGCTCGGATGTGTACGCGCCAGGCCGTCCGCCACTGCCCGGCCAGAGGAGCGCGCCGTAGGGTAAGACGCATGAACGATCGCATGGTGTGGATCGACTGCGAGATGACCGGGCTCTCGCTGACGGATGACGCACTTATCGAGGTGGCCGCACTGGTCACCGACTCGGAACTGAACGTGCTCGGCGAAGGTGTGGACATCGTGATCCGCCCGCCGGACGCGGCGCTGGAGACCATGCCCGAGGTGGTGCGCAAGATGCACACCACCTCGGGGCTCCTCGACGAGCTGGCATCGGGCACGACGCTGGCCGACGCCGAGGAGCAGGTCCTGGCGTACGTACGTGAGCACGTCAAGGAGCCGCGCAAGGCTCCGCTCTGCGGGAACTCGGTCGGCACCGACCGGGGCTTCCTGCTGCGCGACATGCGGACGCTGGAGGAGTTCCTCCACTACCGCATCGTCGACGTCTCCTCGATCAAGGAACTGGCCCGGCGGTGGTACCCCCGGGCCTACTTCAACAGCCCGGACAAGAACGGCAACCACCGGGCGCTCGCGGACATCCGCGAGTCCATCGCCGAGCTGCGCTACTACCGCGAGGCGGTCTTCGTGCCGCAGCCCGGCCCGGACTCGGACACGGCCAGAACGATCGCGGCCAAGCACGTGCTGCCTGCGGATTAGCCTCCGCGGAACCCCTGTGTACGGGGTCCAGAAAAGGCGTGCGCGAGCACCCCTTCGGACCCTGTACACTTTTTCTCGGCCGGTCGGAAGAACGCAGAACGACCGGACATGGTGGGTGTAGCTCAGTTGGTAGAGCACCTGGTTGTGGTCCAGGTGGCCGCGGGTTCAAGTCCCGTCACTCACCCTGATTGATCAAGGCCCGGCCTGCGAAAGCAGACCGGGCCTTCGTCATGTCCGGACTCCCCCCTCGCGCCCGCGCCGCGCCGGGCCTCTTAGTTGCGTGTTTGCCAAGTGAGTGCCAAAATCGCAAGTGTACGATTCGCACGACCTTGGGGGATTTCCACATGGACCCGCAGACCGCCGCCGACCAACTCGCCACCGCCGAGCGGGCACCCACTCTCAACCGGCCCGCCCCGACAGGCGAGCGCGTAGCGGGCGTGGTGTCGTCGGCAGCGTTGTTCGGCGCTCTGTGGGCGGCTGCCGAGCAGAGGGTGCCGCTGGCACTCGGCATCCCGTTGTGCCTGGTGGGGCTGGCAGTGGTGGTCGGTTGGAACTACTTCCATCGCGAGCGTGCCCTTCGCCGCCCCCACACCTCGTTGGAGAGTGGCCTCGGGATCGCAGCGGGCTTCCTGCTGGGTCTCCCGGCGGGCAATGTCCTGTGGGACACCCCGGACTCCACCATCGGCATCGTGGTTCCGGCGGCAGCCCCCGCGCTGGCCCTGATGGGCTACTTGACGTCGCGGTGGAGGGCCTGATGAGCGAAGGGGGAGAACACCGGCAGGCACTGACCACGCTGATGCATTCGCCGGTGCGCCTGGCCGTGCTCGGCACCCTGCGGCGCGTGCACAACGCGTCGTTCGCTGATCTGTGTGAGGCCCTCGAACTCGATTCGCCAGAACTCTCACGGCAGTTGCGCGTCCTGGAGGAAGCGGGTGTGGTGGAGCTGGCCAAGCTGCGCGACGGCCGAGAACGCCGCGTGCGCACGTTCGTGCGCCTGTCCGACGACGGACGCACACGCTTCGAAAACTACCTCGCGCACCTGCGGGCCTTGGTCGGCGAAAGCTGACGGACCTCAGGGAACAGTTCAATTCGGGGCAAAGTGATGCCTCCCACGGGCGGTTCATGGAACCCCCGGGGCCTTGCACCCGTCGCGGCCGTGGCGCGCCGCGCTGTCGCTCCGGCTCAGACCGTCAGAGGCACAGGGTGGACCTCGTCGGCCTTGTGACCGGCGCGTTCGTGGATGCGCTGGACCGCGTCGGCCGATGGTGCTTCGGAGAGGCAGTAGACCGTCCCGGACTCCGGGTCCGCCCAGGCCTTCTTGAAGTGGACCCCTTCTTCCTTCTCGATGGCGAGGTCCGCCTGGTGGGCCTGCATCAGCTGGTCGGCCGTGATGTCCTTCATCCCGTGGTGGACGTCCATGAACTGGGACATGGCGTCGCACCCCCTTCCGGCATGCGCGTTCGAGCATTCGGGGCCGCCAAGGCCGATCGCCGGCCCCACTGTCTCCATCGTGCGCCTGTACGGGCACGGATGCGACGTCGGGGCCGCTGGCCGTTTGTCCCGGGCGGGTGTGTTCTCACACGGGGCGTGAAAGCCGGGCTCATGTGCGGGTCGCGCACACCCTTCCCGCTCTCGCGGGGGCGGTGCAGAGTGCGTGTGGCGCTTCGTGAGGTCCGTGTCGGTACGGGGCTCCGGGGCGCAAGGGCCGTCGGTTGCCTCCCGCGTCGGCGGCCCGCCCCACCCCGCCTCCCGCCGGTCCCTCAGGACGACGAGCGCTCCACCAGTTGCGTCGGCAGCACCAGTTGGCGGTGATCGAGGCGGCGGGCGGATGCCGGGCGGTCGTCCGCGATCTCGGCGAGCAGCAGGTCGATCATCGCCCGGCCCATCTCCTCGATGGGCTGGCGCACGCTGGTCAGCGGCGGGTCCATGTGACGGGCGATCGCCGAGTCGTCGAAGCCGACGAGCGCCACGTCGTCGGGTATCCGGCGCCCGGCCTCGCGCAGGACCTGGCGGGCGCCGGCCGCCATCACGTCGGAGCCCGCGAACACCGCGTCCAGGTCCGGGCAGGCCGCGAGCAGCTCGGTCATCGCCCTGCGGCCGCCCTCCTCCGTGAAGTCACCCGGCGCGACAAGACGCTCCTCCACCTCGCGGCCCGCGTCCGACAGGGCGGAGCGGTAGCCGTCCAGGCGGCGCTGGGCGCCGTAGACGTCCAGGCGGCCGGTGATGGTGGCTATGCGCGTGCGGCCGCGCCGCAGGAGGTGCTCCACCGCCGAGTGCGCACCGGCGAAGTTGTCGGAGTCGACCGAGGGCAGCGCCTCGTCGGCCGAGCGGCGGCCGCTGATCACCGCCGGGATCTCCAGCTGGGCGAGGAGGTCCGGCAACGGGTCGTCCGCGTGGACCGAGACCAGGAGGACGCCGTCGACGCGGTGGGCCGCGAGGTACTGGGCGAGGCGCTGGCGCCTGCGGTCGTTCCCGGCGAAGATCAGCAGGAGCTGCATCTCCGTCTCGCTGAGCTCCGCCCCGACCCCGCGCAGGACATCGGAGAAGTACGGCTCGGCGAAGAAGCGGGTCTCGGGCTCCGGCACGACCAGGGCGATGGCGTCGGTGCGGTTGGCGGCCAGGGCGCGGGCCGCGGTGTTCGGGACGTAACCCAGTTCGGCGACGGCCGCCTCGACCGCCGTACGGGTCGCCTGGCTCACCCGGGGTGAGCCGTTGATCACCCGGGAGACCGTCCCGCGGCCCACCCCCGCCCGCGCGGCGACCTCCTCCAGGGTCGGTCGCCCGCCGCTGCGGCCGCGTGGTCCGTGAGCTGGCATGGTCCGCCTCCCGTCGCAATCCCCCGGGCGAGGAATGTAGAGGAATGTAACAGCCCGATCTTCACCGGTCCGATGGGCCGAACGCGGGAGCGCACACGTGACGGCGCGAGCCCCCTCGTAACAGCCCGATAACTGAAGACATGTGTCTCTGTCCGGTCCCTTGACACCCCCGCCCCCAGCCACGACTCTTCAACTCATCACGTGTGGGAGCGCTCCCACACTACCTGACACGTACACATCCCGCACGTTCCCCGCCCGAGCCGAAGAGTCAAGCAACGGGGCAAGAAGTGCAGTTGGCCGGGGGGTCGGCACGTCAGGCAACAGGAGGACGCATGCACACGAGTTCCCGCCGACCCGGTCGGCTGGTGGCCATCGCGGCCGTGACCGCGCTGGCCGGCAGCCTGCTGGCCGGTTGTTCCAGCGACGACGACACCAGCTCCGAGGGCGGCGACGGCAAGGTCACGCTCAATGTGGGCACGTTCGGTGTGCTCGGCCTGAAGCAGGCCGGCCTCTACGCCGAGTACGAGAAGTCGCACCCGAACATCAAGATCAAAGAGAACGTCATCGAGCGGAACGACGCCTACTACCCGAAGCTCCTCACCCAGCTCCAGTCCGGCGCGGGCGTCAATGACGTCGCCGCCATCGAAGTCAGCAACATCACCGAGGTCGTGCAGACCCAGGGCGCCAAGTTCGAGGACCTGGGCAAGGCCGAGGGCGTGGACAAGTCCACCTACCTCGACTGGAAGTGGAAGCAGGCCACGACCGAGGACGGCAAGACGGTCGGCCTCGGCGTCGACATCGGCCCCACCGCGCTGTGTTACCGCAAGGACCTCTTCAAGAAGGCCGGTCTGCCCACCGACCGCGAGGAGCTCGCCAAGGAGTGGGCCGGCGACTGGGACAAGTACGTCGCGCTCGGCGAGAAGTACATGGACAAGGCCCCCGACGGCACCAAGTTCGTCGACTCGGCGTCCAGTGTCTACAACGCCGTCTTCGCCGGTGCGAAAGAGCGGTACTACGACAAGAGCGGCAAGGAGATCTACGAGGACAGCCAGGGCCGCAAGGACGCCTGGGACGCGGCGATGAAGGTCGCGGACGGCGACATGTCGTCCAAGCTCAAGCAGTTCGACCCGACATGGGACCAGGGCTTCGCCAACGCCAAGTTCGCCACCGTGGCCTGCCCGGCGTGGATGGCCGGGTACATCCAGGAGAAGACCGGCCCCGAGGGCAAGGGCCAGTGGGACATGGCCAAGGCGCCCACGGACGGCAACTGGGGCGGGACGTTCCTCGGCGTGCCGAGCGCGGGCAAGCACAAGAAGGAGGCGACGGAGCTCGCCGTCTGGCTGACGCAGCCCGAGCAGCTCGCGAAGGTCTTCGCCAAGCAGGCCAGCTTCCCCTCCACCCCGTCGGCGTACGACACGCTGAAGCCGTCGCCCGCGACCAAGGCGTACTTCAACGACGCGCCGATCACGGAGATCTTCGCCGACATCGCGAAGAACACCCCCTCGGCCGTCTACGGCCTGAAGGACGCCCAGATCGGCCAGTCCATCACGGACATCGGTGTGCTCCAGGTGGAGCAACAGGGCAAGTCTCCGGCGCAGGGCTGGGAGGCCGCGCAGAAGGAGATCAAGGATGTTCTGGGACAGTGACGCGCATGTCCGAGACCGCTGAGTACGCCGAGACCGCGTCCCCCGGTGAGGGGGACGCGGCCCCGGCCGCGTCCGGGAGGCGCAAGGCCTCTCCCACGTCCTCGTGGCGCAGCCGCCTGTACCGCTGGGACATAAAGGCGTCGCCGTACGTCTTCGTCGCCCCCTTCTTCCTCTTCTTCGGTGCCTTCGGGCTCTTCCCGCTGCTGTACACGGGCTGGGCGTCGATGCACCGCCTGTCGTTGACCAACCTCGACGGCAGCACCTGGATCGGCCTGGAGAACTACACCAACCTGCTGCGGAGCGACTACTTCTGGAACGCGCTCGGCAACACCTTCACCATCGGCGTCATCTCCACCGTCCCCCAGCTCGCCGTGGCGCTCGGCATCGCGCATCTGCTCAACTACAAGCTGCGCGGCTCCACTCTGTGGCGGGTGGCGATGCTCGCTCCGTACGCCACGTCGGTGGCGAGCGCCTCGCTGGTCTTCACGCTGCTCTTCGCGTGGGACGGCGGGATGGTGAACTGGATCATCGGGTCCGTGGGCATCGATCCCGTCAACTGGCGTGAGTCGTCCTGGGGTTCGCAGTTCGCGGTGTCCTCGATCGTCATCTGGCGGTGGACCGGCTACAACGCGCTGATCTATCTGGCGGCGATGCAGGCCGTGCCGCACGACCTGTACGAGTCGGCCGCGCTGGACGGCGCGTCGCGCTGGCAGCAGTTCCGGCACGTGACCATCCCGATGCTGCGGCCGACGATCCTGTTCACGGTGGTCGTATCGACCATCGGGGCGACCCAGCTCTTCGGTGAGCCGCTGCTGTTCGGCGGCACGGCCGGGTCCAAGGGCGGCGCCGACCACCAGTTCCAGACGCTCGGTCTCTATCTGTACGACCAGGGCTGGATCAACGGCCATCTGGGCCGGGCATCGGCCGTCGCCTGGCTGATGCTCGCGATCCTGCTGCTCATCGCCGCGGTCAATCTGCTGATCGCCCGACGTCTGAGGAAGGACCGATGAAGTCCCGCACATCGGGCCCCACGACGGACCTCGCCCCCGATCCGCCGGGCGATGTGATCACGAGCCCACGGAAGAGCCCCGCCCCGGGCCCGAAGCCGGCCCGCCCGCTGGGGCTCAAGGCCGGCCGCACGATGCACGCCGGGCCCGTGACCTACGTCGTCCTCGCGCTGTTCACGGCCGTATCGCTGGCCCCGCTGATCTGGACGGCGATCGCCGCGTCCCGTACGAGCGGGCGGCTCGCCCAGACCCCGCCGCCCCTGTGGTTCGGCGGGAACCTCTTCAAGAACCTGGAGCGTGCCTGGACCGAGGCGAGCCTCGGGGACGCGATGCTCAACACCACGATCGTGGCGGGCACCATCACCATCGGCACCGTCCTGTTCTCCACGATCGCCGGATTCGCCTTCGCCAAGCTGAAGTTCAGGTTCAGCGGTGTGCTGCTCCTGCTGACGATCGGCACGATGATGGTGCCGCCGCAGCTGAGTGTCGTACCGCTCTATCTGTGGGTCGCCGACCTGCAGTGGACCAATCAGCTCCAGGCGGTGATCCTGCCGACGTTCGTGAGCGCCTTCGGGGTGTTCTTCATGCGGCAGTACCTGGTGCAGGCGCTGCCGAGCGAACTCATCGAGGCGGCGCGGATGGACGGGGCGAGCAGTCTGCGCATCATCTGGCACGTGGTGTTCCCCGCCGCGCGGCCCGCGATGGCGGTGCTCGGCCTGCTGACGTTCGTGATGGCCTGGAACGACTTCCTGTGGCCGATCATCGCGCTGAACCAGTCCAACCCCACCGTGCAGGTGGCGCTCAACTCCCTCGGTACGGGCTACATCCCGGACCGGGCGGTGATCATGGCGGGCGCGCTGCTCGGCACACTGCCGCTGCTCCTGGCGTTCGTCCTCTTCGGCAAGCAGATCGTGAGCGGCATCATGCAGGGCGCCGTCAAGGGCTGAGGCCCCCGCCGCCCGTCACGGGCCGGGGCCTCCGCCGCCCGTCAGCCGGGGCGTACGTCGCCCGTCAAGGGCCGGGGCCCCCGCCCGCCTCACTGCCGGGTGCCAGGGCCGGGCCGCCACCTCGGCCCCGGCACCCCGCCTCTCTCTTCCCCTGTCCGCCCACCCCACCCATGGGAGCGCTTCCATGCCTGAATCCCTCGCCTTTCCGGCCGATTTCCTCTGGGGCGCCGCCACGTCCGCGTACCAGATCGAGGGCGCCGTACGTGAAGACGGCCGCACCCCCTCCATCTGGGACACCTTCAGCCACACACCGGGCCGGACGGCCGGCGGTGACACGGGGGACGTGGCCGTCGAGCACTACCACCGCTACCGCGACGACGTGGCACTCATGGCGGACCTCGGCCTGAACGCCTACCGGTTCTCCGTCTCCTGGTCGCGGGTGCAGCCCACCGGACGCGGGCCTGCCGTCCAGCGCGGGCTCGACTTCTACCGGCGGCTCGTGGACGAGCTGCTGGCCAAGGGCATCAAGCCCGCCCTGACCCTCTACCACTGGGACCTGCCGCAGGAGTTGGAGGACGCGGGCGGCTGGCCCGCGCGGGAGACCGCCTACCGCTTCGCCGAGTACGCGGGCTTCGTCGCCGAGGCCCTCGGTGACCGCGTGGAGTCCTGGATCACGCTCAACGAGCCGTGGTGCAGCGCCTTCCTCGGCTACGGCTCGGGCGTGCACGCCCCTGGCCGCACCGACCCGGCGGCCGCCCTGCAGGCCGCGCACCACCTCAACCTCGCGCACGGCCTCGGCACCCAGGCGCTGCGCGCCGCCCTGCCGGCCCGTGCCCAAGTCGCGGTGAGCCTCAACTCCGCGGTGGTCAGGGCGGTTTCGGACGGCCCTGAGGACCAGGGAGCCCGCCGCCGCATCGACAACCTCGCCAACGGCGTTTTCCACGGCCCGATGCTGCACGGCGCCTACCCCGCGAACCTGTTCACCGACACGGCCCGGATCACCGACTGGTCCTTCGTGCGCGACGGCGACCTGGCCGCCGCCCATCAGCCGCTGGATGCCCTCGGCCTGAACTACTACACGCCCGCGCTGGTCTCGGCCGCGCAGCACGACCCCGCGAACGCACGCAACGACGGGCACGGCGCCAGCGAGCACTCCCCGTGGCCGGGCTCCGATGACGTGGCCTTCCACCAGACGCCGGGCGACCGCACCGAGATGGGCTGGACCATCGACCCGACGGGCCTGCACGAGCTGATCATGCGCTACACCCGTGAGGCGCCGGGCCTGCCGCTGTACGTCACCGAGAACGGCGCGGCCTACGACGACAAGCCCGACCCGGAGGGCCGCGTCCACGACCCGGAGCGCATCGCCTACCTGCACGGCCACTTGGCGGCCGTCCGCCGGGCCATCACGGACGGCGCCGACGTCCGCGGCTACTACCTCTGGTCCCTGCTCGACAACTTCGAATGGTCATACGGCTACAGCAAGCGCTTCGGCGCGGTGTACGTCGACTACGACACGCAGGCCCGCACCCCCAAGTCCAGCGCGCACTGGTACGCGGGCGTCGCGGCCGGCGGTGAGCTGCCACGCGAGTACGCCGCGGACTGACCCGCGGGTCCGGCAGCCCCGAGGGGCCGAGTGGCACCGCGCCACGCGGCTCCTTAGGTTGCCCATATGGCACATACAGCAATAGAGCGGGCACGGTGAGCGCCGGTGGGCGTACTCCGTGATCACCCCGAGTTCGCACTGTTCATCTGCCTCGCCCTGGGCTATCTCGTGGGCAAGGTGCGCGTCGGCCCCATCACGCTCGGCGGCATCTGCGGCACCTTGATCGTCTCGCTGCTTCTCGGCGCGTGGGCCAAGGTCGTCGTCTCCGACGACGTCAAGACGATCTTCTTTGCACTGTTCATCTTCGCCCTCGGCTATCTCGCGGGCCCGCAGTTCTTCTCCAACCTCAACCGCGAGAGCCTGCGCTTCTTCGTGCTCTGCGGCATCGAGCTCGTCTGCGTCCTCGGCATCGCGCTCGGCCTCGCCAAGGCCTTCGACCTGGACGTCGGCACCGCCTCGGGCATCCTGGCGGGCGCGGCCACCGAGTCGGCCGTCGTCGGTACGGCGACCGAGGCCATCGGCAAGCTCGACGGCCTCACCCCGGACCAGATCACCCAGTACCAGGGGCACGTCGCCACCGCGTACACGGTCTGCTACCTCTTCGGCCTGATCACCATCGTGCTCTACACCAGCCAGATCATGCCGATGATGCTGCGCATCAACCTGCGGGACGCCTCGCGCGAACTGTGGGAGAAGATGCGCGGCTCGGGCGGCGGCCTGGAGTCCGACGAGCGGCAGGCACTGCCCGGCATGGTCGGCCGCACCTACCTGGTGACCACGGGCGACGGCAGGACCGTCGGCGACCTGGAGTCCGAGCTCGAAGGACGGGTCACCGTCGAGGCCGTCAAGCGCGGCAGCAAGCAGCTCACGCCCGCGCCCGGTCTGGCGCTCACCCTCTCCGACCTGGTCCTGGTGGTCGGCCGCCGCGCCAACGTCATCGAGTCCGGACACCTCATCGGCCCCGAGACCCCTGGCATCCCCGGCGTCGACACCCCCCTCGCCACGGCCCAGGTCTCCGTCACCGAGAAGTCGTCGGACGGCAGCAGCGTGGACGAGCTCCAGCGCGCGCACCCCGAGTTCATCAAGGACGGCGTGTACGTCACCGACGTACTGCGCGGTGATCAGCATCTGCCCGCGGCCGGCAACACCACCGTGCGCCGCGGTGACGTGCTCACCCTGGTGGGCGCGCGCTCGGGCCTGAACAAGGTGGTCGGCAGGATCGGCGCGGTCGTCAAGAACGACGCCACCGACTTCATCTACCTGGGTCTCGGCATCGCGGCCGGTTCCCTGCTCGGCCAGGTCGTCGTGCACTTCGGCGACGTGCCCATGTCGCTCGGCACGGGTGGCGGCTGTCTGGTCTCCGGGCTGCTCTTCGGCTGGTTCCGCTCCCGCAAGCAGACCTTCGGCGCGTTTCCGCCGCAGGCCGCGAACACGCTCAAGGACATGGGCCTGGCGATCTTCATCGCCTGTACGGGGCTCGTCTCGGGGCCGCAGGCCTGGCCGCTGCTCAAGGAGTACGGCGTACTGCTGCCGTTCGCCGGGATCGCGATGGTCCTCGTACCCGCGACGATCTCGCTCATCGTGGGCAGCAAGCTCCTGAAGATCGAGAAACCGCTCCTCATCGGCGCCATCGCGGGCCAGCAGTGCTCGACCCCGGCGATCACCTCCGTCACCCAGGTGGCCCAGAGCTCGGTCCCGCTGCTCGGCTACACGATCACCTACGCCCTCTCGAACTTCCTGCTGCCTCTGACCGGGCCCATCCTCGTCGGCGTACTGGGGGCTTAGACAATGATCGACTTCCTCAACCGGAACATCTTCCAGCCCCATCCCGAGCTGCTCGTCTTCATCACCGTGGCGCTCGGTTTCCTCTTCGGGAAGCTGCGCTACCGGGCGATCGGGCTCGGCGCGGTCACCGGCTGCCTCATCGCGGGGCTGCTGCTCGGGGCGCAGTTCAAGGTCGAGATCGACGGGACGGTGAAGAACCTCTTCTTCACGATGTTCCTCTTCGCCCTCGGCTACAAGGTCGGCCCGCAGTTCTTCCGCGGCCTGAAGAAGGACGGCCTTCCGCAGGTCCTCAACGCGGTCGTCGTCTGCGTCACCGGCCTCCTCGTCTGCTGGGCGTTCGCCGCGATGCTCGGGTACGGCCCCGGCCTCTCGGCGGGGCTGCTCGGCGGGGCGCTCACGCAGTCCGCGGTCATCGGTGTCGCGGGCGACGCGATCTCCAACCTGCCGGGGCTCAGCTCCGCGCAGGCCAAGAGCGAGTCGAACCTGGTCGCCATCGGCTACGCCGTCACGTACCCCCTCGGCACGATCCTGTGCGCGATGCTGCTCGCCAACGTGCTGCCCCGGCTCTACCGCAAGGACCTCGCGGCCGAATCCGCCGCCCTGGCGAAGGAGTTGGACGCACCCGGAGACAACCCCGACCTGGCCGAGGGCTACTACGAGGTCGTCCTGCGCGCCTACACCATCCAGCGCCCGGACCTCGCCGGCCGCACCATCGAGGACTTCGAGAACCAGCAGCGCGAGCTGGGCCGCCGCCTCTACATCACGCGCGTACGCAGGGAAGGGAACATCCTCGACCACGATCAGCACACCACCCTGCGCGAGGGGGACGTCGTCGCGCTGAGCGCCTTGCGCGGCTCGCTCGTCGAGTTCGACCCCCGTACGCACATCGGCTCGGAGACCGACGACGTGGAACTCCTCGGCTACCAGACCGAGTCCCTGCACGTGGTGGCCTCCGAGAAGGAGCAACTCGGCAAGACCATCGGGGACTTGCGCCGCGAACCGTTCATGGTCGGCGTCTACGTCGACAAGCTGTACCGCTCCGGAGCCGAGTTCCCCTACCGCCTCTCCACGAAGCTGGAGCGCGGCGACACCCTGATCCTCACCGGCCCCAAGCGCCTGGTCGATCCGGCGGGCAAGGAGCTCGGCAAGCCCGTGCCGACGTCCTTCGCCACCGACATGATCTGGGTCGGCCTCGGCATCTTCCTCGGCGGCTGCATCGGCATCCCGGCGCTGACTGCGGGCGGCGTGCCGATCTCGCTCTCCACCTCCGGCGGCGCGCTGATCATGGGGCTCGTCTTCGGCTGGATCCGCGGCAAGTACCCGACGTACGGGAACGTCCCGCCCGGCGCCCAGTGGTTCATGGACACGCTCGGGCTCTGCCTCTTCGTCGCGGTCGTCGGCATCAACGCCGGGCCGAGCTTCACCTCCGGGCTCTCGACGGCGGGCTGGGGCCTTCTCCTGTTCGGCGCGATCGCCACGGTGATCCCGCTGATCGTCGGCTTCCTCTTCGGGCATTACGTGCAGAAGATCCGCTTCCCGATCCTGATGGGCGTCCTCGCGGGCGGCCAGACCACCACCGCGGCGATCGGCGCGATCAACGAATCGTCCAGGTCGCAGATCCCGACGCTCGGCTACACGATTCCGTACGCCGTCGGCAACGTGCTCCTGACCATCTGGGGCGCAGTCATCGTCCTGCTCCACCACTGACCCCCGCTTCCCCCCCACGTGAGGAACGAGCTGTGCCCAAGACCACTTTCACCCGCGCGGAGATCCAGTCCTTCGCGCAGCTCAGCCCCTTCGAGCTGAAGGACAAGTTCATCCAGATCGCCCAGGCGGTACAGGCGGACAAGCCGGGGCAGAAGGAGACGTCCAGCGTCCAGCTGCTCAACGCGGGCCGCGGCAACCCCAACTGGGTGGCCACGGGCCCCCGCGAGGCGTTCTACGCGCTCGGCTACTTCGCCCTCTCCGAGTCCCGCCGCGTCTGGACCGCCGACGACCTGGGCGGCATGCCGGAGAAGAAGGGGTCGGGCGCCCGCTTCGACACCTTCGTACGGCAGCACCCGGACCTGCCCGGCATCGAGCTGCTCCAGAAGTGCGTCGAGCACGCCATCGAGCGGTTCGGCTTCGACCGGGACGACTTCATCCACGAGCTGACGGACAGCTCGGTCGGCGACAACTACCCGGTGCCCGACCGGATGCTGAAGCACGCCGAGCAGATCGTGCGGGGCTATGTCGCCGACGAGATGTTCGACAGGAAGCCGCCCGCCGACAACCTGTCGCTCTTCGCCACCGAGGGCGGCACGGCCGCCATGTGCTACATCTTCGACTCGCTCATGAAGAACGGCGTCCTGCACAAGGGCGACAAGATCGCCCTGATGGTGCCGGTGTTCACGCCGTACATCGAGATTCCCGAGCTCGACACGTACGAGTTCGACGTGACGTACATCGAAGCGAGCATGTTCGCCGAGGCGGGCGTGCGGGAGTGGCGCTACCCGGAGGAGGAGGTCGCCAAGCTCGCGGACCCCGACATCAAGATGGTCTGCCTGGTCAACCCCTCCAACCCTCCCTCGCTCGCGCTCAGTCGGCGGGTCGCGGACCAGATCGAGCAGATCGTCACCACGTCGAACCCGAACCTCCTGATCGTGACGGACGACGTGTACGGGACGTTCGTCGAGGGCTTCCGCTCCATCGCCGCCGACCTGCCGCGCAACACGCTGCTCGTCTACTCGTACTCCAAGCACTACGGCGCCACCGGCTGGCGGCTCGGCGCCATCGGGCTGCACGACGACAACGTCATCGACGAGCTGATCGCCGGGCTGCCGCAGGAGGAGAAGGACCGGCTGGCCAAGCGGTACGGGACGCTGACGCTCGACCCAGGCAAGATCAAGTTCATCGACCGCCTGGTCGCGGACTCCCGGCAGGTGGCGCTGAACCACACCTCGGGGCTCTCGCTCCCGCAGCAGATGATGATGGCCCTCTTCTCCCTCTTCGACATGCTGGAGGAGGGGCAGGCGTACAAACACCGTATCCGCGCGATCGTGCGCCAGCGGCTCGAACTGCTCCTGGAGGGCGCCGAGATGAAGATCTCGGAGGACCCGGAGCGGGCCTGCTACTACATCGAGCTCGATCTGCTCGCCGAGGCCGAACGCGTCCACGGCAAGGACTTCGCCGACTTCCTGGAGAAGAACTACGAGCCGGTCGATCCCCTGTTCAGGCTCGCCGAGCAGACCCATGTGGTGCTCCTGAACGGCGGCGGGTTCGAGGGTCCGGAGTGGTCGGTGCGGGTGTCGCTGGCCAACCTGGACGACCTCGACTACCTGAAGATCGGGCACCACCTGCGCGCGATCTTCAACGACTACGCGTCGGAGTGGCAGGCGAGCAAGGCCTGACCGCACGAGTGGCGCCCCGACCGGGTGGGGGGATGCCGGTCGAGGCGCCGTGGGGGGTGGTGGCTTGGGGCCTACTTGAAGGCGGCGAACGCCTTCGTGAAGGCGAGCGGCTCCTGCTCGATCGACGAACAGGTGGGCTGCGCACCGTTGTTGGCGCCGCCCTCACAGGCCTTGTCGCGGGTCGAGGACCACATGTGCAGCCGGCCGATCCCCTTCTCCTCGGCGAACTTCACCAGTTCCGTGGCGTCGTCGACCTTGAAGATCTCGGTGGTGACGTCGTTGACGCCGATCATCGGGGTGACCGCGACGGCCTTCCAGGCCGCCTCGTCGGACAGGTCGAGGGCGCCCTTGATCTGCTTCTGCGTGGCGGTGGCCGCGTCGATGGCGTACTTGCCCATGTCGCCGCTGTAGGACGGGCCGTAGTCCATCGCCATGATGTTGACGGCGGAGACCTGCACGCCGTTCTTCTTGGCGTCGGCGACGAGGTCGACGCCCGGCTGGGTCAGGCCCTCGGGCATGACGGGCAGCGTGAACGAGACGTCCAGGCCCTCGTGCTCCTTCTGGAGCTGCGCGATGGCCTGCGCGCGGCGGGTGTTGGCCGCGGTCTCGGGAAGGGCCGCGCCCTCGATGTCGAAGTCGACCTTCGTCAGCTTGTACTTGTCGACGACCTTGCCGTACGCCTTCGCGAGCTCGTCGGCGCTGTCGCACTTGAGGCCGAGCTCGGAGCCGGCCGCGCCGCCGAAGGACACGCGTACGTCGCCGCCCTTGGCCCGCAGGGCATCGATCTGCGAGGCGACCTTGTCGTCGTCGAGCCCGGTGGTGCCGCCCCAGAGCGGCTCGCAGCTGCCTCCGGAGGTGATGAAGGCGAGGGTGAACTCCTTGACGCCGGTCTTCTCCGCGGTGTCGACGAGGTCGTACGCGGGGGCGAGGGACGTGTCCACGAAGGGGGAGAACTTGGCGCTCTCCGCGGCCTTGACGGTGTCCTGCGCGGGAGCCTTCGTCGCCAGTGCCGTCCCGGAGAAGAGGAAAGCGCCGCCGCCGACGAGGCCGGCGGCCACGAGCCCGCCTATGACCTTGGACTTGGTGCTCACCGTGCGTCGATGCGTACTGCTCATCGCGTGCCTGCCTTAGCTGTGCGGGGGGGTGGGGTGCGTGCAGCACGCTAGCCGCGCGGAGGCGGGACATTGCAGGCAATTGGGGCTCTGCACTGGAACTTAGGGTGGGCTTAAGGGAGCGATCGGGGCCGGTTAAAGGTCGCCGGGGAGCTGCGGGGTAATCGGGTGGGTGGGCGGGAAAATATCCGCCGCGAAGCGGCGGTTCAGGGGCTAGCGGACACTCGGGGCGCGCTTTCGGCGGCGTACAGCGGCACCCCGGTGCCCCCGCCCCCCGGCGACAGGCCGACGCCCGTCAAGCTGAATCCAAATCCGCACCTCCGTGCCGCCCAGCACGGACCGCCCGATGCGGACATCGCCACCGGTGGACTCCGCGAGCTGCCGCACGATGTCGAGCCCCAGGCCAGTGGACCCATCGGCCCCCGACCCCGCGCCCCGCGCCAACGCCGCCTCAGGATCGGCGATCCCCGCCCCCGCGTCCGACACCAGGACAATCACCGCATCCTCGCCACTGTGCACGTCCACCGCGAACGCCGCGCCCTCCCGCGTGTGCCGGAAGACGTTGCCGAGCAGCGCGTCGAGGGAGGCGACCAGCTCGGGACGCGCCACCGGGATCCACACCGGCCGCTCCACCCCCGCGACCCGCACCTCGCGCCCCTCGTCCTCCGCGAGCGCCGACCAGAAGGCCATCCGGTCCTGGATCACCTCGGAGGCGTCGCAGCCCGCGCCGGGGCCGACCGCGGCGGTCTGCGGCTTGGCGTCACGGGCGGTGCGGATGATCGTGTCGACCTCGCGCTCCAGCTTCTCCACCGCGATACGGGTCTGCTCGGCCGCTGGGCCGTCGCCCAGCGAGGCCGCGTTGAGCCGGAGCACCGTCAGCGGGGTGCGCAGGCGGTGCGACAGGTCCGCCGCGAGCTCCCGTTCGTTGGCGAGCAGCTGCACCACCTGGTCGGCCATGGAGTTGAACGCCACGGCGGCCAGGCGCAGTTCGGTCGGCCCCTCTTCCTGGACCCGCGCGCCCAGCTTTCCGTCGCCGAGCGACTGCGCCGCGCCCACGAGCCGCTTGGCGGGCTGCACCATGCGTACGCCGAGCCGGTCCGCCACCGCCACGGAGCCGATGATCAGGGCGACGCCGACGCCCGCGAGGACCAGCCACGCCGTGGTCACGCCGTTGCTGACCGCGCCCTCGGGCACGAAGATCTCGACCACGGCGATCTGCCCGGAGCTCAGCGCCGTCGGCTGGAGCAGCGCGAAGCCGCCGTCGACGGTCGCCGTCCGGGCCCGTCCCTCCTTGCGTGTGGTCTCCACCGCGTGCGCGTCCGCCCGCCGGTCGCCGATCTCCAGGGCGGGCGCCTTGCCGATGGGCGGCACATACACGGCCATGCGGCCCTCGCCGCCCGCCTCGGACGTGGCGACGGCCCGGGTCAGCTGATCGCGGTCGGTGGTGATGGAGAGCGTGGGGCCCATGCCGGCCGCGTGCCGCTCGGCGTTCGAGAAGGCACGGTCGCGCGCCATCTCCTGGATGACCAGGCCGAGCGGCACCGCGAAGGCGACCACGACCATCGTCGTGACGGCCAGGCACACCTTGACCAGTGCCCACCTCACAGCGGTGGCTCCAGCTTGACGCCGACACCCCGCAGCGTGTGCAGATAGCGCGGCCGGGCGGCCGTTTCGCCCAGCTTCCGCCTCAGCCACGACAGATGTACGTCGATGGTCTGGTCGTCCCCGTAGCTCTGCTGCCACACCTCGGCGAGCAGCTCCTTGCGGGGTACGACGACTCCGGGCCGCCCCGCGAGAAAGGCGAGGAGGTCGAACTCGCGCCGGGTCAGATCGAGCCGCGCCCCGTCCAGCTCGGCCTGGCGGCGCAGCGGGTCGATGGCGAGCCCGCCGACCCGTATCTCCCGGCTAGGCGGGGCCTCGCCCGCCGTGACGCGCGAGCGGCGCAGGACGGCGGCCATCCGGGCCGAGAGATGCTCGACGGAGAAGGGCTTGGTCAGGTAGTCGTCGGCGCCGTCGTTCAGGAGCCTGACGATCTCGGTCTCGTCGTCGCGCGCGGTGGCGATGATCACGGGGACGTCGGTGATCCCGCGCAGCATCTTCAGCGCCTCGGAACCGTCCAGATCGGGCAGACCGAGGTCCAGGATCACCACGTCGAACTGGAAATGGGCCACCTCGCGCAGCGCCTCGAGGGCGGTGCCGACGCTGCGCACGGTGTGCGATGCCTCGGTCAGATGCCGGATGAGAGCGGAGCGTACGAACTGGTCATCCTCGACGACGAGCACACTTGCCATGGGCGGCACCGTACGCCATATGAGTGACCCCGGTCCTCCTGGTCCTCCCCGGTCCTGCCCGGTCCTCCGGCGACGCCGACGGCTCCCGTGGTGCAGTATGGCTCGCGATGCGCAGAGGACTCATACACGCAATGGCCTGGTCGCTCGCCACGGGCGCGGCGGTCACGCTCTCCTGGTGGGGCGTCCACACCGTCATGGCGGGCACCGCCTACGACCCGCCGCGTGCCGTACCGCTCGCGTCCGACGGCGAGCGTGCCGAGCCGCTCTCCTCGTCCACGCACCGCGCGGACCCGACGCCGACCCCCTCGCCCTCGAAGTCGAAGAAGCCCTCGAAGTCGTCGAAGCCCCCCGAGAGCAAGCCCTCGAAGACCAAGTCCGCGAAGCCCAGCAGCCCCTCCGCTCCCGCTCCCGCACCCGGCAACGTGAAGAGCTACTCCACCGAGGGCGGCCGGGTCGTCTTCGACCTCGGCAAGGATTCCGCGACGCTGGTGTCGGCGACCCCGGCGGCGGGCTGGTCGGTGCAGGTGTGGAAGCAGGACACCTGGATCAGGGTGGAGTTCACCTCGGGCGCCGACAAGGTCTCGGTGTTCTGCACGTGGCACGACCACGCCCCGGCCGTAGAGATCAACGAGTACTGACCGGTCGGTTCGGCGGAACGACCAGACTTCGGAAAATCCGGCGGAACGTCCTCAGCGGACCGCCCTCAGCGAGCCGTCCTCAGCGAACCGGTCTCAGCGGAACACCGAGGGCGGCGGCGCCGGTGACGCCACCGCGCTCGCGTCCGTGACCGCCGCCGCTCCCCCGCTGAAGTCGATGAGCGCCCTGCCGTGCTCGACCCGTGCCGGATGCGAGTCCCCCGCGCTGCGCCGGGTCAGCTCGGCGATCGGCAGCGGCCGGTCGGAGCCGACGAGCACCGCGTTGCCGAAGCGCTTGCCGCGCAGCACCGCCGGGTCGGCGATGAGCGCGAGCTCCGGGAAGAGCGTGGCTGCGGTGGCGAGCTGGCCGCGCAGATGCGCGAGCGGCGGTCCGTCGGCGAGATTGGCCGCGTAGAGACCGCCGGGCTTCAGGACCCTGCGTACGTCACCGAGGAACTCGGCGCTCGTGAGGTGGGCGGGGGTACGGGCGCCGCTGAAGACGTCGGCGATGACGAGGTCCGCCCAGCCGTCCGCGATCTTCGCGAGGCCTTCGCGGGCGTCGGTGCCGCGCACCCGGACCCTCGCCTGCGGGTCCAACGGCAGTGCGCGGCGTACGAGTTGGATGAGCGCCGTGTCGCGCTCGATGACCTGCTGGGTGGAGCGCGGCCGGGTCGCGGCTATGTAGCGGGCGAGGGTGAAGGCGCCGCCGCCCAGGTGCAGGGCCTGGATGGGCTTGCCGGGCGGCGTGACCAGGTCGGCGACGTGGCCGAGCCTGCGCTGGTACTCGAAGTCGAGATACGCCGGGTCGTCGAGGTCGACATGGGACTGCGGGGCGCCGTCCACGAGCAGCGTCCACGCGCGCGGCCTGTCCCGGTCGGGCATCAGCTCGGCGAGCCCGCCGTCCACCTTCTCGACGACGGCTTCCGCCTCTTCCCGGGACCGCCTGTTCCTTGCCATCGGACCATTATCGGCGTACGCGCGGTGGGCGGCCCGATGACCTTGGGAGCACCGCCCCGTCGCGGGCTCAGCGGCAGTTGTCGGCGGCCTCGATGGTGCGGGCCGCCTGGCCGAGCGCCGCACGCAGGACGGCGGGGTCGGTGACCGGATCGGCCTCGTCGGGAGGCAGCAGCCAGCCGGTGCCCGCGACCGGAGGTGGCGGGGGTACGGGCTCCGGCTCGGCGTGCAGGCGCATGCCGCGCCCCGAGGTCTGCGTACAGGCGCTGCCCGGCAGGTCCCAGGCGTCGGCGGTGCCGGGCGGGACCAGGAAGCCGAGGGTGTCGCAGCTCCCGTCGTGCAGGACGGGGCCGACGGCGTCGCCCGCCCCGCGGCGCAGGATGTCGACGGCTTCGAGGCCCTGGCGGGCCGGGACCGTGACGAGATCGCAGCAGTCGGCAGCCTCCGCGGGGCGGGCGCCCTGCTGGGGTGGTGCGCTGCGGTCCTGGGTGGGCAGGTGCCGTGCCGTGGTCAGCGACGCCCGCGATTCGCCGTTCTCCACGCCGATCTCCAACAAGGGGACCCCTCCTCGCCAGGGTGGAAGCCGCGTCGCTCCCTCTCCTCATGGTTCAACGCGGGACGGCGTCAACAGCTACGGCGCAATGCCGCCGCAAAGGATGGCAGTTCATGGCGGATCGTGGGTGAGATATCCGGTTTGTAGCCAAACTCCGCGTGCCGTCCCCATCACAGCGGGTACGTTCGTGCTCCGCCGGAACAGGGGCAGCACCGTCGGATCCACAGGATTCGGCGCGATCCGGCACGATCCGTACGAGAGGGTCAGGCCATGGCGTCGTCACCGATGGCATCGTCAACTCCGTCCCCACGACCGAATCTCTCCTTCCGGCAGCTGCGCGGACAGCGCTCGCCGGGCGAGTTCGCCGCGCTGATCCGCAGGGCCGCTCGCGAGATCGGTGAGCGCGTCAGCTGCGACGCCCGGTACATCGGACGCGTGGAGGCGGGCGAGATCCGTTGCCCCAACTACGCGTACGAGCGGGTGTTCCTGCACATGTTCCCCGGCCGGACGCTGACGGATCTGGGGTTCGCACCCCGCTCCGCGGTGCGCGGACGGGGGGCGCGCACCGAGTCCGACGCGCCCGCGTCACACACCACGATCCAGCTGTATGAGTCTCCCCCGTCCGGGCCGGTGGGCCCCGAACTGCACGAGTGCGACCCGTACGAGATCCAGAGTCACGAGGAGATCGACGTGCGGCGTCGCGCATTCATGAGCGGTACGGCCACCGTGGCCGCCGCCTCTCTGGGACCCTTCGGGCTCGCGGAACCGAGCCCTGCCGAAGCCACCGCGCAGAACGGCGGCCGGGCCGGCGAGGCCGAGGCGACCGCGGTCGAGGAGGCCGTGCGCAGGATCCGGCTGCTCGACGACCGGCACGGCGCCGACGGCCTGTACCGACGCGCGGCGGCCCCGCTGCGGACCGCCTACGCGCTGCTCGACGCGGGCACCACCCGCCAGACGATGGCCGACCGGCTCTACACGGGCGCCGGAGAACTCTCCATCTCCGTGGGCTGGTTGGCACACGACTCGGGCCGCTTCGACGACGCCCGCTCGCACTACGCGGAGGCTCTCGCGACGGCCCGTATGGCCGGTGACCCGGCCCTGGAAGCACACGCCTTCTGCAACACGGCCTTCCTCGCACGCGACGCCGGGCGGCCCCGCGAGGCGGTGCGGGCGGCCCAGGCGGCGGCGCGGGCCGCCCGGCACCTCTCGTCGCCGCGGCTCCTCTCGCTCCTCGCGCTGCGGGAGGCCGGGGGCTGGGCGGGGCTCGGCGACCGGGCGGGCTGCGAGCGGTCACTGTCCCACGCGCACGCCCTCTTCGACCGGGGCCCCTCGGACGCCGACCCGGAGTGGATGACCTTCTACGGCCCCGGCGAACTGGAAGTCCTGGAGGCCCAGTGCTGGTCGGCGCTCGGCGACTGGGAGCGGGCCGCACGGCACGCGCGGCGCGCGGCGGGCATCGCGTCGGCGCAGACCCCGCAGTTCACCCGCAACATCGCCCTCTACACCGCGGAGCTCGCCGACGACCTGGCCCGCGCGGGCCGCCCGGACGAGGCGGCGACGGCGGGGATGCGCGTGCTCGGGCTCCTGGACGAGGTGCAGTCCTCGCGCATCCAGTCGATGCTCGCCACGACCGCCCGCGTGCTGCTCCCGCACCGGCGGGCCTCTGGTGTGTGCGGCTTCCTGGAGCGGCACGCTTCCCTGCCGCGGGCGGTGTAGCCGGCCCCCGCTCCCCCGGCGACTGCTGCTGCTACTGCTCCGCCAGGTGTCCGGTGTCGTTCCAGGATTCGATGGCCGGTTCGCCGTAGGCCCAGCCCAGGGTGGAGATCGAGGTCGGGTTGAGGCGGATGCGGGCGGCGAAGTCGATGCCGAGGCCGAGCCAGCGCGCTCCGATGGAACGCAGGATGTGCCCGTGCGCGAAGACCAGGACATCACGGTCCGCGCTGCGGGCCCAGGCCACCACCTCGTCGGCGCGGGCGGTGATCTGCTCCAGGGTCTCGCCCCTGGGGACGCCGTCGCGCCAGATGAACCAGCCGGGGCGTACGCCCTGGATGTCGGCCGGGGTCATGCCCTCGTAGGAGCCGTAGTCCCACTCCATGAGCGCGTCCCAGGTGGTGGCACGGTCCCCGAAGCCGGCGATCTCGCAGGTCTCCCGCGCGCGGGACAGCGGGCTGGTGCGCACCTCGACGCCCGGGAGGCCGTCGAAGGGCGCGCGGTGCAGGCGCTCACCCAGGAGCTTCGCGCCGCCCCGGCCCTCTTCCAGGAGCGGGACGTCCGTCCTGCCGGTGTGCTTCCCGGACAGGGACCACTCCGTCTGTCCGTGGCGGGCCAGCAGGATGCGCGGTGCCATGTCGAGCCTTTCCGAGCCGACAGCCGTCGGTGGAGACCATCAGGCCATCGGCTGCCATAGAGCGAATTCTGTGGACAGCGAACCGTCCGTACCCTCCATCATCACTCACGCACCCCGTCGCGATCACTCGTGCCCGCGAGGAGCAACCCGGTCGTCGATCTCTGCGTCTAAGACGACCGGGGACCGCCTCAGCGGGCTTTCGCGTACGCCGTAAAGTGAGGCGGCGGCGAACACCGCATGACCAAAGACAGATGGGGGACCGACCGGATGCCGCAGACCCACGCTCCGGGCACCGGGGGCATAGTCGGGCGCCGGCTTCGCTGGTGGACCGAGCTGCCGCTGCTCGTGCTGGTGTACGCCGCGTACTCGGCGGGACGGCTGCTGGCCCGCGGTGACGTGTCGGGCGCCGTCGACAACGGCCTGGACATACTCCACGTCGAGAAGCTCCTGCGCCTCAACGCCGAGCACCCGCTGAACCGTCTGTTCACCGACCACTCCTGGATAGGCGTCCCCGCCGACTTCTGGTACGCGTCCCTGCACTACCTGGTCACGCCCCTGGTCCTCGTCTGGCTCTTCCGCAGCCGCGCGGTCCACTATCGCGCCGCACGCGCGTGGCTGATGACCTCCACCATGATCGGCCTGATCGGTTTCACGCTCATGCCGACCTGCCCGCCCCGCCTGCTGAGCGAGGGGTACGGCTTCGTCGACACCATGGCGCAGTACAGCGACTTCGGCTGGTGGGGCGGCGAGGCGAGCGCGCCGCGCGGGCTCGGCGGCATGACCAACCAGTACGCGGCGATGCCGAGCCTGCACGTGGGGTGGGCGCTGTGGTGCGGGGTCGTGCTGTGGCGTCACGGGCGTTCGCCGCTGGTCAGGGCCGCGGCGGTGGCCTACCCCCTGATCACCACGATCGTCGTGATGGGCACCGCGAACCACTACTTCCTCGATGCCGTCGCGGGCGCAGCGGTGATGGGCGTCGGGCTGCTCCTCGTACGGCCGGTGCTGCGGGTCGCGGACCGGATGAAGGCCAGGGTCGGACTGCCGTTCGACGCCGCGCGGCCTTCGGCCGAGGTGCGGGCCGGGGCGCGGTCCAGGTCCTTCGCGGGCTCGCCCGCTGCCTCTTCCGCCCCGGATTCCTCACTTGTCAGTGGCGGGTGCCAGACTTCGACGGGTGAGCGAATTCCCCGGCCGCGACAGCGGCCTGCCGAGCCAGGCGCCGAGCCGAGTGCCCGCCCCGCCGAAGCGGGGGACGGCGCTAAGACAGCGGCTCGCTGAACTGCGCGGACCCGACGTGCCCGCGGCGCCGCTGGACGCCCGCGCGCTCGCGGCCCTCGCCGCGAATCCGGGGTGCAGGCGGCGCGCGCTGCTCGACGGCGCGGGTGTGGACAAGGCTGCGCTCGCCCAGTCGCTCGGCTCCCCCGCGCCCTTCGGTCAGTCTCAGTTCGCGTTCATGCGGGGCAATGCCTTCGAGGCGAAGGTCAAGGCGGACGGCGGCGCGGAGCTGCTGCGCCTGGTGCACGGCCGGCTCGGCGGCGGCCCGGAGCCCGTGCCGGGCGAGTCGTCCGTCCCCGACCTGGCCGCGGTGGGCCCCGAAGGCCGCGCGGCCCGCACCTCGCTGGCGCTGCGGGAGGCGACCGAGGCGACCGTCGCCACCGAGGAGGCGACCGAGGCGACCGTCGCCACCGAGGAGGCGACCGAGGCGACTTCGACGGGGGGCTGGACCCTCCTTGACCACCCCATGCTGGCGCTCGACGTCGCGGGGACGCCCGCCTTCCTCGAACCGGACGCGGTGGTGGTCCACCCCGACGGCAGCTGGACGGTCGTCGAGATCAAGTCCTTCCCGATGATCGACGGTTCGGCGGACGCGGCGAAGGTGGGCGCGGCGGCGCGCCAGGCCGCGGTGTATGCCCTGGCGCTGGAGCGGGTCGCGGCGCACATGGACCCCGCGCCCCGCATCCGGGACCACGTGCTCCTGGTCTGCCCCAAGGACTTCTCCAACCTCCCCACGGCTTCGGCGATCGACGTCCGCAAACAACTCTCGGTGGCGAGGCGCCAGTTGGCCCGCCTGACCCGCATCGAGGACATCGCGGCGGCGCTCCCGGAGGGCACCACCTTCGACGTGAACCGCCCCGCGCCCGACCTGACGGCGGCGGTCGAATCGGTCCCCGCGACCTACGCCCCCGAGTGCCTGGCCGCCTGCGAGCTGGCCTTCCACTGCCGCGAACGCTCCCGCGACGAGGGCTCGGTGACGTCCCTGGGCCGTTCGGTGCGGGGGGAGCTGGGCAGCCTGACGACGGTCGAGGACGTCCTGTCCGCGGCCACCGGCGCCTCGGGCGACCCCGCGGACCCGACAGTGGCGGCGCTGAGGAGAGCGGCGGCACTGCGAGCCGAGGCGTTGGCTGGCGGGGGCGCCTCGGGCGGGGCGGGGGGTCCGGAGTGCTGACGCCTCCACGACCCGGCCGCCACGCGAGGCGTCGCACCCCCGGGGCATGCATGGCTGCACGGGGGTGCGGGGGCGCTGGGCGCTGCCCGGGTCGGGACGGGGCGGTGTTCTCCGTCGCCCGCACCACTGCACGGCGGCGGTTGCCGCTTTTCTCCCACCCGCCCACCCGCTCTGGAGCCTTCGGGCGGGCGCACGTCGCTCGCGTCAGTGTCCCGCGGCTGCCGTCGCCTTTTCTTCGGTGCGTGGAGGGTGCCGGGTGATCGGGTGGGTGGGTGGGGGAAATCCGCCGCGAAGCGGCGGGGCAAGGGACGGCGGCCCGCAGCCGCCGACGAACCACACACCGCAAAAGCCCAGCGCAGCGGCCCCGCAGGGGAGGACGGCAGCCCGATGTCACTGATCGACAACCTCGCCCGCCTGGAGGCGGTGGCAACAGGCCGAGCCCAGCCAAGAGCAACGGCCCGGCACCGCCACCTCTCCCAGCGCCCCCTCGTCCTCGTCCCCCTCATCACCGCCGGCGAGGCAGGTGCCCCGCTCGGCGCGCTCGTCGGGACGGAGCGCACCTCGCCCCGCCTCCTCGTCGTACCCCAGCCCCGCGACCGCGACCTCCGCTTCACCTTCCTGGCACAACTCGCGGACACCGTCCTGGAGTACGTCGACTCGTTCACGGACGACGTCGAGGCGGCGGAGCGCAGCGAGACGGACCCGGAGACCGGCAAGCGGGTCAGGGTGGAGGTCGAACTCTGCTCGGAAGCCCCGCAGTTGATCGTCCCGAGCCGCGCCGGCATCGACTTCGTACGGCTCATCGGCCGCTCGACCCGCTTTCGCCGCACCGCCGAGCAGGACCCGGAGACGCCGTACCCCGCCCCGCCCCGCGTCCCCCTCCTCGGCCGCTGGCTGACCCACTTCGGGGAGCGGGCCCGCGTCCCCGGCTCCTCGCTGCTCGTCGCGATGACCGAACTGCTCTCCCGGCACTGGGCCACCGGTCAGTCCAGCCTGGAGGACCAGCACCTCGGCGCCCTGCTCGCCTGGATCGAGGCCCCGGAAGGAACATCCGGGGCCGACGCCGCGCTCCGCGCCGAGCTGGCGCGGGACGCGGGCGGCCAGCTGCTCTGCCCACCCGCGGGGCCCGCCACGGACCCGGCGTTCGACAACCACCTCCTCGCTCCGGCCATCGAGCGCTACGACCGCGCGCGCGGCGCCCTCGCCACCGCCGAGGACGGCGTCCAGTCGGACACCCGTCTCGCCGAACTCGCCGCGGCCGAACGGGAGATCCGTTCCCTGATCGAGAGCAGGACCCGCCCCACCTGGGACGCGGTGTGGCGCGGCCTCGACGCGCTCTGCACGCTCCCCGAGGCCCCCCGCGCCGCCGACCGCTGGACCCGCGACCGCTGGTCGTTCACCGGCCACCGCGACCGCGTGACGGCGGGCGAACCCCCGCAGCCCCGCAGGGACGACGCGGTCACGGCGGCGAACAAGCTCGCCACGCGCGAGCGCGAGCAGGCCAGGCTCGAAGCCCAGGAAGCACTCGACGACCCCCTGGTGATGGCGGGCCGCCGGCTCGCGGGCGAGGCCTTCGCCGGTGAGGTGACCGAGGTGGTCATGGCGTACAGCGAGAGCAGGAGTCCGAGGCCACGCCCGCTGGTCACCGTCCGCACGGACGACCGCCCGCACCTGGCCGAGCGCGTGAAGGTGTACCGCTCGCTCCAGGGCAAGCCGCAGACAGCCGAGTTCGTGATGTACGAGGCGGAGGGCGGCGGCGCTTCCGTCGTGCTGCGCATTGTCGACAAGATGGGCCGCGGCAAGGAGGCCGAGCCCGGCTCCGTGCCGGAGAAGGGCGACCGGATCTGCTGGACCCTCTTCGAGCACGAGCAGCGCGGCGGACCCAAGCTCCCCGACCCCGAGGAGACGCCGTGGACCCACGGCGGCCCGCCGGGCGACGCCGCCGAGCGTCCTGACCCCGTGACGCCGGAGGACACCCTGTGAGTCCGACCGCTCCCTTCGACCGCGCTTCGTTCGACCCCGGCGCGGCGGCCACCCGGGCCACGGACGCGATCCTGCACGACACGCTGCACGGCGCGCACCGCGGCGTCGTCGTCGACTCGCCGCCCGGCGCGGGCAAGTCGACGCTCGTGGTCCGCGCGGCCCGTGAACTGGCCGCCGCAGGGCGCCCGTTGATGGTGATCGCCCAGACGAACGCCCAGGTCGACGACCTGATCCTGCGCATCGCCGAGAAGGATCCCGAGCTGCCGGTCGGCCGTCTGCACAGCAGCGACCCGGACGCGTACGACAAGGCCCTCGACGACCTGCCCTCCGTCCGTACGTCCACGAAGGCCGCCGACCTCGCCGGGCTCGACATCGTGGTGTCGACCGCGGCGAAGTGGGCGCACGTCGAGGCCGGCAAGCTCGACGCGCCCTGGCCGCACGCGATCGTGGACGAGGCGTATCAAATGCGCTCGGACGCGCTGCTCGCGGTGGCCGGGCTCTTCGAGCGGGCCCTGTTCGTGGGCGACCCGGGGCAGCTCGACCCGTTCTCGATCGTGGGCGCCGAGCAGTGGGCCGGCCTCGCGTACGACCCCTCGGCGAGCGCGGTGACGACACTCCTCGCGCACAACCCCGAACTGCCCCAGCACCGCCTGCCGGTGTCCTGGCGGCTTCCGGCGTCGGCGGCCCCGCTGGTCTCGGCCGCGTTCTATCCGTACACGCCCTTCCGCAGCGGCACGGACCACGGCGACCGGCGGCTCAACTTCGGTGTGCCGTCGGATGGTTCGGGGCCGGACCGGGTGATCGACGAGGCGGCGGACTCGGGCTGGGGCCTGCTCGAACTGCCCGCGCGGAACACGCCGCGCACCGACCCCGAGGCCGTACGCGCGGTGGCCCAGGTCGTCCGGCGCCTCCTGGACCGCGGCGGCGCGGCCACGTCGGAGCGCGGCCCGGAGCCCACTCCTCTGACGGCCGACCGCATCGCCGTCGGCACCGCGCACCGTGACCAGGCGGCGGCGGTGCGCGCGGCCCTCACGGAACTCGGCGTCACGGACGTCACGGTGGACACCGCCAACCGGCTCCAGGGCCGCGAGTTCGACGTGACGGTCGTGCTGCACCCGCTCTCCGGCCGCCCGGACGCCACCGCGTTCCACCTGGAGACGGGCCGCCTCTGCGTCCTGGCATCCCGCCACCGCCACGCCTGCATCGTGATCTGCCGCGCGGGCGTCAGCGAACTACTGGACGACCACCCGTCGACGGAACCGGTCCAACTGGGCGTAACGGTGAAGTTCCCGGACGGTTGGGAAGCGAACCACGCGGTACTGGCCCGCCTGGCCGAGCATCGCGTGGCGTGGCGCCCGTGACATCCCACACCCCCTGGCCGCCGGAGGGCGGCGGGAAGCCCCACACCCCTAGGCCCCCCGCCCCCTTGCGCGGCAAGGGAGAATGGAAGACGGCCCCACGGCCGGAGAACGTACGAGGAGGACGAACCATGGCGGAGCCCGAGCGGCCCCGGACCGAGCAGCGCCTGCGACCCGCGCCCCTGCTCTTCGAGCCCGCGGAAGCCGTCGCCGACCCGGAGCACTTCTTCGACCTGGAGTCGATGGAGGACCCGCGCGAGCTCCTGGCCCGTGCCACCGAGCTGACCCACGCCTTCCGGGCCGCGACGGACCGTTCGGTCGAGTTCCAGGCGATCGCGGCGGCCCAGCTCGCCGACCCCCGGCGCTTCGACCGGCTGACGCCCGCCGCGATCGCCGAGCGCGCCCAGTGGACCGAGGACTACGCGAAGAAGATGGTCGAGTTCGGCCGGGATCTCCAGCGCGGGGCCGGCGCGGGTGGCGGCGGCCCGGAGGCCTGAGGCGACCCCGGAGGAGTCCTCCGCGAGAAGGTCGCGGGGCATATGCCACGGGGCAAGGTACTCCCTCCCGCCCCTTGCTGTCCCGGTTTCTGGCAACTCTCCGAACTGGAACCCTCACCACCGGTAGATGTAGTTGCCATGAGCAGCACACGTCTCCACCCGGCCCCCGCCCAGGACATCTCCGACGTCACCACCGAGGGAGCCGCCTGGCTCGCCTCCGCGGAAACGTATCCGCGCAGCACGCTCGCCCACTGGCGCAGCCGCCCCACCGCCCCAGCCGTCCTCCCCTGCGGCTCCGTTTTCGACGTGGTGAGCGTCCCCGCGGTCTTCGGCCGGCGGATGCTCGACCGCTTATGGGAAGACGGCCCCGGCTCGGGCCCCGTCGCCGCGCACCGCGGCCGCACGTTGCTCTTCGCCGCCCCCGGAACCGCCCAGCGGCTGCCCTCGCTCCTTGAGTGGGAGGAGTGGGGCCGTGCCGTGCCCGGCATCCTCTGCCACGGCACGGGGGACGCCGTGACGGTGCCGCCGGTCACCGCGAAAACCCGTGATGCCGCGCCCTCCGGCCACCCCCAGGGCCACCTGGAATCGCGCTGGCTGGTGGCCCCCGACGCCCGGCATCCCTGGCTTCCCGGGCCCGAGGTCATGCTCTGGGCCTGCGTCCGCGCGGCCCGCTCGGCGGCCGGCTCCGCGGTCCGTATATCGATTTTTCCTGGCGGCGATCAGAGTGCTAAGGTCTACGACGTCAGCAGGCGCCGCTAGCTCAGTTGGTTAGAGCAGCTGACTCTTAATCAGCGGGTCCGGGGTTCGAGTCCCTGGCGGCGCACAGACAGAAAGAAGCCCCTCGCGCAAGCGGGGGGCTTCTTTCATGCCCGATGCCCCGGTGAGGACCCGGCGGCACCCGCCCGTGAGCCACCCGCCGGCGGAGACCACCTCAGCCCACCGACACGTTCACCGTCCACGCCCCGGACGCCGTCCGCCCCTCGACCTCGACGCGCACGTCCTCGTCCTCGTCCGGCACCGTGAAGCTCTCCCCCGCCACCACCGGCGCGTCCGCGAGCGGCGGATACACCGAGTCGCCCCAGCACGCCTCCGACCGAGGATGGGCGTCGAGGACCTCGACCGGGCCGCCGCCGGACGGCGCCTCGTTGCGTACGCGATAGACGAGCACCCCCTCGGCGCACGTCGCGCGGTCGTTGCCCTGCGCGTCGCGCGCCTCGAAGGCGATCGCGCTGCCGCGCCCCGTGCGGACGACCGCGAGCTTGGTGCCGCCGACGCCCCCGCGCGCGGGCCGCTTCGACAGCGGCTCCAGCGTCAGCCGCCGCCCCTCGCCCTCCACGCACGCCACCTGCCGCCGGTCGAGCCAGCCGAGCTTCCACTTGTGCCAGCCGAAGAGGTCGGGGGAGAGCCCGAACTGGCTGCCCATGACGTCCCAGTCGCCGACGTGCGTGTCCCAGTCGCCCTCGCCCTCCGTCGGCCGGTGGTAGAGGTCGGGCAGGTCGAAGACGTGACCGGTCTCGTGGGCGAGGACGTTGCGGTCCGGCGGATGCCGCTCGAAGACCGTGACGATGCGCTTGATGTCCGTACCGTCGGCCCGCATCGGCCGGTCGAAGTTGACGACCTTCGTCGCGTCGGAGTTGACGCCCGGCGCGTCCGGGTCGGCGACGAAGTAGACGACGTCGTACCGCGAGAAGTCGACGTGCGGATCGGCGGCGCTCATCGCGTCCCGCAGGTAGGCGCTGCGCTTGGAGGCGTTCCAGTCGCGCTGTATGGCGTACGAGGTGGAGTCGTCCGGCATCTCCACCCACTCGCGCTGCGGGTGCGGGCGCAGGGCGAACCTTCCGTAGGAGGCGCGGTCGAAGAACTGGCTCGTGGCCGGGAAGTAGTCGGCCACCAGCTCCTCGGGGGCGATCTGGGGCGGGGAGTCGGGGAAGGAGAGGAAGACCATCACCGCGTCGAGGGCCCGGTCGGGGCGCGTGTAGGCGCCGTTCCAGGAGTCAAGGCCCTCCGAGTGATGCGCCGGTGTGCGCTGGAGCGCGCACGGGACCACCGGGGTCTCGGCGATGGCGGGACCCGCGACCAGCCCCGTTGCGGCGAGTGCGGTCAGGGACGTAAAGGCGGCGGCCGTGCTGCGCAACCGGGGTCTCTCCCCTCCACGGGTGAGTCCCCAGGGGGGTAGCTGACGCGGCACGTCCACCTCCGGGTGCGGGTTACGGGGCATCCCACCCACCCTGTGACGCTTTTTTCCATTACGCCCTGTTTGACTGACCCAGCCGGGTGACGCGCCACTCCCGGAGCGCTCACGGAACGTCACAAGTTGTCGCCGGGTGGATTGAGGCGTAAAGGAAGCAGTACACGTGCGAGCAGAAACGATCTGCCGCCGGGTGGGCGCCACATCCACGCCGGGCATGCGTCTGTCCTATGCCTACCGTGGCCGCCACGCGCCGCCGCTCTGTGGCTGGATGCGCCCTCGGGCCAGCCCCTATGATCGGCACACTTTCCTGCGCGGGCCCGGCCTCGCCGAACAACTGCACTGCGGGAGCAAGTGGTGAACGGAACGTCTGAAGGCCAAGCGCCCACAGCGGTCACAGCACCCGACCTCGCCAGGGCGCCCATCACGGAGCGTCGCCATCCGGGGCAGCGGCCCGACCACCGGGCCGCTTTCGCCGCCGCCCCTCTCGCCCTCGGGGTCGTGGACGGCGACGGCCTCGTCGTCGATGCCAACGACGCGCTCGCCGAGCTGCTCGGCGCGTCCCCGGACGAGCTCGTGGGACGTCTCGCCGCCGATCTGGTGGACCTGGCGTCGGACGCGCGCACCTGGCACGCCTATCGCGAGGTGCTCCGCGGCCGGCAGGCGAAGCTGCGTTGCACCCGGCGCCTGAAACACCCCGACGGGCACTCGCCGTGGGTCCAGATCACCGTCTCGCCGATGCCCGGCGGGCGTACGGTGCTGCTCGCCGCCACCGACATCAGCGCGCGCCGCGAGCTCCAGGCCCGGCTGCGGCATCTGCAGATGCACGACCCCGTGACCCGGCTGCCCAACCGCAGCCTGTTCTTCGAGCGGCTGGCCGCCGCGCTCGAAGCGGGGGCGTACGACGACACGGGAACCGGCCGGATCGGGCTCTGCTATCTGGACCTGGACGGATTCAAGGCGGTCAACGACACCCTCGGCCACCGGGTCGGCGACCGGCTGCTCGCGGCGGTCGCGGAGCGGCTGACGCGCTGCGCCGACGAGGCCGGTCACGGCAGGACGTCGGTGCCGCTGGTCGCGCGGCTCGGCGGCGACGAGTTCGCGCTGCTGGTGGAGGACTCGACGGGCACGGACCAGCTCGCCGACCTCGCCGACGCGGCGCTCAAGGCGTTGCAGGACCCCTTCGATCTGTCGGGCCAGCGGCTCTCGGTCTCGGCATCGATCGGCGTGGTGGAGCGCCGCGCGGCCGGGACGACCACCACCTGTCTCATGCAGGCGGCCGACACGACGCTGTACTGGGCGAAGTCGGACGGCAAGGCGCGCTGGACGCTCTTCGACCCCGAGCGCAACGCCCACCGCATGACCCGCCAGACACTGTCGAGTTCCCTTCGCCCGGCCGTCGAGCGCGGCGAATTCCTGCTGGACTACCAGCCGTTGGTGCGACTTGAGGACGGCGGTGTGCGGGGGGTCGAGGCGCTGGTGCGGTGGCAGCATCCGCGCTTCGGTCTCCTGACGCCGAATCGGTTCATCGCACTGGCGGAGGAGGACGGTTCGATCGTGCAGCTGGGCCGCTGGGTGCTGCGGACGGCATGCCGCCAGGCCCGGCAGTGGCAGCTGGACCACCCGGAGCGGCCGCCGGTCTTCGTGAGCGTCAATGTCGCGGTGCGGCAGGTGTGGGACTCGGACCTGGTGGCCGATGTGGCGGAGATCCTCGCCGAGACGGAACTCTCCCCCGAACTACTGCAGTTGGAGCTCACGGAATCAGCGGTGATGGGCTCGGCGGGCCGCCCGCTCCAAGCTCTCCAGTCGCTCAGCGACATGGGGGTGCGGATCGCCATCGACGACTTCGGCACGGGGTACTCGAACCTCGCGTACCTGAGCCGGCTCCCGGTCTCCGTCCTCAAGCTGGACGGCTCCTTCGTACGTGGCTTCCAGTACGACGCGGAAGCGGGCGAGGCGCACATCAACCCCGCCGACGAGGTCATCGTCGAGGCCCTGGTGCAACTGGCGCACCGGCTCGGCCTGACCGTCACCGCGGAGTGCGTGGAAACCTCGTCCCAGGCGGCGCGGCTGCGGCGGATCGGCTGCGACACCGGGCAGGGGTGGCTGTACTCCCGCCCGGTGGCGCCGGATCGTATCTCCGCCTTGCTGGCGGCGGGTTGAGGGCTACGCGCCGGGCAGCCCGTAAGCGTCGGCGATCAACTCGTAGGAGCGCAGTCGCACTTCACCGCTGTGGGCGTTGGCCGTGATCATCATCTCGTCGGCGCCGGTGCGCTTGGCGAGGTCGTCGAGGCCGGTGCGGACCTGGTCGGCGGTGCCATGGATGACGTTGGAGTTCCAGTTCTGGATGAACTCCCGCTCCATCTCACTGAATTCGTACGCCTCGGCCTCCTCGGGAGTCGGGACGAGCCCCGGCTTCCCGGTGCGGAGGCGGACCATGTTCAGCGCGGCGGCGAGTACTTGCCGCCGGGCCTCCTTCTCGTCGTCGGTGGCCAGCGCGGAGACGCCGATGAGGGCGTAGGGGGCATCGAGGACGGCGGACGGCTTGAAGGACTCGCGGTAGAGGTCGAGGGCCGGGATCGTGTTCTGCGCGGAGAAGTGGTGGGCGAAGGCGAAGGGCAGGCCGAGGACTCCGGCGAGGCGGGCGCTGAAGCCGGACGAGCCGAGCAGCCACAGGGGCGGGCGGTGCGGGGACTGGACGCCGCCGGGTGAGGTGGCCTGGACCGGTCCCGGGACGGCGTGGATACGGCCGTACGGGTGCCCGTCGGGGAAGTCGTCGTCCAGGAAGCGGGTCAGCTCGGCGAGCTGCTGCGGGAAGTCGTCGGCGCCTTCGTTCAGGCGGTCCGTCCTGCGGAGCGCTGCGGCGGTCGCGCCGTCGGTGCCCGGGGCGCGGCCCAGGCCCAGGTCGATGCGGCCCGGGGCCATGGCTTCCAGGGTGCCGAACTGCTCCGCGATGACGAGGGGGGCGTGGTTCGGGAGCATGACGCCGCCCGAGCCCAGGCGGATGCGGTCGGTGTGGGCGGCGAGGTGGGCGAGGATGACCGCTGGGGAGGAGGAGGCGACTCCCGGCATGGAGTGATGCTCGGCCACCCAGTAGCGGTGGTATCCGCGGCCCTCCGCCAGCCTGGCGATCTCCACGCTCTTCTTCAAGGCGTCGGTGGCGGTACGCCCCGCGCCCACGGTCACCAGGTCCAGTACGGAGAGCGGGACCGGCGCGCTGCCGTGCCGCTCGCCGCGGATGTCGTCGCTCGGGTCCACTGTCACGGGGTCCAGCCTCCTGCTGCGCGGTGCGTGCTCCTACTCCGCGGTCCAACAGGAGGGGGGCTCCGTTTTATTCCCCGGGGTCCCCCTGCCCGAACAACCTCTCCCACCCACCCGCCCGATTGCCCCGCGTCCACCCCTGCCCGAACAAGCCTTTCCTCCCACCCGCCCGATTGCCCCGCGGTGACAGGGGGTGGGTGGGCGTAACGGGCGGGTGGGATTGGGGAAGGGGTCGACCGGGGGGAGCGACGAACGGCGCCTACCGCCAGCGGGTGGGTGGAGAACACGCCGCCTGGGCGGGCAGCGCCACGCACCCGCAGTCGGCAGCGAGAGGCGAGGGGACGTGCCGGTATGTCTGCCCGGAGCACAGCTCCCGAAGACACCGGGAGCCGAAGCAACCCCACGCCCACCGGACGATAGCGAGGACGGACATACCGGCGCGGCCCCGCACCCGAAGACGGACCAGCTCCGAAGTCGCACACGCCCGCAGTCGGCAGCGCGCGGGAGGGGACGTGTCGGTTTGTCTGCCCGGAGCACGGCTCGCGGCACTCCGGAACCGAAGCAACCCCACGCCCACCGGACGATAGCGAGGACGGACATACCGACGCGGCCCCGCACCCGCACACGGACCAGCCCCGCAGCAACGCACGAGGGCCCGCAGCCGGCAGCCCACGCAAGGGGACGTGCCGGTATGTCCGCCCGGAGCACGGCTCCCGCAGGCTCCCGAGCCGAAGCAACCCCACGGACGGACGCACGGACGGGCCCCCGCTACCCCCGAGCCTGCACCACCGGCTCCTTGGTGAAGAGTGCGCCCAGGGACGGGGCGTTCACCCGGCGGGATGCGAGGCGTAGTGCCTCCCAGACCGTGACCTGGTTCGCCGTCAGGACCGGCTTGCCGAGGTCCTGCTCCAGGTCATGGATGTACGCCGCGGTGTGCAGCGCCGTATCGGGAAGCAGGAGCGCCTCCGCGTCGGGGTGGTCGCCCGCGTGGGCCATGGCCCTGACCTCCTGCCAGCCCCACGTACCCACCTCCGCCGCCGTGATGATGCCGTTCGACTGCGTCGACACGACCTCCACGCCGGCCGCCTTCAGGAACGAGGCGAAGAGCCCCGCCACGTCCTCCGGATACGTGGCGGCGACGGCGACTCTGCCCGCCCCCACCTCCCGCGCCGCGTGCGCGAACGCGAAGGACGTACTGGAAGCCGGCAGGCCCGCGGAGCGGGCGAGGGCGCGGACCTGCTCGTGCGCACCCTCCCAGCCGAAGACGAAGCTCGCGCTGGTGCAGGCCCACACCACCGCCTCGGCCCCGGACAGACGCAGCTCCTCGACCCCGGCGGCCAGCCGTGCCGTCGACCCCATCTCCAGGAGTGCGTCGACCCGGTGCGCGTCCTCGCCGATGTCGGTGTGGACGACCTGCAGCCGGACATCACTTCCCAGCATCTGCTCCATGCGGGGGTAGTCGTCCTCAGCCGAGTGACCCGGATAGAGGAAACCAAGTGCGGTCACTTCCAGCCTCCTTCAAGGCAGCGTTGGTGGTCCTTCGGGCAGACCCTGGGGCGGATCGAGCGGTACCACACCGGGCAGCTCGCCCGGCGCGGCGACCGGGCCCGTGCCCGGCCTGGCACTCGGATTGATCAGCGCCTGGTAGGGCCCTACGGCATGGGTACCCAGCCTGCGCAGGGCGGACCACATCGTCACCTGGTTCGCGGAGATCACGGGCATCCGCAGCTCCGCCTCCAGCTGCGGAATGACGTCGTACGTGGCGAGGTTGGTGCAGCTGATGAAGAGCGCGTCGGCCCCGCCGAGCACCGCCCGCCGTGCCATGTCCGCCACGTCCTTGTAGGGGACTTTCCAGATGTGCCTGGTCAGGCCCAGGTAGGCGCGGCCGGTGACGGACACCCCCGACTCGCCCAGGTACTCCTCCAGGGACTGCGTCACGGACCAGGTGTAGGGCGTGACGAGCGCGATGCGCCGCGCGCCCAGATCCTCGAGCGCCTCGAGCAGCGCGCCCGACGTGGTGACGGCGGAGACCTCGCCCTCGCGGGTCATGGCCTCGCACATCGCGCGCTCGCCGGCGATCCCACCGACGAAGCTGCCCGACGTGCAGGCGTACGCGAGGACTTCGGGTCCGATCGCGCTCAGCGCGCGCACCGCCTCGCCGAGCGTTTCGTGCTCGCTGACGAGTCGTGCCAGGTCAAGGCTTACCTCGACGGGGACGTACGGGGTGCGGGTCAGATGGAGGGAGATCTCGTCCGGCACCCAGCGCCAGAGCTCCCGGTCGAGTGCGAAGTCGAAAGGGGCGACGACACCTACACCGCGTTGAGGGTGTGGTCCGCCGAGGAAGGAGACGTCCATGAGCAGGCCCCAAGTTCGTGCGTACGTGCATTGGAGGGACCGGCCGGGGGCCGGGAGATGCGGAACCGGCGACGCGCCGGGACGTCGGGACGGGGCAGAAGGCGCGAAAAAAGCGCTACAGAGTGTGCTACGGCCTCATACGGAGCGTACTTAACCGTGGGGTGCTTGTGATAGAGCACCTCTGTTGACGAAGGTAGTTTCAGGTGCGAGCGTGGTCAATCCGCGCATCTCAGACGGCTCTGGCCGACACAGAACTAAGGGAAGCGGACTCTCATTGCGAAGCGGTTTCTCCTCGATGTCCTCGACCTGCGAGCCGGCCTCCGAGCCGACCTCCGAACCGGCCTCCGAATCGACGAAGGACCCGATGTCCGAAACAACCGTTCTGGTCCTTGACGCCCCGTCCCCCGCTCCGCCGCCCCGTCTCGGCAGCCTCACCGGCCGCGCCCGGATCCTGCACGCGGACGCGGACACCCTGGCGGACCAACTCCCCCTCGCCGACGTGCTGCTGGTGTGGGACTTCCTCTCGGACGCCGTGCGCGACGCCTGGCCGGGCGAGGGCCGCAGGCCCCGCTGGGTGCACACCGCGAGCGCGGGCGTGGACCGCCTCATGTGCCCGGAGCTCGCCGAGTCCGACACGCTGGTGACCAACGCCCGCGGCGTCTTCGACCAGCCGATCGCCGAGTACGTGGCGGCCCTCGTCCTCGCCATGGCGAAGGATCTGCCGCGCACCCTCCAGCTCCAGGGCGAGCGCACCTGGCGGCACCGCGAGACCCAGCGAGTGGCCCGTACGCGCGCGTGCGTGGTGGGTTCGGGGCCGATCGGGCACGCCATCGTCCGCATGCTGAAGGGGCTCGGGATCATCACCGCCCTGGTGGGGCGCAGCGCCCGGGGCGGCGTGCACGGCCCCGAGGAGCTCGACCGGCTGATGGCGCGGGCCGACTGGGTGGTGTGCGCGGCGCCGCTCACGGACGACACGCGCGGCATGTTCGACGAGCGGCGCTTCGGGATGATGCAGCCGTCGGCGCGTTTCATCAACATCGGGCGCGGCGCGCTCGTCGTGGAGGACGATCTCGCGGCGGCCCTGTCGAAGAGGTGGATCGCGGGCGCGGCGCTGGACGTCTTCGAGCACGAGCCGCTGCCCGCGGACAGCCCGCTGTGGACGGCGCCGGGCCTCCTCGTCTCCCCGCACATGAGCGGCGACACGGTGGGCTGGCGCGATGAACTGGGCGCTCAGTTCGTCGAGTTGTACGAGGAGTGGGCGGCCGGGCGGCCTCTTTCCAACGTGGTCGACAAGAAACGTGGGTATGTACCCGGGAATTGATCACTGCCGAACGTCACGTCCCACCCCCTGAGGAGCGTGCATGACCGAGCTCACGGATCTCACCGCGGTTCAACTCGTCGACTCCTACCGCAAGGGCGAAGTCAGTCCGGTCGACGCGACACGGGCGGCGCTGCGCAGGGCCGGTGAAGTGCAGCCCGCGGTGAACGCCTTCGTGCGCGTGGACGACGAACAGGCTGTCGCGCAGGCCGAGGAGAGCGCCGGGCGGTGGCGGCGCGGTGAGCCGCGGGGGCTCCTCGACGGGGTTCCGGTCTCGGTCAAGGACATCCTGCTGCAACGCGGCGGCCCGACGCTGCGGGGCTCGAAGTCCGTCCGCCCGGAGGGGGCTTGGGACGAGGACGCGCCGTCGGTGGCGCGGCTGCGCGAGCACGGCGCGGTGTTCATCGGCAAGACGACGACGCCCGAGTTCGGCTGGAAGGGCGTCACGGACAGCCCGCAGAGCGGGATCACGCGTAATCCGTACGACACCTCGCGCACCGCTGGTGGCTCCAGCGGCGGCAGCGCGGCGGCCGTGGCGCTCGGCGCGGCGCCGGTGTCGCTGGGCACGGACGGCGGTGGCTCGGTGCGCATCCCGGGCGCCTTCTGCGGGATCTTCGCGCTGAAGCCGACGTACGGCCGGGTGCCGCTGTACCCCGCGTCCGCGTTCGGCACGCTCGCGCACGTCGGCCCCATGACGCGGGACGCGGCGGACGCGGCGCTCCTGATGGACGTCATCAGCGGCCCCGACCCCCGGGACTGGTCGCAGCTCGGCCCGGTCGCGGACAGCTTCAGCGCGGGTATCGAAGGCGGCGTACGCGGCCTGCGCATCGCGTACTCACCCTCGCTCGGCGGCCAGGTCGCGGTGCGGCCCGCGGTGGCCGCCGCGGTGCGGCAGGCGGTGGAGTCCCTCGCCGCGCAGGGAGCGTACGTCGAGGAGACGGACCCCGACTTCACGGACCCGGTGGAGGCCTTTCACACGCTGTGGTTCAGCGGCGCCGCGCGGGTGATCCAGCATCTGCCGCCGGAGCGGCGGGAGTTGCTCGACCCGGGGCTGCGCGAGATCTGTGCGCAGGGCGCCCGGTACAGCGCGCTCGACTACCTTGCCGCAGTTGACGTACGCATGGAGCTAGGCCGTCGCATGGGCCGCTTCCACCAGACGTACGACCTCCTGGTCACTCCGACGTTGCCGATCACCGCGTTCGAGGCGGGAGCGGAGGTACCGAAAGGTTCCGGCCATCGTCGGTGGACGGGATGGACGCCGTTCACGTACCCCTTCAACATGACGCAGCAGCCGGCCGCGACCGTCCCCTGCGGGACGGACCGGGAGGGGCTGCCGATCGGGGTGCAGATCGTGGGGGCGCGGCACGCGGACGCGCTCGTCCTGCGGGCCGCGCACGCGCTGTACGAAGCGGGCAGCGCGAGGATCGCGCCGCCCGCGGTGAACTGAGCTCCCTCGGCGGCTACGCCCTGCGGAAGTTCAGCGTCTCGCCCTGCGCGCCGCCGCGCCACAGGTCGTTGCAGGCCTCGGCCATCCGGTCGAGGCCGTCGACCACCTGCCCCCAGACGATGCCGGGGACCCAGCCGACGTCGCCGTTGAGCAGCAGGTTGTTGCGCTCGTAGAAGAGGGCGAGGTCCACGACCGTGGCGCCCGCCTTGACGTCCGCGGCCGGTTCGTACCCATAGGACTGTGTGCCCAACTGTGTCCCGTTGAACGAGAAATAGCAGAGGTCGCCGGGAATGGGGGTGACTGTCGGGTTCTCCAGAGGTGGCTCGCGGTCCGCGAAAGCCGGAAAGAGGGCGTAGATCTCATTGCGGGCGTACTTCGCGTGATAGACGTCCTCGCTGAGCGGAAGTGCCTCCCACACCGCCGCGCAGGTCAACGGGGCCCGGTCGTCGAGCAGCTTTGCCGTGCACTGAACTCCCCGCTTGGCGAGGGAGACTTCGATGAATCGGTCTGCCATGTGTCCCATGCTCCTCCCTGGGTCAAGAGGACAACGATTGCATCAGGGGCTGAAATTGGCCCGCATATCTTGCGTCGAGTCGGGTAGCCGCGCGCCCATGGCTCCACCACTTGGGAACAACGAGGGATTCATCGGCAAAGCAGTACGCCGCCGCTCTCTGCTCACCGGAGCGAGCGTGGCGGCACTGGGGGTTTTCGGGGGCGCGGCCTGCAGCCGGGTGCCCGAGGAAGGGAAGGTCGAGGGGGGAGATCTGCTGGACCGGCTGCGTGACGCAGGTGAGGTCCGTATCGGGGTCGCGGGCGAGGTCCCGTTCGGATACATCGACGAGAACGGTGAAGTGACCGGGGAAGCGCCGGAAATCGCCAAAGTGATCTTCCCTCGCCTTGGCGTGCCCAAGGTCAAGGCGGTGCCCACCAAGTTCGGTGCGCTGATCCCCGGGTTGACCCAGGCGCGGCAGTTCGACGTGGTCTCGGCAGGCATGTACATCAGCCCCGTGCGTTGCGAGCAGGTGCTGTTCTCCGATCCCGACTACCTGATGCTCGACTCCTTCATCGTGAAGAAGGGCAATCCGCACGGCATCAAGAGATATGAGGACATCGCGAAGAAGGGCCTGAAGCTGGCGAGTGGTACGGCCTACGCGCAGATCGCCACCGCCGAGGGGAACGGCGTGAAGTCCGTCCTCGTGGTGCCCGACCAGGTGGCGGGCGCCGACGCCGTCGCACTTGGCCGGGTCGACGCCTTCGCCGGGACCGCGGTCACCGTGCGCGACGTGGTCAAGGACAATCGGCGGGTGGAGGCGACGAAGCCCTTCCAGCCGCTCGTCGACGGCGAACCGGTCTACGGGGCGGGTGGTTTCGCCTTCAGGCAGTCCGAGAAGACCCTGCGGGACGCCTTCAACAAGGAGCTGCACAAGCTGAAGGAGAGCGGTGAACTGCTCAGGATCGTCAAGCCGTTCGGGTTCACCGAGACCGAGATGACCGATCTGACGGCCGAGAAGCTGTGCCCCCCGGTGAAGGGAGCCTCCTGATGATGTCGTCGGAGTTCTTCGAGAACTGGTTCCTGCCCGGCATCTGGATCACCGTGCAGGTCACCTTCCTCAGCGCGGCCCTCGCCTTCCTGATCGCCTTCCCCATCGGGGTCCTTCGCACATCCCGCCTGTGGATCGTGCGCTTCCTCGCCGGGACGTACTTCGAGATCTTCCGCAGCACCTCGTCGCTGGTCTTCATGTTCTGGATCGCGTTCACAGTGCCCGCGCTGTTCCGGATCAGCTTCGAGCCGCTCTTCGCCGGCGTCATCGCCCTGGGCATCACCTACGGGGCGTACGCGTCCGAGATCGTGCGCGGCGCGCTCGCCGCGGTGCCGACAGCGCAGCGCGAGGCGGGCATCGCCCTGAACTTCACGCCGTCGCAGCGGCTGCGCCGCATCGAACTGCCGCAGGCCTGGCCCGAGATGCTGCCACCGTTCAACAACCTGCTGATCGAGCTGCTCAAGGGCACCTCGCTCGTCTCCCTCATCGCGGTGGCCGACATGACCTTCGCCGGCGATCTGCTCCGTCTCGTCACGACCGAGAGCGGGCCGATCTACACGCTGCTGCTCGGGCTGTACTTCGTGTTCGCCTTCATCCTCACGCGCGGCATGCGCCTCCTTGAGCGGCATGCCAAGAAGGGCGTGGGACAGACTCCCGAGAAGCTGGGGCTGTTCAGCGGGATCCGCTCCAAGTCGTCGATCGACGTCGTCACCGGCGGGGGTGCCAAGTGAACTGGGACTGGCAGAACGTCGATGACTTCATGCCCCTCTTCTGGGACGGCGTGTGGATCACGCTCAAGGCGCTGTTCTTCGGCACCCTGATCGCCTTCTCGCTCGGCATGGTCTGGGCCATCGCTCAGCGGTCGGACAAGAAGTGGATCAGCTGGCCGGTGACGGTGTTCACCGAGTTCATCCGGAACACTCCGCTTCTGGTGCAGCTGTTCTTCCTCTTCTACGTGGTGCCGGAGTGGGGCCCGTCCATGTCCCCGCTCGTCACGGGCATCGTCGGGCTCGGCCTGCACTACTCGACATACACCTCCGAGGTGTACCGGGCGGGCATCGAGGGCGTCCCTGAAGGGCAGTGGGAGGCGGCCACCGCGCTCAGCCTCACCAAGCAGCGCACCTGGACCGCGGTGATCCTGCCGCAGGCCGTGCGCAGGGTGATCCCCGCGCTCGGCAACTACGTGATCGTCATGCTGAAGGAGTCGCCGCAGATGGCTGCCATCGGCGCGCTCGACATGCTGGGCCAGGCCCAGGGATACAGCCAGGCGACCTTCACCTACGAGGCGATCAGCATCGTGGGCATCGCGTTCATCGTCATCGCCTACCCGGCCTCTCTTCTTCTGCGAGTTTTGGAGCGTCGTCTTGTCCGCTGACAGCAGCACTTCCCAGGAAACCCCCAACCCGGCCGTCGACGGCCGCGAGCTGATCCGCTTCGACAAGGTCGTCAAGCGCTACGGGTCGAACACCGTCCTCGACGAGCTCGACTTCTCCGTGGACTCGGGCAAGCACGTCACGCTGATCGGCCCGTCCGGATCCGGCAAGACCACGATCCTGCGTCTCCTGATGACCCTGGTGAAGCCCGATCAGGGCACCATCAAGGTCGGCGGCAACTACCTCATGCACGAGGAGAAGAACGGCAAGCTCGTCCCGGCGGGCGAGAAGCACATCCGCGAGGTCCGCAAGAACATCGGGATGGTCTTCCAGCAGTTCAACCTCTTCCCGAACATGAAGGTCCTGCGCAACATCATGGAGGCCCCGGTCAACGTACTCGGCCTGTCCAAGGACGAGGCGGAGCAGCGGGCGCGCGAGCTGCTCGATCTGGTCGGGCTCGGGGACCGCGCCGACGCGTACCCGACGCAGCTCTCCGGCGGCCAGCAGCAGCGCGTCGCCATCGCGCGGGCCCTCGCGATGCGCCCGCAGGTGCTGCTCCTGGACGAGGTCACGTCCGCGCTCGACCCGGAGCTGGTGGCGGGTGTCCTCGACGTCCTGCGGGACATCGCGCACACCACGGACATCACGATGCTCTGCGTGACCCACGAGATGAACTTCGCCCGTGACATCTCGGACCAGGTCCTGATGTTCGACTCGGGCAGGGTCATCGAGGCCGGGACCCCGGAGAAGATCTTCACTGAACCCGAGCACGAGCGCACCCGGGAGTTCCTCTCCGCGGTGCTGTAGCCCCCGATCACCGAGCGGCAGGCAACAGGACCGAGGACGACGGAGCGGGACCGTGGCGTCAGAGCCACGGTCCCGCTGGGTCGTCACCCCGCTGGCGTCACCTCGATGAGGAGGTACTCCGACTCCGCCATGTCCGTGCCGTCCTGGATGGTCTCGCGGCGCAGGACATTCAGGTCGCGGTCGGTCTCATCGGCGAGGCGCTGCAGGCCGGGAAGATCTCCCTTGGTGCTGCTGAAGAAGAGGAGTACCGAGCCGGACTCCGTGGTCCAGTGCGGGGCCTCTTGCAGGAAGCGCCGGTGGGCTTCGTACCCGGGATCGAGGAAGGCGTGCTCGTGCGGGGACACGAACTCGTGGTCCTCCGGGGCCCAGATGAAGTTGGAGTTCCAGAAGATGACGTCGAAGCGTTCGTCCTCGGCGAGGCCGGCGAACAGGTCGCTGTGCACGGCTTTGACGCGATCGGTGACGTCGTGGCGGGCGGCGTTGAGACGGGTGTTCTCGACGGCGTGCGGATTGATGTCGGCGCCGACCACGCGACGGCAGCCCGCAAGCGCGGCCGTCACACAGATCAGGCCGGTGCCTGATCCCATCTCCAGCATGGAGTCCCACGCGAACCGCCCCGGCTCCAGGAGACCGAGGAAGTCGAGCGAGACGTTGGTCGAGGGCCGGTAGATCGGGGCGAAGACCTCGTCGAGGAGATCCCACTCCTTGTCGTACAGGGTGAAGGTCTTGGGCCTGTCGTCCCTGGTCACGTCGTTACTGCTGAGTGCGAGGGTCCGCCGGTAGTAGCTTTCCGGGGTTTCCACCTGAGACATTGCGTTCTCCAATGAGGGCCGCTGTCCGGTTCGCTTTCGATGTGCGTGTGGGCATGATCCTTCTGCCCTTCGCCACTATGCGGGCCCCGGCCGGGCGAACAACGGATGCTGCCGCAGAGGGTCGAAATTCGGCCGGACGGTCACTCATCGGCCCTGAAGGCCATTTCCCGCAGGTACTTGCGGTACCAGGAGCCCCATCTCTCGACCTGCTCCATGAGAGGCTCAAGGCTGCGCCCCGCCGGTGTGAGCTCGTACTCCACCCTCGGCGGCACCTCCGGAAACACCGTCCGGTGCACCAAGCCGTCCCGCTCCATCTCGCGCAGCTGTCTGCTGAGCATCCGATGGGTGATGTCGGCCGGCAGGGCCCGTTGGAGCTCGTTGAAGCGATGCTTTCCACGGAGCAGATACAGCACAATCAGAAGCTTCCACTTGCCGCCGACCACCGCGAACATGACCTCGGTGTCGCAAAAGTCGGCGATGCTTTCCAGGCGCTCAGATAAGTGACTGATTTGAAACCCCCTCGCAGCCGGTATACAGCGTGGTACTCAGGACACCGCGTAATACCAGGTCACAGAAAAGACCGTACTTGCACACCGTACTAGTTGTGTTCACGCTAGATGGGTGATCATGGAGACAGAACGACACCCGCAACGCCGCTGGGTATCACTGGCCGTGCTCTGCGCCAGCCTGCTGCTCGTCGGCATGGATCTGACCGTGCTCCACGTGGCTGTGCCGACCATCAGTCAGCAGCTGCTGCCCAGTGGCTCCGAACTCCTGTGGATCGTCGACGGCTACGCGCTCACTGTGGCCGCCGGACTCATCACCTGCGGGACGCTCGGAGACCGGTTCGGACGAAAACGCATGCTGATGACCGGGTTCGCGGTCTTCGGCCTCGCGTCGCTCGCCGCGGCCCTGTCGGACGGGCCCCTTCAGCTGATCGCCGCCAGGGCCGCGCTCGGAGTCGGCGGCGCGATGATCATGTCGAGTACGCCGGCCATCATCCGGGGCCTCTTCCCCGACGACCGGGAGCGCTCGGTCGCGGTGGGTCTGTGGGTATCTGCGTACAGCGTCGGTGTCTCGGTGGGGCCACTGCTCGGCGGCGCCCTGATCGAGCACTTCTGGTGGGGGTCGGTCTTCCTCGTCAACCTGCCGATCGTCCTCGTCGCGCTCGTCGCCGGTGTGCTGCTCATCCCGGAGTCGAAGAATCCGCGGCCGCACCGGTGGGACGGCGCGAGCGCCGTGCTGTCCGCTCTCGGGCTCGCCGCCGTGGTCTACGGATTCCAGAAACTCGGTGAAGGATCCGGTTCCGGATCGGCGGTGCTGACCTGGAGTGTGCTGGTCGCGGGACTTGGCCTGTCGGCCGCGTTCGTGATCCGGCAACGGCGGATCAGCAATCCGCTGGTCGATCTCTCACACTTCGCCGACCGGCGGTTCACGCTGGCCTCCCTGTGCACGATGGTGTGCTACGGCTCCTATGCCGCGCTGCTGTTCCTGCTCACCCAGCGGCTTCAGCTCGCGGACGGGTACTCGCCGCTGGAGGCCGGGCTCGCACTGACCCCGCTCGCGGTGGCCAACGCCGTCGGTGCCGCGTTCGCCCCTCGGTTCAGCGCGCGGTTCGGGCACCGACACGGGTTGTCCGGCGGGCTGTTGCTGCTGGCTGCCGCGATGGCCGCGTTCGGCGTGTTCGGCGCGGGAGGCAACTATCCGGCGCTGATCGCGGCGGGACTCGGCTCCGGGGCGGTCATGACGCTGGGCTCCGACATCATGCTGAGCTCCGCGAGGCCGGAGCGCGCCGGTGAAGTAGGGGCACTCCAGGAGACCTCGTTCTCGCTCGGGGCCGGGCTGGGGCTCGCCTTCCTCGGCACCACGATGTCGCTGGTCTACCGTTCGACGTTCAAGACGGTGCCCGAGGCCACTGACGCACAGGCGGAGAGCGCTCGTACCTCACTGGGCGCGGCCTCCGAAGTGGCGGCTCGCGTCGGCGGCGAGGTCGGCGACGCTCTCCTGGAGAGCGCGCGGAAGTCCTTCGACACCGGGTTCACCGTGGCCACCACCCTCTCCGCGGCAGCGCTCGCACTGCTCGGCGTGGTGGCCGCGGTGGGGCTGAGGAAAGAGCAGACGCATTCCGGCCCATCGGAACCATCCGCCGCCAAGGAGCGCGATGGCGAGAACGTGTCGGCCGAAAGTCGGCCCGAATGACCGTGGGCGGCAATAACCGCTGAAGCGGCCGCATCATTCTGCGTCACCTGATTGTTCTCATCCATTTCCCCCGAGGGCCGACATGTGCCCAGAACCGGGGATCCGAAGAGAAATACAAGGAGAAAGAGAATGACCACATTCGAGGAAACGGGTACCCGGGCGGCCGAGCGGGAGACCGTGTGGAGCAGTTCCGTATGGGAGCCCCAGATGGGATACGCCCGCGGAGTGCGGGTCGGCAACCAGGTCTTCATCGCGGGCACCGTCGCCGCCGACGGCGAGGGAAACCCGCAGGGCGAGGACGCCTACGCGCAGAGCGACTTCATCATCCGGAAGATCCAGGGCGCCCTGCGCGATCTGGGATCGGATCTGGAGCATGTGGTCGCCACGGCGACCCACCTCAGCGACTTCAGCCACTTCGACGACTACGCCCGTGCGCACAAGGAGCACTTCGGCGCCACTCCCCCGGTGAACACCACGGTGCAGGCCCAGCTGGTCAAGCCGTACTTCCTGGTGGAGATCACGGCGACCGCGGTGGTGCCGGAACTGACGGCGCGGGGTCTGCGATGACAACCACACAGATACGCCCGGCACTTGACGGCTTATCGGGTGCCACGCACGTTCCTCATTCGAAGCCCCACATGCAGCGCGCCCTCCTGTTGAGCCTCCTGGCGAACGCGCCGAGCACCATCGTGAATCCGGCCTGGTCGTCCGAGGCGGAGAGCCTCTTCAGCTCGGTGCGGGAGTTCGGCCTCGACGTCACCGGGCAGGACTCCCGGTCCCTGCAGCTGACCGGCGTCGGCAAGTCCGTGAGGCCGGGCAGCGCGAAGGTCTCCGTGGTGGGGTCGGCGTTCAACTTCCGTGCCATGGCGGCGGTCGCCTGCCTCTCCCCGGGCGAGACCGTCCTTGAGGGGAACGCGGCGATGCTCAAGCGGCCGGTCACGGAGTACCTGAGTTTCATCCCCGAACTCGGAGGCACGCTCACCGACATCAGCGACGCCGGCCATCTGCGGACTCGGATACGGGGCAGCAGCCGGCTCGGTGGCACGGCGACGGTCGACACCCAGCACAGCTCACAGGTGCTGACGAGTGTCCTGCTGATCGCTCCACTGGCCGAGAGGCCCGTCCGCATCCGGTGCACGACCGCCGGTGCGGTGGGCGAAGGTTACATCGGCCTGACAGAGTCGATGATGCGGCGGCAGGGGGCCGGCATCGAGCGGGACGGCTCGTCGTTCGTCGTACATCCCAGCGTCTACGACGCGGGAGTGCACGAGCTGGCCTCGGACTTCACCGCCCTGTCCTATCTGGCCGGGGCGGTGGCGACGGCTGGGCACGGGTCCGTCACGATCGACGACTACTACCCGTCGGAGCTGAGTTCGGAGCGGGATTTCCTCGCCGTCCTCGACCAGCTCGGGATACGTACGGCGTACGACCCCGTCGAACGACGGCTGCGGATCGAGAAGGGGGATCCGACCGCAAAGCACATCGAGATCGACGGCAGCAACATCCCCACCGTCGTGCCCACGCTGGCCGCCATCGCTCCGTTCGTCGAGGCGCGCGTGACGTTGCGCAACGCCGGCCACGTCAACCATCACAAGTGCCGTCGTGTGGATGTGATGATCCGTGAACTGACCCGGATGGGCTGCCGGATCGGGCCGAGCCACGGCCCCGACGGACGAGTCGACGGCTTCGTCACCTCGGGGCGACAGACGCCCGCGGGCCGCGTCACGCTCGACAGTCACGGTGATCACCGGATCTTTCTGAGCCTGGCGACGGCGGCGCTCGGCGCCGCAGGCCCTTCAGCCATCGGCGGCGCGGAGCATCTGCACGCCAGCTTCCCCGACTTCCTCACCTCGTTGAACACCCTCGGTGCCGGCGTCAGCCCGGCCTGACCTCTTCGTAGGAGACAGAAGCATGGGTTTCGTACAGTACAAAGCACTGCACATACACCCGGCGGGAGAGCTCAAGGGCGCGGCGAACCCGCCCGCGTCCAAGAGTTGTTCGGCGCGGGCCGTGCTGGCCGCCGCGCTGGCGCCGGGCCGCAGCGAGATCGACAACATCGCCGGAAGCCAGAACGTCCGCGCCATGATCGACAGTTGCCGGGCCCTTGGCGCCGGGATCGATTTCCCGGCGCCCGACCGCCTGGTGGTCACGGGTTCGGGACGGCAGCAGGACGGGGTCACCGTCAATCCGGGGAACTCCGGGGTGGTGCTTCGGCTCCTGATGGGCGCGACGGCCGTGCTCCGCCGCACCACGTTCATGACGCCGTTCAGCGCGTCCCTGGGCCGGCGCTCCAACAGCGAGATGGTCGACGCGCTGCGCACGCTCGGCGTCGAGGTGACCGCGGGCGCGGAGGGGCGGCTGCCCATCACGCTCGACGGCAGGCGGGTGCACGGCGGGGACGTCAGCATCAACAGCCGCCGCAGTTCGCAGTACCTCAGCGGGCTGCTGTTCCTCGGCGGGCTCCTGGACGAGCCGCTGACCGTGCGCGTACCGGACGAACTGAAGGCGCCTGCGCCGGTGCACACCACGCTCGCCGTGCTGCGCGCGACCGGCGTCGATGTGGTGCCCGCCGACGACTTCATGTCCTTCGCGGTCGCCGCGGACACCCGCTTCGAGGCCGCTCACCACCGCATCGGGTCCGACCCCGCGAGCACGGCCGCGCTGCTCGCGCTTGCGGCGGCGGTCGATTCCACGGTCGACATCGACCACCACGGCCTGGAGGAGCTGGACGGCGTCCTCGAGCACCTGCTGGGCATGGGGGTGGCCCTCGACGTGGGCGAGCGGAGCGTACGGGTGCGCGGCGGCGGGACGCTGCGACCGCTCGACTTCGACGGGGCGAAGGCACCGGACGCCGTGCTGCCGCTGGCCGCGCTGGCCGCGCACGCGGACGGGACCAGCCGCTTCCACAACATCGAGCACATCCGCTACAAGGAGTGCGACCGGATCAGTGACTTCCGTCGCGAGCTGGAGCGGGCGGGTGTCGCCGCGGAGGAGAAGCAGGACGAACTGATCGTCCACGGCTCGTCCAAGGGCGTGCGGGGCGGGGTCGCCGTAGACAGTCACTACGACCACGCCGTCGTCATGGCGATGAGCTTGATCGCGTTGCGCAGCCGCGAGGGCCTGACCGTCAACGACCCGCAGTACGTCGCCCAGACCTTCCCGGACTTCTTCGAGCAACTGCAGCGCATCGGCGGACGCGTCACGGTGCAGAGTTGAGGAGCGTCGCAGACCATGTGCGGAATCGCAGCGATCATCGACACCGCCCCGAGTGCGGACACCGAGCGGCAGTTGGAGCGCCGCGACCGGGAACTGCTCGGCATGCTCGGCCGGATCCGCCACCGGGGCGACCCGGAGTGCTTCGCGGAGCGCTCGGTCGGGACCGGAGCGGCCCTCGGCACGAACCGGCTGGCCATCGTCGACCGTGAGCACGCCCAGCAGCCCCAGACCGACGCACAGGGACAGATCCGGGTCGCCTACAACGGAGAGCTCTACGGATTCGGGACCGTGCGCAAGGAGCTGGAGGACCTCGGCCACACGTTCCGTACGGCCTCGGACACCGAGGTTCTGATCCACGGCTATCTGGAGTGGGGCGAGAAGCTGCTCGACCGTCTCAACGGCATGTTCGCGTTCGTGCTCCACGACCTGCGGGACGGGACGTTCCTGGCCGCCCGGGACCACGTAGGGATCAAGCCGCTCTACTACGTCCGGCGGGGCACGGCCTACTACTTCGCGTCGGAGCAGAAGTGCCTGCTGACGTACGACGCCCCGATTCACACCGTGAGTCCGGGGACGTACCTCAAGGACGGCCGGGAGCAGCGGTACTTCAGCCTGTCGACGCAACCGCGCGACATCGGCCCGCAGGACGCGGTGGCGACCTACCGCCGGCTGTTCGACGAGGCGGTGCGGCAGCAGGTGGACACGGATCTGCCACTCGCGGTGACGTTCAGCGGCGGGATAGACAGCGCGGCCGTGCTCCACACGGCACGCCGCTTCCACCCGGCGGTGACAGCCTTCACGATCGGCTTCGAGGGCTCGGCCGATGTCGAGGTGGCAGAGCGCTACTGCCGGGAGGAGGGAATCGCGCATGTGGTCGCCCGCCTCGACCGGCAGGAGCTGATCGACGCCATTCCGGAGGTCGTGCACGGGGCCGAGTTCTTCGAGGCGATCGACGCCATGGACACCTGTGTCGGGCAGTTCGCCTTCCGTCTCGTCAAACAGCACGGGTTCAAGCTCGCGCTGTGCGGCGAGGGGAGTGATGAAGTCAACGCGGGATACGACCTGTTCAGGCAGCACGACGATCCTGTCGGGCTGATGCGCTACCGGGTCCACAATCTGCACCGGACCGATCTGCAGCGGGTCGACCGGTCGAGCATGATGCACTCCGTCGAGACACGGGTGCCTTTCATGGACCGTCACCTCCTGGAGTTCGCCTACTCGGTGCCGATGGACCTGAAGCTCCGCGACGGGCAGGACAAGTGGCTGCTGCGAGAGGCGTTCCGCGGCCGGCTGCCGTCGTATCTCGTCGACCGGCCCAAGATCCGGATGCCCGACGGCAGCGGCCTGAAGAACACCCTTGTGGATTACGCCCGCACGCAGGGCGGTGTCGAGCCCGGGCTCGGCGCGGACATCGGTGTCGATACACCGGAAGGGGCGTTCTTCCTGCAGCAGTACCTGAAGGCCGGGTTCCCGATGCCGCGGGAGCGGCACAAGAGGGCGGGTTACGACTACTCCGCCAACGGTTACTTCGAGTTCGTCTCCTAGGGGTCCGCCTCCCGGGGGTCCGTCTCCCGGGAGGCGGACCCCCAGGGGTGGCTCAGGCCACCAGACCGAGGAAGGCACAGCCCGTCATGTACAGAGCTCCCTTCTGGCCCGCACCCCACATGGACCGGCCCGTCAACGCGTGGGTACGGCTGCCAGGTTCGAAGTCCATGACCAACCGCGCCCTGGTCCTCGCGGCGCTCGCCGATGAACCGTCCACCGTGCGCGAACCCCTGCACAGCCGTGACAGCGCTCTCATGGCCGGCGCCCTGCGCTCACTGGGCACCACGATCGAGGAGACGGCCGACGGCGCCTGGCGCATCACGCCGGGTTCGCTGCGTGGCCCGGCCGACGTGAACTGCGGCCCCGCCGGTACTGTCCTGCGTTTCCTGCCGCCTGTGGCCACGCTCGCCGAGGGGCGGGTACGGATCGACGGCGATCTGCAGGCACGCAACCGCCCCATGGCAACCGCGATCAACGCCCTGCGGCTGGTGGGCGCTCAGCTCAGCGGGCACGGCCTGCCGTTCGAAGTCCACGGCAGGGGGCGCCTGTTGGGCGGTCCGGTCACCGTGGACGCGTCCCGGTCGTCGCAGTTCGTCTCCGGGTTGCTGCTCGCGGGCGCACGGTTCGAGCAAGGCGTCAGCGTCACACATCGCGGAGAGCCGGTGCCCTCGCGGCCGCACATCGCCATGACCGTGCAGATGCTGCGGCGCGCGGGCGTCGAGGTCGACGACTCGACGCCCGACGTCTGGCACATCCGTCCCGGCCCGGTCCACGCACTGGACACCAAGGTCGAGCCCGACCTCGCCGGCGCGGCGCCGTTCCTCGCCGCGGCGGCGGTCACCGGGGGGACAGTGACCGTGCCCGGCTGGCCGGAGTCCACCACTCAGGCCGGTGCTGCCATCCGCGACATCCTCGGGGAGATGGGCGCCTCCTGCGCTCGTACGCCCGAAGGGCTGGCCGTGACCGGGCCCGGACGGTTGCAGGGCATCGACGTGGATCTGCACGCTCTCGGTGAGCTCACTCCTACCGTCGCCGCGCTGGCGGCCCTGGCGGACGGGCCGTCGCGGCTGCGCGGGATCGCGCACCTGCGCGGCCACGGGACCGACCGCCTCGACGCACTCCAGCGGGAGCTCAACGCGCTCGGCGGCGCGGTGGAGCAGAACTCCGACGGACTTCTCATCACCCCGCGTGCCCTGCACGGCGGTACCTGGCACGCCTGCAACGACCACCGGCTGGCGACGGCGGGCGCGATCCTGGGCCTCGTCGTCCCGGGGATCGAGGTGGACGACATCACCGCGACGGGCAGGACGCTGCCCGACTTCCCGGATCTGTGGGAAACGATGGCCAAGGGCTGACACCCCGTCGGCAGCGGTCAGCCACGCCGGCACCCAGCCGAGGCCCACCCCTGCGCTCCTTCGCCCCCTTTCGACTGGGAGGAACCATGGCCAAGCCTGCGCCGGCCGCGCCGCCGCCCGCAGAGCTCCGTCCCGGCGAGCCGGTCACGAGCCTCATCGACGACACTCCGGTGACCTGGTTCCACCGCCGGCTCACCGCCTTCTGCTCCGGCGGCCCCTTCCTCGACGGCTTCGCACTGGGCGTCGTCGGCCTCGCCCTGCCACAGATCGCCCGGCAGTGGCAGCTGAGCGGCCTGTGGCAGGGCATGCTCGCGGCGGCGGCACTGCTCGGCATCCTCGTCGGGGGCCTCGTCTTCGGGTACGTCACCGACCTCGTCGGCCGCAAGGTGATGTACTCCCTCAACATCGCCGCGATCGCCGTGTGCGCGGCCGCCCAGTTCTTCGTCACCGGGCCCGAGCAGCTGCTGGTGCTGCGTGTTCTGCTCGGCGTCACCATCGGGGCGGACTACCCCATCGCGTCCTCGCTCCTCGCGGAGTTCGCTCCCCGCAGGTCCCGCCCGCGGCTGATCGGGCTGCAGACCATCATGTGGTCGGCGGGCAACGCGTCGGCGTACCTCGTCGGTGACGCGCTGCTGCGGCTCGGGCCGGACGCCTGGCGGTGGATCCTCGTCTCCCCCGCCGTACCCGCGCTCGCCCTGGCGCTCCTGCGCGTCGGTACACCCGAGTCCCCCCGCTGGCTCCTGAGCAAAGGCCGTACCGACGAGGCCCTGCGGGTGATGCGCAAGGTGTACGGGCCGGGCGCCCGGCTCGACGGGATCGAGAGCCGGCCCGCCGCCACGGAGTTCCGGCAGGTCTTCCAAGGCGTGTATCTGCGGCGCACCCTCTTCGTGGCCGTCTTCTGGACCTGCTCGGTGACGCCGGTCTACGCGCTGTACAGCTTCGCTCCCATGCTGCTCGACGCCCTGGGCATCGACACCGCAGGGGGTACGGAGACGGACAACCTGGGGTCGGTGGCCATCGGTCTGCTGCTGCTCGCCGGAACGGTCGTGGCCACGCTCGTCGCGGGCCGGGTGCGCAGGCGGACGCTGCTCGTCCTGCCCTTCGCCATCGCCAGTGCGAGCCTGCTGGCGCTGGGCCTGGTGCCGGAGACGTCCGTGGGGGCCGTCGCTCTCCTGCTCGGCGTGTACACGCTGTTCATCGGCGGCCCGACCATCCTGCAGTGGATCTATCCGAACGAGATCTACCCCACGGAGATCCGTGCGACGGCCTTCGGCGTCGGGGTCGCCACCAGCCGGGTGGGAGCGGTGCTCGGCACCTTCGTCGTACCCCTGCTCCTGACGGGCGTAGGCGTCTCGGCCACGATGCTCGTCGTCGGGGCCATCAGCGCGGTCGGGGCCCTGGTGTCCGTGTGGCTCGCGCCCGAGACGCACGGACATACGCTCGATGAGGCGGCGCGGAACGGTTGAGCCTGCGTATCGCCCTGCTCACCTTGCCGCGGAGCGGGGTGCGCATGACTGTGGCATATGCCAGGGTGGCGCGTTCCTGCTGACAGAGCTGGGACGCGCCACCAATCTCGTCAACAGCCGCTCCACATGGGCCTCTTGGCGGCTATCGTGGGACGGAGCCCAGCTGTCCGGAACCGTTCCACGCAGGGGGAAGCCGTGGCGCTGAAGCACGAGCCGACCACGCCGCAGCACTCGGTGCAGAGCGCCCTGCGGGTGCTCGAGATCGTCGCCCGGCACGACGGCGGCGTCACCGACGTCGAGCTCGCCCGGCAGACCGGACTGCCCGCACCCCGGCTCGCCGCCCTGCTGCGCATGCTGCGCCGCGAGGCGTACGTCGAGCAGGTGGCCGACGGTGCGTATGTGGCCGGCGCATCCCTCGCCCGCCTCGGCTCGGCCCACTGCCGCGACCAGGCCCTGCGGGACAAGCTGAAGCTGACCCTCGACGGGCTGCGCGACTCGATCGGCGCCGCCGTCTACATCAGCCGGTACGAGGACGGCGAAATCAAGATCACCGACTTCGCGGACGGCCCCCGCACCCCCAAGGTCAACGAGTGGGTGGACTTCCGCTCCTCCGCGCACGCCAGCGCGGTCGGCAAGAGCCTGCTGACCCAGCTCGACCTGAACGGCCGCAGGGACCACCTCTCCCGCCACAAGATGGCCCGCCTCACCTCCCGGACGATCACGAACGAGCGGGTGCTGCTCAACCGCCTCGCCGCCCAACCCGCCACCGTCCCGGTCCTCGACCTCCAGGAGTACGCGGTCGGCACGGTCTGCGCCGCCGTCCCCATCACCGCGGGCTCCGCGGTCGGCTGCCTGGCGCTCTCCCTGCCGGTGGAGCACGCGCACCGGCTGCGGGAAGCGGCCCGGACGCTCAACCGCGGTGCGGCGCCCGTGCTGCTCTCGCTGGCGATCTAGGCACGCCTCGCGGGCGGTCCCGAGCACCCTCCGGGACCAGGTATTATTTTCGAGTCAGCAGGCGCCGCTAGCTCAGTTGGTTAGAGCAGCTGACTCTTAATCAGCGGGTCCGGGGTTCGAGTCCCTGGCGGCGCACTAGCGATCAGGTCGCTGACCTAGGGCTTCTCGGTTCTCCGAGAAGCCCTTTCGCGTTTCTCAGGTGCCGCTCGTCGCCGTGATCAGATCCCAGGCCGCCCCGTCGGGCTGGAACACCTGGTCCTTCACCTCGGGCGGGCGCATCCCCGCGGCGACCCTGCGGTGCCAGTTCGCCACGAAGGCGGGCGCCGGCACGGGCAGCACGCGCGCGGCGGCGAGGGCGCCGCCCGCACGTGCCCGCCGGTAGTGCGGGTTCGCCCGGCACAGCTCCTCGTCGAGCACGCCCGCGAAGGACGTCACGCCCGAGGTGTCCGCACCGCTCAACGCGGCGGCCACCGTGTAGTGGTGGGACCCGTCCGCCCGCTCCGGCCTGGCGGTCATGTTGATCACATCGATGCCGGTACGTCGCGACGCCTCGGCCACCGCACGCACCAGCTGCATCTCGCGCAGCCGCTCTCCCGCCACGTCCGAGAGGCCCGCCCGGCCCGCGTACGCGACCCGGGGCGCCGCTCCCACCCGGTCCACGACGTGGGCCACATCGCCCAGGACATAGCGGTACAGGCCGCCCAGGTGCGAGAGGACGACGTGGTAGTCGCGGCCGGGTTCCAGCTCGCCGTACAGGAGGGTGGGGGTGTCCGCGCGCACGTCGTCGGCCGCGTCGACGAACTCGTACAGCGCGGACGAGACGGCCAGGTGGCCCGCGTGCGGGTGCCGGTCGAGCGGCACCCCCACCGGCCCCTCCGAGGCCGCCGCCGGGGTGGGAAGGACGGTGACGTCGTCGCCGTACACCTCCCGCAGGCGCGGCAGATACAGCGAGGCGACGCCGCCGGTCCAGCAGTAGAGCACGCGGACGCGGGGCCAGACCGCGGCAGGCGCGGGGCCGTGCCGCTCGAGCTCGGCGGCGCGGACCGGGTCGGGGGTGCCTCCCGGGCGGCCGCCGAGGGTGCCGTCGCGCACGTCGCGCAGGATCCGCGGCCACCACTGGGCGAGCAGCTCGGGCAGCATCGCGAGCATCGTCGGATTGTGGCCGATCACGCAGCGCACGTCGTGCTCCACGGCCATGCGCAGACGGAGGTAGAGCTTTTCCAGGTAGTCCCGCTCGTCCACCGGCACGGGCAGCTCGGCCCACGGCGCCTCGCTGCCGGGCTCCCGGAGGGTGACCCCGAAGCCGCCCCGCAGATCGGCCTGGCTCGGGCCGAGGCTCGGCCGCCCCGACCGCGTGGTGTTCGGCCGTGCGAGCCGGTCGTGGCGGAGGTTCAGGGTGGCCGCGCCCAGCGAGAGGGACTCGGGGAAGTACTCGGCGGGCACGCCCATCGCCGCACGGAAGTAGGGCAGGTAGACGTTCCTGAGGAACGGCTCCGTCACCGGTATCCGCTTGCGCGAGCCGGTGCTGCCGCTGGTGGTGAAGAAGAGCCGCGGCTCCGCACGGGTGAGCACACCGGGTGCGCCGTCGGCGGCGCGGGCCAGCCAGGGGTCGTACTCCTGGTAGGTGCGCAGTGGCACCGCCCTGCGGTACTCGTCGAGCGTGCGGACGCCCGAAAGGCCGTGCTCCGTGGCGAACTCGCTGCCCGCGGCCTGGGCGAGCAGTTCCTCGAAGACGTGGCGCTGCGCCTGGGCGGGGTCGGCCACGGAAGCGGCCAACTGGCCCTTGGCGCGGACCAGTTCCTGCCGGAAGGCGGCGTCGCCCGGGTGGTTGCGCGGAGGTCGCACGGTCACTCCTTCATGGCGCGCAGGACGTGGTCGGTGGTGGCGGCGATGTCCTGGCCCGCCGGGACGTGCTCGACACGCAGGCCCCTGACCGCGTCGAGGAGTCCTGCCCGCAGGTCGCGCTGGAAACGGGTGAAGGACTCCACGTCGGGTGCCGGCCCGTAGTACTCCATCGGGTTGCACAGGGCTCCCGCGCCACTGCGCCGCCACGCGGTGGCCGGCGCCACGTCCAGGAGGACCACACCGGACGGGCGCGGCAAGGACTGCCAGTACTCCTGCCAGGGCCCGTCGGTCAGGCCCAGGAGGCGGCATTTGACCAGGATCTTGTAGTAGTAGGAGTCCAGGAGCGGGGTGCTCTCCGGCGGCGCGGTGAGGACGCTGTCCCGCAGGTAGGCGACCGCGACGTTCAGCAGCGCCATGACGTAGTCCGGTGAGTTCCCTCCCGCGTACGCCTTGCCGAGAGCGGCAGGCAGCTGGGCCAGGGCGCGGTAGTCGCCGGTCAGCATCGGCGGGTCGTACGACGTGGGCCGTACGCGTCCGCCGCGGTCCGCGAGGGCGGCGAGTACCGACGACTTGCCGCAGTAGTCGGTGCCGAGCAGGACCCAGAAGTCCGGGTCAGCCACGGGCGTCCTCCTCGGCCTCGACGCGCGCGAAGGCGCGCAGCCGGTCGGGGTCGCACGGGTCCTGATGCACCCTCACATAGCAGGGCTCGGCGATGGGTTCTGGCAGCTCCTCGACGTGATGGACCGTCAGTACGTCACCGGGGGCCAGGACTCCGGTCAGCACGGACTCGGCCAGGGTGTGATTGACGTGCACCAGATAGCGCGGCAGGGAGAGCCCCGCGGTGGCGACCGTCATCCGCCGGCGCCGGGCGCCGCCGCCCCGCCGCGCCGGCCCCGCGGGGGCGTGGGGCACGTCGAGCGTGAAGGGGCCCGGCAGGACGGAGGGCAGGTCGCCCTGGACCGCCCGCAGCAGCAGGCGCAGTTCGCGGTGGGTGACGCGGGGGCCGGCGGCGTACCAGGCGACCTGGCCGTCGGGGGCGACGACGGAGGGCGGCAGACGGCCCGCGAGGTTCCGCGGATTGCCCGCGAGGAACACGGTCCGGGTGAAGTCGGCCTGCCACCGCGCCCGGTCCCGCGGGGGCAGCCAGGTGGCGAAGTCCAGTGCGGAGCGGGCGAATCCGCGCGGGTCGAAGCCGCGCAGCACCGCCACGGCGGACGCCCCGGTGCGCCGCGGTCCCGCGGCGCGTATGCGGGTGTCCAGAAGCTCGCGGAGTTCTTCTTGCGTGTGCATTCAGACGTACACCTTTTTGAGCAGTGTCCGGCCCGCGGATGCCCGGTCCCGCGCGAGCAGGGCGGTGGTGAGCCGGTAGGGGTCGACGTACGGATGCGGGCGCGCGTGCCGGCGCAGGTGCCGGACCAGGCCCGGGTCGGCGGCGCCGGGGTCGTGGTCCGCCGGGAGTTCGGCGAGCAGCCGCGCGGCCCGCGCCATGCAGCGCCCCACCAGTTCGGGCCGGTAGGGCTCGCGGTCGCCGCGGCCCAGCGTCGCGACGAAGTAGAGCCGCATGCCGAGCCGGTAGGTGCGCGGGCCCACCAGGTCGAGGAACCGCCCGGCCAGGTCGGCCGCCGTGCGGCCCTGCCAGCCGCCGTACCTGCTGGAGGGCGGCGGGCCCGCGGCCCTGCCGTCGGTGCGCACCCGGCCGACGGAGACCAGGCAGACCCGGGCGCCGAGCCGGGACAGGACGTAGCGCACGAGGACGTAGTCGGGCAGCGACGCGCTGTCGAAGGGGAGCACGATGGCGTCGTACGCGCCGATCAGCGGGACGAGTTCGCGCAGCACCCCGGCGAGGTAGTTGGCCTGACCGTCGGCGCCCGCGAGACGGCGCAGGGGGAGGCCGTGCGCGGTGCCGTCCAGGTAGACCGGGCCGTTCCAGGGCCGGTGGTCGACGCACAGACCGTGCTCGGCCAGGAGGTCCACGAGGGCGTCGAGCGTGATCAGCGGGGGTTTGTGCACCCGCAGGCCCGGGTCCGGGATGCCGAGTTCCCGATAGCGGTCCACCCACAGGTCGAGGATGCGTGCGCCCGCCGGATGCAGGGCGCCGCTGCCGCCGATGGGACCCCGCAACTCGGGGCCGGACTCCCGCTCCCGCTGGTAGGCGACGTACAGACCGCCGATCCTCTCCTCGTCGAACGCGGAGAAGTCCGTCCCGGGGTACACGGCGTCGAGATGGGCCCAGAAGCCGTGGGTCTGCGCGTTGTCGACACCGACCGTCCAACTGTGCAGATGGTCGGTGGAATGCAGCAGTCCGGTGGCCCGGTGCAGCACGTCGCTCCAGAGCAGTCCTTTGACGTGGCTCAGGGTGAGCGGCTTGGTCGGGGCTATCGGGACGGGGGCGACGAGCACGCGCCACCGTGCGGGGTCGTCGCTCGGCATGCCGGGACTCTATGTCCGGCCGCCCGGCCCGCCGGGCCTCCCGGACGAGGACTGCAGGAACATGCCAGCTACCGTCGCCGGGCCGTCCCCCGGGCCCTCTGCCGCGTCCCGGCACGGCGCCCGCACCGCCGGGTCCTGCGGAAAACCCCACCCCGTTCGACGGCAATCCGCATACCGCCGCCGAGCCACGGTTTCTAGCGTTGCTGATGAATCCCGATGGCTGTGCCACAGCCGCCGTCCCGCCAGCTTGGAGAAACCGCATGGATCTCGTGACTCTCGCCCTCCCCCAGGAACCCGCGGGCGGCATCGCGGGCTGGGCGGCCGACCTCGTGGACGCGATGGGCGCTCCTGGCGCCGGTCTCGCCATCGCCCTGGAGAACCTCTTCCCGCCGCTGCCCAGCGAGGTGATCCTGCCGCTGACCGGCTTCGCCGCCGGACAGGGCGTGATCAGCCTGGCGTCCGCGCTGTTCTGGACCACGCTCGGCTCGGTGGTCGGCGCCGCCGTCCTGTACTGGATCGGCGTGCTGTTCGGCCGTGAGCGCATGCACGCCATCTGGGCCAAGCTGCCGCTGGTCAAGAGTTCCGACCTGGAGCGCACCGAGCAGTGGTTCGCCAAGCACGGCACGAAGGCGGTGCTCCTGGGCCGCATGGTGCCGATCTTCCGCAGCCTCATCTCGATCCCGGCCGGTGTGGAGCGCATGCCGCTGCCGGTCTTCCTGGCCCTGACCACCGTGGGCAGCCTGGTCTGGAACTCGGTCCTCGTGATGGCGGGTTACTGGCTCGGCGACCAGTGGGACACCGTGGGGACCTACGTCGGATTCCTCTCCAAGGCCGTCGTCGTCCTGGTCGTCGCCGCCATCGTCGTCTACGTGGTCATGTGCGTGCGGTCCAGGAAGCAGCCGCAGGCGCAGCCCCAGCACCGCCGTACCTCCTGACCCACGACGATGACAGGCAACGCGACAAACACCCGTCCCCTTCCCGTCCAGGCTGAGCGATCTTGCCCCGGCGGTGCGGCGGCACTAGTGTCGGCAGGCGTGAAGGGGGACCTGGCAGGCGCGGACACCCATCGTCTTCCGTCGCCGCTCGACCCGCGGCCGGAGAACGGTGGCGCCCTCGCACCCCCGGTGCAGCCGACGGCGCGCCTCCTGAGGGTGGCCGGTGTCCTGCTCAGCTGCTTCACCGCCCTGCTCGGCCTGCTGTACTTCATGCTGGCCGGCGCCCTGCTCGGCGCCTTCCTGCTGTGGCCGCGCACCCGCGGCAGGGCCCACGCCCTGCTCGTCGCGGGGGCCCGCAGGCTCGCCGCGCTGGAGCGATCGAGGCGCTCGGTCTTCTTCCACGACAGGTTCCCCGAGCACCACGCCTCCGACCAGCAGGTGTTGCGCTACCTCGCGGCCCGTACGTACACCGGCCTGCTGTGCAGCATCGTGGTCGGACTGCTCGTCTTCGGCGTCATCCTGGCCGGGCTGCTCGCCGCGGGCGTCGCCCGGTCCACGATGACCTGGCAGGAGCTGCTGACCCAGGTGGTGCTCGGCAGCGTCCTGCTCTTCCTCGACGTACAGGGCCTCTTCTCGCTGGCCGCCCTGGACACCCGGCTGGCCCGGGAGTGCTTCGGGCCCTCCGAGCGCGAGCTCCTCGAGCGGCGCATCAACGAACTGGCCGCCAGCCGCGCCGCGGTGGTGCACGCGGTGGACACCGAGCGGCGGCGCGTCGAACGCGATCTGCACGACGGCGTCCAGCAGCGTCTCGTGGCGCTGGCCATGCTGCTCGGCCGGGCCCGGCGCAGCAAGACGCCGGAACAGGCGGACGCTCTCCTGGAGCAGGCGCACAAGGAGTCCCAGGAAGTCCTCACCGAACTGCGCGAAGTGGCCTGGCGGGTCTATCCGTCGGCGCTCGACAACCTCGGTCTGCAGGAGGCACTCGGCGGGGTCTCCGAGCGGTGCAGCATTCCGATAAGGATCGAGTACGACGTTCCCGAGCCGCTGCCGCCGTCCCTGGAGACGGCCGCCTACTTCGTCGTGTCCGAGGCCGTGACCAACGCGGCCAAGCACTCGTCGGCCGAGGACATCTTCGTCAGCGTCAAGGCGTGCGACACGTTCCTGGCCATCCTGGTCCGCGACAGCGGCGTCGGCGGCGCCGATCCGGCGGGCAGCGGTCTGACCGGACTGCACAGCCGGGTGGCCGCGCTCGACGGCAGCCTGAACGTCCACAGCCCCATCGGGGGCCCCACCACCATCACCGCGGAGCTGCCGTGCGCGTAATCCTCGCCGAGGACTCGACCCTGCTGCGAGAAGGGCTGATCCGGCTGCTCACCGAGGAGGGCCACGAGGTGCTCGCCGGGGTGGGCGACGCCGTCTCGCTGTTGCGTGAGGTGGAGACGCAGACGCCGGACATCGTGGTCACCGACATCCGGATGCCGCCGACCCACACCGACGAGGGGTTGCGTGCCGCGGTGGAGATCCGCAAGCGCTGGCCCGGCGTCGGCGTGCTCGTGCTCTCCCAGCACGTGGAGCGCAACTACGCGGCGCAGCTGCTGACTTCGAACGCCGAACGGGTCGGCTACCTCCTCAAGGACCGCGTCGCGCAGGTCGACGAGTTCCTGGACTCGCTGGAGCGGATCCACGCGGGCGGCGCCGCCATCGACCCCGAAGTCGTACGGCAGCTGGTCATCCGCACCACGCACACCGACCCCCTCTCCCGCCTCACGCCCCGCGAGCGCAGCGTCATCGAGGCGCTGGCGCAGGGCCACACGAACGCGGCCATCGCGCAGAAGCTGCACATCTCGCTGAGCTCGGTCGAGAAGAACCTCAACATGATCTTCGACAGGCTCGAGCTCTCGCACACCACCGGCTACAGCCGCCGGGTGCTCGCGGTGCTGCGGTACCTGGAGTCCTGACGCCGCACGGACGACGACTGGCCCCGGATCCGCACCGCGGGTCCGGGGCCAGTCGCCTGTGGGGGGTTCTCTGGTCACCTGCTCCTACTCGAAGGAGTAGGGGTTGAGCGCGTCCTCCGGCAGGTGCTCGAGCTCGACGCGGTCTCCGATGCCCGCCTCCTCGGCGAGTTCGAGGAACACGTCGAAGGCCACGTGGTCCTCGAGCGCGAACCCGGTCGAGTCGAAGACGGTCGTCTGCTCCCGCAGCGGCTCGGTCAGTTCCGGGTTGGCGCACAGCGTCAGCAGGTCGGGCCCGAGGTCGCTCTCCTCCAGCTGCTGGCACTCGCCCTCGCGCAGCGCCTGGCCCACGTGGTCGGCGGTGACGAAGGACGAGGTGAGAACGGCCTTCGGCACCTCGAACTTGCCGATGAGGTCGGCGCCGATGGCGTTGATGTGGACGTGCGGGCGCAGGTTCTCGCCCGGCAGGACCGGACCCTCACCGACGCCGACGGAGGTGACGGTGCAGATGATGTCCGACTGGGCCTCGATCTCGGCGAGCGTGGCGACGCGGACCTCGGCGTCCAGGAAGTCCACGCGGCTCGCGTACGAGGCGGCGTGCACGGCATCGATGTCGTACACGAGGATCTGCTCGATCGGGAAGACCCGGCTGAGGGCGTGCGCCTGCGTCACTGCCTGCGCGCCCGCGCCGACCAGGCCGAGGACCTTGCTGTCGGGCCACGCGAGCAGCTTGCTCGCGATGGCCGCCGCGGCGCCCGTACGGATCGCGGTGGGCAGAATGCCGTCGCCGACGGCGAGCAGCCGGCCCGTCACGTCGTCGTAGCGGGTGAGGGATCCGATGATGGTCGGGAGCTGGAACGTCTCGGGGTTCGTCGGTGTGTAGCCCACCGTCTTGATCGTTATGGAATTTCCCGGCTGATGATGCGGCATCCACTCAAGGATCGCCGTGTCGTCCGGGCCGCGGAGGAACCCTTCCCGGGAGGGCGTCACGCCTTCGCGTCCCGGGGTCGTGAACACCTCTTCCAGCCGGGCGATCATCCGGTCCATGAAATGGTCACGGCCGTTCTCCTGGACGAGCTTGGCAACATGCTGCCGGGTGAGGATCAGGGTTTCCACTTTTCTCCCTCGAATAGCATCGCTCTTGGCACTTAACTGCCAATTGAATTCAATCCGGCTCGGTTTGAGCCCAGACTGTGTCCGATCCGCGCCGGATCGAGCCATTTCGCAAGAAGCTGTATTACTCGGATCCGCCTTTAGAAAGTAACGGCCGAAATTTGCGCGGGTCAAGATTCTACGGCTCCCTTACGGTTTCCCGCAGGGTCGACCCTGCGGGAAACCGCAGGGTCGGATCTGCGGAAACCTCTGGATACTGCGGTGGTTTACCTCGTATCCACGTCCTGGGCGCATCACTAGCGTTGCTCTCGTCGTCAGCGGACAGCCGCTCCCGGCGGACCGTGCAGCAATGGAAGGAATAAACGGTGCGAAAGAAACCGGCAACGGTACGGATCGCGCGATGGAGCGCTACACATTCGTGGACGGCCATCGGACTCTGGATCGCCTTCGTCGTCCTGTGCCTGTTCCTGGGCGGAGCGGCCGGCACCAACAAGATCAGTGACGACGAGTCGGGCGTCCGCGAGTCCGGCCGCGCGGGCAAGATCGTGGCCTCCGGGGACTTCACCGAGAAGGCCGAGGAGAACGTCCTGATCACCGCCGAGTCCGGCGGCGCCCTGGACAAGCAGTCCGCGCAGCGGGCCGCCGCCGACGTGCAGCGCCGGATGAAGGCGCTCGACGGCGTGGAGAGCGTCGGGGATCCGGTGCCCGCGCCGAACGGCAAGGCGCTCCTGGTGCCGGTGGTCATGAAGGGCGACACCGAGAACGCGGACACCCGCGTACAGCCGCTGCTCGACGCCAGCGCGGCCGCGGAGGAGGCCAACGCGGGCCTGCGGATCGAGCAGGTGGGCACGGGGTCGACGGCCAAGGGCCTCTCGGAGACTCTCGGCGAGGACTTCAAGAAGGCCGAGCTGATCAGCCTTCCGCTGACGCTGCTGATCCTGCTGGTCGTGTTCGGCGCGATCATCGCCGCCGGTGTGCCCGTGCTGCTCGCGATGTCCTGTGTGGGTGCGGCCATCGGCCTCTCCACGCTCGCCTCGCACGTGCTGCCGGAGACCAGCGCGGTCACCAACGTCATCCTGCTGATGGGCATGGCGGTGGGCGTGGACTACTCGCTCTTCTACCTCAAGCGGGAACGCGAGGAGCGCAGGCGCGGCAAGTCCCACATCGACGCGATCGAGATCGCGGCCGAGACCTCCGGCCACACCGTCGTGGTGTCCGGCACCACAGTGATCGTCGCCATGGCCGGCCTCTACCTGGCCAACGAGCCCACGTTCGCCTCGCTCGCCACGGGTTCCATCATCGTGGTCGCGGTCGCCGTGCTCGCCTCGCTGACGGTCCTGCCCGCCCTGCTCGGCAGGCTCGGCTCGTGGGTCGACCGTCCGAAGGTGCCGCTCCTGTGGCGGCTGACCATGCGCTCGGGCGAATCCCGGGTGTGGCCGGTGCTCCTGAAGCCCGCGCTGTCCAAGCCGTGGCTCACGCTCGTCGTCTCCGCGGGCGCCCTGGTGCTGCTCGCCCTGCCCGCGCTCGACATGAAGCTCAAGCAGCCGGGGTCGGACGACCTGTCCAGGGACATCGCCGTCGTACGGGCCATGGACCGGCTCACGGACGCCTTCCCGAGCGAGGGAACCGTGCACCAGGTCTCGGTGCGCGTCCCGGCCGGTGAGGGCGCCGAGGCCAAGGCCGCCCTGAACAAGCTGCTCGAACGGACCGCGGACGACAAGCGCTTCGCGCACGACCAGAAGCCGACGATCAAGGAGTCCGCGAACCACCGGGTGTTCACCGTCAACGTGGGCACGCCGTTCCAGCCCAAGAGCGACGGGGCCAAGGAGTCGCTGGACGTCCTGCGCGCCTGGCTGCCGCAGGCGATGGCCGACGTGCCCGACGCCGAGCACGGTGTCGGCGGCAAGGTGGCCCAGGGCGTGGACTTCACGGACCACCTCAAGGAACGCATGCCGTGGGTGGTGGGATTCGTCCTGCTCCTGACCTTCGCCACCATGATCCTGATCTTTCGCTCTCTGGCCGTGGCGGTCTCGGCGATCCTCCTGAACCTGCTCTCCGCCGCTGCCTCCTTCGGTGTCCTCGCGGCGGTCTTCCAGAACACCTGGGCCGAGAAGCTCCTGGACTTCCACAGCACCGGGGCAGTCGTGTCCTGGCTGCCGCTGTTCCTGTTCGTGGTGCTCTTCGGCCTCTCGATGGACTACCACGTCTTCGTCGTGAGCCGGATCCGCGAGGCGGCCGCGCAGGGCACGTCGGTCAAGGACGCGGTCCGCGAGGGCATCACGAAGTCCGCGGGTGTGGTGACCAGCGCGGCGATCGTCATGGTCGGCGTCTTCGCGATCTTCGGAACGCTGAGCATGGTCGAGTTCAAGCAGCTGGGCGTGGGCCTGGCCGCGGCGATCCTGCTCGACGCCGTGGTGATCCGCATCTTCGTCCTGCCCGCGCTGATGACGGTGATCGGCAAGTGGAACTGGTGGCCGGGCCGCGTCTCGTCCGGCGGCCGTCACGGCCAGCCCCCGACGGGCTCCGACACCGACGCCCAGGGCCACCCGCAGGCTCAGCAGCAGCCTCAGTACGCACAGTTCGCGGCGCAGCAGCAGGGCTACCAGCAGCAGCCGGCACAGCAGCAGGGCTACGCGCAACAGCCTCCGCGGCAGCAGGGCTACCAGCAGCAGCCCTCGCACCGGCAGCCGGAACAGCACCACCAACAGCCCTACCAGCAGCCGCAGCCTCCGCTGCCGCCGCGTGATTCCTCGCGGCCCGACTTCTACCAGTAGGTAGAGCGGGTCCCTCCGACGGAGGGAGGGCGTCCTGGCACCCCCGGCCAGACGTCCTCCCTCCTTTCTTCGTTCTTCCCCGGCGCCGTCCGCGGCCCCGGGCTCCCGGTGGCAACTTCCTGTCTGCAGCTTCCTGCCAGCGGTGTCCCGCCGGGCAGCCCCGCGCTGCCAGGGTGACGGGCATGGCTACAGCAACCGGCAGAGCCGGGATACGCGCCCTGTTACCGAAGTTGAGGCTCCTGTTCCTGACGATCGCCCTCGGCCTGATCTCCTCCGGAACCCTCACGGCACCGGCAGCGGCGGCCCCCGCTCACGCCGCCTCCGGATGGCAGCCCGCACAGGCCCCGGACGCCGCCCGGGGCTTCAGTTCGTTCGTGCCGTTCGGCGGCGGCTCCGCGGTCGCCCGCAGCAGTGTGCAGACGAGCAGCACCTGCCTGCCCTGCGAGTACGACCACTCCCTGTGGAGCAGGCAGGACGGCGCCGCCGCATGGCGCGCGGTCCCGCTGCCGGCCGGCGTCTCGACCGACGTCCTGGCCGGCACCGCGCCGGACGACGCGTGGGGCTTGGGCCGCAACGACCGCGGCTACTTCAGCGCGCACCACTGGAACGGCTCGGTGTGGACCGACCGGACCTACCCCGACCTGGAGATCCTGGCTGCCCGTGCGACGTCGCGCGGCACCCTCTGGGCGGTCGGCAGCTACCGCGGCGCGGGTGACGCGACGATCCCCGGGGCGGTCGCCCGCTGGGACGGGACCAAGTGGTCCCTGACGCAGCTGCCCGTCCAGAACCACTGGACCAGCCTCAAGGCGCTGCACGTGGTGTCCGAGAAGGACATCTGGGCCGTCGGCTCGACCACCGAGCGCACCCTGAACGGCCAGTCGCGACCGTATGCGGTGCACTGGGACGGCTCGTCCTGGACCGAGGTCGGGCTGCCGTCCGTCTCGGCCCTCTCGGGCAGCGCCAACGCGGTCACCACCGGCCCGAACGGCGAGGTGTGGATCGGCGGCATCGACCGCAACCCGTGGGCGGACAACGGCTCGGGTCCGCCCAAGGCCTTCGCACTGCGGCGCAGCGGCACCGAGTGGAAACTGACGTTCGTCCCCGCCGTCCAGGCGACCGGTGACGAGAGCAAGGACAACCTCGCCGTGCGGGCCCTGGCCTTCCACGACGGGCAGTTGCTGGCCGGGCTCACCGCGCACGAGAGCAAGAACCAGGCCCTCGCCCGCTGGACCGGCACGCGCTGGGAGCCGGTTCCCGGACCGGGGGCGGGGACGTTCTCCGAGGTGTCCGCGCTGACCAGCACGGCGGACGGGACGCTGTGGGCCAGTGGCCTGCACTCCCCGCGCCATCAGTACAAGGGATACGCCGCTTCGCTCGCTCCGGGGGCGGATGCCGACTGACCGTACGGCCGGAACGCGGGGATAGGGGAGGCGCCGGTGGCGCCTCCCCTCAGAGTGCGAAGAAGTCCGCTCAGAGTGCGAAGAAGTCCACGATCGCCTTGTTCACGCCTGCCGGGTCCTCCAGGTAGCCGTAGTGGCCGCAGTCGGGCATCAGGGTGAACTCGGCGCCCGGGATGGCGTCGGCGACCTCGCGGCCCAGGTGCGGCGGGGTGATCAGGTCGTCGGCGAAGGACATCACCAGGGTGGGGACGCGGATGCCGCGGTAGGCGGCGAGCCGGTCGTCCATGTTGCTGATGTCCATCTGGGCGCGCTGGCCGGGACCGGCCGGTGGTGAGAGCTCGAACAGGTCGAGCCAGTCGGCCATGTCCCTGTCGTCGTTCAGTGTCCGCGGGGACAGGGACTTCAGGGCGCGCAGCACAGCGGCGTACTCGGCGGGCAGCCGCACCCCGGAGTCGTGCAGTGCGATCTCGGCGCGGGTGAGCCGTGCGCGCAGCACGTCGGTGCGGCCGCGCGTGGCCATCAGGACGGCCTGGCGGACCAGCTCAGGGCGGGCCAGGGCGAGTTCCTGGGTGACGAACGCGCCCATCGAGGTGCCCACGACACGGCACGGGCCGATGCCGAGGCGCTCGATGAGCCCCGCCACGTCGTCCACCATGTCCTGGAGGGTGAAGCCCTCCGGGCACTCGGAGGTCGGCGGGATGCCGCGGTTGTCGAAGGTGATCACGCGGTGTCCCGCGGCGGTGAGCGCGGGCACCTGGTGCAGCTCCCAGACCGTGCGGCCGCCGCCGGTGCCCTGGATGAGCACCACGGGGTCGCCCTGCCCGGTGTCCTGGTAGTTGAGTCGGATTCCGTTCACCGGGATGACCGGCATGTCTCATGTCTCCCTGGTCGTGCCGGCGGCCCGCCGGCCGGGCGGGTGTGCCGGCGGGCGGGCCGCATGACTGCGCGCGGCGGCGTCAGGCCGCGGCGCCCGAGCCCTCCATGGACGCGATCAGGCTCTTGGGGCGCAGGTCGGTCCAGTTGGCGTTGATGTACTCCAGGGCCGCCTCGCGGGTGCTCTCCCCCAGGGCGGTGCTCCATCCGGACGGGATCTCGACGAAGGCCGGCCACAGCGAGTGCTGCCCCTCGTCGTTGACGAGCACGAGGTAGGTGCCCTCGGGGTCCTCGAAGGGATTGCTGCTCATTCGATTGCTCCTTCTGGAGAGACTAGAGAAATGCGAATCCGATTCCGCGGGTTGCGCGCGGTCTTTTACAAGTGATCGGCGAGGAGATTGCCGATGCGGGCCACGTGCCGGGCATCCGTCATCAGATTTCCGTGCGTCGAGTCTATAGCCCGGACATCGACGGTTCCGCCGACAAAGGATTGCCACAAGTTGACATCCAGGCGGTCGGATCTGTCGGCGTCCGACTTTCGGTCGGCGGAGATGAAGAGGACGTCGCCGTCGAAGAAATCCGGCTCGAATTTGCGCATGATCCGGACATTGTTCACGTATACATCCTTGAGCGCCAGCATGTCCTGCGCCTCCAGGTGCGCAAGGGCCTGGTTTCCGGTCTGCAGGAACTCCCGGAAACGCAGCAGGACCGCTTCCTGGTCTGCTATGAGATCGGCCATCTCGAACTCGAACCCCATGGCCTGCATGTTGTGCGCGACGACCTCGTGCTCCACCGGGTCGGAGGTGTCGGCGTCGGCGTTCGGCGGATAGGCGTCGAGCACGGCGAGCAGGCCCACCTCCTCGCCGTCGGCGCGCAGCCGGGTGGCCAGGGCGTGCGCGGACAGACCGCCGAAGGACCAGCCCGCGAGCCGGTAGGGGCCGTGCGGCTGTACCGCGCGGATCTGGGCGAGGTAGTCCTCGACCATCTCGTCCATGGTGGCGGGCAGTCGGCCCTCCCCGTCAAGGCCGCGCGCCTGGACGCCGTAGACGGGCACGTCCGGGCCGATGTGCCGGACCAGGCCCGAGTAGCACCAGCTGAAGCCGCCACCGGGGTGCAGGCAGAACAGCGGGGCGGCCGAGCCGCGCGCCCGCAGGGGCAGCAGCACCCCGGTCGAGGCACGGCCCTCGGTGACCGTGCCGCCGGCCAGGACGGCGGCGATGGCGGCCGGGGTCGGCGCCTCGAAGACGGTACGCACGGGCAGTTCGACGCCCAGGTCCTCGCGGATGCGTCCGACGAGCCGGGCGGCGAGGAAGGAGTGTCCGCCGAGCTCGAAGAAGTCGTCCTCGGCCCTGGCCCGGTCCACGCCGAGCACCTCGGCGAACAGGGCGCACAGCGTGTGCTCCTCGGGCGTCACGGGCTCCCTGCCGCCGCCCGCCGCGTAGGCCGGCGCCGGGAGCGCGGCCCGGTCCAGCTTGCCGTTGGGCGTCAAGGGCAGCGCGTCGAGGGTGACGAACGCGGCGGGCACCATGTGGTCGGGCAGCCGCCCCGCCACGCGGGTCCGCAGCTCGCCGTCGGCGGGCTGTCCCGCGGGCACCACATAGCCGACGAGCCGCCGGTCCCCCGGCCGGTCCTCGCGCACGACCACGGCGGCCTGCGCCACGTCCGGCTCCGCGGTGAGCGCGGCCTCGATCTCGCCGGGTTCGATGCGGAAGCCGCGGATCTTCACCTGGGTGTCGGCCCGGCCCAGGTAGACCAGTTGCCCCTCGCCGGTGAAGCGGGCCAGGTCACCGGTGCGGTACATGCGGGCGCCGGCGGGGCCGTACGGGTCGGCGACGAACCGTTCCGCGGTCAGCCCGGGACGGCCGTGGTAGCCGCGGGCCAGGGCGGCGCCCGCGATGTACAGCTCTCCCGCGACGCCGGGCGGCACCGGGGCCAGCCAGGGGTCCAGGACACGCACGGCGGTGTTGGCGACGGGGATGCCGATGGGCGGCGCCCCCTCGTCCCACTCCTCGGTCCTGACGGGAAGCTGATGTGCCGTCACCACGTGGGTCTCAGCGGGCCCGTAGTGGTTGTGCAGCCGTCGCCCCTCCCCCGCGGCGCAGAAGACGCGGATGGCTCCGTGCGGGGTGAGCGCCTCGCCGGCCTGCACCAGGTCGGTGAGGTCGGGCAGGGTCAGGCCCTGGGCGTTCGCGGCCTCGCAGACCGCGTCGACGACGAGGTTGGGCGCGTACAGCTCCTGGACGCGGGCGTCCTGGAGCCAGCGCGCGAGCCGGGCCGGATCGCGCCGCACGTCCTCGGAGCAGACCACCAGAGTCTTGCCGGAGAGCAGCGCGGAGAGGATCTCCTGCACGGAGACGTCGAAGCTCACGGCGGTGAACTGCGCGACGCGGGTGCCCGGGCCGCCGGGGAGCGCCTCGTCGTGCCAGTCGAGCAGGTTGCCCAGGGCGCCCGCGGGCATCGCGACGCCCTTGGGGCGGCCGGTCGATCCCGAGGTGTAGATGACGTACGCCGGGTGGTCGGGGTGGTACGGCACGCTCAGGCGTCCAGCGCCGGATTCGGCCGCCTCCCGTTCCGCGGAGGGCTCGTCGACCACGAAGGTGCGGTCCTCCTGCCCGGCGGGCAGCACCTCGCGCACCGCGCGCGTGGTGAGGACGACGGAGGGGCAGGCGTCCTCCAGCATGTAGGCGATGCGGTCGGCCGGATACTCCGGGTCGAGGGGGAGATAGCCCGCTCCCGCCTTGCCTATCGCGATCAGGGCGGTGACCAGGTCGGCGGAGCGGGGCATGGCGACCGCGACCAGGCTCTCGGGGCCCGCGCCGCGGTCGGCGAGCAGCCGGGCCAGGCGGTCGGCGCGCGCGTCGAGTTCGGCGTAGGTCAGAGAGCCGTCCGGGGCCTCGACCGCCACCGCATCCGGGGTGTTCGCGGCGGCCTCCTCGAACCGGCCCGCCAACGAGCGCCGGGGGAAGGCGCGTTCGGTGGTGTTCCACTCGTGGAGGACCAACCGCCGTTCCGTGTCGGTGAGTACGGACATCTCACCGATCCGGCGCTTGGGATCGCCGGTCGCCTCGTCCAGGAACCGCAGCAGCCGCGCCACGAGCGCCTCGGCGGTGGACCGGTCGAACAGGTCGGTGCTGAACTCCAGGCCCGCGCCGAGCCCGGCGGGGGCGCCGTCGTCCGCGCGGCGCTCCGCGAAGGAGAACAGCAGGTCGAACTTGGCCGACGCGGTGTCGGACTCCACCGGCGCCACCGTCAGGCCGGGCAGCTCGGGGCCCGACTGCGCGGACCTGTCGGTGTTGTTGAAGGTCAGCATGGTCTGGAAGAGCGGGTGCCGCACCAGCGAGCGGGCCGGGTTCAGCTCCTCCACCAGGCGCTCGAACGGCAGGTCCTGGTGGGCGTAGGCGGCCAGGTCCGACTCCCGTACCCGGGCGACCAGTTCGCGGAAGGTGGGGTTGCCCGACGTGTCGGTGCGCAGCACGAGCGTGTTGACGAAGAAGCCGACGAGGTCGTCCAAGGCGTCGTCGGTGCGGCCCGCGACGGGCGTGCCGAGCGGGATGTCGCTGCCCGCGCCGAGCCTGCTCAGGAGGGCCGCGACCGCCGCTTGCAGGACCATGAAGGGGCTGGACTGGGTGGCGCGGGACAGGTCGGTGATCTTCTGGTGCAGCGGCCCGGGGACCTCGTACAGGACGCGGTCGCCGCGGTTCTCTGTGACGGGGGGCCGCGGCCGGTCGGCGGGCAGTGCCAGCTCGTCCGGGAGTCCGGCCAGCGCCTCCTTCCAGTAGGCCAGCTGGCGGGAGATGGGGCTGGTCTCGTCGTCCTCCGCTCCGAGGACGTGGCGCTGCCAGAGGCTGTAGTCGGCGTACTGCACGGGCAGCGGGGCCACGGCGGGCGCCTCGCCCTCGCGCCGGGCCGCGTAGGCGCCGGTGAGGTCGCGCGCCAGGAGCGGCACCGACCAGCCGTCGCCCGCGATGTGGTGGATCACCAGGAGCAGTACGTGTTCCCGCTCCCCCGTGCCGAACAGCCAGGCGCGCAACGGCACTTCGGTGCCGAGGTCGAAGGCGTGGCGTGCGGCCTTCGCGAGGTGCCCGGGCAGCTCCGCGGGGCTCACGCCGGGCACGGAGGTCAGTTCGGGCCGGGCCCGGTCGCCGTCGAGGACGATCTGGTAGGGGCCGTCTGCGTCCTCGGCGAACACGGTGCGCAGGACCTCGTGCCGCCGTGCCACGTCCGCGAGCGCGGCGCGCAGCGCCGTCTCGTCGAGGTCGCCGGTGAGGCGCAGCGCGAAGGGGATGTTGTACGTCGCGCTGGGGCCCTCGAAGCGGTTCAGGAACCAGAGCCTGCGCTGGGCGAAGGAGGCGGGCACCCGCTCGGGCCGCGGGTCGGCGGGCTCCAGGGCCACGCGGGCGCCGCCGGCCTCCGTGAGCGCCCGTCCGAGCGCGGCGACCGTGGGCGCCTCGAAGAGCCCGCGGATGGCCAGTTCGGCGCCGAGGACCGAGCGGACGCGGCTGACCAGGCGGGTGGCGAGCAGCGAGTGGCCGCCCAGTTCGAAGAAGTCGTCGTCGATGCCCACGGACGGCACTCCGAGCAGCTCCGCGAACAGGCCGCACAGGATCTCCTCCTGCGGGGTGCGCGGGGCGCGCCCGGTGGTGCCCGCGCCGAAGTCGGGGTCGGGCAGCGCCGCCCTGTCCACCTTGGCGTTGCCGGTGAGCGGCAGCGCGTCGAGGACGAGGTAGGCGGACGGGACCATGTAGTCGGGCAGTTCGGCGGCGGCGTGGGCGCGCAGTTGTGCCGGGGCCGGGGAGGCGCCCTGCGCCGGGACGACGTAGGCGACGACGCGCTTGTCGCCGGGCCTTGCCTCGCGGACGGTGACGACGGTCTGGCCCACGGCCGGGTGGGCGCCCAGCACGGACTCGATCTCGCCGAGTTCGATGCGGAAGCCACGGATCTTCACCTGTGCGTCGGCACGCCCGATGTAGTCCAGGGTGCCCTCGGTGTTCCACCGCACCACGTCGCCGGTGCGGTACATGCGGGTGCCCGCGGGGCCGTGCGGGTCGGCCACGAAACGCTCGGCGGTCAGGCCCGCACGTCGCCAGTAGCCGCGGGCGAGCCCGGCGCCGGCGATGTACAGCTCGCCGGTCGCACCGGCGGGCACCGGACGCAGGGAACCGTCCAGGACTCGCAGCGCGGTGTTGTCCAGGGCCGTGCCGATGGGCATGGCGGCCGGCACGTCGGAGCCCGCGGGCAGCGCGTGCCGCACGGCGAACGTCGTCGTCTCGGTGGGCCCGTAGCCGTCGACGACCGTGAGGTCGGGACAGGCCGCCATGGCCCGGCGCACGGAGGCGGCGGGGACGACGTCGCCGCCGGTCCACACCTCCCGTACGCCGCGGAGGTGTTCGGGCGCCTCGTCGGCGATGAGCTGGAAGAGTCCCGAGGTGAGCCACAGGGCGCTCACTTCGTGCTCGACGAGGAGCTTGCCGAGCGTGTCGGCGTCCAGGTCGCCGGCCGGGGCGACGACGGCGGTGCCGCCGGACAGGAGCGGCACCCACATCTCGTAGGTGGAGGCGTCGAACGCGTGCGGCGAGTGGACGAGGGTCCGGGCGTGCGCGCCGCCGGCGAACGAGCGGTCGTGGGCGAGTTCGACGACGTCCCGGTGGGTGACGGCGACGCCCTTGGGAGTGCCGGTGGATCCCGAGGTGTGCATGACGTAGGCGAGCTGGTCAGCGGCGATGGACACGTCGGGCGCGCTCACGGGCGTCACGTGGTCGCCGTCGCCGTCGCCGGTCAGCAGCACGGTGGCGCCCGTCCCCGCGGCCCGTCCGTGGTTCGCCGCGTCGGCGAGGACGAGGGTCACGCCCGCACGGGCGAGGGTCTGCCGCAGCCGCTCGTCGGGGTCCGTGTGGCGCATCGGGACATAGGCGCCGCCCGCCTTGAGGATGCCGAGGACGGCGACGACCAGCTCCGCGGAGCGTTCCATGAGCAGGGCGACCGGCGTCTCGGGGCGTACTCCGGCCTCGATGAGGCGGTGGGCCAGCCGGTCGGACAGGGCGTCGAGGTCGGCGTAGTCGAGGGATGTCCCGCCGCAGCGGACGGCCTCGGCGTGCGGGGTGCCGGCGGCCCGGGCGCGGAACGCCTCGGGCAGGGTCGTCACCGGCACGTCCGTGGTGGCGCCGCGGCCCAGTTCCAGTGCGGCGCGCCGCTCCTGCGGGCAGAGCGCGTCGAGCCGCCCCAGGGGCAGTTCGGGGGCACGGGCCACGGACTCCAGGACGCGGACGAGGCGGTCCATGACGGCCCGGGCGAGATCGGGCGCGATCAGGTCGGGCTGGTGGTCGATGCGCAGGCGCAGACCGCCGCGTCCGACGGCGACGAACGCCAGGGGGTAGTGGGTGGCGTCGCGGTTGCGGGCGGCGGTGACGGTCAGGCCGCGGAAACCGCCGGGCTCGTCGTCCTCGGCGCCGATGTCGGTCGGGTAGTTCTCGAACACCATGGTGGTGTCGAAGAGTTCACCGGCTCCGGCCAGCCGCTGCACCTCCGCGAGGCCCAGCTGCTGGTGTGCCTGCAGCCGGGTCTGCTCGTCCTGTACCCGGCGCACCATGGCCAGGAGCGGCTCGTCGGGGCGCAGCCGCACCCGCACGGGCAGCGTGTTGATGAACAGACCCACCATGGTCTCGATCCCGGCGAGCTCCGGGGGCCGTCCGGAGACGGTCGTGCCGAACACCACGTCGTCGCGTCCGGTGAGGCCGCCGACGACGACCGCCCAGGCGCCCTGTACCAGGGAGTTGAGGGTCAGGGCACGGTCCCGCACGAGCGCCGACAGCTTCTCGTACGTCGCCTGGTCGACCTCGGCCTCCAGGCGGCCGGGGACCTGCGGGGTGCGTTCGCCGTGCCGCTGCGCGACGAGCGTGGGCCCGTCGAGCCCGGCCAGGGTCTCGCGCCAGGCCGTCAGGGCGGCTTGGCGGTCCTGCTGGGCCAGCCACTGGAGGTAGTCGCGGAAGGGCCTGACCTTCGGCAGTCCGCTGTCGTCGCCCTTGGTCGCGTACAGCTTGAGCAGTTCGCGCACCAGCATCGGCTTGGACCAGCCGTCGAGCAGGATGTGGTGGTTGGTCAGGACGAACCGGAAGCGGTGGGTTCCGAGCCGCATCAGGGTGAACCGCATCAGCGGCGGCTTGGCCAGGTCGAACCTGCGCAGCCGGTCCTCTTCGAGAGCCCGGTCCGCGGCGGCCGCGCGCTCCTCCTCGGGATGGCCGGTGAGGTCGAGCTCCTCCCAGGGCAGGGCCACCTGGTGCGGGATCATCTGCACGGGCCGCTTCAGTCCCGCGTAGCGGAAGGCGGCGCGCAGGTTGGCGTGCCGGGCGAGCAGCGTGCGGCACGCGGCGCGCAGGGCGGCCGTGTCGAGGTCTCCTTCCAGGTCGATGGCCTGCTGCACCAGGTAGACGTCCGTGGCCGTCTCGTCGTACACGCTGTGGAAGAGCAGACCTTCCTGCAGCGGTGCCAGCGGCAGAATGTCCTGAAGTCCGGACTGTGTCGCCATTACGACGTCCTCCACTCGTCTTCGAGCAATTCGATTTCGTTCTGGTCAAGGAGACTCAGCGACACGTCGGAGACGGTCAGGCCGCCGGCGTCGGGGCGTTCGGCGTGCGCCACGAGGGCTTCGAGGGCCTGGAACCACAGGTCGGCGAGTTCGCGCACGCCGCCCTCGTCGAGGATTCCCTCGGCCCAGGTCCAGGTCGCGGTCAGCTCGGGGCCGCTCGGCCCGTCGTTCGTACGGGCGTTGAGTTCGAGGGCGTGGGCGAGTGGGACCCGCGGGTCCGTGCCGCCGAGCCCGGCCGCGGTGGCGAGCACCGTCCAGTCGGGGATGTCGGCGCTGCCCGCGTCCTCGGTGCCCGCGGTGGCGAAACGGCCCAGGTAGTTGAAGGCGACCTGGGGTGCGGGGAGCCCGGCGAAGCCGGCCGCGGTGGCGGGGTTGAGGTAGCGGGCCAGGCCGTAGCCCATGCCCTTGTCGGGCACCGACCGCAGCTGTTCCTTGACCTCCTTGACCGCTTCACCGGCCGTGGGGCCGCCCGCGAAGGCGTCGGCGAGGTCGCTGACGCCCGCGTCCAGACGTACGGGGTAGAGGTTGGTGAACCAGCCCACCGTCCGCGACAGGTCCGCGCCCTCCACGACCTGTTCCTCACGGCCGTGACCCTCCAGGTCCAGCAGCAGACCACTGCCGTTCCCGGCCCGCCAACGTGTCCAGGCGAGTGTGAACGCCGCGAGGAGCACGTCGTTCACCTCGGCGTTGAACACCGAGGGAACCCGCGTCAGGACCGCCTCCGTCACCGACACCGGCAGCGCCATGGCGACGTGCGCCGCGGTGGCGTACGTGTCCCGGGCCGGGTCGAGCGGCCGGTTGCCCAGGGTGGGTTCGGCGCCGCGCAGGACGCTCTGCCACCACGACGCCTCCGTGGACCGGGCCGGCCGGGCCGCCTCCTCGGTCAGGCGCTGGGACCAGCGGCGCAGCGAGGTGCCCACCGGCTGCAGCTCGGGCGTGCGGTCCGCGGCGAGGGCCGCATAGGCCTCCGCGAGGTCCGGGACGAGGATCCGCCAGGACACCCCGTCCACCACCAGGTGGTGGACGATGACGAGCAGTACGCCCGGCACCTGGGCCCCCCGGTCGAACCACACGACCTGGGCCAGGCTGCCCGTGGCCAAGTCGAGCCGCTCACGGGCGGCCTCGGTCTCCCTGCGGACAAGCTCCTGACGCGCGGCTTCGTCGAGACCTGCGGCCGACACCCGGCGCACGCGGGACGCGGCGTCCACCGTGCCCGGTTCGCGGATCTCCAGGCGCCACTCGGGCGCCGGCGTCAGCCGCGCCCGCAGCGCGTCGTGGTGGTCGAGCAGGGCCCCCACCGCCGAGACGAGGTGATCGTGCCGCAGGGACGCGGGCACCTGCACGAGGCGGGACTGGTTGAACTGGTCGGCGGGGCCGCCCCGTTCGAGGAACCACCGCTTGATCGGGGTGAGCGGCACCTCGCCGATGCCCGCACCCGCCTCCTCGGCCGGAGCGCCGGTCGCCTCCTGGACGACGTCGGCGAGCGCGGCCACCGTGCGGTGCTCGAAGACGTCCCGCACGGACAGTTCGAGTCCGGCCCTGCGGGCCCGGCTGACCAGCTGGATCGACATGATGCTGTCGCCGCCCAGGTCGAAGAACCCGTCGTCGATGCCGACGTCGGCGAGGCCGAGGACATCGGCGAAGAGTCCGCACAGGGCCTTCTCGCGTTCGGAGCGCGGCCCGCGCCGGCTCGCGTCCTCGGAGCCGTACTCCGGCGCCGGAAGGGCGCGTCGGTCCAGCTTGCCGTTGAGGGTGAGCGGCAGTTCGTCCAGGACGACGACGGCCGACGGGACCATGTAGTCGGGCAGCGCGGCCGCGACATGGCCGCGCAGCTCGTCCGGGTCGGGGGCGCCCGCCGCCGCGACGACGTATCCCACGAGCCGCTTGTCTCCGGGGCGGTCCTCGCGCAGGATCACCGCGGCCTGCGTCACGTCGGCGCGGCCCGCGAGCACCGCCTCGACCTCGCCGAGCTCGATGCGGAAGCCGCGCAGCTTGACCTGGTCGTCGACCCGGCCCGCGAACTCCAGGCGGCCGTCGGCGTGCCAGGACACCACGTCACCGGTGCGGTACATCCGCTCGCCGCCGCCCGCGAACGGGTCGGCCACGAAGCGCTGCGCCGTCAGGTCGCCGCGGCCCAGATAGCCGCGGGCCACGCCTGCGCCCGCGATGTACAGCTCGCCGTTGACGCCCGGCGCGACGGGCCGCAGCCGGTCGTCCAGGACGTACAGGCGGGTGTTCCACAGCGGGCGGCCGATCGGGACGACGGCCTCGGGCACCTCTTCGGGGGCGCGCAGCTGGTTGACCGCGGAGAACACGGTGGTCTCGGTGGGCCCGTACTCGTTGGCGACGACCGTGCCGGGGCAGGCCTCCAGGACGCGGCGCACCGCGACCGGCGACACGACGTCGCCGCCCGCCCAGATCTCCCGGACACCGCGGAAGCACGCGGGGTGCTCCTCGGCGAGGACCCGGAAGAGCCCGGCGCTGACGAAGAGACCCGACACCTCCTGCCCGGCGATGGCCGCGGCCAGGTCGGCCGCGTCCAGGCGCCCAGCCGGGGCGACCACGATGCGGCCGCCGGTCAGGAGCGGCGTCCAGATCTCGAAGGTGGAGGCGTCGAAGGCGTACGGGGAGTGCATGAGTACGCGCTCGTGGTTGCCGCGCCGCCAGTACTGGTCGCCCGCCAGGTGGACGACGTTGTGGTGGGTGTTGGCGACGCCCTTGGGGGTGCCCGTGGAGCCCGAGGTGTACATCACGTAGACGAGCTGTTCCGCGTCCGTGGCGATGCCAGGGTCGTCCTCCGGCCGGCCGATGATGTCGTGCCCGGGGCCGACGCGCAGCACCGGCGCCTGGACGGCGAAGCCCACGTCGCCGGGCGCGCGGTCGGTGAGCAGGGCCACGGCCTCGGTGTCCCGCAGGATGAACTCGGAGCGGGACGCGGGCTGCTGGGGGTCGATCGGCACGTAGACGCCGCCCGCCTTGAGCACGGCGAGCGTCGAGACGACCAGTTCGGCGGACCGCTCCTGGAAGACCGCGACACGGCTCTCCTTGCCGACGCCCATGCCGACGAGGTGGTGCGCGAGCCGGTTGGCGCGCTTGTTCAACTCGCCGTACGTCAGGGTCAGCTCTCCGGCGACGACGGCCACCGCGTCCGGCTCGGCGGCCGCCCGCTCCTCGAAGAGGGCGTGCACGGAGGTGTGCGACGGGTGGTCGACCGCCGTGTCGTTCCACTCGACGAGCATGCGGTGCCGCTCGTCGGCGTCGAGGATCTCGGCGTCGCCGATGGGCCGCCGCGGGTCGTCGGCGAGCGCTTCCAGCATCCGCACGAAGCGGTCGGCGATGCTCTGCGCGGTCTCCCGGTCGAGGAGTTCGGTGCTGAAGTCGAGCGCGCAGCCGAGCCCCGCGGGCCGCCCGGGGGCCGCCGCGTGCTCCGCGATCTCGAAGGAGAGGTCGAACTTCGCGGACGGGGCGCCCAGCGGACGTCCGGTGACGGCGAGCCCGGTCCGCCCGCCCAGGTCCGTGCGGTCACCCGCGAGGCGCCCGGCGTTGTCGAAGCTGAGCATGGTCTGGAAGAGGGGGTGCCTGGCCAGGGAACGCTCCGGGTTGACCACCTCCACGAGCCGCTCGAAGGGCAGGTCCTGGTGCGCGTACGCCGCCAGGTCGTGGGCCCGCACCCGCTCGAGGAGCTGGGCGAACGTGGGGTCTCCCGAGGTGTCGGTGCGCAGCACCAGCGTGTTCACGAAGAACCCGACCAGGTCGTCGAGCGCGTCATCGGTCCGTCCCGCGATCGGCGTGCCGATCGGGATGTCCGTCCCCGCGCCGAGCCGCGTGAGCAGAGCGGTGAGGCCGGTCTGGAGCACCATGAAGAGGCTCGCCCGGTGGTCGCGGGCGACCGCCGTCAGCCGCTCGTACGTCTGCGGGGAGAGCTCGAAGACGACACGGTCACCCTCGTACGAGGAGACCGCGGGCCTCGGCCGGTCGAAGGGCAGTTCCAGCTCCTCCGGAAGGCCGCCCAAGGTGTCGCGCCAGAAGGCGAGTTGACGCGACGCCTCGCTGTCCGGGTCGCTCTCGGAGCCGAGGACGTCCCGTTGCCAGATGCTGTAGTCCGCGTACTGGACCGCCAGCGGGGTCCAGGCAGGGGCTTGGCCCTCGCAGCGGGCCGCGTACGCCGCCGTCAGGTCACGCACCAGGGCGCCGCGCGACCAGGCGTCGCTCGCGATGTGGTGCGTCAGCAGGAGCAGCGCGTGCCGGTCGGCGCCGAGCTCGAACACCGAGGCCCGCAGCGGGGCTTCGGACTCCAGGTCGAAGACGTAGCCGGCGGCTCGGCGCAGCAGGCGGTCCACCGACGCGTCGTCCGTGCGCTCGACCACCAGCGGCACCCGGACGTGCTCGGCGTCCAGGACCACCTGGTACGCCTCGCCGTCCGAGCCCTCCGCGAAGACGGTGCGCAGGCTCTCGTGCCGGATCGCCACGTCAGTGAGCGCGGCGCGCAGTGCCTCCGTGTCGAGCGGGCCCGTGAGGTCGAGCGAGACGGGCACGTTGTAGGCGTCGCTCGGGCCCTCCAGGTGCTGCAGGAACCAGAGCCGCTGCTGGGCGTGCGAGAGCGGCACACGGGCGGGCCGCACGACGGGCACCACCCGGCCGCGCGCACCGGCCGCCTCGTCGAGGGCGTCGGCGAGGCGGGCGACGGTGGGCGCCTCGAAGAGGCGGCGCACCGGCAGTTCGGCGTCCAGCGTGGTGCGGACGCGGCTGACCAGGCGGGTGGCGAGCAGGGAGTGGCCGCCGAGCTGGAAGAAGTCGTCGTCGATGCTGACGGCTTCCATGCCGAGGACCTCGGCGAAGAGGCCGCAGAGGATCTCCTCGCGCGGCGAGCGCGGGGCCCGGCCCTCGCTCTCCGGCCCGTAGTCGGGAGCGGGCAGCGCACGGCGGTCCAGCTTCCCGTTCGGAGTGAGCGGGAAGGTGTCGAGGATGACGAAGGCCGACGGGACCATGTAGTCCGGGAGTTGGGCTCCTGCGTGGTCCCGCAGGGCCTGGGTGCCCACCGGTGAACCGGCCCGGTCCTCGCGGATGTAGGCGACGAGGCGTTTGTCGCCGGGGCGGTCCTCGCGGACCAGGACGGCGGCCTGGGCGACCTGCGGGTGCCCGGCCAGGACCGTCTCGATCTCACCGAGCTCGATACGGAAGCCACGCAGCTTGACCTGGTCATCGACCCGGGACAGATACTCCAGCTCACCGTCCACGGTCCACCGCACCAGGTCACCGGTGCGGTACATACGGGAGCCGGCCGGACCGTACGGGTCCGCGATGAAACGCTCGGCCGTCAGAGCGAACCGCCCGTGATAGCCACGCACCACACCATCACCGGCGATGTACAGCTCACCCGGCACCCCGGCCGGAACCGGACGCAGACCACTGTCGAGCACGTACACCTGCGTGTTCGCGATCGGCCGGCCGATCAGCGGCGAACGGTCCCACACCTCCCAGGCCGTCGACCAGATCGTGGTCTCCGTCGGCCCGTAGAGGTTGGTCACCGACTCCGCGGACTCCACGAGCGCCCGGGCGAGGTCACCGGGAAGGGCTTCGCCCCCGACGAGCACCCGCACACCCGAGAGCACCGAGGCATCCTCGGCGAGCAGCGCACGCCACAGGCTCGGCGTCGCCTGCATCACCGACACACCCTCGGCCACCACCAGACGGGCAAGCGCGGCCGGATCACGGACGGTCTCACGATCGGCGACCACCACAGCCGCACCACTCAACAACGGCACGAACAACTCAAGACCCGCGATGTCGAACCCGACCGTGGTCACCGCACCCAGACGATCACCAGCAGCCAGAGCGAACCGATCCCGCATCGCCACAAGGAAGTTCACCAGCGGCGCCTGCGGAACCACCACACCCTTCGGCCGCCCCGTCGACCCCGACGTGTAGATCACGTACGCGGAGTTGCGGAGGTCGGCGGGCACGGGTGCGAGGCCGGGGGCCGACGGGTCCGCCAGAGCGGACCGCACGGCCGGGTCGTCGAGCAGGAGCCTGGGGATGTCGCTGTCCGGCAGGCTTTCGGCCGACTCGGCGGCGGTCAGGATCAGCGGCGGTGCGGCGTCGTCGAGCATGTAGGCGAGACGGTCGGCCGGGTACTCCGTGTCCAGCGGCAGATACGCCGCCCCCGTCCGCCACACCGCGAGCAACGCCACGACCAGATCCGCGTCACGCGGCAGAGCGACCGCCACGAACCTCTCCGGCCCGGCACCACGCGCAGCCAGCAGGCTGGCAAGCCGGTCCACACGCGCACTCAACTCACCGTATGAGTACGCCACTTCACCAGCGACCACCGCCACCGCATCACGATCGGCAGCCACCCGCTCCTCGAACAGCTCCAGAACCGAACGCGCGGGAATGTCGCACCCGGTGTCGTTCCAGCCGGCGAGCAGCGTGCGTGTCTCGGTGTCGTCGAGAAGGTCGATCGTGCCGAGCGGGGCGTCGGGGGCGGTGACCATGCCGCGGATCACGCGCAGGAAGCGCGCGCCGAGGGTCTCGACCGTGGAGCGGTCGAACAGGTCGGTGCTGTACTCCAGGACACCGCCGAGCCCGTGTTCCCCCGCCACCTCGGCGAACGCGAAGGACAGGTCGAACTTGGCGACCGCCGTGTCCGCCACGGCCCGCGTCACGGAGAGACCGGGCAACTGCGCGACGGCGTCCTCGACGGTGGCCGTGTCCGTGTTGTTGAAGGCCAGGAGCACCTGGAAGAGGGGATGACGGGAGAGGGAGCGCTCGGGGTTGACGGCCTCCACGAGCCGCTCGAAGGGCAGGTCCTGATGCGCGTACGCACCGAGGTTCGTCTCACGGACCCGGGCGATCAGGTCGCGGGCCGTGGGGCTTCCCGAGGTGTCCGTGCGCAGGATCAGGGTGTTGATGAACACGCCGACGAGGTGCTCGACGGCACTGTCCGTGCGGCCGGCGACGGGCGTCCCGATCGGGATGTCCTCACCGGCGCCGATCCGGGTGAGCAGGCCCGCGAGCGCGGCCTGCAACACCATGAACGGGCTCGAACCGGTCTCCCTGGCGAGAGCCACGACGTCCGCGTACAGCTCCGCCGGGATCTCGAAGGGGATGCGGTCGCCGCGATACGAGGCGACTGCGGGCCTTGGCCGGTCGAACGGCAGCTCCAGCTGGTCCGGCAGGCCTGCCAGGGAGTCTGTCCAGTAGGTGAGTTGGCGCGCGATCTCGCTCTCGGGGTCGGTCTCGGAGCCGAGGACTTCGCGCTGCCAGACGCTGTAGTCCGCGTACTGCACGGCCAGCGGGGCCCAGGCCGGTGCGCGGCCCTCGACGCGGGCGGCGTAGGCGGTGGCCAGGTCACGGGCCAACGGGGCACGTGACCACGCGTCGCTCACGATGTGGTGCAGGAGGAGAAGAAGCACGTGCTCCTGGTCGTCCACCGTGAACAGCGTTGCCCGCAGCGGGAGTTCGGTGGACAGGTCGAATCCGGTCCGCGCGGCTTCCCGCACCAGCTCGTCGATGTCGTCGGGCCGGGCCGTCACTACGGCGAGACCGGGGCGCGCCTGCTCGGCGTCGACCGGGAGAACGATCTGCCGCGAGCCCGCGGTGTCCTCGGCGAAGAGGGTGCGCAGGCTCTCGTGCCGTCCGACGACGTCCGTCAGCGCCTGGTGCAGCGCGGCACGGTCGAGCGGTCCGGTCAGACGGAGCGCCACCGGAATGTTGTACGTGGCGTTGGCACCGTCGAACTGGTTGAGGAACCAGAGGCGTTGCTGGGCGTAGGAGAGGGGGATGCGGTCGGGGCGGGGCCCGGCGGTGATCCCGCGGCGGGCTCCGGCCAGGCCGCCGTCCAGTGCCTTGGAGATGCCGGCGACGGTGGGGGTCTCGAAGAGCTGCCGGATGGGCAGCTCGGCGCCGAGCACCGTGCGGATACGGCTGACCAGACGGGTGGCGAGCAGCGAGTGACCGCCGAGACGGAAGAAGTCGTCGTCGATCCCTACGGTGTCGATGCGGAGCAACTCGGCGAAGAGCCCGCAGAGGATCTCCTCGCGGGGCGAGCGGGGCGCGCGGTGCTCGCTGGATTCGGTCCCGTATTCGGGGGCGGGCAGGGCGCGGCGGTCCAGCTTGCCGTTGGTGGTCAGCGGCAGGGCTTCGAGGGTGAGGAAGGCGGACGGGACCATGTAGTCGGGGAGCTGGGCGGCGGCGTGCTCGCGCAGGGCCTCGACGGGGAGGGCCTCCTGGCCGGCGTCGGGCACGAGGTAGGCGACCAGGCGCTGGTCACCGGGCTGGTCCTCACGGACGATGACGGCCGCCTGGGCGATGGCCGGCAGGGCGGTCAGCACGGCTTGGATCTCGCCGAGTTCGATACGGAAACCGCGCAGCTTGACCTGATCGTCCACGCGGCCCGCGTAGACCAACTGGCCGTCGGCGTTCCAGCGGGCCAAGTCACCCGTGCGATACATCCGAGACCCGGACGGACCGTAGGGATCGGCGGTGAAGCGTTCGGCCGTCAGGTCGGGACGCTGCCAGTAACCGCGAGCCAGGACGGCGCCCGCGATATACAGCTCGCCTGCCACGCCGACCGGGACCGGCTTCAGCCTCGCGTCCAGGACGTAGGCGCGGGTGTTCCAGAACGGGCGGCCGATCGGCACCGCACCCGCAGCGACCTCCTGCTCCGGCTCGATACGGAAGTCGGTGCAGTTGACCGTCGCCTCCGTCGGGCCATACGCGTTCACGACCGTCACACCCGGGTGCGCCGCACGCCACGCAGCAAGTGCCTCGCTGTTCAGGGCCTCACCACCGGTGATCAGCGTTCCCGAAGGCGAGACCTCCCCCGGAAGCGCCTCCAGCAAAGCCAGATGCGAGGGCGTCACCTTCATGAACGAAGGCCGACCCGCCTGCGCGGCCTGCTCATCCAGCTCGGCCAGCACCACACGCCCGCCGGACACCAACGGCGAGTACAAAGCCGTCACCGTCAGATCGAAAGCCACCGACGAATGCAGCAGAGCCGACCCAGCAGCATCCCCATACACCTCACGCGCCCGCTCCAGGTAATGACCCACCGACGCGTGCTCGACCACCACACCCTTCGGACGCCCCGTCGAACCCGACGTATAGATCACATACACCGGGTGACGCAGCTCCAACGGCACCACACGATCCACGTCCGTCACCGGCGCATCCGAGAAGCTCTCGGCCCCGGCCAGGACAGCCGCATCATCGATGACCAGCACCGGATCCGCATCCGCCAAGATGTGCGCGATCCGCTCCGCCGGATACTCCGGATCAACCGGCACATACGCACCACCGGCCTTCACCACACCCAGCAACGCCACCACCAGATCCACCGACCGGGCCAGCTTCACACCCACAAACCGCTCAGCGCCCACACCCTGCGACACCAGCCACCGCGCCACCCGATTGGACCGTGCGTCCAACTCCCTATACGTCAGGGAGACATCACCAGCAACAACAGCAACCGCATCCGGAGACTTCGCAGCCTGCTCCCCGAACAGCCCTGGCAGCGACACACCCCGAACACCCCGGACAATGCCGTTCCACTCCACCAACAACCGCTCACGCTCAGCGGCCTCAAGGATCTCCAACTCCCCGACAGCGAGAAGCGGATCCGCAGCCACCGCCTCAAGCACCCGCACGAAGCGGGCGACGATGGCTTGCGCCGTTCTCCGGTCGAAGAGATCCGTGCTGAAGTCCAGGGCTCCGCCGAGCGCGATGGTCTCGCCCGTCGCGGCGCGGCGCTCCCCGAGGCGGAACGAGAGGTCGAACTTCGCGGCGCCCGCGTCGATGGGCTGACCGCTCACCGTGAGGCCAGGCAGCGAGGCGACGGCGTCGCCGGCGCCCTGATCTGTGTTGTTCAGGACCAGCATGGTCTGGAAGAGGGGGTGCCGGGACAGCGAGCGTTCCGGGTTGACCACTTCCACCAGCCGCTCGAAGGGCAGGTCCTGATGCGCGTACGCCGCCAGGTTCTGCGCCCGCACCCGCTCAAGAAGCTGGGCGAACGTCGGATCACCCGAGACGTCCGTCCGCAACACCAGCGTGTTCACGAAGAACCCGACCAGGTCGTCGAGCGCGTCATCCGTCCGCCCCGCGATCGGCGTGCCGATCGGAATGTCCGTCCCCGCACCAAGACGCGAGAGCAACGCGGCAAGCGCCGTCTGCACGACCATGAACAGGCTCGCCCGGTGGTCGCGGGCGACCGCCGTCAGGCGTTCGTATGTCTGCGGTGAGAGCTCGAAGGCGACGCGGTCACCCTCGTACGACGAGACGGCGGGCCGAGGCCGGTCCGTGGGGAGCGTGAGCTCCTCCGGGAGGCCGGTCAGAGTGTCGCGCCAGAAGGTGAGCTGGCGTGCGACCTGGCTGTCCGGGTCGCTCTCGTCGCCGAGGACGTTCCGCTGCCAGACGCTGTAGTCCCCGTACTGGACCGACAGCGGGGCCCAGGCGGGGGCCCGGCCGTCGCAGCGGGCCGCGTACGCCGCCGTCAGGTCGCGGGCCAGCGGGCCCATCGACCAGGCGTCACCCGCGATGTGGTGGACGACCACGAGCAGCACGTGCTCGTCGGCGCCGATCTCGAACAGCCAGGCACGCAGCGGCAGATCCTCCGACACGTCGAAGGGGGTGCGCGCGGCGCGGTTGACCTCGTCACCGACGCGGGTCTCGTCGACGGGGGCCACGGTGAGGGCAGGTGCGGCATCGGCGGCATCGCGTACCACCTGATACGCGCCCTCGGCGTCCTCCGCGAAGACCGTGCGCAGGCTCTCGTGCCGGGCGACGACATCGGCCAGGGCCGCCTCCATCGCCGCGTGGTCCAGGGCTCCCGAAAGGCGGAGGGCCACGGGGATGTTGTACGTGGAGTTGGCGCCCTCGAACTGGTTGAGGAACCACAGGCGCTGCTGGGCGAGGGAGAGCGGAAGCCGCTCGGGACGCGGCGTCGCGGCCCGGAGCGGGGTGCGCGCCCTCGCCGCGTCGCCGAGTGCACCGGCGAGCTGGGCGACGGTGGGCGCCTCGAAGAGGCGGCGCACCGCGATCTCGGCGTCCAGCGTGGTGCGGATGCGGCTGACCAGCTTGGTGGCCAGGAGCGAGTGGCCACCCAGACGGAAGAAGTCGTCGTCGATGCTCACCGACTCGACACCGAGGACCTCGGCGAAGAGGCCGCAGAGGATCTCCTCGCGCGGCGAGCGCGGGGCGCGGCCCTCGCTCTCCGGCCCGTAGTCGGGAGCGGGCAGCGCACGGCGGTTCAACTTGCCGTTGGCCGTCAGCGGGAAGGTGTCGAGGGTGACGAAGGCCGACGGGACCATGTAGTCGGGGAGTTGGGCTCCCGCGTGCTCGCGCAGGTCCTGGGCCGACGGGGCCCCCGTGGCCGCCGGGATGACGTAGGCGACGAGGCGTTTGTCTCCGGGTCGGTCCTCGCGGACCAGGACTGCGGCCTGCGCGACCTGCGGGTGCCCGGCCAGGACCGTCTCGATCTCACCGAGCTCGATACGGAAGCCACGCAGCTTGACCTGGTCATCGACCCGGGACAGATACTCCAGCTCACCGTCCACGGTCCACCGCACCAGGTCACCGGTGCGGTACATACGGGAGCCGGCCGGACCGTACGGGTCCGCGATGAAACGCTCAGCCGTCAGAGCGAACCGCCCGTGATAGCCACGCACCACACCATCACCGGCGATGTACAGCTCACCCGGCACCCCGGCCGGAACCGGACGCAGACCACTGTCGAGCACGTACACCTGCGTGTTCGCGATCGGCCGGCCGATCAGCGGCGAACGGTCCCACACCTCCCAGGCCGTCGACCAGATCGTGGTCTCCGTCGGCCCGTAGAGGTTGGTCACCGACTCCGCGGACTCCACGAGCGCCCGGGCGAGGTCACCGGGAAGGGCTTCGCCCCCGACGAGCACCCGCACACCCGAGAGCACCGAGGCATCCTCGGCGAGCAGCGCACGCCACAGGCTCGGCGTCGCCTGCATCACCGACACACCCTCGGCCACCACCAGACGGGCAAGCGCGGCCGGATCACGGACGGTCTCACGATCGGCGACCACCACAGCCGCACCACTCAACAACGGCACGAACAACTCAAGACCCGCGATGTCGAACCCGACCGTGGTCACCGCACCCAGACGATCACCAGCAGCCAGAGCGAACCGATCCCGCATCGCCACAAGGAAGTTCACCAGCGGCGCCTGCGGCACCACCACACCCTTCGGCCGCCCCGTCGACCCCGACGTGTAGATCACGTACGCGGAGTTGGTGAGGGCGGGTGCGGCGGGCAGGTCGGTCGTCGAGGCGGCGTCAGCGAGGGCCTCGGCGGTCTCCGGCGCGTCCAGGAGGATCGTCAGGACGTCGCTCTCGGGGAGCAGGGCCGTCAGTTCCGCCGTGGTGAGCAGCAGGGGCGGTGCGGCGTCGTCGAGCATGTAGGCCAGACGGTCGGCCGGGTACTCCGTGTCCAGCGGCAGATACGCCGCCCCCGTCCGCCACACCGCGAGCAACGCCACGACCAGATCCGCGTCACGCGGCAGAGCGACCGCCACGAACCGCTCCGGCCCGGCACCACGCGCAGCCAGCAGGCTGGCAAGCCGGTCCACACGCGCACTCAACTCGCCATACGAGTAGGTCACTTCGCCCGCGACAACCGCCACCGCGTCCCGATCGGCAGCCACCCGCTCCTCGAACAGCTCAAGGACCGAACGCGCGGGCATGTCGCACCCGGTGTCGTTCCAGAGTTCGAGGATGCGGCCGCGCTCGGCCGCGGTCAGCAGGTCGATCCGGCCGAGGGGCGCGTCGGGCGCCGCGAGGGCTTCCGTGAGCACGCACAGCAGCCGGTCGACGAGGGTACGGGCGGTGTTCCGGTCGAACAGATCGGTGCTGTACTCCAGCGTCCCGCCGAGCGCGCAGACCTGCCCGTCCTCGTCGTGCCGCTCCATGAAGCCGAAGGCAAGGTCGAACTTGGCGACCGACGACTCGACCGACTCGCGCTCGACAGCCAGACCGGGAAGCTCGTCCAGCGACCCCAACGCACCTTGGTAGTCGGTGTTGTTGAGGGTGAGGAGCACCTGGAACAGCGGGTGCCTGGCCAGGGAGCGCTCGGGGTTGACGGCCTCCACGAGCCGCTCGAAGGGCAGATCCTGATGCGCGTACGCACCGAGATTCGTCTCACGGACCCGGGCGACGAGCTCCGTGAACGCCGGGTCGCCCGAGGTGTCGGTGCGCAGCACGAGCGTGTTGAGGAAGACGCCGATCAGGTCGTCCACGGACTCGTCGGTGCGGCCGGCGACGGGTGTGCCGATCGGGATGTCGTTGCCCGCGCCGAGCCGGGTGAGCAGGGCGGCGAGCGCGGCCTGCAACACCATGAACGGGCTCGACTGCGTGGTCCGGGCCACCTCGGCCATGCGCCGGTACAGCTCCGCGGAGATCGCGAAGGGCACACGGTCGCCGCGATACGAGGCGACTGCGGGCCTTGGCCGGTCGAACGGCAGCTCCAGCTGGTCCGGCAGATCAGCCAGGGAATCCGTCCAGTAGGCGAGTTGGCGGTTGATCTCGCTGTCCGCGTCGCCCTCGGAGCCGAGGATCTCGCGCTGCCAGATGCTGTAGTCCGCGTACTGCACGGGCAGCGGGGCCCAGACGGGCGCCTGCCCCTCGACGCGGGCGGCGTAGGCGGTGGCCAGGTCACGGGCCAGCGGGGCACGCGACCACGCGTCGCTCACGATGTGGTGGGTCACGACGAGCAGGACGTGGCTGTCCGCCGAGACGGTGAACAGCCAAGCCCTGAACGGGATGTCCGCACCCAGGTCGAACGGCAGCGCGGCGGCGCGCGCCAGCTCGTCGTGCAGTGACCCCTCGTCGGTCCCGACGAGCTCAAGGGCGGGTCGCGCCTGCTCTGCGTCGGCGGAGAGGACGATCTGACGAGGGCCGTCGCCGTCCTCGGAGAAGAGGGTGCGCAGGCTCTCGTGACGGCCCACGATGTCGGTCAGCGCGGCGCGCAGGGCGTCCGTGTCGAGCGTGCCGGTCAGGCGCAGGGCGACAGGGGCGTTGTACGTGGCGCTGGGCCCCTCGAACTGGCTCAGGAACCAGAGGCGTTGCTGGGCGTAGGAGAGGGGGATGCGGTCGGGGCGGGGCCCGGCGGTGATCCCGCGGCGGGCTCCGGCCAGGCCGCCGTCCAGTGCCTTGGAGATGCCGGCGACGGTAGGGGTCTCGAAGAGCTGCCGGATGGGCAACTCGGCGCCGAGCACAGTTCGGATACGGCTGACCAGTTTCGTGGCCAGGAGTGAGTGGCCGCCGAGACGGAAGAAGTCGTCGTCGATCCCGACGCTTTCGATGGCGAGGATCTCACCGAAGAGCCCGCAGAGGATCTCCTCGCGCGGCGAGCGCGGAGCACGGCCATCGCCCTCGGGTCCGTATTCGGGGGCGGGCAGGGCGCGGCGGTCCAGCTTGCCGTTGGTGGTCAGCGGCAGGGCGTCGAGCACGACGAAGGTCGACGGGACCATGTAGTCGGGGAGCTGGGCGGCGGCGTGCTCGCGCAGGGCCTCAACGGGGAGGGCCTCCTGGCCGGCGTCGGGCACGACGTAGGCGACCAGGCGCTGGTCACCGGGGCGGTCCTCACGGACGATGACGGCGACCTGGGCAACCTGGGCATGGGATGCCAGCACGGCCTGGATCTCGCCGAGTTCGATACGGAAACCGCGCAGCTTGACCTGATCGTCCACGCGGCCGGCGTAGACGAGCTGGCCGTCCGTGTTCCAGCGGGCCAAGTCACCCGTGCGATACATCCGAGACCCGGACGGACCGTAGGGATCGGCAGTGAAACGTTCGGCCGTCAGGTCGGGACGCTGCCAGTAACCGCGAGCCAGGACCGCGCCCGCGATATACAGCTCACCTGCCACACCCACCGGGACGGGGCGCAGGGCCGCGTCCAGGACGTAGGCGCGGGTGTTCCAGAACGGGCGGCCGATCGGCACCGCACCCGCAGCGACCTCCTGGCCCGGCTCGATACGGAAGTCGGTGCAGTTGACCGTCGCCTCCGTCGGGCCATACGCATTCACGACCGTCACACCCGGGTGCGCAGCACGCCACGCAGCAAGCGCCTCGCTGTTCAGGGCCTCACCACCGGTGATCAGCGTCCCCGAAGGCGAGACCTCACCCGGAAGCGCCTCCAACAAAGCCAGATGCGAAGGCGTCACCTTCATGAAGGTCGGCTGACCTGCTTCTGCGGCCTGCTCATCCAGCTCGGCCAGCACCACACGCCCGCCGGACACCAGCGGCGAGTACAGAGCCGTCACCGTCAGGTCGAACGCCACCGACGAATGCAGCAGAGCCGACCCAGCAGCATCCCCATACACCTCACGCGCCCGCTCCAGGTAATGACCCACCGACGCGTGCTCGACCACCACACCCTTCGGACGCCCCGTCGAACCCGACGTATAGATCACATACACCGGGTGACGCAGCTCCAACGGCACCACACGATCCACGTCCGTCACCGGCGCATCCGAGAAGCTCTCGGCCCCGGCCAGGACAGCCGCATCATCGATGACCAGCACCGGATCCGCATCCGACAAGATGTGCGCGATCCGCTCCGCCGGATACTCCGGATCAACCGGCACATACGCACCACCGGCCTTCACCACACCCAGCAACACCACCACCAGATCCACCGACCGGGCCAGCTTCACACCCACAAACCGCTCAGCACCCACACCCTGCGACACCAGCCACCGCGCCACCCGGTTCGACCGTGCGTCCAACTCCCCATACGTCAGGGAGACATCACCAGCAACAACAGCAACCGCATCCGGAGACTTCGCAGCCTGCTCCCCGAACATCCCCGGCAGCGACACACCCCGAACACCCCGCACAACGCCGTTCCACTCCACCAACAACCGCTCACGCTCAACGGCGTCCAGTACCTCGACCCCGCCCACAGCGCGTCGCGGGTCCGCGGCTACCGCTTCGAGCACCCGCACCAAGCGGGCGACGAGCGTCTCGGCGGTGCGGCGGTCGAAGAGGTCCGTGTTGAACTGGAGCGCGCCGCGCAGGCCTCCCGGTGTGCCGGTGGAGCCGTGGGACTCGGCGAAGGAGAAGCCGAGGTCGAACTTGACGCGGTTGGTCTCGACCGGCTCGTGGTGCACGGTGAGGCCGGGGAGCTCGGCGATCGCGTCGAGGGCTTCGACGGGGCCCGCGTTGTTGAGGTTGAGCATGGTCTGGAAGAGGGGGTGCCTGGCCAGGGAACGCTCCGGGTTGACCACCTCCACGAGCCGCTCGAAGGGCAGGTCCTGATGCGCGTACGCCGCCAGGTTCTGCGCCCGCACCCGCTCAAGAAGCTGGGCGAACGTCGGATCACCCGAGACGTCCGTCCGCAACACCAGCGTGTTCACGAAGAACCCGACCAGGTCGTCGAGCGCGTCATCCGTCCGTCCCGCGATCGGCGTGCCGATCGGGATGTCCGTACCCGCACCAAGACGCGAGAGCAACGCGGCAAGCGCCGTCTGCAGCACCATGAAAAGGCTCGCCTGGCCGCCTCGGGCCACGGCCACGAGGGCTTCGTGCTGCGCCGGGGAGAGCTCGAAGGTGACGACGTCACCTCGGTGCGTGGCGACCGCGGGGCGCGGGCGGTCGAAGGGGAGTGTCAGCTCCTCCGGAAGGCCGGCCAATGCCTGCTTCCAGTAGGACAGTTGACGGTCGAGCTCACTTCCGTCGGAAACCCCGTCGGAGTCTCCGTCAGTACCTCCACCCAGCAGGTCCCGCTGCCAGATGCTGTAGTCCGCGTACTGCACGGGCAGCGGTGTCCAGGACGGTGACCGGCCGTCGCAGCGGGCCGCGTACGCCGCCGTCAGGTCGCGGGCGAGCGGGGTGCGCGACCAGGCGTCGCTGGCTATGTGGTGCGAGAGCAGGAGAAGGACGTGCTCGTCGTGGCCCAGCTCGAAGAGCCAGGCGCGCAGCGGCTGTTCCTTCGAGAGGTCGAAGACGTGCTGCGCGGCCCGGTCGAGCTCGGTGCGCAGGCCGCTCTCGTCGGTCGGCACGAAGGTCAGGACCGGCTCGGCCTCGGCCGGGTCGAGGACCACCTGGTGCGGGCCTTCGGCGTCCTCGGCGAAGATCGTGCGCAGACTCTCGTGCCGTCCGGTGAGGTCGGCGAGGGCCTTCTTCATCGCCGTACGGTCCAGGGAGCCCGAGAGCCGCAGCGCGACCGGCGAGTTGTAGGCCGCGCTCGGCCCCTCGAACTTGCCGAGGAACCACAGGCGCTGCTGGGCGTAGGACAGCGGGAGCCGGGCGGGGCGCGGGTCCACGGCCGTGACGCCGGCGCGGGCGGCGCCGTTGCCCGCGTCCAGGGCGCCGGAGACACCGGCGACCGTGGGGGTCTCGAAGAGCTGGCGGATGGGCAGCTCGGCGCCGAGTGCCGAACGGATGCGGCTGACCAGGCGGGTGGCGAGCAGCGAGTGACCGCCGAGCTGGAAGAAGTCGTCGTCGATGCCGACGGACGGGGTGCCGAGCACCTCGGCGAACAGACCGCAGAGGATCTCCTCGCGCGGCGAGCGCGGAGCACGGCCCTCGCCCTGCGTCCCGTACTCCGGGACGGGCAGCGCCCGCCGGTCCAGCTTGCCGTTGGGCGTGAGCGGGAACGTGTCGAGGGTGACGAAGGCCGACGGGACCATGTAGTCGGGGAGTTGGGCCGCTGTGTGGTCGCGGACGGAGTCCGTCGTGACGGTGGCGCCGCCGGTGGCGACGTACGCGACGAGGCGCTTGTCGCCGGGCTGGTCCTCGCGGAGCAGTACGGCGGCCTGGGTGACTCCGTCGTGCGCGGCGAGGACGGCTTCGATCTCGCCGAGCTCGATGCGGTAGCCGCGCAGCTTGATCTGGCCGTCGCCGCGGCCGACGAACTCCAGCTGGCCGTCGTCGTTCCAGCGCAGCACGTCGCCGGTGCGGTACATGCGGGAGCCGGCCGGGCCGTAGGGGTTGGCGACGAAGCGCTCGGCGGTGAGGTCGGAGCGGTGCCAGTAGCCGCGGGCCAGGCCGGTACCGGCGATGTACGCCTCGCCGGGGACGCCGACGGGGACGGGCCGCAGGCCGCTGTCGAGGACGTACACCTGGGTGTTCCAGAACGGGCGGCCGACCGGGACGGGTCCGGTGGGCGAGGGGGCGCCCGCGGGCAGGCGGTACTGGACGCTGTTGACGGTCGCCTCGGTGGCTCCGTACACGTTCAGGAGGTCGGCGCCCGGCCGGCGGGAGCGCCAGCGGTCGGCGACCTCGCCGAGCAGCAACTCGCCGCCCAGCATGATGAGTTCGCTGGGTGACGCGTCGTCGGGCAGCGCTTCGAGAAGGGCCAGGACGCTGGGCGTTCCCTTGAGGAAGGTGGGGGTGACCCCCTGCGCGGCGTACTCGTCGAGCTCCGCGACGCGCACCAGGCCGCCGGAGACCAGGGTGGTGTAGAGGGCGGTGACGGTGAGGTCGAAGGAGACCGGGGAGTGCAGGAGCGAGACGCCCGCCATCGCCGGGTAGGCGTCACGGGCCCACTGGAGGTAGGCGCCCAGGGAGCGGTGCTCGATGACGACGCCCTTGGGGCGCCCGGTGGATCCCGAGGTGAAGATGACGTACGCGGGGTGGGCCGCCCGCAGCGGGCCGTTCCGCTCGGCGTCGGTGGGGGCGGTGGCGGGCCGGTCCGCCAGGGCCGCGGCGAGCTCCGGGGTGTCGAGGAGGAGTTGCGGGGTCTGCGTCGCGGGCAGGGCGGCGGCGAGCTCGCGGGTGGTGAGCATGAGCGCGGGCTCGGTGTCGTCGAGCATGAACGCGATGCGCTCGGCCGGGTAGTCGGGGTCGACCGGCAGGTAGGCGGCGCCCGCCTTGAGCACGGCGAGCAGGGCCGTGACGACCTCGGATGTGCGGGGCAGGGCGATGGCGACGAACTGCTCGGGGGCGACGTCCCTGCCGATGAGGTGGTGGGCGAGGCGGCTGGAGCGGGCGTCGAGTTCCGCGAAGCTGAGCGTCTCTTCGCGGCACGTGACGGCGGGTGCGTCGGGGGTGCGGGCCACCTGGTCGCGGAACAGGTCGAGGACCGTGGCGTCCGGGACGTCGTGCGCGGTGTCGTTCCACTCCCGCAGGACGAGGCTGCGCTCGGTGTCGGCGAGCAGGTCGAGGCGGCCCGTCGGCTGGTCCGGGTCGGCGGCCAGGGCGCGCAGGACGCGGACGAAGCGGCCGAGAACACGCTGGGCGGTGTCCTCGTCGAAGACGTCGGGGCGGTAGTTGAGCCTGAACCGCATGGTCTCGCGGGCCGAGGCGATGAGAAGCAGCGGGTAGTGGGTGGCTTCCCGGTTCTTGCCGGGGGCGACGCTGATGGCCGCGCCGATGCCCTCGCCGGCGGAGCCGGAGCGGTTGACGGGGTAGTTCTGGAACACCATGGAGGTGTCGAAGAGTTCGCCGTGTCCCGCGGTGCGCTGGATCTCGGCGAGGCCCAGGTGCTGGTGCGGGGTGAGGCGGGCCTGCTCGTCCTGGACGCGGGTGAGGAGGGCCGCGAGGGGTTCGGCGGGGCGCAGCCGTACGCGGGTGGGCAGTGTGTTGATGAACAGGCCCACCATGGCCTCGACGCCTTCGAGCTCGGGCGGGCGGCCCGAGACGGTGGTGCCGAACACGACGTCGTCGCGGCCGGTGTGCTTGCTCAGGGCGATGGCCCAGGCGGTCTGGACGACGGTGTTGAGGGTGATGCCGCGGCCGCGGGCCGTCTCGGTGAGGGCGGTGGTGTCGCTCTCGGAGAGGGTGGCCTGCACCTCGGCTCCGGCGACGGCGGCGCGGCCCGCGTCGGGCGCCACGTGGGTGGGCTCGGCGAGGTCGGCGAACGCCTCGCCCCAGGCGGCGCGCGCGGCGTCCTGGTCGCGGGTGCCGAGCCAGTGCAGGTAGTCGCGGTAGGGGCGGACGCGGGGCAGGGCCCCGGCCTCGTTCCCGGCGTCGTACAGCGTGAAGAGCTCACCCATGAGGACGGGCAGCGACCAGCCGTCGAGCAGGAGGTGGTGGTTGGTCAGGACGAGCCGGTGGTGCGTGTCGCCGAGCCTGATCAGCGTGAAGCGCAGCAGCGGTGGCCGTGCCACGTCGAAGCGGGTGGCACGGTCGGCGGCGATCAGCTCGGCGGCCGCGTCCTCGCGTCCGGCCGCGGGCAGGCCCGTCAGGTCCTTCTCGGCCCAGGGCAGCTTGACCTCGCGCATGACCAGCTGCGCCCAGTCGCCGTTCTTGCGCTGGCGGAAGGCGACGCGCAGGTTGGCGTGCCGGGTGAGGAGGGTCTCTGCGGCGGTGCGCAGCACGGCGCTGTCGAGCGCGCCCTCGATGTCGAAGGCGATCTGGACGACGTACGGGTCGAGTCCGCCCTCGTCGTAGACGCTGTGGAAGAGCAGGCCCTCCTGGAGCGGGGCCAGCGGCAGAATGTCCTCGATCTTCCGCGGGGTGCGACTCACTTCTGGCCCTCTTCTTCCTCGAACGCGTCGAAACCGTCGAACTCGTCGAACTCGTCGTCACTGAACTCGTCTTCGAATGCCTCGATCTCGTCCTGCGTGATCGAGGCAAGGGACACGTCGGAGGGGGTGAGGCCTCCGGCGTCGGGGCGCTCGGCGTGGGTCACGAGCGCTTCGAGGGCCTGGAACCACAGGGCGGCGAGTTCGCGTACTCCGCTCTCGTCGAGGATTCCGTCGGCCCAGGTCCAGAACGCCACCAGCTGTGCGCCGTCGGGTCCGTCCTGGGTGCGGGCGTTGAGCTCCAGCGGGTGGGCCAGCGGCAGGTGCGCGGGGTCGCCCCCGACGCCGTCGATGCCGGTGAGCGGGGTCCAGTCGGCGGCCCGGCCGCTGTCGGCGGCGTTGAATCGGCCGAGGTAGTTGAACGCGACCTGGGGCGAGGGGAGTTCGTCGAAGCCCGGTGCCGTCTGCGGGTTGAGGTAGCGGACCAGGCCGTAGCCCATGCCCTTGTCGGGCACCGACCGCAGCTGTTCCTTGACCCGCTTGACCGCTTCACCGGCCGCGGGGCCGCCCGCGAAGGCGCCGGCGAGATCCGCGCCGCCCACGTCCAGACGTACGGGGTAGAGGTTGGTGAACCAGCCCACCGTCCGCGACAGGTCCGCGCCCTCGACGACCTGTTCCTCACGGCCGTGACCCTCCAGGTCCAGCAGCAGTCCGCTGCCGCTCCCCCGCCACCGTGTCCAGGCGAGTGTGAACGCGGCGAGGAGCACGTCGTTCACCTCGGCGTTGAACACCGAGGGAACCCGCGTCAGGACCGCCTCCGTCACCGGCACCGGCAGCGTCACCGTGGCCTGCCCCGCCGTGCCGTACGTGTCCCGGGCGGGGTCGAGCGGACGGTTGCCCAGGGTGGGTTCGGCGTCGCCGAGGACGCTCTGCCACCAGGCGGTGTCGGCCGCCCAGGCCGGCTTGACAGCTTCCTCCGTCAGGCGCTGGGACCAGCGGCGCAGCGAGGTGCCCACCGGCTGCAGCTCGGGCGTGCGGCCCGCGGCGAGCGCCTCGTAGGCCTCCGCCAGGTCGGGGACGAGGATCCGCCAGGACACGCCGTCGACCACCAGGTGGTGGATGACGACGAGCAGTACGCCGGGGTCGTCGGCGCCCCGGTCGAACCACACGGCCTCGGTGAGCGCACCCGCCGCCAGGTCGAGTCGGTCACGGGCGCGCTCGCCCTCCTCGCGTACGAGGGCGTCGAACCCGGCGCGGTCGAGTCCCTCCGCGGGCACCCGGCGCACGTGGGACGCGGCGTCCACCGTGCCCGGTTCGCGGATCTCAAGGCGCCACTCGGGCGCCGGCGTCAGCCGCGCCCGCAGCGCGTCGTGGTGGTCGAGCAGGGCCCGCACGGCTCCGGTCAGCGTGTCGACGTCCAGGTCGGCGGGGACTCGCAGGAGGGCGGACATGTTGAATCCGTCGAGGTCGTCGCTGCGCCGGGTCAGCCAGTGCTTGATCGGGGTGAGCGGTGCGTCACCGATGCCCGCGCCCGGCTCCTCCACGGTCGCCCCCGTCGTCTCCTGGACGACGTCGGCGAGCGCGGCCACCGTGCGGTGCTCGAAGATGTCCCGCACGGACAGTTCGAGTCCGGCCCTGCGGGCGCTGCTGACCAGCTGGATCGACATGATGCTGTCGCCGCCGAGGTCGAAGAACCCGTCGTCGATGCCGACGTCGGTGACGCCGAGTACCGCCGCGAACAGGTCGCACAGGACCTTCTCGCGCTCGGTGCGCGGGCCCGCGCCCGATGCCCCGCTGAGCACTTCGGGGGCGGGGAGCGCGCGCCGGTCCAGCTTGCCGTTGGGGGTGAGCGGCAGTTCGTCGAGGACCATGACGGCCGACGGGACCATGTAGTGCGGCAGGTGCTGTTCGAGGTGGCCGCGCAGGGTGCGGGCGAGGTCGGTGTCCGTGGACGCGGCCGTCGGTCCCTCGGGGACCACGTACGCGACGAGGCGTGCGGGGCCCGAGGTGTCCTCGCGGGTGAGGACGGCGGCCGTACCGACGGCCGGGTGGTCCTCCAGGACGGCCTCGACCTCGCCTGGCTCCACGCGGAAGCCGCCGATCTTCACCTGGTTGTCGGCGCGGCCGAGGAACTCCAGCTCGCCCGCCCGGTGCCAGCGCACGATGTCGCCGGTGCGGTAGATCCTGCTGCCCGGCGTCCCGAACGGGGAGGCGACGAAGCGCTCCGCGGTGCGGTCCGGGCGGCCGAGGTAGCCGCGGGCCAGCTGGGCGCCGCCGATGTAGAGCTCGCCGCGGACCCCGGCGGCCACCGGCCGGAGCAGGTCGTCGAGGACGTACACGGAGGCGTTCCACAGGGGTTGGCCGATGGACGCGGACGAGGGCCACTCGTCGATGTCGTCGGGCAGGGTGGCGGTGGTGACGGCGTGGGTCTCGGCGGGGCCGTAGATGTTGTGCGCCATCCGCCGCCAGCCGCCCGAGCAGAAGTCGCGCAGCTCGGTGCTGAGCCGGAACTGCTCGCCGCCCTGGAAGATGTCGGTGAGCGAGTCGAGCGGGTCGCCCCGGTCGGCGGCGGCCGCGAGGACCGCGTCTATCACCAGGGTGGGTGCGAACAGCTCGTTGACTCCGTAGCGGGTGATCCAGGCGGCCAGTTCGTAGGCGTCGCGCCGCACCTGGTCGTCGGGGATGACCAGGGTCTTGCCGACGACCAGGGCCTGCAGGATCTCCTGCACCGCGAAGTCGAAGGACACGGCGAGGAACTGCGCGGTGCGGGTGCCCACGCCGCCGCAGTAGGTCCCGGTGTGCCAGGCGAGGAGGTTGACGAGCGAACTCATCGGCATCGTGACGCCCTTGGGCGTGCCCGTGGAGCCCGAGGTGTAGACGACGTACGCGGGGTGGCGCGGGTCGAGGGGGCGGGTCCGGTCCGCGTCGGTCAGGTCGGTGTCCGCGGCCGCGGCGAGCTCGGCGGCCGTGGCCGGGTCGTCGAGGACCGCCCAGGTGGTGTCGGCCTCGCCGAGCAGCGGCCGGGTGGCGCTGTCGGTCACGACGGCGCGGGGCGCGCAGTCGTCGAGGATGGCGCGCAGCCGCTGCTCGGGCGCGGAGGTGTCCAGGGTGAGGTAGGCGGCGCCGGTCTTGAGCACGGCGACCAGGGCGACCACAAGGTCGGGCGAGCGGGGCAGCCCGATGGCCACGACGTCCTCACCGCCGATGCCGGCGGCCACCAGGTGGCGGGCCAGGCGGTTGGCGCGGGCGTTGAGTTCGCCGTACGAGAGGCTGACGTCCTCGGCGATCAGGGCGGTCGCCTTCGGCACCTCGGCGACCTGCTGCTCGAAGAGCACCGGCACCGGCCGCGTCGGCACCTCGTGCGCGGTGTCGTTCCACTCGGTCAGGATGCGGTGGCGCTCGTCGGGCCCCAGCACGTCGATGCCGCCGATGCGCTGTGCGGGGTCGGCGGCCACGCACCGCAGGATCCGCGACAGGCGGTCGGCGAACTCGCGCGCCGTCTGGCAGTCGAACAGGTCGCTGTTGTACTCGACGGCGCCGTGCAGGCCCGTGGGCTCGCCGTCCGGGCCGTACGTCTCGTCGAAGAAGAACGCCAGGTCGAACTTGGCGCGGCCGGTCTCCGGCGCGCTGACGTCGACGGTCAGACCGGGGAGGCGCAGTACGTCGAGCGCGTCCTGGTTCTTGTCGAAGCCGAGGAGCACCTGGAAGAGCGGGTGCCTGGCCAGCGAGCGGGCGGGGCTGAGCACCTCCACGAGCCGCTCGAAGGGCACGTCCTGGTGGGCGTAGGCGCCGAGGTTCGTCTCGCGGACGCGGGCCACCAGGTCGGCGAAGGCCGGGTCGCCGGAGGTGTCGGTGCGCAGCACCAGCGTGTTCACGAAGAACCCGACGAGGTCCTCCACGGCCGCGTCGGTGCGGCCCGCCACGGGGCTGCCGATGGGTACGTCCGTGCCGGCGCCGAGGCGGGTGAGCAGGGTCGCCACGGCGGCCTGGACGACCATGAAGAGGCTGGAGCGGGTCTCGCGGGCCAGCGCTGCCAGGCCCGTGTGCAGGTCGGCGGGGATCTCGAAGGGGACGCGGCCGCCCTGGTAGGACTGCCGGGGCGGGCGTGGCCTGTCGACCGGGAGTTCCAGCTCCTCCGGGAGCCCGGCGAGCGCCTCCTTCCAGTAGGTGACCTGGCGGGTCAGCTCGCTGTCGGGGTCGTTCTCGGAGCCGAGGATCTCGCGCTGCCACAGCGTGTAGTCGGCGTACTGGACCGGCAGCGGCTCCCAGGCGGGAGCGGACTCCTCGATGCGTGCCGCGTAGGCGACCGAGACGTCCCGGGCCAGCGGGCCCATCGACCAGCCGTCGCCCGCGATGTGGTGCACCACGAGCACAAGCACCTGCCGGCCGTCGTGCGCGCTGAACAGCCATGCCTTGACCGGCAGTTCGGTGGTGAGGTCGAACTCGTGGGACGCCGCCGCGAGCACCTGGCCGTCGAGCGCGTCGGGTGCGACCGTGACCTCGACGAGCTCGGGCCGGGCCTGGGCGGGTGGCAGGATGATCTGCCGCGCGCCTTCGGAGTCCTCGGTGAACAGGGTGCGCAGGCTCTCGTGCCGCTCGACGACGTCGGCGAGCGCCCGGCGCAGCGCGGCGCGGTCCACGGTGCCGGTGAGCCGCAGCTCCACCGGGATGTTGTAGGTGGCGCTCGGGCCCTCCAGGTGGTTGATGAACCACAGCCGCCGCTGGGCGTACGAGAGCGGGATCCGCGGCGGCCTGGTCACGGGCACGACCGGTGGCCGGGCGCCGGAGGCCTCGTCGAGCACGGCCACGACACCGGCGACCGTGGGGTTCTCGAAGAGCCTGCGGATGGAGATCTCCGCGCCGAGCACCGAACGGATGCGGCTGAGCAGCCGCACGGCGGACAGCGAGTGGCCGCCGCGGTCGAAGAAGCTGTCGTCGATGCCCACGGAGGGCACCCCGAGCATCTCGGCGAAGATCGTGCACAGGATCTGTTCACGGGGGCTGCGCGGGGCGCGGGACCGCGCCGGCGCGACCGTCGTCCCGTGGTCCTCGTCGCCCGCGGCGATCCGGAGTTCGCCGTGCCGTGACCAGTGGCCCACGTGGTCCGTGCGGTACATCGGGCCGCCGCCCTCGAACGGGCACGGCACCCAACGGGCCGGGTCGGCGGCGAGGTCCTCGCCGCCCGCGACGTACACCTGTCCCGGTACGCCGGGGGCGACCGGGCGCAGCCCATCGTCGAGCACGTAGATCCTGGTGGCCCGCACCTCGTCGGGCAGGCCGAGCCGGGCGAGGGCGGCCGCGGCCCCCTCCCGGGCGAGGTCGCTCCACGTGCCGAGGACCATGGCGCGCTCGGCCTCGTCGAGGAGTTCGACGTCCGACAGCGTGCGGTCGGCGCTCTCGGCCATGCACGCGAGGAGACGCAGATAGCGCCCGGCGGTGGCACGCGCGGTGTCCTGGTCGAAGAGACCGGCGTTGAACTCCAGGGCGGCGGCGATGCCCGCGGGCCGCCCCAGCGCGTCGAACCGCTCGGTCAGTTCGAAGTTGAGGTCGAACTTGGCGTCCCCGACTTCCGACATCTCCAACGCCGCGTCGAGACCGGGAAGTTGGGCGACCTCGGCGAGGGTGGCACGCGGGTCGGTGTTGTGCAGGGTCAGACAGACCTGGAAGAGGGGGTGGCGGGAGAGGGAGCGCTCGGGGTTGACGGCCTCCACGAGCCGCTCGAAGGGCAGGTCCTGATGCGCGTACGCGGCAAGACCCCGCTCGCGCACCCGCCCGATCAGCTCGGTGAACGTCGGATCGCCGGAGGCGTCGGTGCGCAGCACCAGCGTGTTGGCGAAGAACCCGACCAGCTCCTCCACCGCCGCGTCCGTACGGCCCGCGACGGGCGTCCCGATGGGAATGTCGTGCCCTGCGCCCAGCCTGCTCAACAACCCCGCGAGTCCGGCCTGGAGCACCATGAACAGACTGGAGCGGGTACGCCCCGCCAGCGCCCCGAGGGCCTGGTGCAGCCCGGCGGGGATGGCGAACTCGGTCCGCCCGCCACGCTCCCCGCTCTCCTCGCCGCGCGGCCGGTCGAAGGGCAGCGCGAGCTCGTCCGGGAGCCCCGCCAACGCGCCCTGCCAGTAGTCCAGTTGCCGTGCGATCTCGCTCTCGGGGTCGGTCTCGGAGCCGAGGACTTCGCGCTGCCAGATGCTGTAGTCGGCGTACTGGACGGGCAGCGGAACCCAATCGGGAACGGTCCGCTTGACGCGCGCCGCGTACGCCTGGGCCAGGTCGCGCGCCAGCGGACGCATGGACCAGCCGTCCCCCGCGATGTGGTGCAGCAGCAACAGAAGCACGTGCTCCTCGTCGCCCAGCGCGAACAACGTGACGCGCAGGGGCAGTTCGGTGGTGAGCTCGAAGACGTGCCGGGCGCCGGCGGCCAGCTCGGCGGCGAGTTCGTCCTCCCGCACCGCCCGCACGGGCAGCTCGACCCCGGCGGACTCCGGAGCCAGGATCACCTGCCGGAAGCCTTCGTCATCCTCGGCGAAGAGGGTGCGCAGGCTCTCGTGCCGTCCGACGACGTCCGTCAGCGCCTGGTGCAGCGCGGCACGGTCGAGCGGTCCGGTCAGGCGGAGGGCGCCGGGGGCGTTGTAGGCGGTGCTGTCCTCGTCCAGGAGGTCGAGGAAGCGGAGGCGTTGCTGGGCGTAGGAGAGGGGGATGCGGTCGGGGCGGGGCCCGGCGGTGATCCCGCGGCGGGCTCCGGCCAGGCCGCCGTCCAGTGCCTTGGAGATGCCGGCGACGGTGGGGGTCTCGAAGAGCTGCCGGATGGGCAGCTCGGCGCCGAGCACCGTACGGATACGGCTGACCAGACGGGTGGCGAGCAGCGAGTGACCGCCGAGACGGAAGAAGTCGTCGTCGATCCCTACGGTGTCGATGCGGAGCAACTCGGCGAAGAGCCCGCAGAGGATCTCCTCGCGGGGCGAGCGGGGCGAGCGGTGCTCGCTGGATTCGGTCCCGTATTCGGGGGCGGGCAGGGCTCGGCGGTCCAGCTTGCCGTTGGTGGTCAGCGGCAGGGCTTCGAGGGTGAGGAAGGCGGACGGGACCATGTAGTCGGGGAGCTGGGCGGCGGCGTGCTCGCGCAGGGCCTCGACGGGGAGGGCCTCCTGGCCGGCGTCGGGCACGAGGTAGGCGACCAGGCGCTGGTCACCGGGCTGGTCCTCACGGACGATGACGGCCGCCTGGGCGATGGCCGGCAGGGCCGTCAACACGGCCTGGATCTCGCCGAGTTCGATACGGAAACCGCGCAGCTTGACCTGATCGTCCACACGGCCCGCGTAGACCAACTGGCCGTCGGCGTTCCAGCGGGCCAAGTCACCCGTGCGATACATCCGAGACCCGGACGGACCGTAGGGATCGGCGGTGAAGCGTTCGGCCGTCAGGTCGGGACGCTGCCAGTAACCGCGAGCCAGGACGGCGCCCGCGATATACAGCTCGCCTGCCACGCCGACCGGGACCGGCTTCAGCCTCGCGTCCAGGACGTAGGCGCGGGTGTTCCAGAACGGGCGGCCGATCGGCACCGCACCCGCAGCGACCTCCTGCTCCGGCTCGATACGGAAGTCGGTGCAGTTGACCGTCGCCTCCGTCGGGCCATACGCGTTCACGACCGTCACACCCGGGTGCGCCGCACGCCACGCAGCAAGTGCCTCGCTGTTCAGGGCCTCACCACCGGTGATCAGCGTTCCCGAAGGCGAGACCTCCCCCGGAAGCGCCTCCAGCAAAGCCAGATGCGAGGGCGTCACCTTCATGAACGAAGGCCGACCCGCCTGCGCGGCCTGCTCATCCAGCTCGGCCAGCACCACACGCCCGCCGGACACCAACGGCGAGTACAAAGCCGTCACCGTCAGATCGAAAGCCACCGACGAATGCAGCAGAGCCGACCCAGCAGCATCCCCATACACCTCACGCGCCCGCTCCAGGTAATGACCCACCGACGCGTGCTCGACCACCACACCCTTCGGACGCCCCGTCGAACCCGACGTATAGATCACATACACCGGGTGACGCAGCTCCAACGGCACCACACGATCCACGTCCGTCACCGGCGCATCCGAGAAGCTCTCGGCCCCGGCCAGGACAGCCGCATCATCGATGACCAGCACCGGATCCGCATCCGCCAAGATGTGCGCGATCCGCTCCGCCGGATACTCCGGATCAACCGGCACATACGCACCACCGGCCTTCACCACACCCAGCAACGCCACCACCAGATCCACCGACCGGGCCAGCTTCACACCCACAAACCGCTCAGCGCCCACACCCTGCGACACCAGCCACCGCGCCACCCGGTTCGACCGTGCGTCCAACTCCCTATACGTCAGGGAGACATCACCAGCAACAACAGCAACCGCATCCGGAGACTTCGCAGCCTGCTCCCCGAACAGCCCTGGCAACGACACACCCCGAACACCCCGGACAATGCCGTTCCACTCCACCAACAACCGCTCACGCTCAACGGCCTCAAGGATCTCCAACTCCCCGACAGCGAGCAGCGGATCCGCAGCCACCGCCTCAAGCAGCCGGACCAGGCGATCCTGGTGGGCGGCGAGGTCACGCTCGTCGTACAGCTCGGGGTCGGCGTCGAACTCGACACGGAGGCCCGCGTGGGAGTCGGCCGTGCCATAGAAGTTGACCTTCAGGTCGTTCACCGGGCCCGTGGACAGCGGGTGGGCGACCGAGGGGCTGTCGCCGAAGCGGGGCTCGTTGGCGAAGGCCATGACGTTGACCGTCGGGCCGAGGCGGGCCTGGCGGCCGCCGGACAGGCCGAGTTCCTGGACGAGTTGCTCGCCGCGGAACCGCTGGTGGCGCAGTACGTCGGCCAACGCACGGGAGACCTGGGCGGTGAGGTCCGAGAACGACATGTCCCCGGTCGGCGTGACCCGGATGGGCAGGACGTTGACCATCGCGCTGGGGGTGGCGATCGAGGCACGGCCCGTGCGGCCCGCGAGGGGCAACGCGAAGGTGAAGTCGGTCCGGCCCGTCATCCGGTGGAAGAACGCGGCGGTGGCGGCCATGGCGAGGGCGGGCCACTGCGCGTCGAGCCGCTCGGCCAGGCCGGTGAGGCCGCGTACCAGCGCCGGAGGCAGGGTGATCACGCGGCGCAACCGGCTGTGGGTACTGCCTGCCTGACGCCCCGCCAGCGACAGCGGGTCCGGCAGGTCGGCGAAGGCCGCGAGCCAGTGGGTGCGGTCCCGGCCGTGGCGGCGCGACGAAGGGTAGGCGGCCTCGTCGGCGACGACCTCGTCGAGGGTGGCGAAGCTGGTCGTCCGGGGCTGCTCACCGGCGAGGAGCGCGGTGTAGATGGCGGCGACGCGGGCCGCGTACACGGAGTGGCCGAAGCCGTCCAGGACCGCGTGGTGGTAGCGGTGGAAGTAGAAGGACCGGTCGTCGGCCAGGGTCAGCAGCGTCTGGGCGCTCAGCGGTGCGCGGGAGAGGTCGAAGGGCTCCGCCATCTGCTCGCGCATCCACGCGTGGGCCGCCTTCTCCGGCTCCGCCTCGTCCCGCAGGTCGACCAGGCGCAGCGGCCAGGGGTCGAGCGGCTCGACGACCTGCCAGAGACCTCCTTCGCTCCCCTCGCCCTCGTTGCCCGCGGCGCCCCCGTCACCGTCGCCGTCCTCCGAGAAGTACGACCGCAGCGCCTCCGTCTCCTCGACGGCGCGCCGCACAGCGCGGTCGAGGGTGCCCACGTCGACGGGACCGCTGATCTCGTAGTAGCCGCCGCAGTTGTAGAGAGGGCTGTCCGGCTGAAGTTGCTGGGCGACCCAGATGCCCAGTTGGGCGGCGGCGACCGGTCGACGGACCATACGGACGTCGGACATGGGAATGCGGTCCTCTCTCGGTGCGGCTCTCGGTTCTGCGGGGTGACGAAACGCGGCGGCGTGTCCGCGGCCGGCGGCCGGGCGTCGTGGCGGTCAGGCGAGTGGCGGTCAGGCGACGTGGCGGTCAGGCGTTCTGGGCGAGTTCCTCGACCAGGGCCTTGCTGAGTCCGTCGATGGTCGGGTTGTGCCACATGACGGTGGGGTCGAGGGAGATGTCGAGGTGGTCCTCCAGCTCGGCGGCGACCGCGAGGACGTACAGGGAGTCGAGTCCGTAGTCGGTGAGCGGCACGCTCGTGTCGATGGTGTCGGGGGTCCGCTCCAGGTGGGTGGCGATGCAGTCGGTCAGCCAGAGGCTGAGGCCCTCGGCGGTGTGCTCGGTGGGCTGCTCGACGCCGGTTTCCGGCATGGGGGTGCTCCTTCGAGGCGTTTCGGTTTCAGGTGGTCTGCTGTGAAGCGGGTGAAGCGGAGTTCAGGGGCGGCCTGCGAACGGCCGGTCGGGAAGCTGACGTGCGGTGAGGCCGAAGGACCGGGAGGTCTCGTACCGGCAGGTCAGCTCCGCGTACAGGCGCTCCTCGACCGTGCCCGACGGCTGCGTGACGCGCCGCGCGGGCGCCGTGACGGCGCGACCGGGAGCGGCGTCGAGGAGCTCCGGGTCGGTGAGCTCCGCGACGGTGGGTGCGGCCAGGAAGGCGTCGAGGTCGACCGCCTCCGCCAGAGAGGCCGCTCCCTCGGCCTCTCCCGCACCGGCACCGGCACCGGCGCCGGCACCGGCGCCCACGCCCGCTGCCGTGTCCGGCGCGAAGAGCACCCGTTGGGTCTGGGCCAACAGCACCTGGAACACGGCCTGTTCGCCCTCTCTGATGTAGAAGCGCGAGCCCATCACCACGGACAGCCGGTCCATCGCACCCTGCAGGACGCGCGGCCCGAGGCTGCTCGCCGGCCGTGGGTCTTTGCCGCGCACGGCAAGGGTCGTGAGGGTGTCGCACAGGAGAAGGTCGGCGTAGGCACCGGCGAGCATGGAGCGGAGGTAGCGGATGTCGATGGCCGCGGCGCCGTAGAGACGGCGTGCGCGCAGGTGGCGCACGGTGATGCGGAGCGCGGAGTCCAGGGCCCCGGCCGCCGCGCCGATACGCACCGCGCCGGCGGTCTCCCCGGTCACGGGGCAGTCGGCGGCGACCAGGGGAGACCTGCGGCTCAGGGCGCGCAGGGCGTGCAGCAGTTCCTCGGAGCCGCGGTGTCCGACGGCGAGGCCGGTGTCGGCGAGGAGCGCGGCGCCCTCCGGGAGCGGCCGTCCGGCCTCGCTCGCGGCGAGGACGGCGCCGAAGCCGAGGGGGTTCGTCGCGTCGTAGGGGTCGCCGAGGCGTTCCTCGACGGTGTCGGCGAGGCCGGTGGCCGCGGTGGCCGTGGTCATGAGGCGCTCGCTTCCTGGGTGTCGGGAGCCGGTCCCGGTCGGTGGCCGCCGGGGGCCGCGGCCAGCCGGTCGAGCAGGGAGTACGGCGCGCCGGGCCCGGCGGGGCGGGCGAGCAGCGCGTCGGCGAGCTCGCCGTGGACGCGGCGTTCCGTCTCCTCGACGTGCTCGCCGAGGTCGGTGAGCGCCTTGACCAGGCAGCCGCGCAGCCAGGTGTCGTCCGCGCCGGCACCCGCGTGCTCCGCGCCGCGCAGCCACAGGTGCAGCGCGGCGGCCGCCCCGAAGCACAGCTCGAACCGCTCGGCGAGTTCGAAGCCGCGCACAGGCACGGCGCGCGGCGCGAACCGTGCCCCCGCCATGTCCTCGTGCAGCCGGCCGGCGGTGGCGTGCAGCCGCGCGGCGAGGTCGGCGAGGCCCTCGGAGGCGAGGCCCTCGTCCGCGAGGTGCCGGACCTCGGCGGCGGCCACGGGCAGGCTCGCGACGACGGAGGCGCCACTGCTGGAGATCAGATTGAGGGAGTCGGTCCTGAACGGCCCCGGCGCGGTCCGCGCGGTGGTCGCGGCGGCGAGGCCCGCCGCGTCCCAGCGGCCCTTGCGGTAGGCGCGGGCCAGGCGGGGGAACTGGTCGATCAGGGCGTTGCGGTTGACGAGGCTGCTGCCGTCGAAGATGCCGATGATGCGGTGGTCCCGCTCCACCTTGGCGAACTCCCCGTGCGGGTCACCGGGCCCCGCGAGGCCGTGCGGGCCGAGCAGGTGGAACAGCCGGGCGATGAGATCGTCGACGTACGCGGGCACCGAGGCCTTGGCGACGGCGGAGACGACGCTCATCTCCCCCGTGAGGGCGTGCACGGAACGTACCGCCACCACGCTCGTCGCCTCGGCGAGCAGCAGGGTCGCGGTCGCCTCACCCAGTTCGGCGCGTACGAGGGGTAGTTCGGCCAGGCTCCGGCCGCTCTGTGTGCGGGTGCGGGCCGCGAACCGCGCGGCGAGACCCAGGGCGTGGTCGCCCGCGCCGAGGGACATGGCGACGCATCCGGTGCGGGTCACGTGCAGCGACTTGAGGATGATCTCGACGCCCTGCCCCGTCCTGCCGACGAGCGCTCCGTCGGCCAGCGGCGCGTCATGGAAGGCGATGCCTCCGATGGCCGCGCCGCGGATGCCGTACGTGGGCACCTTCGGCAGGTCGGTGTACTGGTCGGGCGCCAGTTGCTCCTTGTCGACGAGGAAGAGGCTGAAGCCGAGCGGGCCGCCGGCCTCGTCGGTGCGGGCGAGCACGGTGACCAGATCGGCCCTGGTGACGTTGTTGATCAGCCACTTCTCACCGGAGAGCCGCAGCCCCCCGGAGACGCCCGAGGACCCGGCGGTTCCCTCGGTCCGCGTCCCGACGACCTCGCCGGCCAGCAGGTCGCTGCCGTGGTGGCGTTCGGTCAGGGCGCACGACACGACCGCCCCGTCGATGATCCGCTGCCCGAGGCGCGCGGCCTGACCGGAGTCGCCCGCGATCCAGGTGGACACGGCGCCCAGGTAGGTCTTGCCGTGGGCGGCCGCGACGGTCAGGTCGACGCGTGAGACTCCCCGCAGGAGCTGCATGACGACACTGAAGTCGTCCAGGGCGCCGCCGTGTTCGACCGGGACGTAATAGCGGGGCAGGCCGAACGCGTCGAGCACCCGGCACGCCTCGTCGGGGAAGGTCTCCGCACGGTCGAGCGCGGCGAGGGCCTCGACGGAGAACGGCTCCCCGGGCCCGGTGAGCCCGTCGAGCAGCGCCGTGAGCTCCTCGGCCGGGTCGGCCCCCGCCAGGTGCGCCGAACCGGGGCGAGCGGCCGTGGTCATGCCGAGGCCCCGGCGACCGCGGGCGCGACGGGCTCGCTGAGGAGGTTCTGCTCGTAGTCGGCGTAGGTGGGCTCCAGTGCCCCGGAGCGGAACAGCTCCCGCATCGCCGAGCGCTGGATCTTCCCGCTGGTGGTCCTGCGCACACCGCCGGGCCGCAGCAGCAGGACCGCGCCGACGGGGGCGCCGAACTCGCGGGCCACGGTGAGCCGCATCCCGGAGGCGAGTTCACGCAGCCGCTCGGGGTCCTTGATGCCGCGCACCTCGTGCGTGACGACGAGCACCTCGTCGCCGCCCCGCGCGCCCTGTCCGGGCACGGCGAAACAGGCACCGACGAGGTTTCCCAACTCCGGCTGCTGGGAGCGCAGTTCGTGCTCGATGTCCTGGGGGTAGAGATTGCGGCCGCGCAGGTTCAGTACGTCCTTGATGCGGCCGGTGATGTAGAGGTCGCCCTCGTGCAGGGCGCCGAGGTCGCCGGTGCGGAGGTAGCCGGTGTCGCCGTCGGCCGTGGTGGCACGGAACTCCGCCTCGTTGGTCGCGTCGCGGTTCCAGTAGCCCTGGCCGATGACGTCACCGCGCAGCCAGATCTCGCCGACGCCCCCGTCGGGCAGCACGCGGCGGGTGTCCGGCTCGACGATGCGTACCTGCGCGCCGGTCGGCGGCCCGCAGTTGACCACCTCGCGGCCGGGCTCGCCGGGGGCGGCGACGCGGAACTCGTTGAGTTCGAGCTGCTCGGCACTGACGGTGCGGGCGCTCGGCGGGGTGTCGACGGCACCGGAGACGAAGAGGGTCGCCTCGGCCATGCCATAGCTGGGCGCGAGGGTCTCGGCGCGCAGGCCGGCCCCGGCGAAGCGCGCGTGGAAGCGCTCGAGGACGGCGGCACGCACCGGCTCCGAGCCGTCGACGGCGTGCCGCAGACGGGACAGGTCGAGGCCTTCCATGTGCGCGTCGGTGACGCGCCGCGTGCAGACCTCGTACGCGAAGTCGGGCGCGGCCGAGAAGAAGACATCGAAGCGGTCGATCATGCGCAGCCACAGGTGGGGGCGCTTGAGGAAGGTGCTGGGGCTCATCAGGACGGTGGCGGAGCCGAGCATCAGTGGCGGGATCATCAGGCCCATCAGGCCCATGTCGTGGAAGTGCGGGATCCAGCCGCCGCCGCGGGTGGTGGCGTCGAGCCCGAGCCGCCGCGCGATGTTGTCGGTGTTGTGCAGCAGATTGCCGTGGCTGATCATCACACCCTTGGGATCGCCGGTGGACCCCGATGTGTACTGCAGGACGGCGAGCGTGTCGTGGTCGGCGTGCGGCGCTTCCCAGCCGTCCGGGCCCGGCCCGGCGCCGTCGTCGGTGGCCAGCAGGGGGAGCCGGCCGAGCCCCTCCTCGGTGATCCACTCCTCGACGGCCGGACGGGTACCGGTGTCGGTGAGGATCGCCGTGGCGCCCGCGTCGTCCGCGATGCGCTTCACCCGGTACCGCTCGTGGCGGTAGCGGCCGGGCAGGGAGGAGGGAACGGCGACGGCGCCGGCGTACAGGCAGCCGAAGAACGCGGTCAGAAAGGCGAGTCCGGCCGGGTACAGGAGCACCACCCGGTCACCGGGGGCGACGTGTTCCCGCAGCCGCGTCGCGATGGAGCGTGCCTCGCGGTCCAGCTCGGCGTACGTCAGCCACCGCGCTCCGTCCTCCTGATCGGGGTCGGTCACGAACACGGCCGCTTGCTGCTCCGCCCGCTCTTCGGCATGCCGCCGAAGTATCGCGACGACATTGGGGGCGGTGACTGTCTCCGCCATATTCGAAGCCCTGCCCTTCGCGTTCTCGAATTTCCTGTTCATGCACCGGTCCGGCACCGTGAGACTTTCTACAGGGGGGTTCCTGAGCCGGGAAGCCGCATGACAGCAAACTGCACCACGTACCCCCGCCCCCGGCCGCAACCGGGTCAAACCACCCGTACCGCATGGCCATTGAGGCTTCACGAGGCCAGTACCGGCCAGCGGGAACAGCGTTCGGGCGGCCTCGACGCCAGTAAAGTCGGAGCCCTGCCACCTTTCTGGCACCCCCCTCCTTCTCGTGCCCCCTTTTCGTGAATCCGGGATTCCCATGCATTCGATACAAGGCACCGAATCTCCCTCCGTTCTTGTGACGGGAACGTCCTCCGACTCGCACACCTGGAACCTCGTCTTCCTGCAATTGCTGCTCGAGGAAATGGGCCACACGGTCGCGAATCTCGGACCCTGCCCGCCCGACGAGCTCGTGGTGCGGAGCGCCGTCGACGTACAGCCGGGCCTGATCGTCGTCAGCAGCGTCAACGGCCACGGCTTCAACGACGGTCTGCGCCTGATCCGTGCTCTGCGCGCCCGTCCCGAGCTGGCCCTGACCACCGTCGTCATCGGCGGCAAACTGAGCACCGACGGGCTGCGCAACGTCGGCCTCGTGCGCCAGTTGACCGCGGCCGGCTACGACCGGGTGTTCGACGACGGCAGCCTCGACGAGTTCCAGGTACTGGCCGCCGCCCGGGTGCCCGCCCGAGCGGTGTCGTGACGACGGAGCCCTTGCGCCCGGTGTCCTTCGGCGACTTCGTGTCGCGGGCCCACGCGCGCGGCACACTCGTGGTGCAGCCGCGGATGGGCTTCAGCGATCCGCGGCTGATGCGCGAGGGGCTGGCCGCGACGCGTGCCGCCGACGCCCTCACCGTGGGCACCCTGACCCTCGACAGCTACACCCGCGTGCGGGACCTGGCCGCGGCGCGCAAGGCCGTCGACGAGGGTGTCCCCCTCAACGGCTATCCGCTCTGCACGCACCCCGCCGCCACCACCCACACACTCCTCGACGGCGTCCTCGACGCCGATTTCCCCGTCCAGGTCCGGCACGGCTCCCCCCGCCCCGAGCACATCGTGGCCCGGCTGCTCTCGCTGGGACTCGACGCCACCGAGGGCGGCCCGGTGTCTTACTGCCTGCCCTACGGCCGAACCAGCCTCGCCGACGCCGTGGCCGCGTGGCGTTCGGGCTGCACGATGCTCGCCGAGGCCACCACCACCGCGACCCCCCACCTGGAGAGCTTCGGCGGCTGCATGCTCGGGCAGCTGTGCCCGCCCTCGATGCTCATCGCCATCAGCGCGCTCGAAGGCGCCTTCTTCGCCCAACACGGCCTGCTCAGCGTGTCCTTGAGCTACGCCCAACAGACGAGCCACGAGCAGGACCGCGAGGCGGTGGCCGCGCTGCGACGGCTGGCGGGCGAACTCCTGCCCGGCGTCGACTGGCACATCGTGCTCTACGCCTACATGGGCATGTACCCGCACTCGCGCCCCGGCGCACTGAGTCTGCTCTCGGCGGCGGCCCGCCTGGCCGTCGAGTCCGGCGCCGCCCGCCTGATCGTCAAGACCGCGGCCGAGGCCCACCACATCCCGAAGATCGCGGACAACGTGGAGGCCCTGGAGACGGCGGCGGCAGCCGCCGCGCGGGCCGCACCGCTGCCCGACATCGGCGACTCCGAGGTGTACGAGGAGGCCCGCGCCCTCGTCCACACCGTCCTCGGCCTGCACGAGGACATCGGTGAGGCGCTGCTCGCCGCCTTCCGCCGCGGACTGCTCGACATTCCCTTCTGTCTGCATCCCGACAACGCCGGGCGGACCAGGAGCTTCATCGACGGCGACGGCCGGCTGCGCTGGTCGGACACCGGGGCGCTGCCCATCGGCGGTGCGCGGGCACCGTCCCGCCGCTCGCTGACGTCCGGCGACCTGCTCGCCGCGCTCTCCCATGTGCAGCGGACCTACGACTCCGGAGGAACCCCATGACCAGCCCCCCGCCCCTGCCGGTCGCCGGAGCCCCCGAGCTCCGCTGGCGGGGCAGCAGCCCGCGGGCACAACTGCGGATCCTCACCGGGCGTTCGGTCAGGGCGCACTTCGCGAACCGCAAGGCCGTCGTGCTCAGCATGTTGCAACCGGTGTTCATGCTGGTCCTGCTCAGCCAGGTCTTCGGCGCGATCGTCGACCGGGACCAACTGCCGGACGGCATCACCTACATCGACTATCTGCTGCCCGCGCTCCTGGTGACCACCGGCATCGGTCCCGCCGTGGCCTCCGGCATCGGCCTGGTCCGCGACATGGACAACGGCGCCGTGTCCCGGCTGCGTACGCTGCCCATCCACGCCTCACTGATGCTGTTCGCCCGCAGCTTCGCCGATCTGCTGCGCACAGCGGGGCAGTTGGCGATCCTCCTGCTCGTCGCCGTCGTCTTCCTCGGCGCCGACCCGGCGGGCGGCGTCCTCGGGATGCTGGCCGCGCTCGCCCTGACCTGTGTCGTGGTGTGGGCGATGACCTGGGTCTTCCTCGCGCTCGGTGCGTGGCTGCGGAACTCGGAGGCGATGCAGAGCGCGGGCTATCTGGTGACCTTCCCGCTGATGTTCGCCTCCAGCGCGTTCGTCCCCGCGGAGCGGCTGCCCGACTGGCTGCAGGTACTGGCCACCGTGAACCCCTTGTCGTACGCGATGGACGCGTCCCGCTGCCTCGCGCTGAACCAGCCCCTCGGCACCGAGGTGTGGTCCGCGCTCGCCGCGAGCCTGCTGGTCGCCGTCGTCGGTTCGACCCTGGCCGTCCGGGCCTTCCGCAGGCCGACGGCCTGATCCCGGACCGCGCCCGCGCCCTCCCCCGGCGCGGGCGCTTTCCCGTTCCCTGCCGCAGAGTTGGAGACTCGCCATGACCTCGCCCGTGACCACCTCACTCGCCCGTCTCGACGCCGGGCCGATCCCACCCGCCGACGCCGCGCAGTGGCTGGCCGGCCATCTGGACCAGATCCGCGCAGCGGTCGCCGGGCACGGCGCCGTCCTCGTCCGCGGTCTGGGCCTCGACGGCCGCGCCGCCGCGGGTGCCGCGCTGCGCCAGGTCATCGGAGAGGCCGTCACCGAGCGCGAGGGCTTCGCCCCCCGCGACCGGTACGGCGACGGCGTGCACTCCTCGTCGCACTGGCCCGCCGACCAGCCCATGTGCATGCACAACGAGCTCAGTTACGCCGCGCAGGCCCCGAGCCTGATGGCCTTCGCCTGCCTCACCCCGCCGACGCGGGGCGGCGTGACGGCGCTCGCCGGCACCCGGGCGGTCCTGCGCGGGCTGCCGGCCGAGCTGACCGAGCCCTTCCGGCGCGATGGCTGGCTCCTCACCCGGCACTTCAATCCGCTGGTGGGCCTGGCCTGGCAGGAGGCGTTCGGCACCGACGACCCGAAGGCTGTGGACGAGTACGCCGCGCGCCACGCCATCGACGTGCGGTGGGACGCGGACGGCGGCCTGCACACCCGGCAGCTGCGGCCCGCCGTCGTCACCCACCCCGGCACCGGCGAGGACTGCTGGTTCAACCAGATCGCCTTCCTCAACGAGTGGACGATGGCCCCCGATGTCCGCGAGTTCCTCACGCAGGAATTCGGCCCGGAGGGGCTGCCGTTCAACACCTTCCACGCCGACGGCACCCCGCTGGACCGGGAGACCGTCGATCTCATCAACGAGGTGTACGAGCAGCACACCGTCCGCGAGCCGTGGCAGCGCGGCGACCTGATGGTGGTGGACAACATCCGCATGGCCCACAGCCGCGAGCCCTACCAGGGCGAGCGCGAGATCCTGGTGGGCCTCGGCGAACCCTTCCGCCCCTGACCGTACCCACGGGCCCACGTGCCCACGTGCCCACGTGCCCACGTGCCCACGTGCCCACGAAGAGGGGCCGCGTCCGGAAGTCCGGACGCGGCCCCTCTGCCGTGCGTTGTGCTCCGTCAGTCGAAGCTCAGCGTGCGGTACACCGTGACGTTGCCCGCCAGTTCCTGGCACGCCTGCGCCGCCGCGGCCAGCTGGTTGTGGCAGTCCGGCGCCGCGGTGTCCAGGAGGACGCCGAGCGTCGTGCCGCTGTGCCCGACGACCACGCCGAGACCCCCCACCTCACGGCAGATGTCGATCATCGGCTCCAATGACCGTTTGTGGCGCAGGACTTGGTTCATCCGCGCGCTCGCGGTCGCGACCGCGCCGACCTCGGCCAGGTCACGGCGGGCCACGGCGCCCGAGACGCGGTCGAGGAGGCGTGCGTACTCCCGCCGGTCGGCCGTGGTGAACGGCTTGGGGATGCTGTTGAAGTCGACGGTGTCCACCGCTCCGCCCTCGTCGATGCTCACGACGGCCATCGAGGGCAGCGACCCGAGCTGGGCGCGCAGCCGCACGCTGCGGTGGTGGAAGGCGACGACGGACGGGTAGAGCACCCCGTCGGTGGGCTCGATCCTGGCGAGGTAGGACTCGATACGGCGCGGCGGCATCTCCTCGTCCAGGGCGTTGCCCACCGCCCGCGCGGTGGCCACCAGGTCCGCGGACGAGCTGGCGAGCCCCTTGCCCTCGGGGATCATGCTGTCGATGCGCAGCACTCCGCCGGCGGGCCGCGCCACATCCTCCATGATCATGGCCGTGAGTCGCTTGGCCTTCTTCTTGTGCGGCGGCCAGACCTCCAGGGTGTCGGAGTCCGGGTCCAGTTCGAACCTGGCCATGGCCCAGCGGGCGACGGGCAGGGTGACGAGGAAGTCCCCGTCCTCCTCGGGCAGTACGCCCTGGAGCAGTTCCCCGAAGGTCCCGAAGGCCGCACTGACCCCGGTCGCCCCGACGCGGCGGTAACCTGCGCCGGGTGCGAGCGTGCCGATCGTCCTCACGCCGTTCCTCCTCGTATCAGCGCGGCGGTCTCCTGCGCGCGGGTGCTCACGAAATAGTGGCCGCCCTCGGCGAGAACGTGCAGCGTGACCAGGTCGGACACCACCTTCCAGTCGCCGTAGGTGTCGGCGAATCCCGCCGTCGACGGGTCGTCCTGCGCGAGGACGACCTCCACCGGGGCGCCGATGCCGTACGGCTCGATGTCCTCGCGGATGCGGATCAGCCGGTTGTTCGTGGTGAGCACGTCGTGCCGGTATGCGCGGCCCACCACGTCGGCGCGCTCGGGCCGCAGCTCGTCCAGCTCCACGTAGGCGTTGTCGGCGCGCAGCCGGGACAGCAGGGCCCGGTTGTCGGCCGTCTCCACCTCGGCCGTCTCGGCGCGCAATGCCTCGGCGTCCTCGAGGAGCAGGGCGCCGATGAAGACCCGCTCGGCGGGCCGGCCCCTGTCCTGAAGGCGTCGCGCCGTCTCCAGGGCGGTGACGGCGCCCGCGCAGTGGCCCCACAGCAGGACCGGCGTGTTCACGCGCTCGCCGATCTCGTCCGCGACCCGGTCCGCGATCTCGTCGATGCCCGCGAGCGGCTCGTCGTCGCCCGCCAGGTCGTGGCCCGGCAGCTCGACGCCGAGGACGGCGATGCCGTCCCGCTCCAACGCCGCTGCGAGCGAGCGGAAGTTGACGGCGTTGCCGCCCGCGTACGGGAAGCAGACCAGTGTGTGGTGCGGGTTGCGGACGCCGGAGAGCGACTGCAGCAGGCCGGTGGTGCCGGCGGCGGCGCCGCCCGCGTTCTCGCGTTCGGCGAGTACCGCCGCGAGGTCGGAGAGGACCGGGTGTGCCACCAGGTCCTTGAGGGAGAGCGCCCGGTCCATGTTGACCAGGAGCCGCACCGCGGCGAGGGATGTGCCGCCGAGCTCGAAGAAGTTGTCGGCCCTGCCGATGCGTTCCAGGGGTGCGCCGAGGACCTCGGCCCACAGCATCGCCAGTCGCCGTTCGCCCGGCGTGTTCGGTGCGGCGTACGTCGCGCCGCCGTGGCCCAGGGTGCCCGCGAGGCGGATCAGGGCCTTCTTGTCGACCTTGCCGTTCTCGGTGAGGGGCAGCCGCTCCAGCTGGTGGAAGTAGGTGGGCACCATGTAGTCGGGCAGCAGTCCGGCGAGGAAGTCCCTGGCCCGCTCGGCGGGCAGCTCCTCGTTGCTGGCGAAGAACGCGACGAGGTTGCGCAGTTCGCCGGGTCCGCCGTCGATGACGACGGCCGCCTCGCGGATGCCCTCCAGGGTGAGCAGCTTGTTCTCGATCTCGCCGATCTCGATGCGGAAGCCGCGGATCTTGACCTGCTCGTCCCTGCGGCCGAGGTACTCGATGCGGCCCTCGGGCAGCCAGCGCCCGAAGTCGCCCGTGCGGTACATCCGGGTGTCGTCCCGGAACGGGTCGGGTACGAACGCCTGCCGGGTGCGCTCCTCGTCGTTGATGTAGCCGCGGCCCACGGCGACCCCGGAGAAGGCGATCTCGCCCGGGGAGCCCAGCGGCGCGAGCCCCAGGTTCTCGTCGAGGATGTAGGTGTTGACGTTCCGCAGCGACCTGCCGACGGTCACGAAGTCGCGCTCGGGCACGCCGTCCAGGACCTCGTGCATGGTGTCGTCGGACACCTCGGTCGCGCCGTAGGCGTTGACCAGCTTGATGTCGGGGAAGGCGGCGAACCAGCGCTGCACCAGGTCGTACTTGAGCGCCTCGCCGGTCACCGACAGGGTGTGCAGGGCGCCGAGCGGCCGCGGATGCTGTTCCAGGTGCGTGAGGAGCACCTCCAGGTACGAGGGGACGATCTGCGCGACGGTGACCGCGCCCTCGACGATCTCGTCCAGGAAGCCGCTGACGTCGAGCAGCAGCGCGGTGTCCACGATGCGTACGCTGCCGCCGGTGAGCAGCGGGGCCGCGAACTGCCACAAGGAGATGTCGAAGCACTGTGACGCGGTCTGGGTGACGACTTCGCCGGGTCCCTCCGCGATCTCCATGTCGTCGATCTTCATGTAGAGGTGGTTGAGCATGCCGACGTGCTCGCACAGGGCGCCCTTGGGGGCGCCGGTGGAGCCGGAGGTGAAGTAGATGTACGCGGCCTGCCCCGGGGCCACGGACACCCCGGGCGCCCCGGTGGAGACGCCGGACGCCTGGATCTCGGGCACGGAGAGCAGGACGGGCGGCGCGGGTACGGCGGCCGCCGCGTCCCGCATCAGGCCCGCGCTGCCGGGCTCGGTGAGCGCGAACCCGCAGGCACTGCGCTCCAGTTGGGCCGCGACGCGGTCGGCGGGGAAGTCGGGGCGCACCGGCAGATAGACGCCGCCCGCCTTGAGGACGCCGAGGGCTGCGGCGATCCAGTCGAGGGTGCGGTCCATGGCGACGGCGACCACGTCCTCGGTGCCGGCACCCGCGGTGAGGAGCGCGTGGGCGACACGGTTGGCGCGCTCGTCCAGCTCGCGGTACGTCAGGCGGGCGCTTGCGTGCACGGCGGCGACGGCGTCCGGAGCACTGCGCACCCGCTCTTCGAACAGGTCGACGAAGGTGCGCTCCCCCAGTTCGACCCGCGGGCCGGCAAGTCCGTGCAGCTGGGTCTCGACCTCGGGGGCGGAGAGCAGCTTCTGCCGGTGGTGCAGCTGGGCGGGGCCCGCCACGAGGTGCTGGAGCGCGGCCAGGTGGTAGCCGGCCAGACGGTGCGCGTACTCCTCGTTCAACTCGGCGCGGTCGTAGGCGACACCGAGGACGAGGCCGCCTCCGCTGTCCTGGGTGAAGCTGACGCGCAGTACCTCACCTGGGGTTTTGCTTACGGCTTTGCTCACATCCGCACCTGCGGGATCGCCTGCGGCTTTGCTCATCGCGGCGCCCGCTTCGAGGCCGGACAGGTCGATCACGGCCTCGGGCGTCGCCTCGGCGGTGTGCGTGTCGGACAGGGCCCCGGCCGCGTGCGTCACGAGCTCCGCCCAGCTGGAGTCGTCGACGGCCAGGCGCAGCGGCGTGGCCGGGCGGCCCGCTTCGGCGACGTGCCCGATGAGCAGGCCCCGCTCGGCCGACACGCTCGCCAGGACCCTGGCGTGCGCGGCGAGGAGCAGTTCCCGCCGGGTCGCGCCCAGTTCGGCGGCGGTCCGGTCCAGGTCCCGCAGCAGTTCGTCGGGCAGTGGTGTCCGGTGCAGCCCGGTGCCCTCTTCGCGGGCGGTGGGCCAGGTCCACCGGGGAATTCTGGTGAAGGCCTGCTGTCCTGTCCTGTCTGTCATCGTCCCCCGACCCCTTCGCTTTCCGATGCTTCGTGCGTCTGGTTCTCAAGCTCGATCCTGATCAGCCCAGCGGCGTCCAGCGCGTGCCGCTGTGCCTCGTCGCCGCTCGCCCCGGTGGCCACCACGCAGCCCAGGCGGTCCTGGAACGAGTGCGTGATGCGCAGCGTCCTGCCGACCGTGGCGGTGCCCGTCGTGGCGGCCGTCACGACACCGGGTGCCTGGGCCGCCGCAGCGACTCCCTCGACGGCGGCGATGCGTCCCTCCCGGCCGTCGTCCTGCGCGAGGAGGAAGCGGATCGCCGCGTGGGACGCGCCGGGAGCGGCGGGCTGCGCGTCCTGGCCCGCCGCCTTGGCGATCACCTCGTCCACGAGGTCACGGCCGGTGGCGGCCCGCACCGCGACGGGGATCATGCCCCCCGCGAGGCGCGGGTTGACCTCGATGACCACGGGACCCTGGGCGGACATCCGCAGTTCGGTGTGGGCCGCGCCCCAGCCGAGGCCGAGGGCCGCGAGCGCCGCACGGGCCGTGTCACCGAGCGCGGCGACGGTGGCGGGAGCCACCGGCGCGGGCACGTCGTGCCCGGTCTCCACGAAGTACGGCTCGGGTCCGGTGTGTTTGCCGACGACGGTGACAACGGTGTCGTCGAACGTCTCGACGGAGAACTCCGGCCCGACCACGGCTGCCTCGACCAGGATCCGCGAGGGCACCGGAGTGCCGCGCTCGTCCGTCGCCCGGCCGAGCAGCTCGCGGGCCCAGGCCTCGGTCTCCGCCGGGTCCCGGCACAGCTTCACGCCGACCGAGCCGGAGCCGCTGACCGGCTTGAGCACCACGGGGTGGCCGATGCCGGCGGCGGCCGCGACGGCCGCGTCCACCTCGCCGACCGCTTCGAAGCGGGGCACGGGAACGCCTGCCGCGGCGAGCGCCGCGCGCTGGACGTCCTTGGCCCGGCAGGCGGCGACGGCGTCACCGTCGGGTGCGGGCAGCCCCAGCTTGGCGGCGGTCCGCGCGGCGGTCGCCACGAAGTACTCGGAGCTGGAGGCGATGCCCGCGAGGCCGGAGCCGTCGGCGAGCGCGGCACATCGCTCGTACACGGCGTCGGCGTCCGACGAGTCGAGCACCACGGTCTCCACGCCGTCCTCGGCGACGTACGGATACCGGCCCGGGTCCCGGGTCAGCAGCACAGGACGCAGTCCACGGGCGCGGGCGGCGGCGCAGAAGTCGCGCCCGGTACCGGTGGTGTTGCTCTCCAGAAACGCGAACCATCGCGGTCCGGTCGCGCTCATCGTCTCTCTCCCCTCGTCGCCCGGCGCGCCACGATGTCGCCGACGGCCGTGTCCAGTTGAAGCTCCGCGGCGCGCAGCCGGTCCCGGTGCGCGACGAGGCGTTCGCCGTGTGCGGCGAGCCGCTCGCGCAGGGTGTGGACCGTGTCCTCGCACGTGCCCGGGCCACCGCCGCGGTCATGGGCGTCGACCACGTCGGCCAGCGACGGGACCTCCGCGCTCACGTCGGCGGGCATCCCGTCGGGCAGGGTGATCTTCGTGAGTTCACTCTCGCCCGACTCGATGGCCTCGCGCACCGCCGCGCCCACGACGTGGTGGGCGGTGCGGAACGGAACGCCCTGGGTGACGAGGCGGTTGGCGATCACGGTGGCGGTCACGAAGCCCTCCCGCGCGCGCTGTGCCATCCGCTCGGACACCGGCCGGGCGCCGCTCACCAGGACCTGGGCGAGCAGCACGGAGTCGCGTACGGCCGCCAAGGCGGACCAGGCGCCGGAGACCGCTTCGGTGCCGACCTCGATGGAGTTGGTGAACGGGGTGGACTTCGTGGCCGACGCACAGGCCGTCCAGGCGCCGACGGCGTGGGCCGCCTTGGCCTTGACGTGCTCCAGGAGGAACGCGTTGCGCTTCTGCGGCATGGCCGAGCTGCCGCCCACGAGCCGCTCGGGGAACTCGATGAACCCGAACTCCTGCGTGCTCCACAGCTGGAGATCGGTGGCGAGCCTGCTCAGGGTCAGCCCCGCACCGGCGGCGGCGCCCAGGGCGCGCAGCACGGTGTCCCGGGCGGCCACGGCGTCCATCGCGTGCAGCGGAGGGCCGTCGAAGCCAAGCAGGGCGGCGGTGCGGGCAGGGTCGATGGGCAGGTCGGTGCCGGAGACGGCGCCCGCGCCCAGCGGGCAGCGGTCCAGCTCCTCCAGGGTCTGCCGCAGGGCGGTGATGTCGCGGTCGAGCGCGCTCGCGATGCCGGCCAGGTAGTAGCCGTAGCTGATCGGCATGGCCGGCTGAAAGTGCGTGTAGACGGGCATCGGCACGCCCCGGTGGGCGCGGGCGCGGGCGAGCAGGACGGCCTGCATGCGCTGCGTCTCGCCCAGGAGGTCGATGAGTTCACCGCGCAGCCGCATCGCGGTGATGGTCGCCTTGATGTCGTTGCGGGAGCGGCCGGTGTGCAGTTTGCCGCCGACCTCCGTACCCAGCTCGGCGACGAGATGACCCTCGTACATCAGATACAGGCCGCGCGGTGCGTCCATCTCGTACAGCTCGGCGAACTCGTCGGCGCGCAGCCGGGTGATGCCGGCCAGGAGCGCGGCGGCTGCGTCCTCGGGCAGCAGTCCGCACTCGGTCAGCATGACCACGTGTGCGAGGTCGATGGTGGTGGTGTGGTGCAGTTCGTCGCGGATCTCGGCGGGGCCCGGCGTCCCGTAGACGACGCGCCGCGTGCGCGCCCCGAGTGTGCGGGTGAGCCGGCCCGTCCCGGCCTCGGCGGCCGTCATGACCGGGCCGGTGCGGGCAGCGGCCGCGAGGAGCGGGGCACGGCGCCCGGCACGTCGTCGTAGGGGCGCCGGTCCCAGGCGAGCCGGGTCCAGCTGTCGCCCGCGTCCGCGAAGTCGGCGATCAGCGTGGGCTCTTGGGGCAGGGCGGGCAGGGTGTGGCCCTGCTCGGCGAGCCAGGCGTCGTCGTACACGGTCGCCTGGTAGCGGTAGCCCTCGTCGGGGAGCATGACCACGCACGTCCGGTCGGGGTTGCGCTCGGCCCACCACCGCGCGGCGAGGTAGGCGGCGCCGCTCGTGGGTCCCTGGAAGAGGGCGTGCCTGGCGTGCAGCGCGCGGGTGGAGGCGTAGGCCTCGGCCGCCGAGCACCAGTGCACCTCGTCGAAGACGGTGTGGTCGAGGTTGGCGGGCCACAGGCTGTTGCCGAGGCCGCGCAGCGAGCGCGGTCCGTCGGGCTGGCCGAACAGCACGCTGCGGTGCGTGTCGACGCCGATGGCGCGGGTGTGCGGGGTGACCTCGCGCAGGCCGCGCACGGTGCCGCACATGGAGCCGCCCGATCCGACAGGACCCACCACGCAGTCGACGCCGCCGAGCACCTTGGCGAGCTGCTGGGCGACCACTCCGTACGAACGCGGGTTGTCGGGGTTGGTGTACTGCTCGGGGCAGTACGAGGAGGGAAGTTCGGCGCGGATCTCGGCGAGCCTGCGCAGCCGGGCCTCCTGGAAGCCGCCGACGGGCGCGGGTTCCGGGCAGATCTCCACCCGGGCGCCCAGGTCGGTGAGTCTGCGGTACAGGTTGGCGTCGATGGCCGGGTCGCTGACCAGGATCAGCTCCCGCTCCATCAGAGCGGCCTCCATCGCCAGGGCCAGCCCGAAGGTGCCCGACGTGGTCTCCACGATCACCGTGTCGTCCGTCAACTCACCGCGCTGGTCGGCGTGCTGGAGGATGTAGTGGGCGGGCAGCAGCTTCATCAGCGTGAAGGCCGCGCCGTACAGGTTGGGGGCCAGCCGGATGATGCGCGGCATCATCGTGGCCTCGGTGATCGAGTGGTACGCAGGCGTGGTTACCGCCATGGAAGAGCTCCCAGGTGATGAGGGGGGAAGGTCAGGAGTGCGCCGGAGCGACGGGGGACTGCTCGGCGAGGCTGACGTAGACGTCGTCGAGGGTCGGCTCGGCCAGGGAGATCTCGACGATGCCCACACCCGCGTCGTCCAGGGCCCTGACCACCGCGGCCAGACCGGTGGACGACTCCACGGGGACGGCGACGAGACCGTCGGGCTCACCGGCCGCCGGCTCGAGTCCCGCGGCGCGCAGGGCGTCGAGCGCGACGGGGACGGACCCGGCGCGGGCCAGGGTGGCGCGGACGGTGCTGACACCCAGCTGCCCCTTGAGCTCCGCGACCGTGCCGTCGGCGATGATCGTGCCGTGCCCGAGGACGACGACCCGGTCCGCCAACTGCTCGGCCTCTTCGAGGTACTGGGTGGTGAGCAGCACCGTCGTGCCCTCGGCCACCAGTTGACGCACCAGCTCCCACAGGGCGTTGCGGCTGACGGGGTCGAGCCCGGTGGTCGGCTCATCGAGGAACAGCACCTGCGGGTGGCCGACGAAGCTGCCCGCGAGGTCGAGGCGGCGGCGCATTCCGCCGGAGTAGGAGCGCGCGGTTCTGTCCGCCGCCTTGGTCAGGTCGAACATTTCCAGCAACTCGTCGGCCCTGGTGCGTGCTTCGCTCTTGCTCGCACCGAGCAGCCGGGCCACAAGGACGAGGTTCTCGCGCCCCGAGAGGCCTTCGTCCACGGCGGCGTACTGGCCGGTGAGGCCGATACGCCGTCGCACCTCGGCCGCCTCGCGCACCACGTCGAACCCGGCGATGCGGGCCGTGCCGCTGGTGGGCGGCAGCGCCGTGGCAAGGATGCTCACCAAGGTGCTCTTGCCCGCGCCGTTATGTCCGAGCAGGCACAGGACTTCCCCTTTCCCAATGCTGAGGCTGACACCGTCGAGGGCCTGCATGGAGCCGAAACTGCGGCTTATATCTCTCGCTTCGATCATCACGCTGCTCACGGAATGTCATTCCTCGCAAATTGCGGATCAGGGCACCCAAGGTGCAGGCAAACCATTCCTACATTCCCCGCACTTCGCGCCACAAGGACGGCTACAGCAAGCTGCCATGGGGTACTCGGGGCACCCGGAATTCCGGGCGTGCGTGACAAGTTCTTACCCGGCCCGCCGACGCCCGACGGCGGACCCTTCGGTCAGGGGGGCCAGCAGGCCGAGCTCGACGGCGCGTGCACCTGCCTGAAACCTGGAGTTGGCTCCGAGCTCACGCGTTATTTCTGCGACGTTCCTGCGATAGGTGCGCACGGACATGCCGAGTTCGCGGGCGGCGACTTCGTCGGTACGGCCGGAATTGAGGGCGAGCAGGATCCGCCGGGCGAGGGCGCTGCGGGAGCGGTCGCTCAGGCCGCGGTAGTCCGAGAGCGCGGCGCTGGACGACCAGGAGACGCTGAAGAGCGTGCGCAGGTTGCGCAGGACGGCGGAGGCGTGGATGACGACGGCCTCGCGGACGCTGATGCCGTTGCGGGACCACACCACGCCCGACACCCCGTCGGCGAGGACCATCTCCTGGAGCGGCGCGGTGACGAGCCGGGCCTCGACGCCAGGGGCGTACTTCTCGAGGTGCTCGGCAAGCGCACGGTCCTCCACCAGGCCGATGCGGCCCAGGAGTTCGACCTGGACGCCGCGCGCCGCGGCCCGGCCGAGGTGTCCGATCAACTGCAGGGTCTCTTCCTCGCCCTTGCCGGAGAGCACGACGGAGAGCGACCGTCCGGCCGAGGCGATCACGCGCTCGGTGGCGACCCCGACGGATCCCTCGTCCGGGTCGAGGGCGGCGATCAGACGCCCTTCGCTGCGATGACGGTCGACTGCGGATTCGACGAGCTTGCACGCTTCGAGCAGCATGCGTTCGACCTCGCCGCTGGAGGGTCCGGATGAACCAGATCTCAGCTCGGCGAGTATCGGGCCGGAATCCGATACATTGTCAGAATTGATAGACGTACGCGGCACAGCTCCCCCTGAAGCTTAACCAACATGAGCCCGAAGACGACTAGTTCGAAATGTATTTTGAGTACTCTGCGGAATGAACGACGTCACAGAGAAACAGTTCAAGAACAGTCGGAATTAACCGGCGCCCGACACGAGGCATTCCTCACGTCGGCATGCTTGGCCGGACATCAACACCTACGAAACACTGGCAATGCCCCCGTCCCCCGTGGACACCCGATGCGCGAATCGCACATTTCGGATTCAAGACATCCGCACGGGACGTCAGTTGTTGCACAGTAACCAAAGCGGCCTCCCATAGTCAACGCGCCCCGGTCAATGCTCCACTCTCCAAATTACGGGAAACCTCATTGTATGATCGTGGGACGCCAGCTACGCGTGCGGCACATGGTTAGACACGGCGTAAACAGACTCACGGGTAACACACGCGAGCCTCCCGGCACACCGTCCTGTGAGGAATGGTGCGCCGGGAGGCCGCGGTGATCAACAAATCCTGGTGCTCAAGCCTAGGACAACTGGCCGTCATAGTCGGGCAACTTGAATGTACGCTCGGCGTGCCCGCCCTCGAAGTCCGTCCCGTTGTTACCGATATTGGCGATGATCGTGTAGCCGAGCCCTTCGATCTGGGCCCGCTTCGCGGCCTTGAACTCGGCCGGGCTGCCGAAGAGATCGCCGATGGAGCGCTGGTAGAGGCCGGCCACCGGGTAGCCCACGGACTTCAGGTTCGCCTTCGTCACGAACTCGATCAGGTCAGGGCGCGCGGTGACGAAGAACACAGCCACACCATGGTCGTTGGCGTACTGGGCCAGTTCGAGCACCGGCTCGACCTCGGGGGTCGGCGGGAACGGATGGAAGTGCGTCTCCAGGGAGGTGTTGTCGATGTCGAGGACGATCGCCTGCTTCTGGCCCGCGCCCTCTTCGATGCGCCTTTCCAGATACGGGCGGGCCTCGTCGGTCACCTCGAGCACATCGCGCTGCCAGGTGCCGTAGTCGACTCCGGCCGCCGCCGCCACCGTGGCCCGGGTGGTCTGCTGCGCGGCGGGCTGGTCGGCCTGCGCCCCGCCGACCACGCCGAAGCCCCATATGGTCGCCACCGCGACGGTGGTTCCCACACGCCGTCTCCACTGCGCCATCGTATGAACGTCCCCTTGTGAAGTGCTGCGAAGTGCGGCGCCCAGTGCCGCCCGATGACGTCAACCTAAGCCGCGCGAAAGGGAGTTGTCGCAGGTGCTGGCCACAACCGGAGGGGGGCCTCAGGTGGCACGTGTCATGTACCGAGCACGTCGTCCGGCTTGCGCCGAAGCGGCTTGATCCGTGGCAGGTTGCTGCCACGGGCTGCGGTCGTCGACGATGACGCTGCTCGGCCACCGTGCCCGCTGGGCGCGACGGCGGCTGCGGCTGCGGCTGCGGCTGCGGCTGCGGCTGCGGCTGCGGCTGCGGCTGCGGCTGAGCCATCAGCGGTACGGGGTGTGCGAGGCACCGTCCTTCGGCTCCGCACCGGTCAGGCGAGCACGACCCAGTCCATGACCAGGGCGGCCACCAGGCCGACGGCGAGGAGATAGCTGCCGAGCCTGGTCCGACCGCGCCTGCTGAGTTCGATCACCAGGCCGCAGAGGACGAGCAGCAGCCCGTACACCCCCACGACCAGCACGGACGACCGGCTCGCCAGGCGTACGGCGAGCACTACGGCCGCCGCGGCCATCAGCACCGAGGCCGCGGCGATCCGTATGCGCCGGGCCTGGCGCGGCGTGAGGCCTGCCCGTATCTGGTCTGACGTGCTCATGGTTCAGGATCGTAATCGAATGGGACGGTGGCCGATGCATCATGCATGCTTCCGGCCGCCGCCCCGTGCGTCCGGGCTCACGAGCGCAGGTACGCGAGGACCGCGAGCACTCGGCGGTGGGTTCCGTCTCCGGGTGGCAGATCCAGCTTGCCGAGGATGTTGCCGATGTGTTTGCCCACCGCCGCCTCGCTGACGACGAGTTCGGCGGCGATCGACGCGTTCGACCTGCCCTCGGCCACCAGGCCGAGCACCTCGCGCTCGCGCGGCGTGAGTTGTTCCAGGGGGTCGCGGCGGCGCCTGATCAACTGCCGTACGACCTCCGGGTCCACGACCGTCCCGCCGTCCGCGACCCGCGTCACCGCGTCGGCGAACTGCTCGACCTGGCCCACCCGGTCCTTGAGCAGATATCCGACGCCGGTGCCGTCGCCGGTGTCCAGGAGCTCGGCGGCGTACGAACGTTGCACGTACTGGCTGAGCACCAGGACCGGAAGCGTCGGCCGCCAGGACCGCAGGGCGAGGGCCGCGCGCAGGCCCTCGTCCTGGAAGGTGGGCGGCATGCGTACGTCGGTCAGGACGAGGTCCGGTTCGTGCGCGTCGACGGCGGCGCGCAGCCCTTCCGCGTCGCCGAGCGCGGCCGGCACTTCATGACCGAAGCGGGCGAGCAGGCCGATGAGCCCCTCACGGAGCAGCACGCTGTCCTCGGCGACGACGACCCTCAGTCGGCGGTGAGGTCCTGCGGGTGCTGGGCTCGGCACGGTATCTCCACGGACAGTACGGTCGGGCCGCCGGGTGGGCTGGTGAGCGTCAGTGTGCCATCGAGCACCGCGAGCCGGTCGGCCAGGCCGGTGAGGCCGGTGCCGCGGCCGGGGTCCGCGCCGCCTTTCCCCTCGTCGCGCACGTCTATACGGAGAGTGCCCTGCTCGTGCCGTGCGCGGATGTGCGCACGGGGCGCGTCGCTGTGGCGGGCGATGTTGGTGAGTGCTTCCCGAGTGGCGAAGTACGCGGCGGACTCCACGGGTTCGGGGAGGCGCGGCAGACCGGCCAGGTCGGTGTCCACGGGGATCGGGGAGCGGTCGGCGGCGTCTTCGACGGCGGCGGCGAGGCCGTAGTCGACGAGGACCTGGGGGTGGATGCCGCGGATGAGCTCACGCAGTTCCGTGAGCACGTTCCCCGCCTCGTCGTGGGCCGTGGCGAGCTGGTCCGCGAGGGGGCTGCCGGGGGCGGCGTCGAGCCTGGCGAGGCCCAGGGTCATGGTGAGCGCGACGAGCCGCTGCTGGGCACCGTCGTGCAAGTCCCTTTCAATGCGCCGCCGTTCGGCTTCGAAGGCGTCGACGAGACGGGCCCTGGAACGGGTGACTTCCGCCAGCTGGGCGGCCAGCTCGGCCTCGCGGGGCGCGAGGAGGAGGCGGACGAGGGAGGCTCGTGCGGTGGCGTAGGCGCCGAGGGGGTGGAGCAGCGCGGCGAGCAGGACGAGACCGAGGAGAGCGGTGGCGAAAGCGTGCGGGTAATCGCTGACGATCCACAGCTTGGCCGCGCGTATCTCCCCTCCATCGAGGGCGAGTTGGACAGGCGCGGCGATGAGGAGGGCGGGGGCGCCGACGGTGCAGGCGAGCACGAGCAGATCGAGGGGCCACAGCACGAGGGCGAACAGCACGGCGTACGCGAGCTCACGCCAGGTGGCCTGCTCCCTGAAACGCACCTTGAACCAGGCGAGGACGCCGGGGGCTTCGGGGGTGCGGTGGGGCGAGCGGGCGGTGGGGGCGGGGTCGACGATACGGAGCCGGCGGCGTTCGATGGCGGCGATGGGGATGCCGGTGAGGGCCAGGAGAGGAAGAAGGGGGAGCCCTACGAGAACGAGGGCGAGGCCAGCACTGACGACAAGAGCAAGCACCCCACCGACCAGAACCAGACTCCCGAGCAACACACCCCCCAGAAGGTAGAAGACACCCCTCCAGGCCGCCCGACTCCCCACCCACACAGTTTCCCTGGCCATGGGGGCCACGGTAGGGCAGGTCTGGCACAGGGCGGACGCGGGGCAATCTGTTCGTTCGCAGGTGAACGCGGGGCAATCGGGCGGGTGGGCGGGAAGGCCTGTTCGGCGCGAGGCGGATGCGGGGCAATCGGGCGGGTGGGTGGGGGCCCCGGCAGGGGAAACACGCTCAGGCCGGCAGCAGGCCCTCGCGGCCCTGGGCGCGGTACAGCCCCAGCAGCACGGACTCATCGGCGGAGGTGAACCGCCGGTAGACCCCCACCCCGGAGCCGAGGCCGGGGCCGGAGCCGGGGCGCCACCAGACAGACCCCCCGCAGCGGAAACCCTCCCGCCGCAGAACAGAGCGGGCCACCTTGTTGGTGGCCGTAACCGGCATACGCCCGACCACCCGCACGAACCGAGGCGCCATCTTCGTCCCCAGGTCCGGCTGGGCCAGGAGGAACTCGGCGAAGGCGAGGGGATCGAACTCCACCCCGGCCCGCGGACAGACCGCGGCCATCACCTGATCCCCCGCCACAGGATCAGGAACCGCGTACACCGCGACGGCGGCCGCCCCCTCCCACCGCGCAAGGATGTTCTCGATCATCGCCGCCGCCAGGTTCTCGCTGTCCACCCGCAGCCGGTCGTCCGTACGCCCCGCGAAGTAGAGGAACCCCTCCGCGTCCCTATAGAAGAGATCCCCCGTCCAGTACCAGCCGTCCCGAAGCCGCGCCGCATCCGCCTCGGAGTTCCGCCAGTACCCCTGGAACGGCGTGCGCCCCTTGTTCACCAACTCCCCTATCGCCGCCTCCCCGTTCAGCAGCCTGCCGTCCGCCGCGAAGACAGCGACCGGGCACTCCTCCCGCGTCCCGGGATCCACCACCGCCAGTTCGTCCCCCGGCGCCGGCCGCCCGATGGCCCCGGCCGGCGTGTCCGGCGTTCGCTGGATCGCGGCCCCGCCCTCCGAAGACCCGTACCCCTCGACAAGCCTCGCCCCGAACCGCTTCTCGAAGCGTGCCGCGTCCACCGCACCGGCCTCCGTGCCGAAGCCCATCAGGAGGGGGTTGTCCGTGTCGTCGGGGCGTTCGGGCGTGGCCAGGATGTACTGCACAGCCCTGCCCACGTACGTGAAGTACGTGACCCCGTGCGCCCGTACGTCGTCCAGGAACGCCGAGGCCGAGAAGCGCCGCCGCAGCGCCACCCCCGCCCCGGCCGCCAGCGCGGGCGCCCAGTCCGCGATCACCGCGTTGCCGTGGAACATGGGCATGCAGATGTAGTGGACGCCCTCCGGGCCGAGCCGGAAGTGGCCGGCCAGGGACTGCCCGGCCGCCGCGAGACGCCCCTGGGTGCAGATCGCGGCCTTGGGCGCGCCCGTCGACCCGGAGGTGAAGTAGAGCAGCATCCGCCTCGACGGGGTCGCCGTCCGCGAGATCTCCGGGCGCGCGTCCGCATAAGGGGCAAGCAGCTCCCCGTACGCCTCCGTGTCCGTCACCAGGACGCGCACGCCCGGGAGTTGCAGGCCGTCGAGGAGGGCGAGATGCGCCCGTTCCGTGATCAGTACCCGGCAGTCTGTGTGCACGATGTCGCGGGCCAGTTCCGCGCCCCTGCGCGTGGGGTTGATGCCCGCTACCGCCGCGCCCGCGAGCGCCGCCGCGCTCAGCCACAGGGGGTACTCGGGGGTGTTGTCGAGCAGCACGCCGACGTGCGGCTCCACCCCTCTCGGCAGCAGGTCGGCCAGGAGCGCCGCCCTCACCGCGGCGCCCGCCGCGACCTGGTGGTGCGTCATCTCCTGGTGCTCGAAGCGCACCCCGGGGCGGTGGTCGCCCCAGCGCGCCCGCACGAGTTCCGCGACGGTGCTCCCGGTGGACTCCATGGCCGCGCACCATAACTGATGCGCCGTCAGATAGGGAGAGAGGGCTTCTCGGGTCACGGAGGGAACCGAGGAGGCAGGTCCGCGCACACCGTGCCGGTCATGGACGGCGTGCGCGGAACCAACCCGTGGGGAATACCGTGGCGCTTGAAGCCCTGCTCAGAACTTGACGTCGGAGCAGGCGTAGAACGCGTTCGCCGTGTCGTGGACCGTCCACACCGCGACGATCACGTGGTGACCGCTCCTGCCGCCGGGAATCGTTCCGGAGTGCGAGAGCGTGGCGGGCGGCTGCTGTCCGTTGTAGGGGACGTTGAGGAACGGGGCCGTGTCGAGGGCGGCGCGGGTGACCGGCTTGCTCTCGTCCCAACCCTGCTTGGTTATGTAGTACTTGAAGTCGGTGGTGCGGTGACGTGCGGTGAACTGCCAGCGGAAGCTGTAGTTCTGACCTGCGCTGACACTGGTCGTCGGCCAGGCTCCGCCGCCCGGCGCCTTCGGCTGGTTGAGCGAGTCGAAGCCGCCGATGCCCGCCGAGCAGATCTTGCCGTCGGCCGGCCCTGACGCCGGGAAACCCTTGGGGCCCTCGACGCTCTGGGGTTCGTACTGGATGGAACCGCAGCCGCTCACCGTGCCGTTGGCACAGTTGATCTGGCGGCTGGCGGGCAGGTCGGTGTATCCGTGGCCGCTCGCGCCGCCGGACGAGAGCGCGAAGGCCCCGACCGTGGTGGCGCCGAGCAGGGCCGCGTACAACTTCTTGTTTCGCATGCTGCCGCTCCAGGGGAAACGTGGGGGTTCCGTGAGCCGTGCGCGCGCTGCGGCACTGCGGGTGCAGTGGGATGCAGTGAGTTGCTTTGAGTTGCTTTGAGTTGCAGTGAATTGCAGTGGCTTTGCGTTGAGTTGCGATGAACTGCAATGAACACTGCGGTCTAGACCAAGCCCAGATTATGGGCGGTAGTTGAACATGTCCATACCAACCGTGGAGACGATCCGATCGCAGCGGTGGCGCGACTTCTCCACGAGATCGCCGTTCGGGCTGTCGTTCGTCGCCACCCAGGCCGCCGCCCCGTCGACTGTCAGGCCACCCGCCAACTGCCTTTCGATCAGGCGCTGTTGGCGTACCTCCGCTGGTGCCGCCACATACCAGCACTCCCCCATCAGCTCCCGCGCCGCACGCCAGCCGGGCAGATCGCAGGCCAGATAGTTCCCCTCGGTGACGACGAGCCTGGCGTGCGGCGGGACCCGGTGCCGGGCGGCCACCGGTTCGTGGAGAGTGCGGTCGTAGTCGGGTACGTAGATGTCGTGGCCGGTGTCGGAGAGGACCCGGCCGAGCAGCGCTCCGTACCCCCGTACGTCGAAACTCGGCTCCGAGCCCTTGCGGGAGGTCAGGGAGAGGCGCTCCAGCTGATCGTTCGAGAGGTGGAAACCGTCGAGCGGCAGATACGCGGCTCCCTCGCCGATCTCCTCCACCAGCGCACGCGCGAACGTCGACTTGCCGGCGCCGGGCGGCCCCGCGATCCCGAGGAGGGTGCGGGGCCGGTCCGCGGTCAGCCGCCAGGCGTCCCGGGCCAGGGCCGCGAGGCCGGGGGCATCGGCGGTGGCTCGCTCAGGGGCGTGGCCAGGTACTACTTGCTCAGGGGCGTGGTCATCGTTCTCCATGCCCCGTATAGAACGCCACCGTCAGGTCCTTGACCAAGGCCTTGCGCTCGTAGTCGTCGAGCTCGACGAGACCGCGGGTGGTCAGCCGGGTCACCGTGTCCTCGACGGAGTCCACCACCGAGGTGAGCACGCTGTCGCGATGCCGTGCGTCCAGGGCGGCGACCCGGCGCAGCCGCATGGTGTCGGCGATCTCGGGGGCGTACTCGATGCGGGTCGGCTGGGCGGAGAAGATCTCGACGCCGACCGGTTCGGCCTCCGCCGCGAGCATCCGGGTGAGCGCGTCGCCCACCGCGTCCGCGTCGCGCAGGGTCGGGGTGTCGTCGTGGAAGGCGTCGGCGGGCAGCCGGGACAGGACACGGGCGGTCGCCGCCTCGACGCACTCGCGCAGATACTCCTGGTGGTCGGCGACGCCGAGGGTCGCGCGCGCCGCGTCCTTGACCCGCCAGACCACGAGGACGACGACCCGCAGCGCGACCCCGCCCCGGTCCACCGCGGGCATCGGCTCGCTGCGCCAGTGCCGCAGGCGTACGTCGACACGGCGGCGCAGGAGGAGTGGGTTGACCCACATCAGGCCGGTGCGGCGGACGCTGCCGCGGTAGCGCCCGAAGAGGGAGAGCACCCACGCCGAGCCGACCCGGCCGCGGGCGAGCCCGCCGAACCCGAACAGGGCGAGCGCGCCCGACCCGGCGAGGGAGGCCCACTGCGCGATGCCGAGCCCGGCGTTCGTGTCGTAGCCGCCGCGCCCGTCGGGCCAGGGCAGCCCGGCCGCTCGCGCCAGCGGCTCCGGCAGCACCCCCGCCCAGCACAGCGCGGCCGCGCACCCGGCGACCCCGGCGCTCCCGCCGAGCACACCGACCGCCCCGGGCAGCACGCGGGCCGGCCGCTCGCCGAGCGCCGGATCCACCTCGGGCAGCGGGCGCGGGGCCACCCTCGCCGGGGGCCGCCGGGCGGCGCGGGGCTGCTCACCCGTTCCGTGCCGCCGCCCCACCACGGCGGGCGACAGCGAGACCCCGGGGTCACCGGGATCGTCACGGAAGAGCAGATGGATGGGGATCTCGGTGGTGGCCTCGCTGTGAATCAGACGCGGCGGTCGCGCGGCGGGCGTATCCGGGGCGCCGGTGGCCCGCGGTTCCTCGGGCTGAGGGGCCTGTGACCGTGATGCCGCTGTCGCACTCATCCTTGCCTCCACCTCATCGGTGCCTCGATCCCGTCCATGCCGCGGCCACTTCCGCTCTCCTGATCCGCACCCCTGGAGCGCGTGGCCCCGCACAGCTGGTTCATGCGAACAACCGCCGCCAGGTCTCGGGGCCGGGGAAGCCGTCCGCCGCCGCGCCCCGCCAGCCCTGCGCCCGCTGGAACGCCTCGACGTTGCGGCGGTCGCTCTCGCTCCAGAGCGGGCCAGGACCCTGTGCGTAGTGCTTGCCGTAGCCCTTCTTCACCAGCTGCCTGCCGAGCTTCTCCACCGACGGGCTCGGCCGGCCGGGGCGGAACACTCCCCTGCCGGGGTAGGCGGGCGCCCCGGCCTGGGGGGCCGCTCCCGCGCGGGGGATGTCACGGCCCTTGCCCGTCATCAGGTACGACCAGGTGGCGGGGCCCGGCAGGCCGTCCGCGTCACGGCCGGTCCAGCCCTGCGCCAGCTGGAACGCCTGCGTGGCCCTGCGATCGGCCTCGCCCCAGCGCGGGCCGGGCCCTGTCGTGTAGAAGCGCGCGCCGCCCCGCCCGATCAGCGCCTTGCCGAGCTGCGTGACGTACTTGTTGTCGGCGCCGGGGCCGAACGATCCCGCTCCGGGGTAGCGCGTCACGGTCGCCGGCCCCTTGCCGCCGGGCGTAGAGCTCGTCACCCGTTTGTAGCGGTACGCCAGATAGCGGTTCCCATTGCTCCAATAGGCATAGGGAGTCGTCTGCTTCCGGGCGTGCGGGCGGGCCTGTTCGTACGCGACGTACTGCGTGCCCGCCGTGTTCGCCCAGCCGCCGAAAATGGTGACGTGCGACCCCTTCTCGGGGTTCGCCGGATTATGGAAGAGAAGGATGTCGCCGGGCTGCAGATCGCTCTTCGTAATGCGTACGGCGAACGAGGAGAGGCTGCCCGTCCATTCATTGGTGCCGAGATTCCAGGCCATGGACACATAGCCCGAGCAGTCCTGCCGGTATCCGTCGGACCAGTACGAGGTCATGCTGTACGGCACCTTCGCCGCGACCCACTTCTTGGCGCGGGCCATGATCTCGGCCCGCGTCGTAGCCGGCGCCGCCGACGCCACGGGGCCCGGGGAGCCCGGCGCACCGTGCAGTGCGCTCGTGTGGCCCTGCGGGCTGTCGGGGGCGGGGCCTGTCGCCCCCGGGTCCTCGTCCGCCGGAGCGCCCTGGATGCCGGGAGCCGCCACCGCGGGAAGCGCCTGGCCGCCGCCGAGCACGGTGCCCGCCGCCGCTGCGATGACCAGGGCGCGCCGCGCGCCGTGCGCCGCCGGGTGACCGCCTTGCCGTACGGGGAGTGCGTGGGTCATGGTCCGTCGCCTGTGAATACATCCGGGGCAGTCGCAGTCGCTCTCCGGGTCGAATTCCTCGAATACCGGAGCAACGTCCATGCGATTCCCCTCACACTCCAGGAAAGAATGCCTGCGTCGCATCTGCACAGTCGTCAGCTTCTCAACTGTCCGGTGATATCGCATGTTGACGGTCCGAATGATGGAGGCGTCCGTATTCAGGCTCCCGAACCCGCCTGAGGTCCGCCCCCGGGCAATGCCAGGGACGCCGGGCGCCGGGCCGCGGTGGTGCGGAGCACCCGTCGGCATCCGGTAGAGTTCTCCAGGTCAGCAGGCGCCGCTAGCTCAGTTGGTTAGAGCAGCTGACTCTTAATCAGCGGGTCCGGGGTTCGAGTCCCTGGCGGCGCACAGACAGCGAAAGCCCTCCGTTCACGCGGGGGGCTTTCGTCGTGCTGCCCCCGGCGGAGTTACCGCTACCGTTGCGCCATGGCGCGCGACATTCAGGAGCGGATCAAGAAGCTCATCATCGACCAGCGACTGCCTTCCGGGGCCTCTCTGCCGACCGAGCCCGAACTGATGGAACGCCTCGGCGTCAGTCGGAACTCCGTGCGAGAAGCCCTCAAGGCGTTGCAGGCGATGGGCATCGTGGAGATCCGGCACGGTTTCGGCACCTATGTCGGACCCATGTCGATGGCGCCCATGATCGAGGGCCTGACCTTCCGCACGGTGGCCGGCCACTACCGCGGCGAGGACAGCCTGCTCCAGCTCCTGGAGCTCAGGGAGGCCGTGGAAACGGGGCTCATCGCGCGCCTCGCCGGTCGCATCCCGGCCGCGGACCTGGCCGAACTCGACGCCCTCGTGGACCGGATGGACTCCGAGACGGCGGCGGCGGCGGACGACGGCAGCGGCGGCCGGCCGGGCGCCGTGCGCACCGAGACCGACCGAGCGTTTCACGCCACTCTCTACCGCTGTCTGCGCAATCCACTGCTCGGCGAGGTCCTGGAGGCGTTCTGGGACGCCTTCCACAAGGTACGTACCGATCTGGTCGACGTTCCGCAGGACCCCAAGGTCACCTGCCGCCAGCACCGGGAGATCCTCGACGCGGTCCGGTCCGGCGATGTGCTCCGTGCCGAGCGGGCGATACGGGAACACTTCGGTAATATTCGAACGCGATTGAGCGCTCCTGTCCCAACAGGCAACTCAAATCGCTCGTATGACCGGTAAACCCCTTGTTTCGCTCTTGCGATCATGGCAAAGGGCGTAGAACCTTGTGCTGGAGCCATTGGCTCACATGAGGCAGGCGGTGCGGGGCAGTTGGGGGCCCGCCCGAAGCCCGGACGGGGATGGGGACCGGGGGGTCCCGTTAACGATTGGATGCCGAGGGGGGCATCATGCAACCGGAAGGTAGCTGTTCCATGTCTAAGGGGACGGTGGCCTGCCACTGATGCGTCCGTGAAGGTCGGGGGACCGAGTCGGACGGAAGGACCAACGAACACGCGGACGACCGCGTGCGGGGGGATGACTCATGACGTCGACGCCGACGGGCGCCCGGCCGAACGACCCGTCAGAGACGACTCAGCTGCGGGTGCCATCGCACCGGACAGGCGGGTTCCGGCGTATCAAGAAAGCCTTGCCGAGGTACGACTACGAGCACTACAGCCGTCTCGCCGGGCCGCTGACGCAGCCGGATCCGACCAAGCCGTACAAGGTGCAGTACCGCTCCCTGCTCTCGCAGGAGCCGCACCGGATCAGAGCCGCGCTGATGCTGGGAGCGGCGCCGCTGCTCTCCCTCGTGCTGCTGGCCTGGCTGCTGCAGCCGACGCACTGGACGAAGCGTGACTACGTCGCCAACGACTGGCTGCCCACGCTCGACATCGTCATGCTCATATCCATCGGCCTGATCGAGTTCTTCCGCTGCATGAACGTGCTGTCGAACGCGCACGCCACGCTCGTAGCCCGTGACCCGATACCCGTGGTGCCCGAGACCGGCACCCGCGTCGCCTTCCTCACCTCCTTCGTGCCCGGCAAGGAACCCCTTGAGATGGTGACGAAGACGCTGGAGGCGGCGGTCAGGATCCGCCACCGCGGTCTGATGCACGTATGGCTCCTCGACGAGGGCGACGACCCCGCCGTCAAGGAGGTCTGCCAGCGGCTCGGCGTGCACCACTTCTCCCGCAAGGGCATAGCGAAGTGGAACATGAGCAAGGGCCCGCACCGCGCCAAGACCAAGCACGGCAACTACAACGCCTGGCTGGACGCGCACGGCGACGACTACGACTACTTCGCATCGGTCGACACCGACCACGTCCCGATGCCCAACTACCTCGAGCGGATGCTCGGCTTCTTCCGCGACGAGAACGTCGGCTTCGTCATCGGCCCGCAGGTCTACGGCAACTACGACAACTTCATCACCAAGGCCGCCGAGTCCCAGCAGTTCCTCTTCCACGCGCTGATCCAGCGCGCGGGCAACGCGTACGGCTCCCCCATGTTCGTCGGTACGAGCAACGCCGTACGCATCAGCGCCCTGAAGCAGATCGGTGGTCTGTACGACTCGATCACCGAGGACATGGCGACCGGCTTCGAGATCCACCGCGCCACGAACCCGCGGACCGGCAAGAAGTGGAAGTCGGTCTACACCCCGGACGTGCTCGCGGTCGGTGAGGGCCCCAACGCCTGGACGGACTTCTTCACCCAGCAGCTGCGCTGGTCGCGCGGAACGTACGAGACCATCCTGAAGCAGTTCTGGAAGGCGCCGTTCTCGCTGCCGCCGGGCCGCCTCTTCAACTACACGATGATGGTCATCTTCTACCCGATGTCCGCCATGAACTGGATCCTGGCCGCGCTCTCCTGCGCGCTGTTCCTCGGCATGGGCGCATCGGGCGTGAACATCGACCCGACGATCTGGCTGATGCTGTACGGCAACGCGTCCGCGCTGCAGATCGGCCTCTACATCTGGAACCGCCGCCACAACGTCTCGCCGCACGAGCCCGAGGGCTCCGGCGGTATCGCGGGCATGGTGATGTCGGCGCTCTCCGCTCCGGTCTACGCACGTTCCCTGCTCGACGCCGTGCTGCGCCGCAAGAGCAAGTTCGTGGTGACCCCCAAGGGCGATTCGGCTAGCCCGGACACCCTGTTCGGCACGTTCCGCATCCACCTGTTCTTCATCCTGGTCTTCGCCGGCTCGATGGCCGCCGCGTTCGTGTTCGACCACGTCCACCCGGCGATGATCATCTGGGCCACGTTCGCCCTGCTGATCACGGCCGCGCCGATCTTCGCCTGGCGCTGGGGGATGCGGCAGGACAAGAAGAAGCGCAAATCCCAGCACGGACCCGGAGCTTCGGGGCCGCCCTCGGGCGGCGGGGACCCGATGGTGCCGCAGCAGCGTGACGCCACGGCGCAGCTGCCCCAGGCACACCAGCCTCCGCAGGCGCCGCACGCGCCGCAGCAGAAGCCCAGCTGGGCAGCGAACGACCAGACCATGCAGATCGCCCTTGGGGGACGTAAGAAATGAAGGACCGCTCCAGCCGCCGCCGCGCCCGACGCATCGCGATAGGCGCGGCGGTGGTCATAGCGCTGGCCGGGATGAACGGCCCGTGGCTGTGGCGCGTGGGCTCGGAGAAGTACCACGACTACAAGATCAACAAGCCGGAGTACAAGGCCGACAACGGCCACTGGCAGGTCGTGAACTTCCCCGAGGAGTACCGCCAGAACACGATCCACGCGGCGCTCCTGCACACCGGCAAGATCCTCCTGGTCGCCGGCTCCGGCAACAACCAGAAGAACTTCGACGCCAAGAAGTTCGACACCCGCCTGTGGGACCCGGTCAAGAACACGATCAAGAAGATCAAGACGCCCGTCGACCTCTTCTGCACCGGCCACACCCAGCTCGCGAACGGCAATCTCCTGATCGCGGGCGGCACCCAGCGCTACGAGAAGCTCAAGGGCGACATCACCAAGGCCGGCGGCCTGATGGTGGTGCACAACGAAGACCCGGACAAGCCGATCACGCTGCCCGCGGGCACGAAGTTCACCGGCAAGAAGAACGGCAAGACGTTCGTCTCCAAGGACCCGGTCGTCGTCGAGCGCGCCAAGAAGGTCTTCGACAAGCAGACCGGCGCCTTCGTCCGCAACGAACCGGGCCTCGGCCGGGTGTACGTGGAGGCGCAGAAGAGCGGCACGAAGTACGAGACGGGTACGCAGGACAACTACCGCGTGCAGGGCCTCAAGGGCGCCGCCACCCGCAACACGTACGGCATCGCGCAGAAGCTCGCCCTGGACAAGAAGGACTTCCAGGGGATCAAGGACTCCTTCGAGTTCGACCCGGTCGCCGAGAAGTACATCAAGGTCGACCCGATGAACGAGGCCCGCTGGTACCCCACGCTGACGACGCTCTCGGACGGCAAGGTGCTCAGCCTCTCCGGCCTCGACGAGATCGGCCAGCTGGTCCCGGGCAAGAACGAGGTCTACGACCCCAAGACGAAGAAGTGGACCTACACCAAGCAGGTCCGCCAGTTCCCCACCTACCCCGCCGTGTTCCAGCTGGAGAGCGGCAGGCTCTTCTACTCGGGCTCGAACGCGGGCTACGGCCCCGATGACGTCGGCCGCAAGCCCGGCACCTGGGACCTGGAGAAGAAGGGCAGCTGGAAGGGGATCCCGGGGATGAGCGACCCCAACCTCCTGGAGACGTCCAACACGGTCGAGCTGCCGCCCGCGCAGGACCAGAAGTACATGGTCGTCGGCGGCGGCGGTGTCGGCGAGTCCAAGAAGTCCAGCAAGAAGACCCGCATCGTCGACCTCCTGGACGACAACCCGAAGTTCGTCGACGGCCCCGAACTGGAGAAGGGCACGCGTTACCCGCAGGCCTCGACCCTGCCCGACGACACGGTGCTCATATCCGGCGGCTCGGAGGACTACCGCGGCCGCAGTGACTCGAACATCAAGCAGGCGCGGATCTACGACGCCAAGACCGGCGACATGCGACGGGTGGCGGACCCGGAGGTCGGGCGCAACTACCACTCGGGCTCGATCCTGCTGCCCGACGGCCGCGTGATGTTCTTCGGCTCCGACTCGCTCTACTCCGACAAGGCCAACACCAAGCCCGGAGAGTTCGAGCAGCGCATCGAGATCTACACCCCGCCGTATCTCTACCAGGGCTCGCAGCCCACGCTCACCGGCGGCCCGAAGGAGATCAAGCGGGGCGGGTCGGGCACCTACAAGACCCAGCACGCCTCGTCCATCAAGACGGCCCGCCTGATCAGGCCGAGCGCCTCGACGCACGTCACGGACATCGACCAGACGTCCGTCGCGCTGGACCTGAAGAAGTCCGCGGGCGGCGTCACGGTGACGATCCCGAAGGAGAAGAGCCTGGTGGAGTCCGGCTGGTACATGCTGTTCGTCACGGACGACCAGGGGACACCGAGCAAGGCTCAGTGGGTCCACGTGCCGTAAGTAGCGCCCCGTAAGGGGCGCGGGGAACTGCGCGAGCAACCAAAGAAAAGCCGCAGTCGCATCTGACGGAATCCCGGCAGATGCGACTGCGGCTTTTCGCTACTTCGCGCCCGCGGCCAGCTTCAGCGCGTACTCAGGCCACCACTCCCCCGCCTTGGGGCCGCCCCTGCACGTGCCGTCCGACTCTCCGGGTCGCTTGACCCAGAGATACGCGTCCACCAAGGGATCACCCGTCTTGGTGGTCGGCGCCTCGCCCAACGCACGCCCCGGCGGGTTGCACCAGGTGTCCTTGCCCTTGGTGTACGGGCCGTTGCCGTTGCGCGCGGTGTCGATGACGAACGGCTTGTTGCCGATCTTCGCCGAGAGCTTCTTGCCGAACTCCGTGCTGGCCTCGGTGGTCTGGAAGTTCGAGACGTTCACCGAGAAGCCGTCGGCCTGCTCGACGCCCGACCACTTCAGGGGCTCCCAGAGCGAGTCGGGGTTCTTCCAGCCCGCGTTGCCCGCGTCCAGGTACACCTTGGTGTTCTTCAGGGACTTGAGCTTCTCGATGGCGCCCTTGAGGAGGTCGTAACGCTCCTCGTGGAACTCCTCGGGCGTGCAGTTGTCGACCATGTGGAGCACGGCGTCCGGCTCCAGGATGATCGTGGCCCTGCGGTCGCCGATGCCCTTGGCGACCTGGTCGATGAACTTCCTGTACTCGTTGCCGTCGGCCGCGCCGCCGCCCGAGTACTGACCGCAGTCGCGGTGCGGGATGTTGTAGAGAACCAACAGGGCGTCCCGGTCGGCCTTCTGAGCGGCCTCGGTGAAGCCGCGCGCCTGGTCCTCCGCGTTCTCCGGGACGATCCATTCGGCGACCGGCTGCTCGGCGATCTTCCGGATGAGCCCGGCGTCGTCCTTCTTGCCGTCCTTCTCGTACGTGGCGACCTGCTTGGCCGCGTTCCCCTCCGGGTTGACCCAGTACGGATCGGAGCCCTTGGGCTGCTGCTTGACCGGCTGCCCCGAAGACCCCTCCTCGCCCGAGCCGTCATCGGAGGAGCACCCCGACAGCAGCAGCGCAGCCCCCGCAAACGCCGCCGCAGCCTTCACCCCCCGGGACGCGGTCCGATGACCGCGGCCGGTGCCTTTGTGGTACATCCACTCCCCCTTGGGTGCACTGTCCGATTCTCAATCCTGACATACGCACTCCCCGCTCACGAGGCCCGCCCGTCGGCTGCGGAGACCTGTAGGAGACCTGTTACAGCACGGCGTCCGGGGGTAGGCGCAGTGCGCGGGGTGACGCTGTAGGGGAGGAGACCATGCGGGATCGCATCTCTGAACTACGGCTGGCCCACGTGCTTGTGGAGACCACGAACACCCTGGACGACGACTTCGACCCGGAGCGCTACCTCGGCCGGGTCGCGGGCCACTGCGTGGAACTGCTCGACGCGTCCGCCGCCGCCGTCATCTTCGACGTCCCCGGCACCCCCGCGCTCGCCACCGGTGGGCACCCCCGCGACCTCGCACTCGGCCTGCTCGGGGCCCAGCAGAGCGGCGGGCCCTGCGTGGAGAGCCTCGGCACGGGGCGGCTCGTGGCGCCTGTGCGGCTCGCGGCGGCCGAACCCGCGCGGCGCTGGCCGGAGTTCACCGCCCTGGCCCGGCGCCACGGCATCGGTGTGACGTACGCGGTGCCGCTGCGTCAGCGCGAAGCCCTGCTCGGGGCGCTCAACGTCTTCGTGCCCGAGACCTCCCCGGGCCCGCACGCCGACGGTGAGTTGAGTCTCGCGCAGGCCATCGCCGACGCCACCGCGGTGGGGCTGCACAACCACCGCGCCTACACGGAGTGCCGGACCCGCGCCACACAGCTCCAGACTGCCCTGACCAGCCGCGTACGCATCGAACAGGCCAAGGGCGCACTCGCCGAGCGCTGGCACACGGGGGTGGAGGAGGCCTTCGATGCGCTGCGGCGGTACGCCCGCAGAGAACGGCTGGCCATCGACGTGGTCGCCACCGAGGTGATCAAGGGATCGCTCGATGACGCGGCGCTGCGCGGCAGTTGGTCCGGGCCTTCCTGAAGGCCGCCCCGGCGACCGGCGCCACCTGCGGGGATCACGGAGCGGATGCGGATCACGACTTGGCGTCAAACCACCTCTAGGCTCCGGCGCTCATCCGTTCTACAGTCGTCTCAACGGCCCAAGCCCCCGGCCTGATCGCCCATCCCTTACATCGGGGTTGCCCACCGAACCTCCCGCGCCGGCGCCGGGTTACTCCCGCAGCTCGTGCGCGCGCGGTCGAGGACCAGCCCGGTCGACGGCTCCGGGGGGAGCGGGCCGCCGACCGGGCCGGGTTGTCCCGGTCTCCGGACCACGCGCCCCTCCGTGCCCTGCGACCCCACTCCGGTGAGGTAGGCGGACACCACCACGTTCGCCGAGTACGTCCCGGTCGCCCGGTCGAACGTGCCGCCGCACGTGATCAGACGGAGCTCGGCGCGGCCCTCCTCATGGGGGCCGTACGCCTTCTTCGCGTCGAAGTGGTTCCTGTTGATGACCTGGACGTCGTCCACGGTGAACTCGGCGACCGAGCCGTCGTCCCGGGTCACCCGGATCTTCTCGCCGGGGCGCACCGCACTGAGGTCGTAGAAGACCGCGGGGCGCGTCTCGGTGTCGACGTGGCCCACGAACAGGGACGTGCCCTCGGCGCCGGGGCGCGTGCCGCCGCCGTACCAGCCGACGGAGCCCGCCTGCTCGAAGGGCGGCGGATCGATGGCACCGTACTGATCGAGGCCGCGGGTGATCACCGGAGCCTGTACCCGCAGCGAGGGAACGTCGACGCGCAGCGGCCTCGCCGCGCCCAACGGCTCGTGTGCGTCCGGGAGTTCGACGGCGAACGGCCGGCCGACCGCCGCCACGTCGCCGTTCGTGGGCTCCGAGACACCGCCCCGTACGTCGGTGATCTCGCTGCCCCACAGCCAGAGCCCTACGAGCGCAAGCGCCCAGGCGATCCCGGTGAGGAAGCGCCCGTGCCCGGTCGGCCCCTCATGGTCCGCATCGTGACCTGCCATGTCGCTCGTCGCCCGTCACTCGGAGCGGCGCCGGCGCACGCTGCGCACGGCCACGGCCACGGCCGCCACCCCTGCGAGGACCAGGCCGATCACCGCGTGCCGGGTGCCGGGGCCGGCCTCCTGGGTGTGCGCGGCCAGCTCGGCGGAGCCGCCGCCGCCCGCGCGGACCGGGGAGCGGGGTTCGGTGTTCTGCTGGTTGGGGGGTTCGGCGTTCTGCTGGATGACGCGCAAGGTGCCCACGCCCTGGTGCGGGTGGCCGTCACAGACGACGGTGACATCGTGCGTACCCTCGACGCCGTCCCGGATGGTGGCCGAGCCGTTCAGGGTGTACTTGTCGCCGTCCCTGCCGGTCAGCTTCGCGTCCCCCGTGAACGCCCCCGACCCGGCGGACCCGGTCGTGCCGTCGCAGCCCGTGACGCTGATCTCCACCTTCGCCCCGGCGGCCACGGTGTCCGGTGAGACCGTGGCGTGCACCTTGGCCTCGTCATGGGCGTACGCGGGCGCCGTGGCGGCCATGGGGAGCACGGCGAGGGCAGCGGCCCCGGCTATGCCACACAAGGTGAGTGATCCTGTACGCATCGTGAACCTCCTGTTCCGAGGTTCACGCGCGGCGGCGGCTCACGCCTCCCGTGTGCGGCAAACGGGTGGTTTTACACGCGATCGACCAGGTCAGCGATGGAGTCCACGATGTTGGAAGGACGGAACGGGTGCTGGTCGATGTCCGCACGGGTCGTCAGGCCCGTGAGCACCAGGAACGTCTCCATCCCGGCCTCCAGACCGGCGAGGATGTCCGTGTCCATGCGGTCGCCGATCATGGCGCTGGTCTCGGAGTGCGCCCCGATCGCGTTCAGGCCGGTCCGCATCATCAGCGGGTTCGGCTTTCCGGCGAAGTAGGGGTTGCGGCCGGTGGCCTTGGTGATCAGCGCGGCGACGGCCCCGGTCGCGGGCAGCGGGCCTTCCATGGAGGGCCCGGTCTCGTCGGGGTTCGTGCAGATGAAGCGGGCCCCGCCGTTGATCAGCCGTACGGCCTTGGTCATGGCCTCGAAGGAGTACGTACGGGTCTCGCCGAGCACCACGTAGTCCGGGGCGTGGTCGGTCAGGACGTACCCGATGTCGTGCAGGGCGGTGGTGAGACCCGCCTCGCCGATGACGTACGCCGTGCCGCCGGGGCGCTGGTCGTCCAGGAACTTCGCGGTGGCGAGCGCCGAGGTCCAGATGTTCTCGACGGGCACTTCGAGGCCCATGCGGTTGAGCCGGGCCTGGAGGTCGCGCGCGGTGTAGATCGAGTTGTTCGTCAGGACCAGGAAGGGCTTGCCGGACTCACGGAGCCTCTTGATGAAGGAGTCGGCGCCGGGGATCGGAACGCCCTCGTGGATGAGCACGCCGTCCATGTCGGTGAGCCACGATTCGATGGGCTTGCGCTCTGCCATGGGGTGCACTCCTGCGGTGTACGGGTTGGCTGGGGCGCCGGGACAGCGCTGTGCCGACGCCCCCACCCTAATCAGGAAGCGGTGATCGTGACCCCGTCGATCACCCAGTACCAGTTGTTGCCGCCGGTGTAGCGGAAGCGGACCTGAGCCTTGGTGGCGCCTGCCGGGACCTGGAGAGCGATGCTCTCGACGACGGACGGGGTGTCCGCTGTGTACGTCTTCACGACGGCCGGGGCCCCTCCGTCGTACGAGACGAGCACCTCGCCCTTCTGCGGGGCCTCCTGGCGGTAGTACGTCGTGTAGGTGAGGGTGGCCCGCGCACCGCCCCGCACGTCGTACGAGGGGCTGACGAGCGTCGAGTCGAAGGTGCCCGAGTAGGACTTGTCGGTCCACTCGTCGCCATCGGCGACCGCGAAGACGTTGCGTGCGCGGATGTTGAGCTCACGCCGCTGGTCGCGCTCGGTCTTCGTCCAGAACTCGTCCGTGGTGAAGGACCAGCCGCGCCATTCGGTGATGCCGCCCGAGCCCATCCGGGAGTTGTCGACGCTCCAGCCGCTCGGCGGTGTGTGCGTGAAGCCGACGACTCCGGCGCCGATGCCGGTCTCGTCGACGGGCCCGGTGAGCTTGGCGCGCAGGGCGTCGAACGCGTCCGGCGTGGGCTGCTGCACGGGACGGCCGTCCAGGCCCCAGGCCGGGTCGATCGCGACGCCGAGGTGGGCGAGGGCGCTGGCGGCGATGTCGGGCATGCGCACGTCGTGGCGGACCGAGCCCGCCGTCACCCCACCACCCGTGGCGATCATGAAGGTCTGGCGCTCGGGCCAGCTGGAGCCGCCGTGGCCGCCGGCGTCGGTGTGCCCGTGGTCGGCGGTGATCATGATGAGCCAGTCCTCTGCGCCGTACGTGGCGCGGGACTTGACCGCGGCGACGATCTGGCCGACCTGGGCGTCCGCGCCCTTGATCGCGTCGAGATAGGCCTGGCTCGCGGCGCCGCTGTCGTGGCCCGCGTGGTCGATGTTGTCGAGCTGGACGAAGACCGCGTCGGGGTTGCCGCCCTTGACCTCGGCGACGGCGCGGGCGGTGGTCCCGGCGTCGTACTCGGCGCCGGGCGTGGAGACCCGGGTGTCGACCTTCGCGGAGAAGACGATGTCGGTGATCGGGGCCCAGGACGAGACCGCGTAGGTCCGAAGGTTGGGCTTCGCGGCTTCGATCCGGGTCATGAAGTCCGGGTAGGCGGCGAGGTTGTGGCCGGTGAACTCGTTGTTCACGACCCGGTGCTTGTCGGGCCAGACGCCCGTGATGAGCGTCGACCAGCCGGGGCCCGACGAGGTGGGCGCGAGCGGGTTGGCGTAGATGCTGCTCGGCGCGGTGAGCCCCGCGCTCATCAGGCCCTTGAGCGCGGGCGCGTCGGCCTCCTTGATCCTGCCGAGCAGGGCGCCGTCCAGGCCGATGACCAGGACCTTGGGGGTCTTGGCCGCGGCCCTGGCGACGGCGGCGAGTGGCCCTGCGGCCACCGCGATGGCGGCGGTGGAGACGAGGAGCGAGCGGCGGGATATGCCGTGCGACGACACGTGGTCCTCCGGGGTGTGTAGGGGGCTGGAGTTCGTGAGGGCGGGCGGGCGCATGCCAACGCCCCTGGAGAACCAGGGGCGTTGGGTCCATACCCGTTATCTTTTCGCTATCGAACCCCCGGGGCCAAGGGGGCGACGGTGAACTCTCGGTGCGGCGGTGAACTCTCAGCTACCGGTCGCCGACTTCCAGTCCTCGACGTACGTCTGGAGGTTCTTGGAGATGTCGGACCAGTCCGGCTCGAAGACCTCGACCCCGTCGACGATCTTGTCGAGGGCAACGGCGTTGGGGTCGGTGGCCTTGATGTCCTTGCGCGCGGCGAAGCCGCCGCCGATCTCGCTGACCTGCTGCTGGGCCTTCTGGCCGAGCAGGTAGTCGAGGAACTTCTTGGCGTTGGCGTTGTGCGGGGCCTTGTTGACCAGGCCGGCAGCGTAGGGCAGCGCGAAGGTGGTGGGCTTGCCGCCCTCCTTGGCCGGGAACCAGAGGCCGAGGTTCGGCATGTCCTTGGACTGGGCGTAGTTCATCTGGACGTCGCCGTTGGCGGCGAGGAGTTCACCCTTGTCGACCTTGGGCGCGAGCTTGCCGGTGGAGGCGGACGGGCCGACGTTGTTCGTCTGGAGCTTCTTCAGGTAGTCCATGGCGGGCTTCTTGCCGCCGAAGTCGTGCATCGCCTTGATGAGCACGGCGGTGCCGTCACCCGCGACGCCGGGCGTGGAGTACTGGACCTTGTCCTTGTACGAGGACTTGGTGAGGTCCTCCCACGTCTTGGGCGCCTTGCCGCCGCTGAGCTCCTTCTTGTTGTAGATGAAGCCGAAGTAGTTGTTCACCACGGAGGTCCACTTGCCGTCGGGTGCCTTGTCGGCGCCGTCGACCTGGTCGGAGCCCTTGGGCTTGTAGGCCTGCAACAGGCCCTTGTCGTCGGCCTGCTGGATGAACGGCGGCAGGGTGATCAGGACGTCGGCCTGTGTGTTGGACTTCTCGCGGACGGCGCGCTGCACCATCTCACCGGAGCCGCCCTCCACGTAGTTCACCTTGATGCCGGTCTTCTTCTCGAAGTCCTTGAAGACCTGGTCGTACCAGCCGTCGCCGTTCTCGCCCTTGAGGCCGTCGGCGCTGTAGACGGTGACCTCCTTCGCGTTCGACGCGGAGGACTCGCCGCCGCACGCGGTGAGGGACCCGGCGAGGACGAGGCTGCCGGAGACGGCGGCGATCGTGCGGACGTGGCGGACTCGGGTAAGGCGGGACATGACGTTGTGTACTCCTTGAAGCCTGGGGGATGAGGTCTGGGCTCAGCGGTAGGAGGCGCGGGTGCGGATGCGGGAGACGCCGAAGAGGACGAGCAGCGTCGCCGCCATCAGGACCACCGCTACGGCGGCGCCGGTGAAGAGGGAGCCGCGGTCGGTGGCCGCGTAGATCTGCACGGGCAGCGGCATCCAGTCCGGCGGGTAGAGCATCATCGTGGCGCTCAGCTCGCCCATGGAGAGCGCGAAGCACAGGCCCGCGGCCGCCGTGAGCGACGGCAGCAGGAGCGGCAGCTTCACCCTCCACAGGACGTACGAGGGCCGGGCACCGAGCGATGCGGCGGCCTGTTCGTACGCCGGGTCGAGACGGACGATGGCAGCCGAAACCGACTGGTAGGCGAACGCCGTGACAAGAATGGCGTGCGCGAGGATCACGATCCAGCGTGTGCCGTTGAGGATCATCGGCGGCTTGCTGAACGCGACGAGTATCGCGAGCCCGACGACGACGGAGGGCACGGCGACGGGCAGCATGAAGAGCGTGTCGAGAACACGCTTGCCGCCCCTCTTCAGCGAGGCCGCGGCGAGCGCGGCCCAGGACCCGACGGCCAGCGCGAGCAGGCTGGCGCTGACGGCGGTGACCAGGCTGGTGGTGAGCGCCTTGAGCGATTCCCCTCGGGTGGCGGACTCGTAGTGCCCCGTGGTGAATCCGGACGGAAAGGCGCCGGACCAGTGCGAGGAGAACGAGGCGGCCAGGATCACGAGGAGAGGCAGCGCGAAGAGAGGCAGGAAGAAGACGAAGAAGAAGACCCAGGTGGCCAGCTTCCCCTTGCGGCTATGCACCAACACGACGGCTCACCACCCGGTAGAGGCTGTAAAGACCCACGGAGATCGCGATGTTGACCACCGCGACGACACAGGCCGCCGGATAGTCGGACTCGAGGATCGCCTTGCTGTACACGAGCATCGGGAGGGTCGTGACCCCCTTGGCTCCAGTGAAAAGCACGATCCCGAACTCGTTCAGACACATGACGAGTACGAGGCTGCCGCCCGCGGCGAGGGCGGGCAGCGCCTCGGGCAGGATGACCCGCCGGATGACGCGGCCGGGCTTGGCCCCGAGGCTCGACGCCACCTCGATCTGCGCGGTGTCGATCTGCGAGAAGGCGGCGAGCAGGGGGCGCATCACGAAGGGCGTGAAGTACGTGATCTCGGCGAGGAGGACACCCCAGGGGGTGGTGAGGAACTGGAAAGGACCTTCGGCGGCCCCGGTCGCGTCCGTCCACATCCCATTGGCCATCCCCTTGGTGCCGTAGATGAACAGCAGGGCGAGGGTGATGAGGAAGGACGGGAAGGAGAGAAAGACGTCGATGAACCGGGCGACGGCCTTCCCTCCCGGGAACGGCACGAAGGCGATGATCAGCGCGAGCGCGAACCCGAGGACGAGACACCCGACGGTGGACCCGACGGCCAGCCACACGGTGGTGCCGAGCGCCTCACGAAAGGCGTCGGAGGCGAAGACGTCGGAGTAGGGCTGGAGGGAGGTCCCACCGGTGTCGGGCTGAACGGACTGCTGGACGACGAGGGCGAGGGGGTAGAGGAAGAAGAGGGCGAGGAGAGCGATGGGGGGCAGGGCCCACACGAACGCGGGGAGTCGTTTCTGCTGTGGGCAGGCGTCCCGCAGGGCGGGACGGGTGGGCACAGCCCCCGCTGCCGGGTCACTCTTAACGAGGCGTCCACCGGAGCTACCCATCGGCCACACCACCCGACAGCAGCACCGCGTCTTCCGGCGCGAAGTGCAGCGTGACCTCGTCACCGATACCCGGCGGGGTCCGCAGCTCCCGGAGGTCCGCCTTCACCCGCTGCCCTGCGACATCGACGTACAACCGGTGGGTGGCCCCCCGCCATTGGACCTCGGCGACGCTGCCGGAGAGGGCGTTGGGGCCCTCCCCGAGGCCGACCAAGTGCGGCCGCACGCACAAGGTGGCCGTCACCCCGGAGACCACCTCACCGGTGTCGACCTTGAGCGACGTTCCGGCGAAGGTGACGCCCCCGTCGGAGACCGTCACCGGCAGCAAGTTCGCGTTCCCCACAAAAGAAGCCGTGAACTCGGTCCGGGGCGACCGATAAAGCTCCTGCGGAGTCCCGCAGTCCCGCAACCGCGCCCGGTCCATGACGGCGATGCGATCCGCCAGGGTCAGCGCCTCCACCTGGTCATGGGTGACGTACAGAATGGAGACGTCCGGCAACTCCCGGTGCAGCCGGGCGAGTTCCCCCAGCATCCCCGACCGCAACTGCGCGTCAAGCGCGGAAAGCGGCTCGTCGAGCAGAAGCACCCCCGGCCGGATGGCCAACGCCCGTGCGATGGCGACCCGTTGCTGCTGCCCTCCGGAGAGCTCCCGGGGAAACCGCTTGGCGTACGAGGCCATCCCCGTCATCTCGAGCGCCTCGGCGACCCGCCCCGGAATCTCGGACTTGGCGACCTTCTGCGCCTTCATGCCGAAGGCCACGTTCTCCTCGACCCGCATGTGCGGGAAGAGCGCGTACTGCTGGACCACCATCCCGATGCCCCGCTGATGCGGCGGAAGGCCGGTGACATCGCGCTCCCCGATGAACACCCGCCCGGACGCGGGCCGCACGAACCCGGCGACGGCCCGCAGCGCGGTCGTCTTTCCCGAGCCCGAGGGCCCGAGCAGGGCCATGACCTCGCCGGGCTCGACGGTCAGGTCGAGCGAGTCGAGCACGGTGTTCTTGCCGTAGGCGACCGAGACGTTCTCGAAGCGGATCCCGCTGTGCACGCGCGTGGGGGTGCTGCCGCTCATTCGTCAACACCCCTGAGTATCCGCGGGAGTTCGGCGACCGACCCAAGGACGTGGGTGGCCCCGGCCCCCCGCAGCACCTCGGCGTCGTGCGCCCCGGTGAGGACCCCGGCGACCACACCGGCCCCGGCCCGCACCCCGCTCCTCATGTCGTACGCCGTGTCGCCGACGACGGCGACCTGCCGGACGTCGTCCACCGCGCCCGTGCGCAGGAAGGCGCTGAGCACCATGTCCGGGTAGGGCCGGCCGCGACCGCCCGCGTCGGCGGGGCACAGGGTCAGCTCGACCAGGTCCCGCCAGCCGAGGGCGCCGAGGATGGCGTCCTGGGTGACCCGAGCGAACCCGGTGGACAACACCACGGTGAGCCCTGCCGACTTCAGCTCCTCGACGGCTTCCCGCGCGCCGGGGATCGGGGCGATCAGGCCGCCGTCGACCAGCTCCCCGTACGCCTTCTCGAAGGCCACGTTGGCCCGCTGGGCGAGGGCCTCCTCGCCGAACAGATACCGGAAGACGGAGATCTTGGACTCGCCCATGGTGGCGCGTACGTAGTCCAGCTTCTCGGCGTGGTCGGCCGAGCCGGGCTCGACGCCGAGCTCCCGCGCGGCGGCGGCGAAGGCCTGCTCGACGAGGCCCCCGTCGGCGACGGTGGTCCCCGCCATGTCAAGGACCACGAGGCCGATGCTGCTGTCGTGTGCGGTCATTCCACTCACCATCCCAACTCGTTCGCGGTCTTCTCCGCGATCGCGGGCGAACACGTCATGCCGCGCCCGCCGGGCCCGGTGACCAGCCACACGCCCTCGCGGACCTGCTGCCGGTGCACGACGCGGGCCGTGTCGACGCACTGGGCGTACACGCCGGCCCAGCGCCTTTTGATCTTCGGCAACGGGCGGCCAAGGAAGCCCTCGACGACCTCGGTCAGGTGGTCGTAGGGGTCTTCGAGGGTGTCGAAGGCGAAGGGGTGCTCGTACTCGTGGGTGTCGCCGATGGTCAGGCCGCCGTCCTTGCGCTGCACCATCAGGAGCTGCATCTTGTGCTCGGCGGCGGTGGGCGTCTGCGCCTGTCCGGCGTTGAGCGCGTCGAGGGCCTCGGACTTGTACGCGGGGTAGTAGCGGAAGCTGTCGGCGTCGGCGACCGAGGTGGTGAGTGCCTCACCGAGGGCTTCCGTCTGCATCATCTGCAGCCGTACGCGCCGCACGGGCAGGTCGGGCCCGGCCAGCTCCCGCACGAGGCCGCCGAGCCAGGCGCCGGTGGCGAGCACGACGACATCGCCGGTGTGCACGTCGCCGTGGTCGTCCCGCACCGCGTTCTCACCGACGACCTCGCGGACCTCGCGGCCGGGCAGGAAGGTGTAACGGGGCGAGGCGCGAAGGGCCTCGCGCAGCCGAAGCTGAGCGGTCCGCGGCTCCACTGCGGCATCCCGCTCGCACCACAGCCCGGCGATGAAGTCACCCCGCAGCGCCGGGTTGAGGGCGCGGGCCTCGTCGGCGTCGAGCAGCTTGTAGCCGCGGGCCGCCGCGTCGGGGCGGGTGAGCGCGGCCTCGGCGACCGCGCGCTCGCGTTCGTTGCGTACGAGGGTGAGGGAGCCGTTGGCCCGGAAGCCGAGACCCTCCACCCGCGCGCCTATCTCCTCCCACAGTTCCCGGGCCCGCAGGGCGGTGTCCAGCTCCTCGCCCCCGGCGCGGCCGCTCACCCATATCTGCCCGAAGTTGCGCAGCGAGGCTCCTCGGGCCTCGCTCTCGCGCTCGATCTGTACGACCTCGTGGCCGCGTTCCACTGCGTGCCAGGCGTGCATGGTTCCCACCACGCCGGCTCCTACGACGATGACTCTCACGGCGGCAACGCTCCTGGGGACGAGTGACCCGCCGTGGTCCTGACGGCAACGGGACGGTGAACTGCCACCCAAGGTTGGCCTAGACCCGTTATCGTTCCGTTACTTCCATCTCTGATCGCCGTACGGGGAAGGGGAGTTGTCCAGCTGAAGGTCAGCCGCCGTTACCCAGATGGGTGGAGAAGGAGAACCGGTCGCCGCGGTAGAGGGTGCGGACCCGCTCCAGGGGGTGGCCCGCGGTGTCCCGCGAGACGCGGTGTATCAGCAGCATGGGCAGCGCGGGAGGGGTGCCGATGAGCAGGGCCTCGCGGGGGGTGGCGAGGACGGTCTCGATGCGTTCGTCGGCGTCACCGAAGGAGATGCCGAGCTGGTCGCGCAGGTAGGCGTAGAAGGAGGAGTCGGGCTCGAACTCGCGGTCGAGCGCGGGGACGCGGGCGACGGAGACGTACGTACTCTCCAGGCCCACCCGCTCGTCGTCGGCGAGCAGCACACGCTCCATGTGCCACACGGGCTCCCCCTGCTCGACCCCGATCTCGGCGGCGAGGGCGGCCGGGGCGGGAAACCGATCGAGGGAGATGAGATTCCGCCCGGGGATGCGCCCTTGACGCCGTACGCCTTCCGTATAGCTCGCGAGGGCCAGCGGCTGCTCCAGCTTGGGCCCGGCGACGACGGTTCCGCGCCCTTGCCTCCGCAGCCGCCCTTCGAGCAACAGCTCACGCAGCGCCTGCCGCACGGTCTCCCGGGCCACCTCGTACCGCACGGCGAGATCCCGCTCGGTCGGCAGCGTCTGCCCGTCCCCCAACTCCTCTATGAGGTCGGCGATCCTGGCCTTCACCGCGTAGTACTTCGGAATGCGGCCGTGCTCGGGAATGCCGGAGCGGATGGGGGCGCCGGGGGCTTGGGCGAGCAGGTGCGCGGGAGGGTGAGGGGGGTGAGGGGGGTGAGGGTGCGGGGGATTCGGGTTGTCCACCGGGGAATGTTCGCAGACTCACGTGAACAGGCAGGTGAACGCAGGGGGCTTCGTGGGGGGCGCTGCTCGACGGCTGGGTGCTGCGGGGCTGCGGCTTGAGGGCCCGGCCCGCGGCTTCGTACGGGGCGTCGCTCAACGCCTGCGCGCAGCGGATCGCAGGCGTCGGGTCCCTGCGATGAGGGCCCAGCCCGCGGCGAACAGCGCCGCGGCGACGGCGCTGACACCGAGGAGGGCGCGGGGGCCGGTGGCGGCGAGTTCATCGGCGTACGAGAAGCCGCCGGTGTCGCCGGAGTCGGAGAGCTCACGCCCGCCACTACTCCCGCCGTCGCGCCCTACGCCGGGGCTCGCTCCGGTGTCGGGGCCGACACCGCCGCCGTCATTGCCCCCGTCCGCGCCCCCGTCGGGGCCCTCGATGTCCTCACCCTCACTCTCCACGGCCTCGGTGCTGATACCGAAGGGGTAGTCCTCGGACTCGCCCACCCAGTCGCCGTCGTCGGCACGGCGCTGGACGACGGCGGCGGAGATGACGGCGTGCTCGGAACGGGCTTCGGAGGTGAAGGAGAGCCGCACCTTGACGGTGAGCGTGCGCCCCGCCTCGACGGTGAACCCGGGAAACCCGTCGTCGAAGACGCCGACGTTCTCGTCCCGGTCGGTCCGCTCGAAACGGACGGGCCGCCAGTTCGTGCCGTCGTGAAACTCCAACTGGACCTGGCGGGGCCGCAGCTCGCGCTCCTTGTCGACGATGACGACGACGGGGTGGATGTTCCCGCAGCTGCCGCGAGTGGTGTTGCCCAACTCGACGGACCAGGTCCGGAACCCACCCCCGGCTTCGTAGGCGTCGGGCCCACCCTTGATCCGGGTCCCGATGGGAAACTCACGATCACCGCTGGGTTCGGAGCAGGTGGGGGGCTGAGCCGCGTGCGGCCGCTGCACGACCGCGACTGCTGCCACGGCGTCACTCGCGGGCAGCACTCCCGCCACCCCGGCCGCCAGCACGACGGCGGCAGCGGCGGCGATGCCTGAGGCGAGGGAGCGGCGGAGTCGCATAAGGGACCTTTGCTGAGCTCGGAGCGGGCGGGGCAGGGCACGGAGGCGGGGCTAGGCCTCTATGACACGGCTCATGGCCCGCGACCTTGCCACGTCCGACGCCGCCCCCCGGGTGCGCCACAACCCCGTACCGCCGACTGCCCCGCGCAAGTTCCTCCTATCAGCCGACTTTCAGCTGATACGGGTTACGCCGGGCACCACCGGAACCGGCCGCGCCCCCGCGGGGACCGGGGGGCCGGGGGACCACGGGGACCGGAGGGCCCACGGAACCAGCGGGGTCCGCCCCCGGCCCACCCGAAGCACCGCCGCGCAACACCACGCCCCGTAAGGGGCGCGGGGAACTGCGCGGCCGACCCCCACAAACCCGCAGCAAAGGGCCGGACCGCAGGACACCCCGCCCACCCCCCGGCGCGTCAGCCCCTATAAGGGGCGCGGGGAACTGCGCGGCCGACCCCCACAAACCCGCAGCGAAGGGCCGGGCCACAGGACACCCCGCCCACCCCCCGGCGCGTCAGCCCCTATAAGGGGCGCGGGGAACTGCGCGACCAGCCCCCACAAACCCGCACCGCCAAACCAAGCCAACAGCCCCGCCCCCCAAAGCCCCCAACGCCCCCGGCAGGCCACCGCACAAGCCCAGCGCAGCGCCCCGCGCCCCGCCCAGCACCCCGCGGAGCGACTACCCCCGGCCCACCGAAAACGCCACATCCGCCCGCCCGAACAACGGCGCAAGGAGCAGTTGCGCAGCGCCCTCCGCGACGGCCCGCTCGCCGCCGGACGCGACGGCGACGGGGACCTCCGGGTTCCCGCCGCCCCGCCGGGTACGGGCGGTGACGACCGACCTCACCCCTCGTACGAAGCGCTCCTCGTCCGCCAAAACCGCCCGCCCACCCAGCAGTACGAGGTCGATGTCGAGCAGGCTGACCAGATTCCCCGCCCCCGCCCCGAGCACCCGGGCCGCCTCGTCCAGATCACCCCGCGCGACCGCCGCAAGGCACAGCGCCTCGATGCAGCCGCGGGCACCGCACTCGCACGGCGGGCCATCCAGCTGGACCACCTGGTGGCCGAACTCCCCCGCCCCGGTCCGCGCCCCGCGGTACAGCCCCCCGCCGAGCACGAGGCCCGCGCCCAGACCCGTCCCGAGGTGCAGATACGCGAAGGACTCCGCCACCCCGCCCAGCGCGAGGCCCAGCGCCGCCGCGTTCGTGTCCTTGTCCACCACCACCGGCAGCCCGAGCCGCCCACCGAACGCGTCCCGCAGCGCGAACCCGTCCCAGGCGGGAAAGCCGGTCACACGGTGCAGCACCCCGGAGGCGTGGTCGAGCGGGCCGGGAAGTGCGATGCCGACGCCGAGCAGTCCAGGTGCGGGCGGCCCTGGCGACGTCACCCCGCCCAACGCCAGATCCCGCACCACCTCCACCGCCACGTCCACCACCGCCTCCGCGCCCGCGGCGAAATCCAGCGGCGCCCGGCGTTCCGCGACCACGTGGCCCGTCAGGTCGACCAGGACCGCCGTCAGCTCGTCGCGGTCCAGGTGAAGGCCGATCGCGTGGCCCGCCTCCGGGACCAGGCGAAGCAGCGTCCGCGGCTTGCCCCCGGTGGACGCGCGCCGACCCGCCTCCGCCGCCAGGCCCTCCGTACGCAACCGCGCGGTGATCTTGCTGACGGCCTGCGGCGTGAGCCCCGTACGCTCGGCCAGCTCGAGGCGGCTGATCCCGCCGTCCCCCGCTGTGCGCAGCAGGTCGAGCACGAGCGCGGCGTTGTGCCCGCGCAGCGCCGGCAGGTTCACCCCGGCACCCGCCCTGCCACCGTTGCCAGCGTTGTCGCCACATCCCGTACCCGGCCTCGCCGCATCAGTGCTGTTCACACCCCCATTGTCGCCCGCGCTTGCGCTTTGGCAACACCGTTGCTTAAGTGGAACGCATGACTGGTATGACAGGTATGACTGGTACAGGCTCGGCTGGCTCAGGCTCAGGCTCCGACACCCCTCTACGCGTCGCCCTCATCGGATACGGCCTCGCCGGCTCCGTCTTCCACGCCCCGCTGATCGCCGCCACCGAGGGCCTCGTCCTCGACACGGTCGTCACGTCGAACCCCGAGCGGCAGGCCCAGGCCCGCGCCGAGTTCGGTGACGGGCTGAACTTCGCCGCGTCGGCCGACGACCTCTGGTCCCGCGCGGACGAGCTCGACCTGGTGGTGATCGCGTCCCCGAACAAGACGCACGTCGCGCTCGCGACCGCCGCCCTCAAGGCGGGCCTCCCGGCCGTCGTGGACAAGCCGATCGCGGGCACGGCCGCCGAGGCGCGCGAGCTCGCGGCGCTCGCCGACGACCGCGGCCTGCTCCTCTCCGTCTTCCAGAACCGCCGCTGGGACAACGACTTCCGTACGCTCCAGAAGCTCATCGCCGACGGCGAGCTCGGCGACATCTACCGCTTCGAGTCCCGCTTCGAGCGGTGGCGCCCGCAGCCCAAGGGCGGCTGGCGCGAGTCCGGGGACCCGGAAGAGATCGGCGGCCTGCTGTACGACCTCGGGTCCCACGTCGTCGACCAGGCGCTCATGCTCTTCGGCCCCGCCCGTTCCGTGTACGCCGAGTCCGACGTCCGCCGCCCCGGCGCCGAGGCCGACGACGACACGTTCATCGCGATCACGCACGAGAACGGCGTCCGCTCCCACCTGTACGTGAGCGCCACCACCGCCCAACTCGGCCCGCGCTTCCGCGCGTTGGGCTCGGCGGCGGGCTATGTGAAGTACGGCCTCGACCCGCAGGAAGCAGCACTGCGCGACGGCAAGCGTCCCACGGGCGAGGGGAGTTGGGGCGAGGAGCCCGAGTCCATGTGGGGCCGGGTCGGCTCCGGCGAGTCCCCGCTGACGGGCGGCGGCACCCCGGTCAGCACGCTGCCGGGCGACTACCCCGCCTACTACGCGGCCGTGGCCGCCGCACTCCGGGGCACGGGCCACAACCCGGTCTCCGCGCACGAGGCCGCATCGGCCCTCGACGTCCTCGAGGCCGCACGCCGCTCGGCCCGCGACGGTGTGACGGTGGTCGTATGACGACGCCCACCACACCGACGCCCGCCGCACAGACGCCCGCCGCCTCGCCGACGGCACCCACGGTGGAGGAGCTGGAGACCCAGGAACTCCGCCTGGTCCTGCCCCACTTCACGTACGAGGACGCCTGGGCGCTCGGCACCCTCCTGGTCGACCTGGCCCGCGAGCGCCAGGCCCCGGTGGCCATCGACATCACCCGGGGCGGCCAGCAGCTCTTCCACGCGGCACTGCCGGGATCGACCCCGGACAACGACGCCTGGATCGCCCGCAAGCGCCGCGTCGTCGAGCGCTACGGCTGCTCGTCGTTCCTGGTGGGCACGCGCTTCCGCGCCAAGGGGACGACGTTCGAGGAGTCGTCCCGCCTGGACCCGGACGTGTACGCGGCGCACGGCGGCGCGTTCCCGATCGCAGTGCGGGGCGCGGGCGTCATCGGCACGGTGGTGGTCTCGGGCCTCCCCCAGGCGGCGGACCACGCACTGGTGGTGGAGGCACTGGAGCGCTTCGCGCCCCGGTAGGGGCGCGGGGAACTGCGCGCTGAGCCACGACGCACCCGCAGGCGGCGCCGGCGGAAGACCCCCTCCGCCGGCGTCACCCGGGGCGCACCGAGGAACCGCCGCGCCCCCGCCCCGAAGGGCTACGCCTGGCCGAGCTCCTGCCGCTGCCGCCCGAGCCCATCGATCTCCAGCTCCACCACATCACCGGCCCGCAGATACGGCTTCGGCTCGGGCTGCCCCATGGCCACCCCCGCCGGCGTACCGGTGTTGATGACGTCACCCGGGTACAGGGTCATGAACTGGCTTACGTAGTGCACCACTTCCGCCACCGGGAAGATCTGCTGGGCCGTGGTCCCGTCCTGCTTCAGCTCGCCGTTGACCCAGAGCTTCAGGGACAGCGCCTGCGGGTCGGCGACCTCGTCCGCCGTCACCAGCCACGGACCCAGCGGGTTGAACGTCTCGCAGTTCTTGCCCTTGTCCCAGGTGCCGCCGCGCTCGATCTGGAACTCGCGCTCCGAGACGTCGTGCGACACCGCGTATCCGGCGACATGCGCGAGCGCCTGCTCGTCCGACTCCAGGTAGCGCGCGGTGCGCCCGATGACGATCGCGAGCTCGACCTCCCAGTCGGTCTTCTCCGACTTGCGCGGCACCAGGACCGTGTCGTGCGGGCCGACCACCGTGTCCGCCGCCTTGAAGAAGATGACGGGCTCGGCGGGCGTCGCCGCCCCGGTCTCCTGCGCGTGATCGTGGTAGTTGAGCCCGATACACACGACCTTGCCGATGCGGCCCACCGGCGGCCCGACCCGCAGCCCCGCCGCGTCGAGCGCGGGCAGCTCGCCCGAATCGGCGGCGGACCGGATCCGGTCGAGGGCCGCCGGGTCGGCGAGCAGCGCCCCGTCGATGTCCGTCACGGTCCCGGAAAGGTCCCGCAACGTGCCGTCGGCATCGAGCAGCGCCGGGCGCTCGGCCCCCGCCGTACCGACTCGCAGCAGCTTCATGGTCAATCTCCCTTTGGTCGAGCGCGCCCACTCACCTCCGGCGATCGCGTGGCCCGGATTGGGGCCTCCCCTGCTCGAACGGAGTTGAGAGCTTGGGGAAGGGTTGCGGCCATCGGAGGTTGGAAGATCCTCCAAGGTCGGTGTCCATCCCGCAAGACCCTGTTCACAGACCGGACCATTACCCAGCGGTAGCCAGCGCGCCCGCCCCGCTCGCCCCGTACGGCATGTCGCGGTAGAGCACGGCACGCTCGACCGCGCTCCAGGTCGTACTGGTGACCACGTACAGCGCGGCGGCGAGCGGCACGAAGGCGACGGTGAACAGCGTCATGAACGACATGAAGGGCATGATCTTGGTCATCGCACCCATGCCGGGCACCTGCTGCCCCGCGTCTCCGGCCGGCGTGGCCCCGGCCGACGCGGCCGACGCGGCCATCTGCACCTTCGTACGCCGGAAGTTGAAGGTCGCGACGGCGGCGACGATCGCGAAGAGCGCGAGGTAGACAAGCCCCTGCGCCCCGAAGAGGCCACCCTCACCGAGCGCGTCGGCCCACCGCCCGCCGAGGGGCGCCTCGAAGAGCTTGTGCTTGAGCAGCGCGTTGGCCTCCCCGCCGATGCTGCTGCTGGAGAACAGGTGGTAGAGCAGGAAGAACGCCGGAAGCTGGAACAGGCTGGGCAGGCACCCGGAGAGCGGCGAGACCTTCTCCGCCGCATGCAGCTCGAGGACCGCCTTCTGCAACTTTTCCGGGTTCTTGGCGTGCTTCTTGCGCAGCTCGGCGATCTGCGGCGAGAGCTTGGCCCGCGCCTTCTGGCCACGGGCCGAGGCCCGTGAAAGGGGGTGGACGAGGAGTCGTACACACGCTGTGAACAGCACGATGGCGGCGGCCGTCGCGGAGGCGTGGAAGAGCGGTTCGAGCAGGTCGGCGATGGAGCCGACCAGGTCAGCGAACAGAGACATGAAGCTGGACAGGAAGCCGGACATGGAGAAGCCCTCCGGGGGTCTCGTCGTGCCGAGGAAAAGGGGCAGGTGCTCTTTTCGGCGTGACGGCCCACGAAGGGGGCTTCGGGTGTGCGGTGCTCCCTACGCGGCCGTCATGACGGGACGGCCCGGTGCTCGGGGTCGCCTTCGCCCGGCGGCGTCGGGATCGCGCTGCGGCAGGAAGGCCGTGCGCTTCTCGCGGTCGCGCATGGCTGTACGTACCCGAGTGCGGGGCACGGCGGGAGCGCAGCGCGCGGCGATGAGGGAGCAGACGGCGAGCGCGGAGCCCGCGGCGGCGGTCGCGGCGAGCGCGACGGCGGCGGTGAGGCTGCTCGCGTCGAGGAGGACGACCTCGACGAGGAGGAAGAGGAGGAGCCCGGTGGGCCGGAGGGCGGCTTTCCAGCTGCGGATGACGTTCGTGGCGTCCTGCATCGCTCTCGCCCCCCTCTCCTTGATCCTCAAGATCCCTCGTTACTAGGTATTGCCCGTTATACAGGATCGGCGTTGGAGGCCGGAAGGAGAGCCCGGAAGCTTCCGCGGTTCCGGGGGCTTCGCGGTTCCGGGGCCCCGGGACCCCCTTAGCGCGGCCGCTTAGCGCGGCCGCATGGAACGCAGCTTCCCCCACACGATGAGCCGGTACTTGGAGGTGTACTCGGGGGTGCAGGTGGTGAGGGTGATGTAGTACCCGGGAGAGCGGTAGCCGTGGCCCTCCTTCACGTCACTGCGGGGCACGGGCCGGATGACGCCGCTGTCTCGGGCGGAGGTCTGGCCAAGGGTCTTGTCCACGGCGTACGTGTAGATGGCCCGCTCGGTCTCGACGACGAGCTCGTCGCCGTCCCCCAGCCGGTTGATGCGACGGAAGGGCTCACCGTGGGTATTACGGTGCCCGGCGAGCGCGAAGTTCCCTCCCTGGCCGGGCTGGGCGGTGCGCGGGTAGTGCCCGACGTACCCCTTGTTCAGCACCCCGTTCTTGCTGACGCCCTCGGCGACGGGCACGCGTATCCCGATGCGGGGAATGCGGAGGACGGCGTAGGCCTGGTCCCAGTCGGGGGTGGGGCCGGCCCCACCGACACGCGAGCCCTCGGCGCCCGACGCGGCACCAGAGTCGCCGGCGGCATGCGAAGGAGGGGAAGAGGAACCGGAAGCCGAGGAGGAGGAAGAGGATGAAAGGGAGGAAGGGGAGGAAGGGGAGGAGGAACCGGAACCCGGACTCGTCCCCCACTCCCGCTCAAGGGCCTGGACCTGACGCTCGGCGCCTTCGCGGGCCTGGCGGTTGGTCCACCACAGCTGGTGGGCGACGAGGAGCAGCAACACAAGCCCGCAGGTGACGGCAGCTTCGGCGCACGCCCACACCCCCCGCAGGACGGCACCCCGCCCCCTGCTCCGCCCCTGCACCACCACAGGAACCCGCTCCCGCAAGGCCACCACCCCTCTCCCGGCCGCCCGCACGATAGAGCCGGGTCCGCCAAGTAGCCATGCCTCCACCATCCGGATCCGCACGGCAACCCTCCTGCAACGCCCCCACTCGGCAGTACGGTGTCCCGTATGCGCCCCGACACGCCTGCCGACCACATCGCCGAAGCCGAGCGCCTGGAGCGGACTGCCGGCTTGTACCCCGAGGACACCGAGCACCTGCTCGTCCAGGCCGCGGCCCACCTGGAGCTGGCGGGCGAGCGCGACCGCGCGACCACGCTCTACGACCGCCTGCTGGCCCCCGACGCCCCCCGCCCGGCGTCGGCGCCCACCCTCATCCGGGCCCTGAAGGCCTCGAACCTCTGGGAGTACGGCCACGAGGCGGAGGCAAGGGCCATCATCGACGGAGTCCGTGCGGCGGCCCCGCGCGACCCGGCCCCGTGGGTGATCGTGGCGGAGTCGCTGGAGGCCCACGACGAACTGACGCAAGCGCAGGAAACGTTCACCCAGGCCCTGGAACTCCTCCTGCCACCAGGCGGCTCCGCGGGCGCCCCGTCCTACGACCAACGCCCGCTGCTGTTCGGCCGCCACCGGGTGCGCCGCTTGCTGGGCGCGGAGCACGACGCATGGGACGCCCTGGCGGACGAGGTCTCGTCGTCCCCCGTCCCCCTGGACGAACTGCACGACCCGAAGCGAATCTGGTCTCTGGGCTCGGACAACCCGGCGGAGCTGCGAGCGGAAATCTCCCGAATCCAGGCGGAATTGGGCTCGTACAGAGAGGCGCTCTCCCGCCCGTTCCCGGTAGCGGTCCTGCACTGGCCGGCAACGGAACTGACGGAACTCCTGACGGCGTACCCAAGCCTGGAATCGGAATACCCGTCCCACGAGGCCCACTTGGCAACGATAGAGGAATCCCTAAGAGAACTCGCGACGTCCGGCACCCCAAACCTGGGCATCGTGACAGGCACGGTCCCGTCCTACGAGGCTTTCGCAGCCTCAGAGGGCACAGACCCGACGGACGTGTCGCTGCTCCCGCAGTACGCAACGACACTGGCGGCACGGGGACGGGCTGCGGGGTGGCCGCCGGAGGCGGGGGCGGGGTGTTGGTGCGGGTCGGAGCGGGGCTATGGGGAATGCCACGGGGCGCCGCAAAGCTAGAGCGCCAGGTCGGTCGTAAGTAGGGCCCTGGGAGCGTGCGCGCTAGACCCCCTTCCAGGCTCCAGGTGACCTGATCGCAATCATGAGTGAACCGACCGTCTACAGCCCCTGGAAGGCACTCCATTACAGTCTCCGGCCTGATAATCACCGACTATCCACATCAAAAGGACATGCTGGAGCGCTTGGAAGTCGAGCGCTCAGTTCGGGACCGCCACCGCAACCTTCTGGTCGCTGCGACTGGAACAGGCAAGACCGTGATGGCAGCCCTCGACTACAAGCATCTGCGCAGCAAGGCGGGGAGCGACTTACGTCTCCTTTTTGTCGCGCATCGCAAGGAGATTCTGGACCAGTCTCTGCGCACATATCGAGGCGTGCTGGACGACGCGGACTTCGGTGAGCTCCTGTACAGCGGTGAGATTCCGCAAGATTGGACTCATGTATTCGCAAGTGTCCAGTCTCTCAACGCAAAGGCGCTAGAGAGGCTTGCCCGTGATCACTTCGATGTCATCGTCATCGATGAATTCCACCACGGCACTTCTCCCACGTATCGAAAGATAATTGATCACTTCAGACCTGGCGAGCTACTCGGCCTGACTGCGACGCCCGAGCGCATGGACGGCAAGAACATTCAGGATGAGTTCTTTGACGGCCACATCTCTGCCGAGATGCGACTGTGGGAGGCCCTGGAGAATGATTTGCTCAGCCCCTTCCATTACTTCGGTATCAGTGACGAAACGGATCTCAGGTCCGTGGAGTGGAAGCGCGGCGGTTACGACTCGGCTTCTCTTAGCAACGTCCTCACGGGGAGCGAAATACGCGCACGCCTCGTTGTGAAGTCCGTGCGTGAGCGGGTCGCAGCACCAAGCAAGATGCGCGCCCTTGGCTTCTGTGTCTCCGTCCCCCATGCACACTTGATGGCCCGCCAGTTCTGTAAGTACGGGATCAGGTCCGTGGCCCTCTCCGGCGAGACTTCAACGGACGTCCGGGAGCAAGCACTCACCGACCTCAAGGCTGGCAAGCTTCAGGCCATCTTCTCTGTCGACCTTTTCAACGAGGGCCTCGATGTCCCCGATGTCGATACGCTGCTTCTACTTCGCCCCACTGCGAGCGCCACACTCTTCCTCCAGCAGCTCGGTCGCGGTCTGCGCCGTACGGAGAACAAGGAATTCCTCACAGTTCTCGACTTCATCGGACAGCACCGTAAAGAGTTCCGTTTCGAGAACCAATTCCGGGCTCTGACGAATCTCACCAGGAAGCGTCTGCTCGACAACCTGAACAACGACTTCCCCCTTCTGCCTGCAAGCTGCCAGATCATCCTGGAAGCCAAGGCCAAGCAGACCATTATCGCGAACATCAAGGAACAGCTCAACGTCAACGTATCCGCGCTTGCCCGCGAGGTATCCGCGTATGCCGAGACCCACCTAGCAACTTACCTAGAGGAGAGCGGGCGCGAACTGAAGGAGGTCTACCGTGGAGGCAATGGCAATTCATGGACGAACCTGCTGCGTCGCACCAGCCTGCTCACGGGCCCAGCCCCCGCAGGAGAGTCGGGCCTACTCAAGCGCATCCCTTCCTTCCTCCACGTAGATGACCGGGAGCGCATCGAGGCTTACCAACAACTCCTGGCCGACAACGCACCTCCCTATGAGACCTTGACTCCGGTAGAGCAGGGCTATGCCCGCATGCTGTTCTTCAACATTTGGGACAAGGCAGGTGGTTACTCGACCTACCAGGAGGGGCTGAGTTCACTGCGCGGGCAAGATGCGTTCCGCCATGAACTCCACCAGGTGCTCGACCACTGCCTAGCCACTGCCGATCATTTCCCTCTTCCCCTTGAAGGGGCACACCGCGATGTCCCGCTGAAGATCCACAGCTCCTATAACCGTTCCGAAATCCTCGCCGCCCTCGGCGTGGCCCGGTTCGGCGGACAGATGCCAGGATCTTTTGCACAAGGAGTAGTTGACGCGAAGTCGCTCGATACCGACGCCCTGCTCATCACGCTGGAGAAAGACGAGAAGGATTTCTCACCCACTATCCGATACAAGGACTACGCCCTGAGTCCCTCTATTTTCCATTGGGAGTCGCAGAGCACTACCGACGAAGACTCCGCCACAGGACGCCGATACCGCGAGCATGTGAGTCGCGGCAGCCACATCCTGCTCTTCGTTCGCCGATACAAGAACACAGACATCGGCGGCGCCGAGCCCTGGATGCTCCTGGGTCCCGCCCGCTACGTCTCCCACCAGGGCAGCAAGCCCATGGCAGTGAAGTGGGAGCTTGAGCAGGAGATGCCGGCCGACGTATGGACGTACTCGGCAGCTACCTGCAACTGAGCGGGCAGGGTGCGAACTTAGGGTCAAGTCTCTGCTCCAGACTCCGCCTCGACGTGCATCTGCGCCCGGTCCAACACCTCGTCAGGATCACAGCCGCGGGCCTGAAGCCAGTGAAGGAGGTCGGTGATCAGATCGATCGCCACCTCCTCCGCTACTGCTACGGCAAGACGCCCCGAGCCTGACACCCACCCCGGGCGTACGCCGCCGTAGAGCAGTAGGTGCTCTTCAGCCCGCATGACTCGCGGACCTCTGGCATCCCCGAGGGGCGCATCAAGATCTGTCGCCAACTCACACCACACCACCTTCGAGTCACCACAGAGCACCACGCCCCAGCGGTGATCGGAGACTGCATCGACGAGGGTCATCCCTCGCCCCGCCTCAGCATCAGATGCTGCGTCGATGAGCGTCGGAAGTGCTCGCGGATCCGGATCACGAACCTCGAGACGGAGATACGCATCTCTCATGACCACCGTGAGAGAGGCCGCCGTGCCGACGCCCACGTGGCGGATGACGTTTGATGCCAGTTCCGCGACGCAGGTCTGCGCTGGCTCGATCAGCTCCTGCAAGCCCCACAAGGGCAGCCGAAGCCTCAATGCACGCCGCAGTCCCGAAATTTCGCTGGGTTCAGCCAGGAAAGGTTGCACCCAAGGGCCCCGCCGGACACATTCGCTCGCGTAGATCATGGCCACCTACCTCCGTGCATCGCACCTCGCTGCGCTGCGTGACTGTCGATCACTCCTAGTGAGAGAGTCGCAGCGGGTTTCCCGTCATGCAACATGCACGGCGAGATTCCCCCTAAGGGGTGATTGGCCTTCCACGCCGCTTCCGGTGAGATGGAAACTCCGCTACAGCAGGAGGAGTTGACATGGCCGGTTCCCCGACCGCTCGCCGTCGTCGATTGGCGATCGAGCTCAAGAAGCTCCGCGAGGAGAACGGCTTCACCTGCAACCAGGTGGGCAACGAGCTTGACTGGAGCAGCTCCAAGGTCAACCGCATGGAGACTGGGCAAGGGCGCGTCCAACCATCCGACGTGGCTGCGCTGTGCCGCTTCTACGAAACCTCGGACGAGCTGCGCGATCTACTCAAGTCCTTGGCCAAAGAGTCGAAAACGAAGGGCTGGTGGCACGCGCACGGCGATGCCGTCCCATCATGGTTCTCCGTGTACGTCGGCCTAGAGCAAGCCGCCTCCAACTTGCGCAGCTACCAGGGCGAGTTCATCCCGGGCCTGGTCCAGACACCCGGCTACGCCTTCGAACAATGCCGCGCCTGGGTCGACCACACTGCTGAAGAGATCCAGCGCATGGTCGACGTGCGGATGCGTCGACAAGATCTACTGGCAGGGGATGGCGCGCCTGACCTGTGGGCTGTTGTGCACCAGAGCGCGCTGATGCACGTCGTTGGAAATCGACAGGTGATGTCCGCGCAGCTCGAACGTATGCTGGAAATGGCGAAGTTGAGGAACGTGACGGTCCAAGTCTTGCCGTTCGATGCAGGCGCGTACCCCACAACCGGGCCGTTCACGATCCTTGGCTTCCCCGAGCAAGAGGACCCGGACGTGGTGTACCGGGAAGGGCTGACAGATTCCGTCTACCTCGAGCACCCCGCAGATGTGGACCTCTACGCGAAGGCATTCGACCACCTCAGGGCGCTTGCCTTGAGTCCACAGCGATCGACCTTGCTGATCAAAAAAGTTCTGGAGGAGCACTCCCGATGACGCTGGCCCTAAGTGTCCCGTGGCGCAGGAGCAGTTACAGCAACGGCATGGGGGGAGAGTGCGTTGAGGTCGCCGCGCGCCCTGCCGTCATTGCCGTGAGGGATTCCAAAGCCCCATCTGGGCCCCACATAACGATGGGCGCTCGCCCCTGGGCAGCCTTCCTGGACGCGGTGCACTCAGGGAACCTGAGTTAACTGGCTGGCTGGTGCGGGTCGCGGATGATCGCCCCCGCTCGGTCGAGGAACGCCGAGTGCGCATGCGTCATTTCGCGGTTGGCTCGATCCCAGTGAGCCCACGCCTGACTCTGGCTTCCAGGCGATGAAGCACCCACTCCTTGCGCCATTCTGAGCGCCTGGGTCGCCTCAAGGGTGCTCACCGTCAGTTCATGCGCCAGGCGAATCACCTCTTCGGGCCCCCACAGGGCGAGTTGCCTGGAACGCGACTGCATGGCCAGGGCTCTCTCAGCAAGCTCGTCTCGTGCTTCATCTGAAAGCCTCCCGCCCGCACGTATCCCGGGGGCCGCTCTTGCCAACGTGTCTTCGACTGCCGCTTGGGCGTCAAGCAGCTGCCCGTACGCCTGCTGTCGCTGGCTGCGCACCCACTGAAAGTGTTCGGCCGCAACCTGACCCTCAACCTGAAGGCGCGCTGCCTCTACTGCCTTGAATCCACCGATCTTTGCCCCACGCACAGCCCAGACTCCCCCAGCGAAGGCACCTGCAACAGCCCCCACAAGCCCAATACCGCCGGCCAGTACAGCAGCTATTCCCTGATCCATGCCCTCATCGACCTCTCGCCGCCAGACGTACCAAAGTGGAACACTGGGCCGCGATTTGACCTACATGTGTCCCCTTGGGACTCGCAGACTAGCCTCTACGCCATGACGACATCCGAGCCCGCCATCAAGCCCGGAGATGTCCGCACTCGAGCGGAAATCCGTCCAGTGTTAGGGGGAAGCCCGCAAGGCGGCATATGTCCGTCGGAGTCAAAGAAGACCGTCGTTCTCTTCTCAGACATCAACGCTGGTGAGCAGTACGGGTACCGCGACGGTTGGCTCGCCGAGGAAGACGACCTAGGCCCCATCTTCACGTACACGGGAGCGGGCACTCACGGGGATCAGACTTTTGGCGGCTTGTACGGCAAGGGCAACTCCGCTGTTCTCCAGCACAACGAGCACGGACGCACCCTTCACCTGTTCATAGCCGAGGGGAAGTCTCAAGGATCTGCTGCTCGCACGCACCGCTACGTCGGCCCCTTCAAAGTCGATGAGCGCGAGCCCTACTACTTGCGGCAGGCTCTCGGTGACGGTGAGGCAGCCCGAAGCGTCATCGTCTTTCGCTTGCGCCCCACTGACGAGGTGTATCGGTCCGACGCACATGTGCTTCCCCGAGCAAGACAGACAAAGCCCATCTTCGTACGGGCCAGGGAAGCAACGCGCCTAGCAAGGGCGCAGCGGAGGCAACGGAGACAGCAACGCAGCCTTACACCCGAGGCCATGGTGGCGCAGCGCGGTGAGGAATTGCGCGAGAGCTACGAGGACAGACTGAGCGAAGCTGGCCACTCAGTCGGCCACCTGCAAGTAGAAATCAAGGACAAAACCGCCACTCTTCTCTCTGACCTCTACGACGAGAGCGACAACACCCTCTACGAGACAGCCGGTAGCACCTCTCGTGAAGCCATCCGGACTGCTCTGGCTCAACTCTTGGACATCAGTCGATATCTACGTTCGATGGAGCACAGCCAGCCACTCCGGCTCATGGTGCTGTCTCCTGAGTTGCCCGACACAGACATACGCGAGCTCCTCGAGGAGCATGACGTCGGCGTTATCTACCGGAACGAGACGGGAGGTTTCTCAGAGTTTCGGGGTGCGCCACGTCCTCCTGCAACCACTGGCAGAGTGACTGTCCCTTGTCTCGAATGCCCAACCTTCAGTCGCTAGTGATCGCTGGAGCCCATCCCTGCCTGTGGCGGCCGGGCCCGTGAAGCACACGCGCGGCAGCGCGTACCACTCACCATCGACGACCCTTTGCCCGAGCTTCCGATGCCGAACGTCTCGCTCAATTCGGCGCCTACGACTCCCAGATCCGGCGTGATCGATGAAACGGAAAGAGGACCCGCTCCCGGCGGGCCCTCTTTCTGGGTTCTGCTGGTGTTGCTGAGGACTAGTCCTCGTGGTGGCCCGCGACGTGGCCCGTGGCCTTGGTGATGCCTGCCATGCCGCCGACGTTCTCGTAGGTGAAGCCGGCCATCGAGCCGTTGTTGTCGCTGCTTTCGCCGTGGCCCGCGGCCTTGGTGATACCGGCGGGGCCGCCGACGTTCTCGTAGGCGAAGCCGGCACGCCAGCCCTGGTCGTCGTCGGCGAGGGCGGTGCCGCTGGCGCCCAGTACGGCGCCGGCGGTGAGGGCGGTGACGGCCAAGGCGGTACGAATACGCATGGGGTCCCTTTCAGGTACGGGGTCATGGGGTGGGGGATGCGTGCGGGGTTTTCCCTATTTCCTGACCGCACAGACCTGACCCTCCGCAATTCACCCGGACAGGCGCCCGACCAGGCGCACCCTCACCCGGACAGGCCCGCGACCGGGCGCACCCTCATCCGGACACTCGCCCGCGCGGACCCTGCGGAACGTGCCCGTTACCCGACCCGCTCTTCCCAGTCGATCCTGTGGTCGAACTGCCAGGTGCCCCATACCGCTCCCCCGGCCCCGCCCACCTTCGTTGCCACCGGCAGCAGTGCGTCCCGCAGAGCTCGGCTTACTGGGCCCGCTGGTTTTGGGGTGGCCGTGCGGGCTGCTGCTGACGTGGCCGTCGGTGTTGCCGTCGTGTGTTTCAGGATGCGGTCCACCCTGGGGCGGCGCAGGGACTCGTACGCCTTGAATGCCTTGCCCGGGGGCAAGTCCCGTAGGCAGCGGGCCAGTTCCACCGCGCTCTCCGACGCCAGCGACGCTCCCTGGCCCGATGTCGGCGGCGTCGCGTGCGCCGCGTCGCCGATCAGCGTCATGCGGCCTCGGCTCCACGTCTGGATCGGAGGCATCGTTTCTGTGGGGCCTGTGATCAGCAGGTCCTCCGCGGGCGTGTCCCGCACCAGGTCCGGCGCCGGAGTGCGGTCGCTCGCGAACGCCTCTCCCAGGCGCTTCAGCCACTCCCCCGCGCCCACCGCCTGCGCCTCCGCCGACGTCATCGGCTCGCGGTGCGGCAGGTTCGCGAACCAGGCCGCCGAACCGTCGTCGAAGATCTGGTAGGCGAAGTACGCCCGCTTGCCGTAGCACATGTACAACACCCCCGAAGTTGACGGGAGTTCCGTGCTCGGTACGCGTGCCGTGAACGTCAGCGTTCCGGCGTAGTGCGGCTTCGGTGTCGTCGGGTCGATCAGTTTGCGCACCGTCGAGCGCAAGCCGTCCGCGCCGATCAGGATGTCCGCCCTCGCCAGTGAGCCGTCCGAAAGACGGGCCGTCACCCCGGCACCTGTGTCGGTCGCGTCCAGCAGGCGCTTGCCCCGGTGAACGGGGATCTCGCGGTTTGCCGTCTCCCTCGCGATCGCCTCGTACAGCTCCGTTCGCCAGACGAAGCGCGTGGCGGGGAGTTCCTCGGGCGGGGACAGCTGAGCCAGGTGTCTGCCCGTCCAGCTGCGCAGGCCGAGCGCGGTCACCGGCGTGCCGATCGCGCGCACCGTCTGCGCCGCGTCGATCGCCTCCAGCGCCTGCTGGCCGTTCGGCGCGATCGTCATCCCGCCGCCCCTGCCGGAGCCCCGGCCCCTGGGCACGGCGTCGTCGTACGCCTCGTACACACTTGCCTCGATGCCCGCCTTGTGCAGTGCCATCGCCGCCACCAGGCCTGCGATACCACCCCCGATGACCAGGGCGGTTCGGGTACTGGAAGCAGGGGTTCGCGCGGTCATCTCTACTATCGGTCCCTCGTCGGTGCGCCTTCGATCGCGCCGCTCGGCCGCAGCGCGCACCCTCACCAACCTACGCGGGGCAGGCCCCCTCGCCGCAAGGCTTTCCTGGCGCGTTAGCCTCGGGCCTCGGATGCATTGAGGACGTATCGGCTCGAAGCGTGGCCGGGAGCGTCGGCCGAAAGCCGGGAAAGCGAGGCAGGCATGGCAGGCATGGCGAAGGTACCCGCAGCTGCAGTGGCCGCCGGTGGGCTCGTCGGGGGGTACGCCGTCGCCCGCTGGACCAAGAAGCGGCCCCTCGGTGGTGTCGTCCTCGCCGCCGCCGGAGCCGCTGCCGCGCAGCAGTGGCGGCAGAGCGCGGGCGCGAAGACCGCTGCCGCGCTCAGCGTCACGTACGTCGCCGCCTTCGCCGGATCCCATCCGCTCGCCAAGAAGGTCGGAGCCTGGCCCGCCGTCTTCGGGGTCGCGGGGGGCGTGGGGCTTGCCTCATGGGTACTTGCCGACCGGAGGGATCATCGGGCGTCGGCCGGTGCCGTTTGACGCCGGGGCGTCGGACTCCGGGGCGTCGGACTCCGTTGCGGCTGTGCTGTACGACCCCGGCGCTTCCGGACGCCAACGCTAACGACTGAGTTCCTCGCTGTCCCTGAACAAGCGCGCGAAGCCTGCCACCGCGAGCACCCCCGCCCCCATCACCAGCACGAAGAACCCCCACGCCAGCGGCCACACCGCCGCGTCCGGTGCCGGGTGGCTGTCGAAGGAGACGTACATCAGCGTCGCCGGCGGTCCCGCCACCAGGAGCAGTGCCCAGCCGAGGCGGTCGCGGTAGCCGAAGTAGGCCGCCAGGGACAGCATCGCGACCGTCAGGGCGGCGATGCCGAGCGCCGTCACCGGTGACGTCTCGTTGATCGCGCCCGGCGTTTCGGGGCGGTTGCGCAGGTCCCAGGGCAGACAGAGGAGGTACGCCCCCACCGCGAGGCCCGCGCCCAGCGCGCGCGTCGTCCAGCGACGCAGGGGCGGGTCTCCGGGCAGGGGCGTCAGCAGGTTCTGCTGCCACATCCGCGGGCTCATGCGCTGCCAGATTCGCGGGCTCATGCGCTGCCAGATTCGCGGGCTCATGCGCTGCCAGATTCGCGGGCTCATGCGCTGCCAGATTCGCGGACCCATGTGCTGCCACATCCGCGGACTCATCCGCTGCCATATCCGCGGGCTCAGGTGCATCGACTTCGCCGTCATGCGTACGACCTTGCCGACTTCCCCAGGGGGCGCGACAGAGTACGCGTACTCAGAACCGAGCCTCCTGCTGAGATGAACGCGCCCCCGTCTACCAACGCACCCGCACCTCCCGCAGGCTCCGCATGAGGGAGGTGCGCCACTGCGGTGTGCCGGTGCCCGCGCCGTCGAAGGCGAGGCCCGGGAAGCGGTCCAGCAGGATGCGCAGGGCCAGGGTCGCCTCCAGGCGGGCCAGCGGGGCGCCCAGGCAGTGGTGCAGGCCGTGCCCGAAAGCGAGGTGGGCGCGGGTCTCGGCCGGATCGCGGTGGATGTCGAAGCGGTCGGGGTCGGGGAAGCGCGCGGGGTCGCGGTTCGCGGCGGCGATGGAGAGCACGACCCGCGCTCCCGCCGGTATGTCGGCGCCGCCGAGGGTGAGGGGTTCGGCGGCGTAACGGTACGTGCCCGCCGGCGCGGGCGACTCGAAGCGGAGTGTCTCCTCCACGGCGCCCTTCAGCAGCTCGGGGTCGGCGCGGAGTGCGGCGAGTTGCTCGGGGTGGCCGAGGAGCAGGTGTACGGCGTTGGCGATGAGGTTGACCGTGGTCTCATGTCCCGCGACGAGCAGCAGGAAGGCCATGCCGAGCAGTTCCTCCGGGGTGAGACGGTCCACCCCGCTCCCCTCGCCGGCCTCGCCCTCGGCGCGCGCGCCGCCCCCGGCGCCCGCACCACCCCCGTCATGGGCGCGGACCAAGGCGTGCAGCAGATCGCTCTCCGCCGCGTCCCGCAGCTGCCGCTTCTCCTCCGCGAGCCCCGCGAGGTACGCGCCCATCTCCTGCGAGGCGCGCGCGGATTCCTCTGGTCGGTCGAGGGCGACGACCTTCGTGGACCACGCCCGGAAGGCGGGCCGGTCCAGGTCCGGCACACCTAGCAGCTCGCAGATGATGGTGAGCGGCAGCGGATAGGCGTAGGCGGCCACGAGGTCGGTATGGCCGTCGGCGGCCACGGCGTCCAGGAGCGCGCCGGACGCCTCCTCGATGCGGGGCCGCAGGGCCTGGACGCGGCGGGCGGTGAACTCGCGGGCCACCAGGGTCCGCAGGCGGGTGTGGTCGGGCGGATCGACCTGGAGCATGTTGCGGCCCACGGCGTACAGGCCGTCGTCCTCGAAGTCGGCGGAGTGCCGCACGTCGTTGAGCAGCCTGGGGTCGGCGAACGCGGCGCGCACCTCCTCGTGTCCGACCACCAGCCACGACTCGTCCCCGGTGGGGAAACGTACGTAATGGACGGGCCCGCGCGAGCGCAGTGCCCGGAAGGCGGCGTACGGGTCGGCGGTGAAGTCGTCGGTGAGGTCGTCGAGTCGGACGGTGGGGTGTTGCGTGCGCATGCGCGACTCCCTGACAGAAGCGGGCGGAAGTGGGGAGAGCTCCCTGTTTCAATTCCGGAGGCGACCGTAGCATGAAGTGGGGACCACTCCCGACTTTGCTGCGCGCCGGTTACACCGACCCGGGTGGAAGGATGCGGCCATGGACGGAGAGGAAGCGCAGAGGGCAGGGGGAGCACAGGTAGCTCCGAGGGCAGCCGGAGCGCAGGACACGGAGGTCCCGCACCGCGTGGCGGTCCTCGTCAGGGACGGTGTCCTGCCGATGGAACTGGGCCTGATCCACCAGCTGTTCGGCAACGCGCGCTCACCGCGGGGCACGCGCCTCTACGAGCTGACGACCTGTGCCCTGACCCCCGGCATGATCCGCACGGACGCGGACTTCCCCGTCTACGCCGAGCACGGCCCCGACGCGGTGGCCGCCGCGGACACGGTGATCATCCCGGCGTCGCACGAGGAGGACGAGTCGCTGGGACCGGCGCCTGGCGGGTTGTCACCTGCCTTGGCGGGCGCGCTGGAGTCCGCATCCGGCGCCCGTATCGCCTCCATCTGCACCGGCGCGTTCGTCCTCGCGGCGGCGGGTCTCCTGGACGGCCGCAGGGCGACGACGCACTGGCTGTCGGCGGACCTCTTCGCCCGTACGTTCCCTGCTGTGACGGTCGATCCGGACGTCCTGTACGTCGACGAGGGCAGGACCCTCACCTCCGCGGGCGAGGCGGCCGGCATCGACCTCTGCCTGCACATGATCCGCGGTGACCACGGGGCGGCGGTGGCGGCCGACGTGGCCCGCCGCAACGTCGTACCCCCGCACCGCGAGGGCGGCCAGGCCCAGTACATCCGGCGCCCGGTGGCGGAGCCCGCCCTGACGTCGACGGGCCGGGCCAGGGAATGGGCCCAGGAGCGCCTGGCCGAACCCCTGACGCTGGCCGAGATGGCCGCGCGGGAGTCCATGAGCGTGCGCACGTTCAGCCGCCGTTTCCGCGAGGAGACGGGCCTCACGCCGATGCAGTGGCTGACCCAGCGCCGCGTGGACCGGGCGCGCGAACTCCTGGAGGAGACGGACCGCACGGTCGACCGCGTCGCGGCGGAGGCAGGCTTCGGCACGGGAGCGTCGCTGAGGCAGCACTTCCAGGCGGGGCTCGGGGTGTCACCGGGGGCTTACCGGATGACGTTCAGGGGGACGCGGGGGCCGGCCTAAGGGGCCGGGCTGACCGGAGGGAAGCCCCCCCCCCACAACCCTCAGCCCGACGCCTTCGCCTCCGACAACGGGCTCGCGATGTCCTCCAGAGAACGTCGCTCCGCCTTGACCGCGAACACCGCCGCCACCAAGCCCGCCGCGCACATCAGGCCCGCCCCGATCTGGAAGGCGAGGACCGTGTCGCCGACGACGCCCGACTCCGTCAGCTTGGCGAAGATCAGTGGGCCGCTGATGCCGCCGGCCGCCGTGCCGATGGCGTAGAAGAAGGCGATCGCCATGGCTCGGGTCTCCATGGGGAAGATCTCCGAGACCGTGAGATACGCGCTGCTCGCGCCCGCCGACGCGAAGAACAGGACCACGCACCAGCAGGCGGTCAGCGTCGCCGCGCTCAGCGAGCCGCGGTCGAAGAGCCACGACGTGACGAAGAGCAGGATGCCCGAGACGATGTACGTCGACGAGATCATGATCCGGCGGCCGACCGTGTCGAAGAGCTTGCCGAGGAAGAGCGGGCCGAGGAAGTTGCCCGCGGCGATGACGGCGAAGTAGTAACCCGTACTGCCCGAGGGGACGTCGAAGAACGTGGTGAGGATCGCGCCGAAGCCGAAGGTGATCGCGTTGTAGAGGAACGCCTGGCCGATGAAGAGGGAAAGGCCGAGCACCGCCCGCTTGGGGTAGTCGCGGAAGACGGTCTTGGCGATGAGCCCGAAGCCGATGCTCTTGCGCTGGTGGATGGTGATCTCGCGCTCGGGCGGCGGCAGGCGTTCGCCCTTCTCCTCCTCGATCTCCCGCTCCACCGACGAGACGAGGGCGTCCGCCTCCTCGCCGCGGCCGTGGATGAACTGCCAGCGCGGGCTCTCCGGGACATGGCGGCGTACGAGGAGGATGACCAGGCCCAGGACGACGCCGAGGGCGAAGGTGAGCCGCCAGCCGATGTCCTTGGGGAAGATGCTGGTGTTCAGCATGACGACCGAGAGCAGCGAACCGCCGATCGCGCCCAGCCAGTAACTGCCGTTGATGATCAGGTCCACGCGCCCGCGGTACTTGGACGGGATCAGTTCGTCGATGGCCGAGTTGATGGCCGCGTACTCGCCGCCGATGCCGAAGCCGGTGAGGAAGCGGAAGAGGAAGAACCACCAGGCGTCGAAGGAGAGCGCGGTGAGCGCGGTGGCCCCGAGATACACCGCGAGGGTGACCATGAAGAGCTTTTTCCGGCCGTACTTGTCGGTGAGGCGGCCGAAGAAGAGGGCGCCCACGCAGGCCCCCGCCACGTACAGGGCCGCCGCGGTGCCGGTGATCTGGGCCGAGCTGATCGCGAGGCCGCTGCCCTCCTCGGAGAGTCGGCTCGCGATGTTGCCGACGGTGGTGACTTCCAGGCCGTCCAGGATCCAGACCGTCCCGAGGCCGATGACGATCATCCAGTGCCATCGGGACCAGGGAAGGCGGTCGAGACGGGCGGGCACGGCCGTGGTGACCGTGGCTTCGGTGCCGCTGGACGACATCGGGGCCTCCTTGCACCGAAGCGGGTGGACGGCCTTACGAGTGCCCTGCCGGGCGGCGCTTACGCCCCGCTCTCCCCGTTCTCCTCGGCCGTCGGCGGGTCATCCGCCCAGCGCGTGCGACACCGTGTAGATCGCGAGGCCCGCCAGCGCTCCCACCACCGTGCCATTGATCCGGATGAACTGCAGGTCGCGGCCGATGTGGGCCTCGATCTTCTTCGAGGTGTGCTCGGCGTCCCAGCCCGCGACCGTGTCGGTGATCAGTGAGGTGATCTCGTCGCGGTACGTCGTCACCACGTACACCGCGGCGCCCTCGACCCAGCCGTCCACCTTCTGCTGAAGCCGCCCGTCCGTCGCCATCCGTGTGCCGAGGGAGAGCAACGCGGCCCGCACCCGCAGCCGCAGCTCGCTGCGCTCGTCCTCGGCGGCGGCCACGATCATCTGACGCACCGCCGACCAGGCGGAGGCGATCAGGTCCTGCACCTCGCCACGGCCGAGCACGTCACGCTTGAGGCGCTCCACGCGCTCGCGGGTGTCCGAGTCGGACTGCAGGTCGTCGGCGAAGTCGGCGAGGAAGCGGTCGACGGCGCCGCGGGCGGGGTGCTCGGGCATGTCGCGCATCTCGGTGAGGAAGCGGAGGAGTTCCTTGTAGACCCGCTCGCCGACCTTCTTGTCGACGAACCGCGGGGTCCAGCCGGGGGCGCCGCCCTGCACCGCGTCCATGACCGACTCGTCGTGCTCGACCAGCCAGTCGTGGGCGCGTACGCAGACCAGGTCGACGACCCGTTTGTGGCCGCCGTCCGCGACGACCTTCTCCAGCATCTTTCCGATGCCCGGTGCGATCTCCTGGGCGTCGGCGCGGCGGGTGATGGCCTCGCCGACGACCGCCTGGACGTCCGAGTCGCGCAGGACCGTCAGGGCGCCGCGCAGGGCCGTGGCGAGCTCCGCCGTCACCCGATCGGCGTGATCGGGGTCCGCGAGCCAGGTGCCGAGGCGGGAGCCGATACCCACCGCGCGCAGCCGGCCCCGTACGACATCGGATGAGAGAAAGTTCTCACCGACGAAGTCGCCGAGGGAGGCGCCCAGTTGGTCCTTCTTGTTCGGGATGATGGCCGTGTGCGGGATGGGCAGGCCCAGGGGGTGGCGGAAGAGCGCCGTGACCGCGAACCAGTCGGCGAGCGCGCCGACCATGCCGGCCTCGGCCGCCGCCGCGACATAGCCCGCCCAGGCGCCCGCACCGGAGTTCTGGGCCCACTTGGCCAGCACGTAGACCAGCGCGACGAAGAGGAGCAGGCCCGTCGCGGTGATCTTCATCCGGCGGACACCGCGCCGCTTCTCCTCGTCGGCGGGGCTGTACGTGAAGCCACCGCCCCCCGGAGCGAAACCGCCGCCCGTACCGGAGGCGGACGTGCCGGAGCCGGACGTGCCGGAAGGGACGCCGCTTGACGGGCGGAGCCCGCGGGCATGCTGCCCGGCAGAGTCCGCTTCAGCCGCGCCCTCCGGCCTTGATCGATTCGTGCGTTCCACTCACTCCACCTGACCCGTTCGCGTGGTTCGCGGCGTCCTCATCCGTATTGTCCCCGTCTCTCTGCGTCCCTTCCTGACCGACTCCTGGAACGGACCACAAGTTCCCGGCGTCTGAAGGGGCGGAGGGGGGCAGTGTCGGCCGCCTCACGGCCCATGACGCATCATGGGGTGATCACATCGGAGCCTCGGTCGGGCTCCCCCTGCTCGAGGAGACACAGCCCGCATGACCAAGCGTCACGGTTATGCCCTGCTTGCCGCGGTCCTCGCGGTAATAGTGGTGATTTCCGCCGTCATATACCTCGGTGTATCCAGCGACGACGGATCTCAGGACACCATCAGCGCGGGGCCCCGCAGCCCGCGCAACTCCGCGGCTCCGGCCTCCGCCGGAACGTGGGTCGGCTCCTGGGCCGCATCCCCCGCCGCCGCGGAACCAAACACGCACCGCGACGGCTTCGCGGGCCGCTCCATCCGCAACGTCGTGCACACCAGCGTCGGCGGTGACAGCGCCCGCATCACCCTGTCGAACCTGTACGGGCAGACGCCGCTGAGCATCACCCACGCCTCGATCGCCGTCGCCATGGGTGCGAACAACCCGTCGGCCGCGCCCGGCACCCTGCGCCGCCTGAACTTCAACGGCAACACGTCCGTGGTGATCCCCGCGGGCCAGCAGGTGATGAGCGACGCGGTGCGGCTGCGCGTGCCGCACGACGCCGATCTGCTGGTCTCGACGTTCTCGCCGACGCCCTCGGGCCCGGTCACCTTCCACCCGCACGCCCGCCAGGTCAGCTACGTCGCCGACGGCGACCGTACGGAGGACTCGAACGGCGCCGCGTACACCCAGCAGAGCACCTCCTGGCGCTACCTCTCGGCCGTGGACGTCCTGTCCAACGAGTCGGACGGCACCGTCGTCGTCTTCGGTGACTCGCTCACCGACGGCATCTCCTCCACGATGGGCGCCAACGCCCGCTGGACCGACACCCTCGCCGACCGCCTCCGCGAGGAGTCGGGCGCCCCGCGCTACGGCGTCGTGAACGAGGGGATCAGCGGCAACCGCATCCTCTCGGACGGCAACGGCACCCCCGCGGACAACCCGAGCGGGCTCACGCGCTTCGACCGTGACGTGCTCGACCGTACGGGCGTCAAGGCCGTCGTCGTGGCGCTCGGGGTCAACGACATCCTGCGCAACCCGCACCAGAACAACCCCGACCGCATCGTGGAGGGCCTGCGCGAGCTGACCCGGCAGGCGCATACGCGCGGGCTGCGGGTCGTCGGGGCGACCCTGATGCCGTTCGGCGGCCACCGCGGGTACCAGCCGCAGCTGGAGAACGTGCGCCAGGCGGTGAACGAGCAGATCCGCGACGGCAAGGTGTTCGACGAGTTCGTCGACTTCGACCGTGCGCTGCGGGACCCCTACGACCCCCGCAAGCTGCGTGCCCAGTTCGATTCCGGCGACCATCTGCACCCGAGCGACGCGGGCTACCGGAAGATGGCGGAGACGTTCAACCTCGCGCACCTGCGGGGCTCCGCGGCGGCCGAGCTCTAGGCCCGGCCGCTACTCACCGCCTCCGGCCGTCGTCAGCCGGCCGTCGTCAGCCGGGCGCCGTCAGTCGGCCGTCGTCAGCCGCCGGATCCGCCGGTCCCGTCGTCGCCGGGCGACGGATGCGACGTGTCGGACCTGTGCTGGTGCTCGTGGCGCCGTCGGCGGTGCTGGTCGGCGCGCTCCAGGTGCCCGGCGCGCTGCTCCAACTGGGCCGCGCGCCGCTCCTCGCGCCGCTCAAGACGCTCGCGGCGGCGCTCCTCCTTCAGGCGCTGCTTCTCCATCCGGCGCATCTTGCGGTCCACGCCGACGCCGCCCATCAGGGCGAAGCCCTTGACGACGACGCGGGGCGAGCCGGGTGTCCCCTCCCCGGTCGCCTTGTCCTCGAAGCCGCCCATGAAGCCGAAGCCCTTGACCACGACGGTCATCTCGGGCGGGACGATGACCTGCATGCCGCCCATGATGGTCCAGCAGCGGATCTCCACGTCGCGTTCCGTGAAGCGCGCCTCGCGCAGGTCGATCTCGCCGCCGCCCCACATCGCGAACCCGTCGAACTGCCGGCCGACCACCCAGCCGCCCTTGCGGCTGAACCCGCCCCAGAACGCGAAGCCGAGGGTCGACGACGGCTCGCCGCTCACCATCCGCTCGGCCCAGTCGATGGCGGCGGGGTCGTCGTCCACCGGGCCCTTCACCATGGACACCTTGGTGCCCACCGCCGGCAGATCCGCCGTGATCGGCTCGAGCTCGCCGTACGTACGCGCCTTGTACGTCGCGTCCAGGCGCTCCTCGAACTCCTCCATGTCGAGCCGGCCCTCGGCCACGGCGTCACGGAGTCGTTCGGCGACGCGGTCACGGTCGGCGTCGGCGGCCCGGAGGTCCGGGAGATGAGGCTGCTCGTCGGTCATACGCAGAGCCTACGAGGTCGCCTTCTCCGCGTACATCTTGGCGATGACGGCCTCGATGTCGGGCTCCCTGACCGAGAGGTCGACCATCGGATACCGGGCCGCGACCCGGGCGACAAGCGGAGCTGCCGACTCCGAAGCGGGGAAGGCGAGCCACTGCCGCGGGCCCTCCACCTTCACCACCCGAGCCGACTCCACCTCGATGGGCGGAAGTTCGCGCTCCAGGTCGACGACCAGGGTGCGCTCGCTCTCTCCCACCTCGTGCAGCCCGGCGAGGGCGCCGTCGTACATCAGACGGCCGTGGTCGATGACCATCACCCGCTTGCAGAGCTGCTCGATGTCGGTGAGGTCATGCGTGGTGAGCAGGACCGTCGTACCCGCCTCCGCGTTCAAGTCCCGCAGAAAGCCCCGGACCTTGGCCTTGCTGATCACGTCGAGCCCGATCGTCGGCTCGTCCAGGTACAGCACCTCCGGATCGTGCAGGAGCGCCGCCGCGATGTCGCCGCGCATCCGCTGGCCGAGCGAGAGCTGGCGCACCGGAACGTCCAACAGTGCGCCCAGCTCCAGGAGTTCGATACAGCGGTCGAGGTTCTCCTTGAAGCGGGCGTCCGGGATCCGGTACATCCGGTGCATCAGGCGGTACGAGTCGATCAGCGGCAGGTCCCACCACAGGGTGGTGCGCTGGCCGAAGACCACACCGATGCGCCGCGCCAGGCGGGTGCGCTCGCGGGAGGGATCGATCCCCGCGACGCGCAGCCGTCCGCCGCTCGGCGTGAGAATCCCCGTCAGCATCTTGATGGTCGTGGACTTGCCGGCGCCGTTCGGGCCGATGTAGCCGACCATCTCGCCGCGCGGCACGGTGAAGGAGATGCCGTCCACGGCACGCACCTCGTGCCGCTCGCGGCGCAGGAAGCCGGTCTTCTTGGCGACGTCGAAGACCTTCTCGACGCCCTCCAGCTCAATGAGGTTCGTTTCCACGGCTGTTCAGCTCCCTGTGCTGCGATACGAACGAAGACCGGTGCGCCAGGCGAGGCCCGCGAGCGCGAGAAGGAGGGCGGCCACCAGCGGCGGTGTGAACGCCACCCATGTCGGCAGGTCCAGCGGATAGGGCCGCCCTAGGACGTACAGCGCGGGCAGCCAGTTCACGAAGGCCAGCGGCAGGATGAAGGTGACGCCGCGCACCAGGTCCTTGGCGAAGACGGTCGGCGGGAACTGGAGCAGCGTGGTGCCGCCGTACGTGAACGCGTTCTGCACCTCGGCCGCGTCCTGCGCCACGAACTGGAAGGCGGCGCCCCCCACGAACACGGCGGCGAAGATGCCCGCGCCGCAGAGCAGCATCAGCGGCACCATGAGCACCTTCAGCGGGGTCCAGTCGACGTCCAGGACCACCAGCGCGTACCCGAGGACGAGCGAGGCCTGGAGCAGGCGCCCGAGGCGGTGCAGCCCGAAGCGGTCGGCGGCGACCTGCGCGATCACCGGGGCGGGCCGCACCAGGAGCGTGTCGAGCGTGCCGTCACGCACCCGCTTGCCGAGCCGGTCCATGGACCCCAGGGCGAGGTCGGTGAGCCCGAACGAGGTGCAGGTGGCGCCGTACAGGAAGGCGATCTCGGAGAGCGAGTAGCCGCCGAGCCGGTCCACCTGGGAGAACATCAGCAGGATCGCCGCGAAGTCGAAGGCGGTCACCGCGAAGTTGCCGATCGCCGTCATCACGAAGGACAGCCGGTAGGCCATCAGGGAGCGGATCCACATGGCGGAGATCAGCCGGTAGGCCCGCAGCCCGTCCCGCACCTGCGCAAGGCATTCCCGTACGCGCGTCAGCTCAGCCACCCTGCACCACCACCCGACGCGTGGCCACGGCCTGAAGCAGCCGCCCGGCCGTGAGCAGCGCCGCGGCCCAGCCGATCTGGAAGGCGTACGTCCGCAGCAGGTCCACGCCCGTGTGCCTGCCGAGGAACACATCGGCGGGCACCTGGAGCAGCGCCGACCAGGGCAGCGCGCGGGCGAACTCCCCGAGCGCGCCGGGGAAGACGTTCAGCGGGAGCAGCATCCCGGAGAAGAACGTGCCCGCGAGCATCGCCACCTGCGAGGTGCCCGCCCCGTCCATCAGCCAGAACGCGGAGAGCGCCACCAGGAACCGGATCGCGAAGCTCACGAGCGCGCCGAGGAGCACCGCGAGGAGGAACGCGAGCCAGCGCCCCAGCTCGGTGGGGAGGGCGAGATCGAAGACGAGGGCGCCGACCACCATCGGCACGACACCGCGCCCGAGCAGCTGGAACAAGGCGCGGCCCAGGTCGGTCGCCAGCCACCAGAGCTGCAGGTCGGCGGGGCGGTACAGGTCGACGGCGATGTCCCCGGTGCGGATCCGTTCGATCAGCTCGCCCTCGAAGCCACCGCCCATCAGCGCCATCACCGTGAGCAGCGCCTGGCCGAGCCACACGAAGGTCAGCGCCTGCGACTGGTCGTAACCGCCGAGCCCCGGCCGCTCGTCCCAGAGCGCGATGTAGGTGTACGCGAGGATCAGCCCGAAGACGGTGTTGGTGAACACTCCCGCCAGCGTGGCCGTCCGATAGGTCGCGTATCGCCTGAACCCTCCGCGGGCGACGGCCGCGTACAAGCGGAACCGTCCTGTACGCACACGCATCCCCTTTAGCGAGAGTGTTGATGAAGGCCTTGCCCGGTCCGGGCCAAAGGGACGGAGCCTAGTGTGGCCGTCAGCGCTCGTGCCAGGCATTTTCGGCGCAGGGCGCGTGCCTGGCGGGGAACGCATGAAGCGACAGTGTGCAATGGGTCGTACGAGGCGTGCGTGACGTACGACGCGAACCGGGAGTTCCACGAGATATGAGCAGCGACGAGCCGCAGCAGCAGGGCGCCGAAAAGCCCGAGGGATGGGCGCCCCGCGAACCCGTGGACGACCCGGCAGACACCTCGGGCGGCACCTCGGCCGGCACACCGGCCGGCACCCCGGCAGCCACATCGGACACGCCGGACGCCGAGGACACCGGCAAGAAGGGCAAGAAGAAGCGCCCCAAGCGCAAGGGCTGGCGGCGGATCTTCCCCACCTGGCGCATGGTGCTCGGCGGTTTCATCCTGCTGATCCTGCTCTGCGTCGGCGGCTTCGTCGCCGGCTACATGATCGTCGAGATCCCGCCCGCCAACGCGGCGGCCACCGCCCAGAGCAATGTCTACCTCTACGCCGACGGCAGCCAACTGGCCCGCGACGGCGAGGTCAACCGCGAGAACGTCCCGCTGAGCCAGATCCCCAAGGAAGTCCAGCACGCGGCGCTCGCCGCCGAGGACCGCGACTTCTACAGCGAGTCCGCGGTCGACCCGAAGGCGATGATCCGCGCCGCCTACAACACCGTCACCGGCAAGGGAAAGCAGTCCGGTTCGACGATCACCCAGCAGTTCGTGAAGAACTACTACCTGGGCCAGGAGCAGACGGTCACCCGCAAGGCCAAGGAGTTCTTCATCTCCATCAAGCTGGACCGCGAGGTGAGCAAGGAGGACATCCTCGCCGGGTATCTGAACACCAGCTACTTCGGGCGCAACGCGTACGGCGTGCAGGCCGCGGCCCAGGCGTACTTCGGCAAGGACGTCAAGAAGCTGAACACCGCGCAGGGCGCCTATCTGGCGACGCTCCTCAACTCCCCCAACGCGTACGACGTGGCGACCCACCCGGAGAACAAGAAGCGCGCCGAGGGCCGCTGGAACTACGTCCTGGACGGCATGGTCAAGGAGGGCTGGCTCAGCGCCGCCGAACGGGCGAAGACCAAGTTCCCCGCGCCGAAGGAGGCCAAGGGCGCGTCCAACCTCTCCGGGCAGCGCGGATATCTCGTCGGCGCCGTCGAGGACTATCTGGTGGCCAACGACATCGTCGACGAGGACACCCTGGACAAGGGCGGCTACCGCATCACCACCACCCTCCAGAAGGGCCGCCAGGACGCCTTCAAGAAGGCGGTCGACGACCAGGTGATGTCCAAGATCGACAAGGACGCCCGCAAGGTCGACCGCAACGTGCGCGCGGGCGGCGCCTCGATCGACCCGAAGACCGGCAAGGTCGTCGCCATGTACGGCGGCATCGACTACACGAAGCAGTACGTCAACAACGCCACGCGCCGCGACTACCAAGTGGGCTCCACCTTCAAGCCGTTCGTCTTCACCTCGGCCGTGGAGAACGGCTCCGTCACCCAGGACGGCCGGCCCATCACCCCCAACACGATGTACGACGGCACCAACAAACGCCCCGTACAGGGCTGGGACGGCGGGGCGTACGCCCCCGAGAACGAGGACAACGTCGACTACGGCGACATCACCGTCCGTACCGCCACCGACAAGTCCGTCAACTCGGTCTACGCACAGATGGCCGTCGACGTCGGCTCGGACAAGGTCAAGGACACCGCCGTCGCCCTCGGCGTCCCCGAGACCACCCCCGACCTGACCGCGTCCCCCTCCATCGCGCTCGGCCCCTCCACCGCCTCGGTCCTGGACATGACGGAGGCGTACGCGACGCTCGCCAACCACGGCAAGCACCCCACGTACACGATGGTCGAACGGGTCACCAAGGACGGCCAGGAGATCGAACTGCCGGAGCCGAAGACCGCGCAGGCCGTCAGCCGCGAGGCCGCCGACACCACCACGTCGATCCTGCAGAGCGTCGTCGACGGCGGCACCGGCACGGCCGCGCAGGCCGCGGGCCGCCCCGCGGCGGGCAAGACCGGCACCGCGGAGGAGGACAAGGCGGCCTGGTTCGCGGGCTACACCCCCGAACTCGCCACCGTGGTCTCCGTGATGGGCCAGAACCCCGACACCGGCGCGCACACCCCGCTGTACGGGGCGCTCGGCCAGCCCCGCATCAACGGCGGCGCCTACCCCGCGCAGATCTGGGCGCAGTTCACCCGGGACGCCCTGGAGGACGAGCCCGTACAGGACTTCGACCTGCAACTGGAGGAGGGCGCCGACGTGCCGCCCGTCCCGGACCCCTCGGACGTCGAGGAGGACCCGGCAACCGGCGGCGCGGCCACCGGCGGTGACCAGGGCCAGACCCAAGGGCAGGACCAGGGCCAGACCGAAGGCCAGGACCAAGGGCAGACCCAGGGCCAGGACCAGGGCCAGACCGAAGGGCAGGACCAGGGGCAGACCGAGGGCCAGACGGACGGCGGTGCCACCGTGGACGGCGGAGCGACCGACGGCGGCATCCCCACCGACCCGGGCACCGCCCAGGGCGGCCAGACCGACGGCTCCACCGTGGACGGCGGAACGGGTGACGGTGGCGCGGACCTGGGCGGCCTGACGGAGGGCGCGGCCAGAAGGAAGGGCGAGGGCAGCCCGGCGTACTACTACTAGCGCCCCGGGGCCGGTGACAGCCCCGGGGCCGGGACGTACTCCCTAGTGCCCCGAGGTCGCCTTCAGGCCCACGACGGCGACCAGCAGCAGCACCACGAAGAAGATCCGGGCGGCGGTGGCGGGCTCACCGAGCACCATCATCCCGACCACCGCCGCACCGGCAGCACCGATACCGACCCACACGCCGTACGCCGTGCCGATGGGCAGCGTCTTGGCGGCGTGCGAGAGCAGCATCATGCTGGCGACGATCCCGAGGCCGGTGAACACGCTCGGCCACAGCCGCGTGAACCCCTCGGTGAACTTCATCCCGATCGACCAGCCCACCTCGAGCAGACCGGCGACGATCAACAGAACCCAGGCCATGACGGCACCTCCGACACGTAGAGACGCGAGATCGCGTCACTTCAATGGGGGTGCGTCGTCTTTGCGGAAACCCGGTACGGCGCGTCTCGTCGGGGTCCTTAAAAGGTAGCAAACGCCACGCGTAAGGGGCTGGTGACGATGGTCACCAGCCCCTTACCGACTACTTCTGTACGGCTACAGATACAGGCCCGACGGCTACAGATACAGGCCCGTCGAATCCTCGGAGCCCTCGAACCGGTCGGCGGCCACGGCATGCAGATCACGCTCGCGCATCAGCACGTACGCCACACCCCGCACCTCCACCTCGGCCCGGTCCTCCGGGTCGTACAGCACCCGGTCACCCGGCTCCACCGCACGCACGTTCTGCCCGACGGCGACGACCTCGGCCCAGGCAAGACGCCTGCCGACAGCGGCGGTCGCGGGAATCAGGATGCCGCCGCCCGACTTGCGCTCACCCTCGGCGGAGTCCTGCCGCACGAGCACACGGTCGTGCAGCATCCGGATGGGCAGCTTGTCGTCGTGGGTGCTGTGTCCCTTGCTTTTGGCGCTCACGCCCCGAACCTACCTGGCGCGGGCCCGCGCGGACGATGCCGGGTCAGCCCTCGCGTCCTCGCGGCCCGCCAAGTCGGCCCCAGCGTCCTCTCGGTCCGCGAGGTCAGTCCCTGCGGCGCCGCGTGCTCACCGCGAGCATCCCCACCAGACCGACGACCACCAGCGCCACCGGCACGATGCGCTCCAGACGCGGCGCACCGTCCTCGTGCACCAGCTGGCCCCGCACATCGGAGACCACGCGGTTCGCACCGACGTACGCCCGCCCGAGGGAGTGGTCCACCTTCGCGGAGACCTTGGCCTTCGCGTCACCCACGATCGTCTTCGGGTGGACCCGCACCCCGATCTCGTCGAGCGTCTCGGCGAGCGTCACGCGACGGCGCTTGATGTCCGCCTCGATCTGCGCCGGGGTCCTGCTGTCCGACGTGTCCGACACCGCGCTGCCTCCGTGGTCGTTTCCGGCTGTCTGTTTCCTTCTGTACGTGTCGCCGACAGTCTGTCAGCTCCGCGCGCCCCGCACCCCGCGGCACCCCTATTACGCTCGACTCCGTCACCAGACGTTTTCACCACACGTTTTACGAGTAATCCGCTGATGATCACGAACATGGACATGAGTATGACCATGAACATGAGCATCCTGTGCGAGGAGACCGAAAGATGAGCGAGCGACTCACCCCCGGCGACACGGCCCCGGCCTTCACCCTGCCGGACGCGGACGGCAACGAGGTCTCCCTGGCCGCCCACAAGGGCCGCAAGGTCATCGTGTACTTCTACCCGGCCGCCCTCACCCCCGGCTGCACCAAGCAGGCCTGCGACTTCACGGACAACCTCGACGCCCTCGCCACCGCGGGCTACGACGTCATCGGCGTGTCCCCCGACAAGCCGGAGAAGCTCGCCAAGTTCCGCGAGCAGGAGAACCTCAAGGTCACCCTGGTCGGCGACCCCTCCAAGGAGACCCTGGAGGCGTACGGCGCCTTCGGCGAGAAGAAGCTGTACGGCAAGACCGTGACCGGCGTCATCCGCTCCACGGTCGTGGTCGACGAGAACGGCAAGGTCGAGCACGCGTTCTACAACGTCAAGGCGACGGGCCACGTAGCCAAGATCATCAAGGACCTGGGCATCTGAGAGACCTGGGCCTCTGAGGACCCGGGCATCCGACTGCCCCCACCCCTCCCCATCCACCCGCTGTGACGAAGCCCCCTTCAAGGGGGCTTTCGTTTGCATCGGCCATCTTCGAGCAAGTGATCCCTGGAGGACTGTTCGCAGAATGGAAGGAACCACGTCATGGCGGCCCACGAAGAAGCCGAGGCCGACGCCGACGCGCTCAAGCGACACCGCACCCTTTTCCGGGCCGTCAAGCGGCGCAAGGACCCCCCTCTGCGCCGCACCGACATCACGGTCACGGACGAGGCGGCGGTCAAGCGGGCGGTCAAAGCCGCCTCGCTCGGCAACGCCATGGAATGGTTCGACTTCGGCATCTACAGCTATCTCGCCGTCACCATCGGCCACGTGTTCTTCCCGTCCGGGAACGACACGGTCCAGCTGATCTCCTCGTTCGCCACCTTCGCGGTGTCCTTCCTGGTGCGTCCCATCGGCGGCATGGTGTTCGGCCCAATGGGCGACAAGATCGGCCGCAAGAAGGTCCTCGCCCTGACCATGATCCTCATGGCCATCGGCACCCTCGCCATCGGCCTGATCCCGTCCTACGCCAGCATCGGCTTCTGGGCCCCGGTCCTGCTGATCTTCTTCCGCCTCATCCAGGGCTTCTCCACCGGCGGTGAGTACGGCGGCGCGTCGACCTTCATCGCCGAGTACGCCCCCGACAAGCGCCGCGGCTTCTTCGGCAGCTTCCTGGAGATGGGCACCCTCGCCGGCTACACCGGCGCGGCAGGCCTCGTCCTCATCCTCAACAGCGCACTCGGCGCGGACACCATGGAGCAGTGGGGCTGGCGCGTCCCGTTCCTCGTCGCGGGACCGCTCGGTCTCGTCGGCCTCTACCTGCGGCTGAAGCTCGACGAGACACCCGCGTTCCAGAAGATGGAGGACGCCACCTTCCACTCGGCGTCCGAAGGCGCGTCCACCGTCGAGACCACGGCCAAGGGCGACCTCGCCAAGATCTTCCGCCAGCACTGGCCCACGCTGATCCTCTGCATCGCGCTCGTCGGCGCGTACAACGTCACCGACTACATGCTCCTGTCGTACATGCCGACGTACCTCTCGGACGAACTCGGCTACGACGACTCGCACGGCCTGCTGATCCTCATCGGCACCATGGTCGTCCTGATGCTGCTCATCACCCAGGTCGGCAAGCTGTCCGACCGCTTCGGCCGCAAGCCGCTCCTGATGACCGGCATGGTCAGCTTCCTGGTCATCTCCATCCCGGCGTTCCTCCTGATCAAGCAGGGCAGCCTGATCGCGGTCTCCGCCGGCATGCTCCTCCTGGGCCTCTCCCTGCTCTGCCTCCTCGGCACGATGTCGGCAACGCTCCCGGCCCTGTTCCCCACCTCGGTCCGCTACGGCTCCCTGTCGGTGGGCTACAACATCTCCGCCTCCCTATTCGGCGGCACGGCCCCCCTGGTCATCACATCCCTGATCAGCATCACGGGGACGGACATGATCCCGGCGTACTACTCGATGGCGGCGGCGCTGGTCGGCATCATCGCGGTGTCCTGCATGAAGGAAACAGCCCAGAAGCCGCTGTCGGGCTCCCCGCCGTCGGTGGGAACGAAGGAGGAGGCGGCGGAGATGGTGGAGGCAGCGGCCCCGGTCCCCCGCTTCTGACTCCTCCCCCCCTCTCCGGGTCCGGAACGGCCCGCCCCACTTGCACGTGGGGCGGGCCATTCCGCATTTCGGGCGTGACTGTCCGATAAGCGGTTCGTTAGCCCGTACGAGACTGCGACGCGCGGTCGGATACGGAGGGGAACGATGCCGGACCCGTACAGCAGGGATCGGTTGACGTCGGTCGTCGCCGAGGCCCGCAATTGGACTGACCTGATGCGGCGCCTCGACCTCAGGCCGAGCGGAGGGCAACGGCGCGTGTTGCAGGAGAAGGTGGCCTGCCACGGACTCGACACGAGCCACTTCGCCCAGCGCAGCCCATGGCGCAAGTATCCGGACGCCGCGATAGCTGACGCCGCCGTGTCGTCGTCCTCGCTTCGCGAGGTGGCACTCAAGTTGGGCGCCGCACCAGCCACCGGGACGCTCTCGCACATCCGCCGCCGCATCAGCGCGGCCGGCATCGACATCAGCCACTTCCCCGGCATGGACCGCCCCGAACTTGACCTGCCCTTCACCCCCGAGGAACTGCGGGCAGCGGCCTCGGAAGCGACAAGCGTGCGCGGCGTGGCGCGCGCCTTGGGGATACCTGACGACAGCCGCTCTCGCGCGGCGTTGGGCCGCATGCTGCGCGCGCAGGGCGTCGACACCGGGCACTTCTCCCACCAGCGTCCGCCGATCCCGGAGCAAGAACTCCGCGACCTGGTACGAAGCTGCGACAGCTACGCCGCCGTGATGCGGGGCCTCGGCATCGAGGTCGACGACACCAACCACCGCCGCGTTCGACGCGCGGCAGCGCGCCTCGGCCTCGACACCACCCACTTCAAACGACGGGCCTGGGCGCAGCCGGAGCGTCCCGCACCTCCGCCCATCGCTGATCGGGTGCTGGTCGTGCTGCCGGATCACGCCGGACGGACCAACAGGACTCAGCTCCACCGAGCCCTGACCGAGATCGGGTTGCCGTACGTGTGTGCCGGGTGTGGCAGCACCGGTGAATGGCTCGGGCGCCCGATCACCCTGCAGATCGACCACGTCAACGGGAACTGGCGCGACAACCGGCGGGAGAACCTTCGGTACCTGTGCCCCAACTGTCATGCGCTGACGGAGACGTGGTGTCGGCAGAAGGGGAGGGAGCCGCTCGCCGGATAGCCATCGGCCCTCGTACACTTACAGCCGCCCGTCACAACTGACGACGGGCGGCTAGCGGCGGTGGCGCAGTGGCGACGCAGCAGACTTAGGATCTGTGGCCCTTGAACGGGCTTGAGGGTTCGAATCCCTTCCGCCGCACAGTGAATGGCCTGCGAATCAGAGGTTTGATCGCAGGCCATTTCCATGCGCCGCTCAGCCCAACAGCTCCCGTACCACCGGCACCAGCGCCCGGAACGCCTTGCCCCGGTGGCTGATCGCGTTTTTCTCGTCGGCGGAGAGTTCCGCGCACGTGCGGGACTCGCCCTCCGGCTGGAGGATCGGGTCGTAGCCGAAGCCGCCCGTGCCGGACGGGGTGTGGCGGAGGGTGCCGCGGAGTTGGCCCTCCACCACCCTTTCCGTGCCGTCCGGCAACGCGAGGGCCGCCGCGCAGGCGAAGTGGGCGCCCCGGTGGGCGTCCGCGTCGATGTCGCCCAACTGGGCAAGCAGCAGCTGCAGGTTCGCGGTGTCGTCGCCGTGCTTGCCTGCCCAGCGGGCGGAGAAGATGCCGGGGGCGCCGCCGAGGACGTCGACGCAGAGGCCGGAGTCGTCGGCGACCGCGGGGAGGCCGGTGGCCTTGGCGAGGGCGTGGGCCTTGAGGAGGGCGTTCTCGGCGAAGGTGAGGCCGGTTTCCCTGACGTCGGGGATCTCGGGGTAGGCGTCCGCGCCGACGAGGTCGTGGGTGAGGCCTGCGTCGGCGAGGATCGCCCTGAGTTCCGTGATCTTGCCGGCGTTGCGGGTGGCGAGGATGAGGCGGGTCATGGTGATTAGTATCGACCAGCGTCCCGGCCCGCGGACGCTACGGGGTGCAGACCTTGGTCAGCTCGCTCGTCGCGTCGACGATCGGCTTGAGGTCGGGTGTCGCGTCGCCGTTGTCGATGGACGTGCGGACGTTGCCGACGGCCTTGTCGAGGTCGTCGACCGCCTTGTTCACGTCGGTGTTGTCGGTCTTGTCGCCGATCTCGTCGATGTTCTTGTCGATCTTGTCGAGGGCCTCGTCCGCCTGTGTGGGGTCGTCGCCCGCCTTCTCGACGGCTTGCTGGAGGTCGGTGACGCTGTCCGCGATGGCGTCCGCGGTCTGGACGCAGTCCAGGGCCTTGTTGACGGCGTCGCAGCCGACCAGTCCTACGCCCGCCGGTACGGCGATGAGAACTGATGTGATGGCGATGGCGATACGGCGGTGGCGCGCGGCCATGCGTGGGTCCCTCCCCGAGTGCTGTTACGGGCGCACGGCTTTGCCCGGGCGCCCGTAACCGTAAGAACGCTTGTGGGGGGCCTGTTGGTTGCCTGTGGGCCGGGGCCGGTTGGCGGTTGGCGGTTGGCGGGTCCGCTGCTTCTCTACTTCGTTGCTTCGAGTGCTTCGCGCTGGAACGCGGCGAGGTCCTCGCAGCCGCCGACCGCGAGGTCGAGCAGCGCGTTGAGTTCCTTGCGGTCGAAGGGCTCGGCCTCGGCGGTGCCCTGGACCTCGACGAAGCGGCCGTCGCCGGTGCAGACGACGTTCATGTCGGTGTCGGCCTTGACGTCCTCCTCGTAGCGCAGGTCGAGGAGGGGTACGCCGGCGACGATGCCGACGGAGACGGCGGAGACGGTGTCGGTCAGCGGCTTGCGGCCGGCCTTGATGAGCTTCTTGCCCTGGGCCCAGGCGACGGCGTCGGCCAGGGCCACGTAGGCGCCGGTGATCGCGGCGGTGCGGGTGCCGCCGTCGGCCTGGAGTACGTCGCAGTCGAGGACGATGGTGTTCTCGCCGAGCGCCTTGTAGTCGATGACGGCGCGGAGGCTGCGGCCGATGAGCCGGGAGATCTCGTGGGTGCGGCCGCCGATCTTGCCGCGTACGGCTTCGCGGTCGCCGCGGGTGTTGGTGGAGCGCGGGAGCATCGAGTACTCGGCGGTGACCCAGCCTTCGCCGCTGCCCTTGCGCCAGCGCGGGACCCCTTCGGTGACGGAGGCGGTGCAGAAGACCTTGGTGTCGCCGAAGGAGATGAGGACGGAGCCCTCGGCATGCTTGCTCCAGCCGCGCTCGATGGTGATCGGGCGAAGCTGTTCGGGGGTACGGCCGTCGATGCGGGGCGCGGAGAGAGGCGTGGAGGACATGCGGCTGACCCTATCGGCAGATGGAGGGGGTCCCGCGTCCACGCATGGCCGAGGGCCCCGCCGGTCTCGGCGGGGCCCTCGGGTGTCGTGAGGTCAGTTGCTCACATCATGTCTTCGATGTCGGCGGCGATCGGGTCGGCGTCCGTGCCGATGACGACCTGGATCGCGGTGCCCATCTTGACGACGCCGTGGGCGCCGGCGGCCTTCAGCGCGGCGTCGTCGACCAGGCCCGGGTCCTTGACCTCGGTGCGGAGGCGGGTGATGCAGCCCTCGACCTCTTCGATGTTGTCGATGCCACCGAGCCCGGCGACGATCTTCTCAGCCTTGCTGGCCATGGTGTTCTCCCTGTTCTTAAAGGACGCGGCCTCACCACACCGTAGGCCCGCTTTGTCACGGTAACGCACGGTTGGAGCATCTTCGCGGGCGGTTGCGGCACTCGTACCCAATGATGGCGATCAAGGTGCCATCCCTCTTGCCATTCCTGCCGGGACGGCACCGCACTCGTTCCGCAACTGGTCTACACCAGTTTTCAACGCCCGCCAAACCTGGCCTGTTCCGGAGGGGACGCCGATGAGTTCCGAAGCAGCAGCGGTGCCGCAGAAGCGGTGGTGGAACGGGCTTTTCCAGGGCCTGCAGAAGATGGGCCGCAGCCTCCAGCTGCCCATCGCTGTCCTCCCCGCCGCCGGCATCCTGAACCGCCTCGGACAGCCGGATGTCTTCGGCGCGGACGGCCTCGGCTGGGACAACGTCGCCAAGGTCTTCGCGGCGGCGGGCGGCTCGCTCCTGGACTCCACCCTCGGCCTGCCCCTGCTGTTCTGCATCGGCGTCGCGATCGGCATGGCGAAGAAGTCGGACGGCTCGACGGCGCTCGCCGCGGTCGTGGGCTTCCTCGTGTACTACGCGGTGCTTCGCGCCTTCCCCGACGACTGCCCGGCGGACACCACCTTCGGCGCCGCCGGGATGTGGAGCGGCGTCTGTATCGCGGAGGACGGGACGCCCGCGCAGGCGGCGTACCAGAATCCCGGGGTCTTCGGCGGCATCGTGATGGGCCTGCTCGCCGCGTGGTTCTGGCAGCGCTACCACCGCGTGAAGCTGGTCGACTGGCTCGGCTTCTTCAACGGCCGCCGCCTGGTGCCGATCATCATGGCGTTCGTCGGCCTGGTCTTCGCCGGGATCTGTGTGTGGGTCTGGCCGCCCATCGGTGACGCGCTGACCAGCTTCTCCAAGTGGCTCGTGGACCTGGGGTGGCTGGGCTCGGGAATCTTCGGCGTGGCCAACCGCGCGCTGCTCACGGTCGGCCTGCACCAGTTCCTGAACACCTTCGTCTGGTTCCAGTTCGGCGACTACACGAAGCCGGACGGCACGATCGTGCACGGCGACATCAACCGCTTCCTGGCGGGCGACCCGACGGCCGGTCAGTTCACATCGGGCTTCTTCCCGATCATGATGTTCGCCCTGCCCGCCGCGGCCCTCGCCATCACACACGCGGCCCGTCCCGAGCGCCGCAAGGTGGTCGGCGGCCTGATGCTCTCGGTCGGCCTGACGTCGTTCGTCACCGGCATCACCGAACCGATCGAGTACTCGTTCCTGTTCATCGCGCCCGCGCTGTACGCGATCCACGCGGTGCTCACCGGCGTCTCCATGGCGGTGACGTGGGCGCTGGGGGTCAAGGACGGCTTCAGCTTCTCGGCGGGTCTGATCGACTACGTCATCAACTGGAGTCTGGCGACCAAACCCTGGCTGATCATTCCGATCGGTCTTGTCTTCGCCGCCGTGTACTACGTCCTGTTCAGCTTCGTGATCCGCAAGTTCGACCTGCATACGCCGGGGCGCGAGCCGGAGGAGGAAGCGGAAGCACAGGACTCGGAGCAGACGAAGGCGTAGTCGCTGGCAGGGCTCGCGCCGCGGCCCGCTCCCGCATCTCAGCGGAAGACCCTCGGTCCTCAAGGTCCCGGGGTCTTTCAGCGTGTATTTCGCGTTATGGCGGACCCCACAAAACTCGTGGGTTCCTTACGTCACCTTCACCGTGCTACAACAGGTCTACACCACTAATTGGTGTAGACCACGCGGCCGTCGGCCGCGGCCCCCGGAGACGCCGCCGTCCCCCACTTCCGTGTCCCCAGGCGGCGCCTTGCCCACTGGAGGAAGTTGTGTCCACGGCCAGTTCCGCCCCCGCGGCCGAGAAGAAGAAGGGCGCCGGCGTGATGGCTGTCATGCAGCGCATCGGCCGCAGCCTCATGCTGCCGGTCGCCGTGCTGCCCGCCGGAGCGCTCCTGGTCCGCCTGGGCCACGACGACATGCTCGGCAAGCCGTCCATGCCGGACTTCATCAACAAGATCGCCGGCTTCATGGCCGCCGGCGGCGGCGCGATCATGGACAACATGGCGCTGCTGTTCGCCGTCGGCATCGCCATCGGCTTCGCCAAGAAGTCGGACGGCTCCACGGCGCTCGCCGCCGTCACCGGCTACCTGGTCTTCAAGAACGTCCTCGGCACCTTCACCGACGGCAACCTGCCGAAGGAAGCGACCGTCGTCGACGGCAAGATAGTCATGGCCGAGAAGGCCGTCGACGCGGGCGTCCTCGGCGGTGTCGTCATGGGCATCGTCGTCGCCCTGATCTACCAGCGCTTCTACCGCACGAAGCTGCCCGACTGGGCCGGCTTCTTCGGCGGCCGCCGCCTGGTCCCGATCCTGTCGGCCTTCGCGGGCCTGTTCATCGGCATCATCTTCGGCTACATCTGGCCGGTCCTCGGCACGGGTCTGCACAACTTCGGTGAGTGGCTCGTCGGTTCCGGCGCCGTGGGCGCGGGCATCTTCGGTGTGGTCAACCGCGCGCTGATCCCGGTCGGCATGCACCACCTCCTGAACTCCTTCCCCTGGTTCCAGGCCGGTGACTACGAGGGCAAGCACGGCGACATCGCCCGCTTCCTGGAGGGCGACCCGACCGCGGGCCAGTTCATGACCGGCTTCTTCCCGATCATGATGTTCGCCCTTCCCGCGGCCTGCCTCGCGATCACGCACTGCGCCCGTCCCGAGCGCCGCAAGGTCGTCGGCGGCATGATGTTCTCGCTCGCTGCCACCGCGTTCGTCACGGGTGTGACCGAGCCGATCGAGTTCACGTTCATGTTCATCGCCCCGGTCCTGTACGCGATCCACGCGGTGCTCACCGGTGTCTCCATGGCGCTGACCTGGGCGCTCGGCATGAAGGACGGCTTCGGCTTCTCCGCCGGATTCGTCGACTACGCCATCAACTTCGGCATCGCGAAGAATCCGCTGGGCCTGGCCCTGGTCGGCCTCTGCTTCGCCGCGCTCTACTACGTGGTCTTCCGCTTCGCGATCACCAAGTTCAACCTTCCGACGCCGGGCCGCGAGTCCGACGAGGAGATCGCCGAGCTCCAGAAGGCCGAGGGCAAGTAGCCTCCGCCCCACTTCGGGACGTAAGCCCCGCACCGTTGCGACCAACGGTGCGGGGCTTTGTCCGTTCCGTCCGCCTACGGTCGTCCTTATGACGACTCCTCGCGTGACGACCCCCCGCATCCTCGACCTCGACCGCGACGGCCTCGCCGCACTCCGCGGTCGCTCCCTGACCGCTTCCGTGGCCGCCGCAGAGGGCCGCACCATGGTCGGCGAGGTCTTCGCTGACCGGGCCGCCCTCGTTCCCATGCCGGGCATGCCCGGTGTGCACAACGCCGAGCTCGTCGCGGCCTTCGGCGCCGACATCGTCGTACTGAACCTGATCGAGCGGGCCTGGGACGGCGAGCGGCTCGATCTGCCGGGCCTCGGCACGTTCGCCTCGATCACCGAACTCGCCGCCTTCATCGGCCGGCCCGTCGGCGTCAATCTGGAGCCCGGCGACGTCCCCGAGATCCGCCGCGCCAAGCCCGAGTACGCCAGGCGGCTCATCGACATGGGGGCGGCGATGCTCTGCCTGACGGCGAATCCGGGGACGGGCGGTTCGTACGAGGGGCTCGCGCGGGTGACCGAGGAGCTGCGGCAGGGCCTCGGGGACGACGTCGCGCTGTGGAGCGGCAAGATGCACCACGCGGGCCACCCGGAGCGCGTCACGGCCGCACGGCTCACCTCGCTCGTGGACGCGGGCGCCGACGGTGTGGTCATGCCGCTGCCGGGGACGCTGCCCGGGGTCACCAAGGAGCTGGCGGCCGAGGCGGTGGCCGCGGTGCAGGACGCGGGGGCGGTCGTGATGGGGGCGATCGGCACCAGCCAGGAGGGCAGCCACGCGAACGTCGTGCCGCAGCTGGCCCTGAACGCGAAGGAAGTGGGCGTGGACGCCCACCACTTCGGTGACTCCTACCTGCCGGGCATGTGCGATCCGGAGGTCATGTACGCGTACTCGGTCGCGATCCGCGGCCGCCGCCACACCTGGAACAGGATGGCGCTGGGCGGCCGCGGGACCAGGCGCTGACCGGCGGCGCGCTAGACCTCGTAGCTGTGGCCGGGCCGCGCCAGTTCGGCCGTCCCGTCGTACACCTCGCGCGCGTCCGCCAGGTTCACCTGGGGGTCCGTCCACGGCGGGATGTGGGTCAGGAGCAGGCGCCCGGCACCCGCGCGCCGGGCGGTCTCGCCCGCCTCACGGCCGTTGAGGTGCAGGTCGGGGATGTTCTCCTTGCCGTGCGTGAAGGCCGCCTCGCAGAGGAACAGGTCGGTGTCGGTGGCCAGTTCGTCCAGCGCGTGGCACACACCCGTGTCTCCCGAGTACGTGAGGGACCTGCCCCCGTGCTCGACGCGGATGGCGTACGCCTCGACGGGGTGGCACACCTTCTCCGTACGGACGGAGAACGGGCCGATGTCGAACGAGGCCGGCTTCACGGTGTGGAAGTCGAAGACCTCGCTCATCGAGGAGGCCGAGGGGGTGTCGGCGTACGCGGTGGTGAGGCGCTGTTCGGTGCCCTCGGGTCCGTAGACCGGGAGGGGGGCGCAGCGGCCGCCTTCGTGCCGGTAGTAGCGCGCCACGAAGTAGGCGCACATGTCGATGCAGTGGTCGGCGTGCAGATGGCTGAGGAAGATCGCGTCCAGGTCGTAGAGACCGACATGGCGCTGCAGCTCGCCCAGGGCGCCATTGCCCATGTCGAGAAGCAGCCGGAAGCCGTCGGCCTCGACGAGGTAGCTCGAGCAGGCCGAGTCCGCGGACGGAAACGACCCCGAGCAGCCGACGACGGTGAGCTTCATGGAGCGGAAACCTCCGGGGGCGAAACGGGGGTTGTGCGGGGCGTTGCGGGGGGTTCGCGAAGTGCCTGCGGGAGGCTCTTCGGGGAGTCCTGCGGTCCGTCGAGCGTAAGGCGCAAAACGTCAGGTCGCTCCTCCGTCGTGGGCCGTTGTGGGAGAACTCACCTGCGCTGTCACCGGTTCGGGGGGCGCGCGGGGCCGGGAGCGCCCCGGTACCGTCTGCGGTATGGATACGTCATGGTGGCTCGCGCTGGGCGCCGTGGTGGTGCTCGCGGCGGTCGCCGCGGTGGTGGACGGCAGGGGCCGCAGCGACCGCGGGCCCCGCGGCCGGACCACCCGGCCGCCGGGCAGGCCACGCGGGCCGCGGCGGGGGCAGCCCGCGCCGAAGCCCGCGGAGATCTGGTGGGCGAAGGTGCCTTACGAGGACGGGCCGGGCACGAAGGACCGGCCCTGTCTCGTGCTGTCCGTGCGGGGGCAGAGCGCGGTCGTCGCGAAGATCACCAGCAGGTACCACGACGAACGGGCCGGGGTGATTCCGCTGCCGCCCGGGTCGGTGGGGGACGCGCGGGGCCGCCCCAGTTTCCTGGAGACGGACGAGCTGCGGGACGTGCCGGTGTGGGAGTTCCGCAGGCGGGCGGGGATCGTGGATCCGGCGCTGTGGGATCAGGTCCGTTACCTGGCGGGTTGAGCGGCGACGTAAAACGCGGGGCGGGCCGGATGTGTCCGGCCCGCCCCGCGTTCGTCTGTGTTCGGCGCTAGGCCCACAGTTGGCCCTGGAGCGTCTCGATGGCCGCTTCGGTCGTCTCGGCGGTGTAGACGCCGGTCGACAGGTACTTCCAGCCGCCGTCGGCCACGACGAACACGATGTCGGCGGGCTCCCCCGCCGCCACCGCCTTCTTGCCGACGCCGATCGCGGCGTGCAGGGCGGCGCCGGTGGAGACGCCCGCGAAGATCCCCTCCTGCTGGAGCAGCTCCCGGGTCCGCGTCACCGCGTCCGCCGAGCCGACCGAGAAGCGGGTGGTCAGGACGGACGCGTCGTACAGCTCGGGGACGAAGCCCTCGTCGAGGTTCCGCAGGCCGTACACGAGGTCGTCGTAGCGGGGCTCCGCGGCGACGATCCTGATGTCCGGCTTCTGCTCGCGCAGGAAGCGGCCCACGCCCATGAGCGTGCCGGTCGTGCCGAGGCCCGCCACGAAGTGGGTGACGGAGGGCAGGTCGGCGAGGATCTCGGGGCCGGTGGTCGCGTAGTGGGCGCCCGCGTTGTCCGGGTTGCCGTACTGGTAGAGCATCACCCAGTCCGGGTGCTCTGCCGCCAGCTCCTTGGCGACGCGTACCGCCGTGTTGGAGCCGCCGGCCGCCGGGGACGGGATGATCTCCGCGCCCCACATGGCCAGGAGCTCACGCCGCTCCTGGGAGGTGTTCTCGGGCATGACGCACACGATGCGGTAGCCCTTGAGCTTGGCCGCCATCGCGAGCGAGATGCCCGTGTTGCCGGACGTCGGCTCCAGGATCGTGCAGCCGGGCGTCAACCGCCCGTCCTTCTCCGCCTGTTCGACCATGTGCAGCGCCGGGCGGTCCTTGATGGAACCGGTCGGGTTACGGTCCTCCAGCTTCGCCCAGATGCGGACGTCGTCGGACGGGGAGAGCCGCGGCAGGCGGACGAGGGGCGTGTTGCCCACGGCCGCCAGCGGGGAGTCGTAGCGAGGCATCCGCGATCAGACCATGCCGCCGGCCACGGCCGGCAGGATCGTGACGTTGTCGCCGTCCGCGAGCTTGGTGGAGATGCCGTCCAGGAAGCGGACGTCCTCGTCGTTCAGGTACACGTTCACGAAACGGCGCAGCTTGTCGCCGTCCACGATGCGCTCGGCGATGCCCGCGTGCCGCGAGTCGAGGTCGCTGAAGAGCTCGGCGAGGTTGTCGCCGCTGCCCTCGACGGCCTTGGCGCCGTCGGTGTAGGTGCGGAGGATGGTCGGGATGCGGACCTCGATGGCCATGGCTTGGGCTCCTGTCGGGAGAGTCACGTGGGTGGGCGCGCGGCGGCCCGGTCGTGCGGAGTGCGTAAGTGCGGGGTGCGGGGTGCGTGGGCGCGGATGCGCGAGTGCGCAGGGCGTTACGCGGAGGTGGCGCCGCGGCTCACGGCCGTACGGCGGCGGCTGTCAGCGCGAACAGATCGCGCTGGAGAGCCTGCACAAATCGACGTGCAGACGCGCAACGAGCAGCATGCCCGGCATCTTGTCGCTCACGTCGTGGGGAACCATGCGGTCATCGTATCGATTCCCGGTCCGGGTTCTGGAATGTGATCTCACATCGTGGATGGTTTGCGTCCATCACGTGGATGAGGGGAGCCGCGGCGCAGCTGAGGGCAGGTAGGTGACCGTCGGAGCGCCCGTGGCCGGATGCACCGCCACCTCCGCCGTCACCCCGTACACCTCGGCGAGGAGTTCGCTGGTCAGGACCTCCTTCGGCGCACCTGACGCGACGAGGCGGCCGGCGTCGAGCACGTACAGACGGTCGCAGTAGTACGCGGCCAGGTTGAGGTCGTGCAGGGCCAGGAGGTTCGTGGTGCCGAGGTCGCGGACGAGGGCGAGGATCTCCAGCTGGTAGCGGATGTCCAGGTGGTTGGTCGGCTCGTCCAGGACGAGGACCGCGGGCTCCTGCACCAGCGACCTCGCCACCAGGGCGCTCTGGCGCTCGCCGCCGGAGAGCCCGGCGAAGACACGGTGGGCGAGGCCGGCCGCGCCGACGCGTTCCAACGCGTCGGTGACCAAGGCGGCGTCCTGCGCGGTGTCCGCCTCCCAGAAGCGCTTGTGCGGGGAGCGGCCCATGGCGACGATCTGCCGGACGGTGAGCTCGAAGCCGGTGTGCCCGTCCTGCGGGACGGTGGCGATGCGGCGGGCCCGTTCCTTGGCCGAGCGGGCCGCCAGGTCGTCGCCGTCCAGGAGCACGCGGCCGCCGGTGGGCGCCAGGGCGCCGTAGACGCAGCGCAGGAGGGTGGTCTTGCCGCTGCCGTTGGGGCCGACGATGCCGATGGTCTCGCCCCGGGCCGCGTGCAGGGTGACGTCGTCGACCAGCCGCAGGCCGCCGGACGTCTCGTACGTGAGGTTCTCGGTGCGCAGCATCATGCCGGTCATGCGGGGGCCCCTTCCTGCGTACGGTTCTTGCGCAGCATCCACAGGAAGAACGGGCCGCCCGTCAGCGCCGTCAGGACGCCGACCGGGATGTCCTGCGGCGCCGCGACCGTGCGCGCGGCGAGGTCGGCCGCCACCAGGAACACCGCGCCCATCAGGGCCACCACCGGCAGGAGCGCCCGGTGTGCGGCGCCGACCAGCATCCGGGCGGCGTGCGGCACCATCAGGCCGACGAAGCCGATGGCCCCGCTGTAGGCGACGAGTACGCCGGTCAGGAGCGAGGCGAGGACGAAGACGGCGGCGCGGAAGCGGGCCGTGTCGAGTCCGAGGACGGTGGCGCCCTCCTCGCCGACCAGGAGCAGGTCGAGGGGGCGGGCGAGGGCGACGAGCAGGGCCGTGCCGAGAATGAGTGCGATACCGGGCAGCGCGAGCATGTCCCAGCGGGCGCTGCCGAGGCCGCCGAGGGTCCAGTACAGGACTTCCTTCAGGTGGTCGGCGCTGTCGGAGGTGATCAGGATCAGGCTGGTCAGGGCGGAGAGGATGTACGAGACGGCCACCCCGGAGAGGATCAGGCGGCCGGTGGCGAAGCTGCCGCCTCCTGACCTTGCCAGCGTGTAGACGACGAGGAGCGAGAGCAGGGCTCCCGCGAAGGCCGCGGCCGGGATCGTGACGGTGGTGGCCAGGCCCGCTCCCAGGCCGAAGACGCTGCCGAGGACGATGACGGCGACGGCTCCGGCGGATGCGCCGGAGGAGACGCCGAGCAGGAACGGGTCGGCCAGGGGGTTTCTCACCAGGGCCTGGAGGACGGCGCCTATTACTGCCAGGCCTGCGCCTACGGCTGCGCCGAGCAGGACCCTTGGGAGTCTTACGTCCAGAACGATGGTGCGGAACGGGGAAGGTTCCGCACCTCCCGTCAGGATCTCCAGGACGTCGGCGGTGGGTATGCGTACCGAGCCCAGGGCCAGGCCCGCCACGACCGCTGCCGCGAGGGCTGCGCAGAGCGCCGCGATGACTGTCGCGTAGCCCAGGCGTCTGCGGGTTCGTGCGGCCCTGGCGGGGCTCTCCCCAATCCCGCCCCTTCCCGAAACCGGGGCTCCGCCCCGGGCCCCGAACTGGTTGCCGTCAGTCACCGGCTTCGCCGAGTTCGTCCTCAAACGCCGGACGGGCTGAGATTTCACAGCTGGTCCGCCAGCTTCCCCACCGCCGCCGGGGCCCTCACCCCCACCACCGTGTCCGACAGCGGCAGTACCGCGAAGCGCTTGTGCTTGATGGCGGGGATGTCCGCCAGGACCGGGTCGTCGAGGAGGCGCTTCTTCTTCTGGGCGACCGTCGTGCCGCCGTAGTCGAGGATCACGATCACCTCGGGCTTGCGGTCGACCACCGACTCCCAGGACGCGTCACCGAAGGACTTGTCCAGGTCGGCGAAGACGTTACGGCCGCCCGCACGCTCGATGATGTCGTTGCCGATGCCGCGGCCGCCCGCCGTGAAGGCGGTCTTGTCGCCGCTGTCGTAGACGAAGACGGGGACGGGCTTCGACTTCGCCTCCGTCTGCGCCAGTTCACGCTTCGCCGCGGTCACCCACTTCTCCGCCCGCGGCCGCACCCCGAACGTGCTGCCGACCTCGCGGACTTCCTTGTAGACGTCGTCCATCGAGACGGGCTTCTTGGCGCAGCCCTCCACGTTCAGGCGGCTCTCCACGCCTGACTTCGCGAGGGCCCCGCGGCTGCGGCCCTCGCCCGCGAGGAAGGACGACGCGTAGCCGCCGTAGACGAAGTCGGGGTTCGCGGCCAGGAGTTTCTCGTAGGAGGGGTACTCCTTGGCTAGGACGGGGGTGTCCGCGTACGCCTTCGCGTACTTCGGCAGGACCTTGTCGTCCAGGTACGCCGTGCCCGCGATGCGGTCCTCGAGACCCAGCTCCAGCATCACTTCCGTGACGTGCTGGTTCATCGTGACGGCGCGCTTCGGGGGTGCTTCGTACGTCGTCTTCACGCCGCAGTTCGTGACCGTGTACGGGAAGCCTGGGGCCTTGGACTCCGGCTTCGAGTCGGCGCCGTCGGAGGACGAGCACGCGGCGAGCGGGGCCAGCAGGGCCGCGGCGAGCAGCAGACGTATGGGGCGGGACATGGCTGAGCTGCCTCCTCCAGGGGATTTCCGCGTCCCCTGCGTCGTGGGAGAAGAAGGCGGCAGGTCAGTTCCTGACTGCCCCACCCGCGAAGGGTGGGGTCACAGTGGCGGGACCGTGCCGGATTCGCACCGGCTTCCTGGGTCCTGCCGCCTCGAAGGTGAAGCTCAGTATGCCTGGAGGATCAGTACGCCTGGACGACCTTCACCTCTTCTTCGGTGACCTCGCCGTCCACGATCCGGAAGGAGCGGAACTGGAAGTCGCCCGCGTCGTCGGTGTCGGCCGTGGAGACCAGGACGTAGTGGGCGCCCGGCTCGTTGGCGTACGAGATGTCGGTGCGCGAGGGGTAGGCCTCGGTCGCCGTGTGCGAGTGGTAGACGATCACCGGCTCCTCGTCGCGGTCGTCCATCTCGCGGTAGAGCTTGAGGAGGTCGCCCGAGTCGAACTCGTAGAACGTGGGCGAGCGTGCCGCGTTCAGCATCGGGATGAAGCGCTCGGGGCGGCCGGTTCCCTCCGGGCCCGCGACCACACCGCAGGCCTCGTCGGGGTGGTCCTGGCGCGCGTGCGCGACGATCTGGTCGTGGAGGGCCTGGGTCAGGGTCAGCATGGCAGCCAGGATAAGCAGAAGGGCCGACCCGTACCGAAGAGTGGTACGGACCGGCCCACATGCTGGGATCGAGCGGGAATGACCTGACGGTCAGGACTTGATCGCGTCCTGCTTGTCCGCCTCGCCACCACCCGTCGACTGCGTGTCGTTGCGCTTCTGCATGACCAGATAGCCGACGCCGAGGATCAGCGCCCACACCGGAGCGGCGTAGAGCGAGATCCGCGCGTCCTTGTCGATGCCCATCATGACGATGACCATCGCGATGAAGGCGAGCGCGAACCAGCTCGTGAACGGAGCTCCCGGCGCACGGAAGGTGGACATCGGCAGCTCGCCGCGGTCGGCCTTGCGGCGGTACTTGATCTGGCAGATCAGGATCATGATCCAGGCCCACATGCCGGAGATGGTCGCGAAGGAGACGACGTAGTTGAACGCCTCGCCCGGCCACTGGTAGTTGATCCAGACGCCGACCAGCATCAGGGTCGCGGAGAAGGTGGTGCCGACCAGCGGCAGGCCGTTCTTCGTCAGCTTGGTGAAGAACTTCGGGCCCTGGCCGTTGAGCGCGAGGTCGCGCAGCATGCGGCCGGTGGAGTACATGCCCGAGTTGCAGGAGGAGAGCGCGGCCGTCAGGACGACGAAGTTGACGATCGCGGCGCCGATGCCGAGGCCCATCTCCTGGAAGGCCGCGACGAACGGCGAGACGCCCGGCTGGAACGAGGTCCACGGCACGACCGAGAGGATCATGACGAGGGCGCCGACGTAGAAGACGGCGATGCGCCACGGCACGGTGTTGATGGCCTTGGGCAGGACGGTCTTCGGGTCCTTGGACTCGCCCGCGGTGACGCCGACCAGCTCGACGGCGAGGAAGGCGAACATCACGATCTGCAGCGTCATCAGCGTGGAGCCGATGCCGTTCGGGAAGAAGCCGCCCTGGTCCCACAGGTGGGAGACGGACGCGGTGTCGCCGGCGTCGGAGAAGCCGATGGTGAGGATGCCGGCGCAGATGAGGATCATGCCGATGATCGCGGTGACCTTGACCATCGAGAACCAGAACTCGAGCTCACCGAAGAGCTTCACGGAGATCAGGTTGGCGCCGTACAGGATGACCGTGAAGATCAGCGCGTAGGCCCATTGTGGAATGGCGTCATGTGTCCAGTACTGCATGTACTGGGCCGCTGCCGTGACTTCCGTGATGCCGGTGACGACCCAGAAGAGCCAGTACGTCCAGCCGGTCACGTACCCGAAGAACGGGCCGATGAATTCACGCGCGTACTCCGAGAAGGAGCCCGACACGGCGCGGTACATGAGCAGCTCGCCCAGGGCCCGCATGATGAAGAAGATGACGAGGCCGGCGATGGCGTACGCCAGGATGAGGCTCGGACCGGCCTTGTGAATGGCCTTGCCCGCACCGAGGAACAGGCCGGTGCCGATGGCACCGCCGATCGCGATCATCTGGATCTGCCGGGCGCCGAGCCCGCGCTGATAACCCTCGCCTGACGTGCCGGACGAACCGCCCGTTCCGCCGGCCTCATTGCCGTCGTGATGCTCTTCGACCTGCACTGAGGTCATGGTGACGCCTTTCTCCACGCTGATCCGTGCCCGCAGTCTGCGTATGGCAACGGATCAGGTCCTGATCCCCCCGGATATGGATGGAGTGCTACCGGCGGTCTGCCGGCCCGAGCGCCACCGGTGACATGGGTGGCGTCACCGAGTGGTCGTGAAGATTTATCACGGCCGTGACAGTGATCGGCCGTGGCACGTGTGGCTCACGCCACGAGAAAAACCGGACAAAATTCCCTCGGCGCCTCAAAAATGGGCAGTTAAGTGACGCGATCGTTATCCGGATTTGAGCGTCCGATGAGCGAACGGAGTGTAATCGCTGCCGCTTACACCGACTTTGCGGGCGACCGTGGCCACTTCCGTGTGACTTCTAACCGATGAGGGTGGCGACCAGCGTCTCCTGCAGACCGCCGAGCCAGAGATAGGCCATCACCATCGGCTTGCGGGCGTCGGAGTCCGGCAGCTGGTAGAGCAGGTCCGTGTCCTCCTCGTCGGTCACCTCCAGGCGGGCGCCGATCGCGAGGCGGAGGTCGTTGAGCGCGCCGAGCCAGTGCCGCGACTCGTCGGCGGACAGCTTCAGGACGGCGCCGCCCTCGCCCTTCGACGTCAGCGCGTCCAGGCTGCGGATCACCACCAGGGCGTCCTCGCGCTTCTTGGCCCGCAGGTCGTTCTCGGTGAAGCGCCTGAACTCCGAGGAGTAGGCCCGCAGTTCGTCGGCGTCGGTGGCGCCCTCCTCGCTGCCGGGCCCGCCATAGGCGTCCGGAAGGAGCCGCTGGAGGACCGGGTCGGTGGGCGGCTCGCTCGGGCCTTCGGCGAACAGCTCCGCGAGCGGATCGTCGGGGGCGTCCTCGGCCGGGCCCGGACCGATCAGCTCCAGGAGCTGGACGGCGAGGGACCGGATGATCGAGATCTCGACCTCGTCGAGCGCGACGGCCGCGCCGCCCCCGGGAATGGCTTCGAATTGTCCTGGCATCAGATGCGTCGCTACTTCCGGTCCTGCTGGAGGGTGGCCCACAGACCGTATCCGTGCATGGCCTGTACGTCGCGCTCCATCTCCTCGCGGGAGCCGGTGGAGACGACCGCGCGACCCTTGTGATGCACGTCCATCATCAGCTTCGTGGCCTTCTCCTTCGAGTACCCGAAGTAGGACTGGAACACATAGGTCACGTAACTCATCAGATTGACCGGGTCGTTGTGGACGAGCGTGATCCAGGGGACGTCGGGCTCCGGGACGGCGAAGGTCTCTTCGTCGGATTCCGGGCGGGTGATCTCTGCGGGAGCCGTACTCACGCCACCCATGCTGCCACCCGCAGGGGGCCCTCGCACAAATGGACTCAGGAAATCGTCAGAGTGACGAGATGCGGGGTAGCATCCTTCGTATGAACACAGCGGACCTTGGGCTGCCGGTGGATGTTCCGTCGACCGCGCTCTTCACGGATCACTACGAGCTCACGATGCTGCAGGCCGCGCTGAAGGCCGGCACCGCCGACCGGCGCTCCGTCTTCGAGGTCTTCACCCGCAGACTGCCCGAGGGACGCCGCTATGGAGTGGTCGCCGGAACCGGCCGCGTCCTGGACGCCGTGGAGAACTTCCGCTTCGACGCCGACGTCATCGGCTTCCTGCGCGAGCGCCGTGTCGTCGACGAGGAGACCCTCCAGTGGCTCGCCTCGTACCGCTTCAGCGGTGACGTCTGGGGCTATCCGGAGGGCGAGGTCTACTTCCCCGGCTCGCCGATCCTGCGCGTCGAGGGCTCCTTCGCGGAGTGCGTGCTCCTGGAGACGGTGATCCTCTCCATCCTCAACCACGACTCGGCGATCGCGGCCGCCGCCTCCCGGATGGCATCGGCCGCCGGTGAGCGCCCGCTGATCGAGATGGGCGCGCGGCGTACGCACGAGCTGGCGGCCGTCGCCGCCTCGCGCGCCGCGTACGTCGGCGGCTTCACGACCACGTCCGACCTGGCCGCCGGGTTCCGCTACGACATCCCGACGGTCGGCACATCGGCCCACGCCTTCACCCTCCTGCACGACACCGAACGCGACGCCTTCCAGGCGCAGGTGGACTCCCTCGGGCCCGGTACCACCCTGCTCGTGGACACGTACGACGTGACCGAGGCCGTCCGCACCGCCGTCGAGGTCGCCGGGCCGGAGCTCGGCGCCGTGCGCATCGACTCCGGGGACCTGCTCCTGGTCGCGCACCGGGTCCGGCAGCAGCTGGACGAGCTCGGGGCGACCGCGACGAAGATCGTCGTGACCTCCGACCTGGACGAGTACGCCATCGCCTCGCTGGCTGCGGCGCCCGTGGACGCGTACGGGGTCGGCACCCAGCTCGTCACCGGGTCCGGGCACCCGACCTGCTCGATGGTCTACAAGCTGGTGGCCCGCGCCCACTCGGCGGACCCGCACGCCCGCCTCGAACCGGTGGCCAAGAAGTCGCTCGGCGCCAAGTCGTCGGTGGGCGGGCGCAAGTGGGCCGCGCGCCGGCCCGACGAGTACGGGGTCGCCGAGGCCGAGGTGATCGGCACGGGGGCCGTGCCGGTGGAGCTCGCCGACCACCAGCTGCTCGTCGAGCTGATCAAGGGCGGTGAGGTGGTGGCGCGCGAGCCGCTGGACACCGTGCGCGACCGGCACGCGGAGGCGCGGGGCCGGCTGCCTCTGTCGGCTACGCAGCTGTCGAAGGGCGAGGCCGTCATTCCGACGGAGTACGTCTGATTGTGCTGATGTGCGCCGGAGCGGAGAGGGGGTGTTCGAACGCCCTCTCCCGCATCGCGTTCGAAGTCTCTACGCTCGGTTCATCCGGCCGAGTCCCCCTCTCCCTCCCCCAATGCCTACGAGTCTTGCCGAGCCGAAGGACACCCGATGCGCCGCGCTCTGATCGTCGTCGATGTGCAGAACGACTTCTGCGAGGGCGGCAGCCTCGCGGTCGCCGGGGGTGCCGATGTGGCCGCCGCGATCACCGAGCTGATCGGCCAGGCGCCGGCGGGCTACCGGCACGTGGTGGCCACGCGTGATCACCACATCGACCCGGGCGACCACTTCTCCGACCGGCCGGACTTCGCCCGCTCCTGGCCGCCGCACTGCGTGGCGGGCACGGAGGGGATCGGGTTCCACCCGAACTTCGCGCCGGTCGTGGCGTCCGGGGCCATCGACGCGGTGTTCGACAAGGGGGCCTACTCGGCCGCCTACAGCGGGTTCGAGGGGGCCGACGAGAACGGCGTCCCGCTGGCGGACTGGCTGCGGGAGCGGAAGATCAACGAGGTGGACGTGGTGGGAATCGCCACAGACCACTGCGTACGCGCCACGGCCCTCGACGCGGCCCGTGAGGGCTTCGGCACGACGGTCCTGCTCGACCTGACGGCCGGCGTCTCCAGGGAGTCGACGGAGCGAGCGCTGGAGGAGCTACGGGCGGCGGGGGTGGAGCTGACCGGAAAGCCGGTCGGCTGAGCCCCGCAAGGAGCGCGGACCCCGTAGCGAGCCCCGCAAGGGGCGCGGGGAACGGCGCGGCCAGCCCCCACCGGTCCTGCGGGCAAAATCCGACCGCGTTCGGGGGGGGCAGCGGCCCCCGCGGATCAGACCCCTGAAGGGCTGACCGCCGGCCCCCCGGGTCTCTGACCCTGAAGCGCCTGCCGCTTCAGAGCACGAATCGGATGCCAAAGCTCAGCGGCAGCGTCCGGCGCCGTACGCCATATCAGCCCGTCCGGATGATGAAGCACCGCCGTGATCTCGTCCGGCGTCGGCGGCTCCGCGTTGCCCCGCAGATAGACCGCCCGCAGGCCGAGGTTCCGCAGGCGGGTCAGGGCCCTCGCGCGGTTCACCGCGTGCACGATCATCCGGACGCTGCCACCGCCCAGTGCGGGGTTCGGCAGCGTCAGGGCCACCACCACGCTGCCGTTCGGCAGCTTGCTGAAACCTCCTGCGGACATGGCTGGTCACACCCCCGTGAGACGACGCACAGAGCCCCTGGCCGGACCCTGTGTCAATAAGAAATCCACAGGACGCACCTAAACACGATCGGCCGCCGCCCGCTAGAGGGCGACGACCGATCATGGCTTGACCTGCGGAAATGCCGATTACTTCGTGGAGGGACCCACCTGGACCGTCATCGAGGACCCATCCTTCGGCTGCTTGATGATCTTGATCTGGGTGTTGGTGTCAGTGACCTTGACACTTCCCGTGGGGTTCTCCTCGAACCAGTAGGTGCCCTTGCGGTCGTCGAAGACCGGGACACCCTTCTGGGACTTGATCTTCAGCGCGACGTCCGCGTTGTGGAGCGTGAACTTGTCGGTCGCGAACTTGCTGAAGGGCGCGTCGAACGGCTGGATCTTGTTCCGCAGCAGGGTGCCGTCCGTCCACTTGAGCGGCTTGGCGTGCGCGTCCACCGGCAGGATCAGACCCTGGCCGGGGTGCGCGCTGGTGTTGTTGTCCTTCTGCGAGGTGTCCCACTGCCAGACCATCAGGCCGGTCTGGTACGGGTAGTGCTCGACCCAGTCCGGACGGGTCTTGGAGAAGCCGAAGTTGTACGGGCCGACCTTCAGGGTCTTGTCGTACGACACGTACTGCCGGTTCTCGGCGAGGTAGTACTGGTCGTACTTCTTGGTGAAGGACTCGCCGATGCGCGAAAAGCCCTTCGCCGTCCAGCCGTTGTCGTCGCCCTCGGCGCCGTCCTCGAAGACCTTGGCACCGTCCGCGGTGATCGCGAGGGCGTCGGCCGCGAAGCCCTTGCCGCCCGCGCCGCCGTCCGTGGAGTAGCGGAAGCGAAGATCGATCTTCTTGCCGGCGTACGCGTCGAGCGGGAACGCCAGCTTCTTGTACGCACCCGACGCACCGGTCAACGCGGGCTTGTCACCGGCGTCGCGCGGGATGGCCTTGCCGTCCGCCGTGCCGTCCACAGGCGTCCAGTTGGCGCCGCCGTCCGTCGACACCTCGGTGTAGAGGTAGTCGTAGTTGGCCTCGATGTCCCACCAACCGTCGAGGGAGAGCGCGGCCTTGGACTTGCCGGTCAGGTCGACCGAGCGCGTCAGGGTGTTCTTGAGGTCGTCGCCCTGGTCGCTCCACCACTGCTTGGAGCCCTCGGTGGGCTTGGTGACCGTGGTGGTGACGGCCTTCTTCGGAAGGTCGACGACGAGCGCCTGGCGGTGACGGGTGTTGTACTCCGAGACGCCCAGCTTGTGCTCGGACGTCGTCGCGGCCTTGGCCTTGGCGTAGTCGAGCCAGCCCAGCTGGAACTTGTCCCAGGCGGTCATGTCGCCGGGCAGGTCGCCGATGGCGTCCTTGCCGGTGCCGAGCCAGGAACCGGCCGACATCAGCGACCAGAAGCCGACCGAGTTCTCGCCCTTGCCCGTGGTGTCGTACAGGTCGGGCAGACCGAGGTCGTGGCCGTACTCGTGGGCGAAGACGCCGAGGCCGCCGTTCTCCGGCTGCATCGTGTAGTCGCCGACCCAGATGCCAGAGTCGCCGATCTGGGTGCCGCCCGACTTGTTGTTCGCGGGCCCGGTGTTGCCCGCGTCGTTGCCGTACGCGTACCAGCGGTGCGCCCACAGGGCGTTGGTGCCCTCGGCGCCGCCGCCGGCCGACTCGTCCTCGCCCGCGTGGACGATCTGGAAGTGGTCGATGTACCCGTCGGGCTCGTTGAACTCGCCGTCGCCGTCGAAGTCGTAGCGGTCCCAGAGGTCGTACTTAGCGAGGTCCGCCTTGATCTGGGCGTCCGTGCGGCCCTGGGCCTTCTGGTCCTTGGTCCAGGCGGTGACGCCGTCCTTCACCGCGTCCCAGACGTTGGCGCAGTTGGTGTCGCCGCAGTAGTTGGAGCCGTAACGGGCTTCGTTGTAGTCGACCTTGACCCAGTCGGAGACCTCTCCGTCGACCGAGTAACGGCCGGACGAGGTCTTCTCGTAGTAGGTCTTCAGGGACTCCTTCTTCTTGCCCTTGGAGTCCTTGCCCTCACCGAAGTACAGGTCCTGGAAGTGCTGCTGGTTGTAGTCCTTCTGCCAGGCCGTGCTGTTGTCCTTCGCACGGTCCGGCTTGGCTATCTTGTTGTGCGCGGGGCCGGGCTCGCCGCCGTACTTCTTGACCGGCGCCTCGGGGCCGTCCGGGCCGTCGGGGTCGTACATGGTGGTGTCGTCCACCTTGTCGCCAAACTCGACCAGGATCGTGAAGATCTTGTCGGTCTTCTCCCGGCCGAGCTCGACGTACTTCTTGTCGTCGAGCTTCACGACCTGGGAGCCGCCGCGCTTCTGTACCTTGGCGTCGCCCTCGATGACCTGCTGGAGGGCGGCCTTGCGCTGCTGGGCCTGCTCCTTGCTGAAGGGCCCGTCCAGGTCGTGGTCGACCTGCGCCTTGGCCCGGCTCGGGTCCTGCCGGTCGATGGCGGGCGCGCCGCCCGGACCATCTTCCTTGGCCGACGCGGTGGCTGCCGAGAACGTGGCGGCTGCCGCGGCCATCGCCACGGCAGCCGCGGTGGCTCTGAACGTCCGTCTACTGACTGTCACTTGATGCTGTCCTCCCCCGCGTCCGCGCGAAGGCGGGCCGAGGTCCCGGTCGGAGGAGGTCCGCGCGCGATACGCGTCACAAGTGACGACATTCGACCGGAGATGCGGGAGAAAAGACAGACCTTGACTTGAACACACCAAGTGCACTATGCAGGCGCGGAGATCCGCTATCCGAACACGATCCGGACGCGTGCGCCCGCCCGTCGGCATGGTCAACAGGCGCGCCCCGCCGTCCACTTGCTGGACGTCATGAACCCGTGCGCCCCCTGTGCTGCCGCACCGTGGGTTAGGTCACGCTTACCGCCCGTTCCCGTCGGGCATGCAGCAAAATAGAGTCAATCGACGGTGCGCTACCGCGCGAGATGGCAGATCTCAAGTCGCCGCAGCCGGGCGTCCTTTGATTCGCATACAGCTTCACATTGGGCACGACCACCCCGCATCCGCTGTCCCTAGGACGGATTACGCCATGCCTCGTCCCATGCCGCTGCCTCGTCCGACCCCCGCCCAGATCACCTACGGCACGCTGACCGTGGTCTTCTCCACGCTGTCCATGCTGCTGCTCTCACAGACGAGTTCGGGCATCGGGGTGGCGGTGATAGCCGCGGCCGCGCTCCTGCTCGGATTACTGGTGGCGATGACGGTGCCACAGCCAAAACCCACGGCCTCACCGGCCGCACGCGTCCCGGCCCAGCGTGCCTCCGCTCCCGTACTGGCCGAGTCCGTACGCGAGCCGGCGGGCCCGTGAGGTCCACGAGCCCGCCGGAACTGCCGCTCTGCCGCTCTGTCGCTCTGCCGCTCTGCCGCCTCAGCGGTCCGACGTGATCAGCCGGTGCTGACCACCACCGTCTTGGCAGCCTTGTCGTGCAGGCCCTGCTTGTAGGGCTTGTCGAAGAAGCTCCAGCCGCCGCAGATCGCCGTCCAGATACAGGCACAGCAGAACGCGAACGGCAGCCACAGGACGGCCGCGCGGACGAGCGCGGTCTGCACGGTGGGGGTCGCACCGTCGTTGAGGTTCGCGACCCTGAGGCCCAGCCACTTCTTGCCCAGGGTCTGGCCCGTCCTGGAGATCATGAAGGTGTCGTACGCGATGTAGAGCACGGCGGCGAGCACCGACTGCCCGAAGCTCTTCCCGTACTGCACCTTGTCCGGGTCGACGTCGAACTCGCTGGTCCCGAAGCCCCAGGAGAGCAGCCAGACGACGACGCCGACGAGGATCATGTCGAGGATGCGGGCGAGCACGCGTTTGCCGCTGTCCGCCAGGGGCGGCATGCCGGCCAGGGGGTCGTTCCCTCCGCCGCCGTAGGGATCTCCGCCGCCCCCATAAGGGCCTTGGCCGCCGCTTCCGCCGTACGGCGGGGGTGGCGGGGGCGTGCCGTAGGGGGAGCCCGAGCCGCTGTCCGGCGGGGGCTGCTTCCTGAAGGGGTCGTTGTCGTCGGGGGGCGGCGGGTACTGCGGCGGTTCGGTACTCATGGGGCGAGTCGACCGCGGAGGCGCCGGGGGCGCATCCGGCGAGGGGCTGTCTGGGTTAAGGAGCCGGAGGGGCTGAATCTTTCAGCTCCTCCGGCGTGCGACAGCTAACCCGCCACAAACGTTCCCGCAGCCTTGTCGTGCCAGCACTGGCGCCACGGACGGTCGAACACGCACCACAGGACCCCGACGACCCCGACGACCAGGACCCCCGGCACCGCGTAGACGAGCCACCGCTTCAGCGCCGATCCGAACGACGGCGTCTCGTGCTCCTCCATGTCACGCACCTGGAGACCCAGGACCCTCTTGCCCAGCGTCCGCCCCCACTTGGCCGTGGGCAGTACCTCGTAGAGGATGCCGAAGAGGAGCAGGACGCCCAGGACCATCCCCAGATATCCCGCCGTGGTGCCGTCGAGCAGCCACACGGTGACCTTCTCGCCCGACATCTTCGCCGCGTCGATCTTGCTGTCGACGTGATCGGCGGCCTTCGTGCCGAGCGGCAGCGCCGCCGCCCCGGTCACGGCGGCCAGGACGACCGTGTCGATGAGCCGCGCCGCGAACCGCTTGCCGAGCCCCGCGGGCCGCCCCGCCGCCTGGTTCTGCGCCATCGCGAGGAACGGGTCGTTGGCCACCGGCTTCCACGGCACGACCGGCTGCTGCTGTCCGTCACCCTCGGCGGCGAGCCGGTGCACCTGCTGCGCCCACGAGGGCGACCCGCCACCGGGCCCCGAGGTCACGGGCGACGCCGCGCCACCCGGCGCACCGCCCTGCTGCGGGACGGACGGCTGTACGGGGGCAGGCGCGGGTGCCGGCGAAGGCGCGGAGGCCTGCGGAGGCACGGCGGCCTGCGGGGGCGCCGGGGTCTGCGCCGCGGCGCCGGAGGACTTCGGGCGCAGCGCCCGGATCGCCATGGTGCCCTCGGTGGCGGGAGCAGCCGCGGTGGGGCGGACCGGTCCCGAGGGCCTGCGGAACGTCACGGTGCCCTCCGCCGGGGGCTGCTCCTGCTGCGGCGGCACGCCCGGCTTGATCGCTCGGATCTGCACCGTGCCCGGCCCGTTCACCTCCTGGGGCTTCTGAGGCTTCTGAGGAGCAGCCTCAGAAGCCTGGGGAGCCTGAGGAGAGGGCGCGTCCTCAGGAGCGGAGGCCGGCGCGGAGGCGGATTCGGGGGCCGAACCGGCAGCCGGCGCGCTCGGCACGCGAGGGTCACGCGGATCCCGGGCACCCGAAGCTCCCCGCTGCTCGGGCTCACCCCACGAGACCCGCCGCTCCTGCTCCCCGCCGAGCCCCGTCTGCCGAGCCGCGTCCGCCTGCCAGGCGGAGGCGGGCTCGGGCCTCGACCCGTGCTGCGAGGCGTCGGCGTCGACCGTGCCGGCCGCCGCCTCGGGCGCCGTCAGGGGCTCCTCGTCGAAGAAGTGCGGCCCGGTCTCCTCCGCGGGCGCGGGCGCCGCCGCTCCCGCCCCCGGAGGCGCGGGGAGCGATTCGCCGTCGGTCGGGGCGGGACGACTGGTCCCGGGCACCCAGGCCGCGCCGTTCCAGTACCGGACATATCCGGGAATGGACGGATCGGGGTAGTAGCCTTCGCGGGGCCTGTCGTCGCCTGGGGCCGGAGTTGGGGCGCTCATGTCCGTCGTCCCGTATCTGCTCGGGGGTCTTTTTGAGGCTCCACATCTATCAGACCTCCGCGTGCGCCTGTGCCTCTCCTGCCCTACAGACCACTTTCCGGGCACAGTTCAAGCACGTACGAAAAACTTTCCCGAACCCGCGTAATGCTCCGCGACCATCGCGCTCTCTCCCTGCACGGGCCCGCTCCGTGGCCCCGGACACGGAAGGAAGAGCATCGACATGCACACCGTGGTGGAACGCGAGCTTGAGCTCAAACTCGTCCTCTCGCCGGAACGCGCGATCCCCGTCCCGGCCCGTCTCACCTACCGCACCGATGATCCGTACGCCATCCACATCGCCTTCCACATCGGCTCCGAGCACCCCGTGAACTGGACGTTCGCCCGCGAACTTCTGGTCGAGGGGGTGTTCAGGCCCTGCGGGCACGGCGACGTCCGGGTCTGGCCGACCAAGGTGGAGGGGCGCAGCGTCGTCCTGATGGCGTTGACCTCACCCGACGGTGACGCCCTCCTCGAAGCGCCCGCGCCCGCCGTGTCCGCGTGGCTGGAGCGCACGCTGCGGGTGGTCCCTCCGGGCTCTGAGGCTGAGCGGCTCGGCATCGACGACGGCCTCGCCGAGCTGCTCACGCCGACCACGGGCCGCGCCGACGAGCTGTGGCTGCGCGACCCCTGGCCCTCTGACGAGTCCAAGGACGGTGAGTGAACTCCGCCGCCACGGGGGCGCCGTACACGGACCTGGGGTCAGAACAGCTTGCCGGGGTTGAGGAGGGAGAGCGGGTCGAACGCGGCCTTGACGGCGCGCTGCATCTCCACGCCCACCGGGCCGAGTTCACGGGCGAGCCAGTCCTTCTTGAGGACGCCCACGCCGTGCTCGCCGGTGATCGTGCCGCCGAGTTCCAGACCGAGGGCCATGATCTCGTCGAAGGACTCACGGGCACGGCGGCCCTCGTCGGCGTCCGCGGCGTCGAAGCAGACGGTGGGGTGGGTGTTGCCGTCGCCCGCGTGCGCGCAGACGCCGATCGTGAGGTCGTACTTCTCGGCGATGCGGTCCACGCCTTCGAGCATGTCGGCGAGCTTCGAGCGCGGCACGCACACGTCGTCGATCATCGTCGTGCCCTTGACGGCTTCGAGAGCGGTGAGCGACAACCGCCTTGCCTGGAGCAGCAGTTCGGACTCCGTGGCGTCCTCGGCGGGGACCACCTGGGTGGCGCCCGCGGCTTCGCAGAGCGCGCCGACCGCCGCGAGGTCCGCGGCGGGGTGCGGGGTGTCGAAGGCCGCGAGGAGCAGCGCTTCGGTGGTCTCCGGGAGGCCCATGTGGGCCAGGGCGTTCACGGCCCTGATGGTCGTGCGGTCCATCAGTTCCAGGAGCGAGGGACCGTGCCCGCCCTCCATGATCCTGCATACGGCGTCGCAGGCGGCCCGCGCGGAACCGAACTCGGCGGCCAGCACCAGCTGTTGGGGCGGCTGGGGCTTCAGGGCGAGGGTCGCGCGGACGACGATGCCGAGGCTGCCCTCGGAGCCGACGAAGAGGCGTGTGAGGTCGTAGCCGGCGACGCCCTTGGCCGTGCGCCGTCCGGTGCTCATGAGCCGTCCGTCGGCGAGGACGACGTCGAGGCCGAGCACGTACTCCGCCGTCACCCCGTACTTCACACAGCACAGGCCGCCCGATGCCGTGCCGATGTTCCCGCCGATGGTGCAGGTCTCCCAACTGGAGGGGTCCGGCGGGTAGTAGAGACCGTGTTCGTTCACTGCGCGGGAGAGCGTGGCGTTGACGACGCCGGGCTCGACGACCGCGATCCGGTCGACGGGGCTGATCTCCAGGATGCGGTCCATCTTGACCAGGGACAGCACGATGCAGCCCTCGCTGGCGTTCGCGCCGCCCGACAGGCCCGTGCGGGCGCCCTGTGGGACCACCGGGATCCGTAGCCCGGTCGCCGTGCGCATGACGTGCTGGACCTGCTCGACGGTCCGTGGCAGGACCACGACGGCCGGGGTTCCGGCGTCGCAGAAGCTGGCCATGTCGTTCGCGTACGAGGACGTGATGTCGGGGTCCGTGAGGACGGCGTCGACGGGGAGGCCCTCGTGAAGGAGTTCGATGAGTGTGCGGCTCATGATCACAGCCTCGCACTCGGGGCCATCGGTGTGAACCCGTGTGCGACGCCCGTCCGCGTGCCGGGATGTGCTCTTCGTATTGACGCACAGTGAGCGCCATGGAGATCGAGACCGGGTCCGCGTCCGAGACCCAGAAGGCCCCCGCGGCGCCCGCCGCCCCCCAGGCCCCCGCGGCCCCGCAGAGCCGCCGTCCGCCGTCCGCGCCCGCCATCTGGAGCGAGTCGTCGCGGGACGCGCGCCGCTCCCCCTCCCTGCGGCGGGTGCTGCTCACCTCCGTCGCCGGGTGCCTGGTGCTCGGCGGCGTGGTGGTACTGCTGCCCGACGGGGGCAAGAAGGCGGCGCCGCCCGCCCTCGGGCCCGCGGGGCGTGCGATGGCGGCGGCGGGCGCGGGGGCCCCGGCCGCACTGCCGGACCTCACCGTGCTGATCGGCGAGCGTGAGGCGCAGGTGCGCAAGCATCCCGGGGACGACGAGTCGTGGGCGGTGCTCGGGGCCGCCTACGTCGAGCGGGGCCTTCGGACCGCGGACTCCGCCTACTACCCCAAGGCGGAGGAGGCGCTGCGTACGTCCCTGAAGACGCGGCCCGTGGGCAACGCGCAGGCGCTGACAGGCATGGCGGCGCTAGCGAACGCGCGGCACGACTTCCGCGGGGCGAAGACGTGGGCCGAGAGCGCGGTGAAGCTGGCGCCGAAGCGGTGGTCGGCGTACCCGCCTCTGATCGACGCGTACAGCGGTCTGGGTGACGCGAAGGGCGTGGGGAAGGCCCTGGAGACGCTCAAGGAGCTGAACCCCGGCGCCTCCGCCGTGCTGGCCCGGTCGGGTCAGGTCTACCGGGACCGCGGCTGGCGCGAGGACGCGGCCTCGAAGCTGATGGACGCGGCGGCGCTCGCGGCGGGCCCCGCGGAGAAGGCCGCGTGCCTGTACCGCGTGGGCGAGCTGTCCTGGGAGCGGGGCGAGCCTGCGGAGGCCCTTCGCTACTACGAGGCGGCGCTGGTGGCGGACCCTGACCACCACCCGTCCCTCGCCGGCAAGGGCCGGGCGCTCGCGGCTCTCGGCCGTACGGCGGAGGCGCTGCGCTCCTATCACAGCGCGCTGGTCAAGCAGCCGGCGCCGGAGTACGCCCTGGCGCTCGGCGAGCTGTACGAGTCGCTGAAGCTGGCCCCGGCCGCGCGGGCGCAGTACGACGTGCTGCGGGCCCGGGTGAAGCAGGTGGGCGTCAACGGCGTCAACGATTCAAGGATCCTCGGCCTCTACGAGGCGGACCACGGGGACGCGGACGCGGCGGTGGGCCGCCTGCGGGCGGAGTTCAAACGCCACGGCAGCCCGGAGGCGGCGGACGCGCTGGGGTGGGCGCTGCACCGGGCCGGTGAGGACAAGGAAGCCCTGAAGTACGCGACGCGGGCGACGGACAAGGGCCCGCTGAGCGCGGTCTTCGCCTACCACCGGGGTGAGATCGAGCGGCAGCTGGAACGGTACGGGGCCGCGCGGCGGCACATCGGGGAGGCGCTGCGCCTGAATCCGTACTTCTCGCCCCTGCTGGCTCCGAAGGCCCGCCAGGCCATGGAGTCCCTGGGCGAGCCCCCGGACGGGGGCCCGGCCCAGATGTACGCCCCCGAGCCGCCCTCCGCCCAGGAGACGACCCCCACGCGCCCCCGCCCGAAGCCCACCCCGAAACCGACCCCGAGCCCCTCCGCCGCGTAGGGCTGCGCGTAGGGCCCATGGCGGAGCCGCGGGCTCAGAGGTTGCCGCGCTTCTCCTGCTCGCGCTCGATCGCCTCGAACAGCGCCTTGAAGTTGCCCTTGCCGAAGCCCATCGAGCCGTGCCGCTCGATCATCTCGAAGAAGACCGTCGGGCGGTCCTGGACCGGCTTGGTGAAGATCTGCAGCAGGTAGCCGTCCTCGTCGCGGTCGACCAGGATCTTCAGCTCGCGCAGGGTCTCCACCGGGACGCGCGTCTCGCCCGCCCACTCGCCCAGCGTGTCGTAGTACGAGTCGGGGGTGTCCAGGAACTTCACCCCGGCCGCGCGCATGGTGCGTACGGACTCCACGATGTCGTTCGTGGCGAGCGCGATGTGCTGGACGCCCGCGCCGCCGTAGAACTCGAGGTACTCGTCGATCTGGGACTTCTTCTTGGCGATGGCGGGCTCGTTGATCGGGAACTTCACCTTCAGGGTGCCGTCCGCGACCACCTTCGACATCAGCGCGCTGTACTCGGTAGCGATGTCGTCGCCCACGAACTCCTTCATGTTCGTGAAGCCCATGACCTTGTTGTAGAAGGCGACCCACTCGTTCATCTTGCCGAGCTCGACGTTGCCGACGCAGTGGTCGATCGCCTGGAAGGTGCGCTTGGCGGGCGGCTCGACGATCGGCGACGCGGCCTCGAAACCGGGCAGGTAGGGGCCGTCGTAGCCGCTGCGGTCGACGAGCGTGTGGCGGGTCTTGCCGTACGTCGCGATGGCGGCGAGGACGACCGTGCCGTTCTCGTCCTTGACCTCGTAGGGCTCGGTGAGGCCGCGGGCGCCGTGCTCGACGGCGTACGCGTACGCGGCGCGCGCGTCCGGCACCTCGATGGCGAGGTCGACGACGCCGTCGCCGTGCTCGGCGACGTGGCCCTCGATGAAGTGGCCCCAGTCCGTCGACGCCTTGATGACGGAGGTGAGCACGAAGCGGGCGCCGCCGTTGGTGAGGACGTAGGAGGCGGTCTCGCGGCTGCCGGTCTCCGGGCCCGAGTAGGCCACGAGTTTCATGCCGAAGGCCGTGGAGTAGTAGTGGGCCGCCTGCTTGGCGTTGCCCACGGCGAAGACGACCGCGTCCATTCCCTTGACCGGGAAGGGGTCTGCCTCGCGCGCGGTGTGGGGGGTGCCGGAGGTGGCCGACGTGGGCTGGGTGTTCGCGGTAGCTGCCATGTCGGCAGGCTCCCGCCGTATCGCAAGGTGCGCAATAGTTTGCGTTTTCAGTGGGCAATATGCACAGCGGCAGGCCAGGATGGGCGGGCTATCTGTACATGATGACCACCCTCGGAGCGGAGATGAGCGCACCATGACGATCGATCATCTGGACGGCAGGCTCATCGTGCTGCTCGCCCGCGAGCCCCGTATCGGCGTCCTGGAGGCGTCCCGCCGGCTCGGTGTCGCGCGCGGGACCGTGCAGGCCCGGATGGACCGCCTTCAGTCGAACGGAGTCATCCGCGGCTTCGGACCGGAGGTCGACCCCGCCGCCCTCGGCTACCCCGTGACCGCCTTCGCCACGCTGGAGATCAAACAGGGCCAGGGCGCCGACGTACGGGCGCATTTGGCGACCGTCGCCGAGGTGCTCGAACTGCACACCATCACCGGCCACGGCGACATGCTCTGCCGTCTGGTGGCCCGTTCGAACGCGGATCTCCAACGTGTGATCGACCGGGTCGTGGGTTTTGATGGCATCGTCCGGGCCTCCACGGCGATCGTCATGGAGAACCCTGTTCCCCTGCGGATCATCCCGTTGGTCGAACAGGCGTCAGAAGACACCTGATGCGGGTAGGTAGCACGGCGTACAGCAGCACCACGCACGCAGCACGCGGGCGGCGGGAGACTCCCGGCGCCGTCTGAACCGCGCCGGGCAGGTGAGCAGTTCAGTGAACTTCTGGGACTACCTCGGCAACCGCCACCAGCAGTTGCTGACGGACGCGTACCAGCACGCAAGCGCGGTCTTCCAGTGCATGGTCGTGGCGACCGTCATCGGCGTACTGATCGGCATCGTCACGTACCGCAGCGAGTGGGCGGGCAATCTGGCCACGACCGCGACGTCCACGATCCTGACCGTCCCGTCGCTCGCCATGATCGGTCTGCTGATCCCCGTCGTCGGCCTCGGCGTGGCCCCGACGGTCATCGCCCTGACCCTCTACGGCCTGCTGCCCATCGTGCGCAACGCCATCGTCGGGCTGCGCGGCGTCGATCCCTCGCTGGTCGACGCGGCCAAGGGCATCGGGATGTCGCGTGCCGCACGCCTCGTCAAGGTGGAGCTGCCGATCGCCTGGCCGCCGATCCTGACCGGCATCCGCGTCTCCACGCAGATGCTGATGGGCATCGCGGCCATCGCCGCGTACGCGTCGGGCCCCGGCCTCGGCAACGAGATCTTCCGCGGCATCGGCTCGCTCGGCAGCAAGAACGCGCTCAACCAGGTGCTCGCGGGCACGCTCGGGATCATCGTCCTGGCCCTGCTCTTCGACGCCGCGTACGTCCTGATCGGCCGCCTGACCATTTCGAGGGGTATCCGTGTCTGAGACCACCGCGACTTCCACCGACGGGGCGACGGCCAAGGACGCGGCGGCCCCGAACGCCCCCACGGGCGCGACGATCGAGCTGGAACACCTCACCAAGCGGTACGCGGGCAGCGGCGACCCGGCGGTGGACAGCGTCAGCATGGAGATCAAGGCCGGCGAGATCGTCATCCTGGTCGGGCCCTCGGGGTGCGGGAAGTCGACCACGCTGAAGATGATCAACCGGCTCATCGAGCCGACCAGTGGCCGCATCCGCATCGGCGGCGAGGACGTCACCGACATGGACCCGGTGAAGCTGCGCCGGCGTATCGGTTACGCGATCCAGTCGTCCGGGCTCTTCCCGCACATGACGGTCGCCCAGAACATCGCCCTCGTGCCGAGGATGATCGGCTGGGGGAAGTCGAAGATCAAGAACCGGGTCGAGGAGATGCTCGACCTCGTCGGGCTCGACCCCGCCGAGTTCCACGGCCGTTATCCGCGCCAGCTCTCCGGCGGCCAGCAGCAACGCGTGGGCGTGGCACGGGCGTTGGCGGCCGATCCGCCCGTACTCCTGATGGATGAGCCGTTCGGCGCGGTCGACCCGATCACCCGCGACCATCTCCAGGACGAGCTGATCCGGCTCCAGCACGAGCTGCACAAGACGATCGTCTTCGTCACGCACGACTTCGACGAGGCGATCAAGCTCGGCGACCGCATCGCGGTGCTGCGGGAGCGCTCGCACATCGCGCAGTTCGACACCCCGGAAGCCATCCTCACCAACCCGGCCGACGACTTCGTGTCCGGTTTCGTGGGCGCGGGCGCGGCCCTGAAGCGGCTCAACCTCACCCGCGTACGCGACGTGGAGATCGCCGACTTCGCGACGGTGACCGTCGACGACCCGCTCCAGGACATCTTCGACAGGCTGCGGGCCAGCGGCACGAACGAACTGCTGCTCCTCGACAAACGCGGCCGCCCCTACAAGTGGCTGCGGCGCGGCGACCTGATGCGGGCCAAGGGCTCGCTGGCCCGCGCGGGCACCCTCGTCCACGACACGGTCACCCGTGACGCCACCCTGCGCGACGCGCTCGAAGCGGTGCTCACGGACAACGCGGGGCGGGTCGCGGTCACCGGGCGGCGCGGGGAGTACACCGGCGTCGTGGACATGGAGACGCTGATGAACTCCGTGCACGAGATGCTGGAGGCCGACCGGCTCGACGCGGTGGAGCACCAGCACGAACTCCAGGAGCAGCGGGCCGAGTTGACCCATCACGAGCAGGAAGGCCCCGCAGGGGGTGCGAAGGCGTGAAAGGCGTCCCCGGGAGCAACCCCCGGATCCCCGACCGCACACCGGCCCCCGACGAGGGACCAGGGCCGCGGCCCGACGGCGAGCACGAGGTCAAGGGCCACCTCTTCCGCGACACCGGCGAGGCCGAGCCGGAGCCGCCGCCCTCGCGGACCGCGGCCTCCACCGGACTCAGAGGGCGGATCGGCTGGCAGAAGCTGACCATCCTGCCGGCGTTCATCGCCCTCATCCTGCTGCTCACGTGGTGGTGGTTCGAGCAGGCCGACCTGGACTCGATCTCGCAGAACGCGCTGGCGGACGGCAATGTCTGGCTCAGGCTGCGCCAGCACATCCAGCTGACGGTCATCTCCACGTTCTTCGTGCTGATCATCGCGATCCCGCTGGGCATCCTGCTCACCCGCAGAAGGCTCCGCAAGGCGGCGCCCGGCGCGATGGCCCTGGCCAACATCGGCCAGGCGACGCCCGCGATCGGCCTCCTCGCCCTCCTGGTGATCTGGATCGGCATCGGCGAGAAGGCGGCCCTGATCGGCATCATCATCTACGCCGTCCTGCCGGTGCTCTCCAACACGATCGCGGGCCTGAACGCCAACGACCCGACGCTCCTGGAAGCCGCGCGTGGCATCGGCATGTCGCAGTGGGGCGTCCTCGGCAAGGTCGAACTCCCGCTGGCCGTACCGCTGATCCTGGCGGGTGTGCGCACCGCGCTCGTCCTGAACGTGGGCACGGCGACACTCGCCACCTTCGGCGGTGGCGGCGGGCTCGGCGACCTCATCACCACCGGGATCACCAACCAGCGGATGCCGGTCCTGATGCTCGGCTCGATCCTGACGATCGCGCTCGCGCTCCTGGTGGACTGGCTGGCCTCGCTGGCCGAACTGGTCCTGCGTCCGCGTGGGTTGGAGGCCGGGTCATGAGGGTCACGTTGCGTACGGCGGCCGTCGGCGTGCTGGGCGGGGCCCTGCTCGTGAGCTGCGGACTGACGAGCGGCAGCCCGATGGTGGACGACGTCAAGCCGGGCTCGATCGGCAAGGGGCTCCCCCTCAAGGGCGTCGACCTCACCGTCACGTCCAAGGAGTTCACCGAGCAGCTGATCCTCGGCGCGATCATGGGCATCGCCTTCGAGGCGGCGGGTGCGAGCGTCCTCGACCGGACGGGCATCCAGGGCTCGATCGGCGCCCGCGAGGCCGTCAAGAGCGGTGACGCGGACGCCATGTACGAGTACACGGGCACCGCCTGGATCACGTACCTCGGCAACACCGAGCCCATCGACGACCCGCGCAAACAGTGGGAGGCGGTGCGCAAGGCGGACGCGAAGAACGGCGTCACCTGGCTGCCGCCCGCCGAGCTCAACAACACGTATTCCCTGGCCATCAACAAGAAGAACGAGGCCAAGTACAAGCCGAAGACGCTCTCGGACGTGGCGGCCCTGTCGAAGAAGGACCCGGACGCGGTCACGCTGTGCGTGGAGAGCGAGTTCTCCTCGCGCGAGGACGGTCTGCCGGGCATGCAGAAGGAGTACGGGATGAAGATCCCCACCTCCAACATCACCAAGATGGACACCGGGATCATCTACACCCAGGTCTCCAAGGGGACGTGCACGTTCGGCGAGGTCTTCACCACCGACGGCCGCATCAAGGCGATGGACCTGACGCTGACGAAGGACGACAAGCACTTCTTCCCCAACTACAACGCCGCCCCGGAGATCAACTCCAAGGCGCTCAAGGAGCACCCGAAGATCGCGGAGATCCTGGACCCCATCACGAAGAAGCTGAACAACACGGTGGCCCAGGAACTGAACTCCAAGGTGGACGTGCAGGGGCAGGATCCGCACGAGGTGGCGCTGGAGTGGCTGGTGCAGGAGGGGTTCGTGAAGGAGGGGTAGTTCACGCCCTTCCGGCCGTGCGGCCACTTGCAAAGACTCCGTTGCAGAGAAACCGTTGCAACGGAGTCTTTGCAAGTCTACGGTTGAGCCATGACGGACGGTACGGCTGACCCTGAGGACCGGAAGGTCCATACGCTCACCCCCCGCTCCCTGCGGGGCCTCGCGCATCCCCTGCGGATGCGGCTGCTCATCTCGCTGCGGCGCGAGGGCCCGGCGACCGCGTCCCAACTGGCCTCCCGGCTGGGCGAGTCCAGCGGCGCGACGAGTTACCACCTGCGCCAGCTCGCGGCGCACGGCTTCGTCGAGGACGCGCCGGACCGGGGCAAGGGGCGGGAGCGCTGGTGGCAGTCGGCGCACCAGGGAACGCGCCTGGACGAGTCACTCATGAACGACCCGGACCCGGCGGTGCGCGGCGCGGTCGCCGTCTACCTCCACGAGGTCGCGACGCTCCACGCCACGGAGGTCTCCACCTGGATCGGCACACAGCACGACTGGTCAACGGAGTGGACGGACAGCTCCGACCTCAGCGACTACACCCTGCGTCTGACGCCCGAGCTCACCACGGAACTGGCCGGCAAGCTCAGCGAACTCATCGAGAGCTACCGCCCGTTGGCGGTCGACGAGAACACTCCGGGCTCCGCCCCGGTGCGCGTGCACACCCACGTCTTCCCGACGCACTACACCGAGTGAGAGGCAACGCCATGCACCCCGACATCCACCTGCTGCTGCACCACGCCCGAGCCACGGACCTGCGCCGGACCGCACCCTTACGCAAGGCGCGCCCCCAACTTCGCACTCAACTGGGCTGGACCATGGTCGAGTTGGGCCTTCGCCTGGTCAGCAGCTCGGGACCTTCCCGCCCCGGTCAAGGGAACGCAGCGCGTCAACCGTGCCCGACAGCGTCGTGATCGGGATCAGCCGCAGCCCCGCCGGCAGCTCGGCCTGAGCGTCCGAGCACTCGGCCTTCGGGACCAGGAAGACGCTCGCGCCGTCCCGCTTCGCGGCCTGCGTCTTCAGCGCGACACCGCCGACCGGGCCGACCTTGCCGTCGTCGGAGATCGTGCCCGTGCCCGCGATCTTCCGGCCGCCCGTGAGGTCCCCGCCGCTGCCGTTGCCGTCGATCAGGTCGATGATGCCGAGCGAGAGGAAGAGGCCCGCGCTCGGCCCGCCGATCTTGCCGAGGTCGACCTTGACCTTCACCTTGTCCGTGCCGTCGACGCCGTTCTCCTTGAGGTAGGAGAGCGCGGCGCGCGTGGCCGTGTCCTGCGACTTCTTCATGTCGCCGAGATTGTGCTTCTCGACTTCCTTCACGTTGTCGCCGGTGGGGTACACCGCGTCCTTGGGCATCACGGAGCGGTCCGTACGGAACCAGCCGTCCACCACGTCGCTCAGGCTCGCGTTCATGTCGGGCCCGGTGGCCACGATCGTCGTCATCCGCAGCTGCCCCTTCGGCTCCCTGGTGGGCGTACCGGTGATCGTGATGACCGGCTTGCCCTCGCTCTCGCCGAGTACGTTCGCCGTCGACCCCGGCTGGGCCACGGCGAACGGCAACGGCGCGAGACCCGCGACGGCGAGCAGGGCGACCACGGGGGCGGCACAGACGGCGAGGGCCTTGGGGCGCGTGAGGCTGGAGAGGGAGAACACGGGATCAATCTAACGGACGTGCATTTTCAGCCTGCCTGTCAGGCGGCGACGGACGAGCGGCATTCAGCCCGTCCGGCGTCTGAGGACGAACTCGGCGGAGCCGGTGATCAACGGCGCCCAAGACAAACCGCTCGCCCGCGCGGCCTCAGCGCAACGCGTCCGCCACCTCGCGGGCCGCGTCCACCACCCGCGGCCCCACCCGCTCCGGCACGGAGTCCGCCAGCATGACCACGCCCACGCTGCCCTCTATCCCGGTCACGCCGACCAGGGGCGCCGCGGCCCCGCTCGCGCCGGCCTCCAGCTCGCCGTGCGTCAGCGCGTAGCCGGGGTCGGTGGCGAGGCCCTGCCGGGCGGCGAGGATCGCGCGGCCCGCGGCGCCCCGGTCCAGGGGGTGCCGGAAGCCGGTCCGGTAGGCCACGTGGTAATCCGTCCAGGTCGGCTCGACGACAGCGACGGCCAGGGCTTCGGTGCCGTCCACCAGCGTCAGATGCGCCGTCGCGCCTATGTCCTCGGCGAGGGAGCGCAGAGCGGGCAGCGCGGCCTCGCGCACCAGCGGATGCACCTGGCGGCCGAGGCGCAGCACCCCGAGGCCGACCCTGGCCCGGCCGCCCAGGTCACGACGGACCAGGGCGTGCTGCTCAAGGGTGGCGAGCAGGCGGTACACCACGGTGCGGTTCACACCGAGCTTGTTCGAGAGCTCGGTGACGGTGAGCCCGTGATCGGTGTCGGCCAACAGCTTGAGGACACGCAGTCCTCGGTCGAGCGTCTGGGAAGTCTCCGCGGTCACGACGCCCACTCCTTAGATGAGGGTCGACGGCCCCTTTACGCGGCGGTAGCGTCGCCGGTCCCGTGGGCGACGCGCGTCAGAGGCCGCCGGTCGGAACTCCGGCTGCGCTCCGCGGCGGCGCTGCCACGGGGCGTGTACGTTGCGGGGACATTAGCGAGGCCGTCCCGCTCAGCGGAAGACTCCGTCCAGAATCCGGGCACGACTCCGGTTGTTAGGGGCGCAATGCCCCATACGCGGGGCCCTCCACCAGGGGTGCACACGACTCCCGCACACGCGGAACACACGCCTCCTCCCCCGCGCCCGAAGACCCGGGGTCCGGAGAGCGCACGCTCACTTCATGCGGGTGGCCCACTCCCCGACCTTGGCGATCCGCTGCCGCAGCTGGCCGGCGGTGGCCTCCGCGCTCGGCGGACCGCCACAGGTGCGGCGCAGCTCGGTGTGGATCACACCGTGCGGCTTCCCGCTCTGGTGGGAGTACGCGCCGACCATCGTGTTGAGCTGCTTGCGCAGCTCCAGCATCTCCTTGTGGGAGACCACGGGCCGCCGCTCGGCGGGCAGTTCGAGCAGGTCGGCTTCCTCGTCGGGCCGCTTCTTGCTGTGCGCGATCTGCCGGGCCTGGCGCTTCTGCAGCAGCATCTGTACCTGGTCGGGTTCGAGGAGGCCGGGGATGCCCAGATAGTCCTGCTCCTCCTCGCTCCCCGGGTGGGCCTGCATGCCGAACTCGGCGCCGTCGAAGAGAACCCGGTCGAAGACGGCATCGGACTCCAGGGCCTCGAAGGAGAACTGCTCCTGCTCGCCGGTGTCCTCGTCCTGCTCCTTGTTCGCCTCGTCCATCTCCTGCTCGGACTCGGCGTAGGGGTCCTCTTCCCCTTCCTTCTTCGGCTTGTCGAGTACGTGGTCGCGCTCGACCTCCATCTCGTTGGCGTGGCCGAGGAGGTCGGGGACGGTGGGCAGGAAGACCGACGCGGTCTCGCCGCGCCGCCGGGAACGCACGAAGCGGCCCACGGCCTGGGCGAAGAACAGCGGCGTCGAGATGGTCGTGGCGTAGACCCCCACGGCGAGGCGCGGCACGTCGACGCCCTCGGACACCATGCGGACGGCGACCATCCACCGGTCGGTGCTCGCGGTGAAGTCGTCGATGCGCTTGGAGGCGCCCACGTCGTCGGAGAGGACGACGGTGGCCTTCTCCCCCGTGAGCTCGCGGATCAGCTTGGCGTACGAGCGTGCGGAGTCCTGGTCGGACGCGATGACGAGACCACCGGCGTCCGGGATGGCCTTGCGCACCTCGGTGAGCCGCTGGTCGGCGGCTTTCAGGACGTTCGGCATCCACTCGCCGCGAGCGTCCAGGGCCGTGCGCCAGGCCTGCGAGATGGCGTCCTTGGTCATCGGCTCCCCGAGCCGCGCCGCGATCTCGTCGCCCGCCTTCGTGCGCCACCGCATGTTGCCGGAGTAGGAAAGGAAGATCACGGGCCGGACGACGCCGTCGCCGAGCGCGCTCCCGTATCCGTACGTGTAGTCGGCGGCGGACCGCCGGATGCCGTCGTTCCCCTCCTCGTACGCGACGAAGGGGATCGGGTTGGTGTCGGACCGGAACGGCGTGCCGGTGAGCGCGAGGCGCCGGGTGGCGGGCTCGAAGGCTTCGAGGCAGGCCTCGCCCCACGACTTCGAGTCACCGGCGTGGTGGATCTCGTCGAGGATGACGAGGGTCTTGCGCTGTTCGACCCGGTTCCGGTGGAGCATGGGCCGCACGCCGACACCGGCATAGGTGATGGCGACGCCCTGGTACTCCTTGCTGAGCGGACCCGCGCTGTACTCCGGGTCCAGCTTGATCCCTATCTTGGCCGCGGCCTCCGCCCACTGCTTCTTCAGGTGCTCGGTCGGCGCGACCACCGTCACCTGCTGCACGACGTGGTGGTGCAGCAGCCAGGACGCGAGCGTCAGCGCGAACGTCGTCTTGCCGGCGCCGGGGGTCGCGACGGCGAGGAAGTCACGCGGCTGCTCCTGGAGATACCGCTCCATCGCCCCCTGCTGCCAGGCACGCAGCTTGTTGGCGGTGCCCCAGGGGGCGCGGCCGGGGAAGGCGGGAGAGAGGTGGTGCGATGCGGAGTTGGCGGCGGTGGTAGTCACGGTCTCCGGGTTTTGACGTCTGGGGTACGTACGACAACCGGGCCACCCTACCGGTGAAGGTTGACGCCCCGCGGAGAGCGGCACGGGGCCCGGATCGGATGCGACCCGTCTCACATCCGGCCCTCAGACGGCGGTACGTTCCGTGAGCCGCGTCGCCACCCAGGCCCCCACCAGCGCCACCACCGCCATCGGCAGGAATACGGCGACGAAGGCCCCCGGGTGTGACGCGCCCGCCTCGGTGGAGCCGTGGGCGTCGACCATGCCGCCGCCCAGCGCGGCGAAGGCGGCGCCTCCCGCGGCCAGGAGCAGGGCGTTGGAGAGGCCGTCGGAGATCTGGAGGGCGGCGGAGTTGCTGCCCGCGTCCTGCGGGGGCGAGAGGCGCAGCAGGAGCACGCTGGTCGAGCCGATGACCGTGCCCATGCCGAGGCAGCCGAAGGCCCAGGCCACCGCCACGATCCAGACCGGGACTGCGTCGATCAGGACCGTCGGCGCGGTGGCGATGGCCACGGCGACCAGGAGCATCCCGGCGACCATGAGCCGCGTCCGGTGCGGTTCCATGCCCGGCCGCGACTGTACGAAGGAGCCGAGCGCCCAGGTCGCGCCGCCCACGGCGAGCGAGAGTCCGGCCATGGTCGGCGAGAGCCCGCGCTGGGTGACGAGCATCAGCGGCACGAAGGACTCGGCGGCGATGAACGACCCCGCGGCCATGCCGCGAAGGAGCACGACGGACGGAAGCCCGTGTGCCGCCCGGTACGTGCCACGCGGCAGCAGACCGAGGACGGCGGGCACGAGCACCACGGCGCCGACCGCCGCGGGCAGCAGCGAGAGCCACCGCAGCTCCTGACCCGCGTACTGGAGGAGCCCGGCGCCCAGCGAGATGCCGAGCGCGAGGCGGATGCGGCGGCGGTCGAAGGGCCCGGCGGGCGCATCGGAGACGGGCCCGGCGGCCCGGCGCCGGATCTGCGGCAGGGCGAGCGCGAGCGGCGCCGCGACGAGCACCGGAATGCCGACGAAGACCCAGCGCCACCCCAGGTGCTCGGTGACGGTCCCGGAGACCAGTGGCCCCACCACGGACGGCACGACCCAGCTGGCCGCGAACGCCGCGAGTATGGAGGGCCGCAGATGGTCCGGGTAGGCGCGGCTGACCACTACGTACAGCGCGACGATGACGAGCCCGCCGCCGAGCCCTTGCACGGCACGGCCGAGGATGAACATCCACATGGCCTGGGCGGTCCCGGACAGGACGAGCCCCGCCGCGAAGGCCCCGATGCCGGAGGCGAGCGGACCCAGCGGCCCGCGCCGGTCGGCCCACTGCCCGGAGAGCACCATGCCGAAGAGGCTGGTGGTGAAGTACGCGGAGAAGCCGAAGGCGTAGAGCGAGACGCCGTTCAGCTCACGGGCGGCCACCGGCATCGCGGTCCCGACGGCGGTCGCCTCGAAGGCGATGAGCAGCACCACGGAGACGATGCCGAGGCTGAGGGCGCGGTAGGACCGCCCGAGCACTCCGCCCCCGACGTCATCGGTCCCGGTCCCGGTCCCGGTCCCGGTTCCGGTCCCGGTCCCGGTCCCGCCACGATCGTCCGGCTCGGGCGTGAGGGTCGGCGCCGAGACCACGTCGGTGGCGGAGACCACGTCGGTGGCGGAGGCGATGTCGGTGGCGGAGGCGATGTCGGTCACGGCGGCGACGTCAGGGGCGGAAGCGACGTCGGTGTCGCGCGGTTCGGGAGCGGCCATGCTGGCCAGGGTAAGGGGCTAGTCGGGAGTTGACCCCTGTCGGGAGGTCTGACCTCCCTGGTCCCTTCGTCGTACGCCTCCACTGGCCGCGCCCGGCCCACTAGCCTGTTCCAGCAGCGCCGGGAGTGAAGGGGACGGATCACAAGGTGGCAGCGGTCCAGGAAGCGGCTCGGCCCCAGGGACCGCCGGCGGATGTCGCGGTCCTCTTCGTGCACGGCATCGGCGACCAGGTGCAGGGCGACACTCTTCAGTCGTTCTCAGGACCTTTACTCGCAACCCTCGCTCAACTCCCCGGCAGCGAGGCAGTGTTGGGGCCGGTCGACCCCGTGGAGGAGCCCCCCGAACTCGGTGAACCGCTCCGTGTCACGCTGCGCCGGACCGCCGGCGGCGGTGAACAGACCACGGCCACCTGGCTGTTGAGCGAAGCCTGGTGGGCGAAGAGCTTCTCCGCCCCGTCGTACGGGCAGCTGGTCCGCTGGCTGCTCCTCGCCGGACCGCAGACCATGTACCGCCACGCGCTGCGGTATCTGATCGTGCCGCGCCCCGCCCGCCAGCTCTCGGCCCTCACCACGACCGTGCTCAACAACCCCTACGGGCTCATCTACATACGCCTGCCGCTGCTCGTCTGGCGACGGGTGCTGTACCCGATCGTGATGGTCTCGACGGCGCTGGTCCTGCAAGTCCTCTTTTTGCTCCTCGTTCCGCTGGCGGCGGTCCCGCTGCTGCGTCGCGGCATCCAGCGGATCCAGTATCTGCTGGTCGCCACCGTCGGCGACAGCCTCGCCTTCGTCGCCGTCCCCGAGTCGTTCGACCGGATGGTCAACAGGGTGCGGGACGAGCTGAGTTCACTGGAGTCGCGGGCTTCGCGGATCATCGTGGTGGCGCACTCCCAGGGCGCGGCGGTGGCACACGAAGCGCTCAGACACGACCCTTGCCCTTCGGGGAAGATCACCTCCTTCGTCACGCTCGGCGCCGGTCTCGACAAACTGTCGGTCCTGCGGCAGAACAAGGACGCGGGCCTGCTGGACACCCTGTCGGGAATCGGTGCGCTGTGGGCCATGCCGCCAGCGGCCGGTCTCGTCCTCCTCGGTACGCAGGACATCCCCGAAGCCACCGCCGACGTGATCGGCCCCATAGTGGGCGTCCTGTTCTGCACGGCCGCCGTCGCGGGGGCGCTCCTGCCGTTACGCCGCTACCGTCGCCTCCAGCAGAGCATCGACGCGGGGCTGCCGCTTCCGCGCCAAGGCGATCGCATGGAGTGGGTCGACATCTACGCCTCCGCCGACCCGGTTCCGCACGGGCCGTTGCTGCGGGTGACATCACGCCCGTGGCTCCTGGACCCCCGGCGGGCCAACGTCGCCTCCGTCGAGGTGCAGAACTACAAGTCCCTCGTCCGGGACCACACCACGTACCAGAAGAACGTCGAGCAAGTCCTCCTGCCGCTCCTCGACCGCATCTGCGCCGCGACACCGATCCGCCCGACGCGTGCCACCGGAGACCGGGACTACGAACGGCTCGTGGAACGCGGCTGGTCGTGGCGCGAGCAGCGCACACGGTGGCGGGCCCGCACCCGCCTCAGCACCGTGCTCGCCCTCTGGATCCTGATCACTCCGCCCGCGAATACCCTGGCCCACCCCCTGCTGCTCGTGGCCGCCCAGCTCTGTCTGCACGCCCTGGCCACCGGCCCCGTCTGGGGTCTCTGGGACGAGGACGAGTCCCGCAGACTCCTCCGCCACCGCCCCACCAGGTCCACCCTCCGTATGGCGGTCTTCCTGCTGACGGCCGCCCTGCCCTACGCCGCTCTGACCGCCGCCCACCTCTGGATCACCGGGGACACGGGCATGGCCGTGTTCTGCGGGGTGCTCTTCGCCCTGCTGTGGCTGCCGGACCTGCCGTCGATGCTGCGGCGCCGGGCGCGGATGCCGGTGGTCGTGGACGACACGAACAGTGGGCCCAACTCCCTGTGAGGAGCTCCCTAAGGGACCTCCCTGCGAGGGGCCGCGCACGAACGCCCGTATATGAACGCGGTATGGCAACCCCGTTGCGGGCGCGGTGATTTCCTTGAGGTGCCGGTTCCCGGCGCCTAGGTTCGAGGAGTCGAGTACAAGCTCGGCCGTGTGCCCGAGTGGCTCAGGGGCTGGACTGCAAATCCAGTAACGCGGGTTCGATTCCCGCCACGGCCTCAGCGAGAGGGGCGGTCCCGTTCGGGGCCGCCCCTTGCTCGTGCCGTGCTGCTCAGATCCGCGCCTCGTCGAGCCCCGCGAGAACCGCGTCCACCGTCTCCTCGACCGTCAGGTCCGAGCTGTCCAGCCACAGCCCGATCCTCGGTGTCGTCTCACGGAATCCCGTGTCCAGGTCCTCCACGGTCCACGCCCCGTACCCGGTCTTCCCGCGCCCGGCCTCCCGCGCGGCGACCGCGTCCGGCCTCGGGGCGAGCACGACGACGTGGACGGGTCGCGTACGCAGCAGCTCCACGTACGTCTTCAACTCCTCACCCAGGATGACGTCCTGGACCACCGTCACGAAGCCCGCGGCCGCGTACGCGTCGGCCGTCGCCGCCGACAGGCCGTACCGCAACCGGAGTTGGGCCGCCGCCTCGTCCGATGCGCCGGGCTCGTACTCCTGGCCGCCCGACACGATCATCCGGCGGAAGACGTCACCCCGCACATGCGCGGCGCGCGGCAGCCGCTCGGCCAGGGCCTGCGCCACCGTGGACTTGCCCGACGCCATGATGCCGGTGATGACGACGACCCCGCTCGGCGGCACCGTCACGTCGCGACCGCCGCCTGCGGACGGATCGGGAGGCGGTTCACGGGGCGGCCGGTGGCCGCGCGCACCGCTGAGGCCACTGCCGCCGGAGTGGTCACCACCGGCACCGCGCTCGCGGCCTTCGCGCCGAAGGGCGCCACCACGTCCCGCTCCTCCACCAGCTTCACGATGCGGATGTCGGGGGCGTCCAGGGCGGTGGGGAGCGCGTAGCCCGTCAGGTCCGGGTGGCGGACCAGGCCGCGCGGCGTGCGGAGGTTCTCCGTGAGCGCGGCGCCGACTCCCTGTGTGACGCCGGCCTCGATACGTACCTTCAGCTGGCTCGGGTTCAGGATGCGGCCCACGTCCTGGGCGACCGCCAGCTCCACGACCCGTACCGAACCGATCTCGATGTCCACGTCCACGACCGCGCGGATCGCGCAGAACGCCATGCCGACGAACGCGTCGCCCTGGCCCGCCTCGTCGAGGGGCTCGGTGGGGTGGGGGCGGCACTGGGCCGTGGCCCACAGTTCCTTGCCGTCCATCGCCTCCGTCACCGTCGTGCTCAGCACCCCGTCGTACGAGGTGATCTTGCCGTCGGTGATCTGGAGCAGCTCGGTGGACATCCCGAACTTGTGGGCCAGGGGCTGGAGAAGCTGCGTGCGGACCATCTTCGCCGCGCGCTCCACCGCACCGCCGGACACCCAGGTGTGACGGCCGTGGCAGCTGGGCCCCGCCGGGGGCTGGTCGGTGTCGACGGGGGCCACGCGGACCTCGTCGATACCGAGCGTCTCCTGGACGATCTGGCGGGCGAGCGTGGTGAAGCCCTGGCCCGTCTCGACCGCCGCGCAGATGACCGTCGCGACCCCGTCGTGGACCTTCACGGTGGCCGTGGAGACTTCGTCCGTGCCCTCGGCGCCCAGGAGTTGGACCATGCCGAGGCCGTAGCCCACGCCACGGCGCACGGCGGCCGGCTCGCCCGCGCCCTCGGGGCCGCCGGGCAGCAGCCACTCGTCCTCGGGGGTGTCCTTGGGCAGCTCCGGGAGCGGGAAGTCCCGTACGGCGCCGAGGAGTTCGGCGACCGGTGCCGGGCACGTCACCGTCTGGCCCGTGGGCAGGATGTCGCCCGTGGCCATCGCGTTGCGCAGCCGCACCTCGGCCGGGTCGATACCCAACTTCTTCGCGATCTTGTCCATTTGGGCTTCGTAGGCCGCGCAGACCTGCATGGCGCCCTCGCCCCGGACATGCCCGGACGGCGGGTTGTTCGTGCGGACCGCCCAGCCCTCGATGAAGGCGTTCGGGACGACGTACGGACCACAGGCGAAGGAGACGGCGGCGGCGAGCGCTTCGGACGACGTGTCCGCGTACGCGCCCGCGTCGAGCAGGACCTGCGCCTCCACCTTCACCAACTTGCCCTCGGCGTCCGCGTGGTGGCGGTAGCGCAGGAGCGTCGGGTGGCGGTGGGCGTGGCCGAGGAAGGACTCCTCGCGGGTCGCCGTCAGCTTCACCGGGCAGCCCGTCGTCAGCGCGAGCAGGCCGAGCGGGAGATGGAAGCTGGCGTCCTCGCGGTCGGCGGTCGCACCGGGCACGCCGGTCACGACGACCTTCACGATGTCCGGGTCGATGCCGTAGCAGGACGCGGCCATGTCGCGGTCGGTGTGCGGGTCGGTGGAGGCGATGTACAGCTCCACACCCCCGTCGGGACGCGGCACCGCGAGCCCCGCCTCCGCTCCGATCGGCGCCGGGTCCTGGCGGCCGATGCGGTAAAGGCCCTCGACGACGAGCTCGCCCGCCGCCTCCGGGTCGCCGTGCCGCAGCGGGATGTGCCGGATCAAGTTGCCGTCGGGGTGCAGGGGTTCGGCCGCGAAGGCCTTCTCCGGGTCGGTGACCGGTTCGAGGACCTCGTACTCGACGAAGATCGCGGCGGCGGCCATCCGTGCCGTGTCCGGATGGTCGGCGGCCACGGCGGCGATGGGCTCGCCGTGGTGGCGTACGACGTCGGAGGCGAAGACCGGCCGGTCCGGGGTCTTGCGGCCGTGCAGCGCGTCGCCGGGCACGTCCTCGTGCGTGACGACGGACCGCACACCCGGCATCTCGCGCGCCTGGGACGTGTCGATCGAGACGATGCGCGCGTGCGCGTGCGGCGAGCGCAGGACGGCCGCCCACAGCAGCCCTTCCGCCCACAGGTCGGACGCGTAGGGGAAGGTGCCCTCGGTCTTGGCGCGGGACTCCGCGGACGGCAGCGACGCGCCGATGCCGTGCGGCAGCGGCTCGGGGCCGGGCTGCGTCTCCACTGCGGTCGCGGTGTTCGCCGTGCCCGCGGCTTCGTTGCTCACGCCTGGCCTCCGTCCTGTCCGTAAGGTCCTTCGTACGATCCGCCGTGCGCCGTCGGGTTGACCCCTCCGGCGCCCGGTCCCGCCTGGTGCGGAATGCGGGCCTCGCCCGCGTGGTCGTCGTGCGCCGACGGCTCCGCGGCGGCGGCGGACGCCTCGCGTTCGGCGACGACCTCCTGCACGGCGTCGAGCACGCCGCGGTAGCCGGAGCAACGGCACAGGTTGCCGCACAGGGCGCGGCGGGTCTCCAGGTCGGACGGGGCGGGGTTGCCCTCGAGGAGGTCGTGCACGGTCATGGCCATGCCCGGTACGCAGAAGCCGCACTGGACGGCGCCGCAGGCCCCGAGCGCCCGCTGCACGTCGGAGGGCCTGCCGTCGACGGCGAGGCCCTCTACGGTGCGCACCTCGCTCCCGGCGGCGGTGGCCGCGGGCACCAGGCAGGAGGCGACGAGACGGCCGTCCACCTGGACGTTGCAGGCACCGCACTCGCCCTGCGAGCAGCCGTCCTTGGCGCCCGCGAGGCCGAGGCGCTCACGCAGGACGTAGAGGAGGGACTCGCCGATCCAGGCGTCGGTGACGGGGCGGTCGGCGCCGTTGACGCGCAGGACGTAGGAGCAGAGGGGGTGTTCGTCGGCGAGGGCGGTGGCGGTGACGACCTCTTCGGGGTCGTCTTCTTCGCCCTCGGCCTCGGCTTCGGTCCCGGCTTCGGCTTCCCCCGCGGCTTCGACGTCGACCTCGGCTTCGGCTTCGGGCTCGGTGTCCGCTGCGGGCTCGGCTTCGGCTTCGGCTTCGGGCTGCGGCTCGGGCTCCGGTTCCGGCTCCGCGGGCGCCTCGGGTGTCACGGGCTCCTCGGGCACCACATGCATCTCGGGAGCGACCGGCGGCTCAGGGACGAACGCCTCCGGGGGCACGACCGGCTCGTGGGGCTGCGGCTGGACGCGCGGCTGCGGATACGGATACGGGTACGGGTACGGCCCGGTGTGGTCGACGTGCTCGGCGTGCTCTGCATGCTCGACGCGCTCTGCATGCGGGTACGGCTCGACGTGCGGCTGCTGCACCGGCTGCTCCGACCACGGCGAACCCGCGCCGGCGCCACCGGTGGCCCACGGGGCCGCCGCGCCGCCGGGCAGCGTCGCGGGCGGCGTACCGCCCCACTGCGCCGCGAGCGAGGACGTGGTGAACTCGCCCGATTCATCCGGAAGATCACCATTGGCGACGGGAATCGACCACTGCCCGGTGACATCCGCCGGGGCGGGGGCGGCGGGCGCGTGTCCCTCCGCCTCGTGGAAGCTCCACTGCCCGGTGGCCCGGGGGTCGTACCCGTGCTCCTGCTCGTGGACCGGCGGCTCGGGCTCGGGGACGCCGCCCGCGTCGGGCCACCGCACGTTCTGGACACCGGCGCCCGCCGCACCCGCGCCCGTCACCTCGGGCGGCATGACCCAGACGCCGGTGGCGGACGGGTCCGTCGCGTCGGCGCTCGTGGGGGTGACCGTTATCTGCGGCGGCACATAGCCGTGGCCGGGTGCGGCGAGCGGCGAGTGGTCGAAGGCGTCGAGGGCGCCCTCCGGCAGCTGCACGAAGGCCGTGGCGTCCGAGTCGTACTCGCCCTGCGGATGCGGCTGCCAGCCGCCGTTCGCGGTACTTCCGTCGTGCCGGTCGTCACTCACGACAGCGCCCTCCCCAGTGCTCGTCGGGCCAGCGCGGCGACGGTGCGCCGCAGGTGCAGTACGGCGGGCGGCAGCGGCTGCGGTGAGCCGTCGTCCGCCGGGGGCTGGTCGGGGATGCACGCGGCGGCGACGTACTCACCGAAGGCGGTCAGCGCCTCCGGCACGATGGTGCGCTCGCCGTCCCAGTCGATCAGCGAGGCGACCCACTGCTCGGCCTCCAGGGGCCGCAGCGGCATCGGCGCGACGGCGCCGACCGCACAGCGCACACCGCGCCGCGCCGGGTCGAGGACGAGCGCGACGGAGGCGATGGCCCGGCCGGGCCCGGTGCGTCCGGTCGCCTTGAGGAAGACCTGCGGGGCATGCAGGAGCGGCAGCCGTACGAAGCCGATGAGTTCGCCGGGGCGGAGCATGTCCATCCCCGCGAGCAGATGCGAGACGGGGACCTCGCGGCGCGCGCCGCCGGCTCCCGCGATGACGAGGACGGCTTCCAGGGCGGCCAGGACGGGCAGGGTGTCGCCGGTCGGCCCCGCCGTGGCGATGTTGCCGCCGAGGGTGCCCGCGTTGCGGATCTGCGGGGGCCCGGCGGCGCGTGCGGCGGCGGCGAGCGCGGGGATGAGGGCGGCGAAGTCGGGGCGCCCGACGCGTGCGTGGGTGAGACCGGCGCCGAGCAGGGCGTGACCGTCCTGGTACTGCCAGCCGCGGATCTCGCTGATGCGGCCGAGGCCGACGAGCGCGGCGGGGCGCAGGAGGCCCGCGTTGACGGAGGCCATGAGGTCGGTGCCGCCGGCCACGGGCACGGCGGCGGGCATCGCGGCGAGTGCCTCCACGGCCTCGTCCAACGTCGCAGGCAGCGTCGCCGTCTGCGCTGTGTGCGCCGCCTGCGGTGCGTGCGTGCTCAAAACCGGCTGCCCCTTCCCGATGTCCGGCGGCTTTCTCGCCGTGTCCACCGTTACGCCTGTTCCGCCGTACGGTACGTGCTCACAGCCCGGACGTGGCAACTCTGGCACATCTTCCCCGGCCCCCGGCGCGGGGGTCCGCTAGGAGCCATTCGTCCGCAGACCTGGGGGATGTGCCGTTTTCACACGCCCTCGCCGGTCAGCGGGAATTGCCACTCTTCGGTGACCCTTGTACGGCTTTGGTCAGGCCGCCCACGCTCTCAGCGCGGGCGGTCCGACACACGGACTATGGGGTGCGCCTCACACGTTCGGGGGCGCCCCGTCGATCGGGCGTCCGAGCACCCCCGGGCGCTTCTGCCACGGCAACGGGCCGCCGGGCGGGCGGTAGTCGACGCCGAGTGCGTCAAGTCGCGCGTAGTGCGGGGTCATTCGCCGCTCGAAGTCGGCGAAGTCACGCTCGGCGGACGGCGGGAGCGCGCTCCAGGCGACCTCGGCGAACGCGGCGAGGCGCGGGAACACCTGGTAATCCACACGTGCGTGGTACTCCATCACCTCGGTCCACACGTTGGCCTGGGTGCCGAGGACGTGGCGGGCCTCCTCGGCGGTGAGCTGGGGCGGCAGCGGCTCGAAGCGGTAGACGTCCTCCAGGGTGCGGACGAAGCCGATGGGCGCGGGCTCGTCGGGGCCGGCGTCCTGACGGTGGTCCAAGTACACCTGCTGCTCGGGACACATGACGACGTCGTGACCGGCCTTGGCCGCCGCGATCCCGCCGCCGTACCCGCGCCAGGAGGACACGGTGGCGCCGTCCGCGAGGCCGCCCTCCAGGATCTCGTCCCAGCCGATGAGGCGGCGTCCGCGCTCGGTCAGCCAGGTGTCGAAGTGCCGGATGAACCAGCTCTGCAGCCCGTTCTCGTCGCCGACGCCGAGTTCCTTGATGCGGGCCTGCGCGGTGGGCGACGCCTTCCACTGGTCCTTGGGGCATTCATCTCCCCCGACGTGGATGAAGGTGGAGGGGAAGAGTTCGAGCACCTCCTCGAACACACCCTCGTAGAAGCGAAGGGTGTTCTCGGTCGGGGCGAGGACGTTCGGGTTGACGCCCCAGGTGTCCCAGACGCCGAGTGAGGAGGTATCCACAACATCGGTGTTGCCGAGCTCGGGATAGGCGTGGATGGCGGCCTGCGAGTGTCCGGGGATGTCGATCTCCGGTACGACGGCGATGTGCCGCTCATGGGCGTAGGCGACGATCTCGCGGATGTCGTCCTGCGTGTAGAAGCCGCCGTGCGGGGTGTCGTGCCACAACTCGGACGCGCGGTGGCCCCACTTCGAGCGCGGCCGCCACGAACCGGCCTCCGTCAGCTTGGGGTAGCGCTTGATCTCGATGCGCCAGCCCTGGTCGTCGGTGAGGTGGAAGTGGAAGACGTTCAGCTTGTGGGCGGCGAGCAGATCGAGATACCGCAGGACGCCGTCCTTGGGCATGAAGTGCCGGGCCACGTCGAGCATCATTCCGCGCCAGCGGAAGCGGGGGCTGTCCTCGATGACGACCATGGGTACGGTCCACTGCCGCTCCCGGTCGACCGGGGCCCGCCGGAACGCCTCGGGCCCGAGCAGCTGCCGGAAGGTCTGCGCGCCCCAGAAGACGCCTGCGGCGCTGCCGCCATCGATGCGGATCGCGTGGCCGTCGACGACGATGCGGTAGGCCTCGTCCGCCAGCGCGGGGTCGACCCCCAGCACGATCCCGTTGTCGTTCTCTCCATCCGGAAGCGGTAGCCCCGTCGCTGCTCCTACCGTGTCGCGCAGCCACCGCGCGACACCCTCGGTGCCAGGCTGCGCGTGGAGCACGGTCTCGTCGTCCAGGGGAAAGAGCCCCTGTGTGGGCGGTACCCAACGGGTACTGATCGGCGCGGGGATCAGTTGCTCAAAGGTCATGCGGCGAATCTGCCACGCGATTGCACAACGCAAAAGGGGCGTTGCGGCACACGCAACGCCCCTCGGCGAAGAGGGTCATGGATCCCGCAGGGGGCTACAGGGGGGCTACTTCTTGCCGCCGCCCTTGCCGTCCTTGCCGCCCTTGTCCTTGTCGCCACCGGCGCTCATGGACTCGTAGATCTCCTTGCACATGGGGCAGACGGGGTACTTCTTCGGGTCGCGACCCGGCACCCACACCTTGCCGCAGAGCGCGACGACGGGCGTACCGTCGAGCGCGCTGGCCATGATCTTGTCCTTCTGGACATAGTGCGCGAAGCGCTCGTGGTCACCGTCACCGCTCGACACCTGCGGCGTCGGCTCAACGAGGGTCCCCGTACCTGCCCCGCGCTCGGGCTCGGGCTCAAGAGTGCTCATGGCATCCAAGGGTACCTACGCCCACGGCGTGCGGGCAGCGTCCGTGCCGGGGCGGGCCTCCCGGGGGGGGAGGGTGAGAGGGCGGAACCGACCGATCACCGGTCGAGCCATCTGGTCCGCATGGCCCATGCGGACAAGCCCAACGCAGTTGTCCGCCCGGTGGGCACCCCGCCCAGCGGCGTCCCCGAGCTCACCCCGCCCGCATTCAGCGCGAGCGCCCGCCCGCGCCGCTCCTCGGGAACGAGGGAGGCGGCTGCCGCGGTGGAGAGCGCGGAGTAGACCCCCGCGCCGATGCCCGCCACCGCCCGGGACACGAAGGAGCACGGCCGCCGCGCCCCGCACCGGGCCCGGCCCTCACACCGCCCCGCACGCCGCCTTCCGGGCACCCTCTCCCTCTGCCCCGCCAGGCTCCGCCCCGCCAGACTCCGTCCCCGTCGCGCCCCGCCGCGCCCGCACCCGCGCCCCCGCGAGATGCAGCACGAGCCCGGCCGCCGCCACCGCGGCCGCGAGCCACGGCAGCCGTTGCGCCGGGAGCCCGGCCGCCAGCGCCAGGCCCGCGAGGCCGGAACCGACCGCGCTGCCCAGGTACAACGCCGAGTTGTTCAGGGCCAGGGCCACCGTGCCCCGCTCCGCCCGCAGAGCCAGCAGCCGGTGCTGCTGCGGGACTTGGAGTGCCCAGCCCGCCGCACCCCACAACACCAGGGCGGGGAACGCCGCCGCGCCGAGCAGCGGCAGTGCCGCCTCCGCGAGCACCAGTACCAGCAGGACGCCCGCCACCAGGGTGACCACCCGGCCCGTACGGTCCACCAGCGGGCCCGCGAGGACGCTGCCCAGGATTCCGCCGATCCCCCACGCCCACAGGTAAGGAGCGACGCACGCTTCCCCCACGCCGCCCGCCGCCGACAGGACCGGGGCCAGATACGTGTAGAGGCCCAGGCTCGCCACCGCGGCCAGGAACGAGACCCCCACCACCGGCAGCACCGCGCGGTCCGTCAGCGCCGCGAGCCGTGCGCGTACCGGCACCGGCGGCTCCGCCGGAACCTGCGTAAGCCACACGGCGAGCCCCATGAGCGCGATCGCCCCGAGCCCGGTCACCACCCACATCGTGGCGCGCCAGCCGGACCGCTCGGCCAGCAGCACGCCCAGCGGCACACCCAGCACCGTCCCCGAGCTCATCCCGCCCATCACCAGCGCGAGCGCCCGCCCGCGCCGCCGCTCGGGGACGAGGGAGGCCGCTGCCGCGGTGGAGAGCGCGGAGTAGACCCCCGCGCCGACGCCCGCGACCGCGCGGGACGCGAGGAGCACGGCCAGCGACGGCGCCAGAGCCGTGAGCCCGTTGCCGAGAGTGAAGACGCCGAGCGAGGCGATGATCAGCATCCGGGGTCGTACGCCGGACATGAGCCCGGCGACGAGCGGCGCGCTCACCGCGTACGCGAGCGTGAAGACGGTGACCATCTGCCCCGCGAGCGAGACGGTCGTCCCCAGATCCCGAGCCACCACCGGCAGCAGCCCGGCCATCACATAGGCGTCGAGCCCCAGCGTGAAGGCCCCCAGAATCAGCAGCCAGATCTTGCGCACAGCGACACACCCGCTCCCTGCTCGTACGGTGCGGCTCGCGAGCCGCGGAGCGGGAAACGTAGGCAGCTTCCGCGACCCCGGGGAAATGCCTCCCGGAGGCTATTTATGCTGGGGCGGCATGGATCATGTTCCGGCCGACGGCCTCGCCTCCATCGACCTCCGCCACCTCCGCGGATTCCTCGCCGTGGCCGACGAGTTGAGCTTCACGCACGCCGCGGACGCCCTGCGCACGGGCCAGCCGGCTCTCACGCGCACCATCCGCGCCCTGGAGACGGCACTCGGCACCCGTCTGCTCACCCGCACCACGCGCCGCGTGGAACTCACCGAAGCGGGCAGCCGCCTGCGCGAGGAACTCAGACCGCTCCTCAAACGCCTCGACGCCACCCTGCGCGAGGTCACCCACGGCGAACCCCCGCTCCTGCGCCTCGGGTTCATCTCCCTGCTCCCGGAAGCCTGCGCCACCCGCAACGCCGCCTTCGAGGCCGCGACCGGCGCTGGCATCCGCCTGGTCCGGCGCGACACCCTCCTGGCTGGCCTCACCTCGGGCGCCTGCGACGTCGCGGTCGTACGAGGAGACATCCCGCCCGGCGCGGCCGTGCGCACCCGCGTACTCCTGCACGAGCCCCGCATCGCGGTGGTGGCACGCGGCGCGGCCGAACTCGCGGGGCGCCGCGTCGTGGACTGGACGGAGCTCGCGCGGCTCCCCCTGGTCGTGAACACCGTCACCGGCACCACGCACCCCGGCCTGTGGCCGCGTGACGCGCAGCCCGAACTCGCCTGCACCGCCGACAACTTCGACGAATGGCTGGAGGCGGTGGCGGCCGGCCACGGCGTGGGCGTGGCCCCGGAACCGGTGGCCCGCAGACACAGCCACCCCAACCTGCGCTACGTACGCCTGAAGAACGCACCCCAGGTGCCGGTACACCTGGCCATCCCAACCCACGAAGCACACCCACTGGCGGAGCGTTACTTCCTCGCCCCGGCCACCGGACCTCACGCAACAACATAGACCGACAGCGACCGCGCCAGATCCTCAAGGTCGTCGGCGGCCCGCAGGAGGTGGGCGACATCTTCGGTGGCCGTCCATACGACGACGTCCGCCTTGGGCTCGTCCACCTGCCAGCCATAGCGGACGCAACCCAGCAGGTGGGGCGAGTCGGTCTGCGGCACGTAGCGGAAGGTGGTCAGCCCTTCACCCAGCTTCTCGGACCTGATGCTCTTCACCACCGCGGGCTCGATGGCCCGCGGGTCGTCCGCCTCCGTGAGGGCACGGAGGGTCGCCTCACGAGGGCCCGAAGCGGGTCCGATCGCCGCACAGACCGGGAGCGGCAGGTCGGTGGGCTGATCGAGATGGAGGAAGACCCAGTGATCCGAGCCAGCCGGCGCGAACGCCTCGGCGCAGCGCTCCAGGGTGCCCGCGACGAAGTCCACGCCGTTCGGGCCCGGGTCGAGGTCGTGGTCCTCCCACAGCTCCTCGGCGACCTCCCGGGACCAGGCGCGGATGTCCTCCCAGACGGACGAGGGAGCCGTCAGCCCGGACCGTGGCGGGACCATCACCCAGGGCGTGGGATCGACGTGCTCGATGTCGAGGATGGCCCAGAAGTACTCGCTCATCCCCGCCTCCAGCGGAAATTCGCCATGAGGGCGTCGAACCATTCGACGAGGACCTCGGCCAGCTCGTCCCGGGGACTGCCCCGGCGGACCGCGAGGGCCAGGAGGCTTTCGGAGACGAGGATCGATGCCCCGATGCTGAATTCCCCCAACGGCCTGACCGGCAGGTAGAGGTCCAGGGCCTTGCTCTTCACCGCCTGGGCAACGGCTTCCCGAAAGTGGCGTTCCAGTTCACGCTTGTAAGGGCCGATCTTGTCCGGCGGCGCATCGGCGGGGACGCGGGCGTAAGCGTCGTCGAGGATCCGGCGAATAGCCTCCTCCGTGCCCTGCCGCAGAGGGACTTGGGCCCACTGGTCGGGGAGGGTGATGCGGTAGCCGGTAACTGGGCCCTGCCGGTCGATCTGCCCTGCCGACCGGCTCGACTCAGCCGGCACGAAGCCGCTCCTTGCGGTTGAGGTGCCACATGCCTGCGAACCCGGCGAGGCATGCGGCTACGGCGATCCAGAGGATCAAGACATTCTGGACGATGGCGAAAGACAACGCGTAGAGAAGATAAAGACAGAGCGCGACCTGAATCATGGTGCGCTCACCCCTCAGCGCCTCCCAGTCCTCTGGACTCCTAGCCAGATAGATCAGAAGACCTGGAGTGAGAGCGCACAGGGACCACTCCCAAGTGGGCGGAGGAAGCAGCTCATCTCCCAGGAAGTCCTCACTCATCGGACCGGCGAACAGACGCAGCAGCCCCAGCAGCAGGATCACCTTCATGGCTCCCAGACAGAGGCTGAGACGCCACACGTGCCGGGATTCCCGTTCTCGCGCGCCTGCCGGCCGCGGCTCACTCCGAATGGCACCCAGCTCCCAGCTGCTTCGCCGACTTGTTGAGCAACTCATAGTCGACGGCCAGATCAGAATCGGGCATTCCCCCGACCTCCCCTCACATCTCCTGCACGTTCATGCCCTGCACACGGCAGCTACGAGCCGGGCGGGGGGCGCACTGGGCTACGAACGCTACGCCCCGAGGGCCCCTCAGTTCAGCGACGGGTCGTCCGGATAAGTGGCCACCATCGCCAGCTCACTCCGCTGTCGCCGAAGCACCGCGCGCCACAGCCGCTCCGGGGCCGGGGACGAGACGTCGCCGGGTTCGGACTCGACCACGTACCAGGCGCCCTCGACCAGTTCGTCCTCCAGCTGGCCCGGGCCCCAGCCCGCGTACCCGGCGAAGATCCGTAGCGAGCCGAGCGCGGGGGCCAGGAGTTCGGGGGGTGTGTCCAGGTCGACCAGGCCGATCGCGCCGTGCACGCGGCGCCAGCCGATGGGTTCCCCTCTGCCCTGCCGCGCCCTCACGCCGGAGGCGGGCCCCTCCTCGCCGGGGATCACCGCCACGCCGAGCGCCGAGTCGAGCGAGACGGGGCCGCCCTGGAAGACGACGCCCGGCGCGCCGGCCAGCTCGCCCCAGTCCTCGAGGATGTCCGCGACGTCCACCGGCGTGGGCCGGTTGAGGACCACGCCGAGCGAGCCCTCCTCGTCGTGGTCGAGGAGCAGCACCACCGCGCGGTCGAAGTTCGGGTCCGCCAGGGCAGGCGTAGCCACGAGCAGCCGCCCTGTGAGCGAGGACACCTCGGTCATGAACGACATGATCCCGCATCTTTGCCCCGCGAGGGGAGGCAATGGCCTTACCGGAGTGAATGCAGCTCAGGGCGCACTGAGGCGGCCGGAGCGCACACTTTGGGCGGTGACCCGGAGTGTCCGGTTCCGAACGGCTCGTGTTGTCACGGACTCCTGACGCGGTTTACGCGTCCTCAGCCTTACGGAAGGGGGGTACGCGCCCATTACGCTTGCCCTTTGGTCCACCCGTCCATCCAATCGGAACGCGAGATTCATGACCGTCACCGACGATGTACTGCTTGTCCACGGCGGAACCCCGCTGGAGGGCGAGATCCGTGTCCGCGGCGCGAAGAACCTCGTGCCCAAGGCCATGGTCGCCGCGCTGCTCGGCAGCGCTCCGAGCAGGCTGCGCAATGTCCCAGACATCCGCGACGTGCGCGTCGTACGCGGACTCCTGCAGCTGCATGGCGTGACGGTACGCCCCGGTGAGGAGCCGGGCGAGCTGGTCATGGACCCCTCGCACGTGGAGAGCGCCAACGTCGCGGACATCGACGCCCACGCCGGGTCGTCGCGGATCCCGATTCTCTTCTGCGGGCCGCTCCTGCACCGCCTCGGGCACGCCTTCATCCCCGGCCTCGGAGGCTGCGACATCGGCGGCCGGCCGATCGACTTCCACTTCGAGGTGCTCCGCCAGTTCGGCGCGACCATCGAGAAGCGCGAGGGCGGCCAGTACCTGGAGGCCCCGCAGCGGCTCCGAGGCACGAAGATCCAGCTGCCGTACCCGTCCGTGGGCGCCACCGAGCAGGTCCTGCTGACCGCGGTGCTCGCGGAGGGCGTCACGGAGCTCTCGAACGCCGCGGTCGAGCCCGAGATCGAAGACCTCATCTGCGTACTGCAGAAGATGGGCGCGATCATCGCGATGGACACCGACCGGACCATAAGGGTCACCGGTGTGGACAGCCTGGGCGGCTACAACCACCACGCCCTCTCGGACCGCCTGGAGGCCGCCTCCTGGGCTTCCGCGGCCCTGGCGACCGAAGGCAACATCTACGTCCGCGGCGCCCAGCAGCGGTCGATGATGACGTTCCTGAACACCTACCGGAAGGTGGGCGGTGCCTTCGAGATCGACGACGAGGGCATCCGCTTCTGGCACCCGGGCGGCTCGCTCAACGCGATCGCCCTGGAGACGGACGTGCACCCCGGCTTCCAGACGGACTGGCAGCAGCCCCTGGTCGTCGCCCTGACGCAGGCCGCGGGCCTGTCGATCGTGCACGAGACGGTCTACGAGTCGCGCCTCGGCTTCACCTCCGCGCTCAACCAGATGGGCGCACACATCCAGCTCTACCGCGAGTGCCTCGGCGGCTCCGACTGCCGCTTCGGACAGCGCAACTTCCTCCACTCGGCGGTCGTGAGCGGCCCCACGAAGCTCCAGGGCGCCGATCTGGTCATCCCCGACCTGCGCGGCGGCTTCTCGTACCTGATCGCCGCTCTGGCGGCCCAGGGCACGTCCCGCGTCCACGGCATCGACCTGATCAACCGCGGCTACGAGAACTTCATGGACAAGCTCGTGGAGCTCGGCGCGAAGGTGGAGCTGCCGGGCAGGGCCACCCTCGGCTGACGCTTCACCAGCCGTACGGACATGGAGAAGGGGCGGTCACCCGGTGGGTGACCGCCCCTTCTGATTGCTGCTTCAGGCTACTTGCCCTTGGCGGCTTCCTTGAGCTTGGAGCCCGCCGAAACCTTGACGCTGTAGCCGGCCGGGATGTTGATCGGCTCGCCGGTCTGCGGGTTCCGGGCGGTGCGAGCGGCACGGTGGGTGCGCTCGAAGGTCAGGAAGCCGGGGATGGTGACCTTCTCGTCGCCCTTGGCAACGATCTCGCCGACGGTCTCGGCGAACGCCGCCAGCACGGCGTCGGCGTCCTTGCGGGTCACCTCGGCGCGGTCGGCCAGCGCGGCCACCAGCTCACTGCGGTTCATGTTTGTACTCCCGTGTTCTTCTTGCCGTTGAGGCGTGCCACGCGGCGGGGCCGCATGATGGGCACAGCGAAGCCGATGCTGCCAGGGTCCTCGGTCAGGCCCCGGACCCGGGTCCGTCATCCGGACCCTCGCGCCCAGAAAGGCATCCTGCCCCCACCTGCGGCGGGAAAGCCAATCCGGGCCCCTTCGGGTCACACGAAAAGCTTCACCGCCCCTGGCAAGGTGGCAGTCGGGGGCGCGCTTCCACGCCACCCTAGAGGGCCTTTGAGGGCCCTGCGTTCCGCGACGCGCCGTACTACTGGGCCGTGGCGCCTGTCACAGCCACCCCGGCGGCCTTCGCCGCGCTGCGCACCGCATCGGCGACCGCGCCCGCGACCTTGTCGTTGAAGACGCTGGGGATGATGTAGTTCGGGTTGAGCTCGTCCTCGGCGACGACGTCCGCGAGGGCGCCCGCCGCCGCCAGCATCATCTCCGTGTTGACGGTGCGCGACTGGGCGTCGAGCAGACCGCGGAAGACGCCGGGGAAGACCAGGACGTTGTTGATCTGGTTCGGGAAGTCCGAGCGGCCGGTGGCCACGACCGCCGCCGTCTGGCGGGCGACCGTGGGCTCGACCTCGGGGTCGGGGTTCGCGAGCGCGAACACGATGGCGCCGTCGGCCATGGCCGCGACGTCCTCGGCGCCCAGGACGTTCGGAGCCGAGACGCCGATGAAGACGTCGGCGCCGACGACCGCTTCCTTGAGGGTGCCGCGTGCACCCTCGGGGTTGGTGTTGTCGGCGATCCAGCGCAGCGGCGAGTCCGGCGCGGCGTCCACGAGGTCCTCGCGGTCCGCGTGCACGACACCGTGGATGTCGGCCACGACGGCGTGCTTGACGCCCGCGGCGATGAGCAGCTTGAGGATGGCCGTACCGGCCGCGCCCGCACCGGACATGACGACGCGTACGTCGCCGATTCCCTTGCCCACCACGCGAAGTGCGTTGGTCAGCGCGGCGAGCACGACGATCGCGGTGCCGTGCTGGTCGTCGTGGAAGACGGGGATGTCCAGGGCCTCGCGGAGCCTGGCCTCGATCTCGAAGCAGCGCGGCGCCGAGATGTCCTCGAGGTTGATGCCCGCGAAGCCGGGGGCGATCGCCTTCACGATCTCGACGATCGCGTCCGTGTCCTGGGTGTCCAGGCACAGCGGCCAGGCGTCGATGCCGGCGAAGCGCTTGAAGAGGGCCGCCTTGCCCTCCATGACGGGCAGCGCGGCCTTCGGGCCGATGTTGCCGAGCCCGAGGACGGCCGACCCGTCCGTTACGACCGCAACGGAGTTGCGCTTGATGGTGAGGCGGCGCGCGTCCTCGGGGTTCTCGGCGATCGCCATGCACACGCGGGCCACGCCCGGGGTGTAGATCATGGAGAGGTCGTCGCGGTTCCGGATGGGGTGCTTGGACGCCATCTCGATCTTGCCGCCGAGGTGCATCAGGAACGTACGGTCGGAGACCTTGCCGACGGTGACGCCCTCGATGGTGCGCAGCTGCGCGACGATCTCGTCGCCGTGCGTCGTGGAGGTCGCCGCGATCGTGACGTCGATCCGGAGTGCCTCATGGCCGGACGCCGTGACGTCGAGGCCGGTCACCGAGCCTCCGTGGGACTCGACGGCCGTGGTGATCTGGGAGACCGCGGTGCCGCTCGCCGGCACCTCCAACCGGACCGTGTTCGAGTAGGAGACGCTGGGCGCCGTTGCCATGGCCGACTTCCTCTGCTTTCACCGTGTTGCTCTTGCCGTCCGATGGTCGCACCTACCACTGAGTACGTGGTAGCCGCCTCGGATTGCGAACTTTTCGTTCACCAGCTTTTCGGAAACCGGTTTCCACCATACGAGAAGTTGGAGGCGGTCGGTAGGGGCAAACGGAAACCGGTGGTTGAAAGCCGGAAGAGGCCCCCGTCACGTGGTGACGGGGGCCTCTTCCTGACGCTCAGTGACACCGACCCGCCATGCTCGCCTCGCGGCAAGTGGTCGCTCGTAGCGACGATGGTTGGGCCCGGGGGCTTGGATCGGGCCGGTGCCACATCAACGGTAACAAACGATCCCCGTAAGGCAATTCCCGTCCCGAGAAGTCTCCGAAGTCATACGCGGAGCAGGCCGGGACCACACTCGAAGAGCAGGCCGGGACCTCACTCGCGGAGCAGGTCCGGCACGCCTGCCGCGTCCGGCTCGTCGCGCTCACCCGACAGGACCGTCAGCTGCTGCGTGGCCCGGGTCAGCGCCACGTACAGGACCCGCAGGCCCGCCGGGGACTCGTCCGCGATCTCCGCGGGCGAGACGACCACCGTCGCGTCGTACTCCAGGCCCTTGGCCTCCAGGCTGCCCAGGGCGACGACCCGGTCGCCGAGCCCGGCGAGCCAGCGCGCCGCCTGCTCGCGGCGGTTCATCGCCACGACGACGCCGACGGTGCCGTCCACCTGGTCGAGCAGCCGGGCCGCCTCCTCGCGCACCGAGGCGCCGAGGTCCTTGTCCCGTACGACGGCGAAGCGAGGCTTCACGCCGGTTGACCGTACGGCTGACGGGGACTCGGAGCCCGGCATCGCGAGCGCGAGCACCTTGGCGGCGAGATCGGCGATCTCCGCGGGGTTGCGGTAGTTGACGGTCAGGGTGAAGCGGCGGCGCGGGCGGCTGCCCAGGGCCTCGTCGCGGGCGGCCGCCGCCTCGTCCGGGTCGGACCACGAGGACTGGGCGGGGTCGCCGACGATCGTCCACGTGGCGTGCCGGCCCCTGCGGCCGACCATGCGCCACTGCATGGGGGTCAGGTCCTGCGCCTCGTCGACGATGACGTGCGCGTACTCGGTGCGCTCCGCGGCGAGCCGCTCGGCGCGTTCGCGCTGGGACTCCTCGCGCTGCGGCATCAGTTCCTCGAGCCCGGTGAGCAGGTCGAGGGGGTCGAGATCCTTCTTCTTGCGGGGCCGGTGCGGCGTGCCGAGGATCGACTGGAGCTCGTCGAGGAGCGCCACGTCGTGCACGGACAGGGCGTCGCGCTTGAGGGAGCGAGCGACCTTGCGGACCTCGCCGGGGTTCAGGACGCGGCGCGCCCAGCGGCCCAGGCGCCGCTCGTCGCCCATCGCGGCGAGCACGGCGCGCGGTGTGAGCTCGGGCCACCAGGCGTCGAGGAAGCGGATGAAGTCGTCCTCGGACGTGATGTCCTCGTCGAAGGACGAGCGCAGCTCGGCGGCCAACTCCGGGTCGCTGTGCCGGCCCGCGGAGCCGGACTGGGACCACAGGGCGTCCAGGAGGAGCTTGCGGGCGCGCGGGCGCAGCAGGTTGACGGGGGCCGTGCCGCTGAGCGCGTTGCGCCGGATGCGGCCCAGCGCGTCGGCCTCCAGCTCCAGGCGGCGGCCGAAGGCCACCACACGGAGGCGCGTGGGGGTCTCGGCGGGAGCCTGGGGCGCGTCGTCCTCGTCGTCGTCCCCGAAGGCGAGCTGGCCGTCCTGGGAGGCGGGCTTCGCCGTCGTGCCCGTACCGCCCTCCAGAGCGCCCCGTGCGGCCTTCCGCAGGACGTTCAGCATCCGCGACGAGCCCTTGACCCGGGCCACGGCCGGAGAGTCGTAGACGGTCGCCCCCTCGGGTGCGGCCTCGTCGGCCAGCTCGCCCACCGCGCGGATGGCGACCTGCCCCTCCTCGCCCAGCGAGGGCAGCACGCCCTCCGTATAGGCCACCAGGAGCGGGGTCGGGGAGACGATGAGGATGCCGCCCGCGTACCGGCGTCGGTCCTGGTAGAGGAGGTACGCCGCGCGGTGCAGGGCCACGGCGGTCTTGCCGGTGCCGGGGCCGCCCTCGACGTACGTCACCGAGGCGGCGGGCGCCCGGATCACCATGTCCTGCTCGGCCTGGATCGACGCCACGATGTCCCGCATCGTGTGGCTGCGGGCCTGACCGAGCGCCGCCATCAGGGCGCCGTCACCGATGACCGGCAACGACTGACCGCCCAGGGTGGCCTTGAGCTCCGGGCGCATCAGGTCGTCCTCGACGCCGAGGACCTTGCGGCCCTTGGAGCGGATGACCCGGCGGCGTACGACACGTCCCGGGTCGACCGGCGTCGAGCGGTAGAACGGCGCGGCGGCCGGGGCGCGCCAGTCGATCACCAGCGGGGAGTAGTCGGCGTCCAGGACGCCGATGCGGCCGATGTGCAGGGTCTCGGCGATCTCGGCGGTGTTGTTCTCGCTGACGGCGTCCTCGGCGGGCTCGACCGACGTGTACGCGCCGTCCGGGCCCTTCTTGCCGTCCTTGCCGAGCAGCAGGTCGATGCGCCCGAAGAGGAAGTCCTCGAACTCGTTGTTGAGGCGGTTGAGATGCACTCCCGCGCGGAACACCTGGGCGTCACGCTCGGCCAGCGCGCCCGGCGTGCCGACCTGGGAGCGCTTGGCCGCGTCGGTCATGAGGAACTCGGCCTCGTGGATCTTCTCCTCGAGACGCCGGTAGACCTGGTCGAGATGTTCTTGTTCGACGCTGATCTCACGGTCGCGTACGTCGGCCACCGAGGCCCCTTTCCGGACGTGCAGCTGCCCAATCGAGCAGCCGTCTACCGTACGCGAAAGGGGGCCCCTGTGTGCACTTCCGCTAGGCGTCCACCTCCACCAGACGGTCGCCGTCGAAGGTGGTCACCTCGAAGTGGTCGATGTCGTTACGGTCCATCGCGGCGCCCCCGTGGACGTACAGGGGGCTGCGTGCCCATTTGTTCGGGCTGTCCTCGATGCCGTACCCCCACTTCGGGACGGACCAGGTGGTCACCGTCTCCTTCTCGCCGTCCTTGCCGACCGCGACCAGGGAGCACTTGAGCGGGCCCTTGACGTTCTTCAGCTCGAGAACGGTGTGCGTGCCCCAGGCCTTCTTCTCCGTACCGACCGTGGCGCTGACCTTGGTCGTGGGGTCCGTGGCCTTGATCTTGTCGTCCATGTGGTTGAAGAAGGCGTCCTCGGCGGGGCTCGTGGGATGCGGTTCGCCCGCCACGGCCTTCGAACCGCCGCCGTCGTTCACCGCGAGGACCGTGAGCGGGCCGCCCACGATCAGGGCCGCCGCCGCGGCGACCAGGAACATGCCGCGCCTGCGCTTTTGCGCACGCTTCACGGAGACCTCGTCCACCAGCCGGTCAGCGAGGCGCGGGCTCGGCCTCGCGGCCAGCTGTTCGCCGATCGCCGGTACGCCGCGGGTCCCCGGGAAGTCCGCGAGCGCGGCCAGCATCGGCTCCATGCCGGAGAACTCCTCCAGCTGGTGCGCGCAGAACTCGCAGCCCGCCAGATGGACTTCGAAGGCCGTGGCCTCCGCGTCGTCCAGGATGCCGAGGGCGTAGGCGCCGACGGTCTCGTGCATGTCCCCCTGCGCGCCATGACTGGTGTAGTCGGACTCGTTCATGCCGTCACCCCCCGCTCCTCGAGCGCCAGCTTCATCGAGCGCAGCGCGTAGAAGACCCGCGAGCGCACCGTCCCGCTCGGTATACCCAGTGTCTGGGCCGCCTCATTGACCGTACGCCCCTTGAAATAGGTCTCGACAAGTACCTCACGGTGCGCGGGAGTCAGGTCGTCGAGCGCGTCCGAGAGAGTCATCAGCCACAGCGCCTTGTCGATCTCGTCCTCCGCGGGGATGACCTCCAGCGGCGACGGATCGACCTCCTGCGGCCGGGCCTGCCGGCTGCGGTGGCCGTCGATGACGATGCGCCGGGCGACCGTCACCAGCCAGGGGCGTACCGAACCGGTCGCACGATTGAGCTGACCGGCGTTCTTCCAGGCACGGATGAGCGTTTCCTGTACGACGTCTTCGGCGCGCTGCCGGTCTCCCGCCACCAGGCGGAGCACGTACGCCAGCAGAGGACCCGCGTGCTCGCGGTACAGGGCGCGCATCAACTCCTCGTCGGGTCCGTGGCGTTCAGGGACCAGGCGATGTCGGCGAGGACGTTCCTGCGGGCGCTCATCGGCCACGGCGGAATCCTTGCGCACGTCTGCCTCCGGTGTCCGCTCTTCGTCTTGGCTGGCTCACCGGGGATGTACGTAGGCGGGGGCGGTTGCGTTCAGCCGCCCCCGGAAGAAATTCGATCAGGCACGCGCGAGCGCGGCCCGCCGCCGGTGCCTCGCCACGCGCTCACGGTTGCCGCACACCTCGCTCGAGCACCAGCGGCGGCGCCGCCCGCGGGACGCGTCGAGGTACACGAGAGGGCAGTTGTCGCCCTCGCACTGGCGCAGCAGGGCGCGCGCGGCGGGGTCGGTGAGCAGGTCGACGGTGTCCCGCGCGACGGCGGCGAGCAGGGCCGCGCGGCCGGGGTCACCGTCCAGGGCGCGGACGAGGCTGCCGTCGGGCCGCCGGACGGCGCGCGGGGCCGGTGGCGCGGCCGCGGCGAGGGCGTTGACCTTGGCCAACTGCGCGTCGTCCGGCCGCCCTTCGATCTCGGCGAGCACCAATTGGCCGATGTGCCCGCGCAGTTCACGGAAGGCCACGAGCCAGACCGGGCCGGCCCCCCGCAGGGCCGTGCGATCGGGGATGAGCCCGGCGCCCGCGAGCCAGGCTCGCAGCCGGTCCACGGAGTCGAGCCGCTCCACGGGATGGTTCGTCGCCACGAGGTCCAGACAGCTCCGCCCGGAATCGAATCGCAGCTCGTACGTGGCCGGGTCCATGCCCAGTGCCATGCCCCTGTCACCGCCTTGTGGGGTTACCGGTGAGTGCTCCCCCTACAGTGCCTCGCCGCGGGCGGGCGCGGAACCCCTGCCACCGGTCGTGGCTGAGACGCCCGCTTATGGAGGCGCGCTTCGAGACCATGGTCCGGCGGCCTTCCGGCCGGTTGACTCGGTTACATGAAAGCGAACCGTGAGACGAACAGGCGGGTGCACCGCACCGCCGATGTGATGCTGGGGGCGGCCGTCGTCGCCATGGGCCTGATCGCCGGAACCTTCTACATCTTCTCCTGCGGTGTCATGCCGGGCCTCGGACGCAGCGACGACCGCGTCTTCATCGAGGTCATGCAGAACACGAACGACGCGTTCAACAATCCGGTCTTCTTCGCGAGCTTCCTCGGGGCCCTGCTCTTCACGGCGGTCGCCACCTGGCAGCTGCGCGGCACGGGCCCCTACCGGTGGGTTCTCGCGGCGCTCGTCGTCTATCTCGTGGCCTTCGCGATCACATCGGTCGTGAACGTGCCGCTGAACGAGGAACTCGCGGACGCGGGCGACCCGGCGAAGATCAGCGATCCGGCCGCGGTGCGCGACACGTTCGAGGACCCGTGGCTGGCCTGGAACGCCGTGCGGACCCTGCTGTCCACCGTCGCGCTCGGCCTGCTCGCTCGGGCGCTCGTGCTGCGGGGACGGGACACCAGGTCACGTGCCGGGGCTCGTCAGTCCGAGTACTTCGACTCCGCGGCCGGATCCAACGCGAGCCGGTAGCCACGCTTGACCACCGTCTGGACGAGCTTCGGCGCGCCAAGTGCCGTACGCAGCCTGGCCATCGCGCTCTCCACGGCGTGCTCGTCGCTCCCGGCGCCGGGCAGCGCGCGCAGGAGTTCGGCGCGGGAGACCACCCACCCCGGGCGGCGCGCGAGGGTCCGCAGCAGCGACATGCCGGCGGGGGGCACGGGCCGCAGCTCGTCGTCGACCAGGACGGCGTGGCCGCGGATCTCGACGCGGTGCCCCGCGATGGGCAACGTACGGGCGCGGGAAGGCAGTTCCTGGCACAGGACCTGTACGAGGGGGCCGAGCCGGAAGCGTTCGGGCTGCACCGTGTCGACGCCGCGGGCCTGCAGCGGCAGCGCGGTGACCGGGCCCACGCAGGCGGACAGGACATCGTGCTGGAGGGCGGCGAAGAGCTCGGGGCCCATGCCGCGGTCCTCGGCGCGGGCCAGGAAGGACGCGGCGGCGGGGGCGCTGGTGAAGGTCAGCGCGTCGACGCCGCGGGCGACGGTGGCGTCGAGGAGCCGGTCGACGGGCGCGAGGTCCTCGGGCGGCATCCACCGGTAGACGGGCACGCCGACGACCTCCGCTCCCCCGGCGCGCAGCGACTCGATGAAGCCGGGCAGCGGTTCGCCGTGCAGCTGGAGCGCGATGCGCTTGCCGTCGACGCCGTCGTCGAGCAGCTTCTCCAGCACCTCCGCCATGGACTCGGAGGAGGGCGACCACTTCTCGGTGAGTCCGGCGGCGCGGATGGCGCCCTTGACCTTGGGCCCGCGGGCGAGCAGCTCGACATCCCGCAGACACTTCAGGAGCGCCTCCCCGAACCCCCACCCGTCGGCGGCCTCGACCCATCCGCGGAATCCGATCGCGGTGGTGGCGATCACCACGTCGGGCGCGTGGTCGATCAACTCCTTTGTGGCCGCCAGGAGTTCGCTGTCGTCGGCGAGCGGAACGATGCGCAGTGCGGGTGCGTGCAGGACGGTGGCGCCACGCCGCTGGAGCAGCGCACCGAGCTCGTCGGCGCGGCGCGCGGCGGTGACGCCGACGGTGAATCCGGCGAGGGGGGCGTTCTGACGACCGGCCTGTCGACCGGTCGGAGTGGTCCCGTGCATGGCAGCTGCTTTCGTCCCGCTAGTACCGCGTGATGGATGATCCGGGGTTGAACGAGCCTGCCAACGGCCCGTGACAACCCCGGTTCACCACGATGTCGTACGTGTTACACCAGGCTACGACCACCCCTGAGTCAGACCTGCGCGTACGTGAGCTGGGGCTTCTCCTCGGCGTCCGGGGTCGGCCCGGAGCCCGGGGTCGGCCCGGAGCCCGGGGTCTGCCCGGAGCCCGGGGCCTGCCCGGAGCCCGGGGTGGCCGGGACGGCCGGGACGACCATCGGGCGGCGGAGGTATACGGCCCACGTGACGCAGAAGCAGGCGGCGTAGAAGACGAGGAAGGCGACGAAGGCACCCGTCCCCGACCCCACGGTCTGGAAGGACTGCCGGAAGGCGAGATTGATCCCGAGCCCGCCGAGCGCGCCGACGGCGCCGATGAGCCCCATGGAGGCCCCGGAGAGGCGCCGACCGTAGGCCGCCGCGGCCTCCCCGTGGAGCCCCTTCTGGAGAGCCTTGGCCTGGAAGATGCCGGGGATCATCTTGTAGGTCGACCCGTTTCCCAACCCGCTCAGCACGAAGAGAACGACAAAGGCGGCGACGAAGAGGGCGAGCGACTCCCGCATGGAGGCGATGACGACGACGCCGGTGGCCGCACCCATCCCGACGAAGTTCCACAGGGTGATGCGGGCCCCTCCGAACCGGTCGGCGAGCCGTCCGCCCACGGGCCGGATCAGCGAGCCGAGGAGCGGCCCGATGAACGTGACGGCCGCGGCCTGCAACGGCGTACGTCCGAACTGGGTCTGCAGCACGAGCCCGAACGCGAAGCTGTAACCGATGAAGGAGCCGAAGGTCCCCACGTACAGAAACGCCATGATCCACGTATGGGCGTCGCGGACGGACTCCTTCGCCGCGCCGGTGTCGTTCTTCACCGTGGCGAGGTTGTCCATGAAGAGGGCGGCGCAGACGGCGGAGACGAAGATAAGAGGGACATAGATCCCGAGCAGCACGCGGGGCCCGCCCCCGGCCCCGATGACGGCGAGCCCGGCGAGCTGCACGACGGGGACGCCGATGTTGCCGCCCCCGGCGTTCAGACCGAGCGCCCACCCTTTCTTCCGCAGCGGGAAGAAGGAGTTGATGTTGGTCATGCTGGACGCGAAGTTGCCCCCGCCGACGCCGGTGAGGAGGGCGCACACCATGAAGGTGGTGTAGGAGGTCCCCGGCTCCATGACGACGAAGGCCGCGGTGGTGGGCAGGAGCAGCGCACCGGCCGCGATGATCGTCCAGTTACGCCCTCCGAAGCGGGCGACGGCGAAGGTGTACGGCACGCGGGCGACGGCCCCCACGAGGGTCGCCATGGACACCAGGAAGAACTTCCCGGCGGGGTCGATCCCGTACTCGGGCCCCATGAACAGGACCATCACGGACCAGAGGGTCCAGATGGAGAACCCGATGTGCTCCGAAAGGATCGAGAACCCCAGATTCCGCCGCGCGACGCGCTCGCCCCCCTCCTCCGTCCAGAACCTCTCGTCCTCGGGGTCCCACCGCTGGATCCACATGACAGCCCTCATCTCCACGACTAGCGAGTGATGGCCCGAAGGTATGGACCCCGGGTTTCAGCCCTGTGGCCCGCGGTGACCGGCGGGGAACTTCGCTCTCACGTGGGGGTGGGGCGGTTGGTGAGGGGCGGCGAACGAGGTCACCGGTTGATGGACTGGATCTCCTCCACTGCCACTTGCTGATCGGCGCCGAACTCACCCGGGGGCAGGTCACCGCCCTCGCCGGTGGTACTGGTCCAGCTGATCTTCCAGGTGAGGGTGGCCTGGAGGTTGTACGAGCCGTCGCCGGATGAGCGGAGGTATTTCACGCCGCACGGGGGTTGGGTGTCGCCGGGAGTGCCTTTGGCGCGGGGGGCGCCGATCTTGCCGTTCACGATGGGACATTCGCCGGAGGCGGGGTAGGTCTCGGCGTCCTTCGTCCCCGGGTCGATCGAGAGCGACATGGGTTCAGCGGTCGTGGTCGCGGAAAGCCCCGAGCCCGGAATGCTCGCGGTGACGGAGACCTTCTTGAACTTCGCCTTGTCCAGCCAGGCCCAGGTCGGGAGATTGACCTTCGTCGTACCCTCGGGCGCCATCTTGATCTCGGTGCTGGGTACGGGCAGTTCGTCGTAGGCGTACTCGGCGAGGATCTTCGGCGAGACTGCGAGGGGCTCCTTGGGGGTGTCACCCGTGGGCACCCAGAAGGGAAGCTTGTTGCAGGAGTTGGCCCCGGGTTCGTCCTTGCGCTTCTCGTTGATGGCCGCCGCCCAGAACTGTCCCTCGCCCTGTTTGTCGAGGTTGTAGTTCTTGTAGGGGTTGCCTTCCTTGAAGTACGAGTCGAACACGTTGCCCACGAAGTCGCCGATCCCGAACGTCTTCATCTGCCGGAACGCCTTGACGGTGGCCTGGATCTCCTTCGGCGAATAAGCGGGCTCGTACCAGCAGGCTGGGGGGTCCCAGTTGCTGTTGGCGGGGGTGAGGGTTCCGGTTTTGGCGGTTTCCTGGGCGCCGTTGACGGTCGTCTGGATCTTTGTCTCGACGGTGAGGTTCTGGTCCTGATGCCCGCCCTTGGCCTGTGGAGCAGTTGTCTCCGCCCCCTTACCGCCAGAGGCATAAGCGACGCTCGGAACCAGGGCGGCGACCAACGCGAGGAGAGGAACGAACCGGCGGCTCAGCCTGTGCTGGTTCACCGCTTGCAACGCTTCGCTGCCGTCGTGGTCAACACGCTTGTGGTCTGCCAGATGCCGTCCTCGTTCTTCTCCAGTCGGGTGTTGTAGAAGGCATAGTCCTGGTCGGACTCCGGGATCGACCTGTCTACCCTGCCGGTCTTGCGATCCTTCGGATACGTCTTGCTGGTGTCCTCGCAGTACGTCACCACGGCGGCGCCATCCTTGAGGAACGTGACCTCGCGGTCGTAATACCGGGTGGTCCCGACGAAGGTCTTGCCCCTCTTGTAGAAGCCCTGAACGTGATCCGCCGCCGACAGCAACGCATTGCCCGACGAATAGAACTTCAGCGCAGGATGCTCCTCGGCATCGACCGTGATCGCCTCGTCTAGCGAGGTAATCCTCCGCTCGTTGTCCGCGAGGATCGCATCCTTCTTCGGGTCGCCTGTCTTGCCGCCCTCGAAGACATGCTTCACGTCCTTAGGCAGCTTGATCTCCGGCCGCTCAATCCCGTCGTCAGACGCTGACGGCGACGGCGACTCTCTCTTCTTGTCCCCCGACCCCGCGCCCGCGATCTTGTCGTTCTCCTTGGCGTCGCCATCGCCCCCTCCGCAAGCAGAAAGCGAAAGGACTGCGGCAGCAGTCAAGGTGGCCGCTGCGAGCAGGGCGGGTCGGCGGTTCACGGTCAGCTCCTGATGAGGCGAGGGTTCTCTGGAGTGAACCAAGCTATCCATGAGGCAAGGGCGGCGTCACGTCGAGGTCCGCGGCCCGCAGAGACATAGGCGGGCATAGCACCTGTACAGCACCGCCGTTGGCCGATACCGATCGCTCAGCGCAGCTCGGTGATCACCATCAGGCGCGGTTTCCGGGGCCTCTCGACCCTTTGGTTCAGCGAAGTCACCCAGCCGTACGGCACGCTCACCCCAATGCCCCGTCCAGCGCCCGGGCGGTCAGCAGCCGACAGGGGAGCCAGCGTGCGTTCCTCGTTCGTCACGTGGTCCACCACCGCGCGGTCGACCAGCTCGCGGCCCGCCTCCGTCAGGCGGACCCGGATCGCTCGGCGGTCGGGGTGGCGTTCGATCAGGTCCTTACGTTCCGATTCTGGGTTCCACTCACTCGCCGCGACAACATCGCCCACGCAAGTTCCCATTTTGATACGACTAACCGAGTTGGGCACCCTTGTGCGAATTTCGGATCTGCAATGCATGCGGAGCCGGTCAACTCAACGCCCCACAGGTTGGGACAGGGCCGTTCGCATGAAAGCATTTGCATCATGGGCATCGTCAGTTGCTCACACGAAGCCGTCGCCCGACTGGAGTCAGAAGTGAACCGCCGCATCCTGCTCGTTGCGGTCGGGGTCGCCGCAAGCACCTCGCTTTTGCTGACCGGCTGCTCTACAGGCGGCGGTGACGGCGACACGTCCGACAAGATCAAGACGGCTGGCGACAATGAAGCTTCGGCATCCCCCAGCGCGTCGGCGAAGCCGGGTGGGACTGAGCGACCAAAGATCAAGCTGCCCAAGTCCTTCCAAGTTGACTTCGCAGGCTGGACGAACAGCGATCCGAAGCTCCAGACCATCTTGAATGACGGGAAGGACCGGCTGCGCGCCGGATACGCCGCCATCATCGCGGGTGATCCGCAGGACAGCGCGTTGAGGTTCTACAGCTCGGGTGCAACTCTCAAGTCCGCCCCCGACTGGGTCAAGAAATACGAGGATCTCACTCTCAAGGGGAGTGTCCGCGTCTTCGATCCACAAGTACATGTGAGCAACGAGGGGTTCGGCGTCCTCTTCTATTGCGTTGACGAAGCCAAGGGCTACACCAGGAACGTCAAGGCGGGCAAGACCGAAGGCACGCCGGAAGGCGACGACCCGAAGGTCCAGTACCGCACACGGCTGGACAAGAACGCTGAGGGCGTGTGGCAGACCTCGACCGTCCAGACGGACAAGGGAGGGTGCGACCAGTGGACACGCATCAGGCGCACCGGCGGCTGTGCGTTGGCTCTGCTCACCGCCACAGCCGTCATGTTCCCCCGTCGAGCGCTCGCCGTTGGTGAGGGAGGAGAGGCTTTCGAGACCGCCAGGACATGAACGTCCAGGAGATCCAGTCCATCAACCGCTGACCAGGGTGGGCGGTGTGGGCTCGCCGCCCAGCTGCGCAATTGCACCGAGAAGCAGGCGAGCCCTGAGACAGGGAGATGAACGTGAGCGACCTCTATATCGACAGCGACATGCTGGACCGGGTACGTCGCAACCTGCGAAACATTGAAGATCTCCTAGGGAAGCCGATTCGCGCGATGGCTGATATCGACGCTAAGGCCATGGGGGCCATAGAACTCGAGCACCGCATGGATGAGTTCGGCGGCGAGTGGGCATACGGCATCAGCCAGATGAAGAAGTTCGCCAAAGGGGCAGCGAAGACGCTGGACGCCATCGAGAAACAGTTCGACAAACTCGACGTCGACCTGGCCGCCGAACTATCGAAGGCGGCAAAAGAGAAGTGAGCGCTCCCTCTGTCGAGGCCTTCCCGGTCCTCGGGTTTGTTCCGTGCCCTGGTGACCACGACGCGGTCGACAGGGTGGCCGCCGCGATCCGTGAGACGTGTGGCGCGCTCGGCGAAATCAAACGAGTCCTCCGGGCGGCCGATGACGGCGAATGGCGAGGTAAGGCCGCCGTCGCCTTCCGAGAACTACTCGATGACGATTTCCGACCGAAGATCGAGGACGCCTTCGACTCCTTCGACGGCGCCAAAGATGTGGCCCGGAGCTGGGCCGACTACATGCGCGACAAGCAGAAGGTGGCACGCAGCCTGGAAAGGGAGGCCGCCGAGGCCCAACGTGCCGCTGACAAGGCGAAGAACGAGAGGGAAAAAACCAGGGACGAGCCAGATTCGGCCCAGAAGCAAGGTTCACCCAACGGCACGCTCGATGAGACCGATCCCGTCGAAGAAGTACGCCGGCGAGCACGCACCCTTCACCGCAATTACGAGAGCGAAGGCGAAGCAGCAGCCAGCCGTCTGAAGAAGGCTATTGATGTCGCCCCCAATGAACCTGGATTCTGGGAGGATTTGGGAGATAAAATCGGCGGTTGGCTTGATGACATCGGCGACTTCCTTGCCAAGTTGCACGACTACGCCATCGAATACCTGGGAAAGATCGCACCCCTACTGGACCTGATCGGGGACATCGCTGGCCTACTCAGCGCACTAACAGGCCTCTTGGCCTTCATTCCAGGTCTCCAGTTCCTTGCGGCTGCTTCTCTATTCCTGTCGGGCACAGCACTCGCAGCACACTATCTATCCGCGGTCGGTACCACCGGAAGCTTCGGCAAGGCGGTACTGACCAAGGACGTCATCGTGGACGCCGCCGGATTCGGCCTCGCCAAAATGGGCAGCAAGGTCGGGGACAATGTTCTTTCCGCCGCCAGACTGTCGGGTGCGCCGACGCGCACGGTGCGCCAACTTGTAGGCCCGGCCAAGGAAGTTCCGTTCGGGTTCTTCCATCTTGCGATGGGTGGATCAAGCGCCGCTGGAAGCGCAGGGTACGCCATGGGACAGAACGAAATGTCCTCACGCACTGCGGCGTTCTTCATGACCTGGACAGGAAACGGGATGACGGCTGAGGGCGGCGGCGACGCCATTGAGACGGTGGGCAAGATCGCCACATGGGAGTTCGGTCCGACCACTCAGCAGCCGAAGGTGACCGAATGAGCAGCTACACCACGCCTGCACGCGCCATCGAACCCGGCTACGTCAAGCTCTGCATCCCGCCCGACTGGTTCGATCTCATGAGTTGCGGGGGCGACAGAGAGGCAACTCGGGCGAACTGTGCCGAACTCATTCGCGTTACCTATCCGAGCACTCCGGCCGACCGCCGGGAGGAGTTCACCGACGTCCTGATGCTGCGTTACGACCACCTCTTCGCCAATGGTGTGCTGATGCACGGGGTCGTCACCGCTCCGTTGCCGAGTACGGGCGCGCCGGTGGTCTGGCAGATTTTCGCAGGTATCGTCGCCGTGCCACCAGCGCCGCCCGAACTCGACCTCGGTGCACTCTTGTCCCGCGTCCTCGACGAGGCACTCGTGCAGGGCATGGCCTACGCCGAGCGATTCACCACCGACATGGGCGTCGGCATCGGATTCATGGCGCAGCCCCCAGTGGAGGTTCCTGCCGGCTGGATAGCCGATGTGCCGCCCGATCTGCGGACAGGCCTGGCTGGCGTGCTGAGCTGCCCTCCTGAGGGGGGCAAGGGGCTCCTGGTCATGGGAACGTGCCTCGATCCCGATCAGGTCCGGGAACTAGCTGGCCTGGTGGCCGTGATAGCCGGACACTCAGTCTTTGTGACTCCGGACAGCAGTTGATCTGAACAACAGGGCGACAGAGGAACCTAATGACCAATACCGCCAGCGACCACCCCGTGACGAGACGGTCGCCTCTGCGGGCTGAACCCGTGCCCGATCCGCCCGGCCCACCAGAGTCGTGGCCCAGTCGCCCCGAACTCCTGCGAGCGCAGGCGCAGGCACTCGGCACACTTGTCCGAGAGGATCTTTCAAGGCTTCGAGCAGCCGCGTACTTCGCGTGTGCGGTAGCAGTCTCCTTCATCGTGACGGTTGTGCCGGCAGTAATGACCGACACCCTCACGTCCGACACGAGTGACGCTGCCGACGTGGCGGTGTATGCGGTGCTGTTCGCCATCCTCCTCGGGGTCATCGCCGTGCCTGCTCTGCTGGTACTGCGCGCCTTGCGTACCCGAGGGAGGCGCCGCTGGTACTTGCTTCGCGAGTGGGCGAAGGTGGACCGCGGCCACGATGCGCAGTTCCCCACTGCTTACGGCACACAGACCCCCCACGCGCGATTCATGGGCGCGGGCCTGATTTTCCTCCTGCTGGTCGCTCTCGCGGCGACCTTGATCGCGTCCTCAACCGACCCGCAGGCCGCTGCGGCTCTCCCCGGCGTCGTCGTCGCCGGGCTGTTCACCTGGGCCCCGATCAAGAAGTACGCCGTTCGGCACACCTGGGCCGGACGGGAACAGGCAGCACGAGGGCGGGCGCGCATGCGCCAGGTGCACCGAGACCGGCTGACGGAGGCGGCGCCGATCCAGCAGCCTGGGGTTCACCCGGGACTTCTCTACATCGCCTGCCTCAGTCCGACGGTCATCGTCGGCATCATCCTTCTCGTGGCGCGCCCGAAGAACGTCGCCGTACTGGCTGTTCTTGGCCTGCTCGCACTAGCCTGCCTTGCGCTGAGTGCACCACTGCTCCTGCTCAAGCGACGTCGCGAGCGCATCGTGCTCGCCGAAGCCGCGAACGCACTGCGCCCGTCGTTCAACGCCGGAGTAGTTGTGCGTCCAGTCCGCTATGGCCTCAATGAGCTGCCCGAGCAGAGGGAAGCCCACTCGTCGTACGCGTGGGACGACGGCCCGCCGCGTATCGGCGCCCTGGCCATCCGAACCGAGACCCTGAGCCTCCGCGGAACCGACGGGGGCGCCCTCGACATCCCTCTGACCGACCTCGCTGGAGTTGTTTACCTGCCGTCGGCCGCCGCCTGGCTGCATCCCAGCGTCGACCTGCTCTTGCATTCAGGGCCAGGCATCGAGCTCAGATCCCCTCATGCCAAGGACATCGCTGCCGCACTCGCCGACAGCGGGGTAGCGGTGACGCCGATGTGACCCGCACTCACCCCAAGCGCGTATCCCCCAGCGAAACCAACAACCTCCGCAACGCCCCGTCCAGCGCCCGGCGGTCAGCTGCCGACAGGGGGGCCAGCATGCGTTCCTCGTTCGTCACGTGGTCCACCACCGCGCGGTCGACCAGCTCGCGGCCCGCCTCCGTCAGGCGGACCCGGATCGCTCGGCGGTCGGACGGGTCGGGGTGGCGTTCGATCAGGCCCTTGCGTTCCAGTTTGTCGAGACGGTTGGTGATCGCGCCCGACGTCACCATGGCCGTCTTGAGGAGGCCGCCCGCCGTCAGTTCGTGCGGGGCGCCCACCCGGCGCAGCGTGGCCAGTACGTCGAACTCCGCGAACTCCAGGCCGTGTTCGGCGAAGATCGGCTTCATTCCCTTGCTCAGCAGGTGGTCCGCCCGCTTGATGCGGCCCACCAGGGCCATCGCATCCAGGCCCGCCGCGTCCATGTCCGGGCGCTCACGGTGCCACTGGGCGCGCAGCTCGTCGATGGCGTCGGTGTCAGCGACGGCGTCCGCGGTCGCGTCGGCCTTCGGGTCCGTCTTCGGGTCGGGCATCGGCTCGTCCGTCCTCTCCTGCCTCGGGGTGGGTCCGCCCGGGGATCAGTTATCTCAACGCTCAGATACTTGACGTTCGTAGACCTGAGGCCCATGGTTATCTCAACGTTGAGAATAACAGCGTTCAGCGAAACCTAGGGGGAGCCTCATGTCCATCAGCAGCCCGCGCGCCGGCACCGGCACCAGCACCGCCGCCAACCAGACCACCGGCGGCGGCCGGCCCGCCCCCGGCCGCCGCACCTCCGCCCTCGCCGCCGCGGGCCTCGCCGCCATCGGCCCCGCAACGTGGGGCACCACCTACGTCACGACCACCGAACTGCTGCCCCCGGACCGCCCGTTGCTCGCCGCGGCCCTGCGCGCGCTGCCCGCCGGGCTCATCCTGCTCGCCCTCACCCGGCGGCTGCCGAGCGGCGACTGGTGGTGGAAGGCGGGGGTTCTCGGGCTGCTCAACTTCGGGGCCTTCTTCCCGCTGCTGTTCTTCGGCGCCTACCACCTTCCCGGCGGCGTCGCCTCGACGGTCGGCGCCGTCATGCCGCTGCTCGTCGCGGGCTTCGGGATCGGTGTGCTGAAGGTGCGGCCCACGCGGCGCACGCTGATCGCCGGGCTCGTGGGGGTCGGCGGCGTCGGGCTGCTCGTCCTGCGCGGCAGCGCCTCCGTCGACCTCGCGGGAATCGTGGCCATGCTGGTCGCCACCACGCTGATGGCGCTCGCCGTCGTACTCAGCAAGCGCTGGGGACGGCCGGAGGGTGTCTCGTTGCTCGCTCTCACCGGATGGCAACTCACCGCCGGTGGGCTGGTGCTGGCGCCGATCGCCCTCTCCTTCGAGGGGCTCCCCGGCCACTTCACCGGGGCCAACCTCGCCGGCTACGCCTACCTCGGCATCATCGGCACCGCCGTCGCGTACGCCCTCTGGTTCCGCGGCATCGAGCGGCTCCCCGCGTCGTCCGTCTCGTTCCTGGGGCTCACGAACCCCGTCGTCGCCACCCTCGCCGGGCTGCTCCTGCTCGGGCAGACGCTCACCCTCTGGCAGGTCGCCGGGCTCGTACTGGTCGTGGCGAGCGTCCTGGTCGGGCAGGGCCGCCGCCGCAGGACCCGCATCTCGTAGCCCCGAGCACAACATCCCCCCGAAGAACGCCACCAGACCCGCCCCCGGCCGCGAGCCCGAACACGCCGCCGTCACCGCCGTGGCGGTCCTGGACGAGGCCGAACGCCCCAAGCACCACCGCGCCCGCTTCACCGCCGGGTACTGACCGCCCCGCTCCAGCGGTCCTCACCTCAGGTCCGCTCCAGCGGCCCTCACCTCAGCCCCGCTGGAACTCCCGCTCGGCGCCGCCCGCAGAACTCAGCCCCGGTGCGCCCCGCCCCGCGAAGGCGCGGCAGAGCGCCGGGACTTCGCCCCGTTCGGCCACAGCCTCGGGCTCCGCTTCGCCGCGAGGTCCTCGATCCAGCCCACGGCCATCACCATCAGGCCGATCAACGGCCAGACCAGGACGGTCATCCACAGCATGTACGTCGAGTCGAGCGCCGAGCTCCAGCGCTCGTCCTGCATGAACGGCAGGTCGTACGCCATGTCGATGATCGGCACCGTAGCCATGATCAGGAGGTTGTGCCAGAGATAGATCGTCACCGCTCGGTTGTTGGAGAGGGTGATGAGCTTGTCCCAGCTCTTCAGGCGGCCCGGCAGCTCCTGCCAGGACGGCGAGTACTGGAAGAGGATGACGACGAAGCCGAACGACCAGGCCGCCTGGGCCAGCGGGATGTCGTTCAGGTCCCAGCCGTCCGGACCCAGATGGCCCGAGGCCCACCACAGGCCGAAGGCCATGATCAGGGCCGAGACCGACACCGCCACGTAGCGCGGGACGCGGGCCAGCACGCCCTCCTGGTGCGCCATGCCGAGGACCCAGCAGCTGCCGTACACCCCGAAGTCCGAGACCGCGTTGCCCGTCTCGCCGGGGATCTTGACGATCTCCGTGGCGAGCACCGCCGTCAGGGCGAGCGGGGCGAAGAGCGTCGCCCACGGGACCCTGCGGAACGCCCACAGCAGGAGCGGCGAGGCGATGACGAACCAGAGGTACGCGCGGAGGTACCAGAGCGGGCCCGCCGCCTGGGCCGGCCAGGTGTCCTCCAGGAGGCCCGCCTTGTCCCCGATGTGCCAGGGGAAGGGCGGGGCGCCGATCGGGAACACGTAGTTGACCAGGCTGACCAGGCCCCACGTGTCCCCGTGGTCCGGGTCCTTGGTGACGTTCCAGCCGCCGTAGAAGAGGAGGAAGAGCGCGACCGCGCTGAACGCCCACATGGGCGGGAGCAGCCGGCGTATTCGGCCTCTGATCACTCCCCATGCCGGGCGCTTCAGCGAGCGCGCCATCAGCGCGCCCGCCAGGGCGAACATCACGCCCATGGAGGGGAACAGGATCGTCAGCCAGGCCCAGCCGAACAGGTGGTAGACGACGACGCGGACCAGGGCCAGCGAGCGCAGGACGTCGAAGTAGCGGTCACGGCCCGGCTTCTTGGAGGCAGCCGGGGTGGCCGGAGCGGCCGGAGCGGCCGGGGCGGCCGGGGCGGCCAGAGGCCCCGTGGCCGCCGCCGGAGCCGCGGCGGCCCAGGGATCGGCGGTGTGCGCCGGCACCTGGGGCATCGGCTGCGTGGGATAGGTCATGCGACGGGCCTCCGGTCAGGGCTGCCCGTCCGCTGCTGCGGAATCGAGGGCGGAGTTCCAAGGACGCCCGTGCGCCGGAGCTTCTGCCAGCGAAGGCGGCCTCCGGTCAGGGCGGTGATCCAGGACTGCAGCAGCACGACGTACATCAGCTGCCGGTAGAGGATCTGCTGCAGGGGCAGCGAGATCAGGTGGGTCATGCGCTCGCGGTCCAGCCGGAAGGCGTACGCCGCGCACACCGCCTGGACGGCGAGCACGCCGAGCCACGCGATGATCGTCTTCTGGGTGGGCCCGAAGACCAGGCCGTAGAGCAGGAACACGTCGATCAGGGGCGCCAGGAGCGGTGCCAGGACCATGAACAACGACACCAGTGGCATGCCCACCCGGCCGAAGCGGCCCGAGGGACCGGACTCGATCACCGAGCGGCGGTGCTTCCAGATCGCCTGCATCGTGCCGTACGACCAGCGGTAGCGCTGCGACCACAGCTGCTGCACCGTCTCCGGCGCCTCGGTCCACGCGCGCGCCTTCTCGGCGTACACGACCCGCCAGCCGTCGCGGTGCATCGCCATCGTGATGTCCGTGTCCTCGGCGAGGGTGTCGTCGCTCATGCCGCCGACCCGCTCCAGGGCCGAACGCCGGAAGGCTCCCACGGCGCCGGGGATGGTCGGCATGCAACCGAGCATGTCGTACATCCGGCGGTCGAGGTTGAAGCCCATCACGTACTCGATGTGCTGCCAGGCACCGATCAGCGAATCCCTGTTGCCGACCTTCGCGTTGCCCGCGACGGCGCCCACGCGCGGGTCGCCGAACGGCTGCACCAGCTCGCGCACGGTGGACTGCTCGAAGACCGTGTCGCCGTCCATCATCACGATGAGGTCGTAACGGGCGTTGGCTATACCGCGGTTGAGGGCGGCGGGCTTGCCCGCGTTCTGCTGCCGTACGACGCGTACGTTCGGCAGGCGGAGTCCCTCGACGATCAGCGCGGTGCCGTCGGACGAGCCGTCGTCGATGACGATGATCTCGATGGGGTGGTCGCTCGTCATCAGTGAACGGACCGTGGCCTCGATGCACTTGGCCTCGTTGTAGGCGGGCACGAGGACCGACACCGGTTCGGTGATGTCGGGGCCCCAGCGGAAGCCACGCCTGCGCACCTTGCGCGCGTGCACCGCGGAGAGCAGCAGCATCATGCCGAAGCGGAGCATGACCAGGGACCCGATCACGGCGAGGGCCACGACGAGTACGCCGGTGATCTTCTCCGACGCCCCGACCAGGAAGACCCAGGCCTTGCCCTTCCACAGGTCGAGGCCGCTGACCGGCGCGTGCGCGCTGGGTGCGTCCAGGGCCTCGGTGAGATTGGTGAAGTGGTAGCCCTTGTCCTGCAGATCGGGCAGGAACGTGTCGAGCGCGGCCACCGTCTGCGAGCGGTCGCCTCCGGAGTCGTGCATCAGGACGATGGCGCCGTCGCCGTTCTTGGGCGTGGCCCGGCGAATGATCTCGTCGACGCCGGGACGCTTCCAGTCCTCGCTGTCGGTGTTGTTGACGACGGTGAGGTAGCCGCGGCTGCCGATGTACTGCGTCACCGGCCAGGACTTGTTGTCCATGGCGTCGGAGAAGGAGGAGTACGGCGGGCGGAAGAGGGAGGTGCGGACACCGGCGGCGCCCGCGAGGGCGAGCTGGTTCTGCGAGAGCTCCCAGTCGATGCGGCTCTTCGACTGGTACGACAGGTCGGGGTGGTTGAACGTGTGCAGGCCGACCTCGTGGCCCTCGTCCACCATGCGCTCGACCAGGTCGGGGTGGCGCGATGCCATCGTGCCGGTGACGAAGAAGACGCCGTGCGCGTGGTGCTTCTTCAGTACGTCGAGGACCTTGGGCGTCCACTCCGGGTCCGGGCCGTCGTCGAAGGTCAGTACGAGGCGGTGGCGGGGGACGCTCAGCGTCTCCTCGTGGCCGCCGCGGGTGTCGATGACCGGGCCGCCGCCCTCGAGGATCTTCTTCGGGACCTGGTCGGTGGCCGCGGGCGGGCGCACGCGGTGGTCGGCGAGGATCTCGCTGTGGGTGTAGCCCCGCAGCATGAGCATCGCCATCAGGGCGACCAGGAGGAGCAGGGGCAGGAGATAACGCAGGGGCAGCCTGCGTCGCTTGCCGCCGCGGGCCGGCTGGGCGCGGCGTCGGCCGCCGCCACCGCCGCCGCGGGTCTGCGCTCGGGCGTTCCGGTTCTGGGCGCGGGCGTTCCTGTTCTGGGCGCGGGCGTTCCGGGGCTGGGCGTGACTGTGCCGGGAGCCGGCGGACCGGCCCCTGTTGGTGCGGGTGTTCATAGCTGTGCGCCCTCCGAGGGCTGCTGGCCTGCGCCTCGCGGGGACAGCTGACCGGCCGCCCGGGCGCTCTGCGGGGACTGTTGGTCGGCGGCGGGCTGCACGGCGGGGACTTCGCCGCCGCCTCCGGACGCGCCTGGCGGGGTCTCGGTGGACGGGTCCGGGTCCGGCGTCGTGGGGTCGTCGGTCGGGTCCGGGTCCGGGTCCGGCTTCGGGGGGTCGTCGGTCGGGTCGGGGTCCCCGCCGCCGTCCGTGGGGTCGGGGTCGGGCTTGCCGCCGCCGTCCGTGGGGTCCGGGTCGGGCGAATCGCCCGGCTCGACCTTGCCGTCCTTCGTCTTCGACGGGTCGGGCCTGCCGTCGTCGCCGGTCGCGGGAGCGGTGGTGCCGCTCTCCGACGCTCCGGGTGACGGGGTCGCGCCGGGTGAGGCGGAGGGGTCGAGGGGGTCGGCCGGGCGGTCCGGTGTGTCCACCTTGCTCGCCGGCTTCTCGTCCTTGGGGTCGATCGGCAGCCAGGGCGCGCTGGAGTTGCCCGAGAGCAGGGTGCTCACGATGATCACCGCGTAGACGGCGCAGGCTATGCCGACGGTCACGCCTATCCGGCGGTACCTCCGGCTGCGGCGGCCCGTCTCGTCGACGAAAACCGGCCCGTCAGGCGCATTCTGATCACTCTCGGCGGCAAGATCCGCCAGCTGTCGCCCCACCCCGTCGATCTGAACGGTGACCTCGTTCGGATCATGGGTGTGTTCCGGTAGGGCACCTTCTCGCCAATTCTCCATGCGTACGCACAACCCCCCACATAACCTGACTCGGGCGCGCACGACTCCGGGCAACTTGCCGTCGGACCGGGCCCCCACCCGGCCCGAGCGCCCCCCTATCACACCGCGCCCGGACCATGAATGTAGCGCACGGCGGTGACAGTCGTACTAATCCTTCATTCCAGGCTCATCATGATGAGGGCATCCGTGGCCGGAACCCACCCGTCCTCGGGCCTTCGCAGCCACCCCTCGGCGGCGGCCAGCTCGGCCGCCGCCGCACGCAGAGCGTCGACCCCCGGGTGCGCGAGCCCCTTTCTCCACACCAGGGACACGGGTGACAGTGGTACGGGGTCGATCAGGGGCCGCAGGACCGCTTCGGGCATGGCCGGAAAGTCCACCACGGTGAGGACCGGGGTCCGATTCTTGGCCATGATCCGCCCGAACTCCTCGGTGCCCACCGCGAGGGGCGCGGGCGCCGCCACCTCGATCCCGCGTCCCTCGAAAAGGCGATGCGCGAGGTCGGTCCACTCCAGCGTCCGGGGGTTCCCCGCCCCCGCGTACACGCTCTCCCCCGCGAGCGCGCCGAGCGGCACCGCGTCGAGCTCGGCCAGGGGGTGGCCGAGCGGCAGCAGCACCGCCATCGGCTCGTACCGCACGGGCTGGTGGGCGAGCCGTGCCCGCACCGCCGGTTCGAGCCCGGCGTACCGCCCGAAGGAGACGTCGAGCCGACCGGCAAGGATCTCGGCGGCGGCCCCGGTGAGTCCGCTCTCGAAGCGGGCCATCAGCTCACACTCCGGGACGAGTTCGCGGGCCCGCTCCAGGACGCGGCCGCAGGTGAGCCCCGGGCTGTTCAGGTCCACGAGCAGCGGGCGCGCCGCACCTCCGCTTCCCGTGCCGCGCGCGAAGGCCGCCGTCAGGTCGTCCTGCGCCTCGATGACCCGCCGCGCGTACGGCAGCAGCCGCTCACCCTCACCGGTCAGCGTGACCTGCCGCGTCGTCCGCACGAAGAGATCGGCCCCCAACTCCCGCTCCAGGCGGCGCACATCGCGGCTGAGCGCCTGCTGGGCGACGTACAGCCTGGCGGCGGCCCGCGTGAAGTGCAGCTCTTCGGAGACGGCCAGGAAGGCGCGCAGGAGGCGGGGGTCCAGGTCGCGGGGCGCACCGGGTATGCGGGGTTGTGCCCGCGGCTCTGCTGTCACTCCGGGAACTTACAACGGGAGTGCGTGAGTCGGGCCCCAGAAGGTGTTGGACCCCACACCACCGCCCCGGTGAGGGTGATCCCATGCCGCCCGCCGAATCCCATGGGCCTCACGAGCCTCACGAGCCTCGCCGTCCCCGCCTGCCCCACACCTCCCGCGCGCCCCGCCGCAACCCTTACGCCCGCCTCTTCCGCATACCCGGAGCCACCGCCTTCACCATCGGCAACCTCATCGCCCGCCTCCCCATGGGCATGTTCAGCGTCAGCGCCGTCATCATGATCGCCGGAGCACGCGGTTCGTACGCGCTCGCCGGCGCCGTCACCGCGACGGGCCTCGCCGCGACCGCCGTCGTGGCCCCCTGGACGGCGCGGCTCGTCGACCGGCACGGCCAGGCGCGGATCGCCGTCCCTGCCACCGCGATCGCCGCGCTCGGCTCCCTCTCCCTGCTGCTGTGCGTGCACTACGGGGCGCCCGACTGGACCCTGTTCGCCTCGTACGCCGCGACCGCCACCACCCCCAACACCGGGGGCATGTCCCGGGCCCGCTGGGCCCACCTCCTGAAGGACGACGAGCGGGCCGTGCACACCGCCAACTCCTTCGAACAGGCAGCGGACGAGCTGTGCTTCATGCTCGGACCCGTCCTCGCGGCCTTCCTGTGCGGGGCGCTCTTCCCGGAGGCGGGCACCCTCATCGGCGTCGTGCTGCTCCTGACCGGCGTGCTGCTCTTCGCCGCCCAGCGCGGGACGGAACCGCCGCCCCGGGGACGTACGGCGGACAAGGAGAAGTCGCCCCTTCGCGCGCGCGGGATGCCCACTCTGCTCGCCGCCTTCCTCGCCAGCGGTGCCGTCTTCGGCTCGATGGAGGTCGTGACGATCGCCTACGCCGACGCGCAGGGCCACAAGTCGGCCGCGGGCGTGATCCTCGCGCTCCAGGCCGCGGGCTCCTGTGCGGCAGGCCTCCTCTACGGGACGGTCAAGCCGAGCGGGCCCGCCGACCGCCGTCACATCCTGTGCGCCGCCGCGATGGCGATTTTGATGACGCTGCCGCTCCTGGCGGCCACCCTCACCGGCTCACTCCTTGTGCTCGCCGGGGCTCTCCTTGTCGCCGGTATGGCGACGGCGCCGACGATGGTCACCGGGATGAGCCTGGTCCAACAGCGCACCCCCGAGGGCCGGTTGAACGAGGGCATGACCCTCGCCGTCACCGGCCTCCTCGGGGGCATCGCCTGCGGCGCCGCGTGCGGCGGCTGGGTGGTCGAGCACCTGAGTCCCGCCAGGGGTTACGCGGTCCCGGTCGCCGCCGCGTGCTGCGCGCTGCTGCTCAGCATCGCGCAGGCTTGCGCCACGAGCACTCCAGGTCCCCGCTCGCCTCGGCCGCACGCTCCGAGCGCGGCCTGACCAACACGGCCCTGTCCTCCGTCGACTTGGCGAGCGTCACGACGATCGCGTCCTCCAGGGCCTTCACCGACGACGGCATGTAGTTGTTCAGAATGATGCTGAACACCAGCTCACGCCCGCCCGCATCCTTCACGTACCCCGAAAGAGCGGACGCCCCGGTCAACGAACCCGTCTTCGCCCTTACGTTGAGGGCCGCCGGCGTCCCGCACATCCGGGTGCGCAGGGTACCGCCGACGAACTTGTCCGGGTCGCAGGCCACCGGAAGGGACTTGTACCAGTCGGCGTACCAGGGCTCCCCCTTCGCCGAGAGCAGCAGCTTGGTCAGCTGGTCGGCGGGGGCGTTGTTCTTGCGCGAGAGGCCGGAGCCGTCGACGTGGCGGAGCTTGCCGGGGTCGACACCGGCGGTCTTCAAGTAGCCGCCGATGGCGGCGAGTCCGTCCGGCCAGCTGCCGGGCCGCCCTGTCGCCTCGTACCCCATGGTCTTCGTGAGGTTCTCCGCGTGCATGTTGTTGGAGAGCTTCATGAAGGGAATCATCAGCTCCTTCAACGGCATGGAGTCGTGCGACGCGAGCCGCCGCGCGCCCTTGGGGGTGGCGGTTCCGGCCTTGGTGGGCCCGCTCACCCGCACGCCGTGCGCCTTCAGGGCGTCATGGAAGATCGCGGCGGCGTACCCGGTGGGCTCCCACACGGTGATCCACTCCTTGGTGGCATCACCTCCCACGGGAACGTTGCCGGTGGCCGTGATCGTGTTGGTCCCATGCTCACGCTCGACGGTGAGCGTGTCCTCGCCGCCGGCGGGGACGGTCTTGGCGGTGTTTTCGACGTCCACGTAGTCCGTCTTCGGCGTCACCGACACCTTCGGCCTGTCCCCGGCCTTCGCGCCGGGCGAGGCCTCGACGATGACCGTGCCCGTGTCGTAGTCGGTGTCCGGGGCGACGCTCAGCGGGGAGATCTGGGCGGCGTAGTACGCGAATTCGTCGTCGCCGGCCCAGGTGTCGCCGATGCGCCGGTCGTCGAACCGGGTGTCGTCCGCGACGAGACGCCCGGAGACCTTCCGGACACCGGAGTCGGCGACTTTCCCGGCCAGCCGTCCGTAGTCCTCGGCGAGGGTCGTCGGATCGCCGGTGCCGCGCAGGTACAGGTTTCCGGAGAGGGTGGTGCCGCGCCGCTTGCCGTCGGTGAGCACATCGGTGGTGAAGCGGTAGTCGGGGCCGAGCTGCTCCATGGCGGCCGTGGACGTCAGGAGCTTGGTGTTGGAGGCGGGCATCAGGCGTCCGCTGGGCAGGTGTTGGTAGAGCACGTCACCGGACGCGGCGTCGGCGACGACGACGCTCGCCGTGCCGCCCTCCATCCGGGGATCGCCGAGGATGGTGTCGATGGCCTCGGGCAGGCCGCTGCGTTCGGCATCCGCCCCGGCGGGCGAGCTGACGGAGAGGGTGGCCGCCGCGACGCCGAGCACGGCGGGCCAGATCCAGTGGCGCATACGGGCGTTGACGCGTCTCACAGGTCTACTCATGACCCAGCAGCATCCCCGACTCCCCGCCCCCACAACAGCCCCCACTCCGGTCGACTACACCGACACGCCACATCTGCCATCGCCACCCGGCGCCCAGGGACAGCCGGAGGGGGAGCCCCACCCCGCAGGCAGCCCGAGGCAAGGACCACCCCGCTGATAACAAGCCCCGCGCCCGCCCTCAGTCCGAAGCGTCCAGCTCGCCGCGGCGGCGCGGCAGCAGTGTGGCCAGGAGCAGGATCGCGGGGGCCGGGTCCGAGGGGGTTACGCCGGCCCGGCGGCAGACCAGGGCGTCCGGGTCGGCCTGGGACTGCTGGAGGCTGTAGCCCTCGGGGCAGTTGGGGCCGGCGTCGCCCGACTCGCCCTTGGGGCCGCGCTCACCGCGCGGTCCCGCGGGGCCCGCCGGGCCTTCGGGACCCGCGGCGCCACCCGCACCGTCGGAGCCGCGGGCGCCATCGGCGCCGTTGGTGCCCGGGGGGCCCGCCGCCCCCGCCGGTCCCTCCGGGCCCCGCTCGCCGGCCGCGCCGTCCTTCCCGGCCGCGCCCTCGCCACCGTCCGCTCCCGGTTCACCGGCCTCCCCCGGCTCACCCTGGTCCCCCTTGCGGCCGCCGTCCCCCGGCATCCCCTTCTCGCCCGGCTTCCCGTCCTCACCCGGTGAACCCGCGGCGCCGGGCGAACCCGGTACCCGCTCCCGGGACACGAGGTCATCGACGGCGTCGGAGGGGTCCGGCGCCGCAGGGGTGTCGCCGTGGGAGCGGACCTGCGCGCGCAGGGTCCGTACATCACGGGCCAGGGTGGACACGGCCTCGCCGCGCCGGTCCGCCTCGGTGGCGAGCCGGTCGGCACGGCGGTCACCTGCGTCGATACGGGCCCACAGCAGCGCCGCGACACCGCAGAGCGCGACCAGCACACACACGAGGAAGACGGTGCGCCAACGGCGGGCCAGGAGTCGCTCGAGCTGGATCACGGAGTGCCTCCGAGCCTTTGGTTGGCGATGAGCAGCCGGGCGATCTCGCTCTGGTCGTGGACGTGCAGAGCGTTCAACTCAGCGAGTTTCGTGTCGCGTTCAGCGACCTGCCGCTCCAACCGGTCTCGCTCGGTCTGCAGCTTTTCCGTAAGACTGGAAAAGCCCATGAGCGCGTTCTCACCGCGCTTGCCGAGATAGGCCACCACTGCCGCGCCGAGAACCCCGAGGCTGGCGAGAAGGGAACCTAAGAGCGTGATGGTGGCATCCAAGCGACTGCCTCCTGCACCTTGCGTACTCGGCCGGACTTCCGTGCCGCCCGGCCGTTCGGGAACCTGCACTCGGTTGCAGTAACGAGTCACATGCCCAGAGGATGTGCCCCAGTGTTCCGTGCCCCGCACACGGAAAAAGCCCCCTGGCCTGGTGGCCAGGAGGCTTAGACCTCACATGGGAATTGTGGAGATGGCGGGAATCGAACCCGCGTCCAACGGTGCAAAAGGAGGGCTTCTCCGAGCGCAGTTCGCTTCGATTTTCTCGGCCCCGGAGATCTCGCGAACAAGTCTCCGACGGGCCCAGCCACTGTTTGATTTCCCATCGAACCCCGTGACCGGGCTCGATGGTTTAGTTCCCTAGATTATGCCAGGGTCCGGATCGGGAACACCCCCGGGCTGACACCCATTAAGGGTCCTTCACTCACTGCTAATTAAGCAGCGAGGGCGAAGGACTGGGAATCGCTCTTGGAATTGGCGATTATTGGTTGCGACATATGGTTTACGAGATCATTGCCGCTTCCTCGGCTCGCTTCCCCTGCTTCGACATCCGCTGTCGAAACCGATCATCCCCATGTTGTTTTTTCAATAGCCGCCCCGGCTGTGCGGGGCAGTGCCCATCGTACGTGACCAACGCCCGACGGGGCCAGCCAATTCCCGCGCGCCCCACCAGGACCCCTCCGGGACCCGCATGGAGCCCCGGGGCTAGGCGCTGCGCTGGCGCCGCTTGGCCGCCTCGATGGCGCGGTTCGTCTCGCGCAGGTCCTGCTTCTCCTTGAGCGTCTGACGCTTGTCGTACTCCTTCTTGCCCTTGGCAAGGGCGATCTCGACCTTGACCCGGCTGTCCTTGAAGTACAGGGCCAGGGGCACGATCGTGTGACCCGTCTCCTGCGACTTGGACTCCAGCTTGTCGATCTCCGCGCGGTGCAGCAGCAGCTTGCGCTTACGCGTGGCGGAGTGGTTGGTCCACGTGCCCTGCACGTACTCCGGGACGTGGATGTTGTGCAGCCACGCCTCGCCGTGGTCGATGTGCACGAAGCCGTCCACCAGGGAGGCCCTGCCCATCCGCAGCGACTTGACCTCGGTGCCCATGAGCACCAGGCCGCACTCGTACGTGTCCAGGATGTGGTAGTCGTGCCGCGCCTTCTTGTTCTGCGCGACCATCTTCTTGCTGGGGGCCTTCTCGGCGGCCTTGGCAGCCTTGCGCTTTACCTTTTCCTTCGCCATAGTGCGGCCATTTTCGCACTACGAGGGGGGTCCGAGGCCAGTCAATACTGTCTCGGCCCGCATCTCGGCGCCGTCCTCGACCTCCAGGTCCGGCGTGATGCCCCTGCCGTCGACCGCCTGCCCCGAAGGAGTGCGGTAGTGCCCGACCGTCAGTTCGGCGACCGAGCCGTCGGGCAGCCGGCTCGGCATCTGGACCGAGCCCTTGCCGAACGTCTTCGAGCCCACCACGACCGCGCGGCCACGGTCCTGCAAGGCGCCCGTGAGGAGTTCGGCCGCGCTCATCGTGCCGCCGTCGACCAGCGCGACCACCGGCTTGGTGGTGTCACCGCCCCGCTGGGCGTGCAGGGCCTTCTGCCGACCCCGTACGTCATACGTCGCCACCAGACCGCCGTCCACAAGCCCCGAGGCCGCCGTGACCGCCTCCGACACCAGGCCCCCTGAGTTGCCGCGCAGGTCGAGCAAAATCCCGGCGCCCTCGGGCGCCTCACGCACCGCGGACCGCACCCGCTCGCCGGCCCCCTTGGTGAAGGCCTCGACCTTGATCATGACGGCGCCGCTCGCGAGCTGCGTGACCGTGACGGAGTCCGTGGAGAGGCGGGCCCGGTGCAGTGTCTCGGTCCACGCGCGCGTGCCCCGCGCCAGGCCGAGCTCGACCGGGGTGCCGGCGCGGGCGCCGCGCAGCAGGGACACGACCTCGGTGACGGGCCGTCCCGCCACGCGCTTGCCGTCGATGCTCCTGAGCCGATCGCCCTCGCGGATGCCGGCCTGATCGGCGGGGCCGCCGTGCTGGACCCTGGAGACCTCGATGCGCCCGTCCTCCGCACGCCGCGCCCAGAGACCGACACCGGTGTACGCGCCGTCGAGGGCCTGCTCGAACTCGCGGTACTCCCCGGGGGAGTACACCGAACCCCAGCGGTCGCCGCTGCGGCTGACGACTTCCTCCGCGGCCTTCTTGCCGGACTTGCCGTCCGCCATCGCCTCGGCCGCCGCGTCGGCGGCCTGGTCGGCGGCGTCACCGGACGAGGCGACGGAACGGGTGGACGGCGCGGGCGACTTCCGGCCTTCCCCGGAGGCCTCGCTCCAGGACCCCGTGGCCGCGCCGGTGGCGAGCACGCTCGCGAACACCAATGTCAGGGCCGCCCCGCGGCGGATACGGCGGGGCCGGGAGAGCAGTTCACACAACCGGTCGGGGCCTGACATGCCGGTGAGTCTAGGACAACGAAGGGCGCCGCACGGCCGGTTGAACCGCACAGCGCCCTTCGGAACAGGCGGGTCTTGTCACACCTTGAGGTACTTGCGCAACGCGAAGAACGCCGCAAGCGCGGGCATCAGCAGACCGATGGCGAGCACCAGCGGCAGCTTGGTCAACACCGCGTCCCACCCGATGAAGTCGATGAGATTCATCTTCTCGGAGAGCGCGAGGCCGTGGTCGATGAGGAAGTACCGCCCCACGAGAAGCATCCCGCAGGCGAGAGCGCCACCGATGAGCCCGGCGACGGCGGCCTCCATGATGAACGGCATCTGGATGTAGAAGCTGGACGCGCCGACGAGCCGCATGATGCCGGTTTCACGTCTGCGGCTGAACGCCGATACGCGCACGGTGTTGACGATCAGCATCAGCGCGACGACGAGCATCAGCGCCATCACCGCGAGCGCCGCCCAGTTCATGCCGTTGAGCAGCTCGAAGAGGCTGTCCAGAGTGTCCTTCTGGTCCTCCACGGACTGCACGCCGTCACGCCCGGAGAAGGCGGTGGCGACGACCTGGTACTTCTCCGGGTCCTTCAGCTTGACGCGGTACGACTCCTGCATCTGGTCCGGCGTGAGGGAGCTGGACAGCGGGGAGTCGCCGAACTGCTCCTTGTAGTGCTTGTACGCCTGGTCGGCCGATTCGTACTGCACCGTGTCGACGACGGGCATCTTCTTCAGATCGGTCTTGATCTGGTCCTTCTGCTCGTTCGTCACCGCGCCCTTGGCGCACTTGGGGTCCTGCTCCGCGTCCCCCTTGTTGCAGAGGTAGATCGAGACGTTGACCTTGTCGTACCAGTAGCCCTTCATCGTGCTCACCTGGTCACGCATGAGCAGCGAGCCGCCGAACAGAGCGAGCGAGAGCGCTACGGAGACGATGACCGCGAAGGTCATCGTGAGATTACGGCGGAGACCGACGCCGATCTCCGACAGGACGAACTGGGCGCGCATGGCTCCCTTTCAGTGGATCAGTGCGATGGATCAGTACGGGTCGTCAGTGCTGGTAGCCGTAGACGCCGCGCGACTGGTCGCGGACGAGACGGCCCTTCTCCAGCTCGATGACCCGCTTGCGCATCTGGTCCACGATCTGCTGGTCGTGGGTCGCCATGACGACGGTCGTGCCGGTCCGGTTGATCCGGTCGAGCAGCTTCATGATGCCGACCGACGTCTGCGGGTCGAGGTTGCCGGTCGGCTCGTCGGCGATGAGGAGCTTCGGCCGGTTGACGAAGGCGCGTGCGATCGCCACCCGCTGCTGCTCACCACCGGAGAGCTCGCCGGGCATCCGGTCCTCCTTGCCGCCGAGTCCGACGAGGTCGAGGACCTGGGGCACGGACTTGCGGATCTCGCCGCGGGACTTGCCGATGACTTCCTGCGCGAAGGCGACGTTCTCGCCCACGGTCTTGTTCGGAAGGAGGCGGAAGTCCTGGAAGACGGTGCCCAACTGGCGCCGCATGTGGGGCACCTTGAAGTTGGAGAGGCGCGCGAGGTCCTTGCCGAGGACGTGCACCTGGCCGTGGCTGGTGCGCTCCTCGCGCAGGACCAACCGCAGGAAGGTGGACTTTCCGGAGCCGGAGGAGCCCACCAGGAAGACGAACTCGCCCTTCTCGATCTCCAGGGAGACATCCCGGAGGGCGGGCCGGGTCTGCTTGGGGTAGGCCTTGGAGACGTTGTCGAATCGGATCACGGATGCACCACGGGTCGCCGGGGGTAGGTGAGCGTGACCATACGCGAAGCCGGTACGCGAGCGCAGTCAGCGTCCTGAGTTGCGCGAATTGTCGCGGATATACCACGGAACGTAACAGTCTGAAACCGGCGAGGACAGGCGGGCCGCGCCGAAATTCGTGGAAGCTGGCACAGTGGTAGGGGGAACGGTTGGGTTCCCTCCAGCGTTGGGCAGGCTGTAACTGTGCGGGAGGAGGAGCGCATGACCCATGACAGGTTGGTGTGCGCGAACTGCGCGGGGCCCGTGAGTGAAGGCCGCTGCCCCGTCTGCCGGGCCAGCCGCGAGCGCCTGCAGCAGGAGGGACCGTTCGGCGGTCTCAGCCCTGCGGCCCTGATAGGGGTGCTTGTCGTGCTGATCGCGGCGGTGGCTCTGCTGGCGCACCAGACCGCTTAGCGCGCCAGAAGGCGCGTCCCAGAACGCCCAGAAGGGCCCGGAGCTGGCTGCTCCGGGCCCTTCTGTCATGTCATGCGCCACGCACGGTCCCGTACGCGGATGCCGTCGCCCTGGATCAGGCGGCCGCGCCGCGGTTGCCGACGAAGCGCGGCAGGATGCGGAAGCCGATACCGCCGGCGATCATCGTCGCGGCGCCGATCAGCAGGAACGTGGTCTCGGCGGCGCCCGTCTCGGCGAGCTCGCCCTTGTCGGCCTGGTCACCCTGCTCGACCGGGGCGGAACCCGTGTCGGTCAGGCTGTCCTTGCCCTTGCCCTGCTCGACGGGGTTGGAGCCGCCGTCGGGGTTGTTGTCGTTGCCACCGGTGCCGCTGCCACCGGTGCCGTTGCCGTTACCGGGGTCGCTCGGGTCCTCGGTGGGCGTACCCGGGTCCGTCGGGTCCTCGGTGGGCTCCGTGGGCTCCTCGGTGGGCTCCGTGGGCTCCTCCGTGGGCTCGGTCGGCTCCTCCGTGGGCTCGGTCGGCTCCGGGTCCTCGGTGGGCTCGGTCGGGTCCGGGTCCTCGGGGATGCCCGTCGGCTCGGTGGGACCGGCGGTCGGCTCGTCGTCGTCCTCGCCGATGCCGACGTCGACACCGATGCCGTCCTCGTCGGCGCTGGCGCTGGCGCTCGCGCCGCCGAGGTCGACACCCACGTCGAGGGCCGAGGCGGCACCGGCGGCGGTCAGCGAAGCGCCGGCGGCGATCACCGCACCGGCCGCTATTCGCGCTACGCGGATCCGCGTCTTCTTGGTCATCTGGCTGCTACCCCCAGTAGCTGAATCGTCAGTGAGGCAGCGTCCGGGACTGCGTTCGTCAGGAGCGCTGCTGTCCGCCCCCACAGATCACACGCGCCCCAGAGATACGCATGCCGCTCGCTAGCCTTTCCAGTTTCCCCAGACACGTCAAGGTCGTTGCGTACGCGATGTCTGAAATAGCAGCAGTTGACCGGCCTACGGAGATGTGACTGTGACGTAAAAGGCAACTGCCGCCTCATGGGCGGCAGTTGCCTTGTCGATAAAGCGGCGCTTACTTCTCCTGCTGCTTGCGCCAGCGAATTCCGGCTTCGAGGAAGCCGTCGATCTCGCCGTTGAACACGGACTCGGGGTTGCCCACTTCGCACTCCGTGCGCAGGTCCTTGACCATTTGGTACGGGTGCAGGACGTACGAACGCATCTGGTTGCCCCAGGAGTTGCCGCCGTCCCCCTTGAGGGCGTTCATCTTCGCCTGCTCCTCCTGGCGGCGGCGCTCGAGGAGCTTGGCCTGGAGGACGTTCATCGCGCTCGCCTTGTTCTGGATCTGCGAGCGCTCGTTCTGACAGGAGACGACGATGCCGGTGGGGATGTGCGTCAGGCGGACCGCGGAGTCGGTCGTGTTGACGCCCTGGCCGCCGGGGCCGGACGAGCGGTAGACGTCGATACGCAGCTCGGACTCGTCGATCTCGATGTGGTCGGTCTGCTCGACCACCGGGAGGATCTCGACTCCGGCGAAGGAGGTCTGGCGGCGCCCCTGGTTGTCGAAGGGCGAGATGCGGACGAGACGGTGCGTGCCCTGCTCGACCGAGAGCGTGCCGTACGCGTACGGGACCTGGACGGCGAAGGTGGTCGACTTGATGCCGGCCTCTTCCGCGTACGAGGTTTCGTAGAGCTCCGTCTTGTAGCCATGGCGCTCGGCCCACCGCAGGTACATGCGCTGCAGCTTCTCGGCGAAGTCGGAGGCGTCGACGCCGCCGGCCTCCGCGCGGATGGTGACGAGCGCCTCACGCGCGTCGTACTCCCCGGAGAGGAGCGTGCGGACCTCCATCTCGTCCAGCGCCTTCTTGACGGCCGTGAGCTCGGTCTCGGCCTCGGCGCGGGTGTCCGGGTCGTCCTCCTCCTCGGCCATCTCGAAGAGCACGCTGAGGTCGTCGATACGCCCGCGCAGGGCCTCGGCCTTCCGCACCTCCGCCTGGAGGTGGCTCAGCTTGCTGGTGATCTTCTGTGCCGCTTCCGGGTCGTCCCACAGGGACGGCGCGGCCGCCTGCTCCTCGAGCACGGCGATGTCTGCCCTCAGCTTGTCGAGGTCCAGGACGGCCTCGATCGACTCCATGGTCGAGGAGAGGGACTTGAGCTCTTCGGATACATCGACGACTGCCACGGGACCAGCCTAACGGCTGGACGCAAGCGGTCGGGCCCCCCGGCCTGGGGGGCAGCTTTCCTCTGGCCCCTGGGCCTGCCGCGCGGGTCCTGGCCGGGGGCATCCCCGCTCGGCGGCACGCCTGCCCTCCGGCGGGCGCGGAGGCCCTCCGCTCGGCGGTACGCCCGCCCTCCGCCGGGCGCGGAGACCCTCCGCTCGGCGGCACGCCCGCCCTCCGCCGGGCGCGGAGACCCTCCGCTCGGCGGTACGCATGCCGTCCGGCGGGCGCGGAGACCCTCCGCTCGGCGGTACGCATGCCGTCCGGCGGGCGGCTGGGGTCGGTCTGGGCCGCCGCTTCGCGGCGGATCTCTCCCGCCCACCCACCCGATCACCCCGCAGTCGCCCCGTCGTCGCCCTTACCCGGGGCGCTCGGGCGGGGGCGGGCGGGAGACCCCGGTGCCGCTCACGCGGGTACCGAGGTGGCGCCGGTGACCGGGTGGGCGGGATGCCCCGGGCCCGCTGACACCGGTACCGACGTGGTGCCGGGTGATCGGGTGGGTGGGCGGGAGGCTCCCGTGCCGCTCACGCCGGTACCGATGTGGCACCGGTGACCGGGCGGGTGGGATGCCCCGGGCCCGCTGACACCGGTACCGACGTGGTGCCGGGTGGGCGGGAGACCCCGGTGCCGCTCACGCCGGTACCGATGTGGCGCCGGTGACCGGGCGGGCGGGATGCCCCGGGCCCGCTCACACCGGTACCGACGTGGCGCCGGGTGATCGGGCGGGCGGGTGGGAGACTCCGGTGCCGCTCACACCGGTACCGATGTGGCGCCGGTGGCCGGGCGGAGGCATTCGGCGCGGAGCGGCGGGACTGGGGCCCAGAATGAGGGAGGGTCAGGGCGCCGAAGGGGCGGAGTTCTTCGTGTCCTGGGGGGTTCCGTTCGCGTCGTCACCGTTCGTGGCCGCCCACGTACCGATCCCGGCTGCAGCGACGAGCACCGCTCCCGCCACGCCCAGCGTGATCCTGCGGCGGCGGGCGGAGGAGCGGTGGCGGGCCGAGCCGGGGCGGGCGGAGCCGGAGGCGCGGGGAGCGCGGGCCGTGCCTCGGGCGCCCCCGGCGAGCTCGTCGGGCCCCGGGACCCGCATGGAGGTGTGGGTGTCGCGGTTCGAGTCGGGGGACGAGGCGGGGACCAGGGGGACCGCCCCGCGCCGGGGCGCGCCCGGAGCCGCCGCCGGAGGGGCCGGCTCGTCCTCCGCCTCCTCGGGCGGCGCCTCCGTGTCCGGCTCGTCCACGTCCAGCGGCGGCATCCCCGCCACGAGCGACTGCAGCTCCCGCAGCCGCGCCGCGAGCTCCGAGGCCCGCAGACGGGACGCCGGGGCCTTCGCCAGGCACTGGACCATCAGCTGCCACAGCTCGTCCGGGATACCAGGGAGGGGGACGACCGTTTCTGTCACGTGGCGGCGCAGGACCGCTCCGGGGTGGCCTCCCCCGAAGGGGGTGAAGCCCGCGAGCAGCTCGTACAGGACCGTGGCGAGGGCGTAGATGTCGACGGCCGCGCGCGGGGGCAGGCCCTCGATGATCTCCGGGGCGAGGTAGTCCGGCGTACCGATGATCTTCGTCGCGCGGGTCCTGCGCGGGGAGTCGATCAGCTTGGCGACGCCGAAGTCCGTGAGCAGGGCGGGGTGCGAGCCCCCGGGGCCCAGCGGTCCCTGCATGTCGAGCAGGACGTTCTCCGGCTTCACGTCACGGTGCACGATCCCCGCCGCGTGCGCCGCCGCGAGGCCGTCCGCCACGTCGGCCACGATCGCCACCGCCGCCTCCGGAGCGAGGCGGCGCTCGCGGTCGAGGCGGGTACGCAGGTCCGTGCCGCGGACGAGGTCCATGACCAGGGCGAGATCGTTCCCGTCGACCACCAGGTCGTGGACGCCCACCACGCGCGCGTGGTCGAGGCTGAGCAGGGCCGTGCGCTCCTGGACGAAGCGGCCGACCAGCTCCTGGTCGGACGCGAGGTCCTCGCGCAGCAGCTTGATGGCGACGGGACCCTCGGGTCCCTCGCCGAGCCACACCGTGCCGGCGCTGCCCCGACCAAGGATCTGGTGGGCGGTGTACCGGCTGCCGATCTTGCGTGCCAAGACTGCTCCTACGGATGCGTGTTGGCGACAAAACTACGCGGCCTCGACGCCAACCTTCACTCCAGGAGCAGAAATCACCCCGCAGGTGTCGACAAATCCCCAGAGTCGGGAGGGGATTCGCCCACCACTGTCCGCCGGACGGCTACTTGCCGCCCAGTTTGCCCATCCAGCCGGAGACCGTGTCGTACCAGTCCGTCAGCTGTTCCCAGTAGCCCTTCGTCGTGCCGATCCACTCCTGGAGCGGGCTCAGCTCCCAGACGAGCCAGCTCGCCACGAAGAGGATGATCAGCGTGAAGAGGCAACCCTTGAGGCAGCCGAGACCCGGGATCTTCATGCGGTTCGGGTTCGAGCCGCGCTGCCTGGGCTCACGCGGCGGCCGGCCCGCGGGCGGCTGCTGGGGCGGCGTCTGCTGCGGCGGCGCGTACTGCTGACGCTGCGGCTGCTGGGGCTGCTGCGGCTGGGGCGCGTACTGCTGACGCTGCTGCTGCGGCGCGTACTGCTGGGGACGCTGCTGGGGCTGCGGCTGCTGCACCTGGCGCTGGGGACGCCGGCGGCGCAGCGGGTCGTCGTTCGGGTCCAGGTACGACTGGACCTGCGTCTGGTCGTTGCGGTCCCGCGCGGCCCGCATCTGGTTCTGCCAGGGGTGCGGGTCGTTCGGGTCGGCTCCGGGCTGGTTCGGCGGCACCGGCGGCATGACGGCCGTCGGGTCGGCGGCGCCGCGGTTGCCCGCGTCCCCCGCGCCGGGGCCCGCGCCGGTGTTCTGCATGACGCTCGTCGCCGCGTTCGGGTCGTACGAGCCCGCGTTGTTCGGGAGCACCTGGGTGGGATCGGCGGCTCCGGCCGTCCCCGGCACCATGGCGGGGTCCGGGTCGGGCATCAGGAGGGCGCCCACGCCCTCCGCCGCGGCGATCTGCGCGCTGGACGCGTGCACACCCACGCCGTCCGCGACGGCCCGCAGGCCGCGCGCGAGGTTCTCGGCGCTCGGGCGGTGGTCGGGGTTCTTGCTGAGGCAGCGCTCTATGACCGTCCACAGCGGGTCCGGGACCGTGGAGGGGCGGCGCGGTTCGGCGCTCAGGTGCTGGTGCAGCACTTCCAGGGCCGAGCCGCCGCCGAAGGGCGGGCGTCCGGTGACGAGCTCGTACAGGAGGATGCCCGCGCCGTAGATGTCGACCGCGCTGGTCTGCGGGCGGCCCTCGGCGGACTCGGGCGCCACGTACGCGGGCGTGCCGACGAACTCGTGGGTGCGGGTCAGGCCCGGTGAGTCGGCGAGGCGCGCGATGCCGAAGTCGGTGAGCATCGGGTGCATCGCGCCGTCGGCGTCCTGCTTGAGCAGGACGTTCGCGGGCTTCAGGTCCCGGTGCACGACCCCGTCCGCGTGACTCGCGGCGAGGGCGTCGGCGATCTGGGCGGTCATGAGGGCCGCCGCGACCGGCGTGAGCGGGCCGTTCTCGCGGAGGTAGCGGTGCAGGTCAGGGCCCTCCACCAGGTCCATGACGAGCGCCAGGAGCTCCCCCTCGACGACCAGGTCACGGGTCCGCACGATGTTCGGGTGCGTGAGCCTGAGCAGGACGGATCGCTCGCGGAGGAACCGCATCACGATGTCCGCGTCGTTGGCGAGCTCCTCCTTGAGGACCTTGATCGCGACGGTCTCGCCGGGCTGGCCGGCGACGGCCGCCTCCGCACCCGCGGTCTCGCGCTGGCGGGCTCGCCAGACGGTGCCCGTGGCGCCGCGCCCGAGCGGCTCCTCGAGCAGGTACTTGCTGCCTACCGGCCGCACGTCATGCTCCCTGCTGATCTGCTGATCTGGCTGGTGTGTCCGGACCCGGCTACCCGCCGGAAGATGTTCCGACCCACTGTAATGCCGCCGAACGGGGCACCGGCCGGTCACATTCCGCCCCGGCCGCCGGGTGACCGGATAGCTGTTCGGTGGAAAGACGCCTCATGGATGCCGTTGGTTGCCGAATGGCGTCGAATTGACCTTCGTCACGATGAGATGACCGGCGATCGCAACGGTCCAAGCAGGCACTTTTCCGAGCAGAGCCGACCAATCAAGATCACTTACGGGTGGCCGCCGGGCGTGTTGTCAGTGGCAGGTGCGAGGATGCTTGTCTGTTACTGGCCGACGTGGCCGTGTGCGGTGGGGGGAATCACAGCGCGAGTCCCCGTGCCCTGCGGCAAGGGCAGAAGGGACCGCTGACGGCGATGCAGATCCGGCTGACCGTCCTCGGGCCGCGCAGCGGCCAGACCGCCGAGCCCCATGGCCGCCCCGCCGTGCCCCGCGGCGCCAGTGACGTGCTGGTCACCGCCCCGGCGGGGACCGCTCTCGCCACGGTCGCCTCCGGTCTCGCCGCCGCCGTCGCGGGCGGCGAAGGCCCCCTCGTCCTGTACGCGGATTCGGAGCGCCTCGACACCCAGCGCTGCACCCTCGGGGAGCCCCCGCTGATAGACGGAGCGGTGCTCTCGCTCGGCTCCCCCGCCGAGCCAGGACCCGAACTGGCCGGAGCCGCCGCCCAGTTGCACGTGGTCGCGGGCCCCGACGCGGGCGGTGTGCACCTCCTGCACGGCGGCCAGATCCGGGTCGGCCGCTCGGCGGACGCGGACGTCCCGCTGGACGACCCGGACGTCTCGCGGCTGCACTGCGCGGTGACGCTCACCCCGGACGGCCAGGTCACCGTCACGGACCTCGGATCCACGAACGGCACGACGGTGGACGGCCACGAGATCACCGACCACCCGGTGCGCCTGACCCCCGGCTCCCTGCTGCGGCTCGGCGAGTCCGCGCTGCGCTTCACCGCCGGCGACGGGACAGGAGGCGCGCTGCCGACAGCCCCGGACGGCGAGGGGCACGTGCGCGTGCGGGTCGCCGCGAGCGCCGAAGCCACCCGCGGCGCGCCCCCGGAAGCGGGCGGCACGCCTGCTTCCGGCACCCACCATGCGTACGGCTCCGCGGGCTGGGGCGCATCGGGCGAGGAGAGCCAGGGCGGCGCCTTCGGGCAGACGCCCCTCGGCGAAGTGCCGCTCGTGCCCCAGCAGGGCGGCGCCCCGGATGCCGAGAGCACCCGCGTCGGCACCCCCGCGCGCGGGACGCCCGTGCCGCGCACGCTCCGCAAGCGGGGCTCCCTGTCGTCCTGGGCCCGGCGGCTGACAGGCGCCCGCGACGACGATTATGGACCGGCGGGCCACGAAAACGATGCTTACGGGACCGGGAGCGCCGCCATCGCCCCGAAGCCGGCGGCCCCCACCCCGGAGGACCTCGCGGTGGCCGCCGCCGCGCGGACCCCGGAGTCCTGGCCCGACCCCGCGGCCCTGCTGCTCACGGCGCTGGGCCCGGGCCCACGCCTCTGGGAGCGCGGCCCCGGCCACCCCGAGGCACTCGCGGTCCGGCTCGGCACGGTGGACCGCGCGGCCCCGGACGAGCGGGGCCTGCTGCCCGCCGTCCCCGTGACCGTCAGCCTGCGGGAGGCGGGCGCGCTCGGCCTCGCGGGCCCGCGGGAGCGCCTGACGGGGCTCGCCCGCGCGGTCGTCGCCCAGCTCGCCGCGCTGCACTCCCCCGACGCCCTGGAGATCGTGCTGCTCAGCACGGACCGCGCACGGCCCGCGCCGGAGCGCGCCGCCGAGTGGTCCTGGCTCGGCTGGCTCCCGCACCTGCGGCCCACGCACGGCCAGGACTGCCGCCTCCTCCTTGCCTACGACCGGGAGCAGGCGGCAGCGCGCACGGGCGAGCTGCTGCGACGCCTCGACGACCACGTGGCGGACAGGGCATCCGTGACGGACAGCTCCGGCGGCACTTCCCCCGACCTCGACCCCGGCCCCGACCCCGGCCCCGGCCCCGGCCCCCGCACCGTAGTCGTGGTGGACGGCGATCCCGGGTCCGCAGGGCTGCGCGAAGCCGTGGTGCGCCTTACGCGGGAAGGGGCCGCCGCCGGCATCCATGTCGTCTGCCTGGCGGAGACCCCCGCGGCGTCGCCCGCCTCCCCGGTGTCGGCCACGTACGAAGCCGCCTGCTCCGTGGCGCCCGCCTTCCGCGCCTGCGGTGCCGTCGCGCTGCTCAGCGGTGACGTGGCCACCGCGCTGCGGCTGCTGCGGACCGTGGACGGGCAGCCCGCGGGGCGCGGCACGGTCGCCGCGGTGGACGCGGTGTCGCAGGCCTGGGCCGAGCGGTTCGCCCGCGCCCTCGCGCCTTTCCGCACGGACGGGTCGCCCGGCGACGGGCACGCGCGCGTGTCCGCACCGCTGCCCCAGATGGCCCGGCTCCTGGACGAGTTGGGACTCGCACGGGCCACCCCCGCGTCCCTGATGGCGCGGTGGGCGGCGGCCGCCGATGACTCCGACGCGCTGGGCGGGCGTGCCTGGACGGTCCTCGGGGCGGGCCCGCGCGGCCCCGTGGTCGTGGACCTCACCTCCGAAGGCCCGCATCTCCTGGCCGAGGGCCCTTCGGGCAGCGGTCGTACGGAGCTGTTGCGCTCCATCGCCGCCTCGCTGGCCGCGGCGGAGCGCCCGGACCGCCTCGGCATGGTCCTGATCGACGGGCGGGACAGCACGGGAAGTGGGGGCAGCGGCACGAACGGGGGGAACGTAAAGCTGGTCGAGGGCCTCGCGGTCTGCATGGACCTGCCGCACGTCACGACCCATCTCGCCGCCAACGACCCCGTGCGGATGCGGGAGTTCGCCCAGTCGCTGACCGCCGAACTGAAGCGCCGGGCCGAGCTGCTCGGACGGCTCGGGTTCACCGAGTGGCACGCGCAGCGCCCTTCGGCCGGCGCGGGCAGCGTGACAGGCGCGGGAAGCCTGGCGGGCGGGGGCGGCGTGGACACCGTGGTCGCCATGAGCCCCGGGGGCGATCTCGACCCGCCGCCGAGTTCCACGATGCGGCTGCGGCCCGCCGCCGCCCGCAAGGGGGCGGAGCCGGGACCCCCGCTGCCCCGTCTCGTCGTCCTCGTCGACGACTTCGACGCGCTGCTCTCGCCCGCTCTCGGGTCACCGGGGCGCCCCGCCGCGGGGTCCGTCGTGCGGGCGCTCGAAGCGGTGGCCCGGGACGGGGAGCGGCTCGGGGTGCATCTGGTGGCCACCACCGCGCGCAGTGAGCGGACCGCGGAGACGGAGCTGGGGCGGCGGGCGGCTCTGCGGATCGTCCTGGACGCCGTCACGCCGGGGCCGGAGGAGCCCGCCCCGGGGCGAGGAGAGCTCCGCACTGCCGATGGGCGGACAAGTCCCTTCCAGGCAGGACGAGTTACGGGCCGCATTCCTCGTACGTCCACGGTGCGGCCCACGGTGGTCCCCCTGGAGTGGGAGCGGATGGGCGACCCTCCGGCCCGTCGCCCGGTGCGCGAACTGGGCAACGGGCCAACGGACTTGGCGCTCCTGGCCAGCGCGTTGGAGCGCGCCGCCCGCTCCGTCGCCGCGGATCAGGTGCCGTCTCTGCTGTAACGCCCGCCCGGTGGGGATGCCCCGCAGGTCATGGCGCCACGTCACAACGCCATCACGATCACCGGGTTGACACTGTTTGCGCTCTTGCCGCCCCTCCCCGCGCGGGCGTAGACAGACCGCACGGCACTCGCCAGGGCAGAGAAACGGGGCAGTGATGCGCAGCAGTCTTCGATCACGCAGGACACCGCAACACCGGCGTACCACGGCCAAGTTCGCCGCGGCCTTCGTCGCGGGCGCGCTCGCGCTCACCGTCACCGCGTGCGGCGGGGACGACGGCGGGGAGAAGGACAGCGGGGACAAGGGCGGCGGCAAGGAGGACGGCGCCACGGTCCAGCTGCCCAAGCTGGACGGGCAGACCGTCTCCGTCTCCGCCGTCTGGGGCGGCTCGGAGCGGAAGGTCTTCCTCAAGGTCCTCGACGAGTTCGAGAAGCGGACCGGGGCCAAGGTCACCTTCGTACCGGCCCAGGACCCCATCATCAGCTTCCTGGAGTCGAAGGTCGCGGGCGGCCAGCCGCCGGACGTCGCGATGCTTCCGCAGGTCGGCGCGATCGAGCAGGCCGTGGAGAACAAGTGGGCCAAGCCGGTCGGGCCCGAGGCGCAGAAGCAGCTCGACAAGAACTACGCGCAGGGCTGGCAGGACCTCGGAACCGTCGACGACAAGCAGTACGGCGTGTACTTCAAGGCGGCCAACAAGTCCCTGGTCTGGTACAACACCCAGGTCTTCGACAACGCGGGCGCCAAGGCACCCAAGACGTGGGACGACTTCGTGAAGACGGCCCAGACCGTGTACGACTCCGGCGTACCGCCGGTCTCGGTCGCGGGCGCCGACGGCTGGACCCTCACCGACTGGTTCGAGAACATCTACCTCTCGCAGGCGGGCCCGGAGAAGTACGACGACCTCGCCGAGCACGAGATCAAGTGGACGGACCCCTCCGTGAAGGAGGCGCTGACCACGCTCGGCGAGATCTTCGGCAAGAAGGGCTTCGTCGCGGGCGGCGCCGACAAGGCGCTGCAGACCGAGTTCCCCGCCTCCGTGAAGCAGACGTTCACCGGCGGCGACCAGCCGAAGGCGGGCATGGTCTTCGAGGGCGACATGGTCTCGCTGCCGATCTCGGAGACGAAGGCGAAGATCGGCACGGACGCCAAGGTGTTCCCCTTCCCGGCGGTCGGCGACGAGTCCCCCGCGGTCGTCGGCGGTGACGCAGCCGTGGCGCTGAAGGACAGCAAGGGCGCCCAGGCTCTGCTCACGTTCCTCGCGTCACCGGACTCGGCCAAGATCTGGGCGGAGTCGGGCGGTTTCGTCTCCCCGAACAAGGAGCTCGACCTGGCGGCGTACCCGAACGACGTGCAGCGTGACATCGCCAAGGCGCTGATCGCGGCCGGTGACGACATCCGCTTCGACATGTCCGACCAGGCCCCGCAGGCCTTCGGCGGCACGCCCGGCAAGGGCGAGTGGAAGGCGCTGCAGGACTTCCTGAAGAACCCCAAGGACGTGGCGGGCACGCAGAAGGCGCTGGAGACGGCCGCCGCCGCGGCCTACAAGGACTGACCCGGTGGCGTCCGCGAACGCCGGGGGCGCGCCGAGTGCGGCGCTGCCCCCGGCCCCGAAACCGCGCAAGAGCGTGACCGGCACCCGCAAGGGCATGGCGGTGCTGTTCCTGGCACCGGCTCTGGTGCTGCTCGGCGCGCTCGTCCTCTACCCCATCGGGTACTCGGTCTTCCGCAGCTTCTTCGACAAGTCGGGCGACTTCACCGCGTTCGGCAACTACAAGACCCTGTTCACGGACGACACCATCCTGACCGCGATCAAGAACAACGCGATCTGGGTGGTCGTCGCCCCGACCCTCTCGACGGGGCTCGGCCTGATCTTCGCCGTGCTCACCGAGCGGATCCGCTGGGGCACGGCGTTCAAGCTGGTCATCTTCATGCCGATGGCGATCTCGATGCTCGCGGCCGGCATCATCTTCCGGCTCGTCTACGAGTCGGACCCCGACCGGGGTGTCGCCAACGCCATCGCCGTGACCGCGCACGACACCTTCGCCGAGTCGTCCGCCTTCCCGCAGGCGCACCCCAGTACGGAGTCGCCGCTGAAGTCGGCGAGCGGCGGGGCCTTCATCACGCGGAAGCCGGTCAGCGCGGGCACTCCGGTGATGCTTCCGCTGACCGGTGTCGCGCCGGACAGCATGCCGGACGACGCCAAGTCCGCCGCGGCCGCGAAGCCGGACCCCGACAAGGTCACCGGAACGGCCTGGCAGGACTTCACGCGCGGCAAGGGCCGGGGAGAGATGAACGCCCCGGACAAGGCCGAGTTCGGCTACCCCGGCATCAAGGTCGAAGCCGTCAAGAACGGCAAGGTGGTGGCATCGGCCGAGGCCGCGGCGGACGGCACCTTCGCCCTCCCCAAGGAGGCCGACGGGGCCCAACTCCGCTTCCCGGCATCGAACTTCCGCGAGCCGTACAACGGCGTCGACTGGCTCGGCCCCTCCCTCATCACGCCCGCGGTCATCGGCTCGTACCTGTGGATCTGGGTGGGCTTCGCGATGGTCCTGATCGCGGCGGGTCTCGCCAGTGTGCCGCGTGAACTCCTTGAGGCCGCCCGGGTGGACGGCGCCAACGAGTGGCAGGTGTTCCGCAGGATCACGGTGCCGATCCTCGCGCCGGTGCTCGCGGTGGTGACGGTCACGCTCATGATCAACGTCCTGAAGATCTTCGACCTGATCTTCATCATCGCGCCGAACTCCTCGAAGGACGACGCGAACGTCCTGGCGCTCCAGCTCTACAACTCCGCGTTCCTCGACGAGGATTCAGGCGTGGCGAGCGCGATCGCCGTGCTCCTCTTCCTCCTCGTGATCCCGGTGATGCTCTTCAATGTGCGGCGACTTCGGCGGGAGGCTCGGCGATGACCACCCAAGTCGAAGCGGTGAAGGCGAAAGAGTCGCTCGGCGGGCGGATCGCCGCCGTCCTGAGCGGCACCGCCGTACGCGTCTTCCTCGTCGTCGTCGCGCTGTTCTGGCTGGTGCCGACGATCGGTCTGCTGCTCGGTTCGCTGCGCACGTCGGCCGACATGGCGGAGAGCGGCTGGTGGAAGGTCTTCTCCACGCCGTCGCAGATGACGCTGGACAACTACACGACCCTGCTCAAGGACGAGACGATCACCGACTCGATCCTGTCCAGCATCATGATCACCGTCCCGGCGACACTGCTCGTCGTGATCATCGGGTCCCTCGCCGGGTACGCCTTCGCGTGGATGGAGTTCCCGGGCCGCGACTGGTGGTTCATCGGCGTCGTCGGGCTGCTCGTGGTGCCCGTGCAGGTGGCGCTGCTCCCGGTGTCGAAGATCTTCGGCGCGATCGGGATCTTCGAGTCGACGATCGGCGTGGTCATCTTCCACGTGGCCTTCGGCCTGCCGTTCGCGATCTTCCTCCTGCGGAACTTCTTCGCGGAGATACCCCGCGAACTTCTGGAGGCGGCACGCCTGGACGGAGCCGGTGAACTGCGGCTGTTCTTCCGGGTCGTGATGCCGCTCGGCGCGCCCGCGATCGCCTCGCTCGGCATCTTCCAGTTCCTCTGGGTCTGGAACGACATGCTGATCGCGCTGATCTTCGCCGACTCCAAGAGCCCGCCGATCACGGTCGCGCTCCAGCAACAGGTGCGCTCCTTCGGCGACAACGTGCAGATCCTCGCCCCGGGCGCGTTCATCTCGATGGTGATCCCGCTGGCCGTGTTCTTCGCGTTCCAGCGGCAGTTCGTGTCCGGCGTGATGGCGGGCGCGGTCAAGTAACGGACCTTGCCGGCACAGGTGCAGACGTTCGACGAGTGAGGCGGCCCCACGAGCGGGGCCGCCTCACTCGCACCCCTCCCCCAAATGCCACATTCGGCGTAACTCGACCGGCGGCCGGGCCGTTTCCGGGCAGTATGCCCGCGCCGACCCATGGATGTGCCTTGCCCCGGTTCAGTGTCATCGTGCCCGTGTACAAGGTGCAGGCATATCTGCACGCATGCCTCGAATCCGTCCTCGGGCAGTCGTTCACGGATCTTGAGCTGATCGCGGTCGACGACGCATCCCCGGACGCGTGCGGCGCCATCATCGACGAACACGCGGCCCACGACGCCCGGGTGAAGGCCGTCCACCTCAAGGAGAACGTCGGCCTCGGCCCGGCACGCAACGCGGGCATGGCGCACGCCACCGGCGAGTACCTGATCTTCCTCGACAGCGACGACACCCTCACCCCTGGCGCCCTGCACGCGATCTCCGACCGCCTCAAGGAGACGGACGGCCCGGACGTCCTGATCTACGACTACGCGCGCACGTTCTGGTCGGGCGAGGCCGTGCGCAACCAGTACGCGGCCCTCCTGACGGAGGAGGGCCGGGCCCCCTTCCGGCTGATCGACCGGCCAGGTCTGCTGCGCCTGTTGATGGTCGCCTGGAACAAGGCATACCGCCGCGACTTCATCGAGCGCGAGGGCTTCACCTTCCCGCCCGGCCTCTACGAGGACACGCCCTGGACCGCTCCGGTCCTGATGAAGGCGGACGCGATCGCCACCCTCGACCGGGTCTGCGTGCACTACCTCCAGCGCCGCCGCGGCAGCATCCTGCGCACCACCACCCGCAGACACTTCGAGATCTTCGACCAGTACGAGCGGGTCTTCGCGTTCCTCGACGAGCACCCGGAACTCTCGGCGGCCTGGCGGCCCGTCCTCTTCAGGAAGATGGTCGACCATCTCTCGGCGGTCTTCACCAAGCGCGACCGCCTCCCACGCGGCAGCCGCGCCGAGTTCCTGCGCAGGGCCCGCTCCCACTACCGCCGTTACCGCGTCCCCGGCCCCAGGCCACGCGCCCGCGCCCGCGTGCGGCACGGCCTGGTGCGCCTCGGCACCCACCGCACCTACCGGACCCTGTGGGCGGCACTGCGGTTCAGATCACGGGCCAAGCGGTACGCCACGACCGCACACCGCCGCGCCAAGGACGCCGTGCTGCAACTGCACTACCGCGTCCAGCTGCGTCTGCCGCTGCGCGCCGACCGCGCGGTCTTCTCCTCGTACTGGGGGCGCGGCTACGGCTGCAATCCCGGCGCCCTGGAGGCCGCGATGCGCGAGCACGCCCCGCACATGCGCACCGCGTGGATCGCGGACCCCTCCCACCACCACACCCTGCCGACGGCGACCCGCAGGCTGTGTCCCGGGACGGCCGCGTACTGGACCGCCCTCGCGCGCTCCAAGTACCTCGTCAACAACGTGGACTTCGACCGCAGGCTCGTCAAGCGCCCCGGCCAGATCATGATCCAGACCCAGCACGGCACGCCCCTGAAGCTGATGGGCCTCGACCTCCAGGACCGTCCCGCCGCCGCCCGTGGCATGGACTTCGCCGCCCTCCTGCGCAACGCCGACAAATGGGACTACGTCCTGTCGGCGAACCGCCACTCCACGCTGGTCTGGGAGCGCGTCTTCCCGGCCTCGTTCACCACGCTCGAGTACGGCTATCCGCGCAACGACATCTACCAGCGGGCGAGCACCGCCGACGTGGCCCGCCACCGCGAGTCCCTCGGCATCCCCCGGGGCGCCGTCGCCATCCTCTACGCGCCCACCCTGCGCGACTACCGCCACTCGCAGCTGCGCTCCCTCGACCTGGAACGGATCCTGCGCGGCCTCGGCCCCCGCTACGTCATCCTGACCCGCGCCCACCACTCGTACGAAGCCCCCTTGGCGCCCTCGTCGGACCGTCTGATCGACGTCTCGCACCACCCGAACGTCGAGACCCTCTGTCTGGCGTCCGACGCCCTGGTCACCGACTACTCGTCGCTGATGTTCGACTACGCCAACCTCGACCGACCCGTCGTCCTGTACGCCACCGACTGGGAGGCGTACGAGGCGGCCCGCGGCACCTATTTCGACGTGCGTGAGTTCCCGCCCGGCGTGATCGCGCGCAGCGAGGACGAGCTCACCGACATCTTCGCCACCGGCCACTGGCGCGGCTCGCGCTCGGCGCAGCTGCGCGCCGCGTTCCGAGACCGCTTCTGCGTGTACGACGACGGTCGGGCCGCTGAACGAGTTGTGAGGCATGTGGTGCTCGGTGAGGCAGGGGGTCTACCGTCTGTGGCGCCACTGGCGGACCGGCATCCGGCGCCGGCCGCCGGAGTGGCCGACGTGCCGCTGCCGCGGGCCGACGCCTTCCCGCCCACTCCGCGCTGCTAACCCCCCGCACCGTCCTCCTTCCCCCATCCCCTGGGACCCGATATGCAGAACGCTTCCGCCAACACCGGCCACCTGCCGCGGCCGAGCCGACTCTCCGACGTGAAGGGGTGGTTCCACCCGGTCGACCAGGTGCTCTTCGACTGGATCCTGAGCCGGCAGCGCGATCTGGAGCAGCGGGGTGATCTGCTGGAGCTCGGCGCCTATCTGGGCAAGAGCGCCATCTTCATGGGCGCGTATCTCCGTCCGGACGAGACGTTCACCGTCTGTGACCTCTTCGACTCCCCCGCCCCCGACGAGGCCAACTCCGCCGAGATGGGCCGCTCGTACGCCACGCTGACGCGCCGCGCCTTCGAGGCCAACTACCGCTCCTTCCACGACGGTCTGCCGCGGATCGTCCAGGAGCCGTCATCGGGGATCACCGCGCACGTGGAGCCGGACAGCTGCCGCTTCGTGCACATCGACGCCTCGCATCTGTACGAGCACGTCCACGCGGACATCGCCGCCGCCAAGGAGGTGCTCGGGCCGGACGGGATCGTGGTGCTCGACGACTTCCGGGCCGAGCACTGTCCGGGCGTGGCCGCGGCGACCTGGGGAGCCGTGGCGAGCACCGGGCTCAAACCGCTGACCATCACGGCCACCAAGTTCTACGGGACATGGGGGAGTTACGACGCGATCCACGCCGATCTCGCCGCGTTCCTGAAGGAACGCGACGACATGTGGCACGGCGCCGAGGAGGTCGCGGGCTTCCCGATGATCCGGATCAGCGGCAAGAAGGCGAGGCAGCCGGAGCACCCGGTGTCACGGCACGCGGAGGAACCCGCCCCGGAGGCCCCGGCCGCCGGCCCGCCCCGGCCCACCGGCGCCGGGAGCCGGGCCAAGGGCCTGCTCTCGTCCCTGCTCACGCGCTCGGGCCGTTCCTGACCTCCGGAGAGTTCACCGCTCCAGGAGTTCGAAGAGTTCCTCCCAGCGTTCAAGGACCCGTGCCTCGGAGAACCGCTGGACGTTCCTGCGGGCCCGTTCCCCCATCGCGTCCCGCAGCCGTGGGTTGCCGGTGAGGCGCAGGACGCGGTCGGCGAGGGCCTCGATGTCGCCGGCGGGGGCGAGCAGGCCGTCCTCGCCGTGGCGCACGATCTCGCGGACGCCGGGCGCGCAGTCGAAGGCGGCGCAGGGCACCGCGCTGGCCATCGCCTCCATCAGGGCCAGCGGGAAGCCCTCGCCGCGGGACGACTGCACGAAGAGGGAGCTCTCAGCGAGCACGCCGGGCACATCGCTGGTGCGGCCACGCCACTGGACCGAACCGTCGAGGCCAAGGCGCGTGCACTGCCGCCTGAGGTCGGCCTCGTCCGCTCCGGCGCCGTAGATCCGCAGCGTCCAGTCGGGGCGCTGCGGGGCGACCAGCGCCCAGGTGTCGACGAGCATGTCGACGCCCTTCTGGTCGGCGAGCCTGCCGATGCTGCAGACCACCTTGCCCTCGCGGCGCGAGGGCACGTCGGGGAGGTGGGCCAGGGCGTTGGGCATCGCGCCGACGTTGTGCATGCCGTCGGCGATCCAGTCGTCGGCGTCCTCCTGGGTGAGCGCCAGCCAGCGGTCCACGGCGGGGTAGCTGCGCCTGATCGCGCGGTAGCGGTGGCAGGCGCGGGTGTAGGCGTACGACTCATGGCTCATGCCGATGACGCGCAGGCCCGCGGTGTCCGCCTCCCTGATCCACTCCATCGGCCAGACCTGCGTGACGATGGCGACCGCGCCGGGGCGTGCGGCACGAAAGAGCTGCGAGAGCCGGTCGACGGTGCGGCGCTTGGCGGCGGCCCGCGCGGCCTCGCGCCGCCACGCCACCACGTTGAGCCGGCCGATGCCGCTGACCGGGCGCGGGGTCGGCGGATGCTCGCGGTAGAGGCTGGTCACGGGGTAGCCGCGGTCGTCGGGGAGGGCCAGTTTCAGCTCGGCCTCGTGGACGCCGATGACGTGCACACGGTGGCCGTTGCCCTGGAAGAGCCGCGCCATCTGGTGGGCCCAGGCGGTGACACCGCCGAGTTCGTCGACGGTGTTCGCCACGAGGAAGACATCGCGGCTCTTCCTGGCGGCCGCGATCCTCGTGGTCGCGATCGTCGTGGTCATGCCCCGTCCCTCTTCTCGGTGTTCCCGAACCGCTCCCCGAAGAGCGTGTCCACCACGCGGGCCGCGGCCCGCCCCCGGTCGTACGCGCCGAACCGCGCGGCGAACGCCCGCCGTGGCTCGGCCCACGCCACATCGGACTGCTTCAGCGTGGCGAGTACGCGCAGCAGCTCCTCCTCCGTCTCGACGACCGGCCCGCCCGCCTCGTCGCGCAGCGCGAAGTAGCAGCCACGCTCGGCCGCGTACGCGTCGAGGTCAGGCGCGAAGTGCACCAACGGCCGGTCCAGGAGCGCGAAGTCGAACATGATCGACGAGTAGTCGGTCACCAGGACGTCGGCGAGGCAGAGCAGCTCGCTCACGTCGTGGCGGGCGGATACGTCGATGACGGTGCCGGGCGGGCAGACCGGAACGCCGGCCGCCTCCATGTAGTGGGCGCGCACCAGGAGGACGTGGGTGTCGCCGAAGCGGTCGGCGAACTTGCGTACGTCGAGCGGCAGTTGTACCGGCTTGTGGTCACCCGCGGGCAAGCCACGGAACGTCGGCGCGTAAAGGACCACCGTCTTGTGGTCGGGGATACCGAGTTCGGCGGCCAACGACGGCCGCGGGAAGCGGCCTGAGGCCTCGTCGCGGGCGCGCGCGGCGACCAGCCGGTCGTTGCGCGGGTAGCCGCAGCGCAGCAGCCGCTCGTCGGGGATGCCGTAGGCGCGGGCCAGGGTCTTGACGTCGTGCTCGGAGCGCACCAGGAAGTGGTCGAAGCGGTCGACTGCCTCCGTGAGCCGCTCGCGCTGCGGGGCGTTCTGCATCTTCAGGCGCGCCTCGTCGAACCCCATCCGCTTGTACGCGGAGCCGTGCCAGGTCTGGAGATACGTGGTGTGCCGCGGCTTGTCGAGTGCGTGCGGGAAGCCTTGGTTGTCGATCCAGAACTCGGCGCGGGCAAGGGCCCACAGATAGCGCCAGGACCAACGGGGCACGAGGCGCGCGGAGTCGGGGAACCCATCGGCCGAAGCGGCGTACGACCAGGTGCAGCGCAGCCGCAACCGCCGGTCGACGATCTTCTGGTGGACCGCGCGCGGGCTGTCGCCGTAGTGCCTGCCCATGTGGCTCTCGAAGACGACCGATCCCTTGCTGACGGGGAGCCTCAGGAGCACACGCCGGTAGACGCGCGTCTTGACCGCCTTGCCGCTGAGCCTGCCCCACCTCCTGCGCAGGGCGCGCAGCCGGACCTTGAGTTTGCGCGCGGGGCGGAAGTGCGTGACGTAGTGCAGGGCCGACCGCAGCGTGCGGGCTGCGCGGTGGCGGGGCGCGGGGCGCAGCTCCAGCTGGTTCCCGCCGGTGACGGCGGCCCCTTGGCCCTCCCCCACGGTCTCCGGCTCGGCGACGAGTTCGGTGGTCAGCTCCCGGCCGCCCGCAGCGAGTTGGAGCCGCGGCTCCCAGGCGCGGTCACGGATGCCGAGGTCCCGCAGCCGGGCGGTGAGGCCCGTCCTGGCGCGCCAGACGACCGCGCCGCCGTCGTAGTGCACCTCCTCCACGGGTACGCGGAAGCCGCGCCGCCCCGCGCCCGGCGCCCGCACCTCGAGGCTGGCGGTGAGCGGTGGCCGGTCGGGCACCAGGCCGCCGGGCAGCACGACGCGCCCTTCGAGGACTGCCTCGCCTCCTACGACGTCGTACCGCGTGAGGCGGTTCAGGAGCGGCGTGTCGGCCAACTCGCGATGTTGGTGGCCGAGTTCACTGACGTCGAGCACTTCTCGTACGCGCGGGTCGTCCAGCCCGTCCGCGCGCCAGTAGACCTTCCCCTCCCGCTCGGTCAGCTCCGAGACGACGGTGCCCGGCCGCGCGAGCGCGTACGCGGCGGCGAGCACGCCGTCCGTGTCGCCGTCCGCGAGCAGCCGCACGCACACCCGCTCCACGGGATCGAGGGCGTCCAGGGCCCGCAGGTCCACGCGGCCCTGGAGGTGCGGGGCGAGACCGGCGGCGGCCCGGCGCCGTTCCTCCGCGGTGAGCCGCGGGAACGTACGGGCGCAGGGCACCACGTGGTCGACGAGGAAGGCACGCTCACGCCGGTCGCCCAGGTCGAGACGGCCGAGGCTCACCAGGAGCCCGGCGACGCGGTCGTTGGCGGCGGCGAGCGCGGGCGTCTCGCGGGCGGGGTCGGACGCCGCACGGTGGGTGGTGATCAGGTTCGGCACGAGGGTGATGCCGCGGACCCCCAGGGCGGCCTCGACGCCGAAGAGGACCTCGCTGTGGTCGAGGTCCTGCGCGTACCGCAGACGCATGCGGTCGAGTACGTCGCGGCGGACGCAGAACCCGGCGGTCAGGGAGTCCCTGGTGACGAGTTCGGGGGCGTCGGAGAGGTGCTCGATCTTCCGTGTCCGCGCGTGCAGTTCGGCCTGCCAGGCCGGGCCGCGCTCCTTCTTGCCGCTGCTCGTCAGCCGCGTCCAGCGCCCCGCCACCAGATCGGCTCCGGTGGAGCGCGCGGCTTCGAAGAGGTTCCGGCAGGCGTTCCGCTCCAGGAGTTCGCCCTCGCCGAGCACGATGACGTACCGTCCGCGCGCCGCGTCGAGCCCGAGGTTCCGCGCGGCGGCGAGGGGCAGCACGCTACCGGCGCGGACCAGGCGTACCCGGTGCGGCTGGTCGGCGGCGAGCGCCTGCGCCGCGTCGCGGGCGGGCCCGTCGGCCCCGGGGTCGACGAGGACCGCCTCGACGTTGTTCATCGTCTGGTCGAGCACGGACCGCACCGAGAGATCGAGCGCGTCCGCGTCCGTTCCCGCGACCACGACACAGCTGACGTCGTGCAGATCCGGCGTGCTCATGCGCGGCCCCCTTCGAGCATGGCGTCCACGACACCCGCGGCCGCGTGCCCGTCGTCCAGGTCGCAGAAGGCCTCGCGGAACCTGTCGTACGCGTCGGCGTAGGGGGCGGTGGCGGCCAGCGGGTCGCGCAGCGCGGCGATCACCTCGTCGCTCGTGGCGAGCAGCGGTCCCGGCGCCTGCGCCTCGAAGTCGAAGTAGAAGCCGCGCAGGGTGTCGCGGTAGTGGTCGAGGTCGTAGGTGTGGAAGAGCATCGGGCGGCCGGTCTGCGCGAAGTCGAACATGAGGGACGAGTAGTCCGTCACCAGGACGTCGCTGATCAGGAGCAGTTCGCTGACATCGGGGTGGCGCGTGACGTCGCGCACGAAGTCGGAGCCGGGGACGGTGCCGCCGACGAGGTAGTGCCTGCGCACGAGGAGCACCTGGTCGTCGCCGATGGCGCGCTCGGCGGCGTCGAGGTCGAGCTGGAGGTCGAGGGCGTAGCGTCCTGCCTGCTTGGGCTGGTTCTCGCGCCAGGTGGGCGCGTAGAGGACGACGCGTCTGCCTTCGGGGATGCCGAGCCGTTCGCGTACGGACGCCGCGACCTTGGCGCGGTCGGGGGCGTGCAGCAGGTCGTTGCGCGGATAGCCGCGTTCCAGGACCTCGCCGGTGTAGCCGAAGGCGCCGCGCAGGACGGGCGTCGAGAAGCGGTTCGGGGAGACGAGCAGGCTCCACTGGTCGGCGCGGCCGGGCAGGGTCGCCATGAAGGCGCGGTCTCCGGACGCGTGGCCCGCGAGGTCGCGGCCGATGCGCTTGAGGGGGGTGCCGTGCCAGGTCTGCACGACGTACTGGCCCTCGGCGCGCTCGAACCACTCGGGCAGCTGGGTGTTGGTCACGATGTAGCGGCTGCGGGCGAGGGCCTCGTGCCACTCGGCGGACCACAGGGCGAGGGGCGTGGCGCTCTCGGGCAGCGCGACCTGCTGGTCGCGGACCACCCACAGGTGTTCCATCTCGGCGCCTCTGGCGACGAGTTCCTCGTGCACGGCGCGGGGCGAGTCGGAGTACTGCCGTCCGTCGAAGCTGCAGTAAAGGACGGCGTCCTTCAGCGGCGCGCCGCGCAGGGCGGCGTACTGTTCGCGCAGTTCGCGCCGGCGCGGGCCGCCACGGTCGGCCACGGGCAGCGCCGAGCCCGAGCGCAGATGGAGGCCGTCGTGCGCGTGGCGTTTCAGACTGATCTCGCGGCCTGACCTGGTGCGTACGAGCGGCAGTTCACGGCCCTTGCCCGGCGCCACGCACACGGGGGTGTACTGCTCGGGGTCGCTCGCGCCCGGCTCGCGCAGGAAGAGGTTCCAGCGCCCTTCGGCGAGCGGCAGGGCACCTCCGGGCCCCGGCACGGCCTCGGGACGCAGCGCCGCGGCGAATCTCCCGCCCTCGATGCGCACCGGCACCACGGCCTCGTCGCCGTGGCCGCCGTGCACGAGGACCAGTTCCCCGGAGCGGGCCGCCGCGTCGGGATGGCTGCCCTCGACGACCAGCTCGTCCTCCCAAGTCACGGAGTCGACGAGCGGCCGCACGGTCTGATCGCGCAGCTCCAGGTTCCCCGACGCGTTGGCGAGGACGAGGAGTTCACGTCCCGGAAGGAGCCCGTAGCGCCCGGCCGGCACGTCGGGGCAGGCGGCGAGCGGTGTGCGGTCGCCGCCCTCGCGGACCAGCGCGACACCCCACGGGTCGGCCTCGCGCGGCTCACCGGTGCGCTCGTCCTCGGCGGCGTGGAAGAGGCCGAGCGGCACGTCGGCGCTGAAGTCGCGGCCGTTCACCAGAGCGGGGACGTAGTGCGCCTCCTTGGTGGCCCAGTTCTCCACCCGCAGGGCGTCGACGGCCCGCGACTCCCCCGGCGCGAGCCTCCCGTGCAGCCGGACGGTGCCGCCGCAGCCCTCGTGCGCGACCAGCCGCCCCGCCACCCGCTCCGTGCGCAGCCTCAGCCGGCCCTTGCTGAGGGTGACGGCCACGCGGAGGAACTCCTCCAGATACCGCACGGGCAGCCGCGGCGGGCTGAGCGTCCGGACCGGGCCGGTGCGCGGCAGCCACCCGCTGACCACGCCCATCTCCAGTTTCCAGGTGGTGCTGCGCCGCTTGGTGACGGTCCTGCGGGGGTCGATGACCGTCTCGAACCCCGACCGGTCGTAGCTGTGCAGTCCCTGCTTGGAGCGGTACGTCGCCTCGCGTGCCCGCACCGTGCGCAGCTTCAGCGGCAGCACGCGCCGCCGCCCGGCCCGCAGCCAGGCCACCCTGGCGCGCGCTCCGACACGTCCCGCGGGCAGGTTGGGGATGTAGGCGTAGCCCTTGAGCCGCAGCCTGCCCTGCTCGTCCCAGGCGACATGGGTGAGCCGCGCGTTGAGCGGCAGGTCGGACCGCTGCAGGGCGACGGTCTCGCGCGGCAGTGCGCCGATCCCGGGGAACTCGGCCCTGCGCCGGCGCAGACCGCGCACCCGGAAGGCCTCGGGGTGGGACTTCTCGTACGCCATGAAGGCGATCAGGTCGGTGACGCGGCGCCGGCGGATGAGCTGCCAGCGGACGCGCAGGGCGAGCGGCGGGGCAGCGAGGACCGCGGGGTCGACGGTGTCGGCGAAGGCGTTGGCCTGCTCCATGAAGACGTCGTGGTACGCGGAGTCACCGTGCGGCAGGGCTTCCATGAACAGCCACAGGTCGCCGGAGAGCACGGTCGTGTCGTAACGCCGCTTGGCGTCCGTGAACACGTCCGCCCGCGGTGTTCCTGCCGCCTCGGCGGCCTGCGCGGCGAGGAAGCCGCTGGCCGCGAGGACGGCGGCGGTGCGGTCGCGGACGGCGCGGGGCTTGGCGCGGCGGCTGGTGATGGAGCCGTCACGGTCGCGCCAGAGGTAGACGGGCTCCTTCAGTACGTCGACGGAGCCGGCGAGGAAGTGCGCGGGGATTGTGACGGGGGTGTCCTCGAAGAGCACGCCCTCGGGGAAGGTGAAGGCGTGCCGGTCCCAGAAGTCCCTGCGGTAGACCTTGTTGCAGGCGATGCGGTCGCCGAGCAGGACCCAGTCGCGGGTGACGTGCGTCGCGCTGCGGTCGCTCTCCATCATCTTGCGGAACATCGGCGACTGCTCGCTCCTGCCGCCGGAGCGCAGCCGGTGGACGTTGCCGGTGACGAAGTCGGACCCCGAGTCCTCCAGTGCGGCCAGCATCAGCTCGTAGGCGCCCCGCGGAACGACGTCGTCGCTGTCGACGAACGTCAGATACGTGCCCCGCGCCTCGCGCACCCCCGTGTTCCGTGCCGCCCCGAGCCCCGCGTTCTCCTGCTCGACGAGACGGAATCTGCCGTCCTGCGCGGCGAACTCGCGGGCGATGGCCGGGCTCCCGTCGGTGGAACCGTCGTTGACCATGACGACTTCGAGGTCCGGCATGGTCTGCTCGGCCAGTGACCGAAGGCAAGGGGCGAGAAACTCCTCGACGTTGTAGACGGGGACGACGACGGCGAGTCGGGGTGTCATGCGCTGCGCACATTCCTTCCGGAGTACTGACGGGCACGGCTGCGCGTCCTGCTGAGGGCCACTCGGTTAACAACGACCGCCCTTCCGGGTCACCCGCACAGAGCCATACGAGTGAGCGCGCGAACGGGCCCGGCACCGGTGGCCGAAAGCCGCCGGGCACCGGGCCCTCTCACGTGCCGCCGCCGGTCAGGGCTTCACGGCGATGCGGCCCTCGTCCATGCGCAGGAGCAGCAACCGCTCGCCGGTCTTGTCCATGAACTCGTCGACCGCCTGACGCGATCCCTGCCAGTAGCCGTAGTCGTCGATGAGCAGGACGCCGCCGCTGACCAGCCGCCCGTACAGGTGCTCGAGTTCGTGCTGGGTCGAGGCGTACCAGTCGGTGTCCAGGCGCAGGACGGAGATCTGCTCGGGTGCCTCGCGCGGGATGGTCTCCTCGACCCTTCCCTGCACGTAGTGCACGCGCTCCTTGGGGTAGGGCACCTTCTCGAATCCTGACCTGACGTCGTCGAGAGAGGCGACCGCCCAGATCGGGCGGTCCTTGCCCTGCCGTGCGAGCAGTTCCTCGGCGGACTTGCCGTCCAGGCGCAGGTCCTCCTCGGTGGGCGGGGTCATGCCCTCGTAGGTGTCGAAGAGGTAGAGGTCGCGCTCGCTCTCGCCGGCGGCGAGCAGCGCCTTGGCGCAGGCCTGCATCGAACCGCCGCGCCACACGCCGCACTCGACGACGGAACCGGGGATGTTGTGCCGGACGACGTGCCGGGTCGCCAGGATGAAGGCGTTCAGCCGTTCGGGAGAGGTCATCGTGTACGGCTTCACCGCACGGATGATCTCCTTCGCCTCTTCGTCGTAGTCGGCGGGGAGGTTCAGGCCCTTCGGCTTCGGCGCCGGGGCGGGCTTCGGCGCCGGGGCCGCCTCCGCACGCTGGGCCGGCACCGGGGCGCGAGTCAGCTGGTATCCGGTCAGTTGCTTCAGTGCGCCATTCACAGCGCGTCGCCATGCCATGGAAGCGGACAGTACGCGCAAGTCATCCTTATTGCCACATTCCGTCAACACGTGTTCATCTGGCGTCACTTACGGCCGAAACGGATTCCTCGGCCCCTTCGCGCGGGGCCACCACCTTGGGCCTGCCGCACTCGGTGCGCCCCTCGGCGGGCTTGGGCAGCGGGACGCCGTCGACCCCGCCGACCTTGTTCGCCCACCAGTTGGTGGTGCCGCGCACGAAGGCCATGGTGAGACTCGGGTAGTTCCTGGGGCGCTGGAACACGCCGACGGAGTCGCCCCAGTAGGCGTGCTTGGCGTCGATGTCGCCGTAGGCGTGGCGGATGCCCTTCATGGGCGGGAAGTCCGTGTAGGCCTCGCGGAGTTCGAGCCGGGTGTAGGCGGCCAGGGCGCGGAACCCGTCGGGGTAGTAGCGCCAGCAGTCCTGCGCGTCGTGCACATGGCCGCGCGAGGGCGCCGTGATGAAGGCGATGCCCTCCGGCTTCAGGACGCGCGCGATCTCCAGCATCGTCGCCCAGAAGAAGGGGATGTGCTCGAAGGCCTGCCCGGAGATGACGAAGTCGGCGCTGCGGGACTTCACGGGGATGCGGTACGGCTTCGTCATCACCGCGTCGACATTGCGGCCGTCGAGCACGTCGACGCCCACGTACTCCGTCTCGCGTCCTTCGAGCAGCGCCTTGTGCGTGCGGGTCTGCCCGTCGGAGACCCGGGCGCCCAGGTCGACCACCCGGTGACGCTTCCCCGTGGGCATGTACTGCTCCACACAGAGTTCCATCTGTTCGTACGCCGACTGGTGCACGTGTCCTCCAACGCTGGTACACAGAGCCTGGATGTGGATTTTCTCCGCATACACCGCACTTAACGTGTATCGACACAGCTGCTCCACTTGCGGGGAGTGCGCCGGGCACACCACTTCCTCGCCGGTTCCTCGACGTACGTGAACATCGCCCAGGACAGCGCGACCACGGTGACCCCGACGCCGAGGAGCGTGAACACCGCGGAGTTCTCCGGCTGCGGCCGGCCCCAGGTGTCGATGATCAGCCGGTTCAGGGTCTGGTGCAGCAGATAGAAGGCGTACGACCAGAGCCCGAGCAGCACCATCGGGCGCGAGCAGAGCCAGCCGCGGTGTCCGGTCAGCTCGCGCTGGACGTAGGCCGCGATGAACAGGACGGCGAAGAGCGCCGCGACCGACCTGAGGGCCCAGGTGAGCTGCCCGGCCGCGTACGGCCCGAAGAGCGAGGCACGGTTGCTGTGGACGACGGCGTACGCGACGAAGCAGGCGAACAGCACGGACGGGTTGAGCCGCAGCCGGTGGCCCCGGCGCAGGGCCAGGGCGCAGGCCATGCCCACGCCGAACTCCGGAAGACGGACCACCGGGTGCCGCATGATCCATTCGCTGGCGAAGGGGGAAAGGTGGGTGGCGGTCCACCAGTTGAGCGCCCACATCGCCACGAGCCCGCCGACGGCCAGCGGCACCAGGGTGCGGGTGCGCAGGCGCAGGACGTGACGGATCACGAAGGGGAAGAGGAGATAGAAGAAGACCTCGACACTGAGGGTCCACGCGACGCCGTTGCCCGGGAACACCGGGGTGACCCCGGGCAGCCACGTCTGCACGAGGAACAGCGAGGCGACGAAGCTGAGGATGTCCGTCGGCACCCCGCCCCAGAGGTAGAACACCCAGATGCAGGGCACGGTCGCGACCAGGTGGGCGGGCCAGATGCGGCCGAACCTGCGCCAGTAGAAGTGGCGGGCGCGGGTGCCGGGGCGGTGCCCCCAGGTGAGCAGGAACCCGGAGAGCACGAAGAAGAAGTCGACGCCGGTCGCGCCCAGCCTGGAGTACGGGAAGAGCAGCGGCGCGTGGGCGACGCCCCCGTAAGCGCTGAGTCCGGTGAAGTGGTGCACGAACACCGCGAAGGCGGCGAGGAAGCGCATCCCGGTGAGGGAGTCGACCCGGGACGCGGTCTCGACGGAGGTCCCGGATTCCGGGAGGGGGCGGGTCTGCCTCGGAAGTGCCGTCGTCATGCGGTGGTCTCCTCTCCCGCGCGCAGGGCCGGGGCGCAGCCCGCCGGGCGCATCTCGGCGACCATGGCGTCCAGGGACGGGCGCACACGCTCGCGCAGGGCGGTGATCAGGGCCGGGTCGCGCACCGCGTCGCTTCGGACGTAGTCGCCGCCGTTGCCCTCGCGGTAGAGCGGGACGTATCCCGCGGTCGCGAGGAGGGGCTCGGTCAGGCCCGTCTTCGCGGTCCACGCCGCGTGGACGTGGAGCAGTTCGGGGCGCACCTCGTGCAGGACGTGGTGGCGCAGGGCGGCCGTGTCGCGGGCCGCGTACGCGTCGGCCACGCGGCGGTCGGTCAGGCCCGCGAGGTCCAGGACGCGCAGCCGCGAGGTCAGCAGGGTGCCGCCGAGGTCGGGCAGGGCGACGGTGGCGTCGCGCAGGCCGAGGCTCGCGGCGTACATGTTGAAGGTGTCGCCGTAGCGCTCGGCCACGAAGCACATGGACAGGGTCGGGCGGTGGACGAACCTGCGGTTCGGCGCGGCCTGTCCGGTGACCGAGAGCAGCAGGGCGCCCGCGAGCGCGCAGCCGAGCAAGGCGCGCGCGCGGGGACTTTCCGCACGCCACACCGCGCCCGCGGCCAGGGCGCACGCCGTCGCCGCGAGCACCCACACCGGAGTCGCGAAGCGGTACAGCGCCATCCAGTCCCTGCCGAGCACGCCGTACGCGAGGAGGGTCAGGGCCAGCGGGACGAGCAGCGCGGCCAGGGCTCTGCGGGGCGCTCCGGGGCGGGCGAGCGCGATGCCGGCGCAGGCCGCGCCGATCAGGGCGAGCGCCCAGCCGCCGTACGTCAACAACTCGCCGGAGCTGGCGAGTTGACCGAGCCGCGGGGGCTTCTGGGCCTTGGCGACCGCGGTGTTCGGCACCCAGAGCCCGAAGGTCGCGCGGCGCCACAGCAGGAACGCCGCGTACGGCAGCGCGAAGGCCGCGCAGCTCAGGGCCGCCGCCCGCACGGCGCGCGCGATGCCGTCCCGGCGCAGGAACAGCAGCACGGTCACGGGGTAGGCCGCGGCGAGCACCGCGCCGTCCGGCCGGGTCAGTGCGGCGAGCAGCGCGATGGCCCCCGCGGCCGCGGCGACGGCGGGCCGCAGCAGGGTGCCGCGCACGACGCCGCGGACGAGGAGCGCTCCGGTCGCGGCGGCGGTCAGCGCGTACAGCGGGTTCTCCAGGCCCGAGAAGGACCACGCCACATACGACAGGTTCGCGGCGAGGACAACTCCGGCGAACAGCGTCACCGCCCAGGCCCGGCCCGGCAGTACGGCCCGCGCCGCCGCGGCCACGCAGGCGAGCACGCCCGCCGTGCAGAGCAACGCGAGTGCCTTGGGGTAGAGCACCAGGTCGCTGACGCCGAGCAGTGCGCCGTGGTCGAAGAGGCCGAGCCTGCGGCCGACGAGGAGCAGGGCGAGCCAGGAGGGGTTGGAGTACCCCTCGACGGGGTCGGCGCCCGGCTGCTGCACGGGGCCGAGGCCCTCGTCGATGCTGCGGGCGTAGGCGAACGTGATGGCCGCGTCGTCGACGATCCACTGACCGAGCGCGCTCGCGCGCCAGGCGATCAGGAGCGTCGCGAGCGCCACGGCCGCGGGGTCGGCCCAGCGGCGGCACCTCGACCGGAGGGTCGACGGGCGGGCCGAAGAGGGGAATTCGGCCGGGCGTGCGGATAGTTCCTTTGGTTTCTTGCGGCGCTGGAACTGCGCGAGGGGACTGGTCATTAGGGGGCCAACTTACACAAATCGCCCACAGTCACGCTCCCTTCCGCCACGCGGGTGACCCAGGGGCGGCCACACCCCGCGCCGGGGCGGACAACGGGCCGCCCCGGAACGAAAAACAGGCAAAGTGGCACAATGCACCACATTGGGTTCACGCCATGACCCCGGCCCTGCCGCCCGCAGCTCGGCGGCTCGTCGCCACCGCACGGACGACCCGCTTCCGAGCGGAACGCGCCGCCGCGGGGCGGGTGAGCGGCGGGGCCCGGACGCTCCTCGCGCCCGTGCATCTGTCGATCCGGGACAGCCGTACGCTCAACGTCGCCGTCGCCGCGCTCCCTGGGGAAGAGGCAGGCCGTGCCCAGCTGATCGTCTCGCGCGGCCGCCGCCGTTTCCGGGTCCCGCTCACCCTCGAACACCACGGCCACGACGGCCCCCTGTTCACCGGGACCACCACCCTGCGCGACGTACGCCACGAAGAGGGCGCGCCCGGCGGCCCTCGCCTCGGCGAGGGGGTCTGGCGGCTCACGGTCGTCACCGCCGATGCCCGTGGCCGCGTCCGGCGGCGCGGCATCGGCATCGACGCGGACCCCGAACTGCCGTCCACGCCCACCCTTCAGCACGCCCCCGACCCCCGCACCGGCACGCTCATCCGCGTCGTCCGGTGCCGCAGCGGGCGCGCCGTGCTGCAGGTGACCCGCTCCCGGCCGCGCGCCGAGCTCGTGCGGTTCGTGCCCGGCGGTGACGGCATCGTCGTCCACGGGCGGCTCGTCATGGCGGGCGCGTCGCGGCGGTGGCGTGCGAAGGCCGTGCGGCGGCGGGACGGGGTCACCATGCCCGTCGGGGCGGTGTGGGACGGCGCCGAGTTCAGTCTCCGGCTGCCGCTCAAGGAGATGGCGGGGGCGAGCCCCGGCCAGTGGGTGTGGGACTTCCACGTGGAGGCGGAGACCTCCGGCGCCTCGTTCCCCCTCGGGCGGTGGCTCTCCGACGTACGCGACCCCTCGGCCGCCTACCCGACGCCCTTCCGTGTCTTCGCCCTGCCGGACGGCTCCCTGGTCCGCGCGCACGCCCACTTCACCAAGTCCGGCGCCTTCGGCCTGACGTGCTGGGACATCTCGAAGGAGACCTCATGAAGATCACGTACCTCCTCGGCTGGGGCGACGAGATGGGCGGCACCGAGCTGGCCACCTACACCCAGGCGCAGCATCTCGCGGACCGCAACGACGTCGAGGTCATCTCCGTCTTCCGCACCCGCCCCGAGCCCTTCTTCCCCGAGGCCCGCAGCCTCCCCGTCCGCTACCTCGTCGACCGCACGGCATCCCCCGAGCGTCCGGTGCGCGGCTCGCGCCTCGACGAGGCCGCCTGCCGGACCCTGGCCGCGCTGCCCAGCGAACTGATCGATCCCGCCTGGGAGTCCGCCTTCGACCGCCTCTCCGACATCGAGATGGCCACCGCCCTCGCCACCCTGGACACCGACGTCCTGGTCACCACGACACCCGCCCTGATGGCCGCCGCCGTCGAGCTGGTCCCGGCCAGGGTCGTCACCGTGCACCTGGAGCACCGGTCGACCCAGCGCCGCGGCCGCTCGGGTGAACCCCTGCTCCTGCACGCGCCGCGCCTGGACGCCCTGGTCACGCTCACCGACCGGACCCGCGACTGGATCGCGGACTCCCTCGGCGCCACCGCGCCCGAGCTCGCGGTCATCCCGAACGCCGTGCCCGACGGCTTCAGGCCCCGCGCCGACGGCGAGAGCAAGGTCATCGTCATGGCCGCGCGACTCACCGGCGAGAAGCGGGTGGACCACGCCGTGCGGGCCTTCGCCGAAGTCGCCGACGCCTACCCGGACTGGACCCTGCGCGTCTTCGGTGACGGGCCCCGGAGGCAGCACCTTCGCCGCCTGGTCGACGGTTTCGGGCTCCAGGACCGCGTCGAACTCCTCGGCATCTGCCAGGACATGCCCGCCGAGTGGGCCAAGGCGGGCCTCACCCTGATGACCGCCCACAGCGAGGCGTTCCCGCTCGTGCTGCTCGAAGCGCTCGCCGCGGGTGTGCCCGTCGTCGCGTACGACGTCCCGACCGGGCCCGCCGAGATCGTCAGGCACCGCGTCGACGGGCTGCTCGTACCCCCCGGGGAGGTGCGTGAACTGGCCGCCGCGATGAGCGAGTTGATGGGCGATCCGGAGACCCGCCGGTCCTACGCCCGCGCGGCCCGCGAAGGGGTCTACGCCCGCTTCTCCTCCACGGATGTCACGGCCCGCTGGCAGGAGCTCTACTCCCGGCTCGTGGCCCGGCGCGACGCCCCCGAGCGGCTCGACGACCGCGCGGACCGGGTGGCGCTCGGTGTGGCGTCGGGCGGCAGCGGCTTCCGCCCGACCGCGCCGTACACGTTGAACGCCGCCCCCGGGGAGGACGAGCGCACCCGTGAGGACGAGATCGCCGCCGCGGACAGCACCGGCCTGATCATCCGCTCCGTGGGCCGCCTCGCCGAGCGCCGCGACGACGTACTCGCCCCCGAGATGGCCGACTGGAACCTCCAACTCGCCGCCACCGCCCTGGAGTCGGCGGACATCCCCTATGTCCTCGTCCGTACTTCCGGCACCGCGTACACCCTGGCCGTGGCCGACGACGAACGTGACGGCGCGCTCAAGGCGCTCTCCGAGTCCCTGCACGGCCAGCCCGTCTACGCGGAGCTGGTCCACCCCAGGGACGCGGCCCCGGGAGTCGTGCTCGCCGAGCGTCTCGACTGCGTCGGCGAGGTCGCGGGCGTCAAGCTCTTCAAGCCGGTGACCACCACGACCCTCTCCCTGCGCCACGGCGTGCAACAGGCCTGCACGGTGGCGTTCTGGCCGCGGCTCGCGGACGACGGGACCGACGCCCGGCGCGCGCCCTTCGGCACCACGCTCGCCGGAGCGGAGCTTCCCTCGCTGAAGCCGACGGCCACCCTCCGAGTCGGCGACCGGACGTACCCCACCCTCGACGTCTTCGCCCAAGTCCTCATCGGCGACGTGGACTTCCCCATCGACGCGGTCTACACCTGGGTCGACGACTCCGACCCCGAATGGCGCGCCCGCCGTGCGGCGGCCCTCGGCCGCCCCGAGGACGACGCGTCGCCGGACCACGGCGCCGTCCGCTTCCGCAACCGCGACGAGCTGCGCTACTCGCTGCGCTCCCTGGCGATGTACGCGCCCTGGATCCGGCACATCTACCTCGTCACGGCGGGCCAGACCCCGGCCTGGCTGAACGAGGAGCACCCGGGCATCACGGTGATCGACCACCGGGACCTCTTCGCCGACCCGGAGGCCGCGCTCCCCACCTTCAACTCCCACTCCATCGAAAGCCAACTGCACCGCATCGAAGGCCTGTCGGAGCACTTTCTCTACTTCAACGACGACGTGTTCCTGGGCCGCCCCACCACCCCGGACACCTTCTTTCTCAGCTCGGGCACGGCCCACTTCTTCTGGTCGTCGGTGTCCGTGCCCACCCTTCCCGTCGCACCCGACGACGAGGGCTACCGTGCCGCGGCGAAGAACACCCGCACCTTGCTGCAACGAGAGTTCGGAAGGACGACGACGCACGGCTTCGTCCACGCGCCCCACGCCCTGCACCGCAGCGTCCTCGCGGAGCTCACCGAGCGGTTCCCCGACGAGCTCGAGGCCACCGCGCGCAGCCGCTTCCGCTCGACGAGCGACCTCGCCCTGGTGTCGTCCCTGCACCACCACTACGCGTATCTCACCGGCCGATCCGTGCCGGGCGGCATCGCGTACGACTACGTGAACATCAGCCGGCGCACGCACCACGCGCGCCTGGGCCGGCTGCTCCAGGACCGCGGCAAGACGGTCTTCTGCATCGGGGAGACCCCGGACAGCGACCTGGCCGACGAGGAGAAGGCGCTCGCCATCCGCGCGTTCCTGACGGCGTACTTCCCGGTGCGCTCGCCCTACGAGCGCGGCGCCTGACCTTCGAGGAACAGCTGCCGCACCACCCGCTCGGCGGCGCCCCCGTCGTCGTAGGGACAGAACCGCGCCCGGAAGGCCTTGCGCAGCCGCGCCGTGTCGGCCGTGTCCCACTCCCCGCTCCGGAAGAGCCCGGCCAGCTCGTCCTCGGTGGTGGCCACGGCCCCCGGCGTCTCCCCCGCACGCCCCGACAGGAGGTCGAAGTAGGTGCCGCGGGCCAGCCGGTAGGCCTGCCAGTCGGGGGCGTACGTCACGATCGGGCGGTCGAGGCAGGCGTAGTCGAACATCAGTGACGAGTAGTCCGTGACCAGCGCGTCGGCGGCCAGGCAGAGGTCCTCCACGCGCGGGTGGCCGGTGACGTCGACGAGCTGGGGGTGGGCCCGCAGGCCCGCTTCGGCGCCGTAGAAGTAGTGGGCGCGCACCAGCAGCACGTACTCCTCGCCCAGCACACGCACGAAGCGCTCCAGGTCGAGGCCCGGCAGGAAACCCTTCTGGTAGTCGCGGTGCGTGGGCGCGTAGAGGAGGACCGTCCGGCCGTCCGCGACGCCCAACTCCTCGCGCAGGCGGAGGGTTTCGCCCGCAACCGCCGTGAAGTAGACGTCGTTGCGCGGGTAGCCGGCCTCCAGGGACTGGTAGGCCGTCGAGGGGTAGACGCGCTCCCAGACCTCCGTGGAGTGCGGGTTCGCGGAGAGGCTGAAGTCCCACTGGTCGGTGTGGTCGAGGATCTTCTGGAAGCTGATGCCGTGCGTGCCCGCCGGGTAGCGGCGCTGGTCCAGGCCCATCTTCTTGAGCGGTGTGCCGTGGTGGGTCTGGAGGTAGACCTGGCCGGGGCGTTTGGTGAACCCGCCGGGGAAGCTGGAGTTGTTGATCAGATACGTGGCTCTCGCCATCGTCTGCCAGTAGCGGCGCGACCCCTCGATGACGTACTCGACGCCCGCGGGCACCTTGTGCTTGTTGCGGCTGGAGACCACCCATACGCCCCTGATGTGCGGGGCCAGTTCGCGGGCCTTGGCATGGATGGCTGCCGGGTTGCAGGAGACCCCGCGGTTCCAGTACGCGCCGTAGACCGCGAGGTGGGGGTCCAGCGGGCGGCGCAGGTCGGCGCGGTAGGTGAGGCGCATGACGCGGGCGCGCAGCTTCTTCTTCCGGTCCTTGAGCTTGCGGGTGACGCTGCTTCTGCGGGAGCGGCTCTTGCGGTGCGCCTCGTAGGCGGCGTACGAGGCGGTGGCCAGGGCCCGTTCGCCGGGGGTCGGCGCCGGGCCCGCGGGGCCGTACGTCCGGTAGAGGCGGGCCGCCCCGCGGAAGAAGTCCCGCCGGTCGCCCGGCGCGATACGCCCCGCGTCGTCGAGTACGGCGAGCAGATGCGCGGCCGCGTGCGGGACGAGCCGGGCGCGGTCGGCGGGGTCGGCAGCGGCGAGCAGCTCCTCGTAGCGCCCGATGACCGCGAAGTGCGCCCGGCCCGGGGTCTTGGCGAAGCTGCCGCCGCGCCGCTCGCGCCAGCGGACGCAGGGCGTGTCGAGGGTGACGGTGCGGGCGCCGTCGGCCATGGCCGCGCGGCGCACCGGCACCACGTCCTCGTACGGTCCTTCGCTGAACGCGAGGCGGCGCTCCTGCCAGAAGCCGCGCCTGAAGACGCGGTTCCAGGCGGCGACGGTGACGCCGAGCGGGTCCCCTGCCAGGTCGTCGCCGCCCGCGCGCACGTTCTCCCACCAGTCGACGCGGTCATGGGCGAAGAGCAGGACGTCCGGGTCCTCGGCCTCGTCCAGGGCTTCGGCGATCGCCTCCAGGGCGCCCGGCTTGAGCAGGTCGTCGCCGTCGAGGAAGAGGAGGTAGGTGCCGGTGGCGCGGTCCGCGCCGATGTTGCGGGCGGGGCCGGTGCCCGCGTGGGCCGGGGCGCGCACGAGTTGCGCGCGCGGGTCGCGTTCCGCACACTCCGCGGCGATCGCGGCGGACGCGTCCGGTGACGCGTCGTCCACGACGATCAGCTCCAGATCGCCGAAGCTCTGATCGAGCACGGAGTCCAGGCATTCCCGCAGGTAGCCCTGGACGCGATGGGCGGGGACGACAACCGAGAAGCGCGACATGGACACCGACCGTAGTCAGCCGGACACGACCTGTCGAAGACCGTTCGTCACTCATTGGGGTGAAGAGGGGCAAAGAACTTGACCGGAACGGGCAAAAGGGATGAATACGCCCGTACTCCCATGATTGCTCCCCCGTGAAAGGCCGGTCGCCGTGCAGCCCCGTCTCAGCGTCGTCGTGCCCATCTACAACGTCGAAGAGTTTCTGGAGGAGTGTCTGGAGTCGATCGCCGGGCAGACCATGGCCGATCTGGAGGCCGTGCTCGTCGACGACGGCTCCACGGACGGCAGCCCGCGGATCGCCCGCGAGTTCGCGGCGAAGGACCCACGGTTCGTCTACGTGCGCCAGCCGAACGCCGGCCTCAGCGCCGCCCGCAACACCGGGGTGCGGCACGCGACACCCACCGCCGAGTACCTGACCTTCGTCGACAGCGACGACGTCGTGCCGCACGACGCGTACGCCCGGATGACCGGGAGTCTGGACTCGACCGGGTCCGATTTCGCCAGCGGCAACGTCTGGCGCCTGAACGAGCGCGGCCGCCAGCAGGCCTGGCAGTACAAGTGGCTCACCGAACCGCGCTCGCGCACGCACATCAGCCGGGACCTGGAGCTCCTCGCCGACCGCGTCGCCTGGAACAAGGTCTTCCGGCGCGCCTTCTGGGACCGGCACGGCTTCACCTTCCCCGAAGGGAAGCTGTACGAGGACACGCCGGTCATGATCCCCGCGCACTTCCTCGCGGGCTCCGTGGACGTGCTCAGCGACCACGTCTACTACTGGCGGGTGCGCGAGGGTTCGATCACCCGGCGGCGCACGGACGTCAAGGGCGTACGCGACCGGATCGCGGCGTGCGCGCACGTCAGCGCGTTCCTCGCCGAGCACGCGCCCGAGCTGCGGGGCACGTACGACACCTCCTGCCTGCGCGACGACTTCGTGTACTTCCTGGAGGGCCTGCCCATGGGCGGGCCCGAGTACCGCGCCGCCTTCATGAAGGGCGCCGCCGCGTTCCTGCGCCGCGCGGATCCCGGGGTCGTCGCCGGACTTCCGGTCTCGCTGCGCGTGAAATGGCATCTCGTACGCGAAGGGCGCACCGCCGACCTGATCGACCTGCTCACCTTCGAGCAGCACAACAACAAGAACGCCTTCGAGGTCCGCGGCGTGGTGCGGCGCAGCGCCGCCTACCCGCGCGGCTCGGGCGGTCACATCCGGGTGCCGCGGGAGCTCGCCCGGCTCGGCCGCGGCGAACTGCCGGTCATCGCCCGTGTGCGGGAGGCCAGTTGGAGTGCGGACGGACTGCTGCGGATCAGCGGGTACGCGTACGTGCGCAACCTGGAGGCGACGCGCCCCGGGCACTCCGTCAAGGCCGCGATCCTCAAGTCGGCCCACAGCAGGACACAGTTGAGGCGGGTCCCCACCCGGACGGTCGCCGCCCCGCAGGCCACCGAGAACTCCCGGCAGCAGCTGCACTGCTACGACCTCTCCGGGTTCGAGATGACCGTCGACCCCGAGCAGCTGAAGACCGGCGGCCGGTGGCGGCCGGGCAACTGGCTGCTCGGCGTGGTCGTCGCGGGCCACGGTTCGGTGCGCCGGGCCGCGGTCCGCCCCCTGGACGGTTCCGCCGCCCAGTCCGTCGTACGTGAACTGGGCGACGGGCTGCGCCTGGTGCTCGGCTTCAGCAAGGGCCGCCTGGTGCTGAAGATCCAGGCGTACGTGGCACGGGTCGACGCCCACCACCGGGACGGCGACGCGATGGTGCTCAGCGGCCATCTGCCGAGCCACCTGCGGCCGACCGCCCTGCGCCTGACGCACAAGCACGCGGCGGCGGAGTTCGACTACCCCGTGACGCTGTCCGGCGACGACCGCTTCGACGTGCGCGTGCGCCTCGCGGACCTGGAGGACATCGCGCCGACCCCGCACCTGGCCCCCAAGGAGGTCGAGCCCCCGCACGGCGACCGCTGGCAGGCCAACCTGGTCCTGCCCGACGGCAAGCTCAAGTCCCTCGCGGCGGCCCTCGACCTGCCGCCGGGCCGTTACGCCTCGCACGACGGCGGCCGCGAGCTGTGCGCGACGGCGAACGACCAGGGCCAGCTGGTCGTCGAGCTGACCCGGCAGCCGGTCGCCGACCGGGTGGCGTGGCGCGTGGACGGCACGCTGACGATCGAGGGCACGGTCCGCGACGCGAGCTGGGACACGGCGGAGCTGGTGCTCCGGCACAGCGGCCGCGACGAGGAACTGACCCTGCCGGTGGAGCGCACGGACGGGCGATTCAAGGCGGTGGTGGCGCCCGGCGGCGGGGTGCTGGCGGAGGGGCGGTGGTACGCGTTCCTGCGGGAGACGGAGGCCGGCGCGGGTGCCGCCGCCGCGTACGGCGCTTCGCAGGACGGCATGCCCGTGCGGCTGCTCGCCTCCGTGTCCGCCGCCTTTCCGCTCCACCAGACCGTGGACGGGCGGGAGTTCACCGTGGACCGGCGGTTCGGGGACCGGCTCCTCATCGAAGCGGGGTCCGTGCTCGCGCGCGGTGAGCGGGGGGCCTATCGGCAGCACCGGCTGCGCACCGCGCACTATCCGCGGCAGCGCACGCGGCAACTGCGGGACGCGGTCCTCTACTTCGACGGGGACTCCCCGCGCGCGGTCCACGAGGAGCTGGTGCGGCGCGGCGTGGACGTCGAGCACCTGTGGGTGACGCGGGACCAGCAGACGCGGGTGCCCGCGGGGGCGCGGGGCGTGGAGGAGCACAGCACCGCGTGGTACGAGGCGCTCGCCCGCTGCCGCCGCATCGTCACCGCCGGCCATCTGCCCGACTTCTTCGAGCGGCGGGACGGGCAGACCGTCGTACAGACCTGGAACGGGGCGCCCCTCAAGCGCATCGGCACCGACCTCATCGACACGCTCTACGCCGACCACGGCCACCTCGACGTCCTGCCGAAGCTGTCGCGCCAGTGGGACGTGCTCGTCTCCCCGAACCGCTTCTCCACCCGTCACCTGGGACGCGCGCTCGCCTACGAGGGCGAGGTGATGGAGGCGGGCTCGCCCCGCAACGACATCTTCTTCTCCGAGGACCGCGACAAGGTCGCCGAACGCGTGCGCCACGAGCTGGGCATCGCCCCGGACAAGCGGGTCGTCCTGTACGCGCCGACCTACCGGGACCACCTCGCCTGCTCCCCCGGCCGCTTCCGCTACGAGGCCGCGCTCGACTTCGCCGCGGCGCAGGACGTGCTCGGCGACGACCACGTCCTGCTCGTGCGCAAGCACCCGCTGGCGGCGGGACGGCTGCCCGGCGCCCGCGCACCCTTCGTACGCGATGTGTCCGCACACCCCCGCACGGCCGAACTCCTCCTGATCTCGGACGTGTTGGTGACGGACTACTCCTCCCTGATGTTCGACTTCGCGCACACCGGGCGTCCGATGCTCTTCCACGCCTACGACCTGGAGCACTACCGCGACACGGTCCGCGGTTTCTACCTCGACTTCGAGACCAGCGCGCCGGGGCCGCTGCTCGCCTCCACCGGCGAGGTCGTCGAGGCGCTGCGCGACCTGGACTCCCTCACCGCCCGGCACGCCGAGGCGTACGCGGCGTTCCGCGAGGCCTACTGCGACCTGGACGACGGGCAGGCCGCGTCCCGGGTCGCGGAGAGGCTCATGCGATGACCACGGCCACGCTCGGGACCCGCAGGAAGACCCACGGCGCGACGGCTCTGAACCGGCGCAAGCGGTGGCGGCCGAGCCCGTACGTCGTCTTCGGCGGTCTCTTCTGGATCGTCATGTCGCTCGCCTTCTGGCGGGTGCCGATGTGCTGCGACTTCGGGCAGCACGCGGCGGTGATCGAGCGGCTCAAGGCCGACCTGCTGCATCCGCGGCACCCGATGGCGGACCTGCCGGGCGCTGGCAGCCCGTACTACTCGCCGTACGCGGTGGCGCAGGGTGTCTTCGCGCGCGTGACGGGTCTCGCGGGCTGGGAGGTCGTGAAGCTGGCGGGTCCGCTGAACCTGCTGGTACTGCTCACGGGCCTCGGGCGGTTCGTGCGGGTCCTGACGTCACGTCAGTGGGCGCCTGTGCTGGCCCTGTTGGCGATGGTGGTGCTCTGGGGCACCCGGATGGCGTGGTGGAGCGGCTACCTCGGTCTGATGTCGATGACGGGGAACCTCGGCTACCCGTCGACGTTCGCGATCGGCCTGGCGTTCTGGGCGTGGGGCCTGGCGGGCTCGCTCGCGAAGTCACCGCGGGGCGTCCTCGCGTACGTGGGTCTCGGCGCGCTGTGCGGGGTGATCCTGCTCGTCCATCCGATCTCCTCCGTGGCGGCGGTGATCGGGGTCGTGGCGTTCGCGGCCTCGGGCCTGCGCCCCTTCGCGGCGGCGTGGAAGTGGGCGGCGACCGCCGTGACGGCGGCGTTGCTCGCGGCGAGCTGGCCCTACTTCTCCGTCTTCTCCCTCGTCGGTGACGAGAGCGTCGACTGGATCCACCGGCAGCTCTACACCGAGATGCCGCAGCGCTTCTGGCTCGCGCTGATCGGCCTGCCCGCGCTCGCCCTGCGCCTGCGGAGGAACCGGCGCGACCCCCTGGCCTTGATGTTCGTCCTGGACTGCGCGGTCGTGGCGTACGGCTGGCTCAGCGGCCACTACACCTACGGGCGCATCCTGGGCCTTACCCTCGTCCCCCTCCAGTTCGCCCTCGCCATCGAGCTGGCCGCGCCCCGCCCCTGGCGCCGGTGGCGCATGGCCCTGGGGGGTGTGGCGGCCACCGGTGCGGCCATCGGCTTCTGCACGCTACAGGCGGGCGCGGTCGTGCCGCGCGCCCTGGATCCGGTGGGCTTCGACCAGCCGCCGCGGTGGCCCGGCTACGGCTGGGCGGTGCGCCACCTCGACCGGGGCGATGTCGTCCTGACCAACGGCTACTACCCCACCCGCTCCATCCCGGCGTTCGGCGCCAATCTCGTCGGGCCGGCCTGGCCGGACGCCTCGCTGGCCGAGGACACGCGCAACCACCGCCTCCAAAAGGTGCGCGACTATCTCTCCCCCGACTCGACCCGCGCGGAACGTGAGCGGATCGTGCGCCGCTACGACGTGCGCTGGCTGCTGCTCTCACCCGACCAGCAGGTTCCGGACGAGGCCGTCGTGGTGGCGTGGGGGCCGCGTACGGGCGAGGTGCTTGCGCGGGTGAGCGGCGGGCACACGGGCGGGGGCGCCGGGAGCACCGATGCGGGCACCGGGAGCACCGATGCGGGCACCGGAGCACGAAATAACCCGGGACCCCCCAAGACCCCCTAATCGGATAATTACCAGGAACCTATAAAATTCCCCCGTGGATCCCTCTTTGTCTCTCTCGCCCCCGTCGCCCCCGTCGCCCCAGGTCTGCGTCGTCGTGATCGGCTACAACGACGCCGCGCACGTCTCGGACGCGGTGCGCTCGGCGCTCGCCCAGGGCCCCGCCGTCCGCGAGGTGATCGCCGTCGACGACTGCTCGACCGACGGCAGCGGCGAGCTGCTCGCGGAGCTCGCCCGGGAGGACCCGCGCGTCAAACCGATCCGCCGCGCCGCCAACAGCGGCGGCTGCGGCACTCCGCGCAACGACGGGATCGAGGCCACGACGTCCGCGTACGTGATGTTCCTCGACAGCGACGACGTGCTGCCGCCGGGTGCGGTCGACGCCCTGCTCAAGGCCGCGGCCCGGCACGACGCCGAGGTGGTCTCCGGGCTCTGCGTGCGCCGCGAACTGCCCTCCGGACGCGAGAGCCCCTGGCAGCCCCTGCTCTACACCGAGCCCCGGCTCATCGCGCGGCCCGAGCTGCGCCCCCGTCTGGTCCACGACACCCTGTGCGTCAACAAGCTCTACCGCACCGACTTCCTGCGAAAGCACGCGCTCCGCTTTCCCGAGGGCCACTTCACGTACGAGGACTTCGTCTTCACGGCCCGCGTCATGGCGGCGGGCCCGCGCATCGCGCTGATCACGGATCCCGTCTACGTGTGGAACGTGCGCCGCACGGCGGCCAAGCTGTCGATCTCCCTCGACCGCTCGTCCATCGCCAACTGGCAGGCCCGACTGGAGGCCCACCGCCAGTCGGTCGAGATCCTCCGGGAGGCACGCAGCGCGTCGGGCGACGCGGGCAAGCGGCTCGCGCGCGCCGCCCGCGCCAAGTTCATCGACCACAGCCTGCGGATGTACGCGCGTGAGCTCACCACGCGGAGCCCGGAGTACCGCCGGGAGTGGTGGACGGCCACGCGCGCGTACCTCACGGCCTTCGACACCGCCGACCTGGACGCGGCGCCCGCGCCGGGCCGGATCATCGCCCGCGTGATCCTCGCCTCGCCCGAGCCGCGCGACCTGACCCGCATCCAGGAGGTGGCGGCCCGCCCCGCGCGCCTCGCGCCGCCCTACGCCCACTCGCCCGACGGCACGCCCATCTGGTCCGACGACCTCCCCCAGGTGACCCTGGAACACCTCCTCCTGCGCCCCATCCGCCTCCTCCCGCTGGCGGTCGACGCCGAACTGCGCCCCCGCGCGGGCGGCAGCCGCCTCACGCTTCGGCTGCACGAGCTGTACGGGCGGGTGGCGGAAGCGGGCCCGGCCACGGTCGACGTGGAGCTCGTCCCGCGGAACGCCGACGGCCCCGCGCTGCGCCGCACGGCGGCGTTCGGCCCGCCGGACGCCGAGGGGTGCTGGCTCACCGAGGTGGTCCTCGACCTGGGCTCGCTCGGCGGCGGCGTGTGGGACCTGCGGCTGCGCCTGCACTTCGGCGACGGTACGACGCGCGAGACGGCGGCGCGGGCGGTGGCGGGGCCGGGTCTGCTGCGGCGCACGGCACTGCTGACCCGCCGGGGGATCCTGCTGGCCCAGCCGTACAGGACGCAGGCGGGGAACCTGGCGGTGCGGCTCGCGCCGGGGGTGCGGGGCGTGCTCGGGGTGGCGCGCAGGCGGCTCGCGCGCTGGGTGAGCGGAGCGGGACGCTGACGCTGCCCGAACACGGACCTCTGCGACACTGCACAACCATCCAACCGGAACCGCACAACCATCCACCCGGACCCACAGAAGAAGGCTGACTGACGATGACCTGGCTGATCACCGGCGGCGCCGGCTACATCGGGGCACACGTGGTCCGTGCCATGACGGAGGCGGGCGAGCGGGCCGTGGTCTACGACGACCTGTCCACGGGCATCGCCGAGCGCGTCCCGCAGGGCGTACCGCTGGTGACCGGCTCGACGCTCGACGCGGAGCTGCTCGCCCGCACGCTGAAGGAGCACGCCGTCACCGGCGTCGTGCACCTGGCGGCGAAGAAGCAGGTCGGCGAGTCCGTCGAGCAGCCCCTGCGGTACTACCACGAGAACGTGGAGGGGCTGCGGATCCTGCTGTCGGCGGTGACCGACGCCGGCGTCACCTCCTTCGTCCTCTCCTCCTCGGCGGCCGTGTACGGCATGCCGGACGTGGACCTGGTGACGGAGGAGACGCCCTGCCTGCCGATGAGCCCGTACGGCGAGACGAAGCTGGCGGGCGAGTGGCTGGTCCGCGCGACGGGCCGGGCGCACGGCCTGTCGACGGCGTCGCTCCGCTACTTCAACGTGGCGGGCGCGGCGAGCCCCGACCTCGCGGACACGGGCGTCTTCAACCTGGTCCCGATGGTCTTCGAGAAGCTCACGGCCGGCGAGGCGCCACGCGTCTTCGGCGCGGACTACCCGACGCCGGACGGCACCTGCGTACGCGACTACATCCACGTGGCGGACCTCGCGGAGGCCCACGTGGCGACGGCCCGCAAACTGGCCACTGCCCCGGCGGGCACGGACCTGACGCTCAACATCGGCCGGGGCGAGGGAGTCTCGGTCCTGGAGATGGCCACCCTGATCAACGAGGTGACGGGATACGACCTGCCACCCACCGTGTCCCCCCGCCGCCCCGGCGACCCGGCGAGGGTGGTGGCATCGGCAACCCGCATCACCACAGAACTCGGCTGGTCGGCCAAGCGGGACGTACGCGAGATGGTGACGTCGGCGTGGGCGGGATGGGTGCGCTCGCATCCGGGTGCGGACAGGAAGCAGGAGAGGGCGTAAGCAGGCGAGGGCGCTGCGTCGCGCCCCTCCTCACCCCCTGTTCAAATACGCCAGCACTGCCAGCACCCGCCGGTGGCCGCTGTCGGTTGGTGGTAGGCCCAGCTTGGCGAAGACGTTGCCGATGTGTTTGCTCACCGCCCGGTCCGACACCGTCAGGGCCGTCGCGATCGTTCCGTTGTCCCGGCCCTCCGCCATCAGTTGGAGCACCTCGCGCTCCCGGGGCGTCAGCGAGTCCAGGGGGTCGTTTCGGCGGCGGGTCAGCAGTTCCGTTACCACCTCCGGGTCCAGGGCCGTTCCGCCGCCGGCCACCCGGTCCAGTGCGTCGAGGAACTCGTCGACCCGCCCCACCCGGTCCTTCAGGAGGTAGCCGACGCCGCCCGCGCCCCCGCCCAACAGCTCGGCGGCGTACGTCTCCTCGACGTACTGGGAGAGCACGAGCACCGGCAGCCCGGGGATCTCCTGCCGCGCGGCCAGCGCGGCCCGCAGCCCTTCGTCACGGAAGCCCGGCGGCATCCGTACGTCCAACACAGCGACGTCCGGGCGGTGTTCGAGCAGCGCGGGCAGTACCTCGGGGCCGCTCGCCGCCACCGCCACCACCTCGTGCCCCGCGGAGGACAGCAACAGGACCATCCCCTCCCGCAGCAAGGCGTTGTCCTCGGCGATCACCACGCGCACGGCAGCTCCACTTCGATCACGGTCGGCCCCCCGACGGGGCTCGCCACTTCCACGGTCCCGTCCAGCGCGGCGACCCTGCGCCGCATCCCGAGCAGCCCGGTGCCACCCGCGTCGTCCGCGCCGCCCCGCCCCTCGTCGCGTATCGACATCCTCAACACGGCGTCCGACCGCGCGAGTTCAACCGTCGCCTCAGCCGCCCCACTGTGCTTGGCGGCGTTCGTCAGCGCCTCCGCGACGACGAAGTAGGCCGCCGCCTCCACGGCCGCGGGCGCCCGCGGCCCCTCCTCCACGCCCTCCGCGCGCACCGCCACCTCAAGCCCGCTGCTCGCCGCGAGCGCCCGCACCGCGCCCACCAGCCCCCGGTCCGTCAGGATCGGCGGATGGATGCCGCGTACGACGTGCCGCAGCTCGGTCAGGGCCTCCTCCGCCTGGTCCTGCGCGTCCGCGAGAAGTTTCCGTGCCGCCTCGGGGTCCTTGTCGAACGCACGCCTCGCGAGCCCCACCCGCATCGACATCGAGACGAGACGCGCCTGCGTGCCATCGTGCAAGTCCCGCTCGATGCGCCGCAGTTCGGCCCCGTGCGCGGCGACCGCGCCGGCCCGCGTGACGGTCAGCTCCTCGACCCGCTCGCTGAGCCGCACGGCCCGCTCCGCCTCCGGCGACGCCTTGAGCAACGCCCCCGACCAGGCCGCCTCCAGGTCCGCGATGCGCGCCACCAGCGGCAGCACCACCGCGCGGCGACCGAGAAGACCGCACCACACACCGTCGACCAGCATCCCGACGGCGAACACCGGCAGCGACACGTACAACAGCAGCCAGCCGTAGACGAAGTGCAGTCCCAGCCACCGCAGATCGCGGTACGTCGCCGGGTCCGTGACCCCCGCGCGCACCCGCTCGGAGAGCGTGCCGGTCAGCGGCACGTACGCCTCGGGGATGTCCGTGCCCGTCCACAGGGCGACGCGGCGCCGCTTGAAGCCCGCCATCCGGCGCAGCATCAGGACCGTCTCGGGCATGACGCCCGCACCGACGACGATGAGCGTGGTGACGAGGGTGAGGAGGATGACTCCGACGAAGAGGTACGACGCCAGGGAAAGCAGCGCCGCCACGGCCAGTTGCTCCAGGGCCCGCCTCGTACGCCGCAGTGTCTCCCGCATGGCCATGAGGCTATGCGACCGGGCTCACACGCGCGGTCGAGGCCGCTCCCGGGCCGGGGGTGTAGCGGGCTACACCCCCGTCTCGGGAGAGCACACCCTCGCCACACGGCCCGCGCACAGGCAGAGTTGATCTCGCAGCGGGCCACGCCCCGCACCCCGCACCCGACTTGAGAGGCCCCGCCCCATGAAGCCCCTGCTCTGGCTCGTCTTCGCGCTCGCCCTGGTCACCAACGTCTCCACCAGCTTCGCCTTCGACGGAGTGAAGCAGGTCCTGATCAGCGTGGGCACCGGCGTCGTCACCCTCGGCTCGGCCGCGGCCCTGTTCCTGCTGCGGGAGAAGCGGCAGAGGCAGGAGAAGCGGGCCTGACCTGGTCCCGAGGCACCCTCACAACGCCCGCAGCGCCGCCGCCGTAGCCGACGCGAGGCTGCCCAGATAGCCCTTGGGCAGCTCGGCCCGCACCACCACCGACCGCCAGTAGAGCGGCCCCGACACCAGGTCGAGGGCGAGGTCCTCGTCGACACCGTCCCGCACCTCACCGCGCGCCACGGCCGCCCGCACGATCCCGTTCGCCACCCCGTGCTGCCCCTCCCGCAAGGCCTTCTGCATGGCCTCCGCGATCTCGGGGTTGCGTGCCGCCTCCGCCTGGAGATCGGGGATCACCTGCGAGGCCACCGGATGCCGCAGGGCGCGCGACGTCACCTCGTACAGCAGCCGCAGATCGCCCTCCAGGGAGCCGCTGTCCGGCATTGGCAGGCCCTGGACCGCTATCGCCGACACCAGGTCGAGCACGAGGTGCAGCTTGGAGCGCCAGCGCCGGTAGACGGCGGTCTTGCCGACGCCCGCGCGGCGTGCGATGCCCTCGATGGACATGCGCGCGTACCCGACCGCCGCCAGCTCCTCGAAGACGGCGGACCTGATGGCCTCGGTCACATCCTCGCGGAGCACCGCGGCCCCCGCGGGCGCCCTGCGGCGCGGCTGCTCACGCGGCTGTTCATCTCCTGGCCTGCTCGTCGTCATACGGACAGCATAGAACGTGACGACGATACGGTTGCGTTCCGACGTCACATGGACCTACTCTCGACGTTGCGACGATACGGGCCCGTCCCGACGTAACGACGTCACGAGTAAGGAGCCGCGGAAGTGAGTCAGGTCCTCGACGCACCACCCCGCACGGTGGCCCCGGTCCCCGACCCGGCCGAGCTCGCCGCCCGGCACGGCCTGACCGTCAGCGGCGCCCGCCCCACGCTCCCCGGGTATGTCCGGCAGCTGTGGCAGCGGCGCCACTTCATCACCGCCTTCGCGACCGCCAAGCTCACCGCCCAGTACAGCCAGGCGAAGCTCGGCCAGGTGTGGCAGGTGATGACGCCGCTCCTGAACGCGGCGGTCTACTACTTCATCTTCGGCGTGCTGATGGACACCAAGCACGACGTCCCTGACTACGTCCCGTTCCTGGTCACCGGCGTCTTCATCTTCACGTTCACGCAGACCTCGGTGATGGCGGGCACCCGCGCCATCGCCGGCAACCTCGGCCTGGTGCGCGCGCTGCACTTCCCGCGGGCCGCGCTGCCGATCTCCTTCAGCCTGCAGCAGCTCCAGCAGCTCCTGTTCTCCATGGGCGCGCTCGTCGTGATCCTGCTCTGCTTCGGCGTCCCGCCGGCCATGTCCTGGCTCCTGGTGGTGCCGGTCCTGCTGCTGCAGTTCACGTTCAACACGGGCCTGGCCCTGGTGGTGGCCCGGTTGGGCAGCAGGACGCCCGACATCGCCCAGCTGATGCCGTTCGTGCTGCGCACGTGGATGTACGTGTCCGGGGTGATGTGGAGCATCGACGCGGTCCTCAAGGACCAGCACCTGCCGCACGCGCTCAAGCTCCTCCTGGAGTGCAACCCGGCGGCCGTCTACATCGACCTGATGCGCTTCGCGCTGATCGACACCTTCCGGGATGGCCAGCTCCCGCACCACGTCTGGGCGTGGGCGGTGGGCTGGGCGCTGCTCGCCGGCGTCGGCGGGTTCATCTACTTCTGGAAGGCAGAGGAGACGTACGGCCGTGGCTGAGACGACGACAGCAACTCCCACAACGACAGAGCCCGCACTCCAGGCACCCGCTCCCACCGTCATCGTCGACCGGGTCGACATCGTCTACCGCGTCCACGGGGCGGGCTCCGCCACCGGCCGCGGCAGCGCGACCGCCGCCCTGGGCCGCATCCTCAAGCGCGGCAGGAAGGGCGGCGAGGAGAGCGGCGTACGCAAGGTGCACGCCGTCAGGGAGGTCTCCTTCACCGCCCACAAGGGCGAGGCCATCGGCCTGATCGGCACGAACGGCTCGGGCAAGTCGACCCTCCTGAAGGCGATCGCGGGGCTGCTGCCCGTCGAGAACGGCCGCATCTACACCGACGGCCAGCCCTCCCTGCTCGGTGTGAACGCTGCCCTGATGAACGACCTCACCGGCGAGCGCAACGTCCGGCTCGGCGGCCTGGCGATGGGCATGAGCCGCGAGCAGATCCAGGAGCGCTACCAGGAAATCGTCGACTTCTCCGGCATCAACGAGAAGGGCGACTTCATCACGCTCCCGATGCGCACGTACTCCTCCGGCATGGCGGCCCGACTGCGCTTCTCCATCGGCTCCGCCAAGGACCACGACGTCCTGCTCATCGACGAGGCCCTCGCGACCGGCGACCGCTCCTTCCAGAAGCGCTCGGAGGCCCGCATCCGCGAACTGCGCAAGCGCGCGGGCACGGTCTTCCTGGTCAGCCACAACAACAAGTCGATCCGCGACACCTGCGAACGCGTGCTCTGGCTCGAACACGGCGAGCTGCGCATGGACGGCCCGACGGCGGACGTGCTCAAGGAGTACGAGCGCTTTACGGGCGGCAAGAAGTAGTCACCGTTCGAGGAACGCGAACAACTCCTCCCAGCGCCGCACGACTTCATCCGTCGTGTAGCGCTGGATGTTCACCCTGGCCAGCTCCCCCATCCGGTCCCGCAGCTCCTTGTCGGACATCAACGTGTCCAGCCTGCGCGCCAGTTCAGCCGTGTTGCCGAGCCGCGCCAGCAGCCCGTCCACGCCGTCCTGGACGATCTCGTGCACGCCGGGCGCGCAGTCGAAGGCCGCGCACGGCACCGCGGCGGCCATCGCCTCCATCAGGGCGAGCGGGAAACCCTCGCCCCGCGACGACTGCACGAACACCGAGCCGCCGCGCAGCGCCCCCGGCACATCGCCCGTGCGGCCCATCCACTCCACGGAACCGTCGAGGCCAAGGGCCGTGCACTGCTTCTTGAGTATCTCCTCGTCCTCGCCGGAGCCGTAGATCCGCAGCTTCCAGTCCGGGTGCAGCGGCGCGACCTCCGCCCAGGTGTCGAGGAGCATGTCGATGCCCTTCTGGTCGTGCAGTCGGCCGATGCTGGTGACGACCTTCTCGGTGCGCCGCGAGGGGACCTCGGGCATGAACGGCAGCGGGTTCGGCATGAAGGACGCGTTGTCCATGCCCTGCCTGATCCACAGGTCGGCGTCCTCGCGGGTCAGCGCGAGCATCCGGTCGACGTCCTTGTAGTGCTTGCGCACGCGCCCGAAGCGCGAGCACCCCCGCGAGTAGGCGAACGACTCGTGGCTCATGCCGATGACCGTCAGGCCGGTGGTGTCGGCGAGTTCGACCCACTCCATCGCCCACACCTGCGTGACGATGACGACGGCTCCGGGCCCGGCCTTCGCGAAGAGCGCGGTCAGCTTGGCGGCCTGCTCGTGCATGCCCTGCTCGCGCCGCCTGCGCTGCCGGTGCTTGGCCACGTTGAGCCGCCCCTTGATGCCGCGCGCCGGGCCGACACGGGGCGGGTGCTCGTCGTACAGCGTCGTGGTGGGGTACGGCAGGTCCGTGCCGACGTCCTGCGGCACTTCGGGCTCGGTGATGCCGATGACGTGCACGCGGTGGCCGCGCTCGACGAAGAGGCGGGCCATCTGGTGGGACCAACTGGTGACCCCGCCCAGCTCGTTGACGCTGTTGGAGACGAAGAAGATGTCCCGCGTCCGCTGCGCCGTCTCGATCGCTGCTGCCTGACTCACTTGCCGCTCCAGTGCGAGAAGAACTGATCGACGACGCTCTTGGCGGCATCGCCCCGGTCGTACTCACCGAAATCGGCCACGAACCGCTGCCGGGCGCCCGCGTAGTCGAGCGCCTGCTCGTCCAGCGCCTTGAGCGCCCCGAACAGCTCGTCCTCGGTGTCGACCACCGGCCCGGGAGCCCGCTCCCGCAGGTCGAAGTACGTCCCTCGCCCTTCGTGCACGTACTCCTCGTAGTCGTACGTGAAGAACAGCATCGGCCGGTCGAGGAGGGCGTAGTCGAACATCACGGACGAGTAGTCGGTGATCATCGCGTCGGCGAGCTCGTAGAGCGGGGTGACGTCGTGGTGGGCGGAGACGTCGATGACGCGGCCCCGCACGGACGGCGGGAGCACCACGTGGTTCAGGTAGTGCGAGCGCACGAGCAGCACATACCGGTCGCCGAACTCCTCGGCGAACCGCTCGACGTCGAAGGGCAGTTCAAAGCGTCCGTGCCGGCCGCCGTGGCGACGGAAGGTCGGCGCGTAGAGAAGCACCCGCTTGTCGTCGGGTATGCCCAACTCGGCTGCCAGCGGCCCGCGTTCGCGCACTCCGCTCGCGTCCTCGGCTCGCTTGGCCCGCACCAGCGCGTCGTTGCGCGGGTAGCCGACCCTGAGCAGCACCTTCTCCTTCAGGCGCAGGGCCTTCGCCAGGGTCCGCACATCGTGCTCGGAGCGGACCAGGAAGCGGTCGAAGCGGTCCAGGACGCGCTGCTGCTCTTCCTGCCGCGCCTTGCTGCGCAGCTTCCATGCGGGCTCGTCGAAGCCCATGCGCTTGAGCGCCGAGCCGTGCCAGGTCTGGATGTACGTCGTCTGGGGCCGCTTGGTGAGCTTGAGCGGGTAGCTCTGGTTGTCGACCCAGAACTCGGCCTGCGCGAGGGCCTTCAGATACGGCAGCGACCACCTCCGTACCAGCGTGGCGTCCTCGGGGAAGCCCTTCGGGTCCCCGGCATAGGACCACACGGCGTCGAAGTCGAGGCCCTGGCGCCGCATCTCCTCGTAGATCGCCCGGGGGCTGTCGCTGTACTGCTTGCCGAGATGACTCTCGAAGACGACCGTGCCCTTCTTGACCGGCAGGCGACTGAACACCTCGTCGTACACGCGCAGTTTGCTCCGCCCGGACGTGAGGTCCTTGCGCAGCTTTCTTGCCTTACGGAAGCCGGACTTGGCGAGGCGCCCCGGCACGCCGTTCGTCCCGCGGGCCACCAGGTCCTGGATCCGGTCACCCGCCGCCTCCCGCGTGACGAGCCGGAACGCGAGGTGCCCGCGCTGCGAGACCTCGGGCTCCATGTGGTCGGCGACGAGCCGGGTGAGCCGCGGCCGCACCGGGAGCTTTCCCTCGGCGAGCCCCGGGTCGCACGCGGTGAGCCGCGTCCTGGTGCGCACGCCGTCGGCGACGAGGTGCAGGCGCACGTCCCACACCGCGTCGAAGACGCCGAGCGGGCGCAGCCGCCGCGCGAGGTCGACGGAGGCCTCCCAGACGATCGCGTCGCCCTCGTACCGCACGGCGGTGACCGGGAAGCGGAAGGACTGCAGGCTGCGGCGGCGCGCGCTGAACTCGAGCTCGGCGCTGAGCACGGCGTCCGGGCCGACGACACCGAGCGGGTTGGTGACGCGGCCCGCCATACGGACGGTCCCCGCGGTCTCCTCGTACCGTGTCAGGACGTTGCGCAGGAACATCTGGTCGAGCCGCTTGGTGTGATAGCCGAGCTCCGTCACGTCCAGGACGTGGCGGCCGACCGGGTCGTCGAGATGCTCGGCGCACCAGTACACGCGCCCGTCCCGCTCGGCGAGCGGTGCGGAGATCTTGTCGCGGTTGGTGAGGGTGTCGACGGCGGGCAGCAGGTTCTCCCAGTCGCCCTGCTCCAGGAGGTAGGCGCAGATGGCCTGAATCGGCTGCACCTCGTCGTACGCGGCGTGGTCGATCCCGGCGAGATAGTCGCGGGCGAGCCCGGCGAACTCCTGCCGGTAGGCGGCGTCGCGGAACGGCAGGTCGCGCAGGTGGAGCACCAGGTCGTGCTTGAGGTACTTGACGTCCTTGGCGAGCCGCACCTCGTCGAGGCCGCGCTGCGCGAGCAGCACGTCGATCCGGCGGTGGATCTCCATCCGGTGCTGGAAGTTGACCATTTCGTGGCGCCGGTTGCTCACCGACTTCACCGGGCCGCGCGCGTAGACGTGCCAGAAGTAGACCTGGTTCGCGATGAGGGTGATGCGCCCGGCGGCGAGGTAGGCCTCGGCGATGAACATCAGGTCCTCGTAGAACATCCCCTTCAGGAAGCGCAGGCCGTTCTCGATGAGGAAGTCGCGCCGGTAGAGCTTGTTCGTGGACAGCGTGTCCCACACGAACAGGTCGGTCAGCTCCTCGACGGAGTCCAGGGTGCGGGTCCGGGCGTACAGCCACGGGTACCACGGCTCGCGCTTCTTGTTGCGCGTGTCCATGTGCACCCGTACGCAGAGCCCGGAGACGATGTCGGAGCCGTCGCGCTCGGCGGCTTCGAGGAGGTTGCGGCAGGCATTGCGCTCCAGGACGTCGTCGCTGTCCAGGAACATCACGTGGCTGCCGACGGTGTGCCCGATGCCCACGTTGCGGGGCTCGCCGCAGCCCCCGCTGTTCTCCGGCAGCTGGTAGGCCCGCACCCGCTCGGGGTGCTCGGCGGCCAGCTCCTGCGCCGTCTCGTACGAACCGTCCGTGCTGCAGTCGTCGACGATGACGACCTCTACTCCGCGCAGCGTCTGGTCGAGCACCGACCGCACGGCGGTCGGCAGCCGATCGGCGTCGTTGTAGACGATCACCACGACGGACACATCGGGTCGCTCCCCCGGCGTCCCCCGCTCACCTATCGCTCCCATGCGTCCCTCCAGTCAGATGCCAGCTCATCCTACTAATTATCGCTAATGCCCGATTAGCACCCTTCGAGGGGGTGTGAATGGCTTACAGAGGTGCCGCGATAGGGTCGCGCGCGAGCCACCCGGCGAGAGAAGGGGACGCCCCGAGCCTGATGGCTCGGGGCGTCCCCTTCTCTCCTGCTGTGGGCCAGGGGCCTACGTGTGCGAGCGCAGCAGCGTCCGCATCGTCCGCATGGCGACCGAGAGGTTCGCCAGGTCGAACGAGTCCGAGCTCTGGATCTCGTCCAGGGTCGTCCGCGACCGGCTCAGGATCGCCGCGTTCTTCTCCTCCCAGGCCTTGAAGCGCTGCTCGGGAGTGTCCTCGCCGTTCCCGGCGGCCAGCACGTCGGCCGTCAGGGCGGCGTGCGCCGCGTACAGGTCCTCGCGGATCGACGCACGCGCCATCGACTGCCAGCGGTCGGCCCGAGGCAGCTCGATGATGCGGTCCATGAGCTGGGTGATCCGCAGCCGGTCCGCGAGGTCGTAGTAGACCTCGGCGACGGCCATCGGCTCCTTGCCCATGCGGTCGGCGATCGCCACGATGTCGAGCGACGGGAAGGCCGAGGAGAACCCGGCGACGCGCTGGGCGAGGTCGTCGGGGACGCCCGAGCCCGTCAGCTCGTCGCGGATGCTCTGGTACCACTCCTGGTCGGAGCCGCTCAGGAGCTTCGGCAGCTCGGTCCAGACCTTGGCGACTCCCTCTCGGAAGAAGTCGATGGTCTCGGCGAGCTGGAGCGGCTGCGGCCGGTTGTTGAGCAGCCAGCGCGTGCCGCGCTCGACGAGGCGGCGCGAGTGCAGCCGGATCTGCGTCTGGACATCGGCGGTCACCACGTTGTCGAGCGCCTCGACCGCGTCCCAGACCTTGCTCAGACCGAAGATCTCGCGGGCCGAGAGCTGCGCCCGCACGATCTCCTCCAGCGAGGCTCCCGTCTCCTCGCGCAGACGGTGCAGGAACGTCGAACCACCGGTGTTCACCGTGTCGTTGACGAGCACCGTGGTGACGATCTCGCGGCGCAGCGCGTGCCCGTCGACCTGCTCGGGGAACTTCTCCCGCAGGGCCTTCGGGAAGTACGCGTGCAGCAGCCCGCGCAGGTACGTGTCGTCCGGCAGCGTCGTGTGGATCAGCTCGTCGGCCGCCGTGATCTTCGTGTACGCGAGGAGCACGGCGAGCTCGGGCTGGCTGAGCCCGCGGCCGGAGTTCAGGAGCTCACGGATCTGCCGGTCGGTGGGCAGGAACTCCAGCCCTCGGTTCAGGTGTCCGTCACGGCCCAGGCGGCGCATGAAGCGCTGGTGGGCGTGGAGGAGGGACGGGGACTGGGCGACCGCGTTCGACAGGGCGGTGTTCTGCGCGTAGTTGTTGCGCAGGACCAGGGTCCCGACCTCGTCCGTCATCGCGGCGAGGAACGTGTTGCGCTGCTTGACGGTCATGTCGCCGTTGGCGACGACCGAGTTGAGCAGGATCTTGATGTTCACCTCGTGGTCGGAGGTGTCCACGCCCGCGCTGTTGTCGATGGCGTCGGTGTTGATGCGCCCGCCGGCCCGCGCGAACTCGATGCGGCCCAGCTGGGTCAGACCGAGGTTGCCGCCCTCGCCGACGACCTTGACGCGCAGGTCGGCGCCGTTCACGCGGATCGCGTCGTTCGCCTTGTCGCCGACGTCGCTGTTCGACTCGACCGACGACTTCACGTACGTACCGATGCCGCCGTTCCACAGCAGGTCCACCGGCGCCTGGAGGATGGTCTGCATCAGGTCGGCCGGCGTCATCTTGCCGACGCCCTTCTCGATGCCGAGTGCCTCGCGGATGTGGGCGTTCAGCTGGATCGCCTTGGCGCTGCGCGGGAAGATCCCGCCGCCCGCGGAGAGCAGCTCCTTGTTGTAGTCGGCCCAGGAGCTGCGCGGCAGCTCGAAGAGACGACGGCGCTCCGCGTACGAGGTCTCGGCGTCCGGCCTCGGGTCGATGAAGATGTGCCGGTGGTCGAAGGCGGCCACCAGGCGGATGTGCTCGGAGAGCAGCATGCCGTTGCCGAACACGTCACCGGACATGTCGCCGACGCCGACGACCGTGAAGTCCTCGGACTGCGTGTCGGTGCCCAGCTCCCGGAAGTGCCGCTTGACGGACTCCCAGGCTCCGCGGGCGGTGATGCCCATGCCCTTGTGGTCGTAACCGGCGGAGCCGCCGGAGGCGAAGGCGTCACCGAGCCAGAAGTTGTACGACTCGGCGACCTCGTTCGCGGTGTCCGAGAACGTCGCGGTGCCCTTGTCGGCGGCGACGACGAGGTACGTGTCGTCCTCGTCGTGGCGCACGACGTCGGCGGGCGGCACTACCTCGCCGGCGACGAGGTTGTCGGTGATGTCGAGCAGCGCGGAGATGAACGTCTTGTAGCAGGCCACGCCCTCGGCCAGCCACGCGTCACGGTCCACGGACGGGTCGGGCAGCTGCTTGGCGACGAAGCCGCCCTTGGCGCCGACGGGCACGATGACGGTGTTCTTCACCATCTGCGCCTTGACCAGGCCGAGGATCTCCGTGCGGAAGTCCTCTCGCCGGTCGGACCAGCGAAGACCGCCGCGGGCGACCTTGCCGAAGCGCAGGTGGACGCCCTCGACGCGCGGCGAGTACACCCAGATCTCGTACGCCGGGCGGGGCGCGGGGAGGTCGGGGATGGCCTGCGGGTCGAACTTCATGGAGACGTAGCTGTGCGGCTTGCCGCCCTCCGCCTCCTGGAAGAAGTTCGTGCGCAGGGTCGCCTTGATGACGGTGAGGAAGGACCGCAGGATGCGGTCCTCGTCCAGCGAGGCGACCTGGTCGAGGGCCGCGTCCAGCTCCTCCAGCAGGGCGTCCGTCAGCTCGACGCCGGCGCGCTGGCGGTCCGGGGACATCCGCGCCTCGAAGAGCGAGACGAGCAGCCGGGTGGTGTGGACGTTGTTGAGGAGGGTGTCCTCCATGTAGTCCTGGCTGAAGGTGGCGCCCGCCTGGCGCAGGTACTTGGCGTACGCGCGCAGGACCATCGCCTGGCGCCAGTTGAGCCCGGCCCGCAGGACGAGCGAGTTGAACCCGTCGACCTCGGCCTCACCCGTCCAGGCGGCGGAGAAGGCCTCCTGGAAGCGCTCGCGGCCGTCGTCGCCCAAGTAGTCGCCGTTGCCGTTCTGCGACTTGGGCAGGCGCAGGCCGAAGTCGTAGATCCAGGCGTTCGTGCGGTCCGTGCAGCGCAGCTCGTAGGGCCGCTCGTCGGTGACCTCGACGCCGAGGCGCTGGAGGACCGGCAGGACCGCGGAGAGCGAGACCTGGCCGCCCGAGCGGTAGATCTTGAAGCGGCGCTCACCGGGGGCGGCGCCCACCGGCTCGTACAGGCTGAGCGCGAAGTCCTCGCGGCCGTGCTTGAGCTCCTCCAGGTGCTGGAGGTCGGCGACGGCGGCGCGCGGCGTGTGGTCGGCCTTGTAGCCCTCGGGGAAGGCGCCCGAGTAGCGGCGGAGCAGCTCGGCGGCGCGCTCCTCGCCGCACTCGGCGGTCAGCGCCTCGCCGAAGCCGTCGGCCCAGGAGCGGGCGGCCTCGACGAGCCGGGCCTCGATGCGGTCGGTGTCGGCGTCGGTGAGCTGCGGAAGGCCGCCGCCCGGCGCGACGCGGACCACGAAGTGCAGCCGGGAGAGGATCGACTCCGTGTTCCACGCGGTGAAGTCGACGCTGTCGCCGCCGAGCTCCTCCTTGAGGATGTCGATGATCCGCAGGCGCACGCCGGTGGTGTAGCGGTCACGCGGCAGGTAGACGAGCGCGGAGTAGTAGCGGCCGTACTCGTCCTTGCGCAGGTACAGCCGCAGCCGTCGCCGCTCCTGGAGGTAGAGCACGGACGTGACGATGGCGCGCAGCTCGTCGGGCGGCGTCTGGAAGAGCTCGTCGCGGGGGTACGTCTCCAGGATCTGCAGGAGATCACGCCCGTCGTGGCTGTTGGGCGAGAAGCCCGCGCCCTTGAGCACTTCCTGGACCTTGCGGCGGATGACGGGCACGCGGCGCACGGACTCGGTGTACGCGGCGGACGAGAAGAGCCCGAGGAAGCGCCGCTCACCGACGACGTTGCCCTCGCCGTCGAACTTCTTCACGCCGACGTAGTCGAGGTAGCTGGGCCGGTGCACGGTGGCGCGGCTGTTGGCCTTGGTGAGCACGAGGAGCTTGTGCTCGCGGGCCTTCGCGCGCGCGTCCGCGGGCAGCCGGCTGAAGGAGGGGCTGACCGGATGGTCCTCCTCGCCCTCGTGCTTGGGGTCGGCGCGCAGGATGCCGAGGCCGGTGCCGGGCACGGCGGCGAGCGAGTCGTCCTCCGTCAGGTCGTACTCGCGAAAGCCCAGGAAGGTGAAGTGGTTGTCGGCGAGCCAGCGAAGGAGCTCGCGGGCCTCGTCGACCTCCTGGTCGCGCAGGTCGTCCGCGGTCGGCTCGGTGGGGAGCTCGTCGGCGATGCGCAGCGCGGCGTCGCGCATCTTCTCCCAGTCCTCGACGGTCTCGCGTACGTCGGACAGGACACGGAGCAGATCGGCGCTGATCTGCTTCAGGTCCGCGCGGTCGGTCTCGCGGTCCGTCTCGACGTGGATCCAGGACTCGGTCACGGCGTCGTGCGGACGCTCGGTGCCGGGGTCGGCGAGGACTTCGAGCAGCTTGCCGGTCAGATCGCGCCGGACGACGACCTGGGGGTGGATCACGACATGGATTCCGCGCCCCTGCCGCGAGAGCTCGTTGGTGACCGAGTCGACCAGGAAGGGCATGTCGTCCGTGACCACCTCGACGACGGAGTGGCTGCACGTCCAGCCGTTCTCCTCGACGGTCGGGGTGTGCACTCTGACGTTGGCCGTACCCTGCGGGCGGTTCTCGGCCAGGCGGTAGTGGGAGAAGGCTGCTCCGAAGACGTCGACCGGGTCACGGTCGGCAAGGTCCTCCGGGGCGGTGTGCAGGTAGTAGCGCTGGAGGAACGCGAGGGCCATGTCCTCGTCAGGAGTGGCCTCGTCGCCCTTCGACCCGGTCGGTGCCCCATTCGGTAGGCGGCCACCGACCGGGCTGTTCTCAGCTACCCGGGCCGCCCTGGTGAGCAGCTCGGCTTTGGCTTCGTCCAGCTTGGTCTGCATTGTCCTCTGACTCCTGTCGCGCGCCGTTGCGTGACGTATAAGGAAGTGATCCGACGTAACGCCGCGACGCGGGGTCTCCGGTCGAGGTCGACGTTATGCCGCGGTGATAGACGGGCGGGCGGTTATCCGCCATTTTCAGCGGTTTCGCTGACCGATGGCCGGGATGATCCGGCTGGCCGCACCGCGAAGAAGCGTCAGCGACGCCCCGGGCACGGATGTCCTCCGTGTTCCCCGGGCGCAGGGCGGGGACGTACGCGCCCCCGCGGGATATAGCGCTGATCACGGGACAAGGCTATCGCCCTCCACCCGGGAGTCGTCATGAGCCGTATGTGTACAAAAGCAGGGGTGGAAGTTTGACACTCTGCACAGAGACTTTCGCGCCACTTGTCGGCGACGGCCCCTCTCCACGGACCGATGGGCCCCTTGGCAAACCGGACGGGCGGATGCACGTTGAGCGGGACGGACGGACAGCGCGCGAGTGGGAGCGAGCACCGAGATGGCAGCCAAGATCCTCATAGTGACGGGCGACGCAGCGGAGTCGCTCGAAGTCCTCTACCCCTTCCAGCGGCTGCGCGAGGAGGGGTACGACGTCCACATCGCCGCCCCCGCCCGCAAGACGCTGCGGTTCGTGGTGCACGACTTCGAGCCGGGCTTCGACACGTACACGGAGAAGCCGGGCTACACCTGGCCCGCGGACCTGGCCTTCTCCGAGGTCGACCCCGGCCAGTACGTGGCCCTGGTGATCCCGGGCGGCCGGGCGCCGGAGTATCTGCGCAACGACCCGGAGCTCCGCAAGATCCTCAAGTCCTTCTTCGACGCGGACAAGCCGGTCGCGCAGATCTGCCACGGCCCGCTCCTGACCGCGGCGATCGGCGGCCTGAGCGGCCGCAGGGTGACGGCGTATCCGGCCCTGGAGCTGGACATGCAGAGCGCGGGCGCGACGTTCCGTGACGCGGAGGTGGTGGTCGACGGCACGCTGGTCTCGGCCCGCGCCTGGCCCGACCACTCGGGCTGGATGCGGGAGTTCCTGACGGTGCTGAGGGCGAAGGCGCCGGTGACGTAGGCGGGATCTGGGGACCTAGGCGGCCAGACGCTCGGCGACATCCACGGCCTCGGCGAGGCTGTCGACCACGGGAACGTCGACCCCGACGGCCTCCAGGCTGGCCCGGCTGTGGGAGCCGCCGGTGTAGAGCACGGCCTGGGCACCCACGTGCGCGGCGGCGACGGCGTCATCGACAGCGTCCCCGATAACGACGATCCGCTCGGCGGCGGTTACCCCTTCGAGAGCCGCGAGGTGCCGCACCATCCGCTCGGCCTTGCCGGCGTGCGAGGTGTCCGTGCGGCCGTCGATGCGCACGAAGTGCTCCTCGATCCCGTGCCGCCGCACGATCGGCACGAGGTGCTCGTGCGGCGCGAGCGAGAGCAACGACTGCGTACGCCCGGCTGCCCGCCGGTCCGCGAGCAGCTGGGCGGCGCCTTCGGCGAGCCCGCAGGCCTCGGCCCGCGCCCAGTAGTGCTTGTGGAACACGGCGTCCATGACCTGCCACTCGGCGTCCGTGGGCAGCCGCCCCATGAGCCGCTCGTAGAACAGCGGTACGGGTACGCAGTACAGCTCGCGATACCGCTCGAGCGTGATCGGCTCGAGCCCGAGCTCCGCGAAGGAGGCGTTCGTGGACTCGATCACCGCATGAATGTCATGCAGCAGAGTCCCATTCCAGTCCCACACGATATGCGCCCCATGCGCCAACTTCCCCATGCCAAAACGGTACCCGCCCGGGGGCGAGGGCTCGCCCGGAATCGGATGCAGAGCAACGGGCGGGCGGGCGGGAAAGGCTCGTTCGTCCAGGAAAAGCCGCAGGGCAACCCAGCCCAAGCCCCGCAGGGCCCCGCAGGGAACCCTCAGGCAATCAGCCCAGGAATCTCCTGCGTCGCGAACCACAACAACTCGTGGTCCTCGACGTCACCCCCCAGAAGCCCCGCAGCAACATCCGCCTCAGCCCCCTCCGCATCCACATGCACGGCGGCGACCTTCTTCAACGGCAGCACCCCGTCGACCCGCACCTCACCAAGCTCCTCCACACGCGCCCCCTGCTCAAGCGCACCGTCCGGCACATCCGCGGCCAGCACGACCCGGCGGCGAGCCGCGCCCGAGTCGTCGGCGATCAGCCCCAGCGAAGCCGCCGCGGCCTGGCTCAGGGCGGCGTACTCCAGCTCCTCGGTGTCGTCGGAGCCGCACCACTCACGCAGGGCGGGCGTCACGGCGTAGGCGGTCAGCGGCCCCGGCCCCAGCTCGCCCGCCTTGTGCACCTCGGCGAGGCGGCTGAGGGTCAGGGGAACGTAGACGCGCATGACGGCCCGCTTTCACAGTCGGAAGCACAAATCCTGAAGGCGCCAGAAGCCATCCGAAGGCACCGGAACAGGCCCCCAGAATACGTCCGGGAGTCCCCCTTCGAGCTGCCCCCCACACCCACCCCCCGCGTCACCCCGCACCCCCGCCCTTCACCCGGCACACCCCAACGCCCCCATGGATCCGGAGACCCCCGATCACCCTGATAGGTGACTCCCCCGGCCCACACCCACCACACCCGCGGCCCCTTGCACCCCCCACCCCGCCCCCCGTACAAGATCTCCGACGGAAGTTACTCCCCGGTACTGGCGCCCCGTGGCCATCACAACCGCCACGACCACCGAGGCCGGACCCCCAACGCCGGAGGCGACACGCAATGCACAAGGTGATGACCAGGCCCCGCACCCGCCCGGCAACCACCCGCCCGCCGGGCCGCACAGACCCCCGCCGCCCATCGGCAGCACGTACCCCACGGACGCCCGCGCGCCCCCTCAGGACCCCGCCCCAGCCCCCACCGCACCCCACGGAGCTCTTCACCGAGCGGCTGCTCCTGGTCCTCAGCGGGCAGAAGCCGGTCCACTGGGCGGCACGCCACATCGCCCACACCGCCTTCGACGACCTGACCCGCCTCGCCGAGCGCACCCCCCTGAACGTGAACGGCCGCCGCCCCACGATCCACCGCATCGGCCACTACGAACCCCGCCCCGGCGTCTACGAGGTCTTCGCGAGGATCGGCGCGGGCCCCGCCCTCAGGGCCCTGGCGTTCCGCCTGAGCCTCGGCTCGGACCAGAGGTGGCGCTGCACAGCGGTGGAGGTCGGCTCCCCGCCCCCGTGACAGCGCGAAGGGCCGGACACACCCGTGCCCGGCCCCACGTCACGAACGACTGCCGGCAGCGCCGACGCCGCCACATCTCAGCGCAGCGTCACTTCTTGCGGCGCCGCCCACCCTTCTGAGCCTTGCGCCGCTCCGCCCGGGTCATGCCGTCCGACTCGGACCGCACCCCCGCGTCCTCGGTCTCGAAGTCACCCTCGTCGACCCCGCCCTCGGCGTTCGGCGCCTGGAAGTGCAGACGGTCGGGCCGCTGCGGAGCCTCGAGCCCCTTGGCGCGGATCTCGGGACGGCCACCACCGGCGGGAACGGCGTCCTTCTTGTCCAGGGAAGCCCCGGCCTCGGCGGAGTCGGTCACCGGGACCTCCTCGACCTGCTGCTCGACCTGGACCTCCAGGTTGAAGAGGTAGCCGACGGACTCTTCCTTGATGCCGTCCATCATGGCGTTGAACATGTCGAAGCCCTCGCGCTGGTACTCGACCAGCGGGTCCTTCTGCGCCATCGCGCGGAGGCCGATGCCCTCCTGGAGGTAGTCCATCTCGTAGAGGTGCTCGCGCCACTTGCGGTCGAGCACCGAGAGGACGACCCGCCGCTCCAGCTCACGCATGATCTCGGAGCCGAGCTGCTCCTCACGCGCCTCGTACTGCTGGTGGATGTCGTCCTTGATGGACTCGGAGATGAACTCGGCGGTCAGCCCCGCGCGGTCACCCGCGTCCTCCTCGAGCTCCTCGATGGTGACCCGCACCGGGTAGAGCTGCTTGAAGGCGCCCCACAGCCGGTCGAGGTCCCACTCCTCGGCGAAGCCCTCGGCGGTCTCCGCCGCGATGTACGCGTCGATCGTGTCGTCCATGAAGTGCGTGACCTGCTCCTGGAGGTTCTCGCCCTCCAGGACGCGGCGACGCTCGCCGTAGATGACCTCGCGCTGGCGGTTGAGGACCTCGTCGTACTTCAGGACGTTCTTACGCGTCTCGAAGTTCTGCTGCTCGACCTGCGACTGGGCGGACGCGATCGCGCGCGTCACCATCTTGTTCTCGATCGGCACGTCGTCCGGGACGTTCGCCATGGCCATCACGCGCTCGACCATCTGGGCCTTGAACAGGCGCATCAGGTCGTCGCCGAGCGAGAGGTAGAAGCGGGACTCGCCCGGGTCGCCCTGACGGCCGGAACGACCGCGCAGCTGGTTGTCGATGCGGCGCGACTCGTGGCGCTCGGTGCCGAGGACGTAGAGCCCACCCAGGCTCTTGACCTCCTCGAACTCCGCCTTCACGGACCGCTCGGCCTTCTCCAGGGCGGCGGGCAGCGCCGCGGCCCACTCCTCGACGTGCTCGACGGGGTCGAGGCCGCGCTGGCGCAGCTCCGCCTCGGCGAGGTCGTCGGGGTTGCCGCCGAGCTTGATGTCCGTGCCTCGTCCGGCCATGTTCGTGGCGACGGTGACGGCGCCCTTGCGGCCGGCCTGGGCGATGATCGGCGCCTCACGGTCGTGCTGCTTGGCGTTGAGGACCTCGTGCTGGACGCCGCGCTTGGAGAGCTGCTGGGAGAGGTACTCCGACTTCTCCACGGAGGTCGTGCCGACCAGGATCGGCTGGCCCTGCTCGTGCTTCTCGGCGATGTCGTCGACGACGGCGGCGAACTTCGCGACCTCGGTGCGGTAGATCAGGTCCGACTGGTCGGCGCGGACCATGGGCCGGTTCGTCGGGATCGGCACGACGCCCAGCTTGTAGATCTGGTGGAACTCGGCGGCCTCGGTCATGGCCGTACCGGTCATGCCGCAGAGACCGGGGGTCTCCTTGCCGTCGTGGTCGTGGCGCTTGTAGAGGCGGAAGAAGTTCTGCAGGGTGATCGTGGCGAGTGTCTGGTTCTCGTCCTTGATGTCCACCCCTTCCTTCGCCTCGATCGCCTGGTGCATGCCCTCGTTGTAGCGGCGGCCGGCGAGGATACGGCCGGTGTGCTCGTCGACGATCATGACTTCGCCGTCGATGACGACGTAGTCCTTGTCCTTCTTGAAGAGTTCCTTGGCCTTGATGGCGTTGTTCAGATAACCGACGAGCGGCGTGTTCACCGACTCGTAGAGGTTGTCGATGCCCAGCCAGTCCTCGACCTTGGCGACACCGGACTCGTGGATGGCGACGGTGCGCTTTTTCTCGTCGACCTCGTAGTCCCCGGTCTCCTCGATGCCCTTGAGGGTGTTGCCCGCCTCGCCCTTGGTGAGGCGGGTGACCAACTTGGCGAAGTCGCCGTACCACTTGGTGGCCTGGTCGGCGGGGCCGGAGATGATCAGCGGCGTACGGGCCTCGTCCACCAGGATCGAGTCGACCTCGTCGACGATCGCGAAGTTGTGGCCGCGCTGCACCAGTTCTTCCTTCGACCACGCCATGTTGTCGCGCAGGTAGTCGAAGCCGAACTCGTTGTTCGTGCCGTACGTGATGTCGCTGGCGTACTGCTCGCGGCGCTGGGCCGGCGTCATGTTGGCGATGATGCAGCCGACGGACAGGCCAAGGAACTTGTGGACGCGGCCCATCATCTCGGAGTCGCGCTCGGCCAGGTAGTCGTTGACCGTGATCAGGTGCACGCCCTTGCCCGACAGGGCGTTGAGGTACGCGGGGAGGGTGCCGACGAGCGTCTTGCCCTCACCGGTCTTCATCTCGGCCACGTAGCCGAGGTGCAGCGCGGCGCCGCCCATCATCTGAACGTCGTAGTGCCGCTGGCCGAGGACGCGCTTGGCGGCCTCACGCACCGTGGCAAAGGCTTCGGGGAGGAGGTCGTCAAGGGTCTCGCCGTCGGCGTAACGCTCCTTGTACTCCTCGGTCAGCGCGCGCAGCTCGGCGTCGGAGAGGCTGACGAAGTCCTCTTCGATGGAGTTGACCTGGTCCGCGATGCGGTGCAGCTTGCGCAGGATCTTGCCTTCGCCTGCACGCATGATCTTCGAGAGGACGGACACGGGGGTTGGTCTCCTTGCCGGTCGGGCCTGGCATGGTCGGTTTACTCATAGGGCAACGGCCATCGTAAGCGAGGAGCGGGCCGCGCCGGGAGGTCTGCCGATACGTCAACGGACGGGGGGCCTGGAAGGTGCCGGGTTGTGCCGATCAGCGCTCGGCGAAATGCGGGTGAAACCTCGGCCGGAAGCGCTGGCCCACTGGGCCCCCACCCCCGCAGAATCACCGGATGGAGCCCGTCACCCTCACCACCGAACGCCTGATCCTGCGCACGTTCACGCCCGCCGACACGGACGAGACGTTCGAAGCCTGCCAGGACGCCGACATCCGGCGCTGGACCACGATCCCCTCGCCGTACGTGCGCGCGGACGCGGAGGGCTTCATCACGCGCATGGTGCCGGACGGCTGGCGCCACGACACGGAGTACACCTTCGCCGTACGCCCCCGGGGCGGCGGCCCGCTGATCGCCGCCGCCAGCCTCCACCACCCGCGCTCGGGCGCCTGGGAGGTCGGCTTCTGGACGGCGAAGGAGCACCGGGGCAGCGGCTACATGACGGAGATCGTCCTCGGCCTGGCCAGGTGGGCCTTCACCGACCTGGGCTGCAACCGCCTGGAGTGGCGCGCCGAGGTCGGCAACGCGGGCTCACGCGCGGTGGTGGAGAAGGCCGGCTTCACCTTCGAGGGCACCCTGCGCGGCGCCCTCCTCAACAAGGCCACGCTCCGTGACTGCTGGGTGGGCGCCCTGCTGCCGGGCGACATCGGCCTGCCGTCGATCCTGCCGTACCTGCCCGCGCGGCACTGAGGCGCGTCCCGGCCGCCCGCACCGCCACCCCGCTCCCGCAGACCGGTTCCGCAGGCCGGTTCCCGCAGGCCAGGCGGTGTTGTCAGTGCCGCCCCCTATCGTTTCCGGCATGACGAGCCTGCCGCGCCCCGCCTTCGACCTCGCCGCCGACGAGGCCCGCCGCATCGCGCTCCGCGCCCAGGGATTCCTGGGCGCGCCGGACCGCAGGTCCGGTGTGCGGGGCGTGCTGCGGCATCTCGGGGCGGTCCAGCTCGACACGATCTCGGTCCTCGCCCGCTCGCACGAGCTGATTCCGTACGCCCGTCTAGGCGCCGTAGGCCGCGGCAGGGTCGAGGCGGCGTACTGGGACGGCACATCGGGCACCGGCCCGGCCCGGCCGCACGCCTTCGAGTACTGGTCGCACGCCGCGTGCATCCTGCCCATCGAGGAGTGGCCGCACTTCGCCTTCCGCCGCCGTGCCTACCGCACCCGCCCGCACTGGCACCACGACCTGCCGGACGGTGCGTACGACACGGTCATCAAGCAGCTCACCGCCGAAGGCCCCCTCACCGCGACGGAGTTGGGCGGCGCGAAGAACAAGGGTGAGTGGTGGGACTGGTCGGACGCGAAGGTCGCCGTCGAGCGTGCGCTGATGTACGGCGAGGTGGTCTGCACGGAGCGGCGCAGCTGGAAGCGGGTGTACGACCTCGCGGAACGCGCCATTCCGGAAGCGCTGCTCCATGACGATCTGGACGACGCGGAGTGCCTGCGCCGTCTGGTGCGTCTGGCGGGACAGGCACTCGGTGTCGGCACGCGCGCGGACATCGCGGACTATCACCGCCTCAAGGGCGAGCAGTTCGACGCGGTGGTCGCGGACTCGGGCCTGGTCCCGGTGACGGTGGAGGGCTGGGACAAGCCCGCCTGGGCCGATCCCGCGGCCCTGCGGACGACCCCGCGCGGCCGCCACCGCACGACGCTCCTGTCGCCCTTCGACTCCCTCATCTGGGAGCGGGCCCGCACGGAACGGATCTTCGGCTTCACCCACCGCCTGGAGGCGTACGTGCCCAAGCCCAAGCGGATCCACGGCTATTTCGCGATGCCGGTCCTGGCCGGCGGCCACCTCGTCGGCCGGGTGGATCCGGCCCGCGAGGGCAGCACGCTGGTCGCCAAGCAGGTGTCGCTGGACGGCCCCAAGTCCGTGCCCGCGGTGGCTCAGGCCCTGCGTGAGGCGGCGACCTGGGTCAACTGCGATTCCGTACGGGTGGAGCGTGTGGACCGCCCCGAGCTGACCGCCGAGCTGATCCGCGCCCTGGGCTGAGCGGGGCCTCAGCGGATCTCGAGGATCTTCTCCCGCATCGCGTACACGACCGCCTCCATCCTGGAGTGCAGCTGCAGCTTCTCCAGGATGTTGCGGACGTGGTTCTTCACGGTGTTCTCGGAGATGAACAGTTCCTTCGCGATGTCGCGGTTGTTCATGCCCGTCGCCACGAGCTTCAGCACTTCGAGTTCCCGGTCGGTCAGCCGCGGCGCGGGCACGAGTCTGCGCTCGTCGGTGCGCTGGATCATCGACTTGAACTCGGTGAGCAGTTTCGACGCCATGGACGGGCTGATCTGCGACTGCCCGTCTGCCACCGCGCGGATCGCCGTGGCCACTTCGTCCGTGGAGATCTCCTTGAGGAGATAGCCGGTGGCGCCCGCCTTGATCGCTTCGTAGAGGTCGGCTTCCTCGTCGCTGATCGTCAGCATGATGATCTTCGCGCTGGGCGCGACCTCCTTGATGGAGGTGCACGCCTCGATGCCGCCGCGCTTGGGCATGCGTACGTCCATCAGGACGATGTCCGGCAGCAGGTCCGCGGCCTTGTCCACCGCCTCGGCGCCGTCGCCCGCCTCCCCCACCACCTGGATGTCCTCCTCGGCGGCGAGGACGATCTCCAGGCCCCGGCGGAAGAGCGCGTGGTCGTCCACCACAAGGACCCTGATGGGCTCCTTGCGCGGTGCGCCCATGTCGGTGCCGATACCGATGCCGTCGTCGTCATCGGCATCCCGCATCGGTCCGAAGCTGTCCGCCATCGTTCCTCCCCCTGAAGGCCATGGCCCGTTGTGCGTCGGCTGCCGCCAACCCGAGGCAGCAGCACACCGGTTGGCCGGCTCCGCCCATGATTTCATGCCCGGACGGCCGCGCGGTGCGCGCAGGGGTCGCATGATGGTGCCCCTGGGGGCGCACACGCGCTCCAGGGGCACCCTCTCGGCCTTCGACCGGCCTGGATCAGCCGCCGAGCGCACCGCCCCCGCCGGCGGACTCGGCCCGCGCGACCATGGGGTCGGTGTCGAGGCGGATGACGCCGTAGTCGTAGGCGTGCCGCCGGTAGACGACACTCGGTTCCTTCGACTCCGAGTCGACGAACAAGTAGAAGTCGTGTCCGACCAGTTCCATCTCGTAGAGCGCCTGGTCGAGCGACATCGGGGCCGCCACGTGGCTCTTCTCGCGGACCACGAGCGGGCCTTCGCCCTGGATCTCCAGTGAGCCGATCCTCTTGACGGGGATACCGTCCGGCTCTTCCTCACGTACGACGGTGCCGTCTCCGTTGAGAGTCGCCGCGTCCGGCACCCGCTCTGCCACCTCGGCGGCGGAGAGCCTGCCGGTGCCGCGCCGGTTGTGGCGCTTCTCGTGCTGCTTGCGCAGCCGTGCGTCGAGCTTGGCGGTGGCCAGGTCGAGCGCCGCGTACGGATCGGTTGCCGAGGCCTCCGCGCGGATCACGGGTCCGCGCCCGCGGAGTGTGATCTCCACGCGGTCGGAACGGTCGGCCTGACGCGGGTTGGCCTCCTTGGACACCTCGACGTCCAGGCTGATCACCTTGCCGTCGAGCTTCTGGATCTTCTCCAGGTTCAGCTTCTCGGCCACGTGCTTGCGGAACCGCTCGGGCACCTCGGTCTTGCGGCCCTTGACGACGATGTCCACGCAGAACTCCGTTCCCGGATCGCCCCGCTTCGGTGGCGGAGCATCTCCCTTTTGCACCAGGCCCCGGTGACTCCCGGAGCCTCGGACTCGGTGACTTCCACCTCCTCCTCCCCCGTGAACAAGATCTCCACCCCGACCGGCCCGGTTGTTTGCGAAAAAACCCGGCGACCGGCATTCCGATATGCGAGGGACGGCCTCCGCCATTCCTCACAACCGAACATATCTCGCCCGGACGGATGTCGTCACCCTCTACCGCCGCATACCTCCATTCAGGTGTATTGACCCTCTCACTACCTGCAACGATGCAAGTTCCCAGTCAGTTCCGGTTTATTCCGAAAGAATCCGGTGAGGAGGCAACAACAGCCGCAGTGATCGTGTTCTCGCGGGTAATTTCACGGGCTGTTACCAACGCGGCCGGCCCTTTCCCTTCCGTGTGTACGTCACGTATTGCGCGCGCGGCCTCGGCCAAGGACGCGCCCGTGGTCATCAGGTCGTCCACGATCACGACCCGCCCACCGGCGAGGAGCCGCACGCCCCCGGCGGTCACCTCAAGGGCACCCCGCAGATTCACCTGCCGCTGACGGGAGTTGAGCCCCGCCTGGTCGGCCACGGCTCGCCGCTGGCGCAGCACGCCGAGCACCTGGGCCCGCGTCCCGCCCCGCCTCAGCTCACCCGCGGCGGCCAGCGCGATCCGCCGTACGGGATCGTGCCCTCGCGCCCGCACGGCCGCGCGAGCCGACGGCACGGGCACGAGCAGTACCGGAGCGTCACCGGCGCCCCCCACGCCGCCCTCCCGCACCGCGATGCCCTCCCGCCCCGCACTCTCCCGCAGCCCCGCACGCACAGCCCCGGCAAGACCCGCGCCCAGCGGCCCCACGAGCCCCAGGGCGCCCCGCTCCTTGTGCGCGAGCAGCACCGCCCGCACCGCGTCCCCGTACGGAGCCGCCGCGTGCACCACCGGCAGCCCACGCGGCCGGGGATCCGGGCTCACGCGGCGCGGCGCGGCCCCGCACAGGGCCTCGCGGCACTGCGCGCAGAGCGCCGCACGAGGCCTGCCACAGCCTCCGCACTCGGCCGGCAGCACCAGGTCGGTGAGGTCCTGCCACCACCTCGGCATGCCCTCCACTGTGCCAAGACGCACGCGCCCCTGCCACCCCTGTGGACAACCGCCTGTGGACAACTCCGGGACGTGGTAACAGCGTTGATCGGGGCCCTCGACTCGCAGCCCGGCGGGGGCTCAGCCCGGATAAACCGGCGCTGTCCCCTCCTTGACCACCGTCTGCCACTGAGCGCCCGTCGGCAGCCGCACTATCCCGTCGTCCGAGTGCGCCACCAGCGGCTGCCGCTCGTCCTCGGACGCCGCTATCTCCTTCACGCCCGTGAGACCGGGCAGCGTCGCGTTGGCGGGCACCGAACCGTCGCTCTGCACGTACCGCATCTGCTGCACGCCGCCGGACTCGCGCCCGACCACCACGAGACGGCTGCCGCCCGCCCACGACATGGCGGTGACCTCCTCCATCTGCGGTGCCGCCCGGCGCAGTTCGTCCACGGAGATCTCCGGCTGCTCGCCCTTGGCGCCGGTCCGCTCGACGCGGCCGATCTGCAGGGACGTCTTACCGTCCTTCTTCACGAGGAGCGCGACCCGTACACCGTCCGCCGACACCCGCACCGCCTCGATCCGCCCGTCGAGGTTGGGGATCTTGACCGACAGCGGCTCACCCGCGCCCTGCTCCAGCCACAGGAGCCGCGGCCGCTTCGGGTCACGATCCGCCACCCAAAGGTCGCCGCGGCCGTCCCAACTCGGCGTCGAGAGACCGTCCTCCTCCGACTTGGCCTTGCTGCGCACCTCGGGCTTGCCGAGCGCGCTCTCGGAGACCAGCGACCCCATGTAGAGCGAGCGCCCGTCGAGCGACACCCCGGCCGCCCGCTCCTCGTCCCGCGACACGGCGGCGGAGCGCAACGGCTGCCCGCCACTGCCCAACTGCCCCCGCACGGGCTCCGGCGCCTTCTTGTCGCTCTCGCCGGCCCGCATCCGCACCAGGCGCCGCTTGTCGTCGATGAGGTACTGATAGACGGGGTTCTCCGCGGTGCGGCGCGAGGCGACGGACTCGGCCCGCTCCTTGCTCAGGACGCACAGCTGCGAGCCGTTGCGGCGCTGGAGCTCCACCTCCTCGACACCGGAGGACGTCAAGTCCTGGAGGGTGAAGAGCAGTTGGGCGGCCATCTCCGTGCACCGCTCCTGGCCTATGGCGTCGGCCTTCCCGTTCAACGGCACCGTCAGCTTGCCCTGGTCGTCGGGCGCCATTGTCCTGGTGCCCGCCTTGAGTCGCGTGTCCGAGGGGAAGCGCGTGCCCACGACCCGCTTGAGCCAGGCGGTCGGCCCGTCGAGCAACGCCTTGACCGTCTCCGTCACCGGGTCTATTCGCTGGCGTATGTAGACGGGGTCGGCGACGAGCCCCTCCTGACCGGCACTGGGCGTACCCAACGAACGGGTCGCGAAGTAGTACTTGTTGACGGACCAGTAGATGCGCTGGAAGTCGGACTGTCCGAGCACGACGCCCTGCGGCACCCCGTCGATCCGCCACTCCTTGCCGTTCGGCCCGTCCTGCTGGGTGAGGTGCACGAACTCGCTGTACGGGCGGTCGTCCAGCTGGTAGGCGTGCTCCTTGTCCACGGTGGCGACCTTGCGGCCGGTCAGCGGGAACGAGCGCCCGGTGTCACCGTCGTCCCCGACGCTGCCCGTCCCCGGGGTCAGCCCGTTCTCGAGCACCGTGGTCTGCACATCGGGGTTCCAGGTCCTGGACGCCTTCTTGGTCAGATACTTGCGCGCCATCGCGAACTCGGGGTCATCGCTGGTCAGCGCCTCCAGGAAGCCCTGGACGATCTCCACGGGGGCCGCGTCCTCACCGGGCGGCATCGCGTAGACCCGCACCTGCGACTGCGAGTCCGGCCGCTGGGAGGCGTCGACCGCCTTCAGGTTCCCGCTGTCGGGCATGGAGGCACACCCCGCGAGCAGCACCCCGCAGGAGCCGAACAGCACACCGGCCCGCAGTGGACGCCGACGAGCGCGGCGATCGTGGTCAGCGCCCACGAGAGGCCTCCCCTTCCCTTGCGGGATCCGTTTCCGTCTCACCCGCGTGCTCGCCCGCGACATCGCCCGCGCGACCCGTGTCCGCCGCGAAGCCCGCGCCGGTGCCCGCTGCGGCGTCCGCCCCCGGGGCGCCGGAACCGGCGCTCGGGTCGGAGTCATCCAGCGGGCGCCGCGGCACGACCCGCGCGCCGCTGCCGGGCAACGCCGTGGGGTCCGCCGTCGTGGCCGCCTGGGCGAGGCGCGGCGCGATCGGCGCCTTCGCCGGGACAGGTGGCGGCACCCGCTCCGACACGGCGGGCTGCGCGGGCACCGTGGCGAGCTTGTTCGCGCCGCCGGACGGAAGGCCCGCGTCGGTCAGGCCTCGGTGGCGCCGCGAATCCTCGGGCTCCAGCGGTATCGGCGAGCCCCGCAGCGCCTCGTCCGCCGTGCGCGGCAGCGTCAGACGGAACTGCGAACCGCCGCCCGGCTCGCCCCACGCCTGCAGCCAGCCGCCGTGCAGCCGTGCGTCTTCGAGGGCGATGGAGAGCCCGAGGCCCGTACCACCGGTGGTACGCGCGCGTGCCGGGTCGGCCCGCCAGAAGCGGCTGAACACCCGGGTCGCCTCACCCGGCTTCAGCCCCACTCCGTAGTCCCGCACCGCGACCGCGACCGCGCCGCCCGCCGCCGCGAGCCGCACCACGACGTCCTGGCCCTCACCATGCTCCACGGCGTTGACCACGAGGTTGCGAAGAACCCGCTCCACCCGGCGCGCGTCGGCCTCGGCGACCACCGGCTGCTGGTCCCCGACGACCCTTATGTGTGTCCCCTTGCGCTCCGCGAGCGGCTCCGCGCCGCCCACGACCCGTCGTACGACCTCACGCAGGTCTATCGGCTCGGCCTCCAGGGCCGCCGCGCCCGCGTCGAACCGGCTGATCTCCAAAAGGTCCGCGAGCAGCGTCTCGAAGCGGTCCAGCTGGTCGGCGAGCAGCTCGGCCGACCGCGCGGTCACCGGATCGAAGTCCACGCGCGCGTCATGGATGACATCGGCCGCCATCCGTACGGTCGTCAGCGGCGTACGCAGCTCGTGCGACACGTCCGAGACGAACCGCCGCTGCATCCGCGAGAGCTCCTCCAGCTGCTGGATCTTCAGCTGGAGGTTTTGCGCCATCTTGTTGAAGGCCTCGCCGAGCCGCGCGATGTCGTCCTCTCCGGTGACCTTCATACGTTCCTGAAGGCGCCCGGCGGACAAGCGCTCGGCGATGCCCGCGGCCATCCGTACCGGCGTGACGACCTGGCGCACCACCAGCCAGGCGATGGCACCGAGGAGCACCACGACGAACAGACCCGCGGTGGCCAGCGTCGTCCTGACGACGCCGAGGGACTCCTCCTCCTGCGTCAGCGGGAAAAGGTAGTACAGCTGGTACGGCTTGCCGTTCAGGTCGTTCAGACGCTTGCCGATGACCAGGCCCGGCTGGGCGTCACGACCGTCGTTGAAGACGATCCGCGTATTGCTCTGATAGGCCCTGGTGCCCTCGTCGACGCTGCTGCGCAGCGCCTCGGGAACGCTCTGGATCGGGTCCACGCCCCCGGAGGCGCGCGGCCCGCGCACACTGTCGTCGCGGGCAGGGGACGTCGGGCTCAGCGTGACCACGTTGAACGCGCTCTGGCCACCACTGGAGAGCTGCTCGACCAGGTCGGACATCCAGACAGCCGTGGGCGGCGTGGTCCCTCCGTCGGGCGTGCCGCCACCACCGTCCTGCCCGGAGCGCGGCCGAGCGGAGTTCGCCTCCTCCTGAGCCGCCCTGAATCCACCGTCGGCCTGGCTCTGCGAGGCCTTCACCTTGGCCTTGAGCAGGCCGTTGTTCACGGAGCTCATGACGGCGAACCCGAGCATGAGCACGACGCCGAGCGACATCAGCAGGGTCGTGACGACGACCTTCAGCTGGATGTTGCGCCGCCACAGCCGCACGGCGGGCAGCAGCGGACGCCGCACCCAGCGCACGAAGAGCCTCAGGACGGGACTGCCCTGCACCCCGTCCTGCAGCAGCAGACCGCCGTCGAGGAGCCGCCCGAACGTCGAGGCACGCCGCCCCCCAGTCCGCCCCGGGCGACCGCCCGGAGCCGGAGCCCCGGGCGGCACGGGGGAACTGTCCCGTGACATGTCAGCTCGGTCCGGCCTTGTAGCCGACACCGCGGACGGTCACCACGATCTCCGGGCGCTCGGGGTCCCTCTCGACCTTCGAGCGCAGCCGCTGGACGTGCACGTTCACCAGACGGGTGTCGGCCGCGTGGCGGTAGCCCCAGACCTGCTCGAGCAGCACCTCACGCGTGAACACCTGCCACGGCTTGCGGGCCAGCGCCACGAGCAGGTCGAACTCCAGCGGGGTCAGCGCGATCGACTGGCCCTCCCGCTTCACGGAGTGCCCCGCCACGTCGATGACCAGGTCACCGATGGTCAGCTGCTCCGGCGCGGGCTCCTCGGACCTCCGCAGCCGCGCCCTGATGCGGGCCACGAGCTCCTTCGGCTTGAAAGGCTTCACGATGTAGTCATCGGCGCCGGACTCAAGACCCACGACGACGTCCACCGTGTCGCTCTTGGCCGTGAGCATGACGATCGGCACCCCGGACTCCGCCCTGATCAGGCGGCACACCTCGATGCCATCACGGCCCGGCAACATCAAATCCAGCAGTACAAGATCCGGCTTTGCCTCCCTGAAAGCGGCCAGCGCCTTGTCGCCATCAGCTACGAACGACGGCTCAAAACCTTCACCACGCAGCACAATCCCGAGCATCTCGGCCAGTGCGGTGTCGTCGTCGACGACAAGGACTCGTCCCTTCATGCCTGACATCATCCCATTAGCTCATCGATACCTGGCGTGACCTGGCACACAGCTCGCCGAGGCCCCCTGCTGTCACGGGCGACACGACGCCTTCCTCGGTGACGATCGCCGTCACCAACTCCGGCGGTGTCACATCGAACGCGGGGTTGTACGCCTGGGTCCCCAGAGGTGCCACCGCGATCCCGCCTCCCGCCTCAAGCCCGGCCATCGGCACATACGGTGCCGTGACCTCCGTCACTTCATGACTCGCCCGCTGCTCCACCTCGATGGACGCTCCGTCCGGGGTGTCCGGGTCCACGGTCGTCACCGGCGCCACCACGATGAACGGCACGTGGTGGTAGCGGGCGAGCACCGCGAGCGGATAGCTCCCCACCTTGTTGGCCACCGAACCGTCGGCCGCGATGCGGTCCGCGCCGATCAGCACGGCATCCACCTCACCCGCCGCGAACAGCGACCCCGCCGCATTGTCCGTAAGCAAGGTGTACGCCATTCCGGCCCGCGCCGCCTCATACGCGGTCAGCCTCGAACCCTGCAGCAAGGGACGCGTCTCGTCCACCCACAGCCTGCGCAGACGCCCCTGCCGGTGCGCGGCAAGGGCCACCGCGAACGCCGTGCCCTCCCCGCCCGAGACCAGCGCCCCCGTGTTGCAGTGCGTGAGGATCCGGTGACCGCCGCCGGGCAACAGCTCGTCGAGGAGCGCAAGACCGTGCGCCGCCATCCTCCCGCTGGCCTCGGCGTCCTCCCGGTGCAGCGCCCGCGCCGCCGCGAGCGCGGCCGCGCCCGCCCGCTCCTGGCCGACCCCGCCCGCGACCGCTGCGCGGTATGCCGTCAGGGCCCTGCGTACGCCGTACCCGAGGTTCACCGCGGTGGGCCTCGCCCCCGCGATCGCGCCCGCCGCCTCGTCCACGTCGAAGCCGCGTACGGCGGCCAGCGCGACGCCGTAGGCACCTGCTATGCCGAGCAGCGGCGCCCCGCGCACCGCCAGCGTGCGGATCGCCTGCACCAGGGCGGGCGCGTCCGTGCACACCAGCTCGGTCTCCTCGCCGGGCAGCCTGGTCTGGTCCAGGAGGACCAGTACGGGGCCCTCCGGCGGCTCGGCCCAGCGGATCGCGGAGATCGCCGGTTGCGCCGCTTTGTCTGTGTTCGCCGAGCTCGTCGGCGTCTCGGTCGGCCGTGTGTCCTCGCCTGATTGCGCGTACTGATCAGCCATCCGCCCAGTCTGCCCCGTACCTGACGGACAATTGAAGGTGTGCAGCCCATACGCTGCCCGGTCACCGCACGGGTGTGCCGTGGCACGATGGCTGCCAACCTGCCGCCGCGACCGCGGACGGGCACCGTGAAGGAGCGACGATGAACGACACTCCGGGCTGGGCTTCGCCCGGATCTGCCCCCTCCGACCCCTCCGACGACGGACAGGACTCCGGCAAGCGCGAACCCGCCGAGCCCGCGGACCGCCCCGACGGTCCTCCATCGAAGTGGTCCAAGGAGCAGCCACCGCCCGCCCAGTGGTCCGCCCCCAGCCCGCCGGCCCCCGGCCAGACCCCTCCTCCCCCGCCGCCGCCCGGCGGCGGCTGGGGAGGCGGACGTCCGGGCGGCCCCGGCCCCGGTGGACCCGGTGGCCCGGGCGGCTACCCCGGCTGGGGCGCCTGGCAGGGCCCGCCGCCGGCCGCCAAGCCCGGCGTGATCCCGCTGCGGCCCCTGGGCGTCGGCGAGATCCTGGACGGCGCGGTCTCCACGATGCGTACGTACTGGCGCACGGTGCTCGGCATCTCCCTCGCCGTGGCCGTGTTCACGGAGATCGTCGTCATCCTGCTCCAGAAGTTCGTCCTCAACAACAGCGCTTCCACGGAGGCCCTGGACGACCCGAGCGCCACCGTCGGCGAACTGACCCGCGCCCTGGGCGACACCCTGCTGAGCTCCGGCGTGGTCCTGCTGATCACCCTGCTCGGCACGGTCATCGCCACCGCCCTGCTGACGATGGTCACCAGCCGCGCGGTGCTCGGGAAGCCGGTCACCACGGCCGAGGCCTGGCAGGACGCCAAGCCGCAGCTGCCGAGGCTGATCGGCCTGACGCTGCTGCTCCCGCTCATCGGCGTGGCGGTCGTCGCCGTCGGCTCCGTGCCCGGCGTACTGATCGCGGTGGCCGGTGCGACGGACGCGGGCATCAGCCTGGCCGTCCTCGGCGGATTCGCCGCCCTGATCGTCGCCGTCTGGCTGCTCGTCCGCCTCTCGCTCGCCTCGCCCGCCCTGATGCTGGAGAAGCAGGGCGTGAAGAAGTCGATGACCCGCTCGGTGAAGCTGGTGCGCGGCTCCTGGTGGCGCGTCTTCGGTATCCAGCTGCTCGCCGCGATCATCGCCAACGTAGTGGCGTCGATCATCGTCATCCCCTTCACCCTCATCGCGGGCGCGGTGAGCGGCGACGGCGTCACCAGCTTCCTCGATGGCGGCACCGACGAACTCGGCTGGACCTTCCTGATCGTCAGCGGCATCGGCTCGGTCATCGGCTCGATGCTCACGTTCCCGATCACGGCAGGCGTCACGGTCCTCCTCTACATCGACCAGCGCATCCGCCGCGAGGCCCTCGACCTGGAACTGGCCCGTGCGGCCGGCCTCCAGGGCACCGGCGGACCCAACACCCCCGGAACCCCGGGGAGCTGATGCGGTGACGGGGGCAGCACTGCGCGGAGCAACGGCGGTCGTCCTGCGCAGGGGCGACGACGACCCACCGGTGACGATCCCGCGCGCCCCCGCACGGGAGGCGGCCGAACGCGAACTGTCCGACCCCGCGTACCACGAGAACGACCCCAGCCTCCTGCAGCGTGCCCTGAACCGCTTCTGGGAGTGGGTGGACGGCCTGTTCACCGCCGCCTCGGGGGCAACCCCGGGCGGCGCACTCGGCCTCTTCGTCGTCATCGTCGCCGTACTGGCCATCGCGGCGGCCCTGTGGTGGCGCCTCGGCACCCCGCACCGCGCCCCCACCTCGTCCCCCGCCCTCTTCGACGACCGCCCGCGCACCGCGGCGGAACACCGCGCAGCCGCCGAGGCACACGCAGCCCAGGGCCACTGGAACCAAGCGGTCCAGGAACGCATGCGGGCGATGGTCCGCTCCCTGGAGGAGCGCGCGCTCCTCGACCCCCGCCCGGGCCGCACAGCGGACGAAGCAGCAGCGGAAGCCGCCGTCCCCATGCCGACCCACGCCACCGAACTCCGCGCGGCGGCCCAGTCGTTCGACGCCATCACGTACGGCGCCCGCACAGCGACAGAGTCGACGTACGACCGCCTGACAACCCTGGACAAGGCCCTAACAACAACAAAACCAACCCTGCCCCACACCCCCCAGGGAGCCCCCAATTGACGGCCCCCCAGGACCCACCCAACCCGGACGACGCCCCAAAACCCTCCCCGACGTCCGACGCGACGGCGAACGAGACCGAGCGCAAGGCCCGCGCCACGGACGGGACACCCGGCCCCGAGGACCCCACGCCCCCCGGGGACGAGAACGCCGACGACGCCCGCCCCGACGAAGGCAAGCACACCACCGAAGCCCGCCCCCACAGAGGCGAGAACCCGAGCAGCACCCGCCCCACCGCCAAGGGCGTGGACCAGAACAACGCCGGCCCCAGCGCGAAGCCTCACCCCGGCGAAAGCAAAAGCACCACCGGCAGCGGACCCACCGCCACCACCACCGCCTCCGCGATCCCAGCCCCCGCCACCACCCAGGCCACCCGCCTGCCCACGGCCCCCTCCACCACAACCACCGCCGCAACCACCCCCACCGCCCGTTCCACCACAGCCCTCGCACCCGCCCCGGCAGCCGGGACCGGCACCGAGGCAGAACCCGGGCTCGGGGCCTCCCCCGACCCCGCCATCCCCGCCTCTCCGGCGCCCACCTCCTCCGCCCCAACCCCCCGCCAGCTCTGGACCAGAACCCGTGGCATCCTCCTCGCCCTGGTCGTCCTCCTGGCAGCCGCCATCGCCATCGCGGCCGCCCGCTCCGGCGCCCAGCACGGCCGCCTGGACCCACGCTCGGCCGATACCTACGGCAGCCGCGCCGTCGCCGAACTCCTCGCCGACCGCGGCGTATCCACCCGCGTGGTCACCACCTCCGAGGAGGCCAGGTCGGCGGCGGGTCCGGACACCACGCTCCTGGTGGCCGAGCCCGACCGGCTCACCGAGCGCCAGCAGTCACGCCTCCACGCGGCCACCGAGGACTCCCGAGGCCGCACCGTGCTGCTCGCCCCCGGCACCCCCTCGGTCAGCACCCTCGCGCCCGGGGCCACCGCGGACGCCACCCCCAGCCTCGACTCGACGCTCTCCCCCCGCTGCGACCTCCCCGCCGCCGAACGCGCAGGCCCCGCCGACGTGGGCGGCCGCCGCTACGAGACCCTCGCCCCGGACGCCGACGCCTGCTACCTCAGCGACGGCCTCCCCGGCCTGCTGCGGCTCCCGGCCGCCGAAGGGCCCGGCGACACCGTCGTACTCGGCGCCCCCGACGTCCTCTTCAACGACCGCCTCGACAAGCAGGGCAACGCCTCACTGGCCCTGCAACTCCTCGGCTCCCACCCGAACCTGGTCTGGTACCTCCCCTCCCCCGCCGATGGCACGGCGAGCGACGACTCCGCCGACCGCAGCTTCTTCGACCTCATCCCCGACGGCTGGCTCTGGGGCACCCTGCAACTCACCATCGCCGCCGCACTCGCCGCCCTGTGGCGAGCCCGCCGCCTCGGCCCGCTGGTCCCCGAACGCCTCCCCGTCGCCATCCGCGCCTCCGAAACCGTCGAAGGCAGGGCCCGCCTCTACCGCAAGGCCAACGCCCGTGACCGCGCGTCCGCCGCCCTCCGCTCGGCCACCCGCACCCGCATCGCCCCCCTCCTCGGTGTATCCCCCGCCCAGGCGCACACGCCCGAGACCCTGCTCCCCGCCCTGTCCACCAGGCTCCACGCCCCCGGCCAGGACCTGCACCCCCTCCTCTTCGGCCCACCTCCCGCCACCGACGCAGCCCTCATCACCCTCGCCGACCAACTCGACGCCCTCGAAAGAGAGGTACGTACTTCATGATGGACCCGACCACTGACAACGCCGGGAGCTCCGGCAGCGCCCGCTCCTCCCTGGAGTCCCTGCGCACCGAGATCTCCAAGGCCGTGGTCGGCCAGGACCCCGCGGTGACGGGCCTCGTCGTGGCCCTCCTCTGCCGCGGCCACGTCCTCCTCGAAGGCGTACCTGGAGTCGCGAAGACCCTGCTCGTCCGCGCCCTCGCCGCCTCCCTCGAACTCGACACCAAACGCGTCCAGTTCACCCCGGACCTGATGCCGAGCGACGTCACCGGCTCCCTCATCTACGACGCCCGCACCACCGAGTTCTCCTTCCAGCCGGGCCCGGTCTTCACCAACCTGCTCCTCGCCGACGAGATCAACCGCACCCCGCCCAAGACCCAGTCCTCCCTCCTCGAAGCGATGGAAGAACGCCAGGTCACGGTCGACGGCACCCCGCGTCCCCTCCCCGAGCCCTTCCTCGTCGCGGCCACCCAGAACCCGGTCGAGTACGAGGGCACGTACCCCCTCCCCGAAGCCCAGCTGGACCGTTTCCTCCTCAAGCTCACCGTCCCGCTCCCCTCCCGCCAGGACGAGATCAACGTCCTCACCCGCCACGCGGAAGGCTTCAACCCCCGCGACCTCAAGGCCGCCGGCATCCGCCCCGTAGCGGGCCCAGCCGATCTGGAGGCAGCCCGGAACGCGGTCGCCAAGACATCCGTCTCCCCGGAGATCACCGCCTACGTGGTGGACATCTGCCGCGCCACCCGCGAATCCCCGTCCCTCACCCTGGGCGCCTCCCCCCGCGGCGCGACCGCGCTCCTCTCCACGGCCCGCGCCTGGGCCTGGCTGACGGGCCGCGACTACGTCATCCCCGACGATGTGAAGGCCCTCGCCCTCCCCACGCTCCGCCACCGCGTCCAACTCCGCCCGGAGGCCGAGATGGAGGGCGTGACAGCCGACTCCGTGATCAACGCGATCCTCGCCCACGTCCCGGTCCCCCGCTGATGGCCCTCACCGGCCGCACAGCCCTCCTGGCGGCCCTCGGCAGTCTCCCCGTAGGCATCTGGGACCCCAGCTGGACCGGCGTCCTCGCCGTGAACGCCCCACTGGCCCTGGCCTGCGCCTGCGACTTCGCCCTGGCCGCTCCCGTGCGACGCCTGGGCCTGACCCGCACAGGCGACACCTCCGTACGCCTCGGAGAACCCGCCGCCATCGAGCTGACCGTCACCAACCCCTCAGGCCGGCCCCTGCGAGCCCAGGTCCGCGACGCCTGGCCCCCCAGCAGCTGGCACCCCGGCACCGAGGTCGACGCGTCCCGCCACCGCCTGACGATCCCTCCCGGCGAGCGCCGCCGCCTCACCACCCGCCTGCGCCCCACCCGCCGAGGCGACCACCAGGCAGACCGCGTCACTATCCGCTCGTACGGCCCCCTCGGCCTCCTCACCCGCCAGGGCAGCCACAAAGTCCCCTGGACCCTCCGCGTCCTGCCCCCCTTCACCAGCCGGAAGCACCTCCCGTCCAAGCTGGCCCGCCTCCGCGAACTCGACGGCCGCACCAGCGTCCTGACCCGCGGCCAGGGCACGGAATTCGACAGCCTCCGCGACTACGTCCCCGGCGACGACACCCGCTCCATCGACTGGCGCGCCACCGCCCGCCAGTCCAATGTCGCCATCCGCACCTGGCGCCCCGAACGCGACCGTCACATCCTGCTGGTCCTCGACACCGGCCGCACCTCGGCGGGCCGCGTCGGCGACGCCCCGCGCCTCGACGCCTCGATGGACGCGGCCCTGCTCCTCGCGGCCCTGGCCTCCCGAGCGGGCGACAGAGTTGACCTCCTCGCATACGACCGCCGCGTACGCGCCCTGGTCCAAGGCAAAGCCGCAGGCGAGGTACTCCCCTCGGTCGTCAACGCCCTGGCCACGCTCGAACCGGAACTCGTCGAAACGGACGCCCGAGGCCTGACCTCAACGGCTCTCCGCACGGCAACCCGCAGCTCCCTGGTAGTGCTGCTGACCAGCCTGGACGCGGCCCCCATCGAGGAAGGCCTGCTCCCCGTGCTCTCCCGCCTCACCCAACGCCACACAGTCCTCGTGGCATCGGTGGCCGACCCGCACATAGAGCAGATGTCCAAGGCCCGCGGAACAACAGAGGCTGTGTACGACGCTGCTGCCGCCGCCCAGGCCCACACGGAACGCCACCGCACGGCAGAAAAACTGGTCCGCCACGGAGTCACGGTCGTCGACGCAACACCGACGGACTTGGCCCCGGCACTGGCAGACGCCTACCTGTCACTAAAGGCAGCCGGCCGCCTCTGACGGAAAACAAAAAAGGCCCCGAAAAGGGGCCTTGACCACAAAAGTCCATAACGCAGAAAACCCCCGCACCCTGAGGGTGCGGGGGTTTCCCGTTAATAATAGTTCGGCGGCGTCCTACTCTCCCACAGGGTCCCCCCTGCAGTACCATCGGCGCTGTGAGGCTTAGCTTCCGGGTTCGGAATGTAACCGGGCGTTTCCCTCACGCTATGACCACCGAAACACTATGAAACTGTCAACCGCACCGTAGTCGTGGCCCGACATACGGGGTTGTTCGTGGTTTCAGAACCAACACAGTGGACGCGAGCAACTGAGGACAAGCCCTCGGCCTATTAGTACCAGTCACCTCCACCCGTTACCGGGCTTCCAGATCTGGCCTATCAACCCAGTCGTCTACTGGGAGCCTTAACCCCTCAAAGGGGGTGGGAATACTCATCTCGAAGCAGGCTTCCCGCTTAGATGCTTTCAGCGGTTATCCTTTCCGAACGTAGCCAACCAGCCATGCCCTTGGCAGGACAACTGGCACACCAGAGGTTCGTCCGTCCCGGTCCTCTCGTACTAGGGACAGCCCTTCTCAATATTCCTACGCGCACAGCGGATAGGGACCGAACTGTCTCACGACGTTCTAAACCCAGCTCGCGTACCGCTTTAATGGGCGAACAGCCCAACCCTTGGGACCGACTCCAGCCCCAGGATGCGACGAGCCGACATCGAGGTGCCAAACCATCCCGTCGATATGGACTCTTGGGGAAGATCAGCCTGTTATCCCCGGGGTACCTTTTATCCGTTGAGCGACGGCGCTTCCACAAGCCACCGCCGGATCACTAGTCCCGACTTTCGTCCCTGCTCGACCCGTCGGTCTCACAGTCAAGCTCCCTTGTGCACTTACACTCAACACCTGATTACCAACCAGGCTGAGGGAACCTTTGGGCGCCTCCGTTACTCTTTGGGAGGCAACCGCCCCAGTTAAACTACCCATCAGACACTGTCCCTGATCCGGATCACGGACCCAGGTTAGACATCCAGCACGACCAGAGTGGTATTTCAACGTTGACTCCACGAACACTGGCGTGCCCGCTTCAAAGTCTCCCACCTATCCTACACAAGCCGAACCGAACACCAATATCAAACTGTAGTAAAGGTCCCGGGGTCTTTCCGTCCTGCTGCGCGAAACGAGCATCTTTACTCGTAGTGCAATTTCACCGGGCCTATGGTTGAGACAGTCGAGAAGTCGTTACGCCATTCGTGCAGGTCGGAACTTACCCGACAAGGAATTTCGCTACCTTAGGATGGTTATAGTTACCACCGCCGTTTACTGGCGCTTAAGTTCTCAGCTTCGCCAACCCGAAAGTTGACTAACCGGTCCCCTTAACGTTCCAGCACCGGGCAGGCGTCAGTCCGTATACATCGCCTTACGGCTTCGCACGGACCTGTGTTTTTAGTAAACAGTCGCTTCTCGCTGGTCTCTGCGGCCACCCCCAGCTCATGGAGTAAATCCAATCACCAGTGATGGCCCCCCTTCTCCCGAAGTTACGGGGGCATTTTGCCGAGTTCCTTAACCATAGTTCACCCGAACGCCTCGGTATTCTCTACCTGACCACCTGAGTCGGTTTAGGGTACGGGCCGCCATGAAACTCGCTAGAGGCTTTTCTCGACAGCATAGGATCATCCACTTCACCACAATCGGCTCGGCATCAGGTCTCAGGCACAAGTGTGACGGATTTACCTATCACACGCCCTACACCCTTACCCCGGGACAACCACCGCCCGGGCTGGACTACCTTCCTGCGTCACCCCATCACTCACCTACTACCACCTTGGGTCGGCGGCTCCACCACTTCCCTTTGCCCGAAGGCTCCAGGACGGCTTCACGGCCTTAGCATTAATGGGCTCGATGTTTGACGCTTCACAGCGGGTACCGGAATATCAACCGGTTATCCATCGACTACGCCTGTCGGCCTCGCCTTAGGTCCCGACTTACCCTGGGCAGATCAGCTTGACCCAGGAACCCTTAGTCAATCGGCGCACACGTTTCTCACGTATGTATCGCTACTCATGCCTGCATTCTCACTCGTGAACCGTCCACCACTCGCTTCCGCGGCAGCTTCACCCGGCACACGACGCTCCCCTACCCATCCCAGCAGGCGTTGGCCCTATATGCTGGAATGACACGACTTCGGCGGTACGCTTGAGCCCCGCTACATTGTCGGCGCGGAATCACTTGACCAGTGAGCTATTACGCACTCTTTCAAGGGTGGCTGCTTCTAAGCCAACCTCCTGGTTGTCTCTGCGACTCCACATCCTTTCCCACTTAGCGTACGCTTAGGGGCCTTAGTCGATGCTCTGGGCTGTTTCCCTCTCGACCATGGAGCTTATCCCCCACAGTCTCACTGCCGTGCTCTCACTTACCGGCATTCGGAGTTTGGCTAAGGTCAGTAACCCGGTAGGGCCCATCGCCTATCCAGTGCTCTACCTCCGGCAAGAAACACACGACGCTGCACCTAAATGCATTTCGGGGAGAACCAGCTATCACGGAGTTTGATTGGCCTTTCACCCCTAACCACAGGTCATCCCCCAGGTTTTCAACCCTGGTGGGTTCGGTCCTCCACGACCTCTTACAGCCGCTTCAACCTGCCCATGGCTAGATCACTCCGCTTCGGGTCTTGAGCGCGCTACTGAATCGCCCTATTCGGACTCGCTTTCGCTACGGCTTCCCCACACGGGTTAACCTCGCAACGCACCGCAAACTCGCAGGCTCATTCTTCAAAAGGCACGCAGTCACGACGTACAGCACAAGTGCTGCACGCGACGCTCCCACGGCTTGTAGGCACACGGTTTCAGGTACTATTTCACTCCGCTCCCGCGGTACTTTTCACCATTCCCTCACGGTACTATCCGCTATCGGTCACCAGGGAATATTTAGGCTTAACGGGTGGTCCCGCCAGATTCACACGGGATTTCTCGGGCCCCGTGCTACTTGGGTGTCTCTCAAACGAGCCGCTGATGTTTCGACTACGGGGGTCTTACCCTCTACGCCGGACCTTTCGCATGTCCTTCGCCTACATCAACGGTTTCTGACTCGCCTCACAGCCGGCAGACTGTGAAAGAGAGATCCCACAACCCCGCACACGCAACCCCTGCCGGGTCTCACACGTATACGGTTTGGCCTCATCCGGTTTCGCTCGCCACTACTCCCGGAATCACGGTTGTTTTCTCTTCCTGCGGGTACTGAGATGTTTCACTTCCCCGCGTTCCCTCCACACTGCCTATGTGTTCAGCAGCGGGTGACAGCCCATGACGACTGCCGGGTTTCCCCATTCGGAAACCCCCGGATCAAAGCCTGGTTGACGACTCCCCGGGGACTATCGTGGCCTCCCACGTCCTTCATCGGTTCCTGGTGCCAAGGCATCCACCGTGCGCCCTTAAAAACTTGGCCACAGATGCTCGCGTCCACTGTGCAGTTCTCAAACAACGACCAACCACCCATCACCCCCGCCAAGCGGCGAAGTGCACTGGGGTCGGCATTGAAGGCAGCCTGACGGCCATACCTTCAGATACCCAACAGCGTGCCCGGCCCGATCCCCTGACTTTCACGTTCCACGCCGAAGCAGTACTAGTGAAGCCAAACGATCGTGCCGAATAGTCAACGTTCCACCCATGAGCAACCAGCATCAGACGTTCGCTGATGAACTGGCCTCTGACCAACCGGAGTTGGTAAGAAGTGCTCCTTAGAAAGGAGGTGATCCAGCCGCACCTTCCGGTACGGCTACCTTGTTACGACTTCGTCCCAATCGCCAGTCCCACCTTCGACAGCTCCCTCCCACAAGGGGTTGGGCCACCGGCTTCGGGTGTTACCGACTTTCGTGACGTGACGGGCGGTGTGTACAAGGCCCGGGAACGTATTCACCGCAGCAATGCTGATCTGCGATTACTAGCAACTCCGACTTCATGGGGTCGAGTTGCAGACCCCAATCCGAACTGAGACAGGCTTTTTGAGATTCGCTCCGCCTTGCGGCTTCGCAGCTCATTGTACCTGCCATTGTAGCACGTGTGCAGCCCAAGACATAAGGGGCATGATGACTTGACGTCGTCCCCACCTTCCTCCGAGTTGACCCCGGCAGTCTCCTGTGAGTCCCCATCACCCCGAAGGGCATGCTGGCAACACAGAACAAGGGTTGCGCTCGTTGCGGGACTTAACCCAACATCTCACGACACGAGCTGACGACAGCCATGCACCACCTGTATACCGACCACAAGGGGGGCACCATCTCTGATGCTTTCCGGTATATGTCAAGCCTTGGTAAGGTTCTTCGCGTTGCGTCGAATTAAGCCACATGCTCCGCTGCTTGTGCGGGCCCCCGTCAATTCCTTTGAGTTTTAGCCTTGCGGCCGTACTCCCCAGGCGGGGAACTTAATGCGTTAGCTGCGGCACCGACGACGTGGAATGTCGCCAACACCTAGTTCCCACCGTTTACGGCGTGGACTACCAGGGTATCTAATCCTGTTCGCTCCCCACGCTTTCGCTCCTCAGCGTCAGTAATGGCCCAGAGATCCGCCTTCGCCACCGGTGTTCCTCCTGATATCTGCGCATTTCACCGCTACACCAGGAATTCCGATCTCCCCTACCACACTCTAGCCTGCCCGTATCGACTGCAGACCCGGGGTTAAGCCCCGGGCTTTCACAACCGACGTGACAAGCCGCCTACGAGCTCTTTACGCCCAATAATTCCGGACAACGCTTGCGCCCTACGTATTACCGCGGCTGCTGGCACGTAGTTAGCCGGCGCTTCTTCTGCAGGTACCGTCACTTTCGCTTCTTCCCTGCTGAAAGAGGTTTACAACCCGAAGGCCGTCATCCCTCACGCGGCGTCGCTGCATCAGGCTTTCGCCCATTGTGCAATATTCCCCACTGCTGCCTCCCGTAGGAGTCTGGGCCGTGTCTCAGTCCCAGTGTGGCCGGTCGCCCTCTCAGGCCGGCTACCCGTCGTCGCCTTGGTGAGCTTCTACCTCACCAACTAGCTGATAGGCCGCGGGCTCATCCTGCACCGCCGGAGCTTTCAACCCCCTCCCATGCGAGAGGGGATATCATCCGGTATTAGACCCCGTTTCCAGGGCTTGTCCCAGAGTGCAGGGCAGATTGCCCACGTGTTACTCACCCGTTCGCCACTAATCCACCCCGAAGGGCTTCATCGTTCGACTTGCATGTGTTAAGCACGCCGCCAGCGTTCGTCCTGAGCCAGGATCAAACTCTCCGTGAATGTTTACCCGTAATCGGGTGCACATCCGCGTTGAGCGGAACCAGGAAGAGGAATAATCTTCCGGTTCACAGCGTCCTCGCTGATGTTTTCTTCAAAGGAACCTCGTCCCGACCATGACGGCCGAAGACGGGGTATCAACATATCTGGCGTTGACTTTTGGCACGCTGTTGAGTTCTCAAGGAACGGACGCTTCCTTTGTACTCACCCTCTCGGGCTTTCCTCCGGGCGCTTCCCTTCGGTGTTTCATTTTGTCTTGCTGTTCTTGCCGTCTTGCGTTTCCGACTCTATCAGACTCTTTCGTGTCCGATTTCCTCGGTGCCTTTCCGGTTCCCGCTCCGGCCTTTCGGCTTTCGCGTTTCCCTTTCCGGCGAGTCCGACTTTATCAGAAGTTTTCGGCCGGTCTTACCGGCTGGAGTTTCCGATTTATCGGGTGCGGCTTCTTGGCTTATGAGAATCAAGAAGCAGGCAGATATTAGCTGCCGCCGCTGGACTTGTCCAGCTCTAGGCAACTGTTCGAATCTACCTCCCCAGTCCTTCCGTGTCAACGGTTTTTCTGGGGCGTCGAGGACACTAGCAGGTCAGCAGGGGCGGACGCACATCACGCTGCAGTGGGGACCGTGGCACTGCGTTCCGCGGGGTCCAGGTCGCCCGTGGCGCCGGCTCGTGCCGCCCTGCCGCCCAGGACGTAGACGTAGACGAGGAAGGCCAGTTCAGCGGCGATTCCGATGCCGATTCGGGCCCAGGTCGGCAGGCCGGAGGGCGTGACGAAGCCTTCGATGGCTCCCGAGACGAACAGGACCAGGGCCAGGCCCACTGCCATGCCGAGGGCGGCTCTTCCCTCCTCGGCGAGGGCTGTTCGGCGTGAGCGCGGGCCCGGGTCGATGACGGTCCAGCCGAGGCGCAGGCCCGTACCGGCGGCTACGAAGACCGCGGTCAGTTCCAGGAGGCCGTGCGGGAGGACCAGGCCGAGGAAGGTGTCCAGGCGGCCGGCGTCGGACATCAGGCCGACGCCTACTCCCAGGTTCAGCATGTTCTGGAAGAGGATCCAGATGACGGGGAAGCAGAGGAAGGCGCCCAGGACCAGGCACATGGCGGCTGCTTGGGCGTTGTTCGTCCAGACCTGGGCCGCGAACGATGCTGCCGGGTGGCTCGAGTAGTACGTCTCGTACTCGCCGCCGGGACGGGTGAGCTCGCGCAGTTCGCTGGGGGCCGCGATGGAGGACTGGACCTCGGGGTGTGTGGCGATCCACCAGCCGATGACGGCCGCGAGGACTGTGGAGAGGAGGGCCGTGGGCACCCACCAGTGGCGGGAGCGGTAGACCGCTGCCGGGAAACCGTGGCTCAGGAAGTGTTTGGCGTCTCGCCAGGATGCGCGGCGAGTGCCCGTCACGGCGCTACGCGCGCGTGCCACGAGGTGGGTGAGGCGGCCTGTGAGCTGCGGGTCCGGGGCGCTGGACTGGATGAGGGAGAGGTGGGTGGCGGTGCGTTGGTAGAGCGCGACGAGTTCGTCGGCCTCGGCTCCGTTGAGGCTGCGCCGACGGCGCAGCAGGGCGTCGAGTCGGTCCCACTCTGCTCGGTGGGCGGAGACGAAGACGTCGAGGTCCATCAGGTGGCTGCTCCTCGTACTGCGGCGCGATGCTGCCTCAGCTTGGCAGACTGGCCGTTCCTAGGGCAGGGCAGGGAAGGGCGGTTGGCGTGAGTGAGCTGGTGACGGGCGAGGCGGTGGCGCTTGAGCTGCGCCCGGCGAAGCTGCCGAGTCGTGGGCTCGCCGTACTGATCGACCTGGTGGTGGCCTGGGCGGTGTACCTGGGGGTGACTGTGGCGATCGTGGCCTCCACGTCCTCGTTGGACGATGCGGCTGCCGCGGCGGTCGCCGTGGCGACCTTCGTGCTGATCCTGGTGGGCGGGCCGATTGCGGTGGAGACGCTCAGTCATGGGCGGTCGCTGGGGAAGATGGCGTGCGGACTGCGGGTGGTGCGGGACGACGGGGGGCCGATTCGGTTCCGGCACGCGTTGGTGCGGGGTGCGGTGGGGGTCGTCGAGATCCTGCTGACGTTCGGGGTCGTCGCGTGCATCGCTTCGCTGGTGTCGGCGCGGGGGCGACGGCTCGGGGATGTGTTCGCCGGGACGCTTGTCGTGCGGGAGCGGGTGCCGGCTGGGCAGACGCCCTTCATTCCCCCGCCGCCGCCTTGGCTTTCGGGGCGGTTCTCCGAGCTCGACCTGTCCGGGGTGCCTGATGGGCTGTGGCTCGCGATCAGGCAGTACCTGACGCGGATGGGGCAGTTGGACCCGCAGGTGGGCTGGACGATGGCCGAGCGGCTTGCCGGGGACCTCGCGGAGCGTACGGGGGCGCCGGCTCCGCAGGGTGTGCCGCCGGCGGCGTACCTCGCCGCGGTCGTCCAGGAGCGGCAGGCGCGTGACGCTCGGCGGGCGTTCGGGGGTGGGGGTGCGGCGCCTGCTGCCGGGGCGGGGTACGAGGCGCCCGTGTACGAGGCGCCGGCTGTTCCCGCTCGGCCGGTGTTTCCAGAGCATCCCGCGGAGCCCTCGGTCGTGCGGGAGCCGCGTGACGCGGGAGCCGCGCCTCCCGGCACCGGGTTCGTGCCGCCCGCGTAGAGGTCCCGCTCGGACCGGGGGGCGGGGGCGGGGTCGGGGTCAGGCGAACGTCGACGGCGGGGATTCGAGGTTCTCGAGCTCCATGCCGGGGGCGGAGAGCACGACGTCGCCAGAGATGTGGATGGCGTGCTGCTCGCCGGTGTCCAAGGCTGTGACCTGGTATTCGTCCACGATCAGGGGTCCGTTGTCAGTGGCGTGTGCTTCGCTCTTCAGCAGGGCCCAGGACTGGTCGAGGGTGCGGGGGGCGAGGACCGGGTCGGTGAAGGCGACGAGGCGGACGCGGGTCGCGGGGGAAGCGGGGGTGAGGCGCAGGAGGCGTGTTGTTGCGACGAGGAAAGCGGGGGATGTGCCGGTGAAGGCGTGGGCTGGGGCGTTGTCTTCGGTGGCGTGGGTTCCGGTGGGGTCGGTGCGGACCCAGGTGACGCCGTCGATCGCCGCGGCGCGGATCTGCCAGTCCCCCGCGTGCAGTTCGAGGCGGATGGGGCGGCCGAGCTCATCGAGAGCGAGGTCCACGGAGCCGGCGGGCGCGCCTGAGGGTGCGTTCCGCTGCGCGACGTAGCGCCAGCCGGAGGGGCCGGGGGCGCAGTGGAAGTGTTCTTCACCGAGGGGGGTGTGGTCGTGCGGATCGTGAAGCGAATAGTGGCCGCGGGGCATGGGACTCGGTCCTTGTAGGGGGCTGATTCTTGTCCGAGGGGCGGGGCGGACCGCCGGGGCCCGCCGCAGGGAGAGGCTGCTGCCCGGTCCATCCCGGAGCTCAACGTAGGCCAGCCATGATGCCGTGCCGCTTCGGGCCCTTGGTCCGCCGCGTCCCCCGACTCGCGATCACCGCGACCACCGCGACCACCGCGACCGGCCACCTTGCCGCGTCGGATGTGGCCATGCCAGTGAGAGCGCCACCCGTGACGGCCACCGCGCCCGCCCGCGCGCTGCCCTCACCGAACGCCCGCCTCGCTCGTCGTCGCCCTGCGGCGCGACGGACGTCGGCACCAAGGGTGCGCTGCTCGGCCGCGGAGCCGGCGTCTGCTGTGGGGGCGGGTGCCGGAGGTGTCTGCCGGGTCCTGGGCTAGCTGGCAGTGCCGGTTGGGCAGCCAGGGGTCCAGGTCCGTCAGGACGGACCAGAGGCGGGGCAGGGCAGCCGTGCAAGCGGGTGCCCCGGATCTCGGAGGCTCGGAGGCTCGGAGGCTCGGAGGCTCGGAGGCTCGGAGGCTCGGAGGCGCGAGCCTTCGCCGCCCCCCCTCTGAATCAGTTGCTCGGTCGTGCAGTCGGGCCCGTTCCGGCAGCCCCCGTCCGCGGTTGAGGAAGATGCGGGCCGGGAGCAGAGCGGCCCGAGCCTGGCCGCGCCCCTCCCGGAGCAGCAATGCTCGGCCGGGCAACCGGCCCGGTATCGGCGGCCCGCGTCTGCGGCAAGGCGAGCTGCTCGCCCCGGCCAGACCGGGGACGGGATCCGACCACGCAACTGAGCGCCTCAGACAGCAGTCCGCTACAGCGACACGACAGAACGGCGGGCCTGGAGCACGTGCCCAAGGCAGGCCGGATCGCGCAACCGAACGCCTTCGGCCCTCGGCACCCACGGGCGCGAGCCTGCCCCGACGCCTCCCGGGTCAGCAGCGCTCGGCGGGCGGTCGGGCCCGTTCCGGCATCCCGCGTCCGCGGCGAGCCGAGGGTCGTCTGCTCGGCGCATGGCAGGGCGGCGGTGGCGTTGCACGGACGGGCGCAGGCCCCCGCCGGGAGGGCGAGGGCCTGCGGTTGAGCGGGTGCCGGGGGTGTGGGCCGGCGGGCTGCTCAGTAGCGGTAGTGGTCCGGCTTGTACGGGCCCTCTACCTCTACGCCGATGTACGCGGCCTGCTCGGGGCGGAGCGTCGTGAGCTTCACGCCGAGCGAGTCCAGGTGGAGGCGGGCGACCTTCTCGTCCAGGTGCTTGGGGAGGACGTAGACGTCGGTGGGGTACTCCTCCTGCTTGGTGAACAGCTCGATCTGGGCCAGGGTCTGGTCCGCGAAGGAGTTGGACATCACGAAGGACGGGTGGCCCGTCGCGTTGCCCAGGTTCAGCAGGCGGCCCTCGGAGAGGACGATGAGGACCTTGCCGTCGGGGAACGTCCACGTGTGGACCTGCGGCTTGACCTCGTCCTTGACGATGCCCGGGATCTTGGCCAGACCGGCCATGTCGATCTCGTTGTCGAAGTGGCCGATGTTCCCGACGATCGCCTGGTGCTTCATCTTGGCCATGTCCGAGGCCATGATGATGTCCTTGTTGCCGGTCGTCGTCACGAAGATGTCGACCTTGTCGACGACCTCGTCGAGCGTCGTGACCTGGAAGCCGTCCATCGCCGCCTGGAGGGCGCAGATCGGGTCGACCTCGGTGATGATCACGCGCGCGCCCTGGCCGCGCAGGGACTCGGCACAACCCTTGCCGACATCGCCGTAGCCGCAGACGAGGGCGGTCTTGCCGCCGATCAGGACGTCCGTGGCGCGGTTGATGCCGTCGATCAGGGAGTGGCGGCAGCCGTACTTGTTGTCGAACTTCGACTTCGTCACGGCGTCGTTCACGTTGATCGCCGGGAAGAGGAGAGTGCCGTCGCGGTGCATCTCGTACAGGCGGTGGACGCCCGTCGTGGTCTCCTCCGTCACGCCGCGGATCTCCGAGGCGAGCTGGGTCCACTTCTGCGAGCCCTCGGTGATGGTGCGGTTGAGGAGCTGCAGGATGACGCGGTGCTCGTCCGACTCCGCGGTGTCCTCGGAGGGGACCTTGCCGGCCTTCTCGTACTCGACGCCCTTGTGGACGAGGAGGGTGGCGTCGCCACCGTCGTCCAGGATCATGTTCGGGCCGCCGGTGGGGGTGTTCGGCCAGGTCAGCGCCTGCTCCGTGCACCACCAGTACTCCTCCAGGGTCTCGCCCTTCCAGGCGAAGACCGGGATGCCCTGGGGGTCGTCCGGGGTGCCGTTCGGGCCGACGGCGATGGCCGCGGCCGCGTGGTCCTGGGTCGAGAAGATGTTGCAGGAGACCCAGCGGACCTCGGCGCCGAGGGCGACCAGGGTCTCGATGAGGACGGCGGTCTGCACGGTCATGTGCAGCGAGCCCATGATGCGGGCGCCGGCCAGCGGCTGGGCGGCGGCGAACTCCTCGCGGATCGACATCAGGCCGGGCATCTCGTGCTCGGCGAGGGTGATCTCCTTGCGGCCGAACTCGGCCAGGGAGAGATCGGCGACCTTGAAGTCCTGGCCGTTGATGAGAGTCGTCATTGGCGAGCTGCTCCTCGTGGGATCGATCGAGGGTGGGTGGACATGGCTGACCTGCGACAACGGCACAGAAGAGCACCGGTTGCGCAGCAGCGCAGTCCGTCGGAGGCCCTCTCTCCCTCGGACGGCACCCGCGAAAGGGCCGCCCGACCGCCATCAGCAGCGACGTCTGGCTCGGTCACAAAGCTACACCGATTGGCCCAGCGAGCCCCAGCCCGCCTCCCGGGGCGTCGGAGCGGGCGTGGCGCCCCGGGAGGGCCACGGGCGCGGCCCGGCGGGGCCCCGGACGGGACCCTGGACGGGGCCACAGACCCGCCGATTCGGGACCTTTGCGCTTTTGAACCTGTGCTTGCGTGTTGCAGGATGCCTTGAGATCGGGAACATTTGCGCGATCTTGTTTGGCGAAGGCGTTAGGAGATCCACGTGACCCATCCGGCCGATCCCCCCATAGGCGGGAGCAGCGGCGAGCAGAAGAAGCTCAAGCTGCTCGCCGTGACCGCCTGTCCGACCGGTATCGCCCACACGTACATGGCGGCGGAGAAGCTCTCACAGGCGGCGGAGAGCCTCGGCATCGACATGAAGGTGGAGACGCAGGGCTCCATCGGGGCCGAGAATGTCTTGACTGACAACGATGTCAGAGATGCTGACGGCATCATCATCGCGGCGGACAAGGACGTCGACCGCGGTCGTTTCGTGGGCAAGCGCGTGCTGTCCGTCGGGGTGTCCGAAGGCATCAGCCGCCCCGAGCAGCTGATCGAGCAGGTGCAGAGCGCGCCGGTGCACGGCGGGGGCGGTGGCGGCGGGTCCGCCGAGGCTGCCTCCACCGGCGGCGGAGGCGGAGGCGGCAAGGAGCGGAGTCTCGCGTACAAGGCGCTGATGAACGGCGTCTCGTACATGATTCCGTTCGTCGTGGTCGGTGGTCTGCTGATCGCGATCTCGCTCGCGCTCGGCGGCGACGCGACCGCCAAGGGCTATGTGATCCCCGAGGGCACCTTCTGGGCGCACGTCAACGCCATCGGAGTCATCGGCTTCACGCTGATGGTGCCGATCCTCTCCGGCTATATCGCCTATGCGATCGGCGACCGGCCCGCGCTCGTGCCCGGCATGATCGGTGGCTGGATCGCCAATACCGGCGAGCTGTACGACTCCAAGGCGGGCGCCGGCTTCATCGGGGCCATCGTGACCGGCTTCCTCGCCGGTTATCTGGTGCTGTGGATCAAGAAGGTCAAGGTCCCGAAGTTCGCCCAGCCGATCATGCCGATCATCGTGATCCCCATCGTCGCGACGACGGCACTCGGCCTCTTCTTCATCTACGTCATCGGCAAGCCGATCTCGTGGATCTTCGAGCATCTGACCGACTGGCTCAGCGGGATGACCGGGACCAGCGCGATCCTGCTCGGCGCGATCCTCGGGCTGATGATCGCGTTCGACATGGGCGGCCCGGTCAACAAGACCGCCTTCCTGTTCGGTACGGGCCTCATCGCGACCGGCAACCAGACCGTCATGGGCATGTGCGCCGCGGCCATCCCGGTCATGCCGCTCGGTCAGGGCCTGGCCACGCTGATCAGGCGCCGGCTGTACTCCCAGCAGGAGCGCGAGACCGGCATGGCGGCGCTGTTCATGGGCATGTTCGGCATCTCGGAGGGTGCGATCCCCTTCGCGGCCGCGCGGCCGGCGCAGGTCATCCCGGCGAACATGCTCGGCGGCGCCGTCGCCGGTGCGATCGCGGGTCTCGCGACCGTGAAGGACGCGGTGCCGCACGGCGGACCGATCGTGGCCGTTCTCGGCGCCGTCGGGGGCGTACCGATGTTCTTCCTCGCCATCGCGTGCGGCACCGTGGTCACCGCCCTCGCCACGGTCACCTTGGTCGACATCAGCGAACGCAAGCGGCGCGGGGCGCCGGTCGTGGACGTGCCGGGCGGCCCCGAGCCGGCCCTCGCGGGCGTGGCAGCGGGCACGGGAGCGGGCGCTGGAGCGGGCGCGGGCGCCGGAGCCGTCGGCTCCGGGGCTTCCGCGGCGCCGCAGAAGGCCCCTGCCGCGGCTGCGGCTCCTGCCCCGGCGGCTGCCGCCGCGCCCGCCCCCGAGGAGCAGGACGAGGACGAGGATGATGAAGTCCTTTCCGGCTATCTCACCGAGCAGACCGTGAAGGTCCAGCTGGACTCCGCCGACAAGGACTCCGCGATCCGCGAGATGGCGAACCTCCTCGCGGCCACCGGCAAGGTGGACGACGTCGAGGAGCTCGTGCGGACCGCTCTGCGCCGCGAGGAGCAGGGCACGACCGGCCTGGGCGAGGAGATCGCCATCCCGCACGCGAAGACCGATGCGGTGACCTCGCCGGTCGTCGGGTTCGCGCGGTCGGCCGAGGGCATCGAGTGGGGTGCGCTCGACGGTACGAAGGCCAAGCTCATCTTCATGATCTCCGTGCCGGAGGCGGCCGCCGGCGACGAGCATCTGCGGATTCTCGCGCTGCTGTCGCGCAAGCTGATGGACACCGGCTTCCGGGAGCGGCTGGAGGCGGCGCCCGACGAGGCGGCGATCCTCGAGGTGCTGCGCGAGGTTCGATAACCACGGCAGTCACATGGCTGGGGCCCCGCATCTGCACGGTGCGGGGCCCCAACTGCGTACGGGAGTGGCGGAAGGTCAGTGGGCGCCCGGCGACTTCGCCGGGTTGGTGCCCTCGGCGGCTGCCGACTCGCTGTAGATGTCCGGCTCCAGGTAGATCACGCGGGCGATCGGGACCGCGGCGCGGATGCGCTCCTCGGCTGCGTTGATGGCGGCGGCCACCTCGGCGGCCGTCTCGTTCGCCTGGACGGCGATCTTGGCGGCGACGAGGAGCTCCTCGGGGCCGAGGTGCAGCGTGCGCATGTGGATGACGCGGGTGACCGTGTCTCCGTCGACCAGCGCCTTCTCGATCTTCTCGACGTCCTCCGTGCCCGCGGCCTCTCCCAGGAGGAGGGACTTGGTCTCCGCGGCGAGGATGATCGCGATGAGGATCAGCAGGACACCGATGCAGAGGGTGCCGATGCCGTCCCAGACGCCGTCGCCGGTCGCGAGCGCGAGGCTGACGCCGACGAGGGCCAGGATCAGACCGACCAGGGCGCCGAGGTCCTCCAGGAGCACGACGGGCAGCTCGGGCGCCTTCGCGCGGCGGATGAACTGCGTCCAAGTGAGCTTGCCGCGCGTGTGGTTCGACTCCTGGATGGCCGTACGGAAGGAGAAGGCCTCGGCGATGATCGCGAACACCAGGACGCCGACCGGCCAGTACCAGGCCTCGATCTCGTGCGGGTGCTTGATCTTCTCGTAGCCCTCGTAGATGGCGAACATGCCGCCGACCGAGAAGAGCACGATGGAGACCAGGAAGGCGTAGATGTAGCGCTCGCGCCCGTACCCGAACGGGTGTTGCGGGGTCGCTTCGCGCTTCGCCTTCTTGCCGCCGAGGAGCAGCAGCCCCTGGTTGCCCGAGTCCGCGAGCGAGTGCACGCTCTCGGCGAGCATCGACGACGAGCCACTGAAGAGGAACGCGACGAACTTCGCCACCGCGATCGCGAGGTTCGCGGCGAGTGCCGCGACAATCGCCTTTGTTCCGCCTGACGCGCTCATGTGTGCCCGTTGTCCCTTCGCCTGCGTACGTTGCTTGTCCACTGCCGCTTTGCCCGGCCTTTGCGGTGGGTCATTGTTGCAGCACGAGGAGGCGGCGGTGTGTCAGGCCACCACAGTGGCCCGGAAGACCGTGCCCACTCCGGACAGTTCAGCCTTTTCGTCCGCGGGGACGAACACGGACTGCCCGGCCGTGAGTTCACCGGCGTCGCCCACGCGGACGGTGCCCGCGACGCAGAGCAGGATCTGCGGGGTGGCGGCGGTGAGGTCGTGCGGTGCCGCGCCGTCGGACAGGACGAAGCGGGAGAGGCGGAACTCGTCGATCGGGGTTTCGTAGACCTCTTCGCCGTCGGGCGAAGCCTCCGGGCGCAGCACTCCGGGGTCGGTCGGCTCGAAGCGGACGATACGCAGGAGTTCCGGTACGTCGACGTGCTTGGGGGTCAGGCCGCAGCGCAGCACGTTGTCCGAGTTCGCCATGATCTCCACGCCGAGGCCGTCGAGGTAGGCGTGCGGGACTCCGGCGCCGAGGAACAGGGCCTCGCCGGGCTGCAGTCGGACGTGGTTGAGGAGCATCGCCGCGATGACGCCGGGGTCGCCGGGGTAGTGGTGCGCGATGCCCGCGTACGGGGCGTAGGCGCCGCCGAGGCGTTTGGCGGCCTCGGTGACCTCGGTGACGGTCGCGGCCATCTCCTCGGGGTCCGCGGTCAGGACGGCCGTCAGGACCTCGCGCAGGGCGCCGTCCTCGGGCTTGGCGTGCAGGAGGTCGACGTACGGCTTCACGGAGTCGACGCCGAGTCCGGCCAGCAGGTCCGCAGCCTCGACGGGGTCGCGGAAGCCGCAGAGGCCGTCGAACTCCGTGAGGGCGCAGATCAGTTCGGGCTTGTGGTTGGCGTCCTTGTAGTTGCGGTGCGGGGCGTCGATCGGGACGCCCCGGCTCTCCTCGTCCTCGTAGCCCTCCCTCGCCTGCTCCAGGTCGGGGTGCACCTGGAGTGAGAGGGGGGCGCCCGCCGCGAGGAGCTTGAGGAGGAAGGGCAGGCGCGGGCCGAACTTGGCGACGGCCGCCCTGCCGAGCTCGTGCCCGGGGTCCTCGTCGATCACCTCGTCGAGCGGGCCGCGCCCGGTGCGCGAGGGCGCGCCGGGGTGGGCGCCCATCCACATCTCGGCCTGCGGCTCACCGGTCGGCTCGACGCCGATGAGCTCCGGGATGGCGGTGGTGGAACCCCAGGCGTAGGGGCGGATGGTGTTGGTGAGGCGGTCCACGGAGGAGTTCTCCCTTACGTACGTACGTGCGCTGGGGCATTGGTGCGCTGGTGCATTGGTGCGCTGGCGCGCTGGCGCGGGGTCTCAGGTCATGACCGGGCCGAGGTCATGATCGGTCCCTCGGGGCGAGCGCCAGGTAAACGGCGGCGAAATCCGTGACGGCGATCAGCTCCGCGAGGGACTCCAGGTCGTCGCCGTCCTCCGGTTCGAGCTCGCTGAGCGCGATGTCGTGGCCGTGGGCGAGCTCGCGGGCCGCGGGCGCGGCGCTGAGGCCTCCGGCGTCCACCGGGCGATCGCGGAGCAGGACGACGCGGGCGCGCAGCTGCTGGGGTTCCTCGACGCGGTCGCGGAAGAAGTCGTCGCCGTCCTCGCCGGGGGCGAGGTTGCCCGCGAGCAGGGCGCCGTGCGCTGGCAGGGACTCGGGCAGTTCACCGGCGACCGCGGGGTGACCGGCGAGCTCGGCGAGGGTGGCGGCGAAACGGCGGCCCGCGGGGCCCGCGAAACGGCCCTCGGTCCAGATCACCGGGAGGGCTTCGGCCAGCTCAGCGGCGAGCGTCTTGGCGGGGTTGCTGTACGTCGCGATGACGGGGCCGCAGCGTTCCGCGACGTGATCGAGGCGGTCCGCGATCTTCTCCAGGGTCTCGGCCGGTGCGGTGATCAGGCCGGTGCGGTCCAGGAGGATGAGGAGCGGGGTGAGCAGGGCCCAGAGGGTGGCGGGGGCGGACGCGGCGGCCTCGTCGTCCAGGCGGCGCGCCTCGTACGACTCGGAGGCGCGCTCTCCGTCGTGCGGGGCCTCGTACTCCCCGTACGGGGAGGTGGCCATCGCGACGGTGAGGCCGTGCGAGCCCTCCACGCCCTCGGCGAGCGGGGAGCGGGCGGGGGCGACGGCCACGACCGTGCAGCCGCGGCGGTAGGCCTGCTCCGCGAGGAGTTCGAGGCCCGGTTCCGTGCCGTCCGGCGTTGCGATGAGCAGCAGGTCGAGGGGGCCCGCCCAGCCGGGGAGCGCCCAGCGCAGGGCGCCTGCCGCGGGGGCTACGCCGGTGGGGGCGAGGCGGATCACGGGGCAGCCGGCGCCCGCGAGGGTGCCGAGCAGATCGGCCACGCAGGTGGCGGCCGTGCCGGGGCCCGCGATCAGGATGGCGCGGGGGCGGCCGTCCGGCTTGAGCTGCGTGAGCCCGGCCTCCGTGGCGTGCCGCACCGCTGTGCGGACGCGTGCGCCTGCCTCCGCTGCGCCGCGGAGGAGGCCGCGGCGGTCGGCCACGGCGAGGGCCTCGGGGGCGTCCAGGAGCGATTCGTCCAACATGGGGGTCGGGCCTCCGATTCGCCGGGCGACGGGGCGGGGCCGCCGCCGGTCGCACTTCTTGTCGTTACGCCGTTACGCCGTTACGCCGTTACGCGGTTCGCGCTGGGCTTGCGAGGGCCTTGCGGAGCCTTACGCGGGGCGGCGGGCCTCGTCGACGAGGAGTACGGGGATGCCGTCGCGGACGGGGTAGGCGAGGCCGCAGTCCTTCGCGGCTGCCGTGCAGACCAGCTCCGTGTCCGCCTCCTTGAGGGGGGCGTGGCAGGCCGGGCAGGCGAGGATCTCCAGGAGGCCGGCTTCGAGCGGCATGGGGTGGGTCCCTTCGAGCGGGGCTAGCGGGTTGGGGTGAGGGATGTCGCCTGGTCAGCCTACCTCTGGCCCCTGGGCCTTGGGCGTGTCTTCGGCCGGGGCTTCGCCCCCGGCCCCCGGTGGGGCGTCTGCCCGGGCTTCGCCCCCGGCCCCGGGCGGGGCGTCTGCCCGGGCTTCGCCCCCGGCCCGGAGTGGGGTGGGCCGGGGCTTCGCCCCAGGCCGTGGCCCCGGGGGGGGCGACTGTCGTTTGTTGTCTGCGGCCCGGTGGACGTTTGTGCCCACCCGTTCCGCCCTGCGGAACGCCTGCCCACAAACGCGGCGGGCGGGGGTAAGAGCTGGCGGGATGGCTGCCCGCAGACCCGGCGGGGCGGGTGGGCAGGGGCGGCCGGACGCCTGCCCGCAAACGCGGCGGTCGGGGTGGGCGGGGCAGGAGCGCCCGAACCACTGCCCACAAACGCGGCGGCCGGGCTGCGTGGGTAGGGGCGGCCGGACGCCTGTCCGCAGACCCGGCGGTCGGGGTGGGTGGGCAGGGGCGGCCGGACGCCTGCCCGCAAGCAGGCGTGTGGGGGGGTCGGTTAGGACCTGATGATGGCGAGGGCCTCGTCTCGGGTGGATTTCATTGTGGGCTCGTCCCTTGCTTCCACGTTCAGGCGCAGGAGTGGTTCCGTGTTGGAGGCGCGGACGTTGAACCACCAGTCCGTGGACGTCACCGTGAGGCCGTCCAGTTCGTCGAGGGTGACGCCCTCCCGCGTGCCGTATGCCGCCTTGATCGCGGCCAGGCGCGCCGTCTGGTCGTCCACCGTGGAGTTGATCTCGCCGGAGCCCGCATAGCGGTCGTACTGCGCGACGAGGGCCGACAGGGGGCCGTCCTGGCCGCCGAGCGCCGCGAGGACGTGGAGCGCGGCCAGCATGCCCGTGTCCGCGTTCCAGAAGTCGCGGAAGTAGTAGTGCGCCGAGTGCTCGCCGCCGAAGATGGCGCCCGTCTTGGCCATCTCCTCCTTGATGAAGGAGTGGCCCACGCGGGTGCGGACCGGCGTGCCGCCGTTCTCCCGGACGACCTCGGGGACCGACCAGGAGGTGATGAGGTTGTGGATGACCGTGCCCTTGCCGCCGTTCCGGGCGAGCTCGCGCGACGCGACCAGGGCGGTGATCGCCGACGGGGAGACCGGGTCGCCGTTCTGGTCGACGACGAAGCAGCGGTCCGCGTCGCCGTCGAAGGCGATGCCGAGGTCGGCGCCCTCCTCGCGCACCCGCTTCTGCAGGTCCACGATGTTCTTCGGGTCCAGAGGGTTGGCCTCGTGGTTCGGGAACGTGCCGTCCAGCTCGAAGTACATCGGTACGAGCGTGAGCGGCAGGCCCTCGAACACCGTCGGAACGGTGTGCCCGCCCATGCCGTTGCCCGCGTCGACGACGACCTTGAGGGGGCGGATGGAGGTCAGGTCCACCAAGCCGCGCAGGTGAGCCGCGTAGTCCTTGAGGGTGTCCCGCTCGGTGAGCGTGCCGGGCGTGGCCGCCGGCTCCGGGGCGCCGGTCTCCGCCCAGTCCTCCACGAGCGCGCGGATCTCGGCGAGGCCGGTGTCCTGTCCGACGGGGGCGGCGCCCGCGCGGCACATCTTGATGCCGTTGTACTGCGCGGGGTTGTGCGAGGCCGTGAACATCGCTCCCGGCAGGTTCAGCGCGCCCGACGCGTAGTAGAGCTGGTCCGTCGAGCAGAGGCCGATCTCCGTGACGTCGACGCCGAGCGCCGCGGCCCCGCGCGCGAAGGCCCGCGAGAGGCCGGGCGAGGAGGGCCGCATGTCGTGCCCCGTCACGATCGCGTCCGCGCCCGTCACCTTCGCGAAGGCGGCACCGAACAGCTCGGCCAGCGACTCGTCCCACTGGTCCGGGACCACCCCGCGCACGTCGTACGCCTTCACGATCTGGGACAGATCAGCAGTCACGGCCAACCCTCTCTGCAGGTTCTGCGAGTTCAGCGGTTTCGGTGAGCACTCGGGCGAGTGCTCGCCGGTCACCCCAAACTACCCGCAACAACTGACAACCAGCTGTGAGCGGCGTCAAGCCGCCGTCAGCCGGACCTCGATGCGCACGCGGACCTCAGGGCCTCGTCACGGCAGCATCCAGCCGAGCACCACCGTGCTCTGCCCCACCACGATCAGGCACATCACGAGGAGCAGGCCGAGGCTCCAGGGCAGCACCTTGCGCAGCAGATCGCCCTCCTTGCCCGCGAGTCCGACCGCCGCGCACGCGATCGTCAGGTTCTGCGGCGAGATCATCTTGCCCAGTACGCCGCCCGAGCTGTTGGCGGCCGCGAGCAGCTCGGGCGAGAGCCCCGACTGTTGAGCCGCCGTCACCTGGAGCGCGCCGAAGAGGGCGTTGGCCGAGGTGTCGGAGCCGGAGACCGCGACGCCGAACCAGCCGAGCACCGGCGACAGGAAGGCGAGCCCGGCCCCCGCCGCCGCCACGAAGTGGCCGATGGTGGCGGCCTGCCCGGACAGGTTCATGACGTACGCGAGGGCGAGCACGGAGGTGACGGTGAGGATCGCGAACCGCAGTTCGTGCACGGTCGCGAGCCACTCCTTCACCGCCACGCGCGCGTGCACCCCGATGACGGCGGCCGTGCCCACCCCGGCGAGCAGCACGAGCGTGCCGCCGGTCGCCACGAGCGGCAGCGAGAAGAGATTCCCGCCGACCGGGTCACCGTCGGGACCGGCGACGTTCAGGAAGGGCCAGTCGAAGGTCTGCGTCGCCTTGGCCAACGCATCCTTCACCGGCGGGATTTGAGCGACCGAGAAAATGGCGACGATCAGGGCGTACGGGGCGTAGGCGCGCAGGATCTCGGGGCGGGGGTCCTCCTGATCGAGGTCTTCGCTGCGTACGCCGGTGAGGACGGCGACGCGTACGGGCTCGGCGGCGGGTTTGCGGGCGCCGGGCACCGCCATCAGCGCGCCCGCGCCGGCCAGCGCAGCCCCGATGTCGGCCAGCTGGGCCGAGACGTAGTTGGACGCGGCGAACTGGGCCACGGCGAAGGCGAACCCGCACACCAGGGCGGGCACCCAGGTCTCGCGCAGACCGCGCCGCCCGTCCACCAGGAAGACCAGGAGCAGCGGCACCACCAGGGCGAGCAGCGGCGTCTGGCGGCCGACGACCGTGGCGACGGTGTCCAGCGGGAGCCCGGTGACCTGCGCGAGCGTCACCACAGGTGTGCCCATGGCGCCGAAGGCGACGGGCGCGGTGTTGGCCACGAGGGCGACGACCGCGGCTTTGACCGGGTCGAAGCCGAGCGCCACCAGCATGACCGCGGAGATCGCGACGGGCGCCCCGAAGCCGGCGAGCGCCTCAAGGAGCGCCCCGAAGCAGAAGGCCACCACGAGCGCCTGGATGCGGGGATCGTCCGAGAGCCGGCCGAAGGAGCGGCGCAGGATGTCGAAGTGCCGGGTGCGGACCGTCATCCGGTACACCCACAGGGCGTTGACGACGATCCACAGGATGGGGAAGAGCCCGAAGAGGGCGCCTTGCGCGGCGCCGGAGGCGGTCTGGCCGAGCGGCATCCCGTACGCGGCCCAGGCGACCACGACGGCGACTCCCAGGCCGATGAGACCCGCGTGGTGGGCCTTCATGCGGACGACGCCGAGCAGGACGAGGACGGTGAGCAGGGGCAGGGTCGCTATGAGGGCGGACAGGCCGAGCGAATCGGCCACGGGCTCCAGCTGCTGCACGTACACGGGCGACTCCCCGATTCCGGTTCCGTATTCCGCGATGCGGAAGGTGATCTCTCACGGGTGGGGGAATGGTCATCTCGCCGACATGCGCACGTCAATGGGGTGCACAAGAGAACTTGTTCAGCGATGAACGACAGGGGTCTACGGAGAGGGGCGGTTCTGCGGTTCCGGAAAACGCAGTGGGGCGGTTCAGGAATCCGGTGAGCGCAGCACCCGTAGATGGCCGCGGCGCGCGACCTCCATCGGGTCCGCCCTGCGGGCGCCGCCGCCGGCCTCGGCGGCGCGCTCCTGGGGGCGGGCCGCCTCACGGACCGCGTTGGCGAGCGCTTCGAGATCGTCACCGCTGGGGCGCGCGGGACCGGAGGCGTCGGCGAGGCGGACGACCTCCCAGCCGCGGGGCGCGGTGAGGCGCTCGGAGTGCTCGGCACACAGGTCGTAGCAGTGGGGTTCGGCGTAGGTGGCGAGGGGGCCGAGGACCGCGGTCGAGTCGGCGTAGACGTACGTCAGCGTCGCGACGGCGGGACGGCCGCAAGCGGTGCGCGAACAGCGACGTACAGGGCTCACGATGTTGGACGGTACCGCACTCTTGAGCGGGCCGCGACGACTCTCAGCGAGGTCACCCCACCGTGTCGTGCCGTGATCCCCGCCACGGGAGGCTCTCGCGGCGCCTCGCTGACCTGCGGCGACACAAGGGGTGCGGCTGGCCGTCGGTGTTGAATCCGGTCACCACTTGGCGCAAATCCCGTCATTCGTCGCGTGATCGACGGTCCTGGAGAGATACGGAATCGGGCCCAACTCTGGCCCGAACGGTCATCGGGCGACATGCCGCGCGCCGGACCGAAGCCGTACGCAAGAGGCACCGAAGAGGTACGGATGAGGCACGGATGAGGCACGGACGAGGTACGGAAGGCCGGTCGAAGCTGTGCTGAAACGGCGATCTCGAGGACTACTCTTCGTCAGTGATGGACGACCCCGTACAGCCCCGCACCGCAGACCCGAGGCCCCGCCGCCGCGACCGCCACGGCAGGGGCATGCGCGGCCCCGTGGCGCCTCCCCAGGTGCCGCTGTCCGCCAGCCGCGCCGAGGTCTTCACCGACCTGGTGCAGGACTCCGTGGAGCGGCTCGAGCGGCGGTGGCCGCAGCTGAGCGAGATCGACTTCCTGGTCCTGGAGGTCCCGGCGCTGGGGCGGGGCGCGGGCACCGGCGATGACGACTGGAACGACGACGTCGTGCCGCTCGGGGGCACGATCGAGGCTTCCGGCGACCGTCCCGCGCGGGTGGTCGTCTACCGGCGACCGGTGGAGATCCGGACCAAGGGGCGGGACGAGCGGGCCGCGCTCGTCCACGAAGTGGTGGTCGAGCAGGTGGCCGAACTCCTCGGGCTCTCGCCCGAGTCGGTGGACCCGCGGTACGGGGAAGACACCTGAGGGCCTCCCCCGCCCTGCCCGACTTTCCGGCTGCCCCACGGCCCCCGAAGGCCTACTTCTGCAGCACCTTCAGATCCTGTTTCGCCTCCGGTACCGACACCATGCCCCGGTCGTCCGGCAGGGTCTGGACGGTGAACATCGGGACGCCGTCCTCCGGGTCCTCCAGCATGCGCGAGGCGTAGACGCCCTCCCCCGAGCCCTCCGACGCCGGTTCCACCGTGAGCGCGTACGTGCCCTTGAGGCCGGCCGGGACGGGGGCCTTGATGCCCAGGGTCGTGCCGCCCTTGACCGTGTAGGTCTTGCTCGTCGACGAGCCGCCCTCGCTGCCGTCCGACGCCGTGACCCGCACCTTCCCGGTCTTGCCGGGGGCCACGAGTGACAGCGTGGAGCCCTTGGCACGGTTGTCGGCCACCGTCGCGCGCGTGCCGATCGCGTTCGTGGCCGGGATGAACGCCGTCTCCTGGTCGGCGCCCTTGCCCCGGGTCACGCGCAGGGCCGCCACCACGGGCACCGCGTCCTCGGTCGGCGTCAGGATCAGCGAGCCCGCCTCGCCCTTGGTGACGTCGCCGAGGTCGACGGCGGTCGTCATGCCGGACTTCACGTGCAGGTTCGCGTGGCCTGCCGGGCTGATCGAGCCGCTGGGCGCGGCCAGTTGAACCTTCAGGTCGGCGTCCTCGACGCCGGGCGCGAAGGCGACCAGACGGGCCGACGTGGCGTCCTTGGGGATGCCCGGCAGGACGAGGCGGCTCGCGGGGTCGGCCGACGCGGGCAGCCAGTCGCCGCCGAGCTTGTCGTCCGACGACTGCACGGCGGCCGCGACCCGGCCGCTGCGCGCGGTCACATGCATCGTGAGGTTGGTCTGCTCCTTGGGCGAGAGCGTGGACAGCAGGACCGGGACGCTGGAGTGCGGCTGGACCTGGATCGCCTCCCCCACCTCGGTCTTGAGGGCGCCGTCCTTGCCGTACAGCTCGATGTCGACGACGGCCGCCGAGTCGTCCGGGTTGGTCAGGTGGACGTAGTCGCTGCGGTCCTCGGCGGTGCTCGCGCCCGGGAACCAGAAGTCCGTGTCGGGCGCCGTGCAGTTGGCGCCCTGGAGGCCGCGGCCGCTGCCCACGGCGTACTTGGTGGTCTGCTGGACGGTCCACCCCGGGGCCAGCTTGCCGTCGGCGGTGCCGAGGAGCGCCGGAGACTCTCCCCCGGACTCCTGCCCGGTGACGGGCTTGCCCGGTGCCTTCGAGGTCAGGAAGGGCTTGTCGTCGTCCTTCTTCGGCTCCCTGGCGGAGCCCTCCGGTGTGACCTTCAGCGCCCTGGTGGCGGGCAGCAGCTCCGCCTTGCCGGATGGGGCGGAGGCCCCGCCCTTGGGCGTGAACGCCGTGTACGAGGTCTCGGCGAGGTCGGACGCGCTGGGCACCGGGCAGAGCAGGCTGCTGCGCTCGACGGGCAGCCGCGCGGCCGCCTTCGCGCCGTCATCGCCGCTGCCGTCGGGCGCGCTGGCCGCGGCGAACCCGGTGACGGCGGCGAGCGCGGCCACCGCGGCGATCAGGGACTGGGTCGTGCGGTTCACTGCTGGCTCCCGTCGGGGCGCTCACTGTCGGTGCCGTGCGGCGGCTGCGGAGGCTGGGGCGGCATCGGGGGCTGCTGCCCGTACGCGGCGTCGTACGACTGCCCGTACTGCTCGCCGCCTCCCTGTGCGCCTCCGTAGGCGTACGGGTCGTACTGGCCGCCCTGGTACGGGTCCTGATAGGCGGTCTGGTCGTACGAGCCGGCCGGGTACTGCGCGTCCTGGTACTGCTGCTCGCCCTGGTAGGTGCCGTAGTCGGCGCCCTGATGGACGGGGGACTGCCATTCCTCGTACGACTGCGACTGCTGCCCGGGCACCGCGGCGAAGGCCTCCTCCTGCGGAGGAGGCGGGGGCGTACCGGCGTCTTCCTGTCCGGCGACTCCCTGCGCGGCGTCCTGTTCGGCCTGGGCGGCCCGCAGCCTGCGGGCCCTGCGGCCCTCGCCCTCGACCGGCTGCGCGGGGATGACCGGCTCGTCCGGGAGGTCGTCGTCCACGTGACGGCGACGTCCGGGAAGGGCGAGCACCACCAGGACCACGGCGAGCGCGCCCTGGACCCACAGCCATGCCGTGTGGCCCGCGGGCGTTTCGTGGGTGACGTCCAGGCGGCCGCCGGACGCGGGCAGGTCGAAGCCCTGCGCCCAGCCGTCCAGGGTGGTCCTGGTCAGCGGTCGGCCGTCCAGGGTCGCGGTCCAGCCCTCGTCGGCGGCGTCGGCGAGCCGCAGGGTGCGGCCCTCGTCGCCGGCGGGGATGTTCGTGTGCAGCTCCACGGGGCCCGCGGCGACCGGCAGGGGGTCGCCGGACTCGGGGACGATCGCGGCGCGCGCGACCTGCCGGTCCACGCGCCACAGGGCGCTGCCGTCCTCCTGGCTGAGCCGGGTGAGGCCGGGGGTGGAGTCCAGGGTGCGGCTCATCTGGCGGGGCGCGCCGTCCCGTACGAGGACGTAGCGCACGGCGAAGCCGCCGAGCTGGTCGGCCTGGTCGGCGCCGGAGCCCGCGAGGAGCCGGGCCACGATCTTGTCCAGGCGTTCGTTCGAGCCGCCCGCGTCGGCGAGTTCGGCGTCTCCGAGCCGGGCACCCGAGCCGCGGACGAGGGTGTACGACACCTGGGCGGCGGACTCGCTGTCCAGGACGAGCGTGCGGGCCTGGTCCTGCGTGCCGCTCTCCTCGGCGACGAACGCGGGCACCTGCACCGGGTCGCGCCGCTCCAGGGGGCCGTCGGCGCCACGGATCATCCACCCGGCGGCGACGAGCAGCGGCCCGGCGGCCGCCGCGAAGGCGATGAGGACGGCGACCGGCTGGCGCCAGCCGAAGCTCTGCTCGGCGACACGCGTGCGTGCCCCGTCGGCTCCGAGCGCGGCGGCGGCGAGGAGCGCGATGCCGTACGCGAGAGTCGCGGGGCCCGCCCACGCCGAGCCGTTCGAGAGCGCGGCGAAGACCAGCGAGACCAGTGCGACGATCCAGGCGGTGCGGACGGCGAGCTGCCGCTCCGTACGCAGGAGCGCGGCGAGCGCGGCGAGCACGATGCCGATGAGCAGCAGCCCGTCCACGGTGCCGGGGCCGCCGGGGCTGCCGCCGAGCAGGTCGAGCCCGGTCGCGGAACCGACGCCGAACGCCAGTCCCGCCTCACCGAAGAAGCCGAAGGGCAGCAGCGAGAGCGACCAGGGCGCGAGCATCAGGAGCGGGGTGCCGAGCGCGGCGAGGAAGCGCAGGCCGTACGCCGTGATGTCACCCCTGCGCACCACGAGGAGCGCGAGGCCGAGCACCAGGGCGATCGGCCACACGATCGGCGTGAAGGCGGTGGTGATCGTCAGGAGCAGGGCGAACGCCCAACTGGCGCGCCAGCTCCCGCGTGTGCCCTCCGGCAGGGTGAGGCCGCTCGCGGCGATGCCCGCGCGGGCCATGAGCGGCAGCAGGATCGCGAGGACGGCGGTGCCGACGTGCCCGCCCGCGAGCGCGCCCGTGGCGGCCGGCAGGAAGGCGTAGGCGACCGAGGCCCAGGCGCGCAGCAGGCGCGACTCGACAAGCGGGCGTGAGGCGAAGTAGGCGGCGAATCCGGCCAGCGGCACCGAGCCGACGAGGAGCACCGTGACCGCGAGGCCTGTGGACCCGAACAGCAGGCTGCTGAGGCCCGCGACGAGCGCGAGGTAGGGCGGCGCCGACCCCGTGCCGCCGGTCCCGACGGGGTGCCAGGCGTCGAGGTAGCGCGCCCAGAGGGCCGATGAGTCGCCGGGAGCGGGCAGCAGCGCGCCGCCTGCGAGCGCACCGCTGCCGAGGAGTTCGCGGCAGGCGATGAGCGAGGCGAAGAGGAGCACCACGAAGAGCATCGGGCCCGGCTTGCGGGCGAGACGCTTGAGGCGGGCGAACTGCTCGACCTGGAGGAAGTCCGCGTCGTCCCCGCCGGGGCCTGTCTCGACGGCTCCGTGCCGCCCCGCGCCGGTGACGGCCTCGGGGTCGGAGCGGCCGACGATGTTGCCAGCCACCTGTTCGACGGTGGCGCGCACGGTGGCGCCCGGCGGCGGGAAGAGCGGCCGCATCTCGGCCGGTTCGAGCGCCGACTTGCCGCGCTTCTTGCGGGCGGCAGCGATCCGTCCGGGCCGCAGCAGTGTCCCGAGGAGTCCGGCGACCTCATCGACGGCCTGGCCCGGGACCTTGCCGACGAGATACGCGACGGTGCGCAGCAGGGTGCCGATGACGAGCCGCAGGAGCACCCAGGGCAGCACGGCCGTACGGGCGTTGACGAGGAGGGTGTAGACGGCGCCCGCCTTGTCCACGCGGTGCGGCGACGTCGCCGTACGCCCGACGCAGTCGACGGTGCGGCGCTCGCGCGAGGAGGCCTCCGCGTGCCGGACGACGGCTTCGGGGGCGATAAGGACGCGGTGCCCCGCGTTCTGGGCGCGCCAGCACAGGTCGACGTCGTCCCGCATGAGCGGCAGGCGCCGGTCGAAACCGCCGAGTTCTTCGAAGACGTCACGCCGGATCAGCATGCCCGCGGTGGACACGGAGAGCACGGGCCGTACGTGGTCGTGCTGGCCCTGGTCCTGTTCGCGGCGGTCGATGCCGGTCCAGCGGCGGCCGCTGTTGGCGATGGAGACGCCGACTTCCAGGAGCTGGCGGCGGTCGTACCAACCGCGCAGCTTGGGGCCGACGATCGCGACGTCCTTGCCGACCTCGCGTTCGTTCTCCACGACACGGAGCAGTTCGGCGAGGGCGCCGGGTTCGGGTGCGCAGTCGTCGTGCAGCAGCCACAGCCACTGCTCGGGCTCGCCGTGCGGCAACTCCGGGAGGTCGTAGGCCTCGTCGCGCCAGGTCCGGCTGACCGGGTCCCAGCCGCTGGGGCGCTTCAGGTAGGGCAGCTCTTCGGGGGTCAGCACGCCGGCGGTGCGGTTCGCCTCGTCGACGGCGGTGCCGAAGCCGGAGCGCCGGGCCAGGTGCAGGACGCGGTCGGGGCCGAGTGCCTCGGTGACCAGGCGGGCGGAGTCGTCCGCGCTGCCGGTGTCCGCGGCCACGGCGTTCTGCACCGGGCGCTCCTGGCCGAGCAGGCCGGCGAGGGCGTCGGGCAGCCAGCGGGCGCCGTCGTGGGAGACGATCACGGCGGTGACTACGTGCCGCGGGAACTCAGGTGCGGCAGCGGGGTCGTGGTGACTGGCTGCCGAATGGCTGTGCACGGACATCGAGGTACGGGCCCCGGTTCGATGGACTGTGGTGGACGCCTGCGCTTCATGGGGGCGCCGGGGCGTCTCGGACGGGGCCCCACACTAACGGCTGACATCACGACAGCCCGCCGCCTGTGGATAACCCACGGGCGACGGGCTGTTCCTTACGTAGGGGTGTGTGGCGTTTGGTCGGGCGAACCAGCTGGTGTTCAGACGGCGGCCTTCTTCAGACGGCGGCGTTCCCGCTCCGAAAGACCGCCCCAGATACCGAACCGCTCGTCGTTCGCCAGTGCGTACTCAAGGCATTCCGAACGAACCTCACAGGCGAGGCAGACCTTCTTGGCCTCTCGCGTGGAGCCGCCCTTCTCGGGGAAGAAGGACTCGGGATCGGTCTGGGCGCACAGCGCGCGCTCCTGCCAGCCGAGTTCCTCGTCCGCGTCCTCGACCAGCAGTTCCTGAACCAGCTCGGTCATGTGCGCCCCTCGTCTGTCTGTGCGTCCCCGTCGTGCTTGCCGTTACCGATTTCGGTTGAACGACACGAGTGAAATTACAAGTGTGCCGATCCGGGCCAGTCAAGCCGAGATCTGCTATTGGGCCCCTTATTCACCCTGCGGAACCAAGGTAATGCGGAAAGTGTTCAAATCGGCATAAACCATGACACTTGCCTGTGGCCCATCCCGAGGCATCCCGAGACCGCCTTCACCTGGGAAGGACGTCACGGAGATCGATCCCGTTGCGACCGGTGCACCGAAGCGAAGGGGATCACATTCGGGTCACGGGAGCACGCCGGGGTTTACGCGCCGGTTGATGCGCCATGTGTCCGGTCCACTCGGTGCACAAACCTTTCACCGCGGAGAACAACCGGATGAGGTGAAACATATCCCACATAACGGACATAGAGTTGACAGGGAAGGTGTGAGCCGCTGTTCTAGTGGGCATGCTCGCAAACTTGGCACTCTCGACGACCCGCACCAGCGGGCTCCTCGGTGCTGTCCACGCGCGCTGTCGCTGTTCCTGCTCCAGCTGTTGAGCCTCCCCGCTTCCAGCTGTTGAGCCCGCTCCGGTGCTTCACCGCCCGAGCCGCCTCACCCTCCCTCGCGACACCCCAGCACTCACGTTGAGGAACCACCGCACCATGAACAGCGACAGCGACCTCCAGATCGCCGGCGACATCCTCGAAGTCACCCACCTCCTGCAGCCCGCCCGCGAGCACCCGGCCACCGTGGCCGAGTTCGTCGGCCTCGCCCGCACCATCGCGGCCGACCGCGCCCAATGGGCCCACCTCGTCGAGTACGACGCGACGAGCCGGTGGTACCACCGCCTGCGCACCGGCCCTGGATACGAGGTCTGGCTGCTCTCCTGGGTCCCCGGACAGGGCAGCGGACGGCACGACCACGGCCGCTCCAGCGGCGTACTCACCGTCCTCGACGGCGAACTGACGGAGCGTACGGAGCGCGGACAGCGCGCGCTCGGCGCCGGGGCACAGCGCGTCTTCGCGCCCGGGTACGTCCACGACGTCGTCAACGACTCCCTGGAACCGGCCGTCAGCCTGCACATCTACTACCCCGGCCTGACGGACATGCCGATGCACGCGGCGCAGTGCGGCGTACGGGCCACCGCTCCGGCGGCCGGAGATGTCGTAACCGCCTGACGCGCTGTCGTACCTGCCTGACATGCTTGGCCCATGCGCATTGTGGTCCTGGCCGGCGGTATCGGCGGCGCCCGTTTCCTCCGCGGGCTCAAGAAAGCCGCGCCTGACGCGGACATCACCGTCATCGGCAACACCGGTGACGACATCCACCTGTTCGGCCTCAAGGTCTGCCCCGACCTCGACACCGTGATGTACACCCTCGGCGGCGGCATCAACGAGGAGCAGGGCTGGGGGCGTACGGACGAGACGTTCAAGGTCAAGGAAGAACTCGCCGCGTACGGCGTCGGGCCCGAGTGGTTCGGGCTCGGCGACCGGGACTTCGCCACGCACATCGTGCGCACGCAGATGATGGCCGCCGGTTTCCCGCTCAGCGCGGTGACGCAAGCGCTCTGCGAGCGCTGGCAGCCCGGCGTGCGGCTCATCCCGATGTCGGACGACCGCATCGAGACGCATGTCGCCGTCACCGTCGACGGCGAGCAGAAGGCCGTGCACTTCCAGGAGTACTGGGTGCGGCTTCGGGCGTCCGTGGACGCGCACGCCGTCGTACCGGTCGGGGCGGACCAGGCGAAGCCCGCGCCCGGCGTCCTGGAGGCGATCGCCGATGCGGACGTCGTGCTCTTCCCGCCGTCCAACCCCGTGGTGAGCGTCGGCACGATCCTCGCCGTGCCGGGCATCCGCGAGGCCATCGCCGACGCGGGCGTGCCCGTCGTCGGGCTCTCCCCCATCGTCGGGGACGCGCCCGTGCGGGGCATGGCCGACAAGGTGCTGGCCGCGGTGGGCGTGGAGTCCAATGCCGCCGCGGTCGCCGAGCACTACGGAAGCGGGCTGCTCGACGGGTGGCTCGTCGACACCGTGGACGCCGGGGTCGTGGACCGGGTCGAGTCGGCGGGCGTCCGGTGCCGGGCGATCCCGCTGATGATGAGTGACATCGACGCGACCGCCGAGATGGCGCGCGCGGCGCTCGCCCTCGCGGAGGAGGTGCGGGCGTGAGCTCTCCCGAAGCCGCCGCCGGGTCCTCGCCGTCGTACCGCGTGTGGGCCGTCCCCGGGCTGCCCGAGGTGCGGCACGGGGACGACCTCGCCAAGCTGATCGCTGCGGCCGAGCCGGAGCTCGTCGACGGGGACGTGCTCCTCGTCACCTCGAAGATCGTCAGCAAGGCCGAGGGGCGGATCGTCGGGGCGAGTGACCGCGAGGCGGCCATCGACGCCGAGACCGTACGGGTCGTGGCGCGACGCGGGACCCTCCGCATCGTCGAGAACCGGCAGGGCCTCGTGATGGCCGCGGCCGGTGTCGACGCCTCCAACACGCCCGCCGGGACGGTGCTGTTGCTGCCCGAGGACGCCGACGCGTCGGCGCGTGCGGTGCGGGAGGGGCTGCGGGACGCCTTGGGCGTGGACGTCGGCGTCGTCGTCACGGACACCTTCGGGCGTCCCTGGCGCAACGGCCTGACGGACGTCGCCATCGGGGCGGCGGGTGTGCGGGTCCTCGACGATCTGCGGGGCGGCGTCGACGCGTACGGCAATCCGCTGAGCGCGACGGTCGTCGCCACCGCGGACGAGCTGGCCGCCGCGGGCGATCTGGTCAAGGGGAAGGCGGGTGGGCTGCCGGTCGCGGTGGTCCGCGGGCTGCCGCACGTCGTCGGGGAGAGCGGTGGGTCCGATGCAGGGGCCCGGGTCATGGTGCGCGACTCCCGTGACGACATGTTCCGGCTCGGTACGTCGGAGGCCGTACGGGAAGCGGTGACGCAGCGGCGGACCGTGCGGGAGTTCACGGACGAGCCGGTGGACCCCGGGGCGGTGCGGCGGGCCGTGGCGGCCGCGGTGACCGCGCCCGCGCCGCATCACACGACGCCGTGGCGGTTCGTGCTCCTCGAGTCCGAGGACTCGCGCGTGCGGCTGCTCGACGCGATGCGGGACGCTTGGGTCGCGGACCTGGAGGGGGACGGGAAGTCTTCGGAGTCCATCGCCAAGCGGGTGCGGCGGGGGGATGTGCTGCGCAGGGCGCCTTATCTGGTGGTGCCCTGTCTGGTGATGGACGGCTCCCATACATACGGGGACGCGCGGCGGGACGCGGCCGAGCGGGAGATGTTCGTGGTCGCGGCCGGGGCCGGGGTGCAGAACTTCCTCGTCGCGCTTGCCGGTGAGCGCCTTGGCTCCGCCTGGGTCTCCTCGACGATGTTCTGCCGGGATGTCGTACGGGACGTTCTCGGGCTTCCGGGGTCGTGGGACCCGATGGGGGCGGTGGCTGTGGGGCATGCGGCGGGTGAGCCTGCGGCTCGGGCTGGGCGGGATGTGGGGGGCTTCATCGCGGTGCGGTGACTCGCCTCGCCCCTGGGCGTTGGGCGTTGGGCGTTGGGCGCTGCGGGACTGCGGGGGCTCATTTCGGGTGCGGGTTCGTGGGGGCTGGTCGCGCAGTTCCCCGCGCCCCTGACGGGGCCCGCACGTCCTCGATACAGCCGCGGGTCCGTCGTGGTTGCTCGCGCCGTTCCCCGCGCCCCTTACGGGGCCCGCGGGTCCGTCGTGGTTGCTCGCGGCGTTCCCCGCGCCCCTGACGGGGCTTGTCAGAGTAGGGCGATGTCCGTCTTTGGCATTTTGGGTTTTCTGCGGGCCGGGGTGCGGCCGCTCAGGAGGATGAGGCGGGCCGCTCGGTGGCGTTGGCCCTCGTAGGGGGTCAGGAGGCGCAGCATTTCCTCGTCGTCCGCCTCTCGGTTGTCCGCGAGGGCGAAGCCGACGATGCCCGGCAGGTGCAGATCGCCGACCGTGACCGCGTCCGGGGCGCCGTTGCTGCGCTGGACCGTCTCCGCCGACGTCCACGGGCCGATACCCGGGATCAGTTCCAGGCGGGCCTGCGCCTTGAGGGGCTCCATCGCCGCCGCCTCCTCCAGGCGCGCCGCCACTCGCGCCGCCCGCAGGATCGTCGACGCGCGCTTGTTGTCCACGCCCGCCTTGTGCCACTCCCAGGACGGGATCGAGGTCCATGTCCTCGGGTCCGGCATGACGTGCATACGGAGCTGGGCTGGGACGGGGCCGGGTGCCGGTTCGCCGTACTTGCGCACCAGGAGGCGCCATGCGCGGTACGCCTCGTCCGTCGTGACCTTCTGTTCCAGGATCGACGGGATCAGGGACTCCATCACCAGGCCCGTACGGATCAGGCGCAGGCCCGGTCTGCGGTGCGCCGTCGCCGCGAGGAGGCGGTGGCGGGGGGTGAAGTCCTCCGGGGCGTCCGACTCACCGAGGAGGTCCGGGAGTTGGTCCAGGAGCCAGGTCGCTCCCGGGCCCCAGGCCTGGGCCTCCACGGTGTCTCCGCGGAGGGCCACTCTGAGTGTTCCGGGGCCCTCGGGGGTGCGGCTTGCTCGCCAGGCTTCGCCGGTCGGCGTCGTACGGAACGTGGGGTCCGCGGGGCCCCTTCGGAGCGGGCCTACCGTCAGTCCCAGGTTCAGGGGGTAGGGCGGGGTCCAGGTGCGGGTTCTGGCCGTGGTGGCCTGGCGGGGCATGCCTGCCTGGCCCACCGCCTGGGGGATCGCCGTTTCGCCGCCGCGCACTGTGGTGCGGGTGGGGGTGACGCGGGGGGCGAAACGGGATGACATCTGTACGAGGGTAGGGGCTTTTTTGTCCCCTACCCCGCCCCTTCCCGAAAACCCGCTGGCGCGGGGGCCTTGGTGGACCTCATCACCGGCTTCGCCGAGTTCGTCCTCAAACGCCGGACGGGCTGAAGGATCACCGGACGGGCTGGGAGGAGCGAAGCTCCTCTACTGGTCCGACGAGAACCTGACCGACCCCGCCGGCAGCCCCGCCCCGCACCACACCCGTACGCCCTCGCGCAGTTCGTTGTCGGCGCCGACGTCCGCTCCGTCGCCGATCACCGCTCCCGCGAGGACCGTGCGTGCGCCCACCCGCGCGCCCGCGCCGATCAGCGAGTCCGTGACGATCGCGTTCGGTTCGATGATCGCGCCCGCGAGGACCGTGCTGCCGTCCACCCGTGCGCCCCCGCCGATCACCGCGTGCTCGCCGACCACCGTGCCGCCGGTGAGCTTCGCGTCCGGCGCGACCGTGGCGGTCGGCAGGACCAGGCGGTCGCCGCAGCGGCCGGGGATCGCGGGGGACGGGGCGCGGCCAAGGACCAGGTCCGCCGAGCCGCGCACGAAGGCCTGGGGCGTGCCCAGGTCCAGCCAGTACGTCGAGTCGACCATCCCCTGGAGGTGGGCTCCGGAGGCCAGGAGGTCAGGGAACGTCTCGCGCTCGACCGAGACGGGGCGGCCCACGGGGATGGTGTCGATGACCGAGCGGCGGAACACGTACGCGCCCGCGTTGATCTGGTCGGTGACGATCTCCTCGGGGGTCTGCGGCTTCTCCAGGAAGGCCTGCACCCTGCCCGTCGCGTCGGTCGGGACGAGGCCGTACGCGCGGGGGTCGGTGACCTTCGTGAGGTGCAGGGAGACGTCCGCCCCCGACTCCTCGTGCGTCGAGACCAGGGCGCGGATGTCCAGGCCCGTGAGGATGTCGCCGTTGAAGATCAGGACCGGCTCGTCGGGTCCCGAGTGGAGGCGCGAGGCCACGTTGCGGATCGCGCCGCCCGTGCCGAGGGGCTCGGTCTCCGTGACGTACTCGATGTGGAGACCGAGCGCCGAGCCGTCCCCGAAGTACGGCTCGAAGACCTCGGCGAGGTAGGAGGTCGCCAGGACGATGTGCTCCACGCCTGCCGCGCGGGCCCGCGCCAGCTGGTGGGTGAGGAACGGGACGCCCGCCGCCGGAACCATCGGTTTGGGGGTGTGCACCGTGAGCGGACGCAGCCGTGTTCCCTTGCCGCCGACCAGGAGGATCGCTTCTGTCACCTGTCGTCTCTGCTTCCTGCTGGGGCCGGCCGAACTTTGGGTTGCGGCCGGCCAGTGTATGCAGATGGCCGTGCAGATCGTGCAGTGCGCCGTGCGGGTCGTGCGGTGTGCTCCGTGGTACGGGACCGGCCTCAGCGGCCCTGGTGACGGGCCGAGTCGGAACGGGCCTTGCCCAGCTTCTTGTACAGGCGCAGGCCCGGGCATTCCGTGGCGAATCCGTCACGGTGCCCGGAGATCACGTTGAGCCGGACGTTGCTGCCTTTCTTGTACTTGTTTCCTCCACCGGACCGCAGATATGTCTTCCCGCTCGGGTTCGCGCCGTGCAGGCCGAGCTTCCACGCCGTCAGCCGGGCGATGGCGCTCACGGCGGCGGACGGCGGGTTGGTGGAGCCGAAGCTGCCGAGGACGGCGACCCCCGTGGTGTTGCTGTTGAAACCGAGAGTGTGGGCCCCGAGGACGGGCTTGGCCACACCTCCGGCACGTCCTTCGTAGATGTTTCCGCACTTGTCGACCGCGAAGTTGTAGCCGATGTCACGCCAGCCGCTGCTCTTGACGTGGAAGCGGTAGATGCTGCGCAGGAGGGAGGGCGCCTGCGAGCAGCGGTAGTTGTTGCCGGACGCGCTGTGGTGCACGAAGGCGGCCTTGACGGTCTTCGTGTAGCCGAAGTTCTTCTCGCGGATCTTCTCGTCCGCGCCCCAGCCCTTGCGCGTGATGATGCGCGGCCGGGGGCCGATGTGGGGTTTGACCTTCCCGGCGTCCTCCGGGCCGCCGCGGGCCTCGACGAGGTCGGACTCCGTCTCCTCCTTGCTGAGCGCCGGGATGACGGAGGCGCCCAGCGGGGCGAGGTCGGCGTTGACCGCGGAGGACGCGGCGGCCTCGGCGGTCAGGGCCGGGGAGCGGGGGCCTTCGGGCGCGGAGCCCTGCGGCGGGGGCTCGGCGCCGGGGTCGACGAGTTCGAGCCGCAGGCCCTCCGGGAGGGCGCGCTCCACGGGGGACTCCGTGGCGCCGCGGTGCTCTCCGCGGGCTTGCGCCGCCTCGCCCCGTACGCGGATCTCGACCCCGTCCGAGTCGCCGACCCACAGGGGCGCCGTGGAGCCGCGGACCCTGCCCGTGGCCCGCTCCGGGTCGTCCGGGTCGGCGGCGTGCTCGTGGTTGTGGGTCTCCACGGGCTGCCAGCCGGACCAGTTGCTGGTGCCGCTCGCCCGCGTGCGGACCTGGACGCTGCCGTTCAGCTCGTCGTCCGGGTCGTCCCAGATGACACCCACGAGGGAGAACGGGCGGACCTCTCGCTGGAGCAGGCCCTGTTCGGCGGCCTCGCCGCCGGGCGAGCGGTCGGAGCCGAGCGGGGTGAGCGGGAGTGACTGGGTGCTGCCCGGCACCGATACCGCCAAGGGCCCGGCAGGCGACTGAGGGGCCGGAGTCGCGGCGCGGGCACCGGACGACGGCAGGGTGAGGGGAAGGGCCAGGGCGGCCGCGCACGTGACGCCGATCGAGGAAGCTAGAAATCCACGCATACGACTGATAGTTGGCATAGCGCGACAATTCTGTCCATTGGGGAATTGACGGTCCGTCGGTTCGTGTCCGCCGAACCGGTGGCCCGCACTCCCTGCGCCACGCCCCGGGCATCAGGGCACGCGCGTACCCTTGCGCCCGTGAACGCCACCGACCGCACCCCTGCCGACCTGCTGCGATCCGCGCTCGCCGCGGACCCGGGCCGCCCGCTCATCACCTTCTACGACGACGCCACGGGCGAGCGCGTCGAATTGTCCGTGGCCACCTTCGCCAATTGGGTGGCCAAGACCGCCAATCTGCTCCAGGACGATCTCGCCGCCCAGCCCGGCGACCGGCTCGCGCTGCTGCTGCCCGCGCACTGGCAGACGGCGGTCTGGCTGCTCGCCTGTTCGTCCGTCGGCGTCGTCGCGGACGTGGGCGGCGACCCCGCCGGCGCCGACCTCGTGGTCAGCGGGCCCGATGTGCTGGACGCGGCCAGGGCCTGTTCCGGGGAGCGGGTCGCGCTCGCGCTGCGGCCGCTCGGCGGGCGCTTCCCGCAGACCCCCGATGGCTTCGTGGACTACGCGGTCGAGGTGCCGAGCCAGGGCGACCGCTTCGCGCCGTACGCCCCCGTGGACCCGGACGAGCCCGCCCTCACCGTCGCCGGGGCCGGCGAGCTGACGGGTGCGGAGCTGGTGGAGCGGGCTCGTGCCGATGCCGCCAGCCTTGGGCTCGACGCCGGCTCCCGGCTCCTTTCAGGGCTGTCGTACGAGACGTGGCAGGGCCTGAGCTCCGGGCTGTACGCCCCGCTGGCGGCGGGCGGCTCCGTGGTGCTCTGCCGTCACCTCGACCAGCTCGCCGACGGCGGGCTCGACAAGCGCGTCGAGGACGAGCGGGTCACCGCCACCGCGACATAGCGCCCCCTTGCCGGGCCCCGGCGGTTCCCCCGTTCGGCTCACCCGAGCCCCTGGCCCGCAGGCCCCCGGCGTCACGTCGGTCCATGGTCGTAAGAGCGCACCATGCACCGACGTCGCTATGAGGGGTGGCCCCACACGTGTCCGACACCGCAGGCACGCCCGCCGGACCGGAGCACTCGGGTCCGGACGACGCCCAGCCTGAGCCGCCGGCCACGTACGCACCGGGCGCGGGCTCCAGCCCGACGGGCGTGGGTATCGCCCGGCGCAGGCGGCGCTGGCTGCGCTGGACGGCCATGGGCGCCGCGGGGCTCGTCCTGGTGGCGGGGGGCGCCGGGTGGGCGGTCTACAACAAGCTCGACGGCAACATCACCAAGGACACCGACGCCGCGGCGGAGCTGGCGCGCTACGAGAAGGAGCGCCCGACGGCGCTGGTCAACGGCGCGCAGAACATCCTGCTCGTCGGCTCCGACACCCGGGCGGGCCGGGGCAACAAGAAGTACGGGCGCGACCCCGGCACCCAGCGATCCGACACCACGATCCTGCTGCATCTCGCGGCCGACCGGCACAGCGCGACCGCGGTGTCGATCCCGCGGGACGTGATGGTGGACATCCCCAGCTGCCGCACGAGCGACGGTTCGCGGACGCGGGCCCAGTTCGCCCAGTTCAACTGGGCGTTCCAGTTCGGCGGGACGGCCTGCACCATCCGTACGGTCGAGAAGATGACGAAGATCCGCGTCGACCACCACATGGTCGTGGACTTCGCAGGGTTCAAGGACATGGTCGAGGCGGTCGACGGCGTACAGGTCTGCCTGAAGAAGCCGATCAACGACAAGGCGGCGCGTCTGAAGCTGCCCGCCGGCCGCCACACCCTCAACGGCGAGCAGGCGCTCGGCTATGTGCGGGCCCGCAAGAGCATCGGCAACGGCAGCGACACCGAGCGGATGGACCGCCAGCAGCAGTTCCTCGCCGCGCTCGTCAACAAGGTGCAGAGCAATGACGTCCTGCTCAATCCGGCGAAGCTCTATCCGGTGCTCGACGCGGCCACTTCTTCCCTGACCACGGACCCGGCACTTGCGAGTTTGCGTGGTTTGTACGAACTGGTGCGCGGCATGCGCAACATCCCCACAGAACAGGTGCAGTTCCTCACGGTGCCCCGTCGGTCGTATGTCTACGACGCCAATCGGGATGAACTCGTCGAGCCCGCGGCGGACGAACTCTTCACCCGGCTCCGAACGGACGCACCCCTTCAAGTGACGCGCAAGGAGCCCGACCCCACCCCCAGCGCCGAGCGTGCAGACGACGACTCGGAGTCCCCTTCTCCTACGTCGAGTCCCGCTCCCACTTTCCGCGGCAACACGGCCGCCGGAACGGCCTGCGAGTAAAGCCATCCTCAAGCGCAAGACCGCCCGCACAAAGAAATAGGGCGGATTGCCCAGTTGTAGGGGAGTGGAATTTGTCACCGGCGTCGTTCGACGCTGAACTGGCCGGATAGTGTGAGCGATCCGGTGCGCCGGGCCCTTCGTGCCCGCGCACCGCTGGACGATTGACCGAGCGCCTTGTCTTGAGGGGGGAAAGGCGCCGCGTGGCCCCGACGGAGGACGCAGCTAACCGTGGACGCGCAAGGCCGTGGGCGGGCGGAGAACATCGACCCCGCAGACCAGTGGGTGCTCAACCCGAACACCGGCGATTACGAACTGCGACTGAGCCCTTCCGCTGGGCAGTCGTCAGTGCCTGGACCTCGCAGATCACCCAGGTCCACGTCACGCCAGGGAACGCGCGGCCGCGATGGCCGGCGTGACGACCGCCGTGACGAGCCGCGGGACGTGCCGCCGCAGCGCAGGCGCCGGGCTCCGCAGCCGGAGACGGCGGGCGGGCGGCGCAAGCAGAAGCCGAAGAAGTCGAAGAGCAAGAAGATCCTGACGTGGACGGGCGGCTCGCTCGCCTTCGTCCTCGTCGCGGTCGGTGTCGGCGGGTACGTCTACTACCAACACCTCAACGGCAACATCAACTCGATCGCCGACGACGGCGCGAGCACCGGCGGCTTCAGCAAGGACCGCGCCATCAACATCCTGGTGATGGGCACGGACAAGCGCAGCGGCGAGGGCAACGAGAAGTACGGCGACAAGGGAAGCGTCGGCCACGCCGACACGACGATCCTGCTGCACGTCTCCAAGGACCGCACGAACGCCACCGCGTTGAGCATCCCGCGCGACATGATCACGGACATTCCGGACTGCCCGACCACGATGGAGGACGGCAGCAAGAAGACGATCGCCGGGACGCAGGACGCCCGCTTCAACGAGAGCCTCGGGCAGAGCGAGCGCACGCCGAGCTGCACCATGCGTACGGTCACGAAGATCACCGGAATCGTGCCGGACCACTTCATGGTGGCCGACTTCAACGCGGTCAAGACGCTCTCCAGCGCGGTCGGCGGCGTCGACGTCTGTCTGGCCAAGGACATCGACGACCCGGACTCGCATCTGAAGCTGCCCGCGGGCAAGCACACCATCGAGGGCGAGGACGCGCTGGCGTTCGTCCGCACACGCCACTCCGTGGGCACCGGCGGTGACTTGAGCCGCATCGAGCTGCAACAGCAGTTCCTCAGCTCGCTGATGCGCAAGCTCAAGTCGAACGACACCCTGACCAGCCCGTCGAAGATGATAAAGCTGGCCGAAGCGGGCACCAAGGCGCTCACCGTCGACTCCAAGATCGCGGACATCATGAAACTCCGTGACCTGGGCATGGAGCTCGGCAAGCTCGACATGAAGAACCTCAGCTTCGCGACCGTGCCCGTCATCGACAACCCGGCCGAGAAGGTCCACACAACGGTCGTCGTGAACGAGGCCAAGGCCGACCCGCTGTTCTCCATGATGCGCGCCGACGAGTCGCTGACCGCGGTGAAGAAGAAAGAGAAGAAGGAGAAGGCGGCGGTCGCCGCCCGCCTCAAGGGCAGCAAGTCCGATGCCTCCGAGGTGCGGGTCAACATCTACAACGGCAGCGGGAAGACCGGCGCCGCTCAGGCAACTCTCACGTACTTGCAGAACACTGAGGGCATGTCCAAGGCCAGTCAGCTCGGCAACGCACCGTCCGACCTCGAGAAGACGACGCTGGAGTACGCCCCCGACCAGGCCGACCAGGCCCGGCGGCTCGCCGATGTCATGGGGCTCTCCGGCTCCGCGATGAAGCCCGGCAAGAGCGAGAAGAACTCGCAGGGCCTGCCCGCCATCAAGCTGACGCTCGGCAGCGACTTCAAGGGGGCCGGGGTGCCCATCAGTGCCCCGTCGAAGGCGCCGGAGGGCATTCAGAAGGTCGAAGCGGACAAGACTGTGTGCGCCAAGTGACCTGAGGCGGTCATTCTGCGTCTGACTGGGCGCAGAATGGCCGTATTTCGGGGTAGCGCGGGGAGGGGCAGGGGATGGGGAGAAGCAGCGTGCGTGGGGAGGGGGCGCGACAACGCGTCCCGCACGCCAGTGATCATGGCCTGGAAGGAGGCCCGCCGCACGAGGGAGGGGAGCCCTCGGCGAGCGGCGGGCGCCGCGGGCGTAGCCGTGGGGGCGGCGGCAGCGGCAGCCGGGCACCGCGTCCCAGACGGCGGATACTCCGCTGGTCGGCAACGATCCTTTCGGTACTGATACTTGGCACGGCCGGCGCCGGATATCTCTGGTACCAGCATCTGAACGACAACCTGGAGACGGACGACCTGAACCTCGGCGAGCACCGGGCCCCCGAGCCCACGCCGAACGCGGCGGGCCAGACCCCGCTGAACATCCTGCTGATCGGTTCGGACGCGCGGGACTCCAAGGAGAACCAGAAGCTCGGCGGCGCCAAGGAGACGTTCGGGGGCAAGCCGCTCGCCGACGTCCAGATGCTGCTCCACCTGTCGGCCGACCGTACGAACATGTCGGTCATCAGCATGCCGCGCGACACCCTGGTGGACATCCCCAAGTGCACCGACCCGGACGGCGGCAAGGTCTACGAGGCCTCGACGCAGCGGACGATGACAAATCAGACGCTCGGCCGGGGCGGTCCCGGCTGCACGGTCGCCACCTGGGAGAAGCTCACCAACATCCACATCAACCACTTCATGGAGGTGGACTTCGCGGGTGTGGTCTCCATGGCCGACGCCATCGGCGGCGTACCGGTCTGTGTGGACGCCAACATCCACTCGCGCGACAGCCAGGGTCACGGCTCCGGTCTGAAGCTGGAGAAAGGCACCACGGCCATCAAGGGCGAGCAGGCCCTGCAGTGGCTGCGCACTCGTTACGGCTTCGACGACGGCAGCGACATCAGCCGCGCCAAGGCCCAGCACATGTACATGAACTCGCTCGTGCGCGAGCTGCGGAACAACGCCGGCCTGAGCAGCCCCAACAAGCTGCGCAGGCTCGCCGAGACGGCCACCAGCGCACTCAAGGTCGACGACGGCCTCGGCACGGTGAAGAAGCTCTACGACCTCAGCAACGAGCTCAAGAAGGTCTCGCCGGAGCGGACCACGATGACGACCATGCCGTTCGAGTACGTGGGCGCGCGCGTCATCCCCAAGCCGGGCGACGCCGAGCAGCTCTTCCGCCTCGTACGCGACGACATCGCGCTGGACGGCAAGGGCAAGAAGAAGCCCGCGGAGGAGAAGCTCTCGGACGACCCGGCAGCCGCGGACGACGCGATCGCCGTGCAGGTGCGGAACGGCACCCGCACGGACTTCGAACCGCCGGTCAGCGGGCGGGCGAGCGCGGTGACGCAAGTCCTCGCGGGCAAGGGCTTCACCAAGGCGGCAGCCGACACGACGACGGCTCTCGCCGAGGAGAAGACCGTCATCCGGTTCCCCAGCGCCGACCTGGAGGGCGACGCCCAGCGGGTCGCCAAGTCCCTTGGCATGAAGCTGAGTTCGGTGAAGAAGTCGACGGACGTCTCCGGGGTCACCCTGATCGTCGGCGCCGACTGGCGGGAGGGGAACGCTCCCCCCAGGTCGAAGCAGGACGACAAGACGCCGGACTCGGCCGAGGCGCTCAACGGCTCGGACAAGAAGGCGTGCATGCACGTGGACCCGAAGTTCACCTGGAAGTGAGAAGCGGTTTCCGGCCCGCCGTCGGCGGGCCGGACGCCGCCTTTCAGGCCTCGCTGAGCACGGCCGGGCGCCGGGAGGCGATGACCTTCTTGGCGAGGGAGCGCGGGCTGGTCAGAAAGCCCCAGCCCCACGACATGTGCATGGTCGCGAGGGCCACCGGGATCTGCAGGCGCGCCTTCAGCGGCAGCCCCTTGCCCGCGGGCAGTGAGCCGGCCGTGATCGCCGCGAGGTAGCCGGCGGGGACGACGAAGCCCCAGGGCGTGACCAGCGCGCCCACCACGACGCCCGCGGCGATCGCGCAGACCGCGGTCGGCGGCGCGAGATAGCGCAGGTTGATGGAGCCCTCGTGGTAGCGGGCGACCACGTGCCGCCAGCGGCCGTAGTCCTTGTACTGCTTGGCGAGGGCCTTCACGCTCGGCCGCGGGCGGTACTGCACCCTCAGCTCGGGCGAGAACCAGATGAGCCCGCCGGCCTCACGGATACGGAAGTTCAGCTCCCAGTCCTGGGCGCGGATGAACTCCTCGTTGTAACCGCCCTGCTGTTCCAGGGCCTCGCGGCGGAAGACGCCGAGGTACACGGTCTCCACCTGCTGGGCGGCGCCGCCGGTGTGGAAGGCCGCGTTGCCCACGCCGATCTTCGACGTCATGGCGGCGGCGACGGCGTGCTCCCAGTCGTTCTCGCCCTCGGCGTGCATGATGCCGCCGACGTTCTGCGCGCCGGTCTCCTGAAGGAGGCGTACGGCGGTCGCGATGTAGCCGGGCGAGAGGATGCCGTGGCCGTCCACGCGCACCACGATCGGGTGGCTGGAGGCCTTGATCGCGGCGTTCAGGGCCGCGGGCGTGCGGCCCGTGGGGTTCGGGACGGTCTGCACCTTCGCGCGGTGGCCCGCGGTCTCGGCGACCAGTTCGGCGGCGATCTCGTCCGTGCGGTCCGTGGAGGGGCCAAGCGCGACGACGACCTCCATCTCACCGTCGTACTCCTGCTCGAGGATCGCGGAGACGGCAGCACGCAGATGCCGTTCCTCGTTGAGCACCGGCATGATCACGGATACGGCAGGAAGCTGCTCGTCGGGCGTCGCGTTCATCGGCGCCACGTTACCGCGAATGGGGGACACGGGCGCGCGCCGCCCGGCCTGCTGCCCCGGGTCGCAGATCGTATGGGCCTACGGTTCTCGCAGTCCCCGGCCCCTCACGAGTCCTCCCCCCACCCGTCCGGCCAGGCCCGCCCGTCACCGCGGAGGTGTCCCCCCACGTGCCCACACCGCCCCGCCGCTCCTTCACCCCGCCCCCACGTGGCCCGCGCCCTCCTCGTGCGAGGCAGCCGGGGCAGCAGCCGGCGGGGCGGCCGGTCAAGCAGTGCAGGCGGCCACGGTGGACCATGCGGGTGGCGACGGGGTTCTCCCTGACGGTGCTCGTGGCGGCCGGGATCGGGCACGGCGTGGTCACCAGCCTGGACACCGAGATCGCCCGGGTCGACGCCTTCAAGGACATGAAGAACCGGCCCAAGGGGGGCAACGGCATGAACGTCCTGCTCGTCGGCACCGACGGCCGGGACAAGATCACCAAGGCGGAGAAGCACAAGTACCGCCTGGGCGGAGCGCCCTGTCACTGCACGGACACGATCATGATCGTGCACATCTCGGAGGACCGGAACCGCGCCAGCGTCGTGAGCCTGCCCAGGGACAGCTTCGCGATGATGCCCGAGCACGTCGACCGGAACTCCGGCGACCAGCACAAGGCGCATCCGGTCAAGCTGAACGCGGCGTACGCGGAGGGCGGCCCGAACCTCACCGTGCGGACCGTCGAGAACATGACGAAGGTCAAGATCGACCACTACCTCGAGGTGGACTTCACCAGCTTCATGAAGACCGTGGACGTGGTCGGCGGCGTCGAGATCTGCACCACACGCCCGCTGAGGGACTCGTACACCGGGCTCAACCTGCCCGTGGGCACGCACCGGCTGAACGGCGGCGCCGCCCTGCAGTACGTCCGCACGCGGCATGTCGACGGCACGTCCGACCTGGGGCGGATGCAGCGCCAGCAGCGGTTCCTCGCGGCGCTGATCTCCAAGGCGACCAGCAGCGGGGTGCTGCTCAACCCGCTCAAGTTCCGCGACGTGTCCCGGACGCTGCTCGGCTCGGTCCGGGCCGACCGGGGCTTCGGCACGAACGAGATGCTCGCCCTGGGGCGGGCGATGCGGGGCTTCTCGCCGAGGTCGTCGGAGTTCACCACCGTGCCGCTGCTCAGCAAGGGCGTGATGGTGCCGGGCATCGGGTCGACGCTGAAGTGGGACCCGGTGCGGTCCACGAAGCTCTTCCAGGCGCTGCGTGACGACCGGCCCCTCGCGGCGCACAACCTGGGGCGCAGGGCCATCGTCGACGTGTCACCGCAGCAGATCCGGGTGCAGGTGGACAACGCCACGGGTGTGCCGGGCCTCGGCAAGCGGGTCGACAGCGGGCTGCGGGCCACCGGCTTCCGGACGACGCGGGTCCCGGGCAATGTGCCGGGCGTACCGCTCAAGCGCACGATCGTCGCGTACGACCCGCGCTGGGACCGCTCGGCGAAGTCCCTGGCGACGGCGCTGCCCGGCTGTCTGATGCGGCCGGTGAAGGGGCAGGGCGCGACCTTGAAGGTGCTCGCGGGCCAGGACTTCAAGCAGGTCAGGCCGGTACGGGCCGAGGACGCCTACCAGGGCGAGTTCGGGGCGGTGACCGGTGACCAGGTGGTGTGCCGGTAGGAAGGCCTGCCGGCGGGACGGCTGACCTGGGGACGGCTGACCGGCGGGACGGCTGACCTGGGGACGGCTGACCGGCAGGACGGCTGACCTGGGGACGGCTGACCGGCAGGACGGCTGACCTGGGGACGGCTGACCGGCGGGACGGCTGACCGGGCCGGCACCGGCGGTCAGTCGTCGAGGCCCTCCGCGGCGCGTGCCTGCCGCAGCTCCTTGATGGCCCGGCGGCGCGCGAGGCGGTGCGTGCGCCTGATCTGCGCCTCCTGATACCGGCGGCGGTCCCGCTCGGTCTCCGGAAGTACCGGCGGCACGCCCCGCGGCTTGCCGTCCGCGTCGACGGCGGCGAAGACGAGGTAGGCGGAGCCGACCTGCTGCGCGGGCGTCGACTCGTTCCAGCGCTCGGCAAGGACCCGGACGCCGACCTCCATGGAGCTGCGTCCCGTCCAGTTGACCTGCGCCTTCACATGGACGAGGTCACCGACCCGCACCGGCTCCAGGAAAGCCATCTCGTCCATGGACGCGGTGACCGCGGGCCCGCCCGAGTGCCGCCCCGCGACAGCCCCCGCGGCGTCGTCCACCAGTTTCATGATCACACCGCCGTGCACCGTCCCGAGGAGGTTGGTGTCGCCGTGGGTCATGATGTGGCTGAGAGTCGTGCGGGACGCCGAGGTGGGCTTGCCCGGAATCTCCGATTCCGTGCCGGGGGCCAGGTCTGTCATGGGCTCCACCCTATGTCTGACGTATGTCACGACCGCGCCCGGCCGCTTTGCATCAGCTCTGCAACAGCCCTGAACCGAAATCATGCCCGCCCTGTAAGGCGCATGGGCAGAGACGGCACACTGGGCCACATGAGCGATTGGCCTGACGACCAGGGCAACGGCCGCGCGTACGGCCGTGGCAGCGGGAACCCCCAGCCCGAGGGTGCCCGTGTGATGCGGCACGTCCAGCGCGGCGGCGGGCCCGGCCGACCGGGCCAGCAGCAGGGAAGCGTCCCGCAGCAGCCGACGTACGACGACGGGTACGGCCAGCCGTACGGCGACGCGCGCGACGACATGTTCGAGCCCCGCGGCCCCCGCCAGGACGGCTACGACAGCGGCTACAACACCGGCCAGGTCTACGGCACACCGAACGGCCCGGGACAGGGCGGCCAGGGCGGCGGTGACGGGTACGCCACCCGCGCACCCCGCCCCGCACCGAACTGGCGCCGCCGCCTGAAGATCGGCTCGATCACCCTGGTCGTGGTGCTGCTCGCCGTCTCGATCGGCACGTACTTCTGGGCCGACTCCAAGCTCAAGCGCGAGGTCGACCTCTCCAAGGTCATCGAGCGCCCCGAGGGCGGCGCGGGCACGAACTACCTGATCGTCGGCTCCGACAGCCGTGAGGGCATGTCCGACCAGGACAAGAAGGACCTCCACACGGGCTCCGCCGAGGGCAAGCGCACGGACTCGATGATGATCCTGCACGTCGCGGACGACGGCGGGAACACGATGATCTCCCTGCCCCGCGACTCGAACGTGACGATCCCCTCCTTCAAGGGCGCCGAGTCCGGCAAGCTCTACCCGAACCAGGGCCGCCAGACGAAGCTCAACGCGGCGTACGCGGAGGACGGCCCCGAGCTGCTCGTGCGCACCGTCGAGTACAACACCGGCCTGAAGATCGACCACTACGCCGAGATCGGCTTCGGCGGCTTCGCCAAGATCGTGGACGCGGTCGGCGGCGTCGAGATGGACATCCCCGAGGGCTTCAAGGACGAGAAGTCCGGCGCCGACTTCGAGGCGGGCAAGCAGACGCTCGACGGCAAGGAGGCCCTGGCCTTCGTCCGCACCCGTTACGCCCTCAAGGGCAGCGACCTGGACCGTACGAAGAACCAGCAGAAGTTCCTCGCGGCCCTGGCCAACCAGGCGGCGACGCCGGGCACGGTCCTCAACCCCTTCAAGCTCTACCCCACGATGGGCGCGGGCCTGGACACGCTGGTCGTCGACAAGGACATGGGCCTGTTCGACGTGGCGTCCATGTTCTGGGCGATGAAGGGCGTCACGGGTGGCGACGGCAAGTCCATGAACATGCCGCTCGCGGGCTCGACCGGCGGCAACCTCCTGTGGGACAAGGCCAAGGTCAAGCAGATGGTGGAGCAGCTGAACAACGACGAGAAGGTCACGGTCTCGGGCGGCTGAGCCGCTTCCCGAGCACGCCGAAGGGGCCCCGCCGACCGTCCGGCGGGGCCCCTTCGGCGTGCTGTCACCTGCCGCCACCACCGGCCCGTACCCCGAACGCTTCGCCCGCCGCGAAGCCGCGGCTCTCGCGTGTCACGGTGGACCGGACCCTCCCTGAAGCCGGAGCGCAGCCATGGCAGATTTGCAGGTCGAATACGACACCACCGCCGAAGCCGGAGAACTGGACCGGCCCGCCGAGCGGCCCCCCGAGCCCCCACCCATATCCGAGCCCGGTCCTGAACCGACCGCGCCGGAGCCGACCGCACCGGAACCGTCGGCGCTGGAGCCGCCAGCGCCGGACCCACTGCGGCACGCCCGCGCCCTGCTCGCCGCGCATCCCGTCGCCGACGGCTACAGCGGACTGCCCTGGGCACTGCGCGGGCTGCCCTGGTACGACCTGGAGCTGGGTGAGAGCGCCGTCGACGCCGACGTGCCCCGGCTGCGGTCGGGCGGCGTGGGTGCGCAGTTCTGGTCCGTACACGTCCCGGACGGCATCGCCGGCGACCGTGTCCTCGGCGCGACCCTCGAACAGATCGACCTCGTCAAGCACGTCGTCGGCGGCCACTCCGAGGGACTGCGCCTGGCCCGTACGGCCTCCGAGGTGGCCGACGCCCGCCACTGCGGCCGGATCGCCACCCTGATCGGCCCGGCGCGCGCCGAGGCGCTCGGCGACTCGCTCGCTACGCTGCGCGCCCTGCACGCCCTCGGCCTGGTCTCGCTCACGCTCTCCGGTACGTCATGGGCGGGCCCCGACGGACTCACCCCGTTCGGCGAGGAAGTGGTGCGCGAGCTGAACCGGCTCGGGGTGCTCGCCGAGCTGTCCGGCGCGTCCGAGGCCACCGCGCGCCGGGTGCTCACCGTCTCCAGGGCGCCCGTCCTGTTCACCCGCTCGGGAGCCCGCGCGCTGCGGGACGCCCCGGGGAACCTGCCGGACGAGCTGCTCACCGCGCTGGGCGCCACCAAGGGCCTGTGCCTGGTGCCCCTGGCGGCCGAGCAGACGGGTTCCTCGATCAGCGAGGTGGCGGACCACATCGATCACGTACGCCGTCTCGCGGGCCCGGAGTGCGTGGGCCTCTCGGGGATGTACGACACGTCGGTCGAGCACCCCGAAGGCCTTGCCGACACCTCGCGTTATCCGCACCTCGTCGCCGAGCTCGTCGAACGCGACTGGTCCGACGACGACCTCGCGCGGCTGACGTGGGGCAATGCCCAACGGGTGCTGCGCGGGGCGGACTTCGCGGCGCGGGCGGCACGGGACAGGCAGCGGCAGCAGGCGGCCGGCTGAGGTCCGGGCCCCGCCCCCGGCCCTTTCAGTCCGCGGCGATCCAGCAGAGGCAGAAGGGATGCCCTGCTGGATCGGCGTAGACGCGGAAGTCGCGCTCGCCGTTGTCGTCGTCCACGTCGAGCGGCTTGGCGCCCAGGGCGAGTACGCGCTCCTGGGCGCGTTCGACGTCCTCGACGCTCGGGCCCACGTCGATGTCGAGGTGGATCTGCTGGGAGCCGGTTTCCGCGTGCGGCCAGTCGGGCGGGCGGTGGCCGGGGGCCTCCTGGAAGCAGAGGCGCAGGCCGCCGGGGGCCTGGAGGGTGACCCAGTCGTCGCCACCCTCGGCATCGGCCTCGATCTCACCACCGATCAACTGCTGGTAAAAGTGAGCCAGTTGATAGGGATCCAGGCAGTCGAGCACGACATTACGCAGGCGTCCGACGGGTGCCGTGGGTGCCGCGGGTGCCGCGGGTGCCGTGGGTGCCGTGGGTGCCATGGTCGTTCCTTTCCTCTACGGGATTCAGTTTCAGCAGGCGCAGAGACAGAACGGGTGCCCTGCCGGGTCGGCGTACACGCGGAAGCTCCGCTCGCGGTCCTGAGTGTCGAGCGCTGTGGCGCCGAGCGCGAGCACCGCCTTCTCGACGGCGTCCAGCTGCGCCCGCTCCACGTCGAGGTCCAGGTGGAACTGCTGCGAGCGGGCGGCCTCGGGCCACTGCGGCGGTACGTGGCCGGGGGCGGCCTGGAACGCGAGCGTGGTGCCGCCGTGGCCTTCGAGGGTGACCCAGTCTTCGCCGTCCTCCTTGGGAGTGCCGCCGATGACGGCCGCGTAGAAGGTGGCGAGTGCGAGGGGGTCGGGACAGTCGAGTACGACGACGCCGAGTTTGGCGAGGGGCATGACTACTTCTCCTCGTTCGCGGGCGGGTTACTGGAAGCGGGCGGCTACCAGTAACGGTTACTGCATACTCCCGCACAAGGGGTAACGTCGCAAGCATGAATGACAGAGCACCCGCTCCCGGGGGCCTCGCACTGATTCAGGCGCTGGTGAACACCTTGGACCTGGAGTCGGGCGCGGACGCGCTCCAGACGCCTGAAGGGCGCGCGCCGTTCGGGCTCGCGCCCGGTGCGGAGGTGGCGGCGGCGCGGGAGCTGCGGGAGGCGCTGCGGGTGGCGTGTCTCGCCCATGCCGGGCACGGGCCGCACGCGCCTGCGCCCCCTCTGGGTCAACTCCTCGCCACGGCGCCGCTGTTGGTGACGGTCTCGGAGGAGGACGGCTCGGCGGGGCTGGTCCCCGCGGAGCCGTCCTCGCTCACCTCACGGGTGGCGGCGGCCATCGCTGAGGCGGTGGCCGCGGGCACGTGGGCTCGCCTCAAGGCGTGCGAGGCCGGGGACTGCCACTGGGCGTACTACGACCGCAGCCCGGCCGGGCGGAGCCGGTGGTGTGACATGGGGGTGTGCGGGGCGCGCGCCAAGATGCGGGCGTACCGGGCGCGGAAGTCCCCGCGGGGCGACCGGAGCTAGGGCACCCCGCATCCGCCTCGCGCCGAACAGGCTTTCCCGCCCACCCGCCCGATTGCCCCGCAGCGGCCAGCGATTGGCTTCAGGCTTTACGCCGCCGGCCGACCCATCGCCCGGTAAGTCCAGCCCGCCCCCCGCCACACCGCGGGGTCCAGCGCGTTGCGGCCGTCCAGGATCAGCCGCTCCGCGGCCACCTCGCCCAGCGCCACCGGGTCCAGCTCCCGGAACTCCCGCCACTCCGTCAGATGCAGCACGGCGTCCGCGCCCCGCACCGCCTCCACCGCCGACTCCGCGTACGCCAGCGTCGGGAAGAGCCTGCCCGCGTTGTCCATCCCCTTGGGGTCGTACACCGTGACCTGGCCGCCCTGGAGGTGGATCTGCCCGGCGACGTTCAGCGCGGGCGAGTCGCGGACGTCGTCCGAGTCCGGCTTGAACGTGGCGCCGAGGACCGCGACCCGCTTGCCCAGGAAGGACCCGCCGCCCAGTGCCTCGCGCGCCATCTCCACCATCTGCCCGCGCCGCCGCATGTTGATGGAGTCGATCTCACGCAGGAAGGTCAGCGCCTGGTCCGCGCCCAGCTCCCCCGCCCGCGCCATGAACGCCCGGATGTCCTTGGGCAGGCAGCCACCCCCGAAGCCGATCCCGGCCCGCAGGAACTTCTTGCCGATCCGGTCGTCGTACCCGAGCGCCTCCGCCAGCTTCACGACGTCTCCGCCCGCGGCCTCGCACACCTCGGCCATCGCGTTGATGAACGAGATCTTCGTGGCGAGGAAGGAGTTGGCCGCGGTCTTCACCAGCTCCGAGGTCGGGAAGTCCGTCACGACGAAGGGTGACCCCTCGCCCACCGGGCCCTCGTACACCTCGCGCAGGAGCTTCTCGGCGTGCGCGCTGCGTACGCCGACGACGATGCGGTCGGGGTGCAGGGTGTCCTTCACCGCGAAGCCCTCCCGCAGGAACTCCGGGTTCCAGGCAAGCTCGGCCTCCGCGCCCACCGGCGCCGCGGCGGCCAGCTCGCGCGCGAGGCGCTCCGCCGAGCCGACCGGCACGGTGGACTTGCCCACGACCAGCGCGGGCCGCGTCAGGTGCGGGGCGAGCTGCGCGAAGGCGCTGTCGACGTAGCTCATGTCGCAGGCGTACTCGCCATGCTTCTGCGGGGTGTTCACGCAGACGAAGTGGACGTCACCGAAGGCCGCGACCTCGGCGAAGTCCATGGTGAAGCGCAGCCGCCCACTGGAGCCCTCGATCCCGGCGACGTGCTTGCGCAGCAGGTCCTCCAGGCCGGGCTCGTACATCGGGACCTCGCCCCGCTGCAGCATCTCGATCTTCTCGGGCACGACGTCGAGGCCGAGCACCTCGAAACCGAGCTCGGCCATGGCCGCGGCGTGTGTCGCACCGAGGTAGCCGGTGCCGATCACGGTGATCTTGAGGGCCATGCGGTGCTCCAGGGGTCTACGGCCGTCAGTGCGGTGCCCGAGCATAGTCGGGCCCTTGACCGGGCACGTTTCCGCCATCGCCACCCGCCGACCGACCGTTGTCGGCAAGCTCACGTATCCGTCGCGTGAGCCGCCCTCTAAAATTTGGGTTACTTAACGGTAATTAGCGTCCTTGGAGCGTGAGAGACCTTGGCCGGATCGGCTGATTTCGACCTGTACCGCCCGTCCGAGGAGCACGACATGCTCCGCGACGCGATCCGTTCGCTCTCCGAGGCGAAGATCGCGCCCTTCGCCGCGGCGGTGGACGAGGAAGCCCGCTTCCCGCAGGAGGCGCTCGACGCCCTCGTCGCCTCCGACCTGCACGCGGTGCACGTACCGGAGAGCTTCGGCGGCACCGGCGCCGACGCGCTCGCCACGGTCATCGTGATCGAGGAGGTGGCGCGCGTCTGCGCCTCGTCCTCGCTCATCCCGGCCGTGAACAAGCTGGGCTCGCTCCCCGTGATCCTCTCCGGGTCCGAGGAGCTGAAGAAGAAGTACATGACGCCGCTCGCCAAGGGCGAGGGCATGTTCTCGTACTGCCTCTCCGAGCCGGACGCCGGTTCGGACGCGGCGGGCATGAAGACCAAGGCCGTCCGTGACGGGGACTTCTGGGTCCTGAACGGCGTGAAGCGCTGGATCACGAACGCGGGCGTCTCCGAGTACTACACGGTGATGGCCGTGACGGACCCGACCAAGCGCTCGAAGGGCATCTCCGCCTTCGTCGTCGAGAAGTCGGACGAGGGCGTCTCCTTCGGCGCCCCGGAGAAGAAGCTCGGCATCAAGGGTTCGCCGACCCGCGAGGTCTACTTCGACAACGTCCGCATCCCCGCCGACCGCATGATCGGCGAGGAGGGCACAGGCTTCGCCACGGCGATGAAGACCCTGGACCACACCCGCATCACCATCGCGGCCCAGGCGCTCGGCATCGCGCAGGGCGCGCTCGACTACGCCAAGGGGTACGTCCAGGAGCGCAAGCAGTTCGGGAAGCCGATCGGCGACTTCCAGGGCGTGCAGTTCATGCTCGCGGACATGGCGATGAAGATCGAGGCCGCGCGTCAGCTGACGTACGCCGCCGCGGCCAAGTCGGAGCGCGGCGGCGCGGACCTCACCTTCCAGGGCGCCGCCGCCAAGTGCTTCGCCTCGGACGTCGCGATGGAGGTCACCACGGACGCCGTCCAGCTGCTCGGCGGCTACGGCTACACCCGTGACTACCCCGTCGAGCGGATGATGCGGGACGCGAAGATCACGCAGATCTACGAGGGCACGAACCAGGTCCAGCGCATCGTGATGGCCCGCAACCTGCCCCAGTAGAGCTTTCGGCTACCGGTCCCGCACAAACGCGACGGCCCCCGGCGCTATGCCGGGGGCCGTTCGCATGGGCTCTGTCAGGTGTGGCTGCGGACCACTATCGCGACGCAGGTAGACGCAGGCAGCCGGGGCGTTCCGCGACCGTCGGTGTGATGCGTACCACTCCCTGGGTGCCTTGGGTCGGGCGTGCGCGATCATGACCGGAATGGACGCTCACTTCCTTGGTATCGCCGATCTGGTCGAAACTCCGGCCGTGGCGGTCGTGGTCGACGTCATGCGTGCTTTCACCGTGGCTCCCTGGGCCTTTGCCCAGGGGGCGGAGAAGATCGTTCTTGCCGAGTCGCTGGACGAGGCCCTGGCACTCAAGGCTCGCCACCCGGATTGGGCGGCACTCAAAGACGGTCCGCCCGCGCCCGGGTTCGAGATGGTCAACTCTCCAGGCATGTTGAGGTCTGTTGACCTCGGCGGACGGACCGTTGTGCAGAAGACCACGGCAGGGACGGTCGGCGCCCTTGCGGTCAAAGAGGCGTCGCTGGTGCTGTGCGCCAGCTTCGTGGTGGCGGAGGCGACGGCTCGGCTCTTGCGGACACGCAGGGGTGACGGTGTCACGTTCGTGGTCACTGGCGAAGGCGGGCAGGCCGATGAGGATCTGGCGTGTGCTCAATACATCGCTCGGAGGACCACCGAGGCCGGGACGGATGCCGCTGAGTTCCTCCGTCGCGCTGCCGAGTCCCGCGCCGCCGCCGAGCTGACGGAAGGTGTGCGTCAAGGAGTCCATCCTGATGACGTCGCACTCTGTCTTGAGCTCGACCGGTTCCCCTTTGCCATGGTGGCGACCTTGGAGGACTCACTCATGGTTCTCCGCCCGTGCGCCGTACCTCCGCTGACCGACGAGGCGTCGATCTGATTCTGGCTGTTCGAGCCGTCCGCTCCCTCATCGCTGACGCGGTGGCGTCACTGGGCTGACCAGCGAGGGAGGCCGCCGGGTTAACCCTCGGGCGGGCCCAGTACCGGCGGGCCGCCCCACGGGAGTTCCAGCGCCGTCCGCAGCGCGCTCACCGTCCCCTCGCCGATTCGGTCGGCCAGCTCCTGCTCCGCGCGGCGCAGGACCAGTTCGGCCCTGCGGTGCGTGCGCTCGCCCTCCGCCGTTCGCCGGATGAGGCGCTGCCGCCCCGACGAGGGGTCGGGGACCTGCTCCAGGAGACCCGCCGAGACCAGGCCGTGCACCGCCTGGTGCGCGGTCTGGCGGGTGACGCCCATGCGGCGGGCCAGCTCGGAGGCCGTCGTGCCCTCCTCGTCGAGTACGGCGAAGAGGCCCGCCTGGGTGGGCGAGACATGGATCTCCCCCGCCTCCTCCAGCGTCGCGAGGAGCGCGTCCTCGAACCAGCGCCGGGCGTCGCCGAGGAGCTGGGGGAGGTTGCGGCCGGTGCCGTTGGCGTGCATGCCGTGAGCCTATGGGTTCGGGGCCGACGCTTGCCCGTCATGGACTCATTATGTCAGGCTGCCTGACATTCCCCTCGTTCAGCCATCCCCCTGGAGAGCTCATGACCATCGAGTACGCCACCCGTTACCGGCGCTCCTCACGCATCCCCGCCGAACCGGGCAAGCCCTACGTCATCGAGAAGGGCGAGGGCGACCGGGCCCATCTCTTCGGCGACCTGATCACGATCTACGCGGGCGGCGAGCAGACCGAGAACGGCTTCAACTTCTTCACCGTCGAGGGCCCCAAGGGCAACGTCATCCCCGCCCACCTGCACCCCGACACGTACGAGGTCTTCTACGTCACCCAGGGCGCCGTCCGCCTCTTCGTCGAGGACCTGGAGGGCGAGCAACTGGAGAAGCTCCTCACCCCCGGCGACTTCGGCTTCGTGCCCAAGAACTGTCCGCACGCCTACCGCATGGAGCGCCACCACAGCCAGGTCGTCGGCGTCGCCGCGGGGCCCGGTGGCACCTTCGAGCGGTTCTTCGAGACCCTGGGGGCGCCCGCCGAGGAGCTCGGCCTGCCGCGCGAGCCCGTGATCCCCACGCCGGACAAGTTCGCCACCGTGCCCGAGCGCTACGACGTCCGCTTCCTGCCCGAGCACCAGTGGCGCACCCGGTGAGCGACGCTCTGCGGGGGCTGATCGCCGCGCCCCACCCGGATGTGGCGCCGCTGCCGGCACCGGGGCCGCGGGTCCTGCGCGGCGTCCCGTACGGCGAGGTCGACGGCGGTCGTCCGCTGGAACTCGACCTCTGGCTACCGGAGGTCGCCGGGAGCGGGCCCGCGCCTCTCGTGCTCTTCGTGCACGGCGGCGCGTGGCGGCGAGGGCGCCGTGACGACATGGGACTGCGCACCCGGGACTGGAGTCCGGGGCCGTTCGCGCGCATCGCCGCCGCGGGCTTCGCGGTGGCCTGCGCCGACTACCGGCTCAGCGGAGAGGCCCGCTTCCCCGCCCCGCTCGACGACCTGCGGACCGCGTTGCGCTGGCTGGGCCTGCGCGGACCGGAGCTCGGCGTCGACACCGCGCGGACCGTGGTGTGGGGCGAGTCCGCGGGCGGGCACCTGGCCTCGCTCCTGGCACTCGACCCCGAGGTCTCGGCCACCGGCGCGGTGATCTGGTACGCCCCGAGCGACCTCACCGTCCCCCGCGGCCCGTTCGACCCGCACAGCGCCACGACCCCGGAGGCTTTGCTGCTCGGCGCCGCCCCCGCGGCCGTACCGGAACTGGCCCGCGAGGCAAGCCCCGTGACCCGGGTCCACCCCACCGCCCCGCCCTTCCTCCTGATCCACGGCGAGCGGGACACGATGGTCCCGGCGACACACAGCGAGACACTCGCCGCCCGGCTGCGGGAGGCGGGTGCTCCGGTGGAGCTGCGTGTGGTGCCTGGCGCCGACCACGGCTGGTACGGCGCGCCCGACGCCGAGGTGGAGGACGTGTTCGCCCACTCGCTGCGGTTCGCGCGGGGCCTCGTGGGCTGAGACACGCGAAGACGCCGACGGCACGACTGCGGAAGACGGAAGCCGAGGTGGAGCTGCGTATGGTGCCTCGCGCCGACCACGGCTGGTGCCGCGCGGCGGAGGCGTCTGTTGGAGCAACGCGAAGGGCGGGGGCGGCCCGTCGGCCGCCCCCGCCCTGATGCCCGTAGGCCCGTGTCCCCGTACGCCCTCAGCCGTCCAGCTGCTGGAGCGTCGCGTTCGACGGGCCGCGGCGGGACTGCTCGTCCCGTGCCACGTCCTCCGCCGCGCCGAGCACGCGGACCGCGTTCTGCCACGTCAGCTTGGCCAGGTCCGGCTTCGACCAGCCGCGGGTCAGGAGCTCCGCGATCAGGTTCGGGTAGCCCGCGACGTCGTCGAGACCGTCCGGGGTGAACGCCGTGCCGTCGTAGTCACCGCCGATGCCGATGTGCTCGATGCCCGCGACCTCGCGCATGTGGTCGAGGTGGTCGGCGACCGTCGCCGCCGTGGCGACCGGGCGCGGGGTCGACTCCTCGAAGGCCGCGTGGACCTTCATCGCGTCCGGCGTCGTGTCCAGGTGGTGGAAGCCGTGCGCACGCATGTTCTCGTCGGCCGCCGCCGTCCAGTCGACCGCCGCCTGGAGGACGAACTTCGGGACGAACGTGGCCATCGCGACGCCGCCGTTGGCGGGCAGGCGCTCCAGGACGTCGTCCGGGATGTTGCGCGGGTGGTCGCACACCGCGCGCGACGACGAGTGCGAGAAGATCACCGGCGCCACGGAGGTGTCCAGGGCCGCCCGCATCGTCGTCGCCGCCACGTGGGAGAGGTCCACGAGCATGCCGCTGCGGTTCATCTCACGGACCACCTCGCGGCCGAAGGCCGACAGGCCCCCGACCCCGGGCTCGTCCGTCGCCGAGTCCGCCCACGCGATGTTGTCGTTGTGCGTCAGCGTCATGTAGCGGACGCCGAGCGCGTGCAACGCCCGCAGCGTGGCGAGGGAGTTGTTGATGGAGTGGCCGCCCTCGGCCCCCATCAGGGACGCGATGCGGCCCTCGGCCCGCGCCTCCTCCATGTCCGCGGCCGTCAGCGCGCGGACCAGATCCCCGGGATACCTCGTCAGCAACTGCTCGACGCAGTCGACCTGTTCGAGCGTCGCGCTCACCGCCGCGTCGCCCGTCAGGTCCGTGCGGACGTACACCGACCAGAACTGCGCACCGACCCCGCCCGCCCGCAGACGGGCGATGTCCGTGTGGAGATGGCCCGTCTGGTCGGCCGCGATGTCGAGGCGGTCGATGTCGTAACCGGCCTTCTCGCGTAGCGCCCAGGGCAGGTCGTTGTGCCCGTCGACCACCGGGAACTCGGCGAGGAAGGCGCGGGCGTCAGCGAGGGAGGCGCTGTCCTGGGACGTCATGCCGCTCACTTCCCCGAGCCGAAGCCGAAGCCGGAACCGGCGCCCTCGACCTTCGTACGCAGCCGCTTGCCCTTCTCCGTGGCCTGTTCGTTCAGCTCCTGCTGGAACTCCCGCATACGGCCGAGGAGTTCGGGGTCGTGCGCGGCCAGGATGCGCGCCGCGAGGAGGCCCGCGTTGCGCGCGCCGCCCACCGAGACCGTCGCCACCGGAACGCCCGCGGGCATCTGCACGATGGACAGGAGGGAGTCCATGCCGTCGAGGTACTTGAGCGGTACGGGCACGCCGATGACCGGCAGCGGCGTCACCGAGGCCAGCATGCCCGGCAGGTGCGCGGCGCCTCCGGCCCCCGCGATGATCGCCTTGAGGCCGCGGTCCGCCGCTTCCTCGCCGTACGCGACCATCTCGCGCGGCATGCGGTGCGCGGAGACGACGTCGACCTCGTAGGGAATCTCGAACTCGTCGAGCGCCTTGGCCGCGGCCTCCATGACCGGCCAGTCGGAGTCCGAGCCCATGACGATGCCGACGACAGGTCCTACGGGTCCTGCGGGTCCTACAGGTGCGGTCATTCCGTGATCGTCCCTCTGAGGTAGCCGGCCGCGTGACTGGCGCGCTCCAGCACGTCGTCCAGGTCGTCGCCGTAGGTGTTGACGTGACCGACCTTGCGGCCGGGCTTCACGTCCTTGCCGTACATGTGGATCTTCAACTGCGGGTCGCGTGCCATGCAGTGCAGGTACGCCTGGTACATGTCCGGGTAGTCGCCGCCCAGGACATTGGCCATGACCGTCCACTTCGCCCGCGGGCGCGGGTCGCCGAGGGGCAGGTCGAGCACCGCGCGCACGTGGTTCGCGAACTGGGACGTGATCGCCCCGTCCTGCGTCCAGTGGCCGGAGTTGTGCGGGCGCATCGCCAGTTCGTTCACCAGGATGCGGCCGTCGCGCGTCTCGAAGAGCTCGACCGCCAGATGGCCGACCACCCCGAGCTCCTTGGCGACGCGCAGGGCCAGTTCCTGGGCCTGGCCCGCGAGGTCCTCCGAGAGATCGGGGGCCGGCGCGATGACCGTGTCGCAGACGCCGTCGACCTGCTGCGACTCGACGACGGGGTAGGCCACGGCCTGGCCGTGCGGCGAGCGCACGACGTTCGCCGCGAGTTCCCGCGCGAAGTCCACCTTCTCCTCGGCCATGACCGGGACACCGGCCCGGAAGGGATCTTCGGCGTCCTCGACGGAACGGACGAACCACACCCCCTTTCCGTCATAGCCGCCACGCACCGTCTTGAGGATCACGGGGAAGCCGTCGCCCTCGGCCGCGAAGGCGGCCACGTCGGCCGGGTCCCTCACGATCCGGTGGCGTGGGCACGGCACGCCGATCTCCGTGAGCTTCTCGCGCATCACGCCCTTGTCCTGGGCGTGCACCAGCGCGTCGGGCCCCGGGCGCACGGGGATGCCGTCCGCCTCCAGGGCCCGTAGATGCTCGGTGGGTACGTGTTCGTGATCGAAAGTGATCACGTCGCAGCCCCTCGCGAACTCGCGCAGCGTGTCGAGGTCGCGATAGTCGCCGATGACGACATCGCCGACGACCTGCGCCGCGGAGTCCTGAGGGGTGTCACTGAGGAGCTTGAATTTCAGGCCGAGGGGGATACCCGCCTCGTGGGTCATGCGGGCGAGCTGACCGCCGCCGACCATGCCGACTACCGGGAACGTCACACCCCCAGGGTATCGGCCCGTATCGGCCACGTCGGAACGGCCGGTTCCCGTGCACCGCACGGGCCCTCCCGTCACAGAGCCGACACAGTGTGGAGGCGTCCCCGCGCGACGGACGGGGGTCGCTGGTTAGCATGGCTGGGTTGACGCGACCGAATCACCAGATACGTCGACGAGGACGAGACCGAACGAATCGACGACGGGGGTTGGGGCGACCACCATGAAGGAACGTGGCGCACTACGGGTGCGACTGGATCAGCTCGCGCGCGAAGTGGCCAAGTTCGGTGCGGTGGGTGCCCTGGGCACGCTGGTGAATTTCAGCGTCTCCAACCTTCTGTGGCACACCACGGACCTTCAGGCCGTGCGCGCGAACGTGATCGCCACCGTCGTCGCCATCGCCTTCAACTACGTGGGTTTCCGTTACTTCACGTACAAGGACCGTGACAAGAGCTCCCGCACCAAGGAGCTCACGCTGTTCCTGGTCTTCAGCGCGGTCGGCCTGGTGATCGAGAACGGCGTCCTGTACGCGGCCATCTACGGCTTCGACTGGGACAGCCCGCTGCAGCGCAACATCTTCAAGTTCGTGGGCATCGGCATCGCCACCTGCTTCCGCTTCTGGTCCTACCGCACCTGGGTCTTCAAGGCGCTGCCCGCGCGGGAGACCGTCGCCCGTGCGGAATCGTTCCTGGAGGGCGGCTCCACGGCGGCCACGGGGTCCACGGCGTCCACGGGGTCCACGGCGTCCACGGCCGTGGCGGCCGACCGGAAGCGGCCGGCCGGGCGGGGCACGCGCTAGCGCACCGTCTCCTCCTCGTGCCACCGGTCGCTTTTCTGCGGCGGCGTACGCGACAGGAAAAGGCCGAAGACCGGCGGCCTGGTCTGCAGCATCTCCAGGCGCCCGCCGTCCGCCTCGGCCAGGTCCCGGGCGACCGCGAGGCCGATGCCCGTGGAGTTGCGGCCGCTGATGGTGCGCTCGAAGATCCGCGCGCCGAGATCGGCGGGGACGCCGGGGCCGTCGTCGGTGACCTCGATGACCGTCTGGTTGCCCGTGACGCGGGTCCGCAGGGCGACGGTGCCGCCGCCGTGCATGAGCGAGTTCTCGATGAGGGCGGCCAGGACCTGCGCGACCGCCCCGGGGGTGCCCACGGCCCGCAGATGCCGCTTGCCGGAGCTGACGATGGCGCGGCCCGCGCTGCGGTAGGCCGGGCGCCATTCCTCCAGCTGCTGCTTGACGACCTCGTCCAGGTCGAAGGAGACGGCGGAGCCGGTACGCGGGTCGCGTGAGTTCGTCAGGAGCCGCTGCACGACGTCGGTGAGGCGCTCGACCTGCGCGAGCGCGATCGTGGCCTCCTCCTTGACCGTGTCCAGCTCGTCGGTGACGGTGATCTCCTCCAGGCGCATGGACAGGGCCGTCAGAGGCGTACGCAGCTGGTGCGAGGCATCCGCGGCGAGCCTGCGCTCGGCGGTCAGCATCCGGGCGATCCGCTCGGCGCTGCCGTCCAGGACATCCGCCACGCGGTCCAGCTCCGGCACCCCGTAGCGCTTGTGGCGGGGCCTCGGGTCGCCCGAGCCGAGGCGCTCCGCGGTCTCCGCGAGGTCGGTGAGCGGCGAGGCCAGGCGGTTGGCCTGGCGTACCGCGAGGAGTACGGCGGCGACGATCGCGAGGAGGGCCACGGCGCTGATGATCAGCAGGGTGCGGCCGACCTCCTGGGTGACCGCGGTGCGCGGCTCCTCGACGGTGACCTTCTCGCCCTCCTCGCCCTTGGCCGTGTCGTGGATGACGTCGCCGGCGGGGCGGGAGCCGATCTCGATGGGGGCGCGGCCGGGAATCTCGATGAGGGCGTAGCGGTCGGTGTCGACCGCGGCCACGTCGCGCAGGATCTCGGCGCTGATCCGCTCGTCGCTGATGAGCCTGCTGTCGACGACGCTGGCCAGGCGGAGCGCCTCACTTGTCACTCGCTCCTGGGCGCTGCTGCTGATGGTCCTCGTCTCGACGATCACCAGACTCACACCGAAGACTGCGATGACTACGAGGACCACGGCGAGGGTGCTGCTGATCAGTCGACGGCGCATTTACTCAGTGTCGCCGATCGAAGCCCCCGTCAGGGGCGCGGGGAACTGCGCGGCCCGCCACGACGAATCCGCAGACGCGTCTGCCTACGGCGGGTTCCTGGCGGGTGCGGGTCTTCTTGGGTTGCTCGCGCAGTTCCCCGCGCCCCTGACGGGGCACTGCCCGGCGCCCCCCGGCGAGGAATCAGCTTTTCTCGAAGCGGAAGCCCACGCCCCGCACAGTGGCGATGTATCGCGGGTTCGCCGCGTCGTCGCCCAGTTTCTTGCGCAGCCAGGAGATGTGCATGTCCAGGGTCTTGGTGGACGACCACCACGTGGTGTCCCAGACCTCGCGCATCAGCTGGTCGCGGGTGACCACGCGGCCCGCGTCGCGGACCAGGACCCGCAGCAGGTCGAACTCCTTGGCCGTGAGCTGGAGCTCCTCCTCGCCCATCCAGGCGCGGTGCGACTCCACGTCGATCCGCACGCCGTGCGTGGCCGGAGCCTGCTGCGGCTCGGCCGCGCCGCGCCGCAGGAGGGCCCGGACCCGGGCGAGCAGCTCGGCGAGGCGGAAGGGCTTGGTGACGTAGTCGTCGGCGCCCGCGTCCAGGCCGACGACGGTGTCCACCTCGTCGGCACGGGCGGTGAGGATGAGGATCGGCGCCGTGTGCCCCCCGGCGCGGAGGCGGCGGGCCACCTCCAGGCCGTCCATCCCGGGCAGCCCCAGGTCGAGTACGACGAGGTCGACGCTGCCCTGCAGCCCGGCGTCGAGGGCGGTCGGGCCGTCCTCACGCACTTCGACCTCGTACCCCTCCCTGCGCAGGGCACGGGCCAGCGGCTCCGAGATGGACGCGTCGTCCTCGGCGAGCAGTACACGGGTCATGGGGTGATGGTAGTCCGCGCCGGAAGACCGTCGTGGGGTGATCGCCCGCCGGCGGTCGACCCCTGCGGCTATGGGGTGCCATCCTGAGGATCACCTTCAAATGTGGGCCGATGGTTCCGAAGTAACCTGTGATCCATCTCTCAAGTCCTTCCATATGCCGCACTGTCGTGGCGTATGGTGACCCAACGCCTGATGCACTATGCAAGGACCTTTGGCCCGCTGTGCGGCCTTAGGTCTCTTTTATGTGCGGGCCGGCTTCTGCCAGCCTTGAAAGGAATGACCTGTGGTCGGGCCCTGAGCGTGATGACGCGCCAGGGCGTGGATCTCGGAGTCGCCGTACCAGCGCCTTCCTCGACGGAGCGCGAAACTCCCCCCGGGCGTGGGGGTGTGGACGGTAGGACCCCGGTGCCGACCGCCCCCCACCGGGCGCGCACACGCTCTTGCCGCGCGTCCCGAACACGAGGATCGACCCATGGCGTCCAGCCTGACGAAGGACTCAGCCGGTACCCCTGGCACTGAGAAGACCTTCTTCGGCCACCCCCGCGGACTGGCCACACTCTTCATGACCGAGATGTGGGAGCGCTACAGCTTCTACGGCATGAAAGCACTGCTCCCGCTGTACCTGATCGCCCCCGGCGGCATGAACATGTCGGCCACGACGGCGACGGCGATCTACTCCGTCTACATGTCGATGGTCTATCTCCTCGCCATGCCCGGCGGCTGGATGGCGGACCGCTTCTGGGGGCCGCGCAAGACGGTCGCCATCGGCGCTGTCGTCGTCATCCTCGGCCACATCACGCTCGCCCTGCCGAGCTCCGCGACGTTCTTCGCGGGCCTCGGTCTCGTCGCGCTCGGTTCCGGCCTCCTGAAGGCCAACATCTCCGCGATGGTCGGCCACCTCTACGACGGCCCGGAGGACCCGCGCCGTGACGGTGGCTTCACGCTGTTCTACATCGGCATCAACGTGGGCGCCTTCCTCGCCCCGCTGACCATCGGCACCGTCGGCGAGAACGTCAACTGGCACTTCGGCTTCGCGCTCGCCGCGATCGGCATGGCGCTCGGCCTCGGTCAGTTCATGCTCGGCTCGCGCCACCTCAGCGCGGAGAGCAGCGTCGTCTCGCAGCCCGCGACGCCGCAGCAGCGCGCTTCCGCCCTGCGCAACGGCCTGATCTGGCTGATCGTCGCGGTCGCGCTCTACTCGTTCCTCGGTGTGACCGGCAACTTCGCCGACTGGGCCCTGATGCCCCTCACCATCGCCGGTCTGGTCATCCCGGTCACCGTCCTGGTCCGCATGAAGCGCGACAAGGAGCTCACGGACCTGGAGCAGTCCAAGCTGTCGGGCTACGTCTGGTTCTTCATCGTCGCCGCCGTCTTCTGGATGATCTACGACCAGAACGGCTCGACCCTGTCGATCTTCGGCGAGCACTCGACCACGAACAACCTGCTCGGGTTCGACTTCCCGACCTCCTGGTACCAGTCGCTGAACCCGATCTTCATCATGGCGCTGGCCCCCGTGGTCGCCTCCGCGTGGCTGTGGCTGAACAAGCGGGGCAAGGAGCCGAGCACCGCGGTCAAGTTCGCCTCCAGCCTCACGCTGATCGGCATCTCGTTCCTCGTCTTCCTCATCCCGCTGATCGACACCGCGAGCAACGGCGGCAAGGTCAGCCCGATGTGGCTGGTGTCGATCTACTTCATCCAGACCGTCGGCGAGCTCTGCCTCTCCCCGGTCGGCCTGTCGGTCACCACGAAGATGGCCCCGGCGAAGTACACCGCCCAGATGATGGGTGTCTGGTTCCTCGCGGTCACCGCGGGCGACTCCGTCACCGGTCTGCTGACATCGCCGCAGCTCGGGATCGATCTGAACAACTCGGGTGCGGTCGCGGTCGAGGCGGTCATCGCGGTCATCGCGGGCTTCGGCATCTGGATGAACCGCAAGAAGGTCAAGGAACTGATGGGTTCCGTGAACTGACGTCCGCCACGCCCCCGACGGGGCCGGCAGACGCGTGAAAGGGCCGTCGCACCTCTGCGGGTGTGGCGCCCTTTCGTTCGTCCACTCGCACGAACAAGGGATCGTTCGCTAACCCGTGGCGGTGACGCGGAACGTTTCCGTGCCGGTGGCGGAGCCGCGCGGTGCAGCATCTGGCCATGCGACGTACGTTGCCGACCCTCGCCCTGTGTGTGGCGTTGCTGTCGTCCAGTGCCGCCGTCGAGGCCGCACCAAGCCCCTTGCCGGGCCAGACCTTCTCGTACGGGGAGCACGCGCGGCAGAACATCACCGTGTACGGCGACCGGTCCGGGCACCCCGCCCTGATGATCCTGCACGGCGGCTCCTGGGTGCGGGACACCGACTGGAGCGGTCGGGCCCGGTGGTTCGCGGAGCGCGGGTTCACCGTGTACGACACCGACTACCGGCTCGCCTCGGACGCCGCCTGGCCCGCGCAGCGCGACGACGTCCTCGCCGCCCTGCGGTGGATCAAGCGGCGCGGCGGCGGCACACCCGTGGTGCTCGGGTCCTCCGCCGGCGGGCATCTCGCCGTCAGCGCGGGGGCCTACGGCGCCGGGCGGGAGCGGGTGCGGGGCGTGGTGGCCCTCTCCCCCGTGGCCTCGCCCTACCGCGCCTGGAAGGACGGCGGGATGACCGCCGCCGCTCCGGCCCAGCGCAAGCTGCGGGGTACGGCGGAGCTGCTCGCGGGGTGCGTGCCGGACCGGGCCTCCGGGCGGTGCTGGAAGAAGTGGGTCGACCTGGTGGCCAAGTCGCACGCCTCCGGCAAGGACGACGCGCCCCTCTACCTCACGCACTCGGCGGCGGACTTCGTCCCGGTCGCCCACTCCACGGACCTCGCCCACGCCCAGACGATGGCGGGCCTGCGGGACGTCACGGTCCGCGTCGAGCCGGGCACGGCGCACGGGGGTGAGCTGTTGCGGGACCCGGGCTTCGCCCAGACCGTGCTGCGGTGGCTGCGGCAGCACGTTTGAGCAGCGTCCAGGGGTAGGCGCCCCTTTAGGGGCGCGGGGAACTGCGCGCTCAGCCGACGGCAGCCGGCGGTCGACGCAGACGCGTCTGCCTACGGCGCCTGGTCGGCGGGTGCGGGCCGCCCTGGGCCGCTCGCGCAGTTCCCCGCGCCCCTGGCGGGGCCTCAGTGCAGGCCGTTCCTCCGCCTCGGGAGGAACGTGAACACCGCGCCGCCCAGCAGGATCACCGTGCCCGCGACGAGCCCTAGCGCCCGCAACGCCCCGTTGTCGTCCGCGCCGGTCTCCGCGAGGTCACCGCCACCGCCCGCGGCACCCGCGGCGGAACCCCCGGCGGAACCGGAGCCCCCGGCAGATCCCGAACCGCCGGCCGCGCCGCCAGGCTGAGCCGCCGTGTCGATCTCCAGGGAGACCTCCGCCTTGGACGGCGTGCACGTCGTCGTCGTACCCAGCGCCTTGACCGTGAGGACACCCGGCGAGAGCGTCGACTTGCCGTCGGCGCCCGGCTTGTACGTGCCGGTCAGGTCAGGGATGGTCATCGGGTCGCCGGACTTGATGGGCTCCTTGTTGGTGGGCCCCTCGACGTGCACCGTGCCCTTGTCCGCGCCGCCCAGCTTGACCTCCATGGACGGCTTCACAGAGTCCGCGGGGATGTCGGCGGGGCTGTCCATGACGGACTTCTTGAACTCGACGGTGAGGCCGTAATTCCCGCCCTCCTTCTTGGCGTTGATCTGGACGGGGGACGTGGCGTCCTTGTCGCCGATGGGCGTCTTGCACTTGTACGGGGTCTGGACTTCCTTGCCGGGGAAGTCGGTCTTGCCGCCGTCGTCGCCACCGCCACCGGTGGAGCCGCCGCCGGTGTCACCGCCCGTGTCGCCACCGCCCGTGTCACCGCCGCCGGTGTCCCCGCCGGACGCGGAACCGCCCGACGTACTGCCACCGGACGTGCCGCCGCCCGAGGCCGTGCCGCCCGAACTGCCGCCGCCCTCCGTCACCTTGATGGTCGCGCCCGCCTTGACCTCTTCCTTGGGCGTGCACTTGGTGTCGGTCGACATCGGCTTGCTGACGTTGATGTTGTACGCGCCCGGGGTGAGCGTGACGTCGCCCGCCTTGGTCAGCTTCAGCTTGGCCTTCATGTCGGACAGGATCATCGGGCTGTTCTTCTTGATCGGCGGGTTCACGCGCTCGCCCGCCACCGCCAGGTCACCACTCTGGCCGCCGCCCAGCTTGATCGTGCCGGTCGGCTTCACCGTGTCCTTGTCCAGGTCGAGGATGTCCGGGTTCTTGGACGCGGCCTCCGTGGTCTTCCATACGACCTCGACCTCGTCGCCCACCTTCGCGGTGGCCGGCGCGGTGATCTCCACCTTCGTGGTGCCCTGCACGGGTGGCAGACCCGAGATCGGCGGCGGTATGCACTCCGTCTTGTACGCCACCTCGGCCGCCTGCGCGGGGCCCGCGCCCAGCAGGATGCCCGCCCCGCCGAGCAGCAGCGAGACCGAGGCCGCGCCCGCTCTCCGTCGTGTGCTGATCACGTGTTTCCCTTCGTCGTCGGGCTGTTCTCTGACGGTGCGGAGAGCTGTCCGGCGGCGGGTGCGGTCCCGGCGCCGGGGTCTGTGTCAGGGGTGAACCACGGGAGGGTGCCCGTGTTCGTGGCGGTGTCCTTGCCGGACGGCCCACCGGTCTCGCGGGACGGCTTCGTACGGGGCGTACGGGCCGCCTCGTCCGCCGCGACCGCCCCCTGGGGCAGCCGCAACTTCGGGATGCGGTCGGTGAGTTCGGCGATCCTGCCGGTACGGTGACGCCCCGCGGGACGGGAGCCGCGGCCGCCGCCCCGGCGGCGGTTCGGACGGAGCCTGTCCACCACCGCCATGCCGATGCGGAAGACGGCCGCGGGCACGACGACGCAGAGCAGGATCCAGAAGACGGTCACGCCCCACGGGCGGCCGACGCCCCAGGGCTGTTCGGCGAGCACCTTGCCGCCGAACCTCAGGGAGACGAGGTAGTCGCCGTGCGCTCCGGCTGAGAGCTCGACCGGGAGCTTGATCTGGGCCTTCTTGCCGGGGGCGATGGTGCCCCGCCACTGCTGTTCCTCCCACTGCGGGGCGAACACGCCGTGGGAGGTGCCGACTTGGAAGACGGGGTCCTTGACCGGGGCCGAGCCGACGTTGCCCACGGTGAAGACGAACTTGCGGGACGGCGGGGCGCCGAACCAGGTCAGTACGCCGCTGGAGCCTTCGAGCCGGGTGTCGGTGAGGACGGAGAGCTTCCCGCCGCCCTGCTGCTCGGTCAGGGGCTTCACGGGATGACCCGCGACCTTGAATGCGGCGTCCGCCTGCGCCTTCTCCCCCGTGACGGTGGCCACGTGGACCACACAGGGGCAGGGCTTGGGGGGCTCGGCCACCGGGAGTTTCTTGCTGAAGGCGCCCTTGCCGTCCGTGGTGACGGCACGGCCGGTGTCGTTGGCGCAGGAGTTCGTGCCGCCCGGCACCCCCTTGCCCGGGGTGGCCTGACCGCAGACCAGCATCATCAGCAGGGCGTTCTTGCGCCACCCCGCGCCCTTGACGGTGATGTCACCGCCCTTGCCCGCCTCGGCCTTGGAGAGAGTCACCGTCGGCTTGTCGGCGGCCGTGGCCCCCGCCGCCGGGAGCAGCGCGAAGGCCAGTGCCGCCAGCACGGCGGTCGCGGCGATGTACCGCTTGAGTTCCCACAACGGGTTGCCGTTCACAGCTGCTCTCCCTTTGCCGTCCCCACTCCCGCCAACTCCGGTCCCGTAACGCTCGGTTCGGGTTCCTCGTCCGGTGCCGGGCCCCCGTCCGCGCGCTTGCGTCCGCGTACGAACCAGACGCCCGCCGCCACGAGACCGAGCACCCCCGCGCCCGCCCCGGCCACCGCTCCCCACGGCACGAAGCGTGCCGACGCCGTCGCCTTGCCGTGGGCTCCGCCCGCCGCCGTCACCGTGAGCGTGACCTCGACGGAGTCGAGCGCGGGGGCGTCCGTCCACGGTTCCGTCAGGGTGACCCTGCGGCCCGGCAGGAGCTCCACCGGGAGCGTGCGGGGGCCCCGGTCGAGCAGCGGGCCGAAGAGACCCTCGGCGTGGACCGTGAGCTTGGGGGTCAGGACGGTGTTGCCGCGGTTGACGACGTCGTACGAGATGCGTCCGTCATCGGCCCGCACGCGCTCGACCGTGAGCGCGGACAGCGTCGGGCCGCTCACCCGCAGATGCACGCGGACCCCGGCGTCCCGGCCGCCCTCCCGCGCGACGACCGCCCCGGGGTGGTCGCCGGGCACCGCGCTCTCGGGGATGCTCACGCTGAACGGCACCTCGGCGCGGGTGCGCGGCGGCACCTTCACCTTGCTGCGCGCGAACGTGATCCAGGAGCCGGTGTCCTTCGGCCTGCCCCGCTCCAGCGAGAACGCCCCGCCCTCGGTGTTGTCCGCGTCGGCGCCGCTCAGCTCCACCGTGCGCGGCTTCGACCCCGGGTTGGTGACCGTCACCGTGTCCTCCAGGACGGAGCCGGGCGTGCCCTCCACGTAGAAGTAGGGCCGCCCGTCCTTCGCCGGCCGCGTCCCTCCTCCCGCGGAGGGCGCGAGCGTCCACGCTCCGGAGTCGTCGGCGAACACCGGAGTCGCCGGCGCCACGCCCGTCACCAGTAAGGCCACGGCCACGGCGAGAGCACGGGCAACGGACAGCAGCGACGGCATCGGCGGCTCCTGGATCTTCGTACGCTGGGCGTCGTACGCGGCGGTCGGGACGGGCGCGCGCGGTCACCGCGTCCCCGCGACGCCGCGCACCGCGCCTAGCGCGACCGGGCCGCCTGGTTCCTGCGGGTCAGCCAGAGCGCGCCGGCCGCGCCCGCGAGCAGCACCGTGCCGCCGAGGGTGCCGAGCGCGATGGCGGAGTCCGCGGGGCCCGTCTGGGGGAGCTCCTCGCCGCCGGAGGGGGCGCTGGCCGAGCCGCCGGAGCCGCCGTCGTCACTCGATCCGCCTCCGCCGGAGCCGCCGTCCGTGGAGCCACCGCCGCCCGAGCCCTTCACGTCCAGCGAGAGCGAGGGCTTGGGGCTGTTGGACGGCGTGCACGTCGTCGTCGTACCGAGCGCCTTGATGGTGAGGACACCCGCGGTGAAGGTGACCTTGCCGCTCTTCTTCGGCGTGTACGTCCCCGACAGATCGCTGATCTTGATGGGGGTGTTGGCCGGGATCGCCTTGTCGTTGGGCGCTCCGGAGACCGGCACCGTGCCGCTCTCCGCGCCGCCCAGCTTGATGAGCGCGCTCGGCTTCATCGCACCCTTGCCCAGCTCCACCGGGCTTGAGGAGACGCCCTTCTGGAAGGACATGGTGAGCTTGTAGCCGCTGCCGCTCTTCACGCTCTTGATATCGATCGGCGAGACCGCGCCTTTGTTCCCGATGGGCGTCTTGCACTGGTAGTTGACGTCCTGGACCTCGGCCTGCGCGGCGGGGGCGGCCATCAGCACCGCCGAGCCGCCGGCCAAGGCCGTGGCAAGCGCGAGCGCGGCCCTACGTTTCTGGTACGACACCTCGAGTTCCCCTCATGCCGGTCGTGGCGTGCCGCGGTGCGGATTTACTGACGGCACATCAGATTGGGCGCTCAAGGTACGCCCGGGGCCTTGCCGAGGGAAGACAAAGAACGCGCCGGATCTTCAGTGATCCGGCGCGTATACGAACCGTGGGTAACCCAAGGGGGAACTGAGCGGAGGCCGAGCGGGCCCTACACGGGCGCGCTCAGCTCGGCCCACACCGTCTTGCCCGCCACTCCCGGGGTGCGGACGACCCCCCAGTCCAGGCAGAGCCGCTGGACTATGAACATCCCGTGCCCGCCGGGCCGGCCGGCGCGGTGCGGGGTGCGGGGCGCTGGCTGACCGGGGCCGCGGTCGGACACCTCGATCCGCAGCACCTTGCTGTCGGTGGAGATCCAGAGCTCGTCGGGGCCCTCGGCGTGCAGGCAGGCGTTGGTCACCAGCTCGGACACGACGAGGAGGACGTCCTCCGCCGCCGCGCGCTGGTCCGCGCCCGCCGCGGGCAACCAGCCCCACGCCTGCAGCGCCTGGCGTGCGAAGTCCCGGGCGAGGGGAACGATGCCACTGGCGCCGTTCAGGCTCAGCCTGCGGACCTGGCGCCCCTGACGGCCGGTCGCCGCTGAGGCGGCCTGGTCCGCGGGAGCGGCCGCGACGACGGCCTCGTACTCCGGGCCGCGGTCGCCCGGCGAGCAAGGCCGGGTGGTGCTCATCAGCGCTTCACCTCACCGACAAGAGGACTCTGGACAAGGAACTGGACAAGTAGCGGGGCTCCAATAGGGATCATCGGCTGCTCGGCCGTTCCTGCTGTTGATTTGGCAACGTCTGTTCGCGGGGCGCTGTCTACGCATCCAGGGTGTCTCCTGCCCGGACGAACCGTGAGAACACCCACTTGTTCGACGCGACCCGTGTGACGCTGGTAACGCTATGATCACACAGAGGCAACTGACGCGTAACTCTTGAGCACGCTCCGTCAGCGGGCCCCCGGGTCAGTCGGCCAGCGCCTCCGCGAGCGTCTCGTGGACGGTGAAGACCGCCTCGGCCCCGGTGATCTCGAAGACCCGGGCCACCACCGGCAGCATCCCTGCAAGATGCACCCCACCTCCCGCGGCCTCGGCCTTGAGCCGGGCCCCCAGTAGGACATTGAGTCCGGTGGAGTCCATGAACTCCAGACGCGAACAGTCGACGACCAGCCGCGAGAAGCCGTCGTCGAGGCAGGCCTCGAGTGGTTCACGCAACAAATCGGCGGTGTGGTGATCCAACTCACCCACCGGAGTCACGACGACGCTCGGGCCCTCGGCCCGGACTTCGACCAGAAGCCGGCCCCGATGCGCGCTACCGACTGTCCCGCGGTCCATTACGTGTCTCACTTCCGACCGTCGTGGCTGTTGATGACGCCCCTGAACATTACGCCTTCCACACGCCCTCGGGTACCCGAACATCCGCCCGGAAACGGACATTTCACTGCAGAACGCACTTGCGACCGGGCTGTGGAAACGGGTAGGGGTAGAAGAGACAGTAATCAACACGGACGGCTTTGGAGGCGCCGCACACCGCAGTGCACGTATTGGCATCGGCAGCCATATGCCGAGAACGATGGAGGACACCATGTCACCCCGGCTCGACGAATCGCGCACTGACCGAGCGACGTCGACACTCTCACCTCACCGTACCGAGCCCGAGATCCCCGGTCCCCGCACGGAAGCATCGCCGGTGGACATCCCGGCCCTGACGGCCGTGGCGGACACCGTGGAGACCGCGGAGACCGTGGCGGAGACGGACGCCTTCGAGGCGCTTTCCGACCTGCCCGAGATCCCGCCGTTCGACGAGGTGGGCCCGCTGGACGCGAGGGCTCTTTCCAAGACCCTCTTCGAACGCCTCGAGTCCCTCGAGGAAGGCACCCACGAGTACGCGTACGTCCGCAACACCCTGGTCGAACTCAACCTCGCCCTGGTCAAGTTCGCCGCCTCCCGGTTCCGCTCCCGCAGCGAGCCCATGGAGGACATCATCCAGGTCGGCACGATCGGCCTGATCAAGGCGATCGACCGCTTCGAGCTGAGCCGAGGCGTCGAGTTCCCCACCTTCGCGATGCCGACCATCGTCGGCGAGATCAAGCGCTTCTTCCGCGACACGAGTTGGTCGGTGCGTGTTCCGCGCCGCCTTCAGGAACTCCGGCTGGACCTCGCCAAGGCGGGCGACGAACTCGCCCAGCAGTTCGATCGCGCCCCCACGGTGGGCGAGCTCGCCGAGCGCCTGGGCATCTCCAACGACGAGGTCGTCGAAGGCATGGCGGCGTCCAACGCCTACACGGCCAGCTCGCTGGACGCCCAGCCCGAGGAGGACGACTCCGAGGGCGCGCTCGCGGACCGCATCGGCTACGAGGACCACGGACTCGAAGGCATCGAGTACGTCGAGTCGTTGAAGCCGCTGATCGCCGAACTGCCGCCGCGCGACCGGAAGATCCTCTCGCTCCGCTTCGTCGCCAACATGACGCAGTCGGAGATAGGCGATGAGCTGGGCATCTCGCAGATGCATGTCTCGCGGCTGCTGTCGCGCACGCTCGTCAAGCTCCGCAAGGGGCTGACTGTCGACGAGTAACCCCGGCCGGTTGACCTCGCTGTCCTCCTGTCCCCGACCACCGGACGGGCTCGCTACAGAGCCCGTCCGGTGTTCTGTCTCTCGCCCCCTGGACCCCTCACCCTGAAGCCTGCAACCCCTGTAGCCCGTGGAGCCCCTGGAGTGCCGCCGAGACGGCCGCCTCCGCGTGCAGCCGCGTCGTCGGGAAGACCGGCACCGGGCTGTGCTCCTGCCCGATGAGCAGCTCGATCTCGGTACAGCCGAGGATCACGCCGTCGGCTCCTTCCCGTACGAGATCACCGATGACCCTCTGGTACCCAGCGCGAGACTCCTCACGCACCACCCCGAGGCACAACTCCTCGTAGATCACCTGGTGCACGAACGCGCGCCCTCCCGCGTCCGGCACGAGCACGTCGAGCCCCCGGGCGGCCAGCCGCTCCCGGTAGAAGTCCTGCTCCATGGTGAAAGCGGTCCCGAGCAGCCCCACGCGCCGCAGACCGCCCCGCAGCACCGCGTCGGCGGTGGCGTCCGCCAGGTGCAGGAGAGGCACGGAGAGAGCCTCCTGAACCTGCTCTGCGACCTTGTGCATGGTGTTGGTGCAGATCAACACGAGATCGGCCCCGGCAGCCTCAACCCCCTCGGCAGCCCTCACCAGCACGTCCCCCGCCTGCTCCCACTCCCCCGCGACCTGGAGCCGCTCGATCTCGGCGAAGTCGACGGAGTACAACACGCACCGCGCGGAGTGCAGCCCCCCGAGCCGCTCCCGCACGAGCTCGTTGAGCAGCCGGTAGTACTCGGCACTCGATTCCCAACTCATGCCGCCGATGAGGCCGATGGTCTTCATGGGGCCAGGATGCCGTACCGGGCGGGGGCCTTCAGGCGGGCAGCGGAACACCCCGCTGCCAGACCTCGCTGACCAGCGGGACTCCCGGGCGGTAGGCCAGGTGGACGTGGCTCGGGGCGTTCAGGAAGGCCAGGTCGGCGCGGGCTCCCTCGCGGATTGTGCCGATGTCCGTGCGGCGCAGGGCTGCCGCGCCGCCCGCTGTCGCGGACCAGATGGCCTCGTCGGGGGTCATGCCCATGTCCCGTACCGCCAGGGCGATGCAGAAGGGCACGGAGGACGTGAAGGAGCTGCCCGGGTTGCAGTCCGTGGAGAGGGCGACCGTCGCGCCCGCGTCCAGGATGCGGCGGGCGTCCGGCCACTCGGCTCGGGTGGAGAACTCCGCGCCGGGGAGGAGGGTCGCCACCGTGTCGCTGTTGGCGAGGGCGTCGACGTCCTCGTCCGTGAGGTGCGTGCAGTGGTCCGCCGATGCCGCGTCCAGTTCTACGGCGAGCTGTACTCCGGGGCCGTACGAGAGCTGGTTCGCGTGGATGCGGGGATGCAGGCCCTTGGCCTTGCCCGCCGTGAGGATCGCGCGGGCCTGGTCGCCGTCGAAGGCGCCCTTCTCGCAGAAGACGTCGATCCAGCGGGCGTGCGGGGCGCAGGCCTCCAGCATGGGGCCCGTGACCAGGTCTACGTACGCCGCCGGGTCGTCGGCGTAGTCCGGGGAGACGATGTGGGCGCCCATGTACGTGACTTCGTCGGTGTGGCGGGCCGCGATGCGGAGGGCTCGGGCCTCGTCCTCCGTGTTGAGGCCGTAGCCCGACTTCGTCTCGAAGGTGGTGGTGCCCTGGCGCAGGGCCTCGCGGAGGTAGTGGGTGAGGTTCGCTTCGAGCGTGGCGTCGGTGGCGGCGCGGGTGGCGGCCACCGTGGTGCGGATGCCTCCCGCGGAGTAGGCGCGGCCCGACATGCGGGCGTTGAACTCCTGGGTGCGGTCGCCCGCGAAGACGAGGTGGGAGTGGGAGTCGACGAAGCCGGGGATGGCCGCGTGGCCCTTTGCGTCGTGGGTCTCGTCCGCCGCGGGGGCCTTGGCGGCCGGGCCCACCCAGGCGATGGTCTCGCCGTCCAGGACGACGGCCGCGTCCGTGAGGAGGCCCAGGGGGCTTCCGTCCCCTTGGGAGGGGTCGTTCGTCACGAGGCTGGCGATGTTGGTGATGAGGGTGGTGGGCATGGGGGCTCCGTTATGGCTGGGGTTCGGGCAACAACTCGCTCCGGCGCGAGAGCCTTGGTGGCCGTCATCACCGGCTCCGCCGAGTTCGTCCTCAAACGCCGGACGGGCTGAAAATGGCCAGCTCCGGGGCAATCGGGCGGGTGGGTGGGAGAGGCTCGTTCGGGGCGGGCGAGGCTGCCGGGGGGGCATGGGCCAGGTTCCGCCCCGGCGGCCCCGCCGCCCCGCTCAGTCTCGTAGCGCCGCCACCGCCTCCCCCAACGCCCCCGGCACATCGTCGACCAGGGCGTGGACCCCGTCCCGTACGACATGGCGGCCCCCCACCACCGTGTCCCGCACATCCGCGGCCGTCGCCGCGAAGACCGCCGTCTCCGCCGCAAGGCGCGGCAGCGGGCCCGCCGTGCGGACCGAGTCCAGGGCGATCGTCGCGAAGTCGGCGAGCGCCCCGGGCTCGATCACTCCCGCCTCGCCCCACCCCAGCGCCGCGTGCCCGTCCACCGAGGCCGCCCGCAGCAGCGCCGCCGCCGTCCAGTGGCCCCGCGTGTGCGAGCGCAGGCGCTCGTTCAGCTCCATGGCCCGCGCCTCTTCGAGGAGGTCGATGACCGCGTGGCTGTCGCTGCCCAGGGAGAGCGGGCTGCCCGCCTGCTGGAGGCGGACCGCCGGGCCGATGCCGTCCGCCAGGTCGCGCTCCGTCGTGGGGCACATGCACGTGCCGGAGGATGACCGGCCGAGGAGCGCGATGTCGGCGTCCGTGAGGTGCGTGTTGTGCACGCCCGTCGTGCGGGGGCCCAGCACTCCGTGGTCCGCCAGGAGCTGTGTCGGCGTGCGGCCGTGCACCGCCTGGCACGCCTCGTTCTCCGCCGTCTGCTCGGAGAGATGCACGTGGAGGGGGGCCCGGCGGGCCGCGGCCCATTCCGCGACGACTCCCAACTGCCGCGCAGGCACCGCCCGTACGGAGTGGATCGCCGCGCCGACCCGGGCGTGGCCGCGGTCCTTGAGGGCCGATGCCCGCTCCGCCCACGCCTGAGTCGTGCCGTCGGAGAAGCGCAGCTGGTGGCGGTTCGGGGGCTCGCCCCGTGTCTCCGAGAGCAGCCCCGACGCCACGTACGCCGTGTCGAGGAGCGTGATGCGGATGCCCGCGTCCGACGCCGCCTCGATCAGCGCCTCGCCCATCGCGTTGGGGTCGGCGTAGGCGACACCGCCCGGCCCGTGGTGCAGGTAGTGGAACTCGCCCACCGCGGTGATGCCCGCCAGGGCCATCTCCGCGTACACCGCGCGGGCCAGCGCGTGGTACGTCTCGGGCGTCAGGCGGTCCGCCACCGAGTACATGACCTCGCGCCACGTCCAGAACGTCCCGGAGCCGACCTGGACCGTGCCGCGCAGGGCCCGGTGGAAGGCGTGGCTGTGGGCGTTCGCCAGGCCGGGGAGCGTCAGGCCGCGCAGCACCGTCGCGCCGGGCGGGGGCGCCCCGACGTCCCTGCGGACGGCGGTGATGCGCTCGCCCGTGACCTCCACCGCCACGCCCGGCTCCACCGTCGGGTCGAGCCAGGCATGCTCAAGCCAGTACGTCCGAGTCGTCATCGGCACGCCAGCCCTTCCAGTACGTCGGCCAGTGCGGTCACCCCGGCCACGCAGTCGTCCTCGGCGGCGAACTCGGCCGGGGAGTGCGAGACGCCCGTGGGGTTGCGTACGAACAGCATGGCGGTGGGGATCGACTCGGACAAAATACCCGCGTCGTGTCCCGCGCCCGTGCCCAGGACGGGAATGCTCCGGTCCGTGGCGCCGCCGAGGATCGTGCCCAGTTCGTCCCGCAGGGCGTGCTCGAACTCGACCACGGGCGTGAAGGACTCGCGTACGACGTCGAGGTCGATGCCGTGCCGGTCCGCGTACTCACGGGCCGCCTTCTCGATGCCCGTCACGACCGTGTCGAGGGTGGACTGGTCGGCCGCCCGGGAGTCGAGCCAGCCGCGCACCAGGGACGGGATGGCGTTGACGCCGTTCGGCTCGACCGAGATCTTGCCGAACGTGGCCACCGCGCCCGCGAGTTCGGCTTCTCTGCGGGCCGCGAGCACCGTCTCCGCGTACGTCAGCATCGGGTCCCTGCGGTCCACCAGGCGTGTGGTGCCCGCGTGGTTGGCCTCACCCCTGAAGTCGAAGCGCCAGCGGCCGTGCGGCCAGATGGCGGACGCGATGCCCACGGGGTCGCCGGAGAGGTCGAGGGCGCGGCCCTGCTCCACGTGGAGCTCGACGAACGCGCCGACGCGGGCGAGGCGTTCGGGGTCGGGGCCGATCGACTCAGGGTCGTAACCGGCTGCCTCCATCGCCTGCGGCAGCGTGACTCCGTCGGCGTCCGTCAGCCGTTGGGCCGCCTCGACGGTCAGCTTGCCCGCGGTCAGGCGTGAGCCCACGCAGGCCAGGCCGAAGCGGGCGCCCTCCTCGTCGCCGAAGTTGGTGATGGCGAGGGGGCGCGTGAACGCGACCTTCCTGGACCGGAGTTCGTCCAGTGCCGCGAAGGCGGAGACCACCCCGAGCGGGCCGTCGAAGGCACCGCCGTCCGGTACGGAGTCCAGGTGCGAGCCGGTGACGACCGCGTCGCCGCGGGACGGATCGCCCAGCCAGGCCCACTGGTTGCCGTTGCGGTCGACCTCGTAGTCGAGGCCGCGCGCCTCCGCCTGCGCCTGGAACCAGAGGCGGCACTCGGCGTCGACGCCGGTCCAGGCGAAGCGGCGGTAGCCACCGGAGGCGTCGCTGCGGCCGATGGGCCGCAGCGAACGCCACATGGCGTGGAACGTGTCGCTCACGCCTGGTCACCCTCGCTGCTCTGGCCGGCCTCGTCGCCCTCGCGCATCGGAACCCGTACGCCCTTCTCGTCCGCCACCGACTCCGCGATGTCGTACCCCGCGTCCACGTGCCGGATGACGCCCATCCCGGGGTCGTTGGTCAGGACGCGGCGGATCTTCTCGCCGGCCAGCTGCGTGCCGTCGGCGACCGAGACCTGGCCCGCGTGGATGGAGCGGCCCATGCCGACGCCGCCGCCGTGGTGGATGGAGACCCAGGACGCGCCCGAAGCGACGTTCACCATGGCGTTCAGGAGCGGCCAGTCGGCGATCGCGTCGGATCCGTCGAGCATGGCCTCCGTCTCGCGGTACGGCGATGCGACGGAACCGCAGTCGAGGTGGTCGCGGCCGATGGCGAGGGGGGCGGCGAGGGTGCCGTTGCCGACCATGTCGTTGAACATGTCGCCGGCCTTGTCGCGCTCGCCCTGGCCGAGCCAGCAGATGCGCGCCGGGAGGCCCTGGAAATGGACGCGCTCCCCCGCCATCTTGATCCAGCGGAGCAGGGACTCGTTCTCCGGGAAGAGGTCGAGGAGCGCCTTGTCGGTCTTGTGGATGTCCGATGCCTCGCCGGAGAGCGCCGCCCAGCGGAACGGGCCCTTGCCCTCGCAGAAGAGGGGGCGGATGTAGGCGGGGACGAAGCCGGGGAAGGCGAACGCGCGGTCGTAGCCCGCCAGTTGGGCCTCACCACGGATCGAGTTTCCGTAGTCGAAGACCTCCGCGCCCGCGTCCATGAAGCCGACCATCGCCTCGACGTGCCGGGCCATCGACTCACGGGCGCGGGTCGTGAAGCCCGCCGGGTCCTTGACCGCGTACGACGCCATGTCGTCGAAGTCGACGCCGGTGGGGAGGTACGCGAGCGGGTCGTGGGCCGAGGTCTGGTCCGTGACGATGTCGATCGGGGCGCCCTCGGCGAGCATGCGCGGCAGGAGGTCCGCCGCGTTGCCGAGCAGGCCGATGGAGAGGGGCCTGCGCGCGTCGCGGGCCTCCACCGCCAACTGGAGCGCGTGCTCCAGGGAGTCGGCCTTCACGTCCAGGTAGCGGTGCTCGATGCGGCGTTCGATGGCGCGCGGGTCGACGTCGATACAGATGGCGACGCCGTCGTTCATGGTGACGGCGAGCGGCTGGGCGCCGCCCATGCCGCCGAGCCCGGCGGTGAGGGTGATCGTGCCCGCGAGGGTGCCGTTGAACTTCTTGGCGGCGACCGCGGCGAACGTCTCGTACGTGCCCTGGAGGATGCCCTGCGTGCCGATGTAGATCCAGGAGCCCGCGGTCATCTGCCCGTACATGGTGAGGCCGAGCTGCTCCAGGCGCCGGAACTCCTCCCAGTTCGCCCAGTCGCCCACGAGGTTCGAGTTGGCGATCAGGACGCGCGGCGCCCACTCGTGGGTCTGCATGACGCCGACCGGGCGGCCGGACTGGACGAGCATCGTCTCGTCCTGCTTGAGGGTCTTCAGCGTGCGCACCATCGCGTCGAAGGAGCGCCAGTCGCGGGCCGCCTTGCCGGTGCCGCCGTAGACGACGAGCTTGTCGGGGTGCTCGGCGACCTCGGGGTCGAGGTTGTTCTGGAGCATGCGGAGGGCGGCTTCCTGCTGCCATCCCAGGGCGCTCAGTTCACTGCCGCGCGGTGCCCGTACGGGGCGGGGTCCTGACATGGCGATTGCCTCCTCGCGAAAAGCTCTGCTTGCGGTCTGCTCGTGGTGCGCTGCTGTGACCTTGTTATTCACATCCTGCGGCGTTGAATAGAGCTAGTCAATACGTTGACGGGGCAGCGGTGCCGCGTCGCGGATGATTGGCTTGAACACATGAGCGATCAAGGCGCGGAGACCGCAGAGCTGTCCGCGGGGGCCGTAGAGCCGTCGGCGGAGAACGCAGAGCCGTCCGCAGGGACCGTAGAGCCGTCCGCGGAGACCGTGGAGCTTCCCGGGGCGGGCCGGCAGGCATCCGCGGAGGCGTCCGCGCATCGGGCCGCCCGGCGCGACCAGGCCGTCCGCGCCGCCGTGGAGCAGGGCCTCGTCGACCCCGCGTCCCCCATCGTCGGCCTCCTGGACGTCACCGGCATCCGGGCCGCCGCCGCCACCCTGCGCGCCGCGTTCGAGGCGGTGACGCCGCCCGGCACACCCGTCCTGCACGCCTTCGCGGTGAAGGCATCGCCCCTGGTCCCGGTCCTGCGCCTGCTCCGTGACGCGGGCATCGGCGCCGAGGTGGCCAGCCCCGGCGAGCTGGCCCTCGCGCGGGCCGCGGGTGTGCCGCCCGCGCACACCGTCCTCGACTCGCCCGCGAAGACCCCCGCGGAGCTGCGCGAGGCGCTCGCACTCGGCATCGCCGTCAACGCCGACAACCCGCAGGAGCTCTCCCGCATCGACGCGATGACGCGGTCGGCGCCCAGCACCTCCCCCATCGGCCTGCGCGTGAACCCGCAGATCGGCGGCGGCTCCATCGGCGCCCTCTCCACCGCGACGGCCACCTCCAAGTTCGGCGTCGCGCTGCTCGACGAGGGCGCTCGCGAATGGGTCGTCCAGGCCTACCTCGACCGTCCGTGGCTGACTCGTCTGCACGCCCACTCCGGGTCGCAGGGCATGCCGCTCGACATGATGGTGCGGGGCGTCTCGGCGACGTACGAACTGGCCGAGGAGATCAACGAACGGGCCGGCAGGCAGCAGATCGACACCATCGACATCGGCGGCGGCCTGCCCGTCAACTTCGGCTCGGACGAGGAGAGTCCGACCCACGCGCAGTACGCGCGCCGCCTCAAGTCCCGTGTGCCGGGGCTGCTCGACGGGCGCTACGGCCTGGTCACCGAGTTCGGCCGCTCACTGCTCGCCAAGCACGGCACCATCCTGGCCCGTGTCGAATACGCCAAATCGGCCGGCGACCGCCCCGTCGCGGTGACGCACGCGGGCGTCCAGGTGGCGGCGCGCACGGTCTACGCGCCCGCGTCCTGGCCGCTGCGGATCGCCGCGTACGACGCGAAGGGGCGCCCCAAGAGCGGCGCGCCCGTGGGCCAGGACATCGCGGGTCCGGCCTGCTTCGCGGGCGACCTGCTCGCCGAGAACCGTCCGCTGCCGCTGCTCGAACAGGGCGACTACGCGGCGGTGCTCGACACGGGCGCCTACTACTTCGCGCACCACTACTCGTACAACAGCCTTGCCAGGCCCGGGATCTACGGCTTCGCCGCGGGCGCAGGCCAAGACCTCACCTTCGCCACGGTGCGCGAGCCGCAGACCCTTCAGGAGATCGTCGCCGAGTCCGGGGGCGGGCGGCGGGACGCGCTGCGCGACCTCTGAGGTTGCTCAACTCCCGCATGCCACGGCCCTTCCGGGGCAGACCCTCCCTCCGGGCAAGCTCTCTCGGGGGAGAAGATCCTGTGACAACATCCGACACCGCCAACAGCACTCCACCACCGGCCGAAGAACCCGCGCTGCACCGCGCGATCGGCCCCAAGCTCCTGATCCTCTTCGTGATCGGCGACATCCTCGGCACCGGCATCTACGCCACCACCGGCAACGTCGCGGGAAAGGTCGGCGGCGCGCTGTGGCTGCCGTTCGCGATCGGCTTCGTCGTGGCGATCCTGACGGCGGCGTCGTACGTCGAGCTGGTCGGCAAGTATCCGAAGGCGGCGGGCGCCGCCCTCTACACGCAGAAGGCCTTCAAGGTCCCCTTCCTCACCTTCATCGTCGCGTTCATGGTGATGGCGTCCGGGCTCTCGTCGGCGAGCGCGGCGGCGCGCGCCTTCAGCGGCGACTACCTGAGCGAGCTGACGAGTGACGCGCTCCCGCCGACGCTGATCGCGATCCTCTTCATCCTCGCGCTCGCGGCGCTGAACCTGCGGGGCGTCTCGGAATCGGTGAAGACGAACGTCGTCCTCACCCTCGTCGAGCTGACGGGCCTCGCGATCATCCTCGCGATCGGGGCCTACGCGGTCCTGAGCGGGGACGGCGACCCGTCCCGTCTGACGGACTTCGAGACGGGCGGCGACGGCACGGGCTTCGCCCTGATGACGGGTGTTCTCGGCGCGACCGCGCTCGGTTTCTTCGCGTTCGTCGGCTTCGAGGACTCGGTGAACATGGCCGAGGAGACGAAGGATCCGACGCGCACGTTCCCGCGGGCCATCTTCATCGGCGTCGCGGTGACGGGCACGATCTACGTCCTGGTGGCGCTGGTGTCGTCGCTGCTCGTGGACTACAAGGTCCTCGCGGGATCGAGCGGACCGCTCCTGGAGGTCGTGAAGGCGGGCGGCGTCGATTTCCCGCACAAACTCTTCGCCCTGATCGCCCTGTTCGCGGTCACCAACTCGGCGCTGATCAACATCATGATGGCCTCGCGGCTCTGTTACGGCATGGCCAACGAGCGCATCCTGCCGCGCGCGATGGGCCGGGTCCTGTCCCGCCGCCGCACGCCGGTCGTGGGCATCGTCTTCGTCTCGCTCCTGGCCATCGGTCTGGTGTCGACGGGCGAGATCGAGGGCCTCGGTGACACCACGGCGTTCCTGCTCCTGTGCGTGTTCGCGGTGGTCAACGTGGCGGTCCTCGTCCTGCGCAGGGAACGGGTGGAGCACGAGCACTTCCGTACGCCGACGGTGTTGCCGGTGCTCGGCGCGATCACCGCCCTGATCCTGGCGAGCCCACTGGCGGACCGGCCCGCGGAGGTCTACATCCGTGCGGGGGTGCTGATCGCGATCGGGATCGGACTGTGGGGCGTGAACAAGGTGGTACTCAAGGCGCGCGGCGAGGAGTGACAGGAGGCGGACCCGGCGGACACAGCGGACACGAACCGGTCGCCGCCACGAACCGGTCGCCACGCGGAAACTTCCGGTCAGGATCAGGCCCAGCCTGATCCCGCCTCGCACTGATCCCGTCGAGCTCTGGCATGTTCCTCTGGAAATTGCCCATTTCCCGAGAATCTCCACGACTTCTGCGTACCTTCCTCACACCGGGCGGCGGTGAGCCCCCGGTCGGGTGGTAGGGGCCACCCGGTTCAACCCTGGGGAAGGGGAGCCGCGTGCCCGGAATCGACGAGTGTCTGCTCGAAGCCATGGCACTGCCCGGTGCGCGCGGTGCGGCGATCGTCGACTGGACCAGCGGACTCGCGCTCGGTTCGGTCGGCGATCCACCCGGCGGCGACCACGAGGCGACCGCCGCCGAGACCGCGGAGGTGGCGCGCTCCGCGGCGGAGTACCAGGCGTTCGCGCCCAGGGACGACGAACTGGACACGGAGCGGGACTCGGAGCGGGACTCGGAGCGGGACGAGAGGCCGGACTCGGAGCCGAACCCGGAGCGGGACGACCGCAAAGGGCTCCCCGTCGAGGACCTCATGCTCACCACGCGGACCGGGTTCCATCTGATCCGCTTCGTCGAGACGACCTTCGACAGCAGCGTCTTCCTCTACCTCTGGCTCGACCGGCGCACCGGCAACCTCGCGCTCGCCCGCATGCGGCTGCGCGACCTCTCCGAGCGCCTGGTGCTGGTGTGAGCGCCATGAGCATCACCGCGCCCGCCACCTCGCCCATGCTGATGCGGCTCGCCGCCGAGCGGGCGACCGGAGCGCTCCTGCGTGACCAGGGCGCCCTCTATCTCGTCGACGGTCGCGTCGTGCACGCGGAGAGCCCCGCGGCACCGGGCATAGACGTCCTGCTCACGGCCGGCGGGAAGCTGCCACCGCAGGGCTGGCAGGAGGCTCTCTCACTGGCGGGGACCCGCAACGAGGTGGGGAGGCAGCTGATCGACAGCGGCCGGGTCACCGCGGGCGAGCTGGAGGTCTGCCACATCGGGGCGCTGTTCGACGCCGCGTTCTTCGTCCTCGGCCCGGCGAGCGGACCCACCCGGTTCCGGTACGGCGTCGCGCACTGGCTCGGCCGCGTGCGCCCGGTGGCGGCCGAGGCCGTGGAGCGGGAGACCCGGCGGCGCAGGGCACTCCTGGACAGCGTCTGGCCCTGCCCCGACCTGGACACCTCTCCCGTCGTGGCGCGCCCGCCCGCGGCCGGTCAGACGGTCACCGGGCGGCAGGACGCGCTGCTGCGCCTTGCCGACGGCGTCCGTACGCCGACGGCCATCGCCTGGGCGCTCGGCCGGCCGTCCTTCCACATCCTGATCGAGGTCAGGCGGCTCGCCGCCGCGGGTCTCGTGGAACCTCCGCGGACACCCGACCGGGCCCCGCTGACGCCGACGCTCCCCGCCCCGGCCCACGAGGACCTCGCGGAGCCGGACGTCGCCCTGTTGCGCCGGGTCCGCGACGCGCTGGAGGCCAGTCTGTGAACCAGTCCGTGAACTCGACGGCCGTTCAAGGGACTTGGCGCCCGTGCCCATGAAGCTTTTCGCGCTCTGGAAGCGCGCAGGGAGGAGAGAGCTGATGGCTGCCGAGGCCGACGTACTCGTCGAACTGAAACGGCTGCGGACCAGGATCCCTCAGCTCAAGGGCGCCCTGACGGCCAGCGTGGACGGCTTCGTGCTGGCGCAGGACGCGCCGGACGTCGAGCCGGAGGGTCTCTGCGCGCTCACCGCCGCGGCGCTGGGAGTGGCCCTGCGCCTCTCCGACGCGACGCATCAGGGCGGCTTCCGCGAACTGCTCATCCGTGGCGAGGGCGGCTATGTGGCGACGTACACGGCCGGGTCGTCCGCCGTGCTCACGCTGCTCGCCGAGTCCCGCGTCAACGTGGGCCGGCTGCACCTGGAGGGCCGCCGTTCCAGCGTGCTCATCGGAGAGCTGGTCGACGCCGCCGTCGAACGAGCGGAGGAAACCTGACCCATGTCCCCCACCACACCTTCGTCATCCCCTTCACCGCGTACGCCCAGCAGACGGAAAGGAAGTGCGAAATCCATGGCCAACACAGAGACATCGCTCAAGGAAGTCACCACCTCGATCGAGGGAGTCATCGGCGCCGCCCTGGTCGACTACACGAGCGGCATGGCCCTGGGCACCATCGGCGGCGGCAAGGACCTCGACCTGGCCGTCGCCGCGGCCGGCAACACCGACGTCGTGCGCGCCAAGCTGCGCACGATGGAACTCCTCAACCTCAAGGACGAGATCGAGGACATCCTGATCTCGCTCGGCAGCCAGTGCCATCTGATCCGGCTGATCAAGGGCCGCAACAACAACGGCCTGTTCCTCTACGTGGCCCTGGACAAGGACCGCTCCAACCTGGCCATGGCCAGGCACCAGCTCAAACGCATCGAGGCGAACCTGGACGTCTGAGACCGGACGTCTGAGACCGGACCGAGGAAGGGGTGGACCGGGCCCGCGGGCCCGGTCCACCGTGCGTCCGTCCCTCTCACTCCACGAAGAGCCCCCGCGCAGCCGCCCCCGCGTCGAACTCCTCCAACCGCGCCTGCGCGTCCGGCAGTCCGTCGCACATCGCCTCCAGCAGGACGCGGCCCAGCAGCATCGGGGCGCAGGCCGTGTCGAAGGCCAGGCCCGTTCCCACCGCCGCCGGGAGGAGGAGGTCGGAGTGCGCCGCCACGGGGGCGAACGCCGAGTCCGCCACCGTGACCACCGAGAGGCCCGCCCCCTGCGCGTAGGCGAGCGCGTCCACCACCTCCCGGGGGTGGCGCGGCAGCGCGAAGCACAGGAGGGCCGAGGCTCCCGCACGGACCGCCGCGTCGATCCGGTCGGCCAGCATCGTGCCGCCCTCGTCGAGGAGCCGTACGTCGGGGTGGACCTTCGCAGCGAAGTACGAGAAGCCGTACGCCTGCGACGCGGCGGCCCGCAGGCCGAGCACGGGGAGCAGGCGCGAGGAGGCGAGGAGCCGCCCGGCGCGCTCCACCGGAGCCGGGTCGGCGAGCACCTCCGCCAGGTGCCGCAGGTTCGCGATCTCCGCCTCGACCGCCTGCTGGTACTCGTTCAGGGACGCCTCGCCCGCCGCCTCCGCGGGCGCGAGCTCCCGCAGGTGCCTGCGCAGCGCCGGATATCCGTCGAAGCCGAGCGCCACCGCGAAACGGGTCACCGACGGCTGGCTCACCCCGGCGAGATCCGCCAGTTCGACGCTGGAGAGGAAGGGGACGTCCGCCGCCCGCCGCACCATGCAGTGCGCGATGCGCCGCTGCGTGGGCGTGAGGCGGTGCCCCTCGAAGAGCACTTGCAGCCGCGCCGCAGGACTGTCACTCATACCGTTCCCCTCACAACGCCCTGACTCTCACCCAGGTTTGACCACAGCTCCGTGAACCGGTCGAGCAGCCCGGCCGCCGCCGTCACATCATCCGTCAACGGCCGGTCGGCCAGCTCCGCGTCCAGGACCGCGTCGGCCAGTTCGAAGGCCCGGCCCACCGGCAGGTCGGGGTCAAGGCGCATGTCCCGCTGCCTCAACGCCCGCACCGCCGCGACCAGTTCACAGCCGACCACCAGGCGGTACGCCTCGCACGCCCGCAGCGTCTGGCGCGCCGCGAGCGAGGCGAAGCTGGCCTGCTCCTCGACACCGCGGGAGAGCACGGCGTGGCCGAGGGACGCGGGGGCGGAGAAGGCCCGCAGGTCGCCGAGGGCCGCGCCGGCCGCGTACTCCAGGATCATCACACCCGACGACGCCGGTTCGCCGTCCGCGAGGAAGGGGCGCAGGCGGGTGAAGCCCGGTTCGTTCAGCGTGGAGAGGCGGGACGTCGACAGGCGCGCCGCCTGGCTCACCGCGAGCCTGAAGTGGTCGAGGGACAGGGCGAGTTGGGCCAGGTAGAAGCCGCCGTGGTGGTACGCCGCCATGTCGTCCGCCGAGATCAGCGGATTCTCCGCGGCCGCGTTGATCTCCACCGTGAGCACGTCCTCCAGGGCGTCCGCCGCGTCGTGCGCGGGCCCATGGATCTGCGGCACGCAGCGCAGGCCGTACGGGTCCTGGATCCGGCCGAGCGGCGGCGTGGGGCGGTCGGGCGCGCCGAGGAGGAGCCGCATGCGCTCGGCGACCATGTACGAACCCGCGTGCCGCCGCGCCTCGTGCACGGGCAGCGCGTACGCCTCGTACGAGCCGTCGACCGCCATCAGGGTCAGCGCCGCCACCACCTGCGTCGCCGCGATCAGGCCGCGCAGCTCGTGCAGGGCGAGCGCGGACTGGCCGAGGGTGAGGGCGTTGCTGCTGATCAGGGCGAGGGCGTCGTTGTTGTCGAGGGGTTGCGGGTCGGGGGCCGCCCCCGCCCCCTGCCAGGGGTGCTCACCCGCGAGGGCGAGGCCCATCTGCGCGAGCGCGGCGATGTCGCCCGTGCCGACCGAGCCGAATTCGTTGACCTGGGGGTAGGCGCCCGTCTCCAGGGCCTCGCAGAGCGCCGTGACGACGGTCGGGCGCAGCCCCGCGCCGCCCGCGAGCAGTTGGTTGGCGCGGACCGCGAGCATCGCGCGCACCTGCCGCGCGGGCAGCTCCTCACCGATCGCCCCGGCGTGGCTGCGCAGCAGCCGCAGACCGTGGTCGGAGGCCGCCTCGGTGGGCACGGACTCGTTCCGGTTGGCGCCGACGCCGGTGGAGCGGCCGTAGACGCGGCCCCAGGAGGCGATCTCGCGGGCGGCGTTCCATGAGAGCTCCACCCGCTTCATGCCGTCCGTTCCGGGTACGGGCTTTGCGGTGGATTCGGCCATACGTACGACATCTGCGACCATCAGTCCCCGGCCGTCCAGGACGACGACCGAGTCACTGGCGTCGGTCGCCCTGGCAGGTGCCCTGTCCGCGATACGAGACGACATCACTCGTCATTCCTCCTCAACCGGGCGCTCCGTCTTGCCCTGCGACCACTCGTTGCCAGTGATTTATGCCGGGGCGTGGACAAGCTATTGACAATCTATTCAGTCAACGAGAACTCTGCATGACGATATACAGCCGGGCAAGGGACTCCTCATGATCCAATTCGATACGGTCCACAAGCGCTTCCCGAACGGCACGACCGCGGTCCACGACCTGACCCTCGAGATGCCGGAAGGGGGCGTGACCGTCCTCGTCGGATCTTCCGGTTGCGGCAAGACGACGACGCTCCGCATGATCAACCGCATGGTCGATCCGACCTCCGGGACGATCAAGGTCGGCGGCAAGGACGTCCTGGAGCAGGACGCCGCCGAGCTGCGCCGCTCCATCGGTTACGTGATCCAGCAGTCCGGACTCTTCCCGCACCGCACGGTCCTGGACAACATCGCGACCGTGCCGCTGCTGCTCGGCTGGGGCCGCAGGAAGGCGCGGGCGCGGGCGGCGGAGCTCCTGGAGACGGTCGGCCTCACCGCCGACGCCGGGAAGCGTTACCCGCACCAGCTCTCCGGCGGCCAGCAGCAGCGCGTCGGCGTGGCGCGTGCGCTCGCCGCCGACCCGCCGGTGCTCCTGATGGACGAGCCGTTCGGCGCGGTCGACCCCGTGGTGCGCACCCAGCTCCAGGACGAACTCCTGCGCCTCCAGCGGGAGTTGAACAAGACCATCGTCTTCGTCACGCACGACATCGACGAGGCGGTCCGGCTCGGTGACCGCATAGCCGTCTTCCGCACCGGCGGCCACCTCGTGCAGTGCGCGAGCCCCGCCGAGCTCCTGGCCCGCCCCGCGGACGACTTCGTCGCGGACTTCCTGGGCGCGGAGCGCGGCCTGAAGCTGCTCTCCCTGACGACCATCGCGGAGGTCCCGCAGGCCCCGGCCCCGGAGGGCGGCGTGTGGACGCTGCGGCTGGACGCGGCGGGGGCGCCGGTTGCCTGGCGGCACAAGGACGGCGACGCGGCGGACGTCCCCGTACGCCCCCTGCGGGACGCGGACTCGCTGCTCTCGGCACTGAACGAGTCCATAGCCGCCCCCAGCGGCCTGGTCGCCCGCGTCGACGCGACGGGCACCCTGACGGGCGTGACATCACGGGACGAGATCCACGAGCACGCGGGGCAGGTGCACACCGGCGCGAGCGCGGCGGTCGCGGCCTCCGACGCGGTGGACGCGGCCACGGTCGGCGCAAGCAAGGCTGACTCATGACCGTTGACTGGTCGTGGATAGCCGACCACACCGACGACCTCACCACCCTCACCCTCTCCCACCTCCAGGCCGCCCTCACCTCCGTACTCCTCGGCCTGCTCATCTCGCTCCCCCTGGCCGTCATCGCCCACCGCGTGCGCCCCCTGCGCGGGCTGCTCCTCGGCCTGTCGAACGTCCTGTTCACCATCCCGTCCATCGCGATCTTCGTGCTGCTCCTGCCGGTCAGCGGGCTCACCCGCACCACCACCGTCATCGGTCTGACGATCTACACACTCGTCGTGCTCCTGCGGAACACCGTCGAGGGTCTGGACTCCGTACCCGCCAAGACGAAGGAAGCCGCGAAGGCCATGGGCACCCGGCCCCTTCGCACCCTGCTCACCGTCGAACTCCCCCTCGCGCTCCCGGTGATCATGGCGGGCGTACGGATCGCGACGGTCATGGCGATCTCCCTCGTATCCGTCGCGACCTACATCGGCGACGGCGGTCTCGGCCAGCTCTTCACGGACGGGTTCCAGCGCAACTTCCCCACCCCCGTCATCGTCGGCGTGGTCCTGACCCTGCTGCTCGCGCTCGTCGCGGACGCGCTGCTGGTCACCCTCCAGTACGTCCTGACTCCCTGGACCCGCCGCAAGAGGAGCGCGTGACATGTACGAACTCTTCAAGAACCTCGGCGCCTGGCTGGTCAGCGGCGAGCAGTGGGCAGGCCCCGACGGCATCGGGCACCGCCTCCTGGAACACCTCCAGTACTCGCTGCTCGCGACCCTGATCGCCGCCGCGATCGCGTTGCCGCTCGGGCTGCTCATCGGGCACACCGGACGCGGCGCCTTCGTCGCCATCAACCTCTCCAGCTTCGGGCGCGCGCTGCCCACGGTCGGCCTGGTCGTGCTGGTGTTCCTCGCCAGCGGCCTGTCCATGTGGCCCGTCTACATCGCCCTCGTGGCGCTCGCCGTCCCCTCCATCGTCACCAACACCTACGCCGGGATGACCGCCGTCGATCCCGAGGTGCGGGACGCGGCACGCGGCCAGGGCATGCGCTGGTACCAGGTCCTCCTCCAGGTCGAACTGCCCCTCGCGATGCCGCTGATCATGACCGGGCTGCGGCTCGCGCTCATCCAGGTCGTCGCGACGGCCACCATCGCCGCGTACGTCTCCTTCGGCGGGCTCGGCCGGTACGTCTTCGACGGGCTCGCCCAGCGCGACCTCGTGCAGGTGCTCGGCGGCGCCGTGCTCGTCGCGGTCGTCGCCGTCGTCCTCGATCTCGCGCTCTCCGCACTGCAGCGCGCCCTCTTCCGCCACCGCCCCGCCAAGTCGGCCTAGGAGCACACCAGATGGCCCCCATCAACCGCAGGACCGCTCTCGGCGGGCTCTTCGCCGCCGCATCCGTCCCCGCGCTCGCCGCGTGCAGCGGCGGCATCACCTCCCTCGACGGGGGAGGTTCCGGCGGCGGAGGCGGTGGCTCCAGCAAGAACGGCGTCACCATCGGCACCGCCAACTTCACCGAGAACCAGGTGCTCGGCTACCTCTACGCCGCCGCCTTGGAGGCGGAAGGCGTGAAGACGACCGTCCGCCCCAACCTCGGCACCCGCGAGATCCTCATCCCCGCGCTCAAGGGCGGCGACATCGACCTCCTGCCCGAGTACCAGGGCGCGCTCCTGCACTACCTCGACACCAAGGCGAAGGCCACCGAGGAGGGCGAGATGCAGAACGCCCTCGCCATGGTCCTGCCGCGCGGCCTGCAGATCCTGCCCTACGGCAAGGCCGAGGACTCCGACGCCTTCGTCGTCACCCGGGAGACCGCCGACAGGTACGGCCTCAAGACGCTCGGGGACCTCGCGAAGCACAACGGCAAGCTCGTCATCGGCGCCGCCCCGGAGGTCAAGAAGCGCCAGGTGGGCTCGGTGGGCCTCAAGGACGTGTACGGCGTGGAGTTCAAGGAGTTCAAGTCCCTTGATTCCTCCGGGCCGTTGGTGAAGGGCGCCCTGAAGAAGGGCGACGTCGACGTGGCGAACCTCTTCACCACCGACACGGACATCATCGCCGAGAAGTGGGTCGTGCTCACCGACCCCAAGAACCTGATCCCCGGCCAGCACATCGTCCCGCTCGTCGCCGACCGCAAGGCCGACTCGACGGTCCGCAAGGCGCTCGGACGCCTGGGCAACGCCCTGACGACCAAGGACCTCACCGAACTCAACCGCCTGGTGGACAAGGACAAGAAGGACCCCGAGGACGTCGCGGACGACTGGGCGGCGAAGCACGGGATCACCAAGAAGTAGCCCACGCAAGAGGTAGCTCGTACAGCAGCAGGGAGTTCACCGGATCATGGCAGACACTCTCGTGGAGCGGCGCTCCATCGACGTCGTCCCCGACGACGAACGGCACGGCACCGCGTTCAGCCAGTTCACGCTCTGGCTCGGCGCCAACCTCCAGATCACCGCGGTCGTCACCGGCGCGCTCGCCGTCGTCTTCGGCGGCGACGTGGTGTGGTCGGTGGTCGGCCTCCTGCTGGGCAACCTGCTCGGCGGCGCCGTGATGGCCCTGCACTCCGCGCAGGGCCCGAAGCTCGGCCTGCCGCAGATGATCCAGTCCCGCGCCCAGTTCGGGGTGCGCGGCGCCGTCGTACCGCTCCTGCTCGTCATCCTCATGTACGTCGGCTTCTTCGCCAGCGGCAGCGTCCTCGCGGGGCAGGCCACGGCTCAGCTCACGCACACGAACGACACCACCGGCATCATCGTCTTCGCGGTGATCACCGCGGTGGTGGCGGCCGTCGGCTACCGCGTGATCCATGTCCTCGGCCGGGTGGCGAGCGTGATCTGCGCGCTCGCCTTCATCTACCTGGGCATCCGACTCCTGGACCGCGTGGACCTCTCGGCGCTCCTGAACGACGCGCACTTCGACCTGCCGATGTTCCTGCTCGCCGTCTCCCTCTCGGCGTCCTGGCAGCTCGCCTTCGGGCCGTACGTCGCGGACTACTCCCGCTATCTGCCGCGTACGACGTCGGGGCGGGCCACCTTCTGGTGGACCCTGTCCGGGTCGGCGCTCGGCTCGCAGTGGTCGATGACGTTCGGCGTGCTCGTCGCGGCGAGCGCGGGCGACGCGTTCCTCGACAACCAGGTCGGATACGTGGTCGGCCTGGGCGGCACGGGCCTGATCGCGTCCTTCCTGTACTTCGTGATCGCCCTCGGCAAGCTGACGATCAACGTGCTCAACACCTACGGCGGCTTCATGTCGATGGTGACCAGCATCAGCGGATTCCGGGGCCAGAAGGTCCTCTCGCCACGCGGCAGGGCGGCGTACATCACCCTGATCATGATCGCGGGCACGGTGGTGGCGCTGCTCGGCAAGGACAGCTTCCTGACGTCCTTCAAGGACTTCCTGCTGTTCCTGCTGACGTTCTTCACGCCGTGGTCGGCGATCAACCTGGTCGACTACTACCTGATCTCCAAGGAGCGCTACGACATCCCGGCGCTCTCGGACCCCCACGGCCGCTACGGCGCCTGGCGCTGGGACGCGCTGACGGTCTACGGAGTGGGTCTCCTCGCCCAGCTGCCCTTCCTCGTGACGCACTTCTACACCGGCCCGCTGGTGGAACCGCTCGGCGGCGCCGACATCTCGTGGATCGTGGGCCTTGTCGTCCCGGCGGCCCTGTACTGGCTGCTCGCCCGCCGCGACACGTCGCACATCCCCTCGCAGCGGCAGGAAGAAAGGGGGGATAGCCCCACTGTCAGGCCGACGCCGGCTGCGTAACGTAAAAACCATGGACACCCGTGACGCCGAACTCAAGAAGGAACTCGACGCCACTCTGCATGCCCGCAGAGAGCTGGGCGAAGAGTACGAGTCCGCGCTGGTCGACTCGTTCCTCGGGAAGGTCGAGCAGCGCCTGGACGGCACCATCGACCGCAGGATGCGCCGGCACATGGCCGAGCAGCAGATGGTCGTGGCCCGAGGCTCCCGCGCGCCGAACAGTCCCGTGGACTCGTGGGGTGAGCGCTTCGGCTTCGGCATCGTCTCGCTGATCCTCGCGATCCCGCTCTCGGCGATCGGTGTGGTCAACGCGGACCTGCCGGGCCTGTTCGTCACCTGGGGCGGCATCGTCGGCGTGAACGCCGTGCACTCGATGCGGGGCATGAGCTTCGGCCGCGGCAAGGACCGCGGGCGGAAGTCGGAGTGGGACGACTGAGGCGGGCCGCTCCGACCGCCCCTCCTGTGTACTGACAAAGCGCCCCTCCTCTGTACTGACAAAGCGCCGGACAGGGAGCCGACGGAGCGCTAAGTTAGTCACATGACTAACTCAGCCGGTCCGCCGGCCTCACCACGCGGCGAGCGCCGACGTGAGCAGCTCGCCGACGCCGGTGTGGAGTTGCTGGCCCAGGACGGCTGGCCCGGTGTCACCACCCGTGCCGTCGCCGAGCGCGCGGGCGCCAACCTCGGCCTGATCCACTACTACTGGGGCGGGCTGCCGGCACTGAAGGCTGCCATCGCCCGCCGGGCCGGCGAGCAGGTCTTCGACCCGGTGACCGAGGAGCTCAGCGGAACCACGACGCTCGAAGAGGCGCACTCCAAGCTGATCGAGCTGCTGTCCGCCCCGCACGACGACAGAACCGCCCGGCTGACGGTCGAGCTGATCGCGGGCGCGGCCCGTGACCCCCTGCTCGGCGATGTACTGCGGGAGTCGCTCACCGCGACCAGGGCCCAACTGCGTACCTGGCTCAAGGGCGTTGCCCCGGACGCACCGGACGGCAGCGAGACCGTACTGATCGCGCTGCTCGACGGCATGCTGCTGCACCGGATGCTCGATCCCGACCTGGACAACCGGGAAGCGCTCTCGGCCCTGTCGCACTTCCTGCCGGGCCGCGCCGCTCCCGACGAGAGCCAGACCCCCTGATGGCACAGCCCGGGAGATCCACCGTGGAAGAGACCAAGCCGAGCTGGGCCTTCGGCGCCGGTGCCACCCGCGTCGAGAAGGGGCTCGCCTACGCGGTCTCCGTGTTCGGCGTCTGCGCGCTGGTGGTCGGCGGACGAGGTCTCGGCTGGTCCTGGTGGCAGTGGCTCCTCGGCGTCGTGCTCGTGCACGATCTGGCCGGTGGCGTCGTCGCCAACGGCCTTGACTCCGCCAAGCGCTTCTACCACTCCCCCCTCACCCGCACCGACTCGGTGTTCGCCCGCTTCCTCCACCACCCGGTGGGCTTCACGGCCCTCCACTTCCAGCCCGTCCTGATCGCCCTCGTGATACCGGGCGGCCCCTGGTGGTGGGGGCTGCTCTGGTACGGCTGGGCCCTCACCGGCGCGATCACCGTGGACCTCGTGGAGGAGCGGCTCAAACGGCCGGCCGCCCTCGCTTTCGTCGTCACCGGGATCATGGTCGCGGGCTACGTCGACTCCCCACCCGGGCTCGACTGGCTGCCGGCCGTACTGCTCCTGAAGCTGGTCCTCGCGCATGGTGTGCCGGAAGGCCTCGGCCGCCGGGACGCCGAAGCAGGTGACGGGCCATCGCTGCCCTAGGCGCGCGCCCGGCGTATACGAAGTTCGTGCGCGGGGACCGCCGCGCCCCCGGTTTCCCAGGGGGCGGGACGACGGCGGTCCCCGCGAGGGACTGCGACCGGGTCAGGGCCGGGCCGCGTCCGGGCGTTCAGAGGTCCGGGAGCCGCTCCGGAGTTCCTGTACGCCGACAACCACCAATGTGCCGGAGCCGTGTTAAGCGGGTGCTGCGCGAACGTGTCGTGCTCGTACCACTTCCGCGAAGTTCGCCCCACGGCCCACGGCTCCGGGCACACCGGGCGCCTACTGCTCCTACTGCCCCTGCTGCTCCGCCAGGAAGGCCAGCAGGTCCTGACGGCTCACCACACCCGTCGGCTTGCCCTCGACCAGGACGATCGCCGCGTCGGCACCGCCGAGCACCGACATCAGGTCGGCGACCGGCTCGCCGGAACCGACCTGCGGCAGCGGGTCCGACATGTGCTTCTCCAGCGGGTCGGAGAGCGAGGCACGCTGTGTGAACAGGGCGTCCAGGAGCTCGCGTTCGACGACGGAGCCGATGACCTCGGCCGCCATCACGTCCGGGTGGCCCGCGCCCGGCTTGACGATGGGCATCTGCGAGACGCCGTACTCACGCAGTACGTCGATGGCCTCGCCGACCGTCTCCTCCGGGTGCATGTGGACGAGCGAGGGCAGCTCGCCACCCTCCTTGCGGCGCAGTACGTCACCGACGCGAGGCGCGTCGCCCGCCTGCTCCAGGAACCCGTAGTCGTTCATCCACTCGTCGCTGAAGATCTTGCTCATGTAGCCGCGGCCGGAGTCGGGCAGCAGCACGACCACGACGTCGTCGGGGCCGAGCCGCTCGGCGACGCGCAGCGCGGCCACCACGGCCATCCCGCAGGAGCCGCCGACGAGGAGCCCCTCCTCCTTGGCCAGGCGCCGCGTCATCTGGAAGGAGTCCTTGTCGGACACCGCGATGATCTCGTCGGTCACATTGCGGTCGTACGCGGTCGGCCAGAAGTCCTCACCGACGCCTTCGACGAGGTAGGGCCGCCCGGAGCCACCGGAGTAGACGGACCCCTCGGGGTCGGCGCCGACGATGGTGACGCCGCCCTCGGAGATCTCCTTCAGATACCCGCCCGTCCCGGAAATGGTGCCGCCGGTCCCGATGCCGGTCACGAAATGGGTGATCTTCCCTTCCGTCTGCTCCCACAGCTCGGGGCCGGTGGAGTGGTAGTGGGAAAGGGGGTTGTTCGGGTTGCTGTACTGGTCGGGCTTCCAGGCGCCGGGCGTCTCGCGCACGAGGCGGTCGGAGACGTTGTAGTACGAGTCGGGGTGCTCGGGGTCGACGGCCGTGGGGCAGACGACCACGTCGGCGCCGTACGCCCGCAGCACGTTGATCTTGTCGAGGGAAACCTTGTCCGGGCAGACGAAGATGCACTTGTAGCCCTTCTGCTGGGCCACGATGGCGAGCCCGACCCCGGTGTTGCCGGACGTCGGCTCGACGATGGTGCCGCCGGGCTTGAGCTCCCCGCTCTGCTCGGCCGCCTCGATCATGCGCAGCGCGATGCGGTCCTTCACGGAACCGCCGGGGTTGAAGTACTCGACCTTGGCCAGGACGGTCGCCTGAATGCCCGTGGTCACGTTGTTGAGTCTCACCAGCGGGGTGTTGCCGACGAGACTGATCATCGAGTCGTGGAATTGCACCGTTGTCTCCGGGCTGCGATGTAGTGCGACGAATGGGTGTCGTCAGCGTAAGGCTCCCGTTCAGTCGTTCACCTCCGGTTGCGATTGGCCGACCGTCCTTACGGGGCAATGAGTTGATGTAGGGCGGTACGAGGAGGTGGCTGCAGGGCATGTCGAGGGCGAGGGTGGCGCGGCGGATCGCCGCGGGCGCGGCTTACGGCGGCGGAGGGATCGGGCTGCTCGGTGCGGCGGCCGTGGGCGTGGTGCTCGCCGAGGTGCAGTTGGCGAAGCGGTCCGTCGGGAACAGCGGGGAGCATCCGGCTCCACCGCGGGCCGACGGGCGCTACGGCTGGGGGTTCGCGGACCGGGACGGCGCCGAGCCCCTGCGGTTCGCGATGCTCGGCGACTCGACCGCCGCCGGGCAGGGTGTGTACCGGGCCAGGCAGACTCCCGCGGCGCTGCTCGCCTCGGGGCTCTCGGCGGTGGCCGAGCGGCCGGTGGAGCTGCGGAACGTGGCGCTGCCTGGCGCCCAGTCGGACGACCTGGACCGCCAGGTGACGCTGCTCCTGTCCGACCTGGCGTCCTGGGCGCCGGATGTCTGCGTCGTGATGATCGGCGCGAACGACGTGACGCACCGGATGCCGGCGACGCGGTCCGTACGCCTTCTGGCGTCGGCGGTGCGGAGGCTGCGGACGGCGGGTGCGGAGGTGGTGGTCGGAACCTGCCCCGACCTGGGAACGGTCGAGAACGTCTACCAGCCCCTGCGCTGGATGGCACGCCGTGTCTCACGCCAGCTGGCCGCGGCGCAGACGATCGGCGTGGTCGAACAGGGCGGCCGCACGGTCTCACTCGGGGACCTGCTCGGCCCCGAGTTCCTGGCGAACCCCCGGGAGCTGTTCGGTCCCGACAACTACCACCCCTCCGCGGAGGGGTACGCGACCGCGGCGATGGCGGTGCTGCCGACGCTGTGCGCCGCGCTCGGCCTGTGGCCGGAGGAGGAGCGCCCCGACGTCACACGCCGGGAGGGATTCCTGCCGGTGGCGCGTGCGGCCGCGCAGGCTGCCTCGGAGGGGGGCACGGAGGTCGCGGCCGCGATGCCCACGGGCCCACGAGGCCCCTGGGCCCTCATCAAGCGCCGCCGCCGACGCCGTATCCACCACACCCCGGACCCGTCCCCCTTGCCGCAGTAGTACTGCCGGGGGCTTGCCCCGCCCTGGCAGTACTGAGCAAGCGCTTAGAAAAATGCGGCCCGCATCACAGTCCCCGACCGATGACCGACAGCGATACGTACAGGTAACTTCCCAAGGAGTCCTGCCCCCTCGCCCCAGGAGTTCCGTGATGCCCGAAGCCGTGATCGTCTCCGCCGCCCGCACCCCGATCGGCCGCGCCTTCAAGGGCTCCCTGAAGGATCTGCGGCCCGACGACCTGACCGCCACGATCATCGAGGCCGCCCTCGCCAAGGTCCCCGAGCTCGACCCGAAGCTCATCGACGACCTGATGCTCGGCTGTGGTCTGCCGGGTGGCGAGCAGGGGCACAACCTCGGCCGCATCGTCGCCGTGCAGATGGGCATGGACCACCTGCCGGGCTGCACCATCACCCGGTACTGCTCCTCCTCCCTGCAGACCTCCCGCATGGCCCTGCACGCCATCAAGGCCGGCGAGGGCGACGTCTTCATCTCCGCCGGCGTGGAGATGGTCTCCCGCAGCGTGAAGGGGTCCAGCGACGGGCTCCCGGACACCCACAACCCCCTCTTCGCCGACGCCGAGGCCCGCACCGAGGCAGTGAGCAAGGCCGAGGGCTCCACCTGGCACGACCCGCGCGAGGACGGCCTGATCCCGGACGCCTACATCGCGATGGGGCAGACCGCCGAGAACCTGGCCCGCGCCAAGGGCGTCACCCGTAAGGACATGGACGAGTTCGGCGTCAGGTCCCAGAACCTCGCCGAGGAAGCCATCAAGAACGGCTTCTGGGAGCGCGAGATCACTCCGGTGACGACCCCCGACGGCACCGTCGTCAGCAAGGACGACGGGCCCCGCGCCGGCGTCACCCTCGAAGGCGTCGAGGGCCTCAAGCCCGTCTTCCGCCCCGACGGCCTGGTCACCGCGGGCAACTGCTGCCCGCTCAACGACGGCGCCGCCGCCCTCGTGATCATGAGCGACACCAAGGCCCGCGAGCTCGGCCTGACCCCGCTCGCCCGCATCGTCTCCACCGGCGTCACCGGCCTCTCCCCCGAGATCATGGGCCTCGGCCCGGTCGAGGCGTCCAAGCAGGCCCTGTCCCGCGCGGGCCTCACCGTCGACGACATCGACCTCTTCGAGATCAACGAGGCCTTCGCCGCCCAGGTGATCCCCTCCTACCGCGACCTGAACATCCCGCTCGACAAGCTGAACGTGAACGGCGGCGCCATCGCGGTGGGCCACCCCTTCGGCATGACCGGCGCCCGCATCACCGGCACCCTCATCAACAGCCTCCAGTTCCACGACAAGCAGTTCGGCCTGGAGACGATGTGCGTCGGCGGCGGTCAGGGCATGGCCATGGTCATCGAGCGTCTCAGCTGACCCTCGGGCACCCGTTGACATCTGCGGAGCCCCCACGGATCCCCCGCATCTCCATTGATTCGTGACTCAATCTCCCCCAGGATGTGACCTATCTCCTGGGGGAGATGCATATGCCCAGGTCAGAGCACATCCGTGGATAAACTCCGGGCCGAAAGACCTGTCCAATTCGTGACGTAATGCACTGACAGGTGGATCGTGCAGGCTTCAAGCTGATGTAGGAAGTCGGGGGTCGACTTGAAACCGGGAGTACGTCAGTGAGCGCCATGCCTCTTGCCTTGCTGCTCTCCACGGCCGCTGCCACGGCCGTGGGTGCCGCCGCCCTGCACGCCGTGCACGGGCTTCGGAAGCAGATCACGACGCTGCGCACCGAGCTGGCCCAGAGCCGGCCGGCCACCGCGCATGCCACCGTGCCCGCCGCCCGCACCACTCCGGACACCGACGAGATACGCACGGCTGTAGCCGAGGCCCTCGCCGAGGAACGGGAGCGCGAGCTGGCCGAGGCGCGGGCCTTCTGGGCCGCCCAGGAAGCCCGCGACGCCTCGGACGCGCCCTCCCTGCTCAGCGGCCTGCCCGGCCTCTCGGACATGGCCGACGAGCTGTTCCTGCCGCGCCAGGCGGATTTCGCGGGCCTGGAGGCGGACAGCCTGGAGCCGGTCATCGAGCCGTACGGCGACCCGGTCGACGAGTTCGCCGCCGACTCCCCGGAGCTGGCCGCGGCCCGCCGCCGGCACCCCTCGCACCCGGACTTCGTCCCGGTGCAGTCGCCCGTCAACGGCGACCACGAGCGCACGGTCGCCTGTCTTGAGGAACTGGCCGACGCCCGCACCGCCCTCTCCGACGTCCGTCCCGGCCCGCTCGGCACACTGGACGTCTACGTCTTCGCGGACGGCACCACGCTCTGCATGACGCCGGGCCACCGCGAGACCGCGGAGCTGCTGGCCGACGCCCTCGCCGACGGCCACACCCCGGTCCTGCTCGGCGGCTCCGGAGTCTCCGGTGCCTACGCGCTGACCTTCGAGTGCGGCGCCGAGAACGTCTACATCCTGGCGGACCGCGTCATCGCCTCCGTCTGACCGAAGCGACCCCGGCGGTCCGCCGGGGTCGGGGTCACACCCCGGCGCGCTTCTGCGCCTTCTCCACGAGGATCAGCGCCTCCGCGAGCTGGCCGGAATCCGCCAGCACAAGGGCCAGATCCCGCCCCGCGACCGTGATCTGGTCGGCCGCCGCGAACATCCCCGCGTCCGGCATCTCTCGCGGCTCCTCGTCCGGATCCTCGATCCGCTGCGCCCACGCCGCCAGTTCCCTGGCCAGAGCGAGCGCCTCGGCCGCCGCCCCCCGCTGCAAGCGGCTCTGCGGGGCGGCCCGCAACCGGTCGGCGAACTGGTCCACTGCGGCCGTCAAAGGCGTCGTATCAAGCACCCGGCGACCTTATGCGCCCGGGCGGGACTGTTGCCAACGCCCCAACGCTCAGGCACGGTGGCGTGAAGGCCGGAACACATCGCGACGCGTCCGGAGGCGCCGATGTCCCAAGTCTTCTCCGAGGAGACCCACCGCAACCTGATCGCCCGAATCCCCCACTGCACCGGTCGTGAGATCTCCGACTGGATCCGCGCCGTGGACGAAGGCCCTTCTCTCTTCCGCTTCGAGGAGAAGGTCAGCTGGCTCCGCGCGGAGCACAACCTGGCTTACGGGCACGCCAAGGCCATCATTCACGAGTACGACTTGCGGCGGGCCGCGCGCAAGCTGCTCTGACTCCCCATGTCCGCCTCACTCACCACCTCACGCACGACCTCACGCACGACCTCACACAACGGCGAAGGGCCCCGCGGAACGTTTGTTCCGCGGGGCCCTTCGCCGGTTCAGGCGCGTCAGTCGTTGCCCTGCAGGATGGCGATCAGACGCAGGAACTCGAGGTAGATCCAGACGAGCGTCATCGTCAGACCGAACGCCGCGAGCCAGGCCTCTTCCTTCGGAGCGCCGTACGCGATGCCGTCCTCGACCTGCTTGAAGTCCAGGGCGAGGAAGCACGCGCCGAGCAGGATGCCGACGATGCCGAAGACGATGCCGAGGCCGCCGCTGCGGAAGCCGAGGCCGTCACCGCCGCCGATGACCGCGAACAGCAGGTTCACGGCGGTCAGCAGCAGGAAGCCCATCGCCGCGGCCATCACGAAGCCGTAGAAGCGACGGTTGACGCGGATCCAGCCGGCCTTGTAGGCGACGAGGACACCGACGAAGACGGCCATCGTGCCGAGCACGGCCTGCATGGCCGCGCCGTCCGCGATGCGGTTGTCGACGACGCTGGAGACGACGCCGAGGAAGACACCTTCCAGGGCGGCGTACGTCAGGATCAGCGCGGGCGATGCCTTGCGCTTGAAGGCCTGCACCAGGCCGAGGAGCATCGCGATGAGGCCCGCGCCGATGGCGATGCCGTACGACTTGGGCAGATTGGCGTCGTCCACGGGCAGCAGCGCCCAGGCGAGCGCGGCCGTGACCAGCAGCGTGCCGAGCGTGGTGGCCGTACGCATGACGACGTCGTCCATCGTCATGCGTCCTGCGGTGGTTACGGGCGCCTGGGGGGCGCCGTGCTGCAGGTCCTGCTGGGCGTACGGGTTCGTCGCGTACGGATTGGTGGGCGCCTGCTGGCCGGCACCCGCGTACGGGTTGCCCTGCTGGGTCTGCGTCCCGACGGCGGGTCCCCCGGCCTGCGGCTGCGTGCCGAAGCCCGCGTAGCCGTTGTCGCGGCTGAACCCCCGTCGCGAGAAGACCGGGTTGCTGCTCCTCATTTCACTCCTCCATGGCCACCGAGCGTGGCTTTGGGTCAAGAGTAATGCGTAGGCAAAAGGAAGACCCTAGTGCTTGGGGAGGATCTTTCCCTCCTTGTGACCAAGAACGTCTCGCCCAGTGCTCTCTGTTCCCGGTGAGGCGGGCGATACTCCCTCGTCGGCCGGGGTGTGGCGGTTGCGCCGGACGAGTGGCACCAGCGAGATCGCGACGGCTCCGAGCACCGCGGCGACGGCGAACGTGGTGAAGCCGAGGGACGCGTTTCCGCCGGAGACGACGGCGCCTCCCAGCCACGGTCCGACGACCGCACCCGTACGCCCGACGCCGGTGATCCAGCCGAGCCCGGTGGCGCGCTGGGCGGGCGTGTAGACGGACGGGGCGGAGGCGTAGACCATCACCTGCGCCGAGAAGAGCCAGATGCCGGTGACGAAGACGATGGCGTACGCGACGCCGAGCGGCAGCTCCGCCTTGAGCAGGAAGGCGCCGCAGGCGGTGAGCAGGAACCAGATCGCGGAGATCCGCACGGCGCCGAACTTGTCCGCCATCCGCCCCGCGACGAGCATGCCGACGATGCCGCCCGCGTTGATCACCATGAGGAAGGTGACGGAGGAGGAGAGGGAGTAGCCGGAGGCGCGCATCAGCTCGGGGAGCCAGGTCGAGACCCCGTAGACCAGGAGCAGACCGGCGAAGGACGCGAGCCACAGGAGCGGGGTGGCGAACCGCTGGCCGGGGCCGAAGAGCGAGGCGACGGCGGCGAAGCGTCCCTTGGCACCCGCCTCGGGGGCTTCGGCGAGCGTCGGGGACGGCAGCAGGTACCGGGCGGCGACGGCCTCTGCCTCGCTGGTGCGGCCCTTGGCGAGCAGCACGCCGGGCGACTCGGGCAGCCACTTCAGTACGAGGGGGATGGCGACGGCGGCGGGGATGACGCCCGCCCAGAAGACGACGCGCCAGCCGTGGTCGGGCCCGAGCCACAGCCCGAGGCCCGTGGCCGCCATGCCGCCCGCGTGGTACGAGGTCATCATCAGGCCGGTGGCGAGAGCGGCCCTGCGCGGGGGCGCGAACTCGGCGACGATCGCGAGGCTGATCGGCATCAGACCGCCGAGGCCGAGCCCGGCGATGAAACGGCCGCCTCCGAAGACGGCGGCGGTGGGCGCGAGGGCGCAGACCGCGGAGCCCAGGGAGAACAGCGCGACGCTGCCCGTGACCATCGGCTTGCGGCCGATCCAGTCGGTGAGCGTGCCGCAGCCGAGGGCGCCGATCAGCATGCCGAAGGTGGTCCAGGAGCCGATGGTGCCGGCGGTCGACGTGGTGAAGCCGAAGTCCTTGTCGTCGATGAGGTGCGGCATCACGGCGCCGTAGATGTTGACGTCCATGCCGTCGAAGAAGACGACGAGCCAGCACAGGGCTATGACGGGGGCGACGGATCTGAAGGTCCGCTGGGGCGCGGCGCCTTGGGGAGCGGTCACGGGGCTCTCACTTCTTTGTGGGACCTGGTGGGGACGGGGGTTTTCGTGTCGGGCTCAGGCGAGCGGGAAGCCCGTGTAGCTCTCGGCGAGGTCGGTCTCCGCCGAGCGAGCCGTGGTGATGCGGTCCAGCTGAGCGAGCTGGACGCGGTCATCGAAGGGCGTGGCCTCGGGGGCGCGGTGCAGCATCGTGGTCATCGCGTACGAGAAGCGTTCGGCCTGCCAGACGCGGCGCAGGCAGGTCGCGGAGTACGCCTCCAGGCGCGCGTCGGAGCCGGTGTCGCGGAGTTCCACGAGCGCGCGGGCGAAGGTGACGACGTCGCCGACGGCGAGGTTGAGGCCCTTGGCTCCGGTGGGCGGGACGATGTGGGCGGCGTCCCCGGCGAGGAAGACGCGTCCGTGCCGCATGGGCTCGTGGACGTGGCTGCGCATGGGGGTGACGGACTTGGAGATGATGGGCCCGCGCTTCAGGGTCCACTGCGGATCGTCCGTCTCCAGGCGGCGGTCCAGCTCGTCCCAGATCTCCTCGTCGCCCCAGTCGGCGGCGTCCGTGCCCGCCGGGACCTGGAGGTACGCGCGCGTGACGGTCGGCGACCTCATGGAGAGCAGCGCGAAGCCGCGGTCGTGGCGGGCGTAGACCAGTTCGTCGTGCGAGGGCGGCACGTCGGCGAGGATGCCGAGCCAGCCGAAGGGGTACGTCCGCTCGAAGACCCGGGAGATGTCGGCGGGCACGGCCTTGCGGGCCACGCCCCAGGAGCCGTCGCAGCCCACCACGTAGTCACATTCCAGGACGTCCTCGCGGCCCTGGTGGCGGAAGCGGACGCGCGGGGTCTCGGTCTCGGCGCCCTCCACGGCGAGCGCCTCCGCCTCGAACAGCAGCGGGCCGCCCGCGGCGAGCTGGAGGGCTATGAGGTCCTTGCAGACCTCGGTCTGGGCGTAGACCATCACGGACCGGCCGCCGGTCAGCGCGGGGAAGTCGACGCGGTGCCTGCGGCGGTCGAAGCGCAGCTCGATGCCGTCGTGCGGGATGCCCTCGCGGTCCATGCGGGCTGCGGCGCCCGCCTCGCGCAGGACGTCGACGGTGCCCTGTTCCAGGATTCCGGCGCGCTGGCGCTGCTCGACGTAGGCGCGGTCGCGGGTCTCCAGGACGACGGAATCGATGCCCGCGTTGTGCAGCAGGCGGGCGAGGAGCAGGCCCGCCGGTCCGGCTCCGATGATTCCGACAGTGGTGCGCATCGGCCGACCCCTCCACTTGTGCGTCCGTCCCCCGGCTTGTTCGCCTGGTGAACTTTCGTTCATAATGTGCTGACGGGAGTCTCCGACCGGACCCAGCGGCTGTCAACGGTTTGCGGGGCATCCGTTTTCGACCCGTGTCCCACCGCGCGAGGAGCGGCGCCATGCCGGAAGAGTCCGTACGCCCCCTTCAGCGCGGTCTCGCGGTGCTTCGCGCCCTCGCGGTCGGCGAACAGGTCAGGGCGGGCGACCTCGTGCGCGCGACCGGCCTGGCCCGCTCGACGGTGGACCGGGTGGTGGCGACCCTGGTCCGCCTCGGCCACGTACGCGAGCACGGCCAGGAACTCCACCTCACGCCCCGCCTGATGGAGCTCGGCAACGCCTACCTCGCGACGAGCGGGCTGAGCGGCGAGGTCGCGGCACGCACCGCACGGCTCGCGGACGACCTCGACGAGTCGGTGTCCCTCGCGGTGCCGGACGGCGACGGCGTCCGCTTCGTCACGCAGGCAGCGCGGCGCCGCGCGATGTCGGTGGCCTTCCACATCGGCGATCTGCTCCCCGCCGAGCGGTGCGCGCCGGGCGCGCTGTTCGCCGCCGAGTGGGACGAGGCGGCGTGGGCGGCGTGGCGGGCACGCGTGGCCGCCGATCCCGGGGGTCACGCCTTCCCCGCGCTGCCGCCCGGCCCCGCGTCCACGCCCCCGCCCCCGGACCTCGCGGACCGTGTGGAGCGCTCGCGCGCGACGGGCTGGGCGATCGACGACCAGCTGATCGAGCCGGGCCTGATCGCGACGGCGGTCCCGGTGCGCGACGCGAAGGGCCGCGCGCGGTACGCCCTGTCCGCGGTGAGCCACACCAGCAGGCACACGGCGCGCGGCCTCGCGGAGCTCGTGCTGCCACGGCTGCGCGCTGAAGCCGCGTACCTGGAGTGCCTTCCGCCCGCCGCATCGCCGTACGAAGACAGCGAGTTGACGTCTGGTCAGCCGCTGGACGCGGCCGAAGCGAAGGCGGAACTCGGACCCGGCTTCCTCCAGTCGCTCGCCCGCGGCCTCGACGTCCTGCGCGCCCTCGGCCGGGCCCACGGCGAGGGCCTGCCGCTCACCGCGATCGCCGCCGCCACCGGCCTGCCACGCGCCACCGCACGCCGCTGTCTGCACACCCTGGAGCTGGAGGGGTACGCGGCGCACGACGGCCGCCTCCACCGCCCGCTCCCCCGCGTCCTGGAGCTCGGCTACGCGCGTCTTTCCCGCCTCGGCTTCGCGGACATCGCGGAGCCGCACCTGCGCCAACTGACGGGCCGGGTCCACCAGTCGGCGTCGGTGACGGTGCTCGACGGCACGGACATCCTCTACGTGGCGCGGGCCGCGACGGTCCGCGTCATGAGCGTCCACATCACGCTCGGCACGCGCTTCCCCGCCTACCCCACCGCCATGGGCCGGGTCCTCGTCGCCGGACTCCCGCGGGAGGACCGCGCGCGCCTCCTGAAGGCCGCCCCGCCGCGCCCCCTCACCCGGCGCACCGTCACGGACCCGGCGGACCTGCACCGCCTCCTGGAGCGGGCCGCCGCCGACGGCTACGCCACCGCGGACGAGGAACTGGAGGAGGGCCTGCGCTCGGTCGCCGTACCGATCGAGGACGCGCAGGGGCGTGTGGTCGCCGCGTTGAACGTGGCCCAGCACGCGGGCACCGCCCCGCTGGACGAGACCGTCGGGGCGCTGCTTCCCGCGCTGCGCGAGACGGCGGCGGCGATCGAGGCGGACCTGCACACGGCGGCGCGCTTCAACGGCGCGCTGATGCCTTGGCGGAAGTACCCGCCGACTGCTTAGCGGAGGTGCCCGGAGCCGGACTTGAACCGGCACGCCCGCTAGGGGCAGCGAGGTTTAAGCTCGCCGTGTCTGCATTCCACCATCCGGGCAGGCCATGGGCTCCGCATCAAGTGATTCGACCCTATCGGGAGGCGTCCCCCGAACAGCGGAACAACAGCCCGATGTTGTCTTATTTTATTGACGTCTGAGGGTGCATCAGCCACCGGTACGGCCCATCGGTACATGCCGCAGGCCCTTCCACCGCTGTGCGGCCTCCGTGACGGAATGACGGAATTTCACCGTCTCCGCCCAGCCCGCGAGTCACCGGCGAGTGGTACCCGCCTCAGGGGCCGGGGTCATCCCCAGGTATGACACGGGCCGACTCGAGTCCGACTGGAGAGGGCCCCCGGAACCGGAACAGCGGCTGACTACATGGCGCGGATCTGCCCGCACGATGGAGTACGTCCCCACTCGTCGTCCCGACAGGAGCACCGCCCCGTGACCACCACCCCCTTCGCCGCCCGCAGCACCGCGGTGGCCGCACGCGCCACGGACCTCTCCAAGGTGTACGGACAGGGCGAGACCCAGGTGGTCGCCCTGGACCATGTCTCCGTCGACTTCCGGCAGGGCGAGTTCACCGCGATCATGGGCCCGTCGGGCTCCGGCAAGTCGACCCTGATGCACTGTGTCGCGGGGCTCGACAGCTTCAGCGGCGGCTCCGTGCGGATCGGCGAGACCGAGCTCTCCACCCTCAAGGACAAGCAGCTCACCAAGCTCCGCCGGGACAAGATCGGCTTCATCTTCCAGGCCTTCAACCTCCTGCCGACGCTGACGGCCCTGGAGAACATCACGCTGCCGATGGACATCGCGGGCCGCAAGCCCGACAAGCAGTGGCTGGAGCAGGTCATCTCCATGGTCGGCCTGGCGGAACGGCTCAAGCACCGGCCCACGGAGCTCTCCGGCGGCCAGCAGCAGCGCGTCGCCGTGGCCCGCGCGCTGGCCTCGCAGCCCGACATCATCTTCGGCGACGAGCCGACCGGAAACCTGGACTCGCGCTCGGGCGCCGAGGTCCTCGGGTTCCTGCGCAACTCCGTACGCGAACTGGGCCAGACCGTCGTGATGGTCACCCACGACCCGGCGGCCGCCTCGTACGCGGACCGTGTGATCTTCCTCGCCGACGGGCGGATCGTCGACGAGATGCACGGGCCGACGGCGGACGGGGTCCTCGACCGCATGAAGCACTTCGACGCGAAGGGCCGGACCAGCTAGCGCTCCGAGCGGCGTCGGCAGGTACTCACCTGCGGGCACGCCGTGGCTGGTCGCGCAGTTCCCCGCGCCCCTTCAGGGCCCTCCCTCTCTCCCCCACCAGGACACACACCCATGTTCCGTACCGCCCTGCGCAACGTGCTCGCGCACAAGGCCAGGCTGTTGATGACCGTGCTCGCCGTCATGCTCGGCGTCGCCTTCGTCTCCGGCACCCTGGTCTTCACCGACACCTTCGGCAACGCCTACAAGAACAAGTCGGCCAAGAGCTTCGACCACGTCTCCGTCGCCATCCAGCAGTGGGGCGGCGAGGACGACGAGGCCAAGCAGAAGCCGCGCCTGACCGACTCCCTGCTCAAGAAGGCGGACGGCCTGCCCGGAGCCGACTCCGCGATCGCCGGCGTCACCGGTTTCACCGCGCTCGCCGACAAGGACGGCAAGCTGGTGGGCGGCGAGTGGGGCACCTCCGGTGCCAACTACTTCCCGGGCAAGGACGGCAAGGACCCGCGCTACGACTTCGCCAAGGGCGCCGCCCCGAAGTCCGCCGGTGACATCGCCCTCGACTCCCGCACCGCCGAGCGCACCGGCTACAAGGTCGGCGACACCGTCCGCTACTCCACCGACGGACCCGTGCACACGGCGAAGGTCAGCGGCGTCTTCGACACCGAGGACGGCAGCGTCCTCGCGGGCGGCAGCCTGGTGGTGTTCGACAACGACACCGCGCTGAAGGTCCTCGGCAAGACCGAGTACGACGAGATCGACGTGAAGGCCGCAGCGGGCACCTCCGAGACCGCGCTCAAGAGCTCGATCGACAAGATCCTGCCGAAGGACTCCAAGGCCCTGACCGGCGCCGAGCTCAAGTCCGACCAGGACGAGATGATCGAGCGGCAGACCAGCTCGATGAGCCAGGTCCTGCTGATCTTCGCCGGCATCGCGCTCTTCGTCGGCATCTTCATCATCGCCAACACCTTCACCATGCTGGTCGCCCAGCGCACCAAGGAACTGGCCCTGATGCGCGCCGTCGGCGCCTCGCGCCGTCAGGTGACGCGCTCCGTGCTCATCGAGGCGTTCCTGGTGGGCCTGGTGGCCGCCGTGACCGGCTTCGCGCTCGGCATCGGCGTGGCCGTGGGCCTGGAGTCCCTGATGAACTCCGCGGGCGCCTCGCTGCCCGACGGACCGCTCGTCATCGCCCCGCTCACGATCGTGGTCGCCCTGATCATCGGCGTGGTCGTGACCATGCTGGCCGCCTGGCTGCCGGGCCGCCGCGCCGCGAAGATCCCGCCGGTCGCCGCGATGAACAGCGTCCACGCGACGCCGACCACCCGTGGCCTGATCGTCCGCAACACCATCGGCTCGATCATCGTCGCCATCGGCACGGTCATGATGTTCATGGACGACAACTACGTGATGTCCGGCGGCGCCGCGACCATCCTCGTCGGCGTCATCGTCCTCACGCCGCTCCTGTCGCGCCCCTTCATCGCCGCGTCGGCCCCGCTCCTGAAGCCCTTCGGCGTCCCGGGCAAGCTGTCCCGGCTCAACTCGGTGCGCAACCCGCGCCGCACGGCATCCACCGCCGCGGCCCTGATGATCGGCCTGACCCTCATCACGGCGATGACGGTGGTCGCGACCTCCATGAGCAGCGCCATCAACAAGATGGCGGCCGACTCCCTGAAGGCCGACTACACCGTCTCCATGGCGAACTACCAGCCGCTGACCCCCGAGGTTCGCGAGAAGCTGGACAAGCTGCCCGAGGTCGAGGCGAGCAGCCCGCTGCGCACCACCTACGGCGAGCTCGACGGCTCGTACGGCCAGGTCACCGGCGTCGACGAGAAGGACTTCGGCAAGGTGGCGAGCCTGGACTTCACCAGCGGCTCGCTCGCGGGTCTGAAGGGCGACTCCACGCTCCTGGACAGGGAGACCGCGGACAAGAAGGGGCTCAAGACCGGGGACACCGTCCCGGTGACGTTCGACGACGACAAGACGGTCAAGCTGAAGATCGCCGGCGTCTACGAGCAGAACGAGATGATCGACGGCCTGTTCACGCCGCTCGCCGTGGTCGACGCGCACATGTCCAAGATCACCGACCAGCAGGTCCTGGTGAAGATGGAGGGCGGCACATCCGCCAAGGCCGAGGACTCCATCGTCAAGGCCCTGGGTGACAACCCCGCCCTGAAGATCCAGGACAAGGACGCGATCAGCAACGAGATCGGGGGCGCGATCAACATGATGCTGAACATGCTCTACGGCCTCCTGGCGATGGCCATCCTGATCGCTGTCCTCGGCGTCATCAACACCCTGGCCATGTCGGTCTTCGAGCGGAAGCACGAGATCGGCATGTTGCGGGCCATCGGCCTCGACCGCGCGAAGGTCAAGCAGATGGTGCGCCTGGAAGCGGTCATCATCTCCCTGTTCGGCGCGTTGCTCGGCATCGGCCTCGGCCTCTTCATGGGCTGGGTCGCGGGCAACAGCATCTCCGGCTCGCTGAAGACGTACTCCATGGAGATCCCGCTCGGCCGTATCGCGATCTTCCTCTGCATCGCGGGCCTGGTCGGCGTCCTCGCGGCGATGTGGCCGGCCCGCAGCGCGGCCAAGCTGAACCCGCTGATGGCGATCAAGGCCGAGTAGCACCGGCGGTAGGACGTGAACGAGTGGGGCCCCGGGCGATCGCCGCCCGGGGCCCCACTCGTCCGCGTCCTACCGCCAGGCGCGGGCCCGCAGCGGCATCCCGGAGGTGCCCGTGTCCGGGGTCTTCACCGCGAGGACCTGGTTGACGCCGATGCTGTTGCGCTCGAAGGCGAGCGCGGACGCCGCCATGTAGAGGCGCCAGATCCGGGCACGGCCCGGCGACGTGAGCCGCTGGCCCTCCTTCCAGTTGGCCTCCAGGTTGGCCACCCAGCGGCGCAGCGTGAGGGCGTAGTGCTCGCGGATCGCCTCCACGTCACGCACCTCGAACCCGGCGCGCTCCAGCTGCCCGACGGTGGACCCCACGGGGGCGAGCTCGCCGCCGGGAAAGACGTAGGCGTCGATGAAGTCGTCGACCTCGTACGCCGACTCGTCGGCCTGCGGGCGGCGCGCGATCTGGTGGTTGAGGAGCCGCCCGCCGGGCTTCAGGAGGGCGTGCAGATCCTGCGCGTACTCCAAGTACCGCTCGGCGCCGACGTGTTCGGCCATGCCGATGGAGGAGATGGCGTCGTACGGTCCGTCGCGCACGTCGCGGTAGTCCTGTACGCGGATCTCGACCCGGTCGGTCAGGCCCTCCTCCGCGATGCGCTTCCTGGCATACGCGGCCTGCTCCTGGGAGAGCGTGACGCCGACGACGGTGACGCCGTGCTCGCGAGCCGCGTGAATCGCCATGGAGCCCCAGCCGCAGCCGACGTCCAGGAGCCGCATGCCGGGCTTCAGGGCGAGCTTGCGGGAAATCAGTTCGAGCTTGTCGCGCTGGGCGTCCTCGAGGGTGCCGTCGGGCGACTCCCAGTAGGCGCACGAGTAGACCATCGAGGGGCCGAGCACCAGCTCGTAGAAGTCGTTGCCCACGTCGTAGTGGTGGCTGATGGCCTGCCGGTCGCTGCCCTTGGTGTGCAGATGCAGGGTGCGCCGCCTGCGCATCTCCTCCGGCGGCGGGGCCGGCGGCAGGAACGGCGCGGCGAGGCCGATCAGAGTGCGGGCCGCGACACGGAACTCGGGGTCGCGCAGGGACTCCCGGAGGCTCTTGGCGTCCGCGTCGCGCTCCCAGATGAACTCGGCGAGTTCGTCGAGCGCCGCGTACAGATCGCCCTCGACGTCCAGGTCACCGGCCACCCAGGCACGGGCGAGGCCCAGCTCGCCCGGCTTCCACATCAGGCGGCGCAGGGCGCGGCGGTTGCGCACGACGAGGGTGGGGGCACCCGGCGGGCCTGCCTCCGAACCGTCCCAGGCACGAATGCGTACGGGGAGCGGCGCTCCCAGCAGTTGTTCGGCGAGGCTCTTCAGCCGCAGTGCGGCGTCTGGCATGGTGCACACCTCCGTGATGGGGATCCCGGACAGCTCAACACCACGTAAACACCAACCGGACGCTTGCGCAGTCCCGTTGCGGCGTCACGGATCGGCAAAATAAGTGTAAGCACCATGTATGCGCGGACGGAAAAACCCGAAGGGGCCGCCCGCACCACGGATGGCGGGCGGCCCCTTCGGGGCAGTTCAGTGACCGGAGGTCAGGAGGCCTTGGCCTTCTCCTCGGCCTTGACGGCCGGGGCCTCGGCCTTGACCGCGGGCTTCGGCGCGGGCTTGGCGGCCTCGTAGAACTCCTCGCGCGGCGTCTCCATGGCGCCCAGCGAGACGACCTCACGCTTGAGGAAGACCGCGAGGGTCCAGTCCGCGAAGACGCGGATCTTGCGGTTGAACGTCGGCATCGCCATGCCGTGGTACGCGCGGTGCATGTACCAGGCGAGACGGCCCTTGAGCTTGATCTTCATCTTGCCCATGACGATCATCGCGACGCCCTTGTGCAGGCCGAGACCGGCGACCGCACCCTTGTTGGCGTGGCTGTACTCCTTCTGCGGGAAGCCCCGCATGCCGGAGATCACGTTGTCGCCGAGGATCTTGGCCTGACGCAGCGCGTGCTGGGCGTTCGGCGGGCACCAGGCGTTCTCGTTGCCGGCCTTGCGGGCCGCCATGTCCGGCACCTGGGCGTTGTCGCCCGCGGCCCAGATGTAGTCGGTGCCCTGGACCTGGAGGGACGTCTGGGTGTCCACGTGGCCACGGGGGCCGAGCGGCAGACCGAAGCGGGCGAGCGCCGGGTTCGGCTTGACGCCGGCCGTCCACACGATGGTGCTTGAGTCGACCTCGAGGCCGTTGTTGAGCACCACGTGGCCGTCCACGCAGGAGTCCATGCCGGTCTTGAGGTAGACCTCGACACCGCGGCCCTCGAGGTGCTCCTTGCCGTACTGGCCGAGCTTCGGGCCGACCTCGGGAAGGATCTTGTCCGCGACGTCGACGAGCACGAAGCGCATGTCCTCGCGCTTCACGTTGGTGTAGTACTTGGCCGCGTCGCGGGCCATGTCCTCGACCTCACCGATGGTCTCCGCACCCGCGAAGCCACCGCCGACGAAGACGAAGGTCAGCGCCTTGCGGCGGACGTCCTCGTCCGTCGTGGAGTCAGCCTTGTCCAGCTGCTCGAGGACGTGGTTGCGCAGGCCGATGGCCTCCTCGATGCCCTTCATGCCGATGCCCTGCTCGGCGAGGCCGGGGATCGGGAAGGTGCGGGAGACCGCGCCCATCGCGATGACCAGGTAGTCGAAAGGCAGCTCGTACGCCTCGCCCACGAGGGGGGCGATCGTGGCGACCTTGCGGTCCTGGTCGATGGTGGTGACCCGGCCGGTCAGAACTTCCGCCTTGGGCAGCACGCGTCGCAGCGGGACGACGACGTGCCGAGGCGAAATGCTGCCGGCGGCGGCTTCGGGGAGGAAGGGCTGGTAGGTCATGTACGACCGGGGGTCGACGACCGTGACGGTCGCCTCTCCGTAGCGCATCTTCTTGAGAATGCGCCGAGCTGCGTACAGGCCTACGTACCCACCGCCTACTACGAGGATCCTGGGACGCTCCGTGGTGCTCATGCCATCGAGTATCCACCTGCCCGGCAGGGGTCGCTCGTGCGCCCCTTCACAAGCATGGGGGGACCCTCTGCTATAGTTCGCCGCCCACGTGACGCAGGCCATAGAGCCCCAGGGGAACCACGCGATGACCCGGGACGTTGTGCACCCCTTGTGAGCTGCCGCTCTGGCCCCTCCGGCGCACTGGACCACTGAGCCGCCCCACCCTCAGGACCCACCCCCGAACCTTCGGTGTCGCGGGTCCTGAGCCTCTTTGGGGGCACTTTCGGGGGCCAGGAACCCCCGAACATCGTCCAACCGAGCCGATTTCCTTGTGAAGAACTTCACGAACTTCGTGCGGCGCGGTCAGGCGATGGACCATCCGATGCCGTCGAGGATGTCGTGTTCGCTGACGACGACCTCCCTCGCGCCGGTCCTTTCCATGATCGACAGGAGTACGAGAGCGCCCGGGACGATGACGTCCACGCGCCCCGGATGCATCACCGGGATCGCGGCACGCTCGTCGTGCGTGGCCCCGGCCAGCCGGCCGACGATCTCACTCACCTGCTCGTAGGAGACACGGGAGTGGTGGATCGCCGCGGAGTCGTACTCGTCGAGGCCGAGCGCGATCGCGGACACCGTCGTCACCGAGCCCGCGAGGCCGACCAGGGTGCGCGCCTCGCGGATCGGCACCGTCTCCTCGGCCAGGTCGAGCGCGGCCGTGATGTCGGCGCGGACGGCGGCCAGTTCGGCGGGCGCGGGCGGGTCGGTGCGGATGTGCCGCTCCGTCAGGCGTACGCAGCCGACGTCGACGGAGCGGGCGGCGCGGACGTGGTCGTCGCCGACCACGAACTCCGTGGAGCCACCGCCGATGTCGACGACGAGGTAGGGCTTGGCGAGGTGGTCGCTGCCCGTCAGTTCCTTCGTCGCGCCCGTGAAGGAGAACTCGGCCTCCTGGTCACCGCTGATGACCTCCGGCTCGACGCCGAGGATGTCCAGGACGCCGCGGACGAAGTCGTCGCGGTTCTCGGCGTCGCGGGAGGCGGAGGTCGCCACGAAGCGGACGCGTTCGGCGCCGTGCGACTTGATGACCTCGGCGTACTCGCGGCACGCGGCGAAGGTCCGTTCCAGGGCCTCCGGGGCCAGCCGGCCCGTCTTGTCCACGCCCTGGCCCAGGCGCACGATCGTCATCCGGCGGTCCAGGTCGACCAGTTCGCCGGTCAGCGGGTCGGCGTCCGCCACCAGGAGGCGGATGGAGTTCGTACCGCAGTCGATCGCGGCGACGCGGGTCATGCGCTCTCCCCCGCGGGCTCACCCTCCGCAAGGGACACGCACGCCCCCTTGCGCCACCACTCCGGCAGCATCGCGATCGCCTCGTCGCCCAGGGGGTTCACGCCGGGGCCCGCGGCCAGGGAGTGGCCGACCAGGACGTGCAGGCACTTCACGCGGTCCGGCATGCCGCCCGCGCTGGGGAAGCCCTCAAGGACCTCGATGGCGTCACGGCGCGCGATGTAGTCCTCGTGCGCCGCGCGGTAGGCGGCCGCCAGCTCGGGGTCCGTCTTCAGGCGCTCCGACATCTCCTTCATGACGCCGTTGGCCTCAAGGGTGCCGATCGCGGACGCGGCCCTCGGGCACGTCAGGTAGTACGTCGTCGGGAACGGCGTACCGTCCGGCAGGCGCGGCGCCGTCTCGACGACGTCCGGCTGCCCGCACGGGCAGCGGTGGGCGATGGCCCGCAGGCCGCGCGGCGGACGGCCGAGCTGCTGCTTGAAGGCCTCGACGTCGGCGTCGGTGGGCTCGGTGCGCGGGGTGGTCGGCGGGGGCGTTTCCATGCCTGTCTTTCGATCGGTTCTCTGCGAGAGGTTGTACGGAGGAATGGGGGGTGTGGCTGCGTCAGCCGCGGTCAGCCGTCGGCCGGGCGGTCCGCCTTGTCGACGCCGTCCCAGACGTTCGAGTACCAGGGCCTGGCGGCGGCCCCCTGGTCGGTGCGCTGCTTCTTCGCCGCCTCGGGGTCGATCACGGTGAAGCCGGTCTCGCCCGGCATCACGTAGTGCAGCCGGTCCCGGATGCGCTGCTCCGCGTACGCGTCGTCCCGCCAGCGGGCCTTCTCGTCCCGCAGCTTCTCGACGTGTCCGCGGCGCTCGGCCTGCTCCTTGCGCTGGTCGGCGATCTCCGCGCGCTGGGAGACGTACTGCCTTATCGGGTAGGCGAGCGCGACGACCAGCGAGCAGAGCACGAGCGCCAGGAGCGCGGCGCGTCCCGTGAGGCGGGAGCGGCGCGCCTGGCGCTTGGTCTGCGAGCGGTAGACACGCTCCGCGGTCTGCTCGCCGAGCAGCCGCAGTCTGGTCGCGGTGGAGAACCGGTCGCGGTCCTTCACGGCCATGTGTGCCGCCTCCCCGATACGTACGTACGTCCCCGCACACGGTACGGGACCGAGTACGGGGACGTAGGTAACTACTCAGGGCAGCTGAGCTCAGCCCTTGAAGCGGGGGAACGCCGAACGGCCGGCGTAGACCGCCGCGTCGTCCAGGATCTCCTCGATGCGCAGGAGCTGGTTGTACTTGGCGACGCGCTCGGAGCGGGCCGGGGCGCCGGTCTTGATCTGGCCGCAGTTGGTGGCGACGGCGAGGTCGGCGATGGTGACGTCCTCGGTCTCGCCGGAGCGGTGCGACATCATGCACTTGAAGCCGCTGCGCTGGGCCATCTCGACGGCGTCGAGCGTCTCGGTCAGCGAGCCGATCTGGTTGACCTTCACCAGGAGGGCGTTGGCCGACTTCTCCTCGATGCCACGGGCCAGGCGCTCGGGGTTGGTGACGAACAGGTCGTCGCCGACGAGCTGCACCTTGTCGCCGAGCTTCTCGGTGATGTCGTTCCAGCCGGCCCAGTCGTCCTCGAACAGCGGGTCCTCGATGGAGACGAGGGGGTACGAGGAGACGAGCTCCTCGTAGTACTCGGTCATCTCGGCGGCCGAGCGGGACTTGCCCTCGAAGGCGTACGAGCCGTCCTTGTAGAACTCGGACGCGGCGACGTCGAGCGCGAGCGCGATCTGCTCACCGGGGACGTAACCGGCCTGCTTGATGGCCTCGAGGATGAGGTCGAGCGCGGCGCGGTTCGAGTCGAGGTTCGGGGCGAAGCCGCCCTCGTCGCCGAGACCGGTCGAAAGTCCCTTGTCCTTCAGGACCTTCTTCAGCGTGTGGTAGACCTCGGTGCCCCAGCGCAGGGCCTCGGAGAACGACTCGGCGCCGATCGGCGCGATCATGAACTCCTGGATGTCGACGTTCGAGTCGGCGTGCGACCCGCCGTTCAGGATGTTCATCATCGGGACGGGCAGCAGGTGCGCGTTCGGGCCGCCGAGGTAGCGGAAGAGCGGCAGGTCGGAGGCCTCCGACGCGGCGTGCGCGACGGCGAGCGAGACGCCGAGGATGGCGTTGGCGCCGAGCGAGCCCTTGTTGTCGGTGGCGTCGAGGTCGAACATCGCCTGGTCGATCAGGCGCTGCTCGGTGGCGTCGTACCCGACGAGCTCCGGGCCGATCTGCTCGATGACGGCGAGGACGGCCTTCTCGACGCCCTTGCCCTGGTAACGGTTGGGGTCACCGTCACGGAGTTCGATGGCCTCGAAAGCACCGGTGGACGCACCGGACGGAACGGCGGCACGACCCGTGCTGCCGTCGTCGAGGCCGACCTCGACCTCGACCGTGGGGTTGCCTCGGGAGTCCAGGATTTCCCGGGCTACGACGACGTCGATGGACGGCACGAGCATCTCCTTCTGGGATGTGACGCGGGTACGCGAGGCGTTGGCCTCGCGGACACGAGCCTAACCGGCTCCCGGACAACAGCCAGCCGACCGACCGTCCTGTGGACAAACCGAGAGCGAAATGTTTACGAACGGAACAAACATACCCCGCCCCGGTGCGTACGGGGGATACGCGCACCGGGGCGGGGTGGACCCGTGGGAACGGGGGCGCCCCTTGAGGGGCGCGGGGAACTGCGCGACAAGCCACGAGCGCCCGCAGGAAATAAGACCAGCGAGGCGCCCCGCCAGACCTAGCTGAGGTGCAGCTGCTGGCCCGGGAAGATCATGTCGGCGTTCTCGATGATGTCGCCGTTGAGCTTGTACACCTTGTGCCAGCCGCCCTTGACGTCCTCCGCCTTGGCGATCTTGGAGAGGGTGTCACCCTTCTTGACCTTGTACTCGCCGTCGCCCTTCTTGACCGTCTCGCCGGTCGGGGTCTCGACGGTCTTCTTGGACTCGGTCTTCGGGGCCTCGGCCTTGGGAGCGGCCTGCTGCGGCTGCTCGGTCTGCGGCGTGGGCTGGCTCTTGGGCTGCTCCTGGGTCTGCTGCGAGGCGCTCTCCTGCGCACCGCCACCCTCGTTGGAGGCGCTGGAGAGGCCGACGCCGCAGCTCGGCCAGGCACCCTTGCCCTGGCCCGCGAGGACCTTCTCGCCGATCTCGATCTGCTGGGCCTTGGAGGCCTTGTCGGCGGTGGGCGCGTACTTCGTGCCGCCGTACGCGGACCAGGTGGACGACGAGAACTGCAGGCCGCCCGTGTAGCCGTTGCCGGTGTTGATGGACCAGTTGCCGCCGGACTCGCACTGGGCGACGGCGTCCCACTCGGAGTTGGTCGCGGCGGAGGCCGAGCCGGCCGCCATCAGCGGGGCTGCGACGGCGACGCCGGTGACACCGGCGAGCGTGGCGACGCGAGTGGCCTTGGACGCGCGGCGGTGCTTGCCCTTGCTGGAAAACAGCATGAGTGATCCCCTCACCGACGCCTGCGAGGTGAGCTGTCGGGTTCGGGCCAGTGAAGTTGCCCGGCCGCGCTTCATGAGCGCGACTTAACCCCTAGCCGTTCCTGTCCGTTCGTCCGCCTCGCTCTCGCGATGCTGAACGGCCGGGCCCGGCGCAAACCTTGGGTCCCCCGCTCCTGCCTACGGCGCTTACGCGACGACTGTTCCCGAACGGCCGTTGGCAGGACTCGGCGTACCGACCGGCGGGGCCCGCTGTGGCGAGCGGTCACGACCGTAGTCATGCGATCGCCGGAATTTCAAAGACGATCAGGGCTTCTGAGACCCATGTCTCACTTGCGCCAATTGGTACATCGAGCGCAAAGCGACTCGCCAACTACCCCTACTTTTCGCCCAAATCGAGGCTCTGACCGGGCAGGATGAGATCCGGGTCGGAGCCGACCGACTGCTCGTTCTCGGCGTACAGACCGGCCCACCCGCCCTGCACGTCGTGCTCGTCGGCGATGGTCCAGAGGTTGTCTCCGGAGCGGACCGTGTACGTCCCCTCGGAGCCGTCCTTCTTGCGCTCGTCGCCACGGGAGGCGTGCCGGCCCGAACCTTCGCGGGGGGCATCGGCGGACGGCTTGTCGTCCCCGCTGTCGCCGCGGTGGCGGCCTTCGCCCTCACCGGCGGACGGGGTGGGGGCGGGCGAAGTCTCATCGTCCGGGCCGGACTTGTCCGTGTGTCCCGACTCGGGCGAGTTATCCGCCTTGCCCTCTTCGTCGTGATTCTTGTCTCGCGATTCGTCGTCCGCGGCGGGCTTCTCGGACGGCTCGGCGCTGTCCGAGGAGTCGGCCGACCCGCTCGGTGACGTACTCGGCTCGGACGAATCGCCGGAGTCCTTCGTGTCCGAAGGCTTCGACGGCTTCGACGACTCCGGCGATTCCGACGACCCGTCAGAGGAGTCCGCGGAGCCGGAGGGGTCCGAGGGGTCAGAGGGGATCGTCGTGATCGGGGCACCCGGGTCGACGTCGGCGGCCGCGCCGTCCTGGGTGAGGCCGGCGATCGGCGCGCAGCTCGGCCAGGCCTCGGGCCCCTGGTCGTCGAGGACCTTCTCGGCGACGGCTATCTGCTGCGAGCGGCTGGCCTGGTCGGCGCTCGGCGCGAAGTCGAGGCCGCCGTAGTCCTCCCAGGTCTGCTGGGAGAGCTGGAGCCCTCCGTAGTAGCCGTTGCCCGCGTCCGCGCTCCAGGATGCGCCGCTCTCGCACTCCGCGAGCTTGTCCCACGTGGCGGTGTCCGCCGCGCTCGCGCTGGTGGCGCCGAGCAGCGGGATGGCGATGGCCGATCCTGCGACTCCTGCCGCGACGATCAGGGCCGGGGCCTGGCGGGGGCGTCGGTGACGACCATTGCCGGAGAGCATGCGGTTGCCTTTCGCGTGACTGGAGCGACGACTGCGGCACGGGATGCCGAGTCGTCGGTGAACGTAGCGGCAGTCGAACGCTTGTCACAAGTCGATGCAGCGGAGATCACGTGAAAGTCACAGCCCTGACGACCCGTCATCTAAACGTCGTTTTGAAGGCTTCTCATCCGCCGATTATTTGCTCTGCTGTGCGGGTGTGAACTCCACGGGCAGCGTGCGCAGTCCGCGCATGATGAGCCCGCCGCGCCACCTCAAATCACCAGGTTCTGCCGCAAGGCGCAGGTCAGGGAGGCGGCGCAGGAGCGTCGCGAGCGCGGCCTGGCCCTCGAGCCTGGCGAGGGGCGCGCCGAGACAGTAATGAATGCCATGGCCGTAGCCGAGGTGTTGGTTGTCGCGGCGGGAGAGGTCCAGCGTGTCCGGCTGAGCGAATCGCTCAGGGTCGCGGTCGGCGGCGGCGAGGACGACCAGGACGGGGTCGCCGGCGGCGATGTCCTCCCCGCCGATCGTCAACGGCTCGGTGGCGAACCGCCACGTGGCGAGCTCGACGGGACCGTCGAAGCGGAGGAGTTCCTCGAGCCCCGTCTCCAGGAGCCCAATGTCACCGTCCTTGAGGGAGTCCTGAAGCCGCTCGCGCTGCTCGGGGTGGGTGAGGAGGGCGAAGGTGCCGTTCCCGATGAGGTTGACGGTGGTCTCGAACCCGGCGAAGAGAAGGATGAACGCCATCGCGGCGGCCTCGTTCTCCGTGAGGTGCTCGCCGTGGTCGGAGGCGCGGATGAGTCCGGAGATGAGGTCGTCGCCCGGTTCGAGGCGCTTGCGGTGGATCAGCTCGGCGAGATAGCCGCGCATCTTCTTCACGGAGCGGGCCACCCCGCCCCTCGGCCCTCCCCCGTGGCGGATCATCATCCCCGCCCAGTCGCGGAAGTCGTCCTGGTCCTCGCGGGGCACGCCGAGCAGGTCGCAGATCGCGTAGATGGGGAGCGGGAAGGCGAAGTCGTGGATGAGGTCGGCTTCCCCCTTCTCCACGAACTGGTCGATGAGCTGGTCGGTCAGCTCCTGCACCCGCGGCGCGAACTCGGCGACGCGGCGGGGCGTGAAGGCCTTGGAGACGAGGCGGCGCAGGCGGGTGTGGTCCGGCGGATCGATGTTGAGCAGATGCGTCATGAGGTTGGCGCTGCGCTCGCCGGGGATGCCGGTCTTGCTCTTCGCGTCCGAGGGCTCGCCGTGATGGGCGGGATTCTTGCTGAGCCGCGCGTCGGCGAGCGCCTGCTTGGCATCCCCGTATCGGGTGACCAGCCAGGCCTCCACACCACTGGGCAGCCTGGTCCTGCGCACGGGCGCGTTCTCACGGAGCCAGGCGTAGGCGGGGTAGGGGTCGGTGGCGAACTCCCATGTGAAGAGTTCTGGCCCCTGGGCCTCGGACACGGGGGTGTGCGCCCCTGCGGGGCAGGCTGCGGGGGTGTCCCCTGCGGGGGCCGGCGGCTGGTCTTGCATGGGGTCGACGTTATCCCGGCGTCCGCATGGCGGATTCCGGCCCCGGGGTCCTCGTGGCCCTCATCACCGGCTCCGCCGAGTTCGTCCTCAAACGCCGGACGGGCTGATCAGTCCCCTGCCCCGGACGGGCTGGTACTCCCCTGTGCCTCGCCCTCCGCCGCCAGGACCGCGTCCCGGTAGGCCCGAGCCGCCGCTCTCAGGGCCGCCTCCGGGTCCACACCCTCCGCCTCCGCGTGCAGGGCGAGCGCGAGGAGTTCGTAACCGACGCCGTCCCCGGAAGGGAAGGGGACCTCAAGGCCCGCCGTCCGTACCCGGGAGGCCAGCTTCGACGCCAGTGCCAGGCCCGGCTGGCCCAGGGGGATCCCCTCCGTGACCGATGAGCGCTGCTTCTCCTCGGCCTTCGTGCGCAGCCAGTGCGCCTTCACGTCCTCCGGGGTGTCCGCCGAGTCGTCGCCGAACACGTGCGGGTGGCGGTGGATGAGCTTCTCCACGATCGTGCCCGCCACGTCGTCCACGGAGAAGGGGGCCTCGTCGTCCTCCTCGGCGATCCTCGCGTGGAAGACCACCTGGAGCAGGACGTCGCCCAGCTCCTCCCGCAGCTCGTCCCTGTCCCCCTCCTCGATCGCCTCGACCAGTTCGTACGCCTCCTCGATCGCGTACTTCGCCAGGCCCTTGTGCGTCTGCTGGGACGACCAGGGGCACTCGACGCGGATCTGGTCCATGACCTGGACCAGGTCGAGGAGGCGCGCACCCGGCAGGTCGTACGACGCCGGGAGCAGCTCAAGGTCGGGCATCGCGACGCGGCCCGAGCCCGCGAGCCTCGCCAGGCCGTCCGTCAGGGCGCTGTCGCCATCGGCCGTGGCGATGACGATGACCGTGCGGTCGCCGGCGCAGGCATCCACCAAGTCCTGGGCCGTGGGCGACGCCTGCTCCACCCGCACGCCCGCCTCGCGCAGATACGGCAGCTGGGGGTGTCCGGCGTCGGCGCACAGGACCTCGTCGGCCCCGTGCAGGGCCTGCCACGCGGGCCAGGAGAGCAGTCCGGGGGCCACGCGGTGGCTGGTGGTGAGGAGGATGACGCGGCCGGGGGCGTCGGCCTGAGGCGTGGTTGCGTTCACCCGTCGAACGTAACGCACGCCGCCGACGGCCCCCGACCCACGGCCTTACGCCTGCTCGGGGCCCGCCGCGCCGCCCCCGGAGACCTCGCGCACCCACGGCGTCTTGGAGTCCGCGCGCTTGCTCTTCTCCACGTCCCACGTGCCGTAGCGCGGGTTCAGGTCCACGCCCAGCTTCTTGGAGGCCTTGGAGAGTTCCTTCCAGAAGACCGCCTGGCCCTTCGGCGCGTTCATGTCCGCGCCCAGTTTCCTGGCGAGCTTCTGGGCCTCGATCTCCGTGCGGAGGCTGTTCTCCAGCTGGGACGGGGCGACGCTGTACTGCTGGAGCCAGCCTTGTTCGAGCTGCTTCTTGCCGCCCGCCTGCTGTTCGAGGCCCGCTCTCATCCGCTGGATGTCGCGGCGCGACACGTCGACGCCGGCGTCGACCGCCGCCTGGTGCAGCACCTTGTCGAGGACCATCGTGTGCAGCGTGCTGCGGGTGAGGCCGCCGGACTTGGCGATGGCCTGCTCGTACTGCTGCTCGTCCGGGATCGCGGCGCGCTGTGCGGCGCGCACCTCGTTCACCCGGCCCTCCAGCTGCGAGACCGTGATCCGGTCGTTGCCCACGACGGCCGCGGCGCCCGGATGGGCTTCGGCACCGCAGGCGGTCAGGAGGGGGGCCGCGGCGATCGCGGCGGTGGAGAGGACGAGCGCGGTGCGACGGCGGCGGTGCAAGTGAGCCTCCCGGTCGGAGATTGTGCGGCGGTGCACAAAGTCTTGCGGTGATCGATGTTAGGGAGTGGCCGGTCTCTCGGCCACCCATTCGACCAACGATTCGCGCGGAGTTGGGGTACGTTCCCGCCTTCAGCCCCGCACCTGGCCCAGCCACTGCAACGTACGCCGGATCTCCACGGGGAAGGGGTGGCCCACCCCGTGCATCCGCTCGGCACGGGCTCACAGGCTCACAGCAGGTGCCGCACCCACACGTTCGGCTCCACGTACACCGCATAGCCGCGCTCCGGCTCGCAGAGCACCGGCACCAGCGCGCCCGGCACCTCGACGGGACCGGCGGTGTCGAACGGCAGGCCCGTCCACGCCCGCCACTGCGCGGTCGAACCGGACACCGTCATCGACGCGTGCGCCACCTTCTCGATGGTGCCGCCCGCCCGGACGTGCACCCGCAGCCACGGGTCGGCCGGCAGCCCGTCGTCCCGCTTGCGCTGCGCGTACGTGTCGATCAGCTCGGCCGGTTCGAGGTGCTTGGCGTTCGGGCGGACCGGGGCCACGACCTGCGCGTGGCCTCGCGCGCGTGCGTTCTCGCGCATCGCGGCGAGCATCCGCCCGGAGACACCGTGCCCGAGGAACTCCTTCGCCACGGTGATCTCGATCGCGCTCACCGTGTCGGGCTTCCTGCCGTGCCGCAGGTCGGAGAACGCCCACAGCATGACCTGGTCCCAGCCGCCGTCCGGCAGCTCCCTGCGCCCGTCGGCGTCCAGCGCGAACGGCACGCTGAACGCCTTGGCCGCGACCGTGCCCCCCTCGTCCGTGGCGACCAGGACGTACTCGGGAAGGTCCTTGACGATCCGCCCGATCATCGACCACGCGATGGGATCGTTCCCGATGAACTCCGGCCAGGTGTCGTCCATCTCCCAGAGAGGCCCGGCGAGTTCGGGCCGCTCGGCCAGCGTCGTGATCTTGAGGTCCATGCCCCAGACGGTAACGGGCGGGGACCAGCATGTTAAGCCATTTATCTGTACCTACGAGTACGTACAGACGACCGGGCCTCAGCGCGCGTGGAACCGCCCCGGCGCCGCCGTCGGACCGCCCCCGGCCGGCAGCTTCTCGCGCGGGCAGTCCGACAGGACCCGCTTCATCGCGTCCCGCTCGGCCCCCGTCACCCACACCTCGTACTTCTTCTTCACCGCCACCTGCCGCGCCACGTAGGCGCACCGATAGCCCTTGTCCGGCGGCAGCCACGTGGCCGTGTCGCCGTCCCCCTTGCCGCGGTTGGGGCCCGCGTCGACCGCGAGGAGGTTGAGCGGGTCGTTGGCGAAGGCGATGCGCTTGCTCGGCTTCCACGTGCCCGCGCCCTTCTGCCAGGCGTCCGAGAGGGCGACGAGATGGTCTATGTCGACCTGGCTGCGACCGCGCACGAACGTCACGTCCTTGCCGGTGTACGGGTCGGGCGAGAGCGCGCCGGACGACACCTCACATTCCTCGCCGTCGCTGTACTTCACGTCCTTGAGGTCGCGCTTGAGGATGTCGTCGCGGGTTCCGCAGCCGTTGGAGTCCGTGTCGGCCCAGGGGCTGCCGAAGCGGTCGCGGTCGTAACCGGTCTTGGGGGCGCGCCCCTTGACGGTGAGCGTGTCGACGGCGGCGAAAGCGGGTCCCCCCTTGGCGTCGGGCCCCGAAGAGCCGCCGGGCTCCGCCTCCAGGGTGCAACCGCTGACGACGAGCACGAGCAGCAGCGCGGTCCCGACTCCCTTGCCGCGAAGGCTCACTGGACCGTCACCTCCGCCCCGAGCGCGAGCGTGCCGGGCGTCACGACGTCCGCGTACACGCCGATGCACATGCCGCGCGAGGCGGTCAGCGTCTTGAGGACGCGGTGGTCGGCCGGGAGGCCGCGCTGGGCCTGGGTGGTCATGACGCAGCGTTCGACGCGCTCGACGACGCGCAGCCGCGGGCCGCCGTCGAAGGCGATCTCCCGGCCGACCCAGCCCTCCTCGATCCAGGGTTCGTCGGTCTCGACCACGATGTTCTTGCGCAGCCTGCGCACGTCGACGGGCTCGGGGTCGCCGAGCAGCTCGCCGAGTGCGCGCAGCGAGGCGGTGCCGACCAGGGAGACGGCGCCCGCGTCCTGATGGCTCACCTCGCCTTCGCGCACCAACTCCACGCCGGCTCCGAAGAGTTCGGGCACCCGCGGATCGCCGGGCCGCAGCCTCTCGCCGTCCGGGGTGGTGACGACGGGGCCGCCGTCCTCGTACGCGGCGGAGTACTCCAGCATCCCCGGCGTGCGCCGGAACCTGCGGGTGCTCTTCCCGCTCCCCAGCTTCCCGTCCGCGTACCGCAGGGCCCACAGCCGGTCACCGGCCACGCCCCGCTCGTCGAGGACGAGCCGCTCGTGTTCCTCCCCCAGCATCGACTTCACCGGAAAACAGACCAGCCCCACCACGGCTCCATGCCCCACGGCACATCCCCTCCCCTGACCCACGCGCTTCGGTCTCTCCCCGTCACCGTAATGGCGTCGGCATTACCTCCGGCGTAATCGCCCCCTCCCCGGCGCTACGGAAGTATCGACGGCATCGCAGGAACACCGACCGAGGAGTCCGGATGACCGTCAAGCCCGCCACCGAAGACGCGACCCGCGCCGCCGTCCAGGCCTTCCTGGGGTTCCGGCTCAGCGGTGACAGCGAGGGCCTCACCGCCCTCTTCGCCGACGAGGTCGACTGGATGCTCGCCGAGAATCCGGGCGTGCCGTGGATCCGGCCGCGGACCACCGCCGCCCAGTGCGCCGCCCAGTCCGCCGAACTCGCCGCGCACACCGTGCCGGAGAAGGCCGGCGCCACCGTCGACACGATCGTGGTCGAGGGAACGGAAGCCGTGCTCTTCGGGCAGCTCCGGGGCACCGTGCGGGCGACCGGCAAGTCCTTCGAAGGCCCCTTCGCGCTGCGCCTGACGGTCGAGGACGGGCGGGTCACCCGGCACCACCTCTACGAGAACAGCCGCTCGATCGCCGACGCCTGCACCCCGTGACCGCCCCCTACGACCCCACGATCGTCGTCAGGAACTCCCCGACCCAGCCGAGGAGTTCACGCCCCACCAACGGCTTCCCGCCGACCTTGGCCGTCTTCGGGCGCGGCACGAGCAGCTGCTGGGCGTTGGCCTTGATGACCGTGCCGGGGTAGAGCCGCTTGAGGCGCAGCTCCTGCGACTCCCGCAGCTCCACCGGGGCGAACCGGATGTTGTTGCCCTGGAGCACGATCTCGCCGACCGAGCACGCGCGGGCCAGCATGCGCAGGCCCGCCACCAGCAGGAGGTTCTCCACGGGCTCGGGCAACTTGCCGTAGCGGTCGGTGAGTTCCTCGCGCACCGCCTTGACGTCCTGCTCGCTGCTCGCGGACGCGATCGAGCGGTAGGCCGCCAGGCGCAGCCGCTCCCCGGGGGCGTAGTCGTGCGGGACGTGCGCGTCGACCGGCAGCTCGACCTTGACCTCCAGCGGCGGCTCCTCCTCCACGCCGCCCTCCAGGGACGCGCGGTAGTCGGCCACCGCCTCGCCCACCATGCGGACGTAGAGGTCGAAACCGACGCCCGCGATGTGACCCGACTGTTCGCCGCCCAGGAGGTTGCCCGCGCCGCGAATCTCCAGGTCCTTCATCGCCACGTACATGCCCGCGCCCATCTCCGTGTGCTGGGCGATGGTCGCCAGGCGCTCGTGGGCGGTCTCCGTGAGGGGCTTCTCCGGCGGGTAGAGGAAGTAGGAGTAGCCGCGCTCACGGCCACGGCCGACACGGCCGCGCAACTGGTGGAGCTGGGAGAGGCCGAAGTTGTCGCCGCGTTCGACGATGAGGGTGTTGGCGTTGGAGATGTCGATGCCCGACTCGACGATCGTCGTCGAGACGAGCACGTCGAACTTCTTCTCCCAGAAGTCCACCACCACTTGTTCCAGGGCCTGTTCGGACATCTGGCCGTGCGCGGTGGCGATGCGGGCCTCGGGGACGATGTCCCGCAGCCGGGCCGCCGCGCGGTCGATGGACTCGACGCGGTTGTGGATGTAGAAGACCTGGCCCTCGCGGAGCAGTTCGCGGCGGATGGCCGCGCCGATCTGCTTCTCCTCGTAAGGGCCGACGAAGGTCAGGACGGGGTGGCGCTCCTCGGGGGGCGTGGTGATGGTCGACATCTCGCGGATGCCGGTCACGGCCATTTCGAGCGTACGGGGAATGGGGGTGGCCGACATGGTCAGGACGTCGACGTTGGCCCGCAGCTTCTTCAGCTGTTCCTTGTGCTCGACGCCGAAGCGCTGCTCCTCGTCGACGATGACCAGGCCCAGGTCCTTGAACTTCGTCTCGGACGAGAAGAGGCGGTGCGTGCCGATGACGATGTCGACCGAGCCGTCACGCAGGCCCTCCAGGGTGGCCTTGGACTCGGTCTCCGTCTGGAAGCGGCTCAACGCCCGCACCTTGACGGGGAATTGGGAGTACCGCTCGCTGAAGGTGCCGAAGTGCTGCTGCACGAGCAGCGTCGTCGGGACCAGGACCGCGACCTGCTTGCCGTCCTGGACCGCCTTGAAGGCGGCGCGGACCGCGATCTCCGTCTTGCCGTAGCCGACGTCGCCACAGATCAGGCGGTCCATCGGGACCGTCTTCTCCATGTCGTCCTTCACCTCGGCGATGGTGGTCAGCTGGTCGGGCGTCTCCACGTACGGGAAGGCGTCCTCCAGCTCGCGCTGCCAGGGGGTGTCGGGGGCGAAGGCGTGGCCGGGGGCCGCCATGCGGGCGGAGTACAGCTTGATGAGGTCGGCGGCGATCTCCTTGACCGCCTTCTTCGCGCGCGCCTTCGTCTTCGTCCAGTCGGCGCCGCCCAGGCGGTGCAGCGTGGGGGCCTCGCCGCCGACGTACTTGGTGATCTGCTCCAGCTGGTCGGTGGGGATGTAGAGGCGGTCGCCGGGCTGGCCGCGCTTGGCGGGGGCGTACTCCACGACCAGGTACTCGCGGGTGGCGCCCTGGACGGTGCGCTGCACCATCTCGATGTAGCGGCCGACGCCGTGCTGCTCGTGGACGATGTAGTCGCCGGCCTCCAGGGTCAGCGGGTCGATCGTCTTGCGGCGGCGGGCGGGCATCCGCTGGCCGTCCTTGCCGGCCGCCTTCTGGCCGGAGAGGTCGGTCTCGGTGAGGACGGCGAGCTTGAGCGCCGGGTCGATGAAGCCGTAGTCGATCGAGCCGCACGTGACGTGCACGAGGGAGGGCGTGAGCTCGGCGAGCTCCGCGTCGAGGCGGGCCGCGATGCCCTCGCCGCCCAGGACCTCCACGGTGCGGGCGGCCGGTCCGTGGCCCTCGGTCACGTAGACGGTGCGCCAGCCGTCGGCGAGCCAGCCCTTGGTGTCGGCGAGGGCCTTCGCGGTGTCGCCGCGGTAGGTCTCGGTGGCGTGCATGCCGAGCTTGAGGGTGTCGCCCGCCGCGTCAGCGGCAAATGTCGCCGTAAGATCTTCGTCGGCGGCGAACGGCGAGACCGACCACCACATCATGCCGAGGTCGCTCGCGTGGTCGCGCACGTCCGCGATGCCCCACAGGGAGGCCGCGCCCACGTCGATGGGAGCGTCACCGCCACCGGCGGTCGCCGCCCAGCTGGCCTGGAGGAACTCCTGGCTGGTCGCCACCAGGTCGGCGGCCCGGGTCCGCACGCGCTCGGGATCGCAGACCACGGCCATGCTGTCCTGCGGCAGTACGTCGAGCAGCAGCTCCATGTCGTCGACCAGGACCGGCGCGAGGGACTCCATGCCCTCGACGGCGATGCCCTCGGCGATCTTCCCGAGCAGTTCGCCGAGCTCCGGGTGCTGCTCGGCGAGGGTGGCGGCACGTTCCCGTACGTCGTCGGTGAGGAGCAGCTCGCGGCAGGGCGGGGCCCACAGGCCGTGCTCGGCGACTTCGAGGGAGCGCTGGTCGGCGACCTTGAAGTAACGGATCTCCTCGACGTCGTCGCCCCAGAACTCGACGCGGAGGGGGTGTTCCTCGGTCGGCGGGAAGACGTCCAGGATGCCGCCGCGCACGGCGAACTCGCCACGCTTCTCGACCAGCTCCACCCGGGAGTACGCGGCTGCCGCGAGGGCCTCAACGGTGTCGTTCAGGTCCACGCTCTCGCCGGTGCGCAGGGCCACGGGCTCCAGGTCGCCCAGGCCCTTGACCTGCGGCTGGAGCACCGAGCGCACGGGGGCGACGATGACGGAGACGGGGCCCGTCTCGGGGTCGTCGGGGCGCGGGTGGGCAAGGCGGCGCAGGACGGCGAGGCGGCGGCCGACGGTGTCGGAGCGGGGGGAGAGGCGCTCGTGCGGGAGCGTCTCCCAGGAGGGGTACTCCACGACGCCGTCCGGCGGGATGATCGTGCGCAGGGCTGCCGCCAGGTCCTCGGCCTCGCGGCCGGTCGCCGTCACGGCGAGAACGGTGCGGTTCGTCTCACGGGCGAGGGCGGCGACCGCGAAGGGCCGGGCGGCGGGCGGGCCGACCAGGTCGACGTGCATGCGGTTGCCGTCGGTCGCGGCCTTGACCGCTTCGGCGAGTGCGGAGTCCTTGACGACAGCGTCGAGCAGACCGTGCAGGCTCATGTGGGCTTTCGCTTTCCGTCCAGGTTCCAGGGCGCGCGGGGGCAACGCGAACCGCCCGGCACGTCGCACGGGCCGGGGATCTCCAGCGTACGACTCCGGACTGACAGCCGCTGCACGGAAAGTGCTTATCCAGCCCGTCCGGCGTTTGAGGACCGGGGTCCGGGGCGGAGCCCCGGGAACGGCGCGGGAGCCCCGGGAACGGCGCGGCGGCCGGAGGAGGCAGAACCGGGCGCACACGAATCGGCCCCCGGCAGGCGATGCCTGCCGGGGGCCGATCTCCCGCACCCCCGTAGCGGGAGCTACTCCGTGGCGATGGCGTTCAGGACGTTCATCCGGCCCGCCCTGAAGGCGGGGACCAGCGCCGCGAACAGGCCCACGAAGGCCGAGCCGATGAAGACGGTGATGATCGTCGGCCAGGGGATCTCCAGGACCTTCAGGCCCTCCAGGGCGAGCAGCTTCTGGGCCGTCGCACCCCAGCCCATGCCGAGGCCGAGGCCGAGCAGGGCGCCGAAGAGGGCGATGACCACCGACTCCAGGCGGATCATGCGGCGCAGCTGGCGGCGCGAGAGGCCGATCGCCCGCATCAGGCCGATCTCACGGGTCCGCTCGACCACCGACAGGGCGAGGGTGTTCACCACGCCCAGGATCGCGACGATGATCGCGAGGCCGAGCAGCCCGTAGACCATGTTCAGCATCTGGCCGACCTGGTCCTTCAGCGTCTGCTTGAAGTCGGTCTGGTCCATGACCTTGTACTGCGGGTAGTCGGCCATGGCCGCCTTCAGCGACTTGTACGCCGCGTCCTGCTGGCCCTTCTCCGCCTTGGCGAACATGATCTCGTTCGGCGGCATCCGGTCGGCGGGCACGTACTTCGCGGCGGTCGAGATGTTCACGTACATCGCGCCCCCGTCGATCGTGGCGTCGCTCGACGTGATGGCCCGGACCGTCATCTCGCCGGTCCTGCCGTGGTCGAAGGCGAGCTTCACCTTGTCGCCGACGGTGATGCCGTGGTCCTTGGCGAAGTCCTCACCGACCGACATCGAGTCCGGCTTGTAGGCGTCGGCGAGCTTGCCGGCGACGGGCTCGCTGCGCAGGTCCTCGGCGTAGGTCGCGTCGGCGGCGCTCAGGCCGACCTTCTTCGCGGTCTTGCCGTTCGGGGCGGTCAGGTCCGCCTTGACGTCCTTGTACTGGGTGATGTGGGCGATGTGGTCGGCCTTCTCCAGGGACTTCGCGGCCTTCGGGGTGATCGCCTGTCCGTTGTCGGACTGGATGATGAAGTCCGCGCCGACCGACTTGTCGAGCTCGTCCGTGGCCGAGGCGACCATCGAGGAGCCGACCACCGACAGGCAGGCGACCAGCGCGAGGCCGATCATCAGGGCCGCCCCTGTAGCGCCGGTGCGGCGCGGGTTGCGCAGGGCGTTGCGCTCGGCCATCCGCCCGACGGGCCCGAACATCCGCAGGATCACGACGCTGATGACGCGGACCACGCCATTGGCGAGAACCGGGCCGATGACGACGAAGCCGATCAGGGTGAGGACGACGCCGCCGCCGAGGAAGAGCGATCCCTCGCTCGCCTTGTCCGCCTGGGAGGCGGTGTAGAGGCCGAAGACACCGGCGCCGGTGAGGACCAGGCCGATGACCGCGCGCAGGGCGCTCGCCTTGCCGTCGGCCGGTGTCCCGGCGTCACGCAGGGCTGCCATCGGGGAGACCTTGGCGGCTCGCCTGGCGGGGAGGTAGGCGGCGAGGACGGTGACGACGATGCCGAGGACCATGCCGACCACGGGCGTCGTCCACTTGACGGTGAGGTCCTGGGTGGACAGCTCCATGCCCATGCCGGACATGAGCTGCATCAGACCGACGGCCAGACCGACGCCCGCGCCGACGCCGAGGACCGAGCCGATGACGCCGAGCAGCAGCGCCTCGACGAGCACCGAGCGGTTGACCTGCTTGCGGCTCGACCCGATGGCGCGCATCAGGCCGATCTCGCGGGTGCGCTGGGCGACCAGCATCGAGAAGGTGTTGATGATGAGGAAGATGCCGACGAGGAAGGCGATCCCGGCGAAGCCGAGCATCGCGTACTTCATGACGTCGAGGAAGCCGCTGACGCTCTTGCGGCCGTCGTCCGAGGTCTCCTGCTGCGTCCTGATCTTGTACGCGGAGGCCTCGGCGCCCATGGCCCCGGTGACGTTCCGCTTGAGCACCGCGTCACTGACGCCGGCGGCGGCCACCACGTTGACCTGGGTGAACTTGCCGGTGGAGCCGATGAGTTCGCGCTGCGCGGTCGCCGTGTCGAAGTAGATGATCGCGGCGCCGGGGTTGGTCACCTTGAAGGTGGCTATGCCGGAGATCCTGGCGGTGTGGTCGCCGGAGACGGCGATCGTGCGCAGCTCGTCACCGATCTTGAGGTGGTGCTTGTCGGCGGTGTCGGAGTCGACCATCACCTCGGTGGGGCCGCGCGGGGCGTGCCCGGAGGTGATGTCCATCGAGCGCTTGTCGTTGTCCGTCCAGTTGCCGGCGATGGTCGGGCCGCCGCCGGTCGGACCCACGTTCTTCTTCTCGGAGTTGACCACGGTGACGGCGGTGCTGCTGACCGCGCCCTGCGCCGACTTCACCCCGTCGGCCTTCTTCGCCCGCTCTACTGCCGATGCGGGAATCGACTCGGGCCGGCCGCTCTCCCCCGTCTCCCCCGTGTCCTTCGCGTCCTTGGACGTGACGGTGACGTCGGCTGACGTCGCGGCGAAGAGCTTGTCGAACGTCGTGTTCATCGTGTCGGAGAAGACGAGCGTGCCGCAGACGAACGCCACCGACAGGACCACGGCCACGGCGGAGAGCGCCATGCGGCCCTTGTGCGCGAAGAAGTTGCGCATCGAGGTCTTGAGGACGCTCATGACGTACGCCCCCGGGCGTCGAAGTCCTTCATGCGGTCAAGGACGCTCTCGGCGGTGGGCGAGTACATCTCGTCCACGATCCGGCCGTCCGCGAGATACAGCACCCGGTCCGCGTACGAGGCGGCCACCGGGTCGTGCGTGACCATCACGATGGTCTGCCCGAGCTCGGTCACCGACTTGCGCAGGAAGCCCAACACCTCCGCACCCGCACGGGAGTCGAGGTTTCCGGTCGGCTCGTCACCGAAGATGATCTCGGGGCGCGCGGCCAGGGCGCGGGCCACGGCGACGCGCTGCTGCTGGCCGCCGGAGAGCTCGGTCGGGCGGTGCTTGAGGCGGCCCGCGAGACCGACGGTCTCCACGACCTGGTCCAGCCAGCCGCGGTCGGGCTTGCGGCCCGCGATGTCCATCGGGAGCGTGATGTTCTCGATGGCGTTGAGCGTGGGCAGGAGGTTGAACGCCTGGAAGATGAAGCCGATCCGGTCCCGGCGAAGCTGCGTGAGCTTCTTGTCCTTCAGGCCGGTGATCTCGGTCTCGTCGAGGTAGATCTGCCCGGAGGACACGGTGTCCAGGCCCGCGAGGCAGTGCATCAGGGTCGACTTGCCGGAGCCGGAGGGACCCATGATCGCGGTGAACTGCCCGCGGGCGATGTCCACGTCGATCTCGTCGAGCGCGACGACCCGGGTCTCCCCGGACCCGTACGCCTTCACGACCTGGCGCGCCCGTGCCGCCACGGCCGTACGCCCTCCAGTGCCCCCGTGCCTGGGAATGGTTACAGCCGATGTCACGGTATGTCTCCTCAGTCGGTTACGCGGTGGATCAGGTGTGCTCGGACGTGTTCGCCGCGCATAAAGAGTCTGGTCGTCCGACGGCCCCTGCGCCCTGGTGCCCAGCGCAGTCTTCTGCTGGGGAAAACCCCACCCCCGAAGGTGTGGCTGGTCCGACCCGAGGTCTCCCCCGAGTGCGCCCCGAGGTCTCCCCCGAGCGCGCCCCGAGGCGCTCCCCCAAGTGCGCCCCGAGGCACTCCCGCTGCCGCCCCGTCGGCATAAAGCCAATCTAAGAAGCGGCAGGGGCCTTCTCATCCTCCGGCGGTACGAACGCTCCCCGGTCCGTAGTACGGAGGTTCCCCTAGGGGATCTCCACCTCCCGGGGGAGCGGTTCTCGGGGCCGCTCCTCCCTCCTGCCGACCGGACACCGGCCCACCAGCCAGGATGCTCACCACCCCTGCCCCGGACGCACATCGGGTGAGAAGGTGGCCGGAAGCAATTAGATGCAGGGGGAAGGAAGTTCGGTGGGCGGCACAGGCGGCATACCCTCGGCCACGCGGGACACCCGGCGGCGCGGACCCGTCGTCGCCGCCCTCATGCTCGCCATGGCGCTCGCCGCCCTCGACTCCACGATCGTCTCGACGGCCATCCCGCAGATCGTCGGCGACCTCGGCGGCTTCTCCGTCTTCTCCTGGCTCTTCTCCGGCTATCTGCTCGCCGTCACCGTCACCCTGCCCATCTACGGCAAGCTCTCCGACACCTTCGGCCGCAAGCCCGTCCTCATCGCGGGCAGCATCCTCTTCCTGATCGGCTCGGCCCTGTGCGCCGTGGCCTGGAACATGGCGGCGCTCATCGCCTTCCGCGTCGTCCAGGGGCTGGGCGGCGGCGCGCTCCAGGGGACGGTGCAGACCCTGGCCGCCGACCTCTACCCCCTCAAGGAACGCCCCAAGATCCAGGCGAAGTTGTCCACCGTATGGGCCGCCTCGTCGATCGCGGGGCCCGCGCTCGGCGGCCTGATCGCCGCGTACGCCGACTGGCGCTGGATCTTCCTGATCAACCTGCCCATCGGGGCGGTGGCGCTCTGGCTGATCGTGCGCCACCTGCACGAGCCGCAGCGCGCGGAGACCACCCGCGGGCGCACCGACTGGGCCGGCGCGTTCACCGTCTTCGCCTGCGGCGGCGTCCTGCTCACCGCGCTCGTGCAGGGCGGCGTCGCCTGGGGCTGGCTCTCCGCGCCGTCGCTCGCGCTGTTCGCGGGCGGGCTGCTGCTCGCCGGGGCCGTCGTGGTCATCGAGCGGCGCGCGGCGGAGCCGATCATCCCCGGCTGGGTCTGGCGCAGGCGCACCATCGCCGCGGTCAACCTCGCCCTGGGCGCGCTCGGCCTGCTGATGGTCGCGCCCACCGTCTTCCTGCCGACGTACGCCCAGTCCGTGCTCGGCCTCGCGCCGATCGCCGCCGGGTTCGTGCTCTCCGTGATGACCCTGAGCTGGCCGGTCTCCGCCGCCCTGAGCCAGCACGTCTACCGCAGGCTGGGCTTTCGCGACACGGCGCTCATCGGCATCAGCGGCGCCGCGCTCTTCCTCTTCGCGTTCCCCTTCCTGCCCTACCCGGGGCAGGCCTGGCAGCCGGCGCTGCTCATGCTGCTTCTCGGCGCGGCGCTCGGCCTCTTCCAACTGCCGCTGATCGTCGGGGTGCAGTCCACCGTCGGCTGGTCCGAGCGCGGCACGGCCACCGCCTCCATCCTGTTCTGCCGCCAGATAGGCCAGACCCTGGGCGCCGCCCTCTTCGGCGCGGTCGCCAACGCGGTCCTCACCTCACGGCTCGGCGGCGCGGGCTCCCTGGACTCGGTGGCACACGCCCTGGAGAACACCACGGACCCGGGCGCGGTCGCCGACCCCGAACGGCTGCGCCGCGCGGTCGACTCGGCGGTGGACACCGTGTACGTGGGGGCGGGGTGCGCGGCGGTGCTCGCACTCCTCGTACTGGTGTTCCTGGCCCCCCGGTGGTTTCCGGTAATCGGGGCGGAGACCCCGGAGAACGGCGAGGTGGGAGGCCCGGAGGGCAGCGGAAAGGCCGAACTTGCCCCGCGCGAAAGCCCCCTGAACAGACCGGCCGAATAGACCGACCAACCAGTATGGGAAAAACCCTTCGCGGCCGCGCTACTTACCAGTAGCGTGCTCGGTCCTCACCTCTCGCTCCCTGCGGTCCCGCACCGGACCGACGCCGCGCAAGGAGAACCCGGGATGTCCTACCCTCACCCACCCCACGTCCCACCCCACAACTCCACCCCCGCCTCCCCCTCGTATCCCACGTACCACTCCTCCCCCTCCTCGCCCACCTCCCCCTCCTCGCCCTCGTATCCCACGTACCCCTGGCAGCCCGTCGCGCCGCCGCCGCCCCCGCCACCCCCACGGCTCCCCCGCCACCCCGCACTCGGCCGCCACAGCGACCTGCGCCACCTGCGCAGCGCGTACCGCTGGCAGCGCCGCGTCGCCACCCTCACGGCGCTCGGCTACTTCACGCTCTTCCTGATCCTCTCCGCCTTCGCCCCGTCCCTGATGACGGACACGGTCTCCGGCGGACTCTCCACCGGCCTGCTGCTCGGCCTGTGCCAGGTGCCCGTCACCCTGCTCGCCATAGCGCTGTACGAGTTCACGGCCCGCCGCAGGGTCGACCCGCTGGCCGAACGGCTGCGCAAACTGGCGGAGTTGGAGGCCAACCGATGAGCCCCTCCACCCCACCGGTCAGCCCCGGCCTCACCCTCGCCACCGACTCCGCCCAGGCCATGTCCCTGGTGGCGTTCACCGCCGTCGTCACCCTCACGCTGCTCCTGTGCGTGATGACGGGCCCCGACCGCGACAACCTCGGCGAGTTCTACAGCGGATACGGCGCCCTCTCGCCCATGCGCAACGGCCTGGCCATCGCGGGCGACTACATCTCGGCGGCGACCGTGCTCGGCACCGGCGGAATCATCGCGCTCCTCGGATACGACGGCGTCGTCCTCGCCCTGAGCACGGCACTCTCCCTCATGCTCCTGATGTTCCTGCTCGCCGAACCCCTGCGCAACGCGGGCCAGTTCACCATGGGCGACGTACTGGCACGCCGGATGCCGGGACGCGCCGTACGCATCACGGCCTGCGCGGCGACCCTGGCCGCGCTGATCCCCCTGATGCTGGTGCAGCTTGCGGGCGCGGGCGACCTGCTCTCCTTCATCCTCGGGTTCTCCGGCGAGGGCGTGAAGACGGCATGCGTCGTCGCACTCGGCGCACTCATGATCAGCTACGCGGCGATCGGCGGCATGAAGGGCACCGCCCTCATCCAGATCCTGAAGATCGTGATCCTGCTCGGCTCCGGGGTGGTCATCGCCGCCCTGATCCTGCGCCGCTTCGACTGGGATCTGGGCGCGCTGCTGGCAGCCGCCGAGCAGGGCAGCGGGCTGGGCCCCGCCTTCCTCCAGTCCGGACTCCAATTCGCGGGCGGCCCCCACCCCGGCCTGGACATGGTCAGTTCGGAACTGACGGTGGTCCTCGGCGGCGCGTGCCTCCCCCACGTCACGATGCGCATGTACACGGCCCGCAGCGCGCCCGAGATACGGCGCTCGATGTCCTGGGCGGTGTCGTCGGTGGCGCTCTTCGTCCTCATCATCACCATCGTCGGCTTCGGCGCGACGGCGATGATCGGGCGCGCGGCGATCGCGCAGGCGGACCCGCAGGGCAACACGGCGTATCTGCTGGGCTCCAAGGCGGTGTTCGGCGTGCACGCCTCGACGTTCGAGACCCTCATCTTCACGACGGTCACCACGGCGATCTTCCTGACGCTGCTCGCCTCGGTCGCCGGAATGATCCTCGCCTGCGCCAACTCCCTGGCCCACGACGTCTTCGCACACCTGCGCCTGCGCAAGGAGCTCACCCCGCGCCGCGAGATGACACTGGCCCGCGTCTCGGCGCTCGCCATCGGGGGCCTCGCGATCGTCCTGGCGGTCATGGTCCAGCACCACAACCTGCAACCGCTGGTCACGCTGTCCTTCTGCCTGGGCGCGTCGGCCCTGGCCCCGGCGCTCGTCTACAGCCTCTTCTGGCGCCGCTACACCCGCAGGGGCCTCCTGTGGACCCTGATCGGCGGCACCCTCGGCTCGATCATCCTCATGACGGGCACCAACCTGGTCTCGGGCTCGCCCACTTCGGCGTTCCCGAACCACGACTTCAACTGGTTCCCCTTCACCACCACAGGCATCGCCTCCATCCCCCTCGGATTCCTCCTGGGCTGGCTGGGCACGGTGTCATCGGGCCCGAGGGAGTCGGAGAAACAGCGCGGGAGGTACGAGGCGGTGGAGGGCTGGATCCTGGCGGGGGTGACGAGGAGGTAGATACTGCGGGGCAATCGGGTGGGTGGGCGGGAAAAGAATCCGCCGCGAAGCGGCGGCCTAGGACACCCGCCCGGTAAGCGCAGCGAGACTGCTCCGCACATGCTCCATGTGCGCCCGCACCTCGTCCCACTCCTCCCCGTGCTCCCGCAGCATCCGCTCGGTGTCCCGCGCGATCGCCTCCTCCCGCACACCCGCGGCGGCGACCAGCTCCGCGCCCCGCGCCTCCGCGTCCTCCTGCCCGTGCCGTGCGGACTCCTCGGCCTCCGCGAAGGCCCGCTCGGCCTCGGAAAGGCGGGCCTCCGCGGCGGCCACGAGCGAAGCCTCGTGAGCCTCCGCCTCGGCCTCCCGCAGGGCGATCTCCCGCTCCGCGGCCTCCCGGCGCTCGGCGTGCTCCTTCTCCTGCTCCTCCAGGAGCGCGGCACTGCGCTGCCGCGTCTCCCGCAGTGCGGCAAGGGCCTCCCCCCGCCACTCCTTCACGTCACGGCGGGCCGCGATCCGCGACTCGTCCGCGGCGGCGCGGCAGGCGAGCAGCCGCTGCCGGGCCCGCTCCTCGGCCTCGCCGAGGATCTCATCGGCGTACGCCCGAGCGGCCTCGCGGATCTCCCGCGCCTCCGTCTCGGCCGCCTCCGTCACGCTCCGCACGTCGGCCTGCGCCGACTCCCGTAGGGCCGCGGCCTCCGCCTCGCTCTGGGCGAGGATGCTGCGCGCGCGCTCGCTCAACGTCTCGTACGTCTGCGGGGCGAGCCGCGCGACCACGTCCCGCAGCCGCTCCGCCTCCGCCTCCATCTCCTTGGCGAGGACGGTGAGCCGGGCGGCACGTTCCCACGCGCCGTCGCGGTCCTGGGACAGATCGAGGGCGTACGCGTCCACCTGCTCGGGACGGTAGCCACGTCCCCGCACGACGACGAAGCCGTGCTCCTCCGCCGTAGAACCGCTGCTCATCCTTGAATCCCTCCTCCGACGCACCACGCGCGTATTACGCGATTGGCGCACATCTTGATGGATCAAGCGGAAGTGCTCATAACGCGACACTCCGCACATCTCATCCGCTCAAGGATGCGTTATTTCTTGCCAGAAGTCGGAATCGGGGGTCTGTTTCTTTACGGCGCGGCAGGCACGGCCCTGCCCACCGCGCCAAGCCCGCCGCTTCGCGGCGGGCCAGGAACGCGCAAGGCGCTCGCCCCCCGCAGGGGACGAGCGCCTTGCATGACCAAGCAGCCCGGCAGGGGGGGCGAGCCTCAGAGCAACCCGTCCCACATCTGCTCAAGCAGTACCGACCACCAGCTCTCCGGCGAAGCCAGCGCCGCCGGGTCCAGTGCCGCGAGCTGGCCCTGGAAGTCGACGGTCCAACGGCCCGCCTGCTCCTGGTTCAACCCGTACCGCAGCCGCCACATGCGACCCAGCAGCGCCAGGCAGCGCGCGAACTCAGGCAGGCCCGTGTTCACGAACTGCGGCGGCACCGGCGCCCCGCCGGGACCGGCCTCCACGGGCACGGCGACGATGTTCGCCGTGCCGTACTGGACGCAGATCGCGCGGCCGAAGTCACTGCCCATGACGAGGTACGAACCCGCGTCCGACGCCGCCTGCACCCCACGCTCCTGCGCGGTCTCCGCGAGCGTCGGCACCGGACGGCCCGGCTGGGCCTGCGCCCAGAAGAACGGGCCGAAGTCGACCGGCAGACCGGCCACGACGAGCGTGTGCGCCACGAGGTCGGGCACGCCCTGCCGGGAGACCGCCCGCTGGTCGAAACGGAAGATGCCGGGCCCGAACGCGCCCATCAGCTCCTGCGCCACGCCCTCCGGCGGAATCGGCGGCACGGGCTGCACCTGCGGCAGCGGCGCGCGCACCGGCGCGGGACGCGCGGGACCGTCCGCGACCTGGTGCAACTCGGCCTGGTGCGCGATGAGCTGCTGCATCCCGCCCTGCCGGGACCCGTGGTCCCTGCCGTACGGGGCGATGCTCGTGATCCGCGCCTGCGGCCACGTCTCCCGGATCATGCGGGCGCAGTACGCGCCGGGCAGCTCGCAGGATTCCAGCTCCGTGTGGAGTTCGAGCACCTGCTGCGGAGGCACGTTCATGCCGCGCAGCTCGTGCAGGATCTGCCACTCCGGGTGCGGGGTACCGGGCGCCGAGCGGCGGATGAGCTGCTGCTCGGAGCCGTCCTGCGCGCGGTAGCGGAGCACGGCCTGGTAGCCGGGGCCGACGGTCGGCTGACCGGTGGGCGGCTGCGGATAGCCGTAGGGCTGACCAGGCTGACCAGGCTGACCAGGCTGACCAGGCTGACCAGGAGCAGGCTGCCCCGGCGCGGGCGGCGGCGGCATACCGGGAGCGCCAGGAGGAGGACCTGGCACGCCGGGAGCCTGCGGCGGCATGGGCGCACCCGGACCGCCGACCGCGGGCCCGGCCAGCATGGTCGCGGCATGGTGGACGCCACCACCGGCAGCACCAGGACCCTGCGGGGGCTGCGGCGCACCAGGAGCACCCGGCGGGCCGGGAGGCTGCGGCGCACCCGGAGCACCAGGGGCACCCGGCGGCTTGATCCCACCAGGCCCGCCCAAGCTCGGGTCCGCCAACATCGTCGCCGCATGGTGCACACCGCCCGGAGGCGTACCCGGAGCACCGGGAGCACCGGGCGGACCAGGAGGCTGCGGCGCACCAGGAGCACCCGGAGCGCCAGGAGCACCCGGCGGCTTGATCCCACCAGGCCCGCCCGAGCTCGGGTCCGCCAGCATCGTCGCCGCATGGTGCACCCCACCGGGAGGCGTACCAGGGGCTGCGGGCGGCTGCGGCGCACCCGGAGCCGCGGGCGGCTGAGGTCCGTCGGGGCCGAGCGCGGAGACGAGCTGCGTCGGGACGTAACCGCCCGCCGGGGTGCCCGGAGCACCGGGACCGGACGGCGGCGGCGTACTGCCCGGCTGCACACCGGGAGTCCCCGGAGCGCCGGGAGGCGGCGGTGTACTGGCGCCGCTGCCCCGCGCTCCACGCGGCGGCGCCTGCGCCTTGCTGGTCGCGGCGTCGGCGATGTCCCCGGCACCGGGCGGCACCGCGCCGGGAGCGGCGCCCTGCGGGTAGCCGTACGAGGAGGGGTCCGGAGCGCTCACGCCCGGAGGCGGCGGCATGTTCACCGCGGCACCGGCGGGCGGCGGCAGATTCGGCCCCGGAGCGGCCGGAGGCTGCGCACCGGGGGCGCCGGGAGCCCCGGGGCCCTGCGGATAGCCGTAAGCGGACGCGTCAGGCGCACCGGCGGCCGGAGGCGGCGGCAGGTTCGGGGCGTCGAGCGCGGGGGCGACCGTCGTCGACGGAAGGCCGCTGCCGCCGTGCATCAGCGCGGTCTTGGCCTCCGGCGCCACTCCGGGCGGCGGAGTGTCGTCATCGTCACCGCCGACCAGCGGCGGCGCGAACACCGTCGCGGGCGCCGGCACCGAACGGTCGTCGCCGGACTCCGCGTTGGTGTCCGTACCCGCCCACGGGGTGTCCGCGGCGGGCACAGCCGACGCCCCGGCGGCCGGCCACGGCGTACCGCCACCGGGCGCCTCGGGGGCTGCGGACGCGGCGGGAGCCACGGGGGCCTCGGGAGCCGAAGGCGCGGCAGGTGCCGCAGGCGCGGCCTGCGCAGCCGACGCCGGCGTCCCCGCCGAACTCGCCGAACTCGCCGAACTCGTCGAACTCGCCGACTCCGCCCTGCGATCCGGAATGCCCAGCTTGTCCGCCGCCTCCTGGAGCCACTCCGGCGGGCTCAACAGGAACGACGTCTGATTCAGGTCCACCCGCTCCGGCGCAGCCGGCGCCGCGTCCTCCGGCGCCACATCCGGGACGCCGTACTCCTCCTCGTACCGGCGGATCACCTCGCCGACCGGCAGACCCGGCCAGAGCGTGGCGTCGCCGCTGTCCCGCGCGATGACGAGCCGCTGACGGCCGCCGTCGGACACCGGACCGTTCTCACGGTCCTCCGCCCACACGACGAAACCGAGCTCGAACTCCCGCACCCGCACCTCACGGTGCTGGTACCCGGGCACATCGCCGTTGATCCACTCCTCGGCGCGCTCCTGCGCCTGCGCGAAGGTCACCATCGACAAGTCACTCCCCCACCGGGACGGCGCGCGCGAAGCCACCGTCCACCATCAGGTTCGCCACGGTCTCCAACTCCGGCGGATTACCCGCGAGCCGGGACAAGAACGCGTCGAAGTCGTCACCGCACGGCAGCAGCAACCGCTGCACACGCTCGGCCGGCGCCCAGGCGGCCGCCTCCGACACGTCGCGTGCGTCGTCGTACGCGCAGAACCACACCGAACCGATCCGGTCACCCTTGACCTTCACGGCGAGAATGCCGCCCTGCACGAAGCCAACTCCCAGATAGTCCTTGGTGAGATGGTCGCGCAGGCACTTGTTCACGTACACCAGGTCGTTGACCGCCGCCTCGTCCCGCACCGTGAAGAACGGCTGGTCGATCAGGAGGCCGAGCTCCGCGTCCAGCGCCGTACCGACCGGCGCGCAGCCGCCCGCCGCCTTCAGGAAGGAACGGTAGGCGCCGGGCAGCCGGTACCCCAGCTCCTCCTCGGCACCGAGGACGTCCTGCTCGCTCACCGCCACCGCCGACTTCGGCAGCGCCAGATGCGCGGGACGGGTCTCCTGCAGCGGACGCGTACCCCTCTTGTTCTGGTCCACCGGCGTCGTCGCGAGCCCGCCGTGATGCCGCAGCAGCGCCTTCACCTCCACCGGCACCAGCTCAAGACGCCTGCCGCCCGGCACGTGGTGCCAGGTCCAGCCGTGCGGAGTCGCCACCGGCGGAATCGTGTCCCACAGGTCATGATCCGCCGCGGCCATCGCCGCGTTCGCGGAGACATAGTCCGTCAGGCGCAGCTCGTCGACGCCGAAACCCTCCGGGGGCTCGGCGATCTCGGCGGCCGCACGCGCGTAGGCGGAGAAGTCCGGATAGCCGTGCTCGTCCACGCGCACACCCCTGGGATGGCGCGTGGCCCGGACCGGATCCGGGAAGTGCACGACCTGCCCGGCATAGGCCGCGTTCGGCGGTGCGGCCTGCTGCCCCAGCCGACCTGTCGTCATGGCGGTTGCCCCCTGCGGCACTGTTAATGGTTCTGCGGATGTCGACAGCCTATGCGTAAGGACGACACCGGTCACCGGGCCTCCGGTTCCATGACCAGCAGCCACCGGACCGTCACCGTGCGACGAAAGCCAGGCGTGTCGCGGTGCCCCAGCTTCCGCACCACCCGCCCCATTTGGCAGGCTGTCACCGCAACGCGGGGGCGTGGCACACGCGGTCACAGCCGCGAGTTGCGGGGAGGGAAGCACCACCATGCACACGGCACAGACCGGCACGAGCGGCCACACGACGGCCACGACGGCGCCCACGGCGACCACGACGGCCACCGACAACCCCGGCGACACGGGAGATCCACGCGTCGGCTGGAGCAGCGCCACCGCGCACGCGCCCATGCTGCGCCAGCGCCGCGACGGCATACTCCCCACCGTCGCCGCCGCACTCTCCGTCCGCGGCGCGACCCTCACCTGCACCGCGGGCCGCGGCGAGGAACCTCCCGCCCTGCACCCACTCGTACAGGACTTCCTCGACACCCTCACAAGCGGCCAGCGCGAACGCTTCACCGGCCGGTGCGCCGAAGCCATCCTCATCTCACGCCACCTCACGGCCGCCGACAGCAGCCGCTCCAAACGCGCGGCACGAAAACCGATGACCAACGGCGAGGCCCGCAAAGCCCTCAAGCACGCCAAGCTCACCACCCGCCGCATCCGCGAGGACGGCGACCCCCTCCACGGCGGCTTCGCCCGCCCCTGCCGCTCCTGCACCGCCCTCACAGCGCACTTCGGCGTACGGATCGTGGAACCCGCGACCCCGGAATCCTGATCCCCACCACCGAACCGCTGACCCCGAACCGCAACGAGGGCCACCCATGCACACCGAACAGCACACCGACCACCCCACCACCCCCACAGCCGCATCCCCCCGCTTCCCCGTCCCCGTCGACGCCGCCCTGCGCGCGGCCGGCTGGACCCCCGGACGCTGGGACATAAAGCAGGCCGAGATCTGGGCCGACGTCCTGCGCCGCCACACCTCACCCGCAGGACACCAGCACGCCGTCTTCCCCGCCGCCGTCGAAGCCTGGGCCGAATTCGGCGGACTGCACATCGCACCGCAGGGCCCCGGCCGCCACATAGCCCCCGCCACCGTGCACCTCGACCCCCTCTACGGCCTCCACCTCGCCCGCACCCTCGGCGACCTCGGCCGCGCACTCGACACCCAGGTCTGCCCCATAGGAGAGGAGACCGAGACCCAGGCACTGCTCGCCATCGACGCCGAAGGCCGCGTCTACAGCCTCGACCACAGCGGCGACTGGTACCTCGGCTCCCACATCGACGAGGCCCTCGCCACCCTGGCCTCCGGCACCCAGCCGGAACGCCTCAAGACAGGCTGAACGCGGACTGCCGCCACGAGAACTAGGCCACGGCGGCCGCCGCCGGCAACACCGCCGACACCCGGAAACCACCCGCATCCGTCGGACCCGACACAAAAACACCGCCCAGCGCGACGACCCGCTCCTTCATACCCACCAGACCATTGCCCCCACTCGGCAGCCGGGCATCCCCCGGACCCACCTCCGGCGGCGGCTCGTTCTCCACCTGCATCGCGATCTCCGCACCCCGATGCGCGAGCCGCACAAACGTCTTGGCGCCCGCCGCGTGCTTGTGCACGTTCGTCAACGCCTCCTGAACCACCCGGTACGCCGTCTGCTCGACGTCCGCCGCATACGCACGGGACTCGCCCTCCACGGACAGATCCACCACCATCCCCGCCGCACGGGACTGCCCCACCAACTCGTCCAGCTCCGCCAGACACGGCCCGTCCTCGTCCACCGCACGCGAGGCCGCAGCAGCCGCCGCGAACCCCACGGCCGCCAACGGCACAGCATCCGACACCGACCCGTGCCGACCCCCTACCGCCGGCGTCGGCTCCCCGGTCCGCAGCACACCGAGCATCTCGCGCAACTCCGTCAGAGCCTGCCGACCCATATCCCCCACGAGAGCGGCATTCTTGACCGCCTTCTCAGGATCCTTCCGGGCCACAGCCTGCAACGCGGCAGCATGCACCACCATCAAACTCACCCGATGCGCGACCACGTCATGCATCTCCCGCGCGATCCGGGTCCGCTCCTCGTTACGCGCCCACTCCGCCCGCTCCTCGGCCCGCTCGGCCAGCAGCTGCAACTCACCCTTCAGGCTGTCCGCACGCTCCCGAAGACTCTCCATCAGCCGCCGCCGAGCGCCGATGTACAGCCCGAGCAGGATCGGCGGCGCGGTCAGCCCGACCGACGTGGTGATCGCGATGAACGGTATGAACCCCTCCGCGAACCCCAGCTCCCCGCTCTCCATGTCCTGCCGGGTCCGCACAAGAGTCACGATGAGCGTCCCGAGCAACGACATCGCCGCAAGAGAACCAATGATCCGCCGAGGCAACTCAGAAGCGGCCAGCGTGTAAAGCCCGACGACGGTCAGAAGGACCCCCATCTGAGCCGGCGTGATCGCGATCGAGATCAACACCACGGCGATCGGCCACCGCCGCCGCAACACCAGCGAAGCCCCCGCCAGCACCCCGAACGCGACCCCCACCCCCGTGGGAACCCCCGTGTCCCCCGCGAACGTGATCCCCTCGGCCCCGCACTCCGCCGCCGAGGCCAACGCAAGCCCCACATCCAACACGGCACTACGCCGCCGCTCCCACCACCACGGCCCGCTCACGGCCGCGATGTGCTTCTCCCCCGTCGTGGTCATGCCTTCCAGCCTACGGGCGACAACCCCTCCTTTTCCGGCGAGTTTCCGGCTCAGTGATCGAACGCACGCGCTGTTCGATGCAAAACGAAACGGCCAGAAACCCCTCGAACTGTTGAATCGCTTCTTCTTTCCGACCGGACGTTCGCATTCCGGACGAGCGTTGCCGCATGACAGAGATCACGGGCAAGTACGCCGACTTCGAGGGGTTGCGGGAGCGGGCGGTCGCGTTGCGGCGGGAGGGGTTGAGTCTGCGGCAGATCTCCGAGGAACTCGGGGTCCGCAACAAGGAGACCTTGAGCCGCCTCGTGCAGGGCGAACCTCCCGCCGAGTGGACCAAGCGCCCGAGGGCGAAGGACGACCTGCGGGAGCGGGCGCGCGAGCTGCGCCGCCAAGGCCGGACGTACGACGAGATCCAGGCCGAGCTGGGCTGCTCGAAGAGTTCGGTCTCCCTGTGGGTACGGGATCTGCCGAAGCCGAAGCCTCGCTACACGCCAGAAGAGCAGCAGGCACTCATGCGGGAAGGACTCACGAAGCTCCGGACCGCCCAAGACGAGCAGCGAAAGATCACGAAGCTCGCGGCGATAGCCGAGATCGGCGAGCTGAGCGATCGTGAGCTGTTCGTCCTGGGCGTTGGTCTCTACTGGGCGGAGGGGCAGAAGAGCAAGCCCTACGCCCGCCGCGAGGCGGTCACCTTCATCAACAGCGACCCCGATGTGATCCGCGTCTACCTCGCCTGGCTCGATCTGCTCGGGATCGCCCCGGAACGTTTAAACTATCGCGTCATGATCCACGAGTCCGCCGACGTGGCAACTGCGGAGGCGTACTGGGCCGACCTGGTACGGGTCGATGTCTCGACCTTCCAGCGGACCACGCTGAAGAAGCACAACCCCAAGACCGTCCGGAAGAACACGGGGGATGACTACCGGGGTTGCCTTGTCATCAGAGTCCGGCAAGGTGCCGATTTGTACTGCCGGATCGAGGGGTGGTGGACGGGGATCGTGACTGACGCCGCGACTCAGCTCGGGTAAGGTCTGAGGGGCTGTCCCCCGTGGTGTAACTGGCAGCACACTAGTTTTTGGTACTAGTAGGACAAGGTTCGAATCCTTGCGGGGGAGCCACGGCTCACAAGCCCTGTGTTCGGGTCCTGACCGCAAGGTCAGGACCCGCCCTCATTTCCGCCCCCCATCCCCCCGGTATCCTGCGGATGTCCAATCCCCGCACATCCGAAGCCGAAGGGCATCCCCGTGAGCGCCAACTGCCCGGCAGCCGTCATCGTCCTCGCAGCGGGTGAGGGCACCCGTATGAAGTCGGCCACTCCCAAGGTTCTGCACGAGATCTGCGGACGTTCCCTCATCGGGCACGTCCTCGAGGCCGCGTACGCGCTGAGCCCGGAGCGGCTCGTGACCGTCGTCGGGTTCGCCCGCGAGCAGGTCGTCGGTCATCTCTCCGCCGTCGCCCCGGACGTACGCACCGCCTATCAGAGCGAGCAGAAGGGCACCGGCCACGCCGTCCGTATCGGCCTGGACGAGCTCGGCGGTTCCGTGGACGGGACCGTCATCGTCGTGTGCGGTGACACCCCGCTGCTGACCGGTGCGACTCTGCGGAAGCTGGCCGAGACGCACACCGGTGACGGGAACGCCGTGACCGTGCTGACCGCCGAGGTGCCGGACGCGACCGGTTACGGCCGGATCGTGCGGGACGGTGAGAGCGGCGCGGTGACCGGGATCGTGGAGCACAAGGACGCGACCGAGAAGCAGCGTCTGATCCGTGAGATCAACTCCGGTGTGTTCGCGTTCGACGGGCAGTTGCTCGCGAAGGCGCTGGGCAAGGTGCGTACGGACAACAGTCAGGGTGAGGAGTACCTGACCGATGTCCTGGGGATCCTGCGGGAGGCGGGGCATCGCGTGGGCGCGGCCGTCACCGGTGATCACGAGGAGATCGCGGGGATCAACAACCGTGTGCAACTGGCGCAGGCCCGCCGTACTTTGAACGACCGGCTGCTGACCGAGGCCATGCTGGCGGGTGTGACGGTGGTGGATCCGGCGTCGACGTGGATCGACGCGACGGTGACGTACGAGCAGGACGCGCTCGTGCACCCCGGCACGCAGCTCCACGGCGCCACGCATCTGGGCGAGGGTTCGGAGGTGGGGCCCAACACGCGTCTGACGAACACCAGGGTTGGTGCGGGTGCGCGGGTGGACAACACGGTGGCGTACGACTCGGAGGTCGGGGAGCAGGCGAGTGTCGGTCCGTACGCGTATCTGCGGCCGGGTACCCGGCTCGGTGTGAAGTCGAAGGCCGGCACGTTCGTGGAGATGAAGAACTCGAACATCGGTGAGGGTACGAAGGTGCCGCATCTGTCGTACGTGGGTGATGCGACGATCGGTGATTTCACCAACATCGGTGCTGCGAGCGTGTTTGTGAATTACGACGGTGAGGCGAAGCACCACACGACGGTGGGGTCGCACTGCAAGACCGGTTCGGACAACATGTTTGTGGCTCCTGTCACTGTTGGGGACGGTGCTTATACGGCGGCGGGTTCGGTCATCACGAAGGATGTTCCGGCGGGTTCGCTGGCTGTGGCCCGTGGCCAGCAGCGGAATATCGAGGGTTGGGTGGCGCGTAAGCGTCCGGGGAGCGCGGCGGCGAGGGCGGCGGAGGCGTCGTCCGGGGAGTCCAGGAATTCGGCAAGCGGAAGCTGACCGGAAACAGGTGCGTCGGACACGGCGTACCGTGATAGATGCACACCATTTCGGCCGCTCAGCGCATCGGACTGTGTTTTTTCCGAGGCGTGCGAGGACGGCAGCGGGAAGAACTCGTCTGAGGAGACTAGTGCTGTGACCGGGATCAAGACGACCGGCGAGAAGAAGTTGATGCTCTTCTCCGGCCGCGCCCACCCCGAGTTGGCCGAGGAGGTCGCACACAAGCTGGGTGTCGGCATCGTGCCGACGAAGGCTTTCGATTTCGCCAACGGTGAGATCTATGTGCGGTATCAGGAGTCGGCTCGTGGTGCGGACTGCTTCTTGATCCAGAGCCACACGGCTCCGATCAACAAGTGGATCATGGAGCAGTTGATCATGATCGACGCGCTGAAGCGCGCGTCGGCCCGCTCCATCACCGTGATCGTGCCGTTCTACGGGTACGCGCGTCAGGACAAGAAGCACCGCGGCCGTGAGCCGATCTCGGCCCGTCTGGTGGCGGACCTGATGAAGACGGCGGGCGCGGACCGCATCCTCACGGTCGACCTGCACACGGACCAGATCCAGGGCTTCTTCGACGGCCCGGTCGACCACCTCTTCGCGCTGCCGGTCCTCGCGGACTACGTGGGTGCGAAGGTCGACCGTTCGAAGCTGACCGTGGTCTCTCCCGACGCCGGCCGGGTGCGTGTCGCCGACCGCTGGTGCGACCGTCTGGGCGCGCCGCTGGCGATCGTGCACAAGCGCCGCGACAAGGACGTCGCCAATCAGGTCACCGTGCACGAGGTCGTCGGTGACGTGAAGGGCCGCGTCTGTGTGCTGGTCGACGACATGATCGACACGGGTGGCACGATCTGCGCCGCCGCCGACGCGTTGTTCGCGCACGGTGCGGAGGACGTCATCGTGACGGCGACGCACGGTGTGCTCTCCGGTCCGGCCGCGGACCGTCTGAAGAACTCCAAGGTGAGCGAGTTCGTGTTCACGGACACGCTGCCCGACCCGGGCGACCTGGAGCTCGACAAGATCACGGTGCTCTCGATCGCGCCGACCATCGCGAACGCGGTGCGTGAGGTCTTCGAGGACGGTTCGGTGACGAGCCTCTTCGACGAGCAGGCGTAGTCGCCGCGGGCTTACTGAAGATCGATTTCTGGGGCGGCCTCCCCGCCGGGTAGACTCACGGAGTTGCTCGGCGAGGGAGGCCGTACTCATTGGAGTGCGGCGGTCCGTTATCGACGCGCTCTTCGTAGCAGGCCAGTAAGTCGTGGCCGGGTGACCGATTCTGTTCCGTCACCGCTTTGTACGAGGAGTGCACATGTCCGAGGTGAAGATCTCCGCCGAGGTCCGCAGCGAGTTCGGCAAGGGCGCCGCCCGCCGTCTGCGTCGCGCCGACAAGCTGCCCGCCGTTGTCTACGGCCACGGTGCCGAGCCGATGCACATCACGCTGCCGCACCACGGCACGCTGATGGCGCTCAAGACCCCGAACGTCCTGATCAACCTGGACATCGACGGCAAGAGCCAGCTGGTCATCCCGAAGGCCGTCCAGCGTGACGCCGTGCGCATCGGCATCCTCGAGCACGTCGACCTGCTCCTGGTCCGCAAGGGCGAGAAGGTCAACGTCGACATCTACGTGCACACCGAGGGTGAGCTCGCCCCGGGCGGCAACCTGCTCGAGCACGTGCTGAACGCGCTGCCCGTCGAGGCCGAGGCCACGCACATCCCGGAGTCGGTCACCGTCTCCATCGCCGGTCTCGAGGCCGGTGCGACCGTTCTCGCCAAGGACATCACGCTGCCCAAGGGCACGACCCTGGCCGTCGACGAGGACACCGTCGTCCTGCAGGTCCTGGCCGCGCAGGCCGAGGAGGCCGCTGCCGAGACCGAGGGTGAGGGTGAAGCCGCCGAGGCCTGAGCCTCGACAGCGTTCGCCTGAGCTCGACCGGTTCATCCGGGTTCGACCTGCCAACCGCCGCTCCGCGCTCCTGCGCGGGGCGGCGGTTGGGCTATGAAGGAGACATGCAGATGACGACGGACCCCGGCGCGCCCTGGCTGATCGTGGGTCTGGGCAATCCAGGCCCTGGGTACGCCATGAACCGGCACAACGTGGGCTTCATGGTGGCCGATCTGCTCGCGGAGCGGATCGGTGGCTCGTTCAAGCGCAGCGGGCGTGCGCAGGCGCAGGTGTTGGAGGGCCGGATCGGTCCGGCGGGGCCGGGCAGTCGCCGTGTCGTCCTGGCGAAGCCGATGTCGTACATGAACGTGTCGGGTGGTCCGGTGACGGCGCTGCGCGACTTCTACAAGGTCCCGACGGCGAACATCGTCGCGGTCCACGACGAGCTGGACATCGATTACGGGACGCTGCGGCTGAAGCTGGGTGGTGGCGACAACGGTCACAACGGTCTGAAGTCGATGACGAAGTCGATGGGGTCCGACTATCACCGGGTACGGTTCGGGATCGGGCGTCCGCCGGGGCGGATGCAGGTGGCGGACTTCGTCCTGAAGGACTTCGGGTCGGCGGAGCGCAAGGAGCTGGGGTACTTCGTGGACCGCGCGGCGGACGCGGCGGAGACTCTGGTGATCGAGGGGTTGGAGCGGGCGCAGAGCTCGTACAACTCCTGAGCGGTTCCTGTGTGGTGGCCCGGGGCGGTTGACTGAGCGCATGCCCATGGCCAAGGATCGCCGCCATGAACGCGCTGCTTCTCCTCCGCCGGGCGGCGATGGGCGCGCTCGCCGTGCTGCTGCTCGTCGCGGGTTTCTGGGCGTCCTGGGGCACTGCGCAACACGTGATGCTCACCGACGACCGTGAGCGGGGCACGATGCGGGTGACGCGGTGCTCCTCCGACGACTGCTTCGGGTCGTACGTCTCCTCGACCGCCGGTTTCCCGTCCCGCGAGAAGGTCGTGATCGACCGCTCGATCGCGGAGGAGAAGGGGTCGAGGATCCCGGTGGCCGTGAAGCCCGGCTCCGACGAGGTCGTCCGCACGGGTGGCCCCGGGTTCCTCCACGCGTGGCTGCCGCTGGGCGGCGCGCTGCTGCTTGCCTCGGTGGTGGTGGCGGGGGGCCTGCGCCTGCCCCGCACGGCGTGGGGGCTGGCCCTGGCGGGCGGCGCGCTCCTGACGGCGTCTTTCGTGACGCTGGCGTTCTGACCTGCGGGTGGGCGCTCCGGGTCCCGGAGCGCCCACCCGAGAGGGTCAGCCTGTGTTGCGCAGGCCCGCTGCCACACCGTTGACGGTGAGCAGCAGCGCGCGGCCGAGGAGCGGATCCGGGTCCTCGCCCGCCGCGGCCGCGTCCCGCTGGCGCTTCAGGAGGGCGACCTGGAGGTACGAGATCGGGTCCAGGTAGGCGTCACGGATGCCGAAGGTCTGCTGGAGCTCCGGCTGGGAGCCGAGCAGTTCTTCTCCGCCGGTGATCCGCAGGACTTCCTGGACCGTCAGCGCATGCTCGGCCTCGATCACGTCGAAGACGTGCTTCAGCTCGTCGGGGACCAGCGTGTCGACGTAGTGGCGGGCGATCCGCAGGTCCGTCTTCGCGAGCGTCATCTCGACGTTCGAGAGGAAGTTACGGAAGAAGTGCCAGTGCTCGTGCATCTCGCCGAGCACAGTGTCCAGTCCGGCTTCCCGCAGCGCCTTGAGGCCCGAGCCGACCCCGAACCAGCCCGGCACGATCTGCCGCGACTGGGTCCAGCCGAAGACCCACGGGATGGCGCGCAGTCCGTCGAGCGAGACGCCCGAGCCGGGGCGGCGTGAGGGCCGCGAGCCCAGGTGGAGCTCGGCGAGCTGGTCCACCGGCGTCGACGCGAGGAAGTAGTTCGGCAGGTCCGGGTCCTCGACGAGCTTGCGGTAGGCGGTGTGGGCCGCGTCGCTCACCACGTCCATCGCCGCGTCCCAGCGGGCGAGCGCCTCGTCCGACTGGCGGGGGGCGGTGTGCAGGGCGGATGCCTGCAGCGTCGCCGCCACCGTCAGTTCGAGGTTCTCCCTGGCCAGGGACGGCACCAGGTACTTGTCGGAGATGACCTCGCCCTGCTCGGTCACCTTGATCTCGCCCTCCAGCGTGCCCCACGGCTGCGCGAGGATCGCGTCGTGCGAGGGGCCGCCGCCACGGCCGACGGTGCCGCCGCGGCCGTGGAAGAGGCGCAGGCGCACCCCGTACCGGTGCGCGACGTCACGGAGCCTGCGCTGGGCGCGGTGGATCTCCCACTGGGAGGTGGTGATGCCGCCGAACTTGGAGGAGTCGGAGTAGCCGAGCATGACCTCCTGGACGTCGCCCCGCAGCGCGACGAGCCTGCGGTAGGAGGGGTCGGCGAGCATCTCGTCGAGGATGACGTCGGCGGCGCGCAGCTCGTCCGTCGTCTCCAGGAGCGGCACGATGCCGATCTTCGCCCAGCCGGCGTGCAGATCGATGAGCCCGGCCTCGCGGGCGAGGACGGCCGCCGCGAAGACGTCGTCCGCGCCCTGGCACATCGAGATGATGTACGACTCGATGACCTCGGGCCCGAAGACCTGCAGGGCCTTCTTCACGGTGAGGAAGACCCCGAGGGTCTTCTCACCGGCGGCGTCCAGCGGAGCCGGGGAGGGGCCGAGCGGCCTGCGGGAGCGCAGCTCCTTGGCGAGCAGCTTCTGCCGGTACTCGCGCGGCATGTCCACGTAACGCCAGGACTCCTCGCCCAGGCGGTCGAAGAGCTGGCCGAGCGCGTGGTGGTGGGCGTCGGCGTGCTCCCGTACGTCCATGGTGGCGAGCTGCAGGCCGAACGCGGCGAGCGTACGGATCGTGCGGTTCATGCGGCCGTCGGCGAACAGGGCGCCCTTGTGCGCGCGCAGCGACGTCTGGACGAGGGTGAGGTCGTGCAGGAGTTCGCCGGTGCCGAGGTAGTCGCGGCCGTCCACGTGGGCCGTGCCGCGGGCCAGGCGCTCCTTGGTGTTCTCCAGCTTCTGCCGGATGCAGGTGGCCTTGAGGCGGTAGGGCTCCTCGGAGTTCAGCCGCTTGTAGCGGGGGCTGATCTCGGGCAGCCGCTCCAGGTCGAGCTGGAGGGAGGCCTTCAGTTCCTCGGTGGCTCCGGTGTAGCGGATGGAGTTGGAGAGGAAGCCGCGCAGCTCGTCGACCAGGGCGAGGGCGTCGTTGATGCCGTGCTCGTGCTGGAGGATCAGGACGTCCCAGGTGACGGCGGGCGTCACGTTCGGGTTGCCGTCGCGGTCACCGCCGATCCAGGTGCCGAAGGTGAGCGGCCTGGTGCCTTCGGGCAGCTGGACGCCGACGCGCTCCAGCTCGGCGGTGAGGTCCTCCAGTACGTCCCCGACGGCGCCGGCGTGCAGCTCGTCCAGGTAGTAGATGGCGTTGCGGGCCTCGTCCGCGGGTTCCGGACGGACGACGCGCAGCTCGTCGGTCTGCCACACCAGGTCGATGCTCTCGGCCAGGCGGGTGTCGTGGCGGCGCCGGTCGGACTCGATGACCGGGGTCTCCAGGAGCTCGGCGATGCGGCGCAGCTTGTTGAGGACGGAGCGGCGGGCGGCCTCGGTGGGGTGCGCGGTGAAGACGGGGCGCACGTTCAGGTGCTCCACGGTCTGGCGCAGGTGCTCGGGGTCGGCGTCCTTGAGCCGGTCGGCGGTGCGGGACAGGAGCCCGCCCTCCGCGGCTCGGCGGGCGCGCAGCTCGCGTCCGCGGTGGACCTGCTCGGTCACGTTCGCCAGGTGGAAGTACGTGGAGAAGGCGCGGACCAGCTTGGCCGCGGTCTCCAGTTCGGTGCCACCGAGCAGGCGCGCGGCGGCCTCGCCGTCCTCACGGGTCAGGCGGCGGACCTTCTCGACCAGTTCGAGGAGCTCTGAGCCCTCCTGACGTACGAGGGTCTCGCCCAGCAGGTCGCCGAGTCGGCGGATGTCGGCGCGCAGCTCGGTGCTGGCTGTGGTGGTCTGGTCGTCGGCACTGCTCACAGGTGCGGCTCCTTGCAGATTCAGAAGGTGCGGCGCGTAGCGCTTCCCTGGAAGGGTGGTGGTGGGAGACGGGAGGGCGCACGTCAGGTCTGGGAGGGGGCCCCGGTCGGATATGAATCCGTGTTCCGGGGGAACTAGAGAGAGCGGACCGCGCTGTCCGACCGTTCCAAGGATAGGTGTCACATTGCGGCACGGACTCGCGGCCTCTCGCCGCCGGGTTCCGCGCTGCCATACTTACGTCGCCGTAGGTTACGGGACCGTAGACAGCGCGGGTCCCGTGATCGTGTGCCCGCCGCACGCGCGCCGTGACCCTCAACCCTCGACCCCACAGGGGACGTGCCCATGACCACATCTTCCGATGCGTATTCCGACACCGATGTGATCGAAGACGCTTCACTCTCCTCCGCCCCCTCCGCGACGCTGGGCGGTGAGCAGAAGCGGTCGGTGGAGCAGATCGCGCTGCTGCTCTTCATCACCGTCCCGTTCCTCGCCCTGGTCGCGGCGGTGCCGCTGGCCTGGGGCTGGGGCGTGAGCTGGCTGGATCTCGGCCTGCTGGTGTTCATGTACTACCTGGGCTGCCACGGCATCACCATCGGCTTCCACCGTTACTTCACGCATGGCTCCTTCAAGGCGAAGCGTCCGCTGCGGATCGCGCTGGCCGTGGCGGGGTCGATGGCGGTGGAGGGCCCGCTGGTGCGCTGGGTGGCGGACCACCGCAAGCACCACAAGTTCTCCGACGCGGACGGCGACCCGCACTCCCCGTGGCGCTTCGGCGAGACGCTCCCGGCCCTGATGAAGGGCCTGTGGTGGGCGCACATCGGCTGGATGTTCGACGAGGAGCAGACGTCGCAGGAGAAGTACGCCCCGGACCTGATCAAGGACCCGGCGCTGCGCAGGATCTCCCGCCAGTTCCTCCTCTGGACGATCGTTTCCCTTGCGATCCCGCCGCTGGTCGGCGGCCTGGTGACGATGTCGTGGTGGGGCGCCTTCACGGCGTTCTTCTGGGGGTCGCTGGTCCGGGTCGCGCTGCTGCACCACGTGACGTGGTCGATCAACTCGATCTGCCACGCGGTGGGCAAGCGTCCCTTCAAGTCGCGTGACCGTTCGGGCAACGTGTGGTGGCTCGCGGTCCTGTCCTGCGGCGAGTCCTGGCACAACCTCCACCACGCCGATCCGACGTCGGCGCGGCACGGTGTGCTGAAGGGCCAGGTCGACTCGTCGGCCCGGATCATCCGCTGGTGCGAGCAGCTGGGGTGGGCGACGGATGTGCGCTGGCCCTCGGAGTCCCGTATCGACTCCCGCCGGAAGCAGAAGGCCGTCGGCCCGGCATGATTGACGACGTGGCGACCGACTCCAGCAATTCCAGCCCTGCCAGCAAAGAGAAGCAGCCCCGGCGTACGCGCCGGACCCGGATGACGGGTGCCGAGCGCCGGGAGCAGTTGCTGGACATCGGCCGCACGCTCTTCGCCGCCAAGGGCTTCGAGGGCACGTCGGTGGAGGAGATCGCGGCGAAGGCCGGGGTCTCCAAGCCTGTCGTGTACGAGCACTTCGGCGGCAAGGAGGGTCTTTACGCGGTGGTGGTGGACCGCGAGATGCGGGCGCTCCTTGACGGTGTGACGGGGGCGTTGACGGCGGGCCATCCGCGCGAGCTCCTGGAGCAGGCGGCGTTCGCCCTCCTGGATTACATCGAGACGTACACGGACGGCTTCCGCATCCTGGTCCGTGACTCGCCGGTGGCGCAGTCGACGGGCACGTTCGCCTCGCTCATCTCGGACATCGCGACGCAGGTGGAGGACATCCTGGGCCAGGAGTTCAAAACCCGCGGCTTCGACCAGAAATTGGCCCCCCTCTACGCGCAGGCGCTGGTCGGCATGGTCGCGCTGACGGGCCAGTGGTGGCTGGACGTGCGCAAGCCGAAGAAGGCGGAGGTGGCGGCGCACCTGGTGAACCTCGCCTGGCACGGCCTGGACGGCCTGGAACCGAAGCCGCGCCTGATAGGCCACCGCAAGAGTTAGTCCCCCTTCAGGGCTTCGGGTGCTCCGGTTCAAGGAACTCCAGCCGGTTGCCCACCGGGTCGTCGGCGTAGAAGCGGCGGTGGCCCGGCAGGGTGTCGTCCCAGGTGATGGGGGTGCCCCGGGACGTGAGGCGTTTGGCGTACGCGGTGATGTCCCGTACCCGCAGCCCTGGGTGCGCCTTTCGGGCCGGGCGGAAGTCGGGCTCGATGCCGAGGTGGAGCTGTACGGCCCCGGCCAGGAACCAGCAGCCGCCCCGCGCGGCCAGCGCGGGTGGCTTGGGGGTCTCCGTCATGCCGAGTACGTCGACGTAGAAGGACCGCAGCTCGGGCTCGCTGCCCGGCGGCGCGGCCAGCTGGACGTGGTCGATGCCGGTCAGCATGGCGGCTCAGCCCTTCCGCCGGGCCACGGCGAACACCCTGCGGAAGGGGAAGACCGTGCCGCCCGGCCCCGCCGGGTAGGCCTTGCGAAGCAGCTCCCCGTACTCCGCGAGGAACGCCTCCCTCGCCTCCGCGTCGCCCGCGAGGGCGGTCAGCACTGGCCGCAGGCCCGTCCCCTTCACCCAGTCAAGGACCGGTTCCTCCCCCTCCAGGAGGTGCAGGTAGGTCGTCTCCCACGCGTCCACTTCGCACCCCAGCGGAACGAGCCGCTCCAGGTAGGCCGTCGGCGGGAGCACCGCGTCCGCGTGGCGCAGGCGCCCGCCGAGCCGCTCCCGCCACCGCTCGGACTCGCTCAGCTCGCGCATCAGGACGTGGCTCGGGGCGTCGAAGTTGCCGGGGACCTGGAAGGCGAACGTGCCGCCGGGGGTCAGCGCCGCGATCCAGGCGGGGAAGGAGTCGGGGTGGCCCGGCACCCACTGGAGGGTCGCGTTGGAGAAGATCAGGTCGTACGTCCCCTCGGGCGGCGCCCAGTCATCGGCGTCCGCCGCGGCGAAGTCGAGGCGACCGCCACCGGCCGTGGGGCCCGCGAGGCGCTCCGCCTGCTCCAGCATCTGAGGAGAGTTGTCGTAGCCGGTGATGTGCGCGGTGGGCCAGCGTTCGGCCAGGAGCCGGGTGACGTTGCCGGGCCCGCAGCCCAGGTCCGCGACACGCGGCGGACGCCCGCCGGTGGCGGGGAGTCCGGGAACGCGGGCCAGCAGGTCCACGAAGGGGCGGGCCCGGTGCCCGGAGTGGCGCAGGTACTGGCCCGGGTCCCAGGTGGGGGCAGGGCTGCCGCTGGGGGCGGGGCTGCTGGGGGCGGCGGTCATGGGTGGGGCCTCCTCGGGTCGCGGCGCCTGCCTCGGACCGGCGCGCACTGCCTTCGCGCGACCGGCGTCGTACTGCCTTCGCGCGAGCGGCGTCGCACTGCCTTCGCGCGAGTGTCGTACAGGCGTCACATCACCTTCGTACCGGCGCCATACGCACGTCGTAACGCCATCCTCGACCCAAAGTATCTTGACGTCAAGAGACTTCATGTCGACAGACCCCCTACACTGATCGTCATGGAGGACGAGGTCGACCGTCTGGTCGCTGCATGGCGCCGGGAGCGCCCCGACCTCGACGTGGAACCACTCGAGGTGCTCAGCCGCGTCAGCAGGCTCGCGCGGCATCTCGACCGGGCCCGGCGGCTCGCGTTCTCCGAGCACAATCTGGAGCCCTGGGAGTTCGACGTACTGACGTCGCTGCGGCGCGCGGGCGCGCCCTATCAGCTCTCCCCCGGCCAGCTCCTCACCCAGACCCTGGTGACGTCCGGCACGATGACCAACCGCATCGACCGGCTCGCGAAGAAGGGCCTCGTCGAGCGGCTGCCCGATCCCAGCGACCGGCGCGGGGTCCTCGTGCGGCTGACCGAGGAAGGGCAGGACCGCGCGGACCAGGCCCTCGCCGGACTCCTCAAACAGGAGCGGGCGATCCTCGCCGAACTCTCCCGCGGGCAGCGCGGCGAACTGGCCGGGCTGCTACGCCAGTTGACCGCCCCGTTCGACAACATCCCCGGCTAGGTCGACCGGACCCACCCCTGCCCTGCGCGCAAGGGCGACGGCCGCGAGCGTGGAGTGGACACCCAGCTTCCCCAGCACGTTCTGCATGTGCGTACGCACCGTGTGCGGGGAGAGGAAGAGCCGCTCGGCCACGGCCTTCCTGCCCAGGCCCGCCACCATGCAGCGAAGGACCTCGCGCTCGCGCGGGGTCAGCGACTCCACCAGGCGCTCGGATTCCGTGCGGTGCTTGCGCGCGGCCGTCAGCTCGCGCAGGACGCCGGTGAGCAGCGCGGGCGGCAGATGGGTCTCCTCCCGCAGCACACCCCGTATGACCGTCAGGAGCCGGGAGAGCGAGCAGTCCTTGGCGACCCAGCCCGAGGCGCCGGCCTGCAGCGCGAGGGCGGCCCTGCGCGGGTCGTCCTTCTCGGCGAGCACGACCGTACGGACCGTCGGCTGGCCCGAACGGACCCCGGCCACCAGGGATATGCCGTCCACCAGGCCGTCCGCGTTGCCCTCCTGCACCGAAGGTGCGGGCCGCACGCCCTGCACGGCGCTCGCGGACGCGCCGAGATCGGCGTCGACGAGCAGGACGTCGTATCTGCGCCCCTCGGCCATCCCCCGCTCCAGGCAGCGCAGTGCGGCCGGGCCGCTGCCCGCCGCGGACACGTCGACGTCGGGCTCCGCCGCCAGTGCCGCCGCGAGCGACTCGGCGAAGATGCGATGGTCGTCGACGACCAGGACTCGGATACGGACCACTGAAACCCCCTCCCCCAAGCCCTCCTCGGAGAGCAGGGGATACCCCCGTCAAAATGACGTCGGAGGACGTACGGTGCGGGCACGACACCCGGAACGGGGGTCACCGCAGTCGCACGGCCGCCGCCGAGCTGTGACTGCCACCCCCACGCCGGGTGTCGTACCCGACTGTCTCGCCCCCTGATCAGTGCCGGCCCCCACCGGCACTGCCACTCAGAGTAGGGCCGCACGGCAGGAGCGGAAGGTAATTTACAGAACTGACTGGCCAGCGCGTTTATGGTGAGCCGTATGTTTCGTATTGAGACAGGAGTCGACAAAGAACGGTTCGCTCTGCTCCTCGCCGGGCTCCAGGACGCGAACTCCAAGGCCTCACCGGTGATCCGAACACTGCGGGGCACCCCGGAGGATCGTGAGATACCGCTGGCCGTCTGGCTCATGGAGCGCACGGAGGGCCTCGTCGGCGGTCTCGCCGGGCACACGTGGGGGCGCTGGCTCCACGTGAACCACCTCTGGGTCAGCGAGAAGCACCAGGGAGCGGGCCTCGGCGCCCAACTGCTCGCCGAGGCCGAACGCATCGCGCACGAGGAGCGCGACTGCCGCAACTCCCGTGTGGAGACGTGGGACTTCCAGGCGCCGGGGTTCTACCGCGGCCAGGGTTACGAGGTGGTGGCGGTGATCCCCGACTACCCCGAGGGTGCCAAGGAGTTCACCCTGACGAAGCGGCTGGGGGGTTAGGCGGGCGGCCGGCGCCGGGCGAGGTCACCTCTCCCGGCGCGCCCCCGCCGACGGGACCGCCGGGAACACCCGCGGGGCGGTGAAGCCCGCCGAAGCGAAGGCCTCCAGGATCGACTTCGTCACCGGCTCCGCGTCCGCCTCCTCCACCAGGACGATCGCCGAGCCGCCGAAGCCGCCGCCCGTCATGCGCGCGCCGATCGCGCCCGCCGCGTTGGCGCAGGACACCACCAGGTCCAACTCCTCGCAGGAGATGCGCAGATCGTCCCGGAGTGAGGCGTGCCCCTCGGTCAGGACGGGGCCGATCGCCCGCACCTCCCCCGCGTCGAGCAGACCGATGACCTGCTCCACCCGGTGGTCGTCCGAGACGATGTGGCGGACGTAGCGGCGGACCTTCTCGTCCGTCAGTTTCGCCAGGGCGGCGGGGAGTTCGGCGTACGGGACGTCCCTGAGGTGGCTCACGCCCAGTTGTCGCGCGCCCTCCTCGCAGCCGGCCCGCCGCTCCGCGTACGCCCCGTCGCCCAGCTCGTGCTTGACCCGGGTGTCGACGACGAGCAGCCGCAGGCCGTGCGCGGCGAGGTCGAAGGGCACCTGCCGTATCGCCAGGTCCCGGCAGTCCAGGTGCAGGGCATGGCCCTCGGTGGCGCAGGCGGACGCCATCTGGTCCATCACTCCGCAGGGCACGCCCACGAAGGCGTTCTCCGCGCGTTGCGCCAGGACCGCCAACTCCGGTCCGGAAAGGCCGAGTTCGTACAGGTCGTTCAGGGCGAGTGCCGTGACGACCTCCAGGGCGGCGGACGAGGAAAGGCCCGCCCCGGTCGGCACGGTCGACGCGAGGTGGATGTCCGCGCCCCCGGAGACCGTGTGGCCCGCCTCCCGCAGCGCCCACACCACGCCCGCGGGGTAGGCGGCCCAGCCGCCCTGCCCGTATTTCGACAGGGGGGTCAGGTCGTCGACCCGCAGTTCGGCGACCGGGGCGTCGATGTCCGCCGAGTGCAGGCGCAGGACGCCGTCGCTGCGGCGCGCCACCGCCGCCACCGCGGTGTGCGGCAGCGCGAGCGGCATCACGAAGCCCTCGTTGAAGTCCGTGTACTCGCCGATGAGGTTGACCCGGCCGGGTGCCGACCAGACCCCGTCCGCCTCGTACCCGTACAGCTTCGCGAACTGCCCCGCTACGTCCATCAGTTGCCCCTTAGCCCCAGTTACCGCTGAGCGAACGCCCACGCGTCCGCGACGATGCCCGCGAGGTCCGCGCGGGACGGATTCCAGCCGAGCCGCTCCCGCGCGGTGGCCGCGGACGCGACGAGGACCGCCGGGTCGCCGCCGCGGCGCGGGGCCACGACCTCGGGGATCGGGTGTCCGGTGACCTGGCGGACGGTTTCGATGACCTCGCGCACGGAGAAGCCGTTGCCGTTGCCGAGGTTGCAGATCAGGTGCTCGCCGGGCGTGGCCGCGTCGACGGCGAGGAGGTGCGCCTGCGCCAGGTCCGCGACGTGGATGTAGTCGCGCACGCAGGTGCCGTCCGGGGTCGGGTAGTCGTCGCCGAAGACGTTGATCGCCTCGCGACGGCCTTGCGCGACCTGGAGGACGAGGGGGATCAGGTGCGACTCGGGGTCGTGCCGCTCGCCGTAGGCACCGTACGCGCCCGCCACGTTGAAGTAGCGCAGCGAGACCGCGCCCAGGCCGTGGGCGGTGGCCTCACCGGTGATCATGTGGTCGACGGCGAGCTTCGACGCGCCGTAGGGGGAGGTCGGGGCGGTGGGGTCGCTCTCCGTGATGGGGGTGCTGACCGGTTCGCCGTACGTGGCCGCGGTGGACGAGAACACCAGCTTGCGCACGCCCGCTTCGCGCATCGCGGCGAGCAGCGCCATCGTGCCGCCGACGTTGTTGTCCCAGTACTTCTCGGGCTTCACGACGGACTCGCCGACCTGCGAGAAGGCGGCGAAGTGCAACACGGCGTCGAAGGAGGAGTCCAGCCACTTGGCCGCATCGCGGATGTCGCCCTCGATGAACGTGGCGTCGGCCGGGACGCCCTCGCGGAAGCCGGTCGAGAGGTTGTCGAGGACGGTCACCTCGTGGCCGGCCTCGATCAGATGCTGGGCCACCACGCTTCCCACATAGCCCGCCCCGCCGGTGACCAGGTACTTACCGCTCATGAACTCGCTACCTCTCGCAGTCGCTGGGCCGCGGCTTCCGGCGGCACGTCGTTGATGAACACGCTCATGCCGGATTCGGAACCCGCGAGGAACTTCAGCTTGCCCGAAGTGCGGCGAATGGTGAAAAGCTCGAGGTGGAGGGCGAAGTCGTCCCGGTTGACCGCCGTATGTCCGTCGGCCTCCTCCAGCGCGCCGAAGGGTGCCTGGTGCCACGCCGCGATGTACGGGGTGAGCGGCTCACCCCCGGTCCCGCCCTCACCGTCACCTTCACCTGCGCCGAAGATCCGGTCGAAGCGCCTCAAGAGTTCCAGGTACACCTGGGGAAACTCTGTGCGCGCCGCTTCGTCGAGCCCCAGCAGGTCCGGCACCCGCCGCTTGGGGTGGAGGTGCACCTCGTAGGGCCAGTGCGCGGAGTAGGGGACGAACGCCACCCAGTGCTCGGCGTCCAGGACCACGCGCTCGCCGGCCGACTCCTCGGCCACGACGTCGTCGAAGAGGTTGCGGCCCGTCGCCTCCTTGTGCGCGGCGACCGACCGCAGCATCAGGGACGTACGCGGGGTGACGAAGGGATAGGCGTAGATCTGCCCGTGCGGGTGGCCGAGGGTCACGCCGATCTCGGCGCCGCGGTTCTCGAAGCAGAACACCTGCTCGACGGAGGGGAGGTGCGATAGCTCCGCGGTCCTGTCGGTCCAGGCGTCGAGGACGAGGCGGGCCTGGTCCTCGGTGAGGTCGGCGAAGGACGAGTCGTGGTCGGAGGTGAAGCAGACGACCTCGCAGCGTCCCGCGTCCCCGGCCAGCGAGGGGAAGCGGTTCTCGAAGACCACCACGTCGTACGAGGAGTCGGGGACCTCGCTCAGCCGCTCTCCCGCGGAGGGGCACAGCGGGCACTGGTCGGCCGGCGGGTGGTAGGTGCGGCCCTGGCGGTGCGAGGCGATGGCGACCGCGTCGCCCAGGAGCGGGTCCCGGCGGATCTCGGAGGTCGTGGAGATGGGATCCAGGGGCCTCCGGTCGATGGCGTCGCGCACGGCGTCGTCTCGCGAGTCGTAGTAGATGAGCTCACGACCGTCTGCGAGACGGGTCGAGGTCTTCTTCACGTCCGGGGCTCCTCACCAACACCCACCCAACATAACCGCACATAACAAATCACAAGGCAACAGCATCGTCAATGCCTGCAGGCTGCCGCCCGCAAGCCGAGCACTCCTCCTCCTCAAGCTGAGCGTCAGCTATGCGCCCGATCACAATCCAACAAAGAACACCAACAGAAGTCTTCAGTTATTGAAAGGAGGGGCGTAGGTTCCGGTCTGATCAGTTCGCGCAACGAAGCGAGTTCACGCATGCAGTCCCCCACACAGACCCTGGCCGAGGGGCTTCGGCTGCCCACCAACGGCCTCGACTACGCGATCCTGGCGATCTACTTCGCCGTGGTCCTCGGCATCGGCTTCGCCGCCCGACGCTCCGTGAAGACGAGCCTCGACTTCTTCCTCTCCGGGCGCTCCCTGCCCGCCTGGGTCACCGGCCTCGCGTTCGTGGCCGCGAACCTCGGCGCGACCGAGATCCTGGGCATGGCGGCGACCGGCGCCCAGTACGGCGTCGCGGTCGTCCACTGGTACTGGATCGGCGCCATCCCCGCGATGGTCTTCCTCGGCCTCGTGATGATGCCGTTCTACTACCGCAGCAAGGTCCGCTCGGTCCCCGAGTTCCTGCTCCAGCGCTTCGACAAGTCGGCGCACCTGCTCAGCTCGGTGCTCTTCGCGTTCGCGGCGATACTCATCGCGGGCGTGAACCTCTACGCCCTGTCGATCGTCGTCGAGGCGCTCCTCGGCTGGCCGCAGTGGGTGGCCATCGTGGTCGCCGGGTTCTTCGTCCTTGCGTACATCACGATCGGCGGGCTCTCCTCGGCGATCTACAACGAAGTCCTCCAGTTCTTCGTGATCCTCGCCGCCCTCATCCCGATCTGCGTCATCGGCCTGAAGAAGGTCGGCGGCTGGGACGGTCTGAGCGGCTCGATCGAGGAGTCGCACGGCGGGAACTTCATGACCGCCTGGGGCGGCACCGGCATCGGTGACGCCAACCCGCTCGGCGCGAACTGGCTGACGATCATCCTCGGCCTCGGCTTCGTGCTCTCCTTCGGGTACTGGACGACCAACTTCGCCGAGGTGCAGCGCGCCCTGTCCGCGAAGAACCTCTCCGCCGCCCAGCGCACCCCGCTGATCGCCGCCTTCCCGAAGATCTTCATCGTCTTCCTGGTGATGATCCCGGGCCTGGTCGCGGCCGTGCTCGTCCCGAAGATCGGCACCGCGGGCTCGGACCTCACCTACAACGACGCGATCCCGTACCTGATGCAGGAGTTGCTGCCCAACGGCGTGCTCGGCATCGCGGTGACCGGCCTGCTCGCGGCGTTCATGGCAGGCATGGCGGCGAACGTCTCATCCTTCAACACCGTGTTCACGTACGACATCTGGGCGAAGTACGTGGTCAAGGACCGCGAGGACGGCTACTACCTGAAGTTCGGCCGTCTGATCACCGCGATCGGCGTGCTCGCCTCCGTCGGAACGGCCTTCATCGCCGCGTCGTTCTCGAACATCATGGGGTACCTGCAGACGCTGTTCACCTTCTTCAACGTCCCGATGTTCGTGGTCTTCATCATCGGCATGTTCTGGAAGCGCGCCTCCATGAAGTCCGGTGTGTGGGGTCTGGTCGCGGGCACGTCCGCCGCGATGATCAACTACTTCTGGATCTACAAGCAGGGCATCATCGACATCCCGACCGACCAGGGAGCCAACTTCGTCTCGGCGATCACCGGCTTCGTCGCCGGCGCCGTGGTGATGATCGCGGTCACGCTCTTCACCGCACCCAAGCCGGAGGCCGAACTGGCCGGTCTGGTCTACGGGACGACGGCGCCCGGCGTCGAGGAACCGCCCGCCGAGGGTGACGACGCCTGGTACCGCAAGCCCGCGCTGCTCGGCTGGAGCGCGATCGTGCTGGCCGCGGCCTGCTACCTGCCGTACTCGTTCTGATCCCGATCGGAGGTCTGGAAGATCATGTCTGAACTGCACAAGGAAGTCTCCGATCTGGAGCGCAAGTCCGCCACGGCGGCACGCCTCTTCGACATCCGGCGCATCATCGGCGGCCTGTTCGTCGTCTACGGCGTCATCGTGTCGATCGCCGGGATCTCACCGTCCGACGCCGACATGAAGAAGGCCGAGGACATCAACATCAACCTCTGGTCGGGCCTTGCCATGCTGGCGCTCGGACTCTTCTTCCTCGGCTGGCTGTGGCTGCGTCCCACTCCGCCGCCCACCGAGGCACCGGAAGAGGACAAGTAACATCCCGCGACGGGGCCCGAGTTCACTGTGCCGGTGGCTCGGGCCCCGTCGGCGCCCCCGGGTCGTCCGTGAAGGCCGGCGCGGGCCGTTCCGCACGGTCGAGCAGGCCCGTGCGCGCCGCGAGCGCCGCGGCCTCCAGACGGGACCCGACGCCCAGTTTCATCAGGACGCGCTGCACGTGCGTACGGGCCGTGCTGGGCGCGATCCGCATTCCGGCCGCGATGAGGCGGGTGTCCTCGCCGTCCGCGACCCGCACGAGGACCTCGACCTCGCGCGGCGTCAGCATCTGAAGCAGCCGCTGCCCCTCGTCGTCGGGCTGTGCGGCCGGATTGAGCAGCTCGCTGAAAGCGCCCTGGAGCAGCTGCGGCGCGACGGCCGCCTCACCGGCTCTCGCCTTCATGATGGCGCGCTCGACACCCTCGATGCGCTCGTCATGGCGTACGTATCCCGAAGCCCCGGCGGCGAACGCCGCGGCGATGCCGCGCGGGCTCGGCACCGGGCCGAGCACCACCACGGCCACCTGCGGCCGCTCCCGCTTGATCTTCACGACCGGATCGAACATGCCGGCCTCCGCCGGCGTCGCCGTGCCGAGCAGGCAGACCTCAGGGGCCCGGCTGATGACCAGCTCCGCCGCCCCGGCCGCGGGCGCGGCCGCGGCGAGCACCCGGTGTCCGCGCAGCTTCAAGGCCGAGGCGAGTGCCTCGGCGAGCAGTCGGTGGTCGTCGACCACCATGAGTCGCACACCCATCGAGCAACCCCCCACTTTCCCCCACGAATCCCCCACGGATCGAGGGCCCCCCGGCCCTACGCCCACTCATTCCCCGGAAGCTACACGCTTGTTCGACGCTGCGCGCCCCCTCCCGGCGATAAGCGGCCCGGAATGCGGAAATCCCGGCCGAATACGAGTGAGAGGGGGTACGTGTGTACGGAACAGAACACGCGGAAAGCCGGACGGCCCCGTTCCCTCGTGGGGAACGGGGCCGTCCGGTGCGTACGCGGGGATCGAAGTCCGGTGCGTACGCGGGGATCAGAAGGGCTACTTGGCGACGAAGCCCAACGCCGTGTACTCCTTCTCGTCCTTCGAGTACGGCTTGCTGATCAGCTCCCTGCCGAGGTACAACATGCCGTCGGTGTATAGGAGTTCGTTCGATTTCGGCACCATGCCGCTGATGGCGCTGCCGACGGACTCGGCCGCCGGGGTCTCCAGAAGCTTGGTCTCCTTCATCGTCTTGCCGTTGAGGGAGACGACCTGGGCGCCCTTGTCGTAGCCGGCGTCCTTGTACGCGAGGACGTTGCCGCCGTCCATGCGGATCGGGAACATCTCGCCGTCCTCACCCGCGTCGGCACGGTCACCCGTGGTCTTGCCGGTGGCCAGCGAGAACGCGATGATCTCGTTCGTCTGGCTGTACTCGCTGCCGCCGCCGTCGTGCTGGCGGGTGGGGATGTAGAGCTTGTCGTTGCCCACGGCCAGCGAGGTGCAGGCGTAGACGACGTTGACCTCGCAGTCGTGGTCGTACTTGCCGTCGGGCAGCGAGATCTTGGCGCGGAGATCGCCCTTGTCGTCGAGCGAGAAGACGTCCGTGACGCCGCTCGCGGTGATCTCCTGGGTGTCCTGGCCGAAGACGACGGGGCGCGTCGAGATGATCTTGGCGTTGTCGACGCCCGGCGTCACCGGGTACGTCCACTTCGAGTCGCCGGTCTTGGCGTCGAGGAGCTGAACCTTCAGCTTCTCGTCGTCGTAGTCACCGCACTTCTGGACGGCGACGAGCTGCTCGCCGCCCGCGTAGCCCTCGTCCTGGCACTCCTCGCTGGGGTCGGGCTCCCAGAGGTGGTCGCCCGACGTGAGGTCGAAGGCCGCGCCGCCTGCGCTGGAACCGGCCGCGACGGTGCTGCCGCTGATGGTGACCTCCTCGACGCGGGCATCCATGCTGCCCTCCTCGATGGTCTCCGTCCAGAGCTTCCTGCCGTCCTTCAGGTCGACCGCGGAGATCTGCGAACAGGTCTTGTGGTCACCCTTCTTGGTCCGCTTGCCGTCCTCGTAGGCGACCGCGACGATGCCGTCCTTGGTGACCTCGCGCGAGCCCGCGCACGTCTGGCCCTTCAGTGGCAGCGTCCACAGCTCCTTGCCGTCGGAGGGGTCGTACCCGACGATCTCGTTGACGCCCGCCTTGGCGTAGACGTCCTCGGTGAGCCAGGAGCCCTTGATGCTCCAGACGTCGTCCTTGGGAACCTCGGGCTGCGGGAGCTGCATGGAGACGGTGGCGCTGGTGTTGGCCGGCACCTTCTCCTTGCCGGGGCCGCTCGGGCCCTGCTCGCCGCCGCCCTTGCCCTCCTCGTCGCCGCCCTTGCCGCCACCGGTCGAGCCTCCGGAGCTCGCCTCGGTGTCGTCCTTCTGCGTCGAGGCGACGAAGACACCGCCGCCGACGATCAGGGCGATCGCGACGACCGCACCGATGATGATCTTCATCTGACCGCTGAGCTTCGAACCGCCCGAGCCGCCGGGGACGCCCGCCTGCGGGGCCATCGGCATCGTGCCGGGCTGCTGGTAGGCGCCGTACGGGGCCTGCTGGCCGTACGGCTGCGTCGGCGGCTGGCCGTACGGCTGCGTCGGCGGCTGGCCGTACGGCTGCGTCGGCTGGCCCGGGTAGCCGTAGCCCTGGGGCTGGCCGGGGGGCGGTGTGCCGGGGGCCTGCGGGTAGCCGTAGTTGGGCTGGCCCTGCGGCGGTGCGGGCGGCTGCGCGGGCGGCGTCTGCGGCTGGGCGGGCGGCTGCGCGGGCGGCGGGGTCTGCGGGTAGCCGTACGACGGGTTGTTCGGCTCGGGGGCCTTGCCGAAACCGCCGGGCGGCAGGTCCTGCGGTGCGCCGAACCCGCCCTGCGGGGGCTCGTTGGGCGGCTGGGGCGGCTGGGTCATGACGTCGATTCCTTGGGGACGAGAGATGAACTGAGCGACGAGGAGGGCGCGGGCGCCTGCACGGAGAAGGGGGCGGGCGCCTGCCCTGCGGAGAAGATCACTTGCCGTAGGCCAGCATCAGCTTCTCCTGGCCCTTTGCGCTGCCCGAGAGCCGCGTCGTGGAGATGTAGAAGCGACCGTCCACGTAGTCGACGTCCTTCGAGTAGAAGCCGCTCTCGATCTCAGCGGTCCCCTCGGGGTTCTTCAGGAGCGTCTTCGGCTTGTGCGAACCCGAGAGCGGGATCGAGACGACCTGACCGCCGGAGTCGTACGACGGGCTGACGTAGGCGATGAGCGAATCGCCGTCCACCTTCATCGGCAGCATCGATTCCTCCAGCGGCGACTTCACGCGCCAGGCCTCCTTGCCGGTGGCGAGGCTGATCGCCACGACCTCGTTGGCCCCGGAGGTCGCCTCGGTCGGCAGGTAGAGGTTCTTGTCGTCGGTCGTCGCGCCCAGGCAGCCCTGGAGGCTGCCGCCGAGGAACGACGAACTGCCGCACTCCGGCGCGAACTTCTCGTCGACGCCGACCTCAGAGCGGGTGGCGCTGCTGTTGGGCTTCAGCGTGGTGATGTTCCACTGCTTCTTGTCCTCGTTGGTGAGGTAGACGATCGTCGGGCTCTCGGAGTAGATCCGGCCGATCTGCCAGCCCTTGGGGAACTTCTTCGTCCACACGACCTTGCCGGTCTTGGGGTCGATCTGCTCGAGCTCGTCGTGCTCCGTGGAGGAGCCCGCGCCGCACGACAGGGCGCGGAGGATCTTCTTCCCGCCGGTGAAGCCGCTGGGGAAGCAGGCGCCCTCGTCCTTCTTCTCGGAGACGAAGAGCTCCTTGCCGTCACTGATCCGCAGCGCCGTGCCGGACTGGGAGCGGCCGACCATCAGCGTCTCACCGGTGATGGAGAGGTCGACGTTGAGGGACATGTCGAAAAGACCCTCCTCCTCGACCGTCTTCGTCCAGCCCTTGCCGCCGGTCTCCAGATCGATGATCCGGACCTGGCTGCACTTGGCGTCGTCCTTCTGCCCGTCCTTGTAGGCGACGGCGATCTTGTTGTCGTCCGTGACCTGCGGGGTCGTGCCACAGATCTTCTGCGGCAACTTGACCGTGGGCCAGGCCTGTTCGCCCGTCTTGACGTTGTAGGCGGTGAGCTCCTTGTACGCCGCCTTGACGGCGATGTCACCGTGGACCCACATGCCGTTGGCGTCGGCGCCCGAACCGGGCACCTTGGGCGCTTCCTTGTAGAAGAGCACCTTCGCCTCACCGGGCTGGCGGCCCGCGTTGAGGTCCTCCTTCTCGCCCTGCCCGTCGCCCTCGCCGTCGCCCGGGTTGGCCGGCGCCGACGCGCTCGCCTTGGGGTCGTCGCTCTTGCCGGCGGCGGACTTCTTCTTGCCGCCGCCGTCGTCACCGCCGACGACCGCCCAGGTGACGCCGCCGATGACGAGCGCGGCCGCGGCCACGGCCGCCACGATCAGACCGGGCTTGCCCTTGAAGGGGTTCTTGCCGCCGCCACCGCCGACGCCGGGCGGATGGGTGCCCGGCACGCCGGGGGGCGGGAACTGCTGCTGCGGGTAGCCGTACTGGGGCTGCTGGGCGTAGGGGCCCGGCTGCGTGGGCTGGCCGTAGGGACCCGGCTGACCGGGCTGCGTGGGCTGGCCGTAAGGTCCGGGCTGGTTGTACGGTCCCGGCTGCCCCGGCTGCTGCGGGTAGCCGTAACCCGGCTGGGGTGCGGGCGGAGTCTGCGGGTATCCGTAACCGGGCTGGGGCGCGGGCGGGGTCTGCGGGGCTCCCGACGGCGGGGCCGGCGGCGAGCCGGGCATCTGCGGTGGCTGGCCCGGTGGCTGCGGAGCGGCTCCCTGCCGTGGATCCTGCGGAGCTCCGAAACCGCCGGACGGCGGCTGGTTGGGCGGCTGAGTCATCAGCGCTTCCCCCTTCACTGATTTTTCGGCACGCCAAGTGGTGCTCAGGCCGACCTTTCTATCACCCTGAGCGCCGGGCACGACTGACCGGTCCGCCCCCTGTTCCCAAGGGAGGACCGGCCCGTGATGCGTCCGTTACGAGACCTCTACGCGCTCTCCGCGAGCTCCAGCCAGCGCATCTCCAACTCGTCGCGCTCGCTCACGAGTTCGCGCAACTCGGCGTCCAGTTTCGCCACCTTTTCGAAGTCGGTGGCGTTATCGGCGATTTGGGCGTGCAGCCACGTCTCCTTCGTGGACATCTTGTCCAGCTGCCGCTCGATCTTCTGCAGTTCCTTCTTCGCGGCGCGGGCGTCGGCGGAGGAGACGGTCTTCTGCGGGGCGGCCGGCGCGGAGGATCCGGAGGCCCCGGAGGACGAGGCGAGCGGAGCCGCGGGCGCGCCCGCGGCCGCCATCCGCTTGCGCCGTTCCAGGTACTCGTCGATGCCGCGCGGCAGCATGCGCATCGTGGCGTCGCCGAGCAGCGCGAAGACCTTGTCGGTGGTGCGCTCCAGGAAGAACCGGTCGTGGGAGATCACGACCATGGACCCCGGCCAGCTGTCGAGGACGTCCTCGAGCTGGGTCAGCGTCTCGATGTCGAGGTCGTTCGTCGGCTCGTCGAGGAAGAGGACGTTCGGCTCGTCCATCAGGAGGCGAAGCAGCTGGAGCCGCCGCCGCTCACCACCGGACAGGTCACCGACGGGCGTCCACTGCTTCTCCTTGTTGAAGCCGAACGTCTCGCAGAGCTGCCCCGCGGTCATCTCCCGGCCCTTGCCGAGGTCGACCCGCTCGCGCACCTGCTGCACGGCCTGCAACACCCGCAGCGTCGGGGAGAGTTCGGCGACTTCCTGCGAAAGGTAGGCCAGCTTCACGGTCTTGCCGACGACCACACGCCCCGCCTCGGGCTGTACGTCGCCGTCGGAGCGCTGCGCCTGCGCCATCGCGCGCAGGAGCGAGGTCTTGCCCGCGCCGTTGACCCCCACCAGGCCGATGCGGTCGCCGGGGCCGAGCTGCCAGGTCAGGTGCTTGAGCAGCACCTTGGGCCCGGCCTGGACGGTCACGTCCTCAAGATCGAAAACTGTCTTGCCGAGCCGGGTGGTGGCGAACTTCATCAGCTCACTGCTGTCCCGGGGCGGCGGCACGTCGGCGATGAGTTCGTTGGCGGCCTCGATGCGGTACCGGGGCTTGCTGGTGCGGGCGGGTGCGCCGCGCCGCAGCCAGGCGAGCTCCTTGCGCATCAGGTTCTTGCGCTTGGTCTCCTCGGTGGCCGCGATGCGCTCACGCTCGGCGCGCGCGAAGACGTAGTCGGAGTACCCGCCCTCGTACTCGTAGACGGACCCGCTCTGTACGTCCCACATGCGCGTGCACACCTGGTCGAGGAACCAGCGGTCGTGCGTGACGCAGACGAGCGCCGAGCGCCGCGTGCGCAGGTGCTCGGCCAGCCAGGCGATGCCCTCGACGTCCAGGTGGTTGGTCGGCTCGTCGAGCACGATCAGGTCGGGCTCGCCGATGAGCAGCTTCGCGAGCGCGATACGGCGCCGCTCGCCACCGGAGAGCGGCCCGATGACGGTGTCGAGCCCCTGCGGGAAACCAGGCATGTCGAGCCCGCCGAAAAGCCCGGTCAGCACGTCCCGGATCTTGGCGCTGCCCGCCCACTCGTGGTCGGCGAGGTCACCGATGACCTCGTGCCGCACGGTGGCCTCGGGGTCGAGGGAGTCATGCTGGGTGAGCACGCCGAGCTGAAGCCCGCCGTTGTGCGTGACCCGTCCGGTGTCCGCCTCCTCCAGCTTGGCGAGCATCCGGATGAGGGTCGTCTTGCCGTCTCCGTTGCGCCCCACGACGCCGATCCGGTCTCCCTCGGACACGCCGAGGGAGACACCGTCGAGCAGGGCACGGGTGCCGTACACCTTGCTGACTGCCTCGACATTGACCAGGTTGACGGCCATTAACGCTCCAGGGAAGGGGATCGATCGACCTCCAGCGTAGTCGCCCGGCCGGGGCGTCCTTCTCGGGCTCCGGAGTGCGGGGGCGATCACTCTTTGTGATGACGATGCCGTGAACCGGCGGCTACCGTGGAGTCGCTGGCCGAAGAATCCCGTCCATGGGAGGAACCATGACCGCCGAGTCCGTTGAGCAGCATCGCTGGGCGTTGCCCCCGCGTGACGGTTACACCGTGGACGACCTGCTCACGCTGCCCGATCTCCCGCCGCACACGGAGTTGATCGACGGGAGCCTGATCCTCGTGAGTCCCCAGCGCTACTTCCACTTCGCCGCGATCGACCTGCTGGTGGCGGGACTGCGCCGCACCGCGCCGCCGGAACTGGGAGTCGTGCGCGAGATGACGGTGGTATTGGACAAGCGCAACGGCCCTGAACCGGACGTCTCTGTCATCAGAGCCAGTGCCAAGACTGGACGGATGCAGACGCACTTCCAGGGCCCAGACGTCGTACTGGCCATCGAAGTGGTGTCCCCCGAGTCCGAGTCACGTGATCGCACGACCAAGTTCCAGAAATACGCCTCCGCGGGCATTCGCCACTACTGGCTGGTCGAGGCGGCGGGCCCGGACGACTACCCGGTCATCCAGGTCTATGAGTTGGGGCAGGCCTCCGGCACGTACGCCTTGACCGGTATCCACCACGACCACCTCAAGCTCAGCGTCCCGTTCGACATCGACATCGACCTCACCGCCATCGACGAGCTGTAGGCGCCCGCTCCACAAGCAGCCACCCCACCAGCGCCATCCCCACCGCCACCGGCGCCGTCACCCGCACCGCGATCAGCATCGCCGTACGCCCTTCCAGAAGCCCCCCGAACCCGACCATCGAGAGCCCGAGCACCCCGAAGAGGCAGAGTGTGACGCCCACGGCGGCTGCCGGGCCCGCGCCCGGCGCCTGCGTCAACTCCCTTGCCGTGACCGGCTTCTCGAAGCGGCGGAAGGCGGCGACCAGCAGAGCGGTGAGCATCATCGCGGCCGCCATCCGCAGCGGAACCTGCGTCCACCACTCCCCCGTCGCAGGCTCCGGCAACGGCACGTCCGCCGCGATCAGCACCCCGTACACCCCGAGCATCGCCGTCAGGTGCCACAGGAACGCCGTCATCGAGACCCCGTTCGCCGCCACCACGCCCCGCCACACCCGGGGCCGCGCCAGCCACCGCGTAGCCGGCCCGCGCAGCAGCTCCACCGCTCCCACCAGCCAGATCCCGTGGCAGAGCAGGGCGAAGGTCGGCGGCGCCATGTTCGAGACGCGTTCGCCGGGCATGCCCACCATGGAGAGGGGATACGGGCCGAAGGCGACCAGGGCCGCGGCTCCCGCGAGGCCGGCCCCGGCCATCGCCGCGGGCATCCGCAGCCTGCCGTCCGCCCGCAGGAAACCGAGCTGATGCACGGCGAGCCATACGAAGGCGAAGTTCAGGAACTCCACGTACGGGACGCCGAAGGCGAAGCGCGCCACGTCCACCGCGCCCGCGGCGAGCACGAGTCCCCCGAACGCGCCCCAGCCGTACCGCTCGTGCAGCCTCAGCAGCGGCGGTGTGAAGGCCACCATCGCGAGGTAGATGCCGATGAACCACAGCGGCTGGGCCACGAGCCGCAGCGTCACATCCAGCAACGCGCCACGCTCGCCCAGGAGTTGGACTAGGAGCGCGGCGGCTCCCCACACGCCTATGAACACCATCGTCGGCCGCAGCAGCCGCTGCAGCCGTGCCCGCAGGAACGCCGAGTAGACGGAAAGCCCGGGAGCCTTCCGGCTCAGGGAGCGGTACGACAGCGCGTGCGAGAAGCCGCCGACGAAGAAGAACACCGGCATGATCTGCAGTGCCCAGGTGAGCAGTTGCAGGTCGGGCACGACGGCGAGGAGGTTGCCGACGTCGGTGCGGCCGTCGTCCCCGACGGTCACCGCCGCCATCAGCCAGTGGCCGACGACGACCGTGCCGAGCGAGGCGACCCGCAGCAGGTCGATGTACCGGTCGCGCCCGGTGGGCGTCTGCTCGGCCAGTTCGCGAACGCTTGATCCCATGTACGTACGGTCGCGCGCGCCGCGGGCCCGGCGTCAGCGCGAACGTACTCAGATCCGCGCCTGAGTACCCGCGCGCCTAGAGCAGCGTGGCGCCGGGCGCCGGTGAGTCCGCGACCCGCGCGGTGCGGCAGGTGCCGGAGGCCGAGAGCGCTTCGGCGACCCGTCGCGCGGACTCCGCGTCCGCGGCGAGGAACGCCGTCGTGGGCCCGGATCCGGAGACGAGCGCGGCCAGGGCTCCCGCGTCCGTGCCCGCGGCGAGGGTGTCGGCGAGCGAGGGGAAGAGGGACAGGGCGGCGGGCTGAAGGTCGTTGGATACGGCGCCGGCGAGGGCCTCGGCATCCCCTCTGCGCAGAGCGTCGAGCAACCCCGCCGACGCCTCCGGAGCGGGGGCGTCGGGGGTGAGCCGGTCGAACTCGCGGTAGACCGCGGGGGTGGAGAGCCCGCCGTCGGCCACCGCGAACACCCAGTGGAAGTTTCCGCCGACCTCCAGGATCTCCAGCTTCTCGCCGCGCCCCGTGCCGAGCGCCGCCCCGCCCACCAGGCTGAACGGCACGTCGCTTCCCAACTCGGCGCAGATGTCGAGGAGTTCGTCGCGCGAGGCCTCGGCCCCCCACAGCGCGTCACACGCCAGGAGCGCGCCCGCGCCGTCCGCGCTGCCGCCGGCCATGCCGCCCGCGACGGGGATGTCCTTGGCGATGTGGATGTGCACGTCGGCCGTACGTCCATGGCGTGCGGCAAGGAGCTCGGCGGCTCGCGCTGCCAAGTTCGTGCGGTCCAGGGGCACTTGGTCGGAGCCGGGCCCGGAGCATGTCACGCGCAGCTGCTCGGCGGGCGTCACGGTGACCTCGTCGTACAGCCCGACCGCGAGAAAGACGTTGGCGAGGTCGTGAAATCCGTCCGCGCGCGCGGCACCCACCGCCAACTGGACATTGACCTTCGCGGGAACGCGGACGGTCACGCTGTCACTCACGAAGCGGCTCCCTTGTGCTCGGCGATCCGCGCGAACTCCTCCACCGTCAGGGCCTCACCGCGCGCCTGCGGCGAGACTCCGGCGGCGACGAGGGCCGCCTCGGCCGCTGCCGCCGAGCCCGCCCACCCGGCGAGGGCGGCGCGCAGGGTCTTGCGGCGCTGGGCGAAGGCCGCGTCGACGACGGCGAAGACTTCCTTCTTCGAAGCGGTGGTCTTGACGGGCTCGGCGCGCCGCACCAGGGACACCAGGCCCGAGTCGACGTTCGGCGCGGGCCAGAAGACGTTGCGCCCGATGGAACCGGCGCGCTTCACGTCGGCGTACCAGTTCGCCTTCACGGACGGCACGCCGTACACCTTCGAGCCCGGCGCCGCGGCGAGGCGGTCGGCGACCTCGGCCTGCACCATCACGAGCGTGCGCTCGATGGTGGGGAAGGTGTCGAGCATGTGCAGCAGGACCGGCACGGCGACGTTGTACGGAAGGTTGGCGACCAGCGCGGTCGGGGCGGGGCCCGGCAGCTCGCGTACGAGCATGGCGTCACTGTGCACCAGCGCGAAGGAGTCCGCCTTCGCGGGGAGGCGGGCTCCGATGGTCGCCGGCAGCGCGCCCGCGAGGACGTCGTCGATCTCGACCGCGACGACGCGGTCCGCGGTGTCCAGCAGGGCCAGTGTCAGCGAGCCGAGGCCGGGGCCGACCTCGACGACCACGTCCTCGGGGCCGACTTCCGCGGTGCGGACGATGCGGCGGACGGTGTTGGCGTCGATGACGAAGTTCTGGCCGCGTTGCTTGGTCGGGCGTACGCCGAGGGCGGCTGCCAGCTCGCGGATATCGGCTGCGCCGAGCAGAACCCCGGTCTCACTGTTACTCACCCCCACAGGTTACGGGCCCCGGCCCCTGGGCCCCGCCACTGCCAGCCCTGGCCCCTGGGCCCCCACCACTGCCGAACCCCGCAGCACCCCCTCCCCGAACAAGCCTTTCCCGCCCACCCGCCCGATTGCCCCGCATCCCCCCCGGACTAACAAGCTCTTCCGCCCCTTACAACCGCCCCCCGCAATGCGGCCAAGGGCTGGCTCCCCGCTGTACGTACAGCTTCTTCGCGCGGTACGTCTGTTCCTCCGATGACGCGTCCTGCGGGCGGCCCGTGCCGCCGAGGCCCTGCCAGGTTCGGGTGTCGAACTGGTACAGGCCCCCGTACGTCCCCGACGGGTCCACCGCGTTCGGGCGGCCGCCCGACTCGCAGTGTGCCAGCGAGCCCCAGTTCAGACCCTCCGCGCCCGCGACCGAGTTCGGACGCTGCTTCGTACCGACCTTCACGATCCGCGTCTGCGGCTCCCGCACAATCTCCGACCGCAGCCGCCGCGGCTTCTGCTTGACGCCGTTGACCGTCCGCAGCGCGTACGTGACCCGCCGCGTCCCCTGGTGCCCCTGCCGCTCCACGACCTCCGTACCGGCGAACAGCGACGGATCGTCCGTCCGCCGTACGTCGAACGGAATCGGCTCCTCCCGCACCTCCTTCCGCCCGGAGATCCGCATGACGGTGACCGTCTGGCCGTCGCGCGGGAAGCTGCCGGGCGGGACGGAGGTGGTGTCCTGGCCGTGCAGGCTGATCCCGGACTCCTCGACCGCTTCCCGCACCGTCGCCGCGTTCGTACGGATGGTCCGCTCACGGCCGTCCGCCATGATCGTCACCGTGCGCTCGGTCCGTACGTCGAGATCGAGGCCGTCCCGCTCGATCCGCTTGCTCCGCGACGTCGACAGATAGGCACCCTCGGCCCGCACCCCGAGCTGCCGCAGCGCCCCGTCTACCGTGCGGGCCGTCGTCCACACCTCGCGCCGCTGCCCGTCGAGGGTGAGCTTGACCGGCCGGCCGTAGCGGACGGCGATCTCGTCACCGCTGGCCAGCGCCGCGCCCGCGGCGGGCGCCACGATGTCGTGCGCGCCGAAGTCCACGCCCTCGTCCTCCAGCAGCTCCCCCACGTCGTCCGCGAAGGTGTGCAGGGTCCGCGACTCGCCGTCGACGCTCAGCCGCACGGCCTTGTCGTTGGCGACGAAGGCCGAGGTGCCGCCCGCGAGAAAGGCGACGACCAGCGCCTGCGGCAACAGCCGCCGCAACGTATCCGGCCGCTCGGCCCGCTCGGGCACCTCGGAGGGGCCCTGCGGCCGCGGTCCCGGCCGCGGCTTCGCCTTCTTCCGCCGGGCCGCCCGCCGCGCCTCGGCCCGCCCCCCGCCGGGGAGGATCACGGTGGCCTGCAGGGGAAAGAACTCCGGCTCCGCCCCCAGCTCCGGCTCCGGATCCCGCTCCGGCTCCGGCTCATAGGTCGTGCCGCCCCCGTACAACGTCTCGTAAGACGTCGCGTACTGCGGCGAAGGCGACGGCGACTGCGGCGCATGACTCACGACGACGCTCCAGCGTTCTCGTTCTGGTCCGGATCGGGCGAGGCGGACCAGAACCTAGCGGAGCGACCGTCACTCTCCAAAGCAGGACGGCTACGCAGTGTCGCGGCGCGGCCCGGAATCACCAGGCCACGGGCGTTATCGGTCAGTAATCAAATGCGCGCGCCGTATTGACCGAGATCGCCTCGGCCATGGCGTCCTCGCCGATCCCCCGCACCTCGGCCATGGCCCGCAATGTGACCGGAATGAGATACGGCGCGTTAGGCCGTCCGCGGTAGGGAGCGGGCGTGAGGAAGGGCGCGTCCGTCTCCACGAGGACCAGTTCGAGGGGCGCCACCGCCAGCGCGTCCCGCAGACCCTGCGCGTTCTTGAACGTCACGTTGCCCGCGAAGGACATGAAGTACCCGTGTTCCGCGCAGACTTGGGCCATCGCCGCGTCGCCCGAGTAACAGTGGAAGACGGTGCGCTCCGGAGCCCCCTCCTCCTTCAGGATCCGCAGCACATCTTCATGGGCCTCGCGATCGTGGATGACCAAGGCCTTGCCGTGCCGCTTGGCGATCTCGATGTGGGCGCGGAAGGACCGCTCCTGGGCGGCCTTGCCCTCCGGTCCCGTGCGGAAGTAGTCGAGCCCGGTCTCGCCCACGCCCTTGACCTGCGGCAGCGCCGCCAGCTCGGCGATCTCGGCGAGCGCGGCGTCCAGCGCCCCGTCGCCGCCCGCCTCGCGAGCCCCCTGCCGGGACCACCCGTCGGGATCGCCGTGCACGATGCGCGGCGCCTCGTTGGGATGCAGGGCGACGGTGGCGTGCACGCTCCCGTGCGCGGCGGCCGTCTCCGCGGCCCAGCGCGAACCCGCCACGTCACAACCCACCTGCACGACCGTCGTCACACCGACCGCGGCGGCCTTGGCGAGCCCCTCCTCCACCGTTCCCGACTGCATGTCGAGGTGGGTGTGCGAGTCGGCGACCGCCACCCGAAGGGCTTCGGGCAGCGGCGGCGCGGCGTTCTTGGTGTCGGCGTTCTTGCCGTCGGCACTCGTGCCGCCGGCGTCCTTGGAGGTGGAGGTGGAGGTGGAAGGCATACCCCCGATCCTACGAAGCGGGCGTCAGCCCGCCTTGCGGTGGTGGAAGGGATGCAGCAGAGCCGACAGATGCCAGTGGTGCTGCTTGGGCTCGCGGGGCTTCGTCTCCTCCGCCCCCGCCCCCGCCGCCGCGTCGTCCGCGGCCACCGCCTTGGGGGTGTGATGCCGCTGCAGCAGATCGAGCACCGACGACACCTGCCCCGCCCGCATGATCCGTACGACATGCCCGCCGCAGTTCACGCACGTCGGCCGGGTCAGGGGCGACGGCACATGCCGGCCGTCGGCCATGTACATCACGAATTCCTTGCCCTTGCCGTCCACGTGATGCTCGATGTCGTACGACTGCTCCCAGCCGTGCCCGCACCTCATGCAGGCGAAGGCGTACGACTCGTGGACGGTGTCTATCGCGGTGGACGCCGTGGTGTGGTGACCCGTGTCGGCGATCTCACTCATGCCAGCTCCTCTTGTCCGCTGGACAAGCGCTGCCGGACGGGCTTCCCCCGGCCGGAAGCGTGGGGACGGGTGCGTCCCTTCGACCAGTGGACGCCTTTCCCGGAGCGAGCGCATCAGACCTGTCGACAGTTGAAGCCGATTTGGCCTTTCCTTAGCCTTCAGGCCTGGTGCGCGGCTCGCACTTTGCCTTTCACGATAGTCCTTTGCCGTCCGATGGGACGGCCCGAGCCGCATTCTTTGCCGCCACGACCGCATCGAAGACCTCGCGCTTGGGCAGCCCCGCTTCGGCCGCGACGGCGGCGATCGCCTCCTTGCGTCGCTCCCCCGCCTCCTCGCGCACCCGCACCCTGCGCACCAGCTCGTCCGGGCCCAGGTCGCCGGGGCTCTTCTCCGGTGCGCCCTCGACGACGACGGTGATCTCACCGCGTACGCCGTCGGCCGCCCACTCGGCGAGTTCCTTCAGCGAACCCCGCTTGACCTCTTCGTACGTCTTGGTCAGCTCGCGGCAGACCGCGGCCCTGCGCTCGTCGCCGAACGCCTCGGCCATCGCGACGAGGGTGTCGTCGATACGGTGCGGTGCCTCGAAGTAGACGAGCGTGCGCCGGTCGTCGGCCACCTCGCGCAGCCGCGAGAGCCGCTCGCCCGCCTTGCGCGGCAGGAAGCCCTCGAAGCAGAAGCGGTCCACCGGGAGCCCCGAGAGCGCGAGCGCGGTGAGCACCGCGGACGGGCCCGGCAAGGCCGTGACCCGGATGTCCTTCTCCACGGCCGCGGCGACGAGGCGGTACCCGGGGTCGGACACCGAAGGCATCCCGGCGTCCGTCACGAGCAGCACCCGCGCGCCGCCGGCCAGGGCCTCGACCAGATCGGGCGTGCGTGCGCTCTCGTTGCCCTCGAAGTACGAGACGACCCGTCCGCCCACCTGCACGCCGAGCGCCTGGGTGAGCCTGCGCAGCCGCCGGGTGTCCTCGGCGGCCACCACATCGGCCGACTCCAGCTCGGCCGCGAGCCGCGGCGGCGCGTCCGCGACATCGCCGATGGGCGTGCCCGCGAGGACGAGGGTCCCGGCGGACGGGTTTCCGGGGGGCGGGTTTCCGGGCGGCCGGCTGTCGGGAGAATCTGCGCTTCCTGTCACGGTTCCATCCTCGCAGGGGCCGGGGCGCGGGACTCACACAGTCGGGTTCCCTACGATGGCGCGGTGACCAGTACCGCGTCTTCCCCGGACACCCGCCAGGGCCAGGCAGCCGAGGAGCAGCAGCCGTCGTGGCAGCACAGGCTGCGCCGCTTCGGTTATGTGGCGCGGCCCACCGAGCCCACGGCGGATGTCCGGGCCCGGCTCGTGCCCGCGTACGCCGAACCGGGCCCACGCCTGTGGGCGTCGCTCGGCATGCCGAAGAGTTACGCCGGCCAACTGGTCCGGTGGTCGGGCTGGATCGGCCCGCTGCTGATCACGCTCGTCGCGGGGCTCACGCGGTTCTGGAATCTCGGCAGCCCGAAGGCCGTGATATTCGACGAGACGTACTACGCCAAGGACGCCTGGGCACTGATCCACCGGGGCTTCGAGGTCAACTGGCCCGAGAAGGTCAACGACACGGTCCTGCAGCAGGGTTCGGGCCTCACGATCCCCACGGACGCCGCGTACGTGGTGCATCCGCCGGTCGGCAAGTACGTCATCGGCGTCGGCGAGTGGCTCTTCGGCTTCGATCCCTTCGGCTGGCGCTTCATGACGGCGGTGCTCGGCACCCTGTCGGTCCTGATGCTGTGCCGGATCGGCCGGCGGCTCTTCCGCTCGACGTTCCTGGGCTGTCTGGCGGGCGCGCTGCTCGCGGTGGACGGGCTGCACTTCGTGATGAGCCGCACGGCGCTGCTCGACCAGGTCCTGATGTTCTTCGTGCTCGCCGCGTTCGGCTGCTTCCTGATCGACCGGGACAAGGCGCGGGAGCGGCTCGCTGCGGGGCTGCCGGCCGACGAGGACGGCCGGGTCCGCCCCGACGTGTACGTCGCCGAGACACTGCGCCTGGGGTGGCGTCCTTGGCGCTGGGCGGCCGGTCTGTGCCTGGGTCTCGCCTTCGGGACCAAGTGGAACGGCCTGTACATCATGGTCTTCTTCTGCTTGATGACCGTCCTGTGGGACGTGGGCGCCCGCCGCGTCGCGGGCGCCGAGCGACCCTACCGCGCGGTCCTGAAGCGGGACGTGTTCCCGGCGTTCGTCTCGACGGTGCCGGTCGCGATCGGCGTGTACGTCCTGTCCTGGCTGGGCTGGATCCTCTCCCCGACCGACGGCACCGGCGGCTACTACCGCAACTGGGCGGCCACGGACGGCAAGGGCGGCTCCTGGACGTTCCTGCCCGACTGGCTGCGCAGCCTGTGGCACTACGAACACGCGGTCTACGACTTCCATGTGGGGCTCTCCTCGCCCCACACCTACCAGTCGAACCCGTGGAGCTGGATCGTCGACGGCCGCCCCGTCTCGTACTTCTACGAGTCGCCGCTGCCCGGCAAGGACGGCTGCCCCTCCGACACCGCGGAGAAGTGCGCCCGCGAGGTCCTCGCGCTCGGCACTCCGATGCTGTGGTGGGCCGGCGCCTTCGCGCTCCTCTACATGCTGTGGCGCTGGGTGTTCCGCAGGGACTGGCGCGCGGGCGCGATCGTGTGCGGGATCGCGGCGGGTTATCTGCCGTGGTTCATGTACCAGGAGCGGACGATCTTCTTCTTCTACGCGGTCGTCTTCGTGCCGTTCCTGTGCCTGGCCGTGGCGATGATGATCGGCGCGATTCTCGGTCCGCCGGGGTCCAGTGAGCGGCGGCGGGTCGTGGGGGCGGCGGCCTCGGGCGTCCTGGTCCTGCTGATCCTGTGGAACTTCATCTGGTTCTGGCCCATTTACACCGGCCAGGCCATTCCGATCGACTCCTGGCGGGCCCGAATGCTCCTGGATACGTGGGTATAGCCAGGTGCGTGTAGTGCACACCTTGGACACCTTCGGATAACGGCAGCCTCGTACCTCCCCCGCGCCACTTATCGTTGCCGGCGAGCAACCTTCCCGAATTCTTTCGGGAAGGCTCCTGGGGAGGGGACGCGGCATGCACAAAGGGGTGAAGATCACTCTGGTCGGTGGAGTGTTCGCCGTCATGGTCGGGGGCGCGGGGTACGGCGCGTACAACCTGGTGAACGGCGTGACGGGGGGCGGCGGTTCGTCGGCGTCGGGGCCCGAGACGGTGAAGACGGGGCCGCCGACGAGCGGCGAGATCGCCGACACGACGGAGAAGTTCTTCGGCGCGTGGGCCAAGGGCGACGCCGAGGAGGCCTCGCACTACACGAACAACGCGGAAGTGGCCTCGCGGGTCCTGACCGGCTACCGCGAGGACGCCCACCTGACGAAGGTGAAGATCACGCCGGGCAGGGCCGCGGGCACGACCGTGCCGTTCTCGGTCGAGGCCACGCTCTCGTACAAGGGGAAGACCAAGCCGTTCGCGTACGACTCCGAACTGACCGTCGTCCGCGGCAAGACCTCGGGCAGCGCGCTCGTCGACTGGTACCCCTCGGTCGTCCACCCCGACCTGAAGCGGGACGACACCCTGGCCACCGGTGAGGCAGCCACGCCCCCCATCGAGGCCGTCGACCGGCACGGTCAGGTCCTGGACAAGAAGGACTACCCCTCGCTGGGCCCGGTCCTGGACCAACTGCGCGCGAAGTACGGCGACAAGGCGGGCGGCACCCCCGGCGTCGAGCTCTACGTCCAGCACGCGGACGAGGCCGCGGCCACCGAGACGCTCCTCACGCTCGCCAAGGGCAAGGCGGGGCAGCTGAGGACGACGCTGAGCGCGCCCGCGCAGCGAGCCGCGGAGAAGGCGGTGGCGCAGCACGCGAACTCCTCGGTGGTCGCCGTGCAGCCGAGCTCCGGCGAGGTCCTCGCGGTCGCCAACCACCGGCAGGACGAGTTCAACGCGGCGTTCCAGGGCAAGCTGGCCCCCGGCTCGACGATGAAGGTCATCTCGGCGGCGATGCTCATCGACAAGGGCGTGACGAAGGCGAGCGGCCCGGCGCCCTGCCCGGACTCCGCGGTCTGGCAGGGCCGGCGCATAGACAATCTCCCGGGCCTGGCCCCGAACGAGAACGCGACCCTGGCGGACAGCTTCGCGCGCTCCTGCAACACCGCGTTCGTGAAGCTGGTCGACGAGGACGGCATCACGGACGACTCCCTCACCGAGGAGGCCCGGGACGGCTTCGGCCTCGGTCTCGACTGGAAGGTCGGCATCCCCACGCAGGACGGCACCGTCCCCGCGACCGCGGGCGGCGAGCGCGCCGAGGCCATCATCGGCCAGGGCAAGGTGCAGATGAACCCGCTCAACATGGCGTCGGTCACGGCGACCGCGATGACGGGAGCCTTCCGGCAGCCGGTCATCGTGGATCCGGGCCTCGACGACCGTCAGCTGGCCCAGGCACGCGGCCTTCCCGCGTCCACGGTGCAGCAGCTGCGCCAGATGATGAACCGCACGGCGGTCAGCGGCACCGGCGCCCGCGCCATGTCCGGGCTCAGCGGCAGCATCGGCGCGAAGACGGGATCGGCCGAGGTCTACGGTCAGGAGAAGCCCAACAGCTGGTTCACCGGATACCGCGGTGACGTGGCGGCCGCGGCGGTGGCCCAGGAGGGCGGCCACGGAGGGGACACGGCCGGCCCTATCGTGGCGGCGGTGCTTGCCGCAGGCAGTTGAGGTGATTGGTCGGGGGCTTCATGAAAGCCCCCTAGTGTTGGGCCTTCCGGTGCAGGGCTTGGGGGCTCTGTGGTCTGGGATCTGCGGAGGGTCAGTGGGCAAGCGAGGGCGCGCCAGCGAGCGCAAGGGCATCAGGAACATCACGGGCAGACCGGGCACTTCGGGTGCTCCGGGTACCCCGGGGGCTTCAGGCGGTCCGGGTGGGCCGGGCGGTCCGGGCGTCCCGGGTGGGCCGGGCGTCCCGGGTGGGCCGGGCGTCCCGGGTGGGCCGGGCGTCCCGGGTGGTCCGGCCACAAGGAGCGCCAAGGTGCACCCCGGTGTGCTCGGCGGAGCCGCGGCCGTGGTGGTGTGCGGCGTGGGCATCGCCGCGTACAGCCTGATGGGCGGGTCCGGCGGCGACGGTGGACCGTCGGTGGACGAGAAGCCGGTGGCCGCGGGTCCGCCGACGGCCGCCGAGGTCCGGGCCACCACGCAGGACTTCCTCGCCGCGTGGGAGAAGGGCGACGTGGCGAGGGCCGCGGCGCTCACGGACGACCGGACGGCGGCGAAGACCGCCCTGACCGCGTACGCCAAGGACGCCCACCTCACGAAGGTGAAGCTGACGCCGGGCAAGCGGGCGGGCGCGAAGATGCCGTTCTCGGTCACCTCGACGGTCTCGTACGAGGGAACGAACAAGCCGTTCGCGTACGAGTCCGAGCTGACCGTCGTCCGACGGAAGCACGACGGCAAGACGCTGGTCGGCTGGCAGCCCTCCGTCGTCCACCCGGACCTGAAGGACGGCGACCGCCTGGTGACCGGCGAGGCCGGGGACCCGCCGATCAAGGCGGTGGACCGGGACGGCGGCGAGCTGACGGCGGCGAAGTACCCCTCGCTCGGCACGGTCCTCGACAGCCTGCGCGAGAAGTACGGCGACAAGGCCGGCGGCAAGGCGGGCGTGGAGCTGCGCGTCGTGCGCAAGGACAGCGCGAAGGACGCCGAGAAGTCGGCGACGACGAAGGACGACGCGAAGGCGACGCCCGACAAGACGCTGCTCACGCTCTCCCCCGGCACTCCCGGCACCCTGAAGACCACCTTCGACGCCTCGCTCCAGGCGGCGGCGGAGAAGGAGACCGGCAAGCGCAAGCAGGCCTCGGTCGTCCTGGTGAAGCCGAGCACGGGCGAGATCCTGGCGGCGGCCAACTCGAACCCGACCGGCTTCAACATCGCGTTCCAGGGCTCGCTGGCCCCGGGGTCGACGATGAAGGTCGTCACATCATCGCTTCTCCTGGAGAAGAAGCTCGCGGGAGTGGACAAGAAGCACCCCTGCCCGAAGTACGTGACGTACGGCGGCTGGAAGTTCCAGAACGACGACAAGTTCGAGATCAAGGACGGCACGTTCCGCGCGAGCTTCGCCCGCTCCTGCAACACGGCCTTCATCAGCCAGGCCGAGAAGCTGCAGGACGACTCCCTGACCAAGCAGGCGCAGGAGGTCTTCGGGCTCGGCCGCGACAACTGGTCGATCGGGGTCCCGTCCTTCGACGGCGCGATCCCCGTCCAGAGCGACGCGCAGATGGGCGCCTCGCTCATCGGCCAGGGCGGGGTGCGGATGAGCCCACTGAACATGGCGTCGGTGGCGGCCACGGTGAAGTCGGGCACGTTCAAGCAGCCGTACCTGGTCTCGCCCGAGCTCGACAAGCGCACGCTCGCGACGGCGCCCCGCAAGGTGTCGGGCGCGACGGCTTCGGCGCTGCGCGACCTGATGCACTACACGGCGGTGGCGGGAACGGCCGTGAAACCGATGTCGGGCCTCGGCTCCGACATGGGCGCGAAGACGGGCTCCGCGGAGGTCGACGGCCAGAAGAAGCCCAACGGCTGGTTCACGGCGTACCGCGGTGATCTGGCGGCGGGAGCGGTGGTGCAGGAGGGCGGCCACGGCGGTGACTCGGCGGGCCCGCTGGCGCGGGCGATGTTCCTGGCGGACAAGTAGTCGATCATGTCCGGGGGCGGGACCGTCCGCTATACGGATACACGGTCGCGTGCCCGGTACACGGACCGCTAGCGTGCCGGGCATGAGCGCTACAGAGTCCCCCGCCCACCCCCGTTTCGCCGCGGCCCTGACCGAGCTGGGCCTCGCTGACCTGGTCAGCGAGGTCCGCCGCTTCCCGGAGGCGACCCGCACCGCCCAGGAGGCCGCCGCCGCCATCGGCTGCGAGCTGAGCCAGATCTGCAAGTCACTGATCTTCGCGGCGGACGGCGTCCCGGTCCTGGTCCTGATGGACGGCGCCTCGCGGGTCGACCTGGAGCTCGTACGGTGGGAGCTGTGCGCGGCGAAGGTGACGCGCGCGAAGGCGGACGTCGTCCGGGAGACCACGGGTTACGCGATCGGCGGCGTACCGCCTTTCGGCCACGCGACGAGGACCCGGGTCCTCGCGGACCGCTCCCTCCTCGACCACGAGGTGGTGTGGGCGGCGGCGGGCACCCCGTACGCGGTCTTCCCCATGGCGCCCAAAACCCTGATCTCCCACGCGAACGGCACCCTGGTGGACGTGCGCGAGCTCGCCAAGTGACGCCGCTGGTCACGGCGGCGGTCCTGCTTGCCGCCGTCACGCACGCGAGCTGGAACGCGATCGCGCACCACATCACGGACAAGCTGGTCGGCTTCACGCTGATCTCGGGCGGCGGCCTGCTGATCGGCCTGCTCATAGCCCCGTTCGCGGCGATACCGGCGGCAGGCGCATGGCCGTACCTGATCGTCTCGGCCCTGATCCACGTCGGCTATTACGCCCTGCTCATGAAGTCGTTCAAGCTGGGCGACTTCGGCCAGGCGTACCCGATCGCCCGCGGCACGGCGCCCCTGGTGGTCACGGTCCTCGCGGCTGTCTTCGCGGGCGAGATCCCGGACGGCTGGCAGGCGGCGGGCGTCGCGGTCTCCTGCGCGGGCCTGACGGGGTTGGCGCTCTGGGGCATACGCGGCACGGGCCGCCGCCCCGACTGGGCGGCGATCGGCGCGGCGCTCGCGACGGGTGTCTCGATCGCGGCGTACACGGTGGTGGACGGACTCGGCGTACGGGCCTCCGGCTCCTCCATGGGCTACATCGCGTGGCTGATGATCCTGGAGGGGTTGGCGATCCCGGTGTACGCGGCGTACCGCTGGCGCGGGGCTTTCGTGCCCCGCCTGCGCCCGTTCGCGGCGGTGGGCCTACTGGGGGCGGCCCTCTCCGTGGCGGCGTACGGCCTGGTCCTGTGGGCCCAGACGAAGGCGGACCTGGCGCCCATCTCGGCACTCCGCGAGTCGTCGATCATCGTGGGCGCGGCGATAGGCGCGATCTTCTTCAAGGAGAAGTTCGGAGCGCCGAGGCTGGCGGCGGCGGGTCTGATGGTGGTGGGGATCGGGCTGATGCTGCACGCGGGGTGAGGGGGCGGCCGGGTCAGCCCTGCGTCGCGTTCGTCGCATGCCTCGCGTACGAGACGAAGCTCTGCCAAGTCCCGGCGCGGACAACGAGTTGGGGGCTGTGCTGCACCTTGGAGTCCCGCACGTGCACAGTGTCGGGGCAGGTGGCGACCTCGACGCAGTCGCCCTGGCTGCCGCTGCTGTAGCTGGACTTGCGCCAGGAAAGGGCTACCTCGACGCAGTCGTCACCCTCGGAGCCGCTGTAACTGCTCTTGAACCAGGCCAGTTCGGACGTGCTCATAGCGCTGCCGTCGCGTACGGCAGGAAACTCCGCCACATCTCGGCAGTGACGGCGAGTTGCGGGCCGTGCTGCACCTTGGAGTCCCGTACGTGCACGGTCTCGGGGCACGCGGCGACCTCGACGCAGTCGCCGTCGCTGCCGCTGCTGTAGGTGGACTTGTGCCAGCAGAGGGCTACCTCGACGCAGTCGTCGCCCTGCGAGCCGCTGTAACTGCTCTTGAACCAGGTCAGTTCGGACGTGCTCATAGCGCTCCTCGTATCCGCTTCAAGAGGCCCTTGGAGTCCTCTGGAGTGAGGGCCTGTGAGCGCAGTCTCGCATAGCGCTGGAGCATGATGCTGACCTCTTTTCGGTCGGTAATCAGCAGGCCGCCGCGCTGCCCCTCGGCGTAGCCGTACCACCTGTTCTCGGAAGACTCCAGCACTTGCAGCGGTCCGTCGAACCCTGCATGATCCGGCTGTAGCAATGGCATGATCTGCAACTCAGCGTTGAACTGGCCTGCTCGCTCAAGCAGATGGTCGATCAGCTCTCGTGTCGTCTCTGGCCCGCCGGTTCGGCGCTCAATCAACGCCTGCTCAATGATGAAGCTAAAGGTGATCGGTGGCCGTCGCTGGAAGAGGTCCTGCCGTTCCAGGCGGGCCGCCACCTGCTGATCGACCTGCCCTTCATCCTTGACGGGTGGGACGCTAACGGTCACCGCCCGCGCGTACGCCTCCGTTTGCAGAAGCCCCGGGATGACCCGGCACTCGTACGTCCACAGAGTGACCGCCTCAGCCTCAAACCGTGCCCACTGCCGAAACCAACTGGCCAACCCCGGCTGTCGCGAAAGATGCCGCGCCGCACCCCGCAGCGCGCCAAACGCATCCAGGGCCTCCTCCGCCCGCTCAACGAAGTCCGACTGGGGAAAGCGGCGGCCCTGCTCGATCTTGGCGACCGTCTGGACCGAGTACCCGACCGACTCGGCGAACTCCTCCTGCGTCAGGCCCGCCCGTTTCCGGAAGGCCTTGAAGACCTCGCCGAACGTCCGCAGACTGTCCGACACCTCCGGCTCACCGCAGCCCGGCGACCCGCCCGCACCGTCCGTCATACGAGGACACCTCCCGTACGCCTGCCCCGCGACCCACTCCGAACCCGCCCATGGTTACGGTCAGTTGCCAGCACTGTCTACTGTCCGTACTAGTACTCTGACGCAGAGTGCTAGTCGCTGACCTGGTACGCGGAGTCCACCGGCGGCCATTTTGGGGCCATGACGCCCAGCCAGCCTCCCCAAGTGCCCGTCACCGAGCGTGTGTTCGCCCAGCGATTCAGCTCCACTTCACGGGGGGCCCGCCTAGCCCGGCACCTCACCCTGCACCGGCTCGACGCATGGGGCATCCCGTACGACTCCGACGCCTCGGACACCGCCGCCCTGCTGGTGGCCGAGCTGGCAGCCAACGCCGTCGCCCACGGCCGCGTTCCCGGCCGTGACTTCGAGATGCGGCTCAGCCTCGACGCGTACACCCTCCGCATCGACGTGTCGGACCCACGCGGTGAGCGTCGCCCCGACGGGGCGGGAGCCGCCGAGGCCCCGTCGGCGTGGGCGGAGGGCGGGCGCGGACTGTTGCTCGTAGAGGCACTGGCCGACCGGTGGACCGTCCTGGACCGCCTGCCCATCGGCAAGACGGTCCGCGCCGAACTGGACCTGCGTCCTCGTTGACCGCGCCTGGACATCGCCAGCCCTTATCGGAGCGTGCTGAACCAGCGCACCACCTCCGCTGTTCCCCGCACGTTCGAGCCGAGGTGCCGTGACTTCTGGTGGTCGACGGCGCCGAGGTCGACGACCGGCACCCCGATTCCCCTCTTCCGGAAGTCCGCGGCGCAGTTGGCCGTGTTCCGGACGGTCGCCTGCTCGTCGCCCTGCGCCATGTAGAGCCGGGTCGGGGCCTCGGGCTTCCAGTCCTTGCACACGCTGTCGGTCGCCCGCAGTCCGGCCGCGAGGCCGCCCTTCGGGCTGGCCAGCAGATCGCGTCCGTACGGCGTCAGCAGTTCGTCCAGCGTGCGGGGCAGTGCGCTGATCATCTGCGGGCCGGTGTGCATACCGTCGAAGAGTTCTTCCACGGCGGGGTCGCGGAACACCTCGCCCGGGTTCTCGTACACATCGTGGACGCGGTCGAAGGCGACCAAGGTGTACGCGGCGTACGCCATGCTCGACCTCGGCTCCAACTCGCCGTCGTCCGCGAGCAGCGCCGGGATCTCCGCACCTGCGAAGTCGTAGGCCCCGCTGATGGGGGCGAGGGCACCGAGTCTGAAGTGCCGGTCCTCGCCCGCCTGGAGGGCCCTGCCGAGCCCGAGCGCGGCCGACGCACCCTGTGAGAAGCCGGTGACCAGGACGTCACGGTCCAGGGTGCGTCCGGTACGCGGTGTGAACTGCCGGGCGGCGCGGAGCAGATCCAGGGAGGCCGTGGTCTCGGACGGCACGTCCATCCAGGGATGCTTGCCGGGGCCTGTGCCCATGCCGAGGTAATCGGGTGCGACGGTGGCGAAGCCTGCGGAGGCGTACGTGATGGAGGGGCCGGTCAGGAACACCTTCCGCTGCATCGAGGGCGCGTCGATGCGGTGGACGCCGGTGCCGTGGGCGAACGAGACGGTGGGAAGACGTCCTTGGACCCCGCGGGGGAGGGTGAAAAGACCGCTTGCAGTGGTGGGTCGGCCCTTGGCGTCGATGGTGCGGTAAACGAGGCGGTAGGCGTCCACGCCGTGGCGGGCGGCGCCGGGGTCGTACCCGGAGGAGGTGAGCTCGGCTGCGGAGTCCTTGCGTGACGTGAGGGTGTAGAGCAACTCGGCGGAGAGCAGCGTGCCGCGCTGAGGGGCAGCCGTGGAAGAGGGAGCGGTAGCTGTCCGTGATTCGGCGGCGGCGACGCCCGCCCCGGCGAGGATCGTGGCGACGACGGTCGCGACTGTGGTGACTCGCAGGTGGCGGCGCGCGGTTCGGGCGACAGGCATGGAGTGTTCTCCCTCATCAGGTCCTGGCGATCTGAAGCGGGTTCAGCCTCCAACGGGAAGAGCGCTGGAGGCACTGGTGCCCACCCCCTGGTGTGGGGGAGGGGTAAGCCCCCCGGAGCGCCGGTTCCTGTTGCGTGTAGCTGCCCTCCGGTGGCGACATCACCTGAGGTTCCAGGCCCTCCCCGCATCGGCGAAGAACCCACGTGAGCCCGGCACTTCGCGCAAAGCCTCGTTGACCGCCCGCAAAAGCCCCTGCGCCCGCGGGTCCGCCGTAACCCCCTTCTCCATCCCGTTCGTCACATACCCGAAGCCCACCCCCGACTCCGGATCGGCGAAGCCGAGCGCTCCCCCGCGCCCGGGGTGACCGAACGAGCCGGGCCAAGGAGGGGCGACGCGCCCCCGTGCAGCATGTAGCCGAGCCCGAAGCGGGTGTTCACGATCAGGACCCGGTCCGCCCCTGCGGACGCCTCGCCTCGCGCCAGCGCCACCGTCTCCGGAGCGAACAACCGCGTCCCGCCCTCGACTTCACCGATCAGCGAGGCGTAGAACCGTGCCAGTGACGAAGCCGTCGCGATGCCGTTCGACGCGGGAAGGACCGCCGTCCGGTACGCCGGGTCGTTCTCGTCCGGCGACGGGGTGATCGCGCCGAAGGCCCGCTGGGTGAGGGAGTCGGGGTTCGCGCATGGCCGTGGATTCCCTAGCCGTTCACCTTCACCGTCTTCGGATCGAAGCCAAAGGGGAGTTCGAGCCGGTGCGCTCCCATCAAGGCCTCGTCGCCGAGCAGCTCTCCCGTCGGGCCGTCCGCCGCGATGACGCCCTCGCTCAGGATCAGGGCCCTGGGGCAGAGTTCGAGTGCGTAGGGCAGGTCGTGCGTGACCATGAGGACCGTCACGTCCAACGAGCGCAGGATGTCGGCCAGTTCGCGGCGTGAGGCCGGGTCCAGGTTCGAGGACGGTTCGTCGAGGACCAGGATCTCCGGCTCCATCGCGAGGACCGTCGCCACCGCGACCCGCCTGCGCTGGCCGAAGGAGAGGTGGTGCGGCGGGCGGTCCGCGAACTCCGCCATTCCCACCTGGGCAAGGGCCTTGTGGACCCTGGCCTCCAGCTCGGGGCCGCGCAGCCCGGCCGCCGCCGGGCCGAACGCCACGTCCTCCCGCACCGTCGGCATGAACAGCTGGTCGTCCGGGTCCTGGAAGACGATGCCGACCCGGCGCCTGATCTCTGCCATGTGCTTCTTGCCCACGGGGAGGCCGGCGACGGTGACCGTGCCCGCGCCGCCCGTCAGGATGCCGTTCAGGTGCAGGACGAGCGTCGTCTTGCCCGCGCCGTTCGGGCCGAGCAGCGCCACCCGCTCGCCACGGCCGATCCTTATGTCGACGCCGAAGAGCGCCTGGTGCCCGTCGGGGTAGGCGAAGGCGAGGCCCGAGACCTCCAGCGAAGCAGCGGTGTCCGTCACAGCATCCATCCCAACACGCAGACGACAAGAGCGGCGCCCGGCAGGGCGAAGGCGTACGTCCACTGTGCACGCGAGGCCGTGACCTCGTCGATCACCGGCATCGAACCGGCGTACCCCCGGCTGACCATCGCCAGGTGTACCCGCTCGCCCCTCTCGTACGAGCGGATGAAGAGCGCGCCCGCGGACTTCGCCAGGACGCCCCACTGGCGCACGCCCCGCGCCTCGAAACCGCGGGACTCGCGGGCGATCTTCATGCGGCGCATCTCGTCCGTGATCACGTCGCCGTACCGGATCATGAACGAGGCGATCTGGACGAGCAGCGGCGGCAGCTTCAGGCGCTGCAACCCGAGGAGCAGCGAGCGCAGTTCGGTGGTCGACGCGAGCAGGACCGATGCCGCGACGCCGAGTGTGCCCTTGGCCAGGACGTTCCAGGCGCCCCACAGGCCGTTCACGCTGAGGGACATGCCGAGTACGTCGACCCGCTCGCCCTCCGCCACGAACGGCATGAGCACCGCGAACGCCACGAACGGCACCTCGATGAGCAGCCGCTTGAGGAGGAAGGGGAGCGGAACGCGGGACGCGTACGCCACCACGCCCAGCAGCACCGCGTAGACGCCGAACGCCCACATGGCCTCGCGCGGCGTGGAGACCACCACGAGCACGAAGCAGAAGACCGCGGCCAGTTTGGTGTGCGGGGGCAGGGCGTGGACCGGTGAGTGGCCGGGGCGGTAGAGCCGGTGGGCGTGGCCCGCACCCATGTCAGGCTTTCTCGGGGGTCTCGGAGGTCTCGGAGACGGAAGCCGTGGACGCCGGGTCCGTGTCCGTCGAACGGCGGCGACGCAGCGCCCAGAAGACCGCCGAGCCCGCGACGACGGTGACACCGACGCCGATCACACCCGCGAGGCCGCCGGAGAGGCGGGCGTCGGTGATGTCCTTGACGCCGTAGTCGGCGAGCGGGGAGTCCGAGGTGGCGTGCTCCTCGGCCTTCTTGTCGATGCCCTTGTCGGCGGCGACCTTCTCCAGGCCGTCGGGGTTCGCGGAGGCGTAGAAGCTGACGAAGCCGGCGAGGACGAGGGAGGTGACCAGGCCCGCGATCCATACCTTGCGGTGCGAGCGGGCGGCGACGGGGGCGGGGGCGGGCTCCTCGGCCGGCTCCGGGGCGTCGACCAGTTCGCCGCCGACGCGGAGCTTGAGCTTCTGGGTCAGGCCGCGGGCGCCGTACACGAGGTCGGGGCGGACCGCGATGACGGCGCCGACGGTGAGTGCGGTGATGGCCGCCTCGCCGATGCCGATCAGGACGTGGACGCCGACCATGGCGGTGGCGACCTTGCCGATGGAGACGTCGGTCGTGCCGCCGAGCGCGTAGAGGAACGTGAAGGCGACGGCCGCGGCGGGCACGGAGATGAGCGCGGCGACGAAGGAGGATGCGGTGATGGAGCGGCGGCTGCGCGGGAGCACCTTCACCAGGCCGCGGAAGGTGAGATAGGCCACGACGGTGGTGACGACGGCCATGTCCGTGATGTTCACGCCGAGCGCGGTGAGGCCGCCGTCGGCGAAGAGGACGCCTTGCATGAGGAGTACGACGGACACGCACAGGACGCCCGTGTAGGGGCCGACGAGTATCGCGGCGAGGGCTCCGCCGAGCAGATGTCCGCTGGTCCCGGCGGCGACCGGGAAGTTCAGCATCTGCACCGCGAAGATGAAGGCGGCCACGAGGCCGGCCAGCGGCGCGGTCCGCTCTCCCCCACTCTCCGAGCGGGAGGTGCCCCCAAGTTCGCGCCGTGCGCCTCGGAGGCTGACGGCGACCGCCCCGGCGGCGATGACCCCGGTGACGGCGGAGACGGGTGCGTTGATGAATCCGTCGGGGACATGCATGCGCGCGCTCCTGGGCAGGACAGGAAGAGGAAGGCAGAGCGGATCGCTCGTGAACCGTTCAATGATAGTGCTCTATTGCGAACGGCTTGCAAGAGCGGTTCCTACCCAGCGCCTGTCCAGTTATCCCGGTCACTCCTGGAGCAGGAATCGGAATATATGGGACATTAGAGGGCAGAGCGCGTGGGATGGTGAGCGTGATGGTGAGGAGTTCGGCGATGTCCGCAGTAGAGCAGTTCGCACGTGCCCACGTCGTCACGGACTCCCCAGAGGACCAGCTCACCGTCCCCGCCGTCCTCCGGTACGACCCGGAGGCCGACCCGCAGGCGGTGCGGATCGGCCTCCCCGGTTCTCACGAAGGCTCCCACGAGTGGACGTTCGCGAGGCAACTGCTCGAACAGGGCCTGCGAGCCCCGACCACCAGCGGTGACGTACACATCTGGCCCTGTGGCCGGGTCCAGACGGTCATGGAGTTCCACTCGGCGCAGGGGGTGGCGGTCGTACAGTTCGACGCGTCGGCACTGATCCGCTTCCTGCGCCGCACATACGCCGCCACCCCAGTGGCCCACTGACCCTCCGCTCAGACGCGCGAGAGCTCCCGGTCCTCGTCCGACCCCGGGCGACCGGAGGCATCGAGGTCACGCAGCCCCTCGCCCTCCACATCGACATTCGGCAACGCCCGGTCCAGCCACCTCGGCAGCCACCACGCCTTCTTGCCGAGCAGCGCGAGCACCGCGGGGACCAGCGTCATGCGCACGATGAACGCGTCGAAGAAGACGGCGATCGCGAGCCCGAAGCCGATCATCTTGACCATCTGCTCGCTGGAGCCGATGAAGCCCGCGAAGACCGCCATCATGATCACCGCGGCGGCCGAGACCACCCGTGCACCGTGCCGGAAGCCGGTCACGATCGCCTGGCCGGGCCGCTCCCCGTGGACGTACGCCTCTCGCATGCGCGTCACGAGGAACACCTCGTAGTCCATCGCGAGGCCGAAGACGACGCCCACCATGAAGATCGGCATCATCGACATGATCGGGCCCGTCTGCTCCACGCCGAAGAGCGAGCCGAGCCAGCCCCACTGGAAGACCGCGACGACCGCGCCCAGAGCCGCGAGGACCGAGAGCAGGAAGCCGAGTGCCGCCTTGAGCGGGACCAGGACGGAGCGGAAGACGACGATCAGGAGGAGGAAGGCGAGGCCGACGACCAGGGCCAGGTAGGGCAGCAGGGCGTCGTTCAGCTTCTCGGAGACGTCGATGTTCATGGCCGTCGTGCCGGTGACCATGACGCTCGCGCCCGTGTCGGACTTGATCTCGCCGCCCGCGTCGCGGATCGCGTGCACGAGGTTCTCGGTCTCGATGCCGCTGGGCTTGGAGGACGGGACGACGCTGATGATCGCCGTGTCGCCCGCTTTGTTGATCATCGGCGGAGCGACCGAGAGGACGTCGTCGAGTCCGGAGATCGTCTTGGTGATCTCGCCTGCGGCGGCCTTCGGGTCGTCGCTTCCCTTGAGGTCGGCGACCGTCATCAGCGGGCCGTTGAAGCCGGGGCCGAAGCCGTCGGAGACCAGGTCGTACGCCTTGCGCTGGGTCGTGGACGTCGGCTGCGAGCCGTCGTCCGGGAGGCCCAGTTCGAGGGAGGAGACGGGCAGCGCCGCGGCGCCGAGGCCGATGACACCGACCAGCAGCACCGTCAGCGGGCGGCGCACGACGAAGCGGGCCCACCGGGTGCCGAGGTTGTCCTTCGGCTCGGCGTCCGCCGCGGCTTCGGCCTTCTTACGGCCGCCGCCGAGCACCTTGCTCTTCTCGCCCGTCGGCTTGACCCTCTTGCCCGCGTAACCGAGCAGCGCCGGGATCAGGGTGAGCGCGATGAGCACCGCGATGACCACCGTGCCCGCCGCCGCGAAGCCCATCTTGGTGAGCATCGGGATGTTCACCACGGCGAGGCCGACCAGCGCGATGACCACGGTGAGCCCGGCGAAGACGACGGCCGAACCAGCGGTCCCGACGGCACGCCCCGCCGCCTCCTCGCGGTCCCGTCCGTCGGCGAGTTCGCCCCGGAAGCGGGAGACGATGAAGAGCGCGTAGTCGATGCCGACCGCGAGGCCGATCATCATGGCGAGCGTGGAGGTCGTCGTCCCCAGGTCGAGCGCGCTGGCCAGCGCGGTGATCGTGGAGACACCGATGCCCACGCCGATCAGCGCGGTGAGCAGCGGCAGACCCGCCGCGATCAGCGAGCCGAAGGTGATGACGAGAACGACGGCGGCGACGGCGATGCCGATGATCTCGGTGGCCCCGGTCTCGGGCATCGCCTGCAGCGCGTCACCGCCGACCTCGACCGTCAGCCCGGACTCCCGCGCCTCGTCGGTCGTCTTCTCCAGCGCGTCACGGCTCTCGTCGGTCAGCTCCATCGAGGTGACCTCGTACGAGACCGACGCGTACGCCGTGGAGCCGTCCTTGCTGACCGTCTTGGTCTTGAAGGGGCTTTCCGCCCGCGCGACCTCGTCCGAACCGGACTTGAGCGCGGCGACGGTCTTCTCGATCTCGGCCTTGTTGGCCGAGTCGGTGATCTTCTCGCCGTCCGGCGCCTTGAAGACGACCTTGGCGCTCGCACCGTCCGCGCTGGCTTCGGGTGCGCGCTCCTCGAGGAGGTCGAAGGCCTTCTGGGCCTCCGTACCCGGAATGGAGAAGGAGCTGGACGCAGCGGTGGGCGCGGACGCGGCGCCGACTCCGGCGAGCGTCAGGAGCGCCACCCATATCAGGGCGACGAAGTGCCGTCGCCTGAAGGCGAGTCGGCCGAGTTTGTAGAGGAAAGTGGCCACGAGGGCGTACTCCCGGTCAGGTCGTGGTGTCTACAGGGCAGGGGGGATCAGCCCGACGACGTGAGCGGTCGCGTCAGGTGCAGGTGGTGAACTTGTCAGAGGTGCGGGTCAGACGCCGAGAGCGGGGAGGATCACGGCGTCGACGTAGGAACGGAGGAACTCACGGTCGACCGTGCGGTCCTCGATCAGGTCACGGGCGACGAAGCCGCCGACCATCATGTGGATGACGAAGTCCAACGCAGGGTTGTCCGGGGCCACTTCACCCCGCTCCACGGCCCTGCGCAGCAGTGCGTTCAGGCCGGTGATCTCCGGCTCGATGAGCAACTGCCGCAGCGCCTGGTGGAGTTCGGGATTTCCGTGGATGACGTGGAACAGGCTCCGCATCAGCGCGGCGTCCCGCTCCATCTGACAGTCGTCCGAACGGTTCGCCATTTCCAGCAGATCGCCGCGCAGGGATCCGGTGTCGATGTCCTCGATGGACACCGGCTTGTTGTGCCGCAGCGCCCTGGCGATCAGCTCGGGCTTGCTCCCCCACTGGCGGTAGAGGGTGGCCTTGCTGGATTTCGTGCGGGCCGCGATGGCGTCCATCGTGAGCGCTTCGTACCCGACCTCGCGGAGCAGGTCGAGCGCGGCCGCGTAGAGCTCGGCCTCGCGCTCGGGTGTGATCCGGCTGCGCCGCGCCGTTGCCGCCTCAGCCATGATCCCTCCGCCTGCCGGTCGCGTCCTTGTCGAAACTGTTGCGTACGCCATGACTGTACCCGCGGGCTTAACGAAACGAAACCGTTTCGTACGTGTGCTGCATCACGCACTCCCCGTGCCTTCCCACCCCCTGTACGAGTTGCCGCACCCCTCGCCCCGGAAAAGCATGGTGAAGTGACCGACGCGCGCGATGAAGCCCATGCTGACCACGCCTACCTGCGATTTCCGCACCTCAGCGGCGACCGTCTCTGTTTCGCGGCCGAGGACGATCTCTGGGTGGCACCGCTGAGCCCGGACGGAGCCCCCGCGGGCCGGGCCTGGCGGCTGACCGTCGACCGGACCAAGGTGAGCCATCCGCGCTTCTCGCCGGACGGCCGCCACATCGCGTACACGACATGGCGCAGCCTCGACCCGGAGATCCATCTCGCCCCGGTCGACGGCGGCCCGGCCCGGCGCCTCACCTATTGGGGCAGCACGGACACCCGGGTCTGCGGCTGGTCGCCGGACGGCGACATCCTCGCCGTCTCCTCGCACAATCAGCCCTTCTCGTACTTCTGCTGGGCCTACAGCGTGCCGACCGACGGATCACCCGGCGGCAAGCTGCCCTGGGGGCCCGTGTACGACATCGCGGTCAACGACATCGACGGTGAGCGCAAGACGCTCCTGCTGACCGGAAAGCCGCCGCACGAGCCCGCCGCCTGGAAGCGCTACCGCGGCGGGGCCATGGGCCGCCTGTGGGTGCACGGGGAGCAGATCCTGCCCGACCTCGACGGGCATCTGGACGCCCCGATGTTCGTGGACGGCAGGATCGCCTTCCTCTCCGACCACGAGGGCGTCGGCAACCTCTACTCCTGTCTGCCGGACGGCTCCGACCTGCGCCGGCACACCGACCACGACGCGTTCTACGCCCGGCACGCCTCCAGTGACGGCGCGCGCGTCGTCTACCAGTGCGCGGGCGACCTCTGGCTGGTGGACGACCTGTCCCCGGACTCCGTGCCGCACCGCCTCGACGTGCGGCTGGGCGGGCCGCGCGCCGGACGCCGGATCTACCAGGTGCCGGCCGCGCAGCACATCGACTCGCTCTCCGTGGACGCGACGGGCCGGGCCAGCGCCGTCGTCGTACGCGGCAGCCTGTACTGGCTCACGCACCGGGACGGGCCCGCCCGCACCATCACCGACACCCCGGGCGTGCGCGTGCGGCTGCCGGAGATGCTCGGCAAGGGCGGGCAGGTCGCCTACGTCACCGACGCGGAGGGCGAGGACGCCGTCGAGATCGCCTATCTGCCGCGCGCCAGCGGCGACCGCGCGCCGCGCAGGCTGGCGCAGGGGCAGCTCGGCCGGGTCCTCGAACTGCTCTCCGATCCCGAGGGCGAACGGCTCGCGATCGCCTCGAACGACGGTCGGCTCCTCCTCGTCGACGCCACCGAGGAGGGCGAGGGCGAGGTGACGGAGCTGATCCGGTCCGTCAACGGCCCCGTGCGTGACCTGGCGTTCTCGCCGGACGGCTCGTGGCTGACGTGGTCCCACCCCGGCATCGGGCGGTCCCTGCGGCACATCAAGATGGCCCGCATCGAGGGTCCTGGGCACCGCATCATCGTCGACGTCACCAACGGCCGCTTCGAGGACGAGAACCCGGTCTTCACCAGCGACGGCCGCTATCTCGCCTTCCTCTCCTGGCGCGGCTTCGACCCGGTCTACGACGTGCACACCGGCGACCTGTCCTTCCCGCTCGGCTGCCGCCCCTACCTCGTGCCCCTGTCGTCGGCGACCCCATCGCCCTTCGCGCTCTCCCCCGACGGCCGCCCGGCCGCGGGCGGACTCGACCCGGCCGACGGCCTGTCGCCCGCCGGGTCCGCCATCGTCGAGGTGGAGGGCCTGGAGAGCAGGGTGACGCCGTTCCCGGTCTCGGCGTCCAAGTACTCGGCCCTCCACCCCGTCAGCGGCGGCGGTCTCGTCTGGATGCGCTGGCCGATCTCGGGGGCGCTCGGCGAGACGTTCGCCAACCCGTCGGACACCTCGGGGCGGCCCACTCTGGAGTACTTCAACATCACCAAGGGCAAGAAGTCCGAACTGGTCGATCACCTCGACCAGTTCGCGCTCAGCGGCGACGGTTCGCGGCTCGTGGTGGTAGACGACGGCGATCTGCGCGCGGTGCCGTCGACGGAGTCCGGCGACAGCGACACGACCACCTGGATCGACCTGCGCCGCATCCTGCACGAGGTCGACCCCGCGGCCGAGTGGCGCCAGTCGTTCGACGAGGCGGGCCGCCTCATCCGGGCCTACTTCTGGGAGCCGCACATGTGCGGCATCGACTGGCCCGCGATCCTGGAGCAGTACCGGCCGCTGGTGGAACGGGTGGCCTCCCCCGACGAGTTCGCGGACCTGCTCCGCGAGGTCCTCGGCGAACTGGGCACCTCGCACGCGTACGTCTCCCCCGCTCGCCGCAACGAAGGCCCGCCGCACTACCAGCGGGCGATGGGTCTGCTCGGTGCCAACCTCGTCTGCCGGGACGGCAGTTGGATGGTCAAGCGCATCCTGCCCGGCGACTCGTCCGACTCCAAGGCGCGCTCACCGCTGGCGGGCGCGGGCATCCGTGAGGGCGCGGACCTCACGCACATCGACGGCCGCCCGGTGGACCCGGTGACGGGCCCCTTCCCGCTGCTCGCCGCCGCGGGCGGCACGACGGTGGAGCTGACGTTCCAGCCGGCGGAGGGGCAGGGCAGGTCGAGGAGGGTGGCGATCGTCCCCCTCATCAACGAACGCCCCCTGCGCTACCAGGACTGGGTGGCCAAACGGCGTGAAGTCGTACGGGAGTTGAGCGGGGGCAAGTGCGGATACCTGCACATCCCCGACATGGGCGGCTCCGGTTGGGCGCAGTTCAACCGCGACCTGCGCCTGGAGGTCTCGCTCCCGGCCCTGCTCGTGGACGTACGCGGCAACGCGGGCGGGCACATCAGCGAGCTGGTGGTCGAGAAGCTGACGCGGAAGATCCTGGGCTGGGACCTGACGCGTAACGCCCAGCCGGTGTCGTACGCGTCGAACGCGCCCCGGGGCCCGGTGGTGGCCCTCGCCGACGAGGCGACGTCCTCGGACGGCGACATGATCACGGCGGCCTTCAAGCTGCTCGGCCTGGGGCCCGTCGTGGGCCAGCGCACGTGGGGCGGCGTGGTGGGGATGACCGGGCGGCACGTGCTCGGTGACGGGACGATCATCACGGTGCCGATGAACGCGGGGTGGTTCGACGAGTACGGCTGGTCCGTGGAGAACCACGGCGTCTCCCCTGACCTGGAGGTGCTCCGCACGCCCCTGGACTGGGCGGAGGGACGCCACGCCCAGCTCGACGACGCGGTGCGGATCGCGCTGGACCTCCTGGCACAGCAGCCGGCGGCGGAACCACCGAGCCTCGACGACATCCCGGACCGCCACCGGCCGGCGCTGCCGCCGCGGGGGTAGGGGGCTTCGGCGGGCGTGACCGAGGTCGGCGTGCACCCGTAATTGATCGAAATGCGAGGTTCGCGCCCTCATGTAAGTCTGGTCGAGGCCCCTCCCACCTCACCCTCTAGGAGTGAACAAGCATGGGCATCAAGGACCAGTTCCAGGACAAGGCCAACGACCTCGCCGGCAAGGCGAAGGGCGCCATGGGCAGCGAGAAGGACGAGGCGAGCGAGCGCGCTTCGCAGGCCCGTGACGACGCGCGGGAGCGCGGCCAGCAGGCCCAGGAGGAGACGCGGGAGCGCTCCGCGAAGTCCCCGGACGAGGCACAGCGGGCTGCGCAGGAGCAGCAGGACAAGTTCAACCAGGACTACGACGCGTAACGCTGCGCTGAGCTTGAACCGTGGGACCCCTGGGACGCCGGGGGTCCCACTGCTGTGGGGGGGCGGGGTCATCTGCCTTGCTTGGGGCGGCCGCCTTCGTCTGCTGCTCGGTAGGGGGCGGGCGTCTTCGTCTGCTGCTCAGTAGGGGGCGGGCGTCTTCGTCTGCTGCTCGGTAGGGGGCGGGCGTCTTCGTCTGCTGCTCAGTGGGGCGGGTCCTGTCCCGCCGCTTCGCGGCGGATTTCCCCCACCCACCCACCCGTTACCCGGAGGCCGGACCCCACCCGCCGCACCACATGCGCCCCCCACCACGCGACACGACAACCGGCCCCCACCCGCCCCACCACAACGGCGCCCCACCCCACCCGTCACACCGCGGGGCAATCGGGTGGGTGGGCGGGAAAGATCCGCCGCGGAGCGGCGGGACAGGGACGCCCCCACGGCGGGCCAGGAGCCCCCGCACCCACGGCAGGGCAGGTGCCCCCGGGCCCCCGCCGGGACAGAAGCCAGCCCCCGGGCCCGCCGGGACAGAAGCCCCCGAACCCCCGAGCCCCCGCAGGGACGCCCCCGGCAGGGAGGCGCCCCGCCCACCGCCAGGTGGGAACTACCCCCCGGTACGGGCCTGTTCGTCGGCGGAGCCGCCCGCGCCCACGAGCCCCGTGGAGACCGAGCTCAGCCGGGGTTCGAAGCGCCGCATCTCGCGCTGCCCGACCGAGCCGATGACCCCCGGCAGGTATCCCCGGATGCCCTGCATCCCCCGCAGCCACCACTGCGCGTACACGTGGCTGGACCGGCGCTCGATCCCGGCGACGATCCGGTCGACGGCAGGACCCAGCGGGTACGTCTTGTTGGACGGCCACGGCAGCCGCTGCCGAAGCTCCCGCATGACGTCGTTCTCGTCCGCGCCCCGCACCATGTCCGTATCCGTCCAGGACAGGTAACCGACGCCCACCTTCACGCCCTTGTAGCCGACCTCGGCCCGCAGACAGTGCGCGTACGCCTCGACGCCCGACTTCGAGGCGCAGTACGCCGTCATCATCGGCGCCGGAGTGATCGCCGCGAGTGAGGCGATCTGCAGCAGGTACCCCCGGCTCTCCATCAGGACCGGCAGGAACGCCCGTCCCGTCACCGCGCTGCCGATGAGGTTGACCTCGATCACCCGGCGCCACGCGTCGGGGTCGGACTCGACGAAGGGACCGCCGTTGGCGACGCCCGCGTTGGCGACGACGATGTCGACCTTCCCGAACCGCTCCTTGACCTCCTGCGCGACCCGGGCCATCGCGTCATGATCCGTGACGTCCGCGTGCCAGGCCTCGGCCTCGGTGTGCAGCCGCCCGGCGACCTGCTTCAACTCGTCCGGCTCCAGGCCGACCAGCGCGACCTTCGCGCCCCGCGCCGACAGCTTGCGCGCGAGCAACTCCCCCACGCCACGCGCCGCCCCGGTGACGACCGCGACCTGACCCTCAAGGCTGACCTTGCTCATGCGCTGCTCCCTTCGAGCCCCTGGACCTGCTGATCGCCGACCCGTACGTACCTCTTCACGAGATCCCTGATCCCGTCCGATATCGCTTCCGGCGCCTCGACCGGCGTCATGTGACCGAGCCCCGGCAGCTCGGTGAGACCGAGCGAGTTCGGCAGCATCGCCGCGATCCGCCGCGCGCCCGCGACCGGCGTCATCCGGTCGGCGGTACCCGCGATGACCGCGGTCGGCACCGTCAACTCGAGGATCCCCGCGTCGAGTTCGAGCTCGTCGAGCACGTGCGACCAGCGGTAGCGCACCACCCTCGGGCACCCGTGCACGATCCGCGCGCACACGTCGACCCGCTCCGGGGGCGAACCGGCGCCCATCGTCGCGTACTTGAGGATCTTGCGGGCCATGGGCGTCACGGGACCCAGCGGCGCCTTCGCCCCGAGCACCGACCGCGTGAGCCGCGTCCGTATCCGCCCGGCCCGCATCGGCACCACGAGCGACTCGGCGACGAGCCGCGAACTCCCCGTGCTGCACAGCAGAACCGCCGCCGCGTGCTCCCGGAATCCGGGCCGCGTACTCGCGGCCATGATCGTCATGCCGCCCATGGAGTGCCCGGCCAGCACGGCCTGCTCCCCGGGCTCGAGAGTCGCCGCGAGCACCGCCTTCAGGTCGTCGGCGAGGGCAGTCGTGCTGTAACCCTCCACCCCCACCGGCGCGGCACTGCGACCGTGCCCCCGCTGGTCGTACGCGATCACCCGGTGATCGACGGCCAGTTCACGTATCTGCGCCGCCCAGAAGGCGGTCGAGCAGGTCCACCCGTGCGCGAGCACCACCGCGGGCGCGCCCTGCGGACCGTGCACCTCGACGTGCAGCGGCGCACCGTCCGCCGACACCACGGTCAGCTCCCGCGCGGCGGAGGGCGGCGCGAAGGGCCCGCTCGTCGTCACATGCGTCAGCCTGCTCATGCCCCCGCCTCGACCTTCTTCGCCTTACGGGACTTCGGCGACGCCGCGTCCACACTCACCCGGGGCGGCCGCACCACCTCGTACTCGGCGAGATCGACCCGCCGGGTGGCGGCGCGGAACTCGCTCGTCGTGCCCGGCCAGATCGTCGTGTTCACGCCGTTCTCGTCGAGGTACCAGCTGTTGCAGCCGCCGGTGTTCCACACGGTGCGCTTCATGCGCTCCTGCACCTTGTCGTTCCAGGCGTCCACGGCGCCGGCACGCACGGCGAGCGCGGCCCGGCCACCCAGCACGTCCAACTGCCGCATGTAGTCGGCGAGATAGTTCAGCTGGGACTCGATCATCAGGATCATCGAGGAGTTGCCAAGACCCGTGTTCGGGCCGATGACCGTCATGAAGTTCGGGAAGCCCGCGGCGGTCGCGCCACGCAGGGACTTCATCCCGTCCTTCCAGGACTCCATCATCGTCCCGCCGTCGGCGCCCACCACACGGTTGGCGATCGGCATGTCCGTCACATGGAACCCCGTACCGAAGATGATCGCGTCGACCTCGGTCTCGGTGCCGTCCGCCGCGACGACGGTGTTGCCGCGCACCTCGCTGAGCCCGCTGGCGACGACGTCGACATTGGGCTGCGCGAGCGCCGGGTAATAGGTGTTGGAGAGCAGGATCCGCTTGCAGCCGATGCGGTACGACGGTGTCAGCTTGGCCCGCAGCGCCGGGTCCTTGATGGCGCGTGCGATGTTGCGCTTGGCCAACTGCTCGACCGCACCGAGCTCGTTCGGCCGCTTGGTGAACGCCTGGACCTGCAACTCCCGTATGCCCCACAGGATTCCGCGCCGGGCCTGCGTGGTGAACGGCAACTGGCGGTGCAGCCAGCGCTCCGCCTTGCTGATGGCGCGGTCCATACGCGGCATCACCCAGGGCGGGGTGCGCTGGAAAAGGGTCAGCCTGCCGACCTCGCGCTGGATGGCGGGCACGATCTGGATGGCGGAGGCGCCGGTGCCGATCATCGCCACGCGCTTGCCGCGCAGGTCGTAGTCGTGGTCCCAGCGGGCGGAGTGGAAGACCTTGCCCTCGAAGGTGTCGAGGCCCGGGATGTCCGGGAGCTTGGGGTCGGAGAGCGGCCCGGTGGCGGAGACGACGACGTCGGCGGTGAGGGTGCCGTTGCTGGTCTCGATCTCCCACCACAGCCGGTCGGCGTCCCAACGCAGCAGCTTCACCTCGGTGTTGAGGCGGATGTGCGAACGCAGGCGGAAGGTGTCCGCGACCTGCTCCAGGTACTCCTGGATCTTCCCCTGGCCCGAGAAGGTGCGGGGCCAGTCGGGGTTGGGCGCGAAGGAGAACGAGTACAGGTGCGAGGGCACGTCGCACGCGCAGCCCGGATAGCTGTTGTCGCGCCAGGTGCCGCCCACGGCGGCGGCCCGCTCCAGGACGACGAAGTCGGTGACGCCTTCGCGGCGCAGCCGGACCGCGGCGCCGAGCCCGCCGAACCCGGACCCGATCACCGCCACCCGCACATGCTCGCGCCCGTCCTCCTGTCCGCGCCCTTGTCCGCCGTCCTGCTCGCGCCCCTGCTCGCGCTCCCGCTGGCGCTCGTCCTCGGCCATGCCGCCGCCTCCCGAACTGCATCACGACTCTGCCAGTGACCACTGGCGCAATTGGGAGACTAGAACAGCTGCGTACTGATGGGTAGGGGTTCGGCGTCGCGAGTTACCGCCGGTAGAGGCTCCACCCGTTACCGGCGGCAGAACACGCGCACGATCCACCAGCACATAGGCTGCTTCCGTGGCAGAAACACGCGAGTACCGCATGGAGGAGCTGGCCAAGGTCGCCGGCATCACGGTGCGCACCGTGCGCTTCTACCGCGAGCGCGGCCTGATCCCGCCACCCCGTCGCGAGGGCCGCATCGCCTGGTACGACGACCATCACCTGGCCAGGCTGCGCACGATCGCCGCGCTTTTGGAGCGCGGCCACACCCTGAGCGGCATCGCGGAACTCGCGGAGGCCTTCGAGAACGGCCGCGACGTCGGCGAACTCCTCGGCATCGGCGAATCCACCGAGGAGACCCCGGTCCGCCTCACCCCCGAGGAACTCGCCGACCACTTCGCGGGCGAGGTCACCCCCGAGAACCTCGCGGCGGCCATGGACCTCGGCTACCTCGGCACGGACGGCGACGAGATCGTCCACGTCAGCCGCCGCCTCCTGGATGTCTCATCGGCCCTGGTCCGCGAGGGCATCCCGCTGGCGGCGGTCCTGGAGGCGGGCCAGCGCGTGCGCGAACACGCCGACGCGCTGGCCGAGTTGTTCATCACCATCATCCGCACCCACACGCCCCCCGAGGCGGGCAACGTCAGCATCGACCGCCTGCGCCCGCTGGCGAAGAGCGTGGTCGAGGCGGAACTGTCGATGGCGTTGGACCGCCGCTTGGCGTCGGAGAAGCCGGAAGATGTCTAGCCGGTCCGGTGACACATCCAGCCCGTCCGGCGTTTGAGGACCGGGGTCTGGGGCGGAGCCCCAGTCCTACCTCGGCAGGAACCACCGAGCCTTGTAGATCCCGCCCCCGACCAACTCGTACTCCCCCCGCGGCCGATGGACACTCACCCTCGTCGTCCACCAGGTCTCCTCAAGGCCGCTCTCCGGCACGGTGGAGATGACCTGCCCCGTGCGCGGATCGTTGCCGACGCCCTTCACCGACTTCCGGGAGATCTCATCCGCCCCCGCGAAGTCCTGCACAAAGGCCCGGCCCCCGATGTCGTACTGGAAGACGGACGCGTTCGTCGTCACCCAGAGCCGCCCCCGGCGCCCGGCCACGGGGAAGAGATCATGCCCGCCGGGTGTCTTGCCAGGCGTCCCGACCGGCAGCCCGACCGAGGACCGGCGCCGCAACGTCGGCCGCGCCCGCGTCCCACCCACCTTGTACGTGACCAACTCGTCGTCACCGATGGCCCACAGCACCTCGCGCGCACCGTCCCAGTGCAGCCCGTGCGCACCCTTCAGCTCCGCCTCGGCATACCGCGACGCGTCCGGCCCCTGCGACGCCGCGTACAGCCTGACCAGCGCACCCGTACTGCACGCCACCGCGACGTTGCCGTCCGGCAGGATCTCCGCGCTGTGCGGGTTGAAGAGGTCGTCACCCGCACCTATCGCCGTACCCCAGTAGCGCCTGCCCGAGGGGTAGTCGACGACAGCCACGAATCCGAAGGACGCCGTGGTCAGGACGTACGTACGCCCCTTGTGCCTGCGCACCTTCGACTCGCTCGGATACACCCAGCTGTACTCCGGCCGGAGGTCCTCGTACCCCTCGTACCGCGTCGGCGAGAACGCCCACCGCACGACGGATGGTTCGTGCTCCGGGTCCCAGACCCTGCGCCGCGGATCGAGCACGAGGATCTGCTGGGTCGCCTGCTCGGTGAGGAGTACCGGCGGGGTGCCCCGGGGCACTCCCCCGGTGGCAGGCGCGGGGGACGCGGCGGCAGCCGGCAGACCCGAACCGATCCCGATCCCCGCCCCGACCCCCGCGCCCAGAGCCCCGAGCAGCACATTCCGACGTGACGGTCTCGACATACCGGACATGAAGTCTCCCCCACACGGCTGACAGTTGAGACATTGTCAGGTACGCGCTCGCAACATGCCATGGCGCCGCGCGGCATCACATGTCGTAGACCACCGTGACGGGCGCATGATCCGACCACCGCTGCTCATGCGTGGCCGCCCGCTCCACGAACCCCTTGACCGCACGCTCCGCGAGCCCCGGCGTCGCCACGTGGTAGTCGATCCGCCAGCCCGTGTCGTTGTCGAAGGCGCGCCCCCGGTAGGACCACCAGGAGTAGGGACCCTCGACATCGGGATGCAGCGCCCGCACCACGTCGACGTAGCCGCCGCTCTCGTTCTCGAAGACCTCACTGAGCCAGGCACGCTCCTCGGGCAGGAAGCCCGAGTTCTTCTTGTTGCCCTTCCAGTTCTTGAGGTCGGCCTCCTGGTGCGCGATGTTCCAGTCGCCGCAGACCACGACCTGGCGCCCCTCGGCGGCGGCCCGCTGCTTGAGCCCCTTCAGGTACGTGAGGAACTCCCCCATGAAGCGGACCTTCTCGTCCTGCCGGTCCGTGCCGACCTCGCCGGACGGCAGATACAGGCTGGCGACCGTGACGCCGGGCAGATCGGCCTCGACGTAACGCCCACTGGCGTCGAACTCCTCCGACCCGAACCCCACCTGCACGCGATCCGGCTCACGCCGCGTATAGAGGGAGACGCCCGCGCGCCCCTTGGCGGCGGCCGGCGCGTGCACGACGTGCCAGCCCTCGGGCGCTCGCACCTCATCCGGCAGCTGCTGCGGCTCGGCCCGCACCTCCTGGAGGCAGAGCACGTCGGACGAGGTCTCGGCGAGCCACTCGACGAAGCCCTTCTTGGCGGCGGCGCGCAGCCCGTTCACATTCACAGAGGTCACTTGGAGCATCCCGGAACGATACCGGCACCAGGCACACTGAAAACGGATACCCGCACACCATCGCATAGAAGTACGATACTCCGCATGACTATTCAGCCCGCGCCGCAGCATCCCTCCGTCGAGCTGCGCCCCACCCCCTTCGACCATCCCGACGCGGTCAAGCTGAACGACCGCGTCCAGCTCGAATACGCGGAGCGGTACGGCGACGAGGGCGACGTCACACCCCTCGACCCGGCCATGTTCGCGGCCCCGCGCGGTCTGTATCTCGTCGCGTACGACGAGACCGGCACCCCGGTGGCCACCGGCGGCTGGCGCGGCCACGAGGAGAACGACGAGGGTTACGCGAACGGTGACGCCGAGATCAAGCGCATGTACGTCACCCCGGAGGCCCGCGGCCTCGGCCTGGCCCGCCGCATCCTCGCGGCCCTGGAGGACCACGCGCGCGCGGCGGGACGTACGCGCATGGTCCTGGAGACGGGCACGAAGCAGCCGGAGGCGATAGCCCTCTACGCGTCGACCGGCTACACCCCGGCCCCCTCGAAGTTCGGCCACTACCGCTTCGAGGACCTGAGCCGCTGCTACGTGAAGGCCCTGTAGTTCGCCGGCGCCTCCACCCCGGACACAGCAAAGATCCCGCCCGGTTCGAAGAACCGGACGGGATCTCATGTGCAGTGGACCTGTGGGGATTTGAACCCCAGACCCCCTCGATGCGAACGAGGTGCGCTACCAGACTGCGCCACAGGCCCTTGCAACGAGTGAAACTCTAGCATCCCGATCCGGGTGCTCGGAAATCCGTTCCTGGCTGGTCAGGCCTCACTCGTTGGCGGCCCGCGGCCGCTCCCCGTCCTCGTACTGATCGAAGAGGGGCGTACGGCCGCGTTCGCGGGCCCTGCGCGCGGAAGCCGCACGGCGTGCGTCGCTGCGCCCACCGCCTCCGTCCGCGCCCTGGGCACCCTCGGCGCCTTGCGCGTCGGCGTCGTAGTCGGCGTACTCGCTCTCGTCCGTCTCGCCCCGCGCCTCGTCGGCGGTGGGCTCGACGGAGCTCGACCGCGCCGAGCTCCAGGCGTCGGGTGCGCCCAAGTCGACGTCGCCGGTGGCTCGCGGGGCGACCGGGGCGGTCACGTACGTGGGCAGGGGTACCGGTACCGGGTCCCAGCTGTCGCCGTGACCCGGGCGGCGCTGGCGCTCACGCTGCTGGTCCACCCACTCCGCGTGGTCGGTCTGCTCGACCAGGGCGCGGCGGTCGGCGGCGAGTGCGGAAAGACCGGTCTCCGTCTCGGTGGCCGGTCCCTCCTCCGGGTCGTCGACCACGGCGTCCGCGCCGCCCGACGCGCGCCGGCGCGGCTGACGGTCCCGCAGCCGCTGCGCGGCGACCTCGGCCCTGCGCCGGTCCATGGTGTAGGTGAAGCGGCGCCGCTCCTGGCCCCGCAGATACACGATGTACGCGCTCAGGAGCGCGGCCGGCGCCGCGGGCGCCCAGAGGAACGCGAGCCCTCCGACGGCGGCGACGACCGTGCCGATCGTGAAGGCGATGAAGAGCATCACCGTCGTACGCCGTCGGCGCGCGAGCACCTTCGTGCGCCGGGCGCGCGCGGCGGCTTCCGCCGACGCGGCCCGCTGGGCGGGCGACTGCTGGGGCCGCGCTCCGTGCGGGGCCGAGGACGGGACCGGGGTCGGGACCGGTGCCGGAGGCTTCGCGGGATGCGACTGAGGGTGCGCCTGGTGAGGGTGCGCCTCGTGCCGTGCCGGAGGCTGCTGTGCCTGGGGTTTGACCGGCGCCTTGTCCTGCGGCTCCGGCCGCTCTTCCTGGCCGCCCTGTCGATGCGGGGGCGCGACGAAGGCCCGGACGTCCACCGAGCCGGTGGCGTTGTCCGGGTCGCGCGACTCCTCCTCTTCAGGCGAGCGCGCTTGCAGGTCCTTGGCGTACCGGCGCTCCATCCCCGCTCGTCCGGACAGGAGCCGGATGGCGGTGCTGAAGCGTTCCGTCGGACGGGCTTCATTGAGCTCGTCCTGCCTACGGAGCCACATCGGCACCAAGTAGGCGGCCCAGGCCCCGACGATGACTGCGTAGATGAGGCCGCTGCTGCTCACGCCTCACACGGTAGAGGGGTTTGCTTGAGGCCATCTGCCAATTGAGCCGGTGTGTCGCACGATCTGGCTGATATCTCGAACTTTTTTTGTGACTGGTGCGATCAACAGGCCACCGGGACCGTGAAATTAATGCCTCAGAGGGACCAAGTCGGGCCCCAGACGGTCGATCACCGATCAATTTCAAACACTTATTCTATTTACGCGGTGTTCCGAGGTCGTGCCTGGTGCCAGCGCCGGAGCAACCCTTCCGGTACCTCTTCCGCGGTGAGCGCGAAGACAAGATGATCGCGCCAGGCGCCGTCGATGTGGAGATAGCGTGGACGAAGTCCCTCCTCGCGGAATCCGAGTTTCTCCACGACCCGCCGACTCGGCCCGTTCTCGGGGCGAATACAGACCTCGATACGGTGCAGCCCGACGGACCGGAAGCAATGGTCCACCGCGAGAGCGACGGCGGTCGGCATCACGCCGCGGCCCGCGACCGACTGGTCGACCCAGTAGCCGACATGGCCCGAGCACATCGATCCCCAGGTGATCCCGGCGACCGTCAACTGCCCCACGAGCCGCCCCTGGTACTCGATCACGAAGGGCAGCATGCGCCCGGCGTGCGCCTCGGCGCGCAGATGCCGGACCATCTGACGGTACGTCGGGCGGTGCACGATCGGGCCGCTGGGCGTGGGCGGCGGGATGGTCGCCTCCCAGGGGCGCAGCCAGTCCCGGTTGCGCCGGTTGACCTCACGCCAGGGCCGCTGGTCGCGCATCTTTATCGGACGGAGGGCGACGTCGCCGTCCGTCAGCTCGACGGGCCAGGAAGGGCTGTTCAGCTCGCACCACCCGGGGGTCTGGGGTGGTCGCCGCCCCGGAGCTGCTCGACGGCGTGCGTGAGGAGGGGTTCGAGGACGGCGATGCCGTCCCGTACGCCGCCGGTGGAGCCCGGCAGGTTCACGATGAGGGTGCGGCCCGCGACCCCGGCCAGACCGCGGGACAGCGCGGCCGTGGGGATCTTCTCCCTGCCGTACGCGCGGATCGCCTCCGGGATGCCGGGCACCTCGTGGTCGATGACGGCGCGGGTGGCCTCGGGGGTGCGGTCGGTGGGCGAGATGCCGGTGCCGCCTGTGGTGAGGATCACGTCGAACCCGGCGTCGGCTCCGGCGCGCAGGGCCTGCTCGACGGGGTCTCCGTCGGGGACGACCTGGGGGCCTTCGACCTCGAAGCCGAGCGCGGCAAGCGCCTCGGCGATGATCGGGCCGCCCCTGTCGGCGTAGACCCCGGCGGCCGCGCGGTTGGAGGCCGTGACGACGAGTGCACGGTAGGCGGTCATGCGCCGACTCCTTCGCGGCTCCAGTCCCCGGACTTGCCGCCGGTCTTCTCCTCGACGCGTACGTCCGTGATGACCGCGCCCTTGTCGACGGCCTTGACCATGTCGATCACCGTGAGGGCGGCGACGCTCACCGCGGTGAGCGCCTCCATCTCGACACCGGTGCGGTCCGTCGTCTTCACCGTGGCGAGGATCTCGACGGCGTCGTCCGCCACGGAGAGGTCGAGTTTCACTCCGGAGACGGCCAGCGGATGGCAGAGCGGGATCAGGTCGGGGGTGCGCTTGGCGCCCATGATGCCCGCGATCCGCGCGGTGGCCAGGGCGTCACCCTTGGGCACGCCCTCGCCCCGCAGCAACTCGATCACGCGGGGCGAGACCAGGACGCGGCCACTGGCGCGGGCGGTGCGCGCCGTCACGTCCTTCGCGGATACGTCGACCATGCGGGCGGCGCCCGCTTCGTCGATGTGCGTCAGTCGCTGCTCGGTACTCATGTGCTGTGGCGCTCCCGGTCCGGGCCCTCCGGCGGTGCGGCGCAGGGGGGCCTATGTGCGCGACACCGTACCGCGCGCACGCGCCTTTCAGCCGAGCAGGACCACTTCGACATCGGCGCCCGGCTCCACCGACGTGGTGTCCTCGGGGACGACGATCAGCGCGTTCGCGTGCGCGAGCGCCGCGACGAGGTGGGAGCCCGCGCCGCCCACGGGCCGCACGTCGCCCGCGTCGGCGTCGTACTGTCCGCGCAGGAACTGCCGCTTCCCCGCGGGAGAGGTCAGCGCCTTGTCGGCGATGAGCTCCGCGCGCGCCGTGGGCCGGTGGACGTCCGGTAGACCCATCAGAGCGCGCACCGCGGGACGTACGAAGATCTCGAAGGAGACGTACGACGACACGGGGTTGCCCGGCAGGGCGAGCAGCGGGGTGTGGTCGGGGCCGATGGAGCCGAAGCCCTGTGGCTTGCCCGGCTGCATGGCGAGCTTGCGGAACTCGACGCCGCTGCCCGTCCCGACGCCGTCCTCGTCGGCTCCCACGGAGGAGAGGGCTTCCTTCACGACGTCGTACGCCCCGACGCTGACGCCGCCCGTGGTGACGATGAGGTCGGCCCGGATCAGCTGGTCCTCGATGGTGGAGCGCAGCGTCTCGGCGTCGTCGGCGACCGCGCCCACGCGGTAGGCGATCGCTCCGGCGTCCCGGGCCGCCGCGGTCAGCGCGAAGCTGTTGGAGTCGTAGATCTGGCCCTTGGCCAACTCCTCGCCGGGCTGGATCAGTTCGCTGCCGGTGGACATGACGACCACGCGGGGGCGAGGGCGCACCTTCACCGTGCCGCGGCCGATCGCGGCGAGCAGGGCGATCTGCGGGGCGCCGAGGACCGTGCCCGCGGTCAGCGCGCGGTCGCCGGCCTGTACGTCGCTGCCACGCGCCCGCACGTGCGCGCGTGCTTCGGCGGGGCGGTGTACGCGGACCTCGCCGGAGGCTCCGTCGGGGGCGGCGCTGTGGGCGCGCATTCCGGAGACGGGGCCTTCGCCGAGGCCTCCGTCGGTCCACTCCACGGGGACGACGGCCTCGGCGCCGGGCGGCAGCGGGGCGCCGGTCATGATGCGGGCGGCCTGGCCCGCGCCGACGTCCGGCTGCTCGCCCTGGCCCGCGGCCACGTCGCCGATGACCGTCAGGACGGCGGGGAACTCCTCGCTGGCGCCCGCGATGTCTGCGACCCGGACCGCGTATCCGTCCATGGAGCTGTTGTCGAAGGGCGGCAGCGAGACGGGCACCGTGACGTCCTCGACGAGGACGCAGCCCTGGGCGTCGAGGAGTTGGAGCTCGATGGGCTCCAAGGGGCGGACGGATCCGAGGATGTCGTCCAGGTGCTCGCTCACCGACCAGACGTGTTCCTGGCCGGTGACTTCGGTCGTCGCGCTGCTGCTCAAAGTGCTACATCTCCTCGGACACGTAACTGCGAAGCCAGGCCTGGAAGTCCGGGCCCAGGTCTTCACGTTCGCACGCGAGTCTGACAATGGCACGCAGATAGTCGCCCCGGTCACCAGTGTCATAGCGCCGGCCCTTGAAGACGACGCCGTGCACGGGACCGCCGACCTTCCCCGCGGCGTCAGCCGCTGATTGATACTGCGCCGCGAGCTGCTGGAGTGCGTCGGTGAGCTGGATCTCGCCGCCGCGGCCCGGCTCGGTCTTGCGCAGTATGTCGAAGACGTGCGGGTCAAGGACGTACCGGCCGATGATGGCGTAGTTGCTGGGGGCGTCCGCGGCGTCGGGCTTCTCGACCAGACCGGTGATCTCGACGACGTCGCTGTCGTCGGTCGGCTTCACCGCCGCGCAGCCGTAGAGGTGGATCTGCTCCGGGGCCACCTCCATGAGGGCGATGACGCTGCCGCCGTGCCGCTCCTGGACCTCGACCATGCGGGCGAGCAGCGGATCACGCGGGTCGATCAGGTCGTCGCCGAGGAGCACGGCGAACGGTTCGTTGCCGACGTGCGGGGCGGCGCACAGGACGGCGTGACCGAGTCCCTTGGGGTCGCCCTGGCGTACGTAGTGCATGGTCGCGAGGTCGCTGGACTCCTGGACCTTCGCGAGCCTCGCCTCGTCGCCCTTCTTCAGAAGGGCCGACTCCAGTTCGTAGTTGCGGTCGAAGTGGTCCTCGAGGGGGCGCTTGTTGCGGCCCGTGATCATGAGGACGTCGTCGAGGCCGGCGGAGGCGGCCTCCTCGACCACGTACTGGATCGCCGGCTTGTCGACGACCGGCAGCATCTCCTTGGGAGTGGCCTTGGTGGCCGGCAGGAACCGGGTGCCGAGACCTGCTGCGGGGATGACAGCCTTGCTGATCCGCGGGGGGTGAGACTCAGTCATGTCCGTAACCATAACCGGTGAGTATGTGCGGAATCTGTGGGTCAGGACATTTTGTTCTCATATGAGCGCACCTGGAAGGGTTTGTGAGCGCACCATGAAAGAAAACGGCCCGAACCAGCCGCCCGGCCAGCCAACCAAGCGCACGTTGCGCGGAGAATTCCTCGCGGTGAGAAGCCGGTTGACTAGGGATGACGCGCAGAAGGCCGCCGCGGTTCTCGCCGACCGCGCATTGGAGCTTCCGGAGCTCTCCGGAGCGCGCACGGTCGCGGCGTACGTCTCCGTGGGGAGCGAACCGGGGACGCGCGCCCTCCTTGACGTCCTCCACGCGCGCGGGACGCGGGTCCTGCTCCCGGTGCTCCTCGCGGACAACGACCTGGACTGGGCGGCCTACGAGGGGGAGGGCTCGCTCACCCGCGTGCAACACCCGGGCAAGATCGCACTCTTGGAGCCCTCGGGGGCGCGACTCGGGCCCGACGCCGTCCTGGCGGCGGACGCCGTGCTGCTGCCGGGCCTGGCCGTGGACACGCACGGGATGCGCCTCGGGCGCGGCGGCGGGTCGTACGACAGGGTGCTCGACCGGCTGGTGCGGGCCGGGGCGGATCCGGCCCTGGTGGTGCTCCTGTACGACACGGAAGTCGTCGCGCACGTCCCCAGGGAGCCGCACGACAAGCCGGTGCACGCCGTCGTCACGCCGTCGGGAGTACGCCGCTTCCGCTGACCCTCCAGCGAAGTGAAAGGGCCCTCCACGCGCGCGTGGAGGGCCCTTTCACTGCTGTGTGCGGCGCTTCAGGGCCGCAGCACCAGGCTGTCGTTCGTGCTCTTCTTCACGGCGTCCTTCGAGAAGGACCACGGCAGCAGCTCGCCCTTGACCCACTTGCTGGTCTGGTCGGTGTAGTGCGCGCTGTAGGCGTGCCCGGAAGCACCGGTGAGGTTGATCCACTTCGACTTGTCGAGGTCGTCGAGGTTCACCACCATGCGCATCGACGGCACCCACTGCACGCCGTAGCCGCCCGCCGCGTTCCAGCCGGTGGCGTTGACCGCCGCCTCGCCGCCGCCCAGCTTGAACGGGCCGCGGTTGAGCATGAACTGGAGCCAGCCGGGGCCTTCGACGCCCAGGGTCTGGTTCTTCAGGGTCAGCCGGTGCAGGCGGCCCCAGCTCCAGGTGTCGACGTCCTTGCCGAGCTTGGCCGTCAGGTCCCAGCGCGCGTCCTCCATGGCCCGGCCGAACAGCTGGTCGCGGGTCTTGGTCTCGGCGTCCGTGCGGGTCCTGGGCGACTTCCACCAGTCGTTGTCCTCGTCGTCGAGGATCGACCGGATCACTTCGTAGTAGCGGTCGCCGCCGTCGGGCTGCGCGGATTCCGCGTCGCGCTGGCCGCACTCGCGCACCGGCTCGGCCTCGTCGGCGGGACCGGTGTTCCCGGCCGGCTCGACGTTCAGGCACTGGCCCTTGACCCGCAGCTCCTTGGGCAGCTTGTTGCCGATGGAGAGCTTGAGGATGTTGCGCCACACCGAGTTGAAGTACGCGGCTGCCGCCGAGTCGGCGTCCTGGGTGTAATCCCAGCCCTCGAGGAGCTTCTGCGCCTCACGGACGTAGCTGTCCTTGACGTCGATCTTGAGCAGCTTGGGCACCAGCAGCTTGGCGATCTCGCTGCTGTTGTCCATCTGCATGGTGCGCATGTCCTCGGTGGAGACCTTCCCACCGTTCTTGATCTTCGACTGGATCAGGTCGGTGATGCGCTGGCTGCGCGCCCCGTAGCCCCAGTCCGCCGTGAGCTTGTACGGGTAGTCCGACTTCTCGCTGTCGATGACGGCCTGGTTGGCGGTCACGATGTAGCCGCGCTTCGGGTCGTACTCGTAGGGCAGCGCGGACTGCGGGATGTAGCCGGTCCAGCGGTAGTCGGAGTCCCAGCCGGGCGCCGGGAGCGCGCCGTCGCCCTTGCCGCGGACCGGGATCCTGCCCGGTGCCTGGTAGCCGATGTGGCCCTTGGTGTCCGCGTAGATCAGGTTCTGCGAGGGCACTTCAAAAGAAGACGCCGCCTTGCGGAAGTCGGAGAAGTCCTTCGCCTTGTTGAGCTCGAAGACGGCGTCCATCGACCTGCCCGGCTGCAGCGCGGTCCAGCGCAGCGAGACGCCGTAGCCGTCGCCCCGGTCGGGGGCCGCGCTGTCGACGGTGGCCTTCTTGCCGACCTTCACCAGTTCGTCGTCCCGGTCGGACAACAGGGGGCCGTTGCCGGTCTCCCGCACGGTGATCTTCTTGGACTTGCCACCGGCGACCTTGATGGTCTCCACGCGCGTCTTGAAGGGCAGCACCTTGTTGTCGTACGAGTAGCCGTCGCCCTCGAACTTCTCGAGGTAGAGGTCGGTGACGTCGGCGCCGAGGTTCGTCATGCCCCAGGCGATGTCCTGGTTGTGGCCGATCACCACGCCCGGCATACCCGCGAAGGTGTAGCCGGAGACGTCGTACTGGCAGTCCTTGGAGACCGACCGGCAGTGCAGGCCCATCTGGTACCAGACGGACGGCAGCTGGGGTGACAGGTGCGGGTCGTTGGCGAGCAGTGGCTTCCCGGAGATCGTGTGGTCGCCGGAGACCACCCAGGAGTTGGAGCCGATGCCGTTGCCGTTCGGGCCGAGACCCGCGTCCGGGACCTTGTCCAGGACGTCGGAGAGGCCCGACAGCTGGGACTGGAGGCCGTCGGGGGCCTGGGTGTTGCCCGCGAGGCCCGTGCCCGCCGCGCCGCCCGTCTGCGACTGGCTGCCCGTGCTGCTGCCCTTGCCGTCGTACTCCTTGGTGGCGCTGTTGTACGTGCCCTCCTGGACGATGGGCTTGTTCCGGGCGTACGGGTACTCCGGGTACAGGTCCTTGATCTGGGACGGGCCCAGGCGGCTCGTCATCAGGGAGCGGTCGATCTCGTCCTGCATGTTGCCGCGCAGGTCCCAGGCCATGGCCTTGAGCCACGCCACGGAGTCGACGGGGGTCCACTCCTGGGGCTCGTAGTCGTTGGTGAAGCCGAGGGCGGCGTACTCCAGGGAGATGTCCTTGCCGCTCTTGTCCTTCAGGTAGGCGTTGACTCCCTTGGAGTACGCCTGGAGGTACTTCTTCGTCGCGGGCGAGAGCTTGGAGTCGTACTCCTTCTGCGCCACGCGGTGCCAACCGAGCGTCCGCAGGAACTCATCGGTCTTTACTTGGCCCTTGCCGAACATCTCGGAGAGGCGACCGGAGGTCATATGGCGGCGGACGTCCATCTCCCAGAAGCGGTCCTGCGCCTGGACGAAGCCCTGGGCCATGAAGAGGTCGGCGTCGGACTCGGCGTAGATCTGCGGGATGCCGTTGCCGTCGCGCTTCACGTCCACGGGACCGGCGAGGCCGTCGAGCTTGATCGTCCCCTTGGTCTGCGGGAAGGAGGCACGCACCGTACTGACGCTCCAGTACGCCCCGTAGCCGATGCCCGCCACGATGGCCAGGACCAGGACGATCACGAGGAGGCGGGCTCGGCGCCCCTTCTTCTTGCCGGACTTATGACCGGAAGAGGCGGTGGTATTCGAGGGCATCGCTGTCCTTGCTGTCCTTACGCGAGCGGCAGGGCTGGCTGGGCGGTGGTGGGAGCGCTGGAGCAACTGTAGGCGCAGGGCACCGCGACCTCGGACGCGGAGTCAGGAACCTACATCGCGACGCATCGTGTGAGTGTTCGAGGGCGTCAAGGAAGCGTTAACAATTAGGTAAGGTAACGAAGTACTTGGCTCGCGCGGAGGAAGGAACGGCCCCTGACTGTCCACGACCTCAACCAGCTTCTGCTCATCTGCTCGCTCGTCCTGCTCGTCGCGGTCGCGGCGGTCCGCATCTCGTCGCGCAGTGGGCTCCCCAGCCTGCTTCTCTACCTCGGCATCGGCATTGCCATCGGCCAGGACGGCATCGGCAACGTCACCTTCAACAATGCCGAGTTGACGCAGGTCATCGGCTATGCGGCGCTCGTCGTGATCCTGGCCGAGGGCGGTCTCGGCACGAAGTGGAAAGAGATCAGACCCGCCCTGCCCGCAGCCGCCGTCCTGTCGCTCGCCGGCATCGCGGTCAGCGTCGGCGTGACGGCCGCCGGTGCCCACTACCTGGTCGGCCTGGAGTGGCGGCAGGCGCTCATCATCGGCGCGGTGGTCTCCTCGACGGACGCGGCTGCGGTCTTCTCCGTGCTGCGGAAGGTGCCGCTGCCCTCCCGCGTGACGGGCATCCTGGAAGCGGAGTCGGGGTTCAACGACGCCCCTGTGGTGATCCTGGTCGTGGCCTTCTCCATGGCGGGCCCCGTGGAGCACTGGTACGTCCTCGTCGGCGAGATCGCCCTGGAGCTCGCGATCGGCGCCGCGATCGGCATCGCGGTGGGCTGGCTCGGCGCCTACGGCCTGCGGCACGTGGCGCTGCCCGCCTCGGGCCTCTACCCCATCGCCGTGATGGCCATCGCGGTCGCCGCCTACGCGGCGGGAGCCATGGCGCACGGCAGTGGATTCCTCGCCGTCTACCTCGCCTCGATGGTCCTCGGCAACGCGCGGCTGCCGCACTGGCCCGCCACCCGGGGCTTCGCCGAAGGCGTCGGCTGGATCGCGCAGATCGGCATGTTCGTCCTGCTCGGGCTCCTGGTCACCCCGCACGACCTGCTCGACGACATGTGGCCCGCGATCATCATCGGCCTGATCCTGACCGTCGTGGCACGCCCCCTGGGGGTCGTCGCGAGCCTGCTGCCGTTCCGCATGCCCTGGCAGGAGAAGGCCCTGATGTGCTGGGCCGGCCTGCGCGGGGCCGTGCCCATCATCCTGGCCACGATCCCGATGGTGAACGGCGTCGACGACAGCGAGCGGATCTTCAACATCGTCTTTGTCCTGGTCGTCGTCTACACCCTCATCCAGGGCCCCACGCTGCCGTGGCTGGCCAGGAAGCTGCGCTTGGGCGACTCTTCCGGCGCCGCCGACCTGGGCATCGAATCGGCGCCCCTGGAGCGGCTTCGCGGGCACCTGCTCTCGGTGGCGATCCCGAAGGGGTCGCGGATGCACGGCGTCGAGGTGGGCGAACTGCGGATGCCGGCGGGGGCGGCGGTCACGCTCGTCGTACGCGACGGCGAATCATTCGTGCCGCAGCCCACGACCGTCCTGCAGCGCGGGGACGAGCTCCTGGTGGTCGCGACCGACCCGGTGCGGGACGCGGCGGAGAAGCGGCTGCGAGCGGTCGGACAAGGCGGAAAACTGGCCGGATGGCTGGGAACCGCTGGTCAGGACGCTGAAGAGCGGGGAAATCACAGGTGACGGGCGCCTCAATCTCCGTATTCACAGGTCTGATGGCGCCATTCCCTGTACGATGAAGACACACTTCTTCTGTACCACCTGATTTCTGTACCACCTGATCGAACCACCTCTGTCTGAAGCAGAGCTGGCGCCGACCGTATGGCGGCCGCGTGTCCCCGCAGTGGACAACCGGCATCTACCGCAGTCCCGCGCAAGAGGACAGCTCTCGGTGCCGTCGCCCTGAAACGGGGGCCGCGCTACCAGGCGGCAGAAAGGCACGGGCCGTGGCATCCACGGTCACCTCCCGCCCCGGATACGGACAGCTGCTGCGCACCCGCGGCGCCTGGACGTTTCTCCTGCCCGGCTTCGCGGCGCGCCAGCCCTTCGCGATGCTGACCATCTCCATCGTGCTGCTCGTGCAGCACACCACCGGCTCGTACGGCGTCGCCGGCGCCGTGTCGGCCGTCACCGGTGTCTCCATGGCGGTGTTCGCCCCCTTCGGCGGCAAGCTCGCCGACCGGTTCGGCCAGCGGGCCGTCCTGGTGCCCGGCGTACTCATCCACACGCTTTCGGTGCTCTCCCTGACAGTGCTCGCGCTCTCGGACGCCCCCTTGTGGGCGCTTTTCCTCGCCGCGGTGCCCACCGGCGCCTCGCAGCCGCAGATCAGCCCCATGGTGCGGGCCCGCTGGGGCGTCAAGCTCCAGGACACCCCGCTCGCGGGCACGGCGGCCGCCTTCGAGTCCGTCACGGACGAGCTGACGTTCGTCCTCGGCCCGCTCTTCGCGACCGCGCTGTGCACGACCATCGACCCGGCCGCCGGACTCTTCACGGAGGCCGGACTCACGCTGGTCGGCGGCCTGCTGTTCGCCGCCCAGAAGAGCACCCAGCCCAAGCCCGCCTCCCGCGAGGAGCACGCGCGCGTGGAGCACGTCTCCGCGCTGCGGATCCCCGGTGTACGCGTCCTGATCGTCACCTTCCTCGGCATCGGCGCCGTCTTCGGCGGTATGCAGGTCTCGCTGGCCGCCTTCACCGAGTCCATCGGCGAACCCGGCCTGAACGGCGTCCTGTACGGCACGTTCGCGGCGGGCAACATGCTCTCCGGGCTGGTCTGCGGCGCCATCGTCTGGAAGATCGCCCCGCAGCGGCGCCTCCTCGTCGGGTACGCGGCGCTGACCCTGATGGCCTCCGGGCTGTGGGCCGCGCACTCCGTGGCGCTGCTCGCCGGTCTGGGACTTCTGGTCGGCGTCTGCATCGCGCCCGCGCTGATCACCGGCTACACCCTGGTCGACCGTCTCGTGGCCCCGTCCGGGCGTACGGAGGCGTTCACTTGGCTCACCGGAGCCGTCGCGCTCGGCCAGGCCGCCGCCGTCACGGTCGCGGGACAGCTGGAGGACCACTTCTGGGACGGCGCCGGATTCCTGGTGCCGCTGGGCGGTACGGCACTGGCCCTCGCGGTGCTCGTGAGCCTGCGCTCGCGGCTCGTACCGCGGTCCGTCGGACGCACCGTGGCACGTGGCGTGGGTCACCGCGAGCCGGTCACGGTGGACTGATCTCGCGGAATACGTCACTATGGACCGTCGTTAGCACTCATCGAGTGAGAGTGCCAGGAGGAAGCAAGTGCCGACGTACCAGTACCAGTGCACCGAATGCGGCGAGGGCCTCGAGGCGGTGCAGAAGTTCACGGATGACGCTTTGACCGTGTGCCCCAGCTGCGACGGACGCCTCAAGAAGGTGTTCTCGGCCGTCGGCATCGTCTTCAAGGGCTCCGGCTTCTACCGCAACGACAGCCGCGGCTCGTCGTCGAGCAGCACGCCGTCGACGGCGAACGCGTCGAAGTCCTCGGACTCCAAGGACTCGAAGTCGTCGGACTCCAAGGACTCGAAGTCGTCGGACTCCAAGTCCGCCGCGGGCACCTCGTCCTCGTCGTCGAGTTCCTCGGGCTCGGACTCGAAGTCCTCGAGTTCGTCGGCCGGGTCTTCCAGCTCCTCCAGCTCGTCGGCCGCCTGATCTCATCTTCCTCCGTGTCCCCGCTGTCGTACGACGGCGGGGATCTCGGCGTTCCAGAGCCCTCCGCCAGCAGAATCCTGGGCGTCACCGAGCCCGGCTACTGTGCTCGGCATGGTGAATACGGCGAACGCGACGCGGGCCGAAATCGGTGTCATCGGCGGCTCCGGCTTCTACTCCTTCCTCGACAACGTGACCGAACTCCAGGTCGACACCCCCTACGGAGCGCCGAGCGACTCGCTCTTCATCGGTGACCTCGCCGGGCGGCGGGTCGCGTTCCTGCCCCGGCACGGCCGCGGCCACCATCTGCCGCCGCATCGCATCAACTACCGGGCCAACCTGTGGGCGTTGCGCTCCGTGGGCGTACGGCAGGTGCTCGGCCCGTGTGCGGTGGGCGGGCTGCGGCCCGAGTTCGGGCCCGGGACGCTGCTGGTGCCCGATCAGCTCGTGGACCGCACGAAATCGCGTACGCAGACGTACTTCGACGGGGTTCCGTTGCCCGACGGAAGCATCCCGAACGTCGTGCACGTGTCGCTCGCGGACCCGTACTGCCCCGTCGGGCGCGGCGCCGCGCTGAAGGCGGCCCGCGGGCGGGAGTGGGAGCCGGTGGACGGCGGGACCCTCGTGGTGATCGAGGGGCCACGGTTCTCGACCCGCGCCGAATCGATCTGGCATGCGGCGCAGGGCTGGTCGGTGGTGGGCATGACCGGACACCCGGAGGCCGTGCTCGCCCGGGAACTGGAGCTCTGCTACACCTCATTGACACTGGTGACGGACCTGGACGCCGGTGCGGAGAGCGGCGAGGGTGTCTCGCATGAGGAGGTGCTCCAGGTGTTCGCGGCGAATGTGGACCGGCTGCGGACGGTGCTGTTCGACGCGGTGGCGGGGCTGCCGGCGGAGGGCGAGCGGGACTGCCTGTGTGCGGGGGCGCTGGGCGGGATGGATTTGGGGATTCGGCTGCCGTGAGGTGGAACGGGGGACGGCGGAACTTCCCCTTCGGGTGAGGGAGTTGTCCACAACTCGGGAGTAGTGCACGGGGCTCAGCGGGATTCGGCGCGGGCCTGCATCGTGAGAGCGGAAGGCAAGATCCGCAGCTCGCACGACGCAGCAGGCTCGCTGTATTCCACTGACTCTCCCGACTCCGCAGGTGGTGGCCGACATGCCGCAGGTTTCCGCAGACTTCTCCTCCCCTTCACCTCCCCCGCCGTGCCCGGTGCCGCACTTCGCTCCCGTGCGGGTCCGCGGCGGGCGCCGACGCCTGCGAAGGCTGCTGCGGCACAGACGGCGGGCGATGGCCGCGGGGCTGGCGGTGACCGCGGCGGCACTCGTGGCGGCCGGGCCGCGGGACGCGGAACGGGCGCGGCCACAGGGGAATCCGGCCGCCGCTGCCGTGCCCGCGCGGGAGTCGGAGCGGGGGGATCGGGCCGCCGCTCCGGTGACGGCGCCGGTGCGGATCGCGGACGCGGAGACGGTGCGTCTTCTGCACAGGGGCGATCGCGTCGACGTCGTCGCGTCCGACGGCTCCGCGTCAAAGGTGGTGGCGGCAGGGGCCAGGGTGACCGAGGTGCCCGAACCTCAGGAGGGCGCGGCCGAAGGCGCCGCCGAGGTGGGCGCGCTGGTCGTGCTCTCCGTGCCGAGAGCGACGGCGGCACGGCTCGCCGGAGCCGGTGCGAGCATGCGTCTGGCGGTGACGCTGTGCTGATTCAGAATGTGTGCGACTGCACTGACTTCTTGTCAAGTAGCTCATTCGAGCTACCCAATTGGACAGTCCTGCCAGGCCCTGACGTAGTTTGCGAAGCTGTCTGTTTCACGAACTGCATTTGCAACGAAAGGCCTCGTGGTGAGCGAGAAGAACGAACCGGGTCTCTGGGACGGCTTCAAGGCCTTCCTGATGCGCGGCAATGTCGTCGACCTGGCGGTCGCGGTGGTCATCGGAGCCGCGTTCACGAACATCGTGAACTCCGTGGTGCAAGGTGTCATCAACCCGTTGGTCGGCGCCTTCGGTACGAAGGATCTCGATCACTACAGCTCGTGCCTCAAGGCCCCGTGCAGCATGAAGGCCGACGGCACGGTGGAGAGCGGCATCCCGATCATGTGGGGTTCCGTGCTCAGCGCGACCCTCAGCTTTCTGATCACCGCGGCCGTCGTCTACTTCCTGATGGTCCTGCCCATGGCCAAGTACCTGGCGCGGCAGGCCGCGCGGAAGGCCGAAAAGGAGGGCACGCAGGAGGTCATGGAGATCTCGGAGCTGGAGGTCCTCAAGGAGATCCGCGACGCCTTGGTGGCGCAACGCGGCTCTGGGCACGACGAGCGGTAGCGGGGGCTCAGAAGTGGTGGGGCGGCTTCTCGTCGAGGAAGCGCGCCAGGTCGGCGGCGCTGTCGCCGCCGACCGGAGGCCGCTCTCCCCACCCGCGGTCCGTGTCGTCCGAAGACTGCTGCGACAGGGGGTCGTCGAAGACCAGGGCGCTCTTCGGCTTCTTCGGCGCCTCGGAGCCCTGTGGGGTCTCCGATTCCTTCGGATCGCGCGGTTCGGGGGCGGGGGCGGTGCTCATACATCCAGGGTACGTCCGTGGGGCGCCACCGCAGCCGTCAGACAGCCGTGAGCCCCTGAGCTGCGAAGATCTCCTTGGCCGCGGCCACCTGCCCGGGGGTGGGCGAGGGGGTGTCGCGCAGGGTGAAGTCCTTGCCGAGGGCGGACCACTTCGCCTCGCCCAGCTTGTGGAAGGGCAGCACGTCGACGCGCGAGACGTTGCCGAGCGAGGCGGCGAAGCGGGCGACGCCCTCGATGTTCTCCGGGTCGTCGGTGAGGCCGGGGACGAGGACGAAGCGCACCCAGACGTCCTTGCCCAGGTCCGCGAGGCGGCGGGCGAAGTCGAGGGTCGGCTGCAGGGGACGCCCGGTGACCTTCTTGTACGTCTCGCGGTCCCAGGACTTGATGTCGAGGAGCACGAGGTCGACGTCACGGAGCAGGGCGTCGGTGGCGCGCACGCCGAGGAAGCCCGAGGTGTCGAGGGCGGTGTGCAGGCCCAGTTCGTGCTTGAGGCGATGCAGCAGTTCACCGGTGAAGACGGGCTGCAGGAGGGGCTCGCCGCCGCTGACCGTGGCTCCCCCTCCCGCAGCCGAGATGAACCTGGTGTACTTGGCTGCCTCCGCGATCACGTCGTCGGCGGTGGTCCGCTTGCCGTCCCGCATCCGCCACGTGTCGGGGTTGTGGCAGTACAGGCAGGTCAGCGGGCACCCGGAGAGGAACGTGACGAAGCGGGTGCCCGGTCCGTCGACGCCGGTGGACAGGTCCCAGGAGTGGAGGGATCCGGTGACCGGTCGCCGGGTGACCGCGGCCGCCGGGGTCGCCGTGTCGAGCAGGACAGCCATGGCAGAACTCCCGTGCTGCTGGTGGGCTCAGAGGGAGCCGTGGAAGGTGCGGTTGATGACGTCGAGCTGCTGGTCGCGGGTGAGCCGGATGAAGTTGACCGCGTAGCCGGAGACCCGGATGGTCAGCTGGGGGTAGTTCTCCGGGTGCTCCATGGCGTCCTGAAGGGTCGCCTTGTTCAGCACGTTGACGTTCATGTGGAAGCCGTCGCTGGCCATGTAGCCGTCGAGGACTCCGGAGAGGTTCTGGATCCGCTCACCGGCGGTTCGGCCGAGGGCGTCCGGGGTGATCGTGTTGGTGAGCGAGATGCCGTCCTCGGCGTCGTCGTAGTCGAGCTTGGCGACCGACAGCGCGGAGGCGATGTAGCCGTGCTCGTCACGGCCGTTCATCGGGTTGGCTCCGGGGGCGAAGGGTTCGCCGGCGCGGCGGCCGTCGGGGGTGTTGCCGGTCTTCTTGCCGTAGACGACGTTCGAGGTGATCGTCAGGACGGACTGGGTGTGCACCGCGTTCCGGTAGGTCGGGTGCTGTCGGATCTTGCCCATGAAGTCCGAGACGATCCGCCGGGCGATGTGGTCGGCCCGCTCGTCGTTGTTGCCGTAGGCGGGGTAGTCGCCCTCGATCTCGTAGTCGACGGCGAGGCCCGTCTCGTCGCGGATGACCTTGACCTTGGCGTGCTTGATGGCGGAGAGCGAGTCGGCGGCGACGGACAGGCCGGCGATGCCGCAGGCCATCGTGCGCAGGATCTCCTGGTCGTGCAGCGCCATCTCGATGCGCTCGTAGGCGTACTTGTCGTGCATGTAGTGGATGACGTTCAGCGCGTGGACGTACGTCTTGCCGAGCCAGCCGAGCATCGCGTCATAGCGCTCGGCGACGGTGTCGTAGTCCAGGTAGTCGCCCTCGATGGGCTCGAAGCCCTCGACGACGCGCTTTCCGGTCTTCTCGTCGCGGCCGCCGTTGATCGCGTAGAGGAGGGCCTTGGCGACGTTGACGCGGGCCCCGAAGAACTGCATCTGCTTGCCGACGGCCATCGCCGACACGCAGCACGCGATCGCGGTGTCGTCGCCGTACTTGGGCCGCATCAGGTCGTCGGACTCGAACTGAATGGCGGAGGTGTCGATGGCGACCTTCGCGGCGAAGTCCTTGAAGCCCTTGGGCAGTTCGCGTGCCCAGAAGACCGTCAGGTTCGGCTCGGGGGCGGGGCCCAGGTTGTAGAGGGTCTGCAGGGCGCGGAACGTGGTGCGGGAGACGAGCGGGCGTCCGTCCTCGCCGATGCCGGCCATCGACCAGGTGACCCAGGTCGGGTCGCCGGAGAAGCCCTCGTTGTACTCGGGGGTGCGCAGGAAGCGGACGATGCGGAGCTTGATGACGAAGTCGTCGATGAACTCCTGGGCCTCGGTCTCGGTGATGCGGCCGGACTCGATGTCGCGCTGGAGGTAGATGTCGAGGAAGTTGTCGATGCGGCCGATCGACATGGCCGCGCCGTTCTGCTCCTTCACGGCGGCCAGGTAGGCGAAGTACAGCCACTGGACGGCCTCGCGGCCGGTGGTGGCGGGGCCCGAGATGTCGTAGCCGTACGACATCGCCATGTCCTTCAGCTCGCCGAGCGCCTTGATCTGCTCGGAGGTCTCCTCGCGGGCCCGGATGACGTCCTCGGTGGCCCACTCCTCCCCCAGCGTGGCCTTGTCGGCCTCCTTCGCGGCGATGAGGCGGTCGACTCCGTAGAGGGCGACGCGGCGGTAGTCGCCGATGATGCGGCCTCGGCCGTAGGCGTCGGGCAGGCCGGTGATGATGCCGGAGGAGCGGCAGGCGCGGATCTCGGGCGTGTAGGCGTCGAAGACACCTTCGTTGTGGGTCTTACGGAGGTGCGTGTAGACGTCTTTGACCTCGGGGTCGGCCTCGTAGCCGTAGGCGTTGAGCGCGCTTTCGACCATCCGCCAGCCGCCGTTGGGCATGATGGCGCGCTTGAGGGGGGCGTCGGTCTGGAGGCCGACGATGAGGTCCGCGTGGTCGGCGGCGGTGCCGGCGACGTAGCCGGGCTTGAAGGCGTCGATGCGGGACGGGGTCTTCACGTCGACGTCGTGGATGCCGCGCTCGATCTCCGCGGGGAACTTCTCGAGGAGCGTCTGCCAGACCTGGGTGGTGCGTTCGGTCGCGCCGGCCAGGAAGGAGTCGTCGCCCTCGTACGGGGTGTAGTTCTGCTGCACGAAGTCGCGGACGTCGATGGCGTCCCGCCACAGGCCGCCCTTGAAGCCGTCCCATGCCTCGCCGTGCACTGTCGTTTCCGCGGGAGTGGCAGTCATCGCCGGCACCTTCCGAATCGCCTTTTCGCTGTGCCTCCATTGCACTGCGATCTGGTCGGTCGAGGGCTCCGCAATGGTCCTCACTTCAGGGCCCGAGGTCCTCTCTTGCCGCCCTCGAAAGCCGTCGCACCTACTTTGACCTGGGGTTCCTCTAAGGACTTTGGACCTAAGTTCGCTTGTGAAAGCATTCACAAGAATATCCGGACACACCAATGGGCCGGGTGCTCCCACACCCGGCCCACGGTGCCGACGCCGCTGTGGACGTCAGCTCGGGGACTCAGCGCCCTTACGGGCGTAGAACCACCAGCAGACCGCGATACAGCTGACGTAGAAGGCCACGAAGCCCCACATCGCGCTGGTGACCGCGAAGTTGGCGAACATCGCCGGGATGAAGAAGAAGCCGTAGGCCGCGATGGCGGAGGTGAAACCGGTGACGGCGCCCGCTTCCATCTCGGACTGCTTCAGTGCCTTGGTGTAGGCGGGGGTGCCCTCCGTCAGGCCCTTCAGGTGCTGGCTGCGGAAGATCACCGGGATCTGGCGGAACGTCGAGCCGTTGCCTATGCCCGAGAAGAAGAACGCGCACAGGAAGCAGGCGAAGAAGCCGTAGAAGTTGCCGTTGTCGCCGCCCGAGGGCAGGAAGTTGATCACGCCGATGATCGAGACCGCCATGCCGACGAACGAGATGATGGTGACCCTCGCGCCGCCGATCTTGTCGGCGATCCAGCCGCCGGCCCAGCGGGCGAGCGCGCCCACGGCCGGGCCCATCCAGGCGTAGGTGGCCGCGGAGTAGGCCGCGTCGATCGGCGTGAACGTGGTCTTGATGAGCATCGGCAGAGCCGCGGCGAAGCCGATGAAGGAACCGAACGTGCCGACGTACAGCCAGGTCATCAGCCAGTTGTGCTTGCGCTTGAAGATGATCTTCTGCTGGCTGAAGGGGGTCGATGCGACCTTCAGGTCGTTCTGGCCGAACCACGCGACCACGGCCAGGATCACCAGGACGGGCACCCACAGGAACGCGGCGTTCTGCAGCCACACGGACGTGCCGTCCGCCTTGTGCTGGGCCGAGCCGACCGCGAGGACCGAGCTGGTGATGACGATCGGGGTGACCAGCTGGACGACGGAGACACCGAGGTTGCCGAGGCCACCGTTGATGCCGGTGGCGTTGCCCTTGTCGCGCTTGGGGAAGAAGAAGCCGATGTTGGCGAGGGACGAGGCGAAGTTGGCGCCGCCGACACCGCAGAGGGCAGCGATAGCGATCATCACGCCGTACGACGTGTTCGGGTCCTGCACCGCGATGCCGAGCCAGATCAGCGGGACGACCAGGACGATCGTGGAGAGCGCGGTGAAGCGGCGCTGGCCGATCATCGGGCCGAGGAAGGTGTAGAAGACGCGCGCCGTGCCGCCGGTGATGCCGGGGACGGCCGTCAGCCAGAACAGCTGAGAGGTGGAGAAGCCGAAGCCGACGTCCTTGAGGTTGGTCGCCGTGACCGACCACACCTGCCAGACGACGAACGCGACCAGGAGGGCGGGGACGGCGATCCACAGGTTGCGGGAGGCGACCTTCTTGCCGATGGACTTCCAGAAGAGCTCGTTCTCCGGCTCCCAGTCGGTGATGGTCTTGCCGGGACGGTACTGAGCGGGGTCGTACGCCGTGCCCGCGGGGGCGAGCTGCGCCTCTTGCGGGTTCTCTTGAGTGGCAGGCGTTCTCATGTTGGTTCCCAGTTCGCTACGGGTCCCGACCTTGCTCCGGGGCCTGACATATCCACCGTCGCGTGCGCGGTTCTTCGGGAGCAGAGGCGTAGGGCATCAGCCGTCCAGCCCAAAGACACGAAGGTCAGGGGGCCTTCGGCCCCGTTCGGCGGAAGCCGTCTGCTGTGCTGGCCGCATGACGTCCACCCCGGCCTCCGGGCCGCCCCAGGATCCGGCCCACAAACCGCCTCCCACGCCCGTATCCGCCACCCTGCGGCCCCTGCGATCACGCGGGCGCGAGGAGGCGCATCGGGCCGCGACCCCGCTGGAGCTCTTCTTCGACCTCTGCTTCGTGGTGGCGGTCGCGCAGGGCGGGGTCGAGCTGGTGCACGCCGTGGCCGAGGGGCACGCGGGCGAGGGTGTGCTCAATTACGCGATGGTGTTCTTCGCGCTGTTCTGGGCGTGGGTCAACTTCTCGTGGTTCGCGTCGGCGTACGACAACGACGACGTGCTCTACCGGGTCGTCACACTCGTGCAGATCGCCGGGGTGCTGGTGTTCGCCGCCGGGGTGTCCAAGGGGTTCCAGGAGCACGACTTCCTGCTGATCTGGCTCGGGTACCTGATCATGCGGGTCGCGCTCACCAGTCAGTGGCTGCGGGTCGCCAAGTCGGCCACGGGCGCCGAGCGCAGCACCGCGCTGCGGTACGCGGGCGGTGTGCTGCTCTGTCAGATCGGCTGGTCGGGGCTGCTGTTCCTGCCCGAGGACGCGCGCCTGTGGCTGTTCCTCGTGATGGCGGTCGCGGAGATGTGCGTGCCGGTGTTCGCGGAGCGCGGCTACACGACGGCCTGGCACCCGCACCACATCTCCGAGCGGTACGGCCTGTTCACGATCATCGTGCTCGGCGAGACGATCGCGGCGGCGACCGTCGCCGTGAAGTCCGGCATCGAGGAGAACGACGCGCTCGGCGAACTCCTGCCCATCGCGGCGGGCGGACTCCTGATGGTCTTCGCCGCGTGGTGGATCTACTTCGTCGTACCCATCCACGGCCGCCTGCGCGGCAACCGGCAGGCCTTCCTGTGGGGATACGGGCACTACGTCATTCTCGGTGCCGCCGCAGCGATCGGTGCCGGGCTCGAGGTCGCGGTCGAGGAGGCCGTCGGCAAGGCGCACATCTCGACGCTCGCCGCGTCCGCGGCCGTGACCGTGCCGATGGCGCTGTATCTCCTCACCGTCTGGCTGCTGCACTCCCGTTACTACAAGGTGGGGATCGCCCAGCAACTCGTGCTGCCGGTCAGTGCGTTGGCGACCTTGGCGAGTACGTTCGCCGGGGGCTGGGCCGTCCTGGTGGCGGGGCTCGTGGCGACGGCCGCCGTCGCGACCGGCGTGACGCTCACCAGCCGGATGGCCCGGCGCACGGCGCGCAACTCCCCCTCGTGATACGCACGTCGGTATGACCACCCACTCCTCTCTCACCGACGTACCCGGCCTCCGCGTCGGCCACGCGACGCTCACCGGCGAAGGCCGCCTCACCGGCACCACTGTCGTGCTCGCCCCGCCGGGCGGCGCCGTCGCGGCCGTGGACGTGCGCGGCGGCGGCCCCGGCACCCGTGAGACCGATGCCCTCGACCCCCGCAATCTGGTGCAGCGCGTCGAGGCCGTCGTGCTGACCGGCGGCAGCGCGTACGGCCTGGACTCCGCGGCCGGCGTCATGGCGTGGCTGGAGGAGCAGGGCCGCGGCGTCCGGGTCGGCCCCGACCCCTCCCACGTCGTCCCCGTGGTCCCGGCAGCCTGCGTCTTCGACCTCGGCCGCGGCGGCGACTTCACGGCACGCCCCGACGCCGTGACGGGCCGTGCCGCGGTGGAGGCCGCCGCGGGCAGCGAGCCGTTCACCCCCGTCGAGGAGGGGAACGTGGGCGCGGGCACCGGAGCCGTGGTCGGCAAGGTCAAGGGCGGTATCGGCAGCGCGAGCGTCAGGCTGGACTCGGGTATCACCGTGGCCGCCCTGGTCGTGGCGAACGCGGCGGGCTCGGGGGTCGACGCGGGGACGGGTGCGCTGTACGGGCGGTACTTCGAGGGGCGGCCGGTGAGTTACCCCGACCCCGGGGTCCATGAGGAGGCCACGCGGCGCCTCGCCGAAGCCGCCTCCGTCTCCGCCTCCGCCGCCGCCTCCGCCGCCGGGAGCGGGCCTCCGCCGCTCAACACCACCCTTGCCGTGGTCGCCACGGACGCCGCACTCAGCAAGGCCCAGGCGCAGAAGCTCGCCGGCACGTCGCACGACGGCATGGCGCGCGCCGTGCGCCCCGTCCATCTCCTCAACGACGGGGACACCGTCTTCGCCCTCGCGACCGGTGAGCACTCCCTGGCCGCCGACGCCCCCCTCGCCCTGAACGAGATCCTCGCGGCGGGCGCGGACATGGTGACGGCGGCGATCGTCCGTGCGCTCCTGGCCGCGGAGTCCGTCGAGACACCGGGCGGCAAGTTCCCCTCGTACCGCGACCTTTACGGCACCTAGCGAGGAGCAAGAAGCAAGTACCAGGCAGCAATCAGCACATAGCTTCCAAAGAAATCCCTAAGGGAATTCCCAGAAAGAACAGCTACAAATAGCCGCGGATCGCGGCGCGTTGGGGCAGCCGGCGGGTCATGTCCATGTGCCCGCCCTCACATCAAACGGACGGAACCTTTCCGCCCGCAGGCCGCTCTTAACTCGTATAACTCTTACTGGTTCATAACGCGCACTTCGCACAAAGATGGAGCAGCCCGTGACAACGTCGCACATAGCCAAGCCCCGGCGGCGCACTCTTCTGGCGGCCACCGCGCTCGCCGCCGTGGGTGCGCTCGCCCTCACGGCCTGTGGCGGCGACGCGGACGCCAATGGCGACAGCGACGGCAAGGACGGCAAGTCCAAGACGCAGGGCGCCGACATCACCATCTCGGCGAAGGACGGCTCCACCGGCGCCTCCATCAACGCCACCGGCGTCAAGGTCGAGGGCGGCAAGCTGACCGACGTGAAGATGACCCTGGTCTCCACCGGAGCGGCGGTCGACGGCACGCTCTCCTCCGACGGCACCAGCTGGAAGCCCAAGGCGCAGCTCGAGCGCGGCATGAAGTACAAGATCGAGGCCAATGCCGAGGACGGCAAGGGCAAGGAAGCCACCGAGAACTCGATCTTCACCACCGTCTCGAAGGCCAACAGCTTCATCGGCAGTTACACCCCCGACGGTGGCACGAAGGTCGGCGTCGGCATGCCGGTCTCCTTCAACTTCGACAAGGCGATCACCGAGAAGCAGTCCGTCCAGTCGCACATCAAGGTCACCTCCGACAGCGGCCAAGAGATCGTGGGCCACTGGTTCGGGAACCAGCGCCTCGACTTCAGGCCCGAGGAGTACTGGAAGGCCGGCTCCAAGGTCACCATGAAGATCGACCTGGAGGGCGTGAAGGGCGCGGACGGCGCCACCGGCGTACAGAACAAGACCGTCACCTTCACCATCGGCCGCGCGCAGGTCTCCACGGTCGACGTGAAGGCCAAGAAGATGACGGTCGAGCGCGACGGCAAGGTCATCAAGACCATCCCGATCTCCGCGGGCAGCCCGTCGAACCCCACGTACAACGGCAAGATGGTGATCTCCGAGAAGTTCACCCAGACCCGTATGAACGGCGACACGGTCGGCTTCGGCGGTGAGTACGACATCAAGGACGTCCCGCACGCGATGCGCCTGTCGTCCTCCGGCACCTTCATCCACGGCAACTACTGGGGCTCGCCCTCGATCTTCGGCAGCGCCAACACCAGCCACGGCTGCGTCGGCCTGCAGGACGCGCAGGGCGCGGGCGATTCCAGCACGCCGGGTGCGTGGTTCTACGACAACTCCCTCATCGGGGACGTCGTGACGGTCAAGGGCTCACCGGACGAGACCATCGCCCCGGACAACGGCCTCAACGGCTGGAACATGTCCTGGAGCGAGTGGACGGCGGGCAGCGAGGGCTGATCCGCGGGCTGATTTCAGTCGCCCTCTCCGGCCCTCTCACCAGGCCCAACACCGCGTGCCGCACGGGAACTTGCCGTGCGGCTCGTGCGTTTTCCGGTTCCCGGGCATGATGTCCGACCCAGGGGCTACGGTATGCACTCACAAGGTGACATGCAGCAACGCCGGGAGAGACCTTGAGCGTTCCGTACGAGCACGAGACGGCGTGCGAGCCACAGGCTGCCGAGCAGAAGTCCACGCACTCCCCGCAGGAACATCTGGAGCGGCTTCTTCGCCGCGCCATGAACTCCTTCGACCTGCCGGACGACACGATAGGACGCCTCGACTCGGCTCTGGCGTACGACAGTTCGCTGCACTCCGCGCACCACAGCGCGGGCCTGCACCGCGAGACCTATCGCCACACGTGGCTGCTCGCCGACGCCGGCGCGCTCACTCTCTGGGAGCTGGTGCACAACACCGGCCCCGGCAGCGTCCACCAGTTCGAGCTGTACGCGGACGAGGAAGAGGCCGGCGTCGCCACCTCGCGTCTGCCGCTCCCGCCCGACACCCCCGCCACCGGTTGCGAGCAGCCGGTGGTGCTGCAGCTCCCGGTGGCCGACGAGCCCCGCCACACGTACGTACCGGACGACTCCGCGGACCACGGCCGCCGGCTGCTGCGCCGCGCGGAGAACGAGGTGGGCGAGGGGCGTCCCGGCGAGGAGCTGGAGCGGTTATTGCGCTCGGCGTTCGCGCATCAGATCACCCAGGCCTTCGGCCGCCCCTGCCTCGCGGGCGAGGCACGCCTCTCCTTCTCGCTCTACGAGCACGCGTTCCTGCTCTTCGACGGCAGCGAGCTCAGCCTCTGGGAGGTCGAGCACACGGTCACACCCGACAAGCGGCACCGCTGCGAGGTGTACGTCACCGAGGAAGCGGCCCGCGCGGCGATGGAGCAACGCGCGAGGAGCATTCCGCAGCAGCGTACGAAGAAGTAGGGGCGCCGTTTACGCCTCCAGGAGCGCCGTACGGCTTCAGGGGCGCCGTACGGCTTCAGGGATGCCGTACGACTTCAGGGGCGGCTGTCGCCGAACTGTCGTACCAGGCCTGCGAAGGCGGCCCGCTCCTCCGCCGTCAGGTCGACCGTCTCCGCGCGCGGCGGGCCCGACTGCGCCGGCAGCGCGCGCAACGCCTGGGACCGGCGCCAGACCTCCACGTCGACCTGGTCGCGCCGCATCACCCGCACCAGGCCCACGGCCCAGACGACGGTCGCCGTGGCCAGAACGGCCACGCCTGCCTGCTGGAGGATCGAGACATTCTGGAACATGCCGCACAGTAGACATCACGACCCGGGGCTTACGACAGGGGGGTTGTGGGACTTACGTCCTGAAGTGACGCATGTCGCACAACCCCCCTCATAGGGGCCGAACCCTCCGGGGTCCGGTCAACCGGGTTCAGACGGCCGCGGGCACCCGCTTCTCCGCCACGGCTTCCTCGGCCGTGACGCCGCTCTCCGAAGGGGCCGTCCGCCGGGCGCCCTTGAGCAGAATGACCGCCAGGGTGGACACACCGACACCGGCGACGATCGCCACCAGGTAGAGCAGCGGCTGCCCGATGAGCGGCACCACGAAGATGCCGCCGTGCGGCGCCCGCAGCGTGCAGCCGAAGGCCATCGACAGGGCGCCGGTGACCGCTCCGCCCGCCATCGACGCGGGGATCACCCGCAGCGGGTCGGCCGCGGCGAACGGGATCGCGCCCTCCGTGATGAAGGAGGCGCCCAGGAACCAGGCCGCCTTGCCGTTCTCGCGTTCCGTCTTGGTGAAAAGCCGGCCGCGGATGGTGGTGGCGAGGGCCATGGCGAGCGGCGGGACCATACCGGCCGCCATCACCGCGGCCATGACCTTGAGGCTGCCCTCGGTCGGGTTGGCGAGGCCGCCGACGGCGAAGGCGTACGCGACCTTGTTGAGCGGACCGCCGAGGTCGAAGCACATCATCAGGCCGAGGATGACGCCGAGGATGATGGCGTTGGCGCCGGACAGGCCCTCCAGCCAGTCCGTGAGCGCGCTCTGCAACGAGGCGATGGGCTTTCCGATGACGAGGAACATCAGGAAGCCGACGATCGCGGACGAGATCAGCGGGATCACGACCACGGGCATGATGCCGCGCAGGACGGCGGGGATCCGTACGCGTTGGACGCCCATGACGACCGCGCCCGCGATCAGGCCGGCCGCGAGGCCGCCCAGGAAACCCGCGTTGATCGTGACGGCGACGGAGCCGCCGACGAATCCGGGGACGAGTCCTGGCCGGTCGGCCATTCCGTACGCGATGTAGCCGGCGAGGACCGGCACCAGGAAGGCGAAGGCGAGTCCGCCGATCTGGAAGAGGAGCGCGGCCCAGCTCGTGGTGTCCGTCCACACGAAGTGCTCGGCTACGGACGGCGCCTTGTCGATCTTCCAGCCGCCGATGGCGAAGCCGAGTGCGATGAGGAGGCCGCCGGCGGCGACGAACGGGACCATGTAACTGACGCCGGACATCAGCCACTTGCGCAGCTTGGTGCCGTAGCCGTCACCGCTCTCGCCCGCGTCGTCCACGGGGCTCGTCCCTGCGGCCCCCGAGGTGACATCGCCGCGGGCCGCCTTCTCCCGGGCCTCGGCGATGAGTTCCGCGGGGCGGTTGATGCCCGCCTTGACGCCCACGTCGACCGTGGGCTTCCCGGCGAAGCGGTTCTTGTCCCGTACGGGGACGTCGTGGGCGAAGACGACCGCGTCCGCGGTGGCTATGACCGCCGGGTCGACGCGGGTGAATCCCGCTGACCCCTGGGTCTCGACCGTGAGCTCCACGCCTGCCTCGCGGGCCGCGTTCTCGAGGGACTCGGCGGCCATGTAGGTGTGGGCGATGCCGGTCGGGCAGGAGGTGACCGCCACGATGCGGAACGGCTCCGCCGGGGGTTCGGGGTCGTCCGACTGCGGGTCCGTGGGGGCTTCTGCCGCGCTGCGCGCGGCTTGTTCCCCGCCCACCCGCCCATTGCCCCGGATCAGGTCCGTCGCCGTCTGCGCGTCAGCGGCGCCCCGCAGCGCGCTCGTGAACTCCTCGTCCATCAACTGCCGTGCCAGCGAGGAGAGGATGGTCAGGTGGGCGTCGTCCGCACCGGCCGGGGCGGCGATCAGGAAGATCAGGTCGGCGGGCCCGTCCGGCGCCCCGAAGTCGATGCCGTCGGCCGAGCGGCCGAAGGCCAGGGTCGGTTCGGTGACGTGGGCGCTGCGGCAGTGCGGGATGCCGATGCCGCCGTCGAGACCGGTCGGCATCTGCGCCTCGCGGGCCGCCACGTCGGCGAGGAACCCGTCCAGGTCGGTCACCCGGCCCAGGGCCACCATGCGCTCGGCGAGGGCACGGGCCGCCGCTTCCTTGGTTCCGGCGGACCGGTCGATTTCGAGGTCGACCAGTTCCGCGGTGATCATCTCGCTCATCGCGGGCTCCTTCGCACGCGTATCGCCCGGAGGGCGGGGGTGGGGACGGGGGTGTGAGGGTGGGTGGTGTGGGTGTGGGCGCTCATGGCGCGGGCTCCGTCAGTACGCGGTCCAGGGGGACCTCCGCCGTGACCGTGACCGCGCCGGGTGCGAGGTCCGAGGGGGTCGGCATCGCACTGCCGGGGAGCTGGACCGCCGCCGCGCCGTGCGCCACGGCCGAGGCGAGGGCGGGGGCGCCGGTGCCGCCCGCGATGAGGAAACCGGCCAGGGAGGAGTCACCGGCGCCGACGTTGCTGCGTACGGCTTCGACCGGAGCGCTGCCGAAGTACGTGCCCGAGTCGTCCACCAGGAGCTGGCCGTCCGCGCCGAGACTCGCGAGGACGGCGCGGGCGCCCAACTGCCGCAGTTCTTCGGCGGCCTTGACGGCGTCGCCGACCGTCGTCAGGGGCCGGCCCACCGCTTCGGCGAGCTCCTCCGCGTTCGGCTTGACGACGTCGGGGCGTTCGGCGAGGGCGGCGAGCAGGGCCGGGCCCGAGGTGTCGAGGGCGATCCGGGCACCCGCGGCATGCGCGCGGGCCACCAGGTCGGCGTACCAGGAGGGGGCGAGCCCGCGGGGCAGGCTGCCGCAGCAGGCGATCCAGTCGGCTCCGGTGGACCGCTCCCGCACGGCGGTGAGCAGCAACTCGGCTTCCGCCCGCGTCAGTTCGGGCCCGGCGGCGTTGATCTTCGTGAGGGTGCCGTCCGGTTCGGCGACGGCGATGTTGGAGCGGGTCTGGCCCGCGACCGGGACCGGCGCGACCTCGATGCCCTGCTCGTCGAGGAGCTGGGCGACGAGCGCGCCGGGTGCGCCGCCGAGCGGCAGGACGGCGAGCGTCGCCGCGCCGGCCGCCGCGACCGCCCTCGATACGTTGACGCCCTTGCCGCCCGGGTCCATCCGGTCACCGGTGGCCCGGATGACCTCGCCGCGGTCCAGCGAGGGGACCTCGTAGGTGCGGTCGAGGGAGGGGTTGGGGGTGACGGTGAGGATCATGCGCGTACGTACCGTTTCGTTGCCGTGCTGTGTGCTGCCGCTGCTCGCGTGCGTGTCCGTGCCGGTTCCGCTCATGCCCGGATCACCTCCGTGCCATTGGCCTCGATCGCCGCGGCGTCCTCGGGGCCGAGCCCGGTGTCGGTGATCAGCAGATCCACGTCGTCGAGACCGCCGAAGCGCGCGAAGTGCTCCTGGCCGTGCTTGGTGGAGTCGGCGAGGAGAACGACGCGGCGGGCCGCGCCGATGGCCGCGCGCTTGACGGCGGCCTCTGCGAGGTCGGGGGTGGTGAGGCCGGCCTGTGCGGAGAAGCCGTTCGCCGCGACGAAGAGGACGTCGGCGCGGATCTCTCCGTACGCCCGCAGCGCCCACGCGTCGACGGCGGCGCGCGTACGGCTGCGGACGCGGCCCCCGATGAGGTGGAGCTGGATGCCGGGGTGGTCGGCGAGGCGGGCGGCGGTGGGAAGGCCGTGCGTGACGACGGTGAACGTCGCTTCCAGCGGGAGGGAGGCGGCGAGGCGGGCCACCGTCGACCCCGCGTCGAGAATGACGCTTCCTTCCGTGGGGAGTTCGGCGAGGGCGGCGCGTGCGATGCGGTCCTTCTCGTCGGCGGACGTTCCCTCCCGCTCCGCGAGGTCGGGCTCGAAGTCGAGGCGTCCTGCGGGGATGGCACCGCCGTGCACGCGTCGGACCAGGCCGGCCCTGTCGAGGGCCTTCAGGTCACGCCGGATGGTCTCGGCGGTGACCTTGAACTCCTCGGCCAGCGACAGGACGTCGACCCGTCCCCCGTCGCGTGCGAGCCGCAGGATGGCCTGCTGCCGCTCCGGTGCGTACATGTCCGCTCGCCTCCGCCTGATGCCCGAGCCTGTGGTTCTCCTGGCAGAGTACGGCTCTTCTGGGCGCAAAGTAAACAGCCCCGGACTTAATCCGGACACAAACGGACTTCCGCCTCTGCCTTGCCGGGTCCTAGGCCCTGCGACTCCCCCGCATCCGCCCCTGCCCGAACAGGCCTCTCCCACCCACCCGCCCGATTGCCCCGCGGTCCCGGTGCCGTACTCGAATCCCTGGACGCGGCGGCGGCCCGGGCAGAGCTCCAGGCTCCACCCGGGCCGCACACCGCCCTGTCCGCCGTCACCGGCTGCTACCCGCTCATGGGGTCAACGCGGCCTCCCGACCGGAGAGTTCAGCTCCGGCGACCTCGGAGCCGGCCTCGACCTCGGCCTCGACGTCCGCGTCGTCGCCGCCCCCCTCGACATGCTGGCGCGGCTTGCTCGGCAGGGCGAACATCAGCAGGAAGATGGCGACGAGCACGCCGACGACCCACCACAGCGAGTTCTGGAACGCGCCCACTATCTCCATCGGCATCTCGCTCCGCGCCGCCCTCTCGTCGATCACGCCGAAGAACACCACGGAGACCAGGCCTAGTCCGAGCGCCGTGCCCATCTGCTGCACGGTGTTGAGCAGCCCGGACGCGGACCCGGAGTGCTCACGCGGCACGTCCGAGAGGATGGCGTCGGTGAGGGGCGCGACGATGAACCCCATTCCGGCGCCCATCACGACCAGCGGCAGCGCCATCTGCCAGGACGCGATGCCCGCGCCGTAACGGTCCGCCTCCCAGATGTAGAGCAGCACCCCGGCGGCCATGAGGAGCGCGCCGCCCTGCAGCACCTTGCGCCCGAACCGCGGCACGAGCTTCTGCACGGACATACCGGCCGCCACCGAGACGGCGATCGAGAACGGGATGCCGGTCGTGCCGGCCCGCAGCGCGGTCCACCCGAGCCCCGTCTGCATGTAGATCGTCCAGACCAGGAAGAAGATGCCCATCGTGACACCGAACACGGTCTGCACCGCGATGCCTGCGGCGAAGCTCTTCACCTTGAACAGGGAGAGTTCCACGAGGGGCGAACCGTCCTTGGCCGCCTTCGCCTTCTCGTACGCGATGAGCGCGCCGAAGACGACGAGTCCGCCCGCCATCACCACGTGACCCCACAGCGGCCAGTCCAACTCCCGCCCACGGGTGAGCGGGTAGAGGACCATCAGCAGGCCGAGCGTGACGAGGGCGACGCCGACGAGGTCGAGCTTGAGGGCCTTCGGGGCCTTGGACTCGGTGATGAACTTGCTGCCGAGGATCAGTCCCGCGATGCCCACGGGCAGGTTGATGAGGAAGATCGGGCGCCATTCGAGCCCGAACAGATTCCACTGGGTGAGGAGCGCGCCGAGCAGCGGACCCGATACGGCGCCGAGCCCCACGATCATCCCGAAGAGCCCGAAGACCTTGCCGCGCTCGTGCGCGGGGAAGGTGGCGTGCACGATCGACAGGACCTGCGGCACCATCATCGCGGCCATGCCGCCCTGCAGGATCCGCGACGCGACCAGCATCTCCGGGTTGGCGGCGAACCCGCAGAGCGCGGAGGCGATCGTGAAGCCGCCGATCCCTATCAGGAACATCCGCTTGCGCCCGTGGATGTCACCGAGCCGTCCGCCGGTGATGAGGCCTGCCGCGAAAGCGAGTGCGTAACCCGCGGTGATCCACTGGATCTGGCTGTCCGTGGCGCCCGCGTCCTCCTGGATGGACGGGATCGCGATGTTCACGATGGTGACGTCGACGAGGTCCATGAAGGCCGCGGTCATCACGATGGCGAGGGCGAGCCAGCGGCGCCGGTCGGCGGCGGTGGCGGCGTCCGATCCTGGGGATGCTGGGGCGGGGTTGCTGAAAGTCATGAGGGGAGACTAGGAGCCATATAGGCCAGTGCATGTCCTAGATGCGCGGCATCCTGAAAGACATGACATCGACTCCCGGCAAGACCCCGAACACCTCGGAAAGGACCGGCGGTTCCGGCGGCTCCGGCGGCTCCGGCGGCTCCGGCGGTACGGACACGCCGGCTCGGCTGCTGCAACTCCTCTCCCTGCTCCAGACCCCGCGCGAGTGGCCGGGCGGGGAGCTGTCGGACCGGCTCGGCGTCAGCCGCCGGACCGTGCGGCGCGACATCGACCGGCTGCGGGACCTCGGCTATCCGGTGCAGGCGAGCCAGGGCGCGAGCGGCGGCTACCGTCTGGTCGCGGGCAAGGCCATGCCGCCGCTCGTCCTGGACGACGAGGAGGCGGTGGCGATCGCGGTGGGTCTACGGGCGGGGGCGGGCCACGCGGTGGAGGGGGTGGAGGAGGCGTCCGTACGGGCCCTGGCAAAACTCGAACAGGTCCTCCCCTCGCGCCTGCGCCACCGGGTGCAGACCCTCCAGATCGCGACGACGCCACTGACCAGTGGGGACGGGGCGAGCATCGCGCCCGAGACGCTTACGGTGATGGCGTCCGCGGCGGCGGGCCAGGAGCGGCTCCGCTTCGCGTACCGCTCCGGGGACGGCACGGAGTCCCGGCGCCTGACCGAGCCGCATCGTCTCGTGTCGACGGGGCGGCGCTGGTATCTGGTGGCGTACGACATCGACCGCGACGACTGGCGAACGTTCCGGGTGGACCGGGTGTCGTCGCCCTTCGCGACCGGCGCGCGCTTCGTCCCCCGGGAGCTGCCCACCGGGGACGCCGCGGAGTACATCCGCCGGTCGATGTGGCGGGCCCAGCCTTCGTATGCGATCGACGTGACGTTCGAGGCGTCCGCGGAGGCCGTCGCCGGGGCGTTCCCCTCGGCGCTGGGTACACCGGAGCCCCTTTCGGCCACGAGGTGCCGGCTCCGTTCGGAGGTGACGGACGCGGTGGACTGGCTGGCGGTCCGCCTGACCATGACCGGCCACCCTTTCGTGGCCCACGGCCCACCAGAGCTACTGGCTTCCCTCCGGGAGCTGGGCTCCCGCATGACCCGGGCGGCGGGACCGCCGACGTAACTTCCCCCGCCGGCCGGGGGGGGCTCCCCTATCCCGCGCTCCGCGCGGATCTCTCCCACCCACCCACCCGATCACCCCGAAGCAACGGGCGGGGACCCGATAGCCCCGCAGCTGTCCCCCGGGTAACGGGCGGGCGGGCGGGAAACCTCCGCGCGAAGCGCGGGAAAGGAGCCCCCCACAGGCGCAAGGCAGGAACGAGCCCCGGTGCCGGGGGGGGATGGCACCGGGGCTCAGCTGGTGGACAGCTAGGCGGGGCCGCTCAGGCGGCCGCGTCGAACCCCGTATCCCGAGCCAACTTCTTCAGCTCGAGAAGCGCATGCTTCTCGATCTGGCGGATCCGCTCCCGCGTCAGACCATGCTGCTTGCCGACCTCCGTCAGCGTCCGCTCGCGGCCGTCCTCGATCCCGTACCGCATCTTGATGATGGAGGCCGTGCGCTGGTCGAGGCGGCCGATCAGGTCGTCGAGCTCCTCGCTGCGCAGCAGCGTCAGGACGGACTGCTCGGGCGAGACCGCGGAGGTGTCCTCCAGGAGGTCACCGAACTGCGTGTCGCCGTTGTCGTCCACGCCCATGTTCAGCGAGACCGGGTCGCGCGCCCAGTCCAGGACGTCCGTGACACGCGCCGGCGTGGTGTCGAGCTCGGCCGCGACCTCCTCCGGCTCCGGGTCGCGCCCGTTCTTGCGGTTGAACTCGCGCATGACACGGCGGATCCGGCCCAGCTCCTCCACCAGATGCACGGGGAGGCGGATCGTGCGGGACTGGTCGGCTATGGAGCGCGTGATGGCCTGACGGATCCACCACGTGGCGTACGTGGAGAACTTGAAGCCCTTGGCGTAGTCGAACTTCTCGACCGCGCGGACCAGGCCCGCGTTCCCCTCCTGGATGAGGTCGAGGAGCGGCAGACCGCTGCGCGGATAGCGGCGGGCCACGGCGACGACCAGACGGAGGTTCGACCGGATGAAGACGTCCTTGGCGCGCTCGCCGTCGGCGACGAGCGCCTCCAGCTCCTCGCGGGACGCGGAGGCACCGGGGACGGAGTCCTCGACGTCGCCGTCGATTATCTTCCGGGCGTACACACCGGCCTCGATGATCTGGGACAGCTCGACTTCCTTGGCGGCGTCGAGCAGCGGCGTACGCGCGATCTCGTCGAGGTACATGCCGACCAGGTCGCGGTCGGCGATCTCCCCGCCTACGGCGCGAACACTGCGTGCCGCGTCGGTCTCGCCGGTGGAGGCGGACTTACGACGGGCGACGGCACGGGTTGCCATGCGTGCTCCCTTGCGTGTGGAGGTCCTGGTCGGCCCTTTTCACGGGCCTCTGTGGTGGAGACGTGGTGGAAACCACACCCTTCCGGGTGCCCTGCTTCCGATGGAAACAACGACTGGAATCCGGACAGAATTCCCAAGCCGAGCAACTATTTTGCTGACGTTGCAGTACCCTGTGCCGCCACAAAGGGAGGCCGGATGACGTCGGAACGTAATGAGGTGCAGGTCAGGCCGGGCGCGGAGGCCGATCTGGAGGCCCTGACCGCCATCTACAACCACTACGTACGTGAGACGGCGATCACATTCGACACGGCCGTCTTCCTGCCGGAGGAGCGCCGCCCTTGGCTGCTCTCCCATCCTGAAGACGGCCCCCACCGCCTCTTGGTTGCCCAGGAGCGGGATTCCGGGCTGATCCTCGGGTACGTCACGAGTTCTCCTTTCCGGGCCAAGCCCTCGTACGCCACCTCGGTGGAAGTCAGCGTCTACTGCGCGCCGGACGCCGCGGGCCGCGGTATCGGCACCCTGCTCTACAAGGCGCTCTTCGAGGCCCTCGAAGGCGAGGACCTGCACCGCGCCTACGCCGGGGTCGCCCAGCCGAACGACGCTTCCGGCCGCCTCCACGAACGTTTCGGCTTCCGGTACGTCGGCACGTACCGCGAGGTGGGCCGCAAGTTCGGCCGCTACTGGGACGTCGCCTGGTACGAGCGTCCCCTCGGCCCGGAGACCGGAAGCGGGACCTAGGTCCCGTCGGCTCCGTCCTAGGTCCCGACCCAGGACGCCAGGCCGTTACGCCCCGTCCCGGCCCCGCCTAGCGTGCCCGCATGAATGCCACGGCCGACACCACCGGCACCCTCGACGACGCCCTGCAGCGCCTGCACGCCTCGGGCCCCGAGCGGCTCGGACGGCTCACCAACCACGCGCCGATGGCCGTCGAGGCGCTCGCCGCGCACGGCCACTCCGGTGCGGTCCACCGCTGGCTCGAGCTGTACGCGCCGAAGTTGGAGGGGTACCCGAGCGCGGTCGAGCCAATCACCGGCGACAACCGGCGCGCGGCCCTCGGCGATCCGCGCCGTCAGCCGAACTGCACCGACCTCTTCGCGAGCCCCATCCAGAACCCGTCGATCACACTGCGCTGCCCGCCCAGGTCCCCCGAGGCCTCGGCGGCCCCCAGCGTCACGAACAGGGGCGCGAAGTGTTCCGTACGCGGGTGCGCGAGCTCGCCCGCCGGGGACTTGTGCCGGAAGTCGAGCAGGCCGTCCACGTCACCCGCGTCGAGCGCCTCGTGCCCCCACGCGTCGAACTCCGCCGACCACGACGGCACTCCGCCGTCCAGGTGACGCAGCGCCGCCAGATTGTGTGTGAAGAAGCCGCTGCCTACGAGGAGTACGCCCTCGTCCCGCAGCGGCGCCAGCTTGCGGCCGATGTCCGTCAGGCGGCGCGGGTCGAGGGTCGGCAGGGAGATCTGGAGCACGGGGATGTCGGCGTCGGGGTACATCTCGACGAGCGGGACATAGGCTCCGTGGTCGAGTCCGCGATCCTCGATGTCCTGCACCAGCGTGCCCGCCCCGCGCAGCAACGCGCGTACGGAATCAGCCAGTTGAGGGGCGCCCGGGGCGGCGTACGTGACCTGGTAGTAATGCTCGGGGAAGCCCCAGAAGTCGTACACGAGCGGCAGCGTCCGCGTCGCGCCGATGGCCAGCGGGGCCTCTTCCCAGTGGGCGGAGACCATGAGGATGGCTTTGGGGCGCGGCAGCTCCGCCGACCAGGCGCGGAGCTGGTCCGGCCAGAGCGCGTCGTCGGCCAGCGGGGGTGCGCCGTGGCTGAGGTAGAGGGCGGGCATGCGCTCCTGGGTTGCGGTCATGGCGGCGCCTCCGAGAACGTACAAGAAGAGACTTGCTTTAACTCTCAAGCTTTCACTCGGGAGTGACCTACTCCCGTATTGTTTAAGATTCAAGGAAGGGCTGCGTACAGTGGAGTACATGGACACGGCACCCACTTCTCCCCCCGACCTTCCCGATGGGGAACCGCGCTGGCTCGACGACGACGAACAGCGCACCTGGCTCGCGTATCTGCAGGCCAGCACGCTCCTGGAGGATCACCTCGACCGCCAGTTGCAGCGCGACGCCGGTATGCCGCACATCTACTACGGCCTCCTGGTCCAGCTCTCCGTCGCCCCGCGGCGGCGGATGCGCATGACCGAGCTGGCCAGGAACACCAAGATCACCCGGTCCCGCCTCTCGCACGCCATCGCGCGCCTGGAGAAGAACGGCTGGGTGCGCCGCGAGGACTGCCCCTCCGACAAGCGCGGCCAGTTCGCGATCCTCACCGACGACGGGTACGAGGTGCTGCGCAGGACGGCGCCCGGACATGTCACCGCCGTGCGCCAGGCCCTCTTCGACCGGCTCACCCCGGAACAGCAGAAGTCCCTCGGCGAGATCATGATGATCGTCGCCGAGGGACTTCAGCCGAAGGAGGCGGGGGCGGACCTGCCCTGGCTCCGCTAGGCCCCCCTTACCGAACCGGGGTCAGTGCGCGACCACCGGGATCCGGATCTCGTCCTCGGCACCCTCGCTGTCACCGGAGCCCGAGGCGGCGGGAGCGCCGCCCTGGGAGCCCGTGTTGATGAGGGCGAAGGCGATCGCGGCGGCGCCGGCGAGGATGCCGACGGCCCACCAGATCGCGCTGGTGTACCCCTCGACCATGGCCTGCGCCTGCACCAGCTTCTGGGCCGCGGGAGTCGTCGCGCCCGCCGCGTGGTCCGCGAGGTACGCGGTCGTGGCGGAGGCGGCGATGGTGTTCAACAGGGCGGTGCCGATGGCGCCGCCGACCTGCTGCGAGGTGTTGACCATCGCGGAGGCGACACCGGAGTCACGCGGCTGGACACCGTGCGTGGCGAGCGACATGGCGGGCATGAACGCCGTACCCATGCCGAGGCCCAGCAGCAGCTGGCCGGGCAGGATCACACCGGCGTACGACGTACCGACGTCGAGCTGCGTCAGGAACAGCATGCCCACGGCGGCGACCAGGAAGCCCGGACCCATGAGCAGCCGCGGCGGGACGCGGGTCATCAGGCGGGCGCCGATCTGCGTGGAGCCCGTGATCATGCCGACGATCATCGGCAGGAACGCGAAGCCGGTCTTCACCGGCGAGTAGCCCTGGACGATCTGGAGGTAGTACGTGAGGAACAGGAACAGGCCGAACATCGCGATGATCGCGAGGCCGAGCGACAGGTAGACGCCACCGCGGTTGCGCTCGGTCAGGACGCGCAGCGGAAGCAGCGGCGACTTGACCTTCGACTCGGTGAGGACGAACGCGGCGAGCAGGACGGCGGACGCGACGAACATGCCGATGGTCAGCGAGTCCGACCAGCCGGCCGACTCGGCGCGCGTGAAGCCGTAGACGAGCGAGACCAGACCGAGGGTGGACAGGACCACGCCGGGGATGTCGAGCGGCGAGCGGTTGCGGCCGCCGGCCGGCTCACGGATGACGAAGTACGCGCCGAGCGCGGCGACGACGGCGAACGGGATGTTGACGAAGAACGTCCAGCGCCAGTTCAGGTACTCGGTGAGGAAGCCGCCGAGGATCAGGCCCACGGCGCCACCACCACCGGCGATCGCACCGTAGATGCCGAACGCCTTGGCGCGCTCCTTGGCGTCGGTGAACATCACGGCGAGCAGCGAGAGGGCGGCGGGTGCGAGGAGCGCGCCGAACACACCCTGCAGGGCGCGGGCGCCCAGCATCATGGCCTCGCCGGTGGCGGCGCCGCCGAGCGCGGAGGCCGCCGCGAAGCCGATCAGGCCGGTCACGAAGGTGCGCTTGCGGCCCCAGAGGTCGGCGATGCGGCCACCGAAGAGCAGCAGGCCACCGAAGGCCAGGGCGTAGGCCGTGATGACCCACTGGCGGTTGCCGTCCGAGATGCCCAGGTCCTGCTGGGCGGAGGGCAGCGCGATGTTCACGATGGTCGCGTCGAGCACGACCATCAGCTGCGCGAGCGCGATGAATATCAGCGCTTTCCAGCGCCTCGGATCTGTTTCTGACATGGAAGTAGCCACCTAGCGGTACGTGTGGTGAAAAAGTGACGGAAAGGCGATGCGGTGCGGAGCCGGTTCGGGCGGGGCTCAGGACTGGCGGAGGTCCTCCAAGGTCGCCGCCTCACCGGGCAGCTCGGAGCGGGCCGGCGCCATCAGGCCGTCGAGGAACAGCTGGAGATGGCGGTGGACGAAACGGTCCATGTTCGGGCACGCCGTGCCGGGCAGCGGCCTCGTGAGCTGGGAGAGGGCGACCATCAGGTCCCCGACGGCGATGTCGGTGCGCAGCTGCCCGGCCGCGCGCGCCCGTTGCATCAGCCCGTCGATCGCGGCTTCGAGCCGCTCACGGGCGTCGACCAGATCCGGGTGATCAGGGTCGAAGGCCGCCTGGAGGATCGGGCACAGGGCGCCGATCCGCTCGTCGGCGGAGGCATGGACGAACCGGCGCAGGACGTCGAACGCGACGCTCGGATCGGCGTCGGCCGCCACCGCCGCCTCTTCGGCGTGGGCCGAGACGCGGTCGGTGACCAGCAGGACGACCTGATGGACCAGTTCGGAACGGTCGGAGAAGTGCCGGTAGACCGTGGCGTTACCGACGCCGGCCCGGCGCGCGACCTCGTCGAGCGGCACGTCGGGGCCGAACTCGACGAACATCTCGCGTGCGGCGGCGACGATCCGCTCCCGGTTGCGCAGGGCGTCGGCCCGCGGGCGGGGCGTGGGGCGCTGCGCGGTGGCGGTGTCCACGGCGGCTCTCCTCAAGCTTGGGGTCGGGCCTCCGGACGGTGCCGGAGCCTCTGCTGCGCGATGCGGGGAATCTCTCCCCGTTTCGCTCGGACACAGGTCTAAACGGGGAGCGAGTCCCCGGATATTTCCTCCGCTCCGACTTTCTCCGTGTGACCTGGATCACAGCTACCTGAACAAGAAACCCACGATCGGTCGCTCCCAGCGAGCGCCCGCGCACCCACCGGCACAGGGTGATCGGAAGGGTGCAGCCAGGACCGGCGGCTGCCGCAAGGGGAAGGCCCACGCATGCAGCAGCCGACCTGGAGGCAGCAGATACGCGGAGCGCGACGTGGCACGGCGATAGCCACGTGCGCCGTCCTTGGCCTCACGGTCACCACATCGGCGAGCACCGGGCGCCTGATGGAGGAATCCCCCACGGCGGCCGGCCCCGCATCGCTGGCCCGCGCCTCGACCCTCAGCCCGTGCATGATCAACGGCACGATGGGCGTCCAGATGTCGGAGGGCGTGCCCACCTCCGCCGGCTACTCCCGCTCCACGGGCACCGTCCGGGCCCTGAACCTCATGGTCGACTTCTCCGACGCCCGCGGCGACGGCACCGCCCTCGACCGCCTCAAGGAATTCTTCCCGCAGACATCGGACTGGTTTCGCACCAGCTCCTACGGGAAGCTCGACTACCGCCCCGAGTCCCCGATCCCGGACTGGCTGCGGATGCCCAAGAGCTTCAAGGAGTACGGGATAGAACGCGGCGCCCCCTTCGATCCCGGCTACCGCGAGCTGGTCCAGGACATCGTGGCGGAGGCCGACCCGGACGTGGACTTCCGGGAGTACGACCTGGTGAACATCCTCATGACGCCGAACGCCGGTCCTTCCGCGCTCGACACGGTCCTTTCGGTGACCTTCGCGGGCAACACCGAGGCACCCGTCGCGGACGGCGTCCCGGTCTCCAACGCGTCCTTCGTCTACAGCCGCCAGGACGACGGTTCGGGCAGCTACCGCGAGACCGGCTACCGCGTACTCCCCCACGAGAACGGCCACGTCTTCGGCCTGCCCGACCTGTACACGCAGGACGGCGGCGGCGCGGTCGGCCACTGGGACATCATGAGCGAGGACTGGGGCGCCAACAACGACCTGCTGGCCTGGCACAAGTGGAAGCTCGGCTGGCTCGGCGACGACCAGATCAGCTGCGCCTCGAACGCGGGCACCACCGAGCACACGCTGAGCCCACTGCCGGCCGAGGGCGGCACCAAGCTCGCCTTCGTGCCGCTGAGCACACGGACCGGGTACGCCGTCGAGGTGCGCACCCGTGGCGGCAACGACGAGGCGGTCTGCAAGCCCGGAGTGCTCATCTACCGGGTGGACGCGGAGGTCGACACGGGCCAGGGCCCGGTCACCGTCTCCGACTCCACGAAGGACAGCGGCGGCTGCACGCGCCGGCCGAACGTCCACGCGGAACTCTCCGACGCGACCTACGAGCCTGGCCAGACGTTCACGGACGAGAAGACGGGCGTGCGCATCACGGTGACGGCCATCGACGGGGAAGGGCGCTACCGGGTGCACGTCACGCGCCCTTGAGGGCGTGGCTCAGCCGCCGTTGACCTTCGATGACCCGGCGCCGGGCACGGTCTGCTGCACCTGGCGCAGGAAGGCGGCGTTGTCCGCGGTCTTGCGCAGGCGCTCGATCAGCGCCTCCAGGTTGCTCTGTGCGTCCCTGCCGTGCAGGGCACGCCGCAGGCCGCGTACTGCGGTCAACTCGTCGGCGGGCACGAGGAGTTCGTCACGGCGGGTGCCGGAAGGGGTGACGTCGACGGCGGGGAACACCCGGCGCTCGGCCATGCCGCGGTCGAGGCGGAGCTCCATGTTGCCGGTGCCCTTGAGCTCCTCGAAGTAGTAGTCGTCGGCGCGCGATCCGGTCTCCACGAGCACGGTGGCGAGCATGGTCAGGGACCCGCCCTCCTCGGCGAGGCGCGCGGCACCGAAGAGCCGCTTGGGGCCCTGGATGGCGGCGGCGTCGACACCGCCCGAGAGAGTACGGCCGCCGCTGGACGCCGCGTTGTTGTACGCGCGGCACAGCCGGGTGAGGGAGTCGAAGAGCATGACGACGTCCTTGCCCTCCTCGGTGAGCCGCTTGGCGCGCTCCACGGCCAGTTCGGCCAGGGCGATGTGCTGCTTGGCGGGCCGGTCGAAGGTCGAGGCGAGCACTTCGCCGCGCACGGAACGCTTCATGTCCGTGACTTCTTCGGGCCGTTCGTCGAGCAGCACCACCATGAGGTGCGCCTCGGGGTGGTTCGCGCTGACGGCGGCGGCGATCTGCTGGAGCAGAACGGTCTTGCCGGTGCGGGGCGGCGCGACGATCAGGCCGCGCTGGCCCTTGCCGACGGGGGCGACGAGGTCGATGAGCCGGGTCGCGACGCTGCCGCCGCCGGCACCCTGCGTTTCCAGATGGAGCCGTTCGCGGGGGTGCAGCGGCGTGAGGTCGCCGAACCGTGCGCGCCTGCGCAGGGCTTCGGCGGAATGGCCGTTGACGCGCTCGACGTCGGTGAGGGTGCGGGCCTTGCCGCAGGTGCCCTGCACCATGTCGCCCGCGCGCAGGCCCAGTCGGCGGATGAGCGCCGAGGGGACGGTCACGTCGTTGGGGTTGGGGAGGCAATCGCCGGTCCGGAGATGGCCGTTGGCGTTGTGACTGACGTCGAGGATGCCGGCGGCGGCGACGGGAGCCGCGGCAGACGTGCTGGGGGTCGTGGGCGTCGTGGTGGTCGTGGTGGTCCTGTTTCGGGTGATCGTTGCGGTACTCATGATGGGGTCCTTTCGCGGACATGCGAATGAGGGGCCCGGCAGGACGGTGTGTTCACGTCCCGTGCGTCGGGCGGAGAGAAGAGCGGAGAGAAGAACTGCAGCAATGGGCTTCGGTGCAATACGGAAGCTGCGGAGCTGCGGGGGCCTCGATGAGGCGGAAGAAAGAAGATCGGCACCGGCGCCGCGGAAGGGCGGCGTACACACGTGCTGTTCGCAAGGTAGCACAGCTTCGGGGCCGCCAGTCGTGACGTGCGTCACCAGGGCGAGGGCTCGACCGGCACGGGACCCACATGCCGCGCTCCCTCGTTATGTGGGCCCCACACATGGGAACCCCGCGTGGCGCACCCTTACGTTTCCGGCCATGACGAGCCCCATTCCCCGCGGTGACGCCCCCGCAGGAGCCGCAGGACCCGCAGGAGCCGCAGGACCCGCAGGACCCGCCGGAGCCGCCGGAACCGACCTCACCGGGCGCACCGCCCTGGTCACCGGCGGCGCGAGCGGCATCGGCCGGGCCTGCGCCGTGGCCCTGGCCGGTGCCGGCGCCTTCGTCCATGTGGTGGACCAGCACGCCGACGCGGCCAAGGACGTGGCCGACGCGATCGACGGCGAGGCGCACGCCGTTGACCTCGCCGACCCCGCCGCGGTGGACACCCTGCCCACCCGCGTCGACGTCCTCGTCAACAGCGCCGGGCTCCAACACGTCGCCGCCGTCGAGGAGTTCCCCCCGGAGCGGTTCGACCTGATCCAGCGGGTCATGGTCACTGCGCCGTTCCTCCTGCTGCGCCGGACACTGCCCCACATGTACGACCACGGCTGGGGCCGCGTCGTGAACATCTCCAGCGTGCACGGCCTGCGCGCCAGCCCCTTCAAGTCCGCCTACGTCGCCGCCAAGCACGCCCTGGAGGGCCTGAGCAAGGTCACCGCCCTGGAGGGCGCGCCGCACGGCGTCACCAGCAACTGCCTCTGCCCCGGCTACACCCGCACGCCGCTGGTCGAGGACCAGATCAGCGCGCAGGCGGCCGCCCACGCGATCGCCCCGGAGCAGGTCCTCACCGACGTACTGCTGCGGCGTTCCGCGGTGAAGCGTCTGATCGAGCCCGAGGAGATCGCCGCCGCCGCGCTCTGGCTCTGCGGCCCGCACAGCGGCTTCGTGACCGGCGCGTCGCTGCCGCTGGACGGCGGCTGGACCGCCGCCTGAACTCCCGCTCCCCGCACGGCATTTCACATCCCTGTCTCACATCCCCGTCTCACATCCCTGTCGCGGCCCGCCCCCATCGGGACGCGAGACGTCCCCATCGAGAAACGGATCACGCCATGGCAGCCGCAACGCCGCGTCCCCAGGGCAATAACCCGGGCAAGGCCCCGGGGAAGGCCCCGGGCAAGCCGGGTATCGCCCGCATCATCAGCGCCAGCCTCATCGGCACCACCATCGAGTGGTACGACTTCTTCCTCTACGGTTCCGCCGCCGCCCTGGTCTTCAACACCCTCTTCTTCCCCAACAGCGACCCCTTGGTCGGCACCCTCCTCTCCTTCCTCACGTACGCCGTCGGCTTCGCGGCCCGGCCGCTCGGCGGCGTCGTCTTCGGCCACTACGGCGACAAGATCGGCCGCAAGAAGCTTCTCGTGCTCAGCCTGATGATGATGGGCGGCGCCACCTTCGCGATGGGGCTGCTGCCCACCCACGCCACGCTCGGTGTCGGCGCCCCGATCCTGCTCACGGTGTTGCGCCTGATCCAGGGCTTCGCGCTCGGTGGCGAGTGGGGCGGCGCCGTCCTGATCGTCTCCGAGCACGGCGACGACAAGAACCGCGGCTTCTGGGCCTCCTGGCCGCAGGCGGGCGCCCCCGGCGGCAATCTCCTGGCCACCGGCGTCCTCGCGCTCCTCGCCGCCGTCCAGTCCGACGAGGCGTTCCTCGCCTGGGGCTGGCGCATCCCCTTCCTGCTCTCCGGCGTGCTCGTGATCATCGGCCTGTGGATACGGGTCTCGGTCTCGGAGTCGCCGCTGTTCCTGGAGGCGCAGGCGCGCGCGGAGGCCGAGGCGGCCAAGGCGGGTGCGGCCGCGGTCGCCAAGCAGGACGCGGCGGTCGTCGAGGTCTTCCGGCACAACTGGCGCGGTGTCCTCACGGCCATCGGCACCCGGCTCGGCGAGAACGTCTCCTACTACATCCTCACGGCCTTCGTCCTCGTCTACGTCACCGTGCACCTGGAACTGCCCAAGAGCACCGCCCTGAACGCCGTCCTCATCGGATCCGCCGTCCACTTCGTGACGATCCCGCTGTGGGGTGCGCTCTCCGACCGCATCGGCCGCAGGCCCGTCACCCTGATCGGCTCGGTCGGCATGGGGGTGTGGGCGTTCGCGTTCTTCGCGCTCGTCGACAGCGAGTCCTTCGCCGTGATCACCCTCGCGGTCACGGTCGGCCTGCTCCTCCACGGCGCGATGTACGGGCCGCAGGCCGCCTTCATCTCCGAGATGTTCGACACGAAGGTCCGCTACTCCGGGGCCTCGATGGGCTCCCAGCTCGCGTCCATCATCGGCGGCGCCCTCGCCCCGATCATCGCGGTGGAGCTGCTCAAGGACTTCGACTCGGCGACGCCGGTGGCGCTGTACGTCTGCGTGACGGTGGTGATCACGACGCTGACCGTGCTCGTGGCGAAGGAGACGCGTGGCCGTTCGCTCGCCTCCCCCGCCGAGAGGGATTCGGCTTCCGAGGGTGCGAGCAGTACGGCCTCGGCGACAATCGGAAGCTGAACCGCACCCCGTACGCGCGCACCAGCGGCCCGCGCACCCCGCTCCCGGAGGCGACACGTCGTATGTCCAGCTCGCCAGACGCCGTCGACCGCGCCGCCCACCACGCCGGCCACCAGGAGCGGGCGTGCGCCTCCGCCCTGCGTGAGCTGCTCGACCTCCTCGCCCAGGACGCGCCGGCCGAGCAGTTCGCCCGGCCGGCCGCGGCGGCGCGCGCGGCCGGGGCGAGCGGCGCGGAGCTCACGGCGATCGACGAGGCCACGCAGACCGCGCTGCGCGTGCGCCGCACCCTGAACCAGCACCAGCGCAGGGAGGCCGAGCTCACCGCCCTGTTCGACACGGCGGGCGACCTCGCGGCCCTGCGTGACCTGGACGCGGTGCTGCGCGCCATCGTGCACCGGGCCAAGCTGCTGCTGCGCACGGACGTCGCGTACCTCTCCCTCAACGACCCGGTGGCGGGCGACACCTACATGCGTGTGACGGACGGCTCGGTCTCCGCCGCGTTCCAGAACGTGCGCCTGGGCATGGGCGAGGGGCTCGGCGGCCTGGTCGCGCAGACCGCCCGCCCGTACGCAACCGTCGACTACGAGATCGACACCCGCTTCAAGCACACCGGCCCCATCGACAGCGCCGTACTGGAGGAAGGCCTGCACGCCATCCTCGGCGTACCGCTGCGCCAGGGCAAACACGTCATCGGTGTCCTGTACGCCGCTGACCGCACCGCCCGCGCCTTCACCCCGGACGAGGGCGCGCTGCTGTCCTCGCTCGCCGACCATGCGGCGATAGCCATCGACAGCGCACGCAGGATGGAGGAGACGAGGACCGCGCTCGTCGACCTGAACGAGGCGTCGCAGACGATCCGCGCACACAGCGAGGCGCTGCGCCGGGCGGAGGACGCGCACGACCGCCTGACGGATCTCGTGCTGCGCGGCGGGGACTTCACGGAGGTCGCCACGGCCATCGGCGCCCTCCTGCGCGGCGGCACCCTCATCCACGACGCGGACGGCACGGAACTCGCCCGCGTCGGGGGCGGGGGCGCCGCCTCATCCGTCCGAGCCGAGGGCGGACCCGCCCGAGCGGACGGTGGACCTCGCCGAGCCGATGCCGGACCCTTTCGAGCCGCGGCCGAACCCGGCCGAGCCGACGGCGCACCCGGCCGAGCCGACGGCGGGCCCGGCGGAGCTGACGGCGGACCCGGCCGAGCCGCCGAACTCGCCGGAGCCGGAGGACCCGGCACGCGTCCGGCCAAGGGCGGCGCCGACCGCCCCGCGCCCCCCACCGAGGAGGGGGCAACGCCCGCCACCGAGGAGGGGGCAGCGTCCGCCACCAAGGAGGAGGAGGCAGCGTCCGCCACCAAGGAGGAGGCCGGGCCCGCCACCGTAGGGGAGGCCAGGCCCGCCACCGTAGGGGAGGCCAGGCCCGCCACCGCCGAGGAGGCCGGGCCCCGTCCACCCGCCGCCGACGGCGGGGCCGAGCGCCGCATGCCCGCGGCGGCCAAGGGCGCCGCAGAACCCCGCACACGCGCGGCCAAAGGCACCGCCGAACCCCGCACGCCCCCAGCCGAGGCCATCGCCGCGTCGCGGGCCAGCGGACGGGCCGTCCCCTTCGACGGCACCTGGGTGTGCGCCGTCCTCGCGGGCCCGGAGCTGCTCGGCAGCATCGCCCTCACCGACCGTGCCGACCTGGGCGAGGCCGACCGCCGCCTCTTCGAGCGCGCGGGGGTCGTCACGGCGCTGCTCCTCCTCCTGCGCCGCTCGGCCGCCGAGGCGGAGGACCGCGTACGCGGCGAACTCCTCGGCGACCTGCTCTCCCTCTCCGGTACCCCGGGCCGCCTCACGGCCCGGGCCCGCCGCCTGGACGTAGACCTGACGCTCCCCCACTCGGTGTTCGTCGGGCACAGCGACGCGGCGTCCCGCCGGCTCCTGCTCTCCTCCGCCGCCCGAGCCGCCCGCGCCCGCCGCGGCCTGTCCGGCCTTCACCACGACCACGTGGTCCTCGTCATCCCGGCCGACGACACCGGCGCCCGCGCCCGCGCGCTCGCCACCGAGCTCACCCAGGCCGCCGGGGCCCCGGTCACGGTCGGCGCGGCGGGCCCCGCCACCGGCCCCGAAGCCCTCGCCCAGGCCCACGCGGAAGCGCTGCGCTGCCTCTCCGCCCTGCGGGCCCTCGGCCACACCGGCCGGGGCGCGGCCCTCCCCGACCTCGGCTTCCTCGGCGTACTCCTAGGCGAGGGCACGGACTTGGACTCCTACGTACGCCGCACGCTGGGCCCCGCCCTGGACTACGACGCCAGGCGAGGCACGGAGCTCATCCACACGCTGCGGGCCTATTTCGCCTGCGGGATGAGCCAGTCCAAGGCGAAGGACGCCCTGCACGTCCACGTGAACACCGTGGTCCAACGCCTGGACCGGGTAGGCCACTTGCTCGGCACCGACTGGCAGTCCCCGGAACGCTCACTGGAGATCCAACTCGCCCTGCGCCTGCACGCGTACACGGGGGCGCCGGAGTCGCCGGGATCGCCGTAGGGCCTCCCGGCGGCAGAAGCGGTCCGGCGAACGCCCCCACCGCCCTGAGCTGCACCAGGCACCACCGCCCCACCCCCATCCGCTACCCTGTCTGAAACCGCCATCCGTGGCGGCACCAGTACGCCCCGCCTTCGTAGCTCAGGGGATAGAGCACCGCTCTCCTAAAGCGGGTGTCGCAGGTTCGAATCCTGCCGGGGGCACACGACAAAGGCCCCGGACCGATCTTGGTCCGGGGCCTTTGACATCCACCTCTGAGGCCGAGAGCTCAGGCAGCCGGGTTCCCGCTCGTGTCGGTCTCCGGTTCGTCCGCCGCGTATGGGTGGACGTAGTCGCCCTTGTTGAAGGGGGTGAACCACGTCGAGAGGTCCGTCGGGGCAGGGGCGAGGGGGGTGGGTGGGTCGGCTTCCTCGGTGTAGGGCATTCCGTCTTCGTAGAGCGATGCGTGGTCCATGTCCTCGTGGACGCGGTCCGCGAAGTGCTTCAGGGCCGCGGCGACTCCCTCGTCGAGGAGGCCGAAGGTTTCCAGCGTGACCTCGGCCTCGCGCAGCAGGAGGCGAAGTGTCAGCTCCTCGGCTACGCAGCTCAGCTTCTTGAAGCTTCCCTGCGTCAGCCGCGTGGTCAGGGAGATCGCCGTCACCAGGAAACGGCGGGCGAAACGCGCGTCGTATTGGAGTGCGTGGCGCGGGGGCAGTTCGTCCAGGAGCCACAGGGGGCGGGCGCATTCGGCGACGTTGGTTCCCTCACGGTCCAGCGCGTGCGCGTCCTGGAACAGCTCGTCCAGGAGCACGTCCGTTCCCCAGATCAGCGCCCCGGCCGCCAGCTCGGCCTCCTCGGTCGAGATCACGGAGTCGTCGGAGGCGGCAGCTTGCCTCGGGGATTGTTCGCCCTCCTCCGGGACCCCGAACATTCCCGCGCCGATCGCCGCCAGCCGTGGTGCCAGGGTGCGGATCTTGGAGCGGATTGCCTCCGTCTCGACCGACGTCGCGCTCGGGTCGGTCGGCGCTGTTCCTCCCCCGGCCAGCCCCATCAGTCGCGCGCGGCGGGACTCCAGGTCGTCGGGCGGGGCGTCCGGGCCTTCCGCCGCGGCCAGGCTCTCCTGCGCCAGGTCCGGACGCAGCTCCACCTGGCACCGCTCGACGGTCCACTCCGCGAGCAGCTCCGTGCGCTCCAGCAGCTCCTCCACCAGTTCCCGTACGGCTTCCTCGGCGAGCTCGAGCGCCGGGGCGTCCACGAAGACCTTGAGCAGCGCCCCGCCGGGATACACGCCCACGAAGGTGTCGAGGAGCTTCACCTCCGTCCCGTCGGGCCCCTCGATCTCCACGACGGACTCGAAGCCGTCCTCAAGAAGGGCTCCGGCGCCGACCCGCTGCAGCTCGTCCAGCTCGGAGGAGCCGTCGGCGACCCGGGTATCCACACTCACTGCGTACGTCACGCGACACAGCCTCGCAGGTGAGGCTGCGGGTTGCGCCCGCAATACCTACTTCGCCCGCCGCGCCCGCGTCACATCCGTACGGCCCGCATGGCTGCCGCCGCCCTCGCCATTTCCACCTGTGTCGCTCCGTGTCGAGTGACTCCGTGTCGAGTGGCTTCGCCTGGGAACGCGTGTAGTGAACCCATGGCGCGCGTTCCGCCGGTCCCCCGGGCACAGTCAGGGTTCGCATGCTCCCGTGGCGGCCGGCGCACTCCCGCGCCGTCGGCCCCACGGTTGAGGCGGGCCGGCCGTGGCCAAGGGGAGCTGCCGCGGCCGGGCCCTGCTCTGTGCCCTCCTCCGTGCCGGGCGCTGTGCCCTGCTCTGTTACGTCCCCCTAACACGCCCACGGCCAACCACCGCCCCCACCTCCGCCCTCTCCCCCACCATGGGGACACACACGCAGGGAAAGCCGGCGCGCAAGCCCGGGAATCCGCGCGCCCGCAAGCCGAGCCGCCGACGTCGAGGTCAACGTCTCGTCGACTATCCACGCACCGGCAGACGCGGGCTCCGGCGGTGGCTTCCCTCCTGGCGGCAGTCGGCCGGAGCCCTCGGCTTCAGCCTCTCCGCCCTGGTCTGCCTCTTCGGGCTCGTGTACGCCTCCGTCGACATCCCCGATGAGAACGCGGCCGCCCGGCGCGAAGCCAACGTCTACTACTGGGCCGACGGCACGCAGATGGTGAGCACCGGTGACGTGAACCGGCAGAACGTGCGGCTGTCGGAGATTCCCGACGCCGTCGAGAACGCCGTCATCGCCGCCGAGAACGACACCTTCTACAGTGACTCCGGCGTCTCGCCAAAGGGCCTGGCCCGCGCCGCCGTCAACATGGTCCGCGGCCAGGAGACGCAGGGCGGCTCCACCATCACCCAGCAGTACGTGAAGAACACCTACCTCTCCCAGGACCAGACGGTGACGCGGAAGGTCAAGGAGTTCGTCATCGCGTTGAAGGTGGACCGGAAGAAGAGCAAGCGCGAGATTCTGCAGGGGTATCTCAACACCAGTTGGTTCGGGCGCGGCGCCTATGGGATCGAGGCCGCCGCCCACGCCTATTACGGCATCCCCGCGCGGGAGTTGGATCCGAGCCAGGGGGCAGCGCTCGCCGCGTTGTTGAAAGGCGCCGAGCAGTACGACCCCTCCGTCAGCGCCGTCAACCACCGCCGCTCCGAGGCCCGTTGGAAGTGGATACTCGACCGGCAGGTCGCGGCCGGGCTCATGAAACCCGCGGTGCGCGGGAAGTTCACCACCTATCCCGAGCCCCACAGGGAGTCCCGCGCCACCAGCCTCGGCGGTCAGACCGGCTATCTCGTCGATGTCGCGAACAAGTACGTCAAGCAGCACACCTCCCTCACCGACAAGGACCTCGCGCGCGGCGGCTACAAGATCCACACCACCTTCGACAAGGACAAGGTGCGGCGCCTGAAGCGCGCTGTCGAGGGCGTACTCGACCGCGGCATCGACCCGAAGAAGCGCGACGCCGACAAGGGCGTGCAGGTGGGGGCCGCCTCCGTGCGGCCGGCCGACGGCGCCATCGTCGCCCTGTACGGAGGGGCCGACGCCACCGAGCACTTCACCAACAACGCCGACACGACCGGCGTCCCCGTCGGGTCCGCCTTCAAGCCGTTCGTCCTGGCGTCGGCCCTGGAGAACGGCCTGCGCACCCCGGCCGGGCGCGGCACCCGCGGCACCCGGTGGCAGCCCGCCTCGGCCGGGAGCTTCTACGCCGATGACGGCCTCCTCCAGGAATCCGCCACCCCCACGAGCAGCCCCGCGGACAGCCCCGCGGACAGCCCCGCACGCCGCCACGCCGGCGGCGGGGCTGCCGGGCCCGACGCCGCTCACCCCACCCTCCGCCAAGCCCTGGCGAAAGGCGGCAACGCCACCTACGTACGCCTCGGCAAGGACGTCGGGTGGGAGCGGGTGCGGCGCACCGCCGTCGCGTCCGGGCTCTTGGAGAGCAGCATGGCGCGCCTGGAGCGGACCTTCCCCGTCGGAACGTCGACGCCCAGCGCGATCCGCATGGCCGGCGCCTACGGCACGTTCGTCAACCGCGGCCTACGGCACGACCCGTACTCGGTGACCAAGGTCGTCAAGGGCGACGAGGCCGCCGCCGGGCTCGCGCGGCCCGGCGCGCGGCGCGCGCTCGATCCGGATGTCGCCGACGAGACGGCCGAGGCGATGCGGGGTGTCGGCACGTCAGCCGTCGACCGCCCGGTCGTCGCCGGGCGCACCGGGGACCAGGACCGCCTCAGGTCGGCGTGGTTCACCGCCACCACCGAGGAGTTGTCGACCTCCGTGACGATGTTCCGGACAGGACCGGACGAGCCGCAGCTGCTTCCCATGTCGGGGGTGGGCGGGGCGAAGTCGCAGCACGGGAACGTCTTTCCGGTACGGATCTGGCAGGACTACGTGAAGTAGCCTCCCGGGGCCCCTGTGCCCAGGGCCTAAGGACTTCAGGGCCTCAGGGCGCTCTTCCCCAACCCCCCGCCCGGCTGTCATCGTTCCGATATGTATCCCTATGGGCCACCGCCCGGGCCGCCGCCCCGCATAGACGCGCGGCAACTACGGCCCCGGCAGCGGTGGTTCGTCGTGGCCGCGCTGATCGCGGCGGTCTGCGTGGGCGTCGGCATCGCGAGTTTCGTGCTGACGCTGACCTCGACGGTGGACTCCGTCGACGACGGCAAGGCGTTCGCGAGCGGGCGGTCCGTCACGCTGCGGTTCGGGCCCGATGACGACGCCGCCATCTACGTACGCAGCCCCTTCGCCGCCCGCGCGCACTGCGCGATCGTCTCCGGGCCCACCGGCTCCGAGCCACGGGTGACCACCCCCGACAGCACCTTCACCGTCACCAAGGGCGGCGGCGAGTGGGAGCGGGCGTTCGTGCTGAAGTCGGAGACGGCCGGGGACTACCGCGTGAGGTGCGACGACCCGCGCGGCGCCCTCACCTTCGCCCCCGGTGACGACGCCGACCTCGCGTCCTTCGTCGGCGGCATCGTCGTGACGGTCGTCGTGCCGCTCCTCGGCCTCCTCGCGGCCTCCGGCATCGCGATCATCGTCGGGGTACGGCGCGGAAGGCACCGCCGGTGGCTGGAGGCGCAGGCGTACTACGGCCACCGCGGCGCCGGCAACGGCGGCGGCTGACCTTCCCCCAGCGGGGGACCTTCCCCCAGCGGTTGACCTTCCCCCAGGGGCAGAGCCCATCGTCCCGCGTGCCGGGTCGAGGGGCCCGGTGACGGAGGATGCCCCCATGGACACCGAACCGCTGCTCTCCATCGGCGAGTTCGCGGCCCGCGCCCGGCTCTCGCCCAAGGCACTGCGCCTGTACGACCGCCTCGGGCTGCTGACCCCCGCGTACGTCGACGAGTCCACCGGCTACCGCCACTACCGCGCGGCGCAGGTGGAACGCGCCCGCACGGTCGTCCTGCTGCGCCGCCTCGGGATGCCGCTCGCGGACATCACCGCGACGGTACGGCTCGACGGGGAGCAGGCCGAGCGGGCGGTCGCCGCGTACTGGGCGGACATCGAGGAGCGGCACGCGGAGCGGCGCACGCTCGTGGGGTATCTCCGTGGACGACTGTCCGAGAGAGGTTCCGAGATGTACGGGAAAGAGTTCGAGATCAAGACCGTCGACGTGCCGGAGCAGTGCGTCATCTCCGAGAGCAGGCACCTCCTGTCCGAGGAGCTGCCCGTCTGGATCGGCGCGTCGACGCGCCGCCTGGAGGAGGCCGCCGAGAGCGAGTGCGGCGGGGTGGCGGCCTCGCCGTTCGTCGTCTACCACGCCGAGGTCACCCAGGACAGCGACGGTCCCGCGGAGGCCTGCGTGCCGGTCAGGGACGCGGCGGCGGCGCGGGCGTGGGCGGCGAAGGCGGGCGGCCGGCGGGGCACGAAGTCCCGTGTGGAGCCCGCCCACCGGATCGCGTACACCCGCATCACCAAGGCCCAGGTCTCCTATCCGCAGATCCTCGGCGCGTTCGAGGCGGTGGAGGCATGGGTGACGCGCGAAAGCCTGGAGGTCGCGGGCCCGTGCCGCGAGATCTACTTCGTGGAGTGGGACGCCGCGGGCCCCGAGGACCCGGTGTGCGACGTGGCGTTCCCGGTGGCCCCGGCGCAGTGAGCCGCTGGCGCTACGAGGAGGGGGCCGTCTCCGCCGCCCGGCGGAGACGGCCCCTCCCCCGGACCGACGCGGTCGGTCTCCGGCGTCCATAGCTTCGACGTATGCGACGCCACCTCACAGACCTCCCGCGAACCGGCCCCCGCCCGGGCTGGGCCCACGCCGCCGCGCTCTGGCTTGCTGTCAGCTTCGTCTGGCATCTCCAGATGGGGGTGATGTACGAGGACTCCATCGGCCCCGGCGAGCACAGCGGCACCAAGATCGCGGTGTTCCTCGCCTACGACGGGCTCATCACCCTCATGTCGGCGGCCGGGGTGGGCTGTGTCCTCGCCACGGTCAGGCCCTGGGGTGCCCGCGTGCCGCGGTGGCTGGTGCGGGGGCCGCTGCTCTTCGGCTGTGTGCTCCTGACGGTCCGCGGCCTTCCCGGTCTCGTCGAGAACATCACCGTGGCGACCGGCCTCACCCCGCACGGACTGCTCGGCCTGGACGACGAGGCGGCCGACACCGGCACGTGGGAGTTCTGGAAGAGCATGCTGATCAACGCGTACTTCTTCCTGGGCGCGGTCACGCTCGTACCGGCCACCCTGCGCTACGTCCGCCGTGTTCCAGCGGCCTCCCAGGCGTCCGTCTAGCGAACGCTCTCGCGCAGCTCCTCCGGGCAGGCCGTGCCGCGCGGCAGCTGGTAGGGGGCGCCGAGGCGGTAGACGCCGGGGCCGGGAGCGAGGAGTTCGGTCCACTTGTCGCCCTCGGCGTCCTCCTCGGCCTCCATCAGACAGCCGTTGACGTTCTCGAACTGCTTGGGGCGGTCCTCGTCGGTCTCGCGCTGCCGCTTGGACTCCTCGGTCTCCTTCGGGCCTTCGACGCCCTTCCCGTCGGCGTCGACGAGGCTGAGCCACGGCGAGTACGGGACGCGGATCAGGACGCGGCCCGCCTCCTTCACCTCGATCGTCATCCCGCCCGCCTCGGCGCGGTCGACGACCGCGGGCGGATCGGCGAGCGGGGTCGGGTCGGTGACCTCGTACAGCTGCCAGTTGGAGTCCACCCACACCTGCTTCAGATACGGCAGGCCCCGCTCGACCAGCGCGGCCTCACGCTTGCCGCCGTCGCCGTCGGGCTCGCCCTTGGGCAGCACGACGTACCGCACGGACCAGCGCTGGAGCCACTCGTGGTAGTTCGCGGAGTTGAGGGTGTCGTCGTAGAAGAGGGGGTTGCGCTTCATGTCCGCCTGGCGGTTCCAGCCGCGGGCGAGGTTCACGTACGGCGCGAGCGCGGAGGCCTCGCGGTGACTGCGCGCGGGGACGACCTCGACGCGGCCCTTCTCGGCGCCGACCTCACGGAGTTCGTTGACGAGCGGCGCGAGCTCACGCGTCCAGGAAGCCTGGGGCGTCGTGTGCACGATGTCGTCGACCGCCTTGAACCCGACCCAGCCGGTGAAGGCGACGAGCGCCATGACGAGCGTGTACCACTTGCGGGACTTCTTCACCGTGAACGGCAGCGCGGCAAGGAACGCGACGCCCCCGAAGGACATCGCGAGCCGGGAGATGTTGGAGCCGATCTGCGAGCTGATCAGCCAGACACCGAGCACGAAGGCCGCGTACACGGCGGTGGTGATCCGCACCGTCTTCCACTGCTTCGGTACGAGGAAGAAGACGAGGCCGGAGCAGATCAGGGGCAGCGACGCGGACCCGAAGGACATCGGCTGCGTGCCGGAGAACGGAAAGAGCCACGCGGACAGGCCCACGACGACGGCGGGCGCGACCCCGAGTGCGTACGCGCCCGGGTAGCGCTTGCTGAGGAACAGCGCGACGGCGACCAAGCCGACGAAGAGGCCGGCCACCGGGCTGCCCATGGTCGCGAGCGCGGCGAACGGCGCGGCGACCAGCGCCTTCGCCCACCGCTTGTAGCGCCAGCGGTAGGGCCAGCAGAAGACGGCCGCGACGGCCATCAGCGCGAACATCTGGCCGAGCCCGTACGTCACGCGGCCCGACACCGCGTTGCAGAACAGCGCGAAGACACCCGCGAACGCGGGCCACAGCGGCTGCCTCACCGCGCGGCTGCGGACCAGGATCATCGTGAGCAGCGCGGCGGAGACCGTACCGGCGATCATCATCGTGGTCCGGACGCCGAGCACCGACATCAGATACGGCGAGACGACGCTGTACGACACCGGGTGCATCCCGCCGTACCAGGCGAGGTTGTACGCGGAGTCGGGGTGGCGGCCGACGAACTCGGCCCAGGCGTCCTGAGCGGCGAGGTCACCCCCGCTGTTGGCGAAGGTGAAGAACCACACGACGTGCAGGACGGCCGCGGTGAGGGTCGTGATGGTCACGGGGTTGCGCAGGAACCGCGCCCACCGGGTGGGCCGTTCGGGAGCCGAGGGCTCGCCCCGGCGCTGGGCGGGCAGCTGTATTCGCGCGCCGGTGCGGGTGCCGCCACCGGTGCCGGGCTCAGGATCGGCGTCGTCGGCTCGCGTCGGCTCCGCTGTGGCCACTTGCGGCACTCCCCGTGTCGTTCTGTCCGTCCGGGGCCGCGCCAGGGGGTCCGTCCCGGAACACCCCGTCGCTCAGCCCGGCGCACTGCTCCCCGAACTCGTGACGCTAGCACGCACGGCGCACAGGGAGCCTGGGGCGGGGGCTCCCCGCGCGGGGGTTCAGCCGGGTTCGGCCAAAGCGTGGGCATGGGCGGCGGCTTGCGCCTGTGCCCATGCCCACGTACGTGCTCCGCGGTCTGCTGTCAGTGCCTCAGCCGACGCGCGTGAGCTTGGCGCCGAGGCCCGGCTCCGCGAGGTCCTTCTGGAGCGCGACGGGCACCTCGACGGCGCCGTCCTTGCCGTCGCCGACGCTCAGGACACCTACTTGGGTGCCGGCCTTCGCGGAGTGCGGAACCGTGCTTCCGGCCTTGTCGCCGAGCTTCAGCTTCACGGTCAGGCCCGACCAGCCCGCCGCCTTGACGTCCTTGGTGGCGACGACCGGGGTCGTGCCGCCCAGACCGTCGTCGACCTCGCCGACGACATCGCCCTTCTTCACGATCGTCTTCGCCGTGAGCGCGCCCTGGCCGGCCTCGATGAGCTTGCGGGTGACGCCGGTGACCTCGTCGATGTTGGCCACGCCGTTGTCGCCGTACTGGCCGAGGGCGGCACCGATGATCGTGCGGGTCTGGCCGCCGACCTTCTTCTCCGCGGCGAAGAGGATGTTGCCGCCCGCCGCGGTGGTGGTGCCGGTCTTGATGCCGATGGCGACCGTCGGGACGAGCCCGAAGAAGTTGTTCTGCTTGTCGCCGTTGAGGTCCTTGTAGCTGGGCTGGCGGGAGATCTCGTTGAAGACCGGGTCCTCCATCGCGGCCCTGCCCAGCTTCACGAGGTCCTCGGCGGTGGAGACGGTCGTCTTGTCCAGGCCGCTGGGGTCCGTGTAGTGGGTGTTCTTCATGCCGAGTTCCTTGGCGGTCTTGTTCATCTTCGCGACGAACTCGTCCTCGGAATCGCTCTTGGTGTCCCAGCGGGCGAGCAGCTTGGCGATGTTGTTCGCGGACGGCAGCATGACCGCCTGCAGCGCCTCGTACTCGGTGATCTTCTGACCCTCGGTCACCTTGACGACGGACTCGTTGCCCGCCTTGCCCGTCTTGTAGTGCTTGGCCGCCGCGGCGTCGACCGGGATGTCCGGACCGGGGTCGCCACCCTTCTTCAGGGGGTGGTCGCGCAGGACGAGATAGACCGTCATGACCTTGGCGATGCTCGCGATCGGCACGGGCTTCTGGTCGCCGGACGTGCCGAACGTCCCGATGCCGTTGACGTCCATCGCCGCCTGGCCCTCACCCGGCCACGGCATGGACGGCTTGCCCCCCTCGAAGGAGACGGTCTCCTTCGCGGTGAGCGTCAGGGTGGGCGTCGGCAGGGGCCGCACGGCCTGTACGACCGCAAAGACGATCACCAGGAGCAGCACCAGCGGCGTCCAGATCTTGACCCTCCGCACGGCGGTGCGGACGGGGGTCTCCGGAGGCGGCGGCGTGTTGGTCAGCTCGGCGAGGAGATCGAGCGGCGGCCGCGGGGGAAGCGGCTGCTGGGTGGTGCGCTCGGGACCTACGTTGGCCTTCTCGGGCGCGGACGCCTGCTCTGGCGTGGGCGCCTTCTCTGGCGTGGGCGCCTTCTCTGGCGTGGGCGCCTTGGCTCCGGGGGGTGTGGCTGCCGGGGGCTTCGGGGCGCCGTCCAGGGGCTTGAGCGCGACGAACTTGCTGGTGCGCTCAGCGTCACCCTCGGGCTTCGCTTCGGGCTTTGCGTCCGGCTTTGCGTCCTGCTTTGCGTCCGGCTTCTTGGCCCCGGGCTTGTGGTCGCCCAGCTTGAGCATGGTGGTCGGCTGGTCGACGGCCTTCGGCGACACCGCCTTGAACACGGCGGTGGCCTGGTCGACACCGCCGGTGGGGGCGTCGTCGCCGGAGGGCTTTTCGCCGGTGCCGGATTCGGTGCCGGATTCGGCAGGGGCGTCGGCCGAGGCCTTGGGGGCGCTGTCGGCGGGGGCGGGGGTGCCGGTGGTCTTGGCCTCCCCGGAGCTCTTGCCACTGCTCTTGCCGCCGGAGGGCTTGTCGGCTTCGGCGGCGCTGGGGGCGGCGGCTGCGGCTGCTGTTGCGGCTGTGGCTGTGGCCGCCGAGGGGGCGGGGTCGGCCTTGGGCTTGGCGTCCGGTTTGGGCTTGGCGTCCGGCTTGGGGTCGGTGGACTTGGCCTCCGGCTCGGGATCGGAGGGCTTGGCGCCCGGCTTGGGGTCGGTGGACTTGGCCTCCGGCTCAGGGTCAGAGGGCTTGGCGCCCGGCTTGGGGTCGGTGGACTTGGCCTCCGGCTTGGGGTCGGAGGGCTTGGCGCCCGGCTTGGGCTCGGTGGACTTGGCCTCCGGCTCGGGGTCGGAGGGCTTGGCGCCCGGCTTGGGCTCGGTGGACTTGGCCTCCGGCTCGGGGTCGGAGGGCTTGGCCTCCGCCCTGGGGTCGGCAAGCTTTGCGTCAGCCTTGGGGTCGGCGGACTTGGCGCCCGCCTTAGGGCCGGCAGGCTCAGCGGCAGCCTTGGGCTCGGCGCGCTTTGCGTCCGCCACGGGGTCGGCAGGCTTTGCGCCAGCCGTGGGCTTGGTGGCTTTGGCATCCGTCTTTAGGCCGGCGGGCTCAGCGGCCGCCGTCTGCTCGGCGGACTTGGCGTCGGCCTTGGGCTCGGCAGGCTTGGCGTCCGCCTTGGGCTCGGCAGGCTTGTCGTCCGCCTTAGGGCCGGAAGGCTCAGCGTCAGCCGTGGACTCGGCGGGCTCAGCGCCCGTCTGAGGGCCGGCAGGCTCAGGGTCAGCCTCGGGCTTGTCAGGCTTGGCGTCTGCCGTGGACTCGGCGGACTTGGGGTCGGCAAGCTTCGCGGCAGCCGTGGGCTCCGCGCGCTTTGCGTCTGCCATGGGCTCGGCGGCGGCGCGGGAGTTGCCCGTGTTGCCGGAGGGGCCGTCCTCGTCCCCAGCTCCGTCGGCCTGCTCGGGCTCATCGGCGGCGTCAGAACCAGCCGCGCCCGCAGGCTCGGAGGCGCTGTCGACGCCGGCGGCCGCGTCCCCCGGCTCATCCGCCGCCTCGGTGGTGGCACCGGCACCGGCACCATCGGCGTCGTCCGCGTCTTCCTCGTCAGCCGAGTCACCTGCGGAGACGTTCGCCTCCGCAGGCTGGCCGGACACCCCGGACCCGCCAGAACCGGCGGCCTCCTCCGTGGACGGGGAATCGCGCTTCTCGGCGCCCTCTGCAGCCGTCTCCGCGGCCCCGGGGGTCTCCTCGTCCGCCGAGGCCACCCACGCCGCCACAGCGGCCCGCAGGCGCGCGTCACCGGGCTCGGCGGCCTTGGTGCCCTTGGCCGGCTCCTCGGCAGCCGCCGAGGACTCCGTACGCTCCTCCGGGCCGGAGGCCACGGCTCGCGTCGAGAAGACCGCCGTCGCCTGGTCCTCCCGCGTCTCGTCCCGCGTCTCCTCCCGCGCCGCGGGGACCTCTCGGGCCACCGCGAGGCGCGGGTCGCGTTCATCCGGCGCCGGTGCCGGCACGGACGGCTTTGCCCCAGTCGGGTTCCCCGACGACTTCCGCTGCTTCGACCTGTCGGGGGTCTCGCCCGCCACCGATGCCTCCTCGTACGCCACGCCGCTCGCGTTGCCGTTGCGCCAAAACACGGCCGGACCCGCTGTCCGAACCATGTACCAGTGTCCTGTGTGGGGGCTTAACCCCCGTGGTAGACGAGAACGACATACCTACTGGTTCCCGTACTTACCGGTCACGCACTCTCGACAGACCAATGTGAGAGGGGTCACCCTGTCATTCATCCACGCGGGGAGGCATGGATGGGCAAGAGCCGCAGAACGATTCCGGAGGAGCTTCTGCTGCTCGCTTTGGACCCGGCCACGGGTACCACAGCGCAGCCGCAGTCGCTCGACCTCGGTCTGGCCGGAGCACAGCTAGTGGAGCTGGCGCTGGCCGGACGGATAGCCCCAGACGGGGATCGTATCGCCGTGGTGATGCCACGGCCGACCGGAGATCCGACTCTGGACTCCGCACTGGAACTGCTGCGCAGGCGCGGCAGCCCGGTTCGGGCGGTCCACTGGATTGGCGGGCCCCGACTGGGGCTGCGCCAGATCTACCTCGCGCACCTGGAGCGGTGCGGCATGGTGCATGCCGTATCGGGCCAGATGTGCGGAGTACTGCCGACGACTCGCTACCAAGCGACGGAGACGGCAATCAGCCGGGACATCAGGTCCCGGCTGGACAGCGCGATCCGCACCGGCGTACCACCGGACCCGCGGACCGCGGCGCTCGCCGCGCTCGCTCACGCAGTGGGACTCGGCAAGCACCTCTACCCCGGCAACGAAGGGCGTTCATCGCGCTCCCGTCTCCGGGACCTGATCAGGCACGACCCGATGGGCGGCCTCGTGGCGCACGCCGTGATGGACGTCCAGAACGGCGTGGCCGCTCAGCCGCGCCGCAGCCCGGCCCCAGCGGGTCCGGGTGGGCCGGGTGGACCAGGTGGACCAGGCGGTGGCCGACAACCGGCCAGGACCGCGCCGGAACCCGGCGGGGTTCCGATGCAGCCGCGCCGCGGATCCATGGCACGTGCCGTGGCCCACTGAGTCACGGGCATCAGCACCACTGCGACACCGCACCACCGCACCACCGCACCACCGGCAACAGCAACGCCGCACCGCAGTCCCCCAGACCCGGTTCGGGAGCCGCTGGGCCGCGCGGGGCACTGGCACCGGGACGTCCGGACGACGACACCGGTACCTCCGCCCCGCGCGGCCGCACGTCGTGGCGCCGTGCGTCCGGGCCGCACCCCTCACACCAGTCCTCACGTCCACTCCGTGTTCGTGTCGCATTGCAATGCATTGCAATGCAATGCGGTTCGCCATTCACATCCGCTGTTTCCCAGCGGTGCGCGACACGTTGGTGGCACTCTGCTGAACAGCAGATACGCAAAGTAGAGGCATGTAGTCGGAGGTGCACGTCCGTGGCGTCCAGTGTCAATCCCACCGTCAGGCGACGCCGGTTGGGCCAGGAGCTCCGCAGGCTCCGCGAGCTCAAGGGCATGACGGCCGAGGAGGTCGCCGAGCGCCTGCTGGTCTCGCAGTCGAAGATCAGCCGCCTCGAGAACGGCCGCCGTTCGATCAGCCAGCGCGATGTACGCGACCTCTGCGGGGTCTACGAGGTCGAGGACCACCGCATCGTCGACTCGCTCATGCAAATGGCCAAGGACTCACGCCAGCAGGGCTGGTGGCACTCCTTCGGCGACATTCCGTACAGCGTCTACATCGGCCTGGAGACGGACGCCGCTTCCTTGCGCGTGTACGACCCGCAGGTCGTCCCCGGCCTGCTCCAGACCCGGGCGTACGCGGAGGCGCTGATCACCGGCGCGCTGCCGGAGACCACGCCGACGGACATCGAGAAGCGGGTCCAGGTCCGCGTCCGCCGCCAGGAGCGCATCAGCGCCCCGGAGAATCCGCTGCGTCTGTGGACCGTTCTCGACGAGTCCGCGCTGCGCCGCGTCGTCGGCTCCCGGCATCTGATGTGCGACCAGTTGGAACACCTCGTAGAGCAGTCCCAACTGCCGCATGTGACCGTCCAGGTGATTCCTTTCGAGATGGGCGCGCACCCGGGCCTCAATGGCCAGTACGCGATCCTCGAGTTCCCGGACGCCGCGGATTCCAGCGTGGTCTACATCGAGGGCGTCACGAGCGATCTCTATCTGGAGAAGGCGAACGACGTCCAGCAGTACAGCGTGATGTACGAGCATCTGCGGGCACAGGCCCTGAATGTGGATCAATCACGCCAACTCATCGCAGACATCGCGAAAGAGTACGCGCGCTGAGGCGTACGCCTCGTATGTGACGTCCGGGGCGGATGAGCGCCGCACGGTACACCTCCCCCTCGGCGAGGCGGAAGACCCCACTGGAATATGCCATCCGGTCGAGTGAACGCTTCCTTCACTCGGCGATGTTGGCGAGTAGCGTCATTCACGCCATCGAGCAACATCCGTTGGCGCAGCCGCTCTTGGCGGTGACCGCAACTCAACAACTGGGCAAACCGGAGTAACCATGGCAATTCATCAGGGCGCTACGAATACGTGGGTCAAGTCCTCGTATTCCACGGGAAACGGCGCGTGTGTCGAGGTCAAGTCGCCGATTGCGTCGGCGATTTCGGTCCGCGACTCGAAGGTCACCGAGGGCCCCGTCCTCGCCTTTCCCTCCGACTCATGGCGCGCGTTCGTCTCCGAAGTCGGCCGGGAGAAGTAACGAGAGACCGACAATTGCATAAGCAGAACCGATTGAGCCCTCTCGACTGGCCCGCCGTCCCGGCCGAGGGGGCTCGGCCTTGCACCGGCCCGACCATGGGCAAGCTCGAAGTCGCCTAACGGAGTTGATCGACGTACGCGTCCGTTCCCGGCACCGTGGGAATGAACGGCGCCACCAGCTCCACCCTCCCCAGACCCGACTCCGCCACCGCGTCCACCCGCCCGGCGAAGTGCTCCTGCCAGCACTCACTCGGATCGGCCTGGAGGAACCAGAGCAGCGTCAGCCTGGTGTCGACTCCCTCGACCTGCTTCACGTACGTCATCCGGTCACCCGGCAGCGGAGTCGGCCGGAAGATGGTCACCATCGCGGCGGGAGACCCCGCGAGGGCGCGCGGCAGCTGCCCGGCCCGCAGCCACTCCAGCAACTCGGCGCGCTGGTCGCCCGTTTCGGCGTCGATGACTTCGAGCACGAGGCCCTGGTAGGGGTGGTCGAGCGCGTGGAAGTCGCGGGGCCCGGCGGCTCCGTCGCGGTAGACGGTGGCCTCGTGGTCCTGGAAGGCCGTGAAGACGTGCGTGCGGTCCTGGTAGACGCGGCCGTCGCGGTTGAGGCGTTTGTTGATGCCGACGGTCCACTTCATGTGCTCGTCGTAGCGGCCGTCGGTGACCCAGTACGTGGAGAGGTAGCAGCCCGCGGTCACGGGCTGGGCCACCGCCGACTTCTCGGGCAGACGCAGGAGTTGGAGCTCCCGGGTGGCCACCCAGCGGCGGCCCGCGTACATCCAGGGCATCGCCATCGCGCCGGCGTAGTAGTGATCGTCCTCGTACCAGCGGTTGTACGCGTACTCATGGCCCGGGTGCGGCTCGACCATGGTGATCAGGGCGTGGCCCGGGTGCACGCCGTACGGTCCGACGCCGGCCAGTTCTCCGTACGCCGCACTGCGGGTGTCCTCGCTCATGAGTCTTCCTTCCTCCGGTGGACGCCCATACTCTGACGCCCCGTCAGCAAAACTGCCAGAGCCGGGAGGCGCCGCATGCGCTCGCTCCTCGAAGGAAAGACCGTCGTCGTGTCGGGAGTCGGCGCCGGCCTCGGCCACCAGGTCGCGGCCGCCGTCGTACGGGACGGGGGCAACGCCGTGCTCGGGGCGCGCACGGAGGCGAACCTCGCCAAGTCGGCCGGCGCGAGCGACCCCGAGGGCACGCACACGGCGTACCGCCCGACCGACATCACCGACGAGGCCCAGTGCGAGGCACTCGCGGACCTGGCGCGCGAGCGCTTCGGGCGGATCGACGCGGTGGTCCATGTGGCCGCCTGGGACAGCTACTTCGGCGGGGTGCAGGACGCGGACTTCGCCACCTGGCAGCAGGTCATCGACGTCAACCTGCTCGGCACGCTGCGGATGACGCGGGCCTGTCTGCCCGCGCTCAAGGAGCGGGGCGGCTCGGTGGTGTTCATCGGCACGCAGTCGGCCGTCGCGGCTCCGTCGCAGGTGCGGCAGGCGGCGTACGCGGCGTCGAAGGGGGCGCTGACGTCGGCGATGTACTCCCTGGCGCACGAGGTGGGTCCTGACCGGATCCGCGTGAACACGGTGCTGCCCGGCTGGATGTGGGGCCCGCCGGTCGAGGCGTACGTCCAGTTCACCGCGCACACCGAGGGCGTGCCGGAGGAGGAGGTGCGGGGCCGCCTCGCGGCACGGATGGCGCTGCCGGACCTGGCGACGGACGGGGACGTGGCGGACGCGGCGGTGTTCCTGGCGTCGGACATGGCGCGGGCGATCACGGGCCAGTCGCTCCTGGTGAACGCGGGAGAGCTGATGCGGTAGGCGCGGCTCGGCTCGACTCAACTCAACTCAACTCAACGGTCGACGGCTGTACGGGATTTCGGTCCCGTACAGCCGTTTTTTGCATGCCCGGGAGCCACGAGTTCCCCGGCTACTACGGTCAAGTATATGAACGAAGGTCAGCAAACAGAACGATTTTACTTGCTCTTGACCTCACGGGCGGTTGTCGGCAGCGCACGCCCGAACCCACGATGAGCGGGCACTTCAAGGCCGCCCACGTCCGTATGTCACGAAACTGGCGAAGTGCACGGCATTTCAGCGCAGTTCACAAGGCGGACCCCTGGAGGGGGCACATGAACAGTCTCGACTGGGCCGTGCTCATCGGCTACTTCGGCATCATGGTCGCGATCGGCGTCTGGTCCCACAAGCGCGTGGACAACGTGAGCGACTTCTTCACCGCGGGCGGCAAGATGCCCTGGTGGCTGTCCGGCATCTCGCACCACATGTCCGGCTACAGCGCGGTGATGTTCACCGGGTACGCGGGCATCGCGTACACCTACGGCGTCACGTCCTTCATCACCTGGTCCTTCCCGATCGCGCTCGGCATCGCCATCGGCTCGAAGCTCTTCGCGCCCCGCATCAACCGGCTCCGCTCACGGCTGCACGTGGCATCGCCGCTCGAATACCTCAAGAACCGCTACAACCTGAAGACACAGCAGGCCCTCGCCTGGTCCGGAATGCTCCTGAAGATCGTGGACGTGGCGGCCAAGTGGGCGGCCATCGCCACCCTGCTGTCCGTCTTCACCGGCATCTCGATCAACCAGGGCATCCTGATCACCGGCGTGATCACCGCCATCTACTGCACCATCGGCGGCCTGTGGGCCGACGCGCTCACCGAGCTCGGCCAGTTCATCATCCAACTCCTGGCCGGTATCGCCATGTTCGTAGCTGTGGTGTCGAAGCTCGGGCCGCACGGCGGCTTCTTCGGCGTCTGGGACGAGCCCGAACTCCAGGGCCACGCAGAGCCGTTGGTCGGGCCGTACGGGACGATCTTCCTGCTCGCGTTCCTCTTCATCAAGCTCTTCGAGTACAACGGCGGCATGCTCAACCAGGCCCAGCGCTACATGGCCACGTCGAGCCCCCGCGAGGCCGCGCGCTCGGCACGGCTCTCGGCGATCCTGTGGCTGGTGTGGCCGGTCATCCTCTTCTTCCCCATGTGGATGTCCCCGCTCCTGGTGGACGCGAAGAAGCCCGACGGCTCCGACTCGTACGCCCTGATGACCGAACAGCTGCTGCCTCACGGCCTGTTGGGCCTGGTCATCGTCGGCTTCTTCTCGCACACGATGGCCATGTGCTCCTCGGACGCCAACGCCATCGCTGCGGTGTTCACGCGGGACGTGGCGCCGGTGCTCTCCCGGCAGGCAAGGCGCTGGAACGAACGCTCGGGCCTGCTCGCGGCCCGTCTGACGACGGTGATCTTCCTGGGGCTCTCGATGGCGGTGGCCACCCAGGTCAACTCCCCCACCTTCAAGGACATCATCACGGTCGTCATCAAGTGGGTGGCGGGCCTGATGGGCCCGATCGCGATCCCGATGATGCTGGGTCTGCTGCGCACGTTCCGCAAGTCCGGGCCGACCGCGGCGCTGACCAGCTGGTCGATGGGGCTGCTCGCCTTCTGGCTGGTCAACTACCCGATCAACTGGAGCGTCGAGGGCGGGGTGCCGCTGGAGTACCAGGTCTCGATCCCGCTGGCGGTCTCGCTGGTCCTCTACATCCTGGTCGGCTATCTGAGGCCGGAGGACACTCCGGAGCGGGACGCGATCATCGAGAAGATCAATACGGATGGGGATGGCTCCGCCGGTTCAGCAGTTGTTCCGCCCCCGGCCGAGGCGGCGGACGAAGTGGTGGCCCCGCGCGGTCCGTTGCCGTAGATCACCGGCTTCGCCGAGTTCGTCCTCAAACGCCGGACAGGTTGATAACTGCCTGTCCGGCGTTCTTGCTCACCTCACGCCCGCGGATACCTTGCGAGCCACCCCGGCGACGACACCGCCGGCCCGTGCAGCGCGGGCCCCTGTGTCATCTCCATCGCGAAGTCGTCCGCCAGCTCAAGGATCGTGGCCCGTCCCTCCAGCTCCGTGAGCCAGCCCGGAGGCAGCGCGGTCTCGCCGTGCAGCGCGCCGAGCAGTGCCCCGCACAGGGCGCCCGCGGCAGCCGACGCGCCCCCGTGATTGACGGCGAGCCGCAGCCCGTGCCGGATGTCCTCGCCCACGAGAGCGCAGTAGACGGCGGCGGCGAGCGCGCCCTCGGCTCCCCCGTCGCCCATCAGTTCCTCCACCCGGGAGGGAGTGGGCATCCCCTGCCGCACGGCTCCCAGGGCGTGTTTCAGCGCGTCGGTCACGGGCTGGTGGCCGGGCCGGGCGGCCAGCAGGGCGAGCGCCCGCTGGATGGCTCCGTCCAGGGACTCACCGCGGGCCAGACCGTGCACGAGGACGGTGTGCGCGCCCGCGGCGAGGTAGGCGGTGGGGTGCCCGTGCGTCTGTACGGCGCACTCCACGGCGAGCTGGAGCACCAGTTGCGGCTCCCAGCCGACCAGGAGCCCGAAGGGAGCGGACCGGGTGACGGCCTCGGCTCCCTGTTCCTCCGGGTTCTTGGGGGCTTCGAGCGTCCCCATGTGCTCGTCCCCGAGCCCGACCAGACAGGCGCGGGCGGGCGAGCGGCGCGAGTAGAGCCACTCCTCGCGGGCCAGCCACCCGTCTTCCTTGCGCCGCTCGTCGGGGCCCCAGTCGCTCTGGGTGGCCGCCCAGCGGCGGTAGGCACGGTGCAGATCGGTGGGCGGATGCCAGGCGCCGGTGTCGCGCCGCACCTGGGCGCGTATGAGTCCGTCGACCGTGAAGAGGGTCAGCTGCGTGGCGGCGGTGACCGCGCCGCGCCTGCCGTGGGCGGGGGCGGGTTCGGTGAGCCCCTCGGCGCCGTGGGCCTCCCGTATCCCGTCGAGGCTCAGTGAGTCGACGGGCGCGCCCAGCGCGTCCCCGACGGCGGCCCCGAGCAGCGTGCCCCGGACCCGGCTGCGGAAGTCCTGCTGCTCGGCGCGGCCCCAGACTCCGGTGGCTGCTGCGGTGCTCACGGCACCTCCTCTCGTGGCTCGCCCCCTGCACTTCTGTGCGTCTTCTGCGCAGCACTGTAATCGACCGAGAACGGTCGGTTCGGGGTCGATGCGATATCTAAGGAGACGCCCTTCAGATCACTTTTGACCGGCCTTCACCAGGGCTTTCATGGATCTCCGCAGACGCTCACCGCTGCCGGAAAGCGTCCCTGGCCGCGGTCACCCTGGCCAGGCGCGGCGCCAGGCGGGTCCGGTCCGCGCCCGGGGCGCGCACGATCTCGGTGAGCAGGTCGGCGAGTTCGGCCAGGTCGTCCCACTCCACTTCGGGCGCCGCCGCGGTCAGTACGCGCTCCAGGCTCGCGTCGAGCGCCGGCCAGTCGGCCAGGGCCGCGCCGGACACCACGTACAGACAGTCGCGCGCGCCGGGCCGCGGGTCCTCTGCCTGCCAGAGGCGGGTGGCCTCCTGCCACAGCGGGGCTGCGGCACGCACCCCGTCCGCGCCGCTCGCCGCCAGAGCCAACGCGAGCGCCGCGTACGCCGCGTCCTGCGCGCGCAGCGTCAGCGCCGCCTCCCGGGCGCGGTTCCACTGACCGGTCATGCGGTACGCCTTGGCCAACTCCTCGGCGTCGTCCGGGTTCCCGCCGGGAGCCTCGGCCTTCAGGACGTCGAGCGCCCGCTCGGGACGGCCGGTCCACATGTAGACAGCGGCGGTCTTGCGGCGCACCCAGTCCGGGTCGTAGCCGATCTCGGCGTAACACGCGATGTCGGCCATGGCCTGCTCCCAGTGCCCGGTGGCAAGCCGGGTCAGCGCACGGACGATGACCGCCCAGCCGTTGCCCGGCTCCGCCTCGATGGCACGGTCGAGGTCCGCCGACGCCTCCTCGTAGTGGCCGAGTCTGCGCAGCACCGAGCCACGCATGACGCGCGCCAGCTGGTTGCCGGGGTCGATTTCGAGGACACGGTCGAGACCGGAGCGGGCCTCCTCGTACCGCTTCAGGTCGTTCAGCGCCGCCGCGCGCTGGTACAGGACCCACTCGCTGTCGGGCCACAGGACGCTGGCCCGGTCGGCGTCGGCGAACGCGCGCTCGTGGTCGGAAAGGCCCCGGTGCACGTTGGACCTGCGGGCCAGCGCCCAGGCGTTGGACGGTTCGAGTTCAACGGCCCGGTCCAGGTCGGCCAGCGCCTCCTCCCGCCGCCCGAGGTCGTCCAGTGCCGCTCCGCGGCTCGCGTACGCCGAGGCGTACGTATCGCTGAGGCCGATCGCCCGGTCGTACTCCGCGAGAGCCTCCTCCGGCCGCTCCGCGGTGCGCAGGGCGTCACCCCGCTCGCAGGCCACGAACGCCGACCGCGGGGACACACGGGCCGCGCGGTCGAGGTCCGCCATCTGCTGCGCGTGCTCCCCGCGGGAACGTCGCAGCCGCGCACGGCGCGCCAGTGCCCACGCGTACTCCGGGTCGAGTTCCACCGCCCGGTCAAGGTCGGCGAGCGCCGCGTCGTCCTGTCCCAGGCCGGAGCGTGCGACGCCCCGGGACGCCCAGGCGAACGCGTCCGACGGATCGATCCCGATCGCGCGGTCCAGGTCACGGACCGCCTCCTCCCAGTGGCCGAGGACGCGGTGGGCTTCACCCCGGTCGTTGAGGGCCTGGGCGTCGTCCGGCGTGATGGCGAGCGCCAGGTCGAACTCACCGACCGCGGCGGCGAATTCCCCTTGCAGGGCCCGGGTCACCCCCCGGCCGTAGTAGGCCCGCGCCAGCCGCGGATCGAGGCCGAGAGCACGGTCGTACTCGGCCAGCGCCTGGTCGTACGCCCCGCTGTTGCGAAGGTCGCGACCCCGCAGCATCCGCGCGAACGCCTGCCCGCCGGCAGCGAACCCGGCACGGTCGGCGAGGAGCCCCAGGGCGTCCACGCACGCGTTCGCGCTCAGCGCGGCCGTCAGGTCCCGCCCCCACCGCCCGGCCGCCGCGGCGTCGGCGTCCTCCCCGGCGTCCACAAGCACCCGCGCCCAGCGCCGCGCCACGACCTCGCCCACGTCACACGCGTCGACGACGTCCCGCAGCACGACGGGCAACGCCTCCCGCTCCCCCGCGCACAGCAGGTGATACGACTCCGCGAGCCGCAGCTCCCGCCACGGCTCGTCCTGCCACAACTCGGCGGCGTCGCGCCCCGCCGCCGCTTCCGCCCGCCACCCGCCGAACGTCCCCGCAAGGCGAGCGTGCGCCTGCGCCCACCCCCGCGGCGACCCCTTGCGCTGCGACCGCAGCATCGGCGCCCGCACCACATCGTGGTACTGCACCCGATCACCCCGGTCGCTCACGAACGGCAGCCCCCGCAGCCACCCGAAGAGCCCCGGCACCTCGGTCTCCGCACAGACCCCCTCCACCGCCGCCCGGAACACATCCGCGTCAAGGCGCCTCGGCAGCGCGCACGACAACGCCACCGCCCTGCGTACGGGGTCCCGCTCCCACTTCAGGAAACGCTCCACAGCGGTGGCGCTCGGGTCGCCGACGTCGTCCGGGGCGGCGGGCCTGCCCTCGGCGAGGGTGGAGACCAGGACGGGCAGGCCGCCGGAGAGCCGCAGGACCTCCTCCACCACCGGCTCCGCCACCACTCCCTTTCCGGCGAGCAGCCCCCGTGTCTCCAGCTCCGTGAAGGGGCCGAGCGGCACGTCCATGACGAAGTCGCCGTAGCCACCCCACCTGGCCGCGTCGAAGGGCTGCTGGCCCGCCGTCACCACGACCACGTTGGCGGGCAGCGCGCCGTGCCGGTCGGTGAGCATCACGTCGTGCAGCCAGCCGTCCAGGAACGGCGCCGTCCTCTCGTACGTGTCGAAGAAGAGGACGATCCACGGCGTCCCCTTTCCCGCATCGGCGAGTTCGTTCAGGAGGACCGGCGTGAGGACCCGCTCCGGGGAGAGGACCAGCTGGACGTCGTCCTGGTTGCTGAGGCGTGCGCTCAGACCGGCGCGCAACCGGTCGGCTCCCATGGCGAGTTGGCCGGGGTCGACCGCGCCCGCGAAGGCGCCCACGCCCGGGATGAGCCCGAGGCCCACCAGGCTCGCGCGAGCCGCGGTCATGCTGCCCGTCGAAGGCGCGGGCACCGCCAAGGGCCCAGGCTCCGGACCCGGGTCGGGCAGCACCGCCGCCGAGACCGACTCGGCTTCGTGGCGGCGCTCGCGGTGGGTCGCCAGAAGCCGGGTGAGTTCCTTGCAGCGGCGGCCCTGCAGGGCGAACTGTGAGCTGATCGCCGCCATCGCCTCGGGCACGCTGCCCACGGCCTCGTCGACGTACGCGGTCAAGGCGCCACGCTCACGGGCCAGTTGCTCCCACTCGCGCACCAGCGACGTCTTGCCGACACCGCCGATCCCGTGGACGTGGAACAGGAAACGGTGCCGGTCGTCGGCCGCCGGCACGTCGAAGTTGGCGCGGAAGGCGTCGAGTTCACCTGTGCGTCCGACGAAACCCGCCCGCCTCCGGCGGCGGATCAACTCCTGCATGGACGGCTGCTGAGCCCCCGCCGACGCCACCACAGGCCCCACCCTCCCCGCGCACCCGACAGACCTTGCGCCCAGTGTTCCACCGCTCCCCCAGAGGGCGGGCCGGAACCGGTGGCGGGAAACAGCGGGCAACGTAACAGGAATGTCCGGGCGACGTAACAAGAAACCTGCGGGGTACAACCACCCCTCCCGTACGCCGGTCTCCTCTGGTGTCACAGCAGTTTCCCCACAGGAGGACAAGTGCGTCGCTCACTCATAGCCGCCGTCGCGGTCACCGCGCTCGCCACCCCGTTCGCGGTCGTCGCCACGGCCGGTTCCGCCGCCGCGGCGCCCACCGCGGCGGGCAAGCCCGTGACCGACTTCAACCACGACGGATACGCCGACCTCGCCGTCTCCGCGCCCCGCGGCGCCGTGAACGGCACGTCCGGCGCCGGCTACGTATCGATCGTGTACGGCTCGGCGTCCGGCGCCGACACCGCGCACGCCAAGCAGGTCGACCGCACCACCGCGGGCGTGCCCGGCGACCCCGAGCAGGACGGGGGCTTCGGTGCGAACACCGAGGCCGCCGACCTCGACGGCGACGGGTACACCGACCTCACCGTGAACAACGGCAAGGGCGACGCGGTGCTCTGGGGCTCCGCGAACGGCCTGACCCAGGGCGGCGAGCTGCCGGGCGAGTACGTGAACGACCTGAAGTCCGGCGACTTCAACGGCGACGGCAAGGCCGACCTCGTCGCCAACTCCTCGTCCACCCTGGAGGTGCGCTACGGCCCCTTCACCCGCGACGGGAAGCCCGCGTCCACCACGTCCGTCGACAACCAGGACGACGGCCCCCAGGACCTCATGGTGGGCGACGTGACCGGTGACGGCGCCGACGACCTCGTCACCAGCCACGGCTTCGAGGAGATGCAGCACTCATCGCGCCTGTGGAAGGGCAGCGAGGACGGCCTCGCCAAGACGTCGACGCAGACCAAGAAGTTCACGACGAACGGCGTCATCGCCGACGTCAACAAGGACGGGTACGGCGACCTGGTGGCCCGGGAAGTCGACGAGGTCTCCGAGGTACAGGCGTACGACGCGGGTGCGATCCGGGTCGTCTACGGCTCCAAGACCGGCTTCTCCACCCGCACCGCGAAGATCGACCAGGACACCGCGGGCGTCCCGGGCGTCGGCGAGGAGGGCGAGATCAACAGCCCCGACAAGGGCGACCAGTTCGGCTACTCCGTGACCGCGGGCGACGTGACCGGTGACGGCTACCAGGACATCGTTGTCGGCGTGCCCGGCGAGAACCTCGACACCGTCGAGGACGCCGGCGCGGTCGTCCTGCTCAAGGGCGGCGCGAACGGCCTGACCGGCACCGGCGCCCAGGCCTTCAACCAGACGACGGCGAACGTCCCCGGCGTCTCGGAAAAGGACGACGCCTTCGGTACCGCCGTCCAGCTCACCGACGTCAACAAGGACGGCCGCGCCGACCTGACCGTGGGCACCCCGCAGGAGGACGGCACGACCAAGGACTCGGGCGCGGCCTGGCTGCTGCGCGGCGCGGGCGCGGGCCTGACCACGACCGGCATCACGTCGTTCAGCCCGTCGTCGCTCGGCACCCCGGAGGCAGGGGCCCTCTTCGGCGACGAGCTCGCCGGCTGACCCCTGCCCCTGACTCCTGACCCCTCCCCCGGTACGACTTACTCCAGTACCGGCAGCAGCTCCGGGAGGTGGCCGTCCGACGCGGCGGCCGCCTCCCGGCGCTCCACCGGCACCTCGCCGTACAGCGTCGTCCGCGGCTTCGCCGGGCGCCCCGCCTCCTCCGCGATCGCGACGAGGTCCTTCACCGAGCGGTACGAGCCATAACTGGAGCCCGCCATCCGGGAGATGGTCTCCTCCATCAGCGTGCCGCCCAGGTCGTTCGCCCCCGAGCGCAGCATCTCCGCCGCGCCCTCCGTGCCGAGCTTCACCCAGCTGGTCTGGATGTTGGGGATGTGCGGGTGCAGCAGCAGCCGCGCCATCGCCACCACCGCGCGGTTGTCGCGGGTGGTCGGCCCCGGACGCGCGATGCCCGCCAGATAGACCGGCGCGTTCGTGTGGATGAAGGGCAGCGTCACGAACTCCGTGAAGCCCTCGACTCCCTTGGCCAGCGCGTCCCGCTGCATCCCGGCCAGCGTGCGGAAGTGCCCGAGCCAGTGGCGCGGCTGGTCCACATGTCCGTACATCATCGTGGACGAGGAGCGGATGCCCAGCTCGTGGGCCGTGCTCACGACCTCGATCCATGTCGCCGTCGGCAGCTTGCCCTTCGTCAGGACCCAGCGCACCTCGTCGTCGAGGATCTCCGCGGCGGTGCCGGGGATCGAGTCCAGGCCCGCTTCCTTCGCCGCGCTCAGCCAGTCCCGTATCGAAAGTCCGGTCCTGGTCGCGCCGTTCACGACCTCCATCGGCGAGAAGGCGTGCACGTGCATGCCCGGCACGCGCTCCTTCACGGCCCGCGCGATGTCGAAGTACGCGCTGCCGGGCAGGTCCGGGTGGATGCCGCCCTGCATGCACACCTCGGTGGCGCCGACCTCCCACGCCTGCTGGGCCCGGTCCGCGACCTGGTCCAGGGAGAGCGTGTATGCGTCCGCGTCCGTGCGGCGCTGGGCGAAGGCGCAGAAGCGGCAGCCGGTGTAACAGACGTTCGTGAAGTTGATGTTGCGCGTGACGATGTACGTGACGTCGTCGCCGACCACCGACTTGCGCAGATCGTCCGCGACGGAGCACAGCGCGTCCAGGGCGGGCCCGTCGGCGTGCAGCAGGGCGAGCGCCTGCTCGTCCGTCAGGCGCGTCGGGTCGTCGGCGGCCGTCTTCAAGGCGGCCCGTACGTCGCCGTCGATGCGCGAGGGGACCATGCCGGGCGCGGCCTGCTCGCGCAGGGCCTCCCAGTCGCCGTACACCTCGTCGAAGTCGTCGCGCCGGTCGGACGTGCGGCCCGTCGTGTCGATGGTGCGGTGCAGGTCGGTCCGGCCGGAGGCGGCGACGTAACCCTCGTCGGGCTCCTGCCACGGGTGGCCCTCCACGACCGCGTCGGGGCGCGCGAGTCCCGTCTCCGGGTCGGCGAGCGCCCGCACGTGCGGCAGGAGCCGCGGGTCGAGCCACGGCTCACCGCGCTGCACGAACTCCGGGTAGACACACAGCCGTTCCTCCAGGCGGAAGCCCGCTGCGGCCGACTGCTCGGCCAGCTCGTCGAGCTGCGGCCAGGGCTTCTCGGGGTTCACGTGGTCGATCGTGACCGGCGAGACGCCGCCCCAGTCGTCGATGCCCGCGCCGATGAGGCGGTCGTACTCGCCGTCGACGAGATTGGGCGGCGCCTGGAGGCAGCCCGACGGGCCCATGATGTGCCGGGCCACGGCGACCGTCGCGACCAGGTCGTCGAGCTCGGCGTCCGGCATGCCGCGCATCGCCGTGTCCGGCTTGGCGCGGAAGTTCTGGATGATCAGTTCCTGGATGCCGTGGTACGAGCGCGACACGCGGCGCAGCGCGAACAGCGACTGCGCGCGCTCCTCGTACGTCTCCCCGATCCCGATGAGCAGGCCGCTCGTGAAGGGCACGGACGAGCGCCCCGCGTCCTCCAACACCCGCAGCCGTACGGCCGGTTCCTTGTCGGGCGAGCCGTAGTGCGGCTGGCCCGGCTCGGACCACAGCCGCTCGGAGGTGGTCTCCAGCATCATCCCCATGCTGGGCGCGACCGGCTTGAGGCGCTGGAAGTCCGTCCACGTCATGACGCCCGGGTTGAGGTGCGGCAGCAGACCCGTCTCCTCCAGGATGCGGATCGAGATGGCGCGTACGTACGCGATCGTGTCGTCGTATCCCGCTGCCTCCAGCCACTCCCGTGCTTCCGGCCAGCGGTCCTCGGGCTTGTCGCCGAGGGTGATCAGGGCTTCCTTGCAGCCCATCTCGGCCCCGCGTCGCGCGATGTCGAGGACCTCGTCCGGGGACATGAACATGCCGTGGCCCTCGCGCCGCAGCTTGCCGGGGACGGTCGCGAACGTGCAGTAGTGGCACTTGTCCCGGCACAGCCGGGTCAGCGGGATGAAGACACTCTTCGAGTACGTGATGACGCCGGGGCGCCCCGCCGCGGCGAGGCCCGCGTCGCGCACCCGTGCGGCGGACGCGGCGAGGTCCTTCAGGTCGTCGCCGCGTGCCTGGAGCAGCACGGCGGCCTCCGCGGTGTCGAGCGCGACGCCGTCCCTTGCGCGTTTGAGCGCGCGGCGCATGGCGTTCGCGGTGGGTCGTGCCGGCGCCGGCGCCGGCCCCTGGGGTGCTTTGTCCTGCGGCGCGCTGTTGGTCATGCGTCCGAGCATACGAGCGACCGCGCGGAGAAACAGCTACAGGTCAGTGCCGGTCACCGCAGGCGGGTGTGGGGTGCACGTATCGGCTGCACGTATGGCTGGAATCCATCCAGCGCGCGCAGCACCTCCGTTTCTCCGCCCGCCGGGAGTTGCACGATGACCTCGTCCACGCCGAGTTCCGCGTAGTGGGCGAGCTTGCCCTCGGTCGGCTGCACGGCGGAGAGCGCCACGTACAGCTGCGCGGGGTCCCGGCCCGCATCCGCCCAGGCGGTGCGCAGGGCGGGGAGGTTCTCGCGCAGCCCTGCGCCGCCGATGGGCAGCCAGCCGTCGGCGTACTCCGCGATCTGCGCGAAGAGCTTGGGGCCTGCGGCTCCGCCGATGAGGGTGCGGGGGCCGTGCAGAGGGCCTCCAGGCCGCGGGCGCGGCGCACGCCTGGGCTTCGGCAGGGCATCGCTGGCCCGCACACGCGCGAACTCCCCCTCGTACGAGGTGGGTTCCTCCGCCCACAGGGCCCGCATGACAGCCATCCGGTCCCGCACGAGCGCGCGCCGGGTGCGCCACTCGACGCCGTGGTCGGCGGCCTCTTCCTTGTTCCAGCCGTAGCCGATACCGAGGGTGAAACGGCCGCCGGAGAGGTGGTCGAGGGTCGCGATCTGCTTGGCCAGGTCGATCGGGTCGTGCTGCCCGACGAGCGTGATGTTCGTGCCGAGCCCGAGCCGCTCCGTGACGGCGGCGGCCTGCGCGAGGGCGACGAAGGGGTTGAGCATGCGGGCGCACTCGGGCGGGAGTTCACCGCCGGGGTACGGGGTCTCGCGGGACACGGGGATATGGGAGTGCTCGGGCAGATAGACCCCCGCGAACCCTCGCAGCTCCAGCTCCTGGGCCAGGCGGATCGGGGTGATGGTTTGGTCGGTGAGGTAAAGGGTGGCGGCAACTCGCATGTGGTGGCCTCCGGATCCAAGAGCGACGGGCCTCACTTACTAGCCGCCACCGACACAGGAGTCCATGCCGGGCCCGCTCCTCTCGTCCGTCGTCGGTAGTACGCGACCGTCACCGCGATCAGCAGTGGCGCCCATAGGAGCAGGGGCGCGTAGCAGGCGACGAGGATCGTCTGCCGGATGGCGTTGTCCGTTACTCCGGGGCCCAGATCCGCGTATGCGGCGTAGACGAACCAGCCCGTGATCAAGAAGAGGCCGGCGGCTCCGAGCAGCGCCGGGACCACCGCGGCCAGCGGCCGCACCCGGCGGCCGCCGATCAGCGGTACCCACCCCGGCACGACCTCGCCCCACCCCCGCACCAGGCCGAGCGTCAACAGGGCGAGGCATTCGGAGACGACGCTGAGGCCCAGGACGTAGAGCGTCTCGCCCCAGCCTTCGACGGGCATGTCCGCCATCGGAAGCCCGGCGACGAGCGCGACCCGCCACAGCCCGGAGGGCAGGGTGGCCAGGGGCACGGCGTGGGCGGCGAGCGCGGCCCACCGGGGGACGTCGGGCAGTGCGGTCAGCTTCAGTGGCATGGCAGCCATGCTGGCCGCGGGCACCGGGCCGCCACATCGCCGTACGGGCGGATCGTGGCCCGTACGCCTCCGCCGCCCGGCGGAGGGAAAAATCCGACCGCCTCACGCGCCCGCCGAATTACCCTGCCCTCATGAGCCGAAGGCGCCGCAAGAAGATGTCGGCCAAGCTGGTCCTGGCGGCCCAGGAGGGCCGCACCACCGAAGTGAGAGCGCTGCTGCGCGCGGGCGCGGACCCCAAGGCCGCCGACGCCGACGGCACGACACCGCTGTACGGCGCTTCCGTCCACGGCGCGGCGCCCGCCGTCCGGGCACTCCTGGCGGCAGGCGCGGACCCCGACTCCGAGAGCGGCCACGGCGACCAGGGCACGCCCCTGTGCGGGGCCGCGTGCTGGGGCCACACCGACGCCGTCCGTGAACTCCTCGCGCACGGCGCGGACCCGAACCTCCGCGAGGACCACGGCACGGGCAACACCCCGCTGTACTGGGCGACCCACGGCTCACACCAGGAGACGGCCGCGGCGCTTCGAGCGGCGGGCGCTAGCGCCTAGGCGCGGGGCCGCGCTTCCCCTAGGGTTCCGTCATGCGACTTCGCTTCGCGACCGTACTGCTGCTGCTCGGTGCGCTCCTTGGCGGGACCGCCTCCGCCGGCGCGTACGCGGCCCCGCCACGGACCGCAGCGGCCTCCACGTCAGCAACCGCCTCCACGTCGGCAGCGCTCTCCACGTCAGCTGCGGCTTCCGCCCCGGCGGCGGCGCCGGCCGCTCCCGGCGCGGACGAGTCGAAGCCCAAGCCCCGGAAAAAGAAGAAGGGGAAGGGGAAGGGCGGGTCGCTCGGGCTGGTCGAGGGCGTCATCATCGCCGCCCTCGTACTCGTCCCCCTCCTCATCGTCCTGCTCGTCCTGCGCCGCACCCGCAGGGCCCGCCGCGGCGTCTGAGAGCGGCGGACCGGCGCCCTCGCCCGACACCCCGCAGAAGTCTGTCAATTGCCTTCCCTTGCCGCAGAGTTCACGGCTGAATACCAGGGTTGCCCTGCAGTCCCTTCCGACACCCTGGGGAGCCGACACATGTGCGAGGACGAACACCACGGGACCAGACCCGCCAACACACCGCTGAACCGACGCGGTCTGCTCGTGACGGGAGCCGCCGCCGCGCTTACGTTGAACACCGTGAGCTTCGCGAGCGCAGCAGGGCGTGACCCCAAAAGCGGCGACGAGACCAAGGTGGTGCGCGGCACGCTGCCCACCGGATCGCCCGACTTCGTGTACCTGCCGGTCGAAGTACCCGACGGCGTACGGGAGATCCACGTCGCGTACACCTACGAGAAGGTCACCGTCCCGGCGGGCACCCAGGGCAACGCCCTGGACATCGGCATCTTCGACCAGCGCGGCACCGCACTCGGCGGCAAGGGCTTCCGCGGCTGGTCGGGCGGCGCGCGCACGGAGTTCTTCATCCGCGCCGACGAGGCCACGCCCGGCTACATCCCGGGCCCGGTCAAGGCGGGCACCTGGAACATCGCACTCGGCCCCTACACCGTCGCACCGCAGGGCCTGCCCTACGAGGTCACGATCACCCTCAAGTACGGGGCGCCCGGCAGGACGCCGAAGCCCGCCTACCCGCCGGAGCGGGCGAAGGGCCGGGGCCGGGCCTGGTACCGCGGCGACTGCCATCTGCACTCCTGGCACTCGGACGGCAGGCGCACCCCGGCGGAGATCGCCGCCCTCGCGCGCGCGGCCGGCCTCGACTTCATCAACTCCTCCGAGCACAACACGCACTCCGCGCACGCCCATTGGGCCGAAGCCGCGGGCGACGACCTCCTCGTGATGCTGGGCGAGGAGGTCACCACGCGCAACGGCCACGTGGTCGCCCTCGGCACCGACCCCGGCACGTTCATCGACTGGCGCTACCGCGCACGCGACAACCGCTTCGGCAAGTACGCCCGCGAGATCCGTGACGCGGGCGGCCTCGTCGTCCCCGCCCACCCGCACGCCACCTGCATCGGCTGCAACTGGAAGTTCGGCTTCGGGGAAGCGGACGTGATCGAGGCGTGGAACGGCCCCTACACCCCGGACGACGAGATCGCCCTCGCCGACTGGGACAGCACCCTGGTCGCCTCGGTCCGGGGCCGGGGGCGCTGGATCCCGGCCATGGGCAACAGCGACGCCCACCGCGACCCCGACCCCATCGGCACCCCGCAGACGGTGGTCCTCGCGGACGACCTGTCCCGCGAGGCGATCCAGGCGGGCATCCGGGCGGGCCGCAGCTACGTCGCCGAGACCAAGGACGTCACGCTCGAGTTCACCGCCACCGGCGGCAGGGGCAAGCAGGCGGGCATCGGCGAACGCCTCCACGTCGAGCAGGACGCCCCGGTGACGGTCCGCCTGGACGTCACGGGCGCCCCCGGCTGCACGATCCGCTTCGTCACGGACCAGGGCGTGCTCTTCACCGGCCCCGCGCTGCCCGCCTCCGGGACCGGCACGGCGGAGTGGCGCACCACGCCGTCGTACGCCGCCTACGTACGGGCCGAGGTCCGCCACGCCCCGGTGACGACGGGGCTCCCGGGCCCGCTGCGGGCGTTCACGAACCCGGTGTTCCTGGGCCGGAGCTAGTCACTTCGGGGGCGGCGGGGCGGGGCCAGGGCGACCTTCATAGGGTCGAAGATCCGAAGCCGCCGCCCCCGCTGCCCCCGCTGCCCCAGGAGAGCCCCCATGCCGTCCACCCCGCCGTCCCCTGAGCCCAGGCGGCCCCGCGTCCTGCTCGTCACCGACCTCGCCTACGAGGCGCGGGGCCGCCGGTACTGCGACGAGGACATCGCGCTCGCCTCCCGCCTCCGCGAGGACTTCGACACGGCGCTGTGCCACCCGCTGGACGCGGCGGCGCTGATGGACTCCTTCGACGCGGTGCTGATCCGCAACAGCGGCCCGGTCCTGAACTACCAGGCGGCCTTCGACGCCTTCCGCACCCAGGCGCTCGCCTCGGAAACCCGCGTGTACAACCAGCTGACCGGCAGCGCGGACATGGCGGGCAAGCAGTACCTCGTCGACCTGACGGCGCAGGGCCACCCGGTGATCCCGACGGTCGACCGCCTGGCGGACGTGGGGAAGCTCCCGGCCACGGCGGAGTACGTCATCAAGCCCAAGCAGGGCGCGGACTCGATAGGCCTGGAGTTCCTGACCCGGGCCGAGCTGGAGACCCACGCCGCCACCAAGGCCGACGGCACGCTCCTCATCCAGCCACGCATCGACTTCGCGTACGAGTTGTCGTTCTACTTCGTCGACGCCACGTTCCAGTACGCACTCCACGCACCGCACCCGGACAAGCGCTGGGCCCTGGAGCTCTACACCCCGACCCCCGCCGACCTGGCCTTCGCCCAGCGGTTCATCGACTGGAACACCATCGACCACGGCATCCAGCGCGTCGACGCCTGCCGCACGCGCTCAGGGGACCTGCTCCTGGTCGAGCTGGAGGACCTCAACCCCTACCTGTCCCTGGACCTCATCCCCCAGGAACACCGCGACGCCTTCATCACCGGCCTGAAGGCGTCGCTGCACAGCCTCCTCGGGCGCTGAGCGTCAGTCCGCGACGACCAGCGCCGGAGTGTCCCGCTTCAGGACCTCGCCCCGGAAGAACGCGGGGCTCTTGCGGCCCATCACCAGCATGATCACCACGCCGACCAGCAGCAGGCCCACGCCGATCACGAAGACCGAGCCGACACCGAAGACGGAGGAGCCGCTGCCGTAGGCGGGGTTCCACATGTCCACGAGCGTCTTGACGAAGACCGCGGTCAGCAGGATGCCGCCGAACACCGGGAAGAAGCCCTTGAAGGCGAAGTCGCGTACGGAGGAGAACAGTGCGCGGCGGAAGTACCACGCGCAGGCGAAGGCCGTCAGCGCGTAGTAGAAGCAGATCATGAGGCCGAGGGCGTAGATCGTGTCGACCAGGACGTGCTCGGAGACCAGCGTCATGACCGTGTAGAAGACGCCGGTCGCGACGCCCGCGACGACCGTCGCGCGGCCCGGGGTCTTGAACCGGGGGTGCACGCGCGCGTAGGAGGCGGGAAGCGCCTCGTACGTCGACATGGCGAGGACCGTGCGCGCCACCGGGATGAACGTGGTCTGCAGGCTCGCGGCGGCCGACGCGAGGACCGCGACGAAGAGCAGGATGCCAAGGCCGTTGCCCATGATGGGCCCGGCGAGCGCGGCGAAGACGTTGTCGGAGGTGTCCGGGTTGGCGAGGCCGAGGCCCTTGTCGCCGGAACCGACGGCCATCTGGGCCGCGATGCCGGTGGCGAGGTAGGAGCCGATCAGGACGACCATCGAGATGAGCGCCGCGCGGCCCGGGGTCTTCTCGCTGCCGGTGGTCTCCTCATTGGCGGTCAGACACGCGTCCCATCCCCAGAACATGAAGATCGACAGGGAGAGGCCGGCCGTGAAGGCGCCGAAGGACTGGACGGAGAACGGGTTCAGCCAGGACCAGGAGAAGTCCATGGAACCGGCGATGTCACCGCTGCGGGCCTTGCCGAGGGCCATCACGACGAAGAGCGCGAGCACCACCAGCTGCAAGCCCACCAGCGCGTACTGCACGCCCTTCGTGGCCGTCATCCCGCGATAGCTGATCGCGGTCGCCGCGGCGATGAGGCCCAGGCACGTGAGGATGTGGACGGCCTTGTTGTCGTCGAGGGCCGCCACCGAGTCACTGCTCGTGATCTCGCCGGCCAGGAGCCAGAAGTATGAGGTCGCCACCCCTGCGAGGTTCGACAGGACGATGATCGTGGCGATGACCAGGCCCCAGCCGCACATCCAGCCGATCCGCGGGCCGAAGGCCTTGACCGTCCAGGTGAAGGACGTGCCGCAGTCCGGCATGGCCTTGTTGAGCTCGCGGTAGGCGAAGGCCACCAGGAGCATCGGCAGGAAGCCCGCGAGGAAGACCGCGGGCATGGCGAGGCCGACCTCACCGGCCGTGGAGCCGAGGGTCGACGTCAGGCAATAGACGGGGGCGACGGTCGAGATGCCGATGACGGCGCTGCCCATGAGGCCGACGGAGTTACCGCCGAGCCCTTTGGCGCGTACGCCCCCGTCGGGGGCGCCGTTTACCGTGTCTCCGGCCTGGGGCCGTACGTCCAACTGGGTCATGAACAGGACGTTAAGGGCTGCGGTTTCCACATACGGAGGGTCGAGATCCGCATCTGGCGTCTTGCAATCGATGGGCGAATCGGGACAGACGCCATTGATTGCTTGATCGCTCAACCGGAACGGTTGCTCATTGCCAGGCAAAAGCCAGACCGTCCGGTATGCGAGAACCGCAGCACTGTCCGTTTTGCCCGTTTCAAAATTTTCCCGAGCGTCTTCCCGCGTTCCACATAACGGACATCGACCGGGTCACATCCCCCCGTGTGCCGCATCACCCGGGCGCCGCATCACCCCGGCCACACGATCGACTGCAGCTCGCTGTACGCGTGCAGCGCGTACGACCCCACGTCCCGGCCCACCCCGCTCCTCTTGAACCCGCCGAACGGCGCCTCCATGTTCCGGCCGATGGTGTTCACGCCGACCCCGCCCGCGCGCAGCCGCCGCGCGACCCGGAAGGCGCGGGCCACGTCGCCCGACCAGACGTAGTCGAGGAGGCCGTAGTCGCTGTCGTTGGCGAGCGCGATGCCCTCCTCCTCGTCCTCGAAGGGGACCACCACCACGACCGGCCCGAAGATCTCCTCCCGGACCACCCGCATGTCGTTCGTGCAGTCCGCGAGCAGCGTGGGGGCGACGTAGAAGCCCTTCTCGAACGAGGCAGGGCGCTCGCCGCCCGCGACGACCCGCGCGCCCTCCTTCCGCCCCAGTTCCACGTACGACTCGATGCGGTCCCGGTGCGCGGCCGAGATCACCGGGCCGACGATCGTCCCCTTCTCCCGCGGGTCCCCGACCTTCATGAAGCCGATGTAGCCCCGCAGCTTCTCGATCAGGGCGTCGTAGACGGCACGGTGCGCGATCACCCGCGTCGGGGCCGTGCAGATCTGGCCGCTGTAGAAGGAGAACGTGGTCCCGATGCCCGCCACCGCCGAGTCCGGGTCCGCGTCCTCGAAGACGAGCGCCGCGCCCTTGCCGCCGAGCTCCATCAGCTGGCGTTTCATGTCGCGGCCGCACACCTCGGCGATGCGCTGCCCCACCGACGTCGAGCCGGTGAAGCTCACCATGTCGACGTCCGGGGAGTCCACGGCCGCCTCGCCCACCCCGGGGCGCGCGCCGCTCACCACGTTCACCACACCGGGCGGCGCCCCGGCCTCCTCCAGCGCCGCCGCCATCCGGTACACCGACAGCGGATCCTGCGGGGCGGGCTTGACGAGGACCGTGTTGCCCATGGCCAGGGCGGGCGCGACCTTGCCCGCGGGATTCGCCCACGGGTTGTTGTACGAGGTGATGCAGGTGACGACCCCCACCGGCTGACGGACAGTGAGCGCCCCCACGACGCCCGCCTTCCCCATCGGTCCCGCCTCGTTGATCTGCGGCGGCAGGCCTGCCTCCACCGGTTCCAGGGCGCCCTTCGCGTACCGCTTGAAGCGCGCCACCGACACCGCGACCTGCATGCCACGCGCCGTGCCGGTCGTCGCCCCGCTCTCGGCCTGCGCGAGTTCCGCGTACGGGCCCATGTCGCGCTGCATGATCGACGCGGCGCGGTCCAGGACCGTGGCCCGCTCCTCCGGCGTCGTACGCGACCAGGTGGCGAAGGCCTCGCGGGCGGCGCCGGCCGCCGCGTGCACCTGCTCGCGGCTCGCCTCGGGGGCGAGGCCGACCACGTCCTCCGTCGCGGGGTTGATCACCTCGTAGTGCCCGGCGGTCGGCTCGACCCACTCCCCGCCGATGAACAGCCGTTGCCCGTCTGCGAGTTGGCCGCTCACTTGGTGCTCACCGTCCTGGTGTCCCGCCCCGAACGAAGCACCGTGCCGGGCGTCGCGCCCGTCACGCGGTCCTCGCGGATGGCCTCGACCCCGTTGACCCACACGGCGTTGACGCCGATGGCCTTGGAGTCGAGACGCGGGCTGTCGCCGGGCAGGTCGTGCACCAGCGTGGCCTTGCCCGCGTCGATGCGCTCGGGGTCGAACAGGACGAGGTCGGCGTGGAAGCCCTCCTCGATACGGCCCCGCTCCCGCAGCCCGAACAGCTGCGCGGGATCGTCGGTGAGCATCTTCACCGCCTGCTCCAGGCCGAGCAGCTTGCGGCCCCGCAGGCAGTCCCCGATGAACCGGGTCGTGTACGGGGCGCCGCACATCCGGTCCAGGTGCGCGCCCGCGTCGGAACCGCCCAGCATGACGTCCTCGTGCTGCCAGGTCTCCTGGCGCAGGGCCCACGAGCCGGGGTCGTTGTCGGAGGGCATCGGCCACAGGACCGTACGCAGGTCGTCGTTGGCGCAGATCTCGACGAGGCACTGGAACGCCTCCTGGCCGCGCTCGGCGGCGATGTCGCCGACGACGCGGCCGGTGAGGCCTTCGTTCTCCCTGGAGTACGTGTCCCCGATGACGTACCGGTCGAAGTGCGTGAGCCGCCGGAAGACCCCGGCCTCCTTGCTGTCGGCGCGCCGCAGCATCTCGCCACGGACCTCCGGGTCGCGCAGTTTCGCGATCCGCTCGGGAACGGGCAGGCCGAGCACGTCTCCCCACCCCGGGATCAGGTTCAGGGCGCAGAAGGTGCCGAGCGACATGTTCATGGGGGTGAGGATCGGCATCGTCAGTGCCACGATCCGGCCCCCGGACTTACGGGCGCGCTCGCTGGCGACCAGCTGGCGCGGGACGCGCTCGGGCACGGCGGCGTCGATGGTGAGGACGTTCCAGTTCAGGGGCCGCCCGGCGGCGGCGCTCATCTCCACGAACAGATCGATCTCGTCGTCGCTGAACTGATCCAGACAGCCCGCGACGATGGCTTCGAGCTGGGTGCCCTCGTGCTCGGCGACGGCCCGGCTGAGCGCCAGCAGCTCGTCGGGCTTCGCGTGGCGGGATGCCACCGGCTGCCCGTCGCCGTCCGAGTGCGTGGACGACTGCGTGGTGGAAAGACCCCAGGCGCCGGCGTCCATGGCGTCGTGGAAGAGCCGCAGCATCTCCTCCATCTGCTCGGGCGAGGGCTGCCCGCCCACGGCGTCCGCGCCCATGACGTAGCGCCGCAGTGCGCAATGCCCCACCATGAAGCCCGCGTTGACGGCGACGCGCCCCTCCAGAGCATCCAGATACTCGCCGAACGAACTCCATGACCAAGGCGCACCCTCTTCGAGGGCCACCAGGGACATGCCCTCGACCTTGGACATCATCCGCCGCGTGTAGTCGGCGTCCTCGGGACGCGCGGGGTTCAACGGCGCGAGGGTGAAACCGCAGTTGCCGCCCGCGACGGTGGTGACACCGTGGTTCAGGGACGGGGTGGCGTAGGGGTCCCAGAAGAGCTGGGCGTCGTAGTGCGTGTGCGGGTCGACGAAGCCGGGGGCGAGGACGCGTCCCTGGGCGTCCTCGCTGGACCGGGCCTCTTCGACCGTGGTCCCCGGCTCGGCTATGACGGCGATGCGCCCGCCCCGGATACCGACATCGGCGATGTACGCGGGGGCGCCGGTCCCGTCGACGACGGTGGCGCCTTTGATGAGGTGGTCGAGCATGACGGTGGACAGCCCCCTTGATCGGTGGTTTTTCGGTGCGGATTCGACCCGTCCAGAACGGGTGGGTGGGCGGGAGAAGCCCGTCCGGCGCTTGAGGACACGCCCGAAGGGCGCAGAGGGTGCCCCGGCCTCCGTCCGGGAAGGGAAGGCCGGGGCAGCTGGAGGGGGGGTTCAGGAAGCCCCCGCCTGACGGAAGCGCGACGTCCGATGCACAGGATCCGTATCGATCTTCGGAATGACGTGCTCACCGATCAACTTGATCGTGTTCTTCGTGTCCTCGGGCGAGATCCCGATCGGAAGACCGAAGCTGAGCTGATCCGCCCCCGCCTGCTCCCACCGCTTGCACTGCGTGAGCACCTCGTCCGGGTCGCCGCAGATCATCAGCTCCTCGGCGATCAGCAGCTCGATGATCTCCTCGGTGTACTCGGGGAGCAGCTCGGGCCACTCGGGAATGCCCTCCGGCCGCGGGAACGTGTCGTGGTACCGGAACAACAGCGACTGCAGGTAGTTGAGCCCGCCGCTGACGGCGATCTCGACGGCCTTCTTGTGCGTTTCCGCGCAGATCGCCGTCGAGGTCACCATGACGTTGTCGTTGACGAAGTCACCGACCGGCTCGGCGTTCTTCACGGCCGTCTTGTACGACTCCAGGACCCACTCCATGTCGGAGACCTTCTGCACGCTGAAGCCAAGGACCCCGAGCCCCTTCTTGCCGGCCATCGCGTACGAGGGCGGGGACCCGGCGGCGTACCACATCGCCGGGTGCGACTTCCCGTACGGCTTGGGCAGGACCTTGCGGGGCGGCAGCGACCAGTGTTTGCCCTGGAAGCCGACGTACTCGTCCTGGAGCCACATCTTGGGGAACTCGGCGATGGTCTCTTCCCAGAGTTCCTTGGTGTGGTTCATGTCGGTGATGCCCGGCATGAAGCCGAGTATCTCGTGCGACCCGGCGCCGCGCCCCGACCCGAACTCGAAGCGGCCTTCGGAGAGATGGTCGAGCATGGCGACCTTCTCGGCGACCTTGACCGGGTGGTTCACCGGGGCGAGCGGGTTGAAGATCCCGGAGCCCAGGTGGATGCGGTCGGTGGCGTGGGCGAGATAACCGAGGAAGACGTCGTTGGCGGAGAGGTGTGAGTACTCCTCCAGGAAGTGGTGCTCGGACGCCCAGGCGTACTTGAAGCCGGACTTGTCGGCCTGGATGACGTACTCGGTCTCCTCGATGAGCGCCTTGTGCTCTGCTTCGGGGTCGACCTTGGCCCGCTCGGCGGGCACGTATCCCTGTACAAAGAGACCGAATTCCACAGAGGTTCACCATCCTCGTGAGTATCTTCGAGTTACGAGTTTCTGACGAACCGTCAGATTGGGTTGCGTCGACTGTTCCACCGGCCGCGATGACCGTCAATACCCGCGGGCGGCCTTACTGACGTGACGTCAGACCAAGCTCCGGTCACACGATGCTGACCCCCGCGAGCCACCCACCGTCGATCACGAACGGCTGCCCGGTGATGTACGCCGAGTCGCCCCCGGTGAGGAAGAGCGCGAGCGCGGCCACCTCATCGGGCCTGCCGATGCGCCCGAGCGGCACGAGCTTCTTGTAGAGCTCGGCGACGGCTTCGCGCGCCTCGGTGGGGTCGGCGGTCGGGTCGAGCTGCGCCGGGTTGGTCATCGGGGTGTCGACGGCTCCGGGACATACGGCGTTGACGCGGATGTTCTGCGCGGCGAGCTCCAACGCGGCGACACGGGTGAGCCCGAGGATGGCGTGCTTGGTCGCGGCGTACGCGCCGACGTACGCCATCCCGGTCATCGCCGTGTACGAGGCGGTGTTCACGATGGTCCCGCCGCCGGCCGCCCCGATCTCGGGTGCGACGTTGCGGATGCCGAGGAAGCAGCCGATCTGGTTGACCCGGATGATCTGCTCGAACTCTTCGAGCGGGGTGCTGACGAGCTCGTTGAAGCGCAGGATCCCGGCGTTGTTGACGAGCCCGTCGATCTTCCCGAAGGCGTCCTTGGCAGCGCCGACCGCCGTGGCCCAGTCGGCTTCCTGGCCGACGTCGAGGTGCACGTACTTGGCCACGTCGCCGCCGAGTTCCTTGGCGAGGGCCTCGCCCTGGTCGTCGAGGACGTCGCCGATGACGACCTTCGCCCCCTCGGCGGCGAAGAGCCGCGCCTCCTGCTCTCCCTGCCCGCGCGCCGCACCGGTGACGATGACGACACGTCCGTCCAGCTTGCCCATGCCTGTCTCCTTGAATGAGCCGGGTGGAGCTGTCAGTTGAGGTGCGGAGCGACTTCGGCGGCGAACGCCGCCATCTGGTCGGTGAGTTCGGTACGGCTACGCGAGCGGAACCGCACCTGGATCTGCTGGACGCCCATCGCGCCGTACGCCCGCAGCGACTCGGCGAGAGCGTCCGGCTTCCCGCTGAGCGTGCGCCGCCCGAGGGACCAGGTGGGCTCCCCCACGTACAGCGGCTCGGCGATGGCGCCCACGACGACCGGCTCCGCGATCCCCGCCTCCTCCCTCAGCCGCTTGAGCCGGGCGATCTGCGCGGGCAGTTCGTCGCGCGGGTCGCCCTGCGGCAGCCAGCCGTCACCGCGCACGGCGGCCCTGCGGACGGCGGCAGGCGATGAACCCCCCACCCAGATGGGCACGCGGGGCTGCGCGGGCCGCGGCTGCTGGCCGAGCCCACTGAAGTCGTAGGTCTCGCCGTGGTGTTCGGGGTACTCCTCGGGCCCGAGCGAGGCCTTCAGCGCGTCGATGGTCTCGTCGAGGACTGGCCCGCGCCGCTCGAAGTCGGCGCCCACCGCGTCGAACTCCTCCTGCACATGACCTGCCCCGACCCCCAGGATCAGCCGCCCGCCGCTGAGCCGGTCGAGGGTGGCGTACTGCTTGGCGGTGACGAGTGGATGCCGGAGCCCGACGACGGCGACGTGGCTCATCAGCCGTACGTTCTCGGTGATCCCGGCGAGGAAGGAAAGGGTGGCCACCGGGTCGTACCAGACGGTGCTCATGGTGTCCGCGAGCCGCCGGGGTATCGCCACGTGGTCGCAGCTCGCGATGTACGCGAAGCCGCTGCGGTCGGCGGTGCGGGCGATCTCGGCGAGGTCGTCGGCGGTGGCCTCCGCCTCCCACGCCTCGGCGTACATGACGCTCTGGGACTGGATCGGGAGCTGCATCCCGTAGACCAGTCGCCCTTGCGGGAAGATGTGCGCCGGCGCGTTGGCAGCCATGGGAATCCAGCCCCTCACCTTGATCTGACGGTACGTCATATACGGCGACGGCACTCATCGTGGTAGCTGACGCATCGTCAGGCAAGAGGTGCGGGGCCACTCCTCCGAAGGGGGGCGGGCGACTCGCTCCTCCGAAGCAGGGTGGCGACCGCCCGGCCGGGCAGGCCGGAACGGGAAGCCCGCCGCCCCGCGGACTCCCCGTTCCCGACCTCGCCCCCGCGCCCGCTCTCCGCTACGCCCCGGGCCCCGCCCACAGCCCGTCGCTCGTGAGCCCGAGCAGATCGATCGCGTTGCCACGTACGATCCGGTCGACCACGTCCGGCGCGAGGTGGCCCATCTGCGACTCCCCCACCTCACGGGACTTGGGCCAGGTCGAGTCGGAGTGCGGGTAGTCCGTCTCGTACAGCACGTTCCCCACGCCGATCGCGTCGAGGTTCTTCAGCCCGAAGGCGTCATCGAAGAAGCACCCGTAGACATGCTCGGTGAAGAGCTCGGACGGCGGCCGGTGCACCTTGTCGGCGACCCCGCCCCAGCCGCGGTTCTCCTCCCACACCACGTCCGCGCGCTCCAGGATGTACGGGATCCACCCGATCTGCCCTTCCGCGTACATGATCCTGAGGTTCGGGAAGCGCTCGAACTTGCCGCTCATCAGCCAGTCGACCATCGAGAAGCAGCAGTTGGCGAAGGTGATGGTGGAACCCACGGCGGGCGGCGCGTCCGCGGACGTGCTCGGCATCTTGCTGCTCGACCCGATGTGCATGGCGATGACGGTGCCTGTCTCGTCGCAGGCCCGCAGGAAGGGGTCCCACTCGTCCGTGTGGATGGAGGGCAGTCCCAGGTGGGGCGGGATCTCGGAGAACGCGACGGCGCGCACGCCGCGGGCGGCGTTGCGGCGGACCTCGGCGGCTGCCAGCTCGGCGTCCCAGAGCGGAATGAGGGTGAGCGGTATGAGGCGGCCGTGCGCCTCGGGGCCGCACCACTCCTCCACCATCCAGTCGTTGTACGCGCGCACGCCGAGCAGGCCGAGTTCGCGGTCCTTGGCCTCGGTGAACGTCTGCCCGCAGAAGCGGGGGAAGGTGGGGAAGCAGAGGGCGGACTGGACGTGGTTGACGTCCATGTCGGCCAGCCGGTCCGGCACGCTGAAGGACCCCGGCCGCATCTGCTCGTAGGTGATGACTTCGAGCTTGATCTCGTCCCTGTCGTATCCGACCGAGGTGTCGAGGCGGGTGAGGGGCCGGTGCAGGTCCTCGTAGATCCACCAGTCGCCTATGGGTCCGTCGTCCCCCTTCGCCCCCATCACCGGGGCGAACTTCCCGCCCAGGAAGCTCATTGACTTCAAGGGGGCCCGGACGATGCGCGGCCCGCGGTCCTGGTACTTCGAGGGGAGCCGGTCACGCCAGACGTGGGCGGGCTCAACGGTGTGGTCGTCCACCGAGATGATCCTCGGGAACGTCGGCGGGGTCTCAGTGGTCTCCATGCGCTCCACGGTAGCGCTCATCTGACGACCCGTCAGCTCCCCGTCGGCCACTTGTCGGCCATCCGTCCGCCATCCACCGGCCGTTCGTGCGCCGGTCATCCCCGTCCCCGAGTGCGTGGACCCTGTGAGAGCCGTCTCGCACAGCTGACGCATCCGCCGTCAACAAGGCAAACTGGCGGGGAGCAAGAGCCAGGTGGCGAACGGAACCAGGCAAAGGGTGACAATCGCGGGCAGGGCAGACCCGCGCGCACGACCAAGCACGGTGACGGCCGGGCACGGAAGGGCAGCAGGGGGAGCGATGGACGGTGTACCGCGAGTACCGGACCAACGGCGTCCGGCCCCGGGGAACGCCCCCGAGGGAGTGAGACCGCACTTCAGCGTGCTCGGTCCCGTACGCGCGTGGCACGGCACCGAGCAGCTGTCCATGGGCTCTCCGCAGCAGCGCGCCCTGCTCGCGGCTCTCCTGCTGCGGGACGGCCGCACGGCCACGTCACACGAACTGATCGACGCGCTCTGGGGCGAGGACCCGCCGTCGCAGGCCCTGGCCGCGGTCCGTACGTACGCGTCGCGGCTGCGCAAGGTGCTCCCCGCCGGGGTCCTGGTCAGCGAGTCGGGCGGGTACGCGATCGCGGTGGCCGACGGCGCGCTCGACCTGGCGCTCGCGGAAGACCTGTCGACGGAGGCCGAGAAGGCACGCTCGGTGGCCGACCTCTGCCAGGCCCGCTCCCTGCTGAACAAGGCGCTGAGCCTCTGGGACGGCGAACCCCTGGCCAACGTCCCGGGCCCGTACGCGGAAACGGAACGCACCCGCCTGGAGGAGTGGCGCCTGCAGCTCCTGGAATCCCGCCTGGACATGGACCTGGAGGTCGGCTGCCACGCGGAGGCGGTCTCGGAACTGACGGCGCTGACCGCGGCGCACCCGTTGCGCGAGCGCCTGCGCGAGCTCCTGATGCTGGCGCTGTACCGCAGCGGGCGCCAGGCCGAGGCCCTCGCGGTGTACGCGGACACGCGCCGCCTGCTCGACGACGAGCTGGGCGTGGACCCGCGCCCGGGTCTGAAGGAACTCCAGCAGCGCATACTCCAGGCGGACCCGGCCCTCGCGGAACCCTCGGCGGCGACTCCGGAACCGGCTGCGGCGGCCGTACGCCCGGCCCAACTCCCGGCCACAGTCCCCGACTTCACCGGCCGCGCATCCTTCGTATCCGAACTGAGCGACATCCTCTCGGCGGCGGAGGGCCGGGTGATGGCGGTCTCGGCGCTGGCGGGTATCGGAGGCGTGGGCAAGACGACCCTCGCGGTCCACGTGGCGCACGTGGCGCGGACGTACTTCCCCGACGGACAGCTGTACGTGGACCTCCAGGGAGCGGGCGCGAGGGCGGCCGAGCCGGAGACGGTCCTCGGCGCGTTCCTGCGAGCCCTGGGAACAGCGGACTCCGCCATCCCGGACTCCCTGGAGGAGCGGGCGGCGCTCTACAGGTCGGTCCTCGACGGCCGCAGGGTGCTCGTGGTCCTGGACAACGCGCGGGACGCGGCCCAGGTACGCCCCCTGCTGCCCGGCATGGAGGGCTGCGCGGCCCTGGTGACGAGCCGGATCCGGATGGTGGATCTCGCCGGGGCCCACTTGGTGGACCTGGACGTCATGTCCCCGGAGGAAGCACTGCTCCTCTTCACGCGGATCGTGGGCGAGGAAAGAGTCCAGTCCGAGCGCGAGGCCGCGCTGGACGTGGTCGCGGCCTGCGGCTTCCTCCCCCTGGCGATCCGCATCGCCGCCTCACGCCTGGCGGCGCGCCGCACCTGGACGGTCTCGACCCTCGCGGCCAAGCTGGCGGACGAGCGGCGCCGCCTGGACGAGCTCCAGGCGGGCGACCTGGCGGTCAAGGCCACCTTCGAACTGGGCTACGGCCAACTGGAGCCGGCGCAGGCGAGGGCGTTCCGCATCCTGGGCCTGGCGGACGGCCCGGACCTCTCCCTGGCCGCGGCGGCCGCGGTCCTGGACCTGCCGGTGGAGGAGACGGAGGACTTGCTGGAGTCCTTGGTCGACACCTCCCTGGTGGAATCAGCAGCGCCGGGCCGCTACCGGTACCACGACCTGGTCCGCCTCTACGCGCGTGCGTGCGCGGAACGGGAACTGCCGCCGGGAGAGCGGGAATCGGCCACCTCGCGGTTGCTGGACTTCTATCTGGCCACCGCCACTGGGGTCTACGCACTGGAGCGACCGGGAGACCGGCTGGTGGACCACCTGGAGCGTACGGACTACGCGGGGCTGCGGTTCTCCGAGGGTGCCACCGCTCTCGACTGGCTGTACGCCGAAGCCGACAGCCTGCTCGCCTGTGTACGTCAGTCCGCGAGCGACGGAAGCATGCTGAGACGGGCCGTCGACCTCCTCTGGGCCGCAAAGGACCTCGCCGAGTCGGGCGCCAACTCGCACCAGTACGAGACGACGGCGGCAGCGGTCCGCGATGCCGCCAACGCCGCCGGTGACGAACGGGCGGAGGGACGCGCCCGTACGACGCTGACGAATGTCCTGCTGGTCTCGGGGCGCTTCAACGCGGCGGACGACGAAGCACGGCTCGCCACGCTTCTCGCCGAAAGGGCGGGGGACACAGTTCCCATCTGCTGGGCCTCGAACGACCGCGGGATCATCGCCATCTACCAGAACCGCCATGCGGACGGCGAGCGGTATCTCCAGCAGGCGATCGACAACTTCCGCGCGATCGGCAACCAGGTCGGTGAGGCCAGCGCCCTGTGCAACCTCTCCCGGATTCACGTCGCCATGGGGCGTACGACCAGCGCTGTCGAGCTCGCCCGGCAAGGCATCGCCATCTACGACAACATGGGGCTGACGCTGCGCCTGGCCAACGGCCGCTTCGCTCTGGGCATCGCGCTGACCCGCGCGGACCGCCACTCCGAGGCTCTCGACGAACTGTCGGAGGCGCTCACCATCTTCACCGAGAACCGCCAGCGCCTCTGGGAAGGAACCACTCACTTCAGGATCGCCGAAGCCCACCTCGCCGCCGGCCGCCCCGCGCAGGCCGCACAGCACGCAGAGCAGGCACTGGCCCTTCGCTGCATCGGCGGCGACTGGATGCGCGGCAACGTTCTGACGACCCTGGGCCGGTCCCTGGCGGAACTCGGCCAGGCGGACAGGGCGAAAGCCTGCTGGACGGAAGCGCTCGCGATCTACCTCCAGTCCGATGCCGCGGAGGCGGACGAGGTACGACAGCTCCTCGCGCCCGTGGCGGCCGCCTAGGGGACTGCGGCCCCCGTTCATCAATCGTTTATCGACACCCGGCACTCTCTTACATGTCGAACCGTCGCTTCGGGGGGCAGACGGCTTGGCGGAGAGCCGGACCGATATGGTGTCCGGCTCTACGACGCCCGTCCGGCGGCCCTCGGGGGAGCTGCCGGGCGGGCCTTGTTTCCAGAGTCAGCTCTACCAACAGGGGAGTTCAATCCATGAGCGACGCCAAGAAGAAGACCGACGACCCCACCACGCAGGACAACCACGCGGGCAGCGAGCCCGCGGACATCACCACGCAGGACAACCACGCGGGCAGCGAGCCCGCGAAGATCACCACGCAGGACAACCACGCGGGCAGCGAGCCCGTGAACTAGACCTTCTTGCACGGGGATTCGACCGCGGTGGCGCGGAGGGGGAGCCACCGCGGTCGACGCGTGTCCGGGGTCGCCAGGCGTGGCCTCCGGTCCGCCGGGTCTGCCGGGCCCGCCCCCTCCCTGGGGACAACCCGGTGGCAGGAAAGGTGGGGTGGTCGTCAGGGCGGACACATTGCGGACATCGGGGCGCGGCACAAGACTCGGACCCGCGGGCCGCACGCCTTCCCGCACCTACCGCCTCCGTTGTCGCCCTCGACGTCGTGTCGCCCTCGACGTCGCCTCCGGGAAGGGACCCCGACCCCATGCAGATCGCGATCCTCCTCTACGACAAGTTCACCGTCCTCGACGCGATAGGCCCCTTCCAGACCCTCGCCGGGCTTCCCGGTGCCGAAGTCGTCTTCGTCGCCGAAGAGGCCGGGCCCGTGCTCGATGACACCCGCGCCCTCTCCCTCGTCGCCACCAAGTCCCTCGCCGAGGTGAGCAGCCCGGACATCGTCGTCGTACCGGGAAGTCCGGAGCCCGATCTCGAGAACGAGGCCGTCCTCCAGTGGCTTCGTCGCGTCGACGCCACCACCACCTGGACCACCTCCGTCTGCACCGGGTCGCTCATCCTCGCCGCCGCCGGCCTCCTCAAGGGCCGCCGGGCCACGTCCCACTGGCTCGCGCTCGAGCAGATCGAGCAGTTCGGGGTCGCGTCGACCGGGCAGCGCGTCGTCTTCGACGGGAAGTACGTCACCGGCGCGGGCGTCTCCGCCGGGATCGACATGGGCCTCACGCTCGCCGGGAAGATCGCGGGCGACGAGCACGCACAGACCGTGCAGCTCCTCATCGAGTACGACCCCCAGCCGCCGTACGACGCCGGCTCCCCGCAGAAGGCCCCCGCCGCCCTGGTGGAGAAGTTCCGGTCGCAGCCCGTGCCGTAGCGGACCGGGTCCGGTAGGGCCGCGTCAGGCCGCTCATGCCCCGTCGTCGTCGTGGACCGACCTCAGCCAGTCCACCAGGATGCGGTTCACCTCGTACGCCCGTTCCTGCTGCACCCAGTGCCCGCAGCCGTCGAGGATGTGCGAGGAGACCAGGCCGGGCAGGGTCTGCGGGTACGCCTTGATCGCGTCGGCCAGCCACGTCGTCGACGCGTCCTGGTCGCCGCCGATGAAGAGCGAGGGCTGGACGACGGGGGCGCCGTCCCAGGCGGCCAGGTCCTCCCAGTCGCGGTCGACGTTGCGGTAGCGGTTCAGCGCGCCCGTCAGGCCGCTGCGCTCGAACTCGGCCGCGTAGACGTCCAGATCGGCCTCCGTCAGCCAGGAGGGCAGCCGCCCTGCCTCTACCGCCTCTCCCGCCACGAAGCGGTCGGACATCTTTCCGCCCCGGCGTACGAAGTGCGGGCTCCCGTCATCGGGTGACGGCATCGTGTCGGCCGACAGGCTCGCGTAGAACCCCGCGAGCCAGCCCCGCACATCCGGCTCGATCTCCGCCTCCGCCCGCCCCCGCTCCTGGAAGTAGCTGACGTAGAACTCCTCGTCCTCACCGCCGATCCGAGCGAAGGCGTCGGTCGGCCGGAAGCCGTTCCTCGGCGCGTACGGGACGCTCAGCAGACCCACCGCCGTGAACACGTCCGGCCTGAGCAGCGCCGAGTTCGCAGCGATCGTCGAGCCCCAGTCGTGCCCCACGATCGTCGCCGTCCCCGCACCCGTCCCCGCACCCGAGCCCGCACCCACCCCCGCCCCCAGCGCGCGTACCACTCCGACGTTGTCCGCGACGTGCGCCAGCATCCCGTACGCGTCCACCTCCCACGGCTTCGACGAGCGCCCGTAGCCGCGCACGTCGATCGCCACCGCGCGGAAGCCCGCCTCGGCGAGCACCGGGAGCTGGTGGCGCCAGGAGTACCAGGACTCGGGGAAGCCGTGCACGAGAAGGACGAGCGGGCCCGCCCCCTGCTCCACCAGGTGGATCCGGCCACCGGGGACGTCCACCAGTCGGTGGTGCTGCGCGGGGTGCGGCATGGATCCTCCCGGATCAGATCAGCGCGTACGTCGGACGCACGACGTTCGGACCTATGACGTCATGATCCTGGGCCCACCCCTCCCCCGCCCGCGAGGAACTTTGCCGGGTCACCAAATGGCTCAGCCGCGCGCCACCACCACCGCCACCGCCGCCTTGAGGTCCGCCCAGAACTCCGGACTGACCCTGACCCGGAACCCGAGGCGGTACACCGTCGTCCGCTCCCTCCCCCGCACCCGCAGTCGCACCTCCGTGGGGCCCGGGTGCGAGCGGAGGATGTCCTTCAGCCGGCCGATCGTCCGTGGGGTCACCTGCGGCTCGTGCATGTCGAGGACGACGGGCGCGTCCACGGCCGCCTGCGAGAGGTCCGGTACGGAGAGCTCCATCCCCACCAGACGCGGGACGTCCTCGCGTTTGTCGAGCCGTCCCTTCACGAACACCACGGTGTCCTCCACCAGTTGGGCGGACAGCAGCTGATACGTCGCCGGAAAGAACATGCACTCCAGCGAGCCCGCCAGATCCTCCACCGTGGCGACCGCCCACGCGTTGCCCTGTCTGGTCACCTTGCGCTGCAGCCCCGAGATGATGCCCCCGATGGTCACCACCGCACCGTCCGCGTGCTCGCCGCCGGTCAGACTCGCGATCGCCGCGTCGGCCCTGGCGGACAGGACGTGCTCGATGCCGAACAGGAGGTGATCGGAGACGTAGAGGCCGAGCATCTCCCGCTCCTGGGCGAGGAGATACGTCTTCTCCCACTCGTCGGACCCGAACTCCACATCAGCCCCGACGCCCAGCACGGCCCCCTCACCCTCACTCTCCCGCCCGGCCTCACCCCCGAAGAGGTCGAACTGCCCCTCCGCCTCCTTTCTCTTCACCTGCACGGCGTTGTCGATCAACGGCTCGTAGCACGCTGCAAGGCCCTTGCGCGTGTGCCCCATCTCGTCGAAAGCGCCCGCCTTGATGAGGGACTCGGTGGTCCGCTTGTTGCACGCGGTCGCGTCCACCTTCTGCAGGTAGTCCGGGAAGGATTCGTACTTTCCCTTCGACTCCCGGCATTTGACGATCGCATCGACCACGTTCGTTCCGACGTTCCGTACCGCCGTGAGCCCGAAGAGAATGACGTCGTCGCCACGCGCCGCGAAGTTCGCCACCGACGCGTTCACATTCGGCGGCAGGACCCTGATCCCCATGCGGCGGCACTCGTTCAGATAGACCGCCGACTTGTCCTTGTCGTCACGGACGGAGGTCAGCACCGCGGCCATGTACTCCGCCGGATGGTTCGCCTTCAGGTACGCCGTCCAGTACGAGACCAGCGCGTACGCCGCGGCATGCGCCTTGTTGAACGCGTAACCCGCGAAGGGGACCAGGACGTCCCAGACCGCCTGAACGGCTTCGTCGCTGTATCCGCGCTCCCTGCATCCGTCCCGGAACGGCACGAACTCCTTGCCCAGGACCTCCTTTTTCTTCTTGCCCATCGCGCGGCGCAGCAGATCGGCCTGTCCCAGCGTGTAGCCCGCGAGCACCTGGGCCGCCTTCTGTACCTGCTCCTGGTAGACGACAAGGCCGTACGTCAGGCCGAGCACGTCCCGCAGGGCCTCCTCCACCTCCGGGTGAATGGGGGTGATCTCCTGCTGGGCGTTCTTCCGCAGCGCGTAATTCGTGTGCGTGTTCATGCCCATCGGGCCGGGGCGGTAGAGCGCGGTGACGGCCGTGATGTCCTCGAACTCGTCCGGTTTCATCAGCCGCATCAACGAACGCATCGGGCCACCGTCGAACTGGAAAACGCCCAATGTGTCGCCGCGCCCGAAGAGTTCGAAGGTGCGGCGGTCCGCGAGGGGAATGGAGAGCAGGTCGAGGTCGATGCCCTTGTTCGCCGCCACCATCTTGACGGCGTCGTCCATGATGGTGAGGTTTCGCAGGCCCAGGAAGTCCATCTTGAGCAGGCCGAGCGACTCGCACTGGGGGTAGTCCCACTGCGTGATCGTCACGCCATCGCTGTGCCGCACCCACACCGGCACATGGTCGGTGATCGTCTCGCTGGACATGATGACACCGGCGGCGTGCACGCCCATCTGCCGGACCAGGCCCTCCACACCCTTCGCGGTGTCGATGACCTTCTTCACGTCCGGCTCGTTCTCGTACATCCCCCGGATCTCGCCCGCCTCGCCGTAGCGCGGGTGCTTGGGATCCGTGATGCCCGCGAGCTCGATTCCCTTTCCACCCGCGTCCGGTGGCATCGCCTTGGTGAGGCGGTCACCCATCGCGTACGGATATCCGAGCACGCGCGCGGAGTCCTTGATGGCGTTCTTCGCCTTGATCTTTCCGTACGTGCCGATCATGGCGACCTTGTCGGCGCCGTACTTCTCGGTCACGTACCGGATCACCTCGACGCGCCTGCGCTCGTCGAAGTCGATGTCGACGTCCGGCATCGAAACCCGCTCGGGGTTGAGGAAACGCTCGAAGATCAGGCCGTGCGTGATGGGGTCGAGGTCGGTGATGCCCATGGCGTACGAGACGAGGGAACCGGCCGCAGAACCGCGCCCCGGGCCGACCGCGATGCCGTTGTTCTTGGCCCACATGATGAAGTCGGCGACCACGAGGAAGTACCCCGGGAAACCCATCTGGATGATGATGTCCATCTCGTACTCGGCCTGCCGCGCGTACTCCTCACCCACCCCCGCGGGGAAACGCCGCCGCATTCCCGCGGCGACCTCCTCCCGGAACCAGCTGATCTCCGTATAGCCGTCCGGAACGGCGAACCTCGGCATGAGGTCGCGCTTCTCGAACATGCCGGTGGTGTCGATCTGCTCGGCCACCAGGAGCGTGTTACGGCAGCCCTCCTGCCAGGCGTCCGAGGAGTCGATGGCGTACATCTCGTCCGTGGACTTCAGGTAGTAGCCGGTGCCGTCGAAGCGGAAGCGGTCCGGGTCCGACAGGTTCTTGCCCGTCTGAATGCAGAGCAGGGCGTCGTGCGCGACGGACTCGTGCGCGTACGTGTAATGCGAGTCGTTCGTCACCAGCGGCGGGATTCCCAGCTCCTTGCCGATCTCCAGAAGACCGTCGCGGACCCGGCGTTCGATCTCGATGCCATGGTCCATCAGCTCCAGGAAATAGCGGTCCTTGCCGAAGATGTCCTGGTACTCACCCGCCGCCTTGCGGGCCTCCTCGTACTGGCCGAGGCGCAGCCGGGTCTGGAGCTCTCCGGAGGGGCAGCCGGTGGAGGCGATGAGGCCCTCCGACCACTGGGAGATCGTCTCCTTGTCCATACGCGGCCACTTCTGCAGCCACCCCTCGGCATACGCGTCCGAGGAGAGCCGGAAGAGATTGTGCAGGCCGGTGCTGTTCGCCGCCCAGATCGTCTTGTGCGTGTAACCACCCGAACCCGACACGTCATCGCGCTTCTGGTGCGGCTGACCCCACCTGACCTTCCGCTTGTCGCGGCGGGACCCGGGGGCGACGTACGCCTCGATGCCGACGATCGGCGTCACGCCCGCGTCCTGGGCCGAGTGGAAGAAGTCGTACGCCCCGTGCAGATTGCCGTGGTCGGACATGGCGACATGCGTCATGCCCATCTCGTTGCAGGCGTCGAACATGTCCGTGAGCCGCGCGGCACCGTCGAGGAGCGAGTACTGGGTGTGGACGTGCAGGTGGGTGAAGGGCTTCGGCACTTCCACTCCGGTGTTCAGTCGGCGGCGGTCGGGGCGGAATCGGCTTCCTCTTCGAGCCGTCGGGTGATGACGCGCAGGCCGGCGGCCACGTCGTGCGCGGACGGGGCGTGGTCCGGGTCGATGAGCCACTGCTGGGTCAGGCCCGCGACGAGGGCCATGTGCACCGAGCCGACCGCGCGGGCCGTGTCCGGGTCGTCGGCGGCGTCGATGCCGTGCAGATGGGCGGCCATCTCGGGGCGCGCGCGCTCGTACGCGGCTGCGATCTGCTCGCGGATCTCGGGGGCGCGCTCGGCCTGGGCGAAGGCTTCCGTGCTCGCGACCAGCATGGGCCGGTCCGTGGCCGCGGAGCCGATGATCCGGGCCCACATCCGCTCCAGGGGCTCGGGGGCCCGCGCGTCCGGTGGCACGGCAACGATCGCCGTGCCCCACTCCATGAGGGTCTCCAGGAGTGCGGCGTTGAGCAGGGCCTCCTTGGAGCCGTAGTGGTAGTTGATCGTCCCCACGGGGGCGTTGTTCGCGGCTGCGGCGATGTCCCGCGAGGTCGTCCGCGCGTACCCCCGCTCCTGAAGGCATCGCTTGGCGCCGACCATCAGCTGTTCCCGGTGTCCCATGGGTCCACCGTACAGCAGAGTTGAACGTCCGTTCAGAACGCTCGTTCAGAACCGACGTTCAAGACCCACTACCAGCACCGCCCCCCAGTGGGCCCCGAAAATCGTTGGACAGCCGACGCGTACCTCGCCGATAGTGCGGCGCATGGCCTCTCTCGTGCGCCACCTCACCTTTGACTGTTCCGACGCCTACCGACAGGGCACCTTCTGGGCCGAAGTACTCGGCGGGAAGATCGCCGACGACGACTTCCCGGGGGACCCCGAAGCCCTGGTCACCGCCGACGGCATCGCCGTGCTGTTCGTGACCGTGCCCGACACCAAGACCGTCAAGAACCGCCTGCATGTGGACCTCCAGCCGCAGGACCGCACCCGCGACGAAGAGGTCGAGCGGCTCCTCGCGCTCGGCGCCAAGGTCGTGGGCGACCACCGGCGGCCCGACGGGCGCGGCTGGGTGACCCTCAGCGACCTGGAGGGCAACGAATTCTGCGTCGAGCGCAGCGCGGCCGAGCGCAGTGCGGCCGAGCGCAGCGCCGCCGGCCAGGAAGGGAGCAACTAGGGGCGTCGGCAGCGCAGTTCGTGCTTGACGACCTTGCCGCTCGCGTTCCTCGGCAGCTCCGTCACGAACTCGATCTCCCTGGGGACCTTGTAGTTCGCCATCTCGCGGCGTGACCAGGCGATCAGGTCGTCCGCCGTGAGGACCGCTCCCGCGCGCCGGACCACGTACGCCTTGCCGACCTCGCCGAGGCGCGGGTCCGGTACGCCGATCACCGCCACGTCCGCCACCTGCGGGTGCACGCCGATGAGTTGCTCTATCTCCGCGGGGTAGGCGTTGAACCCGCCGACGATGAACATGTCCTTGATGCGGTCCGTGATGCGGAGGTTTCCGTCCTCGTCGAGGACCCCGACATCGCCCGTCCGCAGCCAGCCGTCCGGCGTGAGGGTCTTCTTCGTCTCCGCCGGGTCCTCGAAGTAGCCCTGCATGACGTTGTGTCCGCGTACGAGGACCTCGCCGGGGTGGCCAGGGGCGAGCTCGTCGCCGCCGGGGCTCACCACCCGTACCTCCGTGTCCGGGATCGCCCGGCCCGAGGTGGAGGCGATGACCTGGGCCGCGTCTCCCTGGCGGCACATCGTGACGATGCCGCTCGCCTCGGAGAGGCCGTACGCCGTCAGGACCGTGGCGATGTGCAGCTCGGCGCGCAGCCGCTCGACCAGTCGCAGCGGGACCACCGCCGCGCCCGTCACCACCAGGCGCAGGGCCGACAGGTCGTGCTGGTCGCGGGCGGGGTGGTCGAGGAGGGACTGGTGGAGGGTGGGCGGGCCGGGGAGCACCGAGATCCGTTCCGCCGCCACGTTCGCGAGGACCGTGTCCACGTTGAAGACCGGCTGCGGGATCATCGTCGCGCCGCGCATCAGGCAGGCGATGATCCCCGCCTTGTAGCCGAAGGTGTGGAAGAAGGGATTGACGATGAGGTAGCGGTCGCCTTCCCGCAGGCCCGCGAGCTCGCTCCAGATGCCGTAGCAGCGCAGACTCTGGGCGTGGGTGATGACCGCGCCCTTGGGGCGGCCGGTCGTGCCCGAGGTGTAGACGATGTCCGAGGGGGACGAGCTGTCGATGCTCGCCGCCCTGGCCCGCACCTCCGCACCGCTCACCCCGTCACCGCCGGCCAGGAACTCCTTCCAGGTGCGGAAGTCCTGCGGGGCGTCGTCGGCGAGGACGACCACCTGCTCCAGGCGCGGGAGTCCCGGCAGCGGCCCCTCCCCCGGCCCCTCCGCCGTGGCGCGCCGCAGCGAGGCGACGTACGACGTGCCGAGGAACGTGCCCGTCACGAAGAGCAGCTTCGCGCGGCTGCGTTGCAGTACGTAGGCCGCCTCGGCGCCCTTGAAGCGGGTGTTGAGGGGGACGAGGACCGCGCCCGCCGACACCGCGCCGAGCGCGGAGACGATCCAGTCCAGGGTGTTCGGCGCCCAGACGGCCACGCGGTCACCGGAGTTGACCCCGCTCGCCATGCACGCGGCGGCGGCTCGCTCCACGCGCCGGCCGAGCTCCGCGTACGAGACGCGGGTGCGGCCCTCGACGACCGCTTCCCGGTCCCCGTACCGCTCGGCTGCCGCCCGGACCAGTCCCGGGATGCTGCCCCACTCCAGGTCGCCGCGCATCGCAAGCCCCTCCGCCGCAGTAGCTGACTATCCGTCAGATTAGCTGTAACCTGACGCGCTGTCAGCAGTCGGGACGACGTATGGCGAAGCCCTGGGCCTCGCCACTCGCGGAGGTGTCGTTGCCCATGGCTTCACTCAAAGACGCTACAGCGATAGTCGGGATCGGGCAGACCGCGTTCGCGAAACAACTGCCCGAGGACGAGAAGACGTTGGCCTGCCGGGCGATCGTCGCAGCGCTCGACGACGCGGGCATCGCCCCCTCCGAGGTCGACGCCTTCGCCTCGTACACGATGGAGGAGACGGACGAGGTCGAGGTCGCCAAGGCCATCGGCGCGGGCGACGTGACCTTCTTCAGCAAGGTCGGCTACGGGGGCGGCGGTTCCTGCGCGACCATCGCCCACCTCGCGGCCGCCGTCGCCACCGGCCAGGCGAGCGTCGGCATCGCCTGGCGCTCGCGCAAGCGCGGCAGCGGGCCGCGCCCCTGGAAGAACACGGCGGTCCAACTCCCCACCCCCGGCCAGTGGACACGCCCCTTCGGCCTGCTCCGCCCGGCGGACGAGATCGGGATGCTGGCGCGCCGCTACATGCACGAGTACGGGGCGACCCGCGACCACCTCTTCAACGTCGCCCTCGCGTGCAGGAACCGGGCGAACCAGAACCCGGCGGCGATGATGTACGAACGTCCGCTCACCCGCGAGATGTACATGTCGTCCCGCTGGATCAGCGAGCCACTGTGCCTCTTCGACAACTGCCTGGAGACGGACGGCGCGTTGGCGTGCGTGATCGTGTCGGCCGAACGGGCGCGGGACTGCCGCCAGAAGCCCGTGTACGTCCACTCCGTCGCCCAGGGGCTGCCGGCCCAGCACCACGGGATGGTCAACTACTGGAACGACGACCCGCTGACGGGCCCCGCGTGGACGGCGGCCCGCCACCTCTGGAAGCAGGCGGACTTCGCTCCGCAGGACGTGGACGTGGCCCAGATCTACGACGCGTTCACCCCCCTGATCCCGCTGTCCCTGGAGGGCTACGGCTTCTGCGGACGCGGCGAGGGCGGCGCGTTCACGGAGGGCGGCGCGCTGGAGAGCGGGGGCCGGCTGCCGATCAACACCGGGGGCGGCGGCCTGAGCGAGGCCTACGTCCACGGCTTCAACCTCATCAACGAGGGCGTGAAGCAGCTACGGGGCACGAGCACGGCGCAGGTGCCGAACGCGGCCACGTGCTTGGTGACGGCGGGCGAGGGCGTACCGACATCGGCGGTACTTCTGCGGGCCCCGTAGGGGCGCGGGGAACTGCGCGAGCAACCAAGACGAACCCGCAGCCGGACAAGGACGACGACATGGCAGACGCGATCACCGAGACCACCGAGCCCCTCCTGTCCCCCACGATCGACAAAGACGGCGCCCCCTTCTGGCAGTACGCCGCCCAGGGCGAACTGCGGATCCAGGCCTGCGCCAACCCCAGCTGCGGGGAGCTCCGGTGGCCGCCAAGGCCCTGCTGCCCCCACTGCCAGTCCTTCGAGAGCGAGTGGCGCCGCATGAGCGGACGCGGCCGCATCTGGTCCTACGTCCGCCCGCACCCGCCCCTGCTCCCCGCGTACGCGGAACACGCCCCGTACAACGCGATCATCGTCGAGCTGGCCGACGACCCCCGCATCCGCCTGGTCGGCAATCTCGTCACCGCCCCGGACGCACCGCTGAACTCCGTGGACCCCGAGCGAATCCGTATCGGAGCGAAGGTGCAGGTCGCGTTCACCGACGTGAACGGGATCGCGATGCCCCGCTGGCTCCTGGAGCGGCCATGAGCCTGCGTACGGCGATCGACAAGGACACGGGCGTAGCGGTCGTCACCCTCGACCGCCCGGCCCGGCACAACGCCATCGACACGGAGACGGCGGAGCAACTGGCCACCGCCTGGCGCGAGTTCCGCTTCGACGACACCGTGCGGGCGCTCGTGCTCACCGGGGCCGGGGAGAAGGCGTTCTGCACGGGCATCGACCGCGACACGGATGTCCCGCAGCCCGGCTCCCCCTACTCGATGGACGATCCGCTGCTCTCCGTCGGCCCCAAGGCGAACGACCTGTGGAAGCCGGTCATCGCCGCCGTCAACGGCATGGCGTGCGGCGGGGCCTTCTACCTTCTGGGCGAGGCGGAGTTCGTCATCGCCGCCGAGCACGCCACGTTCTTCGACCCGCACACCACGTACGGCATGGTCAGCGCGTACGAGGCGATCCTCATGGCGCAGCGCATGCCGCTCGGCGAGGTGGCCAGGATGTCGCTGATGGGTACGGCCGAGCGGGTCTCCGCGCGGAGGGCGTACGAGATCGGCCTGGTCTCCGAACTAACCCCGGCCGCCGACCTGTTGGCGGCGGCCGCCCGCGCCGCGGAGGTCATCGCCACGTACCCGACCGAGCCGGTCCAGGGCACGGTACGAGCCCTCTGGGCAGCGAAGGAGGCCGCCCGCACCCAGGCCCTGTCCCAGGCCCCGCACCTCATCGCGCTCGGCAATCTGCCCCCGGAGCGACAGGCGGGTCTCTTCACGGGGCGCGGCAGCGGCTTCCGTATCAGGTGAGCGCAGCAACCAACCGCCTCGCGCGGTTCACGCACTCGGCGTAACGTCACGAGTGGACGGCCGCCGTCCGGAGCCCCTTCCGAAGCTGGTACGACGGCCGTCACGAGGCGTGTTCTGCGCCCGGTGGCTCGACGCGGGGTAATCGGGTGGGTGGGCGGGAAAGATCCGTCGCGCAGCGGCGGCGCAGGCCGGACACGGCCCGGACACGGCCCGCACCAAGAGACAGGCACCCGGGCCGCTAGGACCGAGCCGTGCCCGTCCCCCGCTCCGCGTCCAACGCGTACACGCACCGATCCTTGCTGCACGCGTACACGACGCCATCCCGCACCACCGGCGCCCCGGTGATCTCGCCGCCCGTGGCCAGCTTCCAGCGCAGGCGGCCGTCGTCCGCCTTCAGCGTGTAGAGGAGGTGGTCCGTCGAGCCGAAGTGGATGCGCCGGTCGGCCACGACGGGCGTGCCGACGACCTCGCCGCCGGCCTGGAACCGCCACTTCGGCGTGCCCGTGACCGCGTCAAGCGTGTAGAGCCCCTTGCCGCTGCCCACGTGGACATGGCCGTCGGCGACCAGGACGGGCTCGATCGACGCCCGGGACTCCGTGGCGATGCGCCACCGGTCACGGCCGTCCGTGGCGTCGAGGGCGTACACCGTGCCGAGGTAGTCCGCGAGGTACACGCCGCCGCCGGTGACCGCGGGCCCCGGCGCGAACGTGGGCGGACACAGGAACGCGGCGGGCGCCTCGAAGTGCCAGCGGACATGCCCCCCTGCCACGTCGATCGCGAGGACCCGCGAGCCCGCGGAGACGTACACGTACCCGTCCTGGGCGGGCGCGAGCCGCACCGGGACGCCGCCGCAGGAGGCCGCGTCGCCGATGGGGTACGACCAGCGCTCGTCGCCGGTGCGGGCCTCCAGGGCGCGCAGGCGCGCGTCCTTCCAGACGTAGACCGTGCCGTCGTGGACGACGGGTCCCGCCTCGGGGGTCTCGAAGTCGGTCTGCGCCCCGGTGATCTCCCAGAGCTTCTGGCCGCTCGCGGCCTCCCAGGCCTGTACGCCGCCGCCGCGCGTCCCGGTGACGACGGTGCCCCGGTCGGCCTGGAGGGAGTACACCCAGGCGTCGGTGTTCAGGCGCCACAGGTCGGTGCCGTCGGAGCCGTCGAGGGCGTAGAGCGTGGGGCCGTCGGAGGCGTGGATACGGCCGTCGGCGACGCCCATGGACCAGGCGACGTCCCGCGTCTTGAAGCTGCGCCGGCCCGTGCCGACGTCCAGGGCGTGCACCTCGAAGGACGTGACGTACACGAGGTTCCCCGCGACGGCGGGCGTACCCCACACGTCGTTGGACATCCGGAAGCGCCACGGCCGCCACGCGGCCCCCGCGTCCGGCGCGGCGGTGGGGGCGGGCACCACGGGGTCGGTGCCGTTCGCCGCGGCCTTGGACCGCGACCACGAGGCGGCGAGGCCGTTGTCGGCGGGCATCGAGCCGACGGCGGCCCGTGCGTCGGCCACCCGCGGGCCGGGACCGATCGGCACCTTCGCCCCGGCCAGGTGGACGGGACCGGCGTCCGGCACACCCCCGAAGGGTGGCGGCTGCGTCGGCGGTACCGGCGGCGCGTGCTGCGGAGGGGGCGGCGCGACGGCGGGTGCGCCACCGCGGCCACCGCTCCTGCCGGAGGAGGCGAGCGCGGCCCGCGCGGGCGGACGGCCTCCCCTGCGGGCCTCGATCAGGGCGACGGCCCGCTCCGGCAGCCACGCGGACGCGGTGCCGCTGTCGCCGTCCTCGCTCTCCGAGGCGAAGAGGTGCGGCGCGAGCTGGGCCTGGAGGTCGGCGGGGCTGGGCCGCAGCGCCGCCTCCATCTGCATGCACGTCTCGATGAGCGGACGCAGCTCGTCCGGGAGTCCCTCCAGGTCGGGGCCTTCGCGGAGCAGCATGAAGACGGTCTCCACGGGGTTCGCCCCGTGGAAGGGCGCGTGGCCGGTGGCGGCGAAGACGAGCATCGAGCCGAGCGAGAAGACGTCGCTGGCGCCGGTGACGCTGCGGGAGTCCTTGGCCTGCTCGGGCGACATGTACGCGGGTGTGCCCACGGCGACGTTCGTCATGGTCAGGCGGGTGTTGGAGACGCCGGACGCGATACCGAAGTCGATCACGCGCGGGCCGTCCTCCACCACGAGGACGTTCGACGGCTTGAGGTCGCGGTGGACGAGTCCCGCGCCGTGGATGGACTCCAGGGCCTCGGCGACGCCGGCCGCGAGCCAGCGCACGGCCTGGGTGGGCAGCGGACCGTGCTCATTCACTATTTCCTCGAGCGAGGGAGCGGGCACGTAGGCGGTGGCCAGCCACGGCACGGCCGCGCGCGGGTCGGCGTCCACGACGGCGGCCGTGTAGAAACCGGAAACGGCCCGTGCCGCCTCGACCTCGCGCGTGAAGCGGACGCGGAACAGCTGGTCCTCGGCGAGCTCGGTCCTGACCGTCTTGATCGCCACGCGCCGCCCTGACGCGGAGCGCGCGAGGTAGACAAGGCCCATGCCACCGGCTCCGAGCCTGCCGAGCACCTCGAACGGGCCGATCCGCCTCGGATCGTGCTGCGTCAGCTGATCCACCACTTGCCCTGCCACCTCCCCGTACGCGGGCGCCGTATGGGCGGCCCCGTGCAGCGTCTCACCACCGAGCCGCTACGGCGGCACGCACCCTGATTCTTCCTGTCCGGGGCGGTGGTTGCGAACCCGGGGCGGGATCGGGGTGTTGTGGGACAAAGAAGACGCAAGAAGAAGGAGATATGTGAGCGAAACTTGATTCGAACACACGAACTATTCACGTACGGCTCACCACCGGCGCGTGAAATCGAGCGAAATACGCCCCTCGATACGGCCCCCAACCCCATTTGCACTCGGCCGAATCGCGCTCCGATCACCCCTCGGTAAGCTGACGGCATGACAGGACAGGTACGTACCGTCGACGGCCGCGTGGCCGGTCGGCGAGGTCAGGCGACGCGTCAGAAGCTGCTCGACTGCCTCAGCGAGATGCTCAGCTCCTCGCCCTACCGGGACGTCAAAGTCATCGACGTCGCCCGGAAGGCGGGGACTTCACCCGCGACCTTCTATCAGTACTTCCCCGACGTGGAAGGCGCCGTCCTTGAGATCGCCGAGCAAATGGCGGCCGAGGGAGCGGAGTTGACCCAGCTCCTCGACGGCCGCTCCTGGGTCGGCAAGGCGGGGTGGCAGACCGCACAGGAGCTGGTCGACGGCTTCCTCGACTTCTGGCGCAAGAACGACGCGATCCTCCGGGTCGTCGATCTGGGCGCCGCGGAGGGCGACAAGCGCTTCTACAAGATCCGCATGAAGATCCTGAACTCGGTCAACAACTCCCTTACGGACACGGTCAAGGAGCTCCAGGCCAAGGGCAAGGTCGACAAGGACGTCAGCCCGGCGGCGATGGCCGGCTCCCTGGTGGCCATGCTCGCCGCGGTCGCCTCGCACCAGCGGGGCTTCCAGAGCTGGGGCGTCAAGCAGGCCGAACTGAAGCCCAATCTCGCCCTGTTGGTGCATCTGGGCGTCACAGGCAAGAAGCCGACGAAGTAGCCCCTGCGGGGCTCCCGTCCTTTTGTCCTGTCAGCCTCAGCGGCGGATCACTTTTGTGGTCCGCCGCTGTGGTCCCTGCCGGGCATCGCGGCATCAACCGCGCCTCTCCAGGCGGAACAAGCGGATCTCCCGCTCCACCCGGGATTGATACGTGGCATACGGCGGCCAGAAGGTCAGCGCCGCCTCCCAAGCCTTCTCCCGCTCCTCACCCCTCAACAGCCGTGCCCGTACCGGGATGTCCTTGCCCTGCCAGCTGATGTCCGCGTCGGGGCCGGCCAGCAGATTGCCGGTCCAGGCGGGGTGCCCCGGGCGCCCGAAGTTGGAGCCGATCAGGATCCAACTCCCGGACTCCTCCGGCATACAGGCCAAGGGTGTGCGCCGCGGGACCCCGCTCTTGGCGCCACGCACCGTCAGGATCACGCCCGGCAGCATCTTCGCGCTGAGCAGCACCTTGCCGCGCGTGAGGCGGTGCACGGTGCGGTCCATCGCGGGTATGAAGCGCGGGGCGATCTTCGCGAAGGCCCGCGTGGACGACACCTTCTGCATCAGGCGGACTCCGGGCGGCATCAGACGGCCACCGTCGGCTGCGCTTCGGGGGTGGGCGCCGTGGCCGCGCGGAACAGGTCGGCCCGTTCCGCCGCCCGCGCCCGCAGCCGGTGCACGGGCCCGAAGAGCAGTTCGTCGCTCGACGCGCGCTTGAAGTACAGATGCGCCTCGTGCTCCCAGGTGAACCCGATGCCGCCGTGCAGCTGCACCGCCTCCGAAGCGGCGGTCCGCAGCGCGTCGAGCGACTGCGCGAGCGCGAGGCCCCCGGCCTGCTCGGAGGCCTGCCCCGCCACCTGTCCGGAGCCCGTCCCGGTGGCCCAGGCCGCGTAGTAAGCGGCCGACCGCGCGGCCTGTACCTGGACGTACACGTCCGCGAGCCGGTGCTTGACCGCCTGGAAGGAGCCGATGGCCCGCCCGAACTGCTCGCGCTGCTTGACGTACTCGACGGTCCGTTCAAGGGCCCGGTCCGCGGCGCCCACGGCCTCCGCGGCGAGCACGGTCGCGGCGATGTCACCGACGGCGGCCAGCGCACCCGGCACATCGGCATCGTCAACGGCGCCCAGCAACTCGGCCTCCACATCCCGCAGTTCGACGCGGGCCTGCGGCCGTGTCTCGTCGAGGGAGGTCTGCCGGGTCCGTACGAGTCCGGCGGCTCCCTCCGGCACGAGATAGAGGAGCGTACGGGAGCGGGCGAAGCCCCCGGTGTGTGCGGCCACCACGAGCAGCCCCGCGCTGTGCCCGTCCAGCACCTGTTCCGCCTGCCCGTAGAGCCGCCAGACCCCGTCGTCCGAGAGCTTGGCCTGCACGCCGCCCGCACGGCCGCCGCCCGACCAGTCGCCTACGTTGTCGCCGACCAGGCCGAGCGCGGTGGCGAGTCCGGTGCCGGGCACGGCGAGCGCGGCGGTGAGGCCGCCGGTGGCGATGCGGGGCAGGAGGTGCGACCGCTGCTCGTCGGTGCCGAGCCGGTGGAGGAGCGGGGCGACGAGCGCGGCCGTGGCGAAGAGGGGCGAGGGGGTCAGGGCGCGGCCGAGCTCCTCGCCGCTGAGCGCGAGCTCCGCCGGGCCGCACCCCACACCCCCGTACGACTCGGGGACGGCGATGCCGGGCAGGCCGAGCTGTTCGGCGAGGGCGGACCAGAGGGAGGCGTCGTATCCGGCGGGGGTGCGGACCGCGGCCTTCACCTCGTCCGGGCCGCAGCGTTTGGTGACGAGCTCACGAAGGGTGCGGCGGATCTCTTCCTGTTCCGCGGTGAAGGCGGCGTCCATCGGCGGGCTCCTCCCCGGGGTGGCGGCCATGCCCGCCACCCGAATCTGACGGGCCGTCATGCTAAGACCGTGCCGACCAGATGCACAGGGCCACGACGCCATGTAACACCTCCCGGCGAAGCGCGCACCTGATGTACCGTCAGATTTATGCCAACTCCCCTTCCCCACAGCGCTCCTGTGGCGTCGGCCGGTACGGGCGCGGCGGCCACCCGCCCGCGCAAGGTGGCCGTCGTCGGCATATCCCTGTCCGACTGCGGTCGCGTCGACGAGGCCACCCCCTACGCCCTGCACGCCCAGGCGGCCCGCCGCGCCCTGGCCGACTCGGGCCTGGGCCGCGACGTCATCGACGGCATCGCGTCGGCCGGCCTCGGCACGCTCGCCCCGGTCGAGGTCGCCGAGTATCTGGGCCTGAAGCCGCGCTGGGTCGACTCCACCTCCGTGGGCGGCTCCACCTGGGAGGTCATGGCGGCCCACGCGGCGGACGCGATCGCCGCCGGGCGCGCGAACGCCGTGCTCCTCGTCTACGGCTCGACGGCGAGGGCGGACATCAAGGCCGGGCGGCGCACGTCGAACCTGTCCTTCGGCGCGCGCGGCCCCCTCCAGTTCGAGGTCCCGTACGGGCACTCCCTGATCGCCAAGTACGCGATGGCCGCGCGCCGCCACATGCACGAGTACGGCACGACGCTCGAACAGCTCGCCTCGGTGGCCGTCCAGGCACGGGCGAACGCGGCGACGAACCCCGACGCGATGTACCGCGACCCGATCACGGTCGACGAGGTACTCGGCGGCCCGATGATCGCGGACCCGTTCACCAAGCTGCACTGCTGCATCCGTTCCGACGGCGGCTGCGCGGTGCTCCTCGCGGCGGAGGAGTACGTGGCCGACTGTGCCTCGGCCCCCGTGTGGGTGCTCGGCGCCGGCGAGCACGTCTCGCACACGACGATGTCGGAATGGGACGACTTCACGGTCTCCCCGGCGGCGGTGAGCGGACGCCTCGCCTTCGAACGGGCCGGGGTACGCCCCGAGGACGTGGACATCGCGCAGATCTACGACGCCTTCACCTACATGACGCTGGTGACGCTGGAGGACCTGGGGTTCTGCGCGAAGGGTGAGGGGGGCGCGTTCGTGGAGAAGGGCCGCCTGCTGCGGGACGGCGAACTGCCGACGAACACGGACGGCGGCGGTCTCTCCGCCCAACACCCGGGCATGCGAGGCCTGTTCCTCCTGGTGGAGGCCGTACGGCAACTACGCGGAGAGGCGGGCGAGGGCCGCCAGGTACGGAAGGCGGGGGGCAGCCTGCCGGAGGTGGCGGTGGCTTCGGGGACGGGCGGGTGGTTCTGCTCTTCGGGGACGGTGGTGTTGGGGCGGGGGTAGGGGGATTGCTGCGGGGTGCGGTCCTGCGGGGGTCGCCCTCGCCCCAGGCTTGGACCGCTCACGTGGATTCGCCGAGCCCTCCCGTAGATTCGCCGGATGGACGACACCGACAGGCCCGATGACATCGCCCACGGCCGCGCCCTCCTCCGCTCCCTCCGTGTCTGGGACACCGAACTGCCCCCGTTCGAAACGGAGACCGCCCCCGCCGACCCGCTGCCTCTCTTCTGGCAGTGGTTCGTGGACGTGGCCGAGGCGGGGCAGGTGGAGCCGCACACGATGACGCTGGCCACGGCGGACGAGTCGGGCCGCCCGGACGTACGGACGCTGATGCTGCACGACGCGGACACCGACGGCTGGCACTTCGGCTCGCACACGGGCAGCGCCAAGGGCCGCCAGCTCGCCGCGCGCCCGGAGGCCGCGCTCGGGTTCTACTGGCCGGTCCAGGGCCGCCAGGTCCGGGTGCGCGGCCGGGTCACGGCGGCGAGCGCCACCGCGAGCCGCGCCGACCTCGCACGTCGTTCACCAGGGGCACTGGCGTCGGCGCTGGTCGGCAGGCAGAGCGAGGTCCTGCCGTCGTACGGGGACCTGGTGGCCGCGAGCCAGGCCGCGTGGGAGCACGCGCAGGCGGAGCCGGACGCACCGGCGCCGAGCTGGACGCTGTACGTGCTCGAACCGGTGGAGGTCGAGTTCTTCCAGGGGGACGCGCGGCGCAGGCACGTGCGGCTGCGGTACCGCAGGCAGACGGACGGAAGCTGGCTCAAGGAGCTGCTGTGGCCGTGAGGGACCCGGCCCGCACGAGCGTCCAGGGGTGAAGCGCTGCTAGGTGAAGCTGTACTGCGTGAAGTCCCGCACCGGGCGGAACCCGAGCCGCTGATACAGCGCGTTGCTCGTGGGGTTGTCGAGGTCGGTGAAGAGCAGCACCTCGTCCGCGCCCGCCGCGACCGCGGCGCCGCTCACGGCGGCGGTGACCGCGCCCGCGTAACCGCGCCCGCGCAGGTGGGCCGGGGTGTAGACGGGGGCGATCCTGACCTGGCCCGCGACCCGGCGGGTATTGCCCGCCATGGCGACGGGCGTGCCGTCGGGCGCTTCCCAGAGGGTGACGCCCCCGTAGGCGAGGCGGGCGTCGGCCCATGCGCCGGCGTCCATCGCGGGCTTCTCCCCTATGGCCTCGTGGAACTCACCGTGCCAGAGCACGAGCAGCGCCCGGTCGCCGCCGGTGGCGACGCGCGCGCCACCCGCCGGTGCGGGCACGGGCGGGGTGAGGGTGCCGAGGCGGTACAACCGCTGGGCGTAGTGGACGACGGGGGTGGCGTGCGTCCGCCGCTGCCAGGCCGCCGAGAACGCGGCCGCGGTGGCGCTCTCGGCCGCGACCCCGGCAGGCGCGAGGCCCGCGTCGGCGAGCACTTCGGCGAGTTCGTCGGCCGCGGCGGCGATCGCGTGGGCGTCGGCGTCGGCGAGCGGGCTGAGGGTGGGCAGGTGCGGCGGGGTCCACACAAAGGCACCGCTCACGGCGCCGTCACCGTCGGCACGGATTCCGAAGAGGGGGTCTTCCTTCCCGTACACGTGCAGCCCACGCGTACGGAGCATGTCGGTGACGCTGAGCAGCGCGGTGTGCAGGGCGGGCGCCGAGTGCAGGAAGGCCGCGGCGCGCGAGTGGAACTCGTCGAGGTCGGAGGTCAACCGCCAGACAGCCGCATGCGCACTTGGGGAGGCCATGGACCATGATCTCCCTGGCCGCGGGCCCGACGGAAGTGAATTACGCGGCATGCAGCAGCAGGCAGTACACCCCCCGTGGCTACGGGGCGGCCCGCGGCCGGAACACAGGGACCACCGTCCCCTCCCCCACATCCCGGAACCGCACCTCCAGCGCCATCCCGATCCGCAGCTCGCCCTCCGCGCAGTCGACGATCTCCGTCATCATGCGCGGGCCTTCGGCGAGATCGACGACCGCGGCGACGTACGGGACGCGGGCGCCGAACGGCGGCAGGTCGTTCCGGTGCACCACTGACCAGGTGTAGAGCGTGGCGTGGCCGCTCGCCCGCTGCCAGGCGACGTCCTCGCTCCAGCAGTGGGGGCAGAACTCGCGTGGGTAGTGGTGCGCCTTGCCGCATCGCCCGCAGCTACGGATCAGCAGCTGACCTTCGGCCGCCGCGTCCCAGTAGGGGCGGGTGAAGGCGTCGGCCTCGGGGAGGTCGAAGCGCGGGCTCGCGGAACTCGAAGTACTCACAAGGACGGCCCCGTTTCCTGACGCCACACCACAACCACTTCTGACGGTACGTCAGTTCACCGCATGCGCGGCGCACACGCAAGACCCGAAAGACACGCAAGACACGCAAGACACGCAAGACACGCACCCAAAGCAACGCGCACAGGGAGGTGTACGAGTAGGAGGCGTACGCAGGAGGGCGGATGCCGCACAGGGTCCGCCGACGTGGCGCGCAACCCACGGACGAAGGGCGCGCCGCGCATACCCGTGATCAATTCGCAACCGGTTTGGGGCTTGACCGTCCCCCATCAAGTGATCGCGTGATTACTCTCAGGTTCATGGCCGACACCACTCCCCCACAAGCGCCACAGCAAGACCGTCCTGTGTACGTCGTCGGCGGTGGACCCGGCGGGCTCTCCGTCGCGGCGGCGCTGCGTGCCCGCGGCGTACGCGCGGTCGTGCTCGAGAAGTCCGACCGGGTCGGCGCCTCCTGGCGCTCGCACTACGACCGCCTGCACCTGCACACGACGCGCCGCCTCTCCGCCCTGCCGGGGCTCGCGATACCGCGCTCCTTCGGTCGCTGGGTGTCACGTGACAACGTGCTCCGCTACCTGGAGAAGTACGCCGAGTTCCACCAGCTGGAGATCGTCACCGGCGTCGAGGTGTCCCGCCTGGAGCGTACGGCCGACGGCGCCGGCTGGCTGCTGCACGCCACCGGCGGGCGGGAGTTGACCGGCAGCGCGGTGGTGATCGCCACCGGGTACAACCACACGCCCCACCTGCCGGACTGGCCCGGCCGCGACACGTACACGGGCGAACTCGTGCACGCGAGCGCCTACCGCGACCCGAGCCCGTACGAGGGCAAGGACGTCCTGGTCGTGGGCGTCGGCAACACCGGCGCCGAGATCGCCGTCGACCTCGCCGCGGGCGGCGCGGCCCGCGTCCGCCTCGCGGTGCGCACCGCGCCGCACATCGTCCGCCGCTCCACCGCGGGCTGGCCCGCGCAGCGCACGGGCATCCTGTGCCGCAGGCTGCCCGTCGCGCTCGTGGACCGTCTCGCGGGCCCGATCGCCAGGGTGAGCGTCCCCGACCTGACGGCGAAGGGGCTGCCCCGCCCGGCCACCGGCCTGTACTCGCGCGTCAAGCAGGGGGCGATCCCGGTCCAGGACGTGGGCCTCATCGACGCGGTGCGCAAGGGCAAGGTCGAACCGGTCGCGGCCGTCGACTCCTTCGAGGACGGCAAGGTCGTCCTGGCCGACGGCACCCGGATCGCCCCCGAGGCGGTCATCGCGGCCACGGGCTACCGCCGCGCACTGGAACCGCTCCTCGGCGACCTGGGCGTACTGAACGCAAAGGGCACCCCGCTGACCCGCGGCCCCCGCACCACGAAGTCGGCCCCCGACCTCTACTTCACCGGCTTCACGAACCCCATCAGCGGAATGCTGCGTGAAATGGCCCTGGACGCAGAAAAGATCGCAAAGGCCATAACGAAATCCCACCCAACACCCCGCTGACAAGCCCCAAGCCCAGGCCCCGCAAGGGGCGCGAGCCCGGGCCCCGCAAGGGGCGCGGGGAACTGCGCGCTCAGCCAAGACAAGCCGGCAGACACTCGACGAACGCACAGCCCCCAAGGGGCGCGAGGAACTGCGCGCCCAGCCAAGGCAAGCCAGCAGACACCACACACCCCAACACCCCCAAAAACGCCCGTGGCCGGTACTACACCCTCCCGAAACCCCACCCCCCGAAGGGGGAGTAACCCCCCGGGCCCCCCGGGTACTGCTAAAGGGCCGCCCCCACTTCGTGCAGCACTGTTCCTGACACAGCGTCAGTTCAGTAATCTGACTATGCGTCAGTTGGAGTTGCTGTCACACAGGAGCGGGCGGACCGATGCTTGGATCGACTTACGGCACCTTCACCACCGACCCCCGCCGCGCGCGTGTTGTGGCCTGCGGCGAAGCCCCGGCACCCGCCGTCCACGGACACGCCGCCACGGCGGACGACCTGGACGTCAGCGGACGCCCCCTGCACGCCGACATACCGGACCTGGACCGGTTCTTCCGCCCCGAGGCCGTCGCCGTCATCGGCGCGTCGGACGCCGACGGACGGCCGAACACCGGCATCACGCGGCAGCTCATGGACTGGGCCGAGCGGGGCGGCGCCCGGCTGTACCCCGTGCACCCCACCCGCCGGTCCGTCTTCGGCACCCGCTGCTTCCCCTCCGTCGCGGACCTGCCGGAACAGGTCGACCTGGCCGTACTCCTCGTCAGCGATCCCCTTCCCGTGATCGAGGAACTCGCCGAGGCGAAGGTGAAGTTCGCCGTCGCCTTCGCCTCCGGGTTCGCCGAGACCGGAGAGGAGGGCGCGGCGGCCCAGGCCCGCCTGGCCGCCGCCGTGGAACGCTCGGGCCTGCGGCTGCTCGGGCCCAACACCAACCTCAACGCCTTCGAGAAGTTCCGTGACGACCTCGAAGGCCCCGCCATCGCCCTGATCACCCAGTCCGGCCACCAGGGCCGCCCCGTCTTCACGATGCAGGAGATCGGCGTACGCCTCTCGCACTGGGCGCCCACCGGCAACGAAGCCGACCTGGAGACCTCCGACTTCATCTCCTACTTCGCCGAACGCCCCGAGGTCGGAGCCATCGCCTGTTACGTCGAGGGGCTCAAGGACGGCCGCTCCTTCCTGCTCGCCGCCGACCGCGCCGCCCAGCGCGGCGTGCCCGTCGTCGCGGTCAAGGTCGGCCGCACCGAGACCGGCGCCCGCATGGCGGCCTCACATACCGGCAAGCTCACCGGCGCCGACACGGTCGTCGACGCGGCGATGCGGCAGTACGGCGTGATCCGCGTGGACGGCCTCGACGAACTCCAGGACACGTCCGCCCTGTTGGCGCGGGCGAAGCCTCCGAAGGCCGAGGGCGTCGTCGTCTATTCGATCTCGGGCGGCACGGGCGCGCACTTCTCGGACCTGGCGACCGAGGCGGGGCTGCGGCTTCCGCCGCTCTCGGACGCCAAGCAGACGGAGCTGCACCAGTGGATACCGGACTACCTGAACGTCGCCAACCCTGTCGACAACGGCGGCCACCCGGTGGGCGACTGGCGCGGCCGGAAGATCATCGACGCGATCCTGGACGATCCGGAGGTGGGGGTGCTGATCTGTCCCATCACCGGCCCCTTCCCGCCCATGAGCGACAAGCTGGCGCAGGACCTGGTGGACGCGGCGGAGCAGACGGACAAGCTGGTGTGCGTGGTCTGGGGCTCTCCGGTGGGCACCGAGGAGGCCTACCGCAGCACGCTCCTCGGTTCGTCGCGCGTCGCCACCTTCCGCACCTTCGCCAACTGCATCACGGCCGTACGCGCCTATCTGGACCACCACCGCTTCACGGCCCGCTACCGCTCCCCCTTCGCCGAGGCCCCGCGCACCGCCTCCCCGTCCTTCCGCAAGGCGCAGGCCCTGATGCGGCCCGGCCAGCAGCTGAGCGAGCACGCGGCGAAGCAGCTGCTGCGCGCGTACGGGATTCGCGTACCGCGTGAGCAGTTGGTGACCAGTGCGGCGGCGGCCGTGCGGGCGGCCGGGCTCGTCGGCTACCCGGTGGTGATGAAGGCGTCCGGGGCGCGGCTCGCCCACAAGAGCGAACTGGGCCTCGTGAAGGTCGGTCTGACCTCGGCCAGTCAGGTGCGGGACGCCTACCGGGAGCTGACGGACATCGCCCGCTACGAAGGCATCGCGCTGGACGGTGTCCTTGTCTGCCAGATGGTGGCGCGGGGCGTCGAGATGGTGGTGGGCGTGACGCAGGACGATCTCTTCGGTCCGACGGTGACCGTCGGGCTCGGGGGTGTCCTTGTCGAGGTGCTGCGGGACGTGGCCGTACGAGTGCCGCCGTTCGGGGAGTCGCAGGCCTCCGCGATGCTGTCCGAACTGCGTGGGCGTGCGTTGCTCGACGGGGTCCGGGGGGCGCCCCCCGCCGACGTCGACGCGCTCATCGAAGTCGTCCTGAGGGTGCAGCGGATGGCGCTCGAACTGGGCGACGATCTCGCCGAGTTGGACATCAACCCGCTGATGGTGCTGCCCCAGGGGCAGGGGGCGGTCGCGCTGGACGCCTTGGCCGTCTGCCGCTGAGCGCCTCTCCGGACCGCCGCTTCGCGCCGGACCGCGACGGCCGCTTCGCGCCGGATGTTTCCCGCGCACCCACCCGATTACCCCGCCCACGAATCGGAGCCACTCCCGCATGTCGGACACCCCCCTGGACTCATTGGTACTCCACGCCACTGACAACGCCGTCTCGTGGATCACCCTCAACCGGCCCGAAGCCATGAACGCCGTCACCTGGGACCAGCGCGAACGCGTCATCTCGCTGCTCGCCGACGCCTCGTCCGACCCCGACGTCAGAGCCGTCGTGATCACCGCGACCGGCAAGGGTTTCTGCGCGGGCGCCGATCTGCGCGGCGCGCCCAGCGGCGACGCCGAGCGCGTGCCCGGTGACGTGGCCCGCACGATCAGACTGGGCGCCCAGCGCCTCATCGCCGCCGTACTCGACTGCGAGAAGCCGGTGATCGCCGCGGTGAACGGCACCGCGGCCGGTATCGGCGCGCATCTCGCGTTCGCCTGCGACCTCGTCGTCGCCGCCGAACAGGTCAGGTTCATCGAGGTGTTCGTGCGCCGCGGCCTGGTGCCCGACGGCGGCGGCGCCTATCTGCTCCCACGTCTCATCGGACCGCAGCGCGCCAAGGAGCTGATGTTCTTCGGGGACTCCGTGCCGGCCGCGGACGCCGAACGCCTCGGGCTCGTCAACCGCGTCGTACCGGCCGACGAGCTGGAGAAGACGGCCCGCGCCTGGGCGGAACGCCTGGCGGCGGGACCGACGCGCGCCATCGCCATGACGAAGCAACTGGTCAACGCGTCCCTGCAGTCGGACCGCGCGACCGCCTTCGCGGCGGAGGCGGCTGCGCAGGAGATCAACATGACGACGAAGGACGCGAACGAGGGCGTCACCAGCTTCGTGGAGCGCCGCTCACCTTCGTACGAAGGCCGCTGAGGCAGCCCGCACAGCCCGCACCCTTCCCATCTGACGGGCCGTCAGCTTCAATGGTTGGTGTGATGGGACATGCAGGGATGGCGGCCACCGTCGTCCGATACCTCAGGTCGGTCGGCGCTCCGACCGCCACCGGTCCGGTCGAAGTCCTTCCGCGTCCGCAGCTGCGGGCGGTCGGTGACGACGAGCGGGCGCCGCTCGACGCGGGTGAGTTCCGGCGCGTGCTCGGGAACTTCGCGACCGGCGTGACCGTTGTCACGGCACCGGCATCCGAAGGCGAGGAAGGCCCGGCGGGGTTCGCCTGCCAGTCCTTCTCCTCGCTCTCCCTCGACCCGCCCCTGGTCTCCTTCATGGTCGCGCGTACGTCGACGACGTGGCCGCGCATCGCGCGCGCGGGCGTCTTCTGCGTCAACGTCCTCGGCGCCGACCAGGGCGCGCTGTGCCGCGGCTTCGCGGTGAGCGGCGCCGACAAGTTCGCCGGTGTCGTGTACGACGCCGCGCCCGTCACCGGCTCGCCCCGCCTGGCCGGCGCACCGGCCTGGATCGACTGCACGATCCAGGCGGTGCACACCGGGGGCGACCACCTGATCGTGGTCGGCCGGGTGGACGCGCTGGGCGCCACGGACGACGGCGAACCGCTCCTCTTCCACCGGGGCAGGTTCGGCACGCTCGCTACATGACCGCGGGCCGCACGGCCTTCTCGTCGCCGGCCCGCCGGATGACCAGCGCCATCAGCGCCGCCGCCGCGCACAGCGCCCCGGAGGCGATCCACATCACGTCGTACGACCCGAAGGCGTCCCGTACGACGCCGCCGACGACGGCCACGATCGCGGCTCCCACCTGGTGCGAGGCGAGCACCCAGCCGAAGACGATGGCGCTGTCGTCGCCGTACTGCTCGCGGCACAGGGCCAGGGTCGGCGGCACCGTCGCCACCCAGTCGAGGCCGTAGAAGACGATGAAGAAGATCATCGGCGGGTGCACGGTCGGCGCGAGCAGCAGCGGCAGGAAGAGCAGCGAGACGCCGCGCAGCGCGTAGTACACGGCAAGGAGACGCCGCGCGTCGAAGCGGTCCGTGAACCAGCCGGACGCGATCGTTCCCACGACGTCGAAGACGCCGATGACGGCGAGGAGCGAAGCGGCGGCCGTGATCGGCATGCCGTGGTCGTGCGCGGCGGGCACGAAGTGCGTCTGGATCAGGCCGTTCGTCGAGGCGCCGCAGATGGCGAAGGTCCCCGCGAGCAACCAGAACGGTCCGGTGCGTGCCGCCTTGAACAGCACGGTGACCGCACGCCGCGCGGCCCCGGTGGTGGGCGGCGGCTTCTCCACGAACTCCGCGGAGCCGTACGGCTTCAGGCCCACGTCCGCCGGATGGTCGCGCAGCAGCAGCCACACGAACGGGACGACGGCGAGCGCGGCAAGGGCGACGGTCACGGCGGCGGGCCGCCACTCATGGGCATCCACGAGCCAGGAGAGCAGCGGCAGGAAGATCAGCTGACCCGAAGCGGAAGCCGCCGTCAGGATGCCGGTGACGAGCCCGCGCCGCGTGGTGAACCACCGGTTGGTGACGGTGGCCGCGAAGGCGAGCGCCATGGAACCCGAGCCGAGGCCGACGAGCAGCCCCCAGCACAGCAGCAGCTGCCAGGGGTGCCGCATCCACACGGTGAGCCCGGAGCCGAGCGCGATCACGACGAGCGCGACCGCCACGACCCGCCGGATGCCGAAGCGGTCCATCAGTGCGGCGGCGAACGGCGCGGTGAGCCCGTACAGCGCGAGGTTGATGGAGACCGCGAGGCCGATCGTGCCGCGCGACCAGTGGAATTCGTCGTGCAGCGGGTCGATGAGCAGGCCCGGCAGGGAGCGGAACGCGGCGGCGCCGATGATCGTCACGAAGGTGACGGCGGCGACGAACCACGCCCGGTGGATACGGCGCCGTCGCCTCGGCGCCTCCCGGGGCGCCTCGACCGTCTGATTCACGTCTGTCTGGGTCACGACAACCAGCATCCGGATCCGGGGCACCCTGATCGAGTGGCCCGAAGGACAGCGTTGACTAGGATCGGGCCATGGCCTCAGAGACCGGCATCCCGAACGCGACCACCGCCCCGCACCGCGTGGTGGTCCTGGCCCTGGACGGCGTGATCCCCTTCGAGTTGGGCATCGCGCAACGGATCTTCGGCCGTGCGAGGACCACCGAAGGCACGTGCCTCTACGAGGTCGTGACGGCCTCCGTCCGCCCTCCGGGCCCGGTGCGCAGCGACGCCGACTTCGCGATCCTCGTGGAGAACGGCCCGGAGTGCCTGGCCACCGCCGACACGGTGGTGATCCCGGCGTCGTACGAACTGGGGCCGGTCTACGAGGAGGGCGTCCTGACCGAGGAACTGGCCTCGGCCCTGGCGCACATCACACCGGGCACGCGCCTGATCTCCATCTGCACGGGCGGGTACGTGCTCGCCGCGGCGGGCTGTCTCGACGGCCGCACCGCGACGACGCACTGGGCGTCGGCGGAACACTTCCAGCGTCTCTTCCCCCGGGTCACGGTGGATCCGGAGGTCCTCTTCATCGACGACGGGGACATCCTCACCTCGGCGGGCGTGGCCGCGGGCCTCGACCTCTGCCTCCATGTCGTACGCCGTGACCACGGGGCGGCGGTCGCCAACGAGGTGGCCCGCCGTACGCTGGTGCCGCCGCACCGGGACGGGGGCCAGGCCCAGTACATCCAACGCCCCGTCCCGGCACCGCAGTTCGCGACGACGACGGCCGCGCGGGCGTGGGCCCTCGCGCGGCTCCACGAGCCGATTCAGCTCCGCGACATGGCGGATCAGGAATCCATGTCCGTACGCACCTTCACGCGCCGCTTCCGTGAGGAGGTGGGGATCAGCCCCGGCCAGTGGCTGGCGCAGCAGCGGGTCGAGCGGGCCCGCCACCTTCTGGAATCCAGCGATCTCTCCGTGGACGGGGTGGCGCGGGACGCGGGCTTCGGTACGGCGCAGTCCATGCGGGGGCACTTGCAGGCGGCCCTGGGTGTGACCCCGACCGCGTACCGCCGCACGTTCCGCGCCGGCGCGAGCGGCTCCCTCCTTTCTCGGGCCCCCCGCAGCCTTCCCTGACCGAACAGGCCTCTCCCGCCCACCCGCCCGATTGCCCCGCAGCAACCGGCGAATCGCCGCAGTCGGCAGCGCGCGCGAGGGGACGTGCCGGTATGTCCGCCCGGAGCACGGCTCCCGAAGGCTCCGGAGACGAAGCAGCCCAGCGCCCACCGGACGATAGCGAGGACGGACATACCGGCGCGGCCCCGCACCCACCCACGGGCCGGCCCCGCACAACGCACGACCGCCCGAACCCAGCAACGCACCGCCAAATGCCCGCAGGCCCCTCAGAACGTCAAAACCCCCCGCGCCACCCGCCCCGCCTCCGCATCCCCCACCGCCTTCGCGAAGTCCTCCACCGGATACGTTTCCGTCACCAACTCGTCCAGCAGCAGGCGCCCCGCCAGATAAAGCTCCGCGTACAGCGCGAAGTCCCGCTGCGGGCGGGCGGAGCCGTAGCGGCAGCCCAGGATGGACTTGTCCAGGAACAGGGACGACACCAGGAACGACGCCTCCGCGGTGGCCGGTGGCACCCCCAGCAGGATCGCCTGCCCATGCCGGTCGAGAAGGTCGATCGACTGGCGGATCAGCTCCACCCGGCCCACGCACTCGAAGACGTGGTCGGCCCCCGTCGGCAGCAGCTCCCGCACCCCCTCCGCCTCCGCCGAGGAGAAGAAGTGCGTCGCGCCGAACTGCCGTGCCACGCCCTCCTTGTCGGGGTTCGCGTCGACCGCCACGATCCGCGTGGCCCCGGCGATCCTCGCCCCCTGGAGGACGTTCAGGCCGATCCCCCCGGTACCGATCACCACCACGCTGTCACCCCGGTCGACCTTCGCGCGGTTCAGGGCGGCGCCGACCCCCGTCACCACCCCGCACCCGATCAGCGCCGCCGACGTCAGCGGAATCTCCTCCGGGATCTTCACGGCCTGCACGGCCTTCACCACCGTGCGTTCCGCGAACGCGGAGTTCGCCGCGAACTGGTAGACCGGCTCACCGCCCCGCGAGAACGGCTGGTCCGGCATCCCGATCGCACGCCGGCACATGGTCGGCCGCCCCCGGTTGCACTCCCCGCACGCCCCACAGCTGGCGATGGTCGAGAGCGCCACATGGTCACCGGTGCTCACATGCGTCACCCCCGCACCGACCGACTCCACCACCCCCGCCCCTTCATGCCCGAGCACCACCGGCGAGGGGAAGGGGATGGTCCCGTCGATGACCGACAGGTCGCTGTGGCACAGCCCCGCTGCCTTGACGGCGACCAGCACTTCCCCCGGCCCGGGTCCCCGGATCTCCAGGTCGTCGACTACCTGGACCCGACTCCCCTCAGCCCTGCTCCTGTCGAAAACGACACCCCTCATCGCGCCTCCCTCGGCAGGCCGAGCACACGCTCGGCGATGATGTTCCGCTGAATCTCGTCCGAGCCGCCGTAGATGGTGTCGGCCCGCGTGAAGAGGAACAGCCGTTGCAGGGCGTCGAGTTCGTACGGGGCGTCCTCGCGCCAGTCCCCGGGGCCGACCGCCCCTACCGCCCCCCGCACCGCCATGGCCAGCTCGCCGAGCCGCTGATGCCACCCGCCCCACAACAGCTTGGCCACGCTCGGCGCCCCGGCATCAGGACGCGAACCCCCCGAACTCCCCGAACCCCCCGAACTCCCCAACGTACGCAGCGCGTTCCACCGCATGACCCGCAACTCCGCCCACTGCCGCACAAGCCGGTCCCGCAGCACGGGATCACCGACCGCCCCGCTGTCGACGGCCTCCCGGACCACGGCCCCCAGCTCCTCCGCGAACCCGATCTGCTGTACGAGGGTGGAGACTCCCCGCTCGAAGCCGAGCAGCCCCATGGCGACGCGCCACCCGTTGCCCACGCCGCCCACGACGTGCGAGGCGCGCGCGACCGCCCCGTCGAAGAAGACCTCGTTGAACTCGCTCGTTCCCGTCAACTGCCGGATGGGCCGCACCTCGATGCGGCCGGGCTGGTCCATCGGCACCAGCAGGAACGAGATCCCCCGGTGCCCGCACGACCCCGCCTCCGTGCGCGCAAGCACGAAGCACCAGTCCGCCTGATGGGCGAGCGAGGTCCAGATCTTCTGCCCGGTGACGCGGTACACGTCGCCGTCCAACACCGCCGCCGTCCGCAGCCCCGCCAGGTCCGACCCGGCCCCTGGCTCGCTGTACCCCTGGCACCACAGCGCATCCCCGCGCGCGATGGGCGGCAGGAACTCGTCCCGCTGCTCCTGGCTGCCGTACGCGAGCAGGGTCGGGGCCAGCAGGTTCTCGCCGATGTGGCCGTGGCGTCCGGGTGCCCGCACCCGCGCGTACTCCTCCGCCCAGACGACCTGCTGGGTCAGCGTCGCCCGCCGGTTCCCGTACGCGCGGGAGTCCGTGTCCCAGCCGAGGCCGATCCACCCGCCCCGGCCCAACTCCCGCTCCCAGGCCCGCCTTTCCGCCGCGCCCTCGTGCTCACTGCCGGGCCCGCCGCGCCCCGCGGCCCCGGCGAACGCCCCCGTCAGATGCTCGCCGAGCCACGCCCGTGCCTCCGCCCGGAACTCCTCGTCCTCAGGACCGAATCCGAATTCCACCGCCTGGTCCGCCCGGCCTACGCGTTCGGCCGGTCTTTGGCGGCGGCGGCCTTCGCCATCGCCTCCACCTGGGCCAGCAGCGGCATCGGGTCGACCCCCACCGTCCCCGGCAGGAAGTCGGCGATCTTCTCCGGGGTCCAGCCCCCCTCGACATACCCGGCCCGCAGCTCACGCGGCTGCGCCCACACCGCGATCTTCGGGCCCGCGACCGTGTAGACCTGCCCGGTGATCTTCTCCTGCCGGGCACGCTCGCTCAGCAGATACGTGACGAGCGCGGCCACGTCCTCCGGCTCCCCGATCTCCTTCAGCTCCATGGGCACGTTGGCGGACATCCGGGTCCGCGCGACGGGCGCCACCGCGTTCGCCGTCACCCCGTACTTGTTCAGACCGAGCGCCGCGCTGCGCACCAGCGAGATGATCCCGCCCTTGGCCGCGCTGTAGTTGGCCTGTGCGACGGACCCCTGGTGGTTGCCGCTGGTGAAGCCGATCAGCGTGCCGGTGCCCTGCTTCCGCATGACCGCCGAAGCTGCCTTGAATACGGTGAACGTGCCCTTCAGGTGTGTGGCGACCACCGGGTCCCACTCCTGCTCGGACATGTTGAAGAGCATCCGCTCCCGCAGGATCCCGGCCACGCACACGACGCCGTCGATCCGCCCGTACTCGGCGAGGGCGACGTCCACGATCCGCTGCCCGCCCGCCATGGTCGAGATGTCGTCGGCCACGGCGACGGCGTCGCCGCCCGCCGCCTGGATCTCCTTGACCACGCCGTCGGCTATCTCACTGGTCGGCTGCGCGCCCTCCATGGAGACGCCGTAGTCGTTCACGACGACCTTCGCGCCCTCGGCCGCGGCGGCGAGCGCGACCGCCTTGCCGATGCCGCGCCCGGCACCGGTCACGGCCACCACCTTGCCTGCCAAGAAGTTCCCCACGTCCGGCCCCTTCCCGCGGTTTCTGACGGACCGTTAGATTCTATGACCCGTCAGACACCAGAAGACAAGCCCCGGGGAGTACCCATGTCAGACTCGGCACCCACAGGCTCCGCGGAACCGTCATCCACCGGACCGGCGTCCACGGGCGCGGCCCACTCCGCGCTGCCCCCCGAGTTCTTCGACATCGCCAAACGCGTGAACAACTGGGGCCGTTGGGGGCCTGACGACGAGATCGGCACGCTCAACCTCATCACCGACGAGGTCGTCCGCGAGGCCGCCGCCACCATCCGCACCGGTCGGCGCATCCCGCTCGCACTGCCCCTCAAGGAGGACGGCGTCCAGACCGGGCTGATACCCGGCCGCGTCAACCCACTCCACACGATGGTGCAGATCAACCAGGAGCTCTTCGGCCCCGGCACGGTCGCCACCAGCGACGACGCCGTCACGATGGGCCTGCAGACGGCCACCCACTGGGACGCGCTCACCCACGCGTCACACTCGGGGAAGATCTACAACGGCCGTCCCGCGGACACCATCACCGCCCACACCCGCGCGCGGTTCAGCGGCATCGACAAGGTGCCGCACCTCGTCTCGCGCGGCGTACTGCTCGATGTCGCCCGCGCCAAGGGGCTCGACCGGCTGCCCGGAGATCACGCGGTCACTCCCGAAGACCTCGCGCAGGCCGAGGAGTTCGCGGGGCTCACCGTCCGCGCCGGCGACATCGTCCTCGTACGCACCGGGCAGCTCCAGACCTACCTGGCGGGCGACAAGCACGCGTACGGCTATCCGTCCCCCGGCCTCTCGGTGCGCACCCCCGAGTGGTTCCACGCGCGCGACGTCGCGGCGGTCGCCAACGACACCCTCACCTTCGAGATCTTCCCGCCCGAGATCGAGAACCTCTGGCTGCCCGTGCACGCGCTCGACCTGGTCGAGATGGGGATGCTGCAGGGCCAGAACTGGAATCTGGAAAAGTTGTCCACAGCCTGTGCAGAACTTTCCCGCTACAGCTTCCTCCTCTCCGCGATGCCCGAGCCGTTCGTCGGCGGCACGGGGACACCCGTCGCACCGGTGGCGGTGTTGTGAGCTTTCCGAACCTTCCGTGAGCCTTCGGATGGCGGCGCGTCCCGGCTCCCGCCCCGAGCGCGTCGCCGCGCACGCCGCCATCCGGCTCCGGCGCGCTGGTCCTGCCCTCTTCGGCCACGAAGGGACCGGCGCCGACGGCGACCCACGTCTCGCCAAGGACCGGGCCACAGACCACCGTCCCTCGACGTCCCCTCGCGGCGAATCGCTGCACACAAGCGTGATCAATCGGACACGGTTCGTCAACACCCGCCCGGTGATTAATGAATTATGCCGCTTATGTACCGACCGCGCACGGCCGCGCATCGTGGCACGTGACGGCGCATGCGGACTCCGGACGCCGCCACGCGGGGCTCAGACCGCCTCGTAGGCGACGTCCTCGTAGGTCGTCCCGTCGAACGCGACCGCCGCGACGCCCGGATCGCACCGGTCCACCTCGCACCAGATGCTCTTGCCCGCGCCCTCGGTCTGCCAGCCCCAGCGGTCGGCGAGGCCGTCGACGAGCTCAAGGCCCCGGCCGTTGGTCGCGTCGCCGTCGGCATGCCGCTGCTTCGGCGGACGCGCGCTGGCATCGGCCACCTCGACCCTGACCGTCCCCGGCCCCGCGCCCGCGGCCTGCGCGGGCACGTCCGGGGCGTCGGAGAGCCGCATGCGCAGCACGGCCGGACAGCCCGTGTGCACCACGGCGTTGGTGACCAGCTCCGAGATCAGCAGGATCAGCGTCTCGGCCAGTGGCTCGTCGGCCCCTATCCCGGAACCGGCGAGCCGCGAGCGCGCCCACCTCCGAGCCCGCCCCACCTCGGCGGGGTCGGGCCTGACCTCCAGCTGAACTTGAAGCACCTGCACCGCTCACACCATCCGAACCGGCGGACACATCGCCTCGCGACTCCACGGGGTCACGGAACGTGATCCCCTTGAGAGACAGCATGGTTGACGTTCAGTCACCCCAACAAGCGCTTCAGGCATATTCCAGCGCGAAGGAGTACGCGTGCGGCATACTGTGCGACGCGCGCTGCGGGGGGTCGAACAGGTGGGCATGAAGCCCCTTCCTGCACTGCGAGCGGCACGCATTGCCGGGCCCGGCGCCGCCTCAGGGGCAACACCGGCATGGCTCGACCTCAGAACCACTCGCATCTCACACAAGGTACCGGAGCGGAAGCCCGACTCCGTGCCGTGACGAGTCAGGCATAGGACACAACCCGGTATCGACGCTCAGTAGCCTCCCCCCACTTCGGGGACTTCACAAGTCGATCACTCTCCGCACCCGGGAGCGTCACAGCGCCGCCGCGAGCTCCTCCTCCGCCCGGGCCGCCGCCTTTCCGAGGCCCGCCCGCACCCAGGCACGCTTCAGATGCAGATGCACGTCCGCCTCCCAGGTGAAGCCCATACCGCCGTGCACCTGAAGGCAGTCGCGCGCGCCACGCTCCGCCGCCTCGTCGGCGAGCAGCTTGGCCGCCGTGATCTCCGCTCCGTCACCGGTGACTGACGCCGCGTACACGGCGGCACGCGCGACCTCGGTGCGTACGAGCATCTGGGCGCAGAGATGCTTGACGGCCTGGAAGGATCCGATGGATCTGCCGAATTGGGTACGTTCCCGTGCATAACGGACCGCCATCTCGCAGGTCCTGCCCGCGCTGCCGAGCTGTTCCGCCGCGATCAGCAGGTCCGCCTCGGATGACGCTGCCGCCGTGAATGCCGATGGCGCCTCGGACGACGCCGCCCAGCCTTGCTGGTCGCCCGGCACCCGGTGCAGCGGCGTCAGCGGGTCGACGGAACGCAGGGGTACGGCGCCGGAGACATCCCCGTGGACGACATCCGCCTCGTCCAGCCAGGGGACGAGCCCGCCCGAGACGGTCGTCACCACCGTCGCCCCCTGGGCCGCGCCCGTGACCTCACGCGCCGCGAGGAACGTGGCCACCAGCGGCCCGGGGAGCAGCGCTCGCCCCGCCTCCTCGAAGACCAACACGGCCTCCGGAAGCCCGAGTCCGACCCCGCCCTCCTCCTCCGGCACCCGCAGCGAGAAGAACCCGGCTTCCCCCAGCTCCCGCCACAGGGCCCGGTCGAGCGAGGGAGTCCCGGAGTCCGCCGCGGCCCGCAGGGCGGCCGCGTCGAACCGCCCGTCGAGCAGCTCGCGCACGCCACCCTGCAACGCCCGCTGGTCCTCCGTCAGTTGGAAGTCCACGCGCCCCCTCACCGCCCCTTCGGCAGGCCGAGTATCCGCTCGGCCACGATGTTCTGCTGGATCTGCGAGGTCCCGGCGGCGATCGTGTACGAGAGCGAGGAGAGCCGGTCCAGGGTCCAGTCGTGGCCCAGGTCGAGCGCCCCGGGTCCGAGCACCTCGCCCGCGGCCTCGTACAGCTCCTGGCGTGCGTGCGAGTAGCGCAGCTTGAAGACGGAACCGCCGATGCCCGGTACGCCGCCGCCCGCCCGCTGCGACTCGCTGACGTTCCACTGCGTGAGCCGCCACAGCGCCCCGAACTCCGCGCTCAGCCTGCCGAGCCTGCGGCGCAGGACCGCGTCGTCCCAGCGGCCGTTCTTGCGCGCCTCGCGGGCCAGTTCGCCGAGGACCCGGCGGCAGGCGACGACCTCCCCCACGAAGGCCGTCCCGCGCTCGTACGACAGCGTCACCATCGTCACGCGCCAGCCGTCGTTCTCCGCGCCGACGCGGTTGGCGACCGGGACGCGCACCTCGTCGAGGAACACCTCGGCGAACTCGGTCGAGCCCGCGAGCGTGCGCAGCGGGCGGACCGTGATCCCGGGGGCGTCCATCGGCATCGCGAGCCATGAGATGCCGCGGTGCTTGGGCACGTCCTCGCTCACCGGCGTCGTCCGCACGAGGAGTTCGCACCAGTCGGCGACCTCCGCGTGCGAGGTCCAGATCTTGGATCCGCTCACCACGTAGTCGTCGCCGTCGCGCCACGCGCGCGTGCGCAGCGACGCGAGGTCGGAGCCCGCGTCCGGCTCGCTGAACCCCTGGCACCACACCTCGTCGCCGCGCAGCACGGGCGGCAGCCACCGGGCGCGCTGTTCCGGGGTCCCTTCGGAGGCGATGGTGGGTCCCGCGTGCAGCAGGCCCACGAAGTTCGCCCCTACGTAGGGCGCGCCCGCCTTCTCCGTCTCCTCCAGGAAGATCAGGTGCTGGGTCGGGGTGGCGCCACGGCCGCCCGCGTCGACGGGCCAGTGCAGCCCCGCGTACCCGGCGTCGTACAGCCTGCGCTGCCACCCCATGTCGTAGGCCCGGCGCCCCGGCCAGTCCAAGGGGTCGGGTCTCGGCGGCAGTTGGGGGAGTGTCCGGGCCAGCCACTCGCGCAGGCCCGCCCGGAAGGATTCCTCCTCCTGCGTGTAGGTGAGGTCCACGTCGTCCCCCTCCGGTCGTCTCTCCGGCCCCTCCGGCACATCTGATGGCCCGTCAGAACGCAGGCTAGCCCCGCACCCCTGGACCGACAAGGCGCTGAGCCTTACGCTCTCGGCACGATCTGACTGCCCGTCAGTTAGTGGCCTTCGGTGAGGGGATCGCATGAGGACCTCGGAGAACGAGACCGCGTACGAACTGGGAGCGTCGGGCACCCTCTGGGAGCTCATCGAGCGCCGCGCCCGGCTCACCCCCGACGCCCCCGTCCTCATCCAGGCCGCCGCCGACCCCGCCGACGACCGGACGCTCACCTTCGGCGAACTGCACGCCCGCTGCGAGCGCGTGGCCGCCGGCCTTTACGAGATGGGTGTGCGCCCCGGCACCGTGGTCGCCTGGCAGCTGCCCACCCGTATCGAGACCGCCCTGCTCTCCTTCGCGCTCGCCCGCGTCGGCGCGGTCCAATCACCGGTCATCCCGTTCTACCGCGACCGCGAAGTCGGCTTCGCGCTGCGGGAGTCGAAGGCCGAGTTCTTCGCCGTGCCCGGCGTGTGGCGCGGCTTCGACCACGTGGAGATGGCACGCCGGCTCGGCGCGCGCGGCGTCTTCGAGGCGTACGCGTACGACGATCTGCCCGACGCCGACCCGTCCGTCCTGCCCGCGCCGCCCTCCGACGGCACGTCGGTGCGCTGGATCTACTGGACGTCGGGCACGACGTCCGACCCCAAGGGCGTGCTGCACACCGACCGTTCGCTGATCGCGGGCGGCTCGTGCCTGGCCCACGCGCTGCACCTCTCGGCGGACGACGTCGGCTCTATGGCGTTCCCCTTCGCGCACATCGCGGGCCCCGACTACACGGTGATGCTGCTGCTCTACGGCTTCCCCGCGGTGATGTTCGAGACGTTCGCGCTGCCGGACGCGCTCGACGGCTACCGGCGGCACGGCGTGACGGTGGCGGGCGGCTCGACCGCGTTCTACTCGATGTTCCTCGCCGAGCAGCGCAAGCTGGCGCCGGGCGAGAGGCTCATCCCCTCCCTGCGCCTCCTCGCGGGCGGCGGTGCGCCGAAGCCGCCGGAGATCTATCACGCGGTCGTACGGGAGATGGGCTGCCAACTCACCCACGGCTACGGCATGACCGAGGTGCCGATGATCACCATGGGGGCCCCGGACGACACCGCCGAGAACCTGGCGACGACGGAGGGGATGCCGCCGCCGGGCATGGAGATCCGGGTCACGGACGCCGAGGGGAAGGAAGTACCCGCGGGGGTCGACGGCGAGGTGCGGCTGCGCGGGGAGGCCGTCTGTCAGGGCTACTTGGACGCCGAACAGAGCGCCGGGGTCTTCGACACGGACGGCTTCCTGATCACGGGCGACCTGGGGCACGTACGGCCGACGGGGCATCTGGTCCTGACGGGCCGGGCCAAGGACATCATCATCCGCAAGGGCGAGAACATCTCCGCGAAGGAGATCGAGGACCTGCTCCACCGGCATCCGGCCGTGGACGACGCGGCGGTCATCGGCCTCCCGGACCCCGAACGGGGCGAACGGGTCTGCGCGGTGATCGAGCAGCGGACGGGCGCGCACGACGACGCGGGCGCCCTGACCCTGGAGGCCATGACCGCGTATCTGCGCGGGGAGGGCCTGTCCACGTACAAGCTGCCGGAGCAACTGGAGCTGGTGGAGGCCCTTCCCCGCAACGAGACGCTGCGCAAAGTGCTCAAGTACAAGCTGCGGGAGCGGTTCACGCGGGGCTAGCCCGCGTGGGCGCTCACTCGGGACAGCGCACTCGGGGACAGCTCACTCGGGGACGGTGAAGTACGCCGCGAACGCCGCGACGATCTCCTCCTCCGTCACACGCCCGTCCTGGTCGGTGTCGAGCGAGCCGCCCGCGGCGCTCGCGATGTCCTGCGGGACGCCGAGCGCCTTCAGCACGCGCTCGACCTCCTGAGGGCTGACCGAACCGTCCCCGTCACCGTCCGCGACGGCGATCACGGCGTCCAGGAACGGCCGTGCGATCTCGGCGAACCGGGCCGGGTTGTCCCGCAGGCGCTTGACCGCGCCGCCCACGAACTCCGGCTTGGTGATCCGCTGGTCACCGTCACGGTCGGCGATCCCCGCCATGCCCTGCCAGAAGCCCTCGGCGCCGATGTAGAGCGCCTGCCCCTTCTCGGAGCGTGCTGTCGCGCCGAACTCGGTGAGCAGGGCGGCGGCCGCCGTGCTGAAGTCCTCACGGGAGATGTAGCCGTTGCCGTCCTGGTCGAAGGTGGCGAAACGGGCCGCGATCTTACGCTCGTACTCGGCACTGTCCATGGTGTTCGGGCCGCCTCACTTCTGCGGTTGGGTGCGTGTGCACAGGGGGTTCCCTGGGTGTCTCTGGCAGCGAGCGTACGTCTTCGGCGACCGCCCGGAGGCGGGAAGCCGACGCTTGTGCCAAGACCGGGACAAGAGAGGTTGTACCAGGAGCCGGCTGTCGGTGATCTTCGGGGTCTCCCCGCCGGGGGCAGCCCGCCGGGGACCGCCTCGCGCGGAGACCTCACGCGGAGAGCGGGATCGCCTCGTCGTCCACCGCCGCCGTCACGTCCGGGAAGACCTCGAAGAGCCGGCGTACGCCGAGCGCCGCGAGGACGCGGTTCACGTGGGAGCCGTCCTCGGCACCCTTCGCCGGCAGTATCAGGCGCAGGCGGCCCTGGCAGGAGCGGAACAGACGGCGCGTGGCGATCAGCACGCCCACCCCGCTGGAATCGCAGAACAGCACGTCGGAGAGGTCGAGGACAAGACTGTGCCGGCCGTCGGCGACGGCGTCGTGCACGCGCTGGCGCACGACAGGCGAGGTCACCAGGTCCATCTCGCCGGACACCCGCAGCACGGCCCAGCCGTCCTGCTCGTCCACGGCCACCTGCAGCGTCACTCGCACGCCTCTCGCTCGCTGATACCGCTCGCTCGTAGCTCGCCGATGCGGAAGCCTTCCCTACGCTTCCTACGTCGCGGCTGCCCCGCCTCTTCTCCATGAAACACCAGTGATGCCGCTCCCTATCATCCGAGGCCGGGCGGAGGCGCACTTTGCCTTAAAGGGAGTGCGTTGTCGGTGGTGGCGACTACATTCGATGGAGGGTTCGGGCAAGGAACGGCACGCGCAGAGGGGGCCGCATGGCGAAGGAAGCGCCGCGCCGCTGGGACCGCCGCATGCAGCAGCGGCTGGCGCACGGGGAGGCGGCAGCCCTCGGCGAGCTGTACGACCGCTTCGCCTCGCTCGTGCACGGCCTCGCCCACCGCGTGCTCGGCGACGAGGACGCCGCCGACCGGATCACCCGCGAGGTCTTCGCCCACGTCTGGGAGAACCCCGACGCGTACGACCCCAAGCAGGGCCCCCTGCGCTCCTGGGTCGCCACGCTCACCCACCAGCGGGCCGTCCGGCGCCTTCGCCAGACCGAGTCCGCCGCCCTGGCCCGCGGCGGCGAGGGCACCACCGAGGACCTGGAGCGCAAGGTGCGCCGCGCGTCGGCCGCCGCCCGCGCCGACTACATCGTCACGGCCATGCCCGCCCCGCTGCGCGCCGCCCTGGAGCTGGCCTACTTCCAGCGGCGTGACTACCGCCAGACGGCGGCCGACCTCGGCGTGACGGAGGACGAGGCCCGGCGTCGTCTGCGCCTCGGTCTGCAACTGCTCTCCACCGCGAACGACGCGGCGGCACCCGCCGACCCGCACCCCTCACCGGGCGCCCGCCCCGGTTACGGGAGAGCGCTGTGAACGGGCCCGGCCGGCAGGAACCGTTCGAGGAACCGGACCGCCCCGAGAACGGAGACAGCAACGGCAACGGCGGCGGAAACGGCGGCGGTGAGCACAAGGACGCCCGTCGCCCGCCTCGTATACCGCTGCCCCGCACCTCCATAGAGGACACCGGCGCCCCCTTGCCCGACCCTCCGCTCGCCCTCGACCACCGCGTCCTGAAGTCCCTGCTGGGGGCATGGGCGCTCGCCGCCTGCTCGGTCGAGGAAGCCGTGGCCGTCGAGGAGCACCTGGGCCACTGCGGCCCCTGCGCGGAAGAGGCGCTGCGGCTGCGCGACGCGGTGGGTCTGCTGCATCAGGAGGAGAGCCTCGACCTCGACCCGGGCCTGCGCAACCGCGTCATCGAGAGCTGCCTGGGGCGGCGCCCGCCCCGTATCCCGGTGCCCGAGTGGGCCGTTCCGTACGACGCCGAGACCGCGCGGCTCGACGCGCTCCTGCGGGACATCGGCGATTCGGAGTGGCACGCTCCGGTGCGTCTGCGGTGGTTCGAGGAGGACAGTCCGGTCAGCCGCAAGACGACGGTGGCCGGCGTGATCGCACACCTCCTCGCCGTCGACGGCCTGGTCGCGCTGGCCCTCGGCCTTGACGACCCCCTGGGCAGGGAGGCGCCACCGCGGTCCGGCCCGGGGCACCGCACCGAGGCGTACTGGCGCGCCTCGTACTTCCCGCCCACGCGCGCGGTGCGCGGCCCCTGGCGTGAGCAGACCCACGAGCTGATCCGCACGGTGTCCTTCGCGGGAGGGGGCACGCACGGCTCGCGCGCGGGCTCCGGCGGCCTCCCCGTCCCGTACAGCCCTCCGGACGAGCAGGGCAAACGCGTCGGACTGCCGCTGCGGGACTCGATGCTGGACCGCGCCTTCGAGTGCTGGATCCACGCGGGAGACATCGCGGAGGCGGTGGACTACCCCTACGAGCCACCGTCCCCGCGCCATCTGCACCGCATGATCGACCTCGCGGCCCGGCTGCTCCCCGGCACGCTCGCCGACCGCCGCCGCGCGGGGCTCGCCGCCCCGGTGCACGGCCTGGTCGCGGCGGGCGCCCCGGGCCGCAGCCTGCGCCTGGAGGTCGAGGGCATGGGCGGCGGCGAGTGGTTCATCCCCCTCGACTCCCCCGGCGCCGACGCGTCGGCGGACCGCGAGGTGGCCCATGTGGCACTGGACGGCGTCGAGTTCTGCCGCCTGGCCGCGGGCCACGTCTCTCCGGAGGAGGCAGCGGCGGGACAGGTCGGGGACCGCGAGGCGATCAGGGACGTGCTGTTCGCGGCGGCGTCACTGAGCCGGATGTAGCCAAGGGTGCTCCGGCCCAGGCAGGCCCGCCCTAGGCGAAGACGACCGTCCGGCGGCCGTTCAGCAGAATCCTGCGCTCGGCGTGCCACTTGACGGCTCGGGCGAGCGCCTGGCACTCCACGTCCCGGCCGATCGCGACGAGCTGGTTCGGCGTGACGTCGTGGCCGACCCGCTCGACCTCCTGCTCGATGATCGGGCCCTCGTCGAGGTCCGCCGTCACGTAGTGCGCGGTGGCGCCGATCAGCTTCACACCGCGCGCATGCGCCTGGTGGTAGGGCTTCGCGCCCTTGAAGCTCGGCAGGAAGGAGTGGTGGATGTTGATGATCCGGCCGCTGAGCTGCTTGCAGAGGTCGTCCGAGAGGACCTGCATATAGCGGGCGAGGACGACGAGCTCCACGTCCTCGGCACGCACCAGCTCCAGGAACTGCGCCTCGGCCTCCGCCTTGTTGTCCTTCGTCACCGGAATGTGGTGGAAGGGGATGTCGTACGAGGCGACCAGCTCGGCGAAGTCGGTGTGGTTGGAGACGACCGCGGCGATCTCGACCGGCAGCGCGCCGATCCGCGAGCGGAACAGCAGGTCGTTCAGGCAGTGCCCGAACTTCGACACGAGGAGGACCACACGCATCTTGTCGTCGGCGCGGTGCAGCTGCCAGTCCATGTGGAAGGAGTCACCGATCGCGGCGAAGCTCGCCCGCAGCTTCTCCACCGTCACCGGCGGCTCCGCCGAGAAGTGGACGCGCATGAAGAAGAGTCCGGTGTCGTGGTCGCCGAACTGCTGGCTGTCCTCGATGTTGCAGCCGGTCATGAAGAGATAACTCGACACGGCGTGCACGATGCCCTGTTTGTCCGGGCAGGAGAGGGTGAGGACGTACTGCTCAGCGGGGGCGGGGACCTTCTCGTTCATGCGCCCAAGGTTCCCACAACCCGGGCGCCCCAGGGGACCATTCCCGACGGGCGGGAAAGTGCCTAGCCCGCCGACCGCGTCATGATCCGCAGCACCTCGAGCGTCCGCGGCGGCACGTCCGCCTCCTCCCCGTCACTGACGGAGAGCCGCACATGCGCCTCGCGCGCCGCACGGACCGCCTCCGGCCACCCCGGGTGGTCCAGATAGGCGGAGACCAACGCGTCGGGCCCGACCTCGTGCATGATTCGCAGCACCCGCAGCACCGCCGTGTCGACCAGGGCCGCCTCCTCCGCGTCGCGGAAGATCGTCCCCACGTACTTCTCGGCGGACCAGTTGTCGAGCCACGTGTCCTCGACGAGCCGGTACACGGCGTCGGTCACGTCCCCGTACTCCTCGCGCCCGGCGAGCCAGCACTCACGCTGGAAGCCCGGGTCGGAGAGCATGTGCAGCGCCGAGCGCACGTTGCTGCGCCAGCGCCACCACGGCATGTCGTTCGTTGGCATGCCGCCCATGGTGCTTGAGCGACGGCCGCGACGGGAAGAGTTCTCCGAACCTTGCACGGTCACCGATCGTACGTTCCCCTTCCGGGCAGCCGAATCGGCCCCTGTCATTCACCTTCTTGTCACCATGCGTTGAGTGCGCGTCACTCCATGGTTGGCGCTGCGACGGAATCGTGCATGACCATGCCCGTCTCGCGACGCACCTTGCTTCCCCGCCCCTCCAAGTCCACAGCGCTCACCGCGGCCGCCCTGGTGGCGGCGTGTGCGTCCCTGACCGCCGCGTGCGGGGTCATCCCCGGCTCCGCGGGGGAATCCGGGGAGGACCCCGTGACCGTCATGACCTGGGCCCCCGAGAAGACCAAGGCGACGAACAAGCCCGGCGTCCCCGCGATGGCGCAGGCCTACGCGCGCTGGGTCAACGCGAACGGCGGCATCGACGGCCGCGAGCTCAAGGTCATCACCTGCAACGACCACAACGATCCGGTGGGCGCCGCCGACTGCGCCCGCAAGGCGGTCGACATGAAGGTCGCGGCGGTCGTCGGCTCCTACAGCCAGCACGGCCGGTCCTTCCTCTCCCCCCTCGAAGTCGCGGGCATCCCCTACATCGGCGGGTACGGCGTCACCGACGAGGAGTTCAGCAGCCCCCTGTCGTACCCCGTCAACGGCGGCGAACCGGCACTCATGGCGGGCAACGGCCGCCAGCTCGCCGCCCGCTGTGAGCGCGTGTCCCTCGTACGCCCCGACACGATCGCCGGCGACGACCTGCCGGGGCTCCTCGACGCGGGCCTCGCCGAGGGCCACCGCTCGCCCTCCGCCGACATACGGGCTCCCGAGGACGGCACCGACTACACCGCGCAGGCCGAGCAGGCGCTGGAGCGGGCGGGCACCGGCGGCTGTGTGACGGCGGCGCTCGGCGAGCGCACGGACACGTTCTACGACTCCTACCGGCGCACCGAGGACGCGTACCCGACCGCGAGGATCTCCTCCGTGCTCGGCAGCGTCGACCAGTCCCTCGTCGACCGCACGGGCGGCGGCAACGGCCCGTACGAGGGCGCCTACCTCACCGGCTGGTATCCCGCGGCCGGCGATCCCCGCTGGGACGACATGCACGAGGTCATCCGCCGGCAGGCGTTCGGCGACAACCGGGTCGATCCGACGGACGCGGGCGTGCAGACGACGTGGATCGCCTACACGGTCCTGAAGCAGACCATCGAGTCGCTCGACGGCGGCGAGGTCTCGTCACGGACGCTGCGGCGGGCCCTCGACAAGGGGCTCAAGGTCGAGACCGGCGGGCTCACGCCCACCCTGAGCTGGCGTTTCAAGGACATGCTCGCGGCGAGCGACTTCCCGCGCCTGGTCAACGCCGACGTCACCTTCCAGATGGTGCGCGACGGCCGCCTGGTCCCGGCCCGCAAGGGTTTCGTGAACGTCTCGAAGACCCTGGAGCAGGTGAAGTGACCCGCCCGCTCCCGCTCCCGGCCTTCCCGGCGCCCTAGAGCTGCGACTTGTCGCGGGTGGTGAGCCCGTACTGCTTGGCGATGGTGTTCCACAGCCCGGCCGCTTCCTGCTTGGCCGTGGTCGCCTCGCCGCTCGACTTGTTCGCGGCGACCGCCTGCGGAGTCGTGCGGGCGTGGCCCTTCTTGCAGCCCTTCTTGCCCGCGACCTGGCCCGCCCACGCGGCGTAGTGGTTGTCGGCCGCGGCTGATGCCTTCCAGGCCTTGGTGAGGGAGGCCGTCAGCTGGGCGTTGGCCGGGAGCTTGTCCACGGAGAGCTGCGAGAGGCGGGTGACCAGGCCGTTGCGCTGCTTGGCGGCGTTGCGCAGATCGGTGGCCGACTTGGCGAGGTCGGCGCACTTTCCGACGTTGCGTACGGCGCCGATCACCGAGTCACGGCTGTTGTTGCTGTCGGCGAGGAGCTTGTCCAGGGCGATGGCCTGCTCCTCGGCGGGGTCGGCGGAGGGCGAGGGTTTCTCGTCGGCGGGCGCGGACTCGGAGACGGTCTGGGGACTGTCCTTCTCCTCGTCACCGCCACCGCCGCTGAGGAGGGCGCCCGCTCCGACGCCGACCAGCGCGATGACGACTCCGACGGCCGCGAAGAGCGGCACCTTCGATCCGGTGCGGCCTCCGCCTCCTCCGCCGCCTCCGCCGTGCGGGGCGGGAGCGGCGCGGCGCGCGGCACGGCCCCCGCCATCGCCGTGGCCCGCGGGCTGCGGCGGCTCGAAGCGGGGCATCTGCTGGGTCGACGCGGGGCCTTCGGGCTCCGCCTGCTCGGTACGGAAGAGACTGTCGAACTCGGCGGGGGGCTGCCGGTCGCCCGGGGCGCCGGGCCGTATCCCGAAGGGCGCCTTGCCGGGCTCCGCGGGCACGGGGGCGATGAACTGCGTGGGCTCGCTGTCGGAACCGGCCGCCGGGGGCAACGGCGAGCGCCCCAGAAACTGCGTGGCTTCCGCCGCGGGCGCCTCGGGCGGCAGGGCGCCGGGGCCTACGGGGGGTATGTACTGCGTGGCGCCTTCGTCGGCGCCGGGTGTCGCGGGTATGTACTGCGTCGCGTCCGCGTCACCCGCGGCGGCGGGCGGCAGCGGGGCGAGTCCTCCCGCGACGGGCGGCAGGGGTATGCCGCCCCCGGATCCACCGGAACCCCCGGGGGGAAGCTGCCCGGCCTGCGCGGCGGGCGGAAGCGGCTGTGCGGTCTGCCCGGGGTACGAGGCGTCGGCGGGTCGGCCCGCGTGGGCTCCAGCCGCCTCGGCTCCGGACTGCCCGGCGTGGGCCCCGCCCGTGCCAGGCCCTGCGTAGGGCCCGTCGGCGGCGTGCGGCCCGGCGTGCGCGCCCTGGTGCCGGCCGCCGGGGGTCTGACCTGCGTGCTGACCACCCTGGGGCTGCCCCCCGTGCCGACCACCTTGAGCGTGACTCGCGCGCTGGCCGGCCGGGGACTGCCCTGCGTACTGCTCACCCTGCGGCTGGCTGGCGTACTGGTCGCCCTGGGGCTGGCTGCCGTACTGGTCGTCGCCCTGCGGCTGCCCCGCGTACTGACCGCCTTGCGGCTGGCTGGCGTACTGGTCGCCCTGGGGCTGGCCCGCGAGCTGCCCACCTTGCGGCGGCCCTGCGTACTGCCCCGCCTGCGGGCCCTGCGGCTGGCCCGCGTACTGACCCGACTGCTGGCCACCCTGTGACTGGCCCGCGTAGTGCCCGTCCTGTGACTGCCCCGCGTACTGCCCGCCCTGCGACTGACCCGCATGCGGCCCACCCTGCGACTGCCCCTGCTGCTGGCCCGCGTGCGGCCCACCCTGCTGCTGGCCCGCGTGCTGGCCCGCCTGAGCGTGCCCCGCGTACTGCCCACCCTGCTGCTGCCCCGCGTGCGGCCCACCCTGTGGCTGCCCGCCGTACGGCGCACCCGCACCCTGCGCCGCCCCGTAAGCGGCCCCCGGAGCCTGCCCGCCGTATGCGGCCCCCGGGGTCTGGCCCCCGTATGAGGCCCCCTGCGGCTGCCCGCCGTACAAGCCGTCCTCCGGCTGGCCGTAAGCACCGCCCATCGGCTGGCCCGCGTACGAGCCGCCCATCGGCTGGCCCGCGTACGAGCCACCCGTCGGCTGGCCCCCGTACGAGCCGCCCTGCGTATAGCCCTGCTGCTGCTCGTGCTGGCCGTGTCGGCCGGGCTGTGTGCCCTCCGTGGGGTGCGGCGCGTCCGCTCCGTACGGCTGCTGCGGGGGCGACGCGGGGTCCCAGGCCTGGCCCGAGCCGGGCGGCGGCGGGTCCGCGGGGGCCGGGCCCCAGGGCTGGCCCCAGGGGCTGCCGCCCGCGGGAGCCACGTGGTCGCCGGTGGTGCCGGGCATCAAGGGCTCGCTTCCGTCGGCAGGCAGCACGATGCCTTCGTGCGCGTGCCGGTCCGCGGGATGCGGATCGGAGGAAGCGGCGCCCTGCCCGCTCTGCTGCGTCACCGGGACTCCTACGAATGGGGGACCTACGGAACCGTCGGCTCACGCTACCGGGTCGCCACAGCCCTCTGCCACGCAGCTCAAACCTCCAGCGCCCCATCAATCGCGGAAGTAACAAAAGCTCTCCGCGAAACGCTGGTTATGTCAACGGGAAGACCGGCCGCGAACAGGAGTTCGCCGTTCACGGCGCGGAAAGGGCCGGGACGGGCCACGTTCACCGGTGCGCGACACACCTCACAAACTCTTCACGCACCGCAGAGCCCTCACCGGCCCGACAACCGCCCCGACAGCGCCCCGGTCTCCCGCTTCCTCACGCCGCCTGGACGTCCATCCGCGCCCCGAACTCCCTTACCACCGGCTCCTCCCGGTACGGATCGAGCCGCTGCTGGAAGTCCTCCAGATACTCGGCACCGCGGTTGGACCGCAGCGTGCCGAGCAGTTCGACCGCCTTCAGGCCCGTGTGGCAGGCCTGTTCGACCTCCCGCCGCTGCACCTGGGCCGTGGCCAGCAGGACGAGGCCGATCGCCCGCCGCCGCGCCCGCGTCTCCGGATGCCCCGCGAGAGACTCCTCGGCACTGCGCGCCGCCGCGTCCGCCTGCCCCAAGTCGCGGTGGCAGTGCGCCAGTTCATCGGCGAGGTACGCGTGGTCGAAGTGCTTGATCCAGACCGGGTCGTCGCCCGAGTCCCCCTCCCCGGCCGCCCGGTCCATCGCCTCGACCGCACGGCCCGCGACGGCCTGCGTGGAGCGCCCGTCCCCGAGCAGCGCGTGTCCCCTGGCCTCGGCGGCGTAGAACATGGCCTCCGCGCGCGGGGTGACCCGACCGCGCGTCCCCTCCTGGGCCGCCCGCGCCAACTGCGCGATCTCCCGCGGGTTTCCGAGCTGGGCCGCGAGATGGCTCATGGACGCGGCCAGTACGTAGCCGCCGTATCCGCGGTCGCCCGCCGCCTGTGCGAGCCGCAGCGCCTGGATGTAATAGCGCTGGGCCAGGCCCGGCTGGCCCGTGTCCACCGCCATGTACCCGGCGAGCTCCGTCAACCGCGCTACGGCGGAGAACAGTTCGCGCCCCACCGCCTCGCGGTAGGAGCCGGCGAGCAGCCCCGACACCACGCTGTTCAGGTAGTGCACGACGACCGGCCGCACATGCCCGCTGCCGTACTGGTGGTCCAGCTGCGTCAGCGCCTGCGTCATGGCCCGCACCGCAGCCACGTCGGACGGCCCGACCCGCGGCCCGGCCATCCGGCCGACCTGCGCGTCCGGGGACGAGATCAGCCAGTCCCGGCTCGGCTCGACGAGCGCGGACGCGGCGACGGACGAGCCGGACAGGAAGTCCCGCCGCCCCACGTCGCTGCGCCACAGCTCGCAGACCTGCTCGATGGCGCCGAGCACGGTGGGCGAGAACTGCAGGCCCACACCGGAGGCGAGGTCCTTGCCGTTAGCCATGCCGATCTCGTCGATCGTGACGGTCCGGCCCAGCTTGCGGCCCAGCGCCTCCGCGATGATGCCGGGCGCCCTGCCGCGCGGCTGCTGACCGCGCAGCCACCGGGCGACCGACGTCTTGTCGTAGCGCAGATCGAGACCGTGCTCCGCGCCGCACATGTTGACCCGGCGGGCCAGGCCCGCGTTCGAGCAACCCGCTTCCTGAATGAGTGCCTGCAGCCTTTCGTTGGGCTGCCGCGCGACGAGCGGCCTTGCGGCCATGGCGTACCCCCTGATGTGCACCGTGGTTCATCTGGACGGACCGGACAGAGGGGCCGGAATCAGCCACCCCAGATGATCAATGCCCTTGGAACAAACGGAAGATGCACCACAAACGGACGATAAGTCGGCAACTGGGCATCTTCGGAGTGCCACAGCCTTGGCTACCCGCACATGGAACCCATTCCCCATGCGCGCCCCCGCCCGTGCACCCATGCGCCCCACATGCAGGATCGATGCTCCGCCCCCGCGCACGCGCGAGCCGTAACCGTAGGTGTCGGGCGGAGTTGAGAAGTCCGTGGAAGAGACCATGGGAGTCACGTCAGCCGCGCACATCCCGAAGCAGCGCGGGGAATCCTTGCTGGACACGGCCGTGCGATACGCGGAAGAGCGCCACTGGGACGTGTTCCCCGGGACGTGGCTCGAGTCCGTCGAGGGGGCCGAGATCTGCTCGTGCGGTGACACCGCGTGCACGACACCCGGTTCGCACCCGGCGCGCGAGGACTGGGCCACGCAGTCGACGGGCAGCGCGACCGTCGCACGGCGCCTGTGGTCGAAGCAGCCGAAGGCCTCGATCCTGTTGCCGACGGGCCGTACGTTCGACGCGATCGACGTGCCGGAGACCGCCGGGTTCCTCGCTCTCGCCCGCATGGAGCGGATGGAACTGACGCTCGGCCCCGTGACGTGCACACCCGATCGCCGGATGCAGTTCTTCGTCCTTCCCGGCGCCACCGCGAAGGTGCCCGACCTGGTACGCAAGCTCGGTTGGCCGCCCGCCGCGATCGACCTCGTGTCCCTGGGCGAAGGGGCGTACGTGGCCGCTCCCCCGACCCGCTTCGGCGCGTCGGGCGCCGTGCAGTGGGCCTGCCGCCCCACCGCCGCGAACCGCTGGCTCCCCGACGCGGAGGAGATCATCTCCCCACTGGCGTACGCGTGCGGGCGCGAGGCGCGGCGGTAGCCGGCACAGGGGGCGCGCAGACGCCGGACGGGCTGGATATCCAGCCCGTCCGGCGTTCCGGCTTCCGACCGACGTATCGTGCGGAACCGGCGACGAAGGGCGGACACGGTGAGCGAAGAAGTACCGGCGGCTGTACGGGTGCAGGGGCTCTGGAAGTCCTTCGGCCAGCAGATCGCCGTCGCCGGGATCGACCTCACGCTGCCCGCGGGCAGATTCATCGGCCTCGTGGGCCCGAACGGCGCCGGAAAAACCACGACCCTCTCCATGGTGACCGGGCTCCTGCGCCCCGACCGGGGCACGGTCGAAGTCGTCGGCCACGACGTGTGGTCCGACCCCGTCCAGGTCAAGGCCCGCATCGGCGTCCTGCCCGAAGGGCTGCGCCTCTTCGAACGCCTCTCGGGGCGCGAACTCCTCGCCTACACCGGGCGGCTGCGCGGACTCCCCGGTGACGAGGTCGACAAGAGAGCCACCCAGCTCCTTGACGTACTCGACCTCGCCGGGGCCCAGCACAAACTGGTCGTCGACTACTCGACGGGCATGCGGAAGAAGATCGGACTCGCCGCCGCCCTGCTCCACAACCCCGAAGTGCTCTTCCTCGACGAGCCCTTCGAAGGCGTCGACCCCGTCTCCGCACAGACCATCCGCGGCGTACTGGAGCGCTACACCGCGTCCGGGGCGACGGTCGTCTTCTCCTCGCACGTCATGGAGCTCGTCGAATCGCTCTGCGACTGGGTCGCCGTGATGGCCGCGGGCCGCATCCGCGCCCAGGGCACCCTCGCCGAGGTCCGCGGCGACGCCCCCTCGCTCCAGCAGGCGTTCCTGGAACTGGTCGGCGCGAGCAGCCGCGACACCGGCTCGCACCTCGACTGGCTGGGCGGCGGCACCCGATGAGCACGGCGCCCTCCCCCTCGGTCACCCCCGTCTTCGTACGGCTGAAGCTCTCGCTCCTGCGCAACGGCCTGCACCAGTCGACAGGACGCCGCGCCGCCTACATCGCGTCGGTCGTCGCCGCGCTCCTTGTCGCCGCGCTCCAGCTCCTCGGCCTGATCGCCCTGCGCGGCAACGAACACGCCGCCACCGTCTCCGTCCTGCTCACCGCCGTGCTCGCGCTCGGCTGGGCGGTGATGCCGCTGTTCTTCGCCAGCGGTGACGAGACCCTCGACCCCACCCGCCTGGTGATGCTGCCGCTGCGCCCACGCCCGCTGGTGCGCGCGCTCCTCGTCGCGTCCCTGGTCGGCATCGGCCCCCTCTTCACCCTGTGCCTGGTGCTCGGCTCGGTCATCTCACTCGCGCACGGCGCGACGGCGGCCGTCACCGGCGTCCTGGCCATCGCCCTCACCCTGCTCGTCTGCGTGGCCCTGGCGCGCACGGTCGCCGCCGCCAACGTCCGCCTGCTGACCAGCCGCAAGGGGCGCGATCTGGCCGTTCTGAGCGGCCTGGTCGTCGCGGTCGGCGCACAGGTCGTCAACTTCGGCGCCCAGCGGCTCGGTTCGTCCGGCCTCTCGCAGCTCGACCCGGCGGCGGACGTCGTGCGCTGGATTCCGCCCGCGTCGGCGATCGGCGCCGTCGACTCGGTGAGCAAGGGCTCGTACGCCACCGGTATCGCCCAACTCGCCCTGAGCGCGGCGGCCCTCGCCGCCCTCCTCGCCCTCTGGCAGCGCAGCCTGACCCACCTCATGACGACCCCCGACGGGTCGACGCTCGCGGCGTCGGGCCCCACCAAGGCCCGCCCGGCACGGGGCCTCGGCCGGCTGCTCCCCGGCGGCCGCACCGGCACGGTCATGGAACGCAGCCTGCGTTACGTGTGGCGCGACCCGAAGACGAAGGCGGCCTGGGTGACGTCCCTGGCCATCGGCCTCATCGTGCCGCTCTTCAACGCCCTCCAGGGCACGGGCTCCATCTACTTCGCGTGCTTCGCGGCCGGCATGCTCGGCGTCCTGATGTACAACCAGTTCGGCCAGGACACGTCGGCGTTCTGGATGGTCGCGATGACGATCTCGTCGACGTACGACGCCTACGTGGAACTCCGGGCCCGCGCACTGGCACTCCTGCTGATCACCCTCCCGTACGCGACGCTGGTGACGGTCATCACGGCGGCCGTACTGGGCGACTGGACGGGCCTCGCGGAAGCCCTCGGCCTCTCCTTCGCCCTGCTCGGCGCGATGCTGGCCACCGGCGCCTGGTCATCGGCGCGCTTCCCCTACTCGATCCCGCAGGAGGGCTACAAGAACGTGGCCCCCGGGCAGGCGGGCCTGGCCTGGATCTCCATCTTCGGCGGGATGGTCGCGGCGGCCCTGCTCTGCGCCCCGGTCCTCGCCTTCACGATCTGGCTGCACGTCTCGGGCGAAAGCTCCTGGTCGTGGGTGCTGCTGCCGCTCGGCGGCGTGTACGGAGCGTTGATCACGTACGCCGGCCTGCGGATGGCGGCGCCGAGGGTGGCGCGCAGGCTGCCGGAGATCCTGACGGCGGTCAGCAAGGGCTGAACGCAGACGACCCGCGAGCCGTGGTCCCCGCCGTACGGAACGGCGGGGAGCCGGCCGGACGTACCGGCGGCTCGCGGGTCGGGTGACTGCTTGGGATTGGGCCGGCTGCACGCACATCACACGTGCTGGTCCGGCGCCGAAACCGAGTTGCGACGACGGGCCACTAGCCCGCAGTCACCTCACGCGTCCGGTTTCCATACATCTGCCGAACCACCTCCTCTCCGTGATGACTCACACCATAGGAACCGGGTCGGCTCGGCTCAACCGGTTTTTCGAGAAGGCGACGAGACGGGCTCAGGCCGGGTGTCGTAGGCATATCCGTCGCCGCGCTGGAGCAGCCGCAGATTCCTGTACGAGACGTTGATCCGTCCCGCCGGCGTGGCCAGGCTGTGCTGTCCCCTGGCCCGTACAGAGATACGTCCGTTCCAGGTGCCCGCCCACTTTCCGGTGGTCGGCGTGGCACGTACGAGGTCCCCGGTGATGTATCCGAAATGCTGTTTGGTCCGGGCGCGTTGAAGCCGGGGAAAACCGAAGCGGTCGGGGGTGGTGCGGGCGTAGGAGCCGCGTCCGGTCGATTTCACGACCAGAACGCGGGCGGGCACACGGACGATCCGGCCGCCGTTCCCACGATCCAGCTCGCCGATGGCCAGCGCGTCGGTGGTGTGGGTCTTGTCGAGTCCCGTCGCGGCCCGGTTCCGTTGTGTACGGATGCCCGTCCAGGCGTGCACTGGTGGCCCGAGAACGCCCAGTGCCTCGATGAGCTGCCGACGTGTCGAGTTCATGACGGCGGCGTCACGCAGGGGCGGACGGGTCTGCGCACGAATCCGCGCGAGCCGTTCGGGCTGGTCGGCAAGGAATTCGGCCACGGGTTTGCTGCCCTTGGCCTGGTTGCAGGGGGCGCACGCCAGTACGAGGTTGGAGACCCTGCTGGAGCCGCTACGGCTGCTGGGGAGGATGTGGTCGATGTTGAGAGGCACGCCCGTCGCTCCGCAGTAGGCGCAGACTCTGCCCCCGGTGGCGAGCAGGAAGGCACGGGCGTCGGTTCCGGCGAGGGTGCCGTTCCGGTATTCGGACCCTTGGAGTTGTTTCCCCACACCCATGGAGTGGGTGTCGAACGCGACGCTCTCCACGTGAATCTCCGTTACCGGCGCGTAGCGACACAAGCGGTGAGCAAGGGAGAGGGTGGTGTCGACCCGGTGACGCAGCGACGGGGCAAGCCATCGCACCGGACGGGTGCGGTTGTCGCTTCGCGGCGCTCGGTGACGGAGGTTCGCGGATCGTCGTCTGCGCCGGTACCCGGCACGCTGTTCCATGCAGTGCCGGATCTGCTCGCCGCGGTGCCGGAGCTCGGCCGTCACCAATCCCCGGCGCACGAGGACCGCGCGTCCGCGCCTGTCGGTCTCCGTCTTCTCGTCCGTGAGGGCGAGGCCGGTCCCTTGAGAGCCGGGGTCGATACGTAGCTGCACTCCGTCGACCTCCGAGTCGGCGCGCGTGCGGTCCTTGAGCCGGATGGTGAAGGGGAGGTACCGATGGATCACCGCCCGGCCGGAGTTGAGAAGCTCCCGGGCGCGGGCAGGGTGGCACGGCATCAACGGCCTCCGGTCCTTGGCCAGTACGAACACTCTGCTCGCACCGATGCCCCCGGTGTACCTGGGGGATGTGGGAACGTCACCGCTCCCGTTCTCTGCCGTCTCCGCCGCCGCAGCGGCCGATCCGGCGTGACGCCGACGGGGTTTGACGCGATACCCGCCGGTCTCCCCTCGCCCATGTTCCCCGCCGGTGCCCCGCACGGTGGCGGGGAGTCCGTGAGCCGTTTCGTCCTTGCTCCTGAGGGTGTCTGCTCTCACGGATTCCAGAGCGGGCTGCTGAGGAAGCACAGCCCGGTGGGTCTGCTCGCCTGCGGGAAACGTAGTCATCGAAGAGCGCCTTCCTTTGACCTGGTGGTCCTGATGACTTGGGCTGATCACTCGGCCTGTCCCTCTGAGGGGCAGGCTCCGGTGTGAGGCGAAGAGCGAGTGATCCCCCTTCGTGTGTATTCGCTGCCGACGCTAGCTGTCGCGCGTCTCCAGAGGGTCTGGACCACTCAACGTCAGCCATCTGTGCGAATCTTTGGACGTGCGTCTGATCCTGGGCACCCCGCCCCCGCTCCACATTTCGGGGGCAACGATTTCGTCCGACTTCTGGGAAGTGCCTGTGGGGTGCGTCACGTTCGAGTTCAATGATCTGACGTGCGGTACACGCGGAACATGCAGCTCATGAGGACACGGCCTGCAGGGGGTGCCAGGTGAGTGCTTCCCGGCGTAGCGGAACCACCGACGAGCTGGGGCCGGAGGAACCCGAGCCCGGTGGGGCCGAATTGCTCGCGGCGTTGCTGGACGGGATGGACGCCGCCCTGTGTGCGTTCGACGCCGATGGGGTGGTGACGCACTGGAATCGTGAGGCCGAGCGGATTCTCGGGTGGTCGGCGGCGGAGGCCGTCGGGCGGCAGGGGTTCGCGGGGTGGGCGGTGCGGACCGCCGATGCCGAGGAGGTCGAGGCGCGGCTGCTGTCGGCCATGGAGGCGCACGGGCGGCAGGTGCACGAGTTCGCGCTCCTGACGAAGGACGGCGGGCGGGTGCTGGTGCGGACCCAGTCGGCTGCCGTGCGGGGCGGGGACGGTAAGCCCTCCGGGGTGTACTGCGCGTTCAGCGAGGTCCATGCGCAGATCGACCTGGAGCGTTCCATCGCGCTGAGCGAGGCTCTTTTCGAGAGCGCGTCGTGGGGTGTGGTGCTCGTCGACGCCGATCTGCGTCCCGCCGTGGTGAACGAGCATGCCGCGCGGTCGCTGGGGATGGGGCGTTCGGCTTTGCTGGGGCGGCCCCTCGGGGAGTTGCTCGGGCAGGGTGTGGAGGAGCTGGAGAGCGCGCTGAGTCATGTGCTCGCCGAGGGGGCTCCGCCGGCGCCCGCCGAGATGTGGGTGTCCGTGCGGGCCACGGAGAGCGGTGAGCCGGAGCGGCGTTGCTGGCGCAGCGGCTTCCTGCGGCTCGCGTCGCCGCTGGCGGAGGAGCCGGTGCCGCTGGGGGTCGCGTGGCTCTTCCTGGACGTGACGGAGGCCAAGCAGACGGAGCAGGAGGCGGCGCAACTGCGCTTCCGTTCGCAGCAGTTGCACCGGGCGGCGCGGGCGGCGGGCGAGTGCGAGGATCCGACGGAGGCGGCGACGGTTCAGCTGGACTTCGCGCTGGCCGGCTTCGCCGATCACGCGCTGATCGATCTGGTGGCGGGCGAGGGGGGTACTACTCCGGTGCGGCTCGTGCGGGCCGCGGCCACGCCCGCGGGGGCTCCTGGCCCGTGCCTGCCGGCGGCCAGGGCGGGCCTGCCCGTCCGCTATCTGGAGGGCCACCCGGCTCCGCAGTGCGTGGACCGGGTGGGTTCCGTACGGGCGAGCGCCGGCACCGCGCCGCCCGAGCGCGCCCGGGAGTGGGCGGCGGCCAGACAGTGGCCGGAGGACACCGTCCACGCCCTGTGCACGGTGCTGCGCAGCCGGGGGCGGACGTTGGGGGTGGTGACGTTCCTCCGGGGGGCGAGCCGTACGCAGTTCGAGCGGGCGGATGCGGCGTACGCGGAGAGCGTCTCGGCGAGGGTTGCGGCCTCGCTTGACCTGGCCCGGGTGCTGGGCGGCTGAGGGCCCGCCTGCCGCGGGGGCGCGGGGCTTTCCGGCCGCTGCTTCCCTGCCGGGGGCGGGCCGCGTATCCCCCACCGGTGGGCGGGCGTTCGGGGGCGCCGCGTTTCTCCCTGCTGAGGGAGGGGGTTCGAGGCCGCCGCGTTTCTCCCGGTCAGTGGGCGGGGGGTCAAGGCCGCCGCGTTCCCCTGCCGGTGGGCGGGTGTGCAAGGCCGCCGCTTCGCGGCGGATCTTTCCCGCCCACCCACCCGATCACCCTGCGGTGCATCGAGTGAGTGATCATCCGCCGCCGGGCAAACGGGTGGGCGGGTGGGGAAATCCGCCGCGAAGCGGCGATTCAAAAGTCCACCCGCCGGCAAGGGCAAGGCGAATCCGTCCCCCCGGCCGGCTAGGCCGCGTGCAGCGCCAGTGTCGGGGAGAGCCGCGCCGCGCGGACCGCGGGGTACAGGCCGGCCACCGTTCCGATGACCAGCGTCGCGCCGAAGCCGCCGCTCACCGCCCAGAGGGGGACCACCCAGGGGAGGCCGCCCGACGCCGCGTACACGCCCGTCGCCGCCGCGCCCAGGGCGATTCCGGCGAGGCCGCCGAGGCCCGAAAGGAGGAGGGACTCCGTCACGAACTGGATGCGGATCTGCCCCTTCGTCGCGCCCATCGAGCGGCGCAGACCGATCTCGTACCGTCTCTCCAGGACCGAGATGATCATGGTGTTGGCCACGCCGACTCCGCCCACCAGCAACGCGATCCCGCCCAGGCCAAGGAGCAGCGTCGAGAACGCGCCCTCCGTCGCCGCCTTCGCCTGCAGCGCCGACGACGGGTCGGTGACCTGGACGTTGCGCGGGTTCTCCGGGTCGATCGACGCGGCGAGCAGGTCACGGACCTTGTGCACCGAGGCGTCGGTCGAGCGCTCGTACACCGACGTCGGGCGGCCGTCGAAGCCGAGCTCGCTCTTCGCCGCGTCCCAGCCCACGAGCGCCGAGCGCTCCACGTCGGGCGAGAGCGGCAGCGGGTCGAGGATGCCGACGACCGTGAAGTACCGGTCGTCCACCCAGACCTGCTGGCCGGGCTCGGTGATGCCGAGGCGTTGCGCCGCGACGTGGCCGAGGACGATCGACGGGTAGCGGCTGTTGGCCGCGTTGAACCACGTGCCGCTGTCCATCTCGCCGCGCAGCACCTTCAGCAGGCCCTCGGTCGTCGCCTTGACGGCGATGCCGCCGGTTTCGTCCTCGGGGATCTTCTCGCTGCGCCGCACGGTGTTGTCCAGGTCGCCGGTCGCGCCGACGTCCTGTACGCCCTCCACGCGCGAGACCCGGCCCGCCGCGTCACGCGGCAGCACCACCTTCTCCCCGGAGAACATCGGCTCCCCCGGGGCCGCCACCAGCATGTTCGTGCCCAACTCGTCCAACTCCTCCATAAGTTGGGCCTTGCTTGAGGAGGAGATGCCCACCACCGCGATCATCGTCGCTATCCCGATGGCGATTCCCAGGGCGGAGAGCACGACCCGTACCGGACGGCTGCGCAGTCCCGCCGAGCCGACGTGCAGGACGTCCCGTGGGCCGAGCCGTGCCGCCTTCAGGCGCACGTGTCCGACGCGCTTCGTACGGATCATCCGGCGAACACCCCCGCAGAAGCAGTCGCGGAGTGGACGTCCGCCACCACCTGCCCGTCCCGTATCCGCACCTGCCGCGGCAGCCGCTCCGCGATCTCCGTGTCGTGGGTGATGACGGCGATGGTCGCGCCCTCCGCGTTGAGATCGTGCAGGAGCTCCATCACCGCCTCGCCGGACGCGGAGTCCAGTGCCCCGGTCGGTTCGTCGGCCAGGAGCAGGTCCGGCGCCCCGACCACCGCGCGCGCGATCGCCACGCGCTGCTTCTGGCCGCCTGAGAGTTCGTGCGGGCGGTGTTTCATGCGGTCCGCGAGGCCCACCCGGTCGAGGGCGTCGGCGGCTCTCGCGCGGCGCTCCCCCCGCGAGAGCCCGGAGTACAGGAGTCCCTCGGCCACGTTGTCGCGCGCGCTGATCCCCGGCACCAGATGGAACGCCTGGAACACGAAGCCGATGTGCCGTGCGCGCAGCGCGGACAGGCTGCGGTCGGCGAGCGTCGCGACATCGTGTCCCGCGATGGCCACCGAGCCCTCCGAGGGGCGGTCCAGGGTGCCGATGATGTGCAGGAGAGTCGACTTGCCGGAGCCGGACGGGCCGACGATGGCGAGGAGTTCGCCCTCCTCGACCCGCAGGTCCACCCCGCGCAGGGCGGCGACGCCACCCGGGTACTCCTTGGTGACCCCGCCCAACTCCACGACGGCGCTCATATCTTGGGCACCCCGACCTTCATGCCGTCCTTCAGACCGCCCCCGGTGACCTCGACGCGGCCCTGGCCGAACATGCCGAGCTCGACCTTCACCTGGCGGGCGCGGCCGTGCTCGACGACCTGGACGCCGTAGCCGCCGCCGGGCAGCGCGAGGAGGGCGTTGACGGGGACGGACAGGACGTCCTCGCGGGTCTCTCCGGTGAGGTTCACCGTGACCGGGGACTGGTCGAAGCCGTCGACCTTGCCGGGGTCGTCGAAGGAGACCGTCACCGGGATCTTGGGCGTCTTGTCGGCCGGGTCGTCACCCGGCTTGGCGGTCTTGCCGACGGAGGCGACCTTTCCCTTGGCGGTCGAGCCGTCCGGCAGGTCCACGGTGACCTTGGTGCCCACCTTGGCGAGCTTCCCCTCGGCGACGTCGAGCTGGAAACGTACGACCCGCTCGGAGCCGGTCGTGCTGAGCACCGGCTTGCCCGGCGCGACCTGGTCGCCGACGGCCGACTCGGTGGACTTCACGCGGACGCCGCCCGGCGAGAAGGCGATCTCGTCGGGTCCGACACGACCCGTCTGCTTGCGCTCGTGCGCCTTCTGCCACTGCTTGACGGCGTCCGCCGTACCCGCCGTGTACTCGTCGTCGACGGCGAGCCCGGCGCCGTATCCGAGGGCCTGGAGGTTCTCCTCGAGCTGCCGTACGTCGTTGCCCTCGTCGCCCGTCTTCAGCGTGCGGTACATGGGTTCGGTGCCGTACATGAGGCGCACCGGGACGCCGTTGACCTCGTACAGGCGCCCGTCGCGCTTGATCGTCGAGCCGGTGCCCGCGGACCAGGTGAGGGTGCCGGTGGTGCCCGCGTTGACCTTGCTTTCCTTGGCGTAGCCGAGGGTGCCGTCGGTCTGGGTGCCGCTGCTGAGGTCGCCGCGTTCGACGGGGGCGGTGGCGGGCGGCAGGCCGGTGTCCTGGCTGACGGACTCGTCCTTGCCGTTGTCGGCGATGGCGGTGACGGCGACGCCGCCGCCGGTGATGGCGAGCAGGGCCACGACGGTGGCGACGACGGCGGTGCGGCGCCTCACGCGACGATGTCCTTGCACGCCTTGGCGGCCTTCTCCATCTTCTTCGCCTCGGCGCCCTTGGGGACCTTCTGCGCTTCCATGGCGCCGCCCTCGAACTTCGGGTCGGGCATGTTGAAGCCGTTCTTGCGCATGCACTGGGCGTACTTGAGCATCTTGTCCTTGTCGGCCTGCGTGGGGCCGCCGCCCGACATTCCGCCGTCCTTGCCCATGCAGGACTTCATGGCGGCCTCCATCTTCTCCTTGCTCAGGTCGCCGCCGATGGTGATGCCGCGGGTGTCCTCGCCGGCCTTGGGCTCGGGCACCTTGAGGCCGTGCTCGCGCAGGCACTCGCGCTCCTTGAAGGCGGCGTCGGCCTGCTTGCCCTTGCCGCCGTCGGCCTTGTCCTGGCTGCTGCTGTCGCCGCCGCCGCCCGACGAGCAGGCTCCGGCGAACAGGGCGAGCGCGGCGAACCCCGATGCGATGGCGGTCGAACGCGTACGAGTCCTCATGGCGGTCCTCATGGCTTCCCCTTCACTGGTCGCGTCGGCGCGGCAGCGCACCGACGCGCTCAGGCTGACGGGAAGGGAGGTTTCGTTTCTCTCAACGGAGACGCTTACACCGACGAAAGGTGCACTTCAGGTACACAGGGCCGATGCGCGTACTGCTGGTGGAGGACGAGGAATTCCTGGCCGAGATGATCGCCGACGGGCTGCGCCGCGACGCGCTCGCCGTCGACGTCGCGGCCGACGGCCTGACGGCGCTGCGCAAGCTCCAGCTCGGCGAGTACGACGTCGTCATCCTGGACCGGGACCTGCCGGGCCTGCACGGCGACGAGGTGTGCCGCAGGGTGGTGTCGCAGCGGCTGCTCACCCGTGTCCTGATGCTGACGGCTTCGGCCACGATCAGGGACCGGGTCGCGGGGCTCGGCCTCGGGGCCGACGACTACCTGACCAAGCCCTTCGCGTACGACGAGCTCCTGGCCCGCGTCCTGGCCCTCGGCCGCCGCACGCGCCCCGCGCTCCCGCCCGTGATCGAACGGGCGGGCCTTGTCCTGGACACGGCCCGGCGCCAGGCCAGCCGCGACGGCCGCCATCTGGCGCTCTCCCGCAAGGAGTTCGCGGTCCTCGAGGCGCTGCTGCGGGCGGAGGGCGCGGTGGTCAGCGGCGACGACCTGATCGAACAGGTCTGGGAGGAGGACACCAGTTACCGCACGAACGCGGTCCGCGTCACCCTCTCCAAACTCCGCACCAAGCTGGGCGACCCCCCGGTGGTGGAGACAGTGCCGGGCGCGGGCTACCGGATCACGGGGCGGTCGACGTGAGGCGTCTGCGCATCGGGCGCCTCAGCAGCGAACGCGCACGCCTCACCGCCCTGTACGGCGGCATGCTCCTCCTGGCGGGAGCGCTGCTCACCGGGCTCGTCTACTTCCTGGTGCGGCAGGGGCTCTACTCGACGATCAGCACCGCCGTCACCACCGCCGTGCCCGCCCGCAGGCTGAACCCGCCCTGGCGGATGCCGACCCCAGCCCCCTCGGCGTCGCCCGCCAGGCGGATGCCCGCCGACGGCATCACGGACAACGACATCACGCAGGGTCTCGCCGTGACGAAGATCAGCGATGTCGCCGAGCAGGCCGCCCTGAGCCGGCTGCTCACCGTCTCGGTCATCGTGCTGTTCGTGTACGCGGCGCTCTCCATCCTGCTCGCCTGGTGGATGGCGGGCCGCGTCCTGCACCCGGTGGCCGTGATCACCGGCACCGCGCGGCGCCTGTCCGGCGAGAACCTGCACGAGCGGATCGCGCTCGACGCCCCGCCCGGCGAGCTGAAGCAGCTGGCCGACACCTTCGACGAGATGCTCGGGCGGATAGAGCAACTGGTCAGCGCGCAGCAGCGGTTCGCCGCGAACGCCGCGCACGAGCTGCGTACCCCGCTGGCCGTGCAGCGGGCCGCCGCCGAGATCGGTCTCGCGGGTGAGCCGGACGCACGGCAGGTGGCCCGGATCCGTACGAAGCTCATCTCCGTCGCCGACGACAGCGAGCATCTGATCGAGGGGCTGCTGCTCCTCGCCACATCGGAGCGGGGTCTTGAGCGGCGCGAGCCCATCGCCCTCGACGTCATCGCCGACGCGGTGGCGGAAGGGCTCGCGGACCGGGCGGCCGAGCGGGACGTGACCGTGTCCGTGGCCGCCGAGCCGCTGACGGTCCTCGGCGACGGCGTGCTGCTCGACCGCCTCGTGCACAACCTGGTGGCGAACGCCGTGGACTACAACGTCAAGGGCGGCCGCGTCGAGGTACGCACGGGACCCGAAGGCATCGAGGTCACCAACACCGGGCCCGTCGTCCCGCAGGAGACGGTCCCGCACCTCTTCGAGCCCTTCCGGCGCCTTCAGGAACGTACGCACGCGCGCGGGGAGGGGGCGGGGCTCGGCCTGTCCATCGTAGACGCGATCGCCCGCGCCCACGGCGCACGGGCGACCGCGGAGGCGAACGGGGCAGGGGGCGGGCTCACGGTCCGGGTGCGATTCCCGTCGGGGCGCTGAGCGCCCCTTCAGGGGCGCGGGGAACCGCGCGAGCAACCACAGCTCACCCGCAGACGCTCAGCGCCTGTAGAAGATCCGGTCTCCGTACTCCTCGAAGACCTTGCCGTTCCACTCGTGGCCCCCGTCCACGTTCCCCGACCGCAGCACCGGCGGCTCGACGCCCCGCGCAGCCAGCCGCTCGACGGCAGTCGCCATCATCGCCTGCATGATCGCGTTCGCGACCACGCTGGAGGCGGGGCCGAAGGGCGCGCCGACCGTGTCGAGGCCGAGCTCCGCGTCACCGAGGGTGATCTTGGAGTCGATCACGATGTCGCAGTGGTCCTTCAGGAAGGTCCCGGACACGTGCCGCGACTTCGTCTGCGTCGCGTACGCCACGGACGTCACCCCGATGACCTTCAGGCCGAGCGCGCGAGCGTTCATCGCCATCTCCACGGGCAGCGAGTTGCGCCCGGAGAGCGAGATGATCACGACCACGTCGCCGGAGCGGGCCGGCGAGGAGTCGAGGACGGCGCCCGCGAGGCCGTCGACGCGCTCCAGGGCCGAGCCGAGCGTGGCGGGCATGACGTCGATGCCGACGACCCCGGGGACGGCGAGGAGGTTCATCAGGGCGAGGCCGCCGGCGCGGTAGACGACGTCCTGGGCGGCCAGCGAGGAGTGCCCGGCGCCGAAGGCGAAGAGCCTGCCGCCCGCCTCGACCGCGTCGGCGAGCAGCGTGCCCGCCGCGTCGACGTTCCCGCCCTCCTCGTCACGCACCCGCCCGAGCAGCCCGATCGCGGCGTCGATGTACTGACCGGCCAGCTTGCTCTCGCTCTTCGAGCCCATGCGCCGAGGAACCTTTCCGGGTCCGTATGTGTTCTGTATGTACGTGGTCCGTACGCACGTCCTGCACGTATGTCCTGCACGCTTTCCCGTGTGCCGCGGATCACGTTGCGGTCTGGACCAGTGCCCTGTCAATACGGCCCGAGCACGCCGTTCGGCCCGCCTGGACCGGGTTTTCCCCTGGCGCGACCCGGTTGTCAGCGGTATGCGTCAGACTTGAGGGCAGGGCCGGCCGCACGAGCGAGATCTGAGGGGCACCCATGTCGGGGCTTATTGACACCACTGAGATGTATTTGCGCACCATCCTCGAGCTGGAGGAGGAAGGTGTGGTCCCCATGCGCGCCCGGATCGCCGAGCGTCTCGACCAGAGCGGGCCGACGGTGAGCCAGACGGTCGCGCGCATGGAGCGCGACGGCCTGGTGGCCGTCGCCAGCGACCGCCACCTGGAGCTGACCGAGGAGGGCCGCAGGCTCGCCACCCGCGTGATGCGCAAGCACCGCCTGGCGGAGTGCCTGCTCGTCGACGTGATCGGCCTGGAGTGGGAGCAGGTCCACGCGGAGGCGTGCCGCTGGGAGCACGTGATGAGCGAGGCGGTGGAGCGCCGCGTCCTGGAGCTCCTGCGCCACCCCACCGAGTCTCCGTACGGCAACCCGATCCCGGGCCTGGAGGAGCTGGGCGAGAAGGACGGGGCCGACCCGTTCCTGGACGAGGGCATGGTCTCCCTGGTCGATCTCGACCCCGGCACGGAGGGCAAGACCGTCGTGGTGCGCCGCATCGGCGAGCCGATCCAGACGGATGCGCAGCTGATGTACACGCTGCGGCGCGCGGGTGTGCAGCCCGGCTCCGTGGTGAGCGTGACGGAGTCCGCGGGCGGGGTGCTCGTGGGCAGCAGTGGCGAGGCCGCCGAGCTGGACACGGAGGTCGCCTCGCACGTCTTCGTCGCCAAGCGCTGAGGCCCGCCGGACCTGGGTTCGGCGCGCTTCAGGTCCTGTTACCGGGAGTTCGTGTCAACTAGCGGTAACGGTTGGGCAGTTGTGAAGACTTCGGGACCGGACGGCGTCCAAGATTCAGTGTGCGGAATCGCAGCGCCCGGACGTTTTGCGTGCAAGGCTGTCGCGAGAGGCATATGACCTGAGGGCTCTTGACCGGGTCGGCGCCGGGTCTGGCCGCCACGGCCGTGGGAGGGGGCAGGAGAATGTGCCCATCTGGTGAGCGGGAGCGCGGACGCGTTCGAAGCGAGGGCCCCGGCGCCCTTGAGCGCCGGGGCCTGTCCTCCCCTGTTCTGACCCGGAGCCCCGAGCTCCCAGGGTCATCCCCCTCGGACCGTTTTCCCCGAGCGGTCCGCCTCCCGTTGAAGATCTCCCCTCGGCGGCGGCGACCAATCCTTGAGCGTGGTCACTCGAACGAGGGGTGTTGCCGGCGATCCGGCCGCTTTCGAAAAAGAGTTCGATAGCGTGCGGGGGTGCGTGACAGAACCAGGCGTTCAGCCCGAGATGATTCAAGGGGGGTGCCAGGAACGATGGTGCGGCGCATTGACGTGACGGGCGCGGGTGGCGTACACCTCGCGGCCTGGGAGTTCGCCGATCCTCCGAAGTCCAGGGAGGCCGAAGGGCCGCCCGGCGGCGTCCTGTTACTGCACGGCCTGATGGGCCGGGCATCCCACTGGGCGGGCACCGCCCGCTGGCTCGCCGAGCGGCATCGCGCGGTCGCACTCGACCAGCGCGCGCACGGACAGAGCGAGAAGCCCCCCGAGGGCCCCTTCACCCGCGATGCCTACGTGGACGACGCCGAGGCCGCGCTCGTCCAGCTCGGCCTCGCCCCCGCCGTCCTGGTCGGCCACTCCATGGGCGCGCTCACCGCCTGGCAGCTCGCCGCGAAGCGCCCCGACCTCGTCCGCGCGCTGATCATCTGCGACATGCGGGCCTCCGCGCTCGGCGCCGCGTCGCAGCGCGAGTGGGAGGACTGGTTCAAGGCCTGGCCGGTGCCCTTCGCCACGCTCGCCGACGTACGGAAGTGGTTCGGCGAGGACGACCCCTGGGTCGAGCGGCCCAATCCGTCGCGCGGCGAGTTCTTCGCCGAGGTGATGACCGAGGGCCCGGACGGCTGGCGCCCCGTCTTCGACCGCGACCAGATGCTGAAGTCCCGCGAGACCTGGGTGTACGACGCCCACTGGGAGGATCTGGCCCAGGTCCAGTGCCCCGCCCTGGTGGTGCGCGGCCTGGACGGCGAGCTGGGCCGTGCCGAGTCCCAGGAGATGGTCCGCGTGCTGCCCCGCGGGGCGTACGCGGAGGTGGCCGACGCCGGACACCTGGTGCACTACGACCAGCCCGAGGCCTGGCGCGAGGCGATCGAGCCCTTCCTGGACGGAGTCCTGACGGGGTAGGGCCGGCGGTCCGCGTCCTCAGGGGCTGAGGCGTTCCACGGTCCAACCCGCATCGCCCGCGTCGCCCGCGTCGCCCGCACCCGCTCCCTGCTCCGTGTGCACGTAACGCAGGCGGTCGTGCAGGCGGTTCGCCCTGCCCTGCCAGAATTCCACCGCCTGCGGTACGACACGGAAGCCGCCCCAGTGCGGGGGCGCGGGCACCTGCTCGCCCTCCGGGTAACGCGCCTCCAAGTCGGCGTACGCGCGGTCCAGTTCATCGCGCGTGGCGATGACCGATGACTGGGCGCTGGCCCAGGCGCCGAGCTGGGAGCCGTGCGGGCGGGTGCGGAAGTACGCCACCGTCTCCTCGCGGGCGACGCGCTCCGCCGTGCCGGTGACGATGACCTGTCGTGCCATCGGGTGCCAGGGGAAGAGCAGCGCGATGTTCGGGTTCGCGGCCAGTTCGCGGGCCTTGCGGGACGCGTAGTTGGTGAAGAAGACGAAGCCGCGCTCGTCGTACGCCTTCAGCAGGACCGTGCGTGAGCTGGGGCGGCCCGCGGTGTCCGCCGTCGAGACGACCATGGCGTTCGGCTCGTACAGCCGGCCCTCGTCCGCCGCGGCGAGCGCCTGCGAGAACCAGCGCGCGAACAGCTCGACGGGCGTGGCGGGCGCATCACCCTCGACGAGTCCGTCGAGGCCGTAGTGGGCACGTATGGCTGCGGGATCGGACACGGGAGGGGCGGCGGCGGCAGATGAGGAGGCTGATGCGGAAGCGGCGGCTCGATCGGTCACGCGGTCATCTTGCCGTATACGAAGGGCTGTCCGACGGGGTGTCGTGCGCCACGGGGAGGTGACGTGTGGCACTGAGTGCCGCATACCATCGCCAAGGGTGGCACCAAGGGATATCGTTCCGCTGCCGTATCGGTTGGGTGACCACCAGCCGCACGGGGCATCACCGGGATGACCGATCCGGACCGCGAGTCGAACACCGGCCGCCGAAAACGCACCGGAAGACCGCGGAACCGGACCGAAAACGCCCACTTCTGACACATGGTCACGAGCTGCCTGTCACCACCATCTGTCGTACACATCACGAGGAGCCGCCTGATGTCCGACTTCGTACCCGGACTTGAAGGAGTCATCGCGTTCGAGACGGAGATCGCCGAACCGGACAAGGAAGGCGGCGCGCTTCGCTATCGCGGCGTCGACATCGAGGATCTGGTCGGCCACGTCTCCTTCGGCAACGTCTGGGGCCTGCTCGTCGACGGCGCCTTCAACCCCGGTCTGCCGCCGGCCGAGCCGTTCCCGATCCCGGTGCACTCCGGCGACATCCGCGTCGACGTCCAGTCGGCGCTCGCGATGCTCGCCCCCGTGTGGGGTCTGAAGCCGCTCCTGGACATCAGCGAGCAGGAGGCCCGCGACGACCTGGCGCGCGCCGCCGTCATGGCGCTCTCCTACGTCGCCCAGTCCGCCCGCGGCCAGGGCCTGCCGATGGTGCCGCAGCGGGAGATCGACAAGGCCGACACGGTCGTCGAGCGCTTCATGAAGCGCTGGCGCGGCGAGCCCGACCCCAAGCACGTCCAGGCCGTCGACGCGTACTGGACGTCGGCCGCCGAGCACGGCATGAACGCCTCCACGTTCACGGCCCGCGTCATCGCGTCGACGGGCGCGGATGTGGCGGCGGCGCTGAGCGGTGCCGTGGGCGCGATGTCCGGCCCCCTGCACGGGGGCGCGCCCTCCCGGGTCCTCGGCATGATCGAGGAGATCGAGCGGACGGGCGACGCGGTCGCGTACGTGAAGCAGGCCCTGGACAAGGGCGAGCGTCTGATGGGCTTCGGTCACCGGGTGTACCGGGCCGAGGACCCCCGCGCGCGGGTCCTGCGCCGCACGGCGCGCGAGCTGGGCGCTCCTCGCTACGAGGTGGCGGAGGCGCTGGAGAAGGCCGCGCTCGACGAGCTGCACGCCCGCCGCCCGGACCGCGTCCTCGCGACGAACGTCGAGTTCTGGGCCGCGATCGTCCTCGACTTCGCCGAGGTGCCGGCGCACATGTTCACGTCGATGTTCACGTGCGCGAGGACCGCCGGGTGGTCGGCGCACGTTCTTGAGCAGAAGCGGACGGGGCGGCTTGTCCGCCCCTCGGCCCGGTACATCGGCCCTGGGTCGCGGGACCCGCGGGCGGTCGAGGGGTACGGGGATATCGCGCGCTAGGGAGGCCTTGGCTGCCGCCATCACCGGCTTCGCCGAGTTCGTCCTCAAACGCCGGACGGGCTGAGACTCAGCTCGTCCGGCGTCCGGCTCAGCGCAGCGCCCCCTCCACCAGCCTCGCCCACTCCCGCACCACACGTTCCCGCCTCGCCCCGTCATCCGTCAGCAGGTTCGCGAGGCCGAGGCCCCGCGCCATGTCCAGGAGCCCCTGGACCGTCTCCCGCACCCCCGGCCGAGACTCGTCCGCCCCCAGCAACTCCACCGCGATCCGGTGCGTCTCCCGCCCCACCCGCGCCTCCAGCTCCGTCACCCGGGAGCCCAGCTGCGGCTCATGGGACGCCGCCACCCACAGATGCAGCGCCGCCCGGAACAGCGGGCCCGTGTAGAGGTCCACCAGCGCCGCCACCACCGAGGCACGGTCCTGGGCCGGAAGCTCTCGCAGCGCGGTCGAGCGCTGCTCGGCCACGTACTCCACCGCCGCCGTGAACAGGTCCTCCCGCGTGGGGAAGTGATGCTGGGCCGCGCCCCGCGAGACCCCGGCCCGCTCGGCGACGACGGACACCGTGGACCCCGCCCAGCCGCTCTCGGCGAGACACGCCACGGCGGCCTCCAGGAGCCGTTGGCGCGTCGCACGGCTGCGGTCCTGCTTGGGCGAGCGATCGGCACGGTCGGCTCGGTTGGCACGGTCGGCCGCGGTCACAGCACCCATGGGCACTCCCGTCGTTCGAGGAACGCCCCCATCCCCTCCCGCGCCTCCTCCGATGCGAAGAGCCGCGCGGACAGGGCGACGAGGGCGTCCGTGTGGTGGTCGAATGCGTCGAGCACCCTAGCCGTGAGCAGCTTCTTCGTCTCGGCCAGGGCCTGCGGCGCCGCCTTCCGCAGCCCCGCAAGGAGCGGCGTCAGCTCCGCGTCCACGTCGTCCCCCGCCACCGTCACCAGACCGATCCGCGCCGCCTCCGCCCCGCCGAAGCGCTCCCCGGTGAGGAAGTAGCGCGAGGCGGCGCTCGGGTCGAGCCGGGACAGCAGCGGCATGGAGATCACCGCGGGCGCCACCCCGATCCGTACCTCCGTCAGCGCGAACGACGCCCCCGGCCCCGCGGCCGCCATGTCGCACACGCCCAGCAGTCCGAGACCGCCCGCCCGCACATGCCCGTCCACCCGGGCCACCACCGGCTTCGGCAGCTCCAGGATCTGCCGGAGCAGCCCCACGAAGGCGGCCGGGTCCGGCGGCTCCCGCAGGTCGGCGCCCGAGCAGAACGTGGAGCCGGTGTGCGTGAGGACCACCGCGCGTACGTCAGGGTCCTTGCCACAGTCGTCGAGCGCCTCGGCGAAGCCGTGCAGGAGCCCCGCCGAGAGCGCGTTGCGGTTGGCGGGGTTGTCCAGCGTGAACGTGACGATGCCGCGCTGCGGAGATGAGCAGACAAGGCTCATGGGAACTCCCTCTGATCGAGACCTACGAGGCCGGCGGCTCAGTACGACTTGGGCAGGCCCAGCGTCTGGTGCGACACGTAGTTGAGGATCATTTCCCGGCTCACCGGCGCGATCCGCGCCACCCGTGACGCCACGATCAGCGAGGCGAGGCCGAACTCCTTCGTCAGGCCGTTGCCGCCGAGCGTGTGCACCGACTGGTCGACGGCCTTCACGCACGCGTCGGCAGCCGCGAGCTTGGCCATATTGGCGGCCTCGCCCGCGCCCATGTCGTCGCCCTCGTCGTAGAGCCTCGCGGCCTTCTGCATCATCAGGCGGGCCAGTTCGATGTCGATGTGGGACTGCGCGAGGGGGTGGGCGATCGCCTGGTGGGCGCCGATCGGGCTCTTCCAGACGCTGCGTTCCTTGGCGTAGCCGACCGCACGGGCGAGGGCGAAGCGCGCCATGCCGAGCGAGAACGCCGCCGTCATGATCCGCTCGGGGTTGAGTCCTGCGAACAGCTGGAGCAGCCCCGCGTCCTCGTCGCCCACCAGGGCGTCGGCGGGCAGGCGTACGTCGTCCAGGGTCAGCTCGAACTGCTTCTCGGGGGCCTGGAGTTCCATCTCTATCTGCCGCCGCTGGAAGCCCTCGGTCTCGCGCGGGACGATGAAGAGGCACGGCTTGAGGCTGCCGGTGCGCGCGTCTTCCGTGCGGCCCACGATCAGCGTCGCGTCGGCGATGTCCACACCCGAGATGAACACCTTGCGGCCGGTCAGGAGCCAGTCCCCGCTCGCCTCGTCCTTGCGGGCGGTCGTGGTGATGCGGTGCGAGTTGGAGCCCGCGTCGGGTTCGGTGATGCCGAAGGCCATGGTGCGGCTGCCGTCGGCGAGACCGGGCAGCCAGGTCCGCTTCTGCTCCTCGGTGCCGAAGCGGGCGATGACGGTGCCGCAGATCGCGGGCGAGACGACCATCATCAGGAGGGGACAGCCCGCAGCGCCCAACTCCTCAAGGACTATGGAGAGTTCCGCGATCCCGCCGCCTCCGCCGCCGTACTCCTCGGGGAGGTTCACGCCCAGGTAGCCGAGCTTGGCCGCGTCCGCCCACAGCTCGTCGGGGTGGCCTTCGTCCGCCACGACCCGGGTCATGTACGGGCGGCCGTAGCGCTTGCCCAGGGCGGCGACCGCCGCGCGCAGGGCCTGGTGCTCTTCGGTTTCGAGGACGGTGCTCATACGGGTTGCTCCTCCTGTACGACGCCTGCGGTGTCTTCGACGGCCACGACTGCGAGCAGCGCCCCGACCTCGACCTGGCGGCCGGGCGCGGCGTGCAGGGCGGTGAGCGTGCCGGAGGCGGGAGAGGAGATACGGTGCTCCATCTTCATGGCCTCCAGCCAGATGAGGGGCTGCCCGGCGGTCACCCGCGCCCCTTCCGTGAGCCCGTCGGCCAGACGCACGACCGTGCCGGGCATCGGGGCGAGCAGGGAGCCGGGCGACTGCCTGGTGGTGGGCTCGGGGAGCAGCGGGAGCGCGGTGAGGGCGGTGTTGCCGACGTACACGCGGTCACCGCCGTAACGGTTCACGGTGAACTGCCTGCGCACACCGTCGACTTCGAGCACGACGAGCTCGCCGGACACGGCCAGCACCCGCACCCCCTCCGCGCTCAGCCCCTCCCGTGTGTGCCGGTAGCGCACCTCGTGTTCGGCGCCGTCCGGCTCGCTCCGGAAGAGCTTGACCTGCGGCTGCGACGCGAGGTTGCGCCAGCCGCCGAACCGGGAGCGCCCGTGCGCGTCGGCGAGCGCGGCGGCCAGCGGGGCGTGCGGGTCCGGGGCGGGGGCCGCGAGGTCGGCGAGGTGCCGGTCGTAGAAGCCCGTGTCCATGCGGGCCTCGACGAACTCCGGGTGCCGCAAGGACCGTACGAGCAACTCCCTGTTGGTGACGGGCCCGTGGACGACCGCGCGCTCCATTGCCCCCGCGAGGGCACGCAGGGCCGCCGCCCGCGTGGGGGCGTACACGATGGCCTTGGCCAGCATCGGGTCGTAGTGCACGCCGATCGTGTCGCCGTCCACGTAACCGGTGTCGAGCCGCACGCCCGGCACATGGAGCCGGTGCAGGGTGCCGGTCTGCGGGGCCCACTCGGCGGCCGGGTCCTCGGCGTAGAGGCGGGCCTCCACCGCGTGGCCGCGCGCGGGCGGCGGCTCTTCCGCGAGCCGTTCGCCCTCCGCGACCTGGATCTGCAGCGCCACGAGATCGATCCCGAACACGGCCTCGGTGACCGGGTGTTCGACCTGAAGGCGGGTGTTCATCTCCAGGAAGTGCGCGCGGTCGCCCGCGACCAGGAACTCCACCGTGCCCGCCCCGCGATATCCGGTGACGCGCGCCGCCCGCACGGCCTGCGCGTGCAGCTCGTCGACGAGCCCGTCGGCCAGCCCCGGCGCCGGTGACTCCTCGATGACCTTCTGGTGCCTGCGCTGGAGCGTGCAGTCCCGTGTGCCGAGCGCCCAGACGGTGTCGTACGCGTCGGCCATGATCTGCACCTCGACGTGCCGGCCGCCCTCCAGATAGGGCTCGACGAAGACCTCGCCGTCCCCGAAGGCACTGGCCGCCTCGGCGCCGGCGGCCGCCAACTCGCCTTCCAGATCGCCCAGTTCCCGTACGACGCGCATGCCGCGCCCGCCGCCACCGGCCGCCGCCTTCACCAGGACCGGCAGTTCGGCTTCGGTGACCTTGCCCAGAGGCGCGATGCCCATGAGCTCCTTGGCGCGCGTCTTGGAGGCCATGGATTCGATGGCTTCGGGCGGCGGCCCGATCCATACGAGCCCGGCGTCGAGGACCGCGCGCGCGAAGTCCGCGTTCTCGGAGAGGAAGCCGTAGCCGGGGTGGACGGCGTCCGCGCCCGCCGCCTGCGCGGCCTTGACGACGAGTTCACCCCGCAGATACGTGTCCGCGGGCGTCGCGCCCGGCAGCCGTACGGCGGAGTCGGCCTCGCGGACGTGCAGGGCGTCCGCGTCCGCGTCGGAGTACACGGCCACGGTGGCGATCCCGAGGTCCCGGCAGGTGCGGAAGACGCGGCAGGCGATCTCGCCGCGGTTGGCGACGAGGATGGTGCTGATCGTGGTGGGGTTCGTCATGGGAGTCCTCACATCCGAAAGACGCCGAAGCCACCGCGCGCGCCCTCGTAGGGGGCGGTGTGGATCGCGGACAGACACAGGCCGAGGACCGTGCGGGTGTCGCGGGGATCGATGACCCCGTCGTCGTAGAGCCGCCCGGAAAGGAACATCGGCAGCGACTCCGACTCGATCTGCTGCTCCACCATGGCGCGCAGGCCCGCGTCCGCGTCGTCGTCGTAGGGCTGCCCCTTCGCGGCGGCGGAGGTGCGGGCCACGATCGACAGGACCCCGGCAAGCTGCTGCGGCCCCATGACCGCCGACTTGGAGCTGGGCCAGGCGAAGAGGAAGCGCGGGTCGTAGGCGCGTCCGCACATGCCGTAGTGCCCGGCTCCGTACGAGGCGCCCATCAGCACGCTCAGGTGCGGCACCCGGGAGTTCGACACGGCGTTGATCATCATCGCGCCGTGTTTGATGATGCCGCCCTGCTCGTACTCCTTGCCGACCATGTAGCCGGTGGTGTTGTGCAGGAAGAGCAGCGGAATGTCCCGCTGGTTGGCCAACTGGATGAACTGCGCGGCCTTCTGGGACTCCTCGCTGAAGAGCACGCCCTGCGCGTTGGCCAGAATCCCGATGGGATAGCCGTGCAGTGCGGCCCACCCCGTCGTGAGGCTCGTCCCGTAGAGCGGCTTGAACTCGTCGAAGTCGGAGGCGTCGACGATGCGGGCGATGACCTCGCGCGGATCGAAGGGGACCTTGAGGTCGCCGGGCACGATGCCGAGCAGCTCGTCCGCGTCGTACTTGGGCGGCTCGACGACGGTGTTCGCGGCCGGATCGAAGTACGCCTTGCGCCAGTTGAGGCGTTTGACGACCCGCCGCGCCTGCCGCAGCGCGTCGCGCTCGTCCTCGGCGAGATAGTCGGCGAGGCCGGAGGTACGGGCGTGCATCTCGGCGCCGCCGAGCGACTCGTCGTCGCTCTCCTCGCCGGTGGCCATCTTCACCAGCGGCGGACCGCCGAGGAAGACCTTGGCACGCTCCTTGACCATGATCACGTGGTCGCTCATGCCGGGGACGTACGCGCCGCCCGCCGTGGAGTTGCCGAAGACGACGGCGACCGTCGGGACACCGGCGGCCGACGACTGGGTGAGGTGCTTGAAGAGCGCACCGCCCGGGATGAAGATCTCCTTCTGGGACGGCAGGTCGGCGCCCCCGGACTCCACGAGATGGATGGACGGCAGCCGGTTGGCGTGCCCGATCTCATGGGCGCGGAAGGCCTTCTTCAGGGTCCAGGGGTTGCTCGCGCCGCCGCGCACGGTCGGGTCGTTGGCGGTGATCAGACATTCCACGCCCTCCACGACACCGATGCCGGTGACCATCGAGGCGCCTACGGGGTAGTCGCTCCCCCAGGCGGCGAGCGGCGACAGTTCGAGGAACGGCGTGTCAGGGTCCAGGAGCAACTCGATCCGCTCCCGGGCGAGCAGCTTGCCGCGCTTCCGATGCCGGGCCACGTACTTCTCGCCGCCGCCCTCAAGAGCCTTGGCCTGCTCGGCGTCGAGCTCGGCGAGCTTGCCCAGCATGGCCTCGCGGTGCTCGGCGTACTCGGCGCTCGCGGGGTCGAGCGCGGACGCGAGGACGGTCACGGGAGTACCTCCGTCGGTTCGGTCACTTCTACGAGTCCGGCCGGTACGTCGACGTGGCGGGCGCGCAGCCACTCGCCCAGGCCCTTGGCCTGCGGGTCGAAGCGGGCCTGGGACGCGACGCCCGCGCCGAGGATTCCCCCGACGACGAAGTTCAGCGCCCGCAGGTTCGGCAGGACATGGCGTACGACGGTCAACTCGGCGGCTTCGGGGATGAGTTCGCGGAACCGCTCGACGGTCAGCTCGTGGGCGAGCCACCGCCAGGCGTCGTCCGTGCGCGCCCAGACGCCGACGTTCGCGTCCCCGCCCTTGTCGCCGCTGCGGGCCCCGGCGACGAGGCCGAGGGGGGCGCGGCGGGTGGGGCCGTCCGGCAGCGGCGTGGGCAGGGGCGGCTCGCCCAGTTCTTCGAGTACGAGGGTGTCGCCGGCGCCCGCGACGGGGTGCCGCTCACCGCCGGGAAGGACGGCCACATGGTCGACGGTGCCACGCTCGACGTACGCGGCTTCGAAGACTCCGTAGGGCGCGCCCTTGCCCGGGGGCGCCGTCACATGGAATCCGGGATAGCTGCCGAGGGCCAGCTCGATCGCGGCGCCGCTCAGGGCGCGGCCGACGGGGTCCTGCCGCGGGTCGCGCACGACGAGCCGCAGCAGAGCGGACGCGGTCTCCTCGCTCGGGGCGTCGGGGCGGTCGGTGCGGGACAGTTCCCACCGCACCTCCTGGGGGCGGGACTTGGACCGGGTGAGCGCGTCCTCCACCTGAGCCCGCACGAGCCCCGCCTTGGCGTCCACGTCGAGTCCGGTGAGGACGAAGACGACTTCGTTGCGGAAGCCGCCGAGCCGGTTGAGTCCCACCTTCAGGGTCGGCGGCGGGGCTTCGCCGCGCACACCCGCGACGCGCACCCGGTCGGGCCCCTCCTGCGTGAGGGTGGCCGTGTCGAGCCGGGCGGTGACATCGGGCCCGGCGTACCGGGCGCCGGAGGTCTCGTACAGCAGCTGCGCGGTGACCGTGCCGACGTCGACGAAGCCGCCCGTGCCGTCCTGCTTGGTGATGACGCTCGACCCGTCCTCATGGATCTCGGCGACCGGAAAGCCTGGCCGGAGCAGCTCGCCCTGCGAACGCTCCCCGAAGAAGGCGTAGTTGCCCCCGGTGGCCTGCGTCCCGCACTCCAGGATGTGCCCGGCGACCACCGCACCCGCGAGCCGGTCGTGGTCGCCCTCACCCCACCCGAAGTGGGCGGCGGCGGGCCCGCTGACGAGAGCGGCGTCGGTCACGCGCCCGGTGACGACGACATCGGCGCCGGCGCGCAGACAGGCGGCGATCCCGGCGCCGCCGAGGTAGGCGTTGGCGGTGAGAGCATCCGGGAAGCGGGGCCCGAGGTCGTCCCCCTCCACATGCGCGACCCGCGCACCGATCCCGAGCCGGCCCGCCAACTCCCTTACGGCGTCGGCGAGCCCGCCGGGATTGAGCCCCCCGGCATTGGCGACGATCTTGACCCCCCGCTCCTGGGCGAGCCCCAGACACTCCTCCAGCTGCCGCAGGAAGGTCTTCGCGTAGCCGCGCGCGGGGTCCTTGAGCCGGTCACGCCCGAGGATCAGCATGGTCAGTTCGGCGAGATAGTCGCCGGTGAGGACGTCGAGCGGACCGCCGGTGAGCATGTCGCGCATGGCGTCGAAACGGTCGCCGTAGAACCCGGACGCGTTGCCGATCCGCAGCGGGGCGGTGCGTGAGTCAGGGTCGGAGGCGGAGGCAGGGTCGGAGCCGGGGGCGGAGGCCGGGGCCGTCACTGGTCGGCGCCCTTCGCCGGGCGTCCCGGTCCCGGCGGGCCCGCGAAGGCCTGCGCGATGTCCAGCCACCGCTCGGCGTCGGCGCCTTCCGCACGCAGGGCGAGATCGTCCCGGTGCGCGCGCTGCGTGACGAGAAGACAGAAATCGAGCGCGGGCCCGGTCACGCGCTGAGCGGCATCGTCGGGGCCACTGGCCCACAACTCCTCCGAGGGCAGCCGCAGCTCGACCCGGAAGGGACTGTCGGGCGCACTCGATCCCCGTACACCGAAGGAGAAGTCCCGGGCCCGGACCCCGATATGAGCCACGTGCCGCAACCGGTCGGTCGGCTCCCGCTCGACGCCCAGCGCGTCGGAGACGTCCTGGCCGTGGGCCCAGGTCTCCATGAGCCGTGCGGTAGCCATGGAGGTGGCCGACATGGGCGGCCCGTACCAGGGGAAGCGGGTGCCGCGCGGGGCGGCGGTCAACGCCTTGAGCAGGGCATCGCGCCCGTCCCGCCACCGCGTGAGCAGCTCACCGGGCGGCAGCGCGGCCCCTTCCTCGGCCCCGTCGTCGACGAAGGAATCGGGAGCCGCGAGCGCCTCCTCGACGAGCCGGCCAAAGGCGTCCCCGTCGGTGACGGCGGTCAGCGCGGCCCGGTCGGTCCAGGCGAGATGGGCGATCTGGTGGGCGACGGTCCAGCCGTCAGCAGGGGTGTCGAGCGCCCAAGCCCGCTCGCCCAACCCCTCCACGAGCTGGTCGAGTTCCTCGCTCTCACGGCGCAGATCATCGAGTACGGGCACAGCTTCGGACACGGAGCGCTCCCCTCGGGGCACGACGGTGTGCCCCGGAGCATGGCAGCGCCCGGAGAAACAAGCAAGCGTGCTTGCATTACTTTCCGGTCGTCTCCGGGACCGTCGCCGTCGCGCCCGGTTCCGCGGCTTCCGGTACTGCCGCGCCCGGTTCCGCCGCGCCCGGTTCCGTCGCGCCCGCGACCACGGCTTCGGGGGTGGACCCCGACACGACGTCCCCGGAGGCGCGGGGCTTCCCGCGTCCGACCTGGGTCCGCACGGCGCCCATGCTGGCGGCGATGACGAGCGAGATGGCCAGCGCCTCGTTCACGGAGAGGGCCTGGTTCAGGACGAGGAACCCGGCGACCGCCGCGATGGCCGGTTCCAGGCTCATCATGATGGCGAAGGTGGAGGCGGGAAGCCGGCGCAGGGCGAGCAGTTCGAGCGTGTAGGGCAGCACGGAGGACATCACGGCGACGGCCGCGCCAAGGGCGAGCACCTCGGGCCGCACGAGCTTGTCCCCGGACTCGATGAGACCGAGCGGCAGGAAGAGCACGGCCGCGACGACCATCGCGAGGGCGAGCCCGTCGGCCTGCGGGAAGCGACGCCCCGTACGGGCGCTGAACATGATGTACGTGGCCCACATGGCACCGGCGCCGAGGGCGTACGCCACACCGGCCGGATCGAGCCCGCTGAAGCCGCCCCCGCCGCCCAGCAGAAAGACGCCGCACAGGGCGAGCCCGGCCCAGACGAGGTTCACGGCTCGGCGCGACGCGAAGACGGAGAGGGCGAGCGGCCCGAGCACCTCGAGCGTCACGGCGGGCCCCATGGGAATCCGGGCGACGGACTGGTAGAAGAGCCCGTTCATCCCGGCCATGGCCACCCCGAAGGCGACCACGGTGCCCCAGTCGGCCCGCGAGTACCCCCGCAGCCTGGGCCGGCAGACGATCATCAGCACCAGCGCGGCGAAGGCGAGCCTCAGGGTCACGATGCCGAGGGCTCCGGCCTTGGGCATCACGCTCACGGCGATGGCCCCGCCGAACTGCACGGAGACACCGCCCGCGAGCACCAGCCCGACGGGCCCCAGGGCACCCCACCGCCCTGCGGGCACCGCCTGACCACTCCTCGACGCGTCCACAACCGACCCTTCCACTTCTCCGACGGCTACCAGTCCACTCACCTGAACTGCCCCGTCCAAGGTAGTAGACCACGTCAGGATTGTGGAGCCCTTTCACTGCTGTACGCAAACGGCGTCCACATGCCGAGGTGCGGACCACCCCCCATCCGCCCCCTCACGAGCGGGCGAGAGCTTCCCGCCACACCGGGCTGTCGACGTAGTGGTTGTCGAAACGCTCGGAGGACTCCGCGATCGCCTTCGGGTCGGCCTCACCGCGCATCACACTGCCGAGGAGACGCAGGTAGTCGAAGCGGCCCATGCCCGGGGTGAAGAGGAACAGCACATCCGCCTCGCGGCCCGGAGCCGCCGCGAAGGCGTGCGGGGTGTGCGGGGGAACGGCGAGGAAGTCGCCCGCGTTCAGCACGGTGACCTCCTCCCCCACCAGGACCCGCAGCGAGCCACTGATCACGAAGAAGAGCTCGGTGGCCTTGGTGTGCAGGTGCGCGGGAGCCCCTACGGCCCCCTCCGCGAACGAGGACCGGTAGGCGGTGAATCCGCCCCCCGTTCCGTCCGCCCCGTCCACCCCGTCCGTCTCGGCCAGGAACGTCATCACGCTGCTCGGATCGGCACTGGTCTCGGCCTCGGAAGCACGGGTGATGAGGGCGGCGAAGTCGGCGTTCGTGCTGCTCATGGCGGTAACTCCTTCAATCTGCGACGCGGTCGCGCCGTGCTGTGAGCACCACTCTATGAAGCAGAAAGACCCCTGAGAGAGTGCAATTCACCCCAGGAATCAGAGGTCAATTCGCGGTCGATTCGCACCCCGGGTCTCACCGTGGAACCCCGGCCGCCCCCCGCGGCGTCTTGGGTGCAGTCACCACGGAACGGCAAGCGCACGGAGGTCGGGTCAGTCATGGAACGCGAGCGGAACCGGCCCTACCGCGGCGCGGCGTACGGCTTCACCCTGCGGGTCTCCGCCCTGACGGCCCTCGTCGGCTGCGCGATCCTCGCCGGGGGGTTCGCGGCGGCGTGGGACACCTTCGAGGGGGTCAGGGACTACGCGGACCGCAACATCGCCAACGAGGACTCCTACGTCGCCTACGCCGACGGCGGCTGGTTTCCGTTGGTGAGGGTCGGCCTCGTGGTCTCGCTGCTGCTGCTCGTGCTGGCACTCCTGGTCCTCTCCGTCCTGCACGCCGCGTACGCCGTCGCCGAGTCCCACTCCACGCGCGACAGCGGGCCGCTCACCGTCCGCGAGTTGTGGCGCCGCACCCGCGGGCGCCTGCCCGCCGCCCTCACCGTCAACGCGCTGAGCGCACTGCCTGTGGGTGCCATGGCGGTGGCGGGATACATGCTGTGGATGACCGTCGAGCGCGAGGAGGTGCCGGGAGTCCGGCCCACGCCCATCGGCGAGACCGCGACCCCGCTGTACACGCTGGTGGGGTGGGTGCTGCCGATCGCCGTCATATGCCTGGGCCCGCTGATGTACTTCCGCCTGTCGCTGGCCACCGCCGAGACGGTCCTGGAACGCCGTTCGCCGCTCAAGGCGTTGTACCGCTCGTGGGTGCTGACCCGCCGCGCGCGTACGCGCACCCTCGGCCTCGGCACGCTGCTCACCGCGGGCGCGGCACTCGTCGTCCTCCTGGCTGCGTACGCGCTCGCCCCTCTCGCCCACTTCGCCGGACTCGGCATGCTGTGGCTCAGCGACGACAACGTGTGGATCACCGGCGTACTGGTCTTGATCCTGCCCACAGCCGTGGCCCTGCTCCTGCTGCCTCCGCTGGTCATGCCCCTGGTGAGCGGGACGTTCGCCCGCCTGGGCGGAGAACTGCGGGCGCGCGAGGGGGCCGGGCGTCAGGCCGGCTAGGAGAGCGGGGAGAGGGCGGGCGGCTGGGCGTCCCCTCCCCTTCAGGCCCCTCAGGTCTCCTCCAGGCCCCCTCAGGTCTCCTCCAGGCCCTCCGCCAGAACCTCCGCCAAGTGCCGCCCCCGCGCCCCCTCCCCCAGCTGTTCCAGCTGGGTTCGGCAGGAGAAGCCGTCCGCCAGGATCACCGCCCCGCGTCCGCTCCCCGCCTTCACCGAAGGCAGCAGTTGCTCCTCCGCGCACGCCCGCGAGACCTCGTAATGGCCCGCCTCGAAGCCGAAGTTGCCCGCGAGGCCGCAGCAGCCGCCGCTCAACTCGCCCTCCAGGCCCGCTCGCTCACGCAGGCGGCGTTCGGCCGCGTCGCCGAGCACCGCGTGCTGGTGGCAGTGCGTCTGGCCCACCACCGGGCGGTCGATCCGGGGCGGCGACCATTCCGGGGCCAGTTGCTCCAAGGCCTGCGCGAACGTCCGTACGCGGGAAGCCAGTTCACCGGCCCGCTCGTCCCCGGCCAGCAGCTCCACCAGGTCCGTCGTCAGCGCCGCCGCGCAGCTCGGTTCGAGGACGACGAGCAGCGCCCCCGAGTCCAGCAGTGGCACCATCCGCTCCAGAGTGCGCCGCATCACCGCCCGCGCCCGGTCCAGCTGCCCCGTCGACACGTACGTCAGGCCGCAGCACACGTCCCCCGGCGGCACCACGACCCGCAGCCCCGCCTCCTCCAGGACCCGCACCGCCGCCCGGCCCACCGCCGGTGACAAGTGGTCCGTGAACGTGTCCGGCCAGAGCACAACCGTCGGGCCTCCGGGGGCCGCAGACGCCTCCCGGTTCCGGAACCACCGGCGGAACGTCTCCCCCGCCAGCCGCGGAATCTCCCGCTCCGGTGCGATCCCGCCCAGCCGCTTCGCCAGCGACGCCAGCACCCCGACGCCCGCCAGCGCGTTGGCCACCCCCGCCGTCCGCGTCCGCGAGGCCAGGCGCAGCCACAGCGGCAGCCAGCCCATCGCGTAGTGCGCCGCGGGGCGCCTGCGGCCTTCGTAGTGGTGGTGCAGGAACTCCGCCTTGTACGTGGCCATGTCCACGCCCACGGGACAGTCCGACCGGCAGCCCTTGCAGGACAGGCACAGGTCGAGCGCGTCCCGCACCTCCTCCGAGCGCCAGCCGTCCGTGACCACGTCCCCCGCGAGCATCTCGTGCAGCATCCGCGCCCGGCCCCGCGTGGAGTGCTCCTCCTCGCCCGTCACCCGGAAGGACGGGCACATCACCCCACCGCCCGAACCGGCCGACTGCGTACGGCACTTGGCGACGCCCACACACCTGCGCACCGCCGCCGAGAAGTCACCGCCGTCATGCGGGTAGCCGAAGGCCACGTCCACCGGCCCCCGCGGCAGCGGGTCGAAGCGCAGGTTCGCGTCCAGCGGCGCGGGCCGCACCAGCATCCCCGGGTTCAGCAGGTCCGCCGGGTCCCACACCCCCTTCACCCGCTCGAACAGCCGGACGAGGTCAGTCCCGTACATCTTCGGCAGGAGCTCGGCCCGCGCCTGGCCGTCCCCGTGCTCGCCCGACAGCGAACCGCCGTGCGCAACGACGACCTCCGCCAGGTCCTCCGAGAAGCGCCTGAAGCGCCGCACGCCCACCTCGCTCATCAGGTCGAAGTCGATGCGCACGTGAATGCAGCCGTCCCCGAAGTGCCCGTACGGAGTGCCGCGCAGGCCATGCTCGGCGAGCAGCCCCCGGAAGTCCCGCAGATACGCGCCGAGCCTGGCGGGCGGCACCGCGCAGTCCTCCCACCCCGGCCACGCCTCGCTGCCGTCCGGCATCCGCGTCGCCGTCCCGCTCGCGTCCTCCCGGACCCGCCACAGGGCGCGCTGCCCCGCCGGGTCCGTCACGACCACCGCGTCCACCGTGTCCCCGCGGACCGCCCGCGCGATCGCCTCCGCACGCGCGCGTGCCTCACCCTCGTCCGCGCCGCCCGTCTCCACGAACAGCCAGGCACCGCCCTTCGGCAGCCCCTCGGAACCCCGCACGAGATCGGCCGCCATCCCCTCCACGGTCAGGGGGCCGTGCACAAGCAGCCCGGAAGCCGCCTCCGCGGCGGCGCTCTCGTCGGCGTACCCGAGGACGGCGAGCGCACGGGCGCGTGGCGCGTCGACGAGGCGTACGACCGCTTCCGTCACCACGCCCAGCGTTCCCTCGGAGCCGCAGAAGGCGCGGGCCAGATCGACGCCGCACTCGGGGAGCATGGCGTCGAGCGCGTAGCCGGAGATGCGGCGCGGAAGCTCCGGGAAGCCGGTGCGCAGGAGCTCCAACTCCCCGTCCACCAGGGCTCGCAGGCCCGTCGGCGCGCCCGACCAGCCCTGCCCGAGCGCGAGCCGGTCGCCCGCGCCGCTCACGACCGAGAGCGAGGCGACGTTGTCGGCGGTCGTGCCCCAGGCGACCGAGTGGGAGCCGCAGGAGTTGTTGCCGATCATCCCGCCGAGCGTGCAGCGGTTGTGCGTGGACGGGTCGGGGCCGAAGGTCAGGCCGTGCTCCCCCGCGGCGCCCCGCAGGGCGTCGCAGATCACCCCGGGCTGGACGACCGCGGTCCGTGACTCCGGGTCCAGGGAGACGATGCGGTTCATGTGGCGGGTGAAGTCGAGGACGAGCCCGGTGCCGGTCGCCTGCCCGGCGATGGACGTACCGGCGCCGCGCGCCACGACCGGCACCCCGCGCTCCCGGCACACGGCGAGCGCCGCCACCACGTCGTCCTCGTCGCGCGGGGCGAGGACGCCGAGCGGCACGCGACGGTAGTTGGACGCGTCCATGGTGTTCAGGGCCCGCGCGGTGACGGAGAAGTCCACCTCCCCGCACACCGCTGCCCGCAGTTGCTCTTCCACGCCTCCGAGATCACTCATGCCCATATCCATGCCCTCAATATGCATCCGCGAAGGCCCGTACCGGCCGCAGTCAAACGCCCGACGCGCGCCTATAGTTGCCGCGACTTGATCATCAGAACCCCGTGTGGACCCAGAGGAGAGCCCCGATGACGACCGGCTGCCCCGCCCGCAACGCACCCGACCGCATCGTCCTCGACCCCTTCGTCACCGACCTGGACGGCGAGAGCGCCAGGCTGCGGGCCGCGGGCCCGCTCGCCGAGGTGGAGCTGCCCGGCGGCGTACCGGTCTGGGCGGTCACGCACCACGCCGAGGCGCGCCAACTCCTCACCGACAAGCGGCTGGTGAAGGACATCGAGGTGTGGGGTGCCTGGCGGCGCGGTGAGATACCCGCGGACTGGCCGCTGATCGGCCTCGCCAACCCCGGCCGCTCGATGCTGACGGTGGACGGCGAGGAACACCGCCGGATGCGCGCCCTGGTCGCGCAGGCGCTGACGCCGCGGCGGGTGGAGCGGATGCGGGAGCGCATCGCGGAGCTGACGAAGGGGCTCCTGGACCGGCTGCCGTCCGACGGTGGCCAAGTGGTCGACCTTAAGGCCGAGTTCGCGTACCCCCTGCCCATGTACGTCATCAGCGACCTGATGGGCATCGACCCCGCCGACCACCCCCGCCTGAAGGTCCTCTTCGACAAGTTCTTCTCGACGCAGACGCCGCCCGCCGAGGTCATGGCGACCCTCACCGAACTCGCCGAGATGATGGGCAGGGTCGTCGCGGCGCGGCGCGCCGAGCCGGGCGACGATCTGACCAGCGCCCTGATCCTCGCGTCGGAGGGCGGCGACCACCTCACCGACGCGGAGATCGTCTCCACCCTCCAGCTGATGGTCGCGGCGGGCCACGAGACGACGATCTCGCTGATCGTCAACGCGGTGGTGAACCTCTCGGCCCATCCCGAGCAGCTCGCGCTGGTCCGCTCCGGCGAGGCGAGCTGGGACGCGGTGGTCGAGGAGACCCTGCGCCACTCGACGCCGACCTCGCACGTCCTGATCCGGTTCGCGGCTAAGGACGTACCCGTCGGCGACAAGGTGATCCGTGAGGGCGACGCGCTGATCGTGTCGTACGCGGCGATCGGCCGCGACGAGGGGGCGCACGGCCCCACGGCGGACGCCTTCGACATCACGCGCACCTCCGCGAACCGCCACATCTCCTTCGGCCACGGTCCGCACGTCTGCCCAGGTGCGGCACTGTCCCGCCTGGAAGCGGGGGTGGCGCTCCCCGCCCTCTACGAGCGTTTTCCCGCGCTGACCCTGGCGGTCGCCCCCTCCGAACTCCGCAACAAGCCGGTGGTGACGCAGAACGACCTGTACGAGCTGCCGGTGATCCTGGCTCCGTCCGGCGGTCTCACCCGACGGACACCCGAAGGCCACGACACCGGAAGCCGTTAGGCTCGTCCCGTGGCTGAGATCCAGATTCCCGCTGACATCAAGCCCGCCGACGGACGTTTCGGCGCGGGCCCCTCCAAGGTGCGCACGGAGGCGCTGGACGCGCTCGCCGCCACCGGTACCTCTCTGCTCGGCACCTCCCACCGCCAGGCCCCGGTCAAGAACCTGGTCGGCAAGGTGCGCGACGGTGTGCGCGACCTCTTCTCCCTCCCCGAGGGTTACGAGGTGATCCTGGGCAACGGCGGCTCCACCGCCTTCTGGGACGTCGCGACGCACGGCCTCATCGAGAACAAGTCGCAGCACCTCGCCTTCGGCGAGTTCTCGTCCAAGTTCGCCAAGGCCGCCAAGCTCGCCCCGTGGCTCGCCGAGCCCACCGTGATCAAGAGCGAGCCGGGCACGCACCCGGAGCCGCAGGCCGAGGCGGGCGTGGACGTGTACGCGTTCACGCACAACGAGACCTCGACCGGCGTCGCCGCCCCCATCAAGCGGGTGGCGGGCGCGGACGAGGGTTCCCTCGTTCTGGTGGACGCGACCTCCGGCGCGGGCGGCCTGCCGGTCGACATCGCCGAGACGGACGTCTACTACTTCGCCCCGCAGAAGTCCTTCGCCTCCGACGGCGGCCTGTGGATCGCCGCGTTCTCGCCGGCCGCGATCGAGCGTGCCGAGCGCATCCACGCGAGCGGCCGGCACGTCCCGGAGTTCTTCAGCCTCCCGACGGCGATCGACAACTCCCGCAAGAACCAGACGTACAACACCCCGGCGCTCGCCACGCTCTTCCTGCTCGCCGAGCAGCTGGAGTGGATGAACGGCCAGGGCGGCCTGGAGTTCACCACCGGCCGCACGGCCGCCTCCTCGCGCACGCTGTACGGGTGGGCCGAGGAGTCCAAGTACGCGACGCCGTTCGTCACGGACCCCGCCAAGCGCTCGCAGGTCATCGGCACGATCGACTTCGCGGACGAGATCGACGCCGCCGCGGTGGCGAAGGCTCTGCGGGCCAACGGGGTCGTTGACACCGAGCCGTACCGCAAGCTCGGCCGTAATCAGCTGCGCGTGGCGATGTTCCCGGCGATTGATCCTTCGGATGTCGAGGCGCTGACGAAGTGCATCGACTACGTCATCGAGAAGCTCTAGCTTCGGCAGTTCTACGTGGATGGGGGCGCTCGGCAGGATCATCTGCCGAGCGCCCCCATCTCTGCGTGGACAACGCTCAGTCCACACCTGCGGGTGCGTCGTGGCTGGTCGCGCAGTTTCCCCGCGCCCCTTACGGGGCTACCGGCTCAGCTGCTTGAACTTCCGTACCGCCAGCGGCAGGAACAGGAGTGAGATCGCGATCGGCCAGACCACGGCCATTAGGACCGCGTTCTGCTCGACCCAACTCGCCCCGCCCGCCCCGGGGTTGCCGAACAGCTCGCGCGCGGCCGTGCCCGTGGAGGAGACCGGGTTCCAGGCCGCGATCGGCGCCAGCCAGTCCGGCATCAGGGACGGCGCGACGAAGACGCTGGAGATCATGGTGAGCGGGAAGGCGACCGCGTAGAGCCCGCCCGCCGCCTCCGGGGTCGGCACCACCAGGCCCAGGAACACGCCCACCCAGATCAGGCTGAACCGCAGGAACAGCAGCAGGCCGAAGGCGGCCAGGGTCTCCGGCAGCCCCGCACTCGACCGCCAGCCGATCGCGAGCGCGGTGAGCGCGAGGATCGTCAGCTCGGCGCAGGCCACGATCAGGTCGGCGAGGCCGCGCCCCGCCGCCACCGCCGAAGGGGCCATCGGCATCGAACGGAAGCGGTCGATGACGCCCTTGGTGGAGTCCGTGACCACCGCCATCGCGGTGTTCATGAAGCCGAAGGCCATGGTCATCACGAACATGCCGGGCATCAGGAACTGCTTGTAGTCGCCGTCGTCGCCCCCGCCGGGCACCTTCATCGCCTCGCCGAAGACGAATCCGTACAGGAGCACGGAAATGATCGGGAAGCCGAGCTGCCAGGCGATGTTGACGGGCTGGCGCTGGAACTGGGTGAGGTAGCGGCGGGTGACGTTCCAGGTGTCGGACAGGGCCCAGTGGAGGCGGCCTCGCACGGGTGGCGCGTCCGCGCCTTCAGCCGTCAGTACGGTGCTCATGCCGCGACTCCCGTCTTGTCGTCGATTCCGGCGGCGGCTTCCGCGGGAGCGGTCGCCCCTTCCTCGTCCTCCGTGCGGTGTCCGGTCAGCCGCAGGAACACGTCGTCGAGGCTGGGCCTGCGCAGTCCGATGTCCTCGACCGCGACTCCCTGGTCCTGGAGGGTCCGTGCCACGTCCGTCAGGGCGCCGACCCGGTCGGTCACGGCCGCCTGGACGCGCCGCTCCAGGTCGACGGCCTCGGGCACGCCTTTTGCGACCCGGGCGACGGCCTTCAGGGCCGCCGGCAGGTCGGCGGCCTCGCGCACCACGACCTCCAGATAGCTGCCGCCCACCGTGTTCTTCAGGCCGTCCGGGGTGTCGTCGGCGATGGCGCGGCCCTGGTCGATGACGGTGATCCGGGAGGCCAGCTTGTCGGCCTCCTCCAGATACTGCGTGGTGAGCAGGACGGTCGTGCCGTCCTCGACCAGCTTCCGTACGGTGTCCCAGACTTCGAGGCGGCCACGCGGGTCGAGTCCGGTGGTCGGCTCGTCCAGGAAGAGGACGGCGGGCGCGAGGATCATCGACGCGGCGAGGTCGAGCCTGCGCCGCATGCCGCCGCTGTACTGGCCCGCTCCCTTGCCGGCCGCGTCCACCAGGTCGAACTGCTCCAGGAGTTCCTGGGCGCGCCGCGCGGCCAGCCTGCCGCCCAGGTGGAAGAGGCGGCCGAACATCTCCAGGTTCTGCCGGCCGGTGAGGACCTCGTCGACCGCCGCGTACTGGCCGGTGAGGCCGATGCGGCTGCGCACGACGTCCGGCCTGCGCATCACGTCCGCGCCCGCGACCTCGGCGCGTCCGCCGTCGAGCCGCACCAGCGTCGCGAGGATGCGCACGGCGGTGGTCTTGCCCGCGCCGTTCGGGCCGAGCAGTCCGTGCACCGTGCCGCGCTCCACGTGCAGGTCGAACGCGTCCAGGGCCTTCTTCTCGCCGTAGCGCTTGTCGAGCCCATCGGCCCGCACCGCGTATTCGTCCGTCTCGCCCACTGCCCCTCCAGCCCTTCACGTCCCGGTCGCCGGGACCCCAAATGGGTACGCCGTACTCAATAGAGAGTACACCGTACTCAATTTTGCGGGTACACCGTACCCAATTTCTGGTCGGACGATTAGGCTGACCGTCATGACGAGCACGAACGGCAGTGAGACCCAGCGCACCGGCAGCGACATCGCCCGCAGCCTGGAGCTGCTCTGGGGCGAGGGCGAACGGCCCACGCGCGGCCCCAAGCCCGGCCTCACCCTGGAGCGGATCGTCACCGAGGCGGTGCGCCTCGCGGACGCCGAGGGGCTCTCGGCGGTCTCGATGCGCCGCCTGTCCACGGAGCTCGGCACCGGCACGATGTCCCTGTACCGCTATGTGCCGGGCAAGGGCGAGCTGATCGACCTGATGCTGGACCGGGTGTACATGCCGCCCGCCGACGCCCGGCCCCCGGGCGGCGGCTGGCGCGAGGCCGCGGAGACGTACGCCCGCGAGACGCTCGTCCTCTACCGCGCGCACCCCTGGCTGCTCCAGGTGAACCAGGCACGCCCGGTGCTCGGCCCCGGCTCGGTCGGCGGCCTTGAGCTGACCCTGGCCGGCATCAAGTCGATGGGCCTGAGCGACCCCGAACTGATCGGCGTGATCGTCATGATCGAGGGGTACGTCACCGGGGTCGCCCGCACGCAGGTGCACGAGGTCGAGGCGGTGAAGAAGAGCGGCCTGACGGACGCGGCGTTCTGGGAGGCGCAGACCCCGACCCTCGGCCGCATCATGAACAGCGGCCGCTACCCCCACCTCGCCGGACTCTCCGACGACGCGTTCGGCTCGCAGTTCGACCATTTCGAGTTCGGCCTGCAGCGCCTGCTCGACGGGCTCGACGTCCTGGTGGCCCGGCGCGACGCGGAGACGGGCGCCGCCGGGGAGGCCTGAGCCCCCGCCCGGTCAGCTGCGCCGGAACACCCGCTTGAGACCGAAGAAGGCGGCGAGCACCACGGCGAGGGCCAGCGCGCCCACCTTGAGGTCGCCGGTGAGACCGGAGCCCCCGTCGCCACCCGCCTCGCCCGAACTGCCTGCTCCGGACGATGAGTTGTGGCCGCCGCCCGCGCCCTCCACCTCGACGGGCTCGACGTCGCCCTGCGCGCCTTCGGTGCCGTACATGAGGGTCGTCCCGTCGGGGGTGTACGTCACGGACTCGCCCTGCCGCTGCAACGGCACGCTCAACCGCCCCTGGCGCTCGGGCTTCTCGCCCCCGCCCTTCCAGGTGTACGAGACACCGCCGAGGTAGCCCCGCAGTGCGAGCTGCTTGCCGTCGGGCGAGAAGGCGCCGTCCGTGGTCCAGAGCCCGGTGTCGCCGAGCCGCTTGAAGACGTTGGTGCCGGAGGCGGACATCTGCTCCGGCCCCTCGTACAGGCCGCCGCCCTCCTCCTTCTTGTCGGCGATGTAGATCCGCCCGGTCCTGGGGTGCACCATCAGCGCCTCGGCGTCGCGCGCCCCGTCCTCGTACTTCACCGTGTACTGGGTGGCGCGCACCGTCCGGTCCGTCAGCTTCTTCGGCTCGGGCAGCTTGTAGATCCACACGTGGGACCAGGTGCCGCCGAGGTTGTCGCCGATGTCACCGACGTAGATGTTGCCGTCGCCGCCGACCGAGACGGCCTCCACGTCACGGGGCGTGCCGACGCCGGTCAGGGTGATGGTGGCGACGGTCCTGCCCGTCCGGCCGTCCACCGCGTAGAGCAGGGCGCCGTTCTTGTCCTGGTCGTTGTGCGTCCAGTAGATGCCCGGGTGGGCGCGGGAGGCGGCGAGGCCGCTGGACTCGATGACGCGGGGGTCCTTGATGGTGAACCCGTCGTGGCTGTCGTCGGCGGCGGCGGGGCCGGAGACACTCAGCAGGACCAGGGACCCGGCGGCGACGGCACCCATGGCGCCCAGGGCACCCATCGAAGAACGCAGTGAACGCATGGGCCAAGCCTGCCACCCCCGCGCGGAGTGACGGACGTCCGCCGGGTGTTCAGCCTCACATCGCAGGCCGGGGCGTTGATCCGCGATGATGAGCGGATGCTCAGGTTCATGTTCGTCGGCGACTCGATGACGATCGGCAGCGCGGGGGAACACACCTGGCGCCACCGCATGTGGCAGCACCTGCGGGCCACGCTCGGTGACACGGCCTTCGCCGTGGTGGGCCCGCGCACGGCGCTGCACGACAAGGCGTCCGGCGAACCGGTCTCGCATGCCTACGCCGACGCGGACCCCGGCTTCCCGCGCCACCACTTCGCGGGCTGGGGCGAGGGCTGGCTGCACATGGCGCCGCAGATCGCCGACGCGGTGCGACGGGACAGCCCGGACGTCCTGCTCATCTCCCTCGGCCTGATCGACCTGGGTTTCTACACGAACGCGGACCAGACAGCCGGGAACGTACGCCGTTTCGTGGCGGAGGCCCGGTCGGCGAACCCGCACATCCGCCTCGTGCTGCTGCCCGTGATACCGAACATCCGGGCCCGCACGGACGCCCCGTTCGCGGCGGAGGTGGCCCGTTTCAACGTGCTCCTCGCCAAGGCGGTGGCGGACCTCGACACGGGCGCGTCCCCGCTGCTCCTGGCCTCGACCCCGCCGTCGTACGACATCGACACCGACACGTACGACGGCACGCACCCGGGCGCGAGCGGCGAGCACAAGCTGGCGGCGGCTTTCGCGGACGCGATGCACCAGGCGTGGAGCCTCGGCGCCCCGTACGCGACGACGCGCCCGCCCCTCCCATCGCTGCCGCCCTTGCCCCGCGCGTGGCCCCCGTTGGGGGAGCACATGACCGGGGTGTCCTTGTAGCTGTAGACATCCCCAGCGGCATGGGCGACATCTCCCCAACAGGGGTGCCCCGCACGGCGGTACGGCATGATCGCTCCCATGAACTACCAGGAGCGCAGGCTCCAGCGCGTCGTCTGGACCTACACGGGCTTCACCATCATCGGCGTCGCCGTCGGCTTCGGCTTCGCCGTCCTGGCCGGCCTCGGGGACACCGGCCGGTCCGCGTCCGTCGGCGCGTGCGCGATCGTCGGCGTCGGTGCCGCGGTGGCGTACCTGCTGCGATCGGCGGACTGACGTGGCCCGCAGCCGTATCCCTCGGCTGCTTGCGGCCCCGTCACCCAGCCGTGCGTCACGTGGCCCGCGTCAGGCGGTTGGCCAGGGTCGACATCGTGTACGTGCCGATCCCCATCACGACTTCGAGGGCGTTGCGTTCCGTGTAGCCGTGGGCGAGGAACGCCTTCAGGTCTTCGTCCCCCACGCCGCCCGCGGTGGCGAGCACCTCCAGCGTGAACTGCCGCACTGCCTCAAGGCGTTCGTCACTCAGCGCCTCGCCCTGCCGCAGGGCGGCGATGAGCTCCGTGCCGGCGCCCAGCTTGCGCAGCTTGGCGGTGTGCATGGTCACGCAGATGTGGCAGTCGTTGCGTACGGCGACGGTCATGATGACGACCTCCCGCGCCACGGGCTCCAGCGTCGACCGCTCGAAGGACGCGCTCAACTCCAGGAATCCGTTGAGCAGTTCGGGTGACTCGGCGAGCAGGGCCACCGCGCTCGGCGTCTTCCCGAAGGCGGCAGCGGTGCGCTCCATCGCGGCGCGGGACGCTGCCGGTGCGCTCTCCACGGTGTGCTCGGTGAACAAGAAGTACCCCCTACGATGGACAACGTGGTTGACGATAAGAAGGTAAACCAGGTTGTCGATTCCCGCAAGGCCCCGGAGGAGCGCAAGGCCCCTGCGGAGGACGGGCCCGGCTTCGAGCTGCCCCTCCTCCTCTTCGCCGGGTTCCGCACCCTGATCGACCGGCTCCACGCCGAGCTGGCCCGCCAGGGCCACCCGGACGTGCGCCCGGCCCACGGCTTCGCGATGCAGGCGATCGGCGCGCGGGGCGCGAGCGCGAGCGAGGTGGGCCGCCGGCTCGGCGTCTCCAAGCAGGCCGCGGGCAAGACCATCGACCGCCTCATCGCCCTCGGCTACGCGGAACGCACCGACGACCCCGCCGACGCCCGCCGCAAACTGGTCCGCCTCACCCCGCAGGGCACCGACGCCCTACGCCGGTCGGCGGCGGTCCTCGACGAACTGCGGACGGAGTGGGCCTCCGCCCTGGGCGCCCGCCGCCTGCGCGCGATGGAGGACGACCTGCGCACGGTCGTACCACCGGACGCGTTCCGCCTGGACGCGGCGGGGTGGCTCGGGGGCTCGTGACCGGACGTGACCTCGGCTCCGTGCGTATCGTTGTACTGCGCGGCTGCACTCGACCGAGCGGCAGCCGGGGAGGAGCGCCACGATGACCGTCGTAGACGACAGGATCGAGATGGCTGAGATCGGCGCCAAGCTCACCTTGGACATGATGTTCGAGTGGCTTGAGAGGATGCCCGTCCCCGAGGGAATCAAGACCGAGATCGTCGGGGGGCACATCTTCATGTCGCCGCAGCGGAACACCCACTGGGCCATCACCTTCGGCATCCTGACCCAGCTCAGCACCCGCTTCTCGATTGAGCGCCAGAAGTCCGACGTACGCATCGATTACCCGGGGCACCTGAACGGCTTCGCCAGCGACGTGACACTGGTGTCAGAAGACGCCGTCATGAATGACAAGGGGCAATGGCGTCATGAAGACGTCGAGTTTGTGGCCGAAGTGATCTCCAAGAGCACGGCGACGAACGACTACGGCCCGAAGAAGGCCGCCTACGCCGCAGCCAATGTCCCTGTCTATGTGATTGCCGACCCCTACCAGGGCAGGATCTACGTCCACACCGACCCCAAGGAGGGCGAGTACACAACCGAGTCGAAGTACGGCTTTGGTGAGGACATCGACCTCACCAACACCCTCCTCGAACTCACCCTCAAAACCGACGCCTTCCCCCGCGACTGACCTCCCCGGTCCCCACTCTCTTGCCTGGAGCCCACTCCAAGACATTGACTGGGCGACCATGGAGTACACGCAGCTGGGACGCACAGGACTCAAGGTCAGTCGACTCGCGCTCGGGACCATGAACTTCGGGCCACTGACCAACGAGCCCGACAGCCACACGATCATGGACGCCGCGCTCGACGCGGGCATCAACTACTTCGACACCGCCAACGTCTACGGGTGGGACGAGAACAAGGGCCGCACCGAGGAGATCCTCGGCACGTGGTTCACGCAGGGCGGCGAGCGGCGCGACAAGACCGTCCTCGCCACCAAGATGTACGGGAACATGGCGCTCGACGGAAAGCCGGCGTGGCCCAACCACGACCTGCTCTCGGCGGTCAACATCCGCCGCTCCGTGGAGGCTTCGCTCAAGCGGCTGCAGACCGACTACATCGACATCTACCAGTTCCACCACATCGACCGCCGCACTCCCTTCGAGGAGATCTGGCAGGCGATTGACGTGCTGATCGGCCAGGGCAAGATCCTCTACGCGGGTTCATCGAACTTCCCCGGATACAAGATCGCCCAGGCCAACGAGATCGCCTCGCGGCGCGGCAGCTACGGCCTCGTCAGCGAGCAGTGCCTCTACAACCTCGCCGAGCGCAGCGCCGAGATGGAGGTCATCCCGGCCGCCCAGGACTACGGCCTCGGCGTCATCCCGTGGTCGCCGCTGCACAGCGGGCTGCTCGGCGGCGTGCTGAAGAAGGAGGGCGAGGGCAAGCGGCGCGCGGGTGGGCGTGCCGCCCAGGAGCTCGCGAAGCCCGAGGTGCGCGCGCGGGTCCAGGCCTACGAGGACCTCCTCGACAAGCACGGCCTCGCGCCGGGCGAGGTGGCACTGGCGTGGCTGCTCACCCGGCCCGGCATCACGGGGCCGATCGTCGGGCCGCGTACGCCCGAGCAGCTCACCAGCGCGCTGCGCGCGGTCGATCTCAAACTCTCGGACGAGCTGCTCGACGCCCTGGACGAGATCTTCCCGGGGCCGGGGCCTTCGCCGGAGTCCTTCGCCTGGTGATCAGCTGAGGTGTGCGGCCGCGGTCATCGCCTCCGTCTCACTGGCCGACCGCGGCCGCCACTGCCACGACGACGAACATCAGCACGAGCACACCGGCCATGATCCGGTTCCTGGTTTTCGGGTCCACGTAGTCGAGGTTAACCGGCTCCGCCCAGTGGCCATCGACCGACCACCTCATAACGGGGCCGCTCCCCCGGCACCCCGCTCACGGGCAGATTGCTCCGTACGAGGGTCAGCTCGGCCACGGTCCACTCCGTACCGTCGAAGTCCGCGAGGGCGTCGGCGTACGCGCGCAGGGACGGCTCTCCGTGGCCGCGGGCCAGGGTCAGGTGGGGGCGGTAGTGGCGGTGCTCCTCCATGGGGATGCCGGACTTGCGGGCTGCGGCGTCCGCCCTTCGGGCGAGGAGGCGCAGGGCTTCCACGTCGCCGCGGGCCCCTGCCCACAGGGCTCGGTCGCCGAAGTGGCCTCCGGCGTGGAGGGCGAGGGGGAAGGGGGGTGTGCGGTGCGCGGCTCGCTCCAGGCGGGTGGAGAGCTCCGGGACCGCCTCGTCGGGTACTTCCGCCATGAAGGCGAGCGTGAAGTGCCAGCTCTCGCGGCGCGTCCAGCGGAGGTCTTCGGCGCCCGGCAGCGTCTTCAACTTCTCCACTGCGTGGGCCAGTTCGTCTGCCGCCGCGGGAGGCGGCAGGAGTGCCGCGAAGAGTCTCATGGGGTGAGTTTCGCCTCCGGCGGGGTCTTTCCCCAACCCCGCCCCTTCCCGGCTGTGACATTTGCGGCTCCGCCGCGGGCCGCTCCGGCGCGGGGGCCTTGCGTGCCGCAATCACCGGCTTCGCCGAGTTCGTCCTCAAACGCCGGACGGGCTGAAATCCAGCGGCCTGGGGAAAAGATGACCGCATGGACAGCCACAGCCACATAACCATCCGCCCCACCGGCCCCGACGACATCCCCACCGTTCTCGCCCTCTTCGACGAAGCCGTCGCCTGGCTCGTGTCGCAGGGCCGTACCGGACAGTGGGGCGACCAACCCTGGTCGACGAACCCCAAGACCATCGCCCTGGTGGAGAAGTATCTGACCACCGGCTCCGCCTGGATCGCGGAGATCGGCGGGCAGCCGGTCGGCACGGTCACGCTGACCGACGGGCCGGGGTCGTACATCCCGCCGGTGGACGAGCCGGAGCGCTACATCCACCTGCTGGCCTCCCGGCACGGCACGGGCGCGGGCGCCGCCCTCCTGGCGCATGCGGCCGAGGAGACCCGGAAGCAGGGGGTCTCCCTGCTCCGGGTCGACTGCTACGCGGGCGGCGACGGCAAGCTCGTGGCGTTCTACGAGCGCAACGGCTTCACACGGACCGAGACCTTCGTCGAGCAGGACGGCACCTGGCCGGGCCAGATCCTGGCCCGGCGGGTGTCGTAGCCGGACGGGAAGCGGCCTACGCCGCCGTTGCCAGCTGTTCGCGCGGCACGAACTGCACGTGCTGCCGCCCGCGCCGCAGATCCACCTTGAGCCGCAGGTTCGCGGCGCGGGCCAGCATCAGGCCGACGCCGACCGCGGCCACGGCGCAGATGAGGCCGCCCACGGCCATGCTGACGCGCACTCCGTACGCGTCGGCGAGCCAGCCGAAGAGGGGGCCGCCCAGCGGCGTACCGCCGGTGAAGACCATCATGAAGAGGGACATCACCCGGCCCCGCATCTCGGGGTCGGTGGCCATCTGGACCGAGGAGTTGGCGGTGACGTTCACCGTCAGACCGAGGATGCCGATCGGCACGATCAGCGCGACGAACATCCAGAGGTCAGGCGCGAAGGCCGCCACGATCTGCAGCACGCCGAAGGCGATCGCCGCCCCTGCGAGCAGCCGCAGGCGTGAGGTCCCGCGCCGGGCGGCGAGCAGAGCGCCCGCGAGGGAGCCGATGGCCATCAGGGTGTTGAAGAGCCCGTACATCCCCACGCCGCCGTGGAAGATGTCGTCCGCGAAGGCGCTCAGCCAGATCGGGAAGTTGAACCCGAAGGTGCCGATGAAGCCGACGAGGACGATCGGCCAGATCAGTTCGGGGTGCTTGGAGACGTAGTTCAGGCCTTCCCTCAGCTGTCCCTTGCCGCGCGGCTTGCGCGGTGTGGGGTGCAGCTCGCGGGTGCGCATCAGCATCAGGCCGGTGAGCGGCGCGAGGAAGGACAGGCCGTTGGCGAGGAACGCCCAGCCGGGTCCGACGGCGGCGGTGAGGCCACTGGCCACGGCGGGGCCGATGAGGCGTGCGGACTGGAAGTTGGCGGAGTTCAGGCTGACCGCGTTGCGCACCTGGTCGGGGCCGACCATCTCGGACACGAACGACTGCCGGGTCGGGTTGTCGACGACCGTGACGAGACCCGTGAAGAACGCCGCGAGGTAGACGTGCCAGACCTGGACGTTGCCGCTCAGGGTGAGCGCCGCCAGGAACAGGCCGCTGATGCTCATCGCGCCCTGGGTGCAGAAGAGCAGCTTCCGCTTGGCGAAGCGGTCGGCGATGACGCCGCCGTACAGACCGAACAGAAGCATCGGCAGGAACTGCATCGCGGTGGTGATGCCGACCGCGGCCGAGGAGCCCGTGAGGCTCAGGACCAGCCAGTCCTGGGTGATGCGCGCCATCCACGTGCCGGTGTTGGAGACAACGGCGCCGGAGGCGAAGAGCCGGTAGTTGCGGATCTTCAGCGAGCTGAACATCGACGACTTGGCGGGGGCTTTGTCGAGGGTGGTTGGTGCGGGGGCGGAGTCTGCTCCGGATCCCGTACTCAAAGTGGGTTCGCCTCCTTGGCGTCGTACGGACACGCGGCGGGCGGGGTCCCACCGCGCGCGCTTTCTACAGCTGTCTACAGATGTGCGAGCTTCTCCAGGACGGGCGCGGCGGCGCGCAGTCGCTCCCACTCGTCCTCGTCGAGGTGCTCGGCCAGGCCGGCCAGCCAGGCGTTCCGCTTGCGGCGGCTCTCCTCGAGCATGGCCTCGGCCGTCTCCGTCTGGGTCACCACCTTCTGGCGGCGGTCCTCGGGATGCGGTTCGAGCCGGACGAGACCCTTGGCTTCGAGCAGCGCGACGATGCGGGTCATCGACGGCGGCTGCACGTGTTCCTTGCGGGCCAGCTCACCGGGGGTGGCGTGGCCGCAGCGGGCGAGGGTGCCGAGCACCGACATCTCGGTGGGGCTCAGCGACTCGTCGACCCGCTGGTGCTTGAGTCGACGGGACAGGCGCATCACGGCGGAGCGCAGGGAGTTCACGGCGGCGGCGTCGTCACCATGGGAGAGGTCCGGCATGTTCGTTAGAATAACTCATTACTCTAGCTAAGGACCACCCGGGTTCCCGCGTCACACGTCACAGAACCCTTTCGTCACCCATATGAGTGAGGTGACTTCGGAAAGCAGGACAAGGGCCGCCGGGCGGCATGGACCCTGTCACGCATGGGATCGACAGTGCTCAGCCTGCGAATAGACGGTGAGCTGCTCGACCGGCTCAAGCAGCACGCCGCGAAAAGGGGAATGAGCGTCCAGGACTACGTGGTCGGGACGCTCATTCGCGGTGACTTCGACGAGCGTTTCCGCTCGGCCGTCGAAGAGACGGAAAAGTTCTACGGGGCGGCCTGACGGCCGCCCCGTGTGTACTGACACCCCCGGACCGCCGCCTACGTGAGGCCCAGCGCCGGCATCAGGTAGTAGAAGGCGAAGACGGCCGACACGATGTACATGGCGACCGGCACCTCGCGGGCGCGGCCCGAGGCCAGCCTCAGCGCGGTGAAGCTGATGAAGCCGATGCCGATGCCGTTCGTGATCGAGTACGTGAACGGCATCATCATCATCGTCAGGAACGCCGGAATGGCGATGGTGAAGTCCGTCCAGTCGATCTGGCCGATCGAGCCGGACAGGATCAGGAAGCCGACCGCGAGCAGCGCGGGCGTGGCCGCCTGGGACGGGACCATCGTCGCGATGGGCGTGAGGAACAGCGCCACGGCGAAGAGACCGCCGGTGACGATGTTGGCGAAGCCCGTACGGGCGCCTTCGCCGACGCCCGCCGTGGACTCCACGAAGCAGGTGGTGGCGGACGAGGACGAGGCGCCGCCCGCGGCGACCGCGATGCCGTCGACGAACAGGACCTTGTTCATGCCCGGCATGTTGCCCTTGGCGTCGGTCAGCTTGGCCTCGTCGCCGACGCCCATGATCGTGCCCATGGCGTCGAAGAAGCAGGACAGGAGCACGGTGAAGACGAAGAGGATGCCGGTGAGCAGCCCGACCTTCTCGAAGCCGCCGAACAGGCTGACCTGACCGACGAGGCCGAAGTCCGGGGTCGCGACGGGGTTGCCGGGCCACTCGGGCGTCGTCAGGCCCCAGGAGGGCACGGTCGCGACCGCGTTGATGACCATCGCGACGATCGTCATGACGACGATGCTGATGAGGATCGCGCCCGGCACCTTGCGCACGAGCAGGCAGAGCGTGAGCACCGCGCCGAGCACGAAGACGAGCACGGGCCAGCCGTTGAGGTGCCCGTCGCCGCCGAGCTGCAGCGGGACCGTGGTCTGTGCGGCGTCCGGCATGCGCGAGACGAAGCCGGAGTCAACGAGGCCGATCAGCATGATGAAGAGGCCGATGCCGATCGCGATGCCCTTGCGCAGACCCAGCGGCACGGCGCTCATCACCCGCTCCCGCAGTCCGGTCGCCACGAGCAGCATCACGACGAAGCCCGCGAGGACGACCATGCCCATGGCGTCGGGCCACGACATGCGGGGCGCGAGCTGGAGGGCGACCACGGTGTTCACGCCGAGGCCGGCGGCGAGCGCGATCGGGACGTTGCCGATGACGCCCATGAGCAGCGTGGTGAAGGCGGCGACCAGGGCGGTGGCGGTCACCAGCTGGCCGTTGTCGAGCTGGTGCCCGTACATGTCCTTCGCGCTGCCCAGGATGATCGGGTTCAGGACGATGATGTACGCCATCGCGAAGAAGGTGGCGAAGCCGCCGCGGACTTCCCTGGCCAGGGTCGAGCCCCGCTCCGTGATCTTGAAGTACTTGTCGAGGCCCCCGTGCGGGGAATTCGGGTGCGGCGGTTTGGCATCGACCGGAGCAGTGGCCGAGGGGGACATGGGGAACCTCATGACCTGTGATGGAGAGACGTGCGGGGGAATGCGCCGAACCCGAACGAATTTGTATCTTCGCACGAAAGCAATCGGCCATTAATGAGCCGTTTCAGTATGAATACATGAAGGGGAATGCGCTATCTCCGCGCGTAGACCCTTGTGGCGCAAGGGTGCGCCGGGCCGGGAAAGGGCTCGTACCGGCCGATGCGCCGGGGCGGGAAAGGGCGCACACCGGCGGCGCACCGGCCGCGTGGGGGCCGCCGCCCGCCGCCTCGTAAGCTGGGCGCATGGAGAAGTGGACCCCCAAGCACGACGCGCCGGAGCCCCTGGAGGGCCCCGTCGTCGCCACCATCACGGGCGGCACGATCCTCTGGTTCGTCCTCTTCCTGGTGCAGCTGCCCTTCTACGGCTGGTTCGACGACCGCGACGCGACCTGGTGGGTGTGGACCTGCCTGGCCGGCGCCGGCCTCGGCCTGATCGGCATCTGGTACGTGCGGGGCCGCGACGCCGCCCTCAAGCGGGACGCGGAGCGCAAGGCGCAGACCGCCGCGGAGTAACGCGCGCCCCGCGGTCGCGTACGTACAACCACGGGAGTGTCCGTGTCCTACCGTGGTCGCATCTTTGGGGCGCTCAAGGGGTGAAGCCCCCTCCCCGCCCGTACCGTCGATGCCATGACGCATATCGACGCGGGCGCCGAGCTCGACCCGGTCCACCCGGTGGCGCCGCCCAGCGGACGCGCGACGGGTCTGACCGCCGCCGAGGTCGCCGAGCGGGTCGCACGCGGCGAGGTCAACGACGTACCGATCCGCAGTTCACGGTCCGCCACCGAGATCGTCCGGGCGAACGTCTTCACCCGCTTCAACGCGATCATCGGCGTGCTCTGGGTGATCATGCTCTTCGTCGCGCCGATCCAGGACTCCCTCTTCGGCTTCGTGATCGTCGCCAACACGGGCATCGGCATCATCCAGGAGCTGCGCGCCAAGAAGACCCTGGACGGACTCGCGGTCATCGGCGAGGCGAAGCCGACCGTGCGGCGCGACGGCACCGCGGCCGAGATCTCCACCTCCGAGATCGTCCTCGGCGACCTGGTGGAACTGGGCCCCGGCGACAAGATCGTCGTGGACGGCGAGGCGGTCGAGACCGAGAGCCTGGAGGTCGACGAGTCGCTCCTGACCGGTGAGGCCGACCCGGTCATCAAGAAGCCCGGCGACAAGATGATGTCGGGCTCCTTCGTGGTCGCGGGCGGCGGCGCGTTCACCGCTACGAAGGTCGGCCGCGAGGCGTACGCGGCGCAGCTGGCCGAGGAGGCCAGCCGCTTCACGCTCGTCCACTCCGAGCTGCGCTCCGGCATCTCCACGATCCTCAAGTACGTGACGTGGCTGATGGTCCCGACCTCGATCGGCCTGATCATCAGCCAGCTCGTCGTCAAGGACGACAACTTCAAGGAGTCCATCGCCTACACCGTGGGCGGGATCGTCCCCATGATCCCGGAGGGCCTCGTGCTCCTCACCTCGGTCGCCTTCGCGATCGGCGTGATCCGCCTCGGCCGCCAGCAGTGCCTGGTCCAGGAACTCCCCGCGATCGAGGGCCTGGCCCGCGTCGACACGGTCTGCCTCGACAAGACCGGCACCCTCACCGAGGGCGGCATGGACGTCACCGAGTTGCGTCCCCTGAACGGCACGGACGAGACGTACGTACGGAAGGTCCTCGGCGCCCTGGGGGAATCCGACCCGCGGCCGAACGCCTCGCTCCAGGCGATCATCGACGCCTACCCCGACAGCGAGGAGTGGCGCTGCACGGAGTCGCTGCCCTTCTCCTCGGCCCGCAAATACAGCGGCGCCTCCTTCAGCGAGGGCGACGGCGACGACTCGGCGTGGCTGCTCGGCGCCCCGGACGTGCTGCTGCCCGACGGCGACCCGTCCCTCGCCGAGATCGAGGACCTGAACCAACAGGGCCTGCGCGTACTGCTCCTGGCCCGCGCCGCCGGTGCGCTTGACGACCCGGACGTGGCCTCGGGGGCCCGCGCGACCGCCTTGGTCGTCCTGGAGCAGCGGCTGCGCCCGGACGCCGCGGACACCCTGCGGTACTTCGAGGAGCAGGACGTCAGCGCGAAGGTCATCTCGGGAGACAACGCGGTCTCCGTGGGCGCGGTCGCCGGGAAGCTGAGCCTGCCGGGCGCGGAGAACACCGTGGACGCCCGCAAGCTGCCCACGGAACAGGGCGAGATGGCCGAGGCCCTGGACGCCAACTCCGTCTTCGGCCGTGTCACCCCGCAGCAGAAGCGCGACATGGTGGGCGCCCTCCAGTCACGCGGCCACACGGTCGCGATGACGGGCGACGGCGTGAACGACGTCCTGGCCCTGAAGGACGCCGACATCGGCGTCTCGATGGGCTCGGGCTCCGAGGCGACGCGGGCGGTCGCGCAGATCGTGCTACTGAACAACAGCTTCGCGACGCTGCCCTCGGTGGTCGCGGAGGGCCGCCGGGTCATCGGCAACATCACGCGGGTGGCGACGCTGTTCCTGGTGAAGACGGTCTACTCGGTGGTCATCGCACTGCTTGTGGTCTGCTCGCAGGTGGAGTACTTGTTCCTGCCGCGCCACTTGACGCTCCTGTCGACCCTGACGATCGGCGTCCCGGCCTTCTTCCTCGCCCTCGCGCCCAACAAGGAGAGGGCCAAGCCGCACTTCGTACGAAGGGTCATGCGGTACGCGATCCCGGGCGGGGTCGTCGCGGGCGCCGCCACCTTCTGCACGTATCTGCTCGCCCGGAGCCACTACTCGGGCGCGGGCGCACGGGAAGCCGAGACCAGCGCGGCCACGCTGGCGCTGTTCCTGATCGCCATGTGGGTCCTCGCGATCATCGCCCGCCCCTACACGTGGTGGCGGCTCGGTCTGATCGGCGTGATGGGTCTCGGCTTCCTGCTGGTGCTGACCGTGCCGTGGCTCCAGGACTTCTTCCAACTGAAGCTGGTGGGCACGACGATGCCGTGGGCAGCGGTCGCCATCGCGGCGGCGGCCTCCCTGATCATCGAGATCATCTTCCGCTGGGTGGGCCGCCGCTTTCCGGCGTGACGTCCGGGCTCAGGGCGCGGGCCGGGCTCGGGCTCGGGCTCGGGCTCGGGCTCGGGCTCGGGCTCGGGCTCGGGCTCGGGCTTTCAACGGCTGTCGGTGTCCTTGGGGTGCCGCAGAGCCGCGTACAGGACCCAGACGGTTCGCTTGCCGGGGTCGATGACATAGCGGACACGTCCCCCGCTGGTGATCTCGTACTCCCACTGATCGAGATCACACCCGTTGTGCCGGTGTCTGGCGAGGGCGCCGCGCAGACGGTGCTGCCGGTCCGGATTGGTCGGTGCGTCGGGGGTGGCGCGCAGCACGGACAGGCAACGGCGGGCGTTGGCCAGGGCCAGGCGACACAGCTCTTCCCAGCCTCTGGCGGCCTCGCTGGTGCCGAACCGCACGTCCCACTCGTCCTCGGGAGGTGGCACCGTCACCCTGTCGCCGCGTTTCGGCGTCATCCGGGGAGGTCCACCGGCCCGAAGTCGCCCTCGGTGGCCTCTGCGACCGCGCGGTGCTCTGCCGGGTCCGCCTTGATGCGGGCCGTGGCACGCCAGCCTGCGATGACCTCTGCGGCGTTACGGTCGAGGTCCAATTCGGCCGCGTCCGACAGTGCCTCGACCAACTCGACCGTGAACTCCCGCACCTCCGGGTCCTCCAGATGCCGAGCCCAGGGGAAGACTTCCGGTATGGCCAGGAGCAGCGCTCGGACGCTCGCGTCGTGACGCATCAGGGCGACGAACACCCGCGAGGCTGTGGTCAGCGACTGGTCCCGCTGGTCCTCGCGACCGGCCTCGGTCAGGTAGAAATCTTGCGCGTCCCGGTGTGTGACGCGCAGCCTGCCCAGCCGCGCCGCCCGCTCGGCGACGGCCTTCGGGTTCCGGGAGAGGTCGGAGAAGGTCACGGCTTCGGGACGACTGAGGCTCATACGGCAACGGTACTCAGAATGTAATCTGATGTCGAGCGGATTTTCCCGATCCCGCCGGCCATAACCACCCTCAGTCGAACCAGCGATCCCGTTCCAGTTCCTCCGTCCGGGACGGATCCTCCAGCAGCGCCGCCACCTCGAAGCGCCGCGGCCACTGCCCCGCCGCCCAGGCGAGCCCCGCGGCCACGCCCTCCAGCGTCGCGGCATGCACCGTGCCGTCCGGGCTCCGCCGCCAGTCCAGCTCCACGCCCCCCGCGGTGAGTTCCTCGTACTCGACGTACGTCGAAGGCGTCGCGGGGCCGAGAAGGACCCGCACAGCATCCAGCACAGGATGCTCGACCCCCTCCCCCGAGGGGGCGACCGCGGCCGTCTCGCTCAGCCTCCGCACCTGGAACAGCTCGGCCAGATCACCCGCCCTGCGGGGCTCCACCGGCAGCAGCGCCACACCCCCGGCCAGCGGCAACAGATCGGGCGCGTCGGCGACCACCGCGTCCGCCACGTCGACGACCACGACCTCACCGTCCACGACGGCTCGCACCTCGTCCGGCAGCGTCACCTGCTCCGGGTCAAGATCGGCCAGAGCCCCGTACAGCGCGTGCAGCTGCGCCGCCGAAACGGTCCTCTCCGGGTCCGCGAGCCGGTCGAGCAGCTCGGCCGCGCCGCCGGGCTCCTCCAGGAGCGCGGCGACCGACGTTCGGACGCCGAGCGCCCGCAGCACCTGCTCGTCGTCGAAACCGGCGGCATCGGCGGCGTCGTAGAGCCCTTCGAGCAGCGGATCGCCGCCCGAGGCCCGCAGACCGGCGGGACGCCGGCCGCCGAGCACGGGATTCCCGCGCAGCCACCACGCCGTGTACGACCGCACGCTCTCCGTCGTGCCGTCCGGCAGCAGGATCCGCAGCGGCTGCGTCAGGGCGTCCCGCAGCGGCGGGCGCGAGAGCATCGCGAGGGCCTGCGGCCAGCAGTCGTCGTCGACCAGGTCCAGGTCCCGTACGGCGATGATCTCGGTGGCGACGGGCGGGACGGGAGTCTCCGGCAGCCGGTCGAGGGTGTCCTCGCACCACACATCCACGGCATCGAGCAGCCCCGCGTCGTCCGGCTCCGCGAAGTCGCCGTCGCGCGGCTCCAGTTCGTCGGGGTCGAGCACGACGTCCGTGGCGCGGACCAGGGCGAAGGTGGCGAGCACACCGCACGCGGCCAGCGGCTGCTCGCCCCAGCGCTCGGCGAGCTCGGCGTCCACCGTGGCGAGTTCGTCCTCGCGCATGATCCGGGCGAAGGGGCTGCCGGGCAGGACGAGTTCACCGGCGGGAGCGAGTTCGCCCTCCTCGTCGGGCAGGGCGAGCGCGCCGAGCCAGGGCTCGTCGCCGGGCGCGAGGTTCGCGTCACGGGCGAGCGAGAGCACGGTGTCCGCGAGCTCCTCGGCGTCCGGGGCGTCCTCGTCCCACGTGTCGTCGTCCAGGGAGGCGGCGACGGCGGCACGTACCTGCGGGGTCGTCAGGACGGCGCGGGGCGTGGCGGGCAGGGCGCCGAGCTTCTCCAGGAGGGGATGCACGGCGTCGGGGTGCGCGACCTTCAGACCGAGGCGTACGAGGGCGGCCGGGTCGCTGTCGTCGCCGGTGACCGGCAGGAGGACCTGGCGGGGCCCGATGGTGGTGCGTCCGTCTGCGAGCGGGACAGGAAGCCCGGTGAGCCGGTCGGGGTCGACCCCGGCGAGGGTGTCGTACAGCCGGTGCCACCAGTCCGGCTCCCGCTCAAGGCCGGCGAGGCGGTCGATCGCCTCGGTCAGCGGGACCCGGGCGACCCCGAGGGTGCGCAGCTCGGCGCGCCGCTCGAGTCCCGCGGGCAGCAGGCTGGGCAGCACGTCGGCGAGCACGCGTACGGTGTCGGCGCCCGCGCCCTCCACGACCTCCGCGTCACGCGGCCGCAGCGCGACGGGGACCTCCCACTCGGGTACGTCGGGGTCCTGTTGGGGCACGGCCTCCACCGCGGGCGGCAGGAATGCCGTACGGGGCAGCCGGTCCAGGATGGCCTGGCGCAGGGCGCCGTCGAGCTCGCTCTTACCGAGGGGGCCGGGGACGAGGCTGATGATTCCTTCCCCGACGGGCCGCCAGTCGGCGAGGAGTTCGGCGTACGCGTCGGCCGCGCGCTGCACGAGGAAGTCGGTCAGGGGGCCTGGCGCCGCGTGCCGCCGGGTCGTGTCGAGCGGGAACGAGGCGATGAGCAGGGCAGGCACCCCGAGCGGCTCGTCGCTCGGGGTCGGCGCGTGCAGGACGGGGGCGCTGCGGGGCGCCTGCGGGGCGCCTTCGCGGTCGGTGGGGACGGCCCAGGTGACGGACCAGTGGGGCCGCAGCCGCTCCTCGACGGGCCGGTCGGCCAGGAGGTCCTGGCCGAGCGCGCCCCGCCGGCTGACGGTGCGCCAGCGGGTGTCGCCGTCGCGGGTGTCGGAGACGTCGACGTAGCCGGGCTCGGCGGTGCGGCGCAGGGTGCGGGAGGCGTGGTCGCCGACCTGGACGACGACTTCCTCGAGGCCCGGCAGGGCGAGCAGCAGAGCATCGTCGATCTCGTCGAGGAGCCGTACGACGAGGTCCTCCGCGGCGGCGTCCCGCAGGGGCAGGATGACGACGGTGTCGTACCCCTCCGGGGCGGAGCCTTCGGCGGCGAAGGGCAGCCGCAGGAGCGGCACGTGGCCGTCGCGGCGCCGGACCTCGTCACCCAGGCCGGGGCTGAAGCGGGCGGTGTCGGCGGCGAGTTCGCGTGCCTCGCTCAGGGACCAGCGGACTCCGCCCGTACGCCCCACGAGGGCGGGCTCGTCCGACACGGCGAGGACGGCGGCGAAGCCGACGCCGAAGCGCCCCACGGCGCCGTTGTCCTGCTCCCCGTCCCGCTCCTCCCGCTTGGCGGACGCGCGGAGGGTGGACAGGGACTCGACCCCGGTGGCATCGAGGGGGGTGCCGTTGTTGGCGGCGGCGAGGACTCCGTCCCGGAGGGTGAGGGCGAGACGTCCCGGGGCGCCGGCGCGGGCTGCGGCGTCAGCGGCGTTCTGCGCGAGCTCGACGATCAGGCGGTCCCTGTACCCGCCGAGGGCGAGGTCCTCCTCCGCGTTGGCGTCCTCCCGGAACCGGGCCGGGCTCGCCGCCCAGGCGTCGAGGACGCCCCGCCGGAGCCGTGCCGTGCCGAACGGGTCAGTACCCTCGGCCGCCGGCCGCACGGTCTTGCTCACGGTGTCGTCTCCCTCGCTCGGTTCGCGGGGCGAACGGTACCGCGTCCTGCGGTTTCCCCGACGCGGGTGGCTGGCCGCCTGGCTGGACCGCACCTGCCCTGCCGGGGGCGGCGGGATCCCGACCGCGAGCCGGCGGCCGCCTTCCGCGCTCCGCGCGAGCCTTTCCCACCCACCCACCCGATCACCCCGCAGCACGGTCCCTCACCGTAGGAGCACTGAGACTGCAGCAAGTTCACTGCCTGCAGGCCGACGCACTTCCCGCGCTCCGCGCGGGGTGTTTCCCGCCCACCCACCCGAGCACCCCGGGGTAATCGGGTGGGTGGGCGGGAAAGATCCGCGCGGAGCGCGGTGCTGAAAGCCGGCAGGCCGCAGTCAAGAAACAGGCCGGGCCAACGAAGACGAGCCGCCGGGCGAACGGGTGGGTGGGTGGGGTGAGCCCGCGCGGAGCGCGGTAGGGCCTCTGCCGGGTTGCAGGCGAGGGAGGGGCCCGGACAGCACCCGCAGGGGGGCACAGCCCCGGTCGCGGGGCGAGCCCGAGCCGTCCCCCCAGCGGGAGCTCAGCTGTGGCCGAGTTCCTCCGGAGCCCCCTCCACCGGCACCGAGCCGGAGTCGGGAGCGGGCCGCAGGGGGAGGACGTCCACCCGGGTCTCGTCGAGGACGGGCGCGGCGGGCCGCGACGGAGTCGGCATCACGGCCGCCTCCGAGTGGCCCCCGCAGCCGTACGCCAGGGAGACCACGTGCCCGTCCGCGGGGCCGAACTCGTTGGCGCACACACCGAACGCCTGCCCGAGCGATCCGCCGATCGGGGCAAGGAAGCCACAGCTGACGCAGGACGCGGGCGCGGCCTGCGCCATCGCCGTCTTCGCGCCGTGCGACTCCTCCCAGCGATCGGCCGCGGTGTGCAGCCCGTACCGGGAAAGGACGCGCGCCCGGCGCATGCCCAGCTCGTCGGCGATCGCGGCGATCGAACCGCGCGCGGGCGCCGCGGGCAGCTCGGCGGGCGAGCCCGCCGTCACTTCCGCGTCCTCCGCCTCGACCAGCTCCGCCATCTCTTCCGAGAACACGGAGTTCGGCGGCGGCTCCTCCTCGCCCGAGTAGCCGGGCTCCAGGCGCAGGTCCTCCGCGTCGGTGGGGAGCAGGTCCCCGGGGCCCATGTCACCGGGGCGCAGCCGCTCGCTCCACGGCACCCACTCGGGGGCCAGCAGGGCGTCGGGACCCGGCAGCAGCACCGTCTCGTCGAGCGTGACGACCTTGGCGCGCGAGGCGCGGGCCACCGTCACGGCCCAGCGCCAGCCGCGGTAACCGAAGTCCTTGCACTCGAACAGGTGCGTGACGACGCGGTCGCCCTCGACCACGGCCTCGACGTGCTCGCCGACCACACCGGGCGCGGCGGCCTCCTCGGCCGCGTCCCGGGCCAGTCCCACCGCCTCGGCGCACAGGCGGTCGGGAGTACGCGGGGTACGCGGGGTACGGCTTCGCGTTGTCGCTGCGCTCACAGGTATCGCTTCTCCATTACGCCGTCTCACGAGTGCGCCACCCATACGCGGGAGTGCGGACGGAGCGGACCGGAGGGCCGCGTCGACGTCCGCGCCCGAACGTCCTCGGGCGCACCTACGTCATCCATTCTGCGGGATGACCGAGAGGCGCGCGGCCAAGAACAACCGCCGCAGGCGCGCTACGCACGCTACCTTCTCCTGGCCCCTGGGCCTACACCGGCGTGTCCGCCCCTCTGCCGCGGGCCCGGTCCGATGCCGCTTCGCGGCGGTTTTCCCGGCCGCCCACCCGATTACCGGGCAGTCGATACGCGCTAGCGCGGGCCATAAGGGGGCACTATGACGAGGTGGCTGCCGCAAGGTCGTCGTCCCAGGGCATCAGCGGACGGGGTTCGGTGCTGAACCGGGCCGCCCGCTCGATCGGCCGCGCCCTGCACCTGCCCTTCACCGGCACGGCCCGCGGCATCCGCAAGGCCACGCACGCGCACGGCGCGGGCGAGTCGGGGCTCGGCAAACTCATCGAGCTGCACGCGGTGAACGGCGCGGGTGACGTCATGATCACCATCGCGCTCGCGTCGACGGTCTTCTTCTCCGTCCCCACGGACGAGGCGCGCGGCCGCGTCGCCCTCTACCTCGCCATCACCATGGCGCCCTTCACCCTGCTCGCCCCCGTCATCGGCCCCCTCCTGGACCGCCTCCCGCACGGCCGCCGCTACGCGATGGCCGCCGCGATGCTGGCCCGCGCCCTCCTCGCCCTGCTGCTGTCCGAGGCGGTGATCACCGGGAGCCTTGAGCTCTATCCGGCGGCGCTGGGCGTCCTGGTGGCCTCCAAGGCGTACGGGGTGGTGCGCAGCGCCGTGGTGCCCCGGCTGTTGCCCAAGGGGTTCTCCCTGGTCAAAGCCAACTCCAGAGTCACGCTCGGCGGTCTGCTCGCCACCGGGATCGCGGCCCCGATCGGCGCGGGGCTCCAGGCGCTCGGGCCACGCTGGCCGCTGTACGGCGCCTTCGCGCTGTTCGTCGTCGGGATGATCCTGTCCCTCTCGCTGCCACCGAAGGTCGACTCGGCGAAGGGAGAACACAAGGCGCTGCTCGCCGCCGACGAGGAGCATCTGCATCTGCACGCGCGCGCCGAAGCCGCCACGGACACCTCCAAGAAGCGACGTCTCGGGCTCCGTACGGTCGGGCCCGCCGTCACGCACGCCCTCACCGTCAACGCCTCGCTGCGCTGTCTCTCCGGCTTCCTCATCTTCTTCCTCGCCTTCCTGCTGCGCGAGGAGCCGCTCGGCGGCCAGAGTGCCGCGGTGTCCCTGGGGATAGTGGGGGTCGCGGCCGGCGTGGGCAACGCGCTCGGCACGGCGGTCGGCGCCGGGCTGAGATCGCGGGCGCCGGAGCTCATCATCGTGACCGTCGTCGCCGTCGTCCTCGGTGTGGCGATCACCGCGGCGGTGTTCTTCGGGGCGGTGGGTGTGGCATGCCTCGGCGCGGTGGCGGGCTTCGCGCAGGCCATGTCGAAGCTCTCCCTGGACGCGCTGATCCAGCGGGACGTACCGGAGGAAGTGCGGACCTCCGCCTTCGCCCGCTCGGAGACCATCCTCCAGATGGCGTGGGTGGTGGGCGGCGGAATCGGCATGGCCCTGCCGCTGATCGGGTCACTGGGGCTCGCGGTGGGCGCGGGGATCGTCGCCGTCGGCTGGCTGACGACCGCGCGTGGCCTGCTCTCGGCGGCCCGGCACGGCGGCAAGCGCCGCCCGCGGGTGGCGTGAGCGGGGCAGATCAACGGGTGCGGCACGCCGCGACCCCCACGTGGCGGGACGGCACGGGGTGCCCGATAGCCTTCGCCCATGACCTCCCTGCTCCGCGGCGGAGCCGCACACGTTCTCAAGCCGGCACGCCGTCGCCGTTCCGTGGCCGCCCTCGGCGCTGTGTCCGCCGGACTCCTCGTCCTGTCGGCCTGCGACAAGCCGACGCCGCTCGCCACCGTCACGGTCGGCAGTGACTCGGTGAACACCGAGGCCTCCTGCTACAACGACGGCAAGGAACTCGCGGGTTCCCAGCTCCAGGACTGCCTGAAGGAAACGGACGTCAAGTCCATCAAGGTCGACCCCGACGAGAAGGTCCGCTTCGGCGTCGACCCCGAGGTCGCCGACAAGGGCTGGACGCTCCTGATGAACGGTCAGCCGCTCACCGAGGCCAGCAACAAGACGTACGTCGTCATCCCCGGCAGCGTCTTCTTCAACCAGCAGTACGGCGGCGGCACCAACTCCACCACCGTCAGCCTCCTCGAAGGCGGCAAGGGCTCGGCGGCCAAGGCGACCGGCCTGTGGTCGTTCAAGCTCAAGAAGGACGCCTGACACCTCCCTTGAGGTCCTTTCCCCGCGTACTGGTAGCCACCGCGGTCCCCGCCGAACGGGACGCGGTGGCCGACCGCCTGCCTCCGCACGCCGACGCGATCGCCGTCGGTGTCGGCCCGGCGGCCGCCGGTGCGCACACGGCGGCAGCCCTCGCGCGCGCCTCGTACGACCTGGTGGTCTCCGCCGGGATCGGCGGCGGTTTCCAGCCTGACGCGCCTCTTGGCTCCCTCGTGCTCGCCGACGAGATCACCGCCGCCGATCTGGGCGCCGCGACGCCCGACGGCTTCCTGCCCGTCACCGAACTCGGCTTCGGCGCCGTGACCCACCGGCCGCCGCCTTCCCTCGTACGGGACCTGGCCGCGGCCTGCGGCGCCGCCACCGGCACCGTCCTGACCGTCTCCACCGTGACCGGCTCCGCCGAGCGCGCCGCCGAGCTGCGGCGACGCCATCCGCGGGCCCTCGCCGAGGCGATGGAGGGGTTCGGGGTCGCCGAGGCCGCCGCCGCGTACGGGCTGCCCGCCCTGGAGATACGCGCCATCTCCAACGCCGTCGGGCCCCGGGACCGCGGAGCCTGGCGGATCGGCGAGGCGCTGGGCGCGCTGGGGGACGCGTTCGGGAAATTCGCGCCCGTACTGGAGAGTTGGAACCGGCATGACTGAATCACCCGCGCAGGACGCCCACGACGCGAACACCCTGCGGATCGCTTTCTCGCCCTGCCCGAACGACACGTTCGTCTTCGACGCCTGGGCCCACGGCCGCGTACCGGACGCGCCCGCGCTCGATGTCACGTTCGCCGACATCGACATCACCAACGGCGTGGCCGAACGCGGCTCGGACGAGTTCGACGTAATGAAGGTGTCGTTCGCCGTGCTGCCCTACGTCCTCGACGAGTACGCGCTGCTGCCGTGCGGCGGGGCTCTGGGGCGTGGCTGCGGCCCGCTGGTCCTGACCCGGGAGGCCGGGGTCGACCTGACGGGCAAGACGGTCGCCGTGCCGAGCGAGCGGTCGACGGCGTACCTGCTGTTCCGGCTCTGGGCCGCGGACACCGTGGCCGGCGGTGTGGGCGAGATCGTGGTGCTGCCCTTCGACCAGATCATGCCCGCGGTGCGGGACGGCAAGGTCGACGCGGGACTCGTCATCCACGAGGCGCGTTTCACCTATCAGAACTACGGGCTCCACCGCCTCGCCGACATGGGCGAGCACTGGGAGGACACCACGGGCCTGCCCATCCCGCTGGGCGCGATCATCGCCAGGCGGTCGCTCGGCGCGGACCGGCTGCGGCAGCTCGCGGACGCGGCACGCACCTCGGTCCGCATGGCCTGGGACGACCCCGAGGCCTCGCGTCCCTATGTGCAGGAGCACGCCCAGGAGATGGACCCGGCAGTCGCCGACCAGCACATCGGCCTGTACGTGAACGAGTTCACGGCCGACCTCGGTGAGAACGGCTACGCGGCGATCCGCGGGCTGCTGACGCGCGCCGCGGCGGAGGGGCTCGTTCCGCCCCTCGCGCCGACCGCGCTCGCGTTTCCCTGAACTAGACGTCCAGCTGGTCCGCGACCGCCCGCAGCAGGCCGGCGATCTTCGCGCCCGACGCCTTGTCGGGGTAGCGGCCCTTCTCCAGCATCGGCGTGATGTTTTCCAGGAGGGTCGTCAAGTCCTGGACGATGGACGCCAGTTCGTCCGGCTTGCGCCGCTGCGCGGCCGCGACGGACGGCGTCGGGTCGAGGATCGTCACCGACAGGGCCTGGTCACCGCGCTGGCCCGCGACGACGCCGAACTCGACGCGCTGGCCGGGCTTGAGTGTGTCGACACCTGCGGGCAGTACGGAGGAGTGCACGAAGACGTCGCCGCCGTCATCGCGGGAGAGGAAGCCGAAGCCCTTCTCGCTGTTGAACCACTTGACCTTGCCGGTAGGCACCTGAAGTCCTCGTCCTCGTACTTGTCGTCGTACGTCGTCGTACGCGTCTATGCCGCGGAAAACGGCTCTGGATAGCACTACAGCGGGTCGCCCGACCCGCCGGAACCAAGACTATTGGTCCGGGAGCCGGTGACAAGACGTCCCCGGATTCTTCCTTCGCGCTGGGAACTACCCTGGTCGGGTGCGTGACAAAACCCAAGCGAGTTCCGCCGGACCGGGCGATGGCCTGGTCCGTACCGGAGCGATCATCTTCTTCGTCGGAGCTGTGGCCACTCTGGTCACGGTGGCCCCACTGTTCCTCGGCACCGAGCCCTTTCCGTCCATCGCCTACGCGGTGTGCATGCTGATGGGCGTCGGCTTCGTCGTCGCCGTGGCGGGAGTGCTGCGCGGTATCGCCGTACAGCGCCGCCAGGCCAGATCGGCGGCCACCTGACAGCTCTCAAGCGGCGTTCGCGACGTACCCGTCGAGCCAGGCGGGGAACTCCGTCAGGTCGCTGAGCACCACGTCCGCGCCCGCCGCGCGCAGTTCCGCTGCGTCGCACGGCCCGGTCGCCACCGCGACGGACAGCGCGCCCGCCGTACGCGCGCCGCGTACATCACCGGTGTGGTCACCGACGTACACCGCCGCGTCGTGCTCGCGCAGCGCCTCCGCCTTGGCCTCGGCCCACAGCCAGCCGATCACCGCGTCCGCCTCGATGCCGAGGTGCGCCAGGTGGAGCTTCGCGTTCGGCTCGTGCTTGGCGGTCACCACGATCGCCCGGCCACCGTGCGAGCGGACGGCCGCCACGGCCTCACGGGCGCCGGGCATCGCGAGCGTGGGGGCGATGGCGTATGTGGGATAGATCTCACGGTAGCGGTCGCCCATCTCCTGGATCCGCTCCGCGGGGAACCAGTTGCGCAGCTCCTCCTCCAGGGGCGGGCCGAGCCGGCTGATCGCGAGATCGGCGTCTATATACGTTCCGGTCTCGGCGGACAGGGCCAGATAGGCCTCTTTGATGCCGGGGCGGGAGTCGATCAGGGTCATGTCGAGGTCGAAGCCGACCGTCGGAGCGCGTGAGGTCATGAGGCCATTGTGCAGAGGCCCGACGCGTGGGTGACGGGCACTGGGGTCGCCCTTACGATTGGCGCTCAGCGCTCAGCCAGGCCCTACCGAGCTTTCCGTTCAGCCCCGCCGAACCGAAACGAGCTCAGCCGATGCGTGTGCCCGCCAGACGCGCCGTCACGATGACGGCGGCCGTCGTGGCCCTGCTGCTCGCGGTGCTGCTCAGCCTCTCCGTCGGCGCCCGCGCCATCGCGCCGTCCGCCGTCATCGACGCCCTGCTGCACGGCGGGCACAGCGACGCCGCCGAGGTCGTCCGCGAGATGCGGGTGCCGCGCACGCTCATCGGCCTGATGGTCGGCGCCGCGCTCGCCCTCGCCGGCACGGTCCTGCAGGGCATCACCCGCAACCCCATCGCCGACCCCGGCATCCTCGGCGTCAGCCAGGGCGCGTCGGTGGGCGTGGTGCTGGCGATCGCCTTCGCGGGCGTGCACACCCTGACCGGATACGTCTGGTACGCCTTCGTCGGCGCGGGCATCGCGTCCGTCGCGGTGTACGCGATCGCCGCGAGCGGACGGGGCGGTGCCACCCCCGTGAAGCTCGCGCTCGGCGGGGCCGCGATCAACGCCCTGCTGGTGTCCGTGACCACCGGGATCCTCACCACCAAGGCGTCCGCCCTGGACGAGTTCCGTTTCTGGCAGGTGGGCTCGCTCTCCGGGCGTGACGCGGAGATAGCCGGGCAGATCTGGCCGTTCCTCCTGGTGGGGCTCGTCCTCGTACTGTCCGTGGCACGCGGACTCGACGCGCTCGCCCTCGGCGAGGACGTGGCCAAGGGGCTCGGCCAGAAGGTCGCGACGGTGCGGATCGTCGGCGGACTCGGGGCGACCGTCCTGACCGGGGCCGGGGTCGCGGCGGCCGGCCCCATCGCCTTCATCGGCCTCGCGGTCCCGCACATCGCCCGCGCGATCGTGGGCAGCGGACACCGCTGCGCGCTGCCGATGGCCGCGGTCCTCGGGCCCGTGATGCTTCTCGTCTCCGACACCGTGGGGCGCATCATCTTCCCGCCGAGCGAGGTGCCGGCCGGGGTGATGACGGCACTGATCGGGGTGCCGTTCTTGGTGGCCTTGGTGCGACGCAGGGCGGTAGCAGCATGAGTGGCCGTTGTGGGCAGGCGTTCCGCAGGGCGGAACGGGTGGGCACAACCCAGGATGCGGGCCCACCGATAAAGCTACGTCCAGCTGGATATGCCGTACTGCGGCTAGGGAAAGCCGCGTTCCTCCTGCACCGCAGGGCAACGGCAACCGCGGTCGGCCTAACCCTGCTCCTGGCGGCGACCAGCCTCACGTACCTCTGCACAGGCGAGTCCTTCGTCGCCCCGGCCGAGGTCCTGAAGGTCCTGACGGGGCAACCATCCCCCGACGAACTGGTGGTGGGAACGCTGCGCGAACCCCGCCTGGCCGTAGCCCTCCTCGTCGGCGCCGCCTTCGGAGTCGCGGGCGCGCTCATCCAGACCGTCGCCCGCAACCCCCTGGCGAGCCCCGACATCATCGGCATCAGCCAGGGCGCGAGCGCCCTGACGGTGGGCGCGATGACCCTCGGGGTCACCTCCGCCACCGTCCTGCCCTACCTCTCGGTACTCGGCGGCATCGCGGCCGCCGCCCTCGTGTACGTCTTCGCCTGGCGCGGCGGCCTGCACGCCACCCGCTTCGTGCTCATCGGCATCGGCTTCGCGATCGCCCTGCGCTCCCTCACCACGCTCTTCATGACCAAGGGCGACCATCTCGTCGCCCAGCAGGCGCAGATCTGGATGACGGGCAGCCTCAACGGCCGTGGCTGGACGGAGGCGTCGCCCCTCGCCCTGACCCTGCTCGTCCTGCTCCCGTTCGTGTTCTGGGCCGCCCGCGCCCAGCGCTCGGTGACCATGGACGACGACACGGCGACCGCCCTCGGGACTCGCCTCGGGCACGTACGCCTCGGTCTCGTCCTGCTCGGCGTCGTCCTCGCATCGGTGGCGACGGGCGCCGCGGGCCCCGTCGACTTCGTGGCGCTGCTCGCCCCGCAGACCGCCCGCAGGCTGACCCGCACCGCGCAGATCCCGCTGCTCTGCTCGGCGTTGACCGGCGCGCTGGTCCTGGTCATCGCCGACCTGCTGGCCCGGCGGCTCTTCTCGCCCACCGAACTGCCGGTCGGCGTCCTGACGGCGGCCGTCGGAGCCCCGTACCTGATCTGGCTGATCGTGCGAAGCCACGGCGACCGCAGCCGTTCCGTCCGCAATGGAGGCACCTCGTGACCGCCGCCGCCCGCCTCAGCGCCCGCGAGCTGACCCTCGCCTACGAGGACCGCGAGGTCGTGCACGAGCTCGACCTCGTCGTGCCCGACGGGAGGGTCACGGTCATCGTCGGCCCCAACGCGTGCGGGAAGTCGACCACGCTGCGCGCGCTCGGCCGCCTCCTCAGGCCCAGGCGCGGCGCGGTCCTGCTCGACGGCGGCGCGCTCGCCGAACTGCCGACCAAGAAGATCGCCCAGCAGATCGGGCTGCTGCCGCAGACGCCCGTAGCGCCCGAGGCCATCACCGTCGCCGACCTCGTCGCGCGCGGCCGCCAGCCGCACCAGCGCTGGTGGCAGCAGTGGTCCGTCGAGGACGAGCGGGCCGTGACGGAGGCGATGGAGCGTACCGACGTGGCCACGCTCGCCGAGCGGCCCGTGGACGAGCTGTCGGGCGGTCAGCGCCAGCGGGTGTGGATCGCGATGGCCATCGCGCAGGAGACGGACATCCTGCTCCTGGACGAGCCGACCACGTATCTCGACATCGCGCATCAGGTCGAAGTGCTCGACCTGGTGCGCCAGTTGGCCGCCGAGGGGCCCGACGGCGAGCGCGGCAGGACCGTGGTCGTCGTGCTGCACGACCTCAACCAGGCCGCCCGGTACGCCGATCACCTCGTCGCCATGAAGTCGGGCCGGATCGTCGCCGAGGGCGCGCCCGCCGACGTCGTCACCGAGGATCTCGTACGCGAGGTGTTCGGTCTGGAGTGTGTGGTGGTACCGGATCCGGTGACGGGGTCGCCACTGGTGGTCCCCGGCGCTCCCTGGGCCGCCGAGCCGCGCCCGCACCCCTCGTCCGACCGAAAGGTGGCCCAGAAACCATGACCTCACAGACCAGCTCCGCGAACCGCCGCCGTGCCCTCGCGGCAGGCGCCCTCGCCCTCGGCGGCACGCTCGCGCTCTCCGCCTGCGGGTCGTCGGACTCCGGCAAGAACTCCGACTCCGGTACGGGCACGGGCAGGACGCACGTCGTCAGGACCGCCATGGGTGACGTGAAGGTCCCCGTCGCCCCGAAGCGGGTCGTCGTCCTCGACACGGCCGAGCTGGACTCCGCGATCACGCTGGGCGTGAAGCCGGTCGGCTCCACGCACGTCGAGGCGTCATCCGGCTTCCCGGGCTACCTGCCCAAGGACAAGGTCAGCGGCATCAAGGACGTCGGCGAGATGCTGAACCCGAACATGGAGGCCATCGCGGCCCTCGAACCGGACGTCATCCTCACCAGCAAGATCCGGCACGCCGCGAAGTACGAGCAGCTCAAGCAGATCGCGCCGACGGTGATGACGGAGAACACCGGCCACCCCTGGAAGGAGAACTTCCAGGTGCACGCCGACGCGCTGGGCAAGAAGGCCGAGGCGAAGAAGGTCGTCTCCGCGTACGACGCGCACGCCGAGAAGGTCACCACCGCGGTCGGCGGCCCCGCGAAGGCCAAGGCGACGGAGGTCAACGTCGTGCGTTTCGTGGAGGGCGCGGACATCCGCATCTACGGCGAGCAGACGTACGTCGCCACGCTCCTCGATGACGTGGGCCTTGGCCGCCCCGCCGTCGCCGCCAAGGCCAAGGACGGGTTCTCGTACGACGTGTCGCCCGAGAAGATCGACCTCGCCGACGCGGACGTCATCTTCCGCTCCACGTACGGCGACCCGAAGAAGTCCAAGCAGACGCAGACCGTCGGCAGCAGCCTGTGGAAGAACATGGACGCGGTGAAGAAGGGCAACGTCCACACGGTCGACGACGAGCTGTGGATCCAGGGCATCGGTTACACGGCGGCGAACAAGATCCTGGACGAGATGCAGCAGGCGCTGACGAAGAAGTAGGCGGCGCGGGGGAAGCCGGGAGAAGCGGAACGAGGCGGCGCACTCCGACGTGGTGTCGGTGTGCGCCGCCTCGGGGGGTGGCTCGGGGGCTGAGCGGACGAGCTGCGGGTGCTGCCCGCGGGGCCGTGACGGCTTCGCGGTGTCATGGGACCTACTTCGGGTCCTCGTTGAACTTCGACTTGGACCAGTAGTAGCCGAGCACGGTCAGTCCCAGGCACCAGGCGACGGCGATCCAGCCGTTGTTGCCGATCTCGCTGCCGAGCAGGAGGCCGCGCAGGGTTTCGATGGCCGGGGTGAAGGGCTGGTACTCGGCGATGGGCTGGAACCAGCCCGGCATCGAGCCGACCGGGATGAAGGCGCTGGACAGGAGCGGCAGCAGGATCATCGGCATGGCGTTGTTGCCGGCGGCCTCGGCGTTCGGGCTGACCAGGCCCATGCCGACGGCGACCCAGGTGAGTGCCATGGCGAACAGGACGAGCAGCCCGAAGGCGGCGAGCCACTCCAGGGCCGTGGCGTCGGTGGAGCGGAACCCGATGGCCACGCCGACGGCGCCGACCAGGACCACGCTCATGACCGTCTGGAGGACGCTGCCGACCACGTGCCCGATGAGCACCGAACCGCGGTGGATGTTCATGGTGCGGAAGCGGGCGATGATGCCCTCGGTCATGTCGTTGGAGACGGACACCGCGGTCCCGATCACGGTGGAGCCGATGGTCATCAGCAGGATGCCCGGGACGATGTAGGCGATGTAGTCGGAGCGGTCCGCGCCGCCGATGCCCGCGCTCATCACGTCGCCGAAGATGTAGACGAAGAGCAGCAACAGCATGACCGGGGTGAGCAGCAGGTTCAGGGTGAGGGACGGGTAGCGCCGGGCGTGCAGGAGGTTGCGGCGCAGCATCGTGTTCGAGTCGCGGACGGCGAGGGCGAGGGAGCTCATCGGGCGTTCTCCTTGGTTCGGGCGGGCTGCTCGGCGGGCTGGCTGGGGAGGGTGGTCGGACCGGTGAGGGCGAAGAAGACGTCGTCGAGGTCGGGGGTGTGGACGGTGAGTTCGTCGGCCTCGATGCCGGCCGAGTCGAGCCGGTCGAGGATGGAGCGCAGTTCGCGCTGGGTGCCATCGCTGAGGATCTGGAGGGCGAGTGCTTCGTCGTCGCGGGTGACGTCGTCGAGGGCGGTGGCGGCGGTGCGGTAGGCGTCGGGGTCGGTGAAGCGCAGCCGTACGTGGCCGCCGGGGATGAGTCGCTTCAACTCCTCGGCCGTGCCTTCGGCCGCGATCTTGCCGTCGTTCAACACGGCGATGCGGTCGGCGAGTTCGTCGGCCTCTTCGAGGTACTGGGTGGTGAGGAAGACGGTGACGCCATCGGAGACCAGCTCCCGGATGATGGCCCACATGTTGTGGCGGGAGCGGGGGTCGAGGCCGGTGGTGGGCTCGTCGAGGAAGATGATCCGCGGGTTGCCGACCAGGGTCATGGCGATGTCCAGGCGGCGCTTCATGCCGCCGGAGTAGGTGGAGGCCGGCTTCTTGGCGGCCTCGGTGAGATCGAACCGCTGAAGGAGTTCGGCGGCGACGCGGCGGCCTTCCCCTCTGGGCAGGTGGTGCAGGTCGGCCATGAGGAGCATGTTCTCCTCGCCGGTGATCAGGCCGTCCACGGCGGAGAACTGACCGGTGACACCGATCGCGGCGCGTACGGCCTGGGGGTCGGCGGCCAGGTCGTGGCCGCCGACGTGCAGGTCTCCGGCGTCGGCGGTGATGAGGGTGGAGAGGATCTTCACGGCGGTGGTCTTGCCCGCGCCGTTCGGCCCGAGCAGTGCGAACACCGACCCTGCCGGAACGGTGAGATCGATGCCGGCGAGCACGGTCTTGTCGCCGTAGGACTTGCGTAGTCCGTTCGCCGCGATGGCGGGGGTGGTCATGGTGGATGCTCCTCGGGGTCTACGGGGGCTGCGGGTTCTGCGAGGCCTACGAGGCCTACGAGACTTACGAGGCCTGCGAGCCTTGGGGGTCAGATGCTGCGGGCGGTGATGTCGCCGTAGGCGGTGGTCGCGTGGATGTTCAGGCCGGCGTCGGCGCCGTCGGCGTTCTTGAGCGTGTTGTGGATCCGGCCGAAGGGGGTGCCGGCGTCCAGGGACGCGGAGACTCCGCGGGCGGCGCCGACCGAGATCTCGCCGGACTCCGTCCGCAGGGAGACCGTGCCGTGCACGGCCTCGGCGACGTTGAGATCACCCTTCTGCGTACTGATGTCCGCGGAGCCGCCGAGCCGGCCGACCGAGACGTCACCGGCCTGGAGGGCGAGGCGGGCGCTCGCGGTCTCGTCGAGCTTGACCGTGCCCTGCGCGGCCTCGAAGACGACGTCGCCGAGCCGGCCGACGCCCCGGAATTCCGCGGCGGCGGCCTTCGCCTCGACGCGGGAGCCGGCGGGCAGTTGGACGGTCACCTCCACGGATCCGGAGCCGCTGCCGAGGATGCGGTTCTTCGCCGGGGCGCCCTCGATCCGCAGGACGCCGTCGACGAACTCGACCGTGGTCTGCTCCGCCGCCGTCACGTCGCGGTCCTTCGAGGCGTTCGCGGGCCGGACCTCGACCGCGGTGTCGGCCCGGTCGGCGGCGATGAAGCGGAAGCTGCCCGCAGGGATGTCGAGGACGGTGGAGATCGGGGCGGGGGTGTCGAAGTTCTGCATGGTGTGCTCCTTCGGGTCGTTGTTTCCGACATGAGAAAAGCTACGTTGCGTTCACGACCCTGGCAACAACTTTGTTGCACGCAGAACACAAACTCCCAGTTCAACTCCCCTTTTTCGTTGCAACGCTTCAGAAGGTAACGCAACGTCAATCACCTGTGCGTTGCAATAGACTGAGAGCGAACGCTATGGTGAGGGCATCCGAGGAGTACGAAGGAGATCGCGATGCCGGGCGGCAGACTCACTCAGCAGGAACGTCAGCAGATCGCGCTGGGGCTGGCCGACGGCCTCGCCTACGCGGAGATCGCCAGACGCCTCGACCGTCCGACCTCGACGATCACGCGCGAGGTGATGCGCAACGGCGGCCCCACCGCCTACCGCGCCGATCTCGCCCATCGCGCCACCGAACGCCGCACCCACCGCCGCAAGGCCGCGCCCCGGGAGCCGGACACGGCCCCGCAGGCTCACGGACGTGACGCCGAGGCCGTGCGCGAGTTCGAGGAGACGCTCACCACCGTCTTCATGCAGTCGGGAATGCCCAAGATGATGGCCCGGGTCCATGCCTGCCTGTGCACCACCGACTCGGGCAGCCTCACGGCGTCCGAACTCGTCCAGCGCCTTCAGGTCAGCCCGGCGTCCATCTCCAAGGCGATCACGTTCCTGGACGGCCAGGGCCTCATCCGCCGGGAGCGCGACGAACGCCGCCGCGAGCGCTACGTCGTCGACGACGACATCTGGTACCAGGCCATGATGGCCAGCGCCCGCTCCACCGCCCACGTCGTGCAGACCGCACGGCAGGGCGTCGGCATCCTCGGTCCCGGTACGCCGGCCGCCGCCCGACTCGAGAACATCGCGCGCTTCCTCGACTTCGTCAGCGAGAGCATCGCCCGCGCCGCGGACCAGGCCCGCGAGGTTCTCCACACGAAGCCCGGGGCGGCGCCGGACGACAGCGCGGAGCCGGACGCGGACCACGGCTAGGCGCCGCTGCCCGAACTCGGCTGCGGATCAGGGGCGTTGACGCTGTGAGCGCCACAACAGGTAGAGGGCGGAGGCGATGGCGGCGCCGCGTACCACCCACGGCCAGGTCTCGGCCATCGCGTCGCTCATGTGGCCGTCGCGGACGGGGTCGCCCCAGCGGCCTTCGTTCCTGCCCCACAGCCAGGTGATCCCGGCGGCCACGGAAAGCCCCGGCAGACCGATCACGGCCCACTTCGCCTCGGCGCGGCTGAGCCTGCGCGAGGCGTAGGCGAGAAGCCAGCCGCCGCCCAGTGCGAGCCAGTTGCCGAGGATGGCGCCGACGGTGAGGAGGGCTGCGGCGAGCAGGAGGAGGGGGTTGGTGAAGCGGGCCGGGGCGAGGGCTGCGGTGGTGGGGCGGGGGAGGCGGAGGCGACGGCGAGGCCCGGGCAGGGCCTCGTCAACAACTCCTCCTTCCTTCTCCCCGTCGCCCTCATCCTCGGCGGCTTCGTCCTCGTGGCGCTGCTTCGGCGGGGGTTTGAGGAGCTCCGGGATTTCCACGCCGCCGGTAAAGCCCGGCACGGTGTCGGCGAGGCCGAAGGGGCTGCTGTCCACGCGCCACCAGTCGGGCTCGGAGCCGCTCGGACCGAGCTCGTCCGTGCTCGCGAGGTGCGGCGGTGACGGCAGGTCCTCCTCGGGCGGCTCCGGCTTCTCCGCCGCGGGGCGGGGCCGGGGGATCACGCGGCGCGCCCGCTTGGGGCGTTCCTTCGGCTCCGCTGTGCGCTGGGTGGGGACGGCGGGGCGGGGCTCGGCGGTCTTCGGTACGTCACCGCCACCGGAGCCCGCGGCTTCGACGAGGTCTTCGGGGGTGCCGAGGCGGTCCAGGATGCGGCGTATCGCCGCCGGGCTGTCGACCGTGGTCTTCGCCCGGCTCCGGTCGATCTGGTTCCGCAGGTCGGACACGAGGCGCATGCGGGTGCCTGAGGGCAGCTGGTGCTGCTGGGCCAGGTCGCCGACGCGGCTCAAATAGTCGAAGACGAGCTGATCGCTCTCGATCCCCACGAAGTCCCCTCCGGGGTGGTCCTGTTGACGCCTTACCCGTACCCGACGGTACCGCTTCCTGGCGTGGGCGCCCTAACCTCCACCCCCCGCATCCTCCCCTTACCGAACAGACCTCCCCACCCACCCACCCGATCACCCCGCATCCACCCCTGCCGAACAAACCTCTCCCACCCACCCGCCCGATCACCCCGCATCCGCCTCGCCCCGAACAGGCCTTTCCCGCCCACCCGCCCGATTGCCCCGCAGCGACTGGAGTAGTGGGGTGGGGGTGAGGGGCGATCCGCATGGCGCGGAAGAGGGGTGGGGGCCAGCGAGGGTGGGGGTGGCTGTGGGGTGGGCGGGTGACGTACGCGGCGGGGTGGAACCTGCGTTGCAGCCATCCGCAGTCGGCAGCGCGCGCGAGGGGTCGTGTCGGTATGTCTGCCCGGAGCACGGTTCGTGGCGTTCCCTCGCCGAAGTATCAAGTCGGCCACCGGACGATAGCGAGGACGGACATACCGGCGCGGCCCCGCACCCACAGACGAACCAGCCCCGCAGCACCACACGCCCGCAGACGGCAGCGCACGCGAGGGGACGTGCCGGTATGTCTGCCCGGAGCACGGCTCCCGAAAGCCCCGGGGGCCGAAGCAACCCCACGCCCACCGGACGATAGCGAGGACGGGCATACCGGCGCGGCCCCGCACCCACACACGGACCAGCCCCGCAGCGCCACGCACCCGCAGCCGGCAACGAACCCGCGCCCGCAGACGGCGCGGCAGCGTTGGACGAAGCGCTACCGTGAGCCTGATGAGCACCGACGAGCAGCCCCAGCGCCCAGCGGACAGCCCCCGGTCCCTCGCCGAGGCACTCCGCTCCCGTGACGACGCCTCCCTCGGCGCGCTGCTCCACGCCCGCCCCGACCTGCTCACGCCGGTCCCGAACGACCTCACCCAGCTCGCCACCCGCGCAGCCACCCGCGCCTCGGTGGTCCGCGCCCTTGAGCGGCTCGACCGGTTCGCCCAGCAGGTCGCCGAGGCCCTCGCCGTGGCTCCGGAACCAGCGACGTACGAGGAACTGCACGCCCTCGTCGCCGGGGACGAGGAGGGCGGGGAGGCCGATGTCTCCTCCACGCTTCGCGCCGCCGTCGCCACCCTTCGCGAGCAAGCCATCGTCTGGGGCTCCGACGACCGCCTCCGCCTGGTCCGCACCGCACGCGAACTCCTCGCCCCCGCCCCGCAGTACCCCTCCCCCACCGGCCTCGGACCCACCGTCGCCGAGGCCACCGCGGGCATGTCGCCGAACCGCATGCAGGACATCGTGGCGGCGGCCGGGCTGCCGTCCACCCATGACGCGGTCTCGGCGGTCCGCTCCCTCACCGAACTCTTCACCGACCGCACCCGCATGTCCGCGCTGCTCGACGAAGCCCCCGCCGAGTCCGTCGAAGTGCTCTCGCGGCTCGTCTGGGGACCGCCGTACGGCCAGGTCACCGCCGACCCGGCCCGCCACCTGCGGTGGCTCCTGGACCGCGGGCTGCTGCTTCCGACCGCGCCCGGCACCGTCGTACTCCCCCGCGAGGCGGCCCTGCACCTGCGCGCGGGCCGCGCCCACCGCGTGCTCGAACCGGCTCCGCCCGCCGTCGAGCCGCTGCGCGAACACCGTCCACAGGCTGTGGACGCGGCGGCGGCGAGCCAGGCGTACATGGCGCTCGACACGGTCGAGGAGCTCCTGAAGGACTGGGACGAGGGCGGCCCCACCGTGCTCCGCGCGGGCGGCCTCAGCGTGCGCGACCTGAAGCGGACGGCGGTCGCCCTGGACGTACCCGAGCCGGTGGCGGCGTTCTGGGTCGAACTGGCCTACGCGGCGGGCCTCGTGGCGTCGGACGGCGAGGCGGACGAGCGGTACGCGGCGACGCCCGCCTACGACGACTGGCAGGAACTGCCCGCCGCCGAGCGCTGGTCGATCCTGGCCACGGCATGGCTGACCGCGACCCGCACGGCGGGCCTGATCGGCGGCCGTGACGGCAAGGACCGCACGCTGTCGGCGCTCGGCCCGCACCTGGACCGCTCATCGGCGCCGGAGATCCGCCGCCGCGTGCTCACGCTCCTCACCACCCTGCCGGACGGCGCGAGCCCGACCCCCGAGTCGGTGCTGGCGCGCCTGCGCTGGGAGCGCCCCCCGCGCGGCAGCACGACTTCCGGCACCCCGGGCGCCCCAAGTACATCCCCCGGCACCCACGCCCACGCCAACGCCCCCATGGAACTGCGCGCCCGCATCGCCCAATGGACGCTGAACGAGGCGGAGTTGCTGGGCGTCACGGGACGCGGGGCGCTGTCCGCGCACGGACGGGCGCTGCTCGGTTCCGAGAGCGAGGACGGTTCCGCGGGAGCCGCGGCCCCTCACCCCTCCCCCGCCGAACTCGCCGCTTCCGGCGCCCGAGCCGCCAGACTCCTCGCCCCCCTGCTCCCCGAACCGCTCGACCACGTCCTGCTCCAGGCCGACCTCACGGCCGTGGCCCCGGGCCCGCTGGAGCGCCCGCTCGCCGAGACGCTGTCCGTGCTCGCCGACGTCGAGTCGAAGGGCGGGGCGACGGTGTACCGCTTCACGCCCGGCTCCGTGCGCCGCGCGCTCGACGCGGGCAAGGCCGCATCCGACCTGCACGCTTTCCTGGCCGCGCACTCGCGTACGCCGGTGCCGCAGCCCCTCGCGTACCTCATCGACGACGTGGCCCGTAAACACGGCCACCTGCGGATCGGCGCCGCGTCCGCGTACGTACGCTGCGACGACGAGGCCCTCCTGAACGAGATCCTCGCCGACAAGCGCTCCCAGGGCCTGCGCCTGCGCCGCCTCGCGCCGACCGTGCTCGCCGCGCAGGCCGACCCCGGGGCGCTCCTCGAAGGACTGCGCGGGATGGGCTTCGCGCCCGCCGCGGAGAGCGCCGAGGGCGACGTACTGATCACGCGGGCGCACGCCCACCGCTCGCCGCCCCGCGCCAGACCGGAGCCGGTCCACGACGGGCCGCCGCTGCCCGACACCACCCTGATCGGCACGGCCGTACGCGCCATCCGCGCCGGCGACCTCGCGTCGACCGCGCCCCGCAAGGCGACCCCGGAGAAGGGCGACGCGCTGCCCCGCACCACCGCCGCGGAGACCCTCGCCACGATGCAGGCCGCGGTCCTGACCGGCGAGGCGGTGTGGATCGGCTACGTCAACGCGGAGGGCTCGGCCAGCCAGCGCGTGATCGCCCCGATCCGGGTGGAGGGCGGCTTCGTCACGGCGTACGACCACACGGCGGACGAGGTGAAGACGTACCCCCTGCACCGGGTCACGGGCGTCGCGGAGCTGGCGGACGACTGAGGGAGCCGGGCCGGGCCTGTGACATAGGCGGCCCCGCGGTCCGGGCCGTATGCGCGCGCCATGCGGCACACTGGACGTTTGGCTTACCGAAAGGGTGCGCGCGTGAATGGTCCCCTGATCGTCCAGTCGGACAAGACTCTCCTGCTCGAGGTCGACCACGAGCAGGCGGAGGCCTGCCGCCGTGTCATCGCGCCCTTCGCGGAGCTGGAGCGTGCTCCCGAGCACATCCACACCTACCGCGTGACGCCGCTCGGGCTGTGGAACGCCCGCGCCGCGGGGCACGACGCCGAGCAGGTCGTGGACGCGCTGGTGGAGTTCTCCCGCTACCCCGTGCCGCACGCGCTGCTCGTGGACATCGCCGAGACGATGGCGCGCTACGGCCGGCTCACGCTCTCGAAGCACCCCACGCACGGCCTGGTCCTGACCACCACCGACCGGCCGGTCCTGGAAGAGATCCTGCGCTCCAAGAAGGTGCAGCCACTGGTCGGGGAGCGGGTCGACGCGGACACCGTCGTCGTCCACCCCTCCGAGCGCGGCCAGGTCAAGCAGACCCTCCTGAAGCTGGGCTGGCCCGCCGAGGACCTCGCCGGTTACGTCGACGGCGAGGCGCACCGCATCGACCTCGCGGAGGACGGCTGGGCGCTGCGGCCGTATCAGAAGCAGGCCGTCGAGGGGTTCTGGCACGGCGGCAGTGGTGTGGTCGTGCTGCCCTGTGGAGCCGGAAAGACGCTGGTCGGGGCCGGTGCCATGGCGGAGGCCAAGGCGACGACGCTGATCCTGGTGACCAACACGGTCTCCGCGCGGCAGTGGAAGCACGAGCTGATCAAGCGGACCTCGCTGACCGAGGAGGAGATCGGCGAGTACAGCGGTACGCGCAAGGAGATCCGCCCGGTCACCATCGCCACGTATCAAGTCCTGACGACGAAGCGGAAGGGCGTCTACCCGCACCTCGAACTCTTCGACTCCCGCGACTGGGGCCTGGTCATCTACGACGAGGTTCACCTGCTGCCCGCGCCCGTCTTCAAGTTCACCGCCGACCTCCAGGCGCGGCGGCGGCTCGGCCTGACGGCCACGCTGGTGCGGGAGGACGGCCGCGAGTCGGACGTCTTCTCCCTCATCGGCCCCAAGCGGTTCGACGCTCCGTGGAAGGAGATCGAGGCGCAGGGGTACATCGCGCCCGCGGACTGTGTCGAGGTGCGGGTCAACCTGACGGACTCGGAGCGCCTCGCGTACGCGACGGCCGAGGCCGAGGAGAAGTACCGCTTCTGCGCCACCACCGCCACGAAGCGGAAGGTGACGGAGGCGCTGGTGCGCAAGCACGCCGGGGAGCAGACCCTCGTCATCGGCCAGTACATCGACCAGCTCGACGAACTCGGCGAGCATCTGGACGCGCCGGTCATCAAGGGCGAGACGACGAACGCGCAGCGCGAGAAGCTGTTCGGCGCGTTCCGGGAGGGCGAGATCTCCGTACTCGTCGTCTCGAAGGTCGCGAACTTCTCGATCGACCTGCCCGAGGCTACGGTCGCGATCCAGGTGTCGGGAACGTTCGGCTCCCGGCAGGAGGAGGCGCAGCGGCTTGGTCGTGTGCTGCGTCCGAAGGCCGACGGCCATGAGGCCCGCTTCTACTCCGTCGTGGCGCGGGACACCATCGACCAGGACTTCGCGGCGCACCGGCAGCGGTTCCTCGCGGAGCAGGGTTACGCGTACCGGATCGTGGACGCGGACGAGCTGCTGGCCGACAACTGAGGACGGCTGCGACCGCCAGGGCGAGCAGGGGGTAGGGCGAGGCGAGCGGCTGCTGCCAGTGCGGCAGTTGCAGGTCGAGGCCACCCTGGTGCGGTACGAGCCACAGGGTGCGGGCCGTGAAGAGGGTCGCCACCGCCGCGGTCAGGCGGGGGCGGCCCTCCGCCATGAGCAGGACCAGGAGCGGTACGCACCAGATCCAGTGGTGGGACCAGCTGATGGGTGAGACCAGGAGCGCGGTGGCGGCGGTGATGAGCACGCCGCGGGGTTCGCTGGGCGTGCGGGCGGCGAGCCACAGCCCGAGGGCGGCGATGAGGGCGGCGGGGACGGCCCACAGGAGGCCGGGGTGCGGGTCGTGCGTGACTCTGGCGATGAGCCCTTGCATCGACTGGTTGTCGACGATCCACGCCTTGCCGACGCGGCCGGTCTCGAAGATGCGGCGGGTCCAGAAGTCGACGCTGGCGGCGGGGAGGACCGCCGCGCCGAGCGCGACGGTGCCGATGAGGGCTCCGGTGGCGGTGAGCCCTTCGCGTACGCGACCTGTGAGGAAGAGGTACGCGATGAAGATGGCGGGGGTGAGCTTGATCCCGGCGGCGATGCCGATAGCGATGCCTTTGCCGGGGGTGCCGGGTGCGCGAGTGAGATCCCAGAGGATCAGACAGCCGAGGGCGAGGTTGATCTGCCCGAAGAGGATGGTCTGGAAGACGGGCTCGATCCAGAGCGCGAGGGCGGTGCCCGCGAGGAGGGGGGCGGTGCGGGTGGGGAGGCCGGCGAGGCGGGTGGAGAGGTGGATGAACAGGACGAGGAGGGCGACGTTCCCCGCGAGGAAGGTGAGCTTGAGGGCGGGGAGGGGGAGCCAGGTGGTGGGTACGAAGAGGAGGGCGGCGAAGGGCGGGTAGGTGGCCGGAAGCTTCCACTCGGTGACGGTGAACCCGTAGAGATCCCGCCCACCCACGACGGCGGCGCCCTCCGCCCGGTAGACGAGGGTGTCGGCCATGGGGATGCGTTGAGCGAGGCAGAGGGCGGCGAGGGCGAGGAGGGAGCCGCCGAGGAGGATGACGGCGGGGGCGGACCGCCAGTCCGTCACGCACGGCGACTCACCAACAACAGAGGGTTCCTGCACGCCCGCGACCTTAGTGGACCTCGGGCCCGGTCCGACGGCGGGTACGGGGCCGCGCCGCGCCGTTATGTCCACCCTCGCCATCGCGCGCCGCCTACTGCGGGTGCGTGCGGCTACGGGGCTGGTCCGTGTGTGGGTGCGGGGCCGCGCCGGTATGTCCGTCCTCGCTATCGTCCGGTGACCGCGGGGCTACTTCGCCCCCGGAGCGCCGCGAACCGTGCTCCGGGCAGACATACCGACACGCCCCCTCGCGCGCGCTGCCGACTGCGGGTGCGTGGCGCTACGGAGCTGGTCCGTGTGTGGGTGCGGGGCCGCGCCGGTATGTCCGTCCTCGCTATCGTCCGGTGGCCGGCTTGCTACTTCGCCCCCGGAGCGCCGCGAACCGTGCTCCGGGCAGACATACCGACACGACCCCTCGCGCGCGCTGCCGACTGCGGATGGCTTCAACGCAGGTTCCCTAGCCGCGTACGTCACCCACCCACCCCCACGGCCACCCCGCCCCTCGCTGCCCCCACCCCCACTTCCGCGCCGCCCACCCACCCACCCACCAGGCTGACCACCCCTCCAGTCGCTGCGGGGCAATCGGGCGGGTGGGCGGGAAAGGCCTGTTCGGGGCGAGGCGGATGCGGGGTGATCGGGCGGGCGGGTGGGAGAGGTTTGTTCGGCAGGGGTGGATGCGGGGTGATCGGGTGGGTGGGGGGGAGAGGTCTGCTCGGCAAGGGGCGGATGCGGGCCCCGGGAAAGGCAGGTCGGCGGCCTTCCCGCCCCGGGGGGAAATTCGGTGGCCCGGGGTGGGGGTGGGGCATAAGATGCCCGGTCTGCCCGCGTGCCTCGCGCCCGCCACCGCCCGGTCGGCAACCGGCCGGCCCAGACCCCACACCCCCGCCCGCCGGAGGCAACCGTGCACGCCCAGCCCGACCCCCTCTCCCGAGAGCGGAACCACCTGGCCGCATCCCGCTCGGCCCTGAGAGCCATGCGCGAGGACGCCGAGGCACTCGACATCCGCGACGTCACCGCGAACTGGGTCAACGCCGCCGTCCTGCAGAGCCAGCTCGACGAGCGGATCAAGTCCCTCGCCGACCTCTCCCACACCCCCCTCTTCTTCGGTCGGCTCGACTATCTCCACGCCCCCGGCGCCGATCAGGCGGAAGGCGCCGAGGGCGAGCAGTTCTACATCGGGCGGCGGCACGTCCACGACGCCGACGGCGACCCCATGGTCATCGACTGGCGCGCCCCCGTCTCGCAGCCCTTCTACCGCGCCTCCAAGAAGGCGCCGATGGACATCGCCCTGCGGCGGCGGTTCGGATACACGGGCGGCGAACTCACCGCGTACGAGGACGAGCACCTCAGCGACGCCGACGCCCGCCCCGACGAGGCCGAGCAGACCAGCAAGCTGCTCCAGCAGGAGATCGAAAGGCCCCGCGTCGGCCCCATGCGCGACATCGTCGCCACGATCCAGCCCGAGCAGGACGAGATCGTCCGGAGTGGCCTCGGGGGCTCCGTGTGCGTGCAGGGAGGACCCGGCACCGGCAAGACCGCCGTCGGCCTGCACCGCGTCGCCTATCTGCTCTACGCCCACCGCGAGCGCCTCGCCCGGACCGGCACCCTCGTCATCGGGCCCAACAGGTCCTTCCTGCACTACATCGAGCAAGTCCTGCCCGCGCTCGGCGAGTTGGAGGTCAAGCAGGCCGCCGTCGACGACCTCGTCGCCCATGTGGAGGTGCGGGGGACGGACGATGCCGCCGCTGCCGTCGTCAAGGGTGACGCCCGCATGGCCGCCGTCCTGCGCAAGGCCCTGCGGTCCCACGTCACCATGCCCGACGAGCCCGTCGTCGTGGTACGCGGGTCACGGCGCTGGCGCGTTCCCGCCTACGAACTCGAGGAAATCGTCGGTGAGTTGCTTGACCGCGACATCCGGTACGGGGCCGCCCGCGACGCCCTGCCGCAGCGCATCGCGCACGCCGTGCTCGTCCGGATGGAGCAGGCCGGCGAGGCCCCCGACGACCGTGTGCAGGACGCCGTCGCCCGTAACTCCGCGGTGAAAGCCGCCGTCAAGGCGATGTGGCCGCCTGTCGATCCCGCGAAGCTGGTGCTGCGGCTGCTCTCCGACGCCGACTTCCTCGCCCAGCACGCCGAGGGGATCCTCGATCACGACGAGCAGAAGCTGATCCTCTGGACGAAGCCCGCGCGGAGCCTCAAGACCGCCAAGTGGTCGGCCGCCGACGCCGTGTTGATCGACGAGGCCACCGATCTCGTCGCCCGGACCCATTCCCTTGGGCATGTCGTGCTCGATGAGGCGCAGGACCTCTCCCCCATGCAGTACCGCGCCGTAGGGCGCCGCTGCACCACCGGTTCTACCACCGTCCTCGGCGACCTCGCCCAGGGCACCACCCCCTGGGCAACGCGGAGTTGGGAGCAGGCCCTGGAGCATCTGGGGAAGGGCGAGGCGGTGGTGGAGGAGCTCACCGCGGGCTTCCGTGTGCCGCGGGAGGTCATCGCGTACGCCTCCCGGCTGCTGCCCTCCATCGCCCCCGGGCTCGCCGAGGTGAAGTCCGTGCGTGAGTCGCCGGGTTCGCTCGTGGTGCGGCGCACGGCGGATCTCGACGCCGCGTCCGTCGAAGCCTGCGTCGAGTCGCTGCGGCAGGAGGGGTCCATCGGGCTCATCGCCGCCGACGCCCGTATCCCCGCGCTCGCCGAAGCACTCGGCGCCGCGGGGATGACGTACCTCTCGCCCGGCGACGAGACCACCGCGGAGTCCCGGCTCACGCTCGTACCCGCCTCCCTCGCGAAGGGACTTGAGTACGACTACGTGGTCCTCGACGAGCCCGCCGCCGTCGTCGACGGCGAGCCCGACGAGCGGACGGGACTACGACGGCTGTACGTCGCCCTGACCCGCGCCGTCTCGGGCCTCACCGTCGTGCATGCCGCCGCACTGCCGGAGCAGCTCGCCGCCTAGGCGTTCTCCTCGGGGCCGCTCGAGTCGTCCGCCGGGGCAGCGGCGGACGGCAGGTGCGTGACGAGGAGCACGAGGCCCGCGAGGGTCACCACCCGCGTGGCGGCGTCCAGGCCGTTCCAGTCCTCCGACTGCCACATGGCGAACCATTCGCCGCCGATCCCGATGAAGCCCGCCCCGAACAGCACGAGGATCATCAGCAGCCCGATCGTGCCCGTCCGTCGCGCCCGGCGCAGTCCCTGGGGGCGGCGCAGGGCCCCGGCCCACAGGACCGTCGCCGTGAGCAGGACGAGGCCGGCCAGGGTCTCCCAGACGATGATCGCGACGTACGCGGTGTCCTGGAGCGCGGTGGATCCCACCGCGCGCCACATCAGGTCGTCGTCCTTGAAGGTGGTGTCCATCGCCAGGACATGGCGTACGAACTGCTGGTTGGAGTCGAAGTCGGTTATGTTCCCGAACGCGACGAGTGAGATGTAGAGCGCCACGGTCCCGGTGAGCAGCGTCGCGGCGACGGACAGTGTCCCGGCCGCGAGCAACCGCTCCGCGCCCCCGGGACGCGTCTTGCCCGTGGGAAGTTTCTGATTCGTGGCACGCGCCTTGTCTGCGGGACGCGTCTGGTCTGCTGGTGTCGGCATGAAGTCCCCTCCTTGTCGGACCAGTTGTATCGCGTCCCGCGCCGGGAACGATCAGCCGTCCAGCGCTTCCCGCCACCGGGCGACGGCCGCGGCACAGACCGGCGCCGACCAGCCGTCGGGCCGGGAGGCCCCGCCGATGTGGAACGCGTCGACGCCCGCCGCCCTGAGCTGCGGCAGATGGTCGAGGCGCAGGCCGCCGCCGACCAGGATCTGCTGCTCGTAGCCCTGCTCGCCGGAGCGCGCCGCCTCGGCGAGCAGCGTGGGCAGGCCGTCGTCCACGCCGCTCGCCGCGCCCGCGGTGAGATAGGTGTCGAGGCCGGGCAGGTCCGCGAGCTGCTTGCGCAGGGCGTCGCGGTCGGGGGTCCTGTCGATGGCCCGGTGGAACGTCCAGCGGCAGCCGTCGAGCGCGCCCACCACGGTCTCCACCGCCGCCAGGTCGGGCCCGCCCGTCTCGTCGAGGAACCCGAGGACGAACTCGTCGGCGCCCGCGTTCCTGAGCTCGCGCGCACGGCGTACGAGAGCGTCGACGTCGCCCGCGTCGAAGCCGTCCGCGAGGCGCAGCATCACGCGCAGGGAGATGTCCACGGCGGCGCGGATCTCGGCGAAGGTCCCGCGGGACGGGGTCAGGCCGTCCGCGGCCATGTCGGTGACCAGCTCGAGGCGGTCAGCGCCTCCGGCCTGGGCGGCGACGGCGTCCTCGGCGTCGAGGGCGATCACCTCCAGGACTGCACGCTTGCTCATGGATGTCTTCCTTAGGGTCCGGGGCCGCGGGGCGGGCGACCGGGGGTGGGCGACACGGAGGTCTCCGTATACGCCACACATAGGTCTAGTCCAATTACCCAGCCTACGCGCAGATCACCCCGGCGCGCCTCATGCGCGCCGGGGTGATCGCAAAGACATGTACACGTCGAACTGACCGGGAGTTAAGACCGTCATCCCCCGGCCTTCAGCTCAGCGGCTTGAAACCCCGCAGCCGCAGCGAGTTGCCGACCACGAAGACCGAGGAGAACGCCATCGCGGCGCCCGCGAGCATCGGGTTCAGGAGGCCGGCCGCGGCCAGCGGCAGCGCGCCCACGTTGTAGGCGAAGGCCCAGAAGAGGTTCGACTTGATCGTGCCGAGCGTTCTGCGGGAGAGGCGGATGGCGTCCGCCGCCGCGCGCAGGTCTCCCCGTACGAGAGTGAGGTCGCCCGCCTCGATCGCGGCGTCCGTGCCCGTGCCCATCGCCAGGCCCAGGTCGGCCTGGGCGAGCGCCGCCGCGTCGTTCACGCCGTCGCCGACCATCGCCACGCTCCGGCCCTCCGACTGGAGGCGCTTGACCACGTCGACCTTGTCCTGCGGCATGACCCCCGCGATGACGTCCTCGGCCGCGATGCCCACCTCGGCGGCCACCGACGCCGCGACCGCCTCGTTGTCGCCGGTCAGAAGGATGGGCGTGAGGCCGAGGGCACGCAAGCGGCGGATCGCCTCCGGGCTGGTCTCCTTCACCGCGTCCGCCACCTCCAGGACGGCCCGCGCCTCGCCGTCCCAGGCGACCGCGATGGCCGTACGCCCGGCCGCCTCGGCCTCCGCCTTCGCCCGCTCCAGCTCGACGGGGAGCCCGATCGCCCACTCCTTGAGCAGCGCCACGCGCCCCACCAGGACCGCGTGGCCCTCGACGACGCCCTGGACGCCGAGGCCCGCGACGTTCGCGAAGTCCTCGGGCGCGGGCAGCGTGCCGACCCGCTCGGCCGCTCCCGTGGCGACGGCCTGGGCGATGGGGTGCTCCGAGGAGTGCTCCAACGCCCCTGCCAGACGCAGGACTTCGTCCTCGGTCGTGCCGTCCGCGACATGCGTGGCGAGCAGGGTCATCTTGCCGGTGGTGACGGTGCCGGTCTTGTCCAGGACGATCGTGTCGGCCTTGCGGGTCGTCTCCAGGACCTCCGGACCCTTGATCAGGATGCCGAGCTGGGCGCCGCGCCCGGTGCCGACCATGAGGGCGGTCGGCGTCGCGAGTCCCAGGGCGCAGGGGCAGGCGATGATCAGTACGGCGACCGCGGCGGTGAAGGCCGCCGTGAGTCCGGAGCCGTTGCCGAGCCAGAAGCCGAGCGTGGCGACGGCCAGGGCGATGACGACCGGGACGAAGACCGCGGAGATCCTGTCGGCGAGGCGCTGGGCCGCCGCCTTGCCGTTCTGCGCGTCCTCGACGAGCTTGGCCATACGGGCGAGTTGGGTGTCGGCGCCGACGCGGGTGGCCTCGACGACCAGGCGCCCGCCGACGTTGAGCGTGGCTCCGGTGACCGCGTCGCCCGGGGCGACCTCGACCGGCACGGACTCGCCGGTGAGCATGGAGGCGTCGACGGCCGAGGCGCCCTCGACGACCCGGCCGTCGGTGGCGATCTTCTCTCCGGGCCGCACGAGGAAGCGGTCGCCGACCGTCAACTCGCCCACAGGGATGGTCGCTTCACGCCCGCCGTCCCGCAGGACCGTGACGTCCTTGGCGCCGAGCTGGAGCAGCGCCTTCAGGGCCGCGCCCGCCTTGCGCTTGGAGCGGGCCTCGAAGTACCGCCCGGCCAGGATGAAGGCGGTGACGCCCGCCGCGGCCTCCAGGTAGATGTTCCCCGCGCCGTCCGTGCGGGAGATGGTCAACTCGAAGGGGTGGGTCATGCCGGGCGTCCCGGCCGTGCCGAAGAACAGCGCCCACAGCGACCAGACGAACGCGGCCGATGTGCCGACCGAGATCAGCGTGTCCATCGTCGCGGCGCCGTGTCGCGCGTTCGTGTACGCGGCCTTGTGGAAGGGCCAGGCCGCGTACGTCACGACCGGCGCCGCGAGGGTCAGGGACAGCCACTGCCAGTACTCGAACTGCAGGGCCGGGATCATCGCCATCGCGACGACGGGCAGGGAGAGCAGTACGGCGGTGGTCAACCGCTCGCGCAGCGGCCGCAGTTCGTCGTCCGCCTCCCGCTCGCCGCCGTCCGCGTCCGACTCCCCCGTGCGGGCCGGTGCGGGCTCCTGCGCGGTGTACCCGGTGGCCTCGACGGTGGCGATCAGATCCTGTACGGCGACGTCCTGGCCGCGGTAGCTGACCTTGGCCTTCTCGGTGGCGTAGTTGACGGTCGCCTCGACGCCGTCCATGCGGTTGAGCTTCTTCTCGATCCTGGCGGCGCACGAGGCGCAGGTCATGCCGCCGATGGCGAGTTCCACTTCGGCGGTGGACGCCACCTCGGGGGTGCCGGGTGTGGTCGACATGGCTGCGGGCTCCTTGTGACGGGGGCAGATTCCGAGGGTACCCGGGGCGGGTACCTCTGACGGGGTCCGTTTATACCCCTGGGGGGTACCAGACGCAAGGGCGGTTCCGGCTTGACTTGGTACCCCCAGGGGGTATCTTCGAATGTACGAGGAGCGGCCGACCTGACGACCGGACGACCGGCCCACTCCACTCGCACTCGGGAGCTGTCATGAACACCGGACTGAAGATCACCGCCTTCACCGCCGCCGTCGCCGCGACGTTCGGCACCGCGTACAGCGTGGGCCAGGGCGTCGACCCCGTGACCGCGGAGAAGAAGCCCGCGAGCGAGGACGGCGGGCATGGCGGGCACACGGGCGAGAAGGAGAAGCCGGCCGGCGAGGAGGCCTCCGCGGGGCACGCGGAGGCCGTGCCCGGTGGTCTGCAGATCTCCGAGGGCGGTTACGCCCTCGACCTCCAGACCTCCCGCATCGACGCCGAGAAGCGCGAGGAGCTGCGGTTCAGGGTGGTCAAGGAGGGTCGGGGCAAGAACGTCACGGCGTACGAGAGGGAGCACGGCAAGGAGCTGCACCTCATCGTCGCGTCACGTGACCTGACGACCTACCGTCACCTGCACCCGACCCGGGCGTCGGACGGTACCTGGTCGACTCCGGTCGAGCTGCCGGAGGCGGGCGGTTACCGCGTCTTCGCCGACTTCAAGCCTGCGGGGGCGAAGGAGGGGCTGACGCTGGGGGCGGATCTCGCGGTGGCGGGCAGGTACGTTCCCAAGGCGCTTCCTGGGGCGGGGGCGCGGACCTCGGTCGACGGCTACGAGGTCACTCTCCAGGGCGAGTTGAAGCCGGGGAAGGCGGCTGACGTGACGCTGAACGTGGAGAAGAACGGCAGGCCGGTGACCGATCTTCAGCCGTACCTGGGTTCGTACGGGCACCTGGTCGCGTTGCGGGCCGGTGACTTGGCGTACCTCCATGTGCACCCCACCGGTGGGCCCGGTGATGGGCGGACGAAGCCGGGGCCTGGCGTCTCCTTCGCGGCGACGGCTCCTAGCGGGGGCGCTTATCGGCTGTTCCTCGACTTCAAGCATGAGGGGGTTGTGCGGACGGCCGCCTTCACGGTCCGGACCGGCTCCGCCGGGGGCCCCACCGAGTCCCAGCCCCCGGCCCACACGCACTGAGCGAGACAGCATCTCCTGCGGGCCGGTGGGGGTCGCTCGCGCAGTTCCCCGCGCCCCTAAACCCCCACCCACCTGCAGGCACATCGTGGTTACTCGCGCCGTTCCCCGCGCCCCTAAACCCCCTCCCGCCCGCGGGCGCGTCGTGGTTGCTCGCGCCGTTCCCCGCGCCCCTAAACCCCCTCCCACCTGCGGGCACGCCGTGGTTGCTCGCGCCGTTCCCCGCGCCCCTAAACCCCCTCCCGCCCGCGGGCGCGTCGTGGTCGCTCGCGCCGTTCCCCGCGCCCCTTCGGGGCGCCCCGAAGGGGCGCGAGGAACTGCGCGCCAAGCCACGACGGCGCAGCAGTCACACACGGCGAGCACCACCCCTAGGGGCGCGGGGAACTGCGCGACCAGCCACAACCGGCCCGCAGACACAAGACGACCGGCACCACCCCCAGGGGCGCGGGGAACGGCGCGAGCAACCACAACCCACCCGCAGGTACAAGACGGGCGCCACCACCCCCAGGGGCGCGAGGAACCGCGCGGCCAGTCACGACCCGCCCGCAGCCGCGACCCCGCAGGGAAGCCGGCGCTCAGTCGAAGAGCGGCAGCTCCCCCTCCCTCGCCCCCGCCAACTCATACCGCGTCCCCGCAAGAGGCCGCCCCGTGTACAGACGGACCAGGGTCGGCGCGTCCCCGATGTAGCGGGCCGGCGGACGCCGGCCGTCCGGAACGCCCAGGGAAAGCGGCTCATCCCACCCGTCCACATCCGCATGCAGCGAAACCGCCGACGTCGACCTGCTGTACTCCCCCAGCAGCGTCAACGCATCCCCGAGCCCCGCCCCTCCATACGCCCCCGGCAGCCCCCACGCCTCCCGCACATCCCCCGCATGCACCCACTCCCCCAGCGCCACACCGTCGAGCCGCCCCTTGAACGCCACCATGACCGCACCCGCCTCCGTCATGCCGTGCTCGAGCTCGTCCACGATGCGGGAGTTGGGCCAGTCGGCGCGCTCGGCGATGTCGCGGTCGTTGCTCTCCGGGCTGTACACGCCCTCCTCGAACCGCTTCTCGACGACGCGCGCCAGCGCCGAGCTGCAGTGCGCGAGCACATGCCGCACCGTCCAGCCCGGACAGCAGGTCCTGATCGCGTAGGCGGAGTCGTCGGCGGCCCTCAACAGCGGGATCAGCAGGTCGCGTTCGGTGCGCAGCAGGCGTCCCGGGCGCTCGGGATCGTACGCCTCGTCATGTGTGTACGTGGTCGCAGTCATGCCGCAAGCCAACCCCCCTCCGCCACGCATGACAACGGGGTAAGGACACCAGCCCCTCCCCGTTCTACACCCCCTGGGGGTATCAACGCATCCACGCGTTAGAGTCCCCCCATGCCCCACCACGACAAGGAACTCCGCGCCCGCTGGCACGCGACCCTGCTGCGCGTGAGCGAAGGGACCCCCGACCCCGCGCCCTACGCGGACAACCTGCTCGCGCGCTGGGCCGAGCCGCAGCGGCGGTACCACACCACCGCTCACCTCTCGGCGGTCCTCGATCACATCGACGTACTGGAGGAGCACGCCGAGGAGCCCGACCTCGTACGGCTCGCGGCGTGGTTCCACGACGCGGTGTACGCACCGGACCGCTCCGAGAACGAGGAACGCAGCGCCCGCCTCGCCGAACGCGCCCTCCAGGAGAGCGGGTTGATGCCCGCCGCGACGGCGGAGGTGGCCCGCCTCGTCCGCCTGACCGTCACCCACGACCCCGCCGACGGCGACCACAACGGCGAGACGCTGTGCGACGCCGACCTGGCGATCCTGGCCGCCGCCCCGGACGCCTACGCCGCGTACGCCGCCGCTGTCCGCGAGGAGTACGCCTTCGTGCCGGACGAGGACTTCCGCGCGGGTCGGGCCGCGGTGCTCCGGCAGCTCCTGGCCCTGCCCCGGCTGTTCCGCACGCCGCACGGAGCTGCCGAGTGGGAGGGCCCGGCGCGCGAGAACCTGGCGACGGAATTGCAGCTGCTCGGCGCCTGACGCTCCCGTACGCTCGCCGCATGCTTTCCATGGGTGGGGACCAGGTCGAGGAAGCCGTGGCGCACGCGGCGAAGGTGCTGCGTGCGGCAGTCGGGCTCGACTGGAGCGTGCGGGCGGGTGGCCTCGACTGGAGCTGCCTGGAGACGGCCGAGCACATCGCGGGTGACCTCGTCGCGTACGCGGGGCAGTTGACGGGCCGCGCGCAGGACGCGTACGTGCCCTTCGAGATCGCCTTCGACGAGGGCGCGGGCCCCGAGGACGCGATCCGCGTCATCGAGTCGACCGGCGGCCTGCTCTCGGCGGTGGTGCGCACCACGCCGCCGGGGGTCAGGGCCTACCACCCGTACCCGCACGGCAGCGCGGACGCGGTGGGCTTCGCGGCGATGGGCGTCGCGGAGGTACTGCTGCACACGTACGACATCGCGCAGGCCCTCGGCGTGGACGCGAAGCCGCCGGCCGCGCTCTGCGAGGCGGTGCTCGCCTGGCTCTTCCCGCAGGTTCCGCCCGCGCGCGCACCCGAGGACCACTGGGCGACGCTGCTCTGGGCCACGGGCCGCGGCACCCTGCCGGGGCGCCCCCGCCTCGACAAGTGGCGCTGGCACAACGCCCTCTCGATCCCCGCGGGCCGGATCGCGCTGCGGGAGGTCTCCCCCGCGGCGGCGGCGGATCTCGCGGCGGGCGGGCCGGGGGGCCTGACGTGGATCGAGGGCGGGCCCTTCGACGGGACGCGGCGGGCCGCGGAGATGGTGACGAAGGCGTACGCGTCCGGGGTGCACCGGCCCGAGTGGGGCATGTTCGCCCTGGTGCGGGCGGAGGACGAGGTGGCGGTCGGCGGCATGGGCTTCCACGGGCCGCCGGACGAGGAGGGGATCGCCGAGGTCGGCTATGACCTGGCGGTCGGCGCGCGGGGCCGGGGGTACGCCTCGGAGGCCCTGGACTCCCTCTCCGCCTGGGCGCTGGCCCGCCCGGAACTCTCCGCGCTCCTGGCCCTGATCGAACCCGCCAACGAGCCCTCGCAGAGGGTGGCCCTCCGGGCGTCGTACGTCCGAGCCTCGGACCGCGGGGACCTCCGGGCTTACCTGCGGCGGGGTTAGCGGGGGCGGGGGTAACGGAGGCGGGGGTAATGGAGGCGGCTGCGGGCACCCAGGGAATGCCGCGCCCCACCCCCAGCGTTCCCCACTGTTATGCCCACCCCAGCCCCGAAGCGCATGCCCGTCGCCGTCTACATCCTCGGCCTCGCCGTCTTCGCTCTCGGTACGAGCGAGTTCATGCTCTCGGGGCTCCTGCCCCCCATCGCGGACGACATGGACGTCTCCATCCCCCGCGCGGGCCTCCTCATCTCCGCCTTCGCCATCGGCATGGTCATCGGCGCCCCCCTCCTGGCCGTGGCGACCCTGCGGCTGCCCCGCCGGACGACCCTCATCACGCTCATCACCGTCTTCGGACTCGGCCAGGTCGCCGGGGCGCTCGCGCCCACGTACGAGATCCTCTTCGCGTCCCGCGTCGTCAGCGCGTTCGCCTGTGCGGGGTTCTGGGCGGTCGGCGCGGCCGTCGCCATCGCGATGGTGCCGGTCAACCAACGCGCCCGCGCCATGGCCGTGATGATCGGCGGCCTCTCCATCGCCAACGTGCTCGGCGTCCCCGCCGGCGCCTTCCTCGGCGACAACTTCGGCTGGCGGTCCGCCTTCTGGGCGGTCGGCGCCGCCTCCGCGATCGCTCTCGTCGGCGTACTGACGCTCATCCCGCGCATCCCGCTGCCGGCCGAGAAGCCGCGCCTGAAGCGGGAGCTGACCATCTACCGCGACCGGCAGGTCTGGCTCTCCATCGCCGTCACCGCCCTCGCGGCGGGCGGCGTCTTCTGCGCGTTCTCGTACCTCTCCCCGCTCCTGACGGACGTCGCGGGCCTCGACGAGGGCTGGGTGCCGACCGTCCTCGGCCTCTTCGGGCTCGGCGCCCTCATCGGCACGGCGATCGGCGGCCGCGTCGCCGACGCGCACCTCTTCGGCGTCCTGCTCAGCGGCATCGCGGCCTCGACGGTGTTCCTCGTGACGCTCGCGCTGTTCGCCGGCACGGCGGCCGTGGCGATCGCCCTTTCCTTCCTCCTCGGCGTCTCCGCCTTCTACACCGCCCCGGCGCTCAACGCCCGGATGTTCAACGTCGCCGGCGCCGCCCCCACCCTGGCCGGCGCGACCACGACGGCCGCGTTCAATCTGGGCAACACCGGCGGCCCCTGGCTCGGCGGCACGGTGATCGACCTCGACCTGGGCTACGCCTCGACGGCGTGGGCGGGCGCGGCGATGACGGCCGTCGCGATCATCGCGGTCAACGCGTCCCTGCGGCTGCACCGCAGGACACCGAGCCGCGTGGTCACGGCATCGGCGGGCGGCACGAGTGACACGAGCGGCACGAGCGGCACGAGCGACACGAGCGACACCGCTACGCCGGCCGCCCCTTCGGCCGCCGCAGCCCCGCCTCCGTGAGCCTGCGCACCAGTTCCTTGGAGCCGATCTCCACCGCGCCCGCGCGGACCGCGTCCTCGTAGCGGTGCGACGGCAGGTCGTAGTGGTCGCGCTCGAAGGCGCGGGCGGGGGCGCCGATGCCCGCGGCGAACGCGTGCAGTTCCTCGTACGAGACGTCGCTGACCAGGTGGGACCACATGCGGCCGTGACCCGGCCACGTCGGCGGGTCGATGTAGACCGTCACGACAGGCCGCCCACCGGGGCCACCACGACGCCCGCCTTGCCGCACACCCAGTGCGGGTCGGGCCCCAACTCGGGCTCCACGTCCAGCGCGTGCGGGTCACCCGCGCCGCAGACCGGGCAGAGCGGCCAGCGGCCGTAGCGCTCCAGGAGCGCGTCCTGGACGTCCTGGGCGACCAGGCCCGCCACGTACTCGACGCCCTCGGGCCACTGCTCGACCCACCAGCGGCGGTGCGCCACCGACTCCTCGACCAGCGAGACGACCTCGGCCTGGGCGACCTCGCGCGCCACGAGATCGGCGAGGACAAGTGCACGAGCGGCATGCAGCGCCTGCTCCAGGGGGTCGATCGCGTCCATGCAGCCATTGTCCACCCCACGCGCAACCCGCCGAAGATCCAACCGGAACGGAGGTGAGGCAGGTGACCGAGATCGGGACCAAAGGGGTCTTGACCCATTCGGGGTCCGAAAATATCTTTCAAGCGTGACCAATGACGTGAAGGAAATTTTCGCGGGCGCGGCGCCCCCCGCCCCGGCCGCCCTCGCGGCCAAGGTGCGGACCCTCGCACCGTCCATGACCCGCTCCATGCAGCTCGTCGCCGAAGCCGTCGCGGGCGACCCCGCGGGCTGCGCGGCCCTCACGGTCACCGGCCTCGCCGAGCTCACCGGCACCAGCGAGGCCACGGTGGTCCGCACCGCCCGCCTCCTCGGCTACCCCGGCTACCGCGACCTGCGGCTCGCCCTCGCCGGACTCGCCGCCCAGCAGCAGTCGGGCCGCGCGCCCGCCGTCACCGCCGACATAGCCGTCGACGACCCGATCGCGGACGTCGTGGCGAAGCTGGCGTACGACGAGCAGCAGACCCTCGCCGACACCGCGGGCGGCCTCGACACCGTCCAGCTCGGCGCCGCCGTCGCCGCGCTCGCCGTCGCGCCCCGCACCGAGATCTACGGCGTCGCCGCCTCCGGCCTCGTCGCCCAGGACCTCGCGCAGAAGCTCCTTCGCATCGGCCATATCGCCCACGCGCACTCCGACCCGCACCTGGCCGTCACGAACGCCGTCACCCTGCGCTCCAAGGACGTGGCGATCGCGATCACGCACTCCGGGTCGACCGGTGACGTCATCGAACCGCTGCGGGTCGCCTTCGAGCGCGGGGCGACGACCATCGCGATCACCGGCCGCCCCGGCAGCCCCGTATCGCAGTACGCGGATCACATCCTGACCACCTCCACCGCGCGTGAGAGCGAGCTCAGGCCCGCCGCGATGTCGTCGCGCACGAGCCAGCTGCTCGTCGTGGACTGCCTGTTCGTGGGCGTCGCCCAGCGGACGTACGAGACGGCCGCCCCCGCGCTCGCCGCCTCGTACGAAGCGCTCGCGCACCGCCACAGCCCGCGCGGCGGCACCCGCTGAGCCGACCCCCGTAACGCCCGCACCCGCCACCCCCCGCACACGAAAGAGCCGCACCTCATGACCTCCACGACCGACGCCACGGACTCCCCCGCCCCCGGAAGCGGATCCGGATCCGGGGACACGTACGGCGAACTCCGCGCCCAGCTGGACACGCTCACCACGGAGGCGTTCAGGCCCGAGCTCTCCGAGATCGACCGGCTGCCCACGTCGGAGATCGCGAAGATCATGAACGGCGAGGACGCCACCGTGCCCACGGCCGTCGCCGAGCAGCTCCCGGCGATCGCCGCCGCCATCGACGCCACCGCGGAGCGCATGGCCCGCGGCGGCCGGCTCATCTACGCGGGCGCGGGCACGGCCGGGCGCCTCGGGGTGCTCGACGCCTCCGAGTGCCCGCCCACCTTCAACACCGACCCGGCCGAGGTCGTCGGCCTCATCGCGGGCGGCCCGAGCGCCATGGTCACGGCGGTCGAGGGCGCCGAGGACAGCAAGGAGCTCGCGGCCGAGGACCTGGACGGGCTGCGCCTCACCGCGGACGACGTGGTCGTCGGCATCTCCGCCTCCGGCCGCACGCCGTACGCGATCGGCGCGGTGGAACACGCCCGCACCCGCTACGGCGCCCTCACCATCGGCCTCTCCTGCAACGCGGACAGCGGTCTCGCGGCTGCCGCCGACCACGGCATCGAGGTCGTCGTCGGCCCCGAACTGCTCACCGGCTCGACCCGCCTGAAGGCGGGCACGGCGCAGAAGCTCGTCCTCAACATGCTGTCGACGATCACGATGATCCGCCTCGGCAAGACCTACGGAAACCTGATGGTGGACGTACGCGCGTCGAACGAGAAGCTGCGCGCCCGCTCGCGCCGGATCGTCTCCCTCGCCACCGGCGCCTCCGACGAGGAGATCGAGGCCGCGCTCGCCGCCACCGACGGGGAGGTGAAGAACGCCATCCTCACCATCCTCGGCGGGGTGGACGGCCCCACAGCGGCCGACCTCCTCGCCTCGTCGGACGGCCACCTCAGGGCAGCCCTCGACACCTCCCGCACGAACCGCACCCCCCGCACCACCTGACTGACCTCCCCCAGCCGCTGGAAGAACAGCGCCACCCGCACGCACAGCAAGGCACCCCGCACATGGCAACTGACAAGAACCGCGCCACGGCCGCCGCGATCCTCCCCCTCGTCGGCGGCGCCCAGAACGTCACGTCCATCGCCCACTGCATGACGCGCCTGCGCCTGAGCCTTGCCGACCGCTCGCTGGTCGACGACGAGGCCCTGAAGGCACTGCCCGCCGTGATGGGCGTGGTCGAGGACGACACGTACCAGATCGTGCTGGGCCCGGGCACCGTCGCCCGCGTCACGCCGGAGTTCGAGGCCCTGGTGGCGGAGGGCCGCACCGAAGCCCCGGCCGAACTCACCCTCACGGCCGAGGAGTTGGCGGCGCAGGGAGCAGCGATCAAGGAAGCGAGAAAAGCGAAGAACGCAACCCCCTTCAAGCTCTTCCTGCGCCGCATCGCGAACATCTTCGTGCCTCTGATCCCGGCCCTCATCGGCTGCGGCATCATCGCTGGCATCAACGGCCTGCTGATCAACCTGGGTTGGCTGCCGGGCATCACCCCGGCACTCGCCGCGATCGCCTCCGGCTTCATGGCGCTGATCGCGGTGTTCGTGGGCTTCAACACGGCGAAGGAGTTCGGCGGTACGCCGATCCTGGGCGGCGCGGTGGCGGCGATCATCGTGTACGCGGGCGTGGCGAACATCGAGGCGTTCGGCCAGAAGCTGTCACCCGGTCAGGGCGGCGTCCTGGGCGCCCTCGGCGCCGCGGTCCTGGCCACGTACATCGAGAAGTGGTGCCGGAGGTGGGTCCCCGAGGCCCTGGACGTCCTGGTCACCCCCACCATCACGGTCCTGCTCTCCGGCCTGGTCACGATCTTCGGCCTGATGTTCCTGGCAGGCGAGGTCTCGACGGGCATCGGCACGGCGGCGAACTGGCTCCTGGACAACACGGGCGCGTTCGCGGGCCTGGTCCTCGGCGGCCTCTTCCTCCCCCTGGTCATGCTGGGCCTGCACCAGGCCCTGATCCCCATCCACACGACCCTGATCGAGCAGCAGGGCTTCACGGTCCTGCTCCCCATCCTGGCGATGGCGGGCGCGGGCCAGGTGGGCTGCGCGATCGCGGTGTACAAGCGCCTGCGCCACAACACGTCCATCCGTACGACGATCAAGTCGGCGCTCCCGGCAGGCTTCCTGGGAGTCGGCGAACCCCTCATCTACGGCGTCTCGCTCCCCCTCGGCCGCCCCTTCATCACGGCATGCGTGGGCGGCGCGGCGGGCGGCGCGTTCATCGGCTTCTTCTCGATGATCGGCGAGAAGGTCGGCTCCACGGCGATCGGCCCGTCGGGCTGGGCCCTGTTCCCCCTCCTGGACGGCAACAAGGGCCTGGGCCTGACGATCGCGATCTACGGCGGCGGCCTCCTGGTCGGCTACGCGGTGGGCTTCGTCGCGACGTACTTCTTCGGCTTCAGCAAGCAGATGCTGGTGGACCTGAACGCGGATGTGGACGCGGGCGAGTCGGCGGCGGCCCGCAGCGAGGCCGTCCCCTCGGCACCGACGCCCACCGAAGGCGACGGCAAGGAGAGGCAGCCGGCAGCGGTCTGATCCTCCCGGGCCCTTGGGCCCTCAGCGCCCGAGGGCGGCACCCCGCACATGACGGGGGCCTCCCTCGGCCGATCTCGGGATCACGCCGCGTGTACACGCTGATGCGTACGCTCGCCTCATGAGCGAGTACGTCACCGTCCGTGAAGCCCGCGCCCATCTCGCCGAGGTCGTCGACAAGGCCGAGGCGGGCGAAGTGACCGTGCTGACCCGTAAGGGGAAGCGCGTAGCGGCCTTGGTCCCCATCGAGGTCCTGGACGCACTCGACGAGGCGAGCGACGAGCTGGCCGCGCGCGAGGCCGAGCAGCATCGCGACGACCCCACCGTCAGCATGATCGAGCTCCTCGCGGACCTTTTCGAAGCGGACGGCGGCAAGGGCGAGGGCGACCCCGTGAACACGCCTTCCGCTTCACCCGCATCCTGACGGTTCTCACCGCACTCGGTGACGACCCACGTCGCGAAGACGCGGACAGCAAGAAACTCCCAGGCCATGACGGCCTGTACCGGCTGCGCGGCGGTAGCCGGCGTGACGTCTACCGCAACCTGTAGCGCGTCTACGTCCCCGCGCCCACCGGCCGCCGCAGCAAGTAGACCCCCGCGCCGGACACCAGAACCGCCATGCACGCGATGAACACAAGGCCCGCGCCCTCCAGGCCCATCGGGCCCGTCAGCAGGCCCACTCCGATCACCGGCAGTGAGATGCCCGTGTACGCGACCACGAACAGCGTCGAGATCACCGCCGCGCGCCGGTCCGTGGGGGATGCCGCGGCCACCGCCGACAGCGCCCCGCGGAATGCCAGGCCTTGCCCGCAGCCGCCGACCACCGCGCTGAGTACCACCAGCGCCAGCAGATCCCAGTGCAGCGCGCCCGCGAGCAACACGAGGCCTGCGAGGAGTGCGGCGCAGCCCAGGGGCAGTGACCGGCCCAGCCCGACCCGGCCGGTCGCCAACTGCCCTGCCGTGGAGGCGAAGAAGGCCAGCGCGACGACCAGGCCGCTGACCGCGTGGTTCTCCACGTCCAGGGACTCCGCGAGGAACGCCGGGCTCACCGACGTGAACACCCCGAACAGCGCGAACCCCACGAACGAGGCGATCCCCGCGGGCACGAACACCGCCCGCACCTGCGGCGGCACCCCGGGCCGCTGCGGCCGTACCGTGCTCAGCGGCCTCGGCTCCCGCACGGTCTCCGGGAGCCGCAGCAGGACGACGGCCGAGACGGCGACCAGCGCCAGGTGCACGGCGAACGGCAGGTACAGCGGCCAGTCCGCGTACTGCGCGAGCACACCTGCGAGCAGCGGCCCGCAGCCGAGGCCGCCCATGTTGGCTGCCGTCGCCACGAACGTGGCCCGGGAGGCGCCGACGTGCGGTGCCGTGTCCATCACGTACGCCGTTGCCGCCCCGGTGAACAGACCTGCGGACAGCCCCGAGAGCAGCCTCCCCGCGTACAACCAGCCCATCCCGACGGCGCACAGGAAGCAGACGGCGCTGGCCGCCGCGCAGCCCAGGCCCCACAGCAGGACGGGACGTCTGCCCACGACGTCCGAGACGTTGCCCGCGAGCAGCAGCACGCCGATGACCGCGAAGGCGTACACCGCGTACACGACGGTGACCGTCAGCTCGGAGAAGCCGAACTTGTCCTGGTAGAGGCTGTAGAGGGGAGTCGGCAGCGTGGTGCCCGCCATGCAGACGGCGAACACCGCCCCGCTGAGCAGACACTGCCGCCAACGTCGTTGATCAACGTCCATGCCGCCGACGCTAACCCCGGGCACCGCCTCGGCCCCGGATGGACGCCTGATTCCGAGGGCGTGGCGCGAGGCCATAATGTCGTTCACGACGTAGGGCGGTCCGGGTACGGAAGACTTGTACACGCATCGAAGACGCGGACGCCGTCCCACCCGGCGGCTTGATCACTGCGCCGGCTGCCCCAGCGGCCCCTCCCGCACATTGCGCTGGCGCACCTCGACGGCGAACCTCTCCGCCGTCACGAAGTCGTTGTCGTCGTGCACGATCACGAGACCGTGGTGAGCGGCAGTCGCACAGACCTGGAGGTCGACCGCCGACAGCGACTTGTGCGCGCCCTGCTCGGCGGCGCGCAGCTGCACGGCGCCGACCCACTTCGCCGCGCTCTTGGGGACGGAGACGTCTCGGTAGAGATCTCCCAGCAGAGCGCTGAACGTCTCGTACTCCTTGAGGCTCCTCGCGGATTTCAGGAACTCGGCACGCTGCGGGTAACACGAGCGGATTTCACCGTCCGCCGCCGCCTCGCGCCACGCGGCGGCAAGGGGGGCATCCCGCAGGAGCCGCCAAAGCGCCGAGCTGTCCACCAGGTACCGGCTCATTCGCGCGACGCCTCCTTCTCGGCGCGATGCGCTGCCTCTGCTCCCTCGACGTCCCAATCCTGGCCGAGCGCGATGAACCTGTCGTAGGCAGCGGCTCGCTGAAGCCGCTTGTTGTACTCCTCCAGCGCATGCGCGACAGCCGCCGTCTTCGTCCGGTGGCCGCCGAGACGCTTGGCGGTCTCCAGGGCCTCGTCGTCGATTTCGATGTGTGTCAGCGACATCTCGATCTCCCGCCATGTACATAGAGGGCCCACTTGTACCCCTCTGAGTGTACATAGCAGGGCCCCACCCTGCCGGTGCGATCCGCTCACGGCAGCCGCCTCTCCCGGTTCAGCCTGCGCACCCGCTCCCGCAGCACGTCCCCCGCCGGCGCCTCCCCGATCGACTCCGGCGGACAGTCCCACTCCCGGCCGCCACCGAGCGGTCTCAGCTGTACGAGGCCGCCCTCGCAGCCCATGACCTGGCCGACGCTGCCGTCCCGGTAATCGACGGCGTACGTCCCCGCCTCCGGCACCCCGGGGTCCTCCTCGTTCACCGCGAGCCCTCCACCACGGCGGCCAGGCGCAACGCCGTGTCGAGATTGCAGCGCCCCAACTCCACCAGCGGCAGGGCCCCTTCCGCCGCCGCCGTCAGCGGATCCATCCGCAGGGACGGCAGCGTGACCCCGGCCTCTTCGAGCCCCGCCCTCAACTGCCGCACGACCTCCTCCACCGCCCGCACCCGTTCCTCCGCCGTCAGCGCCATGACCTCCGCCTCTCACACTCGGTGTTGCCGTTTCCTCACTAAGCGTGTCCGGTACTGCGTAGCCTGAGAAGCAACCGCGTCCCAACAAACCGCCTTGTTGGATGAGGAGTTGCCCATGACCGGCCGCCGCAAGGACCTCGACCCCTCATCGAACCCCCGCGCCCTCCTCGGCTGCGAGTTGCGACACGCGCGCGAGCGGAAGGGGATCAGCCAAGAGGCCCTCGGCGCACCTCTGTTCGTCAGCGGTTCGTTCATCGGCCAACTGGAGGCGGGCACGCGGCGAATGCATCTGGAGTACGCCCACCACTTCGACGAGGTGCTGGATACGGGGGGCTTCTTCGCCCGCAACTGCCGGGCGGTCGCCAAGTCGAAGTACCCGGATCATTTTGCCGAGGCGGCGGAGGCGGAGGCGGTGGCTACGGGGATTCGGGAGTACGCGCCCTTGCTGATCCCCGGGTTGCTGCAAACAGAGGGGTACGCACGGGCCATGTTCCGGAGTGGGCGCCCGACGGCAACACCGGATGTCATTGACGAGTTGGTGAAAGCCCGTCTAGAGCGAGCGCACATCCTGCGCGATCCAACAACGCCGCTGTTGTGGGCGGTACTCGACGAGGCATCAATCCGCCGAGTGGTCGGCGGGCACGCCGTGATGGCCGAGGCCTTGCACCACGTCGCCGCACTCGGACGTCGCCACCGGGCGATCGTGCAGGTAATACCCTTTTCCGCAGGTGCCCACCCGCTCGTCCAGGGCTCCCTCAAGCTCATGACCTTTGAGAGTGCACCTCCGCTTGCCTACGCAGAGGGAGTCGAAACCGGGCGCCTTGAGGACGACCCAGCCACAGTCACACGGCAGACTCTGGCCTACGATTTGTTAGGGGCCAGCGCATTGTCACCACAAGCTTCCCTGGCTCTGATCGAATCAGTGGCAGAGGATTACGCCCATGAGGACCACCCCTGAGCACGACCTAAGCGCAGCTACTTGGCACAAGTCCACGTACAGCGGCCCTGACGGAGGCAACTGCCTGGAGATGGCCCGCTGGCGCAAGTCCACGCACAGCGGCGCCAGCGGCGGCGACTGCCTCGAAGTGGCCGACGGGCACCCGAACCTCGTCCCCGTCCGCGACTCCAAGAACCCCGCCGGCCCGAAGCTCGTGTTCCGGGCCACGGCCTGGTCCGCCTTCCTCGCGGACCTCAAGGACAGCTGACCCCGAAGCTCAAGCGCCGAGCCCCGAGCCCTCTTTTCAAGGAACGGGAGGCGGGCCTCAACCCGCCCTCCCTCCCTCGGAGTTGGCACAGTCGATCACTTTCGGGCTTCGACTTGCCACGCAGTGTGACGACGCTCTAGCGTGCCCGAATAACGAACGACCCCCGCCAGGTGCTAGCAACACCTGCGGGGGTCTGCCCAACAAGATCGAATAACAGAGGTTCGATCCATATGGATGCCATCCAGCTTAGTGCTGCCGTGCGCCCGACGCACGCGACTCCCCACCCCCTCGCCAATCCGGGTTACGGCAAGCGCTCCGCGCCGGACCAACAACCCCGCACGGCCAACGACTTCACCCACCTCCCACCCCGCGAAGCCGCCATCGCAGCCAGCATCGACCGGCTGCCCGACGGCGCGGACATCTCCGTAAAGACCCTGGCCAAGCACCTCCCGTACGGCCAGTGCGCCCTCCGCACCGCCCTCAACAGGCTCCAGGCGGCCGGGCACTTGAGGCGGGGCAGGGAACACGTATACGGAAGTGGCAGCGCTCGCTGGATCACCCGAACGTGGTTCTCGCGGACGGCGCGGGACGACACCTGGTGGACGGCATTCACGCGCGGCGAGGTACCGGACCCGGAGCCGGACAGACCCCAACGCCCCACCCGCAGCCGCGCGTTCATCCTCCTCGCAGCCCTCGGCCGGACGGCCCCCGCACTGTCCCTCTCGTACGCGGACTGCGTCGCCCTGGAACCCCAGCTCACGGAGTGGTTCACGCGCGGCGCCACGGAGCCGGACATCCTCCGCGCCCTCACGGCAGGACTCCCCACCCCGGTCCACAGCCCGGCGGCCCTCATCCGCAGCCGCCTCACGACCAAGCTCCCGCCGGCACCAGTCCCCCGCCCCGCGCTCCGCGTCCTGGAGTGCGGGAGTTGCGGAACCCCCGGCCGCCCGGAGGCCCTGCCCGGCGGCACCTGCGGCCCGTGCCGGGGCGAACGGAGCCCGGCACCCCGCACAGCGCCGCTCCCACCCGCAGCGGTCCACGCCCACGCGGCGGCGGCCCGCAATGCAGCTGTCAGCTCACAGGAAAGGACACACGCATGACCGCTCCAACGGTCCGCCGACACACAGCCGGGGCACGATGGAAGGGAGGAGGCACCACCATGACCCCTGGCACCGATGAGCGCCCCCAGATGTCCGTCGAGGAATTCGAAGAGCTGGACCGGCTGGCCCCAGAGACCGTGCGTCTCGAATTCCTCGGCGGCCGGGTGTACGTCAAGCACGGCCCGATCGACGTCGAGGACTTCGAGGAGCTCGCCCGCGTGGCCCCCGAGACAGTCACGCTCGAACTCATCAACGGAAAGCTTGAGGTCAAGCCCGTGCCGGACGGCGACCACGGATCGATCGTCATGTGGGTGCTTCGGCAATGCATGATGCAGCGCCCCGAACTGGCCCTGCACCTGGAGCAGGGTCTGCGCGTCGACACGTACCGGAAGGGCTGCATCAGGCCGGACGGCTCTCTGACCCCGGTCGACTACTTCGCCGGACAAGGCGAGTGGGCATCCCCCGACGGCGTACTGATGGCCGTCGAGGTGACTTCCCGCGACCGGGACACCGATCGCCGCGACCGACAGGACAAGCCGCGCGCCTACGCCTACGTCGGCATCCCTGTCTATCTGCTCATCGACCGTGAGAACCACACCGTCGTCGTGTACAGCTCACCGGAAAACGGCGTCTACCAGAGCCGCCGCCCATTCCACTACGGCTCCACCGTCCGCCTCCCCGCCCCAGTAGCCATCACTCTAGAAACCGAAAAGCTCAAGGACTATGCCAACTGATCCCACCCCCTGGCCCCGGCAGGCAGGTCCCCGCCGTCCACCGAGGGCCCAGGCCGCGTCTGAGGAGTACGCGAGCGGTGGCGGCATGCGGCACAGTCAGGGACCCCCGCGCGAAGGCTGAACCGGCCCCCTCCCGGTCGCCTTCGCGACATACTTCCCCGGCCCCGGCAGGCCCCCTCAGGCCCCGCTGACCGAGTTCCGCCGCTGACACGACCGCCGCCCGGCCGTCGACCACGGCGCCCCGAAGACTCCCCGGCCGACGCAGTGCAAATGCCGCCATTTCCCCTCTGTCCGAAAGGACCCCGCTCCCCGCGCGGAAACCTGAGACCACCTTCCGGCACCTACGTGACGTATCGAGGATGGCACCGAACGTCATCGAAGCGGCACAACCGGAGGGGACCCTTCATGACCGACCGCAGCGGGCCCAACCAGCCCCACGAGCCCCACGAGTCCAACGAGTCCAACGACCCCCACGAGCCCACCGAAGAGCAGATCATCGAGGCCTGGCGGTCCGCCGCCCACATCACCCTGGCTCCCGGCCCCCAGGAGGTGTCCGAGGCGGCCCCCACCCCGGACCAGGAGTGGACGCTGCCGGGCGGCAGGGCCTGGGTGTACCTCGCCGACCCCGGGCAAGGGCTCACCAAGCCCGTGATCCTCGCCGACGGCTTCAGCGCGGGACCGAGCGACCTGGACTTCCTCTACGAAGGCCTGGACCGCGGCGAGTACGCGCTCATCAGCGAGCTGCGGACGCGCGGCAGGGACGTCATCATCCTCGGCTTCGACGAGCGCAGCGCCTCCATCCTGGACAACGCCGTGGCGGCGCGCTCGGCGATCCAGGAGGCGATCGCGCGGCGCACCGGCGACCACCCGCTGACCGTAGGCGGCTTCAGCATGGGCGGCCTGGTCACGCGGTACGCGCTCGCCAAGATGGAACACGACGGCGTCGACCACCAGACCGCGCTGTACCTCTCCTACGACAGCCCGCACCGCGGGGCCTGGATCCCGATCGGGCTCCAGTCGTTCGCGCACTACATCCGGCGGCTCAACGCGGCCTTCTCGAACCAGATGAACAGCCCGGCCGCGCGCCAGCTCCTGTGGCAGCACATCGCGGAGTGGGACGACACCCCGGAGACCGACAAGGAGCGCGTCGAGTTCCTCGCCGAGCTGGAGCGGGTCGGCGGCTGGCCGAGCCGCCCGCGGAAGATCGGCGTCGCCAACGGCGTACGTACCGGCGTCGCCAACGGCATCACCCCGGGGCGGCGGGCGTTCCGCGGCAAGGGCCTCGCCATCACCGGCACCCACCTCCACACGCAGCCCGAGGGGGTGGATCAACTGGTCGCCCAGCTACGGGTGGTGACCCTGCGCAAGCCGCAGATCCGCACCTCGGGCCTGCCCGAGATCGACGGCGCACCCGGCGGCACCCTGGAGGGCTTCGGCATCCTCGCCGACGAGCTGAACAGCATCCCCGCGATCATCGGCCTCGGCGCGGAGGCCGAGATCCGCGAACACTGCTTCGTACCCTCCGTCAGCGCGATCGCCCTGCGCGACATCAACACCCACGAGAACCTGCACACCCCGTTCCCGGAACAGTCCGAGGACAGCGAGTTGGACGAGTACCTCTGCGCCACCCACAACGAGCCCCACACCCTGATCACGCAAGAACTCTGCACCTGGCTGCTCGACCGCCTGCCGTAGTCACGCACAGCTGCACGGCTCCGGAAACGCCCGAGGGCGGCACCCCTTCGTGAGAAGGAGTGCCGCCCTCGGTTCGCGTGAAGCGATGAACCGCTGATCAACCAGAGGTCGATCAGAAGTCCATGTCACCGCCCGGCATGCCGCCGCCGGCCGGGGCAGCGCCCGCCTTCTCCGGCTTGTCGGCGATGACGGCCTCGGTGGTGAGGAACAGCGCGGCGATGGACGCGGCGTTCTGCAGGGCGGAGCGCGTGACCTTCGCCGGGTCGAGGATGCCCTCGGCGATCATGTCCACGTACTCACCGGTCGCGGCGTTCAGGCCGTGGCCGACGGTGAGGTTGCGGACCTTCTCGACGACGACGCCGCCCTCAAGGCCGCCGTTGACGGCGATCTGCTTGAGCGGGGCCTCCAGGGCGAGCTTCACGGCGTTGGCGCCGGTCGCCTCGTCACCCTCGAGCTCCAGCTTCTCGAAGACGGCGGCGGCCTGCAGCAGCGCCACGCCACCACCGGCGACGATGCCCTCTTCGACGGCCGCCTTCGCGTTGCGAACGGCGTCCTCGATGCGGTGCTTGCGCTCCTTGAGCTCGACCTCGGTCGCGGCACCGGCCTTGATGACCGCAACACCGCCGGCGAGCTTCGCCAGGCGCTCCTGCAGCTTCTCGCGGTCGTAGTCGCTGTCCGAGTTCTCGATCTCGGCGCGGATCTGGTTGACGCGGCCCTGGACCTGGTCGCTCTCACCGGAGCCGTCGACGATCGTCGTCTCGTCCTTGGTGATGACGACCTTGCGGGCGCGGCCGAGCAGGTCGAGACCGGCGTTCTCCAGCTTGAGGCCGACCTCCTCGGAGATGACGGTGCCACCGGTGAGGATGGCGATGTCGCCGAGCATGGCCTTGCGGCGGTCACCGAAGCCCGGGGCCTTGACGGCGACGGACTTGAAGGTGCCACGGATCTTGTTGACGACCAGGGTCGACAGGGCCTCGCCCTCGACGTCCTCGGCGATGATCAGCAGCGGCTTGCCGGACTGCATGACCTTCTCGAGGAGCGGAAGGAGGTCCTTCACGTTCGAGATCTTCGAGTTCACGATCAGGATGTACGGGTCGTCGAGCGACGCCTCCATACGCTCCATGTCCGTGGCGAAGTACGCCGAGATGTAGCCCTTGTCGAAGCGCATGCCCTCGGTGAGCTCAAGCTCGAGACCGAAGGTCTGCGACTCCTCGACGGTGATGACGCCTTCCTTGCCGACCTTGTCCATCGCCTCGGCGATGAGCTCGCCGATCTGGGTGTCGGCGGCGGAGATGGAGGCGGTCGAAGCGATCTGCTCCTTGGTCTCCACGTCCTTGGCCTGCTCGAGCAGGGCGCCCGAGACGGCCTCGACGGCCTTCTCGATGCCGCGCTTGAGGGCCATCGGGTTGGCACCGGCGGCTACGTTGCGAAGGCCCTCGCGGACCAGCGCCTGCGCCAGGACGGTCGCGGTCGTCGTGCCGTCACCGGCGACGTCGTCCGTCTTCTTCGCGACCTCCTTGACCAGCTCGGCGCCGATCTTCTCGTACGGGTCCTCGAGCTCGATCTCCTTGGCGATGGAAACACCATCGTTGGTGATCGTGGGGGCGCCCCACTTCTTCTCGAGGACGACGTTGCGACCCTTGGGGCCCAGGGTCACCTTGACGGCGTCGGCGAGCTGGTTCATGCCGCGCTCGAGGCCGCGCCGTGCCTCCTCGTCGAACGCGATGATCTTGGCCATGTGAAGTGGTCCTCCCGGACAGGGGTGGCATGCTCCGGATCGCGCCAGTGCCCGCGACGGACGGCCTGCAAACCTTGTGGTTCCTTGCCCCACCCGGCCTGCGGGCCTCACCGACCCGATCCAAGTTCTGTCACTCTCACTCGGAGAGTGCTAAGCCCAATGATTAGCACTCGACCCCTACGAGTGCAAGCGCCTCTCACGGATCTCAGACGTACGAGGGGGGTGCGTCCCCGGCCGGGCCGCCGGGGGACGCACGAGGGCCCGCACCCCTGTCGGGATGCGGGCCCTCGTCACTCGCTAAGTCGCTGGCCGATCGCGCCGAGATCAGACGGCGAGCTTGACCATGTCCGCCTGCGGACCCTTCTGGCCCTGCGAGATCTCGAACTCCACTCGCTGACCTTCTTCAAGGGTGCGGTAGCCGTCCATCTGAATCGCGCTGTAGTGGACGAAAACATCCGCACCACCGTCGACCGCGATGAAGCCGTACCCCTTCTCCGCGTTGAACCACTTGACGGTGCCCTGAGCCATGCCTAACTCCCCTATTACTGGCCCTTGCACGGGCCCGCACTTCGCGGACCCGGGTCAGACCTCACCCCCCCAATGGGTTGTGGAGGCGTGCGCCGGAACGCGTCGACCGCGGCTGAATGTATCTGTCCAACTGCCCTCTGCAACAGGTCAATCGGACGAGAATTCTGGGCACGCCTGATCGGTAATATGCGGAGAATTCGCCGGAGTTCAGGGCAAGTCGGGCCAGACAAATGCCACGGAGGGGGCAAATGGGCAGTGCACTTTGGCTACTTCTTGTCGCCCTCAGGGCGACTTCGTATATGCGCTCGGCACAAACAGGAAGCTCGCTTCCCAACTGTACCGCGCTCAATCGCATGGAATTGCCCCCTCCGCTTCTCTCGCGGAGGGGGCAATGTCAATTACGCAGGGTGTTTCTTTAAAGGATCAACCACCGGCGACGGCGGGGATGATGGAGACCCCCGCGCCGTCCGGCGTCGCGGTCTCAAGACCCTGCTCGAAGCGCACGTCGTCGTCGTTCACGTAGACGTTCACGAAGCGCCGCAGCTTGCCCTGGTCGTCCAGGACGCGCGCCGCGATACCGGTGTGGTTCTTCTCCAGGTCGGCGATGACCTCGGAGAGAGTCGCCCCCTCGGCGGCGACCTCGGACTGACCGCCGGTGTAGGTGCGAAGAATGGTGGGGATGCGGACCTTGACGCTCATTGATTCACCTCGGTAGTTCAGGAGGGGCGCCCGTGAGGGGCGCCCCGTCAGGGGCGCGGGGAACTGCGCGACCAGCCACGACGGCCCCGCAGTCAGCGAACAAGCTCAGCCTGCGAGCCCGGCGGCGCGAAACGCGTCAAGGCTGGGGCGAATCGTGGCGGTCGCCTGAGACGTCTCGGCGACCGCGTCGAGAGTCTTGAGGCCGTCACCGGTGTTCAGCACGACCGTGGTCAACGCCGGGTCGATGAGCCCCGCCTCGATCAGCTTCTTGGTGACGCCCACGGTCACACCGCCCGCGGTCTCCGCGAAGATCCCCTCGGTCCGGGCGAGCAGCTTGATCGCGGAGACGACCTGCTCGTCGTTCACGTCCTCCACCGCCCCGCCCGTGCGACGCGCGATGTCGAGCACGTACGGCCCGTCGGCGGGGTTGCCGATGGCCAGCGACTTGGCGATGGTGTCCGGCTTCTGCGGACGCACGACGTCGTGCCCGGCCTTGAAGGCGGTGGACACCGGCGAGCAGCCCTCGGCCTGGGCGCCGAAGATCTTGTAGGGCTTGTCCTCGACGAGGCCGAGGGCGATCAGCTCCTTCAGACCCTTGTCGATCTTCGTGAGCTGCGAGCCGGAGGCGATCGGGATGACCAGCTGGTCGGGCAGGACCCAGCCGAGCTGCTCGCAGATCTCGTACGCGAGGGTCTTGGAACCCTCGCCGTAGTACGGCCGCAGGTTCACGTTCACGAAGCCCCAGCCCTCGCCCAGCGGGTCGCCGATGAGCTCGGAGCAGAAGCGGTTCACGTCGTCGTAGTTGCCCTCGATGCCGACGAGCTCGCCGCCGTAGACCGCGGCCATGACGACCTTGCCCTGCTCCAGGTCGTGTGGGATGAACACGCAGGAGCGGAAGCCGGCGCGGGCCGCGGCGGCGCCGACGGCGCCGGCGAGGTTGCCGGTGGAGGAGCAGGAGAGCGTGGTGAAGCCGAAGGCGCGCGCCGCCTCGATGGCCTGCGCCACGACGCGGTCCTTGAAGGAGTGCGTGGGGTTGCCGGAGTCGTCCTTGACGAACAACTTGCCCTGCTCGACGCCGAGTTCGCGGGCGAGGTTGTCGGCCTTGACGAGCTTGGTCCAGCCGGGGTTGATGTTCGGCTTCTCGGCGACGTCCGCGGGGACGGGCAGGAGCGGGGCGTAGCGCCAGATGTTGTCCGGACCGGCCTCGATCTGCTTACGCAGCGCCTCGGGGTCACCGGTCGGCAGGTCGTACGCGACTTCGAGCGGGCCGAAACAGGCCTGACAGGCGAAGATCGGGCCCAGCGCGTAGAGCTCGCCGCACTCGCGGCAAGAGAGGCCCGAAGCGGGGCCGAGGTCCACGGACCCACTGTGGGAAGGCGTGGTGGAGGGGGTGGTGTCGAACGTTCCGACAGTCTGCGCAGCCATGGAGGCGAGGCCCTTTCTCCTCATCTTCCTCGCGGCGCATCTCGCCGCGAGACGGAATTGGCACCTTCCCCACCGAGACCTCGCGTGCGTGGTCGGCGGGATGGTTGCCGGGGCTTCAACGGGCCGTATCCCTCTGCCCCTCTGGATGAGCGGTATGGCGCCGGGCTTCAGGGGCCCGGGGCGTTTGTCGCGCGATGACCCCGGCATGCGATGGTCATCGGCGTTGTTCAAGACTGTAACCGACGGCCTGGACCCTTGAGATAGTCGTCCGAACGGCGAGATGGATCACACCCAGGCCACGGACCGGGCCGCACGTCGGGCCACACACAGGAGGAGCCACCCGTGCTGGAAGAGGCCGAGCGCTGGCTGACCAGGCGTTCCTGGTCGGTTGCGGACCGTCCGCTCAGCGCGCTGCTGGACGCCAAACGGGCGTCGGGAGCCTCGGTGAGCGTCGTCCTGCCCGCCCTCGACGAGGAGGGGACGGTCGGCGCGATCGTCGCCGAGATCCGCCGCGAGCTGGTGGAGAAGGCGGCCCTCGTGGACGAGCTCGTGGTGATCGACTCCGGCTCGAAGGACCGCACGGCCGAGGTCGCCCGGGAGGCGGGCGCGCGGGTCGTGCACCGGGACGAGATCCTGCCGCGCCTCCCGGCCGTGCCCGGCAAGGGCGAGGTGCTGTGGCGCTCACTCCTGGTGACCGGCGGCGACATCGTCGCGTTCGTCGACGCGGACCTGAGGGAGTTCTCGGCGGACTTCGTGACCGGGATAGTGGGCCCCCTCCTGACCGATCCCGACGTGGACTTCGTGAAGGCGATGTACGACCGCCCGCTGGCCGGAACCGCCGATCAGGGCGGCCGGGTGACCGAGCTGATGGCGCGCCCGCTGCTCAACATGCACTGGCCCCAGCTCGCGGGCTTCGTCCAGCCGCTGGGCGGCGAGTACGCGGCACGCAGGTCCCTCCTGGAGCGGCTGCCGTTCCCCGTCGGTTACGGGGTGGAGCTCGGCCTGCTCGTCGACGCGCTGCACACCGTGGGCCTGGACGCGCTCGCGCAGGTCGATGTCGGTGTGCGCAAGCACCGGCACCAGGACGGGCAGGCGCTCGGCCGGATGGCCGCGGCGATCTACCGGACGGCGCAGCTGCGGCTCGCGCGCGGCCATCTCGTACGGCCCGAGCTCACCCAGTTCGAACGGGGCGAGCAGGGGTTCGAGCCGCGGACCCATTCGGTGGACACGGAGGAGCGCCCGCCGATGCGCGGCATCGCGGAGTACACGGCACGCCGCGTGGCGTAACACCCCAAGCCGGGCATTTTGTCTACATTCCCCATTTATGTGGGTCCTTGTGTGGTTCAGACAGGTATGGGTCAGCCAGGTATGGGTCAGACAGGCAATGGGAAACGCGCCCCGCGTCGGTGCCATGGCCATGGCCACGGCCACCCTCGCGGCCGGAGCGCTCGGCGCCGCGGCCGTGCCCGCCGCGGCGGAGACCGAAGGCAGCGGCAACGGCACCGCCCGCACCGGGCGTGAGCAGCCGGACGTCACCATCACCACCGTGCCCGCGAAGCGGACCGCGCCGGTGTGCAGTGACGTCTGGACCACCATCGTCCTCGCGAACCCCTCGGAAAGACCGCGCACGGGGGCCGTCGCGTCCTGGCCGGCGACGCCCGGCTCGAAGAAGCCGGTGGCGAGCAGCGGCGAGGTCACCACACAGGGACGGACGTACGTGTGGAAGGGCGACGTCCACCAGCGCGGCAAGGTCACCGTCACCCAGCGGCTGAAGACGCCCTGCACCTCCGGTGAGGCGCGCGCGATCACCGTGACGGCACCCGGCAGCAACTGCCCCGCGACCGTCCGGGGCGGCGGCGCCCCGTGCACGTCGGCGATCCTCGCCCAGCGGGTGCAGGCGCGGCCGGCCCCGCAGCGGCAGGAGGAGCCGGTGGGGATGGCGAGCGGGCCCCGGGGGCTCGCCGAGACGGGCGACGAGTCGGACACGATGCTGTACGCGGGTCTCGCGATCGCCCTGTGCACACTGGGGGCGCTCGCGGTGGCGGCGGCGAGAAGCAGACGTTTGAGCCCTCCCCCGAAGGGCTAGGTTCGCCACATGGTCTCCGAGCACGCCGCCCAGGTCCTCGTCGCGTCCAACCGCGGCCCCGTCACGTACACCCTTGAAGAGAACGGGGAACTGACGGCCAAGCGGGGCGGAGGCGGACTCGTCTCGGGTCTGAGCGCGATCGGGGACGATGCGGATGCCCTGTGGGTCTGCGCGGCGCTGGGCGACGGCGACCGGGAAGCCGTGCGGCGCGGGGTCGGTGAGCCGGGCGTGCGGATGCTCGACATCGATCCGCAGGTGCACGCCGACGCGTACAACGGGATCGCGAACTCGGTGCTGTGGTTCGTCCACCACATGCTCTACCAGACCCCGCTCGAACCGGCCTTCGGCCCGGAGTTCCGGGCGCAGTGGGCGTCGTACGAGACCTACAACCGCGCTTTCGCCGAGGCACTCGCCGAGAGCGCCGCGGCGGGCGCGGCGGTCCTCGTCCAGGACTACCACCTGGCGCTGGTGCCGGGGATGCTGCGCGAGCTCCGTCCCGACCTGCGCATCGGCCACTTCTCGCACACGCCGTGGGCGCCGGTCGACTACTTCCGGATGTTGCCGGACGACGTCGCCGAGCAGCTGCTTCGCGGCATCCTCGGGGCCGACCGGGCGGCGTTCCTCACGGGCCGGTGGGCGGACGCGTTCACGGAGTGCTGCGTGGCCGTCCTCGGCGGTACGACCGGTACGCGGATCGGGGTGCACGGCCTGGGCGCGGACGCGGATTTCCTGCGGGAGCGGTCGCGGCGGGCGGACGTGGAGGAACGTCTTGTCGCGCTGCGGGAGCAGATCGGGGGCTCCGGCGACCGGAAGGTGATCGTCCGCGTCGACCGGACGGAACTGTCGAAGAACATCGTGCGGGGCCTGCTCGCCTACCGCGAGCTCCTTGAATCCCGCCCCGAGTGGCGGGAGCGGGTGGTACACGTCGCCTTTGCGTACCCCTCGCGGCAGGACCTCTCGGTGTACCGCGACTACACGGCGGAGGTGCAGCGGGTCGCCGACGAGATCAACTCCCGCTTCGGGGTGGAGGGCTGGACCCCGGTCGTCCTCCACGTGAAGGACGACTTCGCCCGTTCCCTGGCGGCGTACCGCCTCGCGGACGTGGCGCTGGTGAATCCCATCCGGGACGGCATGAACCTCGTGGCCAAGGAGGTGCCGGTCGTCTCGGACGAGGGGTGCGCTCTTGTCCTGTCACGGGAGGCGGGGGCGTACGAGGAGCTGGGCGAGGACGCGATCGTCGTCAACCCGTACGACGTGACGGGCACGGCTGCGGCGTTGCACGCGGCGCTGACGATGCCTCTGGAGGAGCGGGCGGAACGCACGAAACGCCTCGCGGCGGCGGCTACGGCTCTCCCCCCGGCCCAGTGGTTCCTGGACCAGCTGCGGGCGCTGGGGTAGGGCGACCCTGCGGGGCTCTCCCCAATCCCGCCCCTTCCCGGCTGTATCTATTGGCGGCTCCGCCGCGGAGGGGGCTCCGCCCCAGACCCCGCTCCTCAAACGCCGGAGGGGCTGAATCTTTCAGCCCCTCCGGCGTTTGAGGAGGGCCCTCGCGCCGAGCGAGTTTTCGGGAAGGGGCGGGGTTGGGGACTCGAAAAGTCTGTCCGCCCTCACCCCAGTTGAGCCGCGATGGCGGAGAGTAGCTGCACCACGCCCTGGGGCCCGTCCACCACCACATCGGCCCGCTCCGCCAGCTCCACCACCTCCGCACTGCCACTGCACACCAGCAGCCCCCGCACCTGGTCGGAGCGGAGCTTCTCCACCGCCGCGAAAGCGGGGAGATCGCCCAAGTCGTCGCCCGCGTACAAAACACTCTCCGCGCCGACCTCCCGTACGTAGTCGGCGAGGGCCACCCCCTTGTCCATGCCCGGCGGGCGCAACTCCAGGACCATGCGGCCCGGTTCGACGATCAGGCCGTGGCGGGACGCCAGCTCCGCCAGCGGGTCGCGCAGCGCCTCGAAGGCGGCCTGCGGGTCGGCCGCGCGGCGGGTGTGGACGGCCACCGCGCGGCCCTTCTCCTCTATCCACGTACCGCGCCAGGCGCCGATCGTGTCCAGGAACCCCGGCAGTTCGGCGCGCACGGCGGCCACCCCGGGGTGCGGCTCGGCCGCGTGCACGGTGGCGGAGACGGCGTCCCAGCGCTCGGCGCCGTAGTGCCCGAGCACGACGAGGTGTTCGAGGCCCGGAACGCCCGCGAGGCCGCCGTGGCGCACCGCCACGCCCGCGGGGCGCCCGGTGACGACGGCGACGGACAGCACCTTCGGCGCGAGCGCGGCGAGGGCGGGGACGGCGTCGGGGTGGGCGCGGGCCTGCTCGGGGTCGGGCACGATCGGGGCGAGCGTGCCGTCGAAGTCGAGCGCGATCACGGTTTTCCCGGGCCGCGCGAGAAGCGCGGCCAGGCCCTCGCGCCCCGCGGGGGTCACGGGCTCGGGCAGCTCGGGAGAGTTCGGCGAATACTCAAGGTCACCCATGGGCCCGACCCTACGCTCAACGCTCCTTGCGCCGGGACTCCCTGACCCGCCGAAGCCGGTTGACGGTGACCGGATCGTGCGCGAGGGCGCGGGGATCGTCGAGCAGGGCGTTCAGGAGCTGGTAGTAACGCACCGGCACCAGGCCGAGCTGCTCGCGCACCGCCCGCTCCTTGGCGCCGGGACCGGTCACCCAGTCGCGGCGCTCAAGGGCGAGGATCGCGCGATCGCGCTCGGAGAGACCGGTGTCGGGGAACGCGTCGCCGGAGGAATCGGCGGGATCGGAGGGATCGGCGGGATCCGTGGCGTCCTTGGCGTTTTTGGCGTCCGTCATGCCGGCCACGCTATTCCGAGTTCTCCTCGGTGGCCGCCTTGGACTGGATCTGGCCGAGGATCGACGCCGGATTGCCGTTCTCGTCGACGGTCTTGCCGATGTACTTCTTGACGTCGACGGACACCTGCGCCCAGGACGTCTTGCCGACGGGGTACAGCTGCGAGGTGGGCAGCTCGTCGAGGAACTCGGCGAGCGCCTTGTCGTTCTTGTTGCCCGTCATCTGCTCGGCGGCGGTGTTCGTCACGGGCAGCAGGTCGTACTCGCGCGAGAAGTCCAGGACGTTCTCGGTGCTGTAGGCGAAGTCGAGGAACTTGCCGACCTCCTCGCGGTGGCCCTTCTGCTTGAAGGCCATCATCCAGTCGGCGACGCCCATCGTGGCCTGGGCCTTGCCGTTCACGCCGGGCATCGGCACCATGCCGTACTTCACGCCCTTCTTGGCAGCCATCTGCATCAGCGTGGGATGGCCGTTGAGCATGCCGACGTCGCCGCGCGTGAAGGCGGCGAAGGCCTCGGCGCGGTCGAGCTTGGCGGGGGGCGTGGGGCCCGTCAGGCCCTTGCCGACGAGCTCGTCCTTCAGCCAGGTGAAGGTCTTCACGTTCTGCGGGGAGTCGATGTCGTACGTGCCGACGTTGTCGGTGTAGCCGCCGCCTCCGCTGAGCAGCCACTGCATCGTCTCGGCCTGCGCCTCTTCCTTGCCGAGCGGCAGGGCGTAGGGGATCTTCACGCCGCGCGCCTTGAGTGTCCTGGCGGCGGCCGCGAGATCGCTCCAGCTCTGCGGCGGGGTGAGTCCTGCGTCCTTGAAGATCTTCTCGTTGTAGAAGAGCAGGCGCGTGGAGGAGGCGAACGGCATGCCGTACTGGACGCGCTTGAGCTCGCCCGCCTCGGAGAGGGGGGCCATGAAGTCGGCCTGGGTGGAGATGGAGACCAGGTCTTCGGTGCGGTACAGCTTGTCCTGCGCGGCGTAGTCGGCGTAGGCGCCGATCTGGGCCATGTCGGGGGCGTCGCCGGCCTTGACCATTTCCTTGACCTTGCGGTCCACGTCGGTCCAGGAGTAGACGTCGACGTCGACCTTGATGCCGGGGTTCTTGGCCTCGAACTTCTTGGCGAGCTCGTCCCAGTACTTCTGGGAGCTGTTGGCCTTGGAGTCGCCGTAGTCGGCGGCCACCAGCTTGAGGGTGACGTCGCCGGAGTCGCCCGGACCGCCGCAGCCGGCGAGTACCGCCGCCATGCCCAGTGCGGCTATCGCCGCGGTCAGTCCTGTCGCGCGCCGCTGCACAGCTGTTCCCACCCTCGATGATCTTCGTGAACTGCGATTTTCCCTCGTGTATGGACACGAGGTCTACACCACCTCAGTATCGCTTGTGCAACGGCGTACCAATGACGTCCCACCGGCAAGGAGCCCTGACGCATGTCGCGTACCGCAGCAGAGATCGCAACGCAGCCCGCCTGCTGGCACCGGGCGGCCGAGGCCGCGCTCGCCTTCGACGGGCTGCCGCGGCCGGGCGAGCGGGTGGCTGTCACCGGGTGCGGGACGTCGTGGTTCATGGCCATCGCGTACGCGGCGCTGCGCGAGGCCGCCGGGCAGGGTGAGACGGACGCGTTCGCGTCGTCGGAGTTCCCCGCCGGGCGGACGTACGACCGGGTGGTGGCCATCACGCGTTCCGGTACGACGACCGAGGTCCTGGAACTCCTCGGCGAGCTGAAGGGCACGGTCCCGACCACGGCGCTCACCGCCGATCCGAAGACGCCGGTCATGGAAGCGGCGGACTCGGTGGCGGTCCTGGACTGGGCGGACGAGGAGTCGGTCGTCCAGACCCGCTTCGCGACGACGGCCCTGGCCTTCCTGCGGGCCGGGCTCGGCGACGTCCCCGGCGTGAAGCCGGTCGCCGAGGCGGCGGCGGACGCGGAGCGCGCGGTGCGGGACCCGCTGCCTGCCGCTGTCGTGGAGGCCGAGCAGTGGACGTTCCTGGGCCGCGGCTGGACGTACGGCCTCGCCCTGGAGGCGGCGCTGAAGATGCGGGAGGCGGCGGGCGCCTGGACGGAGTCGTACCCGGCGATGGAGTACCGCCACGGGCCGATCGCCATCACCGGCCCCGGCCGGGTGGCGTGGATGTTCGGGGCACTTCCGGAGGGGCTCGCGGGGGATGTCGCCCGGGTGGGCGGCGAACTGGTGACCCACCGGACCATGGACCCCATGGCGGACCTGATCCGGGCCCAGCGGCTAGCGGTGGCCCTGGCAGAAGCACGGGGCTACGACCCGGACCGCCCGCGGAACCTGACGCGGAGCGTGATCTTGGGCTGAGGGGGGTGCCAGGCCCGCCCGCCCCGGGGGGCGTTGGCAATCACCTTTCGGTGGGTGGGCGGCTGCCCCCGAACCGCCGCTTCGCGGCGGATGTCTCCCTCCCACCCACCCGATCACCCAGCAGCACCCCAACCCCGAACGACGCACCACCTCCCACCCACCCGGGCTCCGCCGCGCAGCGGTGGACAAAGCCCGGCGCACCGCGGGGTAACGGGTGGGTGGGTGGGGGAGATCCGCCGCGCAGCGGCGGTTCAGTGAAGCCCGCCCCGGGCGGAGGCAGAGCCCTCGCCCCAGTGGGGCGTAAAGGGGCGCCCCGCCGCGAAAAGGGCCTCGCCCCCACGCAAGCACCCCGAAGTGGACTAGACCTCTCGCGGCGTAGGCGCGACACTGTCACCCGTGAGACATGTCATCGCCCTCGATGTGGGCGGCACCGGAATGAAGGCCGCCCTGGTCGGAGCGGACGGCGCGCTCCTGTACGAGGCGCGGCGGGCCACCGGCAGGGAGCGCGGGCCCGACGCCGTGGTCGAGTCCATCCTCGGCTTCGCCGCCGACCTCCGCGCCCACGGGATCAAGGAGTTCGGGGAGCCCGCCGCCGCGGCCGGTGTCGCGGTCCCCGGGATCGTCGACACCGAGCGCGGCATCGCCGTCTACGCATCGAACCTCGGCTGGCGCGACGTCCCGATGCGCGAGCTCCTGAGCCGCAGGCTGGAGGGCGTACCCGTGGCACTCGGCCACGACGTCCGCACCGGCGGCCTCGCCGAGGGGCGGATCGGCGCGGGGAAGGGCGCCGACCGGTTCCTGTTCGTGCCGCTCGGCACGGGCATCGCCGGAGCCATCGGCATCGGCGGCGGCATCGAGCCCGGCGCCCACGGCTCGGCGGGCGAGATCGGGCACATCATCGTGCGCCCCGGCGGACCGCCCTGCGGCTGCGGCCAGCGCGGCTGCCTGGAGCGGCTCGCATCCGCGTCCGCCGTGAGCGAGGCCTGGGCGGCGGCGAGCGGCGACCCGGACGCGGACGCGGCGGACTGCGCCAAGGCCGTGGAGTCGGGCGACCCGCGGGCCATCAGGGTCTGGCAGAACGCCGTCGACGCGCTCGCCGACGGTCTCATCACCGCCCTCACCCTCCTGGACCCGCACACCCTGATCATCGGTGGCGGTCTCGCCGAGGCGGGGGAAACCTTGTTCACACCCCTGCGGGCGGCCATGACGGAACGGATCGTCCAGTTCCAGACCCGGCCCCTCATCGTCCCCGCCGCCCTCGGCGACACCGCAGGATGCCTGGGCGCCGGCCTGCTCGCCTGGGATCTCCTCGGCGAACCCGGGCCCCCGCCCGCCACTGACCCCGACTCCACGGAGGTAACCGCCTGATGGCCGCTAGCAAAGTTCTCGCCGGTGCTCAGGTGGTCCTGCCCACCGGGACGCTCACCGACGGCCGCGTGATCGTCGACGGCACGCGCATCGCCGGAAGCGCTCCCGCGGATGCCGAGGTCATCGATCTCGCTCCCGGCCACTGGGTGGTCCCCGGCTTCGTCGACATCCACAACCACGGCGGCGGCGGAGCCTCCTTCACCTCCGGCACGGTCGAGGACGTGCTCAAGGGCGTCCACACGCACCGTCTGCACGGCACGACCACCGTCGTCGCCTCCACCGTCACCGGCGAGATGGACTTCCTCGCCCAGCGGGCCGGCCTGCTCAGCGAACTGGCCGAGCAGGGCGACATCGCGGGCATCCACTTCGAGGGCCCCTTCATCTCGCCGTGCCGCAAGGGCGCGCACAGCGAGGTGCTCCTGCGCGACCCGGACCCCGCCGAGGTCCGCAAACTGATGGACGCGGCCCGCGGCCGGGCGAAGATGTTCACGCTCGCCACGGAGCTGCCGGGCGGCATCGACTCCGTACGGCTCCTCGCCGAGCACGGCGTCATCGCGGCCATCGGGCACACGGACGCGACGTACGAGCAGACGGTGGAGGCCATCGACGCGGGCGCCACCGTCGCCACGCACCTCTACAACGCGATGCCGGGCCTCGGGCACCGCGAGCCGGGCCCGATCGCCGCGCTCCTGGAGGACGAGCGGATCACGGTCGAGCTGATCAACGACGGCACGCATCTGCACCCCGCCGCGTTCGAGCTGGCCTTCCACCACGCGGGCGCCGACCGCACCGCGCTCATCACGGACGCGATGGACGCGGCGGGCTTCGGCGACGGGCGGTACATGCTCGGCCCGCTGGAGGTCGAGGTGAAGGACAGCGTCGCGCGCCTCGTCGAGGGCGGTTCGATCGCGGGATCCACCCTCACCCTGGACCGCGCGTTCAAGCGCTCGGTGACCGTCGACGGTCTCGCCGTCGACGACGTCGTGCGGGCCATCTCCGCCAACCCGGCCAAGCTGCTGGGGATGTACGACAAGGTCGGCTCGCTGGAGCCCGGCAAGGACGCCGACCTGGTCGTCCTGGACGCGGAGTTCGAGCTCAAGGGCGTCATGCGCAAGGGCGAGTGGGTCGTCGCGCCCACGCGTTGAGAGGCGTCGGGGACAAGGCGGTTGGTCCGGACCCCTGGGCCTACCGCCTTCTTTTTGGCATGATCAGCCGCGCAAGAGGACAGCAGCAAGCGCGTTCTCCAGTGATCCCGGGGGTGGGCGACAAGTGATTCTGACGGTCACGCTGAACGCCGCCCTGGACATCACCTACCGCGTCCCCGCCCTCACCCCGCACGCCTCGCACCGCGTCACCGAGGTCATCGAGCGGCCCGGCGGCAAGGGCCTGAACGTCGCCCGCGTCCTCGCCGCCCTCGGCCACGACGTGACGGTGACGGGCTTCGCGGGCGGCGACACGGGCCGCGTCCTGCACGAGCGCCTCACACGCGAGCCCCGCGTCACGGACGCGCTCGTGCCCGTCGACGGCGCCACCCGCCGCACGCTCGCGATCGTCGACGCGGCGACCGGCGACACGACGCAGCTGAACGAACCGGGCCCCGCGGTCTCGCCCGCCGAATGGGCCGCGTTCCAGGAGTCGTACGAGGAGCTGCTGCGCCGGGGCACGGCGGCCGTCGCGCTCTGCGGGAGCCTGCCGCCGGGCGTCCCGGTCGGCGCGTACGGCACGCTCGTACGGGCCGCACGCGCCGCCAAGGTCCCCGTGCTCCTGGACACCAGCGGCGAGGCGCTGCGCCGTGGCGTCGCCGCCCGCCCCGACATCGTCAAGCCGAACGCCGACGAACTGGCCGAGCTGACCGGCTCCCACGAGCCCGCCCAGGCCACCCGCGACGCCCGCCGCAGAGGCGCGTACGCCGTGGTGGCGTCCCTGGGCGCCGATGGCCTGCGCGCCGTCACGCCGGAGGGCACCTGGCAGGCGGCCCCGCCCACCCGCGTGCGCGGCAACCCGACGGGCGCCGGTGACTCGGCGGTGGCGGGCCTGCTCTCCGCCCTGGTGGAGGAACTCCCGTGGCCGCGGCGCCTGGCGCGGGCCGTGGCCCTGTCCGCGGCGACGGTCGAGTCCCCCGTGGCGGGCGAGTTCGTGCCCTCGACGTACGAAGACCTGCTCGCGCGGGTCGCGGTGACCGGGGAGGCCACCGCGGCGTGAGACCACGCGTCACCGCGTGGGCGACACACCAGGCGACGCACAACGGGCCGTGCCGGCCCAGGAATTGGGGACATTCATCGTGCCACTCGTATCCACCGGCGACCTGGTATCCGACGCGCGCGCGGCGGGGCGCGGGGTCGCCGCGTTCAACGTGATCACGCTGGAGCACGCGGAGGCGATCGCCGCCGGGGCCGAGCAGGCCGGCTCCCCCGCGATCCTGCAGATCTCCGAGAACGCCGTGAAGTTCCACGGCGGCCGCGTGTCCGCGATCGCCGCGGCAGCGGCGGCGGTGGCGAAGGGGTCATCGGCCCCGCTCTCCCTGCACCTGGACCACGTCATGGACCCGGAACTCCTGCGGGCCGCGCACCCCGAGGGCTTCAGCTCGGTGATGTTCGACGCGTCGAAGCTGCCGTACGAGGAGAACGTCAAGGCGACGGCGGAGGCCGTGCGTTGGGGCCACGAGCGGGGCATCTGGGTCGAGGCGGAGCTGGGCAAGGTGGGCGGCAAGGAGGGCGAGGCCCCCCTGGACGCGCACGCGCCCGGGGTGCGGACGGACCCCACGGAGGCGGCGGCCTACGTGGCGGACACCGGCGTCGACGCCCTGGCGGTGGCGGTCGGCTCGTCCCACGCGATGACGTCCCGTACGGCGACTCTGGACCACGAGTTGATCGCCGCGCTCACGGCGGCGGTCCCCGTACCGCTGGTGCTGCACGGCTCAAGTGGCGTACCGGACAACGAGATCCGGCAGGCCGTCGCCTCCGGCATGGTGAAGATAAATGTCGGCACGGCCCTCAACACGGCGTTCACGGGTGAGGTGCGCGCATACCTCGGCGCCCATGAGCAGGGCGTCGACCCCCGGAAATACCTCGCCCCGGCTCGCGAGGCGATGGCCGGGACGGTGGCGGGGTTCCTGGGGCTGCTGACGTAGTACCGGGAGCAGCCCCAGGCAGGCGGTGACGGCTCAGCCCTTGTCGCCCTCCACGAGCCACATCTGGTCGATGTTCGCCCCGACCGTGCCGCACAGGTCGCTCTGGGCGCAGGTGAGCGTGACCGAGTTGGTGCCCTTGGTGAGCTGGACCACCGCCCAGGTGTTGGTCCAGCCCTTCTCCCAGTTCCCCTCCTCCGCATGGGCGAAGTTCTTCATGTTCAGGGGACGGGTCTGCTTCTTGCCGTTGACGAGAATGGTGGCGTTCGAGTCCTTGCCGGGGACGCCGTAGTTCACGTGGAGGCTGTACGAGCCGGACTTCGGGATGCCGCTCACGTTCCACGTCACCTGGGCGCCGACCTTGTCGAACCCGGAGACATAGACACCGCCCTCGGACTCGGCGCCCTCTATGTCGGAGGCCGTCGTCGTGCCGCCCTCCAGCTTCAGGGCCTTCGCGTCCGTCTTCGGCAGGTCGGCCGGACCGTCGGGCTCCTTCGTCGGCTTCTCGCTGGGCTCGACCGTCTCGGCCTGCGTGGAGCCGGCGCCCGCGTCCGTCTCGCCGCCCTTGTCGTCGCCTCCGCCGAACAGCATCGCGGCGCCGATCCCGATGGCGACGACCGCGACGACCGCGATCGCGGCGATCAGGAGGCCCTTGGTGTTGGGACCGCCCCCGCGACCGCCGGAGCCGCGGGACGCCGGGGTGTACTGCGGCGCCGTGGGGGCTCCGCCGGGCTGCGTCTCCGGAGCGGCGTAGTGCGCGTTCGGCTGGCCGTAGGCCTGCTGCTGCGACGGCACCTGCTGGCCGTACGCGGGCGCGGCCTGCGTGCCGTAGGCATTGGGGCGGCGGTCGCCGACCGCACGCACCTGGTTGTACGAGGACCGGGAACCGGGGTACCCGTAGCCGCCCCCGCCGCTGGGCGGGGTGGCGCCGGCCGCCTGTCCGTCTTCGTACAGATAGCCGAACGGGTCGTCGTCGCCCTCCGGCGGGTTCGGCGCGTGTTCGCCGTTATTGCCGGGCGTCATTCCCAGGTCACTCCCTCATATCGCTGACCGGGGGAGCCTACCCGCTCCGGGTAGGCCCATTGGGTGGCGTACGCCTCATCCGGCCCGCCTGTGCTGCTTGGCACGTGACCGCTTCTCCACGTACATCCGCTGGTCAGCGGAGTGCAACACCTCGTCTGCCGACATCCCGCAGTGCGCCCAGCCGATGCCGAAACTGGCACCTACCCGGACCGCTCGCCCGTCCACCCGTATCGGCGGGATGATCGCGTTCCGCAGCCGGACCGCGAGGTCCTGCGCGTCGGCACGGCCGAGGCCGTCCGCGAGGACGACGAACTCGTCACCGCCGAGCCTCGCCACCGTGTCCCCGTCACGCACGCCGCTGGTCAGGCGCCTGGCCACCTCGATGAGGACGGCGTCACCGGTGTGGTGCCCGAAGCGGTCGTTGATCGACTTGAAGCCGTCGAGGTCGCAGAAGAGCACCGCGAGGCCCTTGGTGCCGTCGTCCGTGTCCCCGTGCCCCTCGGGCGGCGCGACGGTGTGCACGTGGTGGTCGAAGCCGTCGGCGCCCTGCTGGAGTGCATGCGCGTTGTTCGAGCCGTAGTCGAAGCTGTGCTGCCCGTCGGCGTCGTACACGCCGTCGTACGCCGCGTCCAGCGAGTCCACCGCGCTCGGCTGGCCCGCGTGCGGCCTGCGGCAGAGGCGGGCGCTGAGGCGCGAGCGCAGCTCGGCGGAGTTCGGCAGGCCGGTGAGGGAGTCGTGCGAGGCGCGGTGGGCGAGCTGGAGCTCGCGGCGCTTGCGTTCCTCTATGTCCTCGACGTGGGTGAGCAGGAAGCGCGGCCCGTCGGCGGCGTCGGCGACCACGCTGTTGCGCAGGGAGACCCAGACGTACGTCCCGTCGCGGCGCGCGAGGCGCAGCTCGGCCCTGCCACCCTCGGCGGAGGTCCGCAGGAGCGTGCCGATGTCCTCGGGGTGGACCAGGTCGGAGAACGAGTAGCGGCGCATCGCGGAGGCGGGGCGGCCGAGAAGACGGCACAGGGCGTCGTTCGTGCGCAGGATGCGGCCGTGCTGGTCGCCGCCCATCTCGGCGATGGCCATGCCGGACGGCGCGTACTCGAAGGCCTGGCGGAAGGACTCCTCGCTGGCCCGCAGTGCCTGCTGCTCGCGTTCCAGGCGGACCAGGGCGCGCTGCATGTTGGCGCGCAGGCGGGCGTTGCTGATCGCGATGGCGGCCTGGAAGGCATACATCTGGAGGGCCTCGCGGCCCCAGGCGCCGGGCCTGCGGCCGTTGCGGGGACGGTCCACGGAGATCACGCCGAGCAGTTCGCCGCCGGCGGCGCCCGTCGCGTACATCGGGGCGAAGAGGCGGTCGGCCGGGTGCCACTCGTCCTCGAAGCGGGGCTCGGGGCCGTCGGTGTACCACTGCGGGACGTCGTCCTCGTCCAGGACCCAGCCCTCGGTGTACGAGATGAACCGCAGGGCGCCCCAGGCCTCACCCATGGCGAGGCGCTTCTCCCAGGCCTCACGGGAGCCGACGCGGCCGGTGATGAGGGCCTCGGCGGCGGTGTTGCCCGCGAAGGCGGCGACCACGAGGTCGCCGTCGGGGCGCACGAGATTGACGCACGCCAGCTCATAGCCAAGGCCGTTGACCACGCCGTCGGCGACCGTCTGCAGCGTGTCCGCCAGGCTCCGGGCCGTGTTGAGATCCGCCACCACCTGATGCAGCTGCCGCAGGGTCGCAAGACGGACGTACGGCTCCGACTCGGTCTCCATTGCTCGCTCTCCCCGAGACCTCGACAGCAACTCCAGGATTCGCAGCGCCCTTAGTGTTCTCGTCGTACCTGAGTTTTCCCCAGTGTCTGATTGCCACCGTCACTGAATCACAGCGAGCAGCTCACTCGGTACACAGGGTCAACAAAATATGGGTCCTGTGACTCAAGTCACAGATGGGAAGCCTTCGTTGGTCCAGTCCACTCCTGCGTCACACACCCTGCCAGGGCGCCGCGGGCATCGGCCATCGGTCCTAGGCCCGGCCTCGGCCCTGGGCCCGATGTGGCGGCGGGGGCGGCCCGGTTAGCGTCACTCTTGTGGTTCCCGTACTGAAGACATCTGCCGAGAGCGCTGCCGCGACTCCCCCTGCCCCGCCCTCCCCCCGTGCCCCGTCCCCCGACGGGCATCCTGTGGGGGTGAGCAACGAAGAGTTCCGCGCCGCCATGTCCCGGCTCGCCGCGGGGGTGGTCCTGGTGACCGCCCGCGAGCCGTCCCTCGACGCGGACGACCCGCGGGCACCGGTCGGGGAGGACGTCGGCATGACCGCGACGGCCTTCCTCTCCGTGTCCCTGGACCCGCCACTCGTGCTGGTCAGCCTGCGTGAGGGCTCCCGGATGGACGACCTGCTCGCCGAGCAGCCGCTGTGGGGCGTCTCGGTGCTCTCCGAGAGCCAGCGCCACATCGCGGGACGGTTCGCGATGAAGGGCAGGATCAGCGACCGGCTCCTCTTCGAGGACATTCCCTATGCCAGGGGCGAGACGTCGGGGGCGCCGTTGATCGGCGGCGCGCTCGCGACGCTGGAGTGCCGGACCGAGCAGACCGTGACAGCGGGTGACCACACTCTCGTCATCGGGCGCGTACTTTCGGCTGATCTGCCGAGCGCCGACGGTGGCCCATTGACGTACTTCAAGGGGAAGTACCGACAGCTGGGCTGATGGTTTTTGCTTCAACTGACTTTGCTGGCGCACCTTTGCGCTCAGGGGCGCCGACCGGGCCGGGGCGCCGAACGGGCCGGGGCTCAGCCCCAGCCCTCCCCCGAGCGGCCGCGCTTGGTCTGGCCGCGCTGCTTCTTCTCGCGCAGCCGCCGTTCGTTGATGCCCCGGGGGATCTTCGTGGCGCGACGGGGCCGCGGCGGCGGCGCGGTGGCCTCCGCGAGCAGCGAGGCGAGGCGGGTGGCCGCCATCTCGCGGTTGCGCCACTGGGAGCGGTGCTCGGAGGCCCGCACGCTGACGACGCCGCCGACGAGGCGGGCAGCCAGCCGCTCCAGGGCGCGTTCCTTCCACACCGGGGGCAGCGCTTGGGTGTTGGCCAGGTCGAACCTCAGCTCCACCTGCGAATCGCTGGTGTTGACGTGCTGACCGCCCGGCCCGGAGGACCTGGAGAAGCGCCACATGAGCTCGGCCTCGGGCAGGGAGACGGAGCCGCGAATGACATAGGGACCGGACATGGGTCCTATCGTCCCGCGTCTGTCCGGTCCACGTCACCCGCATTTACGGCGCGCCACGCTTGCGACGTAAGGGGCGCAAGAGACGAGTAAAGAAAGTAAAAGGACCTGGAACCTCTGGGACCCCGGTCGACGTTCATAGGGGTGACGGTAGCTTCGTCCCCAGTACGAAGCCCGTTCGTACGCAACGAGGGAAGGGACTCCCAACAATGGCAGTAAGCCTGTCCAAGGGTGGCAACGTCTCGCTCACCAAGGAGGCTCCGGGCCTGACCGCCGTCACCGTGGGCCTCGGCTGGGACGTCCGTACCACCACTGGCACCGACTTCGACCTGGATGCCTCGGCCATCGCGGTGAACCCGCAGGGCAAGGTCTTCTCGGACCAGCACTTCGTCTTCTTCAACAACAAGGTGACGCCGGACCAGACCATCGAGCACACCGGTGACAACGTCACGGGTGAGGGCGAGGGCGACGACGAGCAGATCAAGGTCAACCTGGCGGGCCTCCCGGCCGACATCGACAAGATCGTCTTCCCGGTCTCGATCTACGACGCCGAGAACCGCTCGCAGAACTTCGGCCAGGTGCGGAACGCCTTCATCCGCATCATCAACCAGGCCGGCGGCACGGAGATCGCCCGCTATGACCTGAGCGAGGACGCCGCCACCGAGACCGCCATGGTCTTCGGCGAGCTGTACCGCAGCGGCGCGGAGTGGAAGTTCCGCGCGGTCGGCCAGGGGTACGCCTCGGGCCTCGTCGGCATCGCGCAGGACTTCGGCGTCAACGTCTGAGGTTCATAGGCCAGTTCACGAGGGCCCCCGGCGGAATCTCCGCCGGGGGCCCTCGTCGTGGGGAGGGTGCCGGTGTCGTCGGCTGTGTCGCGAGGGAGCCGGTGGCCTCGGCGGGGTTACGCGGTCTTGGGACCGCAGCGCATACCGATGTAGACGCAGCCCGTGCCGTCCTCCAGCGTGGAGAAGATGACGGGCATGTAGTCCTCGCTGAACGCCGCGCCCACCCCCGTGCCGGCGAAGACCGTCTCGGTCACCGGCACCAGATCGATCTCCAAGGGCTCGGAGAAGTCCTTCATGCCGTCGACGAACTCGTACACCGCGTGGCCGGCGCCGTCTCGTTCCGTCACGGTGATGACCACGCCCTCGCGCCGGTACGTCCCGACGAGCGGCGCGAAGTCGACCACGGGCGGCTGGGCCGGCGGGCCGAAGGGCTCCGGCATCCTCACCTCGGCCAGATCGGCGAGGAGTTCGCGGTAGAGCGCCGCGTACAGTTCCCGCGCACCACCGCCGTTGGTGAGCAGTACGACCGCGACGCCTGCCGACGGCACGACGCGCAGGTAGCCGTACTGCCCGATGGAGGCGCCGTCGTGGCCATACCCCTGGACGCCGTCCCAGTCGTACAGGGTCCAGCCGAGTCCCCAGCCGTCCGCGCTGACCGTCCACTTGTCGGGGGAGCCGACGACGCGTCGCTGCATGAGCGCGACGGTCTCCTCGGACAGTACGCGCGTGCCGTCCTGCGCCACGCCGCCGTCGAGGTGCATCCCCGCGAGCCGCGCGACGTCTCCGGCCGTGGCGAGGACCCTGCCGTACGGGCCCGCCGAGCGCGGCATCAGGTCCCAGGACGGCGCCGGGTCCGGGTCCTGGCCCGCCTCGCCCAGGTGTCCCATCGCCGCGCGGAAGCGCAGCGCCTCCTCGGGCAGCGTCATGGTGTGCGAGAGGCCGAGCGGCGTGAGGAGCAGGTCCTTCAGGGCCTCGTCCCAGACCTTGCCGGTCACCACCTCGATGATCCGGCCGAGGACGTTGTACCCGACGCTGCTGTAGGAGAGCGCGGCGCCGGGCGGGCAGTCGAGCGCCACGTCCCGCGCGGCCTCGACGTACTTGGCCAGGCAGTCGTCGCCCCGCCCGCTGTCGTAGGTGAAGTCGCAGGTGAGACCGCTGGTGTGGCTGAGCAGCCGACGCGTGGTGATCGCCTTGGTCGCGTCGGGATCGGCGACGGAGAACTCCGGCAGCACGTCGGTCACCGGTGCGTCCAGGTCCAGTTCACCTGATTCGGCGAGCCGCATGATCAGGCTGGCCGTGTAGACCTTGGCGATCGAGCCCAACTGGAAGACCGAGTCGGTCGTCGCCTCCACGCCCGTGCCCCGGTGCAGCACACCACTGGCGAGCTCGTGGACGGTCCCGTCGACGAGCAGCGCCAGCGAGGCGGCCGGGACATGGTGCTCGGCGCGCAACGTGTCGAGGCGGGCCTGCCAGTGGGCGAGGTCCAGCTTCCGGCCCGCCGAACTCCGGCTCCCCCACTCGCCGTTGACGTCCCAGCTGCCCTGCTCGTCCCAGTTCACGGCGTTCTTCGACATGTCGTCCCCCACTCGTTGCGTACGGCGTTCTTCGTTGCGAACACTGTACGCATGATGGAACGCCGTACGCAAGAGGCGTACAGCGTGCGCTAGAGTCCGGGGCGAAGGATGACCACGCAGAGACGAGGGCGTATGCCAGCCGACAGGAAGCCGAAGCCGCGCACATCGGTGTGGAGCCGTCCGCACCCACGGCAGCGGGAGCACCTGAGTCGCGAGCAGATCGTGGCCGCGGCCATCGAACTGCTGGACGCGGAGGGCATCGAGGCGCTCACCATGCGCAAGCTCGGAACCCGCCTGGACACCGCGGCCACCTCCCTCTACCGGCATGTGGCCAACAAGGACGAGCTGATCGAGCTGGTCGTCGACCACGTCTACGGAGAGCTTCAGATGCCGGCCGCCGCCGACCGTCCCCAGTGGCGCGCGGCGGTCACCCGCATCGCGACCGACCTGCGGGCGATGGCGCTGCGACACCCCTGGATCGCCCCCGAACTGGGCCAGGTCGGTCTCGTCCACATCGGTCCGAACGCCATGCGGATGGCGGCGGGGCTGCTGGCACAGTTCGAGTCGGCGGGCTTCCCCTCGGACGAGAAGGACCGGGCCGTGGGGACACTCACCGCGTACGTCGTCGGTATCGCGACCTCCGAGGCCGCCTACCTCTCACTGATCGCTCGCAGCGGCAGGACCGAGCAGGAGTGGGTGGCGGGCCTTCGCCCGGCCTTCGACGAAGCCTCTCAGCAACACCCGGCACTGCGGGAGGGCAGCTCCGCCCGGCAGGACGTGCACCCCCAGCAGATCCGCGACGGCGATTTCGCGTACGGGCTGGACCGGGTCCTCGACGGCCTGACGGCCCGGCTCGACGGCTGAGCGACGTCCATCTCACCGACCTTCACCAGCCGTTGCCCCCTGACGCCCCTTGGAGCGCTAGGGACGCGCCGGCTTCCCCTCCCCGTACAGCCACGGGCCCCAGATGGCGCGCACCTTCTTGCGCGCCGTCTCGCTGCCCGCGTGCTTCTCCACGTAGCGGGTGAAGTCACCGGTGTCCGCGTTGCCGTGGCGGTGGGTCCTCGTCCAGCCCTGCACGATGTCGTAGAAGGTGTCGTCGCCCACCGCCCGGCGGATCTTGTGGATGACCATGGCGCCCCGCTCGTACACCGGGCTGTCCGAGATGTCCGCGGCGGACGGCGGCCTCGCGGGCGGGAAAGCCCAGATGGCGTCGTTGTCCTCCTGGTCCTCGTAGTAGTCGCCCGCGTAGATCTGGTCGAAGATCTCCTGCGCGCTGTCGCCGTCGTTGTCCTCCTGCCAGAGCCACTCGGCGTACGTCGCGAAGCCCTCGTTCAGCCACATGTCCCGCCAGGACTTGGGCGTCACGGAGTTCCCGAACCACTGGTGCGCCAGCTCGTGCACGATGAGCTGGGGTTCGGGGGCGCCGGGGTAGGTGGGCCGGGTCTGGGTCTCCAGGGCGTAGCCCGCGTCCCCCTCCCCGGCGACGATCGCGCCGGTCGACGAGAAGGGGTAGGGGCCGAAGTTCAGCTCCTGCCACTCCATGATCTCGGGGATGCGGGCGAGCGCCTTCGCACTGGCCTTGGCCTCGGAGGGCAGCACCGCGGTGAGCACCGGGATGCCGGACTTCGTCGTCGACTTCTTCACCTCGTACGGCCCGATCGCCACCGTCGCGAGATAGCTGGCCATCGGCTCCGCGCCGTGCCAGGCGAAGGTGGTGCGGCCGTTCTTGGTCGACTCGCGGGTCAACTCGCCGTTGGAGATGGCCTTCAGGCCCTGGGGGACGGTGACGCGTATGTCGTACGACGCCTTGTCCGAGGGATGGTTGTCGGCGGGGAACCACGCCATCGAGCCGGACGGCTCGCCCAGCGCGATGGCACCTTCCTCTGTCCGCAGCCAGCCCTCCTCGGAGTCGTCCGGGTCGGTGATGGTCTCCGGGCTGCCGGAGTAGCGGACGACCGTGCGGAACGTCTCGCCCTCGTCGAGGTCGTCCGCGGGCCGGATCGTCAGCTCCTGCCCGTCGCGGTGGAAGGAGGCGCCCTTGCCCTCGACGCTCACGCCCTTCACCTCGAGCCCCTTGAGGTCGAGGTTGAAGGCACTGAGGTCCTGTGTCGCGCGCGCCGTGATCTCGGCCGTACCGGTGAGGTGACGCGCGTCGGGGTCGTACCCGATGGCCAGGTCGTAGTGCGCGACGTCGTAACCGCCGTTGCCCAGCTTGGGGAAGTACGGATCACGCACGCCGTCGGCCCCGGGCGTGCCGCGCACTCCGGAGCCGCTGCACGCGGTGAGGACGAGGGCGGTGAGGGCGGCGGCGGATGTCCCGCGCAGCGCCGTGGATCGTAGGTGCACGGATGCGATCTTATGCGGCATATGTTCGTCCGGCTGCCCCGCCCGCACACGGCGGCGCCGCCCTAGAGAACCGCGACGCCCAACGGGCGCGCCCCCGCCGGGAGTCGGTGCGTGTCGCCGCTCTTCAGGTCGATGACGGTGATCCCGTTCCAGAAGCCGTCGCGGGTGAAGCCGCCGGTGACGTAGGCGGTGCCGCCGTCCTCGGAGACGGCGATGTCCTCGTGCGGGCCTTCGAGCGGGAAGACCTTCTCCTTGCCGTCCTTCGTACGCATGGTCAGCGAGGGCCCCTCGTCCGACGAGGGGTCGATAGGTCCCGTGCCGACCGCGAACAGCGTGCCGTCCTGCGTGATCCGCGCGCCGTGCTGGTGGGTGTTGGCCGTCATCTTCTCGATGGCGGACTCCCCCGTGCGCGGATCGAGCACGACGAGCTTCTCGCCCTCGAAGGGCAGCAGGAGCTTGCCGTCCGAGGGGCGCACGGCGGCGTAGTGCGGCTTCAGCCAGGAGCCGAGGCCGCCTTCCGTGCCGTAGGGGGCGACTTCGATGCGGCGGGGTTCGAGGGAGTCGGCGCGGACCACCGTCACGTCGAAGGAGTCGTGGTTGGTCGCGTAGACCTCGCGGCCGTCCTTCGACACGTCCACGTCGAAGGGGCGCCGGCCCACCGGAACGGTGTCCGTGGCCTCGCGCTTCCCGGTGTCGATGACCTCCAACGTGCCCTTCCCGTCCGGCACGTTGACGCCCACGTAGGCGTGCTCGCCGTCCGGGGAGAGGGCGATGCCCATGCCGCCGCCTCGGTACTCGCCGGTCGTCACGGGGCCGGTGTCGGTCTCGTAGGGGATGCGGTCGACGCGTTCACGGGTGTGGGTGTCGACGACGGCGACGGCGTCCGCGGTGGCGATCCAGGCACGGCCGTCATCACCGACGGTCAGGCCGTACGGGGCCGTGCCGACCCGCACGGATTCGATGGGGCCGCGCTCGGGGTCGACGAACGTGACGGTGTCCGCGCCGAAGTCGGCCACCAGGAGGGTGCCGTCGGGGGTGCGCTGTTCCGCCGGCAGGGTGGCCGTGGCCTTCGCGCGCGTGGGCTCGGCAGCACGCTCGGTGCCGGAGGCCGCCCGGCTGTCCGCGGCGGCGCCGCAGCCCGCGAGTACCGCGGCCGCGAGGACGGCCGACGCACCCGTGGCGAAGACCCGCGCCTTCACGCGGCGTCCCTCAACAGCGCGGCGATCTCGGCGAAACCGCGGCGCTCGGCGTGCGCGAGTGGCGGCACGCCGTCCCGGTCGGCGAGGCCGGGCGTGGCGCCCGCGGCGAGCAGCAGTTCCACGATCTCCTGGTGTGCGCGCCCGCCGTCGCCGAGGATCACGGCCTCCAACAGGGCGGTCCAGCCGAGGTCGTTGACGTGGTCGACGTCGATGCCGGTGACGCGCAGGACTTCCCGTACGTACGCGACGTGGCCCCGCTCGGCCGCGGGGATCACGGAGATCCCGCCGAAGCGGTTACGGAGCTTCAGGTCGGGCCCCGCGGGCAGCAGGACGTGCAGCATGGCGACGCTGCCGGTCACGCCGGTGGCAAGCCAGGGGCTTTCGGCGCGGTGGTCCTGGGCGTCGACGTCGGCGCCCGCGGCCACCAGGGCCCGTGCGGCCTCGACGTGATCACCGGTGACGGCGAGCAGCAGCGGGGTGCGCAGCTCGGTGTCGCGGGCCTCGACGCGGGCACCCGCGTCGAGAGCGGCTCTCACCTCGTCGGCGTTCCCGGCCCGTGCGGCGTCGAGCAGCCGCTGGTCCTCGGCGGTCCTCGCCATGGTCGTCCTCCTCGTCGTCGTACGGACCGGAAACAGCCTCGGTGTCATGAGATCCGCTGGCTTCAGCGGCCGAGCGCCGCGACGCCCGCCTTGGCGAACTTCTCGTCCAGGTCGCCGCTCGGGGCGCCCGCGACACCGATGCCCGCGATGGGCGCGCCCTTGGCGGTCACCGGCGCGCCACCCGCGAGGAACAGCGTGCCGGGGATGTCCTTCAGGTTCGGGGCCTGCTCCAGGCGCTTGACCAGCTCGGAGGTGGGCGCGTTCCAGGAGACGGCGGTGTAGGCCTTCTTCACGGCGGACTCGGGGGACTGCGGTCCCGCGCCGTCGCCGCGCAGCTCGACGATGGTGTTGCCGTTGCGGTCGACGACGGCGACGGAGACGCGCTGGTTCTCCTTCTCGGCGGCGTCGAGGGTTGCCTGGGCGGCCTTGGTCGCGGCGTCGATGTTCAGGTGCGTCGACTGCGTGAGGTTCTTGTTGCCCGCGTCGGCGGCGACGGCGGCCTTGGGAGCGGCGGCCGGGGCCTCGGCGCTGGCGGAGACGGCGCCGAAGGTTCCGGCGCCGAGGACGGCGGCGGTGGCGGCGATGGTCAGGACACGGGTGCGGCGGGAGAGCTTCTGCATCGGGGGCTCCTCGGGGTGAAGGCGTGAAGGCGGCGGGTTTCGGGGGAGGTCGTTTCCCCTGGTTCGGGGGAGGTCGTTTCCTCTGGTTCGGGGGAGGTCGTTTCCTCTGGTTCGGGGGAGGTCGTTTCCTCTGCGATCAATCCTCCGGCCGCATCCGGGGCCGACCCCTCGACGTACCGGCTGCCACCTGCGCGCGGCTCGGACGACACGAGGGTCAGCCGATCGGTTGACCCCACGGTGGCCCCACCGGGTCACAATGAGGTTGTTTGCGCAGTTGGTTGTTTGCGCAGTTCAGGAGCTAGTCGGAAGGAGCGAAGCCGTGGAGCAGGCCGCAGGCGCCCCCGAAGAGCCCGCCACCCCACGGGGCGACTCCTCCGGCCGACCACGCGTCACCCCGCAGGCACCCGGCCACGCGGGCAGGGGGCCCGAGGACCCCGACTCACGCTGGCTCGCAGCCGTCATGCACACGGCGTTCTTCCTGCTCCTGGGCTCTTCGCTGACCCGCTTCCTGATGCGGCACCCCGGCGAACCGCGCACCCCGTGGATCATCGCGCTCTCGGTCTCCCTCGCACTTCTCTACGTGCTCGGCCCCGCCATCGGCGCCCGCCCCACCGCACCCCGCCGCCTCACCTGGCTGATCCTCGTCGTGACCGTCTGGGTCGTGCTGGTCATACTCGCGCCGAGCTTCGCGTGGTGCGCGGTGCCGCTCTTCTACACCGGCCTGCGTACGCTGCCGCCGCGCGCCGCCCTGTTCCTGGTGGCCGTCCTCACCGCCTTCGTGGTCGTCGCGCAGCTGCGGCTCGCGGGCGGCTTCGACCCGAACCTGCTGCTCGCGCCGCCCGCCTGGGCCGCGGTGGCGACCGCCGTCTTCCTGTACATGCAGCGCCAGGCGGCCCGTCAGCGCACGCTCATCGACGACCTCATCCGCACCCGCCGCGAACTGGCCGCCACCGAGCGGCGCGAGGGCACGCTCGCCGAGCGCCAGCGCATCTCCATGGAGATCCACGACACCCTCGCCCAGGGCCTGTCCAGCCAGCAGATGCTGCTCCAGGCCGCGGACCGCGTCTGGGACACGGACCCGGCCAAGGCCCGCACCCATGTCCGTACCGCCGAGTCGATCACCGAACGCGGCCTCGCAGAGGCCCGCCGCTTCGTGCACGACCTCGCGCCCGCCGACCTCGCCGACGGCGGCGGCCTCGACGAGGCCCTGCGGACGCTGGCCGCGCGCACCGCGCTCGACGCGGGCCTCACGGTCCGCTTCCACTCCGAGGGTGCCCCCGCCCCGCTCCCGGACCGGACACAGTCCGCGCTGCTTCGCATCGCGCAGGGCGCCCTGGCCAACGTGACGGAGCACGCGGGCGCGGCGACGGCGGCGCTGACGCTCACGCACCTGGACGACCAGGTGGTACTCGACATCGCGGACGACGGCTGCGGCTTCACTCCCACCGAATCGCCTTCCGCCCCCGACCGGCGGGGCCACGGGTTGCCCGCGATCCGGGCCCGAGCACGGCAGCTCGGCGGCACACTGACGATCGAGTCGGCGCCGGGCGAGGGCACGGTGCTCTCGGTGGCGATCCCACTGACCCCCCAGGAGCCCTCATGACGCCCCACGGCGCGCCCCCGGTCCCCCCGGTCCGCCTCCTGGTCTGCGACGACCACATCGTCGTACGGGCCGGACTGCTCGCCCTGCTGGGCAGCGCGCCGGACATCGAGGTGGTCGGCGAGGCGGGCACCGGCGAGGAGGCGATCGCGCTCGCCGCGAAGCTGGCCCCGGACGTGGTCCTGATGGACCTGCAGCTGGGCGAGGGGATGGACGGTGTGGAGGCGACACGCCGCATCACGTCCGTCGCCGCCCCCGCGCCCCACGTCCTGGTCCTGACGACGTACGACACGGACGCGGACATCACCCGCGCCATCGAGGCGGGCGCGACCGGCTATCTCCTGAAGGCGGAACGCCCCGAGGAGCTCTTCGCCGCGATCCATGCCGCCGCGCAGGGCCGCACCACGCTCTCCCCGCCGGTCGCCTCCCGCGTGATGGCTCGCATGCGCAAGCCGCTGCCGACCCTCACCGACCGCGAGCTCGACATCCTCGGCCAGCTCTCCCAGGGCCTCGGCAACCGGGAGATCGCGCGGGCGCTGTTCATCAGCGAGGCCACGGTGAAGACACACCTGGGCCGGATCTACGACAAGCTCGGGGTGGACACGAGGGCGGGCGCGGTGGCGGTGGCCAAGGAGCAGCGGCTACTGCCCTGAGCTGCGCCGTCCCGCCGCTGCGGGCCATGACACCATCGACCACGTGCTCGACATCGGCTACGCCCTCTCCCACCGCTTTCCCGACCCCCCTCAGTTCGACTACCGCCGCGCGGATGTGCATGCGCTGCGGCACGACCTGTTCTGCGGGGACGTGTATCTCGCGGACACGAAGGCGGACCGGGAACTGTCCACAGCCTGGGGATGGGTGCCCGTCCTGGACTTCGCGTGGGCGCTGTGCGACATCGTCGAGCGGGTGGACCAGGACCCGCGGGGCAGCCGCGCTTCCCGCCCCCAGTACGCGGAGCTGGACTTCACGGAGTCGAGCGACCGCATGCTGTTCACGCGGCGCTTCGGGTGGGTGGACATCGAGGCGGACTGGATGCGGGCGGAGGAACCACCCCTGACGTTCTCCCACTCCGAACTGCGCCGCGAGGCCCGTGACTTCCTCCAGGACCTCCTGGCGGATCTCATCGACCTCCACGAGCCGCTGGGGGACAACCCGGCGATCTGGACGCTCCAGTCCCGCTTTCCCCGGGCGTAGGCGCCCACCGGGACCCCCCGCATCCGCCCGCCGCCGAACAAGCCTCTGCCGCCCACCCGCCCGATTGCCCCGCGGTGACGGGGGGGACAGGCAGGTGGGCGGGTTGGGGGCAGCCCGACAGGGCGGGGCGGGGCGGGTAGGCGGGTTAGGAGGCAGCCCGACAGGGAGGGCAGGGCGGGCAAGTGCCACGCGCCCGCAGTCGGCGACGCTCGGGAGGGGACGTGCCGGTATGTCTGCCCGGAGCACGGTTCGCGGCGCTCCGGAGCCGAAGTAGCAAGTCGCCCACCGGACGATAGCGAGGACGGACATACCGGCGCGGCCCCGCACCCACAGACGAACCAGCGCCGCAGCGACACGCGCCCGCAGACGGCAGCGCACGCGAGGGGACGTGCCGGTATGTCTGCCCGGAGCACGGTTCGCGGCGCTCCGGAGCCGAAGTAGCAAGTCGCCCACCGGACGATAGCGAGGACGGACATACCGGCGCGGCCCCGCACCCACCCACGCACCGGAACCGCAGCAACGCACGACCGCCCGCAGACGGGCCCGCGCCGCCCACAGACGGGCGAGACCCGCAGCCGCCCCAGCCCCGCAGGGACCCCGCAGGGACCCCGCAGCCGGAAGCGCGCCGCCCCCAGAGACAGACCAACCCCGCAGGGCCCCCGCCCCCAGAGGCGACCCCCACTGCCAAAGCCGGACGCTAGTCCACCCGTACGCCCACCTGCGCAGCAAACGCCGGCGCCAAGTCCATCAGCTGCGCCGCACTGATCACCGCCCCCGCCAAGCAGTCGATCCCCCGCAGGATGTCCACCTCGGCAGCGGACCGCAGGTCGACATCCTTCAGGCGGGCCCCGCTGAAATCCGCCCCCTTCAGCACGCAGCCCACGAACTCCACCCGCTCGAGCACCGCCTGCCCGAAGTCCGGCTCCACCAGCACGCACCCCTCGAAGACGACGTCCTTCAACCGCGCCTTCCGCAGGTTCAGATAGTCGATCTTCCCGCCCCGCACGACCACCCGCTCCAGCACACTCCCGTGCAGCTGGACACCCCCAAGCCGCGCGTCCACCACCTCCACGTCCCGCAGCGACGCCTCCACCAGCTCCGTGCCGACCCCCCGCAGCTCCGTCAGCACCGAGTCCACGAAGCGTGCCCTGCTGAGCCGCGTCTCGGTCACCCCGCAGCCCGTGACCGCGCAGTCCAGGAACAGCGCTCCCCCGCCGTCCTGCCCCGCGAGATCGAGGTCCCGGAACTCGACCCCGTCATAGTCCCCGTCGGGCTCGAGCCCAGCCTCCCCGAACCCCCGCAACCCAGGCAGCCGCACCTCCGGCCGCCGAGCCTTCTTCACTCCCGCCGCATCCCTCGCCGTATCCCTCTGTCCCATCCACCCATCCTGCACTCACCCACTGACAACACCCCCGCACCCCCATGTCACATCCCGGGCACCCCCGTCCGTCGTACCGAGTGAGCGCACCGACCCCGGCACCGACACCGACACCGACACCGACAGGAGCCCACCCCATGCCCACCCCCCGAACGCCCCTCAAGCCCCTCACCATCATCGGCGGCGGCTTCGCCGGCCTCGCCGCGGCGATCAGCGCCGCGGAGTCCGGCGCCCGGGTCACCGTCCACGAGGCGCACCACACCCTCGGCGGCCGGGCCCGCACCGCCGAAGGCGCGTACCGCACGAACGAAGGGCCGCACGCCCTCTACAACGGCGGCCCCCACTGGACCTGGCTCAAGCAGCGCGACCTCATCGGCCCCCTCTCCCCCATCCCGCCCCTCGAAGGCACCCGGCTCCGCCTCCACCACCAGGGCAGGCTCCGCCGCACCCCACCCCTCGCGATGCTGAAGCTCCTGCGCCGCAAGCCCGAACAGGCGCCGGTGGACGTGGACTTCATGACCTGGGCCACCGCCGAGGTCGGCGAGGAAGGCGCACGCGCCGCCGCCCACTACATCGCCGTGGCTACGTTCCACCACGACCCCGGCTCCCTCTCCGCCCGGTTCGTGCACGAGCGCCTGCGCCGCGCCACCAAACTGCCCCCGGAGGCGCACTACCCGAGCGGCGGCTGGGGCTCGGTCATCGACCGCATGGCGACACTCGCCTGGAACCTGGGCGTACGCGTGGAGACCCTCTCCCGCGTCGACACCCTCGCCTCCCTCCCCGCCGCGGGCCCCGTCGTCGTGGCCACCTCGCTCCCCGCGGCCCGCGCGCTCCTCCAGGACGACAGCCTCCAGTGGGACAGCGCCCGCACCACCCTCGTCGACGTGGCCCTCACCTCCCGCAAGAGCGACCTCTTCGCACTCTCCGACCTGGACAGGACCGGCTGGATCGAGCGGTTCACCACCCAGGACCGCGGTCTGGCCCCCGCGGGACAGGAACTCATCCAGGGTCAGATCCCGCTCACCCCCGAGGAGTCCAAGGCGGACGGCTCGGCACGCGCCGACCACCTGCTCGACCTCGGCTTCCCGGGCTGGCGCGAACGCCTGGTCTGGCGGCGCGACGCCGTGTCCAACGGCCGCACCGGAGCAGTGGACCTGCCGGGCACCACCTGGCGCGACCGCCCCGCGATCGACCGCGGCAACGGCGTCTACCTGGCAGGGGACCAGGTCGCGGCGCCCGGCCTGCTCTCCGAGGTCTCCTTCAACAGCGCCATCGAAGCGGTCTCGCTCGCCCTGGCCCGGACGAGGCTTGACCTCAAGTCCGCTTGAGGTACGAGGGTGGCTTCCACACCGGGAGAACGCACCGCCCCACACTCCGCCACCGCCCACCCACCTCGTCACCCAGGGAGCGAACCCCATGCACGCCATCCGCCTGCACACCTTCGGCCCGGCCGAGCACCTCACGTACGAGGAAGTTCCGGACCCGGCGGCGCGGGCCCCCGGCCAGGTCCGCATCGCGGTGACCGCGGCGGGCGTGCACCTCCTGGACACCGCGATCCGCGAGGGATTCCAGGGCCCGCTGCCCGAACTCCCCGAGCTGCCCACGATCCCGGGCCGCGAAGTGGCCGGCACGGTCGACGCCGTCGGCGAGGGAGCCGACGGCAGCTGGCTCGGCAAGCGCGTGGTCGCCCACATCGGCTTCGCCCCCGGCGGCTACGCCGAGCTCGTCGTCACGGAGGCCTCCCGCCTGCACGAGATTCCCGCCAGCCTGGACGACGCACAGGCCGTCGCCCTCATCGGCACGGGACGTACGACGATGGGAATCCTGCAGTTCGCCGAGCTGACCCCCGTCTCCGTGGCCGTCATCCCCGCGGCGGCGGGCGGCATCGGCACGCTCCTGGTCCAGTACGCCAAGCACGCGGGCGCCACGGTGATCGGACTGGCGGGCGGCCCGGAGAAGACGGCCACGGTCGAGGCGAACGGCGCCGACCTCGCCGTCGACTACAAGAACCCGGACTGGCCGGACGAGGTCCGCGCGTTCCTGGCGAAGCTCGGCGGCAGCGGCGTGCCGGGCGCCACCGTGGTCTTCGACGGGGTGGGCGGCGACGCGGGCATGGCCGCCGTGGACCTCCTCGCCCCCGGCGGCGCGCACGTCGTCTTCGGCTGGTCGGGCAAGGGCCCGCACGACGGCGAGCCCCTCACGTTCACCGACGAGCAGCTCGCGGCCCGCGGGATTACCCAACTCAACGTCCTGGGCCCGGAGATGATGCGCAGGGCGGGCAGCGACAACCCGGTCCGCGCCCTGGAACTCGCCGCGCTCGCCGAAGCGGAGAAGGGCCACTTCATCCCGGCGGTGCAGCGCTACCCCCTGGCGCGGGCGGCCGCCGCCCACGCCGACCTGGAGAACCGCCGCACCACGGGCAAGGTGGTACTGATCCCCTGACGAAGCCCCCCGGCTACTCGGCGACAGCCCCCAGCTCGGCCAACGCCCCATCGGTCAGCCGATACACGGTCCACTCGTCCTGCGGCAACGCACCGAGCGACTTGTAGAAGTTGATCGACGGCTCGTTCCAGTCGAGCACGGACCACTCCAGGCGCTCGTAACCCCGCTCCACACAGATCCGCGCCAGCTCGCGCAGCAACGCCTTCCCGTGCCCGCCGCCGCGCGCCTCGGGCCGTACGTACAGGTCCTCCAGGTAGATCCCGTGCACCCCGCGCCACGTGGAGAAGTTCAGGAACCACAGGGAGAACCCGACGGCCTCCCCCGACACCTCGTCCTCGGCGATGTGCGCGAACGCGGCGGGCCGCTCCCCGAAGAGCGCTTCACGCAGCTGCTCCTCGGTGGCCCTGGCCTCGTCGAGTGCCTTCTCGTACTCGGCGAGGTCGCGGACCATGGCGTGGATGACGGGGACGTCGGCAGGCGTGGCGTGACGAATCATGCCCGCAGGCTAACCAGCCCACCCACCGGGACCAACCCGCACCCTAAGACCACCCACCGGGACCAACCCACGCCCGGAGACCACCCACCGGGACCAACCCGCGCCTCACGCCCCGAGCAGCCGCCGCGCCAGCTCCAGGTCCTCCTCGTCCGGCTCCCGCCCGTCCTCGATCTCCCACAGCGCGTTCTGCAGCACCCGGGCCAAGGTCCAGGCGCGCGCCCGCTCCCTGTCCAGCCCCAGCACCTCGCTCATCGCGTCGAACCGCCACAGCAGGTCGTCCGGGTCGAAGCGGTTGTTGAGCGCGGGCCAGAGGTCGAACCCGGGGTCCCCCGCCAGCGGCTTCGGGTCGATGGCCAGCCACGGTTCGCGCTCGGCCGCGAGGACGTTCTCGAAATGCAGGTCCCAGTGCAGCAGCCGGTCACCGGGCTCCCCCACGACCTCGCGCAACGCACCCCCGCACCGCTCCACGATCGCGCGCCGGTCCGGGTCACGGATCGCCTTCAGGGCCCCGGGCAGGTCGTCGAGCATCTCCCCCGCGATGTCCGCGAGCCGCCGCATGCCCTCGGGCGCGGGCACCGAGGTGAGCCGGGCGAGCAGCCCGGCGATGACGAGGACCGCCTGGTGGGTGTCCTCCATCGTCGACAACATCCGCCCGGAGTCGAGCCGTTCGAGCAGCATCGTGCCCGTCCGGTCGTCGTGGTCGAGCAACCGCACCGCCCCGTCGCCGTCCCACACCCGAAGCCCGACCGGCTCGCTCTCGGTCTCCTCGTCGAGGAGCTGGAACTTCACCGCGGCAGGGGTGCCGTCCCTCCGCACCACGGGCAGCACGAGCGCGGCCATGCCGTGCATCGAGGGGCCGTCGACCCTCAGGTCCCACCGCTCGACGAACTCCGCCACGAGCGCGGGCAGCGCCGCGATGAAGGCACGCCCCGGCTCCCCCGCGTACAGGTACTGCGACTCGATCAGCTCGTCCGGAATGCGAATGTCGATCACGCCCGCGACGCTACCGGCGTGGGTGAATCGCCGCATGGGGATTATCCGGGCCTCCACCCACCGCGTCCGGGCGGGCGTCCACGGCATCAGGGCCTACGTCCGCAGCGCTCCGGGAACGTACATCTGGCTCGCGGTCCTCTTCGTCACGACGGTCGCGGTGCACCACATGTCGCCGGAGTTCGAGAAGGACTTCCTGCGCCAGCGCTCCACGAACATCAACGAGCTGTCACAGCACCCCGTCCGCGTCCTGATCTCCAGCGCGCTCTGGACCGACGGCGGCACCTGGCTGTCGTACGCCGTCCTCTACACCCTCTTCCACGCCACCGCCGAACGCTGGCTCGGCACCGCACGCTGGCTCGCGGTGGCCGCCGCCGCGCACATCGGCGCCACCCTCATCAGCGAGGGCGTACTCGCGCTCGCGATCCACCACGGCGCCGCCCCGGCATCGTCCGTCAACACCCTGGACGTAGGCGTGAGTTACGCGCTGGCGGGCGTGATCGCCGTCCTTACCTACTGGGTGCCGAGCCCCTGGAGATACGCGTATCTCCTGATCGTCCTCGCCGTGTACGGCACTCCGCTGATCACCGGCAGGACCTTCACCGACCTGGGCCATTTCACATCGGTCCTGATCGGCCTTGCCTGCTACCCGCTGACCCGGAGTGCCGTACGCCCCGCGCCGAGGAGCTGGGCGGTGAAGAGCCTCAGGAGATCCCGGAGGCCTTGAGCTCCTTGGCGAACGCGTCCCGGTCGAACAGCGAGTTACTGGCCGCCTTCTTGCCGTCGATGACCACGGTCGGCGTGCCCTGCATGCCATCGTCGGAGAAGGCCTGCATCGCCTCACCGACCCACTTCTTGTACGTCCCCTTCTGCACGGCCTTGTCGAACTCGGCGCCCCGCAGCCCGTCCACCTTGTCGGCGATCTTCAACAGGAAGGCAGGCGTGAAGGCGTCCTCGGTCTCGCTCTCGGGCTGGTTGGCGAAGACCGCGGCGTGGTACTGCGGGAACTTGCCCGCCTCCACCGAAGCCCGCAGCGCGTTCGCCGCATTCACCGAGCCGCTGCCACCGAGGTTCTTGTCGAGGAACGACGCGAGCGTGTACTCGACCTTCACCTTGCCCTCCGCCACCGGCTCCACCAGCGCCTGCGCGCCCGTCTCCTCGAACTTCTTACAGATCGGGCAGCGCGCGTCCTCGTACAACTTGACCGTATGCGCCGCCTTCGGGTCGCCCACCGTGATCACGCCACCCTTCACCGTGGCGGGCGACTTCGCGAGCACGTCCGTGCCGGCCGGCGGCTCCTTCGCCTCGGGACCACCGGTGGACGCGGCCTCCGACGCCGACCCCTTGTCATCGCCACCGCCCGTGAAGTCCTCGGGCCCACAGGCGGCAGCGCCCCCGGCGACGAGTGCGGTGGCGGCCACCGCGGCGACGATGCGCCCGGCCTTGCGTACGGCCATCTGAACAGTCCTCCTGGATCTCGGCACCTGACGCTTCGACATCGCCACGTGCCGGATCAACGTATCGGAACGGCCCCCTCCGAACCCCTCCCCAAAGTCCCCACCAGCGCAGTAACGTCCGGCTCATGAGCAGCACGATCAACGGCGGCATCTCGTTCTGGTACGCGGACCACGGCACCCCGGCCCCCCGTGAGCCCCTGCCGGGCGACGAAAGTGCCGACGTCTGCATAGTCGGCGGCGGCTACACAGGCCTGTGGACCGCGTACTACTTGAAAAAGGCCGCCCCCTTCCTCCGCATCACCGTCCTGGAGCAGAAGTTCTGCGGCTACGGAGCCTCCGGCCGCAACGGCGGCTGGCTCTACAACGGCATCGCGGGCCGCGACCGCTACGCCCGCCTGCACGGCAGGGAAGCGGCCGTCCGCCTCCAGGAGGCGATGAACGACACCGTCACCGAGGTGATCGAGACGGCGAAGACGGAAGGGATCGAGGCCGACATCCACCACGGCGGCGTCCTGGAAGTCGCCTACACCCCGGCGCAGTTGGCACGCCTGAAGGAGTTCCACGCCGCGGAGCTCGCGTACGGCGAGAAGGAACGCACCCTGCACGGCGCCCGCGAGACGGCCGACCGCATCCGCGTCGCGGGCGCCGTCGGCTCCACCTGGACCCCGCACGGCGCACGCCTGCACCCAGTGAAACTGGTGAAGGGCCTGGCGTCGGCGGCAGAAGCACTCGGCGTGACCATCCACGAATCAACACCCGTCACGGAGATCAAGCCGAAACACGCCATCACCCCGTACGGCACGGTCCGCGCCCCGTACATCCTGCGCTGCACGGAGGGCTTCACGGCGTCCCTGAAGGGCCAGCGCCGTACATGGCTCCCCATGAACTCCTCCATGATCGCGACAGCACCCCTGACCCCCGCCCAATGGGAATCGATCGGCTGGGAAGGCCGCGAGACGCTCGGCGACATGGCGCACGCGTACATGTACGCCCAGCGCACCGCCGACGGCCGCATCGCACTCGGCGGCCGGGGAGTCCCGTACCGCTACGCCTCGAAAACGGACAACGACGGCCGCACCCAACCGCCCACCATCGAGGCCCTGCGCGAGATCCTCACCCGCTTCTTCCCGCAACTGGCCGGGGTCGAGATCGCCCACGCCTGGTCCGGCGTACTCGGCGTCCCCCGCGACTGGTGCGCCACCGTCACCCTGGACCGCGCGACGGGCCTCGGCTGGGCGGGCGGCTACGTCGGCTCGGGCGTCGCCACCGCCAACCTCGCGGCCCGCACCCTGCGCGACCTGGTCCAACAGGACTCGGGCCAAGCAGGCCCCACGGACCTCACGACCCTCCCCTGGGTCAACCACAAGGTCCGCAAGTGGGAGCCGGAACCATTCCGCTGGATCGGCGTCCAGGGCATGTACGCCACATACCGCCACGCGGACCGTCAGGAACTCACCACGCCGACCGCCAGGGCCCCCCGCCTGGCCCGCATCGCGGACCGCCTGTCGGGCCGCCACTGACCCACACCCACACGCGCCGCGCCCCGCTCCCGCTCCCACTCCAACCGAAGCCGGACCTCCCGCTGACGCTGCCCTGGCGCTGCGCCTCGGAAGCACTTCGGACATGAAGAAGCCCAGGTCAAGATCGCCCTGACCTGGGCTTTTGAGCCGCCTGTCGGAATCGAACCGACGACCTTCGCATTACAAGGGCGGCGCTCTGCCAACTGAGCTAAGGCGGCACTGCGCACGACAACGCCGCACGCGAGGCTGCTCCACCTTACACAGAGCCTGATCCCCCAAGCCACGGAGTTGCCCAGCCGCCCACCTCCAGATCCACCCGTAACCACCCGCGCACCCGTTCGTTGAACGGACTGAAGTGCTGTTCCGACTATCGGACTGTGGGACCCGGGGAGGGGTGCATGGAGGACGCGACGGAGAAGCCCAAGGCGGTGACCGGCTCAGAAGCCAAGCGCGTCAAGCGCGAGGCGCTGGGCATCGCCGACCGCCGCAAACACCACGCCCGCCCTGCCTCTCCCATGAAGAGTCGCGCCAAGGAGCCCGGCACGCAGCAGCGCGTCTACCGGTTCCGCTGCTATCCGACCGAGGCGCAGGCCACACAGTTGGAGAAGACGTTCGGCGCCTGCCGTTGGGTCTACAACGAAGGTCTTGCCCTGCGTTCCGGGGCGTGGGAGCGGCACCGGGTTAATGTCGGCTTCGCCGAGACGTGCCGAGCACTGACGGGCTGGCGGCATGCGGAGGGGACGTCGTGGGTGCAGGAGGTGTCCTCAACGGTGCTGCAGCAGTCGTTGCGGCATCTGGATCATGCGTTCACGGCATTCTTCAAGGGTGGGGCGAAGTATCCGAGGTGGAAGAAGAAGCACCGGGCGCAGGATTCGGCGACGTACGTTCGGACGGGGTTTCGCTGGGTGGAGGATGTCGAGCGGCCCGGGACTGGTTCGGTCACGCTGGCCAAGCAGACGTCTCCGCTGGATGTGCGGTGGTCGCGTGCGCTGCCTGCGCAGATGCTTCCGGTGCGGTTGTCGGTGACGCGGGACCGGGCGGGGCGGTATTTCCTCTCCTTGCTTGTGGAAGAGGTGATCGCGCCTCTTCCCTCCGCGTTTCTTCCCGGCTCGCGGGAGCCGAAGGCCGTGGGTCTGGATCTGGGGCTTGCGTCGCTCGTCACGCTCGACGACGGGACGAAGCTGGAGAATCCGCGGCTGCTGCGGCGGTATGCGGAGAGGTTGGCGAAGGCGCAGCGTGAGTTGCATCGGAAGGTGAGGGGTTCGAAGAACCGGGAGAAGGCCAGGCGGGAGATCGCGCGTCTTTTCGCGCTCATCTGCGACGTTCGCAGGGACATGTTGGATCAGTTCACCACCCGCCTCGTGCGCGAGAACCAAGTGCTCGTGGTGGAGGATCTGTCCATCGTGACCCTGTTGCGTCCTGCGCGTGGCAAGGGCAGGCGGCGCAAGGCGAAGCTGAATCAGTCGATCATCGATGCCGCGTGGGGCGAGCTGTTGCGGCAGCTGCGTTACAAGTGCGAGTGGTACGGCCGGACGCTGGTGGTCGTGGACCGCTTTTTTCCTTCTACGCGCCGTTGCTCGGCGTGCCATGTGAAGGGGCCGAAGCTTGATCTCGCGGTCCGGGAGTGGACGTGCGGCGAGTGCGATGTGGTTCATGACCGGGATGTGAATGCGGCGGTCAATCTCCGGGACGAGGGGATGCGGTTGTACTGGCTGGTTGCTGCCGCGCTGCCGCCGGGCCGGAAGGCGCCGACGGTGGTCAAGGCGTCGGAGCTTGAGGAGTGTCTGCTGGTCGCGTAGGTGCGCGGCTGGTGCGGTACGGACCGACGGGCCGTCGGCCGGAATGCCTGTGGAGTTCGTGTAAGACCGTGCGTGATGACGGGGTAGCCCGTTGTCCGTCGGCGGTGGGCCGTGAAGCAGGAAGCCTTGGGGTGGGTCAAAAGTGGGGTGCTCTGCCACCTCATGCTCAAGGCACGGATCAAAAGGCACCCGCTCTGCCAAGCTCGAAAATTCCCTCGAAACCCGCAGCTCCCCGACTACTGACAGACCCACACCCCCCGGGGTACGGTCACGAGCAGTTCACTCAGGTGGACTACACCACTCCTCTCTTTACAACGGATCGTCCGGCACGTTCCTGCCGGTGAAGGGGGCCCTCACCATGGCCACTGTTTCGTTCGACAAGGCGACCCGCATCTACCCGGGTGGCGACAAGCCCGCCGTCGACCAGCTTCAGCTCGATGTCGCGGACGGCGAGTTCCTCGTCCTCGTCGGTCCCTCCGGCTGCGGAAAGTCCACCTCCCTGCGCATGCTCGCGGGCCTGGAGGACGTGAACGCCGGAGCGATCCGCATCGGTGACCGCGACGTCACGCACCTGCCGCCCAAGGACCGGGACATCGCCATGGTGTTCCAGAACTACGCGCTCTACCCGCACATGACGGTCGCCGACAACATGGGCTTCGCCCTGAAGATCGCGGGCGTCAACAAGGCCGAGATCCGCCAGAAGGTCGAGGACGCCGCGAAGATCCTCGACCTCACCGAGTACCTCGGCCGTAAGCCGAAGGCCCTCTCCGGCGGTCAGCGCCAGCGTGTCGCCATGGGCCGCGCGATCGTGCGTGAGCCGCAGGTCTTCCTCATGGACGAGCCGCTGTCGAACCTCGACGCCAAGCTCCGTGTCTCCACGCGTACGCAGATCGCCAGCCTCCAGCGGCGCCTGGGCATCACCACGGTCTACGTCACCCACGACCAGGTCGAGGCCATGACCATGGGCGACCGCGTGGCCGTACTGAAGGACGGGCTCCTCCAGCAGGTGGACAGCCCCCGCAACATGTACGACCGCCCGGCCAACCTCTTCGTCGCCGGCTTCATCGGCTCCCCCGCCATGAACCTCGTCGAGGTCCCGATCACCGACGGCGGCGTGAAGTTCGGCAACTCCGTCGTGCCGGTCAACCGCGAGGCGCTGTCCGCCGCGGCCGACAAGGGCGACCGCACGGTCACCGTCGGCGTCCGCCCGGAGCACTTCGACATCGTCGAGCAGGACGGCGCCACGGCGAAGTCCCTCTCGAAGGAGACCGAGGACGCCCCGGCGGGCCTGGCCGTCTCCGTGAACGTCGTCGAGGAGCTCGGCGCCGACGGATACGTCTACGGCTCCGCTGAGGTCGGCGGCGAGCACAAGGACCTCGTGGTCCGCGTGAACGGTCGCCGGGTCCCGGAGAAGGGCACGCAGCTGCACGTCGTGCCGCGTCCGGGCGAGATCCACGTGTTCTCGACGTCGACGGGCGAGCGCCTCACCGACTGACGATCCCGCTCACCAGCAAGGACAGGGCCCCGCACTCCGGTGCGGGGCCCTGTGCGTTCGCCCACGTTGTCGACAAATACCCCGGCAGACCGGTCATTTCGCCGGGCGCGCGTCAACACCGCTCCAAAGAAACCTCATTCTCCGTCGCTCGACCGAGTGACGTAATGTCGCCAAATCATCACCGACCGCTACGCTCACTCGCGTGACGCACTCCGCCAACTACACCCAGAAGCCGCGCCGAGCCCACCGGGGCCCCGCCCGCCGCATCGGCCGCACGCTCGCCCTCGTCCTGCCCGTGATGCTGGTGCTCTCCGGGACCCTCGCGGTCACCAGCGTCAACTGGTCCCAGAGCTCCTCGGATTCGATGCTCACCGCATCCGCCGACGATCTCTCCGCACCGGCCAAGTCCCGCGCGCCGCAGGACATCCTGCGCGACCGGCTCCTCCTGGAGCTCCAGGAGAAGAACCCGGGTGTCGCGCTCACCCACCTCCAGCAGGAGGTGAACCGCCACCCGTCGCTCGCCAAGCACTGTGTCTCCATCGCCCGTGCCCTCGGCCGCGCGGCCGTCCGGGCGTACGGCCCGACACGCGCCCAGTCGTACTCCCGCCCGGTCTGCGACACGTCCTTCGCGACAGGTGTCGCCGCGCAGTCGTCTTGAGCCGTCCGGCGACGGAGGACAGGGGTCCGGGTCGGAGCACCGTCACGTCCGCATATCGTGCGGTGCATGACCTCTGACCCGCACCCCGTCCAAGCCGTCGTCCTGGCCGGAGGCCAAGGCTCGCGCCTGCGTCCGTACACCGACGACCGGCCCAAGCCGATGGTCGAGATCCCCGGCACGGGGACCCCGATCATCGGCCATCAGCTTTCCTGGCTCGCGGCCGAGGGCGTGACGGACGCGGTCGTCTCCTGCGGCCATCTCGCCGAAGTCCTCCAGGAGTGGCTGGAGTCGGCGGACCTCCCCCTGAACGTCACCACGGTGGTCGAGAACGAACCCCTGGGGCGCGGCGGAGGCCTGAAGTACGCCGCCCGCCACCTCCCGCACGCGGACCGCCCCTGGTACGCGACGAACGGCGACATCTGGACCCGCTTCTCGCTGCGCGACATGGCGGCCTTCCACGCCGAGCGCGACGCCACCGCGACACTCGCCCTTGCCCGCCCCCGCATTCCGTGGGGCGCCGTCGAGACGGACGCGTTCGGCCACATCACGGACTTCATCGAGTCCCCGCCGTCGCCCTACCTCATCAACGCGGGCGTGTACGTCTTCTCCGCCTCGTTCACCGCGCTCCTGCCGGACCGCGGCGACCACGAGCGCACCACGTTCCCGCGCCTGGCCCGTGAGAAGAGCCTGGCGGGCTTCCCGCTGCCGCAGGGCGCCTACTGGCGGGCGATCGACACCGCGAAGGACCTCACCGAGGCGGCCAAGGAGCTTGCGGGCAAGGAGGGTTGAGGCCCTCTGCCGCCATGCATACGTACGTACGCCGATGGGCCCCGCACAGTGACTGTGCGGGGCCCATCGGCGTTCACGAAGACCGGGCGGGTCAGCCGCCGCCCAGGAGGCCGCCCACGAGCCGGCCGTTGCCGCCGCTCGTGCTGCCGCCGCTCGTACCGCCCTCGGGCGCCGCGCCACCGGTGCCGCCGCCGCTGGACGTGGGTCCCGCGGTGGCCGACGGAGGCTGCTGGGGCGAGGTCTGCTGCGGAGGAGCCTGACCGGTGGTGCCCTGGGTCTGGCTCGGCTGCTGCTGGCCGGTGCCCGCGGCGGCGGACTCGCGCGCCGCACCCGGAGTGGTCACCGTGGCGCCCTGTGTGGGGCTCGCGGAGCTGCCCCGCGTCGGCGTCCCGGACCCGGAGGCCGTGGGGCTCTGCGACTGGCCCTGGCGCTGCTGCTGCTGCTTCCCCGGCTCTCCGGGGAGCGGTGAGCCCGGCAGTTCGTTGCGCGGGGCCTCGCCGGGTCCCGGTACGGTCACGCGGTCGGCGTCCCGGACGGCGCCGCCGAGCATCGAACCGATGAGCAGCGTGAGCCCGACGACGAGCCCTCCGATGAGCGCACCGCGCCGCAGTACTCGGCGCCGCAGCTCCCAGATGTCCACGCGCGGCCCGAGCGTCCGCCAGGCCTCGCCCGCGAGACGTCCGTCGACGGAGTAGACGGGCGCGCCGGCGATGATCAGCGGCGACCATGCGGCCAGATAGATGATGTCGGGCGCGTCGTAGGCGGGGACGGTCTTCCAGCTGACGGTGACGATGAGCGCGGCGGACAGGAGCACGCCGATGCCGGCCGCGACCCGCTGCCAGAGACCGAGCACCGTCAGGACGCCGACGATGATCTGCAGGAAGGCGATGCAGAGCCCGGCGCCCACCGGGTGCGAGAGGGCGAAGTCCCGCAGCGGCTCGGCGAGCGCCCAGGGGTGCAGCGAGTTGAGCCACTTGACCATGGAGCCGCGGTCGCCGCCGTCGAAGTACACGGGATCGCAGAGCTTGCCCATGCCGGCGTAGATGGAGATGAACCCGAGGAAGACGCGCAGCGGAAGCAGCACGACGCCGAGGTTCATGCGGCGGCCGGGGTAGTAGGCGTGCCGCACGGGGTCGGCCCCGTGCCGCCGTACGACCTGGCGTTCGCCCGTGTCGTCGAAGTCGTCGCCGAAGTCGTCGTCCCCGTAGGGGAGTTGTTCGTCGAGATCGCTCTCCGGCATCGGCATGCGCGGAATGAGCCGGGTCCCGGGGTCGGGGTGGCGGGGGCCGATGACGGCAGGCGTGGGCTGCGTACTCTCGAGATCGTCCTCGTCGATGCGTGGGATGACCTGCGTGGCACCTCCGTCGTCGTAGGAGGAGCCGCCTGCCTCGGCCGAATGGCGCACGCCGGTTCCACGCACCGCCTGCAGCAGTCCGGTGGCTCCGGGATCGCCGGGTTCCGACTTCCCGCTCCAGACGACGGGCGTGCGGCGCCGGGCTGCGGAGCCGGCGGCGGGGATACGCACGGTGCCATCGGCATTGCTCAAGTGCCGTGCGATACGCGGGGATTGGGTCCGCTGCGCGGTGGGGAGCTGCACGCGGAAGCTCGCGTGGTTCACGATGACCTGGGCCGGGTCGCTCGGCACCTTCACCATGCTCAGCGCGGGAGCTTCGTCGAACCCTGACGAGCTTCCCCCCGTGGGATTGCGGGGCGTTCTGGTGTCCACACTCATCTAACCGAGTGATGTGTGTTTAGGACACTGCCTTGACCGCGCGGAAATGTCCGGACCGCGTCAAGATCTTCCCCGGGCGCCGGCCGGCGCGGTTTCCGCGGGCCGGCCGACGTCCGGGGGTGCGGATCAACTCCGGCGCCTGGACGCCTCGTAGAGCACGACGCCCGCCGCGACACCGGCGTTGAGGGACTCCGTGCCGCCCGGCATGGGGATCCGTACGCGGTAGTCGCAGGTCTCGCCGACCAGCCGCGAGAGGCCCTTGCCCTCGCTGCCGATGACGATGACGACGGGACCGGAGAGCGCTTCGAGGTCGCCGACCTCGTGCTCGCCGTCCGCCGCGAGCCCGACGATCGCAAGCCCGGCCTTCTTGTACGACTCCAGGACGCGGGTCAGGTTGGTGGCCCGCGCCACGGGCGTACGGGCCGCGGCACCGGCGGCCGTCTTCCACGCGCCCGCGGTCATGCCCGCCGCCCTGCGCTCGGGGACGACGACGCCGTGCCCGCCGAAGGCGGAGGCCGAGCGGACCACGGCGCCGAGGTTCCGCGGGTCCGTCACGCCGTCGAGCGCGACGATCAGCGGGTCCTCGCCCTGGTCGTACGCGGCGGCGGCGAGCTCCTCGGGGTGCGCGTACTCGTAGGGCGGCACCTGGAGCACGAGGCCCTGGTGGTTGAGCCCGTTGGTCATGCGGTCCAGCTCGGGGCGGGGGGCTTCCATGAGGTGGATGCCGCCGCGCTCACCGGCGATCTGCAGCGCCTCGCGGACGCGCTCGTCGTTGTCGATGAACTGCTGGACGTAGAGCATCGAGGCGGGCACGCCCTCGCGCAGCGCCTCGACGACCGAGTTACGGCCGACGACCATCTCGGAGGTGCCCTTGCCGCGGCCCTTCACGGGAGAGGGGCGGCGACCGCCGGGCCCACCCGAGGCCTTCTTGGCCGCGGCGTTGGCGATGCGGTTCTTCTTGTGTCCCTTGCGCGCCTCGGCGGGCGGCGTCGGGCCCTTGCCCTCAAGGCCGCGGCGCCGATTTCCACCGCTGCCGACCTGCGCGCCCTTCTTGCCGGACATGCGGCGGTTGTTAGCGGCCATGACCTACCTGTCTCTGTGTTGCGTGCGGCTGCCTGCGTGCTGCATGGCTGCCCACTGCGGGACTGCGTACGTATATGAAGTGTGCCGCCCGGGTCGCCGGGCGGCACATCGCGAGGTCGAACGCTCAGCGCGGGCCGAGAGTCCACCGCGGTCCGGTCGGGCCGTCCTCGATGACGAGGCCCGACTGGTTGAGCTGGTCGCGGATGGCGTCGGCGGTGGCCCAGTCCTTGCGGCCACGCGCCGCCTCCCGCTGCTGGAGCACGAGACGTACAAGCGTGTCGACGACCCCGTGGAGGTCCTCGCCGCGGTCGCTCTCGCCCGCCCACTGCGGGTCGAGCGGGTCGAGGCCGAGGACGCCCAGCATGGCGCGCACCTCGGCGAGCCGCTCCACCGCGGCTTCCTTGTCGTCGGCGGCCAGGGCGGAATTACCCTGCCGGACCGTCGTGTGCACGATGGCCAGCGCCTGCGGGACGCCCAGGTCGTCGTCCATCGCGTCGGCGAAGGCGGGCGGCACCTGGGCGGCGGGCTCCACGACGCCCCCTGCCTTCTCCACCACGCGCTGCACGAAGCCCTCGATCCGCGCGAACGCGGACTCGGCCTCGCGCAGGGCCTCCTCGCTGTACTCGATCATCGAGCGGTAGTGCGGGGTGCCCAGGTAGTAGCGAAGGACGATCGGGCGCCACTTCTTGACCATCTCGGACACGAGGACGGAGTTGCCGAGCGACTTCGACATCTTCTCGCCGCTCATGGTGACCCAGCCGTTGTGCACCCAGTACCGCGCGAACGCGTCGCCGAAGGCCTTGGCCTGCGCGATCTCGTTCTCGTGGTGCGGGAAGATCAGGTCGATGCCGCCGCCGTGGATGTCGAACTCACGGCCGAGGTACTTGTGGGCCATGGCCGAGCACTCCAGGTGCCAGCCGGGACGGCCACGGCCCCAGGGGGTCTCCCAGCTGGGCTCCCCCTCCTTGGCCCGCTTCCACATGGCGAAGTCACGCGGGTCGCGCTTGCCGGTCTCGCCCTCGCCCTCGGGCTGCAGGAGGTTGTCGAGCTCCTGGTTGGACAGCTCCAGGTAGCCGGGGAAGGACTTCACGTCGAAGTAGACGTTGCCGTCCGCCTCGTACGCGTGGCCGCGCTCGATCAGGCCGCGCATCATCTCGACCATCTCGGTGATGTGACCGGTGGCACGCGGCTCGTAGGTGGGCGGCAGGCAGCCGAGGACGTCGTAGCCGTCGTTGAAGGCGCGCTCGTTCTCGTACCCGATCGACCACCACGGGCGGCCCTGCTCGGCCGACTTCCGGATGATCTTGTCGTCGATGTCCGTGACGTTGCGGATGAAGGTGACGTCGTAGCCGCGGTAGTCGAACCAGCGGCGCATGATGTCGAAGTTCAGACCCGACCGGATGTGTCCGATGTGCGGGGCCGCCTGCACCGTCGCGCCGCACAGGTAGATCGAGACACAACCGTCGGTGAGCGGGCTGAAGTCTCGGATCTGCCGGGCGCTGGTGTCGTACAGGCGAATCGTCACCACACCAGGGTAGTGGGCGCAGGGCAGTGCCCTGCGACCTCCGGGGTCAACAGGGCACGGAACTGTGACACGCGCGGGCGCGAGAGGCCTCAGATGCGGCCGGCGACCTTGCGCGGAGTGACGCGGACGACGACGCGGGGCGCCTCGTTCACGGAGGACGGGTTGAACTCGGCGTACTTGAGGCCGGTGTACTTCAGGGCCAGCTCGTCGATCAGCTCCCGCCCGCCCTCGGTGGTCATCGTCACCTCGCCGCGGATCTCGGCGTAGGTGTACGGGGCGTCGAAGGGCTGGAGGAGCACCGTGACGCGGGGGTCGCGGCGCAGGTTCTTCGCCTTGCGGCGGTCGATCGTGGTGGAGAAGAGCAGGTCGTCGCCGTCGCGCTTCACCCAGACCGGTGAGACCTGGGGGCTGCCGTCGGGCTGGATGGTGGCGACGGAGACGAACACGGGGGTGTCGAGCAGGGCCTTGAGCTTGTCGGACAGTTCGGCGGGCATAGGGCGCCTCTCTCGTACGTCGCTGGCTGACGCTGTGCTGCTGTCGGGTGCGCTCCCGATACTCCTCCAACGCGCCCCGTCCCAGCGGCATTTCGCCCGCACCGCCGCCGCTGTCAGCCCGTCCGCACGACCAGTGCCGTCGCGATCGCGGCGAGGCCCTCGGCGCGGCCGGTGAGGCCGAGCCCGTCCGTCGTCGTGCCGGACACCGCGACGGGGGCGCCGGCGGCGGCGCTCAGCGTCTTCTGCGCCTCGTCCCGCCGCTTGCCGACCTTGGGGCGTACGCCGATGACCTGGACGGCGATGTTGCCGATCTCGAAGCCTTCGGCGCGCACGATCCTGGCCGCCTCCGCGAGCAGCGTCACACCGGAGGCGCCGGACCACTGGGGCCTGCCGGTGCCGAAGTGCGCGCCGAGGTCGCCGATGCCGGCCGCGGAGAACAGGGCGTCGCAGGCGGCGTGCGCGGCGACGTCCCCGTCGGAGTGCCCGGCGAGGCCCGCGCTCTCGCCCTCCCAGAGGAGCCCGGCACACCACAGCTCGCGGCCTTCCTCGAAGGCATGCACGTCGGTGCCGATGCCGACCTGCGGGAGCGTCATGCGCGGCTGCTGCTCAGAAGCCATCGTTGGCCCTCCTGCGGGCGAGCACGGCCTCGGCGAGGACGAGGTCGAGGGGCCGCGTGACCTTGAAGGCCTCCTCGTGGCCGGGTACGACGACGACCTGGAGGCCGAGCTGCTCGACCATGCCGGCGTCGTCCGTGACGTTCTCGGTGACCGTCTCGTGGGCGCGGACGAGGATGTCGCGGTCGAAGCCCTGCGGGGTCTGCACGGCGCGCAGGCGGGCCCGCTCGGGTGTGGCGACCACGGGCTCGGGCCGGCCGGGCTCCTTGGGGTCCCCGGGCTCGACCTGCTTGACGGTGTCGGTCACGGGCAGCGCGGGGACGACGGCGGGGGCGCCGTCGCGTACGGCCTCGATGACGCCGTCGACGGTGTCGACGGGCACCAGCGGACGGGCGGCGTCGTGCACCAGGACGACGCCGATGCCGTCCGGCAGGGCGTCGAGACCGAGCTTCACGGACTCCTGGCGGGTTTCGCCGCCGGGGACCACGACGAAGTCGGTGCGCTCGGGCAGCGCATGGTCGGCGAGGAGTGACTTGACCTCGGCGGCGCCCTCCGGCGGGGCCACGACGACGACGAGCGAGACGGCGCGGGATGCCGCCATGGCCCGTACGGCGTGGATGAGCATGGGCGTGCCGTTCAGCGCGCGGAGCGCCTTGGGGGCGCCCGGGCCCAGCCGCACGCCGCGTCCGGCGGCGGGGATCACGACCGCGGTGCGGGATTCCTCAGACATCGCTTCCGTTCAGGTTTGTGTGCTCGGCCGACGTGGGTATGGCCACAGCGACGCCGGGCGCGGGCCTTTTGACCGGACCCTTCCGTGACATCTGGTCGAGCCAGCTGCCCGAGCCCGGCACTCACGCTTCAGGGATGACGCGCATCAGGGATGGACGCTTCAGGATGGCGTCCCTCAAGGATTTCGTCCGGGTACGAACATGCCGCAGCGCCCGGCGACACCATTGAGGGTCAGCGGGCACCGCGGCATTTCATGGCGCCAAGACGTGTGCCTGTGTCAGGACGCGATCAGGACGCGAGGACCTCGTCAAGCAGGGCCTCGGCCTTGTCCTCGTTCGTGTTCTCCGCGAGGGCGAGCTCGCTCACCAGGATCTGGCGAGCCTTGGCGAGCATGCGCTTCTCGCCCGCGGACAGTCCGCGCTCACGCTCACGACGCCACAGGTCACGCACGACTTCCGCGACCTTGATGACATCGCCCGAAGCGAGTTTCTCGAGATTTGCCTTGTAGCGACGGGACCAGTTCGTCGGCTCTTCGGCGTACGGCGCGCGCAGTACTTCGAAGACCCGGTCGAGCCCGTCCTGACCGACCACATCACGCACGCCGACGAACTCCGCATTGTCCGCAGGCACACGTACCGTCAGGTCGCCCTGGGCGACCTTCAGCACCAAGTAGGTCTTGTCCACGCCTTTGATCTGGCGAGTCTCAATGGCCTCGATCAGCGCGGCCCCGTGATGGGGATAGACCACGGTGTCGCCAACCTTGAACGTCATGTGACAGGTACCCCTTCCGTGGCTATCCATCCTAACACGAGAACCGCCTCTTCTGAATGGCGTTTTCGCAGGTCAGGGCATATCTCGGGGCTTGACAACAGCAACAGGAACGTGCTGCGAAGGGCTAGTGGAGCGAGGTATTCGCAGGTGGGAGCGGCTCTTCGGGGAAGCGGAAACGCGCCCGTCACGCCCCCTCCGAGAGCGCTCCACGAGGCCGAACGTCCCGTTTTGCCGGGTTCCGAGCGGTGAACTTCCGCTACTCCGTTCGGCGACCGGAGTGACGTGCGGGCTCCTGTTCGACATGAATCCGAAATTGATCAAGCGCCCCCGGTGATCAATTCCCCGGACTTCCCCGGACCGCCATGCATTCCTTACCGGAAATCCGCAGGAGGAGCCGTGACGACACTTGACGGCACTTAAGTGAATGGTGAACGAGAGGTCAATGTCGAGGACGTGACGGCAGGGGCGTGCATGTCGGGACACGAGCCGTGGGAGAACGGCTCACCACCCGTAGGGGCGGGTCGGGTGCGGTGGTGCGGGAACGGCTCGGTAACCTAAGCCCGCTGACACACACTTAGGGCGGCTTTACGGCCGCCCGCCCCCCCGTTCCGCCCTCGTTCAAGGAGTTGCCGCCGCCGTGAGCCGCAGCCTTCGACGTGGCGCCATCGCCGCCACCGCCATCGCGTTCTCGCTCGCGTCGCTCGCCGCGTGCGGCGCCGGTAACAACGCCCAGACGCACGAGATCAAGCCGGACAACGCCGCGATCACCGTCGGCGACATCAAGATCCAGAACGCCATGGTGATCACCCAGCCGGATCTGAAGTCGACCGGCCCCGCGGTCATCGCCGCCACGATCTTCAACAACGGCAGCACCGACCAGAAGCTGGAAGAGATCGCGGTCGACGGCACCGGCAAGAAGGCCAAGATCACGCCCGCCAAGGACGACAAGGTCTCCAAGCGCGGCGGTCCGCTGACCATCCCCGCGGGCGGCTCGGTCATCATCGGCGGCAAGGACAACGCCTCCGCCGTCCTGCCCAGCAGCCGCGAGGCCGTCAAGGACGGCAACGCGCAGCCGGTCACCTTCGCCTTCAGCAAGACCGGCGACGTGAAGATGCAGACCTTCGTCGTGCCGGCCGAGAGCTACTTCAAGAAGTGGGGCCCGACCGAGGTGCCGAAGGCCCCGGGCTCGGGCGCTTCGTCGAAGCCGTCCGGCAGCGCCTCGGCCGACCCGTCGGGCTCGCCCTCCACGAACCCCTCGGGCACGCCCGCCGACGGTGCGAACACCGAGCCGTCCGGTGCGGCCTCGTCGCCGGCCGGTGGCGGCACGCAGTCGCACGGTGCGGGCGACGCCGTCGAGCACTGATCGACGTACGTACGCATCGCCTTACGTACGCATCGCCGTATGCGCGGAAGGGGCGGGAACCCGGTGCCGGGTTCCCGCCCCTTTCGCGTGGCTTCTACTGAGGAGCCGTCTACGGCTCGAACTTGTAGCCGAGGCCGCGCACCGTGACCAGGTAGCGCGGGGCGCCGGGGTCGGGCTCGATCTTGGCGCGCAGGCGCTTGACGTGGACGTCGAGGGTCTTGGTGTCTCCCACGTAGTCCGCGCCCCAGACGCGGTCGATGAGCTGCATGCGGGTCAGGACGCGGCCCGCGTTGCGCAGGAGCATCTCCAGGAGGTCGAACTCCTTGAGGGGCAGGTCGACCTTGGAGCCGGAGACCGTGACGACGTGCCGGTCCACGTCCATACGGACCGGGCCCGCCTCCAGGGCCTGCGGCGCGACCTCCTCGGGCTCGCCGCGGCGGCGCAGGACCGCGCGGATGCGGGCCACGAGCTCACGGGACGAGAAGGGCTTCGTCACGTAGTCGTCGGCCCCTATTTCGAGTCCGACCACCTTGTCGATCTCGCTGTCCTTGGCGGTGACCATGATCACCGGGACGTTGGAGCGGCCGCGCAGCTGGCGGCAGACCTCCGTGCCGGGCAGGCCCGGCAGCATCAGGTCGAGCAGGACGAGGTCGGCGCCGTTGCGCTCGAACTCGTCGAGTCCGTCCGGGCCGGTGGCCGCGATGGCGACCTCGAAGCCCTCTTTGCGAAGCATGTAGGACAGGGCGTCGGAGAAGGACTCCTCGTCCTCTACGACGAGCACTCGGGTCACGGAAGGACCTCCGGGGCAGGAATGGGTTCGTACGAAGTGGTCTCTTCGGGCCGTGCGGTGTCGGCTTCGCTGCCGTCTCCGCGGTGACCGGATCCGCGGTCGCGGTGCGCGGCTGCTTCGGGCAGCCGCAGCGTGAAGGTGGAGCCCTGTCCCTCGGAGCTCCACACGGTGACCTCCCCGCCGTGCGAGGCGGCCACGTGTTTGACGATGGCGAGGCCGAGGCCGGTGCCGCCGGTGGCCCGGGAGCGGGCCGGGTCCACTCGGTAGAAGCGCTCGAAGATGCGCTCCTTGTCCTTGTCCGAGATGCCGATCCCCTGGTCGGTGACGGCCACCTCGATGAGGTCTCCCCCGGGTGCGCTGACCCGGCGGGCCGCTATGCCCACGCGGGTGCGGGCGGGCGAGTAGTTCACGGCGTTCTCGACGAGGTTGCCGAGTGCCGCGGCCAGCTGGCCCCGGTTGCCCCATATCTGCAGGTCGGCGGTGCCGCCCGCGGCCATGGTGATCTGCTTGTGGGAGGCCTGGTGACGGCTGCGGTCGATCGCCTCCGCCACCAGTTCATCGACACGGACGGGTTCGGCGTCCTCCAAGGGGTCGTCGTTCTGGACCCGGGAGAGGTCGATGAGTTCCTGGACGAGGCTGGTCAGGCGGGTCGCCTCGATCTGCATGCGGCCCGCGAAGCGTTCGACCGCCTCGGGCTCGTCGGAGGCGTCCATGACGGCCTCGGAGAGCAGGGAGAGTGCCCCCACCGGGGTCTTGAGCTCATGGCTCACGTTCGCGACGAAGTCGCGTCGTACGGCCTCGATGCGGCGGGCCTCGGTGAGGTCCTCCACGAGGAGCAGGACCAGGCGGGAGCCGAGGGGGGCCACGCGTGCGGAGACGGCGAGGGCGTCGCCCCGGCCGGTGCCGCGGCGTGGCAGGTCCAGCTCGACCTGGCGTATCTCGCCGTCACGGCGGGTGTCGCGTGCCATCTGGAGCATGGGCTCCACGGCGAGCTTGCCGCCGCGGACGAGCCCGAGGGCGTACGCGGCCGAGCTCGCCTTGACGACGCTGTCCGCCTCGTCGAGGACGACGGCGGACGAGCGGAGCACGGAGAGTACGGTGTCGACGCCCGGTGGCAGTACGGGGTCGGTGTGCAGGGAGGTCCGGGTGGGGCGTTTCAGGTCGCGCTCGCTCCAGCGGAACGCCAGCATGGCGATGACACCGGTGCACACCCCGGCGATCGCTGCCGCTGCGGCGACCGCCGCGTTCACGTCCATGCCTCCAGGTTATGCGCCCTTTACGCACGGGCCACAGCCATACGGGGGCCCGCTCGAACACTCGTCGCCCAGAGTTCACCGAGGGGACGGGGTTGGTTCACTTCGGCCGAACGGGTTGCTCCGGCCCGTGCCGGTGCGGCTCCCGGCGTGGCGCTGCCCGTCGCCCACAGTTCACCTCGGTGACAGGGACGGTTCATTCGGGGTGCCGGAAACGGACGCGTCCGAGCCGCACCGTGGGAGCGTGGGGGTCACCCCCCGGGACGTACTAGAGAGGGACATCCACATGCGGGACGCGTACCACGAGGAACTTGACTCGATCGGCGAAGGCCTGGTCGAGATGGCCCGCCTTGTCGGGTCCGCGATCGGGCGCGCCACCACGGCCATGCTCGACGCCGACCTGAAGATGGCGGAGAGCGTGATCGCCGCCGACCAGAAGGTCGACGATCTGCAGCACGAGCTGGAGGCGCGCGCGATAGCCCTCCTCGCGCGGCAGCAGCCGGTCGCCACCGATCTGCGCATCGTCGTCACCTCGCTGCGGATGAGCGCCGACCTGGAGCGCTCGGGCGACCTTGCCCAGCACGTCGGCAAGCTGACCCGCCTGCGCTTCCCGGCGTCGGCCGTTCCGCAGGATCTGCACGCGACGATCCTGGAGATGGGTCAGCTGGCGCAGCGCCTCATGGCCAAGGCGGCCGAGGTCATCATCACGAAGGACGTCGACCTGGCCCTCCAGCTGGAGCAGGACGACGACGAGATGGACCTGCTGCACCGGACGCTCTTCCAGCACCTGATGGACGACCGCTGGAAGCACGGCATCGAAACGGCCGTGGACGTGACGCTCCTGGGCCGCTACTACGAGCGCTTCGCGGACCACGCGGTATCGGTGGCGAAGAGGGTCGTGTACTTGGTGACGGGCGAACACGCGGACGAGATGCAGCAGACGGGGGCGCCGGTGGAGGGGGCCTGACCTTCGCATCGGACCGGGCTCCGCTGGTGGTGGGGGCCTGGCCCCCGCACCGACCCGGACTCCGCCAGTGGGAGGCCGGCCCCTCACACCGGCCCCGGACCCCCACCGCCGGACGGAGTCCGGCACAGCGCTCCGAAGCCTGGGAGGCGCCCCGGCGCCGAGCAGTGCGAGGGGCGCACGAGGAAAGGTGACGGGGGCGCCGGTGGAGGGGGCCTGACCTTCGCATCGGACCGGGCTCCGCTGGTGGTGGGGGCCTGGCCCCCGCACCGACCCGGACTCCGCCAGTGGGAGGCCGGCCCCTCACACCGGCCCCGGACCCCCACCGCCGGACGGAGTCCGGCACAGCGCTCCGAAGCCTGGGAGGCGCCCCGGCGCCGAGCAGTGCGAGGGGCGCACGAGGAAAGGTGACGGGGGCGCCGGTGGAGGGGGCCTGACCTTCGCATCGGACCCGCTGCGTGAGGGTGTGCCCCGCCGCTGGTGCGGGGCACACCCTTGTGTGCTGGGAGCGGTGGCGGCTCAGCCGCAGCAGCCGCCGCACTGGCACGGTCCGCCCGACTGGCAGCCGCAGCCGCAGCCCGAGCCGCAGCCGCAGGAGCCAAGGAGCACGAGCTCGGGCAGGCCGGGCGTCTTCGCCGGCTGCCCGGGGGCGGTTTCGGTCTTGGGGGACTCGGCCATGGGTCTCCTCCTCGAAGGCGTACTGCCTGATGCCCATTCCATGCCCACTGGGAGGGGCGCAGCAACGGCGCACACGCGCGCGGGTGTTGACGGGCGGGCAGCGGCGCCGCCCCTATGCGCGGGCGGGAAGATCGGCGGCCTCGCCGGACGCGGGAGCCGCCGGCACGGCGACCGTTTCCACCGTCTCCCCCTCGGCGGGCAGCCCCCGCATCAGCGACCAGTAGCCGAGGGCGGCGACCGTTCCGATGACCGCGCAGGTGGCCCAGAGCCACTGGGCCCCGAAGCGGTCGATGACGAAGCCGGACATCAGCGGGGCGACGAGCGAGGCCACGGCCCACGACAGGGTGTACATGCCCTGGTAGCGGCCCCTGCCGTGGGTCGGCGAGAGGCGTACGACGAGGCCGGTCTGAGTGGGGGCGTTGACGATCTCGGCGAGGGTCCAGACGCACACGGTCAGGGCGAAGACGCCGATGGACCCGGCGAAGGCGGTGAGGCCGAAGCCGTAGCCGGCGAGCAGCGCGGAGATGACAAGGAGCCGCTGCGGGTCGCGGTGTTCGATGAACCGGGTGACGGGGATCTGTAGGGCGACGATCAGTACGCCGTTGACGGCGATGGCCACTCCGTAGTCGGCGGGTGTGAACCCGGCCTCTCCCATGGCGACGGGCAGCCCCACGGAGCCCTGCATGAAGATCAGCGCGATGAGGAACGAGAGCCCGACCACACCCATGAAGCGCCCGTCACGCAGGACGGTCCCCAGCCCGACCTCCGGATCCGACTCCTTCTCCAGGGCGGTCCGCACCGGCCGCGACTCCGGCAGCTTCATGAAGACGACGATGGCGCAGACCATGGTCATCACGGCTTCGATGAGGAACCCGGCGAGGTAGCTGAACTCGGCGATGAAGCCCGCGCCCGCGGACGAGATCGCGAACCCGAGGTTGATGGCCCAGTAGTTGAGCGAGAAGGCCCGCACCCGGTCCTCGGGGCGGACGATGTCGGCCATCATCGCCTGCACGGCGGGCCGGGACGCGTTGCTCGCCATGCCGACGAGGAAGGCGACGGCCGCGATGGCCAGGGGGTCCTTCATGAAGCCGAGGAGGGCCACGGAGAGCGCGGTGGACGCCTGGGCGATGAGGAGGGTGGGCCGCCGCCCGAGCCGGTCGGTCATCACGCCCGCGCCGAGCGAGGAGACGACTCCGCCGAGTCCGTGCAGGGCGGCGACTAGACCGGCGTACGTCGCGGAGTAGCCGCGGTCGAGGGTCAGATAGAGCGCCATGAAGGTGGCGACGAAGGCGCCGAGGCGGTTGACGAGGGTGCTGATCCACAGCCACCAGAACTCGCGGGGAAGACCGGAGACGGACTCCTTGGCGGCGCGTCTCAGGGCGGCGAGTGGCATAGGGGTCCCCCCACAGGATCTGACGGGCAGGTGAGTGCCGACGCATGAGCGCGCCGAGGTACGAGTGCCGTAACGCCGCAGCGCCGCAGCGTCGCAGCGTCGCAGCGTCGAAATGTAAGTGTCTCTACCGATGCTCGAACATTACGACGCACTGACCCGGAAGAGCCAGTGGATTGGCAGAACCCGTCAACTGACGCCGCCCTCACGGCCGCCCTGTCCGGGCCGCGGGCGGACGCGCGGGGCACCCGGCGGTTCGATTACGCTCAGGGGCATGGCCGACGCACCGTACAAGCTGATCCTCCTCCGCCACGGCGAGAGCGAGTGGAACGAGAAGAACCTGTTCACCGGCTGGGTGGACGTCAACCTCACCGCGAAGGGCGAGAAGGAGGCGACGCGGGGCGGCGAGCTGCTCAAGGACGCCGGGCTGCTCCCCGACGTGGTCCACACGTCCCTCCAGAAGCGCGCGATCCGCACCGCCCAGCTCTCCCTGGAGTCCGCCGACCGCCTCTGGATCCCGGTCCACCGCAGCTGGCGCCTGAACGAGCGGCACTACGGCGCGCTGCAGGGCAAGGACAAGGCGCAGACGCTCGCCGAGTTCGGCGAGGAGCAGTTCATGCTCTGGCGCCGCTCGTACGACACCCCGCCGCCGGCGCTCGACCGCGACGCGGAGTACTCGCAGTTCGAGGACCCGCGTTACGCGACGCTCCCGCCGGAGCTGCGCCCGCAGACGGAGTGCCTCAAGGACGTCGTGGTCCGGATGCTCCCGTACTGGTTCGACGGCATCGTCCCGGACCTCCTGACCGGCAGGACGGTCCTGGTAGCGGCCCACGGCAACTCGCTGCGCGCCCTGGTCAAGCACCTGGACGGCATCTCGGACGAGGACATCGCGGGCCTGAACATCCCGACGGGCATCCCGCTGTCGTACGAACTGGACGCCGAGTTCAAGCCGCTGAAGGCCGGAGGCACGTACCTCGACCCCGACGCGGCGAAGGCGGCCATCGAGGCGGTCAAGAACCAGGGCAAGAAGAAGTAAGCAGGACGATCACGCCCCGGCCCGCGCCTATGGCGCGGGCCGGGGCTCTCGCACGGCCGAAGGGTCAACCTCACGGACCGCCCGCGTCCGAGATCCCCCGGGCGAGCTCGCCAAGGCGGTGAGGACTACAGGTCCCGCTGGGCCTCGTACAGGTTCCGTGGGCGTACCGCGTTCGTCGTGCCGTAGAGCTCCAGGCGTGCGTGCAGGTCTCCGGAGAAGTCCGGTACGTCGATCTGGTCGAACTCGCGGACCTCGTTGATGCCCACCGTGGCGCTGTACGGGGCCAGGCCGTCGATCTTTACCAGGCCCGCCCGCTCGTTGGTGACGCGGATGTTCCAGTGGGTGAAGCGGGCTCCGAAGAGGGGGCCCGCGCTGGTGTCTCCTCCGTGGCGGCCGTTGTTCTCGACCGTGATGTCCGTGCGGACGTTCGCGAAGGGCATGCCCCTGTGGCTGTCGAACGTGCCCATCTCCATCTCGCCCCGGGACCAGACGTTGTAGGAGGACAGGCCCTCTACGTTGATGCCGTGGAGCTGGGTGTCCGAGGGCGCCGGGGTCGTGCGCCGGTCTATGCGGAAGTCCTCCGTCAGGTTGTCGTGCGAACCCTCCCGGCAGAAGTACGGGTGGTGCGCACCCCGGCCGGTGACACGTGTGCGGCGCAGGGTGCAGGCCGATGCGCTGACCAGGCCGAAGCCGTTGTCCACGTGCCGGACCACGATGTCGTCCGCCCAGCAGTCGTACGCGCACTGGAACGTGACCCCGTTGTAGCCCTTGTCCAGGAGGTGCGGGGACTGGGGCTTCTCGACTGCTTCGAGGGTCAGTGCTTCGACTCCCGCGCCCGTGAGTGCCGTTACGTGCGTCGTCAGGCGCGGGCCCCACTCCTCGCGTACGTCCAACGGAAGCGGCCGCTCCAGGGTGACCGTGCTTTTGTTTACCGAAGTGATCCGCACCGGCCACTCATAGGGGACGTACGACGTGAGCTTCGTCTTGTCGTCCCAGGTGTACGCCTCCGGGCCATCGCCCCCGCCCGCCATGTGCTCCAGGAGCGTGTGGTCCGCGTCGTCCGCGAGGCGCAGCAGCACCAGGTCGCCCTTGTGGAGGCGGGAGGGGTCCGTGACCCTCAGGGCGCGGTCGCCCCGGCGCGCGGGGGCCGTGGTCGTGAGCGTCTGCCATGCGTCGCGTTTGTTGCCCGTCCAGCCCTCGAAAGGCCACTCCTTCGCCCTGATGGCCGTCGTCAGCGACTCCCAACGTGACTGCGGGCAGAGCCAGATGAGGCCGCCCGCCCAGGACCAGCTGGACTTGTCGCCGCCGTACCGGGAGCCGTACGGGCCGATCAGTTCCGTGAGGCTCTTCGTCGCGTGGAGGGTGGTGCGGGCACTGCCCGCCCCGCGGAGCACCACGTTGTCGTGGGCGATGCGGATGATGTCGTCGATGCGGTAGTCGCCGGGCGGGATGACGACCGCGCCGCCGCCCCTCGCTCCCGCGTCCGCCAGGGCGCGGTTGATCGCCGGGGCCGCGTCCTGCGTGCCGTCCGGCCTCGCTCCGTAGTCCCTTACGTTCGCGACCACCTTGGGGCGAGGGAGGCGGCGGGTGCCGCAGTGGGCGCCTGCGCGGGCTACGTAGGGGACCTGGGGGTGCGTGTACGGGGTTGCCTTGAACTCCCCCCAGAGAAGGGGGGTTTCGCCTGCTCCCGCGTGTGCCTGTGTCGACCCACCGCTCGCGGTGACCACCGCCACGACCATCGCGCCGCCGAGTACGCCACGTCTGCTGGGGTGTTCCATGCCCATGCCCATGCCCCTGCCCATGCCCGCCGCCACCTTCCATGGATGTGAACGCCATTCACGTCTGCGATGGGCGCGAGCATGCCATGGGTGCCCCCTACGGGGAAGGAGTCGCGCTAAGCCTCTTGGCTCTCCGGTGCCAGCCCGCCTCAGCCCGCGTCAGCCCGTGTCAGCCCGCGTCAGTCCTGCGCGGCTGGGTCAGGTGAGTGAACGCGTCCAGGTTGCGCGTGGACTCGCCCCGCGACACCCGCCACGCGTACTCCTTGCGGATCGCCGACGCGAATCCCAGCTCCAGGAGCGTGTTGAAGGAGCCGTCCGCGTTCTCCAGGACCGAGCCGAGCAGACGGTCGAGCTCGTCCGGGGTGACCGCCGAGAGCGGGAGCTTTCCGGTGAGGTAGATGTCGCCGAGGGAGTCGATCGCGTAACTCACGCCGTACAGGCGGAGGTTGCGCTCGAGGAGCCAGCGGTGCACCGCGTCGTGGTTCTCCTCGGGGTGCCTGATCACGAACGCCGTCAGCGACAGCGCGTGCTTGCCGAGCTTCACGGAGAGGGTCGTCGACAGTTTGCGCGTGCCGGGGAGCGTCACCACGTACGAGCCCGGCTCCGGGCTCTCCCACTCCAGGTCCGCCTCCGTCAGCGTCCCCTCGATGATCTCCGCCGCGCCCGCCTCATCAGCCATGATGCGAGCGTACGCGACGCCTGTGCTCGTGCACGGCCGCCGTGTACACGTCCGCCGTGGCCGAAGCGGCCGTGTCCCAGCCGAAGGACTCCGCGTGCAGCGCGGCGGCCTCACCCATCCGGTCCGCGAGGTGCGGGGTCTCGGCGAAGTCGCGCAGCACGCGCGCGTAGTGGGCCGGTTCGTGGCCGTCCATCAGGAAGCCCGTGACCCCGTCGCGTACGGCGACCGGCAGACCGCCCACCGACGCCGCGAGGACCGGAGTGCCCGCCGCCTGGGCCTCGATGGCCACGAGCCCGAACGACTCGCTGTACGACGGCATCACCAGGACCGAGGCCGCCCTGAACCAGTCCGCGAGCTGCTCCTGGCCCACCGGCGGCTGGAAACGGACGACGTCCGCGATGCCGAGGCGCGCGGCCAGCTTCTGCAGCCCCTCCGGCTTCGCGAGACCGCTGCCGCTCGGGCCGCCCACCACGGGGACGACGATGTTCGAACGGAGCTCGGGGCGCTGGTCGAGGAGGACGGCCACCGCGCGGAGCAGGACGTCCGGCGCCTTCAGGGGCTGGATGCGGCCCGCGAAGAGCGGGACGAGCGCGTCCTGCGGAAGGCCGAGGCGGTGGCGGGCCGCCGCGCGGCCGTCGGCGGGCCGGAAGCGGTCGAGGTTCACGCCGGGGTGGACGACGGCGACCTTGCCGGCCTCGGCCTCGTAGTGCCGTACGAGCTCGTCGGCCTCTTCGGAGGTGTTGGCGATCAGCCGGTCGGCCGCCCGCACGATCTGCGTCTCGCCGATCACGCGCGCCGCCGGCTCGGGGGTGTCGCCCGCCGCGAGCGCCGCGTTCTTGACCTTGGCCATCGTGTGCATGGCGTGCACCAGCGGCACGCCCCAGCGTTCGGCGGCGAGCCAGCCGACATGGCCGCTGAGCCAGTAGTGGGAGTGGACCAGGTCGTAGTGGCCCGGACGGTGGCCCGCCCACGCCTGCATCACACCGTGCGTGAAGGCACAGAGCTGGGCGGGCAGCTCCTCCTTCGCCAGGCCTTCGTACGGACCCGCGTCGACGTGGCGCACGAGGACGCCGGGGGCCAGTTCGACGGAGGGCGGCAGCGCGCCCGTCGTCGAGCGCGTGAAGATCTCGACCTCGATGTTGATGGCGGCCAGGCGCTTGGCCAGCTCCACGATGTAGACGTTCATGCCGCCCGCGTCGCCCGTGCCCGGCTGGTGCAGCGGGGAGGTGTGCACGCTGAGCATGGCCACCCGGCGGGGGCGCCGGTGGGTGCCGGGGATCCGCAGCCTGCTGGGCGCTGCCGGCGAGCGACGGCCGAGCCTGGTCACGTACTGGCTCACGTGGCGGTCCTCCTTGTGCGCGCGCGGGCATGGCTTGCGGGAGGGCGTGCACGGTCCTCCAGTGGGAGAACATCGGAAGGAGCCGCTCCATTTCCTGTTTGCCAAATCATTACCGGCCAAGGCTCAACCGGTGAGCGCACGGCCAGCGCACGGCCAGCGCACGGCGAGCGCACCCGGCTCGGTCGCGTACCCCGCCACCAGGGCGCATACCCTTTCCCCCATGGCCTCCCGCACCCCTTCCCGCCCCGTGGGAACGGTGACGCGCGGGACCACCAACCCCAACCGCCTGCGTCGCATGGACCGCTGGATCGCCGCCACGCACGGCGCCGAGCTGCGCCGCTCCACCGATCCCCTCGCCGTCGACCTCGGCTACGGGGCCGCGCCCTGGACCGCCGTCGAGCTGCTCCTGCGGCTGAGAACCGCCGCCCCGCACGCGCGCGTGGTCGGCGTCGAGATCGATCCGGCGCGGGTCGCGGCCGCGAAGCCGTACGAGAGGGAAGGGCTGTCCTTCCGGCACGGCGGCTTCGAGATCCCGCTGCCGGGGAGACCCACGCTGATCCGGGCCGCGAACGTGCTCCGGCAGTACGACGAGGAACAGGTCGCCGCCGTGTGGGAACGCCTGTGCGGGCGGCTCGCGCCCGGTGGGCTGCTCGTGGAGGGGACGTGCGACGAGATCGGGCGGCGGCACGTCTGGGTCGCGCTCGGGCCCGAAGGACCGCGCACGGTGACCTTCGCGACCCGCCTCGGTTCGCTGGACCGGCCGTCCGACCTCGCCGAGCGCCTGCCCAAGGCGCTGATCCACCGGAACGTGCCGGGCGAGCCGGTGCACGCGTTCCTGCGCGACTTCGACCGCGCCTGGGCCGCCGCAGCCCCCTACGCCTCTTACGGCGCGCGGCAGCGGTGGATGCGGGCGGTGCGGGACCTGGCGGCGGACTGGCCGGTTGCGGACCGCGCCGCGCGCTGGCGGCAGGGTGAAGTGACGGTTCCGTGGGGAGCGTTGGCGCCGCGTCAGGGGTGAACGCGCGGGGTGCCTACGGGTGAATTCGCGAGGCGGCGCCGGGTGAACTCCGCGTGCGGCGCGCCGCGAAGGGAACGATCTACGCGTGCCGTTCGTCACATGGGGCGGGTGGGGATCGGAGTTGTTGCTGTGCCCTGTCGCATTGCGCGTCGGCGTGGCACCATCCCCGGGGCACCCGTAAGTTACTGACGGTAAATCAGCTCTGGGGAGGCGGACGTGACCGGCAAGCGGAGTTCGACTGTGGCCGGCCTGGCGCTGATCTGCGCGGCAGCGGTGCTCGGCGCACCGGGCACGGCCCACGCGAGTCCGGCGAAGCCAACGCCCGGCAAGGCCAAGTCCCTTGAGGACCTGCGCAAGGAGATCGAGAAGCTCTACCACGACGCGGGCGTCGCCACGGACGCGTACAACGCGGCGGAGGAGAAGAGCGAGAAGCAGTCCAAGCAGATCGTGAAGCTCGCCCGGTCCATCACCGAGGGCCAGCAGAAGCTGGACAAGCTCAAGTCCCGCGCGGGCGCCGCCGCCCGCGCCCAGTACCGCAGCGGCGGGATGTCCTCCGAGGCCCGGCTGATGCTGAGCGACGACCCCCAGGAGTTCCTCGACGGAGCCGGGCGGATGCGGCAGGGCCACAAGGCCACCAAGGGCATGATGACGGAGATGGAGCGGACGCAGGAAGACCTGCGGATCTACGCCAAGGACGCCACCGCCCAGTGGAAGAAGCTGGAAGCCAACCGCAAGGCGAAGGCCGAGTCGAAGAAGAAGATCAAGAAGAAGATCGAGGCCGCCGAGGAGATGGAGTCCAAGCTCGAGAAGAAGGAGCTCGAACGGCTCCGGAAGCTCGAGGAGGAGGCCCAGCTCAAGAAGCAGTCGGCGTGGGTGAGTTCAGGTGTCCTGAAGGACATCAAGGGCAAGGCGAGCGGCCCCGGCAAGAAGGCCATCGAGTTCGCCACCGCGCAGATCGGCAAGCCGTACGTCTGGGGCGCCGAGGGCCCGTCCTCGTACGACTGCTCCGGACTCACGTCCAAGGCATGGGCCGCCGCGGGCAAGGGCATCCCGCGCACGTCACAGGAGCAGTGGAAGCAACTGCCGCGCATCGACATCAAGAACATGCGCCCCGGCGACCTGATCATCTACCACGCGGACGCCAGCCACGTCGGGATGTACGTGGGTGACGGAGCGATCGTGCACGCGCCGCGGCCGGGGCGCGATGTCACCGTCGCGGGCGCGGGCTCGATGAAGATCCTCGGGGTCGTGCGGCCCGACAAGTAGGGGTTCAGGGCCCGACAAGTAGCAGGTGCGGGACCCGGCAAGTAGAAGGTTCGGGGCCCGACAAGTAGGGGTTTCAGCCTCCCGAAGCAGCCCTTTGGGGCCCGGCGCCCGCTCTGTGCCGTACGTCATGTGACCCACCGCACCCTCGGCCCGCCTCTCAACCCTCCGGGCGTGATGTTCGTCATCCCTGCCGGAGGCCGTAGTGCCCAATTGCGGTCCTTGTTGCGGCATATGACGGTGGCTGTTTTTCGCGCGCCATTCCAATCGGGCCTCGGCTAACGCTATGGTCCCCTGTCGGTGGAGCGTTCGACCGTCGATCCACCATGCCCTCGGGGGGAGGGAAGGAAACCGAAGCCATGCCCGTACCCATACCGCGGCAGAGGGCGATCCCGGCCGCGGAAGGCGGTCAGGCTCACGCTCTGCCGACGCCGACGCCCGCTCCCGTGCGGGCGCCCGAACCCATACCCGCACCCCTGGAAGCCCTGGACCCCGTGCCGGCGCCCAGGGACACCGACCAGCAGGCGAGCGGCCCCGGCCTCAGCCTCCTGGTGATCGAGGACGACCCGGTGGGCTCCCTGAGCGTCCCCCAGATGCTCGACTCCGCCGGCAAGCCCATCAGGGTCCGCACCGCCCGCAACCTCACCGAGGCCGAGCGGCTGCTCACCGACGACGTGCACTGCATCCTGCTCGACCTGGCCCTCGCCGTCCCGGCCGCCACCCCCGAAGAGGAGGCGGACGAGCTCGCCACGCTCAAGCACGTCCTGCGCCTCGCGCCCCGGCACGCCGTCCTCGCGCTCACCGCGAGCGGCGACACCGAGGGCGGCGCGGAGGCCGTGCGGGTCGGCGCCCAGGACTATCTCTTCCGTGACGAGCTGGACGGGCGGCTCCTGAGCCGCGCCATCCGGTACGCCGTGGAGCGCAAGCGCGCGGACGCCGCCCAGCGCCAGCTGACGGAGTCGCGTCTGCGGGCCCAGGAGAACGCCCGTCTGGAGCGCGGTCTGCTGCCGACGCCGCTCCTGGACGGCTCACCGCTGCGGTTCGCCGCGCGCTACCGCCCGGGGCGCTCACGGGCGCTGCTCGGCGGCGACTTCTACGACACGGTGCGCACCCCCGACGGCTCCGTGCACGTCATGATCGGCGACGTCTGCGGCCACGGCCCCGACGAGGCGGCGCTCGGCGTCGAGCTGCGCATCGCCTGGCGGACGCTGACCTTCGCGGGCCTGTGCGGCGACGAGCTGCTCAGCACGCTGCAGAAGGTCTTGGAGCACGAGCGCGCCGACGACGAGATCTTCGCGACGCTCTGCACGGTCGACATCGCCCCCGACGGCCGCCGCGCCGGGCTCTGCCTCGCGGGCCACCCGTCACCGCTGATCGCGCGCGACGGCCACCTCGCCGAGCTCCTGCCGTACGAGAACAACGGCCCCGCGCTCGGACTCCTGCCGAACGCCCGCTGGCCGCGCCGCCAGGTGGAGCTCGGCGGCAAGTGGAGCCTGATGCTCTACACGGACGGCCTGATCGAGGGGCGCATCGGCCAGGGCAACCAGCGCCTCGGCCAGGACGGCATGGTGGAGATGCTGCGCCGCCAGATCGCCGCGGGCCTGCGGGGCGACGAGCTCCTGGAGGCCGCGGTGAACGAGGTGCGCGAGCTGAACGGCGGGGATCTGACCGACGACGTGGCCGTGCTGCTGCTCGACCGGGACCGCTGACGGCCCCTGCCGCACGGCCGGCGAGAGCCTCAGCGGCCGCCGTTGTACGGCCCGTACGGACCGTCGCTGCTGGAGCCGCGGCGTCCGCCGCCTCCGCCGCCGGTGATCTGCCGCACCGCGGGCCGCACGTCGACCATGTAGACGATGGTCGCGATGAGGCCGATGATCGGCAGGAACGACAGGATGTTGAAGATCAGGTTCACGATGAAGGCGAGCCCGAGGATGATCAGCCAGAACGGCTTGGTCTTCTTGTCCGCCGCGCGATAGGCGTCCTCACGCCGGATGGCCGCGTCGACGAGCGCGAAGCCGCTGAAGACGATCAGCGCCAACGACAGCAGCCACATGAAGTTCGCGAACCCCTGCATCAGCACTACGTCCACCACCAGTCTCGGCTCTTGAAGCCATACAAGCCCCGCAAGGCGTACAAGCCCCGCAAGGCATCGAAGCTCTTGAGTACGCGGACACCGTACCCGCTACCCGATGAACGGGCCGGGCACTTCGAGAGTGCCCGGCCCTACACATGACAACCGATCCGCCGCGCGCCTACTTGGCGGGCGGCGTGGTCTTCTTCGCCACCGGCTTACGGGGGGCCGGGGCCTTCTTGGCGGCCGGCTTCTTCGCCGGGGCGGCGGCGGCCTTCGGCTCGGTGGAGGCCGGCCCGGTGGAGGCCGAGGTGCCCGACTCGGCGGAGGCCGGCTTCTCGGGGGCGTCCGGCTCGACGGCCACGGCCAGCTCGGTGATCTCGTCGGCGGCCTCGCCGCGCCAGGTGCGCACGGCCTGCTCGCCGTGCTCGGCGACCTCTTCGTACTTCTCGCGCGCCTTCACGGCGTACTCGGCGGCCACGCCGACCGAGCTGAGGGCGAAGCCCTGCGCGCTCTCGCCCAGCTTCTTCAGGTCGGTGTCGAACGAGCCGAGCAGCTCGGTGACCCTGGCCTGAAGGGTCTCCTGCGCCTCCTTGGCGCGGGCGACAGCCTTGTCCTGGACGGCCTTGGTGTCGGTGTTGCGCACGGCGTCGATACGGGTCGGCGCCTCGGCGAGCAGCTGCTCGATGGCGCCCGGCACCTTCTTCGCCTGCTGGAACGCGAGGTCGGCGGTGCCGACGACGAAGTAGGCGGGGGTGGTGTCGGTGAGGGTGTTGCGCAGGTCGTCCTTGATGGCCATGGCGATGGTCCTCCCGGGTTCGCGTCAGCTCGTACAGCTCGGTGGTCGGCTCGTACAGGTCGGTCAGCTTGAGGGGTCGTCCTTGGGGGCGGCATCCGCGTCATCCGCGATGTCCAGGGCATCCGCGACGTCCACGTCGTCCGCGTACTCCGAGACCTCGAAGCCGTTCTCTTTTCTGAACGACTCGTAGATCTGCAACAGGACCTGCTTCTGCCGCTCGTTGATGGAGGGGTCGGCGAGGATGACGGCGCGCGTCTCCAGCTCGTCCCGCTCCTTCTCGTCGAGGATCCCGGCCCGGACATAGAGCGTCTCGGCGGAGATCCGCAGCGCTTTGGCCACCTGTTGCAGCACGTCGGCGCTCGGCTTGCGCAGGCCGCGCTCGATCTGGCTCAGATACGGATTGGACACTCCGGCGGCGTCGGCGAGCTGCCTGAGCGAGAGCTGCGCGTTGCGCCGCTGCTCACGCAGGTACTCACCGAGATTGCCGACGTTGAGTGATGCCATGCGTCGATACTGCACACCCCTTGCTAACTATTGCAAGCGCCTGCTTGCAAAAGTGCGCCACGCCACTCAATAGGGGTGCGATCTGGGGTACGTGTCCCGTCTCCGTGCAGTTGAGGCAGTCCCGGTCTTTGTGAGGCATCTGGGCACACGTCTCGCTCAATCTCGGGCATTCGGTGTGATGTCTCGGGCAATCTGAGGCAGCGGTTCGCTCTGCCTTCTACGGTCGTTACGGCTGGTCAGCGCGCCGAGTGGGGGTGGCTGGTGGAGGCAGGGGATTTCTGGCTGGAGTACGTCGACAGCCGGGGTGAGTCACATGGCGGGCCGCTTGAGGTGGTGTGGCCTGTGCGTTTCGAGGCTGTCGGGCAGGTTCGGGGGTTTCCGTCGTACCGGGGGCAGCGCAATTTCCCCGGCTGGTACTGGGCTGTGACCAGCGCGGAGTTGGTGGGTTACGAGTCATGGGCGGAGCTCAGCCACCTGATGCGTCTGGATGCCGAGCCGGAGGTGGTCGGGGTGGCTTCCCAGCCGTTTCGGCTGTCGTGGCGTTACGGCGGCGGGCGTCGGCGGATCAGGCACACGCCGGACTATTTCGTACGCCGTCGGGACGGCAGGGCTGTGGTGTTGGACGTGCGTCCGGATGAGTTGGTCGAGCCGGAGGACGCGGCGAAGTTCGCGGCCACGGCCGTGGCCTGCGCCCGGGTCGGCTGGGGTTACGAGCGGGTCGGGGTGATCGATCCAGTACTGGCGGCGAATCTGCGCTGGCTGTCGGGCTACCGGCATCCGCGGGTACGGCGTGAGCCGGTGGCGGAGTGTCTGCGGGCGGTGTTCGCCCAACCGCAAGGCTTGCTTGCCGGGGTCCGGGCGGTCGGAGATCCGATCGCCGTGCTGCCGGTGCTCTTCCATCTGCTCTGGCGCCGGGAGCTGGCCGTGGATCTGGTGGGCGAGCGGTTGTCGGCGGTGACGGTGGTGCATCCGGCACCCGTCGCGGCGAGGGAGGTGGAGAGCGATGCCGACACGTCCGCGGCTTCTGTCGCTGGGTGACCGGGTCCGCTACGAGGGGCGCGAGCACAGCGTCGTCGCTCTGCACGGGACGTCGGTGCGGCTGGTCGACGATGCCCAGGGCGCGAGCGTCGTGCTGCTGGGCCATCTGCTGGCCTCCGAGGGGTTCGGCGTGCTCGGCACGGGTCCTTCCCGCCCGCCGTTGCCGCAGGAGGGGGTGCTGGATGGCCTGCCTGCGGAGGAGGCCGAGCGGGTCCGGTGGTGGCAGCGGCACCTGACCGAGCTGATGACGGGCCATCCGGATGCCGATCACGGCACGCCGGTGAGAGCCGAGTACGACCCGGACGTGCGCTCGGTGCGCCAGCGGGAGCTGGCCAAACTCGCCGAACTCCGGGAGACCGGCATGGAGGTGGCCTTGAGCACGCTCCAGCGGCTGCGCGCCCGTTTCGAGCGCGAGGGGGTGGCGGGGCTGGTGGACCGGCGGCTGGTCAAGCCCTCCACGGGGACAGGCCGGGCCGATTCGCGGGTAGTGACGGCGATCGAGAAGGTCGTGAACAGTCGGACCGACGAGGCGACCGTGTCCGCGCAGGTGCTGCGGCGCCAGGTCGAACGGCTCCTGGCGGACGAGCACGGTGTCGGGACGGTGACGCTGCCGTCGCGGGCCGCGTTCTACCGGCTGCTTCAGGCGGTCTCAACGGGACGGCATCTGCTGGGCTCGGCCCGCACCCGCCGCTCGCTGGGCAAGCAGCCGAAGCGGATGTTCGGGCAGCTCGCGGCAGCACGGTCGGGCGAGGTGATGGAGATCGACTCCACACCGCTGGACGTGCTGGTCGTCCATGACGACGGGACGGTGGACCGCTGCGAACTGACCGGGCTGGTGGACCTGGCGACGAAAACTCTGGCGGCAGTTGTGCTGCGTCCGTCGACGAAGGCGGTCGACGCCGCCCTGCTGCTGGCACGGGCGATGACACCGGAGCCGGTGCGACCCGGCTGGTCGGACGCACTGCGCATGTCCCGGTCGGTGCTGCCCTACGCCTCGCTGCTGCCGCTGGACGAGCGGCTCGCCAAGGCCGCCGCGAAGCCGGTGATTGTCCCGGAGACGGTGGTGAGCGACCGGGGCAAGGCATACATCTCGGATAACTTCCGCAACGCCTGCCGCCACTTGGGGATCTCGTTCCAGCCCGCGCACCCCGACACCCCGACTGACAAGCCGCACATCGAGCGGACGCTGGGCTCGGTCTCGACGATGTTCGCCCAGTACGTGGCCGGCTACACCGGCCGCAGCGCCGAGATGCGGGGCAAGGATCCTGCCGCGCAAGCGGCCTGGTCCATCCACGAACTCCAGGAACTCTTGCAGGAGTGGGCTGTGGCCGTCTGGCAGACGAGGCCGCACGACGGGCTGCGGGACCCGCTGATGCCGGACCGTCCGCTGAGCCCGAACGAGAAGTACGCCGCGCTGGTCTCAGCGGCCGGATACGTGCCGGTCGCCCTGGATCAGGAGGAGTACATCCAGCTCATGCCCCGCAAGCGGCGGGTCATCGGATCCGGCGGCGTGCGGATCAACAACCGCACCTACGACGCCCGCGCACTCGGCCCCTACCGGCGTCAGCCCTCCGGAGCCGGTCCGGACGGCAGGCTCTGGGAAGTCCACTACGACCCCTACGACATCTCCCGTGTCTGGGTACGCAACCACCGTGAAGGCGGCTGGATCACCGCGACCTGGCGCCACCTGCGCACCTCTCCCGTCCCCATGGGTGAGCTGATCTTCGACCGGGTCCACCAGGTGCTGGCCGAACGCGAAGGACGCAGACCGGACGAGGAAGCAGTCGCACGCGCCGCGGCCGAACTGCTGGACCGGGCGACCGACGGACCCGACGACCGCCCCACTCGGCGGCAGAAGGGCAAGAACCGAGCGGACGGGCGGCGCGACCGCAAGGCCGCCGCCCGCACCCGGGCCACCAGCGCCGCAGCCTGGCCCCGGCCCGTCTCGTCCGGCCCCGAGGAACCGCCGGACGAAACGACTCACGAATCCGAAGCGGTCGAGGAAGCCGACGAGTTGGCCAAGGTCGTGCCATTGGGCATCTTCGACGCCCGCGAGGAGGCGAAACGATGGTGGTGAACCCCTCCGCCGACGGCATGACACCCACCGACGAGGAACGCGTCGACCCGCCCACGACACTGGCAGGCTGGCGGCACTTCGTCGACAGGGACGCGGCCACCTTCCCACTCGCCTCCGACCGAAGCTGGGAAAGCATGGGTGACCCGGTCCGCAACTCCTATAACGAGCGGCGCATCGACTACCACTCCGAACTGCAAGTCGTGCGGACGTCCACAGTCAACGAAGTCGCCCACCAGGGCAGACTGCTGACCCTGCTCAACCGCCGGGAACACGGCGCCCGGCGGGGCCTGATCATCTCGGGCGAGCGGACCACCGGGAAGACCACCGCCCTGCGGCAGCTCGGCAGGCTGCACGAACTGCGCACCCGGCAGCGCTATCCAGACAGCAGACGGGTCCCGGTCGTCTACGTCACCGCCCCGCCCAAGGGATCGCCCCGAAAACTCGCCATCGAGTTCGCCCGGTTCCTGGGACTACCGGCGATCTCGCCCCGGCACAACACCGTCGACATCACCAGCGCCGCCTGCCAGGTCCTCATCGAGGCCCGCACCGACTTGGTCCTGGTCGACGAGATCCACCTGATGAACCTGGCGACCACTGCCGGTGAAGAACTGTCCGACCACCTCAAATACTTCACGGAGCACCTGCCTGCGACCTTCGTCTATGCGGGCATCGACGTCGAGCACTCCGGACTGTTCACCGGTATCCGCGGCGACCAGATCGCCGGCCGCTGCACACTCCTGCACACCGGCCCCTTCCCGCTCAGCTCCGAGTGGGAGGCACTGGTGGCGACGATGGAGGCCACGCTCCGGCTCCACCACCACACGACCGACACCCTCGCTGGCCTGCACCCCTACCTCCACCAGCGCACCGGAGGAATGATCGGAAGTCTCTCCCACCTGATCCGGGCCGCCGCGATCTCCGCGATCCTCGACGGCAGCGAGCGCATCACCCGTCGTCAGCTCGACACCATCCACGTCGACCATGCCAGCGAAAGGGCCTTCCGGGGCGAAGCCAGACGCGGCAGGACAGCCTGATGGCCGGCCGACAACGAGGTCCTGCTCCCGTCACCTCACTGCCGTTCACTCCGGTCCTGCTCCGTCCGCTGCCACATACGGTCACCCCGTTCGCGAACGAGACGCTCGACTCCTACCGCCGACGCCTCGCTGCCGCGAACCAGACCGAGTTCCGCACCATGCGCAACCCCTCACGCTGGCTCCAGTGCCCGCTCAACGAACTCGAACGGCTGGAACTCATCAGCGGCCAGCCCCGCACCACCCTGCTCTGGGCACTACCGGAATTGCGGCACCACGCACCCGACATCGTCCCGCCACCCGAGACCTTCATCGTCAACCACCGGCCCGCCTGCGACCTCTGCGCCTGGCGCTCCGGCAGCAACGGCCAGCCCATCCACGTCTACATCCGAGGGTTCCACGACAACGTCTGCATCCGTCATCAGCGCTGGCTGAGCTGCGGACACGCGAACGAATCCAAGCAGATCGACCTGGCACAGGCTCCCGAGATCGTGCAGGCTCAGATCCTTCTGGACCAGCTCGAACGTCGACACGGCGCCGCCGTTCTCCTTGAGTGTTACCGCCAGTGCGAAAAGTTCTGGACGGAAGTAGACAGTCGGGCACTGGTGCACCGAGACAGAGATGCCGTTCTCCAGCGAATCTATCGACCCAGCACCAAGACCCTCCCGGACCGCTTCGCCATCCATCGGACACCACGGCTCAAGCGAGTCGCCAACTATCCCCAGGCGGCCAGGCTCACCAAGCTGATCATTTCGCTGGCACTACAGCCTGAACTGGAACGACGAGTCGCACACATCACCAGCGAAACCCAGATCGCGTTCACACAAGCCTTTCCCCTGGATCGCCACCCTCGCGGGATCACAATCCACTGGCTACGCCAACGACTCGGCGTCTTGGCGGAAGCCGTCGCCAAATGCCTCACCTCGAACGAGACAGACGAATCCGAACCGTCTCGCTCAACCTGAGGCACCCCAGGTCAGGGCCTCAGCCTGCCTCATCTTCAGCGAGACCGGACAGTACGACTTGGGCTGACGCCGCCTGGTGCCATGCATGGCACCAGTGGCACCAAATCGCATCACGCGCGGGCGCAGCCTCACGCCCACCCACACCCCTCCCCCCGCTTTACGCAGGCCAGGCCCCTTGCGCCGCCGCGACATCAATAATGACTCGACATGGCACCACAGGTGTGCCACTATGGCGCCACCGCAACAACCGCAGCAACCAGGGAGGGGTCGGATCATGGCGACAGCAGAGAATCGGCAGTCGACGGCACCCGGCGCCTTCACCGCCTTCGCCCGCTTCGTGTTCTGTGGCGGCGGGGTCGGAGTCGCATCCAGCTTCGCCGTGGCGGCCCTGGCCTCCTGGCTTCCCTGGGCCCTGGCCAACGCCCTGATCACGGTGGTCTCCACGCTCCTGGCCACCGAGTTGCACGCCCGCTTCACCTTCGGCGCGGGGGGCCGGGCGACCGGGCGGCAGCACGCGCAGTCGGCCGGGTCCGCGGCGGCCGCGTACGCGGTGACCTGCCTGGCGATGCTGGTCCTTCAGCAGCTGGTGGCGTCGCCCGGCGCGATGCTCGAACAGGTCGTCTACCTGTCGGCCTCCGCGCTGGCCGGTGTCGCACGGTTCGCCGTGCTGCGCCTGGTCGTCTTCGCCCGCACCCGCTCGCAGGCCACGACCACGGCCACCACCCGCACCGCCCACCCCGCTCGCACCGCCAGGCCCGTGCACCCCGTGCACGCTGCCGTGTCCCCCGCCGGACTCTGCCCCGCGGCCTGACCCCCGCGCCGCGCTCACCGGCGGTCGGTAACGTTCCCCATGTGTCCGCCTCTCTCTCCGACCTCGTCCGGCTGCGCCAGGCCCGTGACCGGATGGACCGCGACTACGCGGAACCCCTGGACGTCCCGGCGCTGGCCAGAGCCGCCCTCATGTCGCCGGGGCACTTCTCGCGCAGCTTCCGCGCCGCCTACGGCGAGACGCCGTACAGCTATCTCATGACCCGCCGCATCGAGCGGGCCAAGGCGCTGCTGCGGCGCGGGGACCTGTCGGTGACGGAGGTCTGCATGGAGGTCGGCTGTACGTCGCTCGGCTCCTTCAGCTCACGGTTCACCGAGCTGGTCGGCGAGAGCCCGAGCGCGTACCGGGCCCGCGACCACAGTGAGAGCGCCGGCATCCCCGCCTGTATCGCCAAGATCCGCACCCGGCCGGTCAGGAACGGAGAAGCGAAACCCGACGCCGGTCCGTAGCGTCGTACGCATGGACATCAAACTCGCGCAGTGCTTCATCGCCGTCGACGACCACGACAAGGCGCTCGCTTTCTACCGCGACGCGCTCGGCCTCGAAGTGCGTAATGACGTCGGCTTCGAGGGGATGCGCTGGGTGACGCTCGGTTCGCCGTCTCAGCCCGACGTCGAGATCGTCATCGAGCCGCCGCTCGCCGACCCGAACGCCACCGACACCGACCGGCAGGCCGTGGCCGAGCTGATGGCCAAGGGCCTGCTGCGCGGCGTCATCTTCCGGACCGACGACGTCGACGCCACGTTCGAGCGGGTCCGCGCCGCCGGGGGCGAGGTTCTTCAGGAGCCGATGGACCAGCCGTACGGCGTCCGCGACTGCGCCTTCCGCGACCCGGCGGGCAACATGCTGCGGATCAACCAGCCGGGCAAGAAGTAGGGAGCGCCTACGCCCGGGGTCCCGGATCCCGGATCCCGGATCCCGGGACCCAGGGCCCGGGAACCCGCGGCCGTGACCCTCGCGTGTGACCATTCGGCAACAAAAGGCCGGAGAAGCGTGCACTCTGCCGCATGATGAAGCTTCACCACGTCCTGGCGTGTCGGAGTTCCATCGCGCCCTGGAGTCACGGGCCTTGGGGGGACCGATGAACAAGCCGCTGCGTCACATAGCACTCTTCTGCGGGGTGCTCACGCTCGCCCTGCTGCTGCGCGCCACGTGGGTGCAGTTCGCCGAGGGCGAGTCGCTCGCGAAGCACGACAAGAACCGCCGCGTGCAGATCGAGGCCTTCTCCCACCCCCGCGGCGACATCATCGTGGGCGGCAAGCCGATCACCGGCTCGAAGGAAGTCAGCGGCACCGACTTCAAGTACCAGCGGGTCTTCAAGGAAGGCCCCATGTACGCGCCGATCACCGGCTACTTCTCGCAGGCCCAGGGTGCGACCTTCCTGGAGGGCGTCGAGAACGACGTGCTCAGCGGCGACGACGACCGCCTCTTCATCCGCCGCACCCTGGACATGCTGACCGGCGAGAAGCGCCAGGGCGGTGACGTCATCACGACCATCGACCCCAAGGCCCAGAAGGCCGCCTACCAGGGCCTGGTGGACCTCGACGCCCGGGGCGCGGTCGTCGCGCTCGACCCGCGCTCCGGGAAGGTTCTCGCCTTGGCGAGCACTCCCTCGTACGACCCCTCCGTCTTCGCCGGGATCTCGCAGAAGGAGGGCAAGGAGTTCTCGCGGCTCGGCGAGAACAAGGACAAGCCGCTCTCCAACCGTGCGCTGCGCGAGATCTACCCGCCCGGATCCACCTTCAAGATCCTCACCGCGGCGGCCGCCCTGGAGCACGGCGTGATCGACGACATCGACGAGCGCACCGACGCCAAGGCCCCCTACAAGCTGCCGCTCAGCTCCACCACGATCGGCAACGACGTGCCGGGCGCCCCCTGCGACAAGGCCTCCCTGAAGGTCGGCATGCAGTGGTCCTGCAACAACGTCTTCCTCGACACCGCGCTCAAGGTCGGCGACGACGACATGCGCGAGACGGCCGAGAAGTTCGGCTTCAACAAGCAGCAGTTCATCCCCGTGCGCGCCTCCGCGAGCAGCTACCCCGACGGCCTCGACAAGCCGCAGACCGCCCTGACCGGCATGGGCCAGGGCAGCCTGACCAGCACGCCGCTGCAGATGGCGATGGTCGCCGCGGGGCTCGCCAACGACGGCACGGTGATGCAGCCGTACATGGTGGAGGAGCTGCGCGGCCCCGACCTCTCCACGATCGAGAAGGGCAAGCCGCAGGAGCTGAGCCAGGCCGTCTCCGAGGACACCGCGGGCAAGGTGCAGGAGATGATGGAGCACACCGTCGATGAGGGCACGGCGAGCAAGGCGCAGATCGACGGCGTCACCGTCGGCGGCAAGACCGGCACCGCCCAGCACGGCTCGAACGTCAACGACGAGCGGCCGTACGCCTGGTTCGTCTCCTACGCCAAGAACGACGACGGCTCGTCGCCGGTCGCGGTCGCCGTCTTCGTCGACCCGAAGGACATGAACATCCCGCGCTCGGAGATCGCCGGCGGCAAGCTCGGGGCGCCGATCGCGAAGGCGGTGATGGAGGCGGTGCTGGACGACTGAGCGCGCCGGTGATCCCGGAGCGCGAACGTCAGCCCTCGTCTCCCCGGCCCTCCAGGAGCCGCCCCGCAAGCCGCTCGATGCGCGCATGCCAGGCGGCGAGCGCCTCGTCCGTGGCCGTCCCGCTGTCGAACGGTCCGGTCTGCGTGAGGACGAGCCGGGTGCCGTACCCCGTGCCCTCACCGAACTCCCAGCGCACCTCGCCCTTGGGATGCACGGCGTACGTGAGCGACACCGGCGCCCGCAGCGCGGTGACCGGGCCCGCGGAGACGCCGTCGGCCAGGAACCCGTCCGGGGCCGTGTCGCCCTCCAACGGGATCTCGTCCGCGCAGAGTTCGGCCCACACCGCGTCCGCGGACCGCACCAACTGCCGCTCGAAACGGATGCCGTCGCCGGTGGCCTGCCCGTGGCCGAGGTCGAACTGCTCCAGATACGCCTCGTGCAGCTCGCCCACGTCCCGGCTCACCTCGGCCTGCCCGCCGTCGAGGAACTGACCGAGCGCCGAGATGCACAGCTGCCAGCCCGCGGCGAAGCTCGGGGCGCCGAAACGGTCGCCGAAGGTGTGGACGAGGGTGAGGAGCGAGCCACGGCCGTCGGGGCCGTCCGGTGTGATCTCCCACCGCAGGTGGTCATCGCCCCAGCTGAAGGCGAAGAGGCGGGGCTCGTCGGCGTCGGTGACCTCGCCGGTCATGCCGGGGCCCTCGTCACCGGGGAAGTGGAAGCCCATCGCGCCGCCGGGCCGCAGCTCCAGCGTCACCTCGGAGGGGAACCACTGGGCGAGGTGCTCGGGCCGGGTGATCGCGGCCCAGACGGTGGCGGGCGGGTGCGCGAGGCGGCGCTCCATCCGCAGGACGTTCCGGCCGCCGTCGTCGCCGGCGGGGGTGAGGGTGTCGGAGTGCGGGTTCATGAGGAGTCACCGTCCATGCTCGTCAGGGTTCATCGGGACCCACCCCACCGCCGTCCATGACGTCGAGGTGCCGTTCGAGTGCGTCGAGCCGGTCCGTCCAGAGGTGCCGGTAGTGCGCGAGCCAGGCGTCGAGCTCGGCGAGGGGCTCGGGCCGCAGCTCGTACCAGCGACGCTGCGCGTCCTGCCGCACCCGCACCAGGCCCGCGTCGCGCATGATCCGCAGATGCTTGGACGTGCCGGGCTGGCTCAGGCCGAGCCGCTCGGTGAGCTCACCGACCAGATGGGGACGTTCGAGCAGCAGATCGAGGATCTTGCGGCGGCTCGGCTCGGCGAGGACGTCGAACGGTATGGGCATGATCTCAACATAACTTTCAGGCTATATAACCGCAATGGCATGTACTCACGGGCGGGCCGGGGCCGCCTCACGCCTCCCAGGGCAGCGGCCTGCTGTGCAGCACGTCCAGCCGGGAGACCGCCCTGGTCAGGACCACGTACAGGCGGCTGGGTCCGCGCTGTTCCGCCTCCGCGATGGCGGCGGGCTCGACGGCCACCACATGGTCGTACTCAAGGCCCTTCGCCATGGAAGCGGGCAGCACCGTCACGCGTGCGCCCAGGTCGTCGGGGCCCGCGCTCTCGATCCCGGCCTCGGCGAGGGCCGAACGCAGGCTGTCGGTACCGGCGTCGGCGGCGATGACGCCGACCGAGCCCTCGCGGGCCAGCGCGGCACGCACCGCCTCGACGGTGGCGGAGGCCAGGTCCCGTACCTCACGCACCCTCAACTCCCCGTCCGTGCGCAGCGATCGAGAGGGCGGTACGTCGACGTCGAGCGAGGCGAGGACGCGGTTGGCGAGGCCCACGACCGCCTTCGGTACGCGGAAGCCGACGGTCAGAGGCGTGATCGAGGCGTCGGGTTTGCCGAGGTGGGCGAGGAGTTCGGGCCAGCCGCGGGCGGCCCACGGGGTGGTGCCCTGAGCGAGGTCGCCGAGGACGGTGAGCGAGCCGAAACCGGCGCGGCGGGCGATCACGCGGGCCTCCATCGGGGAGAGGTCCTGCGCCTCGTCGACGACGATGTGGCCGTAACCATCGGGCCGTTCGAGCAGTCCGTCGATCTCGTCGAGCAGCACCAGATCGGCGGCGGACCACTTCGCCGACTTGTACGAGCGCGGGGGCTTGGTCCAGCGGATCGCCCGCTGCTCGTCGGCGTCGAGGATGCCGTCCGCGGCGGCGGCGAGCGCGGCCGGGTCCGCGAGCAGGGCGGCGAGCACCTCCTCGGGCCGGACCCTGGGCCAGACCTCGTCGACGAAGGCGGAGACGGAGCGGGCACGGGAGATCTTCCGCAGCCAGGCGTTGTGCACGGCGCCCGCGCGGCGCTCGGCCTGCTCCTGGATGCGCCGGACGGCACGGGTGCGCACGCGCTCGCGGCCGACGGCGTAAGGGGGTTCCTCGGCGCGCACGTCCGAGATGATCCGCTCCAGCTCGTCGAGCGCGACCCGCCAGGTGTACGAACCGTCGGGCACGGCAAGGGAGTCGGCGGGCGGCGTGACGCGCGAGTAGAGGGCGCGGCGCAGGACGGCGGCCATCCGGGCGTCGTGCTTGACGCTCGCGGCGGCTTCGCCGTCCCGGGCTCGCACGGGGGCCGCGGGTCTGGCGATCTCGTCCGCGACGGTGGACTGACGCACGCCTGTCTCACCGAGGGAGGGGAGCACCTCGGCGATGTAGCGCAGGAAGGTGCGGTTGGGGCCGAGGATGAGGAGTCCCGCGCGCTGCACGCGCTGGGGGTGGGTGTAGAGGAGGTACGCGGCGCGGTGCAGGCCGACGGCGGTCTTGCCGGTACCGGGCGCACCCTGGACACACACGGACGAGGCGAGTTCACCGCGCACGAGGTCGTCCTGCTCGGGCTGGATGGTGGCGGCGATGTCCCGCATCGGGCCGACGCGGGGGCGCTCGATCTCACCGGCGAGGATGCGGCTGCCCTGCGCGGGCGGGGCGAGCGGGATGCCGTCCGGCGTGCTGCTGCCGGCCAGTGGCTCGTCCTCCAGGCCCGTGAGGTCGGCGGATGCGCCCTTGCTGCCGGGGGCCCAGCCGAAGCGGCGCCGGACGGCGACGCCTTGGGGGTCACGGGCCCCCGCCTGGTAGAAGGCGCGGGAGACGGGGGCGCGCCAGTCGACGACGAGGGGCGGGGCGGAGGGGTGCTCGGTGATGCGGAGGCGGCCTATGTGGTAGCTCTGCCCGCGGTGGTCACCGGCTTCGGCGGCCTCGGGGCTCTCGGCGGCGAAGTCGAGACGGCCGAAGAAGAGCGGGGCATCGGGGAGTTCGCGCATCGCCTTGGCGTGGCTGCGGAACTGGTAGCCGAGGACTTCGGCGTCGGCGCCGGACGCGGAGACGTCGGCTCCGCTGATGACCTGCTCCTCGGCGCCGTCGACCATGCCGGTGAGGGCGGCGCGGCAGGTCTCGTGGTAGCGGCGTTCTCGGGCGAGGGCGGCGTCGAGTGAAGAGAGTGACGAGAGTGAAGAGAGTGAAGAGGAGGCGGTGTCGGGAGGTCGTGAAGACGGGTCGGGAGGTCGCATGCACCCCAGAATAATGTAACCGAGTAACATTTATTACTGAGACTCATGACTGCGCTAAACTCCCGCCATGACGGAAGAAGAAGCAGCGGCTTCGGCCACTACCGCCGATTCCGAGGGCGGCGGCCCCGGCCTGCGCGAGCGCAAGCGGCAGCGGATGTACCAGGCGGTCTCCGACGCGGCGATCGCGCTCTTCCTGGAGAAGGGCTTCGAGAAGGTGCCGGTGGCGGAGGTGGCGGCGGCCGCGGACATCTCGAAGCCGACTTTGTTCCGGTACTTCCCGGCCAAGGAGGACCTCGTACTCCACCGGTTCGCCGACCATGTGGACGAGGCGGCGAGGGTGGTGGCGGGGCGCCCCGCCGGCTGCTCCCCACTGGACGCGCTGGAGCGGCACTTCCTCGACGGCCTTGAGCGCCAGGACCCGGTGACCGGCCTGTGCGACAACGTCCACGTACTCGCCTTCCACCGACTGCTGTACGGGACGCCTTCGCTGGTCGCGCGGCTGTACGCGTATCAGGAGCGGTCGGAGGGGGCGCTGGCCGAGGCGCTGGGCGAGGCGACGGCGGGCCCTCGGGCCGACGACACCCTGACCGCGCGGCTGGCCGCGGGTCAGATCATCGCCGTACAACGCATCCTTGCCCTGGAGAACTGGCGCCGGATCGACGCGGGCGCCAGTGCGGGGGCCTTGCGGCCGGGGGCTGTGGCTGCGTCGAAGGGTGCCTTCGGGCAGCTACGGAGGGGGCTCGCCCAGTACGCGGGCCCCGAGTAACCGCCTCCCGGCGCGGGTGCCGCCCCGAACGGGCCTTTCCCACCCGCCCAATCAACCCGCAGTCACCCCTGGCCGGACAAGCCTTTCCCACCCACCCACCCGATCACCCCGCAGTCAGCCGCCTCTCAAGCGCCCCCCGCTCCCCCCACCAACACCGCCACCCCATCCAGCACCCGTCCGATCCCGAATTCGAACTCCGTGTCCTCCTCGTCCGCCACGTCGAGCACCCCCGCCGCGAGCGTCCGGCGCAGGGCGGGGAAGCGTTCGGGGGTGGGCGAGGTCAGGGCGTCGATGGTGCGTGCGTAACGCCGCATCACCTCGTCGGGCTCCCGGCCCCCCGCCCTCATGGCCGCGTCCAGATCAGCCATGAGCGTGACCTCGTTCCGCACGAAGCCAGCCACCAGCATCAGTACGGACAGCTTCCAGGCCTCCTCGAGCCCACTGCCGTCGAGCGCCGCGAGGCCCTGCTCCATCCACTCCAGGGAGTGGGGCGACGCGGGCGGTGACGTGATGGGGATGCGTACGAGCCACAGGTTGCGCCGGAAGACGTCACGCTGCGCCCGCGCCCACCACTCCAGGCGCGCTCGCCACCCCATGATCTCCGCAGGCATCTCGGGCGGAGCCCCGGTCGCCGCGTCCTGCATGAGGACGTACAACTCGTCCCTGGCGGACACGTACCGGTAGAGGGACATCGGCGAGACGCCGAGCGACTTGGCGACCCGCCCCATGGTGACCGCGCCGATCCCCTCCGAGGCCGCGACGGCGATCCCCGCGTCGACGATGCGGTCGAGGCTCAGGCCGGGCTTGGGCCCTTTCGACGGCCGCTCGCGCAGCCCCCAGGCGGTTTCGAGGGTCACGGAAAGCCCGGAGCCCTCCTCGCCGGCGCTTCCACCGTCCACCGCCATGATCCGCCTCCGCCTCCTCCTGAGCTGCCGTGCTTGACGCACATCGTAGTTCTGCGTAACCCTTACTCAGTAATGCGTAGACCATACGCAGTAGAGGGAGTAACCCATGCCACCACCAGCCATCGAGGCAACAGCCCTCACCAAGGCCTACCGAACGGGAACAGGAACCGGAACCGGCCGCGACCGCACCATCCCCGTACTCCGCGGCATCGACCTCCACGTCCCGCCCGGCACCGTCTTCGCCCTCCTCGGCCCGAACGGCGCGGGCAAGACGACCGCCGTCCGCATCCTCACCACGCTCACCACGCCCGACGCGGGCATGGCGCGGGTCGCGGGCCACGACATCCGTACGGCGCGACGCGAGGTCCGCCGGGCGATCAGCCTCACCGGCCAGTTCGCGGCGGTCGACGAGACGCAGACCGGCGCGGAGAACCTCCGCATGATGGCGAGGCTCGCGGGTCTCTCCCGCCCCGCGGCCCGCGCACGAGCCGCCGAACTGCTGGCCCGCTTCGACCTCACGGAAGCGGCCGACCGCCTGGTCCGCACGTACTCGGGAGGCATGCGCCGTCGCGTCGACCTGGCGGCGGGACTCGTGGGCGACCCCGAGGTCATCTTCCTGGACGAGCCGACGACGGGCCTCGACCCGCGGAGCCGCCAGGGGATGTGGGAGGTGGTGCGCGAGCTCACGGCACAGGGCACGACGGTCTTCCTGACGACCCAGTACCTGGAGGAGGCCGACCAGCTCGCGGACCGCGTGGCGGTGCTGCACGAAGGAGCGATAGCGGCGGAGGGCTCCCCCGCGGACCTCAAGTCCCTCCTGCCGGGCCACCGTCTGGACGCGACGCTCACCACCCAGGAGTCCTACCTGCGCCTCACCGACCGGGCCACGCACCACGTGCCCGAAACCCTGACGCTCGGCTTCCCGACGGACGGCACGGCAGGAGGCGTACGCGCGCTCCTGGACGACCTGGACCCGGCCCGCACGGATGTCGCGACCTTCAAGCTCCACGCGGCAACGCTGGACGACGTCTTCCTGACCCTCACAAGCCCGTCGAACAACCCGTCGTGCAGTTCGTCGAACAGTTCGTCGCACGGCCACCCGCCGAAGGGACTGGCCCATGTCTGAAGTGTCTGAAGCCCTGATCATGACCGGCCGGTCGATCCGCATCAGCCGACGGAACGTGGATGCCCTGATCACCTCGATGGCGCTCCCGGTGATGCTCCTGCTGATCTTCGTCTACTTCTTCGGCGGCGCGATCAAGACGGACACCCGGTCCTACGTCACGTACGTGGTCCCCGGAGTCCTCCTCCTCTGCGCCGGCTTCGGCTCGTCGAACACGGCGATCGCGGTGACGGAGGACCTGAAGGGCGGCATCATCGACCGCTTCCGTTCCCTGGACATCGGCGGCACCCAGATCCTGGCGGGCCACGTCTTCGCCTCGGTGGCCCGCAACCTGCTCGCCACGTCCCTGGTCCTGGCCCTGGCCTTCGCGATCGGCTTCCGCCCGACGGCCACCCTGCCCGGCTGGCTCGCGGCGACCACCATCCTCCTGGCCTTCATCCTGGCCCTGTCCTGGCTCTCGGCAGCGGTGGGCCTGCTGGCCAAATCCCCCGAAGCGGCCGGCGGCTTCACCTTCTTCGTGAGCTTCCTCCCCTACCCCAGCAGCGCCTTCGTCCCCACCTCCACCATGCCCGACTGGCTCCAGGCCTTCGCCGACAACCAACCGGTGACGCAGGTGATCGAATCCCTGCGAGGCCTGCTCCTCGACCAGCCCGTGGGCGCGACCCCTTGGATCGCCCTGGCCTGGTGCACAGGAATCCTGACGGCTTCGGCGGCGGCGTCGGGCGCACTGTTCAGGAGGCGGACGGCGTGAGGGGTCGCGCCAGGTCCCAGAGCGTCTCGAAGAGCTCCTTGCGCTGCTTGCACTTCTCTCTGGCGGCGGCCCCCGCGTCGACATGCCAGCGCGTCAGGGAGGCGTGGTACCCCATCAGGTCGAGCACCTGCCGACCCGACTCATCATTCGCGGGCTGTATCACCAGCTTGTCGTAGATCCCGTCGAAGAGCTGCTCGTCGTTGATGAGACAGAACTTCAGGGAGGGAGAAATGTGCAGGACGCGAAAGTGCGGGTCGAGTTCCGCCTTTCCGTCCAGTTGCAGTCGTCTGGCCAGGTTCCTCATGCTGCGCTCGTACCCGTGCACCTGCGCCAGCAACTCGGCCCGCAGCAGGTCGTCGTCCTCCGCTTTCCCCTCTCCGTTGAGCATGCCGGGTATCTCCATCGGCTTGGTGAAGTCCGGTACGAGGATGCGCACCCTCACCTGCGGCCGCACGCTGCCGCGGAGGTCCTCCAGGCTCGTGGTGATCTGGTCGACCACCGTCTGGCCCGTGAATCCGATGGCATCGATGTGGGCTTCGCGTGACAGCAGCGACTCGTCGAAATACGTCTGGAGGTGGCGCGTCAGCACAGTTTCCCTGGTGGCTGGTCTCATCGCGGCGTTCAGCTTCTGGACCTCGCTGTACAACACGTAGCCCACCAAACTCAGGACGGCGCCTCCGAGATAGGCCTTGCCCTCCAGGGCGTCACCCACCGGCTGCACGAACTGGGCGACCAGACCGAGACCGAAGATGGAAAGAAGCAGCACCCTGGTGACGACGCTCTCGGACTGCGCCCACCCCTCCACGACGCGCTGTCTGACCGACACCCTACGAGCCACCAATTCCCCCTCGCATCAAGCGTGTTGATCCGCAGGGGCTCATGGTGCCCGGTTCGTGGCCGGTCAGGAAGGGCCCGTCTCCACCAGGTCGACCAGGGGCTGAAGCGTCGTGATGATCACCTCGGCTCCGGCGGCGCGCAGAGGAGCCGCCTTGCGTTCGTCGCGTGCGTATCCGACGAAGCGGACCCTCGCCTTCTCGGCCGCTTCCAGATCGGTCACCGTGTCACCGATCATCACCGCGTCCTCGGGCTCGGAGCCCAGAGCTTCCAGGGCCCGGCTCAAGGAGTGCGGGTCGGGCTTCAACAGGCTGGGTTCATCCGTCCGCCCGTAGATGTGCGGCCCGAACGCGTCCCGGAGCCCCGCCCTGTCGAGATAGGCGGCGACAGCCGTGGGTGAATTGTTCGTCACCACGGCGATCCGGCACCCCCTCGCCCGCAGAGCGAGGATGAGGTCACCGGCCCCAGGGGTAGCAGGGGCCGTCCGCGCCGCCTCCACCTCACCGTCCGTGAGCAGGGCTTCGAGCGAGGGGACGAGGTGCTTGCCCAGGGGGTCCTGGTCCATGGCCCGCAGGACGTCGTGCGGATCAATGGTCTTCCTGACCGCCTCGGTGAGACGGTCCCCCAGGCCGTGCGCGGAAACCAGGTCCCTGAGATCCTGGGCGACGCCCTGCGACGATCCGTTCGGGAACAGCCGGCAGACGGGTCCGTCGAAATCGAGGAGAACACAGCGGTCCGGTGACCGGGAGAGCCAGTCGGCGAGCTCCGTGAACCGGTCCGTTCCGATGGGCTCGCCCTCATGGCCGTCTGTCACATTGACCCAATCGTCGTGGGCACCGGCCGATCGCGCCGGCTCGGGCGCCCGCTGGTGGCGCGGTCCGGCCTGCCAGTCCCGCAGAGCTCGCACCACCTGCCACTCATCCGGTACGTCCACCAGCTTCAGGGGCTCAGCCGCCCGCCGCAAGGCCCGGCAGATCTTCAGGGACGCGGATACGTAGTCGTTCTCGTGCGGCTCCGGCGGCAAGGCCAGTGCAGCCCTCATGACGTCGGGAAACACCGACTGGGCGTACTCGAAGTCCAGATAGACGCCGAGGTCGGTGTCGAGCCCGGCCACCATGTCCTCGTGGCCCGCGCGCGTCATGGCCTCGGACCACAGTGACGTCATACGCCTCTGCTCGTCCTTGTCGTAGCCCATCCGTACGAGATGGGTGGCGAGGTCGTGCAACGGATCGCCGTATATGGCCAGTTCCCAGTCGATGACGACCAGTTCGCCTCGGTCGATCACCACGTTGGCACGGTGAACGTCGGTGTGCAGCAAGCAGAACGGGCGGGACGTCAGGGGAGGGCGGTGTGGGTCGTTCTTGAAGTTGGTCACGATGTCGGCCTTGATGCCCACAGCTTCGAAGAGCGTGTCGAACCTCTGCCGGTTGGGGCGGTGCACGTGTTCCTCGGTGAAATCGATGAGCCAGTCGAGAAAACGTCTGCTCTCACCGGACTGCGGCCAGTCCTCCGGGCGAGGGGGCAGCTCTTCCTCCGGTACATCTGCCGTCCGGGCGAAGAACTCGGCGAACGCGCTCATCAGTTCGTCGTCGACCGGACCGTCAGGATTCACGTCGGACAGCGCTTGGCCCGCGCGGTAGGCGTGCATCGACCAGTCCCCGAAATCCGCGAGACACCGTGGCACTTCCCGCAGATATCGGGTCACCACCGACAGCAGCTGCGCCTCGCTGCGCCAGATGCGCGGCACCACCTCGACTCCGGCGAGCGGCGTACGGCACTTGACCTGTGCCCGCAGAGGCATCAGCAGGAGGATCGCCAGGGACCAGCCGAGCGGCACGACGTAGTTGACATTGTGATGCCCGTTCGTAACTCGACCATCAGGTCGATCCCGATAGGAATCAGCGAGACGGCGAACCAGTGCCTGATGGGCTCTGCGAGGCAGAGGTGACGACATGAGCGCAGAGGTTATCGCCTACAGCACCTCGCCCTTACCACACGCCACATTCTGGACCCTGTCGGAGCGGTATGAATATCCCTCAGTGGGCCATGGTGAACAGTTCCCGGCAGGAGTTGAATCAGGTTTGTCCCCGCAGCACCTTCAGGATTGTCCCCGCAGCACCTTCAGCAATGGCTGCAGCGAACTCACCACACACTCCGCCCCCGACTCCTTCAGGAGTTTCGCCTGCCTCTCGTCACGCGCGAATCCCAGGAAGGCCACCCTGGCCCGCAGGGCCGCTTCGCAGTCCGTAGCGGCATCGCCGATCATCAGCGCGCTGGAGGGTTCCGCGCCCATGGCGCTGAGTGCGCGGTTGAGGCAGTGCGGGTTCGGCTTGAGGAGGTGCAGGTCCTGGGTGCGGCCGTAGATGTGCGGGGCGAAGCAGTGGCCCAGCTGTCGGCTTTCGAGGTAACGGCTCACCGCACGCGGCGAGTTGTTCGTGGTGACGGCAAGGCGGGAGCCCATGGCGTGCCACGTCATGATGAGAGGGTCCGCGTACTGGGTGGGCCAGGCCGATGCCACCGCCGTCAGCTCCTGATGTGTGAGTCGTTCCTCCAGCTCGGTCACCAGATCGCTGCCGGAGTGCCTGCGGTCGACCGCACGCAGGACGGCATGCGGATCGGGCTGCTCCCGCTCCTCCGCGGTCAGCAGCCCGTGCAGCCCTCGCCCCTCGAGCCAGCGGACCTGCTCACTCGCGATCCGCTCCGCCGAGTGCCCGGCGAACAGCCGGCAGATGGGGCCGTCGAAATCGAAGAGTACGAAGCGGGCTCGTTCGATCAACTCACGCAGCTTCTTGGTCTCTTCTGCCATCCACTCAGTCTGCGTCGTATCAGGAGTCACTAAGAGAGTGTCAGCTCCGTCGCGATGGTTGCCCAGAGCGCGTCGAACCATTTCTGGGACTCTTCCACGAACGCCGCGTCCCGGGGGGCCGCGTTCTTGTCGAAGGAGAACAGCGGCGACTTCAGTCCGGACACGTCGAACGCCTCCATCTCCGCGCTGCCGAGATCCAGCATGCTGCGCTCGATCGTGTAGTAGGCGAGGAGCGCCTCCGAGCCGTTGAGCAGATACAGCTTGACCGGCGGCGTGAACGGCAGTGCGCGGAACGACACGTCCACGTCGATGCCGTGCGAGGACCGCAGGGCGCGCAGGTTGTGGCGCAGTACCTGCCCTTGAGTGTTGCGCTGCGCCAGCCATCGCTGGTGCACGCGGCCGTCGTCGTCCTGCCCCTCGGTCGGCCGGGGAAAGGCCAGCGTGATGCCGCTGCTGGGGAGCAGGATGCGCACGTTGATGGACTCGGGACGTATGTCTCCCCCGTGGATGAGACGCAGCGGCTCCCCCAGCGCGATCATCAGGGTCTCCGCCGTGTACGACACGACATCTATCCGCACCCGCGGCTCCGAGAACGCGTCGGCCAGCCGTGGTGCCAGGCCCACCATCGAGGCCTGGGGTTCCACACCCGCCGATGTCGAGACCGGCGGCTCCGCCGCGATGCGGGGTGGGCTGCCCTTGCTCACGTTGGCGAGCAGTCCGTCCCCCTGCAGTGTCTTCAGCGCCTGCCGCACCGTCCCGCGTTCCACGCCGAACTCCTCCGCGAGCAGCGCCTGCGTGGGGAGGCGGTCGCCCGGTTTGAGGTCGCCGGTGCGGATGCGGTCGCGGAGGGTGTCTGCGATGTCCTGGGGAGTGAGTTTTCTGCCGTTCACTGCAACGTTCTCCTGGGTCACGACCAGACGATACAACTCGTCGCCATCTCAGGGCAGTTGTCTAGAAGTTGTTTATGTCATGGGACCAAGTGGGGACAACTAAAGTGAAGTTGGTTGCCAACTCATCCGAGATGGCAGAAGGGGGAACCATCATGGCCGTCCTCGCCCTCCTCGCAGCAGCCTTCGCCGTCACCGTCGAACAGTTCGTCCAGTGGCGGTACGGGCCCGTGGGCATCATCGGACTACTGCTCCTGACCATCGGAATCAAGGCGAAGAGCCCCACCTGCAGCTCCATCGGCGCCGTCGTGCTCGCGCTGATGATGACCGGGCCCGCGCTCTAGCCGGGGGCCGGCCGAGCCCCCCGCTATCGGCGGGCGAGTTCCAGGTCCTGGCTGATCGTGCCCCACAGCGCGTTGAACCACAGATGGGACTGCTCCACGAACGTCGTGTCCCGCAGACCGTCGCCCTGCTGGAAGGGGAAGAGCATCGACTGCGCGCCCTGGGCGTCGTACATCTCCAGGTTCTCGTGGTCGATCTCTTCGCTCTGCCTGGTCAGCGTGTAGTACGCGAAGAGCGCCTCGGAGCCGTTGAGCAGATACAGCTTCACCGGCGGCGTGAACGGCAGCGCGCGGAACGAGACCTGTACGTCGATGCCGTGCGAGGTCCGCAGCGCGAGGAGGTTGTGGCGCAGCACCTGCCCCTGCGCGTTCCGCTGGTCGAGCCAGCGCTTGTGCACCTGCCCGTTCTCGTCGTCCCCGCTGTCCACCGGCGCCGGAAAGGCGAGATCGATGCTGCGGCTCGGCAGCAGCACCCGGACGTCGACCTTGGCCGGTTTCCGCTGTCCGGCGTGAATCTGACGCAGCGGTTCGCCGATCGCCATCGTGAGCGAGATGGAGGTCAGACAGAGCGCGTCGATCTCCACGTGCGGGGCCTCGAAGGCCGCGGCGATGCGCGGGGCGAGGCCGACCATGGTGGGCTGCGGCTTCACTCCGCCGGGCCCGGACAGCACCTGCTTCGAGGTCATGGCGACCGTCGCGGGGCTCCCCTTGGACACGTTCGCCAGCAGGTTCTCGCCCCGCAGCGTGCGCAGCGCCTCGCGTATCGCGCCGCGCTCGACGCCGAACTCTTCGGCCAACTCGGCCTGGGTCGGCATGCGTTGGCCCGGCCGCAACGCACCGGACCTGATCCGGTCGCGCAGTTCGTCGGCCACCTCGTGGTGCGATCTTGGCGGCCTCTTCATCCCATTGACTGGGGCAGGTTCCGGGCTCACAACCAAACAGTACAACTTCGCGCCATCTTTGGGGAGTTACTCGGAAGGTGGTTATGAATCGCGCCATCGCGGAGATAACTCAGATGAAGTTGGTAGCCAACTTAGGCAACCTGGCAGGAACCCCAAGGGGTTGGCCACCAGGGGTGGGCCTTCGGAAGGCTGCCGACCGGATGGGACGGGGACCGCTTGCCCCGTCCCGAAAGGGGGAACGTCATGCCGCTCATCGCCATCGTCATCGCCGCCCTCGCCATCGGATTCGAGCAGCTCATCCAGTGGAAGTACGGACCGATGGGCATCGTCGCCTTCGTCCTGCTGACCGTGGGCATCAAGGCCAAGAGCACCAAGATCAGCGGCGTCGGGGCTGCGCTCCTCGTCCTGCTGCTCGCCCAGTCGGGCTGACAGAGCTGGCTGACCGGGCTCCCATCCGGAGGGGAGCCGGGAGTCCGGTCAGCCATCACCACGACAGGTGCAGCGACACCAGGTACACCGGTCAGAAGATGTCCGGGCACCACGGGCGTCGGGACGTACGGAACAGGGCGTCGGCGACAGCGGCGGCGCCCGACCGCTCCTCCGTGACCCGCCCCGCCGCCGCGAGCCGCACCGCGGACTCGTCACCGAGCCACAGCGTCCCCAACTCACCCACGCCAAGGGACAGTTCGGCCGGGTCCGCGGTCGGCGCGCACACCGCGCCGCCGGGCGACGCGTCAAGGCGGTAGCGGCCACCCGCGAGGCCCGCGCGGTCGCCGATCTCCAGGACGAGGGACGCCGACGCCTCGTACGTACGCGCTTCCAGGGCCCGTACGACATCCAGGATCCGCACCCAGAGCCAGTCGGTCTGCCTGCTGAGGCCGGCGGCGCGCGGGTCGGGCAGGAAGAGCGGGAGCAGGTCGTCGGGGGCACGGTTGCCCGTCTTGACGACGCTGACCCAGTCGATCGAGCAGACGTAGTGCCACAGGGCGCGTTCGGCAGCGGGCGTGGTGGCGATCAGTCCCTGCACGGTCGCGGTGTGCCGCGGCTGGTTGCTGTCACTCCAGCTCTCCTCCGTCGCGTACGTGACCAGGCCCTCGACCTCGCCGGACGGTGAGCGGTAGAGGGCGTGGAAGGGCTCGGTCCACGGGTTCTCCGGGGTCACGCACTGCCCGGTGTTCTCCCGCCACCACCCCTCGTCTCGGCTGATGACCCCGTGCCGCTGGGCCCGCAGCCGCTCGTGCAGGGGCGGGCCCTCCTTGCGTACGTCGTCGCCGTCCACGAGGTCGATGCGGGCGCCGTCGTCCGGGCCCGCCCAGCGGGGGTCGAGCCCGGCCCGCGGTACGTCGATGGTCCACTCGGTGGCGGTGGTGGCGGGCCCGAAGCCGTAACGGCCGTAGATCGGGTGCTCGGCGGCGATCAGGGTGGCCACGACGTCGCCGCGCTCCTTGGCCGCGGTGAGGTCGGCGGACATCATGCGGCTGAGGAGGCCGCGGCGGCGGTGGGTCGGGGAGACGGTGACGCCGGATATGGCGTTGGCGGGGACGGGGGCGCCGCCCACCGCGGTGAGCTGCTGCGGGAAGGACCTGAAGGTCGCGACGGCGCGGTCGCCGTCGAAGGCGGCCTGCCTGCGGCGGACGTCGAGGCCCTCCCTGCGCAGGGCGACCACCTCGTCCGAGACCTTGGCCAATGGCCTCAGGAACCCGGCGTTGGCGGCCCGGATCCACTCCCGGAGCTCGTCCTCGGTGATGGCCCTGACGTCAAGATCGCTCATCCGGCCAGGCTAGGTCCGCGGGGGCGGGGGGTGCATCTGGTTTCCCGGGGGGCGCGGAGACCCCGGGGCCCGGGTGGCCGCCCTTCGCCTGCGGGACGTCTCTCCCTGGCCCGCCGCTCCGCGGCGGATCTTTCCCGCCCCCCCACCCGATTGCCCCGGAGTGATCCCGGGGGGGCGGGCCCGGGATATCGGCTGCGTGGCCTCTGAACCGAAGCAGGCGGGAGAAAGCCTCCCCGCAGGGCGGAACCGGCGCGGGCCCCCTACCCGCCAGGTCCTAGAACGCCGCCCGGATCTCCCCCACCTCGGTCGCGCCGCCCAGCAGTGGTGCGCGGCCGACTCGGGTGAGCACGTCCTCCTCCACGCCCGCCAGGCGCAGCGCGCGGGCCAGGACGGGGCCCAGGGCCCGTATCCCCCCGTCGTCCACCTTGAAGGCGAGCGCGCGGCCGTCAGGAAGTGCGAACGCCTGGACCGCCTCCGCGCCCATCTTGGAGAGGGCACCCGGGATCTCCCGCATGAGCCAGGTGTCGGGGCGGCGCGTGCCGGCCACGTACTCGGGGTGGGCCCGCATCGCGTCCGCGACCCTGCGCTCCGCCGTCTCCCCGGGGGCGAGGACGAAGTGCCGGAAGGCGCGGGCGAGGCCGGTCAGGGAGATCGCCATCAGGGGGGCGCCGCAGCCGTCCGTGCCGACGGCGGCCACCCGCTCCCCCGCGGCCTCCTCGACGACCTGGAGGATCAGCTGCTGGAGGGGGTGGCCGGGGTCCAGGTAGGAATCCGTGGGCCAGCCGTTCAGGTCGCACACCGCCAGCATCGCCGCGTGCTTGCCGGAGCAGTTCATCGTGACCCGGTCACGAACGGCGCCCGCCGCCAGATAGGTCTCGGCCTCGACCGCGTCCAGCGGGAGATCGGGCGGGCACTGCAGGTCGGCCGCCGTCAGGCGGTACTCCGCCAGCATCTTCTGGACGAGGTCCCGGTGGAACACCTCTCCGGAGTGGCTCGCCGCCGCCAGCGCGAGGCGCTCGCCCGCCAGGTCGAGCCCCGCCCGCAGCACCGCCGCCGCCTGCATCGGCTTGTTGGCGGACCTGGGGAAGACGGGGGCGGTCACGTCGCCCATCGACAGCTCCACGCTGCCGTCCGCCGCGAGCAGCACCAGACTGCCCCTGTGACGGCCCTCGACGAAGCCCGAACGTACGACCTCGGCGAGGACCGGGGCTATGACAGGGGTGGCGACGGACTCGGCGGACGTCGAGGTCATCTTCGGCCTTCCGGGGCGGGGGTGGCGTGGCGGCCGCCCGCGGAAGCCGGGGTCACCGGGTCACGCGAGCAGGTCGTCCACTTGTGCTTCGCCTTCACGGTACCTGCGGGCGATCTCCGCGCTGCAATCGTCCGCCGTGCGCTGCAGCTGCTGGCGGCGCCGGGAAACCTGCTGCTCGTAGCGCGTGAGCCGGCCCATGGCCGTGTGCAGCTCGTCGTCCGTGCGGGCGTCCAGGTCGGAGAGCTCGACCTCGGCGAGCATCTCCGTCGCCAGGAGGCCGTACTCCGCGCTGTGCGGCGTGCCCAGCGTCACATGCCGGGCCGACGACCGGTGCCGGGCGGGGGCGTCCGTGAGGATCTCCGAGAGCCGGTCCACGAGTGGCCCCTCCGGAGCCGGGCCGCCCTCCGGTCCCGGCGCCGCGGGGTCCCTGCGGCGCGCGACCTCGGCCCGCAGGATGTCGATACGCCCCTGGAGCAGACGCCGCACATAGCTCAGGTCGGCCTCGTTCTGCTGCGCGTCCCTGCGCAGCTCACGCAGCTCGCGCAGGAGCAGCGCGGCGATGTCGTGCTCGGGCTGCTCGGACAGCACCGCGCCGGCCGTGCGCTGCCTGGGCGGGCGCGGCACGTTCGTACGTCGCGCCGCGCTCAGGCGGGTCAGCGACACAGATCCGGGCGGCTGCCCCGTACTTGGTGTGCTCATGTGGCTCTACCGTCCCCTCGACCGGCGCGGTACACCGCGTGTGAGCATCGTGCCACCCCCGGTGGCCGCTATGTGAGCGAGTGCCCCTAATCGGCCCCAGATGGGGGGTTCAGGACACCCCATGGGCGGCGCATACGGCGGCGCACCACGGCCGTACGGAGCAGGCGCCGGGAGAGGGCCGGGCGGGGGCCGGGCGGACGGCCGGGCAGGCGGCCGAGCAGGCATGATGGGCCGTATGCGTGCTGTGGTGCAGAGGGTGGACGGGGCGAGCGTCGTCGTCGACGGCGAGAACGGACCCGAGACGGTCGGCGAGATCACCGGCGAGGGACTGTGCGTCCTGGTGGGCGTGACCCACGAGGACACCAAGGAGAAGGCGGCCCAACTGGCTCGAAAACTCTGGTCCGTTCGGATGCTGGCCGACGAGAAGTCCTGCTCCGACATCGACGCCCCGCTGTTGGTCATCAGCCAGTTCACGCTGTACGGCGACGCACGCAAGGGCCGCAGGCCCACCTGGAACGCCGCCGCACCCGGCGACGTCGCCGAGCCCCTGGTCGACGAGGTCGTCGCCCAACTGCGGTCCCTGGGCGCCACGGTGGCGACGGGCCGCTTCGGCGCCCAGATGCGGGTGACCCTGACGAACGACGGCCCGTTCACGGTGCTGCTGGAAATGTGACAGCAACGGGTGGGCGGGCAAATCGGGCGGGTGGGCGGGAAAGATCCGCCGCGAAGCGGCGTGCAGGACCACCGCCCAAGGCGAGCCGCCCAGGCTACGGCTCGACCACGACCTCCTGCGAAGCCGCCACCGCCCCCGCCAGCAGCCCCGCGTCCAGCGGAACGTTCCGCTTCACCAGGGCCAGGGCGATCGGGCCCAGCTCGTGGTGACGTACCGCCGTCGTGATGAAGCCCAGCTTCCGGCCCTCCTCGCCCTCCGAGGCCAGACGCAGCTCCGTACCGGCCACCGGCAGGTGGACCTCGCTGCCGTCCAGGTGCAGGAAGACCAGGCGGCGCGGCGGCTTGCCCAGGTTCTGGACGCGGGCGACCGTCTCCTGACCGCGGTAACAGCCCTTCTGCAGATGCACCGCCGTACCGATCCAGCCCAGCTCGTGCGGGATCGTGCGGTGATCCGTCTCGAAGCCGAGCCGCGGCCTGTGCGCCTCCACGCGCAACGCCTCGTAGGCGAGGATGCCGATCGCGGGGCCGTTCGCCTCCGCGTACGACTCAAGAGACGCACGCGGCAGGAACAGGTCCCGGCCGTGCGCCGTCTCCCGTACGACGACACCTTCCGGGACCGGCGCGATCGAACCGGCCGGCAGGTACACGACCGCGAACTCGTCCGTACGGTCGGCGACTTCGACCCGGTTGAAGAACTTCATGCTCTCCAGATACGCAACCAGCGCCTCCTGCGAACCGGGCTCGACATGCGCCCACACCGTCTCGCCGTCGTCGACGAGATACAGGGCGTGCTCGATGTGGCCGTTCGCGGAGAGGATCAGCGCCTCGGTGGCCTGCCCGACCGGCAGCTCCGTCACATGCTGGGTGAGCAGCAGATGCAGCCAGCTCAGCCGGTCGGGGCCGGAGACGGTGACGACGCCGCGGTGCGAGAGGTCGACGAAACCGGTGCCGTCGGCGAGGGCGCGCTGCTCACGGAACAGATCGCCGTAGTGGGCCGCGACGCCTTCGTCCACGCCCTCGGCGGGGACGGCGCCGGGCAGGGACAGGAGGGGGCTCTTCATGTTCACCCACACTACGACCTGCCGGTACGCGCGGTTATTCCTTGCCGGCAGGCCCGGACTCGTGGCCGGAACAGTTCTCGCAACGCCCGAAGATCGCGAAGTGCTTCAGATCCGTGTCGAAACCGAACGTGTCCCGCAGCTTCGCGGTGAACTCCGCGGCCACCGACACATCCGCCTCGATGACGTTCGTGCAGTCCCTGCACACCAGGTGGATGTGGTGGTGGCGGTCCGCCAGGTGGTACGTCGGCGCGCCGTGCCCCAGATGCGCGTGACTGACCAGGCCGAGCTCCTCCAGGAGCTCCAGCGTGCGGTACACCGTGGAAATGTTGACCCCCGACGCCGTCTTCCGCACTTCGCCGAGGATGTCGTCGGGGGTCGCGTGCTCAAGGGTGTCGACGGCTTCGAGGACAAGCTGGCGCTGCGGCGTCAGCCGGTATCCGCGCTGCCGCAGGTCGCTTTTCCAGTCGGTGCTCACCACACCTCGGAGTGTAGGCCTACTTGAAGAAAGCGATGCCGTCGTCCGGAAGATCGCCGAGGCCCCTGGCCATCTCGGCGACGTCCTCGGGCGAGACGACCTTCTTCAGCTGCGCCGACATGTACGGCCGCAGCGGCACCTCGGGGGTCTGCTTCTCGCCGACCCACATGAGGTCGCCCTTCACATACCCGTAGAGACGCTTGCCGCCGGTGTACGGGCCGGAGGCCGCCGTACGGGCGACCGCGTCCGTGACCAGGTCGATCTGCGGCTTCTGGTCGGCGAGCTCGCCGTACCAGACCTCGACGACGCCGTCGTCGCGCACCATCACGGTCTCGACCTTGCGGTCCTTGTCGATGCGCCAGAAGCCCGACTCGGACTCCAGCGGCTTGACCTTGTTGCCCTCGGCGTCGAGCACCCACGTGTGCGAGTGGTACTCGATGAAGTCCCGCCCGTCATGGGTGAAGGACACTTCCTGGCCGAAGTTCGCCTTCTCGGCGCCGGGGAAGTCGGTGACGCCCGCGCCGGCCCAGTTGCCGAGGAGCCAAACGAGGGGCACGAGGTCGGGGTGCAGGTCGGACGGAATCTCGATCATGGGAAGCTCAGACGATCTCTAGGTGGCGTACGGGACGTACGGGGCTCAGCGCTGACCCTGGTACAGCTTCTTCACGGCCAGTCCGGCGAACGCGAGAACGCCGACGCAGACCAGAACCAGCAGGGCGGAGAAGAAGGCCTCAAGCACGGGGTGCTCCTCGGTGAGCTATGGGGTGAGCTAGTGGGGCAGGTATCAGAGCCGCTCCCACTGTAGTCGTGCGCGCCCCGCCGCTCTCTGCGAGGTGGCCTTACGAGTGACCGCGTGGATGGCCATACGATGCCGCCATGGCGAAGAAGCTCGTGATCAAGGTGACAGCGGGGGCCGACGCCCCCGAGCGCTGCTCCCAGGCGTTCACGGTGGCGGCCGTGGCCGTGGCCAGCGGGGTGGAGGTCTCGCTCTGGCTGACCGGCGAGTCGTCGTGGTTCGCACTGCCGGGCCGCGCGGCGGAGTTCGAACTGCCGCACGCCGCGCCGCTGCCCGGCCTGCTCGACTCGATCCTGGCCGGGGGCCGGATCACCCTCTGCACGCAGTGCGCGGCGCGCCGCGACATCACCGAGAAGGACGTGCTCGAAGGGGTGCGGATCGCGGGCGCGCAGGTGTTCGTCCAGGAAGCCACGACGGACGACGTCCAGGCACTCGTCTACTGACAACTCCGAGCACCCCGCCACACCCAGCCCCGCCTACTGCCGTGGCCGCCGCTTGCCGTCCAGCTCGTCCCACCACTCGTCGGACTTCGAGTCCCCCGAGGGATCGTCCCACCAGCGGTCATCGGGACCGCGCCGGTTGGCGACCATGGCGGCGACGGGCGGAATCACCATCGCCACGACACACATCCCGACGGCCACAGGGATGGACCAGAGCCGCACGACGCCCCACGCCAGGACGAAGAGAGTTACGCAGACCCCCATCATGGCGAAGTAGGCGTGCCGCCTTCGCGCATACATACAACCAGCGTAAGCCGAAGGACCGCACCCCGATCCAGTGGCGTCCAACCGTTCCTGATCATCAAGTCTTGCCGGGCTCCGGATACGGAACCGATCTCGATGGCCTGCCCGGAACGGTTCTGGGCAGACTGGACCGCTGTTCGATGCCGTCGGCGCAGCGCATCACGTGCGACGTCCTCGGGGTGAACTTGGGCCTTGAGCGCGTGACCAAGGCGGGCTGGAGTGATGACACGGTCGGGCGATGGTCTTCCGTACCAGCCCCGGAATGCGCTCTCACGCCTCCGATGCGGGCGGCTTCCGTCTGCTTGCGGAGTACGGTCTTCTCTGCCCTGCGCCGCGCGCCCAAGCCCTGGCCAAGCCTCCCGAGCACGATCGCCGCAGCGTCGTGTCGGGACGTCTTGTGCGACTTCGTGCTGGTGGTCCTGCGCCAGTGCTGGGCACCCCAACGACTGGAATAGGCGGGATCCACCACGATCACTGCCAGGCCCGCCCGATGCGCCATCGCGACCAGCCTGGCGGCGAACCTCGCCGTCGGCATCCCCGCCACAACAGCCCGGAATCGTCGCCCGCCGGGCCCCATCCACCCGCAGGCTTCACGGGCGGTGTCGAAATCCAGGTCCTCGATGACCAGAGCTGTAGCCCCCAAGTCCTTGGCACGGCGAATCAGCGTGCTGCAGGCATGCCGGACGTGGGCATCGCGCCTCGAACCGGAGCCGCGGTAGTCGACTTCGACACGTTCCGGGCGCCCCACCGGGTTGCCATGTACGTCCAGGCGCCAAGCGGCGAGATGGTCGGCATTGTGATCGACGCCCACCACCCCGCCTGCCAACGCCGACTTCATCAACTGCTCGTCGTACGCGAAGGCGCAGTCGGCCTCCAGTCGATAGCGACCGAAACGATCACAGTGCGCGGCGTGGCGGGTGGCGAGCTCGGGAGGCAGCTTGATGAGTACCGTTCCCCGCGGACTGATCTGGATCGACTGGTTGCCGTAAGTCTTGCCCGACTCCCCGTCGGCCTCGATTCGGGTGCGCGCATCGCTCCAACGCCGCCGCCACTGGACCAGGTCGGTACCGGCCTCGTCCAGGTGCAGCCGGTTGCCCAAAAGATCCTTCCCGCCGCGCACCACGTGCACCCTCCCCGCGGCGAGCTCGGCAGCAACCCTGGCGGCATGGGCGCTCAGATGCTGAAGGCGCTGTTGCTTTGCAGCCCGTACGTGCTGAGTGGGATATCCGCGGGTACGGGTGACCACATCACAGGAGGCCACCGGAACCGCGAGACGCTCCTTGATCGCGGCGACCGCCGCGTTGAGCCGGCGCAGGTGGGCGGCCTGCCCACGGCGGGCCAGTTCCCACTGTTCATTGGATCCCCGCACGATCGTCCCGGCCCAGCGGGAAGAGGTCAGGGCAGTCAGCTCTCGCTTGCGGCGTGCGAAATCCGCAGCGGAATGCTCTTCCCCCAGGAACGTTCGTTCAGCCAGATCTCGCACGGCCAACTCAGACAACAGGCTGCCGAGTTCACGCAGGATCAACTCGTCACGCGTCGAGAGCCGCAACCGGGTCCGCACCGCCAGGCCGGGCGAGGGCGTCGCAAGACGGGGCGGTGCAAGAACGCGCAAGCCGGAGGGAGACCGCTCCACCATGCCTCCCCCTCTCGTACGCCCGTCGAACAGGACAACGAACCGCGGGAATGAAGGTCACTCTGGTGGCCCAACGCGTTCTGATGCCGAACGGCACGAAGGGCCGCGTCCCGGATACGGAGCGTCCAACCCCCTGGGATGCGGCCCTCGGCCGTTCACGCGCATCGAACCGCGCGCGAAGAACTAGACCGCGATCGCGACCTCCGCCAGGCCGCCCGTCTGGGCCACGACCGTGCGGTCCGCCGTGCCGCCCGGGATCAGGGCGCGCAGCGTCCACGTGCCCTCGGCCGCGTAGAAGCGGAACTGGCCGGTGGCCGAGGTGGGGACCTCGGCGGTGAACTCGCCGGTCGAGTCGAGCAGGCGCACGTAGCCGCTGACGGGCTCGCCGCCGCGGGTCACCTGGCCCTGGATGGTGGTCTCGCCGGGCTTGATGGTCGAGGCGTCGGGGCCGCCGGCCTTCGCTCCACACATATGTCGAATCCGTCCTTCAGGCCTTGTGGGTTACTTGTTGGCGCCGAGCTCGATCGGCACACCGACCAGGGAGCCGTACTCGGTCCAGGAGCCGTCGTAGTTCTTGACGTTGGTCTGGCCGAGCAGCTCGTGCAGGACGAACCAGGTCAGGGCCGAACGCTCACCGATGCGGCAGTACGCGATGGTGTCCTTGGCCAGGTCGACCTGCTCGTCCTCGTAGAGGGCCTTGAGCTCGTCGTCCGACTTGAAGGTGCCGTCGTCGTTGGCGTTCTTCGACCACGGGATGTTGCGCGCGGACGGGACGTGGCCCGGACGCTGCGACTGCTCCTGCGGCAGGTGCGCGGGGGCGAGCAGCTTGCCGCTGAACTCGTCGGGCGAGCGCACGTCGACCAGGTTCTGCGCGCCGATCGCGTTGACGACGTCGTCACGGAAGGCGCGGATCGAGGTGTCCTGGGGCTTGGCCTTGTAGGACGTGGCGGGGCGGCTCGGGACCTCGGAGCCGTCGACCAGGTCGCGGGAGTCGAGCTCCCACTTCTTGCGGCCGCCGTCGAGGAGCTTCACGTCCTGGTGGCCGTAGAGCTTGAAGTACCAGAAGGCGTAGGACGCGAACCAGTTGTTGTTGCCGCCGTAGAGGACGACGGTGGTGTCGTTCGCGATGCCCTTGGCCGACAGGAGCTTCTCGAAGCCCTCCTGGTCGACGAAGTCGCGGCGGACCGGGTCCTGGAGGTCGTCGGTCCAGTCGATGCGGATCGCGTTCTTGATGTGGTTCTTGTCGTACGCGGAGGTGTCTTCGTCGACCTCGACGATGGCGACCTTCGGGTCGTCGATGTGGGCCTCGACCCAGTCGGCGTCTACCAGGACGTCGCTGCGGCTCATACTTCTTCTCCTCCGGGGCAGTTGCGGCGGGGCTGCGGTGCTGTGCGAGGGGTTCGTGGCGGGTACGGGCGGTGACTGCGCTGTAGCGCGGCGTACGCGGCACGGGGTGGCCCTGACGGTGTCAACGGGCCGGGGGATACGGGAGTCGGAGCTCCCGCTCAGAAGGTGCGACAGAGCATGGCGGCGACGCGGCACAGGTCTACTGCCCGCCGCTTCGTGAGGTCCGCCTGTCGCTGCATGCGTCCGATCGTAAGGACGCGAGGGTGGCCGTGTCACCGGGGTGTCGGATGGTGAGACGGGATCATCCATGATGTGGGATGCGTGCGGGTTGGATCGAACGGAGAAGCCGCCCGCGCGGGGGCGGGGAGCGGGGTTCGCTCCTGTCGCATCCATCGCGCGGACGGCTTTGTCTCGTACTGCGGAACGGCCGCTCCGGGCGGGCAATCCGGGAGGCCGCTGCGGGCCTCAGCCCGCGTACCTCAGCCCGCGAGTCTCACGTTCGTTCCCTTGACCGAGATGTCCACGCCGTCCTGCGCCGGCTCCACCTCGTCGATCTTGATGCCGCCCGGCAGGCCGGTGATCTTCTCCTCGAAGTCGGTCACATCGCGGACCATGCCCTCGGGGAGGGGGATCGAGACGCCCATGACCTCGAACTTCTTCGGGATCTCGTCGGCGTTGACCTTGATCGTGTCGCCCTCGACCTTGACCGAGCTCAGCACGTGCACCGGCCTGGGCAGCTTCGCGCCGCCCTTGCTCACCTCGACCTCGACCTTGATCTTGCCGTCACCGCCGTCGGAGAGGCCGACCACCTTGCCGGTGGCGCCCAGCGGCAGCTCGACGGGCGGCTCGCCCTGCGCCTCCTTGAGCAGCTCGTCGTACGAGATGTGGGCGGTGCCCGTGGCCTCCGCGGCGGTGGCGGAGCTGTAGTCGCCGGAGAACTCGACGCCCTGCATCCGGGCGTTCAGATCGGCGATGCGGATCGTGTCGGAGCCGGAGGTGGCGTCGTAGTTCTCGATGCCGATCTCGACGTCGTCGAGTGTGCCGCCCGCGACCTGGGTCAGGAAGGGAAAGCCCTTGATGGAGACGTCGGGCGTCTCGCTGAGCCCCTCGCTGGTACGCAGCTTCTCCGCCACCTCGTCCTCGGCGAAGCCCACCATGAAGCGGTCGGCGCCCACGAAGAGACCCCCCAGGATCACGAGGACGATCAGAAGTATTCGTACGGAGCGCTTCATGTCCGGTGTTCCCCCACCTTGTACCCCCGCTTGGCTGTCGTTGCCGCGAGCCTAAAGGACAGGTCCCCGGCCGGAGTGCCCGGCCGGGGACCTGTCGATCAGCTGTGACGATCAGCCGATGGCCCTGCCCAGGAGGTAGACGGCCGGGGCCGCGGCGGCGAGCGGCAGCGCGACACCCGCCGTCATGTGCACGAAGCGGGACGGGTAGTCGTAGCTGGCGACCCGGTGGCCGATCAGCGCGCAGACGCCGGCCCCGAGACCGAGCAGCGCCCCCTTGCTGCCGACGTCCGTCGCGCCGCCGACGGCGACTCCGGCCCCCGCGGCGGCGAGCAGCGCGACGACGACCGAGGCGGGCGTCGGCAGCGGCAGCGCGCGGGCGATCACGGCGACCGCCACGGCGATACCGCCCACCGTCACGGCTTCCTCCGACGCCGCGAGGTGCCCGGTCGCGATGATCGCGAGCGCGGCGGACGCGACGGTCGCCATCAGACCGGCCATCCGCTCGTCGGCGGAGGCGCGGCTGCGCAGCTGGAGCACGAGAACGAGCAGCACCCAGACGCCGAGGGTGCCGAGGATCGCGGCGGGCGCGTTCTCCTTGCCGGTGGCGAGCAGGGCGATGTCGGCGACGACCCCGCCCATGAAGGCGAGTGCGATGCCCTGCCGGGCGGGCCACATCCCGTTGAGCCGGAACCATCCTGCGGCGGTGACGGCCTGCAGCAGGATCAGCGGTACGAGGAGTGCGTACTGCCCGATGGCGGCCGTCACGGCGAGCAGCAGCCCGAGGACGGCGGTCAGCGCGGCGGGCTGGATCCCCGGCTCTATGACCGGCGACCGCCCCTCGGCACGGGCGCGCTGGGCGTCGGTGACGCGGGGGTTGCCGGTGGTGGTGGCGGGGCCGTAGGTGGCGGGGGGCTCTTCGTCTGCTGCCACTGCCGCTGCGGCGGCCGGCGGCTGCGGTTGCTGCGGCTCCCCGTACGACTGCGGGGGCAGATAAGCCGTCTCCGTCACGTCCACCACAGGTGAGGGCTGGATCGTCGTGTCCCAGGTCTGCCCCTCCCACTGCTGGGTGTACGGGTCCTGGGCGTACGGCTGTTGCTGCGGGTGCGCGTACTGCTGCTGCGGGTACTGGTACTGCTGCTGGGCGTACTGCTGGTCAGCGGGGTAAACCTGCTGCTCGGGCGGGTATGCCTGCGGCTCGGCAGGCGGGTAGTCCCCCCGGTAGGGGTCGTAGTCCCCGTACCCCTGATATCGCGGATCGCTCATATCGCTGCTCACCCTCCTGCGAACGGCGGGAGCACCTCGACCGTGCCGCCCTCGGCCAGCCGTACCGTCTCATGCCCGCGGGTACCCACGGGGTCGCCGTCGATGAGGAACGAGCATCGCCGCAGTACACGGACCAGCTCGCCGGGGTGTCGCTCGCGCGCCGCGTCCAGCGCCTCGGCCAGCGTCGTCGCGGCGTACGGCTCCTCCGCGACACCTGCGGCTGCTTTGGCCGCGGCCCAGTAACGAATGGTGCCGTTCACCATCACAGCTCCTCTCCTTCGGCGGTCGCCGATCCCTCGGCTGTTGCCGGTCTTCCTTCGGCTGTCGCCGACGTCCATGATGCCGTGACCCAATCGGCGATCCGACCGAGCAGTGCGTCGTCCGCCGCGTTCTCCGCGTGCCCCATGCCCGCCTCCAGCCAGAGCTCCGCCCCGCCCTGCGCGGCGGCGGCCAGCATCCGGGGGTGGTCCACGGGGAAGTACGGGTCCCGGTCGCCGTGCACGATCAGCAGCGGCGTCGGCGCGATGAGCGGGACCGATTCCACGGGCGAGAGCGGTACGGGGTCCCACTCGTGCGGGTGGATTCGCGTGCGCAGACCCCACCGGCCCACCACGCGCCCCGCGGGCCGCGTCACCACCCAGTGCAGCCGCCGCATCGGCGCCGTCCCCCGGTAGAACCAACGGGCCGGGGCACTCACAGCGACCACCGCGTCAACCCGCGCTTCCGTGCGCCCCCCATGCGCGGCGCCCGCGATGGCCGCGTGCCGCAGCACCACGGAACCGCCCATCGAGAAGCCCACGGTCACCACCCGTGCGTGGCCGAGGGACCGCGCCCACTCCACCGCGGCAGCCAGGTCGAGCACCTCGCGGTCACCGACCGTGGAGAACCCGCCGGACGCCCCGTGGCCCCGGAAGGAGAACGTGATCACGGCCGCGGCCTTGGCGAAGACACCGGCGGCCCGCCGCACGTGCGGCCGGTCCAGATCTCCGGTGAAGCCGTGCGCGATCACGATCGCCAGGTCCGTTCCCGGGTCGGGGCCGGGCTGGTACAGAGCGTCGATCACGACTCCGTCCCGTGTACGGAGCGTTGCGCTCTGCTGAACGCGAGTGATCGGCTGCACAGAAGATCGCGCGACTTGACCTGCCGGACCGGAACTCATGTGGGCTATTCTCCTTGGCAGAGGATCCGGGCAGCGAAGCCCCCGGGTCCTTTCGTGCTTTCAGACGCGTTGTGATCGACAGCGCGCCAGGGTCCAGGGCGCGGGCCCCGGAATCACGGCAGTACCAGGTAGTAACAGTACGAAGCAGTGCCGTAAACGTCCTCGCAGGGACCGAGGAGGAACCGACGTTATGGGCGAGCGAAACGTGCACAACCGTATGACGACCCAGGCAGGTGGGGAGCGATGAGTTCTCTGCTGCTCCTCACCAATGCCCTTCAGCCGTCGACGGAGGTGCTTCCCGCCCTCGGCCTGCTGCTGCACAACGTGCGGGTCGCCCCCGCCGAAGGCCCGGCCCTCGTCGACACCCCTGGTGCCGACGTCATCCTGATCGACGGCCGCCGTGACCTCCCGCAGGTCCGCAGCCTCTGCCAGCTGCTGCGCTCCACGGGACCCGGCTGTCCGCTCGTCCTCGTCGTCACGGAGGGCGGCCTCGCGGCCGTCACCGCCGACTGGGGCATCGACGACGTGCTCCTGGACACCGCGGGACCGGCCGAGGTCGAGGCGCGGCTGCGGCTCGCGATGGGCCGCCAGCAGATCACGTCGGACGACTCCCCCATGGAGATCCGCAACGGCGATCTGTCCGTGGACGAGGCGACGTACAGCGCGAAGCTGAAGGGCCGGGTCCTGGACCTGACCTTCAAGGAGTTCGAGCTGCTCAAGTACCTGGCGCAGCACCCGGGCCGTGTGTTCACGCGGGCCCAGCTGCTCCAGGAGGTATGGGGCTACGACTACTTCGGCGGTACGCGCACGGTCGACGTCCACGTACGTCGCCTTCGCGCGAAGCTCGGTGTAGAGCACGAGTCGCTGATCGGCACCGTCCGGAATGTCGGCTATCGCTTCGTGACGCCGGAGAAGGTCGAGCGGGCCGCCGACGGGGCGAAGGCAAAGGCGGCGACTCCGCCTGCCGAGGGTGAGCACAGGCCGACGCCTAAGGGCGACCAGGCCCCCGCCGTGTCCCCGCCGAAGGAAGCTGCCGTACGACCTGCCCAGCGGTAGTTCCATCCGCGTAGACTCCGCGCGTGGCCAAGGTGACTCGGGATGACGTGGCGCGACTTGCGGGTACTTCCACCGCCGTCGTCAGCTATGTCATCAACAACGGACCTAGGCCGGTTGCCCCGGCCACGCGCGAGCGTGTACTCGCCGCGATCAAAGAGCTGGGGTACCGGCCCGACCGGGTCGCCCAGGCCATGGCGTCGCGGCGTACGGACCTCATAGGCATGATCGTGCCGGACGCGCGGCAGCCGTTCTTCGCGGAGATGACGCACGCCGTGGAGCAGGCGGCGTCCGAGCGCGGAAAAATGGTGCTCGTCGGCAACACCGACTACGTGGACGAACGCGAGGCCCACTATCTGCGGGCCTTCCTCGGCATGCGGGTCTCCGGGCTCATCCTCGTCAGCCACGGCCTGACGGATTCGGCCGCCGCCGAGATCGACGCGTGGGACGCGCGGGTCGTGCTCCTGCACGAGCGGCCCGAGGCGATCGACGACGTCGCCGTCGTCACGGACGACCTGGGCGGCGCGCAGCTTGCCACGCGGCATCTCCTTGAGCACGGGCACGAGTACGTCGCCTGTGTCGGCGGCACGGCCGAGACCCCGACCGTCGGTGACCCCGTCTCCGACCACGTCGAGGGGTGGCGGCGGGCCATGCGGGAGGCGGGGCGCTCGGTGGAGGGGCGGCTCTTCGAAGCCCCGTACAACCGGTACGACGCGTATCAGATGGCGCTCGAGCTGCTTGCCCGGCCGGACCGGCCGACGGCGGTCTTCTGCTCCACGGACGACCAGGCGATCGGCATCCTGCGGGCCGCGCGGGAGCTCCGGATCGACGTGCCGGGTGAGCTTGCCGTCGCCGGGTTCGACGACGTGAAGGAAGCGGGCCTGACGGATCCGCCGCTGACGACGGTGGCGTCGGACCGTCCCGCGATGGCGCGGGCGGCGGTTGATCTTGTTCTGGACGACGGGCTTCGGGTCGCCGGTTCGCGCCGGGAGCGGCTGAAGCTGTTCCCGTCCCGCCTTGTGGTCCGGCAGTCCTGCGGCTGCAACTGAGGCACGTCCCGCAGGGCCGCCGCCCCGGGCCGCCTGCAGGGCCGCCCGCCCCGGGCCGCTTTATATGGGGCATACGAGCTTCTACCGGTGTTCTCAGGGCGCACTCAGCCGCCTCTCATGAACGCCCCGCAGCCTGGATCCCATGACAAACAGCGGCGAGTACCTCCAGCAGCAGCAGTCGTCAGCGCCTGTTCACCATGGCGGTACGCAGGGCGCGTACCCGCCCCCGCCCGCTTTCGCGCCGGAGGCGCAGGCACCGGGAGAGCCGCCGAGGCACCGGCGCCGTGCCAGGGGCCCCATGGCCCTGCTCGCCGCCGTGGCCATCGCGGCGGCGGCGGTCGGCGGCGGCACCGCCTACGCCTTCCAGGAACTGACCGGCAAGGACGGCTCGGCGAGCAGCGCGACCAACACGAACGTCGTGCCCACCAGCCAGAAGGGCACCGTCTCCGGCGTCGCCGAGGCGGTGAGCCCCAGCATCGTGGAGATCAGCGCGCAGTCCGGCTCGGGCGAGGCCACCGGATCGGGCGTGATCATCACCAAGGACGGCGAGATCATCACCAACAACCACGTGATCTCCGGCGCCTCCTCGGTCAAGGTGACGACGAACGACGGCAAGACGTACAACGCCGAGGTCGTCGGCACCGACAGCAAGAAGGACCTGGCGCTGATCAAGCTCAAGGGCGCCTCCGGCCTCAAGGCCGCGAGTCTTGGCGACTCCGACAACGTCAAGACCGGCGACGACGTCGTGGCGATCGGCTCCCCCGAGGGGCTGACCGGCACCGTCACCAGCGGCATCATCTCCGCCCTCGACCGTGACGTCACCGTCTCGGCCGACCAGGACCAGCAGGGCCAGGGGCAGCGGCAACAGCAGGGCGGCGGCGGCAACTGGCCCTTCGAGTACGGCGGCGAGCAGTTCAACGGCGACACCGGCTCGTCGAAGACCACGTACAAGGCCCTGCAGACCGACGCCTCGCTCAACCCGGGGAACTCCGGCGGCGCCCTCATCGACATGAACGGCAACATCATCGGCATCAACTCCGCGATGTACTCGCCCAGTTCGGCGCAGGCCGGGGCCCAGTCGGGCTCCGGAAGCGTCGGCCTCGGCTTCGCCATCCCGATCAACACGGTCAAGGCCGACCTGGACACCCTGCGGGCCGGCTCGACCGACTGACCCCGACCACTCCCCCTGGAGCACCTGGAGGCCGCCATGCCCGGACCCCTGATCACCGTCAACCGCGCCCGGCACGTCCTCGCCGTCACCGTCGGCTGGGGCAGCCTGCCCGACACCGACCCGGCGGGACTCGGCCTCCCCCTCTCCGTGGCCGGGGAACTGCACGGCGCCACCGCGACCGCCCGCGTCCCGGAAGTGGCCACGGCCAAGGCACCGTCCTCCCGGCCCGCCGCACGCCGCAAGCCCCGCGCGCGCGTGCGAGGCTGATAGCGGCCCCGTCCACCGCCCCGTACCCGAGGAAGTACCAAGCCGATGAGCCCCGCCGAAGGCGACCGCGAACAGCTGCGCATCCTGATCGTCGACGACGAGCCCGCCGTGCGGGAGGCGCTGCAGCGCAGTCTCGCCTTCGAGGGGTACGGCACGGAGGTCGCCGTCGACGGCGCCGACGCGCTGGAGAAGGCGGCGGCCTACCGCCCCGACCTCGTCGTCCTCGACATCCAGATGCCCCGCATGGACGGCCTCACCGCCGCGCGCAGGCTCCGCGCGACGGGCTCGGTGACGCCCATCCTGATGCTCACCGCGCGCGACACCGTGGGCGACCGTGTCACGGGGCTCGACGCGGGCGCCGACGACTACCTGGTCAAGCCGTTCGAGCTCGACGAACTGTTCGCCCGCATCCGGGCACTCCTGCGCCGCAGTTCGTACGCCGCCGCCGCGGGCCAGGCCGAGGAGGGCGACACGCTCGCCTTCGCCGACCTGCGGATGGACCTCGCGACGCGCGAGGTCACTCGCGGGGCGCGCACGGTGGAGCTGACCCGCACGGAGTTCACCCTCCTGGAGATGTTCCTCGCGCATCCGCGGCAGGTGCTCACGCGGGAGCAGATCCTGAAGGCGGTCTGGGGCTTCGACTTCGAGCCCTCCTCCAACTCCCTGGACGTGTACGTCATGTACCTGCGCCGCAAGACGGAAGCCGGGGGCGAGCCTCGGCTCGTTCATACGGTGCGGGGTGTGGGGTATGTGCTGCGGCCCGGCTCCGGCGGGGGCGTGGAGTGAAGGGTCTTGTCCGCAGGTACCGCGCGATGCCGTTGCGCTCGCGCCTGGCGTTGCTGGTGGCCACCGCCGTCGCGGTCGCGGTCGCGGCGGCAGCCGTCGTGTGCTGGTTCGTGGTGCGGAACGCACTGATCAACTCGCTGGACGACGCGCTGGGTTCCAGCCGTGTGCCGGAGGACCTGGTCCTCAGCCTGATCGACCAGGACGGCCAGTGCCGCCATGCCTCGATCGTCACCAATCGGGAGAACAACCCGAACCCGTTCAAGTCGACCGTCCAGGTGGTCGACCGCAAGGGCAACAGCTGCGTCATCTCCGGGCAGCAGTCCGTCGAGGTCTCGCCCGCGGACATCTCGGTCGCCAAGCACGAGTCTCCCCAAGCCGTCCACACCGCCACCGCGGCGAACGGCGCGAAGTACCGGGTGCTCACCTACCCCCTGGACAGGCAGCCCCTGGCCGTCACCGTCGCCCGGCCCCTCAGCGAAGTCGACGACACCCTCAACAACCTGGTCCTGGTCCTCGCCGTCGTCGCCGGCATCGGCGTCATCGGAGCGGGCGCCGCCGGCCTGTGGGTGGCCCGTACCGGGCTGCGCCCGGTCGATCAGCTCACCGAGGCCGTCGAGCACGTGGCCCGCACCGAGGACCTGGATCTGCGGATTCCCGCGGACGGCGACGACGAGATCGCCCGGCTCTCCCGCTCCTTCAACTCCATGACCGCCTCGCTCGCCTCGTCCCGCGACCTCCAGCAGCAGCTCATCGCCGACGCCGGGCACGAGCTCCGCACCCCCCTCACCTCGCTGCGTACGAACATCGAGCTGCTCGCCCGCAGCGAGGAGACGGGCCGGGCCATCCCGCCCGACGACCGCAAGGCCCTGCTCTCCTCCGTCACGGCGCAGATGACCGAACTGGCGGCGCTGATCGGGGACTTGCAGGAGCTTTCGCGCACGGACAGCGGCCAGGACGGCAAGGTGCAGGTCATCGCCCTGCACGAGGTGGTGGAGACCGCCCTGGAGCGGGCGCGGCTGCGCGGGCCCGAGCTGACGTTCACCGCGGACCTCGCCCCCTGGTACGTACGCGCGGAACCCCCGGCGCTGGAGCGGGCCATCGTGAACATCCTGGACAACGCGGTGAAGTTCGGGCCCCCCGGCTCCACCGTCGAGGTGGCCCTGAAGGACGGCGCGCTGACCGTACGGGATCACGGCCCCGGCATCCCCACCGACGAGCTCCCGCACGTCTTCGACCGGTTCTGGCGTTCCCCGTCGGCCCGCAGCCTCCCCGGATCGGGCCTCGGCCTGTCCATCGTGGCCCGCACCGTGCACCAGTCCGGCGGCCAGGTCGCGCTGCGGCCCGCCGAAGGCGGCGGGACGGTGGCGACGGTCAGCCTGCCGGGAGCGCCCACCCCGCCCCCAGCCACGGCGTGACCTACGTGCCGATGCCGAGCCCCGTCCCGGTGAGGCGCACCCGGATGCCGTCCTCCTGCACGCTCACGTCCTGGAGCCGGACGTTCCCCTCGCCCGGCAGCTTCGGCAGCTGGAAGGCGAGCGTGAGGCGGTCGGCGAGTACGGGGCGGGTGAGCTGGGAGAGGCCCTTGAGGAGCGCGGGGTCCAGGCCCAGCTTCTTCAGGAGCTCGGGGTGGCCCATCGCGACGTCGATGAGGTTCAGGCCCATCACGTCGTTGATGAAGCGCGGCGTTCCGACGAGGTCGTGGAGCTTGGTGTCGCTCTTCAGGGCACCGCTGACCATCGAGTCGGACACCCCGAGCCGCTTGACGATCGACGGCACGGAGAGCAGGGCCTTCGCCTTGGCGGTCTCCTCGGCGAGGCGGTCCGCGGAGTCCTTGCTGAGGTGCAGGCCCTCGGACTCGCGGGTGCCGGGCCGGTAGGTCGCCAGATCGCCGATCTGCAGGCTCATCCCGCCGATGTCGGTGGAGACGCCGCGCTCGCCGTTGCGCTGGATGCGGGCGTCGGCGCGCAGCTTCAGGTCGTGGCCGGCGACGGGCAGGGTGCCGCGCGCCAGGACCTGGTCGTTGCCGTGGCCGGTGAACGTGACCTGGGAGGCGCCCAGTTCACGGTTCAGGTCGTCGAAGGAGAGCAGCACCTCGCCCTTCATCTCGCGGATGAGGGCGCCCTTGATGTCGGTGGGCCCGTCGCCGGTGATCGTCACGTCCTCGGCGGTGGCGGAGACCTGGGCGAGCGAGATCCGGTCGGCCGCGACGTCCGGGACGGTGACCTTGACCTTGTCCACGCGCTTGTCGAGGACCTGGGTCAGGAAGGGAAAGCCTTCGATGTCGACCTCGGGCGCGGCGCTCAGGTGCAGGGAGTCCTTGAGCTTGTCCGCGGCCTCGTGCTCGGCGTAGAGCAGGGCCCAGCGGTCACCGAGCGCGAGGAAGGCGGCGAGGACCACGAGGGCGACGACGGCTTTCGCGGCGAGCGGGAGCCCGGCGAAGCGGTTGCGGCGGCGACGGTTGCCGCGGCGGTGGTTCGGAGGCTGCCAGGGAGCGTCAGCCCTGCGGGCTCCGGCCTCGGTCTCGTCCTCGTCGTCGGTCTCGCGGAGGAAGTCCTCCAGCGGGCCGGGTCCCGCGAGGGCACCGAGCTCGTCGTACGGGTTGAGCGGGGCGGTGGTCTCCGCGCGCGTCTCGGGTGCTGCTGATGCTTCGGGGGGAACCGATGCGGCGTGCCAACCATCAGACGGACTAGCCTGGTTGTGATCGGGCGGAAGCGTGGCTATGCGGTGGGGGGAACGCATCAGCTGATTTCACCATACGTTCACACCCCACCCCAAGCCTTACGCCCAGTAACGAACGATTTATGCCGCCTTCTGAGCGCGTCTGTTAACGCGTCGTTCACTTCACGATGGTGATCCGGTCCGCCTTGGGCGGTGCGATCGGCTTGTCGGCCGAGGAGTTGGCGGTCAGGTAGTCGTTGAACGCCTTCAGGTCGTCGCTGCCGACCAGCGGCTTCGTACCCTTGCCGAGCTCGGCGAAGCCGTCGCCGCCGCCCGCGAGGAAGGAGTTCATCGCCACACGGTAGGTGGCGGCCGGATCGATCGCCTTGCCGCCCAGCTTGATCGAGTCCGTCACGACACGGTCGGCGCCGGACTTCGTCATGTCCAGCGTGTAGGTCAGGCCGTCCGAGATCTGCAGAATCTTCGGGGATGCCTCGTTCGCCCCGCTCACCTGCTGCTTGAGCCCGGTGATCAGCTGCGCGCCGGTCAGGTCGACGAGATTGACGGTGTTGCTGAACGGCTGCACGGTGAAGCCCTCGCCGTACGTCACCACCCCGTCACCCTCGCTCCCGCTCGCCTTGTGGACGAGGTCGGAACGGATGCCGCCCGGGTTCATCAGTGCAAGATCCGTCTCCGGATCGAGCGACTTGCCGTGCGCGAGCTGCGCGTCCGCGATCAGGTCGCCGAGCGGCGCCTCGGGGGTGGTGGCGCCGCGGCCCGGGATGTCGGCGGAGATGAAGCCGACGGGCTTGTTGGCGACGGGCTCGGCCAGCTTGTTCCAGCGCCCGATGAGCGAGGTCATGTCCTTGGCCTTGGCCTGCTCACGGCTGACGACGTGGTTCGCGGACTTCACGGACGTACGGACGATGTCCTTGGTCCTGCGGTCGTACGTGAGCGTCGTGTCCGTGTAGAGCTTCCCGTAGGACGAGGCGGACGTGACCATGCGGGGCTTGCCCGACGGGTCCGGGATGGTGCAGACGTACGCGGAGTGCGTGTGCCCGGTGACCAGCGCGTCGACCTTGGGCGTGATGCCCTTGGCGATGGTGGTGATCGGGCCCGAGATGCCGTCGCCCGCGCCCGGGGAGTCACAGTCGTAGTTGTAGCTCTGCGACGCGGGGGAGCCGCCCTCGTGGAGGAGCGTGACGATCGACTTCACGCCCTGCTTGTCGAGGATCTTGGCGTACTTGTTGACCGTCTCGATCTCGTCGTGGAACTTCAGGCCCTTGATGCCCTCGGCGGAGACGATGTCGGGCGTGCCCTCCAGCGTCACACCGATGAAGCCGACCTTGACGCCCTTGTTCTTCCACACCCAGTACGGCTTGAGGATGGGCTTGTCGGTCTTCTCGTCGGTCACGTTGGCCGCGAGGTAGGGGTAGTCGGCCCCCTTGAACTTCTTGCCCTTCTCGAAGCAGCCGTCCTTGGGGTGACAGCCGCCGTTCTGGATGCGGGCCAGCTCCTTGGCCCCCTCGTCGAACTCGTGGTTCCCGACGCTGGTGACGTCGAGGTCGAGCTTGTTCATCGCCTCGACCGTCGGCTCGTCGTGGAACAGACCCGACAGGAGCGGGCTCGCGCCTATCAGGTCGCCGGCCGCGGCCGTGACGCTGTAGGGGTTGCCCTTGCGGGCCGTACGGAGCGACGTGGCGAGGTACTCGGCGCCGCCCGCGTCGATCTTCTTCTCGGTCCCGTCCGCCTGCTTCTCCGTCACCTGGCCCGACGACCCGGCCGGCGGCTGGAGATTGCCGTGGAAGTCGTTGAAGGACAGCAGCTGCACGTCGACGGTGCGCTTCTTGCCCGCCGCACCGGTGTGGTCCTGCCCGGCGCTCGCGGGCAGCGCGGCGGCCAGCGCACCGAGCGTGGCGAGAGAGGCCGCGGCGGCGAGCACACGGGTGGCGCGGCGTCTTGGCCGACGCAACTGAGGAGTGGCTGGCACGTGTCCCCCTGGGAGAGGTATGAGACGACTGAGGGTGTGAGGCTGTGCGCAGCCTAAAGTCAACGCGCGTAGCGCGACAGGGGGTTACGGGTTACGAGGTGGTTGCCGCCGGGGGCTCCGAGGGGGGCGTTGCGGACACTTGGGGCAAGCGTGACGGCGTACGGGGGCGAAGTCGGCCGGGGTGCGGTGACACGGGCGCGCGCGCCGTCGTGCACTCCCCCGCGGACGCCGAGTACGTCCGTGATCTGCTCCTCGACCGGCCGCCGCCGTACCCTCGACTCCATGACTGACGAGCAGCAGCCTCCCGCCCTGCGGCAGATCGACACCGTCGCCGCCCTCACATCCGACCAGGCCGACGCCGTGCTCGGACTCCTCGCGGAAGCTGCCCGCTCGGACGGCCAGCAGGCCGTGTCCGAGCAGGGGCGGCTGCAACTGCGGGGCGGAGCGCGGGAGGGAGTGCGGCATCTGCTGCTCGGCCTGGGCGAAGAGCTCGTCGGGTACGCGCAGCTGGAGGACACCGACCCCATCGAGGCGCCGGCCGCCGAGCTCGTCGTGCACCCCGCGCACCGCGGACGCGGACACGGCAGGGCGCTCGGCACCGCGCTGCTCGCCGAGTCCGGCCGGCGGCTGCGGATCTGGGCGCACGGCGGACACTCGGCCGCGCGCCACCTGGCCCAGGTGCTCGGGCTCACCCTCTTCCGTGAACTGCGGCAGATGCGCAGGTCGTTGGGTGACCTGAAGCTGCCCGAGCCGGTCCTCCCGGAGGGCGTCACCGTACGTGCCTTCGTCCCCGGCCAGGACGACGCGGCCTGGCTCGCGGTGAACGCCGACGCCTTCGCCCACCACCCCGAGCAGGGCTCCCTCACCCAGCGCGACCTGGACGACCGCAAGGCCGAGCCGTGGTTCGACCCGGAGGGCTTCTTCCTCGCGGAGAAGGACGGCGAGCTCGTCGGCTTCCACTGGACCAAGGTGCACGCGGACGAGGGCCTCGGCGAGGTGTACGTCCTCGGGGTGCGGTCGGGCGCGCAGGGCGGCGGCCTCGGCAAGGCGCTGACGACGATCGGCCTCAACCACCTGGCGGCGGCGGGCCTGCCGACCGCGATGCTGTACGTGGACGCGGACAACAAGGCGGCCGTGAGCGTCTACGAGCGGCTCGGGTTCACCACGCACGAGACGGACCTGATGTACCGCACGGAGTCCTGAGCCAGCTTCCCGAGGGGCGGCGTCACTTGACGCCGCCCCTTTCTTGCACCACCCTTTCACTACTCAATTAGTGAAAGGGTGGTGCAAGGGCATGGTCGAGTTCCGTATCGACCGGCGCAGCGGCGTCGCCACCTATCTCCAGATCGTCCAGCAGACCCAGCAGGCCCTGCGCCTGGGCCTGCTGGAGCCGGGCGACAAGCTGCCCACGGCCCGCGAGGTCGTCGAGGCGACGGCCATCAACCCGAACACGGTCCTGAAGGCCTACCGCGAGCTGGAACGCGAGGGCCTGGTCGAGGCCCGCCGCGGGCTCGGCACCTTCGTGCGGAAGTCACTGGGCTCCACGCCCACCGACTCCCCGCTGCGCGGCGAACTGAGCCGGTGGGCCGCCCGCGCCCGTGCGTCCGGTCTGGAGAGGGACGACGTCGCGGCGCTGTTCAGCGCCGTACTCGAAGAGCACTTCACCGAGGCAGAGCAGCACGTAACCAAGGGGGACCCCGCATGACCGACACCGCCATCGAGGCGGCCTCGCTCGCCAAGAGATACGGGCGGCGGGGCCATGCCCTGCTCGACTGCTCCTTCCGGCTGCCCGCCGGAAGGATCTGTGCGGTCGTCGGGCCCAACGGCGCGGGCAAGTCGACGCTGCTGGCCCTGGCCGCCGGGCTGATGAGGCCGACCGGGGGCACGCTCAGCGTGCTCGGCACCGACCCGGCCGCCGCGCGGGCACGCCTCGCGTACGTGGCCCAGGACAAGCCGCTCTATCCGCAGCTCAGCATCGCCGACACGCTGCGTCTTGGCGCCGAGCTGAACCCGGGGCGCTGGGACGCGGCGCTCGCCGAACGTGCCGTCGGGGAAGGGGGGTTGGACCCGAAGGCACGCGTGCGGACGCTCTCCGGTGGTCAGCGCACCCGCGTCGCGCTCGCCCTCGCGCTCGGCAAGCGGGCCGAACTCCTGCTCCTGGACGAGCCGATGGCCGACCTCGACCCGCTCGCCCGGCATCAGCTGATGGGCACGCTGATGGCGGAGGCCGCCGAGCACGGCACCACCGTGGTGATGTCCTCGCACATCGTCGGCGAACTGGCCGACGCCTGCGACTACTTGCTGCTCGTCTCCGGCGGCCGGGTGCGGCTCGGCGGCGGCATCGACGACCTCGTCGGCGCGCACGCCCTGGTCACCGGGCGCCGGCCCGCCGAGGACCTCGCCCCGCACATCGTCGTCGAATCCCGCGCGACCGGACGCGGCCTGACCGCACTGATCCGCCCGGAGGGCCCGGTCGACGACGGCTGGGACATCGAGGAACCTTCCCTGGAGGAACTGTTGCTGGCCCATCTGCGCTCCCCCGAGGCGCCCGCACTCCTGACGCCGGGCACGACCGCGACCGAACCGGCGGTGACCGCGTGACCGCGTCGACGACGGCGCCCGCAGCCCGGGCACAGAGCCGCAGCACCACCCTCACTCTGCCCGGCCCGTACCGCGCCGCACTGCGCCAGCACCGCACCGCCCTGTGGATCACGCTCGGTCTGCTGGTGCTCGCCATCGCGTTCCTGGTCACCAACCAGCTGGTGATCTCCCACGAGGCGGATGCCTTCAGGGCGACCGGTTGCACCATCGGAATGGACATCAGCCCCGACTGCTACACCACGGTCCGCGAGTACGTCGACTCGGACTTCTCGTTCCGCCGGTCCATCGACTACTCGGGCATGGCCATCCTCGCCCTGCCCTGCCTGATCGGCCTGTTCGTCGCCGGCCCGATGATCGGGCGGGACATGGAGACCGGCACATACAAGCTGGCCTGGACGCAGTCCATCTCCCCGGTGCGCTGGCTCACCGTCCGGTTCACCCTGTGCGCCATCGTGGTGGTCGGCTTCGGCACGCTGCTCGCCGCAGGACAGCGCCTGGCGTGGAGCTCGGTGCCGGATCTGAACGGTCCGCGGACTTCCTGGTTCGAGCGCGCGATCTACGGATCCGTGGGCCCGGTAGCTGTCGCGTACGCCCTCCTCGGCCTCGCCGTGGGCACGCTCGCGGCGGTGGTGCTGCGGCGCACGCTGCCCGCGATGGCCGCCGCACTGGCCGTCACCGCGGGCGCGGTCATCGCGATGCCGCTGCTCCGGGGCCGCCTGTGGGCGACGGAGACGGTCACCTCGTCGGGCAAGTACGCGCAGGGCCCTCCCGGCAACGGCTTCGGCGTGGAGCAGGGCATGCTCACCGCCGACGGCCGACGGCTGCCGGAGTCCGTGTGCTCGAACCATGCAGGCCAATTCAGTCAGTGCCTCGACAAGAACCAAGTCACAGGCTGGTACAACGACTTCCACCCCTCGTCCCACTTCTGGCCTCTCCAGCTCGTGGAGACCGGCATCATCCTCGCCCTCACCGCAGCGGCAACGTACGCCGCCTTCCGCGTCCTGCGCCGCCGCGCAGCCTGAGTCGCGCATCGCCCCCGGACGTGTAGACGTCCGGGGGCCTCCCGCACATGTCCCGCACGTCATGTCGCCGTAACCAGTGATTCAGACTGGCTTGCGACCCTCGCTCAATGCAGCCCGCCGTGCCCGACCCTCCCCCCATGAACGGGAAGCTCGTCCTCACCCCGGCACTCTCCGACGCGCCTATCGTGCCTCCCGCGCGGAAGAATGGGTCCATGAGCCAGCCCAGCACCCAAGGTCAGGTCCAGCACGCCCAGCCTTCCGTAGGCTCCATCGCCGCGCACCGGCCGCACACGCTGTCGGCAGCGGTCTCCGACCTCGACCCCGACATCGACGCGGATCTCGACGCCTACGACGAGGACGGCCAGGTAGGACACGACGGCCAGGAGCTTCCGCAGGGCCGGTTCCTGGACCGGGAGCGCAGCTGGCTCGCCTTCAACGAGCGCGTCCTGGAGCTCGCCGAGGACCCGAACACCCCGCTCCTCGAACGGGCCAACTTCCTGGCGATCTTCGCCTCGAACCTGGACGAGTTCTTCATGGTCCGGGTGGCAGGCCTGAAGCGGCGCATCGCGACCGGCGTCGCCACCCGTTCGGCCTCGGGCCTGCAGCCCCGCGAGGTCCTGGAACTGATCTGGAACCGCTCCCGTGAGCTCATGGCCCGGCACGCCGCCTGCTACCAGGAGGACGTCGCCCCCGGCCTCGCCGACGAGGGCATCCACCTGGTCCGCTGGAACGAGCTGACCGAGAAGGAGCAGTCCCGCCTCTTCACGCTCTTCCGGCAGCAGATCTTCCCCGTCCTGACCCCGCTGGCCGTGGACCCCGCGCACCCCTTCCCGTACATCTCGGGGCTCTCGCTCAACCTCGCCGTGGTCGTACGCAACCCGGTCTCCGGCCACACCCACTTCGCGCGCGTGAAGGTTCCGCCGCTGCTGTCCCGCTTCCTTGAGGCCTCCCCCCAGCGGTACGTCCCCATCGAGGACGTCATCGCCGCTCCCGCGCACCTCGCGGAGCTCTTTCCGGGCATGGAGATCCAGGAGCACCACATGTTCCGGCTCACCCGGAACGAGGACCTGGAGGTGGAGGAGGACGACGCCGAGAACCTCCTCCAGGCCCTGGAGAAGGAGCTCATGCGGCGCCGCTTCGGGCCGCCGGTGCGCCTGGAGGTCGAGGAGTCCATCGACAGGAACGTCCTCGACCTGCTCGTACGCGAGCTGAAGATCAGCGAGGCCGAGGTCTATCCGCTGCCGGGTCCGCTCGACCTGACCGGGCTCTTCGGCATCTCGTCCCTGGACCGGCCCGAGCTGAAGTACCCGAAGTTCATCGCGGGCACGCACCGCGACCTCGCCGAGGTGGAGTCCGCGTCCGCACCGGACATCTTCGCCGCACTTCGCGAACGTGACGTACTGCTCCACCACCCGTACGACTCGTTCTCCACGTCCGTACAGGCCTTCCTGGAGCAGGCGGCAGCCGACCCGGACGTCCTCGCGATCAAGCAGACGCTGTACCGCACCTCCGGCGACTCCCCGATAGTCGACGCTCTGATCGACGCCGCCGAGTCGGGCAAGCAGGTGCTCGTCCTGGTCGAGATCAAGGCACGCTTCGACGAGCAGGCGAACATCAAGTGGGCGCGGAAGCTGGAAGAGGCGGGCTGCCACGTCGTCTACGGCCTGGTCGGCCTGAAGACGCACTGCAAGCTGTCGCTCGTCGTCCGCCAGGAGGGCGAGACACTGGTCCGCTACTCCCACGTCGGCACCGGCAACTACCACCCCAAGACCGCCCGGCTCTACGAGGACCTGGGGCTGCTCACCGCCAAGCAGGAGGTGGGCGCCGACCTGTCCGACCTCTTCAACAGGCTCTCGGGGTACTCGCGCCGCGAGACCTACCGCCGTCTCCTCGTCGCCCCCAAGTCCCTGCGTGACGGCCTCATTTCACGCATCGACAAGGAAATACAGCACCACCGCGCGGGCCGCCCCGCCTACGTACGCATCAAGGTCAACTCGATGGTCGACGAGGCGGTCGTGGACTCGCTCTACCGCGCGTCGCAGGCAGGCGTGCCGGTGGACGTGTGGGTGCGCGGGATCTGTGCCGTGCGGCCCGGTGTCGCCGGGCTCTCGGAGACGATCCGGGTCCGTTCCGTGCTCGGCCGCTTCCTGGAGCACTCCCGCGTCTTCGCCTTCGGCAACGCGGGCGAGCCCGAGGTGTGGATAGGCAGCGCCGACATGATGCACCGCAATCTCGACCGCCGCATCGAGGCGCTGGTCAGGGTCACCGACCCGGCACACCGGGCGACGCTGAACCGGCTCCTGGAGACCGGCATGTCTGACACCACCGCCTCCTGGCACCTGGGCGCTGACGGCAACTGGACCCGGCACGCGCTGGATCCGGAGGGCCAGCCCCTGCGGAACGTACAGGAGATGCTCATAGACGCCCGGAGGCGCCGGCGTGGCACAGCTAAACCATGAGACGACGACAGGCGATGTCCTGTCGGCCTATCTGCAGGGCCAGGCCACGGAGTTCCTGCGCTCACTGCGGCTGCACCGCGAGTCGTCGACGGACGCGCAGGGCGCCGAGGAGTCCCTGGAGGCGGCCCGCGCCCTGCGCCGCGCCGCCCGCCGCATCGGCGGCACCCTGCACACCTTCCGCCCGCTCCTGGACCAGGAGTGGGCTGCGGGGATGCGTCCCGAACTGGCATGGCTCTCCGGCACGTTGGCCCGCGAACACGCGTACGCGACCCGCTTGGAACGCTTGCTGGACGCACTGCACCGGCTCTCGGGTACGCCGGGGGTTCCGGCTCCGGTGCGTCATGATGTCCCCGCTGTGGGCAGGCGTTCCGCACGGCGATGGGGGTCCCCCCGCTCGAGCGGAGCCGAGAGTGGGGGAGGGTGGGCACAGCCCACACCGCCGGGTGCGGACGAACAGAGCGGGACTCCAAGGGGCCTCACGGTAGGCGCAGCCAAGGCCGCTGCACTGCTGGAGCGGCAACTCACCCTGGCGCGGACAAGGGCCCACTCCACAGCCCTCCAAGCCTTCGGCTCCTCCCGCTTCCACGCGGTGGCGGACAACGTCGCCGTACTGGCGAGCGAGGTCCCGCTGACCCAGGCGACGGAGGACCTGAAGCCGCTGGCAGCCAAAGCCGAGGAGAACCTCGCGGAAGCGGTCGCCGCCCTCCCCCTCGGCCAGGCAGGCCACCCGTACAACGCGGAGGCCCTGACGCACGGCCTCGCGGCGGCCGAGGCCCCCGAGGCCCAGGACGCCCCCTGGCTGAAGACCCGCGCCCTCCTGCGCCTGCACAGGTACGCCCAGGAAGTCCTCACCGCGGGCCCCGGCGGGGACCTGCGCCTCGCGGAGGCCGGCCACGCCCTGGACCGCCACCGCGAGGCCGCGGACGCCGCGTCGGCCGCGGCTTCGGCCGCCCGTACCCCCCGCATCGCCCCGGCGACGGCGTACGCACTGGGCGTTCTGCACGCCGACCAGCGCCACGAGGTGGAGGCGGCCCGCTTCGCCTTCCACCAGGCCTGGCTCCGCGAGACGGAGGCGGTGAGCACCTCGTGACACCCGACGGGGACGAGGTCGTCCGGGCCGCGGGCTGCGTCCTGTGGCGCCACTCCCCGCATGACGGCCGCCTGGAGATCTGCCTGGTCCACCGCCCGAAGTACGACGACTGGTCGCACCCCAAGGGCAAGCTGAAGCGGTCCGAGTCGCCCCTCGCGGGCGCCCTGCGGGAGGTCGAGGAGGAGACCGGCCACCGCTGCACCCCCGGCGCCCGGCTCCCCACGGTCCGCTACCTCGCCCAGGGGCGCCCCAAGGAGGTCAGCTACTGGGCGGCGGAGGTGGCCGGCGGCCACTTCACGCCCAACAACGAGGTCGACCGCATCCTCTGGCTCTCGCCGACGGCGGCCCGCAACCGCCTCACACAACCCCGCGACCAGCAGCTTGTCGACGCTCTGCTCGGGGTACTCAACCCTGCGTGACTGATCCGCTACTTTCTGTAGCCCGCCGCCTAACCAGGCCGCCCTCCGAGGTTCACCCCCCGTTCACTCATGCCCTTCGGCCACTTCACCTGCCCTGCCTAATTTCGGCCTTACAAGACGACGTAAGACCCGTAGGACCGCAGGACGAAGACCTCGCACGCCGCCAGCAAAGGGCCGGCGGCTCCCGGAAGGAAAACCCGAAAGTGAAGCTTCAGCGCAAGAACCGGCTCCGCGCCCTCTCCCTCGGCGCCATCGCCGTCTCCGGCGCCCTGGCCCTCACGGCGTGCGGCTCCGACGACACGAGCGGCGGCAGCGGTGGCAGCGGCAAGGAGACCAACGCCAACGCCAACATCAAGTGCGACGACGCCAAGGGTCAGCTCGCGGCCTCCGGTTCGTCCGCGCAGAAGAACGCGATCGACGCCTGGCGCAAGGTCTACTCGACCGCCTGCAAGGACGTTCAGCTGAACTACAACCCGACGGGCTCCGGCGCCGGTATCACGGCGTTCATGCAGGGCCAGACCGCCTTCGCGGGCTCCGACTCGGCGCTGAAGCCCGAGGAGATCGCGGCGTCGAAGAAGGTCTGCAAGAACAGCCAGGCCATCGACCTGCCGATGGTCGGCGGCCCGATCGCCGTCGGCTACAACGTGCCCGGTGTGGACAACCTCGTCCTGGACGCCGAGACCCTCGCCAAGATCTTCGACGACAAGATCAAGACGTGGGACGACAAGGCGATCAAGAAGCTGAACCCCGACGCCAAGCTCCCCGGCACCAAGATCCAGGCCTTCCACCGCTCGGACGAGTCCGGCACCACGGACAACTTCACCAAGTACCTCAAGGGCGCGGCCCCCTCCGCCTGGTCGCACGAGCCCGGCAAGTCCTGGGAGGCCAAGGGTGGCCAGTCCGCCAACGGCTCCTCCGGTGTCGCGGGCCAGGTCAAGCAGACCCCCGGCGCCATCTCCTACTTCGAGCTCTCCTACGCCTCGGACGGCATCAAGACGGTCGACCTGCAGACCGACGCCAAGGAGCCGGTGAAGGCCACCGTCGACAACGCCTCCAAGGCCATCTCCGAGGCCAAGGTCGTCGGCAAGGGCAACGACCTCGCCCTGGAGCTCAACTACAAGCCCACCGCCGAGGGCGCCTACCCGATCACCCTGGTGACGTACGAGGTCCTCTGCGAGAAGGGCAACAAGGCCGAGACCCTGGCCGCGACCAAGTCCTTCCTGACCTACATCGCGAGCGAGGACGGCCAGAACGTCCTCAAGGAGAACGACTACGCGCCGATCCCGGCCGAGATCATCGCCAAGGTCCGCACGGCCGTCGCGGGCCTGAGCTAAGCAGCCCTGCGGAAAGGCCGCGCGGTTCGGCAGCGCCCCGAAGGGGCGCGGGGAACTGCGCGACCAGCCACGACGCACCCGCAGATACGCACCGCAATTCCCGCGGAGCGCTTAGCTGAACCGAGTGCGGCCGGCCCGGCGATCCAGGGCCGGCCGCACCGTCCGGTGCACCGCCGCCAGGAGCAACGGCCGCTGAAGAAGCGGTTACCGGCTCCGCAGACCGGAGAATCTTATGGATATACCAAGCAGTACGACCGCACCTCCACCCCTCAACGACGTGCAGCCCTCGGGCATCACCCCGAAGCGTCCCCGCCGCAGCGCGACCCGCCCCGGCGACCGGATCTTCCTCGGCCTCTCGCGCGGCTCCGGCATCACGCTGCTCGTGATCATGGCCGCCATCGCGGCCTTCCTGACCTACCGTGCGGCCCTCGCGCTCTCGGACAACACGGGCAACTTCCTCACCACCTTCGAGTGGGACCCGGCCGGTACGACCACCGCGGGCAAGCCGTTCTTCGGCATCGCGGTCCTGGTCTTCGGCACCGTGGTGAGCTCGGTGATCGCCCTGGCGATCGCCGTCCCCGTGGCCATCGGCATCGCGCTGTTCATCTCGCACTACGCGCCGCGCAGGCTGGCCACCCCGATCGCCTTCGTGATCGACCTCCTGGCCGCCGTGCCGTCGATCGTCTACGGCCTCTGGGGCGCCCTCGTGGTCGCGCCCAACCTCACCGGCCTCTACAGCTGGCTCGACGACTACTTCGGCTGGACCGGCATCTTCGAGTACCAGGGCGGCGCCCCGCGCTCCCTGATGACGGTCGGCATCCTGCTCGCCATCATGATCCTGCCGATCATCACGAACGTCAGCCGTGAGGTCTTCCTGCAGGTCCCGAAGATGCACGAGGAGGCCGCGCTCGCGCTCGGCGCCACGCGCTGGGAGACCATCCGCATGTCGGTGCTCCCCTTCGCCCGCTCGGGCGTGATCTCCGCCTCGATGCTGGGCCTGGGCCGTGCGCTCGGCGAGACGATCGCCGTCGCCACCGTGCTCTCCCCGACCTTCCTCATCAGCGCGTCCGTGCTCGACCCCGGCGGCGGCACCTTCGCGCAGAACATCGCCAGCAAGTTCAACGAGGCGACCGAGTACGGCCGTGACGCGCTCATCGCCTCCGGCCTGGTCCTGTTCATCATCACGCTGCTGGTCAACGGCGCGGCCCGCCTGATCATCGCGCGCCGCAAGGAGTACTCGGGGGCCAACGCATGAGCGCCACCATCGTCAAGCCCACGAGCCTGCAGGGAGCCCGCCTCCCGCGCTGGACGCCGGTCGTCGTCGCACTCGGTTCCGCCGCCGTCGCCGTCGGCATCGGCATGGGGGCCGGCCTCGACAGCCGTATCCAGTGGGGCCTGATCGCGGCCGTCCTCTTCCTCGTCGCCTCGTACGTCCTCGCGGTCACCGTCGAGGGCGGACGCCAGGCCAAGGACCGCCTCGCCACCTCGCTGGTGTGGGTCATGTTCCTGCTGGCCGTCGTGCCGCTCGCCTCGCTGATCTACGAGACCGTCGAGCGCGGCGCGAAGGTCTTCAACGGCTACTTCCTGACCCACTCCATGGGCGTGGTGGCCGACGACGAGCCCGGCGGCGGCATCTACCACGCGATCATCGGCACCCTGGAGCAGGTGCTCCTGGCCTCCCTGATCGCCGTGCCGATCGGCCTGCTCACCGCGATCTACCTCGTCGAGTACGGGCGCGGGAAGCTCTCCAAGGTCGTCACGTTCTTCGTGGACGTCATGACCGGCATCCCGTCGATCGTCGCGGGTCTGTTCGTCCTCAGCTTCTGGATCCTGATCCTGGGCTTCGACTTCTCCGGCTGGGCCGGCGCCATGGCTCTCGCCATCCTGATGATGCCGGTGATCGTGCGCTCCACCGAGGAGATGCTCAAGCTCGTCCCGAACGAGCTGCGGGAGGCGTCACTCGCCCTCGGCATCCCGAAGTGGCGCACCATCCTCAAGGTGGTCCTGCCCACCGCGATCGGCGGCATCACCACCGGCGTCATGCTGGCGGTAGCCCGTATCGCGGGCGAGACCGCGCCGGTGCTGCTCCTGGTCTGGGTGAACCCCATGATCAACATGAACCCGTTCGAAGGCTCGCAGGCCTCCCTGCCGCTGTACATCTACCAGCAGTACGGGGCCGGCAACCAGGCCGGTTACGACCGCGCCTGGGCAGCGGCGCTCGCCCTCATCGGCTTCATCATGATCCTCAACCTGGCGGCCCGCGGCGTAGCCCGCTGGAAGGCCCCCAAGACGGGCCGCTGACGCGGCCACCTCAGCGACCTCTCTGTAACCCCCTTAAGGCAGTGATCCCCATGGCCAAGCGAATCGACGTATCGGGCCTGACCGCTTACTACAGCTCCCACAAGGCCATCGAGGACATCTCGATGACCGTGGAGCCCCGCTCCGTGACGGCCTTCATCGGCCCCTCCGGCTGCGGCAAGTCCACCTTCCTGCGCACCCTCAACCGCATGCACGAGGTCACCACCGGTGGCCGCGTCGAGGGCAAGGTGCTCCTGGACGACGAGGACCTCTACGGTCCCGGTGTCGACCCGGTCGCCGTGCGCCGCACCATCGGCATGGTGTTCCAGCGCCCCAACCCGTTCCCGACGATGTCGATCTTCGACAACGTGGCGGCGGGCCTGCGGCTCAACGGCTCGTACAAGAAGAGCGAGCTGAACGCCATCGTCGAGAAGTCCCTCAAGGGCGCCAACCTCTGGAACGAGGTCAAGGACCGTCTGAACAAGCCCGGCTCCGGCCTCTCCGGCGGCCAGCAGCAGCGTCTGTGCATCGCGCGGGCCATCGCGGTGGAGCCCCAGGTGCTTCTGATGGACGAGCCCTGCTCGGCCCTGGACCCGATCTCCACCCTCGCGATCGAGGACCTGATCGGGGAGCTGAAGGAGCGCTTCACGATCGTCATCGTGACGCACAACATGCAGCAGGCGGCGCGCGTCTCGGACCGCACGGCCTTCTTCAACCTCGCGGCGGTCGGCCAGCCCGGCAAGCTCGTCGAGATCGACGAGACGGAGCGGATCTTCTCCAACCCGTCCGTGCAGGCGACCGAGGACTACATCTCGGGCCGCTTCGGATAAACCCTGGTTGCGTACAGACTCCCCGCGGTGCTGCATGGCGGTGCCACCGCAGGGGCAACAAGAAAGGCCCGCCCCCTGGCTCCCGGGGGGCGGGCCTTTCCTTTGTCTCTTCGCTTTGTCTCTTCGCTTTGTCTCTTCGCTTTGTCTCTTCGCCTTGTCTCTTCGCCTTGTCTCTTCGCTTTCCCGTGCTGCTACAGGAAAGCCAGGTTCACGATCCAGAAACTGGCGGCGGCCACAATGGCGGCCGCGGGCATCGTGATGAACCAGCCCAGAATGATGTTCTTGGCGACGCCCCAGCGCACGGCGTTCACGCGCTTCGTGGCACCCACACCCATGATCGCGGAAGTGATCACGTGCGTGGTGGAGATCGGCGCGTGGAACATGAACGCGGTGGTGAACATGATGCCCGCGCCGGTGGTCTCGGCGGCGAATCCCTGCGGCGGGTCCAGCTCGATGATCTTGCGGCCGAGCGTACGCATGATGCGCCAGCCACCGGCATACGTACCGAGCGACAGCATCAGCGCACAGGCGATCTTGACCCAGATCGGAATGGGCGCGTCGGCGTCCTGCACATCGGAGATGACCAGGGCCATCACCACGATGCCCATGGTCTTCTGGGCGTCCTGCAGACCGTGCCCGAGCGCCATTCCGGCCGCGGACACCGTCTGCGCGATACGGAATCCGCGCTTGGCCTTGTGCGGGTTGGACTTCCGGAACATCCACATGATCGCGCACATCACCAGATAGCCGGCGACAAGGCCGACGAGGGGCGAGATGAACATCGGAATGACGACCTTGTCGAGCACTCCGGACCAGATCACCCCGATTCCACCGGCGAGCGCGGCTCCGACCATTCCACCGAAAAGCGCGTGGGATGAGGACGAAGGAAGCCCGAAGTACCAGGTGATGAGGTTCCACACGATGGCGCCCACCAGGGCGGCAAAGAGGATCCACATTCCCTTGTCGCCCTCGGGCGTCTCGATCAGGCCCTTACTGACCGTCTTGGCCACACCGCTGCCCATGAAGGCACCGGCGAGGTTCATGACGGCGGCCATCGCGAGTGCCGCGCGGGGCGTCAGCGCACGGGTGGAGACGGAAGTGGCGATGGCGTTCGCGGAGTCGTGAAAGCCATTCGTATACGTAAATCCGAGCGCGACGCCAATGGTCACGATCAAAGCAAAGGTGTCCATGGAGAGGCCTCAGGACTCCTTGACCGCAATGGTCTCCACCGTGTTGGCGACGTGCTCGAACGCGTCGGCCGCCTCTTCAAGCACGTCGACGATCTGCTTGAGCTTCAGCACCTCCATGGCGTCGTACTTGCCGTTGAAGAGCTGAGCGAGAAGCTTGCGGTGAATCTGGTCGGCCTGGTTCTCCAGACGGTTGACCTCGATCCAGTACTCGGTGAGGTTCGCCATCGTCCGCAGATTGGGCATGGCCTCCGCCGTGAGTTCGGCGGCCCTCGCGAGCACCTCGATCTGCTGCTCGACACCCTTGGGGAGTTCCTCGACCTGGTAAAGGACGACCAGGTCGACGGCCTCCTCCATGAAGTCCATGATGTCGTCGAGGGACGAGGCCAGCTTGTAGATGTCCTCGCGGTCGAAAGGCGTGATGAAGGAGGAGTTCAGCTGGTGGAAGATCGCATGTGTCGCGTCATCTCCAGCGTGCTCCGCGGCCCGCATACGCTCTGCGATCTCGGCTCGGGCGGAGGCGTCAGCCCCGAGCAGTTCCATCAGGAGCTTCGAGCCCGTGACAATGTTGTCCGCGGATGCGGCGAACATGTCGTAGAAGCTCGTCTCCCTGGGGGTCAGACGAAAGCGCACGTGGGGTCCTCGGGGTGCTCTGGATTTGGTCAGGCTGATGCTAGGCGCATCATCCGGCCACGGCTAACCGGCCAGACCCCAGTGTCGCCCATCAGGCACAGTGATCAGCACACCCCCCGAGCAATCGAGTATCCTATACCCGCTAGGGGTATACGAAGCCAGTTGAGCCAGTGGCTTTCCTATGACTGCCCAGCAGAATGACTGTCCAAGCAGGAGGACGCGATGACGACCACCGAGCCGGCCGGTGTGGCCATGAACACCGAAGCGCCCTCCGAGCCCGGCGGCCACGACCAGGGTGTCCACGGCTACCACAAGCAGAAGGACGAGCACCTCAAGCGGCTGCGCCGCATCGAGGGCCAGATCCGCGGCCTCCAGCGCATGGTCGAGGAAGACGTCTACTGCATCGACATACTCACGCAGGTATCGGCCGGCACGAAGGCCCTGCAGTCCTTCGCCCTACAGCTCCTCGAGGAGCACCTGCGGCACTGCGTGGCGGACGCGGCGGTCAAGGGCGGCGACGAGATCGACGCGAAGGTCGAAGAGGCCACGAAGGCGATCGCCCGCATGATGCGAACGTAGGCTCCCGCCGGGGGCACCAGCCCCCGAGCCCACCGCTTCACGGCGGACGACCTCCGCCCTTTGACCGCCCCGCGGGGTGCGCGCGACGGATCGCCTCCACCCCCCAGCCCCCCGCAGGGTGCACGCGCCCGCCCCCCACCCCCACCGATAGCCCCGCGGGGTACTCGGGTGGGTGGGTGGGAGACATCCGTCGCGAAGCGGCGGGCTTGGTGTTTGCGGTTGGGCCGCGGCAGATGCGGGGGCGAGGCGGAGGCAGGGTCTGGGCCACGCACCGCTTCCGGGGACCCCGGGGTCAGTCGCGGTCCTCGGTTCGGCGCCGCTCCACGTCAGTGGAGACGTCCAGGACCTCGTCGATGCGGTCGGCACTCAACCGCTCCTCCGCGGCGGACGCCGCGATGATGAGTTCGCCGCAGAGCTCGATCTCGGCGAGGGCAACGTGGTCCTGAACAGTCGTACCGCGCACCAGAGCCACGTCCATCACCTCTTCCTGACCTTGCTTCCTGCTGCCGGTACCGACTTCCTAGAGTAGGGAGCGGCCTACACACCGCGCATGGCACGGACGGACCATTTCCACACCCCCGGGCGCGACTAGCCGTGCACCCTACTTCTCGGCGATCTTCCCCGCGAAAATGTCCTCGCTGGCAGGCAGCCGCACGTCCACCGGCACCCCGAAGTCGAACAGCAGCGTGGTCGAGGCCACCTCGGCGTTCGCGACGCTGAAGTGCTGGCGCAGCTTCCGCAGCCGCCCCTGCTCGTCGACGTACGCGTCGAACGGCACCCGCCCCTTGCTGAACCCTTTCGCCGCCGCCTCCAGAGCCTGCCGCTGCCCCTCGGAAGCGGACTTCGCGGCGCTCGGCAGGTCCGCGGTCCCGCGGTAGTGCCGCACCTTCACCCCGGCCACCGCCGTCTCCCCCACGTACGACGCCTTGCTCACGCCCCCCAGCAGCTCCGCCGCGGCCAGCGGATCGGTGGCGCCGCCCGTGACGAGGTTGCCGTCCGACAGCGACGCCGTGTCGATCCGCACCCACTTGTCGGCGGGCACCCCGGCCCCCCGGTTCTTCATGTACAGCGCGCCGCTCGCCATCAGCTCGGTGATGGGACGGTGCTCCTCGCTTCCGGCGGGATCCTTCGGCAGCACCACCACGAACCGCCCCACCTGCCGCCTGAAGTCGTACGCGCCCTTCCCACGGATGGTCACGCGGGTCCCGCCGCTCGCCATCTCCATGGACGTACGCGCCTGGGAACTCCCCGCGCGGACAAGGGCATCGGCGGAGCCCCGCACCACGTCGACGGCGTCCTGGGAGGCGCTGCGCCCGTCGTCCGCCGCGGCTCCGCCCCCCGAACAGCCCGTGGCGACGGCCATGAGACCCACCGCCGCGGCCGTGGCGACCGCCCCGCCTGTGCGCCTGTGCTGCTGACCCATCGCCCGACTACCCCCAAGCCTTCCCGCGAGGTGCTGTAGCCCCCTGTCGTGACGTGTAACGACCGGTACGTTGACCCGGTCACGCGTAAGAGCGTTCACCGGGCGTGGGTACGGTGGTCCCGTGGCCGAGGAGCAACAGGACGAACCCCACCGCACGACGACGGTCGAGCAGGGCCGCTTCTGCGCGGCCACGTGCAGTTGCGGCTGGCGCGGCCCCGCCCGCAGAGCGCGCAGCAAGGCCCGGACGGACGCGGAGTCCCACACGTCCCGCGGGTAGACCACCGCGCCACGCACAACTCCCCTTTCCGCCCAGCGGAACCCATGGGTCCCGTACGCCGTCTCGTAGTCCGGGAAGCAACGGGAGGGGCGTCATGGAACGACGTACGTTCATCGGCACGGCGGCGGCGACCGCGGCGGCCTTCGCGGCGGCGGGCTGCAGCGGCTCGGGCGGCGGCAGCGGCACCGGCGGCAGCGCGGCCTCTCGCAGCACGGGCACCCCCCGCTCCGGCACCCCCATCCGCACCTCGAGCGCCGCCGCGTCCGCCGCGGCGAACCTCACCGCCCTCGCCAAGGACCTGGACGGCACCCTGGTCAAGCCGGGCGAGGCGAAGTGGGCGGCGGCACGGCAGCTCTACAACACGCGCTACGACAGCCTGAAGCCGACGGCGGTCGCGTACGTGGCGAACCAGGACGACATCCGGACGACCCTGGCCTACGCCCGCGCCCACGACGTCCCGGTCTCCATACGCAACGGCGGCCATTCCTACGGGGGTTGGTCGTCCGGCACGGGCCGCCTCATCGTCGACGTATCGAAGCTGAACAAGACCCGCGCCAGTGGCTCGACGGCCACGGTCGGCGCGGGCGCGAAGCTGATCGACGTCTACCGCTCGCTCGCGGCGAAGGGCGTGACGATCCCGGCGGGCTCCTGCCCGACGGTCGGCATCTCCGGCCTGACGCTGGGCGGCGGCCATGGAGTGGTCTCGCGGGCGTACGGCCTGACCTGCGACAGCCTGACGTCGGCGACGCTGGTCACGGCGGACGGCAAGCAGCTGACGGCGAGCGAGAGCGAGAACAAGGACCTGTTCTGGGCGCTGCGGGGCGCGGGGAGCGGAAACTTCGGCGTGGTGACGGAGCTGAGCTTCCGCACGCACGCGGCCCCGCAAGGCGTCTCGGCGTACATGACCTGGCCCTGGTCGAAGGCGGCCGCGGTCATCAAGGCGTGGCAGGAGTGGGGCCCCGGCCAGCCGGACGAGATCTGGTCGTCGGCGCATCTGGCGAACACGCCGGGCGGCACGCCCACGGTGTCGGTGGCGTGCTTCTCCCTGGGCACGTACGGCGAACTGCAGAACGCGGTGGACCGCCTGGCGGACAAGATCGGCGCTCCGGCCCGCAGCGTGTCCCTGAAGCGGCGCTCGTACAAGGAGTCGATGGAGGTGTACGCGGGCTGCTCGTCCTTCACCTCGGACGCCCAGTGCCACCTGCCGGGCGCGACACCGGGCCGGAGCACGCAGGGCGCCCTCAACCGCGAGACGTACGCGGCAAGTTCGGACTTCTTCGACCGCTCGCTGTCGGCGGCCGGGATCCGCACGCTCCTCAGCCAGGTGGAGAACGTGACGGGCGCGAGCGGGGGCAGCATCGCTCTCACCGCCCTGGGCGGCGCGATCAACCGGGTCGATCCGACGGCCACGGCCTTCGTCCACCGCCGCAGCCGGATGCTGGCGCAGTACATCGCGTCCTGGCGCCCCGGCACATCCGGCAAGCCGGCCCAGGCCTGGCTGAAAAGCGCGCATGGGGCGATGGGCCGGTACGCGTCCGGGGCGGCGTACCAGAACTACGCGGACCCCACGCTGGCCAACTGGCGTGAGGCTTACTACGGTTCGGCGGCGTCCCGCTTGAAGCGTCTGAAGAAGCAGTACGACCCAGAGCGCTTCTTCGACTACCCCCAGGCTCTCTGAATCCCCCAGCCCGGCCGGGCGATATTCAGCCCGTCCGGCGTTTGAGGACGAACTCGGCGGAGCCGGTGATGACGGCACGCAAGGCCCCCGCGCCAGAGCGGGTTTTCGGGAAGGGGCGGGGTTGGGGAACGAATAAGCCGTTACCCCAGACGGCCGCCCCCGCAACCCGAACAGCCCACCCGACACGCCCTCAGGTGGCCCACTGCCAAGGACCCCGCTGCTCTGGGGGTATGAACCCGCGAATAGCCACAGCAGCAGCCTCCACCGCCGCCCTACTGGCCCTGGCAGCCCCGGCGGCAACCGCTGCCGACGGCGACACACACCCCGAGGCCGGCCCCCTCACCGCAGCCTCCGCAGGAGTCACCGCCGCGGCGGCCGCCACAGGCTGGTGGCTGTTGAAGCGCCGCAAGGCAGACGCTAGGCAGCAAGATCCCGCTCGTCCGGAGCGGAGGGCGCAGGCGGAGCCAGCTCCGCCACACCCTCACCCTCAACCTCGCCCGGCACCGGCCCCCGCTTCGCCCACACCAGCCACCCGCCCCGCCCCGTCCGCCCAACAGCCCTGGCCACAGGGGTGAGCAGGGCCATAGCCAGCGGCGAGAGCAACAGCGCGACGGCCGTTCCGAGCGCGAATCCGCCCACGACGTCCGTCGGATAGTGCACGCCCATGAAGACCCGGCAGAAGCCTTCGAGCAGGGCGAGGGCGATGCCGACAAGGCCGAACTTCCGGTTGGCCACGAAGAGCCCGGCGCCAAGAGCCATCGCGAGCGTCGCGTGATCGCTCACGAAGGAGAAGTCGGTCTTTCCGTCCACAAGGAGCTCAAGGCCGTCATGGTCCTTGAAAGGCCGACGCCGCTCCACGAATCCACGGATCGGTACATTCACCAGGACGGCGATCCCGGCCGCCAAGGGCGCCCAGACCACAGCGGCGACGGAGGAAGCGGCGTCATCCAGCGACCCCCGCTTCCGCTGTCCCCACCAGCACCAGACGACCAGCAGAACAAGCGCGAGCAGCAGTCCGTACTCGCCGACGAATGCGATCGACTTCGCCAGCCAGGCCGGCGAATCCTCAGCCAGGCCGTTGATGTCGTAGAGCAGGCTGACGTCGGGGTTCGACCCTGTTGTGTCGAGTCCAGCCATGGTGCTGCGGCCCCTTGTCTCCTCGCCTCGGACGCACCTTGCCGTGCGCCCTTCCATCAACCCCCGTGGTCAGTGCTGCTTGCTGCGTGGTCAATGCCGCTCGCTACTCGAAGGAAACGCGCGGTCCCCTCCCCTACGTTCCACTCTCCACTGAATGATCACGCAGACGTTATCGAAGAGAGACACATCACCGCAGCTCAGAGAAGTGTACTGACGGAGAGTTCAAGCCACATCACGCGCCGCTCACGGCTCCGCAACAGGTCCGCTCCGGGGTCGTGAGCGACCCGTCAGGCCGCTGACAGCTTGTCGGGCACGGCGTTCGCCCCGTCCTCGGTGACACGAGTCGCGCCAAAATAGTCCGGGGTGTCGATCGGGTCGAAACGGATCACGGCGCCGGGCCGCGGGGCGTTGATCATGTAGCCCCCGCCCACATAGATCCCGACGTGCCGGATGGCCCGGGAATTGGTGAGGTCGTCCGAGAAGAACACCAGGTCGCCCGGGAGCAGTTCGTCCCGTTTCGGGTGAGGTCCCGCGTTGTACTGGTCGTTGGCGACACGCGGCAGATCGATGTCGACACTTCGATAGGCGGCGAGCGTAAGACCGGAACAGTCGAACCGGCCGTTCTGCTCGGCGGTGCCATTACCGCCCCACAGATAGAGCGTGCCGAGCTTTTTCTGCGCGTAGTAGATGGCGCCCGCCGCCTGCTGCGAGGGCTGCACTCTGCCGGTGGGCCGGGCGAAGCTCTTCTCCAGGTCCGTGATGGTCTTCACGTAGTTCTGGGTCTCGCGGTAAGGCGGTACGCCGCCGTACTTGATGACGGCGTAGGCGCCCGCGTTGTACGCGGCGAGCATGTTCTTCGTGGGGCTTCCCGGGGCGTCCTTCACATAACCGGCGAGTTTGCAGTCGTACGAAGCGGCGGACGGGATGGCGTCCTTCGGGTCCCACACGTCGCGATCGCCGTCACCGTCACCGTCGACCCCGTGCGTGGCCCAGGTCCCCGGGATGAACTGCGCTATTCCCTGGGCCGCGGCCGGGCTCTTCGCCTTCGGATTGAACCCGCTCTCCTGATACAGCTGCGCGGCGAGGAGGGCGGGGTTGATGGCCTTGCAGAGGTTGCCCCACTTCTGCACGAGAGGCTGGTAGGTCGCGGGCACAGCGCCTTTCGCCAGCCCGACGTTGCCCTGACCGGCGCCGCCGGCGATGCTCCCGGCGGCCATGTACGTCCCCACGACGAGCAGGGCGATGAAGCTCATCGCCCCACCGATCCCGACGGCCGCGACCAGCCACGCCTTACGCACCGTCAACCACCCCTCACCGCGCGGGAGTCCGCCGCGCTCAGTGTAGAGGCGTGAGCCCGCCCCCCGGGGGACCACCGCCGGGTCCGGTCATCGCACCCCGACGCCCGCGTCCCGGCAGCGGCGCTCCGCGGTGAGGCGCGCGGCGGCCGTGAGCCTGCCGGCGCCCCGCTGCGCGGCGAGCGCGCACGAGACCTCGACCAGCTGCCGGGCGTCGGCGTCGAGACTGTCCTCGGCCGGCAGCATGACGCCGACCGCGCGCGTGGTGTCGACTCCGCCGGCGGCCTGGGCCCGCAGTGCCGAGGGCAGCAGACGAGCCACGCTCTGCGGTGTCGCACGCTCCCCGACGCCCATCGCCGCCAGTTGCGGACTGATCCGTACCAGGCCGTCCCGGCACTCGATGACCGGCGCAAGCGCCCTTCCAGAGGAACAGACCGCCTCCACCGAGGAGCAGATCGTGGAACGTCAGATGGAGGCGTACAACCGGCAGGCGCTCGAGGAGTTCCTCCCACGGCCCTGGTACGGGAGACGGGCCTCGCCCCCCAGTCCACGGTCCAGGAGGGCGGCGAGGCGGTCCTGAGCCTGGCGCTGTCCACCGAGAGGGCATCGGCCACCGGGGGCTACTACTCCGGTCTCGAGGCATCGGCGCCCCACGACGACGTACTCGACCCCGGCAAGCGGCTGGCCCTGCGGGAGTCCACGGAACGGCTGTTGGGCCGGTAGACGCAAGGCTCGCTCCTGCCCGCGCGTCCCACCCGACCATTCCAGGCGAGGCACGTCGTCGCAGGTCAGGCCCCTGGAACCGTTCCATCGTCCCGGATGGGCCGGTGATCCTTGCTCCGGTCAGGACCCTCCCCCTTAGCTGTGATCGCCACTGACCCACAGCACTGACTCACAGCACTGATCCGGGGGACTCCCATGAAGCACACCCGCAAGGCCGTCGCAGCAGTCGTCGGCCTCGTCGCCGCCCTCTCGCTCACCGCCTGCAACGGCGACGACAACGCGTCGTCGGAGACGACCACCAAGCCCTCCGCGTCGGCGGACAAGGGCGGCGACGACGCGGACACTGGTACAGACGCAGGTACCGGCAGCACCGGCAACAGCACCGACGGGGCTTCCGGCGGCGGCAAGGAGACCAGCGGCGGAGGTGACCAGGGCTCTGCCGCCGGCTCCGGTGACAACAGCGACGGCGAGGCCGGCATCTGCCGTACCGACGAGCTCGAGGTGAACGCCACCGACAACACCACCGACAAGACGGAAGGCGTCGTCACTGTCGTCTTCAAGAACGGAGGCGGTCGCGACTGCACCATCAAGGGCTACGCAGGAGTCGACCTCACGGCGTCCACGGGCGACACCCTCTCGGTGAACCGCAGCGGCGAGCAGGCCGTGCCCGGGGTTCTGAAGGACGGCGAGTCGGCCGCCTTCAACATCACGTTCCCGTACAACAACTCGGGGGGCTCCGGCGTCCGCATCACCAGCCTCGTCGTCACGCCCCCGAACGAGACCAAGCACGTCACTCTCGACTGGCCCGCGGGTACGCTCCCGGTCTCCGACGGCGAGAGCGCGGTCAAGCTGGAGATCAACCCGGTGGGCAAGGTCGGCTGAACAGCGCGGCCCTCACCCCGGCGCCTGCTCAGGCGGCCCGCCGCGGACGCACCACCTTGAAGCCGAAGCCGTACGTGCCGAGCGCGTCCCCCACCCCGATGAACAGCAGCGCGGCGTGTTCCTGCCCCCGCGCGGTCCCGATGCCTCCCAGGTCCAGCTGGGAGGCATCAGGCCATCCCAGGTCACTGAGCAGCTGCCGCGTCGTCCGCTTGGCCGCGTCGTCGTCACCGGAGAGGAAGACCATGCCCGGCTCCTCCAGGCTCCCCGGATTCGTCATCACCACCGAGTCCATGGTGACGAGCGTCTTGACGACCGGCGTCGCGGGAAACGCGGCCTGGATCTCCTCGCTCAGGCTGTAGTTGGGGTGGGAGAGCTCCATGTCCCCGGTGAACCCGACACCCACATCGACCAGCACCTTCCCGGCGAGAGCAGCCGCACCAATCCCTCGCAGGAGCCCCACCGACTCGGTCCCGGGCGTGGCATTGACGAGCACCTCCCCATGCCCGGCAGCCTCCTCGAGCCCCACAACCCTGAACCCCGCAAGCCCCTCCGCCTTCCTCCGCTCCCCAGGGCTTCGCGACCCCAACACAACGTCATGCCCCGCAACCCGCCACCCATCAGCCAGCGCAGTAGCAACATGTCCTGTCCCAAGCAGTCCGATTCGCATGAACAAGACGCTAAGCACCACCCCCAGAAGCCGAATCGGCCGAAGGACCGGTACTGGCTGGGCCGGTTGACGTACACCCATGGCCTGATGCCACCGGGCACAGAAGACCGGGCAGACCAAGGCCCCTCAACAGGGCCTCAACCCGAACGAGCTACGAGCCCAAGACCGTCCTTCGGGTTACCCCGAAGGGTTGACATCCCAATCCGACCGATTCATGTGGGTTCGCGCACCTATGACGCAAACTTCGCACTAGCGAAACCGCATACCCCATAGATAGCGTCGGTTGTCCCAAAACCGCCGCGTCACCGGGATTCGAACACGCTGCACAACGTGTCCACTAGTGAATCGATCGCGTGACCAGACCCGAGGGAACAGGCATGGCCGAGAGGCTGAGGCTCGACGCCGTCGAGCTAGAAGAATTCATGAGGTTGCTCGACGGCTCGGTCACCTCCCTGAAGGGTCTGCGAAACGCACTCGCCGGCGCGACTGTCGACGGCCTCGGCACGGACGACCTCGACAAGGCCTGCGAGGACTTCCAGGCGGACTGGAAATACGGCGCAGAGCAGATCGGTGAGCAGACGGAGGACCTGAGCAAGATTGTCGAACAGAACAAGGACGCGTTCCTGGAGGTCGATGATGCGCTCGCCAAGGCCTTGCACAAGGCCGGGAAGACCAACGATGACATCGTTGAGGTGCCGAAATGACGGATTCCACCACCTACCCGGATCTCGGCTTCGATCCGACGCCCGGCGACTGCGACACCGTAAAGGAACTACGCAAGAAGCTGGGCAACTGCGTCACCATCCTCCGCGACACCCGCAAGGTCGTCACCAAGTTGATGGACGGCAGCTACTGGGAGGGCGACGCAGCGGTGGCCTTCCGAGAGACCGTCAAGGACGGGCCGCTGTCCCTCAACCTGAAGAATGCCGCGCGCTCCATCGAAAAGGCGGCAACGCAGTTGGAGCGCTGGGAAGGCGACCTGGACGACTTCCAGCGTCGCGCAAAGGCTCTGGACGGTAAGGCAAAGGAAGCTCGGGAGGCGCTGAAGGCGGCGAAGGGACATGCCGACACTGCCGGTCACGATCCTGACCTGGACAAGAAGGGCGACAAGCAGGAGGACGCCAAGAAGTCCCTGAAGCTCGCCAACGGAAAGGTCGAAGACGCTCAGGCGGAACTGGACCGGGTCCTGGCGAGGGCGCGGAGCCTCGAGGATGAGCACGGGAAGAGGTCCGCGTACCGGGCAACCAAGATCCGCGAAGCCACGGACAAACTGGCCCCGCACGAGCCTGGCGTGTTCGAGAAGTCCTGGGAGTGGGTCAAGGAGAACCTTCCGGATATTCTCAGCGCGGCTGCCGGGGTTCTGGCGTTGGTGGCGATCCTGGCCACCGGTCCTCTGGGCCTTGGAGTAGCGGCGGCGCTCATGGTGGCGGCCTCAGCCACAAGCGCTGCGGCGCTCGGAGTGCGACTCTCGGATCCCGCGGTGCGGGAGTCACTGATGGACGGCTTGACCAAGGGCGAGTTCGACGCCGACTTCTTCGGAAATCTGGTTTCGGTCGGAGCCGACGCCGTAGGGGTGGTGCCTGGCCTGGGAGCCGTCGTCAAGGGAGGCCGCGCCGCCACTCAAGCGGTGCGGGCGGGCACCGGGGCCATGAGTCTCGGTCAGAAACTGGCCACCTATGGCACACACACCTTGGATGCCGGCAAGGACATCGCCCGACTGGGCAATCCTTTGATCAACTCAGTGGTTACCAGTGAAACGGTAGCTGAAAACGTGGCAGTCACCTCAGGCGCCTTGGGTCTCGCGACCGCCGGCTATGGGTTCTTCGATGACGACGAAGGCAGGGCCGAGGCGACGACCAAGGTTGACGGCGGACGTCTCCTGCTCGACTTGCCAGGAATCCCGGCCATCGCGCGTTTCGCCTTCCCCTAATTCTTCCCCGCAGAAAGAAGCGACCAGATGAACCCTGCCGACTACCCCACGGCGTGGCAACATCCACCAACGCGACGCGCCTGGACCCTGCTCATGGTCAAGAACGTGACAGGGCTCGTCGGCTGGATCGGTGTCTGGGTAGCGCTTCTCGCCCTTTCCACCGAGGCGGACTGGGTGTTGTGGATCTTTATCGCGTACTCCATCTACGGCAGTTGGCGACTGTTCGTCCAGATCTTTGGTTACTTCCCCAACGCCATGCGTAAGCTCCGCATCCTGCGTACATACCCATGGCAGGTGCTGCGAGGAGTTCCGAACGGCCTGAGTAAGTATCCAGACATTGTGGGCGATCAGTACGGATGGTTCGAGTTTCCCAACCCTGCCGAACCGCAGCAGCAACTCCCGCTCGTCGTCTCCAACCACCTCCGTGTGGGCTGGTGGCACCGAAGAATGGCACCTCGGGCCAAGCCACAGCTGAAAGCCCATATCGAGACGGTGTGGTTCGCAGGCGACCCTCGCATGATCGGCCTTATCGCCGCACCCTCACCGAGTGGCGGTACACCTGGTCACTTCAAGATCCTCAGGCAGCGTTTGGCGAGGGCCGATCACGCACTCACCACAGAATGGGGTGCCACAGCTGAGGACGTGGAAATCGGTCGGCGCGCCGGCTTTACCCCCAACGTTGATCCGCGCCAACCGAAGGCGAAATCACTGTGACCGCGCCCAGGTTCATTCTCGACGCATCAGCTCATAACGCCGAGGCCGACATCTGGTTCGCCCAACCCGCAGGCTTCACCACAATCCCCCTCCGCGCACTGCTGAATCCACGCAACTCCCCCGGAGCCGAAGCGTTGCGTGACGCGCTCGCACCGATCCTGGACTCGGCCAAGGACGACCTCGCCCGCCAGCAATTCCTGATCCAACTCGCCCGGGGGCAGGAGCTCTTGGCTGCCCTCGTCGAAGCGCGCACCACCCGATGCGCCATCGGCCTGCACCACGACGACATCGCCGACAGCGACACGGGAGACAACAACGGCAGCTACCTCTTCTCCCTCTTCACCCTCTCCTGGCGAGACATCGCCACCGCCACCCCCACCGTCACCGCCGCCCGCGCAGTCACCGGCACCGAGGGGCACACGAACATCGAGTTCCTCGAACTCCCGTGCGGCCCAGCCTCATTCAGCGAGGTAGTACGCACCCCGAATGCCGAGTCCGGCCTCCCGCAGGACCCGATCCTCCAGGTGTTCGCCCACCTCCCGCACCCGGACAGCAAACGCCTGGTGGTGCTCACGCTGGGAACCACCGCCGTGCACCGGCGTGCGGAGTACCGAAGCCTGATCCACCAGATCGCCGAGAACGTCAGCTTCGAGGACCCCCTGCCGGTCGGGGCGGCCCGCTAGGCCGGGCCGAAGAGCTTGGCCAAGTGGTAGGCCAGCGTGGCGCGTACGTCGTTCAACGTGCGGCGGCCGTGGAGTACGTCGCCGCCCAGGCCGACCGCGGCGGCCACCAGCAGGTCGGCCTCGCGGCCTGCGTCCAGGCCGGGGGCCGTCTGGCCACTCTCCTGGGCCGTGGTGATGAGACCGGCTACCAGGTCCTCCAGGGGGTGGTCGTCGCTCAGGAAGACCGCCGCCAGGGCGGGATCGGTGAGGCTGCGCGCGTAGTACGCGGAGAACACCCGCAAGGCCCTGTCGCGTTGGGCGTCCAGGGGCAGGAACTCGTCCAGCAGAGAGCTGAGTACGCCGCGTAGGTCCGCGGGGTCGTAGTGGACGCGGGTCCTGGCCAGGCGTTCGTTCTCGCGGTGCAGCATGTGCAGGGCGGCCACGAGGAGTTGGTGCTTGCTGCCGAAGTGGTACTGGACGACGCGCAGCGACACCCCCGCCTCCGCCGCGATCTCCCGCATGCTCGCCGCGTCCAGACCCCGCTCGGCAGCGATGCGCCACACCGCCTCGGCGATCTGCCGGCGCCTGCGCGACCGGGCGCCGGACGTGGGCGCGGGGCGTTCGGGCGCCGGGACGGGCGGCTGCTTCCGCCGCCGGTAGGCCCTCGCCTGGCAGCTGCGAGAGCAGTAGAGAGCGGGCCGGCCACGCTTGCTCGCGACGCTGATTCCGGCCCGGCAGACCGTGCAGCGAGGCTCTTTTTCGTCACGCACAACTCCCACTATAGAACTTGAAATGTGTGACGTAAGTGGGGAACGTGTGGGCTGTGCCACCGATTTCGGCCCAGGGCGCTGATACGTTCGTAACGTGAAATACGACATCCTCCAGGTCCTCGGCGCGATCCTGATGTGTTTCTCCGCTCAAGGCCTCATCCGACTGCTCATCGACCACGACCACACCGGCTTCCTGGGCCGGCTCCCCGGAGGCTTCGCGCCTCTCCTGTTCGCCTACGTCGTCGCCCTCGCCGCGGGCGTGCTCCTGACCGGCTGGTCCCACTCCCGCGCCAAGGCCATCGGCCGCCGCGGCTGAGCGATGCCGATGAGGGGCGCGCGGGCTGTTGACGGGTGTCCAACTTTCGCCGATCGTTGGGGAATTGGGCGCAAATCAAAGCGTCGCGTTGTGACGGCTGGGGGGAGCCGAACATGCAACCTGGGGACGAGCACAGGCCTGGGCAGGGGCCCGACGACGCCGTATCGGGCCGGGAGCCCAGGGACGCGGTTCCGGGTGGGGAGCATCGCCCGGAGGCCGAGGCGGCGCCGGCACCCCCCGGGCGAGGGCCGGACGAGAGCCGAAGCCCCGAGCCGGGCCAAGCGCCCCCCACCCCACCCGCGGCCCCGCCCGGCGGCCACTTCGGACCGCCGCCCCCGATGGCACCGCCCACCACGGCGCTACCCACCATGACCCCGCCCCCGCCCGCCAGGCCACCCTCGCCCCCGCCCCCCGGAGCCCCACCCACCTACGCCACACCCGCACCCCCGACCGCACCCCCACCCGCCCCCGACGCCCTGCGTGCCCTCTCCGCCGGGCTGCTCAATCTCACCGGCCTCGGCCTCGGCTACGTCCTCCTGAAGCGCTGGCTCCTGGCCGCCCTGTGCTGGGCCGCGACCGCGGCGCTGCTCCTCGTCGCGCTCCCCGCGGAGGTCGACGGCGTCCCCGGCGGCGTACTCATCGGGTTCGTGGCCTTCCTGCTCATCGCGACGGCCGACGGGGCCCGCCGCGCGCTGCGTACGCACCAGCACTGGCCGCTGCGCGCGCCGCTCGCCGTCGGGCTCGGCCTCGTCCTGCTCGCCGTACCCGCCGGCGGCGTCATCGCGTACGACGCCGCGCGCGACGAAGCCGTCGAGCAGATGCTGCTCGACCGGCTCGGCAAGGCGGACAAGATCGTCACGGCCGCCGAGGGCCGCACCTTCGACGCGGCCGAGGACGACTACCGCTCCGCCCTCGCCATCTACCGCGACCTGGGCGACGACCACCCGGACTCGAAGGCCGCCGAGCGCGTCCCGGACAGCCTCTCCGCGTACTACAAGTCCGTCGCCGCCCCTTACGACGAGCGCAAGTACTGCGACGCCCTCCAACCCCTGAAGTACCTCCGCACCCTCCCCGACACCCTGGGCAAGGACCGCGTCGGCACCCTCGCCACCTGGCCCGACGACCGCCTGGCGACCTCCCTGTACGAGTGCGGCAGCCAGGGACTCGGAACCACCACGGCCGGAAGCGGGGGCGGCGAGCTCAGCGAGCTGCTGCGTACGTTCCCCGACTCCGACCAGGCCGGAAAGGTCGAGCCCGCCATCCGCGCCGCCATCGACACCCGCTCATCGGCCCTGAAGGGCTCCGACCCCTGCAAGGCCACCGAGGAGCTGCGCGGCATCGGCTCCACCGCCAAGGCCCTCCCCGGCGACGCGGGCGGCAGCCTCTCCGGCGACGCCGCGAGCGCCGTGGAGTCCGGGGTGTACGCGTGCGGGGTGGACGAGTTCAAGGACGGAAAGTTCTCCCAGGCGGCCAAGACGCTCGACGACTTCGCCGGAACCTACAAGAGCAACGGCAAGCGCGACCGCGCCAAGGACATCGCCATCGCCGCGGAGATCGCCGCCGCCCGCCCGGCGGCCGGCCGCAGCCTGCCGCCGACGAAGTCACCGGGCGGCGCGAAACTCACGTACGTCGTCGAGAACGGCGGCCCTGGACCGCTCGAAGTCCTCTACACCGGCCCCACCACCGGCAGCCTCAAGCTCGCCTCGTGCGGCAACTGCAAGACGTACACCAGCAAGGCCCAGGGCAAGAAGGCCTGCCTGGCGGGCAAGGGGTATCCACAAAAGACGCTCCACCTGCCCCCCGGCGACTACCACTTCCTCTACAAGCGCGACGCGAGCAGCGTGGGCAGCGTCCGCAACAACACCGAGGGCAGCAAGGTCCAACCCGGCTACCGCTACACCGACTGCTCGTACGTCGTGACGGGCGGCGGCCTCGGCGACCTCGACGGCCTGGACGGTCTGGACGGGCTCGTTGGCCTGGACGGTCTGGACGGGCTCGATGGCCTCGACGGGGTTGCATGACCCATGATGTGAGTGGCCGTCACCGGAGCCGGTCAGAATGAGACCTGGTCAGAGGGCTCGCCGGGCCGTCATTGCCCGGCGTCACTCAGCGTGATACACAGAGTGACCATACGTTTCAGCCAACGAATGACGCCAAGTCGACATGCACTGGCCCATTTGTCGGCGAGAATGAGCTGTCCTCTGTACTGCGGTAGGCAGAGGTGACAGAACAACCCACTAGGGGCGGTGAGTTACACATGCTTATGGCAGCCGAAAAGGGCGACATCACCACCATCATCGGCGGGATCGCCCCCGACTGGGGTCCCTTCGGGAACCTGGGCAACGAGGCGCGGGTGATGATCGAGGTCGTGATGGCGATCGCCATCCTCCTCTGTCTCGGCATCGCGATCTGGGGCGCGGCGAAACAGCGCATCGGCGCGACGGCGCTGCGCGACACGTTCAGCGCGGAGCAGGGCAAGGGCCTGATCATCGCGGGCCTGACCGGCGTCTTCATCATCGGATCGCTCGGCACGGTCTTCACCATCGTGTACGGCATGGCGGTCTAGCCCACCACCACGTGCGCCCCTCCGTTCCCGTCCCCTGCTCCGTCCCCGTCCCGTCCCGCGTCCCGCATCCCCCTCCCTGTCCCCTCCGACCCACCCATCCGTCGCGCCCACCGGCTGAGGTTGCAACTCCCTGATGTCGAGTCACCACACCGCGCCCGCGCGGGAACCAGCACGGCTACCGTCGTACGTGGCGGTACTCCGAGAGGTTGAGGGGGCGTGCGCGGCATGAGTCTCGACGGCGAGCGAAACGACGGCCTCTACGGCGGCTCGGGCGAAACCCGGACGCGGCTTCCCGAGGGGGAGGGAGGCGGCCAGGGCGGGTACGGCGGACCGCGCAGATCCAGCCGTTCTTCGTCACGCAGTCTCGTGACGGTGGTGGGTGTGGTGGTGCTGCTCATTGCGGCTATCGCCTTTGCTAACCGGGGGGACGGGGGTTCCTCCGGAGAGGGCGCCGGTGACGGCGAGAAGGCGGGCGCGGCGCCCACCGCCCCCACCGGCGAGAAGCCCGTCAACGGCAAGACGTCGGGGATTCCCTCGGGGTACACGAAGAGTGCGCAGGGCGCGCAGTCCGCTGCCGCGAACTATGCGGTGGCGCTGGGCTCGGCGGACATGTTCAACAAGACGAAGCGTGACGCCGTCCTGCAGGCCGTCATGGCTCCGTCGAGCGTCAGTCGGTTCAAAGCGAACCTCGACAAGGCGTACAGCGCTGACTTCTTCAAGAACGTGGGCCTGAACGAGAACGGCTCGACTCCTAAGGGCTATCAGTTCGTCTCACGCACGAGCCCGATCGGCACCAAGGCCATCAACGTCTCCGGTGAGAAGGCAACGGTGGAGGTCTGGTGCAGCGGCCTTCTCGGCCTGGCCGGGGAACAGTCCACCAAGCCGGTCACCAGCAGCTGGTTCACCATCACCATGAAACTGGTGTGGGTCGGCGGCGACTGGAAGGCCGCCACGCACTCCCAGAAGGACGGCCCCGCCCCTGTCCCGGGCGACGACCGCGCGTCCGGCTCCGATGACATCGCGAAGGCCGTTGAAGGGTACGGAGGGTTCACGTATGCCCGCTAACCGTCACGTACTCAAGGTCGCTGCAGCTGTCACTGCCGTACAGACCGCAGTGATCCTCGGTGCGACGCGTGCAGTCGCCGCGCCGGACGACGATCCCTGCGATCTCATTCACGGCCCCGCCAAGGAATACTGCGAAAAAGGCCAAGACAACGAAAGCTCCGGCGGCGACGGAAAATACCCCACCGACGACCCCCTGAGCTCCAACCTCGACCCCCTCTCCTCCCTGGCAAAGGGCTGCGCCGACGCCGCGTCCTGGACCGTCGACAAGCTCTCCGAGGCCGTGAAGGAGACCGCCGAGGTCGACTTCACGAACCCCAGCTTCCTCAAGCAGTACGCGGTCGTCTTCGCCGCGTCCACCATCCTCACCCTCCTCCTCTGGCTCCTCGCCGTCGCCAAACGCGCAGTGCGAGGCGTCCCCCTCACCACCGCGCTCTCCGAAGCCATCGGCTTCCTGTGGCTGACGGTCCTCGCCTCCGCCTTCACGCCGTTGATCCTCTACACGGTCGTCTCCGCGGCCGACGGCGTCACGGACGTCATCGCGAAGGCCACCGGCGGCCAGACGGACACCTTCTTCGGGACGTTCTCCGAAGCCCTGAAGAAGGGCGAGGACATCGGCGGCGGCCCGATCATGCTGATCGTCGTCTCGCTCGTGTCGATCCTCGCGGCCGGTGTCCTGTGGCTGGAGCTCGTCATCCGGGCCGCCCTGCTCTACGTGGGCGCCCTGCTCGGCACGGTCGTGTACGCGGGCCTCGTCGACAAGAACCTGTGGACGCACGTCCGCCGCTGGGCGGGAATCATGATCGCGGTGATCCTCGTCAAGCCGATCATCGTCATCGTGCTCGGTCTCGCCGGCGCGCTCTCCGCCGACGACGGACCCGACGCGTTCTCGGCGGTCGTCTCCGGGCTCTCGATCATCCTGCTCGCCATCTTCGCGAGCGCCATGATCTACCGCTTCGTCCCCGGCTTCGGCGACGAGATCGCGGGCTCCCGGAACAACCGCATCTCCCAGGGCGCCGAGAACCGTGCCGCGGCCGTCATCACCTCCCCCGCGTCCCTCGTCTCCCAGGGCATCAAGACCCACAGCTCCCGCGGAGGCGGCGGCGGAGGCGGCAACAACCAGTCCCGGCCGTCCAACCCCGCCAGCGGCGGCGTAGCAGCCCACAGCAGCCGCCCCAGCGGAGGCGGCGGCTCGGGCGGCTCATCGAACGGCGGCGGATCTGTCCCCTCCGCCGCACCCCCGCCCCGCAGCAGCGCGACCAGCACGCCGCACGCGCGCAACCGCGGCTCGGGAAACGGCTCCACGGGTTCCACTGGCAGTACCAATCGCACGGGAGGTGAAGGGCGTTCATGACCACCCAGTCCCACGTGTCCCATCCGGTCGCGCCCCGCCGCACATATCTGATCGGCCGTGCCCGGCCGAACGCGATCGTCGGCAAGAACCGGGAGACCGGTGAGATCGCGCTGATCATCGCCGGCGCCTTCGTCGGAATGATGTGCGGGCTCCTCGTCCCCGTCCTCTCCCTGCGCATCGTGCTGCTCATGGGCTTCCCGATGCTGGCGATCGCCGCGGTCTACGTCCCCTACAAGGGCCGCACGTTCTTCAAGTGGTTCGAGATCAACCGCAGCTACAAGCGCTCCCTGAAGCGCGGCACCGCCTACCGCTCCGCCACCCCCGAAGCGGGCGTCCGCTTCGACGGCCGGGAGGTCGAGGTGGGCCCGCCGCCCGGCATCGGCCGCATCAGCTGGCTGGCCGCGCCCTTCGGGCCGGACGAGATCGCCGTACTGCTGCACGCGGACCGGCGGACCGTCACCGCCGCCATCGAGATCGAGGGCCCGGGCGTCGGCCTGCGCGACTCCGAGGACCAGGAGGCCCTCGTAGACCGCTTCGGGACGCTGCTCAAGCACGTCGCCAACGGCGATGGGTTCGTGACGCGGCTCCAGATGCTCGCGCGCACCCTCCCCGCCGACCCGGACGCCCACGCCAAGGACGTCAGCGTACGAGGCGACGACCGGGCACTGCCCTGGCTGCAGCAGTCGTACGAGCAGCTGCAGTCGATGGTGTCCACCAGCAGCGAGCAGCACCGCGCGTATCTCGTGGCCTGCATGCACTACTCCCGCGACCTGGCCGCCGAGGCCCAGGCGATGGCCCGCGCCACCCGCCCGCACGGCGGCAGGAAGCTCGACAAGGACGCCGGTCTCGCGGTCGTCATGGCGCGCGAACTGACCGACATCTGCTCGCGGCTCCAGGAAGCCGACATCCGGGTGCGCCAGCCTCTCGGGCAGGGGCGCCTCTCCTCGCTCGTGCACTCCATGTACGACCCGGACCACCCCATCGACCACATCCAGGCGATGACCAAGCGCAACGCCTGGCCCGCCGAGCTCGACGCCATGGAGCCCACCTACCTCCAGGCCAAGACCCGCGAGTCCTCCACCCGCGCGCCCTGGTGCCACGCCACGGCCTGGGTGAAGGAGTGGCCGATGACGCCCGTCGGCGTCAACTTCCTCGCCCCACTGCTCGTCCACACCCCGGACGTGATCCGCACGGTCGCGGTGACCATGGACCTCGAACCCACCGAGGTCGCCATCGAGCGCATGCTGACGGAGAAGACGAACGACGAGGCGGAAGCCAGCCGCCAGGCCAAGCTGAACCGCACCGTCGACCCGCGCGACATCGCCTCGAACTCCCGCCTCGACCAGCGCGGCGAGGACCTCGCGAGCGGCGCTGCCGGCGTCAATCTGGTCGGCTACATCACCGTCTCGTCCCGTTCCCCCGAAGCCCTAGCGCGCGACAAGCGCACCATCCGGGCCTCGGCCGGGAAGTCGTATCTGAAGCTGGAGTGGTGCGACCGCGAGCACCACAGGGCCTTCGTCAACACGCTGCCGTTCGCGACCGGCATCCGACGCTAGAGCTGAGGGCTGCCAAGATGCGGGATCCGCTGACCATCCTCACGGACGCCTTCACGTCCTTCCTGTTCGGGAAGGTGGAGACGACCAGACTCCCCGTGCGTACGTCGACGGGGCAGGCCCAGGCGGTCTATCTGCCGACGGCCGCCCCCGGCCTCGGCGACTCGGGCGTGATCATCGGGCGCGAGGTGTACTCCGGCAAGGGCTACATCTACGACCCGTTCCAGCTGTACGGCCAGCAGCTCCCCGCCCCGCACTGGCTGGTGCTCGGCGAGTCGGGCAACGGCAAGTCGGCGCTGGAGAAGACGTACGTCCTGCGGCAGTTGAGGTTCAAGGACCGGCAGGTCGTGGTGCTCGACGCGCAGGGCGAGGACGGCGTCGGCGAATGGAACCTCATCGCGCAGGAGCTGGGAATAACTCCCATCCGCCTGGACCCGACGGCCGCCCTGGACATGGGCATCCGCCTCAACCCGCTGGACCCGGCGATCACGACCACCGGGCAGCTCGCGCTGCTCCGCACCATCATCGAGGTCGCGATGGGGCACGGCCTCGACGAGCGCTCGGGCTTCGCGCTCAAGGTCGCCCACGCGTACGTGAACGAGACGATCGTGGAGCGCCAGCCGGTACTAACGGACATCGTGGAACAACTGCGCCACCCGGAGCCGGAGTCGGCCGAGGCCATGAACGTCGCCATAGACGACGTACGGGCATGGGGTCTGGACGTCGCGCTCGTCCTGGACCGCCTGGTCGACGGTGACCTGCGGGGCATGTTCGACGGCCCGACGACGGTCGGCATCGACCTGGACGCCCCGCTCATCGTCTTCGACCTCTCCCACATCGACCGCAACTCGATCGCGATGCCGATCCTGATGGCGATCGTGGGCGTCTGGCTCGAACACACCTGGATCCGCCCGGACCGCAAGAAGCGCATCTTCCTGGTGGAAGAGGCCTGGCACATCATCAACTCGCCCTTCGTGGCGCAGCTCTTCCAGCGCCTGCTCAAGTTCGGCCGACGGCTCGGGCTCTCCTTCGTGGCGGTGGTCCACCACCTGAGCGACGTGGTGGACGGCGCGGCGGCCAAGGAGGCGGCGGCGATCCTGAAGATGGCGTCCACCAGGACGATCTACGCCCAGAAGGCGGACGAGGCGAGAGCGACGGGCCGAGTGCTGGGCCTGCCGCGCTGGGCAGTGGAGATCATCCCCACCCTCACTCCCGGCATCGCCGTATGGGACGTCAACGGCAACGTCCAGGTCGTCAAACACCTGATCACGGAGACCGAACGCCCCCTGGTCTTCACCGACCGCGCCATGACCGAGTCGTCGGCGGACCAGCTGCTCGGCGACGACGCGCTGCGGGCGGCGGACCTGGAGGCGGAGGAGCGTGCCGCGTACATGGAGCAGCAGATGAACGGCCCGTCGTCGTCGCGCTCCGGGGTGGCGTGAGGGATGGCCTACCGGCAGCCTGAGCCCTCCGAGTACCGGGGCGGGCGGCGCGAGTCACGCGAGCGGGGCATCCCGGACGGCCTGCTGGTGGGCGGCCTCGCCTTCGTGCTCGGCCTGACGGTGCTCGTCTGGTCGGCGACGGGCCTCGCGGGCTTCTTCTCGCACGGCTCCTGGCCCCAGGGCGTCACCTTCGGCAATACGCCGGTGGCGATGCGGCACCTGGTGCAGCAGCCGCACGACATCGCGGGCGCGTGGCCGGCGACCCCGGCGTCCCAACTCACGGGCTACGGCCTGTTCTGGGGCCTGCTGATCGGCCAGCTGATGGTGCTGGTGGTACTCACGATCTTCGTCCTGGGAACGGTCACACGGTGGCGAGCGGTACGAAGAGCCCGCCGCGAGACCCGCCTCGCGGCGCCTCCGGAGCCGGCTCCGGCTCCGGCTCCGGCTCCGATCGAGGCGGTGCCTGTCGAGTTCGCTCCCGCAGCCGCCGCTGCTGTGGGCAATCGTCCCGCAGGGCGATGGGGGTCCCCCCGCTCGAACGAAGTTGAGAGTGGGGGAGGGTGGGCACAGCCCCAACCGCCGAGTACCGATGAACAGGGCGCCGGGGCCTCGGTGCCGTACAGCACCGAGGTGCCGGGCACAGAAGCAGCTACGGTTCCCACCCCTCGTACGCCTTTGGTACTGGGCCCCGCGGAGACCCGCCGCGCACACGCACTCCAGGCCATCCGCGACGCGGAAAGCGCCGCCCTGATCCTCACCTCCGACCCCACCCTGTGGGAGGAGACCAAGGACGCCAGAGCGAAGCTCGGCCCCGTCCTGGTCTACGACCCGAACCACCTCTGCGACACCCCCGCAAGAATGCACTGGTCCCCCACCACCGCCTGCGAGGACAAGGCAGTGGCGGCCCAGAGAGCCACCGCCCTGCTGGCCGCCATAAGGCCGAGCGCCAAACTGGACAGCACGGTCGCCGACACGGCGGAAACGCTCCTGCGCAGCTTCCTCCACGCGGCGGCGGTGGACGGCCGCCCGGTCAAGCACGTACACCGCTGGGCCCAGGGGAGCGGTGTCCAGGACGCCGTACAAATTCTCCGCACGCACCAGAAGGCAGGCTCGGGCGCCGCAGGTGAGTTGGAGGCCGCGCTCACCGCGTACCCGGAACGCCGCGACATGGCCCAGGAGTTGACCGCACGCGCACTCTCCGCCCTCTTCACCCTGAACGTACGCGAATCGTGCACCCCGAACCGAACTGATGCCCTCACCTTGGATTCCTTCATCGATGAAGGGGGCACGCTTTTTGTGGTGGGTGAAGCCATCGAGGACCCCAAATCGCCCCAGGGGCCGGGAGCGATGCCCCTCCTCACGGCGCTCGCCTCAAGCGTGGTCGAGCACGGCCGGCGCATGGCCGAACGGTCATCTGCCGGTCGGCTCGACCCACCAATGACGCTGGTCCTGGACGACGTGGCCGCCGTGGCCCCGCTCCCCCAGCTCCCGGAGCTCCTGTCCACCGGAGCCGACCGCGGCCTGCCCACGCTGGCGCTCCTCCGCTCCCGCGAACAGGCCCGCACCCGCTGGCCGCACGCGGAACTCCCCGGCTAGGACGGGCGCCACCCTCAGGGTCCCGGTCCTACCCCGGTACTACCCGCACCCGCCCACCTCCCGCCCCTGGTCCGACGCCCCGCACCCCCGCGAGCGCCAGCATCAGAAGCATGATTCGGGCACACGAACTCACCAAGCGCTACGGCGCCAAGACCGTCGTCGAGGACCTGTCCTTCACCGTCCACCCCGGCACCGTCACCGGCTTCCTCGGCCCCAACGGCGCGGGCAAGTCCACCACCATGCGGATGCTCCTCGGCCTCGACGCCCCGACCCGCGGCCGCTCCACCGTCGGCGACCGGACGTACGCGACGCACACCGCGCCCCTGCACGAGGTGGGCGCGCTGCTTGAGGCGCGGTCCGTCCATCCGGGCCGCACCGCCTTCCACCACCTGATGGCCCTGGCTCATACGCACGGCATCCCGCGTCGCCGCGTCGAGACGGTCCTCGACCTCGTGGGCATCCACGAGGTGGCCCGCAAGCGCGTGAAGGGCTTCTCGCTCGGCATGGGCCAGCGCCTCGGTATCGCGGCGGCGCTCCTCGGCGACCCGGCCGTGATCATCCTCGACGAGCCGGTCAACGGCCTCGACCCCGAGGGCGTCCTGTGGATCCGCAACCTCCTCAAGTCGCTTGCCGCGGAGGGCCGTACGGTCCTGGTCTCCTCGCACCTCATGAGCGAGATGGCGCTGACCGCCGAGCACCTGATCATCATCGGCCGCGGCAGGCTCCTCGCGGACACGACAGTCGAAACCTTCGTACGCGAGTCGGGCACCGGCTCCGTCAGGGTCGTCACCCCCGAGGCGGGCCTGCTCGGCGAGCTGCTCGCCGCGCCGGGCGTACAGATCACCAGTGACGCGCCGGGCGTACTCGACGTACGCGGCGCGGACGGCGAACACATCGGCCGCACGGCGGCGCAGAACGGCATCCCCCTCTTCGAACTGACCTCGCACACCGCCTCGTTGGAGCAGGCGTTCATGGACCTGACGCGGGACTCGGTCGAGTACGTCACCCCGTCGATCACCCCGCAGCCGGAAGGAGCCGCAGCATGAGCACCGACACTCTCACGCCCACCACCCGGACGGCCCCGGGGCCCTCGTCGGCGTACCGCCTGAGCACCAAGGGCGTTCTGCGCTCCGAATGGCACAAGCTGTGGACGCTCCGCTCGACCTGGATCATCCTGCTCACCGCCGCCGCCCTCGTCCTGGCCGTCGGCATCACGATGGGCGTCACCTATGACGGGGACGACGCCGAGATCGACACGGTCGTCTTCACCCTCTTCGGCACGCAGCTCTCCCAGATCTGCCTCGCGGTCCTCGGCATCCTCGTCACCGCGGGCGAGTACTCGACGGGCATGATCCGGGCGTCCCTCACCGCGGTCCCGAAGCGGCTGCCGGTCCTGTGGTCCAAGGCGGGGATCTTCGCGGCCGCCGCCTTCACGATGTGTTTCGCCACCAACGTCGTCACGTTCCTCACCGCCCAGATCTGGCTCTCCGGCTCCGACAAGGAACTGTCCCTGACGGACTCCGGGGTCCTGGGCGCCCTCGCGAGCAGCGCCGCGGCCATCACCCTCCTGAGCCTCATCGCGCTGGGCCTCGGCGCCCTGTTCCGCTCGGTGCCCGGCGCCATCGGCGCGTTCGTCGGCGCCGTGCTGATCCTGCCGGAGGTCCTGACGATGCTGCCGTTCGCGGCCATGGACACCGTCATCCGGCACTTCCCCGCCCAGGCGGCGACCTCGCTCGGCTCGCTCACCCGGGTGGAGAACACCATCGCCCCGGCTACGGCCCTGTTCACGCTCACGCTCTGGGCAGCCGTGATCATCGCCGTGGCTTCGGTCCTGCTCAAGCGGCGCGACGTCTGACGATGCGGCCGGGAACTCCCGGGCGCATGCCCAACTCCTGTACGAGGATGAGGCCGTGACCGAGCCACACCCCCTCACCCAGCTGCTCCAGCGCTCCTCCCAGCGGGTGCGCGCCTTCGACAGGCGCCGCCCGCTGGTCTGGGACATCCTGGTGACCACGTTCTTCGTGATCGCCGCCCTCACCGACGCCACCGGCGGCTGGCGCAGCACCGCGGCCAACACCCAGGTGCCCCAGGGGCAGATCTACCTGATGAGCGTGTGCCTCACCGCCCCGCTCCTGTGGCGCCGCCGCCACCCGCTGGTCGCCCTCGCGGTGATGGCGGCGGTGACCGCGGCCAGCAACTGGACGGGCGCCTGGCTGCAGGCCGCGCTGATCCAGTACATCGTCGTCTTCAACATCGCCCTGCGGCTGCCCTTGAAGACCCTGGGCCGCGCGGCCGCGATGACGGCACTGCCCATGACGGTCTGCGTCTTCGCCTACCCCCGGGACAGCTGGGACGAGCTGATCGTCCCGCAGATCTGGTCCTTCGCCGTCGTTGCCCTGGCAGGAATCGCGGTGCGCTCCCGCCAGGACTACACCCAGGCCCTCGTCGAACGCGCCAAGCAGCTCGAAGTCGAACGGGACCAGCAGGCGCAGCTCGCCACCAACGCCGAACGCACGCGCATAGCCCGGGAGATGCACGACATCATCGGCCACAACCTCTCGGTCATCACGACCCTCGCGGACGGCGGTTCGTACGCCGCCGCCAAGTCCCCCGAGCGCGCCGCCCAGGCCCTCACAGCCATCGGCACCACAAGCCGCCAGGCCCTGACGGAGCTGCGCCGGCTCCTGGACGTCCTGCGCGAGGAAGCCCCTGGCTCGGCCGCGCTCGCTCCCCAGCCCGCGCTCACCGACCTGGACCAACTCATCGACGGGGTACGGGCCGCGGGACTTCCGGTACGCAGCTCCGTGCGCGGCCACCCGGACGCACTCCCGGCAGGCGGACAACTCACGGTCTACCGCGTGGTGCAGGAGGCCCTCACGAACACCCTCAAGCACGGAGGACCGGCAGCCACGGCCTACGTAGAGGTCGCGTACGACGAGGAAGGGGTGCGGGCGACGGTGACGGACACGGGAGTGGGAGGCAGCAGCCCACGCGGATCATCCGGCCGCGGTCTCACAGGAATGCGCGAGCGAACGGCGCTCTACGACGGGACACTTGAGGCAGGCCCGCTGCCGCACCCACCGGGTGGCTGGCACGTCGAACTCCATCTCCCCAAGGAATCCGCTCAGTGACCACCGTGCTCATCGTCGACGACCAGCCGATGCAACGCTTCGGCTTCCGCATGCTCCTGGAGAGCCAGGACGACATGAGGGTGGTGGGAGAAGCCGGCAACGGCAGCGAGGCGGTCCGCATGACGGCCGAACTCAGCCCGGACGTGGCCCTGATGGACATCCGCATGCCGGGCCTGGACGGCATCGAGGCCACACGCCGCATCGTGGCGTCGGGCGACCGCACCCGCGTCCTGATCCTCACCACGTTCGACCTGGACGAGTACGCGTACGCGGGCCTGCGTGCGGGGGCCTCGGGTTTCCTCATCAAGGACGCCCTGCCGGAGGAGCTGCTCTCCGGCATCCGCGCGGTCGCCACGGGCGACGCGGTGGTGGCCCCCAGCCTGACCCGCCGCCTCCTCGACGCGTACGCCGATCACCTGCCGACGCGGGCGGATTCGGACTCCGACCCGTCCAGGGACCCGCGCCTGGCAGCGCTGACGGACCGGGAGCGCGAAATCCTGACGGTCATCGGGCAGGGCTGGACGAACGCGGAGATCGCGGGCCGGCTGCATTTGGCGGAGTCGACGGTGAAGACACATGTGGGCCGCATTCTCGCGAAGACGGGGGCGAGAGACCGGGTGCAGGCGGTGATTCTGGCGTACGACACGAAACTGGTGAGGCCGGAGTAATGCACGCTCCCGGGAGAAAGGCCCCTGGAACGCAGAAAACCCCCGCACCCAGAGGGTGCGGGGGTTTCCCGTTAATAATAGTTCGGCGGCGTCCTACTCTCCCACAGGGTCCCCCCTGCAGTACCATCGGCGCTGTGAGGCTTAGCTTCCGGGTTCGGAATGTAACCGGGCGTTTCCCTCACGCTATGACCACCGAAACACTATGAAACTGTCAACCGCACCGTAGTCGTGGCCCGACATACGGGGTTGTTCGTGGTTTCAGAACCAACACAGTGGACGCGAGCAACTGAGGACAAGCCCTCGGCCTATTAGTACCAGTCACCTCCACCCGTTACCGGGCTTCCAGATCTGGCCTATCAACCCAGTCGTCTACTGGGAGCCTTAACCCCTCAAAGGGGGTGGGAATACTCATCTCGAAGCAGGCTTCCCGCTTAGATGCTTTCAGCGGTTATCCTTTCCGAACGTAGCCAACCAGCCATGCCCTTGGCAGGACAACTGGCACACCAGAGGTTCGTCCGTCCCGGTCCTCTCGTACTAGGGACAGCCCTTCTCAATATTCCTACGCGCACAGCGGATAGGGACCGAACTGTCTCACGACGTTCTAAACCCAGCTCGCGTACCGCTTTAATGGGCGAACAGCCCAACCCTTGGGACCGACTCCAGCCCCAGGATGCGACGAGCCGACATCGAGGTGCCAAACCATCCCGTCGATATGGACTCTTGGGGAAGATCAGCCTGTTATCCCCGGGGTACCTTTTATCCGTTGAGCGACGGCGCTTCCACAAGCCACCGCCGGATCACTAGTCCCGACTTTCGTCCCTGCTCGACCCGTCGGTCTCACAGTCAAGCTCCCTTGTGCACTTACACTCAACACCTGATTACCAACCAGGCTGAGGGAACCTTTGGGCGCCTCCGTTACTCTTTGGGAGGCAACCGCCCCAGTTAAACTACCCATCAGACACTGTCCCTGATCCGGATCACGGACCCAGGTTAGACATCCAGCACGACCAGAGTGGTATTTCAACGTTGACTCCACGAACACTGGCGTGCCCGCTTCAAAGTCTCCCACCTATCCTACACAAGCCGAACCGAACACCAATATCAAACTGTAGTAAAGGTCCCGGGGTCTTTCCGTCCTGCTGCGCGAAACGAGCATCTTTACTCGTAGTGCAATTTCACCGGGCCTATGGTTGAGACAGTCGAGAAGTCGTTACGCCATTCGTGCAGGTCGGAACTTACCCGACAAGGAATTTCGCTACCTTAGGATGGTTATAGTTACCACCGCCGTTTACTGGCGCTTAAGTTCTCAGCTTCGCCAACCCGAAAGTTGACTAACCGGTCCCCTTAACGTTCCAGCACCGGGCAGGCGTCAGTCCGTATACATCGCCTTACGGCTTCGCACGGACCTGTGTTTTTAGTAAACAGTCGCTTCTCGCTGGTCTCTGCGGCCACCCCCAGCTCATGGAGTAAATCCAATCACCAGTGATGGCCCCCCTTCTCCCGAAGTTACGGGGGCATTTTGCCGAGTTCCTTAACCATAGTTCACCCGAACGCCTCGGTATTCTCTACCTGACCACCTGAGTCGGTTTAGGGTACGGGCCGCCATGAAACTCGCTAGAGGCTTTTCTCGACAGCATAGGATCATCCACTTCACCACAATCGGCTCGGCATCAGGTCTCAGGCACAAGTGTGACGGATTTACCTATCACACGCCCTACACCCTTACCCCGGGACAACCACCGCCCGGGCTGGACTACCTTCCTGCGTCACCCCATCACTCACCTACTACCACCTTGGGTCGGCGGCTCCACCACTTCCCTTTGCCCGAAGGCTCCAGGACGGCTTCACGGCCTTAGCATTAATGGGCTCGATGTTTGACGCTTCACAGCGGGTACCGGAATATCAACCGGTTATCCATCGACTACGCCTGTCGGCCTCGCCTTAGGTCCCGACTTACCCTGGGCAGATCAGCTTGACCCAGGAACCCTTAGTCAATCGGCGCACACGTTTCTCACGTATGTATCGCTACTCATGCCTGCATTCTCACTCGTGAACCGTCCACCACTCGCTTCCGCGGCAGCTTCACCCGGCACACGACGCTCCCCTACCCATCCCAGCAGGCGTTGGCCCTATATGCTGGAATGACACGACTTCGGCGGTACGCTTGAGCCCCGCTACATTGTCGGCGCGGAATCACTTGACCAGTGAGCTATTACGCACTCTTTCAAGGGTGGCTGCTTCTAAGCCAACCTCCTGGTTGTCTCTGCGACTCCACATCCTTTCCCACTTAGCGTACGCTTAGGGGCCTTAGTCGATGCTCTGGGCTGTTTCCCTCTCGACCATGGAGCTTATCCCCCACAGTCTCACTGCCGTGCTCTCACTTACCGGCATTCGGAGTTTGGCTAAGGTCAGTAACCCGGTAGGGCCCATCGCCTATCCAGTGCTCTACCTCCGGCAAGAAACACACGACGCTGCACCTAAATGCATTTCGGGGAGAACCAGCTATCACGGAGTTTGATTGGCCTTTCACCCCTAACCACAGGTCATCCCCCAGGTTTTCAACCCTGGTGGGTTCGGTCCTCCACGACCTCTTACAGCCGCTTCAACCTGCCCATGGCTAGATCACTCCGCTTCGGGTCTTGAGCGCGCTACTGAATCGCCCTATTCGGACTCGCTTTCGCTACGGCTTCCCCACACGGGTTAACCTCGCAACGCACCGCAAACTCGCAGGCTCATTCTTCAAAAGGCACGCAGTCACGACGTACAGCACAAGTGCTGCACGCGACGCTCCCACGGCTTGTAGGCACACGGTTTCAGGTACTATTTCACTCCGCTCCCGCGGTACTTTTCACCATTCCCTCACGGTACTATCCGCTATCGGTCACCAGGGAATATTTAGGCTTAACGGGTGGTCCCGCCAGATTCACACGGGATTTCTCGGGCCCCGTGCTACTTGGGTGTCTCTCAAACGAGCCGCTGATGTTTCGACTACGGGGGTCTTACCCTCTACGCCGGACCTTTCGCATGTCCTTCGCCTACATCAACGGTTTCTGACTCGCCTCACAGCCGGCAGACTGTGAAAGAGAGATCCCACAACCCCGCACACGCAACCCCTGCCGGGTCTCACACGTATACGGTTTGGCCTCATCCGGTTTCGCTCGCCACTACTCCCGGAATCACGGTTGTTTTCTCTTCCTGCGGGTACTGAGATGTTTCACTTCCCCGCGTTCCCTCCACACTGCCTATGTGTTCAGCAGCGGGTGACAGCCCATGACGACTGCCGGGTTTCCCCATTCGGAAACCCCCGGATCAAAGCCTGGTTGACGACTCCCCGGGGACTATCGTGGCCTCCCACGTCCTTCATCGGTTCCTGGTGCCAAGGCATCCACCGTGCGCCCTTAAAAACTTGGCCACAGATGCTCGCGTCCACTGTGCAGTTCTCAAACAACGACCAACCACCCGTCACACACCCTTACTTGGATGCTTCACCGGGGTCGGCATTGAAGGCAGCCATACGGCCATACCTTCAGATACCCAACAGCGTGCCCGGCCCGATCCCCTGACTTTCACGTTCCACGCCGAAGCAGTACTAGTGAAGCCAAACGATCGTGCCGAATAGTCAACGTTCCACCCATGAGCAACCAGCATCAGACATTCACTGATGAACTGGCCTCTGACCAACCGGAGTTGGTGAGAAGTGCTCCTTAGAAAGGAGGTGATCCAGCCGCACCTTCCGGTACGGCTACCTTGTTACGACTTCGTCCCAATCGCCAGTCCCACCTTCGACAGCTCCCTCCCACAAGGGGTTGGGCCACCGGCTTCGGGTGTTACCGACTTTCGTGACGTGACGGGCGGTGTGTACAAGGCCCGGGAACGTATTCACCGCAGCAATGCTGATCTGCGATTACTAGCAACTCCGACTTCATGGGGTCGAGTTGCAGACCCCAATCCGAACTGAGACAGGCTTTTTGAGATTCGCTCCGCCTTGCGGCTTCGCAGCTCATTGTACCTGCCATTGTAGCACGTGTGCAGCCCAAGACATAAGGGGCATGATGACTTGACGTCGTCCCCACCTTCCTCCGAGTTGACCCCGGCAGTCTCCTGTGAGTCCCCATCACCCCGAAGGGCATGCTGGCAACACAGAACAAGGGTTGCGCTCGTTGCGGGACTTAACCCAACATCTCACGACACGAGCTGACGACAGCCATGCACCACCTGTATACCGACCACAAGGGGGGCACCATCTCTGATGCTTTCCGGTATATGTCAAGCCTTGGTAAGGTTCTTCGCGTTGCGTCGAATTAAGCCACATGCTCCGCTGCTTGTGCGGGCCCCCGTCAATTCCTTTGAGTTTTAGCCTTGCGGCCGTACTCCCCAGGCGGGGAACTTAATGCGTTAGCTGCGGCACCGACGACGTGGAATGTCGCCAACACCTAGTTCCCACCGTTTACGGCGTGGACTACCAGGGTATCTAATCCTGTTCGCTCCCCACGCTTTCGCTCCTCAGCGTCAGTAATGGCCCAGAGATCCGCCTTCGCCACCGGTGTTCCTCCTGATATCTGCGCATTTCACCGCTACACCAGGAATTCCGATCTCCCCTACCACACTCTAGCCTGCCCGTATCGACTGCAGACCCGGGGTTAAGCCCCGGGCTTTCACAACCGACGTGACAAGCCGCCTACGAGCTCTTTACGCCCAATAATTCCGGACAACGCTTGCGCCCTACGTATTACCGCGGCTGCTGGCACGTAGTTAGCCGGCGCTTCTTCTGCAGGTACCGTCACTTTCGCTTCTTCCCTGCTGAAAGAGGTTTACAACCCGAAGGCCGTCATCCCTCACGCGGCGTCGCTGCATCAGGCTTTCGCCCATTGTGCAATATTCCCCACTGCTGCCTCCCGTAGGAGTCTGGGCCGTGTCTCAGTCCCAGTGTGGCCGGTCGCCCTCTCAGGCCGGCTACCCGTCGTCGCCTTGGTGAGCTTCTACCTCACCAACTAGCTGATAGGCCGCGGGCTCATCCTGCACCGCCGGAGCTTTCAACCCCCTCCCATGCGAGAGGGGATATCATCCGGTATTAGACCCCGTTTCCAGGGCTTGTCCCAGAGTGCAGGGCAGATTGCCCACGTGTTACTCACCCGTTCGCCACTAATCCACCCCGAAGGGCTTCATCGTTCGACTTGCATGTGTTAAGCACGCCGCCAGCGTTCGTCCTGAGCCAGGATCAAACTCTCCGTGAATGTTTACCCGTTATCGGGTGCACATCCGCGTTGAGCGGAACCAGGAAGAGGAATAATCTTCCGGTTCACAGCGTCCTCGCTGATGTTTTCTTCAAAGGAACCTCGTCCCGACCATGACGGCCGAAGACGGGGTATCAACATATCTGGCGTTGACTTTTGGCACGCTGTTGAGTTCTCAAGGAACGGACGCTTCCTTTGTACTCACCCTCTCGGGCTTTCCTCCGGGCGCTTCCCTTCGGTGTTTCATTTTATTTTGCTGTTCTTGCTGTCTTGCGTTTCCGACTCTATCAGACTCTTTCGTGTCCGATTTTCTCGGCGCCTTTCTGGTTCCCGCTCCGGCCTTTCGGCTTTCGCGTTTCCCTTTCCGGCGAGTCCGACTCTACCAGATCCTTTCGGGCCTGATTCCCAGTCAGCGGGGCTTGTCTTCGCGGCTGTTGGGCCGTTCCGACGTCTCAAACTCTAGCGGTTCGTCCCGGTTACTCATAATCGAGTCCTGGAATTGAATTCGGGCATGCCGAAATCGTTCCCGGTGGGATGTCGTGCGGAGTTTGTTTTGCCGCGTCTCAGCGGCGGGAGGTGCTGTCTCAGAACCGTTACGGCTCCGTGGCAACCCGAAGAACCTTACGGATCCACCGGGTGACTGTCAAACGCCGTGGTGGGGCGCTCAGTCCAGGTCGGTGAGGCGTCCGCCCGCGTCCGGCTGGGCGTGCTCCACCCTGCGTAGAAGACGAGTCAGTACCTCCCCGAGGGCGCCGCGCTCCTCCTGGGACAGGTCCTGGAGGAGGTCCTCCTCGAAGACCGTGGCCAGGCGCATCGCCTCCAGCCACTTCTCGCGGCCCTCGGCGGTGAGCTCGACGATGACGCGGACGCGGTTGGTCTCGTCGCGGTCCCGGGTCACCAGGCCCTCCGCCACCATGCGGTCGATGCGATGGGTCATGGCGGCCGGTGTGAGGCCGAGTCCCTTGGCGAGCTCGCCGGGGCCCATTTGGTACGGGGCGCCGGAGAGGACCAGCGCCTTGAGGACCTCCCACTCGGCGTTGCTGATGCCGAGGGTCGCGGTCTGGCGCCCGTAGGCGACGCTCATGCGCCGGTTGAGGCGGCCGAGGGCCGAGACGATCTCCTCGACCTGGGGGTCGAGGTCCTGGAACTCCCGCTGGTAGGCGGCGATCTGCTCTTCGAGAGTCGGCTCACTGGGGCCGGGAGTGTCACCCATGGCCGCAGTATGGCACGCCCTCACTTGGCGTCGAAGTCCTTCTGTGTGTACTGTTTAGACTCTAACTTTATCTTCGAAGTCTTCATACCTAACTCCTAAGGCAGGTGAAAGTGACCAGGGCGATGGGCGCAGCGATGCGTCGTATTCAGGTCGGCAGCGCGCTCAGCGCGTTCGGCGTCGGGTTCACGGTTCCGTTCCTCTACGTCTACGTGGCGCAGGTGCGCGATCTCGGGTCCAGTACGGCGGGCATCGTGCTCGCCGCCTTTGCCATGGCCGCGCTCGTCGTCCTGCCCGTCACCGGACGCGTCATCGACCGCCGCGGCCCGCTCCCCGTACTCGTGGGAGCGGCGCTGACCGCCTCGGCGGGTGCCCTCGCCCTGGGCTTCTCGAACAGTGAGCCGACGGCGATCGTCTCGGCGGCCCTCCTGGGCGCGGGCACCGCGGTGATGCAGCCGGCGCTCGCCACGATGATCGTCTGGTGCTCGACGCCCACCACGCGCACGCGTGCCTTCGCGATGCAGTTCTTCCTGCAGAACCTGGGCCTCGGCATCGGTGGGCTCTTCGGCGGTCAGATCGTCGACGAGCACGACCCGGGCAGCTTCATCACGCTCTTCTCCATCGAGGCCGTGATGTTCCTGGTGCTCGCCGCGATCGCCGTCACCGTGCGGCTTCCGCACGCGCCGTCCTTCCAGGACGCCGTGCCCAAGGACGGGTCCGCGCCGCAGCGCGGCCTGCGGGCACTGCTCCGGCACAAGGCGATGGTGCAGCTGTGCGTGCTCGGCTTCGTGCTGTTCTTCGCCTGCTACGGCCAGTTCGAGTCGGGCCTGTCCGCGTACGGCGTGGAGGCGGCCGGGATCTCGCCGTCGACGCTCGGTATCGCGCTGGCCGCCAACACGGCGGTGATCGTCATCGCGCAGTTCGCCGTCCTGAAGTTCGTCGAGCGGCGCAAGCGGTCCCGGGTGATCGCGGCCGTCGGTCTCATCTGGGCCGTCGCGTGGATCGCGGCCGGGTACGCGGGGCTCGGGCACGGCAGCCAGGCCATGGCGACCGCCGCGTTCATCTCCACGTACGCCCTCTTCGGGCTCGGGGAGGCGATGCTGTCGCCGACCGTCGCCCCGCTGGTCGCCGATCTGGCGCCGGCCGGGATGGTCGGTCAGTACAACTCGGCCTTCGCCCTGGTGAAGCAGCTGGCGCTCGCGGTCGGTCCCGCGGTCGGCGGTCCGATGGGCGCCGCGCTGCACGGGCCGTACATCGTGACGTTCCTGCTGTTCTCGCTGGGCATCACGGTGCTCGCCGTACGTCTGGGCAAGCGGCTCACCCCGCTGCAGAACCAGCCGTACGTCGCCAGGAGCCGGGTCGTCGCGCAGGGCGCCCCGGAGTCCGCGGAGCCCCAGCCCGCCAACTCCTAGGCGCTAACCGCGCGGCAGGGCGAACTCGCACCAGACCGCCTTGCCGCCGCCCGGTGTGCGCCGTGAGCCCCAGTTCGAGGCGATCGTGGCGACGATGGCGATGCCGCGTCCCGCCTCGTCCGCGGGCTCGGCGCGGCGGCGGCGCGGCAGGTGGTCGTCCCCGTCGGTGACCTCGATGATCAGTCGGCGGTCCGTGCGGCGCAGGCGCAGGCGCATGGGTGGCGTGCCGTGCTGGAGGGAGTTCGCCACCAGTTCGCTGGCCGCTAGGACCCCCAGGTCGTGCAGTTCGGGTGGGAAGCGCCAGCTGGCCAGGACGCCGGTCGCGAAGGCACGCGCGCGTGGCGCCGCTTCCACGCCACCGAGCAGCTCCAGGGCGGCGTTGCGGAACAGCTCGGCGTCCAGGCCCTTGCGTGCGGGGTGCTGGAGGACGAGGACCGCGACGTCGTCGTCATGGTCCGCCGTCACCCCCAGGGCGCGGATCAGCCGGTCGCACACCACCTGGGGTGTGCCGGTGGCGCCCGCGAGGGCGCGCTCCAGGGAGGCGACGCCTTCGTCGATGTCCTCGCTGCGCCGCTCGACCAGGCCGTCCGTGTAGAGGACGGCGGTCGAGCCGGGACCGAGCGGGACCGAACCCGAGGTGTGCAGCCAGCCGCCGGTGCCGAGCGGTGGGCCCGTGGGCTCCTCCGCGCGGTGGATCGTCCCGCCCTGGTCCCGTACGAGGATCGGCAGGTGCCCGGCGGAGGCGTACACGAGGCTGCCTTCGTTCGGGTCGTGCACGGCGTAGACCATGGTGGCGATCTGGCTGGCGTCGATCTCCGCGGCGAGGCCGTCCAGGAGCTGGAGGACCTCGTGCGGGGGCAGGTCGAGGCGGGCGTAGGCGCGCACGGCCGTGCGCAGCTGGCCCATGACGGCCGCCGCGCGGACTCCGCGGCCCATGACGTCGCCGATGACCAGGGCGGTGCGGCCGCCGCCGAGGGTGATCACGTCGTACCAGTCGCCGCCGACCGCGGCCTCCGTGCCGCCCGGTTGGTACGTGGCGGCGATGCGCAGGTCGTCCGGCTGCTCCAACTCCTGCGGCAGCAGCGAGCGTTGCAGGGTGACGGCCGTCTCGCGCTGGGAGCGCTCGCTGGCCCGCAGCCGCTCGGCGGCCTCCGCGTGGTCGGTGACGTCGGCGGCGAAGACGAGAATCCCCTCGTCCTTGAGCCCGGCGACGGAGCCGCTCACGGGGAGCGTCACCGGGGTGCAGGTGAAGGTGTACGACCGGCCGCTCGCCGCCTTGCGGGACTTGACCGTGCGCGGCTTGGAGCTGCGCAGGACCTGGTCGAGGAGCGGCAGCAGACCGAGCTCGTCGAGCTCGGGCAGCGCGTCGCGGGCGGGCTCGCCAAGGGGGCGGTCGCCGAAGGCGGTGGCGTACGCGTCGTTGACGTACGCGATGCGGTGCTCGGGTCCGTGCACCAGTGCGACGAGGGCCGGAATGCGGTCGAGCACCTCGCGGGTCGGCAGTTCGTCCACGCCTTCGGCGGCCGGGGTGAGGGTGATGTCCTCCTGGCCTCCCTCGGCGCGGGCCGCAGGGACGGAGCTTTCTGATCGCTGTGGCGGGGAGATCCCCAGGTCGGTGCGCGCCGCGGCGCGGCGCTGCGTTCCGGGGAGCCGGGCGCTCCAGCGCGTGAAGTTCACTGCGGTAGGCCTCGTGATGTCGCTTCTGGATCGGGCGGGGATTTCCGGCGGTCCTGGCCCGCCCATGGTCACACGAACAGTCTGGCCGACCGGACTGACATCCGTCAGACGCCGGTGTGGTGCGGGGAGTTCCTGCCTCCGGTCAGGAGGACTCCTTCGGGCTGCCGCCCCCGGCCGCGAGTTCGAACTCCGCACGCGGATGTTCGAGCGACCCTAGGGAGACGATCTCGCGTTTGAACAGGCCGGACAGGACCCATTCGGCGAGCACCCGGGACTTGCGGTTGACGGTGGGCACGCGGCTCAGGTGGTAGACGCGGTGCATGAACCAGGCAGGGTAGCCCTTCAGTTTCCGTCCGTAGACATGTGCGACACCTTTGTGCAGCCCCAGGGACGCGACCGAGCCCACGTATTTGTGCGTGTACTCCTTGAGGGGCTGTTCGCGCAGGGACGCGGCGATGTTGTCGCCGAGTGTCCTGGCCTGGCGTACGGCGTGCTGGGCGTTGGGGGCGCATTCCCTGCCGGGCTCGTCGGCCGTGACGTCCGGGACGGCTGCCGCGTCTCCCGCGCCCCACGCGTGCGCGTGGCCGTTCACCCGCAGCTGTGCGGTGCAGTCGAGGCGGCCGCGTTCGTTCAGCGGCAGGTCGGTCGCGGCGAGCACCGGGTGCGGTTTGACGCCCGCGGTCCACACGACCGTGCGGGTGGGGAAGCGCGAGCCGTCGCTCAGGACGGCGACCCGGTCCTCGCACGAGTCGAGACGGGTCTCCAGGCGTACGTCGATGTTGCGGCGCCGCAGCTCACTGACCGTGTACTTGCCCATCTCCTCGCCGACCTCGGGGAGGATCCGCCCGGAGGCCTCGACGAGGATCCACTTCATGTCCTCGGCCTTGACGTTGTGGTAGTACCGCGCGGCATAGCGGGCCATGTCCTCCAGCTCGCCGAGAGCCTCCACGCCCGCGTAACCACCGCCGACGAAGACGAAGGTGAGGGCCGCGTCGCGGACCGCGGGGTCGCGGGTCGACGAGGCGATGTCCATCTGTTCGATGACGTGGTTGCGCAGCCCGATGGCCTCTTCGACGGTCTTGAAGCCGACACCGTGGTCGGCGAGACCCGGGACGGGCAGGGTGCGCGAGATGGACCCGGGGGCGAGGACGATCTCGTCGTACGTGATCTCGACGGCGCCCGAGCCCTCGTCCGCGGTGGCGAGCGTGGTGAAGGAGGCCGTGCGCTTGGCGTGGTCGACCGTCTTGACCTCGCCGATGACGATCCGGCATCTGTCAAGGACGCGACGGAGGGGGACCACGACGTGGCGCGGCGAGATGGAGCCGGCGGCGGCTTCGGGCAGGAACGGCTGATAGGTCATATAGGGATCGGGCGTCACCACCACGATCTCCGCTTCGCCCCGCTTCAGCTCCGGCTTCAGCTTCCGCTGGAGGCGCAGCGCGGTGTACATGCCGACGTATCCGCCGCCCACAACGAGAATGCGCACAGGTTCCTTCACCATCCCATGACGCACGCAGCTCTTGAGTTTGTCCACAGGCTCGACAATTTGTGTGACCGGTCGTGGTGCGCGACGCGCCGTCCAGGCCTGGCCGCCGCTCGGGCCTGAACCGCAGGTCAGGAGGGGGGAAAGGGGGAAAGCACAGGGGTGCAATCGGGTCGGAATCGGTGCGTACTCCGATCGGGGGGCGGTCCGTGCGGAACCCGCCTCTTCTGAATTGACTCTGGCTCAACTATGTTCGTGTGTCGTCGGGGTGTCGGGGGATGCGCTCGTCGGGTCCAGCTACGGGACCCGGAATCGGGCTCGCTCCTCACGCTCCGGTTGCCAATGGCGGGGAGTGTCTCCGGGGGGAGACGTCATTACCGGGGGAACGCGTATGCATATTCAGGAATCTCACTGGACTTCGACTACGGCGTCGGCTTCAGCCATCGCCACCAGCGGGAACGGACGCGACATGGGGGACGGACCGCGTTCGACGCCGCTGCGGGTGGACGCACAGCGCAATCTCGAGCACGTGCTCCGCGCGGCGCGCGAGGTCTTCGGCGAGCTGGGTTACGGCGCGCCGATGGAGGACGTGGCCCGGCGCGCACGGGTCGGCGTCGGCACGGTCTACCGCCGCTTCCCCAGCAAGGACGTGCTGGTGCGGCGCATAGCCGAGGAGGAGACCTCCCGGCTGACCGACCAGGCGCGCTCGGCGCTCGGGCAGGAGGACGAACCGTGGTCGGCGCTCTCGCGCTTCCTGCGGACGTCCGTCGCGTCGGGTGCGGGGCGGCTCCTGCCGCCCCAGGTGCTGCGGGTGGGCGTCGCCGACGAGATCGCGGGCGGACGGGACGAAGAGGCGCGCGTGCCGCAGCAGCGGCAGGCGGCTCAGGCCGGCCCCGAGCTGCGGCTCGTTGAGCAGCGCTCGGCCCCGGCGCAGGAGTCGGCGGCCGTCGACCCGGGGGCGGTCGCGCTCCTGGACGTCGTCGGGCGCCTCGTGGAGCGGGCGCGCGCCGCGGGCGAGCTGCGCGCGGACGTGACCGTGTCGGACGTGCTCCTGGTGATAGCCACGGCGGCGCCCTCGCTGCCGGACGCGGCGCAGCAGGCGGCGGCGTCCTCGCGGCTGCTCGACATCCTGCTGGAAGGGCTGCGCTCGCGCCCCTCGGCCTGAGCCGGCACGGCACGGCACGCAGAGGCACACGGTCTGCACAAGTTCGTCACGGAGGGGGCTCAACTGCCGCGAGAAACACGGCGGTTGAGCCTTCCCCGAATGGGTGAACGGTAGTGCTCGGTTACGGGAAATCACCCCGGAAGGGTGGTTGCCCGTCATCGCCGTCCGTCGTGGCAAAACCGTGTGGCACTCTTTCCCGGATGGCCGGGTCCGAGTGTGCAAGCGGGGGCTTCCGCGATGAGTGGTGACGGGCGGGACGAGTCGTCCTCCGCCTTGGGCGAGGACGCCGCGGGGCTGTCTCCCCGTCAGGTTCCGAATCAGGGCGGGCCCGTGCCCGGCGACGGTCCCAACGGTGTGGGCAGCGGTCCCGGCGGCGCGGATCCGAGCGTTCCGCCACAGCGGGAGGGCTCCCGGACCGAAGCCGCGGCGCCCCTCCCGCCGACCGAGGCCGCAGCTCTCGTACCCGGCGACGGTCCGCCGGCCGACAGCGACCTGATCACCCGGATGCGGGCGGGCGACGACACCGCGTACGAGGAGCTGTACCGACGGCACGCCGAAGCCGTCCGCCGGTATGCCCGCACGTGCTGCCGGGACGCGCACACCGCCGACGACCTCACGGCCGAGGTCTTCGCGCGGATGCTGCAGGCGGTGCGCGGCGGCAGCGGACCCGAGTACGCGGTGCGCGCCTATCTGCTCACCACGGTGCGCCGCGTCGCCGCGGGATGGACGAAGTCGGCGAAGCGCGAGCAACTGGTCGAGGACTTCGCGGTGTTCGCGGCGCAGGCCTCGCGCAGCTCCGAGGTCTCCGATGACACCGCGTCCATCAGCTCCTTCGGAGCGGGCCTGGATCTGGGCGCGGACGTGCGCGCGATGCACGAGGCCGAGCAGTCCATGGCCATGCAGGCGTTCCGGAGCCTTCCGGAGCGCTGGCAGGCCGTGTTGTGGCACACGGAGATCGAGGACGAGTCCCCGAGCGACGTCGCGACGCTCTTCGGGCTCGACGCCAACGGCACCCGCGTGCTCGCCAAGCGGGCGCGCGAGGGCCTGAAGGAGGCGTATCTCCAGGCCCATGTGAGCACCACCCTCACCGAGAACGGGGAGTGCGCGCGGTACGCAGACCGCCTCGGTGCCTACGCGCGCGGCAGTCTGCGCACCCGGGCCGAGCGCGGCCTGCGCAAGCACTTGGAGGAGTGCGCCAAGTGCCGCCTTGCCGCAGGCCAGATCAAGGAAGTGGCCAGCGGTATTCCCGGCGTCGTGCCGATCGCCGTCATCGGTTGGTTCGGCGCCGCCGGGTACGCGAAGGTGGCCGCCCTCGTCGGCGGTGGTGCCGCGGGCGCCGGAGCGGCGGGCGCGGCGGCGGCCGGCGGTGGCTCGTCCGGTGGCGCGGCGGGCGGTGCGGCCGCGTCCGAGGGGCTCGGCGCGCCCGCGAAGGCCGGTATCGCGGCTGCCGTGGTCGTCGCCGCCGCGGCCGCCGCGCTCGCCCTCACCGCGGGCGGCGGGGACAAGCCCAAGGATCTGCCGAGCGCCGAGAAGCCCCCGCCGGCCGCCGAACCCGCCGAGCCGGACAAGCCGCCGCCCCCGAAGCCCAAACCGAAGCCGCCGCCCGAGCAGCCGGTCTCCGAGCCGAAGCCGAAGCCGCCGCCGAAGCCCGCTCCCGAAAAGCCGAAGCCGAAGCCGACGCCCACTCCGGAGCCCGAGCCGCCCGCCCCGAAGCCGACGCCGACTCCCACGCCGTCCGAGCCGAAGCCGAAGCCGCCTCCTCCGCCGCCGCCCGCCCCGGCCGACTACCAGTGGAGCGAGTTGCAGTACGGCATCGTCGGCGACGGCACCAAGCCCGAGATGCGGCTCGGCGAGAGCAGCTGGGTCTGGCAGCGGTCCGGCATGTCCATCGCCGACAGGCGGTACGGCCACGGCGTGACCGTCCACGGCCAGTCCTCCGTCACCATCGACCTGAACCGCGCGTGCTCGTCGTACGACGCGGTCGTCGGCGTCGATGACATGACGATGGGCCTCGGCAAGGTGCGGTTCTCGGTCTTCGGCGACAGTGCGCGGCTGTGGCGTTCGCCGCTCATCGAGGGCGGGGACCCGGCGGTGCCGGTGCAGGTGAACCTGACCGGGCGCAAGACGATCCGCCTGGTCGTCGAACCGCACACGCCGTTCCACTCGGCCGCGCTCGCGGACTGGGCGCAGTCACGCTTCCGCTGTACGTAGGCGCGGTTCGGCTGTACGGCTGTACGTAACCGCGGTTCGGCTGTTCGGCTGTACGTAACCGTGGTTCGGCTCGGTTCACACACGCACGCGCGGTTCAGCTCAGCTCCACGAGCGCGTCGGCGGCGGTGAGTTCGGCTCCCGCCGCGCGCTCGGTCTCGTACCGCGTCGGACCGAGGGCGACGAGCGCGGCCGTCTCGACCCGCTCGGCGTCGGCCAGTTCCGGCATCGGGCGTGGGTTGCCGCTCCGCAGCCGGGTGCTCAGGGCGAGCAGGCGAACCGCACGGGGATGGTCACCGAGCCTGCTCACCAGGGCGGCTCCTCCCTCCACCAACGCCGCGATGACCAGCTCCGCGCACCGGCTGTCGAGCGCCCCCCGCAGGCCGCCGGCGAGCAGCGGCAGTGCCTGCGCCGGGCCCGACTCGGCGGCCACGACCTTGGCCTCGAGGCCCCGCAGCGCCGCGATGAACTGCGGTGGCGGCGTGCCACGCTCGGCGTCGACGCGTGCCGCCTCGAACAGCGCGCGGGCCTTGGCGGCTTCGCCGTCGTCCAACGCCATCAGGGCCTGAAGCGTCCGGATGAACGCCCATGAGTCCGACACCCCGTACCGGTCGGCCTCGATGCCCGCCTCGTGGAGGGCCTTCGCCGCCAGGTCGCGGTCGCCGTCGCGGTACGCGATCTCGGCGAGGCGGGCGATCAGGAAGGGCGTCTCGGCGTAGGCGCCCACCTCGTAGGCGAGCCGCAGCGCTTCGTCGTACTCGACGCGTGCCTCCGCGTGCAGACAGCGTGCCATCGCGGCCTCGCCCGCCGCGCTGGACACCTGGGCGCGCATCCAGCGGTCGCCCGCGCGACTGCTCAGCTCCCGCAGCTCCGCGAGATCCTCGTCGACACCGGAGAGGTTGCCCGGGGCGTCGACGGCCTGATGCGTGCGGAACATCAGGCCGACGCCGATCTCCCAGTCACCGCCGTACCTCCGGCAGTTGGCGACCACGTCGTCCAGGCCGGGCCTCGCCGCGTCGGGTCCCTCCAGGAAGTACGCGGTGAACGGCCAGATCAGCCCGGGGAAGCGGGCCGCCGCCGGCACCGGCTGTGCGAAGGCGTTCCGCAGCCGCCGGACGCTCGCGCGGTCGTCCTCACTCGTCAGAGCCTCCGTCGGTTTCGACTCCGCGATCAGGAAGAAGTGCAGCAGCCGCAGGCTCATCCAGGGCCAGTGGAGCGGGTCGCCCGTGTCCTCGGGGATGCCGTCGGGCCCGTCGGGCGGCATCGGCGGTGCGAGGCGCAGGATGCCGGCGACCCAGCTCGCGCCCTCTCTGCGGTAGTTCCGCATGGACCAGAACCAGCCCACACTCAAGGCGATGGCCAGGGCGTCCTCGCCCTCACGGGACTCGATGGCGCGCTGCAGAGCCGCACGGATGTTGTCCAGCTCCGTCTCCAGGCGCTGGATCCACGGGAGTTGTTCCGCCGATCGCAGCAGCGGCTCGGCCTCTTCGACCAGCGCACGGACGTACGCGGTGTGGTGGCGGCCCGCGGCGGCGCGGAGCTCGGGGGTCTCGGCGGCTCGCTCGGTGGCGTACTCGTGGATGGTCTCCAGCATGCGGTAGCGCATGTCGCCCCTGGACGTGGGCTCGGCGATGAGCAGCGACTTGTCCACGAGGGCGCCGATGAGGTCGGCGGCGGGTCCGGTGCAGACCGCTTCGGCCGCCTCGATGTCCCAGCCGCCCGCGAAGACGGACACCTCGCGCAGCACCGTCCGCTCGGGCTCGTCGAGCAGCTCCCAGGACCAGTCGACGACGGCCCGCAGGGTCTGCTGGCGGGGCAGGACCGTGCGGCTGCCGCTGGTGAGGAGGCGGAAGCGGTCGTCGAGACGGTCGGCGATCTGCCGGGGGGAGAGCAGGCGCAGGCGGGCCGCGGCCAGCTCGATGGCGAGCGGGAGGCCGTCGAGTCGGCGGCAGATCTCGGCGACGGCCTCGGCGTCCTCCTCCGGGCTGAAGTCCGGGCGCACGGCCGTGGCGCGCTCGGTGAAGAGGCGGTGCGCCGGGTCCGGTGGCAGGGGCTCGACGGGGCGGACGAACTCGCCCGGTACGCCGAGGGGTTCGCGGCTGGTGGCGATGACCGTGAGGTCCGGGCAGTGCGTGAGGAGGGTCTGGGCCAGCTCGGCCGCGGCGCCGATGACATGTTCGCAGTTGTCAAGGAGCAGGAGCAGGCTGCGCGGGGCGCAGTACTCGACGAGCAGGGCGGCAGGGTCGTCCTGCGTGACCGTCATCTCGCTGGTCATCAGCGCGGTCTCGCGCAGACCCAGGGCGCTGACGACAGCTCCCGGAACCGCCTCGGGCCGGTCGAGCGGGGCGAGCTCGGCCAGCCATGCCTGTGGATGCCCGGCGGCGGCTTCCTCGGCGAGGCGGGTCTTGCCGGAGCCGCCCGGTCCGGTGAGGGTGACCAGGCGGGCTCGTCTCATGTCTGAACGGATGGCGGCGAGTTCGGGTTCCCGGCCGACGAAGGAGGTCAGACGGGGCCGGAGGTTGCCTCTCCGCTCCGGACGCGCGTCCCCGTCGGTGATGAGCGCGGCTGCTCCGGCTGCCCCGGCTGCCCCGGCCGGTTCGCCGGGGTCGCCCGGGTCGCCCCGGTCGCCTTGGCCGCCCGGGTCCAGCAACTCCGCGTGCAGCGCCCGCAGTTCCCGCCCCGGGTCGGCGCCGAGCCCATCGGCGAGCGTGCGGCGCGCGTTCTCGTAGGCGGCGAGGGCGTCGCCGCCGCGGCCCGCGTCACGCAGGGCGCGGATCAGCAGGGCGTGCAGCGCCTCGTCGTACGGCTGCGCGGCGGTGAGCCCTCGCAGCTCCGGTACGAGGTCGGAGGCGTGGCCCAGGAGCAGCCGCGCCTCGATGCGGGCGCGGGTCGCCTCGGCGCGCAGCGCTTCGGGGCGGGTGGCCGCGCTGCGGTCGGGCAGATCGGCGAGGGCGGGGCCGTGCCACAGGGAGAGTGCCTCACCGAGGGTGTTGGCGGCTGACTCCGGGTCGTGCTGTTCGAGGGCCGACCTCCCCTCGCGTACGAGACGTTCGAAGCGGTGCAGGTCGATGTCCTCGGGGGTGGCGGTGAGGCGGTAGCCGCCGGGGGCCGAGGAGATGGCTGCCTTGCCGAGAGCGCGTCGGAGGCGGCCGATGAGGGCCTGGAGGGCGGCGGGGGCGTCGGCCGGGGGTTCGTCCTCGGCCCACACCTCGGCGATGAGGGTCTCCACGGGGGCGGTGCGGTCGGCCCGGAGCGCGAGGGCCGCCAGCAGCGCGCGGAGTCTTCGGCCCCCCACGGGCAGGGGCACCCCTTGTTCGTCGTACGCCTCGGTGGCGCCCAGGATTCTGTACCGCACGGGGCCATTCTCGCCGGTGGGCCGGGGTGGGGCGCGGGGGTTTTCATTTCCCCAACCCCGCCCCTTCCCGAAAACCCGCTGCGCGGGGGCCTTGGGCGCCGTCATCACCGGCTCCGCCGAGTTAGTCCTCAAACGCCGGACGGGCTGAACTTCCTACCGCCCCGCCCCCAGAGCCCCCCTCTGCGGCGCGACGCTCCCCGTAGGGACAGCTCTCTGCCGCGCGGGCGTGCCCGTCCAGCACGTCCCCCGGCGGGACAGCAGGCGGCGCAGCCACAGCTCCGTGGAGACCAGGTCCGCCAGGCCGTCCAGGGGCAGTGGTTCTCCCTCTGCCGCCGCCCGCAGCGCCTTGCGGACCACGCGGGCCTCCACCAGGCCCGCCTGGGCGAGCAGGGGCGTGTCGAAGAGGGACAGCAGGTCGTCCACCGCCACTCGCAGGCCCGTCCGCGCCGCCGCCTGGGACGACGCGTGGGACGGAGCGCCCCAGCCGGACGGCAGTTCGGCCACTCCGGCGCCTTCGAGGACCGTACGCAGGATCGCCGCGCGCGCCCCCGGCTGGACGCGCAGGGCGACGGGGAGTGCGCGGCAGGCCCGGACCACCTGGTTGTCCAGGAAGGGCGCGTGCAGGCGCTGGAAGCGGACCTCGGCGGCCTGTTCCAGGACGCGCAGGTCGGCCGCGTGCCGGGCGAGTGCCGCGCGGGCACGGAACTCCCCGGGGCGCTGACCGGGCCCCGCGCCGGGACGCCCGGTCATGTCCTGGAGACGAACCGATACTTCAGCGAGGGCCTCGCCCGTGAGCCACCGCGCCGCGGGCCCCGGTCTCGCCCACGCGAGAGCGGCGAGGGACGCCCCCACCGCCCCGCCCGGCTCGTCGAAGCGGCGCTGGAGGAGACGCTCGGCGAGCGAGTCGACGCCCGCGCGGTAGGACATCCGGGAGAGCTTGCGCGCGGCGCCGTACACGCGCGCGGGGACCATGACGGAGCCCGGGGAGCCGTCCGCCTTCGCCAACGCAGCGACAGGACGCACCAGATGGCGCCGTCTGCGGTCCATCAGGAGGTCGGCGAGGCGCGCCGGATGCGCGTCGAGCACCTGCCGCGCGCCATACCCCGTGAAGTGGTCCGCGCTGCCCGAGGAGAGCCGCGCACGGTGGCGCTGGGCCGTGACGAGGGTGGCGCTCGGCTCGTCCGTCAGAGGGCCGTCCAAGTCCGCGTACGGGAGGGCCTCTTCACCGGCGGCGACCACCACGTGATGCAGGCGGGGATTGGCCGCGATGGCGCCCGCACGCTCCAGCTCGGCCTCGCGGCCGTTGATCGCGAGGTCGTTGAACGTGACGGCGAGGAGCCGCTCCCCCGCGCCCGTGCCGTGCCCGAGGACCGTACCGGGCATCCCCGGGAGGCCCGCCGCGAGCAGCGCGAGCGTGCCGGACGCGGGCCCCCCGGAGAGGTCGGCGCCGATGCCGGGCACCGGCATCCCGCGCGCCGCGCGCCGTTCGGCGGGACCCATGCCGGGCACGGGCCCGGGGTCGACCTCCGAGGCTCCGGGGACGTGCCGCGGTGCGCCGAGCCGTGCGCGTACGGCCTCCACGAGGGCGTCACGGACGCCGTCCACCGCGGCGGTGGCATCGGCGGCGGGCGCGGCGACCGCGAGGGACGCCACGTGCTCGTACCCGGCGATCTCCCTGGCGCCCGCGCGCAGGATCAGCGCGTGCCCCGGTGGCACACGGCGCACGCCCTGGTAGGGCGTCGAGTCCTGCAGCGCCTCCGGCACATCGGGCGCCGCCAGGAGCGCCGCGAGGTGGCCGATGTCCAGGTGGGCCTCGATGAGGTCGGCGAGCGGCAGCGCGGCCGTCGCGTAGGCGGTGCCCGCGGCCCAGGGGGTGTAGAAGACGGGGCGCGCGCCCGCGAGGTCGCCGGCGACCATGACGCGCCGCCCGATCTGGACCACCGCGGTGTAGCTCCCGGACCACGCGGTCAGGTGCCGCAGGGCGCCGCCCCGGGCAGCGAACAGACCGACCCTGAGCTCCTCGTCGCTCGCCCCGCAGGTGCCGAGCACCGCGATGCGCGTCTGCGCGTCGGCCTGCACCGTGCGCACCTCGTCCGCGCGCCAGTCACCCACCGCCCACAGCGGATCCGGGTCACCCCAGAGGAGTTGGGAGCCCACGGGGTGAACGGTCTCGCCGTTCTCACCGGTGGCCCCGGCCGAGCCCACCACCGAAGGCTTCGCGGCAGTGCTGCTCCACCCCACCAACCACCGCATCGTTGCCTCCACAGGCTGTGGACAACCAGTGCATCGAAGAACTGGGGTCCCATGCTGCCACGAAGGAGGCGCGCGGGAGTGGCTACGGGGGTGCTCACGCTCCCGTTGATCTGCCCCGGGGGAGCGGTACTTGAAGGGCGCGACCATGCCCTATTCGTCCTGCGGGGGCGCACTGCCCCGGCCTCCAAGGAGGCGATTTTCGGCCAAATCGGCGGATGAAGCTCGCGTGCCGGAACCGTAAAAGGCAACACACAGTCCGGGAGGCGGCGTTCGCCCCCCGGACCGGTCCGCCGCCCGCGGGGATGAAGGCGGCGGTGTCCCCCAGCCCGCTGACTCCAGCGCAGCGGGCCGACCCACGCATCGTCAATGGAAGCGCTCCCCTTATGGCCGGTGAAGAGCGCACACGCAGGCGCACGGCCACACACCCGGAGCACACCTGGCCACTCACCCGCTCCCCTACCGGCAACAATCTCGCCATACGGAACTACGCCTCTTAACGCTTGGGATTCGGCGAACTACGCTGTGTGTGCTGATGTTTTCGCGGAGGCATATACCTGGGGGCTCGGCCAAATGCTCTTGCGGCCGAGGTTCCGGGCCACGGCGGTCGTAGTCGCGGACGCCGCTGCCCCTGGGGGAACGCAGCACGAATGCCGCGCGGTCAAGCCATCGCACGGCAGCCGTCTGTGTCGAGGGGTGGCGCATGTCCAGGGAGCAACGCGGGCCGAACGAAAAACTCGGCACCGTTCTCGCCCTCGCGGGAATCAGCAATGCGGGACTCGCCCGCCGGGTCAACGACCTCGGCGCACAACGCGGGTTGACGCTTCGATACGACAAGACGTCGGTGGCCCGGTGGGTGTCCAAGGGCATGGTGCCGCAGGGCGCCGCCCCGCACCTCATCGCCGCGGCCATCGGGCAGAAGCTCGGCCGCCCCGTTCCGCTGCACGAGATCGGGCTCGCCGACGCCGATCCCGCGCCTGAGGTGGGCCTCGCCTTCCCGCGCGACGTGGGCGCCGCGGTGAAGTCGGCGACCGAGCTCTACCGCCTCGACCTGGCGGGCAGGCGCGCGGGCACCGGCGGCATCTGGCAGTCGCTCGCCGGCTCCTTCGCGGTGAGCGCGTACGCGACCCCGGCCTCGCGCTGGCTGATAACCCCGGCCGACAGCTCGGTCGCCCGCGACGTCATCCTGGACGAGCCCCGCGAGCTGGTCCATCCCGATGACGGCGCGAACAGCGGGCACCCGATGAAGGTCGGCCACAGTGACGTGGTGAAACTGCGGGAGGCCGCCGAGGACGCCCGGCGCTGGGACTCCAAGTACGGGGGCGGCGACTGGCGTTCGTCGATGGTCCCGGAGTGCCTGCGGGTCGAGGCGGCGCCCCTGCTGCTCGGTTCGTACTCGGACGAGGTGGGCCGCTCGCTCTTCGGGGCGTCGGCCGAACTGACCCGCCTGGCAGGGTGGATGGCCTTCGACACCGGCCAGCAGGAGGCCGCCCAGCGGTACTACATCCAGGCCCTGCGCCTGGCCCGCGCGGCGGCCGACGTCCCCTTAGGGGGGTACGTCCTTGCTTCCATGTCCCTCCAGGCGACCTACCGCGGCTTCGGCGACGAGGGCGTCGACCTCGCGCAGGCGGCCCTGGAGCGCAACCGCGGTCTGGCCACCGCACGCACGATGAGCTTCTTCCGCCTCGTCGAGGCACGCGCACACGCGCGCGCCAACGACGCGCAGGCGGCGGGAGCCGCACTCCGGGCGGCCGAGGGCTGGCTGGAGCGGGCCAGGGAGGGTGACAACGACCCCTCATGGCTCGGTTTCTACGGATACGACCGCTTCGCGGCGGACGCCGCCGAGTGCTATCGCGACCTCAAGGCACCCCGCCAGGTGCGGCGCTTCACGGAGCAGGCGCTGTCCCGGCCGACGGAGGAGTACGTGCGCTCGCACGGCCTGCGGCTCGTGGTGTCGGCGGTCGCGGAGCTGGAGTCGGGGAACCTCGACGCGGCCTGCGAACAGGGCACACGCGCCCTGGAGGTCGCGGGACGCATCTCGTCCGCGCGGACCACGGAGTACGTGAAGGACCTGCTGCACCGCCTGGAGCCGTACGGGGACGAGCCGCGGGTGGTGGAGCTGCGCGAGCGGGCCCGGCCGCTGCTCGTGGCCCCCGCGTAGCCCGCCCCCTCCATGCTCCACGGGCCTCCGCGCACCGCCGGATCGGCAACGGCATTTACGCCCCTTGTAACCCTGCGGTCCTCGCCGGGTTTGAGGGCGTTGTCAGTGGCGCAGTGCACTATCGGGGTGGGAGGTGATGCGGGATGGTCCGAGCCGTGGCGTACGACTGCGATGTGCTGGTGATCGGCGGCGGGATCGTCGGTCTGTCGACGGCGTATGCCATCACGCGCGCGGCGCCGGGGACGCGGGTCACCGTCCTGGAGAAGGAGTCCGGCCCCGCGAGGCACCAGACGGGCCGCAACAGCGGGGTGATCCACAGCGGGATCTACTACCGCCCCGGCTCCCTGAAGGCGCGGTACGCGGTGCGGGGCGCCGCCGAGATGGTCAAGTTCTGCGCGGAGTACGGCATCGCGCACGAGGTCACCGGCAAGCTCATCGTCGCCACGGAGCGCTCCGAGCTGCCCCGCCTGCACGCACTCGTCCAGCGCGGCAGGGAGAACGGCATTCCGGTGCGGGAGCTGGGCCCCGCCCAGATCGCGGAGTACGAACCGGAGGTGCGGGGCCTCGCCGCGATCCAGGTCGGCACGACGGGGATCTGTGACTACGGCTCGGTGGCGGAGCACCTGGCGGACGCCTCCGGGGCGGATGTGCGGTACGGGGCGGAGGTCGTCCGCATCGACCGGCGCGCGACGCTCGGGGTGGCCGTCCGCACGGCCGACGGCTCGGTGGTGCGGGGAAAGGTCCTGGTCAACTGCGCGGGACTGCACTGCGACCGGGTGGCGATGCTGGCCGGTGACGACCCCGGGATGCGGATCGTGCCCTTCCGGGGGGAGTACTTCGACCTGGCGCGGCCCGATCTGGTGCGGGGCCTGGTGTATCCGGTCCCGGACCCGGCCTTCCCCTTCCTCGGGGTGCATCTGACGCGGGGCATCGGCGGCGGGGTCCACGTGGGTCCGAACGCCGTGCCGGCGCTGGCCCGCGAGGGGTACGGCTGGGGTGTGGTGCGGCCACTGGAGGTGGCGGGCACGCTGGGCTGGCCGGGGGCCTGGCGGATGGCCTCGCGGCACTGGCGGTACGGGGCGGGGGAGCTGCGGCGCTCCTTCTCCAAGGAGGCGTTCACCACGGCCGTGCGGAGGCTGCTGCCCGCGGTGACCTCGGATGATCTTGTGCCGGTGGCGGCGGGGGTGCGGGCGCAGGCCGTCTTGCGTGACGGGACGCTGGTGGACGATTTCCTCATCCGGGAGGGTGCGCGTGCCGTGCACGTCCTGAACGCCCCTTCGCCTGCGGCGACGGCCTCGCTCCCTATCGGGCGGGCGGTGGCTCGGCGGGTGCTGGCGCTGCTGTAGGGGCGGGCCCTGCGGGGCATTCCCCAATCCCGCCCCTTCCCGAAACTGGGGGCTCCGCCCCCAGACCCCCGCTCCTCAAACGCCGGAGGGGCTAATTTTCCCGCCCACCCACCCGATTGCCCCGCAGCGGAATTCGTTCTCAGCCCGTCCGGCGTTTGAGGACGAACTCGGCGGAGCCGGTGATGACGGCCACCGAGGCCCTCGCGCCGAGCGAGTTTTCGGGAAGGGGTGGGGTTGGGGACAGATAAAATCCCCCCACTGTGTCTGACTCACCCACCACCCCCAGCGCCCCCCGCCCGAAGGGCGAGCCCCGCTTCCCCGACGGGCCCTCGCCCGACCCCGCGGGCTCACACTTCGAGCGAAGGATCCGCAGCTTCCAGCCCCGCAGGAGCCGCGTCACCACAAGCCAGGCGGACGCGCTCCAGCGGCTGTGGCCCAAGTGGGGCCTGGACATCGACGGACAGCGCATGCTCGACCTCGTCGAGCTGTTCGGCACCGAGCAAGCCGAGCTCCCCGTCGTACTGGAGATCGGCTTCGGCATGGGCGAGGCCACCGCCCAGATGGCCGCCGACGACCCCGACACCGGCATCCTCGCCGTGGACGTGCACACCCCGGGCCAGGGAAACCTCCTCGGCCTCGCCGAGCGGAACAACCTCACCAACATCCGCGTCGCGAACGGCGACGCCGTCATCCTGCTCCGCGAAATGCTCCCGCCCGGCTCCCTCGACGGCCTCCGCGTCTACTTCCCCGACCCCTGGCCCAAGGCCCGCCACCACAAGCGCCGCATCATCCAGCCCGACTTCCTCGACCTCGCCGCACCCCGCCTCAAGCCCGGCGCCCTGCTGCACTGCGCGACCGACTGGGAGCCGTACGCCGAGCAGATGCTGGACGTGCTCACCGCGCACCCCGCGTTCGAGAACACCCAGCCCGACGGCGGGTACGCGCCCCGCCCCTCCTTCCGCCCCCTCACCCGCTTCGAGGGCCAGGGCCTGGACAAGGGACACGTCGTCCACGACCTGCTGTTCCGCCGGACATCCGGCAGGTAAGGCCGAGACGCCCGACAGCAGGACTGAGATACCCGGCCAGGACTGAGATACCGGCCACCTGGCCCGAGGCACCGTCGCGGCCCACCCCCGTCCCTCGTTAGGGTCAACGGGTGGCCACCCCTTCTCCGCTCCCGCACCCGACGCCCCCCGCAGGGCCCGCCGGGCTGCGGCACGCGCGCTGGTGGCAACGCCGGGCGATACGCGCGGCCGCCCTGGTCACCCTGCTCGCCCTGTCGGGCCTCGTCATCCTGGCCCTGGTCAGGGAACAGACCGGCACCGAAGGCTTCCTGGTCGGGCTCGGCCTCGCGACGCTGCCCGTGCCGCTCCTGGTGGCCGCCTTCCGCTGGCTGCAACGGGTCCAGCCGGGCCCCTGGCGGAATCTGCTCTTCGCCTTCGCCTGGGGGGCCTGCGCCGCCGCCCTCATAGCCATCGTCGCGAACAGCTTCGCGACCCGCTGGATAGCCACCGCCACGGCTGACCCCACCAGCGCGGACACCCTCGGCGCCACGGTCATAGCGCCGATCGTCGAGGAGAGCGCGAAAGCAGCGGCCGTCCTGCTCGTCTTCCTCTTCCGCAGACGCGAGTTCACCGGCATCGTCGACGGCGTGGTGATCGCCGGAGTGACCGCGACCGGCTTCGCGTTCACCGAGAACATCCTTTATCTCGGCAGCGCCTTCGGCGCCGACCAGCTCAACGGCGGCACCGGGCTCGCGTCCGTGACGGCGGCGACCTTCTTCGTGCGCGTCGTGATGTCGCCCTTCGCGCACCCGCTGTTCACGGTGCTCACCGGCATCGGCTTCGGTGTCGCCGCCCTCAGCGCCGACCGGCAGAACTGGCGCCGCGTCGTGCTCCCCCTCGGCGGACTGCTCCTCGCGATGGGCCTGCACGCCCTGTGGAACGGCTCGGCCGGCTTCGGGGACTACGGCTTCTTCGCCGTGTACGCGACGTTCATGCTCCCCGCGTTCGGACTGCTCACCTGGCTGGTGATCTGGATCAGGCAGCGCGGCCTGCGCATCGTGCGCGCCGAACTGCCCGCGTACGCCATCGCCGGCTGGCTCACCGCGCCCGAGCCCTACGCCCTCGGCACGATGCGCGCCCGCACCCTCGCCCGCGACTACGCCTCGTACACCCAGGGCAAGGCGGCGGCGCGCACGGTCGCGCAGTACGAGACGTACGCGACGTCTCTCGCGCTCCTGCGCCACCGCGGGCGCCGGGGCAAGGCGGGCGCCGACTTCGTCGTGCGGGAGCGGGAGTTGCTGCACGCGCTGTGGGAGCGCCGCGAGGCCGCCCGGCCCGCCCTGGCCTACGCGGCGCAGGCGACGGCACCGGTGCTCGTACCGATGCCGCCTCCCTACGGATACCGGCAGCCACACGGACACCAGCAGCCGTACGGATACCAACAGCCCCACCCCCAGCAGCACCCGTACGGATATCCGTACGCCCAGCCGGCGATGCCCTACCCCGCGTACAACCCCTATCGCGGCTAGGCGGAAGCCGCCGTGAGCGCCGAGACCTCGGCCTCCGTCAGTTCGAGCTCTCCCACCGCGAGCAGCGCGGGCAGCTGTTCGACCGTACGGGCCGAGGCGATCGGCGCCGCCACCGTCGGCTGCGCGGCGAGCCACGCGAGGGCCACGGTCGCGAGCTCGGCGCCGCGCGCCTGGGCGATCTCGTCGAGGGCGGCGAGCACGCGCAGACCACGGTCGGTGTCCAGGTGCTTGCCCGCGCCCTCGGCCCGCGCGCTGTCGACCTGCGCTCCCGGGCGGTACTTGCCGGTCAGGAAGCCGGAGGCGAGCGCGTAGTACGGGACGGCGGCCAGGCCGGAGCGCGAGGCGACCTGCTCCAGCGGGCCCTCGTACGTGTCGCGCGAGACGAGGTTGTAGTGCGGCTGAAGGACGGAGTAGCGCGCGAGGCCCTCGCGGTCGGAGAAGTCGAGGAACTCCTGGAGCCGCTCGGGGGTCACGTTCGACGCGGCGATGGCGCGCACCTTGCCGGACGTCACCAGCTCGTCGAGGGCGCCGATGATCTCCTCGACGGAGACGGCCGGGTCGTCGTAGTGCGTGTAGAAGAGGTCGATGTAGTCGGTGCGCAGGCGGCGCAGCGACTCCTCGACTCCGGACTTGATGGTCTTCGCGGACAGGCCCTTGTAGTCGGGGTGTGCGCCGACCTTGGTGGCGAGCACGACGTCGGAGCGGTTGCCGCGCGCGGCGAGCCAGTTGCCGATGACCGTCTCGGACTCGCCGCCCTCGTTGCCGGGCACCCAGGCCGAGTAGACGTCGGCGGTGTCGACGAAGTTGCCGCCCGCGGCGGTGTACGCGTCGAGCACGGAGAAGGACTGCGCCTCGTCGGCCGTCCAGCCGAAGACGTTGCCGCCCAGGGCGAGCGGGAAGACCTCGAGGTCGGACGAGCCAAGCTTGCGGAGAGAAGTCATACGGGGCTCAACGCCTGTACGGACCACGGAATTCCGCCCACCGGGACGCCGATTCCATCCGTGCACGGGCAGCGGGCACGCCGAACCGGCAGCCCTGACGTCGGGGGGTTGTCGCCAGGACCGCCGGGGTTCCGGATTACCTCAGAGAGATCAGAGGGATCAGAGGGGTCAGAGGAATCAGAGGGACTGGCCCTTGCCGCGCAGCCACGCCGCCGGGTCGACCCCGGTGGCGTCGCCGCCCGGGTGGACCTCCATGTGGAGGTGCGCGCCGGTGACGTTGCCGGTGGCTCCGACACGGCCGATGGTCTCGCCGGTGGTGACCTTCTGGCCCGCGCTGACGTTCATCGAGGACTGGTGGCAGAACCAGACCTCGGTGCCGTCGTCGAGTTCGAGGACCGTGCGGTAGCCGTACGCCCCCGCCCAGCCGGCCTCCTTGATGGTGCCGGAGTGGACGGCCTTGATGGGCGTGCCCGTCGGAGCCGCGAAGTCCAGGCCGGTGTGGTAGCCGGAGGACCACATGGAGCCGGGCTGACCGAAGGTACCGGTGAGCGTGTACGAGGCGACGGGAAGGGTGTAGCTCTTCGCGAGCTTGGCCAGGCGCTCCGCCTCGGCCTTCTTCTTCGCGGCTGCCTTCTCGGCGGCGATCTTCTTCTCGGCCGCGGTCTGCTTGGCGGCGGCCTGCGCGGCGGCCTCCTTGACGGCAGCCTCTTCGGCCGCCTTCTGGACCGCGTCGTCCGCCTGGTCCTGCTGGTTCTCGGCCTGCTCCATGATGCGGGCCCGCAGTGCCTCGCCCGCGTCCGTGGTGCCCTGCTCGGCGTCGGTGGTGCTGACACCGGCGGCGCTGAGAGGCGCTGCGGCCACGGCCACGTTCTGGCCCGCGGCGGCGGAGTCGTCGGAGCCATCGGATATCAAGGCCCCCACGCCCGGAAGCGACTTGGCCTCCGGCAGCGAGTCCGTGACGGCCGAGACGTCCGGCATCTCGATGGCCACCGGGGGCTTGCCGCCCTGCGCGGTGGCCATGCCGCCCGCGCCGACGGCGGCGATGACGCCTACGCCGAGAACCGTGGAGCTGCGGGCGAGCCCGCCGCCGCCCCGCTTGTGGACGCGGTGCCTGCCGCGGACGGGACGGATGGACTCCTCGGTGGGGTTCCATTCCTCCCAGGAAGAATCATCGTCGTACCCACCGAAATCGTCATCATTCGGTACGTACACGCCTTGGGGGGCAGGGCGGTTGGACGCCACTGGGGCGCACTCCTTTCCTTCCTTCTCGCCTACCGGGTTAGCTGACGGGTTCGGAGCAGGAAGGTCTCCTACGAACATCTGGCACGGATGCACAGATGCCCGATTCACCCCAATTAGTGGTTCCCCGGCTCCCTTTCGGGATTAGGCGCGTGCGCACGGAGCCGACTCGAGTGACGGCTGGGACGACCGCGCTGCGTTATCGAACGTTAATAGACAGCAGGGCCGTATTCCAAGCTGTTCCGGCTGATCGTTAGCGGCTTCGGCCCGTACTTATCGGGACACCGGGGTCCGGAACGGGGCGAGTTGCCCTCACTTCTTCACACACCGGAGCTTCACATTTCCTTGACAGTGCGTCAGTTGTTATGCGGAGTGGTGTCCTTCGGTCACGGCTGGTGACATCGGCCGCCGCACCGCGAGCAGCGCCATGTCGTCGGTCCCTCCGCCGCCGGTGTGCCGCCGCACTTCCTCGACGAGTGTCGCCAGGAGCGCGTCGGGGCCGTGCGGCCCCGGGAAGATCCGGCCGCCGAGCCGAGCGGCGGGGTTGTAGAACTCGCCGCGGGCGTCACGCGCCTCGGAGAGCCCGTCGGTGTAGAGCAGCAGCATCGCCCCCGGCGGGAACTCCGTCTCGTCCGCGCGGTCCGGCCAGGCGCCCAGTTCTCCCATACCGAGCGGCAGCGCGGGCTCGGTGGCGGACAGGACGCACAGCCGGCCGTCACCGCGCAGGAGCAGCGGCCCCGGGTGCCCGCGGTTGATCAGGCGCACCAGACCGTCGCCGTGCGGGATCTCGGCGAGCACGGCGGTGGTGAACCCCTCGAAGGCGTCGAGCCCGTCGCGCCGCGTGCCCTCCCGCGCGAGTGCGCGCTCCAGGCGCTGTGCCACGGCTTCCAGCGTCGCCTCCTGCTCGGCGGCCTCCCGGAACGCCCCGATCACGACGGCGACGGCCGCCACCGCGCCCATGCCCTTTCCCCGCACGTCGCCGACGATGACGCGTACGCCGTGCGGTGTGTCCTGCACGGCGTACAGGTCACCGCCGATGAAGGCGTCGGCCTCCGCCGCCTCGTACCGCGCCGCGACGTCGAGACCGCCGATCCGTGGGTCCGGCTGCGGCAGTACGGCGCGCTGGGCGACCTCGGCGATGGAGCGGGCGGAGGCGAGCTGCTTGTCGCTGCGGCGCACGACGCGGTTGATGACGACGGCGAGGACGGCGACGGTCGCCACCGTGATCAGTTCGGTGACGGCCTCGACGTCGGTGGTGGTGCTGGTCTTGAAGTGCAGGGCGAGCACCGCGGCGCAGGAGCCGACGCCGATGAGGGCGGTGCTGATCAGCGAGTAGAAGGGCGCCGCGACGAGCGGGGCGGCCGTGAAGAGGGGCACGGCGGTGAACCTGGGCGGGGTCGACGCGTCGTAGACGATCCCGACGACGATGAGCAGCAGGGGGAGAGCCCGCACGAGCGCCCGCTCGTGCCGGACATCGGGACGCTTACCGCCCCCGCCGTTTCCTCCTCGCTGCCCCACTCACTCAGGGTTCCCGGCGCGGCGGCTCGGGGCGACCGGTGTGGGCCGAGCGGGTCATGAAAAGACCGAAGGCCCGGATCCATTTCTGGATCCGGGCCTTCGGTTTTTAGTAGCGGGGACAGGATTTGAACCTGCGACCTCTGGGTTATGAGCCCAGCGAGCTACCGAGCTGCTCCACCCCGCGCCGTTGAATGCAACTCTACGCCATCAGAGGGAGTGAAAGCGAACCGGCTGCGCGGCGGTCGCTCACCCAGCCCGCTCAGGCGTTCTCCGCGTGCGTCAGCGTCTCCCAGGCGACGAACAGGTCGTCCGTCCCCTCGGGCCGCTGCTCGACCGTGAGCCTCTGCGTCTGGGGCAGGTCCAGCTTCAGCCGCTCGCGCAGGTGGTTGAGGCCGACCTCCGTGTCGGGCCCCATGTCACGCTGCACCCGGCCGCCGCACAGCCAGTCGGGCGCCTTGGCGCCCAGCTGGTACGTGGAGTGGAATTCCAGCGCGGCCCGTAGCCGCTCCTTGACCTCGCCGTACAGGTCGACGCCCTGATGCCAGGCGGTCTCCGCGATGTGCGCGGTGGCCGCGAGCGAGTAGCTGGCGTGCTTGAAGTTCCGGCACGTCTCCTGGGAGAGCCCGTCGGCGAAGGTCTTCTGCCCGAACCAGTACTTCTGGAGCTTCTCCGGAGTGTTGATGCCGCTGCCCGCGGGCGAGACGGGAAGCGGGCCGTCCGACTCCAGGTAGAAGTAGGCGGGCACCCGGGTCCTGAAGTGCGTCACCGCCTTCTCGAAGGACTCGTGGTCGTCGAGGAAGACCGCCATGCTGATGGTCGCGTCCGCCATCAGGAGATCCCAGTTGCCGTTGAAATCGACGGCGCCTTCGCGCACTTGGGGCAGATAGGCGTTGCGCAGCATCCGCTCGAAGCGCAGGAGTTCGCCGTCGGTCCAGCCGTCGTAGGTGTAACGCACGGCTTCGGCGGCGCGTGCCCACGAGGAGGCTGCCCAGGCCGTCTGGAGGCCCGCGTTCGCCTCGGTGTGCCGGGTGATCACCCGCGCCCAGGCGTCCATGATCTGCACGGCCTTCCGGGCGTGCGCGCGGTCGCCGGTGACGTTGAAGAGCAGGGCCTGCGTGTACGCGGCGATGGCGTCCTCGCGCTCTTCGACGCAGCCCCGGCCGGCGCGGGCCCCGGGCGGGCACTCGACGACGGCGTACGGCTTGGCCTGGTAGTCGTCCGCGCCGTACTTGCTGTCCCGCATCCGCTCGAACGCCGTCAGCCAGGGCTGCTCGCGCGCCGCGACATGGGCGCGCACGCGGTCCAGCTGCGCCTTGCTGACGAGGACTCCGGGGTGCGCGAAGGCCAACTCCGCGGGCCGCGCCCGCGCGGTCGCCTCACCGGTCCCGCTACCGGACCCACCACAGGCCGCCGAGACTCCGACGAGCAACGGCACCAGCACCATCACGAGAGCCCGTCGTACGGAACCCATGCTGAACCTCCGGATCGGCCACCTGGCAGGCTCAGCGTCACTCGGGTCCCACGGGGGCGCAAACCGGTCACTCCTGCCAATCGAGCTGATTCACTCCCTCAATGTCTCCTCGGGAGAGCTTGAGGAGGGTTTCGACGACCTCGTCCCAGGATTCGAGCGTGACGCGACGAGGAGTGACCGAGGAATCCTCGACGTTTTCCCACCACAGCGTCCGGTCTGCGAAAACACTGAGGCACCATCCCACCTCGTGCTGCAGCGAAACGTCTGTGTGTTCGTCATCAGCCGCCGTTTCCAGACTTGCGACGAGGCCCCGAATTTGCTTCTCACTGGGATCGTCAATGTCTGACCCCATGACATCGCGCACAAAAAAGGACACCAATTCACCTTCTGCGTCGGTTTGGAGGATGTCCAGGGGGTATCGCCCACTTCGCCTCCGCCTCCCACTCCTCGTGCAGACCCTTGGTGAGCTTGGCGATGCCCTGGGTGGTCCGTGGCCAGCCCAGCCCCCGAAAACGAAGCAGCGCCCGAGCCGACTGAAGCCGACCCGGACGCTGCGTAGCAGGCCCTCGCAGTTCAAAGGCTATGTCCAGTCCATCCGGGGCAGTCTCGGGGAGCGCGCGAGGGGCCGGTCCAAGGCGGTCCGCTCCCGCAATGCTCCCGCGTCATGTGTCCCTCGACCTGCGCTTAAGGACAGATTCCCACGGGAAGTCCGCCCACCTGCCGACCATGTAGTACTCTGTAGTACATGGAGACCACCGCCCGCGAGTTCAACCAGAAGTCCTCGCAGATCCTTGCCGCCGCCGAACGCGGCGAGACGATCACCGTCACCAAGAACGGCCGCCCCGTCGCCACCATCACCCCCTACCGCGAAGCCGAGATCCCGCCCTATCCCATCGGCCCCATCGGAGACAGCATCGACATCCCCGAACTGGACCTCGGCGGCGACCTCACCAACGACGAGATGGAGGAAATCCTGAAGGGCATGGGCTCTTGAACATCGTCATCGCCGACACCAACGCCCTCGTCCGCCTCCTGGACCCGAGGATGACCGGTCACACCGAACACAAACATGCCTTCACCACCGTCGAGCATCTGGTGGTCTCTCCACTCGTCCTCGCCGAACTGGACTACATGATCACCGCACGCTCCGGCGCCCAACAGGCACTCACAGCAGCCCGGTTCGTCGAGGCCAACACCGCACGGCGCCGTTTCGAGATCCCCGACATCGCCCCCCACCTGAACACCGCCATCGCCGTCGCCGACGGCTATCAGGACGCGGACAGCGGCAAGGGCATCGGCCTGACGGACGCCATGAACGTGGCCCTCGCCGCCGCGTACCGCACAGACCTCATGTTCACCACGGACAAGCACTTCCGAATGATCCGACCCCTGACCGGGCACACGGCGTTCCGACTCTTGCCCGACGATATGTAGGTGTCGCGTCGCGCTGGTTCGATGGCGGGACGAAGTAGCCGCACTCGTGTCATACCTCCGGTCCCGCCTGCTCCTCCTGGACGTCAAAGGTGAAGGTGCGTCCGATGTGCGCCAGCCGTGCGCAGTAGGAGTCGAGGAGGTAGACCGAAGGCGTGGCGATGGTGACGTACACGCAGTAGTCATGTGGCGCCGGGATGACGAGCTGCATCGAGGCCACTGGGATCGCGAAAGGTTGCCCTGCGGGGTCGCCGGTCGGCAGGGTGAGTGACGCCGTACAGGCGGACAGTGGCACCGCCGAGACGTGCCTGGCGCTGATCGACCAGCATCGGCCGGCCGCTGCCACGCTGGTGGACTTCGGATGCGGGACCGGGCGAGACCTGGAGATCCTGGCGAAGCGGTTCGAGTGCATCGGCGTGGACCTACAGATACGCCCCTGCCCGCCGTTCGGGTGGCGCTCTGCATACGCTGCCACCGCAACACCACGGCCCCGATTCCTGTCCGATGGATCGAGAGCACCAGCGGCCCCGGAACGACGCTCTACGCCTGCCCGGACTGCGCGCCGAGCCTGGGCGCCGGGCCGACCCCGGAGGACGCGCAGACCGCTTGACCGCAATCACTCGGGCCAGCAGCGGGCCAGCAAACGATCACTGACAACAGATCAGCCCCTACCCTCCGGCTTCCGCCGCAGGTCAGGGGCTGATTGTTTGGTAGACCGTGTGGGACTCGAACCCACAACCAATGGATTAAAAGTCCACTGCTCTGCCAATTGAGCTAACGGTCCGTGCGGATGCACCCCCCGAGCATAGCCGCAGAGGTCCGGTCGTCCGATCGGGTATCGCCTCCCAGGCCCGTCGCGCGGTCGGCGCGGGGCCTGGGAGGCGCGGGCCGCGCTCAGGGATCGGCCGGGTCCGGCGCCCCTTTCCGGGCCGCGTCACGGGCCGCCGTGCGCTCGTGGTCCGGGTTGAGGAACCAGTGTCTGGCCGAGGCGAACCACCAGGTCGCGGCGAAGCCGAGGACGACCAGGACCGCGATCGGGGCGTAGTTGAAGGTCTCCCAGGTGACCGGCGAGACCTGCGGCAGCATGAAGAGCACCGTGATCACGCCGACCCAGGCCACCGCGACGATGCCGATCGGGCGTGACCAGCGGCCCAAGTGCCAGGGCCCGCGCTCGAACTGCTCCCCCTTGCGCAGCCGCAGGAGGGTCGGGATGACGTAGGCGATGTAGAGCCCGATGACGGCGATGGACGTCACCGCCGCGTACGCCGTGACATTGATCAGATACGGCAGCCCGAGGGCGAGCGCGCCGAGCGCCGCGAGCCAGACCGCCGCCACGGGGGTCCGCGTACGCGGGTTGACCGAGTGCCACACGTGCGAGAACGGCAGTGCTCCGTCCCGCGAGAAGGCGTAGATCATGCGGGAGTTGGCGGTCACGGACGCCATGCCGCAGAAGAGCTGCGCGCCGATCACGACCAGCAGGAGCAGCTTGCCCGCGGTCGCCCCGAGCGCGTCGAGCAGGATCTGCGCGGGCGGCGCCCCCGTCGCCGACTCGCGGGCCCCGTCGTACGACTGGATGGCGAACGTGAAGCCCAACAACAGTACGAAGCCCGCGATCCAGGACGTCCAGATGGACCGGACGATGCCCTTGGGCCCTGCGGTGGACGCGTCGTGGGTCTCCTCGGTCATGTGGGCGGAGGCGTCGTACCCGGTGAAGGTGTACTGGGCCATGAGCAGCCCGATGAGCACGACGTACACCCCGCTCCCCCACCCGGTGTTGTTGACGAACTCGGTGAAGACGAAGGAAGCCGACTGGTGCGAGTCGGGCGAGAAGGCGAGCGCCCCGACGATCACGGCGACCCCGACCACGTGCCACCACACACTGACGCTGTTCAGCAGCCCGACGATGCGCACACCGAAGGTGTTGAGCAGGCCGTGCAGGACGAGGATCGCGGCGAACAACAGAATCGTCCGCTCCTCGGTGACCTGGAAGTCGAACTGCAGATTCAGATACGCGCCGAGGAACGAGGCCGCCCCGAAGTCGATCCCCGCGGTGACGGCGACCTGCCCGAGCACGTTGAACCACCCCGTGAACCACGCCCAAGCGGCCGCACTGCGCGAGGGAGCAAGCCGGTGCGCCCAGAAGTAGAGCCCGGCGGAGGTCGGATAGGCGGAACAGATCTCCGCCATGGCGAGCCCCACGAACAAGGTCATGAGCCCGACCGCGACCCACCCCCAGGTGATCAGGGCGGGCCCACCGGTGTTCATGCCGAACAGATACATGGTGAGGCAGCCGGAAAGCACCGAGATGATCGTGAACGAGACCGCGTAGTTGGAGAACGCGGACATCCGACGCGCCAGAACCTGCGTGTAGCCGAGCTGGGCGAGACGTTCCTCGTCCGCGCTTGTCGCGGGGGCGGGCGGTGAGCCCGGTGGTGGTTTCATGCACGAGCGTTGCCCACGGCAGGGACATGACATGCGTCACGTTTCGCTAAAGGAGACGCGTGCGGCTGAGGAAGACGTGTGCGGGAAGACGTGTGCGGGTACGCCGACGGGCCCGCCCCAACAAAGGGGCGGGCCCGTCGGTTCAGCTGTTCAGCCGGTGTCAGCCGTTGCGCTTCCAGCGCGGCTTGTCGTCACGGCGGCCGAAGGAGCCGGTGCCGGTTCCGGTGCCGGACGTGCCCGAGTTGCGGTTGTACGACGGGCGGTCGTGGCCGCCGGAGCGGAAGCCGCCCGAGGGACGGTCGTCGCGGCGGTCGCGGTTGAACGGGCGGTCGCTGCCGCGGTGGCCGCCCGAGGGGCGGTCGTCGCGACGGAAGCCGGAGCCACCGCGGTCGTTGCGGTCACGGTTGAAGCCACCGCGGTCGCCCGAGGGGCGGTCGTCGCGACGGAAGCCGGAGCCGCCGCCACGGCTGTCGTTGCCGCGGTCGCGGTTGAAGCCGCCACCCTCACGACGGTCGCCGCCACGGAAGCCGCCACGGTCACCCGACGCACGGTCGTTGCGGTCACGGTTGAAGCCGCCGCCACCCTCACGACGGTCGCCACCGCGGAAACCACCACGGTCGCCGCCACCCTCGCGACGGTCGCCGCCACGGAAGCCGCCCGAGGGACGGTCGTTGCGGTCACGGTTGAAGCCGCCGCCACGGCTGTCGTTACCGCGGTCGCGGTTGAAGCCGCCACCCTCACGACGGTCGCCGCCACGGAAACCGCCACGGTCACCCGAGGAACGGTCGTCGCGGCGCTCGAAGGAACGGCCACCGCGGTCGTCACGGCGCTCACGCTCGTAGTTGCCGCGCTCGTCACGCTGCGGGCGGCGCTCCTCGCGGGCGGCCGGGGCAGCGGACTGCTCCGGCACGGAGACGGCGGCCGCGACCTCGGCCTCGGCGGCGGCGGTGGCCTCGGCGACCGCGGTCTCCGGGTCGTCGCCACGCTCGCGGGCGGCACGCGCGGTGAGACGCGAGGCCTCCTCGCGCAGCTCCGTCGCGCGACGGGTCGCGCGCTCCAGCTCCTTGGTGAGGTCCTTGACCTCACGCTCGGCCTGGGTCGCGGCGTTGCCCGCGGAGTCGGCCTGCACCTCGGTCATCGAACGGGCGCCGGTGATCTCGGCGACCTCCGGGTCGAAGGTGCCGCCGCCGTTGATGATGTGGCGCGTGGCGTCGACGCCCGCGTCCTCCATCAGGCGGAAGATCTGGCGGCGCTGGTGCGGCAGGGAGAGGGACACGACCGTGCCGGAGCGGCCCGCGCGAGCGGTACGGCCGGAGCGGTGCAGGTAGTCCTTGTGGTCGCCGGCCGGGTCCACGTTCAGGACCAGGTCGATGCCGTCGACGTGGATGCCGCGCGCGGCGACGTCGGTGGCGACGAGCGCGTTGACGTAGCCCTTCTTGAAGTCCTCAAGAACGCGCGTACGAGCGCCCTGCGTCATGCCGCCGTGCAGCGCGTCGGCCTTCACGCCGGACTCGCAGAGCTGTTCGGCGATGCGGTCCGCGCCCAGCTGGGTGCGGACGAAGATGATCGTGCGGCCCTTGCGGGAGGCGATGGCGGCCGTGACGGGCGCCTTGTCGCGGGGCTTCACGATCAGGATGTGGTGGGTCATGGTCGTGACGTTGCCCTGGGCGCTGTCGACCTCGTGCGTGACCGGGTTGTTCAGGTAGCGCTTGACCAGCGTGGAGATCTCGTTCTCCATCGTGGCCGAGAACAGCATGCGCTGGCCGCCGGACGGAACCTGGTCGAGCAGCTCGGTGACCTCGGGCAGGAAGCCCAGGTCGGACATCTGGTCGGCCTCGTCGAGCACCGCGATCTGGGTGTTCTCGAGCGAGCAGGCGCCACGGCTGATGATGTCGCGCAGACGGCCCGGCGTGGCGACGAGGATGTCGACGCCGCGCTCCAGCGCGTAGATCTGGTTGCCCATCGACGTACCGCCGCAGACGACCTTCATCTTCAGGCCGAGCACGTCGCCGTACGGCTGGAGCGCGTCCGCGACCTGCATCGCGAGCTCACGCGTCGGGGTCAGGATGACGCCGCGGGGCTTCTTCTTCTCCGTGCGGCCCTCGGAGGCCAGCGTGGCCAGCATCGGGAGGCCGAAGGAGAGGGTCTTGCCGGAGCCGGTGCGGCCACGGCCGAGGATGTCCTTGCCGGCCAGGGCGTCCGGGATGGTCGCGGCCTGGATCGGGAAGGGGGCGGTCACGCCGTTCTGGGCGAGCTTGCGGACGATGCCCTCGGGCAGCCCGAGGTCACCGAAGGTGGGGCCGGCCGGAGCTTCTTCGGCAGCTGCGTCGGCCTCGTCGGCCGCCTCGGTCTCGATGACCTGCTCGGCGGCTTCCACGACGTCCGCGGCCTGGACGGTCTCGACAACCTCGGCGACGGCCTCGGCCGTCAGCTCGTCGGTGCCGGTCGTCTCGTTCTCGGGCAGGACGGCGTGGTCAGAATGAGAAATGGACATGCGAAATGCGAAACCTTCCGGAGTCTCGGCACGCGCCCGTCAACTCCGTGATTTCGCAATGGACCGCCTCGATGCGGTCAGCCACGGCAAGGGAGAGTACGCGCCACGCGGCGCTCTTCTTTTTCGGCGCCGGGCAAATGGGATCAAACGATCTACCACCATACGCACCCACCCCCCCAGAAGGCAAACCGCACCCTCCGGGGCGCCTTCGATTCCACCCCTTACAGCTCGTCTCACCTGCGACGAAGTGGGTTTTCGGACAGGGCGGCCGAACTCGGCCCAACCCCGCCCTAAGCGGGCCCCGCCTCCGGTGACGGTTCACGCGACCTGAGCCCCTCCGACCGCTCCCCCAGCTGTGCGTCCTGCTTCGGCGGCTCGTGCGCCGACGACGAGGGCTCCGGAGTGGGCTCGGGAGTCGGCGTGGGCGTCGGCTTCGGGGGGTCGGGCGTCGGCGTGGGGCGCGGCGGGGCGGGCTTCGTGCGCGTGGGGGTGGGCCGCCCGTCCTTCGTCGGCGGGGCGGGGTCGCCGCCACCGCCGGACGCGGAGGCGGAAGCCCGGGCGGCGCCGGAACCGGACTCGCCCTGCTGGTCCGCGCCGCCCTTGCCCTTGCCCTTCCCCTTGCCCTTCTTGCCGCCCTTGCCGCCCTTGCCGCCCTTGGCGTCGTTACGGTCACCTCCGCCGCCGGCGGAACCGGCGCCCGGCGCGTGGCTCCCGCCGTCCGGAGCGGCCGCCGCGCTGCGGTCGCCCGCGGACCGCGCGGGCCCCGGCTCACCGCCCCCGTCGTCGCCGATGCTCATGCAGCCCGCGGTCGCCAGGACGGCCACTGCCGCCGCGGTCCACCGGACAGGAACGTACAACTGGCGCACGGCCGAGCACCTCCGAGGCGCTGAGAAGCGGGGACGCCCTACCCAACTCCCTTGCCCCGCAAGAGGACACGGACCGGTGAACGGAGCCGCCGCCTGCCGTCAGCCGTACCCCAGGGCGTGCAGGCGCTCGTCGTCGATCCCGAAGTGATGTGCGACTTCGTGCACCACGGTGATCTCGGTCTCCGCGACCACGCCCTCGCGCGACTCGCACATGCGCAGCGTCGGCCCGCGGTAGATGGTGATCCGGTCCGGCAGCACTCCCGCGTACCACTCGCCCCGGTCCGTCAGGGGCGTTCCCTCGTAGAGCCCGAGAAGCTCCGGGTCCTCGGCCGGCGGTTCGTCCTCCACGAAGACCGCCACGTTGTCCATCAACCGCGTCAACTCGGGAGGAATCCGGTCGAGCGCCTCGGCGACCAGTTCCTCGAACTCTTCCCTCGTCATCTCCAGCACGCCCCCATTGTCAGCCACGGCCCCGCATAGCCGCCCCTCCCCATGGGCATACGGCCCCAATGGTCCGGCTTCGCGACGTCCGTGCGCCCGCCGCCCTCCTGCGCCACTACCGATCCCGCCACCCTCGCCCGGTCGGCGAGCTCATCCACCCTCCCCATCCCTACGGCCGCGCCGTAGGCCTGGTCGCGGTCGTCCTGTTCGGCGCCTGGCTCGGCCTGCTGATCGTCGGCAGCGTGCACGCGCCGGTGGGGCCGATGGACACCCGGATGACGCTGCGCCCCTCGCTCACCGGCGGCACGAAGATCGACGTCTCGCCGCTCGGCGCCCTCGAACTGCGCTCGCACGTCGCGCCCATCCGCCTGGACGTGGACGTGAACCGCCTGGACCCGGTCCGCGCCCAGGCCCTGGTCGACCACCCGGAGCGGATCTCCGGCCTCCAGGACGAGGTGGCGAAGGACGTCGGGCACGGCACCCTCGACCTGGCCGTACGCTCCTGCGCCGCCGTCGTCGCGGGCGCCACGGCCCTCGGCCTCGCGGTCTACCGGCGCCCGCGCCGGGCCCTCGCGGCAGGCGGTCTCGCCCTGGCCCTGCTCGCGGCGTCGGGCGCGGCGGCGTACGCGACGTGGAACCCGAAGTCGGTCCTGGAGCCGAAGTTCTCCGGCCTCCTCAGCAGCGCACCCTCGGTGGTCGGCAACGCCCGCAGCATCGTGAGCGAATTCGACGTGTACCAGCAGGAGTTGGCACGCCTCGTCACCAACGTGACGAAGCTGTACGACGCGACGTCGACGCTTCCCGCGTACCAGCCGGACCCGTCCACGATCCGCGTCCTGCACGTCTCGGACATCCACCTCAACCCGGCGAGCTGGAAGATCATCGCCTCGCTGGTCGAGCAGTACGACATCAACGTCATCGTCGACTCCGGCGACACGATGGACCACGGAAGCGCCGCCGAGAACGCCTTCCTGGACCCGATCGAGGACCTGGGCGCTCCCTACGTCTGGGTCCGTGGCAACCACGACTCGGCCACCACCCAGCGCTACCTCCAGCGCATGAAGAACGTCCACGTCCTGGACGAGGGCAGGGCCGTGTCGGTCGCGGGCCTGCGGTTCGCCGGCACGGGCGATCCGCAGTACACCCCGGACCGCTCGGTCGCGGCGGAGGGCAAGCCCGTCGAGGAGATGGCTGGCGTCCGCCTCGCGTCGGCCCTGCGCGACCAGCAGAGCGCGGGCACTCCCGTGGACATCGCCGTGGCGCACAACCCCGACGCCGCGCGCGAGACGGACGGCGAGGTGCCGCTCGTCCTCGCGGGCCACGTCCACCGTTCGGAGATGGAGGTCATGGACCGCGGGACCCGCCTGCGCATCGAGGGCTCGACGGGCGGCAGCGGGCTGCGGGCGGTGGAGGGCAAGTACCCCGACCCGGTCGAGACGTCCGTCCTCTACCTGGACCGCGACACCCGGCGCCTCCAAGCCTGGGACGAGATCAAACTGGGCGGCCTCGGCCTGACGAAGGCGGAGGTCAGCCGCCATCTGCCGAAGGAGAACCAGCCGGGAGCGACGCCCTCGCCGCCCTCCACCGACCGCTCACCAGGGAGCGGTTCCCGGGCCCCCCGATAACCGTTTTGGCGATAGCTCCCCGCATCCCATATGCTTCTCACGTCCCCGACGCGCTGCAAAGCGCCCAGGTGGGCCCTTAGCCCTCATCGTCTAGTGGCCCAGGACGCCGCCCTTTCAAGGCGGTAGCACGGGTTCGAATCCCGTTGGGGGCACGCAACACCTTGTGCGAGACTAGTGCTCGCACAACGCTTGGTCCTGTGGAGCAGTTTGGAGTGCTCGCCACCCTGTCAAGGTGGAGGCCGCGGGTTCAAATCCCGTCAGGACCGCTTGCAGATCACTCCGGTGAACTGCGTGGCTGGGTAGCTCAGTTGGTACGAGCGATCGCCTGAAAAGCGATAGGTCGCCGGTTCGATCCCGGCCCCAGCCACTTCCCCGAAGGCCCCGTCCAGTGGACGGGGCCTTCGCCGTTCCCCAAGGGCTCCCGGACTCCGGCTCACCCGGCCGGCGCCGCCGCATGAGCCGCCGGCTTCTCGCGGCCTCCCGGGTGGCGGTGGCGCCAGAGCCAGAACACCGCGGACGCCACCACCGCCCACGCCGCCAGGACCAGGAACGGGAACGCGTGCTGGTGGCTGCCGAAGTACACCGCCGTGTGCTGCGCGTTCACCGACGCCCCGGGTGGGAGCCAGCGTCCGATGTGGCCGAGGGCCGACGGGAGCAGGGGCCAGGAGACCGCGCCGCCCGACGACGGGTTGCCGAGCAGGACCATCAGGCCCCACGTCGGGATCATCGCCCAGCGTCCGAACAGGGTGTTGAACATCGTGAAGACCATGCCCGACGCGAACATCGTCAGCGCCAGGATCAGCCACGACTCGACGAACGGCAGGTCCACCGCCCCCAGCCACCAGTCCACCACCGCCGCGATGACGAACCCGCCGAGCAGCGCGTAGAGGATGGTGAAGGCGATCCGCTCCGCCGGGTTCAGCCCACGCGCGTGCACGCTCAGCTGGATCGCCCCGACGAAGCCGATGATCACCGCGGCCAGCGAGATGTAGAAGATCGCGAGGCCCCGCGGGTCGCCCTCCTGGAGGGGCTTGATGTCCTGCACGGTCACCGGCACCCCCACCTTCTTGCCCACCTTCGGCGCCGTCTCCGCCAGGACCTGCGCGACCGACGCCCCGGACGCGCCCGAGACGTCGAACGTCACCTTGTCCCCCGACCTCGCAGCGAGGATCGCGAAGACCTTCTGCTCCTCCACGCCGCCCCGAGCCGCGGCCACGCTGTCGTACTCGTGCAGCTCCAGCGACGCGTTCAGCGCCTTTTCCATGCCGTCGAGGAACGCCTTGCCCCGCGTGGCCTCCTGGGCGCCGACCACCGCGGTGGGGATGCGGTGCGGGGTCGGGTTCGCCATGGAGAAGGTGTACGAACCCGCGAAGAGCCCCGCGGCCGCCGCCAGGATGAACACCAGGACGACCGCGGGCAGGAAGGGCGAGTCCTTGAACGCCCCCCACCGCTCGCGCCCACTGGGCGCCCTTCCGTGGGCCCCATGGGCGCCGTGGGAGCCGTGCGAGCCGTGCCGGTGTTCTTCGAGATCAGCCGGTTCAGACATACGAACCAGGCTAAAACACCGAAAACGGACTCACCCCTGCTCGGCCTCGACCGGCCCACTCCCCCCACCGGACCTCTTGCGCCACGCCCGCACCGCGAACCCCACGCCCACCAGCGCCACCACACCCACGAGCAGCACCGAGTCCGGCACAGCCCGGCCCACGTTCCCGGCCCACCGCTCCACGGCGAACGAGTCGTCCACGTCGAGCAGACCCGGCAGCGCGGTGGTCCCGTCGTACGCAAGGAAGAGGGCGCCCAGGGCCACGAAGAAGAGGCCCGACAGGAGCGAGGTCGTGTGCAGCTCGAAGCGGCCGAGACGGTAGGCGCGCCCCCGCAGCCACCTGCGCCGCCCAAGGTCGAACCGCTCCCAGAGCAACGCGAGGACGAACAGCGGAACGGCCATCCCCAGGGCGTAGACGGCGAGCAGCAGTCCCCCGTAGACGGGGCTTCCGCTCACCGCCGCCACGGTCAGGACGCTGCCGAGGATCGGCCCCGCGCAGAACCCCGCGAGCCCGTACACCGCGCCCAGGGCGTACACGGACACCGCCGTCGTCGGCCGGATGCGGCCCGACAGCTCGGCCATCTTCCGCGAGGCGAAGCCCATGCCCACGACCTGCAGCACGCCGAGCGCGATGATCAGCCACCCGGCGACGAGCACCAGCTGGTCCCGGTGCCCGAAGAAGAACCGCCCGGCGACCGAGCCCGCGGCCCCCAGCGGCACCAGGGTCGTCGCGAGACCGGCGTAGAAGATGCCGGTGCGCGCGAGCAGCCGTGAGGTCGAGTCGATCGAGTACGCGAAGAAGGCGGGAAGCAGCAGCGCGCTGCACGGGCTGATCAGGGCGAGGAGACCGCCGAGGAACGCCGCGAAGTACCCGACGTCGGCGGTCACTTGGCACCCGCCCCGGACGGCTTCGCGCTCTTCGCGGCCTGCTCGATCGCCTGGTCGAAGACCTCGTCCGGCTGCGCCCCGGAGATGGGACGCCCGTTGACCAGGAAGGACGGGGTCGACGTGGCGCCCAGGCCGTACGCCTCCTCCTGGTCCTTCTTCACGGCCGCCTTGGCCGCGGCGCTGCCCGCGTCGTCCGAGAAGCGGCCGATGTCCTTGACGCCGGCCTGCCTCGCGAGCGCCTTCAAGCGGTCGCCGCCGAAGCCCTTCTCCTTGGCGCCGTCGGCGTACGCCGCCGCGTGGAACTGCCAGAAGCGCCCCTGCTGCCCGGCGGCCCACGCGCCCCGCGCCGCCGACTCGGAGTCCGCGCCGAAGATGGGGAAGTTGCGCCACTCGATGCGCAGGGTGCCGTCCTCCACGTACTTCTTCACGAGTCCCGGCTCGGTGTCGCGGGCGAACTTCCCGCAGTAGCCGCACTTGAAGTCGGCGTACTCGATGAGCACGACCGGCGCGTCCTTGCGCCCCTGGGCGAGGGGGTCCTTGGCGTCGCGCCGGGCGAGCTCGGCCAGCTCGGGGTAGACCCCGGCCTGCGGGTCGGCGGAGACGTCCGCGGCCGGCTCCTCCTTCGCGGTGACGGAAGAAGGCTCGTCGGGCTTGGTGGCGCTGTAGGAGGCGGCGCCGAGCAGCAGCGCGGCGAGTGCCACCCCGGCCCCGATAGCGATGTTCCTCTTGCTGGATTTGCTGGACTTGCTGGACGTGCTGGATTTGCTGGGCGTCTTGGACATGGCTGTGCGTTTCTCCTGTTGCGTACGTCGATCAAGGGACCCCTGCTGAGACAGGGGCCTCCTACACGCGCAGAACGGAGAGTTCTATCGGGGAGGGCGGCGCGAGCGCAGGTGGCGCGCGGCCCGGGGCGACGGAGAGCACGGCTTGGTCGGCGCCCCAGGAGCCGGTCGCCGCGTGGGCCTCGTACAGAGCGGGGAGCAGTTCATGTGCCGAACTGGGGCGCGGCGGCGACGCCGGACGGCCCCCACTGTCCTGCTGCTCGCCCTTGCCGCAGCCGGGCACGCTGTCGGTCTCGTGGACGAAGGCGGTCGCCGCAGCTCGCGGGTGCTGCGCCGAAGCGGCGGCGGGCCCGCAGAACGCTCCGAACACGACGAGCAGCACCCCGAGGAGGGGGCACCACGACAGACGCGCACGGGACGACATGCCCAAAATCGTACGTCCCCGGGCGCCCCGCCGGAGAAATCGGTTCGCCACCTCCGAGCGGCGGGTGAGATCCTGGACGCCGTTATGTCTACGCAGCCTGCCCTCACCCTCGACACCCTCGCCCCGCGTCTGTCCGAGCTGTCGCTGCGCGACGAGCACCGGATCGGCCGCCGCCTCGAGGGTGCACGCCGGATCCGCAAGCCCGACGCCCGGGCCGCCGTACTCGCCGAGATCGCGGCGGACGTCGACAAGGCCGCGGCGCGGATGGCCGAGCGGGGCAGCCGGCTGCCCGAGATCACGTATCCGCAGGAACTCCCGGTCAGCCAGAAGAAGGACGACATCGCCGCGGCGATACGCGACCACCAGGTCGTGATCGTCGCGGGCGAGACGGGCTCCGGCAAGACGACGCAGATCCCCAAGATCTGCATGGAGCTCGGCCGTGGCGTCCGCGGCATGATCGGCCATACGCAGCCGCGCCGTATCGCCGCCCGCACGGTCGCCGAGCGCGTGGCCGACGAGCTGAAGACCCCGCTCGGCGAGGCCGTCGGCTGGAAGGTCCGCTTCACGGACCAGGTCAATCCGGACGCCACGTACGTGAAGCTGATGACGGACGGCATCCTGCTGGCCGAGATCCAGACGGACCGCGAGCTGCGCGCGTACGACACGATCATCATCGACGAGGCCCACGAGCGGTCCCTGAACATCGACTTCCTGCTCGGCTATCTCGCCCAGCTGCTGCCCAAGCGGCCGGACCTGAAGGTCGTCATCACCTCGGCGACCATCGACCCCGAGCGGTTCTCCAGACACTTCGGGGACGCCCCGATCGTCGAGGTCAGCGGCCGTACGTACCCCGTCGAGGTGCGTTATCGCCCGCTTCTCGAAGAGGACTCCGAGGACTCCGACCGCGACCAGATCACCGCGATCACGGACGCCGTCGAGGAACTCCAGGGCGAGGGCAAGGGCGACATCCTCGTCTTCCTCTCCGGAGAGCGCGAGATCCGCGACACGGCGGACGCGCTCAACAAGAAGAACTACCGCTTCACGGAAGTCCTCCCGCTCTACGCCCGCCTCTCGCACGCCGAGCAGCACCGCGTGTTCCAGCAGCACACAGGGCGCAGGATCGTTCTCGCGACGAACGTCGCCGAGACCTCCCTGACCGTCCCGGGCATCAAGTACGTCATCGACCCGGGCACGGCCCGCATCTCCCGCTACAGCCACCGTACGAAGGTGCAGCGCCTGCCCATCGAGGCGATCAGCCAGGCGAGCGCCAACCAGCGCAAGGGCCGCTGCGGGCGTACGTCGGACGGCATCTGCATCCGCCTGTACTCGGAGGACGACTTCGTCGCACGCCCCGAGTTCACCGACGCGGAGATCCTCCGTACGAACCTGGCGAGCGTCATCCTGCAGATGACCGCGGCCGGGCTCGGCGAGATCGAGAAGTTCCCGTTCATCGACCCGCCGGACCACCGCAACATCCGCGACGGCGTCCAGCTCCTCCAGGAACTGGGCGCGCTGGACCCCTCGCAGAAGGACCCGAAGAAGCGCCTCACCGAGCAGGGCCGCAAGCTCAGCCAGCTCCCCGTCGACCCGCGCCTGGCCCGCATGGTCCTGGAGGCCGACAAGAACGGCTGCGTACGCGAGGTCATGGTGATCGCCGCGGCCCTGTCCATCCAGGACCCGCGCGAGCGCCCCGCGGAGAAGCAGACGCAGGCCGACCAGCAGCATGCCCGCTTCAAGGACGAGACCTCCGACTTCCTGGCCTTCCTCAACCTGTGGCGGTACGTCCGCGAGCAGCAAAAAGAGCGCGGCTCGTCCTCGTTCCGCCGGATGTGCAAGGCGGAGTACCTCAACTTCCTGCGCATCCGCGAGTGGCAGGACATCTACACGCAGCTGCGTACGGTCGCCAAGCAGATGGGCATCCATCTCAACGAGGACGACGCCCCCGAGCAGCAGGTGCATGTCTCCCTGCTCGCCGGGCTGCTCTCCCACATCGGGATGAAGGACGTGAAGGAGGGCGCGAAGAACGAGTATCTGGGCGCCCGTTCGGCGAAGTTCGCCGTCTTCCCCGGCTCGGCCCTCTTCAAGAAACCCCCGCGTTTCATCATGTCCGCGGAGCTGGTGGAGACCTCGCGCCTGTGGGCCCGGGTCAACGCGAAGATCGAGCCCGAGTGGGTCGAGCCGCTGGCCCAGCATCTGCTCAAGCGCACGTACAGCGAGCCGCACTGGGAGAAGGACGCGGCGGCCGTGATGGCGTACGAGAAGGTGACGCTGTACGGCGTCCCGATCATCGCCCAGCGCAAGGTGAACTACGGCCGCATCGACGCCGAGGTCTCCCGCGACCTGTTCATCCGCAACGCGCTCGTCGAGGGCGACTGGCGCACGCACCACAAGTTCTTCGCCGCCAACCGCCGCCTCCTGACCGAGGTGGAGGAGCTCGAACACCGCGCGCGGCGCCGCGACATCCTCGTCGACGACGAGACGCTCTTCGACTTCTACGACCAGCGGGTGCCCGAGGACGTCGTGTCCGGCGCGCACTTCGACTCGTGGTGGAAGAAGAAGCAGCGCGAGGAGCCCGAACTGCTCGACTTCGAGCGCTCGATGCTCATCAACGAGCGCGCGGGCGACGTCTCGAAGGACGACTACCCCGACACGTGGCGCCAGGGGCCGCTCAAGTTCAAGGTGACGTACCAGTTCGAGCCGGGCGCGGACGCGGACGGCGTCACGGTCCACGTGCCGCTCCAGGTCCTGAACCAGGTCACCGCCGACGGCTTCGACTGGCAGATCCCCGGCCTGCGCGAGGAGGTCGTGATCGAGCTGATCCGCTCCCTGCCCAAGCCGATCCGCCGGCATTACGTCCCCGCCCCGAACTACGCGAAGGCGTTCCTGGAGCGGGCCGTGCCCCTCCAGGAGCCGCTGCACGTGACGCTCGCGCGGGAGCTCCAGCGGATGGTCGGCGTCCCCGTCTCACCGGACGACTTCGACCTCACGCGCGTACCGGACCACCTGAAGATCACCTTCCGGATCACCGACGAGCGGCGCAAAAAGCTCTCCGAGGACAAGGACCTGGAGGCGCTCAAGCTCCAACTGCGGCCCAAGGCCCGCAAGGCGCTCTCCCAGGCGGCCGCCGCGACGGCGGAGAAGTCGGGCGGCTCGGCGGTCGAGCGCTCCGGGCTCACGGACTGGTCCATCGGCTCCCTCAGCCGCGTCTTCGAGACGCGTCGCGCGGGCCAGCCGGTGAGGGCCTATCCGGCGCTGGTGGACGACGGCTCCGAGGCGAACACCGTCTCCGTACGCCTCTTCGACACCGAGGCCGAGCAGCAGCAGGCGATGTGGAAGGGAACGCGCCGCCTGATCCTGCGCAACATCCCGGTGAATCCGGCCAAGTTCGCCTCGGACAAGCTGACCAACGCCCAGAAGATCGCCCTGTCCGCGAATCCGCACGGGTCCATCCAGGCGCTCTTCGCGGACTGCGCGATGGCGGCGGCCGACAAGCTGATCGGCGACTTCGGCGGCCCCGCCTGGGACGAGGAGTCGTACCGCAAGCTGTACGAGAAGGTGCGCGCCGAGATCGTGGACACCACGGTCCGCACGGTGAGCCAGGTCCAGCAGGTCCTCGCCGCCTGGCAGGCCTGCGAGCGCCGCCTGAAGTCGACGAAGAGCCCGACGCTCCTGGCCAACCTCACGGACGTACGGGCGCAGTTGGACGCCCTCGTCGGCCCCGGCTTCGTCACGGCCACCGGGATCCGCCGCCTGGCGGACCTGATGCGCTACATGGTGGCCGCCGACCGCCGGCTCCAGCAGATGCCGACGAACGTCCAGCGGGACACGGCGCGCATGGAGAAGGTCCACGAGATGCAGGACGAGTACGCCTGGCTCCTGGAACAGCTCCCGCAGGGCCGCCCGGTCCCCCAAGAGGTCCTGGACATCCGGTGGATGCTGGAGGAGCTCCGGGTCAGCTACTTCGCGCACGCGCTCGGCACGGCGTACCCCGTCTCGGACAAGCGGATCGTGAAGGCAATCGACGCGGCCGCGCCGTGACGGCCTATACACCCTGGGTGAGTTCGACCGCCGGGCCTGCGCTGCTGTAGAGTCCTGTCTCGCAGCGCAACGCAGCACTGAGCGCAGCGAAACAAGGTCCTGTGGAGCAGTTTGGAGTGCTCGCCACCCTGTCAAGGTGGAGGCCGCGGGTTCAAATCCCGTCAGGACCGCAGTTGATGACAACGGGCCGCATCCCTTGGGGATGCGGCCCGTTGTCGTTCCCCGCATCTTGACTCCGTCACATTCCGCCGGTACCTAGACATCAGGGAACGGGCGGGACCGCTCCCCAGCGGGAGGTGGCGTATGACGGCTTCGGCGGCGTCCGCACGGCACGAGATACGCGCTCTGCTGCGCGCCCACCTCTCCGCGGCGACCAGCTATCGCCACGTGACCCGGCACTGCCCGATCTGCCACCGCCTCGAGCGGCTCGCCCTGGAGGCCCCGTCCGCCGCCCAGAGTGGCTGCGAGGGCGGCTGCGAGGCGAGCGAGGACGAAAGTCCCCCCGACGCATGACCAAAGCCGACCCGCGACCCACCTCCGGGGTGGGAGGCTGAACTCGTGGGCGCGGAACGCGATTCCGGCGGCTTCTCTAGCCCAGCGACATCGGCGGCAACAAGAGTGTCGTCGTGTGACGGGTGTCACCGAAGGACTTTTTGAAACCCCGGAACTTACACCCGTCCTACAACAGGTCAATTTAATATGTGCAATTGCACCATCGGGAGAGGCTCCCCCCAAGAGACGGGAGAGGCGCCTCCCAGAGAGTGGAGAGGCTCCCCCCAGAGACCAACAAGCCCGCTCACAGCTGCGCTCACCAGTGCCTTCGGAGCGCACAAAAAAGATCGCGCTGGACCCGGCGGAGTCCAGCGCGATCGAGACGACTCACCCATGAGGCTCAGGCGTGGGGCCCGTTGGGGCGGGACCCGCGTCGTGTGGAGCTAGAGGTCGGACGTTGCGGACGGGTTGGGGGACCCGGCAGCGGTCGTGCTCTTCGTCCGAGTACTGCGGTTACTGCGGATTACTGCGGTTTTGCGGTAGATCAGGCCTCGCTGCGCTGCTGCGGGATACCCGCGAGCAGTGCGCGGACCTCGGCCTCGCGGTAACGGCGATGCCCGCCGAGCGTGCGAATCGACGTGAGCTTGCCAGCCTTGGCCCAGCGCGTCACCGTCTTCGGGTCGACGCGGAACATCGTGGCAACCTCAGCCGGGGTCAGCAGCGGCTCGGCATCAGGGGTGCGAGCGGTCATGAGCGGCCTCCTCGGAGAACCGAACCTTCTCGGTTCATTCCTCTAAATTCTGCACCTTGACCCGCGTTGCCCGAAATGGCGGACGCGGGTCGAGTCGGTTATAGGACGAACGGCTTGTCCTCGGCACTACAACTACACCATCCGTCCAGCCACGTCGGCCAAACCGATGGAATTGCCCTCCCAGGTGTCTATCAGCGACGGAAGCCGATGGACCATGCCATAGCGGACAGTCACGCCACAGTGACGATCAGTCACAGAGCGATCAGGAGTCAACAGACCCCCCATAGCGTGCAATGCTGAGTATTCCGCCCTTACATGGACGGAAGGAGCCCTCCCCGGACTCCTTGTCCTATTTTGGCACGAGGAGGGGTGATGGGCGCAAGGGCCCAGTAAGTGCGGTCCGTCACGCTTGACACAAAAGCCCGGATCGGGACCTACGTCCCGTGTAGGCGCCGCGTAGGGATGACCCACCGGCAGCCTGTTGACGCTCAGTTCGAGAACTGTCGGCCCCGGACCGCCCTCCATCGCTCCATGAGCCTCGCATACGCCTCGCCGGCACCCGCGCCGTCGCCGTTGCGCAGCGCCTCGATTCCCTCCGCCACGTCCGCCGCCGAGTGGTCCTCGTCGAGCTGCTCCTCGGACAGCGCGTGCACGAGCCCGCCGTAGTCGAGCTCGACCAGGGAGCGCGGATGGAACTCCTCCAGCCACCGGCCCACGTCCGTGAGCCCCTCCACGAGCGGCCCGTCGTCCAGGGTGGCCCGCAGCGTCCTGAGCCCGCGGGCCACGCGGCGCCGCGCCTGCACCATCGGCGTCCGGTAGCGCAGCACGGGCGCGCAGGCCGCCGCGTCGGCTTCCTCGGTGCCATCGCCCCGCTTCTCGTACCCCTTCTCGAACTGCCGTTCCTCGTCCGAGACGAGCACGAACCAGTTCAGCGGCACCTGCCACGTCGACGTACGGATCCAGGGGCGCGCGTCGGGGTTCCTTGCGAGCCACTGCTCGTAGTCCGCGGCCGTCTGGCGGCGCAGCACCGGCGGCAGGACCGCGTCGAGGACCGGCGTCGGCAGCTGCCCCGGCAACTCCCCCAGAGCCTGCCAGCCGCGCAGCCGGGTGCGCCAAGGGCAGACGCACACCACTCCGTCGGCCTCCACCACGAACGCGTCGCTGCTCTCGTGCACCGGGACGGGCACCGGCGGCGTGGGCAGCAAGTCCGCCAGGGAGCGCCTCAGTTCGTCCTGGTACGAGGGGCGGTCGGCGCGACGCGCGTAGCGCGCCCAGTGGCCGCGCTCGGGCTCCGGGAAAGCGGCGAGAGGCTCATAGACGCGCAAGTAGGACGCGTAGGGGACGACCAACGAAGACACCTTGGGCACGGCTGCTCCCTCCCCCGCGTACCGGCTGGAAAACACTGCAAATCGTGCCATGGCCGAACTCAGCCGTCCTTCTAGTGCGCCAGGAGAGGGTGATCCTCGGCACTGCGCGGCCACCGGGTTCTCACAGGCTCTAGTCTCATGCCCATCGGACCCCCGCCACCCGCACGGGAGCCCGCCCCACCGCCGCCACTTGACCGGGAGTCACCACAGTGACCGAAGCAGACAACGGCGTCCTGCACACCCTGTTCCACTCGGAGCAGGGAGGCCATGAGCAAGTAGTGCTCTGCCAGGACCGTGCCAGCGGCCTCAAGGCCGTCATCGCCATCCACTCCACCGCCCTGGGCCCCGCCCTCGGCGGCACCCGCTTCTATCCGTACGCGAGCGAGGAAGCGGCCGTCGCGGACGCGCTGAACCTCGCGCGCGGGATGTCGTACAAGAACGCCATGGCCGGTCTCGACCACGGCGGCGGCAAGGCCGTGATCATCGGCGACCCGGAGCGGATCAAGAGCGAGGAGCTGCTCCTCGCCTACGGCCGCTTCGTGGCTTCGCTCGGCGGCCGCTACGTGACCGCGTGCGACGTCGGTACGTACGTCGCGGACATGGACGTCGTCGCACGCGAGTGCCGCTGGACGACCGGACGCTCCCCGGAGAACGGCGGCGCCGGCGACTCCTCCGTGCTCACCGCCTACGGCGTCTTCCAGGGCATGCGCGCCTCCGCCATGCACCTGTGGGACGTCTCGACGCTGCGCGGCCGCAAGGTCGGTGTCGCGGGCGTCGGCAAGGTCGGCCACCACCTCGTGGAGCACCTCCTGGAGGACGGCGCCGAGGTCGTGATCACCGATGTGCGCGAGGAGTCCGTGAACCGGATCATCCACAAGCACCCCTCCGTGACGGCAGTCGCCGACACCGAGGCGCTGATCCGGGTCGAGGGCCTCGACGTGTACGCCCCCTGCGCGCTGGGCGGCGCCCTGAACGACGCCTCCGTGCCGGTGCTCACCGCGAAGGTGGTCTGCGGCGCGGCCAACAACCAGCTCGAACACCCCGGTGTGGAGAAGGACCTCGCCGACCGCGGGATCCTCTACGCGCCCGACTACGTGGTGAACGCCGGCGGCGTGATCCAGGTCGCCGACGAGCTGCACGGCTTCGACTTCGACCGGTGCAAGGCGAAGGCGTCGAAGATCTTCGACACCACTTTTGCCATATTCGCTCGTGCGAAGGAAGACGGCATTCCGCCGGCCGCGGCGGCCGACAGGATCGCCGAGCAGCGAATGGCGGAGGCCCGCCTCCGCTGACCTTTCGGGCGCCGTGAAAGGGCCCCGCCGACGTGCGCGGGAGACAAGACTCACCCCCGTCGGCGGGTCGCCCGGCAAGAAGAGGTTAAAATCGCAGTTGACCAGCGAGGACAGGGCTCCTCGCGGGTTCTGCGCCGAGGCGCGTCCTGCGGGCGACGTACCGTATGGCCGCAGGAGCAGGTACCGTGGAAGCCCTACGGACCGGCCTCTCCATGGAGAGCCCGTTCCTGATCATGAACGCGTGTCAAGACTCTGGGGTCACCAAGCCCCATATCCGAGGGGGTCGAGCCATGGGGCGCGGCCGGGCAAAGGCCAAGCAGACGAAGGTCGCCCGCCAGCTGAAGTACAGCAGCGGCGGGACTGACCTCTCGCGTCTGGCCAATGAGCTGGGCGCTTCGACTTCGCAACAGCCGCCGAATGGCGAGCCGTTCGAGGACGACGACGAGGAAGACGACCCGTACGCCCAGTACGCGGATCTGTATAACGACGACGAGGACGAGGACTCCACCGACGAGTCCGGTCCTTCGTCGCAGCGCCGCGGCGCTTGACCTCGTTGCATTCGCAGCACCTGCAGTATTCGCAGTTCTCGTAGCAACTGCACCTCACCCGGTCCGGGGTGGTCACCACGCCGGACCGGGTTTTGTGCTGCTCGGAGGAGCGCCGCACGGGCGCTCTCACCGGCCTACTTGGCGGCGCATTTAATTTGAATACGTACCGATCAGCGCCGCGCCCTCGGCGTGGTCGCCCCGCTCAGTGATCTCACCGGCGATCCAGGCGTCCACACCGCGGTCCGCGAGGGTCGCGAGGGCCGCGTCGGCGGACTCCTCGGGGACGATCGCCATCATGCCGACGCCCATGTTCAGCGTCTTCTCCAGCTCCAGGCGCTCGACCTGACCGGCCTTGCCGACGAGGTCGAAGACCGCGCCGGGCGTCCACGTCTCGCGGTCGACGATCGCGTGCAGACCGTCCGGGATGACCCGGCCCAGGTTCGCCGCGAGGCCGCCGCCCGTGATGTGGCTGAAGGCGTGGACGTCCGTGGTGCGGGTGAGCGCCAGGCAGTCCAGGGAGTAGATCTTGGTGGGCTCCAGGAGCTCCTCGCCGAGCGTGCGGCCGAACTCCTCGACCTGGCGGTCCAGGGACCAGCCCGCGCGGTCGAAGACCACATGCCGGACGAGCGAGTACCCGTTCGAGTGAAGGCCGGAGGCCGCCATGGCGATGACCGCGTCACCCTTACGGATGCGATCGGGGCCAAGGACACGGTCGGCCTCGACCGCGCCGGTGCCGGCGCCCGCGACGTCGAAGTCGTCCGGGCCGAGCAGGCCCGGGTGCTCGGCGGTCTCGCCGCCGATGAGGGCGCAGCCCGCGAGCACACAGCCTTCGGCGATGCCCTTCACGATGGCCGCGACACGCTCGGGGTGGACCTTGCCGACACAGATGTAGTCGGTCATGAAGAGCGGCTCGGCGCCGCACACCACGATGTCGTCCATGACCATGGCGACCAGGTCGTGCCCGATGGTGTCGTACACGCCGAGCTGGCGGGCGATGTCGACCTTCGTGCCGACGCCGTCGGTGGCGGAGGCGAGCAGGGGGCGCTCGAAGCGCTTGAGGGCGGAGGCGTCGAAGAGTCCGGCGAAGCCGCCGAGGCCGCCAAGGCCCTCTGTTTCAGCGCGCTTCGTCTTCTTCACCCACTCCTTCATCAGCTCGACGGCGCGGTCTCCCGCGTCGATGTCGACGCCTGCGGAGGCGTAGCTGGCACCGGTGCCCGTGTGCGGAGCACGCTCAAAAGACTCAGAAGGCATGGGGGATGAGAGCTTTCGTGTCGTTACTACGGGTGGCTTACGGGCGACGGATCGCGTCGGCCGCTGCCGTGGACGCCGGACCGGCGGCCAGCTCCGTCTCCAGGAGCTGCTTGCCGAGCAGCTCGGGGTCGGGGAGGTCCATCGGGTACACGCCGTCGAAGCAGGCGCGGCAGAGGTTCGGCTTGTCGATGGTCGTGGCCTCGATCATGCCGTCGATGGAGATGTACGAGAGCGAGTCGGCGCCCATGGACTTGGCGATCTCGTCGATCGTCATGCCGTTGGCGATGAGCTCGGCGCGGGTCGCGAAGTCGATGCCGAAGAAGCAGGGCCACTTCACGGGCGGCGAGGAGATCCGGATGTGGATCTCGGCGGCGCCGGCCTCGCGGAGCATCTTGACCAGGGCGCGCTGGGTGTTGCCGCGGACGATCGAGTCGTCGACGACGACCAGACGCTTGCCCTTGATGACTTCCTTCAAGGGGTTCAGCTTGAGACGAATGCCGAGCTGGCGGATCGTCTGCGAGGGCTGGATGAAGGTCCGGCCCACATAGGCGTTCTTGACGAGGCCGACACCGAAGGGGATGCCGGAGGCTTCCGCGTAACCGACCGCGGCGGGTGTCCCGGACTCCGGCGTCGCTATGACGAGGTCGGCCTCGACCGGAGCTTCCTCGGCGAGTTTCCGGCCCATCTCGACGCGCGAGAGATAGACGTTCCGGCCGGCGATGTCGGTGTCGGGGCGCGCCAGGTAGACGTACTCGAAGACACAGCCCTTGGGCTTCGCTTCCGCGAATCGGGACGTTCGCAGTCCGTTCTCGTCGATCGCGATGAACTCACCGGGCTCGACCTCGCGGACGAAGCTGGCGCCGCAGATGTCGAGCGCCGCGGACTCCGACGCGACGACCCAGCCGCGCTCCAGGCGGCCGAGGACCAGCGGGCGGATGCCCTGCGGGTCGCGGGCCGCGTACAGCGTGTGCTCGTTCATGAAGACGAGGGAGAAGGCGCCCTGCACGTCCGGGAGGACCTTGGTGGCGGCTTCCTCGATGGTCATCGGCTTGCCGTCGTCGTCCACCTGGCCCGCGAGGAGAGCCGTCACCAGGTCGGTGTCGTTGGTCGCCGCGACCTGGGTCGCGCGGCCGTTCTCCTTGGGCAGGGCGGCCACGAGCTCGGCGAGCTGGGCCGTGTTGACGAGGTTGCCGTTGTGCCCGAGCGCGATGGAGCCGTGCGCGGTGGCACGGAACGTCGGCTGGGCGTTCTCCCATACGGAGGCCCCGGTGGTCGAGTAGCGGGCGTGACCGACCGCGATATGACCCTGGAGCGAGCTGAGAGAGGTTTCGTCAAAGACCTGGGAAACGAGCCCCATGTCCTTGAAGACAAGGATCTGGGAGCCGTTGCTGACCGCGATTCCCGCGGACTCCTGGCCTCGATGCTGTAGGGCGTACAGCCCGAAGTAAGTGAGCTTGGCGACCTCTTCACCCGGAGCCCAGACACCGAAGACGCCGCAAGCGTCCTGGGGGCCCTTCTCGCCGGGGAGCAGATCATGATTGAGTCGACCGTCACCACGTGGCACGTCTTCGAGTGTAGGCGAGATCGACCACTGGTCCGAATTGGGGATACGGGGCCTGTACGGAGCGTGATTACGGCCCTGACGCACCCCTGTGCGTACGGGGAGTACGAAGCCCGTGTGAACAGATGAGCCGGAGCGTTGACGGGGGTGGCCGGAGCCCGTGAAGCTCCTGGTCCATGCCCCCGCAGTCCCTCGGTGACCCGTCGGTCACCCTTGTGGAGCGCCGCCACGTCGACCTGGTCCGTGTCGCGAGCGCGATCTGTCGCAGCGCTGTCTGAACTCACCCTCCGTCTTCCGTGCCTGTTCAGGAGCGCAGCCATGCCCTCGTACGAAAAGTCCCCTCTGTCCCGACGTGCCTTCACCGGCGCCGTGGGAGCCGGTGCCGCCGCCGCGGTGGGGCTGCCCGCCGCCGCCGAGGCCCGGGAACAGCCCTTCCGTGCCGCCCCGCGCCCGAGCGGCCGGCGGCCGAACATCCTGTTCATCCTGGGCGACGACCTGGGGTGGGCCGACCTCTCCTCCTACGGGTCGCCGCACATCAAGACCCCGAACCTGGACCGCCTCGCGCGCCAGGGCGTGCGCTTCACCGATGCCTACGCCGGCTCCGCGACCTGCTCGCCGACCCGCTTCAGCCTCTACACCGGGCGCTTCCCCGGCCGCACGGAGGGCGGGCTCGCCGAGCCGATAGCGGACAGGTCCGTGGGCCTGGAGCCGACACATCCGACGCTGGCCTCGCTGCTGCGGGACGCGGGTTACGCGACCGCGCTCATCGGCAAGTGGCACGCGGGCTACCTGCCGGACTACTCACCGACCAGATCGGGCTGGGACGAGTTCTTCGGGAACTTCGGCGGGGCCCTGGAGTACTACTCGAAGCTGGGGCTCGGCGGTGAGTACGACCTCTACGAGGGCGACGCCGCGTACAAGGACCTGCGTTATTACACGCGCATCCTGACCGAGCGGGCGAGCGAGTACGTGCGGCGGGACCACGGCGCCAAGCCCTGGCTGCTCAACCTGAACTTCACCACCCCGCACTGGCCGTGGATCGCCGACGGCGACAAGGAGGAGAGCGCCGAGATCGTACGGAGGATCAAGGCGGGCGAGAAGGGTGCGCTCTGGCATCGGGACGGAGGCTCCGTCGAGAAGTACACGGAGATGGTGCAGGACCTGGACCGGTCGGTCGGTGAGGTCTTCAAGGCCCTGAAGAAGTCCGGTCAGGAGCGGGACACCCTGGTCTTCTTCGCCTCCGACAACGGCGGCGAGCGCTTCTCGTACAACTGGCCCCTGTCGGGCAACAAGGCCTCGCTGCAGGAGGGCGGCATCCGGGTGCCGACCATCGTGCGGTGGCCCGCGCGGATCGACGGCGGGCAGGTCAGCCACGAGCCCGTGTTCACCCCGGACTGGACGGCCACGCTCCTGGAGATCGGCGGGGCCAGGCCCAGCCCCGCGTACCTGCTGGACGGGACCAGCCTCGCGCCCTACCTCCTCAAGGGTGAGGAGCTCGCGGAGCGGGAGCTGTTCTGGCGCGTGCGCGGGGAACGGGCCCTGCGGCGCGGGGACTGGAAGTACTACCGGGGCAAGGGCGGCGAGGACCAGCTCTTCGACCTCGCGTCGGATCAGCGCGAGCAGGCCGACCTGGCGGCGCGCGAGCCGCGGCTCCTTGCCGAGCTGAAGGCGGCCTGGGAGAAGACAAACAAGGGGCTGCTTCCGTACCCGGCCGCCTGACACCGCTGTCCGGGACGAGCCGCCGCCTGAACTGAGCCTTAAGCGCGGCTCAAGAAGCCCTCCGAGGGGTTCGCGCGGGCCCGAGTGATCGCTAGCGTGCCTGGCACGCACCCGAGTTGATCTTCGGCCCGCGCGCTCCCCCACTCGGAAGGTCCCCATGAAACCGTCCCCGCGCCTCTGCCTCATACCGGCCGCCGTGGCCGCCGTCCTGACCGCTGCCGCCGCCGCGCCCGCGCCCGCCGCCGACGAGCCGGAGCGGCGCGTACAGGTCGCCATGGTCAACTTCACGGACAGCCGGATCCCGGACGCGGGCAAGCTTCAGACCGCCCTGAAGGACAACTACTTCGGCTCCGAAGGCTCCCTCACCTCGTACTACAACGAGGTCACCGGCGGCGCGACCACCTTCAAGGCAGCCGAGGGCGACGGTGTCAGCGGGCCCGTCGACATCGACCTCGCGGCCACCGGCTGCGACACCGGCAAGATCAACGACCTGACGCGGAAGGCGCTCGCCGCGAAGGGCGTACCCGAGGAGAGCTACGACCACCTGTCCCTCGTCTTCCCCTCCGAGAAGGCGGGCTGCGACTGGCTCGCCCTCGGAACCGTCGGCGGTGGCACCACCTGGATGCCGATCGGCGCCGACGGCAAGATGTCGATGACGGCCCTGGTGCACGAGTTCGGCCACAACTTCGGCTACAGCCACCACATGCGCCTGCGCTGCCCCGACGGCGACCTCGGCGCGGGCTGCGAGGAGGACGGCACCAGTCACAAGACCCCGATGGGCGGCGGCGGTTGGGAGGCCGGGCTCACCTCGCCCGAGCTCCTGCACAACAAGTGGCTGACGGGCGGGGAGCTCGCGAAGGTCGGCAAGTCCGGCACGTACGACCTGCGACCGCTGTACGGGAGCGGCGGCGGGGTACGCGCGCTCGACATTCCGCTGGGCGACGACCGCCTGGTCGTGGAGCTGCGGCACGAGTCCGGCACCGTCGACGGCGGGCTCCAGGGAGTGCACGCCTACCGGGTGCCCGACGGGGACTACACGAAGTCGGCGCTCATCGACCCGACCCCGGACGCCGACCAGGGCACCGGCGACGACGCCCCGGCCGACGCGGACGCGCTCAAGGCGGGCGCGAAGCTGACGGACGAGGCCAGGAAGGTCGAGGTCGAGGTCGTGCAGGCGGGGGCCGACACGGCGACTGTCCGGGTGAGCCTGGACGGGGTCGCGGCGCCCGCGAAAGCCGCCGAGCCCGTGCGGGAACAGCCCGTACAGGAACGGCCCGCGGCCGCCCCCAACGACGCGCGCCCCGAAGGCGACTCCACCGAACTCGCCGAGACCGGTGGCGACTCGGACACCACGCTCGCCTACTCGATCGGCGGCGGCCTGATGCTCGCCTTCGGCGGCGCGTTCCTGCTGAAGTCCCGCACCCGCCGCGCCGGAGCTACCGCTCCTTCGTCTGCTTCAGGTCGGCATTCGCGCTGACGACCGTGCCGTCGTCGGTGGTGAGCGAGAGCCCCTGGTGGGTGAGCTTGTAGGTCACCTTGCCGTCGAAGAGCTTCAGGAGCTTCTTCTCGGTCTCCGCCGCGGCTCCCTCGCACATCATCCGGGTGGTCCGCGGAGCACCCAGGGTGATGCTGTCGCCGCTGACCTCGGCCTTGGCCGAGACGTTGTTGCAGCCGAGCTTGCCGCGGACCATGCCGTCCTTGCCGAAGGTCAGATGGGCCTTGCCTGCCACCTCCTTCGGCAGGGACGCCGTGGTCCTGCCGTCGCCGACGGCGTTCACGTCCCACTTGGTGCCGGTGAGCGGGAGGTCCGGCTCCGAGGTGAGGGCCACGCGGTCTCCCTTGTCGGTGGTGAGCGTCATCCTGTCGCCGTCCACCGCGGCCTTCAGCTCGCCGTTGCCGAGGGCGCGCTTGAAGGCGTTCTCGAAGTCCTGCTTCTCGCAGGCCCGCTTGGTGGAGATGGCGTTGGCGAAGTCGACGGTGTCGCCGTCGGCCGACACGTCCGCGGTGAAGCCGTTGCAGCCGTAGTTGCCCTCGGCCTTGCCCTTGCCGATCTTGACGTAGGCATCGCCCGGGGCCTGCTGCTTCTTGCCGTTCACCGTGACGCTCTCGACGCTCCAGTGGACGCCGGTGAGCCGCGGTTGAGACCCGACGGACCCGCTGCCTGAGCCGGTCTCGGTGCCGCACGCGGTGAGCATGCCCGCGGCGGCCAGGGCCATGACGGTCGGAGTCAGTCGTTGCGTCTGCATGCCGCTGTGACGGGACAAGTGGGGGTTCTGGTTCCCCTCGGCACCCGAACGTCCCCCTCGGCACCCGAACGGCGGATCAACTCATGACCGGCGGATCAGCTCATGACCGGCAGCAGCTCCGAGAGGTCGGCCCGCTCCCCGCTCGCCCCGACCTTCGCCGCGTCGAGGGCCGTCTTCCAGTCCGTGCGCCCGGTCGCGAGGCGGATCCAGGTGAGCGGGTCGGTCTCGACGACGTTCGGCGGGGTGCCGCGGGTGTGCCGAGGGCCTGCCACGCACTGGACCACGGCGAACGGCGGAATCCTGACCTCGACGGCGCCGCCGGGGGCCTCCACCGCGAGAGCGTCGGCGAGCAGCCGGGTGCAGGCGGCCAGGGCCTGGCGGTCGTACGGGACGTCGAGGCCCGGCACGGCGTCGTTCAGGTCGTCGGTATGGACGATGAGTTCGACGGTACGGGTGACCAGGAAGTCGTCGAGGCTCATCGCCCCGAACCGGGTCGGCATGAGCCGCCCCGCCGTGACATCGGGCAGCGCGTCCTCGAAGCCGGTGAGCGTACGCGCGTACAGCTCGCCCAGGTCCTCCTGCGCGGCGAGGGCCCGCGAGGCCTCGTCGACCTGCGTCGCGGCCGACGCGGTGCCGAACGCCCAGTCGAGCAGGGCCACTTCACGGGCCGGGGGCTCCGGCATGGCGAGGAAGCGGGTGGCGCCGCCGAGCGCCGTCGTGAGGTGCGCGACCAGCTCGCGGACGGTCCAGCTGCCGAGCCTGGTCGGCAGGGCCAGCTGCTCGGGCTCCAGGGCGACGACCGCTTCCCGTACGTTCCCGAACTGGGCGAGCACGGCGGTGCGGATCTTGACGGGGTCGTAGGTGCGCGTGCGCTTCTTGGCCGGTGGCATGGGCCGAGCCTAATTCTTCCCGGGATACCCCTGGAGATTCTTCTCGGGATACCCCTGGAGACCCGTTTCCACCTGGCCGAAGACGCGCTCGGCGGACGCGGCGCAGTCTTCGGCGATCTCGTCGAGCGGGTCACCGACGAGGGTCCGCCGGTGGTTCTCCACGATGAGCGCGTTACGGGCGCCGATCAGCTGGGCGGCGGCGACGCGGGCGAGGAGCGCGTCGTCCGTCTCCTCGGCGAGCGCGTCCGCGAGCAGCTGGATGCTGCGCATGTGGAAGCTGACCACGCGGAGCGTGAGGGTCGGCGTCTCGCTGATGAGCTGGCGCAGCCTGAGGGCGCGCGGGTCGCCGCTGAGGCCGATCGACGGGTCGCGCCCGGCGATCTGCTCCAGGAACTGGCCGCGCATCGCGACGACCGCGGACTCGCCGGGCTGCCGTTCGCGCACCGCGCGGGCCGGATCACCGACGTGCTCCTCCATCGGGCCGACGATCGCGCCTTCTTTGGTGCCGAAGTAGTTGAAGACGGTCATCTTCGACACCTCGGCGGCCTCGGCGATCTCCGCCACGGAGACGTGGTCGAAGCCCCGCTCGGAGCAGAGGTCCACGGCCGCCTGCCAGATGCGCGACGCGGTCTGCTTCTTCTTGCGCGCGCGCAGCCCCAGCTCCTCAGTCATGCAGGTCACGGTACCGGGGCGGCCTCTTCCCGCACCGTGAACGTCTCGCCGTTCGCGGGCACCCCGATCCCCCGCCAGCGGAACGGCACGCCCCGCGCGGTGTCCAGATCAGGGCCGTCCATCAGCTGGAAGTGCACATGCGGTTCGGTGGAGTTCCCGGAGTTCCCACAGCGGGCCATGACCTGCCCGGCCCGCACCTTGTCCCCGGTGCGGACGGCGAGCGATCCCTGCTGGACGTGCGCGTACACGGCGTACGTGCCTTCACCGAGGTCGAGCGTGATGTGGTTGCCGACTACGCGGCGGGCGCCGCCGAGGGTCCTGCCCAAGCCCTCGGCCACGACCAAGTAGACATACGCGAGCAGGGAGTTGCGGCTGAGGTGGTCGCGCTGAGCGTCCTCCGCGTGGACGACGGTCGCGTCGGCGACCGCGAGGAGCGGCGCCCCGAACGCGGGGAAGGCCTTGTTGCCCCGCGCGATGGGCCAGAGCCAGGCGAAGGCGGGGCGGGCCCCGTCCTGCGGCTCGGCCACGATGTCGATGGCGTAGGTCTGCCCGAGGCCGTGGGTGCCGTGGCTCGGCACCTTGTCCGCGGGGCTGTTCACCGCGGACCAGCGGCCGGTGACGGGCGGGGCGATCTCCAGGGGGGCCGGGGGCTCCCTCCGGCTCCTGTCACGGCGGGCGGCCTGGCCGAGCACGATGCTGAGGGCGACGAAGCCACCGACCGGGACGAGGCCCAGCCAGGACGGGTAGGGCCGGTCCACGAAGAACCCGGTGATCACGTGGACGAGGACGATGAGCAACAGCAGCCGCTGAAGCAGCACCGCGAACTTGCGCTGACGTACAGACATGATCGTTCCCCCAGTGGTTGATTTCCCGGTGCTTGATTTCCCGGTGCTTGATTTCCCGGTGCTTGATTTCCCAGTGGCCGGTTCAGGGCCGCGAGGCGGACAGCACCACGAGCAGCGGGACCACGCGCCCCGCGGGCACTTCGTGACGGCCACGCCCCGTCGTGTGCAGCCAGCCCGCGCCGGTCAGTTGGCGCAGGTGGTGGTAGATCTGGCCGGTGGTGCCGATGTCGTCGAGCGCGGCCAGTTCGGCGGCGGTGCGGCGGCCGCCGAGGATCTCCCGCAGCAGCCGGAGCCGGACGGGGCTCCCGAGCGCGGCGAAGGACTCGGCGGCCTCGGACCAGTCGTCGCCGAGCAGCTGCTCGGTGGTGTGGCCGTACTGCCACTCGTACCGCTCGCCCGTCGGCACCCGCACCGCTCCGGTGAACACGACGGCGCCGTCCGGGAGTTGGGCTTCGGGCAGTCGCGCCTTCAGCGCCTCCAGGGCCCAGAAGTCACCTCCGTCGACCGCGGGCGCGGGGCTCCCCGCGCTCTCCAGTACGTCCATCCGCCGCTCGAGCTCGGCGACGCGCTCTTCCAGCTCCATGGGAACATCATTACGTAATTACGTAATATCTGCAAGAGGTGAGCGCGGACACGACGAAGCCCCCGCCCGGATCAACGGATCCGAACGGGGGCGGCGGCAGGAGAATCTCAGGCGAAGAGCCCCGGAAGGGTCCCCTCGTGCGCCTCGCGGATCTCGGTCAGCGGAAGCGTGAACTCGCCCTGGAGTTCCACCGCGTCGCCGTCGACCACACCGATGCGTGTCGCGGGCAGGCCCCGCGCCCCGCACATGTCGGTGAAGCGCAGCTCCTCGGAGCGGGGGACGGAGACGACCGCCCGCCCCGCCGACTCGCTGAACAGCAGGGTGAACGCGTCCAGGCCGTCCGGGACGATCAGGCGCGCGCCCTTCCCGCCACGGAGGCAGGACTCGGCGACGGCCTGCGCGAGGCCACCGTCGGAGAGGTCGTGCGCGGCGTCGATCATGCCGTCGCGCGAGCCCGAGATGAGGATGTCGGCCAGCAGCCGCTCGCGCTCCAGGTCGACCTTCGGGGGAAGCCCGCCGAGGTGGTCGTGAACGACCTGCGACCAGGCCGAGCCGCCGAACTCCTCGGTGGTGTCACCGAGCAGGTAGAGCAGCTGGCCCTCTTCGGCGAACGCGATCGGCGTGCGGCGCGCCACGTCGTCGATCACTCCGAGGACGGAGACGACGGGCGTCGGGTGGATCGCCGCCTCACCGGTCTGGTTGTAGAGCGAGACGTTGCCGCCGGTCACCGGGGTGCCCAGGATCTGGCAGGCGTCGGCGAGACCACGGGTGGTCTCGGCGAACTGCCACATGACGTCCGGGTCCTCGGGCGAACCGAAGTTCAGGCAGTCCGAGACGGCGAGCGGCTTGGCGCCGGTCGCGGCGACGTTGCGGTACGCCTCCGACAGGGCGAGCTGCGCGCCGGCGTACGGGTCGAGCTTCGAGTAGCGGCCGTTGCCGTCGTTGGCGAGGGCGACACCGAGGCCGGACTCCTCGTCGATGCGGACCATGCCGGAGTCCTCGGGCTGCGCGAGCACCGTGTTGCCCTGCACGAAACGGTCGTACTGATCCGTCACCCACGCCTTGGACGCCTGGTTCGGCGACGCGACGACCGCGAGGACCTGCTCGCGCAGTTCCTTCGAACTCGCCGGGCGGGCGAGCTTGTTGGCGTCGTCGGCCTGGAGGGCGTCCTGCCACTTCGGCCGTGCGTAGGGGCGCTCGTAGACCGGGCCGTCGTGGGCGACGGTGCGCGGGTCGAGGTCGACGATCTTCTCGCCGTGCCAGAAGATCTCCAGGCGGTCGCCGTCCGTCACTTCACCGACGACGGTGGCGATGACGTCCCACTTCTCGCAGATCGCGAGGAAGCGCTCGACCTTCTCGGGCTCGACGACCGCGCACATGCGCTCCTGCGACTCACTCATGAGGATCTCCTCGGGAGTGAGCGTGGAGTCGCGCAGGGGTACGTCGTCGAGCTCGACGCGCATGCCGCCGGAGCCGTTGGACGCCAACTCCGAGGTCGCGCAGGAGAGTCCGGCGGCGCCCAGGTCCTGGATGCCGACGACGAGCTTCTCGGCGAAGGCCTCCAGGGTGCACTCGATGAGGAGCTTCTCCTGGAAGGGGTCACCGACCTGCACGGCGGGACGCTTCGACGGCTTCGTGTCGTCGAAGGTCTCGGAGGCCAGGATCGAGGCACCGCCAATGCCGTCGCCGCCGGTGCGGGCCCCGTAGAGGATGACCTTGTTGCCGGGGCCGGAGGCCTTCGCGAGGTGGATGTCCTCGTGCCGCATGACGCCGATGGCACCGGCGTTGACCAGCGGGTTGCCCTGGTAGCAGGCGTCGAAGACCAGCTCGCCGCCGATGTTCGGCAGGCCCAGGCAGTTGCCGTAGCCGCCGATGCCCGCGACGACACCCGGCAGGACACGCTTCGTGTCGGGGTGGTCGGCGGCGCCCATCCGCAGCGGGTCCACGACCGCGACCGGGCGCGCGCCCATCGCGATGATGTCGCGGACGATGCCGCCGACACCGGTGGCCGCGCCCTGGTAGGGCTCGACGTACGAGGGGTGGTTGTGCGACTCGACCTTGAAGGTGACCGCGTAGCCGTTGCCGACGTCGACGACACCGGCGTTCTCGCCGATGCCGACGAGCATCGCGTCGTTCTCCGGGGCCTTCTCGCCGAACTGGCGCAGGTGGACCTTGCTGCTCTTGTACGAGCAGTGCTCGGACCACATGACGGAGTACATGGCGAGCTCGGCGCCGGTGGGACGGCGGCCCAGGATCTCGCGTACGCGCGCGTGCTCGTCTTCCTTCAGGCCCAGTTCGGCCCAGGGCAGCTTGACGTCGGGAGTCTCGGCTGCGTGCTTGACGGTGTCCAGAGTCATGCGTTGACCAGCTTCTTCAGGATCGAGGTGAAGAATCCGAGGCCGTCGGTGCGGCCGGTCCCGACCAGCGGCTCCACGGCGTGCTCGGGGTGCGGCATGAGGCCGACGACGTTGCCCGCCTCGTTCGTGATGCCGGCGATGTCACGGAGCGAGCCGTTCGGATTGCCGTCGAGGTACCGGAAGGCGACGCGGCCCTCGGCCTCCAGCATGTCCAGGGTCCGCTCGTCGGCCGTGTACTGGCCGTCGATGTTCTTGAGCGGGATCCGGATCTCCTGGCCGGCCGTGTAGTCGGCGGTCCATGCGGTCCGGTCCGACTCCACGCGCAGCTTCTGCTCGCGGCAGATGAAGTGCAGGTGGTTGTTCCTCAGCATCGCGCCCGGCAGCAGGTGCGACTCGGTGAGCACCTGGAAGCCGTTGCAGATGCCGAGAACCGGCATCCCCGCCTTCGCCTGCGCGATGACCGACTCCATGACGGGCGAAAACCGTGAAATGGCCCCGGCCCGGAGATAGTCGCCGTACGAGAATCCGCCGGGGAGCACCACGGCGTCGACCTGCTTCAGGTCCTTGTCCCGGTGCCAGAGCGGCACTGCTTCGGCGCCGGCGACGCGGACGGCGCGCTGGGTGTCGCGGTCGTCGAGCGTTCCGGGGAAAGTGACGACTCCGATTCGAGCAGTCACTTCTCTTCCTCCACCTTTACGAAGAAGTCCTCGATCACGGTGTTGGCGAGGAAGGTTTCCGCCATCTCGTGGATACGGGCGAGGGCGGCGTCATCGACGGGCCCGTCCACCTCGAGTTCGAAGCGCTTTCCCTGACGTACGTCGGCGATCCCCTTGAATCCGAGCCGCGGCAGTGCACGCTGCACCGCCTGGCCCTGGGGGTCGAGGATCTCCGGCTTGAGCATGACGTCGACTACGACGCGTGCCACTGGCACTCCCGGTGTGTGGTGCTGGCTGAGCGGTCCCTTCAGACTACCCGTACAAAAATTCTACTCGCGTAGATTCGTAGAAACCTACGTGAGGACGGTCACGTTCCTGCTGCTACTCGCGTATCGAACAGGGCACCTTCGCGAAAAATCCCGGAAAAGATCACGCAGCGCCATTGCGTCCGGACACGCGGGCGGATTTAGTCGGGCTTCACAATGCAATGCCAGGCACTGTACAAAGGAAAAGGCATTAGCCGATCCTTTGCACATAACAGTGCCCATAACAGCCGGACAGTCGGCATCACCGCACGTCAACGCGGTAGAGCCGCACGAAGGGACCGATATTCGTGGCGCAGCGTGTCGTAGTCACTCTCTCTGACGACATCGACGGCGGGGATGCGGCGGAGACGATCGCCTTCGGTCTTGACGGCAAGTCGTACGAGATCGACCTCAACCAAACCAATGCCAAGAAACTGCGCAAGGCACTCGCCCCGTACCTGGACGCGGCCCGCAAGCAGTCGAAGTCCGGCAAGGCCTTCAAGCACACGACGGTGGCGGCGAACCCCGCGGCCGTCCGCGCCTGGGCCCGCTCGCACCAGATGGACGTGCCGCCGCGCGGCCGCATCCCGAAGAAGGTCTACGAGGCCTTCGAGGCGGCCAACTGACCTGGGCCGACGCCTGGCCAGGAGGGCCCCTCGGCAACCGACTTGACCTGCACCCCCGCCGGTCGGCTAAAGTCTGGAGCACGCCGAGGGGCAAGGCCGAAAGGCCCGAACCTCACGGAGTCTTGCGGGTGTAGTTCAGTAGTAGAACATCCCCCTTCCAGGGGGAAGGCGCAGTGTGCAATTCCTGTCACCCGCTCTGCATCGCCGATCAGGCACTCTTTCGAGTGCGGTAGGCTGGTGCTCGCGCCGATCAGTGAGAGCTGGTCGGAGGCAATGCGAACGTAGCTCAGTTGGTAGAGCGCAACCTTGCCAAGGTTGAGGTCGCGAGTTCGAACCTCGTCGTTCGCTCCAGAGAAGAAGGCCCCGGTCATCGCGACCGGGGCCTTCTTCGTTCCCTGTCCAGGCCCCCTTGCTCCCGGCCCAGGCCCCCTTCTGACATTTGTCATGTGAGCCGGTGACAGCGCGCACTGCTCCGGCGCTCGCGGCCGGGGGACGCTCTAGTCATGACTGACCAAGTGATCGACGTGACCGATCTGCGGCGCGTGTACGGGGGAGGTTTCGAGGCGGTCCGGGGAGTCTCGTTCTCCGTCGGACGGGGTGAGCTCTTCGCGCTGCTCGGGACGAACGGCGCGGGCAAGACCTCCACCGTCGAACTCCTCGAAGGGCTCGCCCCACCCGCCGGGGGGCGGGTGCGGGTGCTCGGACACGATCCGTACGCCGAGCGCGGCGCCGTGCGCCACCGGATCGGTGTGATGCTCCAGGAAGGCGGCTTCCCTTCCGAACTGACCGTCGCCGAGACCATACGGATGTGGGGGGCGTGCACCAGCGGCGCCCGTCCCGCCGCGGAGGCCCTGGACATGGTGGGCCTCGGCAAGCGGGCCGGCGTCCGCGTGAAGATGCTCTCCGGCGGTGAGAAGCGGCGGCTCGACCTGGCCACGGCCCTCATCGGGCGGCCCGAGGTGCTCTTCCTCGACGAGCCGACGACCGGGCTCGACGCCGAAGGGCGCCGCGAGACCTGGGAGTTGGTGCGGGCCCTGCGCGACGGCGGCACGACCGTGCTGCTCACCACGCACTACCTCGAAGAGGCCGAGAACCTCGCGGAACGGCTCGCGATCCTCCACGAGGGACAGATCGCCGCCGCCGGCCGGGTCGCCGACGTGGTGGCCGAGCAGCCCTCGCACGTCTCCTTCGAACTGCCCGCCGGGTACTTCGTCGGGGATCTGCCGCCGCTCGGCGAGCTCGGGGTGAGCGAGCACGAGATCGTCGACGGCCGGGTCCGGCTGCGCACGCACGAGTTGCAGCGGGCGGCCACGGGGCTGCTGCTGTGGGCGCGGGACGCGAACGTCGAGCTCGGCAGGCTCGACGTACGGGCGGCTTCGCTGGAGGAGGCGTTCCTGCGGATCGCACGGGATGCGGAAGGTGCGGCCGCTGTGACGCAGAAGGAGACCGTGGCATGAGTACGACGACGATGACCCCCACAGCGACGACGACCCCCGCGGGGCGGATGTGGGCGCTCGCGCAGGCCGAGCTGACGTTGCTCGGGCGCGCCAAGGGGACGCTGTTCGCGGCGCTCTTCGTGCCGCTGGTGTTGCCGTTCAGCGCGCAGCAGGCCGCCAAGGGCATGGACCTCAAGGGGACCGGGCTCTCGGTCGGGACCATCGTGCTGCCCGGCGCCGTCGGGTTCTCGCTGCTCTTCGCCGTCTACACGGCGCTGACGGCCGTCTTCGTCGCCCGGCGCGAGGAGCTCGTACTGAAGCGGCTGCGCACCGGTGAGCTGCGGGACCCGGAGATCCTTGCCGGTGCGGCGCTGCCCTCGGTCGCCATCGGCCTGACGCAGTGCGTGCTCCTCGCGGTCGGCTGTGCGGCGCTGCTCGACCTCGGAGCGCCGAGCGCACTCCATCTCGCCGTGATCGGCCTGCTGTTGGGGCTCGTGATGTTCACCGCCTTCGGCGCGGTCACCGGCAGCTTCAGCAGGTCGACGGAGTCCGCGCAGGTCATGAGCATGCCTCTGATGTTCGTGTCGATGCTCGGTTCCGGTCTCGTCCTGCCCCTCGAAGTCATGCCGGACAAGCTCGCCTCGTTCTGCGAACTGCTGCCGATGACCCCGGTGATCACGCTGGTGCGCGGCGGCTGGACCGGGGAACTCTCCGCCTCCGACACCCTGGGCGCGCTCCTCACCGCTGTGGCCTGGACCGTGGTCTCGGTGTTTGCTGTACGACGGTGGTTCCGCTGGGAGCCGCGGCGCTGAGGAAGGGGTAGGACGTGGTGGTCCGGGTGCGGGGGTGGAAGCGGGAGTGGCGTGACCTCGGGAAGATCGAGAAGGTCGAGTTCCAGAGCGTGGCCATGTGGCACGCCATGCCCTGGCTCTTCTTCTTCAGCTGGATGTCGGTGCCGCTGGGTGTGAGCGTGCGGCACGAGTCCCTCCCGGTGATCCTCGGCTGCGCGCTGACGGGAGTGGCCCTCCTGCAGTGCGTGCACGTCAACCGCACGGTGCGCCGCTCCCTCGACCACTTCCTGGGGCGCGCGGAGCCACCGCGCCGCGATCTCGCCGTATCGCTCGGGCTGCTGGTCGTGACGCTGGGCCTGGTGCTCGCCCTGCAGGCCCTGGACGGGGTCAAGGAGGCGACGCTCGTCCTCGCCACGATGTTCGCGGTGATGCCCTACGGACAGTCGCTGGCCTTCGCGGTGCCGATCCGTACGTTCTTCATCCGGTTCGCCGTGATCGACGCCCTGATAGTGGCCGGGTCCGCCGCGGTCGGTGTCCGCGACGGTCAGCTCGTGGCCACGGCCCTGGTGATCGCCTTCGGCACGCTGGTCGCCCTGCTCTCCTCGCGCTGCGGCGCCTGGACGCTCTCCGTGATGTGGGAGGCCGACCGGGCCCGCGAGGTCGAGGCGCGGCTCGCGGTCGCCGAGGAGCGGCTGCGGTTCGGGCGTGACCTGCACGACGTGATGGGGCGCAACCTCGCCGTCATCGCGCTGAAGAGCGAGCTGGCCGTGCAGCTGGCCAAGCGGGGGCGGCCCGAGGCCGTGGACCAGATGGTCGAGGTGCAGCGGATAGCCCAGGAGTCACAGCGGGAGGTGCGGGAAGTGGTCCGGGGGTATCGGGAGGCGGACCTCGCGGTGGAACTCGCCGGTGCGCAGAGTGTCCTCGAAGCGGCGGGGATCGACTGCCGCGTGGCCGGGTCGTCCGCCGGGCTGCCGGTCTCGGTGCAATCCGCGCTCGGCTGGGTCGTACGAGAGGCGACCACCAATGTGCTGCGGCACGGGGACGCGCAGCGGTGCGACATCACTCTGGTGATCACCGACGACCGTACGTCGCTGGTCGTCGAAAACGACGGGGTGCCCGAGACCGCGCCGGAGGGCAGGAAGGGCTCCGGTCTCGAAGGGCTGCGTGAGCGGCTCGCCGCGGTGGGCGGGACGCTGGACTTCACGTCCGGCGACGGCCACTTCCGCCTCACCGCCGAGGTGCCGTCGGCCCGGCAACAGGACGGACACCCACAGGACGACAGCCTCCGGCAGCCCCACCATCAGGAAGTCGAAAGGGTCACGCGATGAGTCTGCGTGTGCTGCTCGCCGATGACGAGCACCTCATCCGCGGCGCCCTCGCCGCGCTCCTCGCGCTCGAGGACGACCTCGTCGTGGTCGCCGAGGCCGCCACAGGTCCCGAGGCGCTAGCCATGGCGCGGGCGCACCGGCCCGATGTGGCCGTGCTCGATCTGGAGATGCCGGGCGCCGACGGTGTGAGCGTGGCCACATCGCTGCGGGACGAACTGCCGCACTGCCGCACGATGATCGTGACGAGTCATGGCAGACCGGGCCATCTCAAGCGGGCACTCGCGGTGGGCGTACGGGGCTTCGTGCCCAAGACCGTGAGCGCGCAGCGCCTCGCCGAGATCATCCGGACCGTTCACGCAGGTAACCGTTATGTGGACCCGGAGTTGGCCGCCGACGCGATCTCCGCCGGGGACTCGCCGCTGACCGTCCGCGAGGCCGAGGTGCTCGAACTCGCCGCTGACGGGGCGCCCGTCGCGGAGATCGCCGAACGGGCCGCGCTGTCGCAGGGGACGGTCCGCAACTACCTCTCCTCTGCCGCCACCAAGATCGGTGCGGAGAACCGTCATGCCGCGGTGCGTCTCGCACGCGAGCGAGGTTGGGTATAGTTGGCATCGCGCTTCGGCGCAGCGCGGACGTAGCTCAGTTGGTAGAGCGCAACCTTGCCAAGGTTGAGGTCGCCAGTTCGAACCTGGTCGTCCGCTCCACAAGAAGAACCCCCGGTGCCTCTCGGCGCCGGGGGTTTCTTCGTGTTCCGCTTCCGCGGGGTAGGGCCGGTGTACGGCTACCAGGCCATGCCCGTCAGCCGCTCGTACGCCTCGATGTACTTGGCGCGCGTGGCGTCCACCACGTCCTGCGGGAGCGGGGGTGGCGGCCGCTCGCTCTTGCGGTCCCAGCCGGAGGCCGGCGAGGTCAGCCAGTCGCGGACGAACTGCTTGTCGAACGACGGCTGGGCGCGGCCCGGCTGCCAGCTGTCCGCGGGCCAGAAGCGGGACGAGTCCGGGGTCAGCACCTCGTCGGCGATGACCAGCGTCTCTCCCTCGAAGCCGAACTCGAACTTCGTGTCGGCGAGGATCACGCCGCGGTCGCGGGCGATGTCACGGGCGCGGCCGTAGACAGCGAGGGTCGACTGGCGGAGCTGGGCCGCGGTCTCCGCGCCCACCTGGCGGGCCACTTCCTCGTAACTCACGTTCTCGTCGTGCTCGCCGACCTCCGCTTTCGTGGCGGGCGTGAAGATCGGGGCGGGCAGCTCCGAGCCGTCGCTCAGGCCTTCGGGCAGCGCGAGGCCGCAGACGGTGCGCGTGTCGTTGTACTCGACCAGGCCCGAGCCCGTGAGATAGCCGCGGGCCACGCACTCGACCGGGACCATCGCCAGGGACTTGCAGACCGTGGTGCGCCCCTCCCAGTCGGCGGGGGCGCCGGGCGGGACGTCGGTGGAGATGACGTGGTTCGGGACGAGATCGGCGAGCTGGTCGAACCACCACAGGGAGAGCTGCGTGAGAACCCTGCCCTTGTCAGGGATCTCCGTGGGCAGCACCCAGTCGTAGGCGGACATGCGGTCGCTCGCGACCATCACGAGGTCGCCCGCCTCGTTGCGGTACAGGTCGCGCACCTTGCCCGTGTGCATGTGCACCAGGCCCGGCACCTGAAGCGGCTCGGGCTTTTCTACGAATCCGGACACGGTTCCTCCCCGTGGTTATGACTGAGTGCTGCTGATTCTCCCGCATGGGGAGGCGGCTCCCGGCCAGGGGGATGCCGGTGGGCGGTCAGGGGGCCGCCCGGCGGGACGTCGGGCGCGCTCAGTCGCGTTTGCAGATGCGGTCCAGGAGGTTGGCCGTGGCGCGCTGGACGCGGGTGTCCACATGGCCGGGGCGGTCGAGCGCCGGGGACCAGGCGAAGGTGCCCGACGCGAAGACCAGGGCGCCGGAGGGGGCGCGGTAGAGCGACGACTCCTGATGGCGCGTGACGCCCTCGGAGTCCTCGTACGGAGAGTGGGCGAGCAGGATGCGGTGCTGGTGCTCCGGGAGCGCGGTGCGCGGGAAGTAGCGGTCGGCCTCGCCCGCGACCAGGCCCTCGATCTCGTCCCCTTCGTGCGCCCCGGTCGCCTCCCACAGCCAGTGGTCGGCGTTGCGCACGACGAGGGGGGCGGGCTCGGGGACCCGGCCCGCGTACTGGATGCCGAGGAGTTGCTGCTCGGCCTTGTCCTGCTCCCGCCACAGGGCCGGCCTGCCGGGGCCGTGGCGCTTGCGGCAGGTCAGCAGGCGGTCCTCGACACCGGACGGGGAAGGGCCCAACTCCACCTGCCAGTACATGGTGTTGGCGGAGAGGAAGACCAGGGACGTGCCGTGCTCGCGGGCCTTCTCCGTGGTGCGGCGCATGTTCGCCGACCAGTACTCGTCGTGGCCCGGGAAGACCAGGCCTCGGTAGCGGGTCGGATCGATGCGGCCCGCGTGCAGGTCGCGGGTGTCGGCGTACGCGAGGTCGTAGCCGTACCGCTCGGCCCAGCGGATGAAGTCGTAGGCGTGGCCGACGTGCAGGGGCAGGCCCGCGCCCGCGTACGGACGGTCGAAGGAGACCGTGTGTGCGGCCTCGCTCTCGCCGAGGAGTCGGCCCTTCTCGTCCCACGCGTGGTAGAGACTCGCGCCCGTGCGGCCGTCCTCGGGGTAGAGGTTGTACGCCTGCCAGGTGATGTCCGGCAGGAGCAGGAGCAGATCGGCGCGGTGGTCGTCGCGGACCGTGAACGGCACGTGCGAGCGGTATCCGTCGACCGTGGTGAGGACCGCCACGTACGCGCCGACGCTCCAGTAACTCGGGATCTGCAGACGCCAGGAGAGCCACCAGTGATGGCAGGAGACCGTGCGGTCGGCGGCGAGCGGGGGCGGCTGGACGATGCCCGAGAGGCGCGGACTCGTCGTGATCTTCGAGGCGCCGTCCCCGCCGTAGTGCCCGATGCGGTAGATGTCGACGAAGAACTGCTGGGGCGGGTCCACCGTGACGTGGAAGTCGATCGCCCCGCCCGGGGCCGCGGCGCCGGTGGAGGCGAAGCCCTTGATCTGACCGTGCACGTCGTCGGCGGTACGCGGGCCGTTCGTACGGGTGCGGTGGCGGGGCGCGGGGATGTCCTGCGCGCCGGGGGACGGGGCGTGGTCGATGTACCAGGGGACGACCTGGCCCGTGTCGTCGAAGTAGTGCTCGGCACCTCGGAGCCAGGGCAGGGGGCCCTGGCCGAAGGGGTCGGTCACGGCGTGCGCCAAGGCGCCCGATTCCCACCTGCGGATCTGCTCCGACCCCATGTGTGTACCCCTCCCTCGCTGCTCCCCCGAGATTGCTCTGCGCTGTGCGGTGCGAGTTGTTGTGCGGTGCGAGTTGTTCTGCGGCCAAGTGCTGTGCGGTGCGGTGCCAGTTGCCGCGTGGTGCGAGTTGCTGTGCGGTGCGTCCCCCCGTGCGGTGCTGCTGGCAGGTCCGGACCGGCGGTCGATCCCAGCACATCACATTACGCACGCACTCCGTCACCGTTCGTCGCTAATCGACGAGAACGGAAGGGAGTGTTCCGGGTCGGACCTCAGACCAGCCGGGGCTCAGACCAGCCGGACCGGCTTCTCCGGGCGGACGCCCCAGCGGGCCAGCCAGCCGCGCAGGGGGATGGGGTCGCCGTCCTCCACGAGGCTCAGGACGTGCGGCGTGAGATCCGCCGCGCGCTCGCCGTCGACCAGGAGGGACGGACCGTCCAGCCAGTCGAGACCGGGTGCGGCGCCCGCTGTGTCCACGGCCGCGCAGCAGACCAGCGCCGTGACGTGGTCGGCCAGCAACTCCCGTCCCGTACGCGGCGGTTGGAGCGGGAAGAGCGGCAGCATTCCGTCGTCCCAGAGCGCGTCGTCCGGGCCCTGTCCCGTGGGCGCGGGGCGGGGCGGGGCGGCGGCTTCCTCGCGAGCGAGCTCCGCGGAGAGGCCTGCGGCCAGGCGACCGCCGGGCCCGTCGGAGTCCTCGGAGTCCTCGGAGTCCTCGGAGTCCTCGGAGTCCTCGGAGCTGTCGGCGTCGAAGGGGTCGGTGGCGGGGTCGCTGGGGGCGCCGGTAGCGGTGTCGCCGGGGGGAGCTGGGCTGACGGGGTTGTCGGAGGCGTTGGTGGCGGCGGTGGTGGCGGCGGTGGCGTGCGTGGGCTCTTCGCTGTACGCGGGTGAGTCGCCGTACGCGGCTGCCTCCTCGGGCACGGGTGCCTCGCCGCGCACGGGTGCCTCGCCTGGCACGGCTGCCTCGGGCACGGGTACCTCGCCGGGCACGGGTACCTCGCCGGGCACGGGTGCCTCGCCGCGCACGGATGCCTCGCCGGGCACGGGTACCTCGCCGCGCACGGGTGCCTCGCCTGGCAGCACCGCCCCTTCGCCGTACGCGGATCCATGTCCGCGCCCCGGTACTTCGCTGTCGGGGGTGTGGGCCTGAGCGCCGGCCGGGGTGCGGGCCGCAGCGCTGCCCGGGGTGTGGGACGCGTCGGGCGCCCCCGCACGGGCGGAGCCCTCCGCCGTCAGGTGGTCCAGGACGCGGCCCAGCGTCGGGCCCTTGGAGGCGGGGGCCGTCGCGTCGGTGGAGTGGCTGATGCCCAGGGAGTCCAGGACGCGGTGGAGGCGGGCCGCGTCCATGCGCCACTTGCGGTCCACGACCTCGTCCGGATACTCCTGCCACGCCACCGGCGCCCAGTCCGGGCTCTGCTCGGCGGGCCCACCGTGGAAGAGGCGGGCGGCGAGCAGCGAGGCCGCCTCGTCCACCGAACCCGGCTCCTCCAGAAGGTCACACGCGGGGCGCTCACCCAGGCGGGACGTGAAGCCCTCGGCCAGGCGGTCCCTACGGGAGAGCTCGGTGAGGGCGGAGACGACGCCCGCGTCGAGGCGCGAGGGCCAGCGGCCCATCCGCCAGGCGGGCAGCGCGACCTTGGTCAGGAGACGGTCCCACCCGGCATACGCCAGGCCCACCTGCTCCTGGGCGACGATCCGCACGCCGTAGTCCACCGCCTGGGCGCGCTCGGCGGCGGCGGCCGCGACCCCGCGCTCCATCTCGCCCGCATGCCCGCGGCAGCTGCGCAGGAGGAGCCGCGCCACCCAGCCGGCGCCGCCGAGGACCGCACGCACGAACGGACCGCGCCCCGGTGCGGAAGTGACCGCGACCGCGGCATCGAGAGCGCGGATGAAACGACGCGCCGCGGCTATGTCCGGGTGCGCCGAGGGTCCCGTGCCTGCCACGACGGGGGCGAGCACCGCGCGCAGCTCGCCGACCCGCATCCACCACAGGAACGGCGAACCGATGACGAGCACCGGAGCCACGGGTGCCTGGCGGCGCGGGGCGGGACGACTGTCCCGTACGCCATTGGTCTCTGTCGGGGCCGGGGACGCCGTCTCCGCGGGCGGCCCGTGCGCGGGGTGCGTGCGGTCCTCGAGCCAGCTGTCGCAGTCAGGGGTGAGCGCTATCGCCGACGGCGCGGGCACGTCGAGGCGGTCGGCGAGGTCCCGCACCAGGCGATACAGATCGGGGGCCGAACCCTCGGCGATCGGGACGGTCGGGCTGACGGCGGGCCTGGAGCGCGCGACGACGAGTGCGATGCCCGCGGCGGCGAGCAGGACGAGGGCGGCGACGGCCGTCACGACGCCGCGCGCGACGTCCCAACTCCCGCCGGTCATATGGCCCGTGACCCCGCCCGCGATCAGCACGACGGCGACGGCCGCGGGCAGCAGTGCGACGGCCAGCGCCCTGCTGCGGATGCGCAGCACGGCGAGCGCCTGGGAACGTGCGGACTGCACGCCCACCTCCACACCCGTACCTGACACGACCGATGTCACCCCCTGCTGCCTGCGCCGCCTGCTGCCCGGCCGGGGGCCGGGACGACGGGCGGACGGCAGCCGCCGATGGATTTGCTCACTCCCCCACTGTGGCACCCGCCACTGACATCGCAATGCCGGTGGTCTGTTTGGCTCTGGGCACCTGAACCGCTTGCGCCGCACCCTAGTTGGGGTGCCGGGCATCGTCAGCCGGATGGGCCAGCGGTCACTCGATGGAATGGCTTTGGGTAAAGGTGGGTGACGAGAAGGCCCCGGATCCATGTCAGATCCGGGGCCTGTGGGGCCTGTGAGTCCGGTGGGGCTTGCGGGGCGTTCGCGGGCGGCGCTCAGCCGCCCTTGCTCCCGCCTTCCGAGGCCGGGCCTCCGCCTTCGGAGATCGGGCCCCCGCGTCCCGAGGTCAGGCCTCCGACGCCGCCTTCGCCGCGATGTCCGTGCGGTGCTGGGAGCCGTCGAGGCGGATGCGGGAAAGGGCCGCGTACGCACGCTCGCGCGCCGCGGCCAGGTCCGCGCCGGTCGCCGTCACCGAGAGCACACGGCCGCCCGCGCTGACCACCGCGTCGCCGTCGCGCTTCGTCCCCGCGTGCAGGACGTACGCGTCCGGGGCATCCTGTGCCGCCACATCCGCGAGGCCCTCGATGGGGTCACCGGTGCGCGGGGTCTCCGGATAGTTGTGCGAGGCGATGACCACGGTGACCGCGGCGTCGTCGCTCCAGCGCAGCGGGGGCAGGTCGACGAGGGTGCCGTTCGCCGCAGCGAGCAGGACTCCGGCCAGGGGGGTCTTCAGGCGGGCGAGGACGACCTGCGTCTCGGGGTCGCCGAAGCGTGCGTTGAACTCGATGACGCGTACGCCGCGGCTGGTGATCGCCAGGCCCGCGTACAGCAGCCCCGAGAACGGGGTGCCGCGCCGCCGCAGCTCGTCGACGGTCGGCTGGAGCACGCTCTGCATGACCTCGTCGACCAGCTTCGGGTCGGCCCAGGGAAGCGGCGAGTACGCGCCCATGCCGCCGGTGTTCGGCCCTTCGTCCCCGTCGAGCGCGCGCTTGAAGTCCTGCGCGGGCTGGAGCGGGACGACGGTGACGCCGTCCGTGATGGCGAAGAGGGAGACCTCGGGGCCGTCGAGGAACTCCTCGATGACGACGCGGTCGCAGGCGAGGGCGTGCGCGCGGGCGGCCTCGACGTCGTCGGTCACGACGACGCCCTTGCCGGCGGCGAGCCCGTCGTCCTTGACGACGTAGGGCGCCCCGAAGGCGTCGAGGGCCTCGTCGACCTCGTCCGGGGTCGTGCAGACGTAGGACCGGGCGGTCGGCACGCCGGCTCCGGCCATCACGTCCTTGGCGAAGGCCTTGGAACCCTCCAGCTGGGCGGCCTCCTCGGAGGGGCCGAAGCAGGGGATGCCGGCTTCGCGCACGGCGTCGGCGACTCCGGCGACCAGGGGCGCCTCCGGGCCCACGATCACCAGCTCGGCGCCGAGGGTGGTGGCGAGGGCGGACACCGCGCTGCCGTCGAGGGCGTCGACCGGGTGCAGCTCGGCCACGTCCGCGATGCCGGCGTTGCCGGGGGCGCAGTACAGGGCGGAGACGTCGGGGTCGAGGGACAGAGAGCGGCACAGGGCGTGTTCGCGGGCACCACTGCCGATGACGAGGACCTTCACGGACGCCAGCCTAGCTGCCACGGGCCCGTGCCTTCGTACGGGAACCCCAGCTGCGGGGGCGCCTCGTCTTGTACGTTCCTCCAGCTCGGGGCGGCTTCCATCCCTCTCCGCAGCTCGCGTTCTCGCCGGGGGCGGGGGGTTCTGGGGTCGCTGTGGTCGCGGACAAGGCCGCCGCTGCGCGGCGAATCTTTCCCGCCCACCCACCCGATCACCCCGTGGCACTGCCCTGACCGCAGGACCGGTAAGCACCCGCCGGTTCGCAGCGGCACACGCCCCCGCGACGGGGCGAACGCAGACGCCCCTACGTGAGGGGTGCACCGCCGGAAAACGGGTGGGCGGGCGGGAAACACCCGCCGCGAAGCGGGCGGGACAAACCTGAAGCCGCCAAACCCGGCAGGCAAAACGCCCCCCACGTCAGGGGCGCACCGCCGGGAAACGGGCGGGGCGGGCGGGAAACACCCGCCGCGAAGCGGGCGGTACAGGCCAGAACACAAGCCGCGCACCCCGCAGCCGTCCAGTGGCCCTCCGCTCAGGCCCCTGCCAGGACCCCTCAGGGTTCGTTGTTGAATTCCTCAACGATCGTGGCGCCCAGTTCCCGGACGATGAGGTCGTGGCCGGACAGGGCCGACTCCACCAGGTCGGGGTCGTCGTCCGCCCAGGTGTCGTCCTCCGGGGAGACATGATCCGGGACCCGCCGCTCCGGGGCCGGGGCCGCAGCGGGAGCGGGCGCGGGAGCCGGGGCCGAGGCGGGCGCGGCCGGCGCCCGGCTCGCGGCGGGAGACGCGGGCGGGGGCGACTGCTGGGGCGGAGCCGGTCGCGAGGGCGGCTGCGGCGCGCCACCCCCGAAGTTCCCCGCGGCGGGCGGCGGCGCCGAGCCCCCCGAGGGGTCGACGATCGCCTCGACCTTCCACTGCACCCCGAACTGCTCGGACAACGCCTGCCGCAGCACATCCTCACTGCCGCTGCTGGCGAAGTTGTCCCGCGCCCCCGCGTTCACGAAGCCGATCTGCAGTGTCGTCCCGTCGAAGCCCGCGACCTGGGCGTTCTGGCTCAGCAGGATCCAGGTGAAGCGGCGGCGGCCCTTCACCGCCTCAAGGATGTTCGGCCACAGGGAGCGGGGATCGGGCCCGCCCACCGCGCCCGCCGCCGGAACGGGAGCCGAAGCAGGGGCAGGACCAGGAGCCGCCGCAGCAGGCCCCGCCGGAGCCGACTGCTGCGGAGCCGACGCACCGCCCCCCGCCCCCGCGGCGGCCGTGGGCCAGCCCCCCGGACGCGGGGCGCCCGAAGGAGCGGGAGCTGAGACAGCGGGCTCGCCCTGCTTCGGACCGCTGCCCGGCGCCGAAGCCGTGGGCCACCCACCAGGGCGACGCTCACCGGAAGGCACGGCAGGCGACACCCCCGCCTCCGGACCCGGAGCCTGCACCGGCGGCGCAACAGCCGGAGCCGCGGCTTCAGGCGCCGAGGGAACGGAAGCGGCCGAAGCCGCAGGAGCCGAATCACCAGCCCCCGAAGAAGCGGCACCGGGAGATCCGGCCCCCGGAGAGCCGGCACCCGTCCCCCCACCACCCCGCACAGCAGCCCGAGCCGCCGCGGCCCCGCCCCCCGGCGCCACCGGCGAACCCTGCGGATCAGCGGGCCCCGCATGGGCGTCAGGCCCCGGAACGTACGCCATCGCGGGACCAGGGCCGGCCCCAGGCCCAGGCCCGGACCCGCCCCCCACCTGCGGCCCCGCCATGAAGTTGCCGCCACGCTCCAGCCGGTCGAGGCGGGCCATGAGCGAGCGCTCGTCGTCGTACGCGGCCGGAAGCAGCACCCGCGCGCAGATCAGTTCCAGCTGCAGCCGGGGCGAGGTCGCCCCCCGCATCTCGGTGAGGCCTTCGTTCACGAGGTCGGCCGCGCGACTGAGCTCCGCGCCGCCGAAGACGCCCGCCTGTGCCTGCATCCGCTCCACGACGTCCGAGGGAGCGTCGATGAGCCCCTTCTCCGCCGCGTCCGGAACCGCGGCGAGGATCACCAGGTCCCGCAGCCGCTCAAGGAGGTCGGCGACGAAGCGCCGGGGGTCGTTGCCGCCCTCGATGACGCGGTCGACGATCTCGAAGGCGGCGGCCCCGTCCCCCGACGCGAAGGCCTCCACCACCGAGTCGAGCAACGACCCGTCCGTGTAACCGAGAAGGGACGTCGCCATGGCATACGTCACACCGTCGTCCGCCGCGGACGCGAGCAGCTGGTCCATGACGGACATCGAGTCACGCACGGACCCGGCACCGGCCCGCACGACGAGCGGGAACACGCCCTCCTCGACGGCCATCTGCTCCCGGCCGCACACCTCCGCCAAGTACTCCCGAAGCGTCCCGGGCGGCACGAGCCTGAACGGATAGTGGTGCGTACGCGACCGGATCGTCCCGATGACCTTCTCGGGCTCCGTCGTCGCGAAGATGAACTTGAGGTGCTCCGGCGGCTCCTCGACCACCTTCAGCAGGGCGTTGAAGCCCGCCGAGGTGACCATGTGGGCCTCGTCGATGATGTAGATCTTGTACCGACTGCTCGCCGGGCCGAAGAAGGCCTTCTCGCGCAGGTCACGGGCGTCGTCCACACCGCCGTGCGAAGCGGCGTCGATCTCGATGACGTCGATCGAACCCGGGCCGTTCCTCGCCAGGTCCTGGCAGGACTGGCACTCGCCGCAGGGTGTCGGAGTGGGACCTTGCTCACAGTTGAGACAGCGGGCCAGGATGCGCGCGCTCGTCGTCTTGCCGCAGCCGCGCGGACCACTGAACAGGTAGGCGTGATTGACCCGGTTGTTGCGCAGCGCCTGCTGCAGCGGGTCGGTTACATGCTCCTGCCCGATGACCTCGGCGAACGACTCCGGGCGATAGCGGCGGTACAACGCGAGAGACGACACACATACGAGGTTAATGGCGCCCACTGACAACACATACCGCGAACGCAAAGCGCCCCCCACGCACCCGCCAGAGCCAACCTACCCTTGCTGCCTTCCGGCCCTGGGGGAGTTCAGTCAGATAGCGCCACGTGAGGGGCTGAGCCCCACCTTAGCCGATCCCCCGCCCCGGAAGCGACGCCCACCCCCGCCCGGACCGCGCCCCGGAACGACCTCGGGAGCGATCTTCGGACCGGAGGCCGATCTGGTTCGCGAGCACTCCTCAACGTCTTGTATTGTTTGCGGCGGAGGATTCGCCTAGTGGCCTAGGGCGCACGCTTGGAAAGCGTGTTGGGGGCAACCCCTCACGAGTTCGAATCTCGTATCCTCCGCCAGTGCCTCACCGGGCACGAGGTTGATGGGCCCCACTGTTCGCAGTGGGGCCCTTCGACGTTGCGGGGCCCGAGCGATCGACGTTACGGGGCCCGAGCGGTCGACGTTGCGGGCCTCAGCGGTCGACGAAGAAGCTGTCGTGTTTCACGAGGAACTCGCCGAACTCCTTGCCGCCCTTCTGGGCCATCTCCGCCACCTGCTCGAAGTACTCCTCGCGCGGGGCGCCCGGTGAGAAGAGCATGATCATGGAGGCGGGTGCGTCGCTGCCGTTCTTGAAGGCGTGCAGGCCGCCGACCGGGACGTAGAGGAAGTCGCCGGGGCCGCCGGTGATCCAGCGGTCTCCGTCGTAGAGCTGGACCTGGCCGGACAGGACGAAGAAGGACTCCGAGATCGACTTGTGGAAGTGGGTGCTCGGGCCCGGGGACTTCGCGGCCAAGTCGACCTTGTAGAGGCCGAATTCGCCTCCCGTGGAGGCGTGCGTCGCGAGGTAGTGCGTGCGGTTTCCGTGGGGGCTGACCAGTTCGGGTTCCTGGTCGGACGGTCTGAACACCGCGTTGATTTCGCCCTCTTCGCCGAGGTAGCGGGGCTCCGGGTATGACATGCGCTGCTCCTTCGTTGGTGACGCGGCCTTGCGATGGGGCCAGTTGCCGCCCACTGCGGGGGCTGACTTTAGTCATGGGCCGCCCACGCGCCCTGTTAGTTGTACGTAAGGGTCCGCGGGGCAGAGTTAAGCTGGGCTGCATGCTTGATACGCGGCGTATGCAAGTCCTCCGGGCAGTGGTCACCAGTGGCTCCGTGAGTGCCGCGGCCCGCAACCTCGGGTACACGCCCTCCGCCGTGAGCCAGCAGATGGCGGCCCTGGAGAAGGAGGCGGGCATTCCTCTCCTGGAGCGCACCGGCCGCGGGGTGCGGGCGACGGATGCCGGGCGGCTGCTCACCGAGTACGCGATCACGATCGGCAAGCAGCTCGCCGAGGCGGAGACCGCGCTCGCCGCGCTGCGGGCGGGGCGGACGGGCCGGGTCTCCATGCGGTACTTCACGACGGCGGGCGCGCGGCTGGTCGCCCCGGCGCTGGCCGCGCTGCGGCGCGCGCAGCCCGGTGTGCAGGTCGAGTTGAAGCTGTCGGATCCGGACGATGCGATGCCGGACGTACGGGACCAGTGGGCGGACTTGGCTCTCGTCGTGCGACCGCCGGGACAACTCGGCGTGGACGGCGTCCGGTTCGAGCATCTCCTGGACGACCGGTTCCACGCGGTGCTCCCCGTCGGGCACCCCCTCGCGGAGAAGCGGCTGCTCGACATGGCGGACCTGGCCGACGAGCCGTGGGTCGCGAGCGAGTCGCCCGGCCCCTGCCTCGACCCCATCCTCGACGCGTGCGGCGCGGCCGGCTTCAGCCCGGACTTCGTGGTGGAGAGCGGGGACTACGCCACCGCGCAGGGTTTCGTCGCCGCGGGCCTCGGCGTCAGCCTCGTACCGGAACTCGGCCTGGACGCACCCCACCCCGGGGTTGTCGTCCGCCAGGTCCACAACCCCACGCCGGTCCGTTCGATCTACGCGGCGGTACGGGGCCCCGCGCCGGACCGCCCTGCGGTGGGTGGCCTCCTGGACGCGCTGCGGGACGCGGTGACTCAGCTCGGCGGAACCACGGCCCCCGGCGCCGCGTAACACCGCACGGTGACGATCTGCTGAGGGCTCCAGTGCTGCCGGCCCGTGCCGAGGAACTGCCAGCCCGTACGTTCGTAGAGTGCGGTCGCGAACATCTCGGACTCGACGACGTCCAGGACGGGCGACAACCCCAACTCCCGGCCCTCGGCCACGACCCGCTCCAGCAGCCGCGCCCCGACCCCGTGCCCCCTGGCCCCCGGCGCGACGAACAGCCGGCTGACGACGGCGGACTCTTCGACGGCCATGCCTTCGCCCCGGCTCCACAGCGCGGGCACCACGTCGTCGGCCCCGCTCCGGCAGAGCGCCACATGCCCCACGTCACGGTCGTCGAGCTCGGCGACCCAGGCCCCGGCGAGCGAATCCCCGGCCAGCCAGCCGGCGGGCTGCTCGGGCCAGTTGGTGGGGTAGCCGTCGGTCACGTGCACCTGAGCGAGGGCTTCCACACAGGCGGGCAGGTCGGCGTCCCGGCGGCTGCGGATGGAGGCGCGGGTGCGCGGGGCGGAGGTTTGGCTCATCGCGGTATGCAAGCACAGGCGAGCGCCGCCTCCCTGGTCCCGGGCCCCTGGCGCTATCGTCGGGATCCAGACAGAGCCTGCATGACATGGGGGAGGCGGCCGACGATGGCGCCGGATGAGGCTGTGATCGGGTGTACCGGTGAACTCGTCGTCGGTACGCGCGGATCCGCGGGGCCCGGCGAGGTCCTGGTGCGGATCCGCGGGGGGTCCGAGACGTTTCTCGCCTGGTCCGACGAACCGCTGCCGCACGGTGCCGCCGTACTCGTGATCGAGTCACGGGGCAGCCGCCAGGTCGATGTCATCAAGTGGGCGGACCCGTTGGAGGCGTTGGCCGGCGATGGTGCCGGCGGCGCCGGTTGAGGAGTCGATCGATGTTCGGTTACCGCGTTCCCGCCCCCGATGAGGCGATGCTGATCTCCGGCGGCAGGCGAGGCCTCGGCGGCGCCCCGTTCCGGGTGGTCACGGGCCACGGCAAGTTCGTGCTGCCCGTCTTCCGCAAGACCCGCTTCCTCACCCTTTCCATGTGCGAGGCGGAGGTCGTCGAGCACTGCGTGACCCGGCAGGGCATCGCCCTGAAGGTGCGTGCCGTGATCGCCTTCAAGGTCGGCAACGACACGGAGAGCATCGTCAACGCGGGCCAGCGCTTCCTCTCCGACCAGGACCAGATGTCCGTCCTGACCGGCCGCATCTTCGCCGGTCATCTGCGGTCCATCATCGGCTCGATGACCGTCGAGGAGATCGTCACCGAGCGGCAGAAGCTCGCCACCGAGGTGCTCGACACCTCGAAGTCCGAGATGGCGAAGATCGGCCTGCACGTGGACTCGCTGCAGATCCAGTCGATCGACGACGGCGACACCGGCTACATCGACGCCATGTCCGCCCCGCACAAGGCCGCCATCCAGCGCCAGGCCCAGATCGCCCAGGCGCAGGCGACCCAGGCCTCGGCCGAGGCCGAGCAGGAGGCCGCGCGGAACCAGGCCGAGTACGCGCGCCAGACCGCGATCGTGCAGGCCCAGTACTCCGCCGAGGTCGAGCGCGCCCAGGCCAAGGCGGCCCAGGCGGGCCCGCTCGCGGAGGCGCACGCGCAGCAGGAGGTGCTCGACGCGCGCACCGAACTGGCCGAGCGTGCCGCCCAGTTGCGCCAGCAGCAGCTGGTCGCCGAGGTGGTCAAGCCCGCGGAGGCGGACGCCGAGCGCATCCGGGTCCTTGCCCTCGCCGAGGCCGAGCGGATGAAGATCCAGGCGGAGGCGGCGGCGTCGTACGACCGGGTCGCGCTCGACCGGATGCTGATCGACCAGTTGCCGCTGATCGTGAAGGAGGCCGCGTCCGGCCTCTCCGGCGCGAACGTGAACGTGCTGAACGGCGCGGACGGGCTCGGCGAGATCGCGGCCGGACTCGTCGGGCAGGGCCTGACGATCCTGGACTCGGTCCGCAACAACCTCGGCTCACCCGCCGCGCAGGGCCAGGGAGAGGGCCAGGGCCAGCGTGAACCCCTCGACATCAAGCGGTACTTGGGCGCGCCCGCCGACCGCGGCCAGGCGGACGGCGGCCAGGCGGACGGCGGCAAGTGTGACGGCGGCAAGGGCGACGGCCCCGTGGAGATCCAGTAGCCCCGCGCGCGGGGGCCCGCCGCCGGAGTGCCTGAGCCCTCACCATCACCGTGGCGTAGGTGATGGCGGCCGTGAGCAGCCAGAGGGCGAGGCCACCCCAGAGGCAGCGTTTCCAGAGGCCGGGCCGCGTCTGCGGGGCGCGGTGGTCGTCGTCCGGGCTCGGGGGCCGGCTCGGTGACGTGGCCGGCGTGTGCGGCGTGTGCGGCGTGTGCGGCGTGTGCGGCGTGTGCGGCGTGTGCGGCGTGTGCAGCGTGTGCGGCTTCTGGTGCATCGGATGGGGGCCCCCTTCGGATCGCCCCGGACTGCCCGCTATCCGTTTCGCCCGACTTTAGGTTGAATACGACCTATGTCGCAGCCGGGGACGCTCATCCTGATCATGGCCATCGCCGTGCTCGCACCCCTCCTCACCTACGGCTTCAGCCGCTGGCTCCCCGTCCCCCTGGTCATCTTCGAGATCCTGCTCGGCATCCTCATCGGCCCCGACGTCCTCGGATGGGCCCACCACGACGCGGCCATCGACGCGCTCTCGGATCTCGGCCTCTCGATGCTGATCTTCCTCGCGGGGTACGAGATCCAGTTCGGCGCCGTCCGCGGGGACACCCTGCGCCGTTCGGTGCGGGCCTGGGTGATCTCGCTTGCGCTCGGACTCGGCGTCGCGTTCGCCCTGACCGCGGGCGCCGTCACCAAAAGTTTCGTCATCGGCACGGCGCTGACCAGCACCGCGCTCGGTACGGTGCTGCCGGTCCTGCGCGACTCCGGAGACCTGCGGGGCCGCTTCGGGACGGTGATGATGGCCTTCGGCGCGGTCGGGGAGTTCGGCCCGATCATCGCGATGTCCCTGCTCCTGAGCGGCCGGGCCCCCCGCACGTCGGCCGTGCTGCTCGCCGCGTTCGCCGCCGTCACGGCCGCCGCGGTCTTCTGGGCGCTGCGGCCGAGGCCTCCCTGGTTCTCCCGTGTCATCGCCAAGACCCTGCACAGCAGCGGCCAGTTCGCGGTGCGCTTTGTGATGCTGCTGCTCGCCGCGATGCTCGGCCTCTCGTACGCCTTCGGCCTCGACACGCTCCTGGGCGCGTTCGCGGCGGGCCTGCTCACCCGCCTCGTCCTGCACGGTGCGGCGCCGGAGAGCAGCGAGCTGGTCCTCGGGAAGATCGAGGCGATGGGCTTCGGCTTCCTGGTGCCGGTGTTCTTCATCGTGACCGGCATCGACTTCGACCTGGACGCCCTGCTGCACGGCGGCCGTCCACTCGTCCTGCTGCCCGCCTTCCTCCTGCTCTTCCTCGTCGTACGGGGCCTGCCCGTGTACGTCCTCGCCCCACGCGACCTGGACGTACGGGACCGGCGCGCCCTCACGCTCTACTCCTCCACGGCCCTGCCGCTCGTCGTCGCGATCACCGCCATCGGCCTGGACGACAAGGCACTGACGGCGGGTGAGGCCGCGGCGCTCGTCGGGGCGGCGATGGTGTCGGTCCTTGTCTTCCCGCTCCTGGCGCTGAGGCTGCGGGCACGCGCGCCACGCAGCCTCGAGCCCACGGGCGACGCCGGCTAGGCGAGCGCGACGAGCTCCCGGTAGTCCGGGCTCCACAGGTCCTCGGTGCCGTCCGGCAGGAGCAGCACGCGATCGGGCCGCAGCGCGTCGATGGCCCCTTCGTCGTGCGTCACCATCACGATCGCGCCCGGATACGTGCCCACCGCGCCGAGCACCTCGTCGCGCGACGCCGGGTCGAGGTTGTTGGTCGGCTCGTCCAGGAGCAGCACGTTCGCCCCCGAGTGCACGAGCCCCGCGAGCGCGAGCCGGGTCTTCTCGCCGCCGGAGAGCACCGCGGCCGGCTTGTCGGCGTCGTCCCCGCGGAACAGGAAGGATCCCAGGACCCCTCGCACCTCGCCGTCCGTGAGGCCGGGCGCGGCGGCGGCGAGATTCTCCCGTACCGTCATGCGGCCGTCGAGGGTGTCGTGCTCCTGCGCGAAGTAGCCGAGCCTGGCTCCGTGACCGTGCACCACCCGTCCGCTGTCCGGGAGTTCGGCCCCGGCGAGGATGCGCAGGAGGGTGGTCTTGCCAGCGCCGTTGAACCCGAGAACGACGAGCCGGCTCCCCCGGTCGACGGCCAGGTCGACACCGCCGAGCACCCTGCGACCCCCGTACGCCTTCACCAGACTGACCGCCCCCAGCGGCGTACGCCCGCACGGCGCGGGCTCGGGCAGCCTGATCCGCGCGACGCGCTCGTCCCTCCTGACGGGCTCGGTGGCGGCGAGCATCCGGTCGGCGCGGCGTGCCATGTTCTTCGCGGCCGTGGCGGTGGCGACGTGCGAGCGCATCTTCTCCGCCTGGCTGCGCAGCGAAGCGGCTTTCCGCTCCGCGTTGGCCCGCTCACGGCCGCGCCGCCGCTCGTCCGCGGCGCGCTGGGCGAGGTAGGTGTGCCAGCCGGTGTTGTGCACGTCGAGGGCGGCGCGGCCGGGGTCGAGCGCGAAGACGCGGTTGACGGTGTCCGCGAGCAGGTCGGTGTCATGGCTGATGAGGACGAGCCCACCGCCGTATCCCCCGAGATATCCCCGCAGCCAGCCCACCGAATCGGCGTCCAGATGGTTGGTCGGCTCGTCGAGGAGCAGGGTGTCGTGGCGCGAGAAGAGGATCCGGGCCAGCTCGACGCGGCGCCGCTGGCCGCCGGAGAGGTGGCCGACCGGCGCGTCCATCATGCGCTCGGGGAGCCCGAGACCGGCGGCCACGCGGGCGGCCTCCGCCTCGGCGGCGTACCCGCCCCGCGCCTGGAACGCGTCGTCCGCGCGGGCGTACGCGGCCATGGCCCGCCGCTGCTCCGCGGCGCCCACGGCTTCGGCCATGGCGCTCTCGGCGTTACGCAGGGCCTGTGCGGCACTGTCGAGTCCGCGGGCGGAGAGGATGCGGGCGGTGACGGTGCTGTGCGGGTCGGCGGCGGCGGGGTCCTGGGCGAGGTAGCCGACGGAACCGGTGCGGGTGAAGGTCCCCGCGGCCGGGGCGGCCTGCCCCGCGAGGGTCTTGAGCAGGGTGGTCTTCCCCGCGCCGTTACGGCCGACGAGGCCGATGCGGTCGCCGGGGGCGATGTGGAAGGAGGCGCCGGCGAGCAGAAGCCGGGCGCCGCCGCGGACGTCGATGCGTCGGGCGGTGATCATGAGGTAACGCTCCGCAGTAGCGAATGGACACACGGGTGACGTGGAGACCGGTGTCCTGGCTAGGAGATGCGGGGCGTAGACATAGGGCGAGGGTATCGATCCCGGCCCCGTGACCGCACGCGGATTTCCCCGCCGGGTGCGGGCGTGCGGAGCTCCTGCTGGGGCGGGATGATCGACTCCATGGACGTCACCTTGCACCTGGCCCAGGAACCGGAAGCCGATGAGCTCCTCGGCCGCAGTCCGCTGGCCGCGCTCGTCGGGATGCTGCTCGACCAGCAGGTTCCGATGGAGTGGGCGTTCGCGGGGCCGCGGACGATCGCGCGGCGGTTGAACGCGGACGATCTCGACGCGCACGAGATCGCGGCGTACGACCCCGAGGAGTTCGCCGCGCTGCTCTCCGCGAAGCCGGCGGTGCATCGCTATCCCGGGTCGATGGCGAAACGAATCCAGCAGCTCTGCGCGTACCTCGTGGAGCACTACGAGGGTGACCCCACCGCCCTGTGGGAGGGCGTCGCGTCCGGCAAGGACCTCCTGAAGCGCCTGAACGACCTCCCCGGCTTCGGCAAGCAGAAGTCACAGATCTTCCTGGCCCTGCTCGGCAAGCAGCTCGGTGTACGTCCTGATGGCTGGCGGGAGGCGGCGGGGGCGTACGGGGAGCCGGACGCGTACCGCTCGGTCGCGGACATCACGGGCCCGGAGTCCCTCCAGCGGGTCCGCACCCACAAGCAGCAGCTCAAGGCAGCAGCAAAGGCCTCCGGCAAGTAACCCCGGGGCCACCGAGGCCCCGCATCCGCCCCTAGCCGAACAACCTTTCCCGCCCACCCGCCCGATTGCCCCGCGGTACCTGGGCGGGGTAGGTGCGGTAGCCAGGGGCAACCCCGGGCCGGACACCGACCCCCACCCACCCGCAGCCGGCAGTGAGACGCGAGGGGACGTGCCGGTATGTCTGCCCGGAGCACGGCTCCCGAAGACTCCGGAGTCGAAGCAGCCCCGCGGCCACCGGACGATAGCGAGGACGGACATACCGGCGCGGCCCCGCACCACCACACGGACCGGAACCGCCCCGCAGCCGTCAGCCGGGAGCGCCCCTCGCGCCCTAGCCCAAGAGGGGGGATCTCTGGGGTGGGGCACAGGAAGTGGGGGTGGTCGGGGGACATGATCCCTCATGAGCCGTGCCGCCGCGCCCCGCCCCGCGTGGCTTCGCGCTGCCCTGATTCTGCTGGCCCTCCTCGGCGCCGTCCTCGCCCCCGCGTCCCCCACCGAAGCCGCCCCCGCCCCACCCGCGGCCATCTCCACCGAGCCCGCCGGTGAGGCCCACCAGGACACCGCCGAGACCGCCCTCCGCGTACCCACGAGACGCCCCACCCCCGTCTCCGCCCCGGCCGCACGCCCCCGCGACCCCCGCCGCAACCGCCCCCTCCCCACCCGCGCCCTTCACCACCGCCCTGCCCCACGCTCCGTCGTCCTCCGCTGCTGACAGGCCCGCCCCCGCGGGGCGACCACGCCACCCCCCAGCAGCGAGAGAAAGAGGACGGCACCCCATGCCTATCGACCCCTACGCAGCCCTGCACGCACTCCTCCGCGCCGAAGCCGTACGCAACGCACCCCCCACCCCCGACGCCCCCACCCCGGCAGCCTCACAGAGCGACGACGAGGACCCCGAGAAGAACGGCGGCGGCGCGGAGCAGAACGGCCGCTGAGCCCAGTCACCACGCCCCCCGCCCGGCGCAGACGCACACGACTCAGCGTCTGCGCCGAGCCGTTCCGAACACCGACCGCGAGATCTCCCGCCCGATCTGCGTCCCCAACGACCGCGCCAGCGACTTGAAGATCCCGCTCCCCACCACCTGGTCCACCACCGAGCCGGACCCCTTGCTCGTAGCCGCCCCCTTCGCCGCCGCCCTCTCCGCCTTCTCCGCCTCCGCCGCAGCCGCGACCGCCGCGGCCGCCTCCTCCGCCTCGGCCTGACGCGCGGTCAACTTCTCGTACGCCGACTCCCGGTCGACCGCCTCCGCGTACCGTCCGTACAGCAGCGACCCCTTCACCGCTCCCTCCAGCGCCCCCGCCTCCACCGGCCCCATCAACGACTCCGGCGCCCGCAGCCGCGTCACGGCCACCGGCGTGGGCGCGCCCTTCTCGCTCAGTACGGTGATCACCGCCTCGCCGGTGCCGATCGCGGTGAGGGTCTCCTCCAGGTCGTACGCGGAGTTCGGGAACGTCCGTACCGTCGCCTTCAGCGCCTTCTGGTCGTCCGGCGTGAAGGCCCGCAGCGCGTGCTGGACGCGGTTGCCCAGCTGGGCGAGGACGTCGGCGGGCACGTCCTTCGGCGTCTGCGTCACGAAGAAGACGCCGATCCCCTTCGAGCGGATGAGCCGCACGGTCTGCGTGATCGCTTCGAGGAAGGCCTTCGACGCCCCGTTGAAGAGCAGGTGTGCCTCGTCGAAGAAGAAGACCAGCTTCGGCCTCTCCACGTCGCCCACCTCGGGCAGGTCGTTGTAGAGATCCGCGAGCAGCCACATCAGGAACGTCGAGAAGAGCTGCGGTTTGTCCTGCACGGCGGGCAGTTCGAGCACCGACACCAGGCCCCGCCCGTCCGGCGCCGCCCGCAGGAACTCGCTCGTGTCGAACTCCGGCTCCCCGAAGAAGTCCCCCATGCCCTGCGCCTCGAAGGCGGTCAGCGCCCGCAGGATGACGCCCGCGGTGACCGTGGAAAGGCCGCCGATTCCCTTGAGTTCCGGCTTTCCCTCGTCCGACGTCAGGAACGTCACCACGGCCCGCAGATCCTTCAGATCGACCAGTTCCAGCCCTTTCTGGTCGGCGTAGTGGAAGATCAGGCCGAGCGACTGCTCCTGGGTCTGGTTCAGTTGCAGCACCTTCGACAGCAGCACCGGACCGAAGCTCGTGATCGTGGCCCGCACCGGAATCCCGGTGCCGATCCCGCCCAGCGCGTAGAACTCGCTGGGGAAGCCCGTCGCCTCCCACGTCTGCCCGACGTCCCGCGCCCGCTCGGCGACCTTCTCGCCGCTCTCCCCCGGCACCGAGATCCCGGACACGTCCCCCTTGATGTCGGCGAGGAACACCGGCACGCCCTGCGCGGCCAGCTGCTCGGCGATGAGCTGGAGAGTCTTCGTCTTGCCTGTGCCGGTCGCGCCCGCGACGAGCCCGTGACGGTTGAGCATGGCAAGCGGGATGCGGATCTGGGCGTCGGGGAGGCACTGTCCGTCCCACAGGAGCGCGCCGAGGTCCAGCGCGGGCCCGGCGAAGGCGTAGCCGGAGACGATCTCCATCGCCTCCTGGGGCAACGCGGCACCCCCTCGCTCGGCGCCCTCACCCGCGGCGCCGCCACCCACGGCGCCTCCACCCACGGCACCCCCACCGGAAGCTTCCCCTCCGGTCGTCACCCCCGCGACCGGCGGTGACTCGTTAGAGGGGTTCTCGCGCCCCGTCGTGGACGGCATCGGCTGGCTCTCGCTCACTTCTGCCCCTGTTCCCGGCTTGAGAGTTCCCGGTTTGCCCCGATTTCCGGCGTCATTTCCCAGAGTCGCACTCCGTCTCCATGGCTGCGCCCGGAGAGCCTCGCCCGGTAGGCTTTCCGTGTGATCTTCAAGCGCATCGGAAACGGCCGGCCGTACCCCGACCACGGCCGGGAAAGCACCCGGCAGTGGGCGGACGTCGCGCCGCGCCCGGTCCGCCTCGATCAGCTCGTGACGACCAAGGGCCAGCTGGACCTGGAGACGCTCCTCGCGGAGGACTCGACGTTCTACGGCGACCTCTTCGCGCACGTGGTGAAGTGGCAGGGCGACCTCTACCTGGAAGACGGACTGCACCGCGCGGTCCGCGCCGCGCTCCAGCAGCGCCAGGTGCTGCACGCCCGCGTACTCGAACTGGGCTGACGGCGCCGCACGGCCGTGACACCGGGCACGCATGCCTCCATGCGTGCCGCACGCGTCCCCACCTCACGGCTGCCGCACGCGTCCCCCACCTCACGTTCACAACCCGCGCCCGCAGCCGCGCCCTCGTTGGCCCTTTCGGGTTGGACCGACCCCAAGTCAATGATCATTTAGTAGGCATCACGGCGTCGTCGCACTACGCTGCGCCCATGAGCATGCTCACTCCCCCCGGCATGGGCGGCAAATACCGCATCACGGGGGCCAAATATCCGCGTATGCGCCGCCCCCGTGGCCGCCGCAGGCTCGTGCTCGCGGTGATCGCGTCCGTCGCGGGGGCCGGTCTCATCGGCTGGGGAACACTGCAGCTCATCGATGTCTTCACCGGCGGCGGCAAGGCCACGGCGGCGAGTTCGCGCAGCGACTGCGCGGCCAGGAAGCCCGGCCCCTCGGCCGAGCCCGCCCCCGCGGCGCTGCCCAAGCCGGGCCAGATCAAGGTCAACGTCTTCAACGCCACGCCCCGCTCCGGCCTCGCCAAGGACGTCGCGGCCGAGCTCAAGAAGCGCGGCTTCGCCATCGGCAAGGTGGACAACGCCCCGAAGGAGTACGACAAGAAGGTCAAGGGCACCGGGATGCTGCTCGGCCCCAAGTCCGCCACGGGCACCGCGCTGCCGGTCCTCGGGACGCAGCTCGCGGGCACCGAGAGCCGGACGGACGCCCGTAAGGGCGGCGAGGTCGACCTCATCATCGGCTCGAAGTTCAAGGATCTGGCAAAGAAAGAGGACGCCGACAAGGCTCTGGCGGTACTCGCCAAACCCAAGCCGACGTCCCCGACGTCCAACGGCAAGAAGGGCTGCTGAGAGCCGCTCCCCACAGCCGCTCCCCAAAGCCGCCGAAGCCGCCGAAGCCGCTCCCGGAAGGAGCAGCCGCGCGCTACTCCGCCGTCCCGTACATCCGGTCCCCGGCGTCGCCGAGCCCCGGCACGATGTAGCCGCTCTCGTTGAGCCGCTCGTCCACCGACGCCGTCACGACCGTCACCGGCGTGCCCGCGAGCTCGCGCTCCATGACCTCTACGCCCTCGGGGGCGGCGAGGAGCACCACGGCGGTGACGTCGTCCGCGCCGCGCTTGATCAGTTCCTGGATGGCGGCGACGAGCGTGCCGCCGGTGGCCAGCATCGGGTCCAGGACGTACACCTGACGCCCGGAGAGGTCCTCCGGCATACGGGTCGCGTACGTCGACGCCTGGAGGGTCTCCTCGTCGCGGATCATCCCGAGGAAGCCCACCTCGGCGGTCGGCAGGAGCCGCACCATGCCGTCCAGCATGCCGAGCCCGGCGCGCAGGATCGGCACGACCAGGGGGCGCGGGTGGGACAGCTTGACGCCGGTCGTCGGGGTGACCGGGGTCTCGATGTCGACCTGCTCGGTGCGCACGTCCCGGGTGGCCTCGTACGCGAGCAGGGTGACCAGCTCGTCGGCGAGGCGCCGGAAGGTCGGTGAGTCGGTGCGCTTGTCGCGCAGCGTGGTGAGTTTGTGCGCCACCAGCGGGTGGTCGACGACGTGGATACGCATGCCGTCAACGGTAACCGCGCGCGGGACCACCTGGTCTCCCCCGTGACGACCGCTTCGAACCCCCGCTTCGAACCCCTGCTTCGAACCTCCGCTTCGACCTCGCCCCGTGAAGACCCCTCGTTGGCATCAAACCCGCCGTACGGGGGAAAGTGGACGTACGACCTTGGGTGGTGTTGCCCATGCCGGACAGAGAGCCCGGCGGCCGAGAGCCGGACCGCGAGACCGAAGCCGAGCGCCGGCGCCGTCGTGCCCAGTTCCTGCACGAAAGGGCCGAGGCCCTTGAGCTCCGCGACCGTGTGAAGCCTCGCCGCGCCCGGGCGGCACGGATGCGTCAGCAGATGCGTATGCGCACGTTCCGCTGGTAGCGGCCACCTCTCACGCAGGCATCGGGGAGCTGTCCGGGAGACGCGACGCGGACACAGCGGGCGGAAGACCTCTCCTCGGGCCGTGGTTTCTGCCACGATTCCGAGTGGGCGGGGCTTGGAACAGCAACTCCCCCGCTCCCCGAACTCGCCGGGGGGACACCCAAACCGTCAACCGGCACTGTCTATGACCAGTGGGAGAGTCACGGTGTACTTCGCCGCACTGCTCGCGCGCACCGAAGACGGGTGGGAAGCGAGCGACACGGAGCTCGACGATGTGGAGACCCTGTCGGATCTGACCGACCTGGCCCGCGAGGCCACGGCCGGCAGCGCTGAGGACGACACCGTCCTCGTCTTCATCGAACAGGAGGGCGCCTGGTTCGGCGTCGTCCGCGTGGACGGGGAGGAGGACCCTCGTATCTACGTCTCGGACGCGGCCGCGGCCGCCCGGAGTTCGTACGGCGAGATCCTGCTCACCGACGAGATGCTCGGCCGCGAGCCGGGCACCGACGACCCGGGTGTCGATCTGGACGCCCTCGACCTGGACGGCACGGAGGACGGCGAACCCGCCGCGTCCGACGCCGTCCCCGATACCGCCGATGACGACGACACGGGTGACACCTCGGGCGAGGCGGCGCCCGCGGGTCCACTGGGCGACTCCGGGCTCATGGCCGACCTCGGCGTGCCCGAGAAGGAGCTGCTCGCTCTGGAGCCCGGTGACGCGCTCAGCGACATCGCCGAGATCCTCGGGGCGGCGGAGGTGCTCGAGGCCGTCCGCTAGGTTCCCGGTGTGAGCGAAACCGGCCATCCGACCGACCCGACCGATCCGAACGAAACGACCGATCCTGTACGCGACCGCTGGCGGGCGTCCATGCGGCTCGCCCTGGCCGAGGCCGAACTGGCCGCTCAGGGCGGCGATGTGCCCGTCGGCGCCGTCGTGCTGTCCCCGGACGGCACGACGGTGCTCGCGTCGGGCCACAACGAACGCGAGGCGACCGGTGATCCGACGGCGCACGCGGAGGTGCTCGCCCTCCGCCGGGCCGCGGCCGCGCTCGGGGAGTGGCGGCTCACCGGCTGCACGCTGGTGGTGACCCTGGAGCCCTGCACGATGTGCGCGGGCGCGCTCGTCCAGTCCCGCGTCGACCGCGTCGTCTACGGGGCGCGCGACGAGAAGGCGGGCGCCGCGGGCTCCGTCTGGGACGTCGTACGCGACAGAAGGCTCAACCACCGCCCCGAGGTGATCGAGGGTGTCCTCACGGAGGAGACCGCTGGGGTGCTCACCCGTTTCTTCCGGGGGCGCTGAGGAGCCGGCGGGGAGCCTCTGAGGAGCCAGTGGGAAGCCTCTGCGAGAACGGATTTCTGACCACGGGCCTCTTTGGGCTAGAGTTCCTCTCGGTAGCGTGTCCGAGCGGCCGAAGGAGCTCGCCTCGAAAGCGAGTGTGGGGAAACTCACCGTGGGTTCAAATCCCACCGCTACCGCTCTTGATACGAAGGCCCCGTCCGCGAGGACGGGGCCTTCGTCGTTTCCGGCATCTGCCGAAAGGCCGGACGCGCGAGAGAGCCCCGGCGCCGCGAAGGCGCCGGGGCTCTCTTCCGATAGGACGGGGGGAGCGGCATCGGGGGGACAAGCCACTCCCCCCGATGAGGACTGGAACCCCTAAGCCAGCGCCGTCTTTCGGGGGGAAGCCGACGGCGCGTGACCCCGCAGTGGGGCCAGTCCCTTGCCCGCGGATTCCTGCCAGATCCGCTGGGCACATCACCAATCCTGCGTGGCGCGCCACTCGGAACGGGACGGCAAAGGACCTCTGCTGCCGGGCCGTTGGTCCTTAAAAACCCTGTGAGCACGGGCCGGGTTAGACTCACCGCCGTCACAGGGGTCACAGGACGCAGCGGGTATGGGGAGGCCGAAGCATGGCGGTGCAGTGGAAGAAAGTCGGGCTCTTCGCGCTCGTCGTCTTCATGCTCTACGTGATCATCACCGACCCCGCCAAGGCCGCTGACTACGTGCAGATAGGCTTCGAGGCGGTTTCGGACGCCGCTCAGAGCATCGGCGACTTCATGACGTGGGTCGCCAACGGAGGCAAGGACTGAGCGGCTCGGCCGCCGTCCCCGACTCTCCTCTCCCCGCTTCCCAGGAGTGCGCAATGATCCGCCATCTGGTCCTCTTCAAGCTCAACGACGGTGTGGAGCGCGACGAGCCGCGCGTCGTCGAGGGCGTCAAGGCCTTCCGCGCACTCGGCGAGCAGATCCCGGAGCTCACGTTCTGGGAGTGCGACTGGAACATCACCGACCGGCCCATCGCGTACGACTTCGCCATCAACTCGGCGGTCGAGGACACCGATGCGCTGAAGCGGTACATCGAGCACCCGGCCCACCAGGCGGGCGTCGCGCTGTGGCGTGAGTTCGCCACGTGGGTGATCGCCGACTACGAGTTCTGAGCCCGCCGGCTCGGCCACCCCGCGAAAAGCGGCCCCTCACCTGGGCAGCCCCTCACCGGAACGGTGAGGGGCTTCTCTGTGTCTTATGGCCCAACTTGCCCCTCAACACGTAGTTAACGGGTGCTTGCACACAGTGCACATGTCTTGTGATGCTATGACCGCTTTTGACGGATGAGTTGACCAGGGTCGGCTGATCTTGACTGAGCTCGACAGGACTTGATTGCGCTTGACCGAGAAGGGGTGGCGTTGACCGTGCCGGCCAGTACTGCGCCCGAAGCACCACCCGTGACCCCGCAGGCGAGCAGCCCCGGCCCACCGAGCGCCCCGGGCCCGCAGGACACGCAGCCGGCCCCGAGCGCTCCCACCGCCCTCAGCGCCCCCACCGCCCCCAGCACCCCCAGCACCCCCAGCAGCAGGGGCGCCGACACCCGCGCCCTGACCCAGGTGCTCTTCGGTCAGCTCAAGGAGCTCGAACCGGGCACCCCCGAGCACGGCCGCGTCCGCGGTGCGCTCATCGAGGCGAATCTGCCGCTGGTGCGGTACGCCGCCGCACGCTTCCGCAGCCGCAACGAACCGATGGAGGACGTCGTCCAGGTCGGCACGATCGGCCTGATCAACGCCATCGACCGCTTCGACCCCGACCGCGGCGTGCAGTTCCCGACCTTCGCGATGCCCACCGTGGTCGGCGAGATCAAGCGGTACTTCCGCGACAACGTACGAACGGTCCATGTGCCGCGCCGTCTTCACGAGCTGTGGGTGCAGGTGACCGGGGCGACCGAGGACCTCACCACGGCGTTCGGGCGCTCGCCCACGACCGCGGAGATCGCCGAGCGGCTCCGGATCACCGAGGAGGAGGTCCTGGCCTGCATCGAGGCCGGACGTTCGTACCACGCGACGTCGTTGGAGGCGGCCCAGGAGGGCGACGGCCTGCCCGGCCTGCTCGACCGGCTCGGCTACGAGGACCCCGCGCTCGACGGCGTCGAGCACCGCGACCTCGTCCGCCATCTCCTCGTCCAACTGCCCGAGCGCGAACAGCGCATCCTGCTTCTGCGCTACTACAGCAATCTGACGCAATCACAGATCAGCGCCGAATTGGGCGTTTCCCAGATGCATGTGTCAAGACTGCTGGCCAGAAGCTTCGCGCGACTTCGATCCGCAAACCGTATCGAGGCGTAACCGTAACGAGTGGACTGCCCCGACGGCAGTTCCCGACGGTTCCACGAGAAGAAAAGCCCCAGACCCCCTCTTTCCTGCATCGATGTCACCCTTCTTTGTCGACATGTAACTACAGCGTGTTGCCGACATGTGACATTCTGCTGGAACCGCGTTTGCCGGAGCCCCACGTCCGGTATTCAGGTGGAGGCTGCGTTCCTCCGACGGGAACGTCCGCCGCGACCGTCCGCGACCTCAAGGGGGTGGCATGTCCGCAGACCAGGGCAGCTCGAAGGTGCTCACGCTCACGAAGAGCGAACCAGCGCCGAGCGAATCAGCGCCCGACGCGCTTGTGAGTCCAGTTGTTTCCGGGGCTTCCGGAGCCATCGACACCCGCACCCTGTCCCGCTCCCTGTTCCTGCGGCTTGCCACGCTCGACCAGGACAGCCCGGAGCGTGTCTATGTCCGAGACACGCTGATCGAGCTCAACCTCCCCCTCGTCCGGTACGCGGCCGCGCGCTTCCGCAGCCGCAACGAACCGATGGAGGACATCGTCCAGGTCGGCACGATCGGCCTCATCAAGGCGATCGACCGCTTCGACTGCGAACGCGGCGTGGAATTCCCGACGTTCGCGATGCCGACGGTCGTCGGTGAGATCAAGCGCTTCTTCCGCGACACGAGTTGGTCGGTGCGTGTGCCGCGCCGGCTCCAGGAGCTGCGGCTCGCGCTGACGAAGACGAGCGACGAGCTGGCGCAGAAGCTGGACCGCTCGCCGACCGTGCCCGAACTCGCCAAGGCCCTCGGGGTATCCGAGGAGGACGTGGTCGACGGCCTCGCCGTCGGCAACGCGTACACCGCGTCCTCGCTCGACTCCCCGGCCCCCGAGGACGACGGCGGCGAAGGCTCCCTCGCGGACCGCCTGGGGTACGAGGACAGCGCGCTCGAAGGCGTCGAGTACCGCGAGTCGCTCAAGCCGCTGCTCGCCAAGCTCCCGCCGCGCGAGCGCCGCATCATCATGCTGCGCTTCTTCGCGAACATGACGCAGTCGCAGATCGGCGAGGAGGTCGGCATCTCGCAGATGCACGTGTCCCGGCTGCTCACCCGGACTCTCTCGCAGCTGCGGGAAGGGCTGATCGCGGACTGACGGCGCTCCCCCTGTGGCTCGATGCGTCGCAGGGGGGCAGGAGTTGCCGTAGCAGGGCGGGAGTTGCTGACGGGGTTCCTAATTGACGGTCCGTCAGCCACACTTGCGCGATGCGACGTGGCATACGGAACGTACTGGGCGCGTCCACGGCTGCCCTGTGCCTGGGCGGACTGCTTGCCGCCTGCGGCAGCGGTGACGGTGACGGCTATGTGGCCGTGGGGCCTGCTGCGGCGGGCCCTGAGCGGGCGCCGGGGCAGGGTGTTGCGCCCACCGGGGACGTGGAGTTGGTCCCGTTGGACGGTACGTCGTCACCCGGCGAGAGTGGCGGCAAGGGTGACTCCCCCGAGCCGTCGGAGTCCGGCGCCGACGACTCCTCCGGCAATTCTCCTGCTGGAAAGCCCAGTTCCGCCTCTCCGGGCGCCTCGGACATCAGCAGCTCTCCGGCTGACGGCCCCAAGGCCGGTCGTACGGAGAGCAGTTCGGGAGCCAGTAACCCGGAGGGCACGCCCTCCGCACCCGGCGGCAGCTCAAGCGCCGCGCCCAGCGGGCCCGCGAAGCTGAGCGTCAGCGCGCCGGAACGTAAGCCTGCCGACGACCGGTGGTGCGAAAAGGTGACCGTCACGTTCCGCAACACCGGGGGATCACCGGTTCGGTCGGGCACGGTCACCTTCGGTACGCACGTGATCGGTGCCCTTGGCGTGGACTGGGCCACGCTTGAATCCGCGGAGAAGCTCCCCGCGCTGGATGCCGGTCAGCAGCTCAAGAAGACCTGGCCCATCTGTGTGGACCCATGGCGGGTGCCGCTGGGCATGCACGTTGAGACCCGCGACGTCTCGGTGAAGTGGAAGTAGCTGGGTTCTGATCTGCGGGCCACATGTGGCTGGTCGCGCAGTTCCTCGCGCCCCTGAACGCCCCTCCGGGGCGTCCTTGAAGCGCCCCTTCGGGGCGCTCCAGGGCACCCGCCCCGGCCGGGAGGTCTACTTCAGCGCCAGCCAAGCCACCCCCGCGATCACCACGATCGCGAGTACGACGCCGATGATCAGGCCGATGCGCGGGCCCGCGGGCGCCGCCGCCGGCTGCTGGGCTCGGCTGCCCTGCGGGGACTCGTCGACGAAGGCGCGGAACATCTGCGTGCTGCCGGCGGGGTCGGGGGTGTTCTGGGGGCCCTGGGGGTTGTGTGCCATAGCGCAGGACCCTAGCGAATCAGCGGGGGTCCGCCCAACCCCCGCTGACCACGGACTTTACGAGCCGAGCCCCAGACCTTTGCCGACTCTTTAAGGCGTTGGTCCGGTTTTAGTTTGCCTGCGGCAACCAACTGTCTCTATGGTTGCCCTAAGCAACAACATAGGAGGTGCCGTGGCCGCGCAGCGTCATTACGAGGAGCTGGCCCGACAGCTCAGCGCCATCGGCGCCGTGAAACGTGGTCTCGGAAGAGGGCTGCCGCACGACTGCCCGGCAGGTTCCGCCGCCGTACTCATCCTGCTCGACCGGCACGGAGAGATGCGGATGAGCAGGCTCGCCGAGCTGCTCGCCGTCGACATGTCGGTGACCAGTCGGCACGTGGCCCATGTCGCCGAGAAGGAGTGGATCCTGCGGGATCCCGACCCCGCCGACAAGCGCTCCCGGATCCTGCGCCTCACGCCCACGGGCAAGGCGAAGGTCAACGAGCTGTCCGACCTGTCCATCAGGACACTCACCCACTACTTGCATGACTGGTCAGACGACGAGGTCGTCCAGCTCAGCACGCTGCTCGCGCGACTGCGCGACAGCTTCGGGGACTGCCGCGCGGCTTCGGCCCGGTTCCCCTTCGAAGAGACCACCCGTACACCCGCGTAACGAAGAGGAAGCCCATGGCAACAACCACACCATCCGGTGTGCGGGGCAGCCACGCCAAGCACGGAGCGGCGTCCCACGACGCCGGTGCTCCGATGACACACCGCCAGATCATGGAGGCCCTTTCCGGCCTGCTGCTCGGCATGTTCGTCGCGATCCTGTCGTCGACGATCGTCTCCAACGCCCTGCCTGAAATCATCGGCGACCTGGGCGGCGGCCAGTCCGCCTACACCTGGGTCGTCACCGCCTCGCTCCTGGCGATGACGGCGACCACGCCCCTGTGGGGCAAGCTGTCGGACCTCTTCAGCAAGAAGGCCCTGGTCCAGATAGCCCTGATCATCTACGTCGGCGGCTCGGTCGTCGCGGGTCTCTCGCAGAGCGCCGAGATGCTGATCGCCTGCCGTGTCGTACAGGGCATCGGCGTCGGCGGTCTCTCCGCCCTCGCGCAGATCGTGATGGCCGCGATGATCTCCCCGCGCGAGCGGGGCCGTTACTCCGGCTACCTCGGCGCGACCTTCGCCGTCGCCACCGTCGGCGGCCCGCTGCTCGGCGGTGTCATCACCGACACCTCGTGGCTCGGCTGGCGCTGGTGCTTCTACGTCGGCGTGCCCTTCGCGATCATCGCCCTGATCGTCCTGCAGAAGACCCTGAAGCTCCCCGTCGTGAAGCGGGACGTCAAGGTCGACTGGGGCGGCGCCTTCTTCATCACGGCGGCCGTCTGCCTGCTCCTGGTCTGGGTGACCTTCGCGGGCGACAAGTACGACTGGATGTCCTGGCAGACCGGCGCCATGGTCGGCGGAGCGGTCGTCCTCGGCCTGCTCTTCCTGCTCGTCGAGTCCAAGGCGAGCGAGCCGATCATCCCGCTGCGGCTCTTCCGCAACCGCACCATCACCCTCGCCTCGCTCGCCTCGCTCTTCGTGGGTGTCGGCATGTTCGCGGGCACGGTGTTCTTCAGCCAGTACTTCCAGCTGGCGCGCGACAAGTCGCCGACGATGTCCGGCGTCATGACGATCCCGATGATCGGTGGCCTGTTCATCTCCTCGACGGTGTCGGGGCAGATCATCACCAAGACCGGCAAGTGGAAGGTCTGGCTGGTCTCCGGCGGCGCGCTCCTGACCGCGGGCCTCGGCCTGCTCGGCACGATGCGGTACGACACCGAGTACTGGCACATCGCGATCTTCATGGCCCTGATGGGTCTCGGCATCGGCATGATGATGCAGAACCTCGTGCTCGCCACGCAGAACCAGGTCGCTCCCGAGGACCTCGGATCCGCGAGCTCGGTGGTCACCTTCTTCCGTTCCCTCGGTGGCGCCATCGGCGTCTCGGCGCTCGGCGCCGTGATGTCGACCCGCATCACCGACTACGTGAAGGACGGCCTGGCCGACCTCGGCCCGAAGGCCGCGCAGGCGGGGCACGGCGGCACGGGTGGCGGCGCCATCCCGGACCTGGACAAGCTCCCGGCTCCGTTCCGCACGGTCATGGAGAGCGCCTACGGGCACGGCATCGCCGACGTCTTCCTGATCGCCGCACCGCTGGCGTTCCTCGCCTTCCTCATCACGATCTTCATCAAGGAGGTTCCGTTGCGTACGTCGGGTGCGCTGGCCCAGGCCAGTGAGTCCTCGGACGCCGGTGCCCCGGCGGCCACCCCGGCCGCCGCCGCGTCCACCGACGAGCAGCCCGTTCCGGCCTCCGTCGGCGCCCACACCGAGACGGGTCCCGAGGGCACGCAGAAGCTCGCCGCCGTGGCCTCGTCGGCCACCGGTGACGCCCCCCTGCAGACCACCGGCGGAACTCCCGTCCGCGGCTTCGTCCGCGGCGCGGAGAGCACGCCGGTCCCGCGGGCCGCGGTCACGCTGATCTCCCTCGGGGGACGGCAGCTGGGCCGCTCGGTCGCGCAGGGCGACGGGTCCTACGCGGTCGACGCCCCCGGCGCCGGCTCGTACGTGCTGATCGCTTCGGCCGACGGTTTCCAGCCGCAGGCCTCCACGATCGTCGTCTCCGACGAGGCCCTCACGTACGACATCCTGCTGAGCGGCACGAGCGGCCTCAGCGGTGTGGTACGGGCCTCCGACGGCAAGCTGCCCGTCTCGGGCGCGATGGTCATCGTGACCGACGTGCGCGGTGACGTCCTGGCCACCGGGCTCACCGGTGAGCAGGGCGAGTTCACCTTCGCCGAGCTGGTCCCCGGACAGGTCACCATCGCGGTGAACGCCGCGGGTCACCGTCCGATGGCGCTGCCCGTCGAGGTCGGCGCGGTCGGTGTCACCCGGGTCGAGGTCGAGCTGAACTCCGGTTCGCGGGTGCTCGGCACGGTGCGTGCGGCGGGCGGTCCGCTGAACGACGCGCGGGTGACGCTGGTGGACGCGGCGGGCAACGTCGTCGCCACCGCGACCACCGGGTCGGACGGCGCGTACGCCTTCACCGACCTCGACAGCGGCGAGTACACGGTCATCGCGACCGGTTACCCGCCGGTGGCGACGGGCCTCACCGTCGCCGGTGAGGGTGTCGGCGACCACGACATCGAACTCTCCCACCCGGGCGAGTAGTTGACCCCGGCCCGTGCGCGCGCTTCGAGCGGATGCGCGCGCACGGGCCGGTTGGGGAAAGGGCCCCCGGGCCGGCGGTGACGTACACGGCAGGGGACGGCCGTGTCACCGCCGCCGGGGGCCGCACTCTTTTTGAGACTTGTTGAGACTTTTTGAGCTCTTGAGCTCTGGCAAGGAGAAACGGGATGGGACTCAGCGCTCGGATCCGGACGCGTGACGGGTGGGCGGTATCGCACGCGGTCGTCACTCTGACGGACATGACCGGTACGCAGGTGCTGCGGGCCGCGGCGGACCAGGAAGGCGCCGTGCGTGACGCGACGGACCTCGCGCCCGGACCGTACACCGTGATCGTCACCGCGGTCGGCTACGCGCCCGTGGCCTCGACCGCGCTCGTCACGGTGAGCGGCCGTGCCGAGGTCGGCAACATCGTCCTCGCCCGGCAGGGCGGCACGGAGCTGCCGCCGCCCGGTCCGTGGACCATCGACCCGGCGCACTCCACCGTGGGCGCGGTCGCCCAGCACCTGGGGATCACCAGTGTGCACGGCCGGTTCACCGAGTTCGGGGGGCTCGTGGAGATCGCCGAGGACGTCGAGAAGTCGCGCGTCGAGGCGGTCATCAGGTCGGCGTCCATCGACACCGGCAACGGCATGCGGGACGGTCATCTGAAGTCGCCGGACTTCCTGGACGTCGAGCAGTACCCGGAGCTCGTCTACCGGTCGACGGGCCTCACGCCCGCCGGCGCGGACCGCTGGACGGTGCGGGGCGAGCTGCAGATGCACGGTGTCGTACGTCCGGTCGACCTGGACCTCAGCTACCTCGGTACGGGGGCGGACCCCTGGGGCGGTACCCGCGCGGCCTTCCGGGCCACGGCGGAGCTGCGCCGGGAGGACTTCGCCATGAACTACAACCAGGTGGTGCAGGCGGGCATCTCGGCGATCGGCACGACCCTGCGGGTGGAGCTGGACATCCAGGCTGTGCAGGGGGATGTGCTGCCGCAGGTGTAGGGCGGGGGCGGGGCGGAGGCGGGGGCGGGGCCGACTGCGGCTGATCAGTGGCTGGTCACTGCGGGGCAATCGGGCGGGTGGGCGGGAAAGGCTTGTTCGTTCAGGGGTGGATGCGGGGTGACGGGCGGGTGGGTGGGAAAGGCCTGTTCGGGCGGCGGCGGGTGCCGGGGTCAGCTGAACCGGCCGGGGGAGGTGCGCACCCCCCGGCCAAGGCGTAGCCAGAACCTGGCCGTAGCTGGTCGAGGCCTAGAGGCCAGGTCCAAGCATGGCCTCGATCCCCGCCACCATCAGATCCAGCGCCACCTTGAAGTCCAGCTCCCACATCTCCTCGACCGTGGACCCGCCCCGCGCCTCCATCATGTCGGAGGCGCTGTGCAGGGTCTTCTCCACCTCCGGGTGATCGCGCACCACGCCCATCGCTTCCTTGAAGTACTCCCCGGGAGTCAGCCCCGCCGCCGCGCACCGCGCGATGTAGTGGCCCTGCACGGTGCCGAACCCGTACACGAACTGGAAGACCGCGGCGATCGCGCCCGCCTGCTTCTGCGCGGGCAGGCCGGTCCTGCGCACCACTTCCTGCACGGTCAGGGCGAACCTGAGCCAGTTCGGTCCAATGTTCAGGTAGTTGCCGACCAGCGGTGACACCCACGCATGCCGGACCAGCAACCCCCGGTACTCCTCGGCCAGTTCGCGCAGGACCTCGCGCCAGCGGTCCTGCGTGATCGACTCGGCGTCCGGCAGGGTCATCTCCCCGGCAGCCGCGTCCAGGGCCAGTTCGAGGAGGTCGTCCTTGGTGTCGACGTACCAGTAGACGGACATCGCCGTGACGTTCAGGTCCGCCGCGAGGCGGCGCATGGAGAACTTGGCGAGGCCCTCCTCGTCCAGGAGGCGCACCGTGGCCTCCGTGATGCGGTCCCGGTCGAGGCCCGACGGCTGATCACTCCTGCGGCCCGCGCCGTTCCGGGGGGCCTTGCCCTCCAGCCAGACGCTGGTCCGCGCGGGGCGCTTCGCGCGGTCGGCTGCCTTCGCCATGGCGCACCTTCCTGGTCCTGAGTCCTGAGTCCTGAGTCTGTGTACCGGTACCTGGTCATACGGGGCGGGCGGCAAACCGGAATCGGCCGGTCCGCCGCCCGCCCGTCGATGCTATGCGGACGCGGCAGCCGGGTCCGTCTTCGCAGAGTCTGCCCTCTCCGCACGCTTGAGCAACGCGGCTGCCAGCATGCCGCCGAGGAGCACGGCCACCGCGCCCACCAGCTGACTGGTCTCCAGGCCCGAGGAGAACGCGTCGGCGATCCGCGTGCGTTCGGCGTCCGACCCGGCCGCGGCGAGCGCGGCGGGCAGCGAGACCGCGGAGACGGTGACCAGTGAGGCGAAGCGCGAGTTCAGTACGGCGCCGAGCACGGCCACGCCGAGACCGTTGCCGAACTCCGCGAGCGTGCCGTTGACGCCCGCGCCCACGCCCGCCTTCTCCGGCGGGATCGCGCTCATGATCGCGTTGGCCATGGCGGGCATGGCGAGCGCGATGCCCGCGCCCATCACGATGAGACCGGCCAGCATCCCGGCGTAGGCGTCGCCGCCGAGCACGGCGATCGCCGCGAGGCCCGCGGAGAGCAGACTCATGCCGATGGCGATCGTCGCGGGGGTGCTTGTCCTCTTCAGGAGCCGCGCGCCGAGGCCGGTGAGGTTGAGCGCGACGACGGTGACCGCGAGCGGCGCGGTGCGCAGACCCGCCTCCAACGGCTCGTAACCGAGCACGAACTGGAGATGCTGGGTGAGCAGGAACAGCGAGCCGCCCATGCCGAACGCGACCAGGATCGCGCCCGCGACGGCGCCGATGAAGCGCTGGTTGCGGAAGAAGTGCATGTCGAGCATCGGGTACGGGATGCGCAGCTCCCAGACGACGAAGACGCCGAGGACCACCACGCCCACCGCGGCCGCGACCAGCACCTGCGTCGACGTCCAGCCGTGCTCGGGGCCGGAGATGATCGCGTACACGACCGAGGCCATGCCGATGGTGGAGAGCAGCGCGCCGAGCAGGTCGGGTCGGTCGCCCTGCGGGTTCTTGGACTCGGGGACGAGCTTCACGACGGCCGCGAGCGCGACGATCACCACGGGGATGTTGATCAGGAAGATCGCGCCCCACCAGAAGTGGTTGAGCATGACCCCGCCCATCAGCGGGCCGACGGCGAAGCCGAGGGAGTTGACGGTCGACCAGAGGCCGATCGCCTTCATCCGCTCGGAGTCGTCGAAGATCTGCACGATCACCGCGAGCGTGGTGGTGATCAGCAGCGCGCCGCCTATGCCCATCCCGGCCCGCGCGGCGATGAGCTGCGTCGAGGACTGGGCGAGACCTGCGACCAGCGAGCCGATGCCGAAGAGGGCGAGACCCGCGGTGAGCATCTTCTTGCGGCCGTAGCGGTCGGACGCGCTGCCCGCGGTGAGCAGAAGGCCGGACTGGACGAGCGAGTAGGCGTTGATCATCCATTGGATGTCGGCCGTGGACGCGTCCAGCTCCTCGGTGAGGGAGGGGATGGCGACGTTCAGGACGGTGTTGTCCAGGAGGACCGTGAGCTGCGCGAGGCAGATGACGCCGAGGATCAGCCAGCGCTGGGGGTGCCCTTGTGGGGCAGTGGGGGTCTCGGCGGCCGTCGTTGCCGTCATGCCTCCCTCTCCTTCTGCTTATACGGTGTACGTGGGGTCAGCGACGTACACCGTAAAGCATCTCCCGTACGGCGTACAAGGCGGTTTTCGGCAGAGATGCGCGCGACGCGCGAAGGGGGCCGGCCGCTGGTGGCGGTCGGCCCCCTCGTCGGGTGGATTGCTGCGTCAGCTCAGCTCAGCTCAACGCAGCTCAGCTCTACTCAGCTCTTGGGCTGGGTCAGGTCGTAGAAGGTCGCGCTGCCGGCCGTCTCCTTCTTGAAGGTGTCCTCCACCCATGAGGTGATCTTGGACGCGGTGCCGCTGTCACCGCCCCTGCCGCCTGCGCCTCCCATGCCGCCGCCCTCGCCGCCGCCCGTGCCGCCGCCCGAGATGAAGTAGTGGATCCTTCCGTCCTCGACGTACTGCTTGAACTGGGCGAGGGTCGGGGACGGGTCGCTGCCGTTGAAGCCGCCGATGGCCATCACCGGTTCGCCGGTGGAGAGTTGGTAGCTCGCGGCGTTCTGCGAGCCGATGGCAGCCGCGGCCCAGGTGTAGTCCGAGGCGTTGTTCTCCAGGAGCTTCTTGGCCTCACTGCTGACCTGGGTGCCGTTCAGGAGGCCGCCCATACCACCGCCTCCGCCTCCACCCCGGAGGCCACGCTCACCGGCGCCCGGCATGTTGCCCTGCTTCTGCCCCTGTTGGCCTTGCTGGCCCTGCTGCCCTTGCTGACCCGGGGGCCGCATGCCATTGCCGCCCTGCTGGCCCGGCTGCCCCTGCTGCCCCGGCTGCCCCTGTTGCCCTTGCTGCCCCGGCGGCTGCATCCCCCCACCGCCTCCGCCCCGGCCACCCCCACCGGGGCCGCCGCCAGGTCCGCCCCTGCCGCCCGCCGCCGCGGGGCCCGCGGTCACGATCGAGCCGGTGTGCGCGCTGTTCACGGTGGACAGGGTGTACGCGACCGGCCCCGCCACGGATGCCGCGAGGCTCAGCACCACTGCCGCCAGGGCCAGTTGACGCCCCAGCCTGGCCGCGAGCAGCACCCCGAGCGCGCCCACGAGGCCGCCGACGAGCACCGCCCACCGCAGCCACGGCACGTAGTCGGGAGTCCGGCCGAGCAGGACGTACCCCCACCACGCGGTGACCGCCACGCTCACGCCGAGCAGCGCACCCGCCCACCACTTGGAGCGCTCCTCCCACAGGACCGTGGCGCCCATGCCGATCAGCGCCGCGACGTAGGGGGCGAGGGCGATCGTGTAGTACTGGTGGAAGATCCCCGCCATGAAGCTGAAGACGGCCGCCGTCATCAGGAGCGCGCCGCCCCACGCCACGAACGCCGAGCGCGCGGTGTCGGTCCTGCGGGCCTTCCAGGTGAGGACGATGCCGCCGACGAGGAGGATCAGCGCGGCCGGGATCAGCCAGGAGATCTGGCTGCCGACCTGCGAGTCAAACATCCGCCCGAGCCCGGTCTCGCCCCACTGCCCGCCGCCTCCGCCACCGCCGGGGCCACCGCCCCCGCCGACGCTGCCGGTCTCCTCGCCGTTGATGCGGCCGAGGCCGTTGTAGCCGAAGGTCAGTTCAAGGAAGGAGTTGTTCTGCGAGCCGCCGATGTACGGGCGTGAGGACGCGGGCCACAGCTCCACGATCGCCACCCACCAGCCGCCCGCGACGACCATCGCGAGCCCGGCGAGGGCGAGTTGACCGAGGCGCCTGCCCAGCCGAACCGGCGCGCACACCGCGTACAGGACGGCCAGCGGAGGCAGGATCAGGAACGCCTGCAGCGTCTTGGCCAGGAACGCGAGACCGACCGCGACGCCCGCCCACACCAGCCACTTGGTGCGGCCGTGCTCCAGGGCGCGCAGGACGCAGTACACGGTGACGGTCATCAGGAGCGCGAGCAGCGCGTCCGGGTTGTTGAACCGGAACATCAGCGCCGCGACGGGCGTCAGCGCGAGCACGGCGCCGGCGATGAGTCCGGCCGCCGGGCTGAAGCGGCGGCGTACGGCGGCATGGAGCACACCCACCGTCGCGATCCCCATGAGCACCTGCGGGGCAAGGACCGCCCAGGAGTTGAGCCCGAAGACGCGTACGGAAAGGGCCATCGGCCAGAGCGCGGCCGGGGGCTTGTCGACGGTGATCGCGTTGCCCGCGTCGAGCGAGCCGAAGAACATCGCCTTCCAGCTCTGGCTGCCCGCCTGGACGGCCGCGGAGTAGAAGGAGTTGGCGTAACCGGACGCGCTCAGATTCCAGAAGTAGAGGACCGCGGTCGCGAGCAGCAGCCCCAGGAAGGCGGGGCGTGCCCAGCGCGGGTCGTCGGGGCGTCCGCGCCAGAGCCGCGCGGGCAGGGTGCGCGCGCTCCGGTGGGCCCGCGCGCCCGGTGGGGCGTGTGGTGGCGCGGGCACGGGTGGGGACGCGTGGGAAGTCGTCGTCATCGTGCGTTCCTCGGGTCGTGTGCGTAGGTGAGCTCGTACGAGGACGAGGCGTCGGGCGGTGGTGCCGCCTCCGAGCGGCGCTCCGGGAAGACCCAGGCGCGCAGGAGCAGGAACCGCAGCACCGTCGCCGCGAGGTTGGCGGCGATCAGCACGGCGAGTTCCGTGGAGTGGGCCGGGTCGCCCGACGCGGCGCCGAGCGCGGCGAGCGAACCGCTGGTCAGGGCGAGCCCGATACCGAACACGACCAGGCCCTGTGCCTGGTGGCGCATCGCGCGGTCCCGGCCGCGCACCCCGAAGGTCAGCCGGCGGTTGGCGGCCGTGTTGGCGACCGCCGAGACGAGCAGGGCGAGGGCGTTGGCCACCTGCGAGCCCGAGAACGTACGGAAGCCGGAGTACAGGAGGAGGTAGAAGAGCGTGGAGAGCGCGCCGACGACGCAGAAGCCGACCAGCTGGCGCGCGAGTCCGCCCGGTACGCCGGTCAGTTGGCGGTCGCGCGGGTCGTCCCCGAAGGGGCGCGCGAGGCGGTCGAGCGGGAGCGCGCCGACCGCGAGCGCCCTGCCCACCCGCCACACCCCCTTGAGGTCGTCCGTGGCCGTCCTGACCAGGTGGACCGTGGAGTCCGGGTCGTCGACCCAGTCGACCGGCACCTCGTGGATGCGCAGCCCCGCACGCTCGGCGAGCACCAGCATCTCCGTGTCGAAGAACCACCCCGTGTCCTCGACCAGCGGAAGCAGCACCCCCGCCACGTCGCCCCTGATCGCCTTGAACCCGCACTGGGCGTCGGAGAAACGGGCGTGCAGGGAGCCACGCAGGATGAGGTTGTACGAGCGCGAGATGAACTCGCGCTTGGGGCCGCGCACCACGCGCGAGCTGCGCGCGAGCCGGGAGCCGATCGCCAGGTCCGAGTGCCCGGAGATCAGCGGGGCCACCAGCGGGAGCAGCGCGTTGAGGTCGGTGGACAGGTCCACGTCCATATAGGCGAGGACGGGCGCGTCCGAGGCGGACCACACGGCGCGCAGGGCGCGCCCGCGCCCCTTCTGCTCGAGCCGCGTGCAGCGGACCTCTTCGCTCGACGCCGCGAGTCGCGCCGCCACTTCGGGGGTGCGGTCCGTGGACGCGTTGTCCGCGATGGTGATGCGGAAGGGGTAGGGGAAGGTGCGGACGAGGTGGTCGTGCAGGCGCCGCACGCACGGCCCCAGGTCCTTCTCCTCGTTGTAGACGGGGATCACGATGTCCAGGACGGGCACGCCGCGCCGTCCGGCGGGAAGGTGGGCCCGCGCGGGCAGAGGGACCGAGCAAGCGCCGCCCGGAGAAGAGTCGGTTTGCATGGCACCGACATTCGCCAAGTGGTCTGTCAGGGCTGTGTGGTGAGCCTGTGGCCCGCCTGTGAGTGCCATCCGGAGCCGCTGACCTGCACGGATTCCGTAGGCGGCGTCACCGTGAAGTCCGTGGGCAACGTCACCGCGAAGTCCGTGGGCAACGTCACCGTGAAGACCGTCCGTCCCGGCACGCTGTCCACTGTCACACCGCCGCCGTGCGCCGCGACGATGGCCTGTACGAGGGCCAGGCCGAGGCCGGTGGACCCGGCGTTGCGGGAGCGTGAGGCGTCGCCGCGGGCGAAGCGTTCGAAGACGTGGGGGAGGAGGGCGGGGGCGATGCCGGGGCCGTCGTCCTCGACCTCCAGGCAGAGGGCGGGACCCGCCAGCCGCACGCGCGCGGTGACCTTCGTGCCCGGTGGGGTGTGCGTACGAGCGTTGGCGAGGAGATTGACGACGACCTGGTGGAGGCGGGCGGCGTCGGCGAGGACGAGCGCGGGCTCGTCGGGCAGCTCCAGGGACCAGATGTGCTCGGGTCCTGCTGCGCGCGCGTCGCTGACGGTGTCCACGACCAGCGGTGAGAGATCAGTGCTCTGATACGAGAGCGGCAGTCGGGACCCCGGGCCGTCGGCGGCCCCACCACCGCACCCCTCGTCGAGCCGGGCGAGCAGCAGGAGATCCTCCACGAGCCCGGTCATCCGCTGGGCCTCGGACTCGATCCGGCCGAGCGCGTGGCGCGTGTCGGGGCCGGTCGACTCCCGCCCCCTGCGGGTGAGTTCGGCGTATCCGCGGATCGACGCCAGTGGCGTACGCAGCTCATGGCTGGCGTCCGCGACGAACTGACGTACCCGCGTCTCGCTCTCCTGGCGCGCGTGCAGCGCGGAGTGCACATGGTCGAGCATGCGGTTGAGCGCGGCGCCCACCTGCCCGACCTCGGTGTTCGACCCGGCGTCCGGAACGCGTTCGTAGAGCGTCACTTCGCCGCTGTGCAGAGGGAGTTCGGAGACCCGGGTCGCGGTCGCCGCGACCCGGCGCAGCGGGCGAAGCGCGACACCGACCATGGCGGCACCGGCGAGCGAGGCGGCGACCAGGCCCGCGGCGGTGACGCTGACCTCGACGATGATCAGCGTGTTGAGGGTGTTCTGCACCTTGGCGGTGGGGATGCCGACGAGGAAGTCGCCGTGCGGACCGGTCGTGTACTCGACGCGGTACGCGCCAAGGCCCGGGATGTCGACGTTGTGGGCGTGCCCGTCACGCGGGACCGAGCCGAGCGCGGCGGACTGCCCCGCGTCGAGCTGCTCGGTCCGCGGCGCCACGTCGCCGCTGTCGCTGTCCTTGCTGACCAGTGCCTGGCCCACGGAACCGTCGTCCTCGACGACGGCGCCTATGGTGCCGATCTCCTGCGGTCCCTTGGAAACGAAGCGCAGCGGATCATCCGAGCCCTCGGACAAGCCACGAGGAACACCCTCGCCCCCACCCTCACCCTCTCCCTCACCGGGCTTGAGCATCGGCCCCGACGCGCGCATGGCCACGGCGCCGAGCGAGCCGTCCAGCTGTTCGTACAGATGGGAACGCAGCGCGATGGTCGTCACCGTGCCGATCACCGCGCAGACGACGGCGATCAGCGCCACCGCGGAGACGACGAGCCGCGCCCGCAGCGACCGCGGCTGCGACCGCCGGTTCACAGCTTCACCGCTTCACCGCTTCACCACTCATGAGGCGGCGGCCACCTCGACCGCCGGGGCGGCCTTGATCAGATACCCGGCGCCGCGGCGGGTGTGGATCATCGGCTCACGCCCGGCGTCGATCTTCCTTCGCAGATACGAGATGTAGAGCTCGACGACGTTGGCCTGGCCCCCGAAGTCGTAGTTCCACACGCGGTCGAGGATCTGCGCCTTGCTGAGCACGCGCCGCGGATTGCGCATCAGAAAGCGCAGCAGCTCGAACTCGGTGGCGGTGAGGTGGATGGAGTCCCCGCCCCGCGTCACCTCGTGGCTGTCCTCGTCGAGGGTCAGGTCCCCCACGGCGAGAACCGACTCACTGCGCCGGTCGGCGGCCCCCGCCCGACGGATGAGCCCGCGAAGCCGCGCCACGACTTCCTCCAGGCTGAAGGGCTTGGTGACGTAGTCGTCGCCCCCGGCGGTGAGCCCGGCGATCCGGTCCTCGACGGCGTCCTTGGCCGTCAGGAACAGCACCGGCACGTCGGGCAGCTCACGCCGCAGCCGCCCGAGGACGGCGAGGCCGTCCATGTCGGGCAGCATCATGTCGAGCACGACGGCATCGGGCCGGAAGGAACGGGCGGCACGCACCGCGCCGGCACCGTCCCCGGCGCTGCGGATCTGCCAGCCCTCGTAGCGCAGGGCCATGGAGAGCAGCTCGGTCAACGACACCTCGTCATCGACAACAAGCACGCGAACGGGACTCCCGTCCGCCCTGAGCAGTTCGGTACGCCCCTGGGGCGAGGTCGTAGTCATGCCACAGAGCCTGCGGGGCGGCCCTGAGAGGGGTCTTGCGGGAACCTGTGAATTCCCTGAGAAACGGGGGTGGGGTGCCGGGGCTCTTGGGGGGCTCCTGGGGGGTGGGTTGCTCCGCTGGGGTCGGGTGCTCCGCCTGGGCTGGGCTGCTGCCGGGCCTGGGATGTCGCCGCGGTTTTTAGCCGCCCGGGCCTTGAGCTACTGGCTAGGCTCCTCGGTCCGCTCGGCGACGAACGAGCCGAGGCCGACCTCGGCACGCACGAGCCCCTCGTTCTTGAGGTGGGCAAGCACCTTCTGAGCCGTGGATGTCGCGATCTCGAACTCGGCGGACAGTTCCAGTGTGGACGGCACTCGCGCCCCCACGGGATAGCTGCCGTCGGCGATACGCGCGGTGATGGTTGCGGCGACCTGGCGCCAGACAGGCTGGGTGTCCTCGCCCTCAGCGAGTCCCTCTGACCGGGAAGCAGGGGAGACGAAAGAGCCGAGACCCGGCTCGGTGTAGGTCAGCCCTTTTGCGCGTAGGCCCGTGAGCGCTTTGTGCGCGGTCGCATGGGCGATGCCGAACTCGGCAATGAGTTGCACGACGGACGGCACACGGCTGCGCGGGGGATACGTGCCGTCCGCAATCCGGTTTTGGATCACCTCGGCCACTTGGCGCCAGCGAGCCTTGTCTGGGGCGAATTCCATCACCACGCCATGATGGGCATGCCATGCACTCCAGTGCGATTCATGGGATTGCTCAGTTAGCCCTAGCATGCTCGGTGAACCTTCGATACCGTGACGAAAGCAAAGACCCCCGCGACGGGCGCAACCGTCCGGGGGCGTGGCCATCAGCCATAGCAAGGAGCTGACGACATGCCCGACCTTATCCGCCGCCTCACCGCTTGGGTGAGACTCCTCCTGATCCCCCGCCCAGTACCCACGGCAACCACCCCCGTACCGCCAGCGCAACCGAACCCCGAACCGGCAGCCCCCCGCAGCCGCTACGGCCTCGACGCCCTGCTCCGCCTGGCCGGTGAGGCGACCCGCCTCGTACGCCCCTACCTCACCGCCCACGAACAGCACAGCCGCCTCCGCGAACTGGTCCTGGCCACCTTCGGGTTGGACACCCCGGGCCCGTACTGGATCCACGGCGTGGAGGTCGCCTGATGACTGCCGACGACGACCTCTTCAGCCCCGCCCGCCTGCTTCCCTGGCCGGGCCCCGAGGGCAAGCCCTGCTACCTGATCGGCGACGCCACGGGCCCCGTGTCCCGGGTGGCCGACGCCATGGAGTCCGTCCAGCTCGGCATGGGCGGCGAGCTGCTCACGTACGCGCGCGGCATGCTCGCCGACGCTCCCGAGGGCGAACTCCGTTACCTGGCCGAGCGGTTGGCCGAAGCGCTGCAGGACGCGCTGCGGGTGGCGGAGAGCAGAGGGCTCAGGCTGCGCTGAGCAGCTCCGATGCAGGAAAGTCCCACGAACGCACGCGAAAAGCGGCGGACGAGTGGGATTTTCTTGCAGTCGACTTGACCGGCCGCCCGAGCGCCCCGCGTGAGAGCATCCGTTCATGAGCAGCGACCTGGAAGTGAGTGCTCTGGCGATCAACGTCACGATCCCTGAGGCGCTCCGCTGGACGGACACTCGTCGTGACGTCGAGTTCCAACTGACCACAGTCACCATCCGACTTCTCCCGGACGGCCACCTGGCAGCGAAGGCGTACGGCCGACCAGTAGCCGGTGGTCGGGGCGGTTACGTGTCGTTCCCCGTACCCGACGAACCAGAACTGGCAGCTCTGATCGCCGAGGCGGCCGGCCGCGCCGGAACCCTGTGGTCCGCCCACCGCGGCCTCGGCTGAGGCGAGTTCGGACACGGAGCGCGAGTTCGTCGGTCCGTGGCGGCCGATGGGCGAGACGTCCGTAACTCGGGCGGCACCGGCGGCTGTTCGAGGGTGTGAGCCGTCGATCCAGGCCGGCGAGCGGTGGCGGAGGATTCCGCAGGAGTCGGGCGCTCAGAACAGACCCCCCTGGGCCACAGGAACCTCCCGTACGGGAACAGTCGTACGCCCCTCCCCCTTCACCCCCTCCCCCTTCGCCCCCTCAAGCCGCCACCCCCGCAGCAGCCTGCTGTCCAGCACGATGAGGCGGCCGGTGTCGGCCAGGCAGATGTCCGGACCGGCCACCGCCAACAGATCCCCCCGCACCACCCCGCCGTCCACCAGCTCGGTGACCGCGAAGGCGCCGTTGCCCGCGAGGCGTTCGAGGCCGAACGTCTCCCCGTGGTCCACGACCCCGAGGGACAGCCGCTCCAGCGATTCGGGCCAGCCTTCGAGCCCGAGGGCGAAGCCGTGCGTCCGCTCCAACTCACGCCGCCGCTCCTCCGCCTCCGGCAGCGCCGCCCTGACGGCCCGCTTCCTCGCGTACGAGATCCGGTCAGGCACCCCGAGCGCGACCCGCAACAGCTCCTCGGCCCGCCGCGCGGCCATCAAGGGGCCCCGCCCCAGCCAGACGTAGGCCACGGCCCCTTGTTCGAGGAGGCGGGCGGGGCCTCGTTCCTCGCGGGTGAGGCCCACCTTCACAAGGCCCGGCCCGAACCACGCGAGGTAGACGCGGTAGGTCCGGGGATCGTCGGCGATGGTGTCGGCGGCCACCGAGTGCGCACGGTCCAGCCGCGCGCACTCGGCGCACCGGGCCTGCGTCCCCCGCCCCGGCACGGCAGCGGCCACCGGACAGGGATTGCCCCGCGCCCCCACGCACTCCCGCCGCCCGACGGCCCGGAAACCCAGCCGCCGCCCCACGACCAGCGGGCTGACGTCCCCCCGCTCCCACACGAGGGCGGGCCGCTCCGCATCCGCCCAGCTCAACCCCGCGATACGCCACTCCATGGCCCCAGTCTCGCGTAACCCGGCCCCCCGGCCGACCGGCATCGTCACGACTCCACGGCCTCCGGGCCGACCGGCATCGTCACGACCCCACGACCTCCGGGCCGACCGGCACCGCAGAGCCGCCAAAGCTCCCCCTTGCCCTTCCCAGCCCGGCCCCCTCCTCTGCGCCTCTGGTGCCGAGCGCGTGCCTGCCGCGCCCCGCCAAGTGACGCTTCCGGGAGCCCTGTTCGCGTGGCCAGCGCCCCGGCCCACGGGAGGCGTATCCGGCGGAGACCCCCGGGGCAACGCCCCCACGGGAACGCCCCCGCGGCAACGCCCACCCCGGAAGCAGCCTGCGAGCTAGGATCCAAAGCATGGCTCTGACCATGAACGACGTCGAGCGGTTCGAGGCCGCCAGGCCGCGCCTGGAGGCCATCGCCTACCGCCTCCTCGGCTCCGCGAGCGACTCCGAGGACGCCGTCCAGGACACCTTCCTGCGCTGGCAGGCCGCCGACGTCGAGCGCATCGAGGTCCCCGAGGCCTGGCTGACGAAGGTCCTCACCAACCTCTGCCTCAACCAGCTCACTTCGGCCCGCGCCCGCCGCGAGACCTACGTGGGCCAGTGGCTGCCCGAGCCCCTGCTCGCCGGGGACCCGATGCTCGGCCCCGCCGACACCGCCGAGCAGCGCGAATCCGTCTCGTACGCCGTGCTCACCCTCATGGAGCGCCTCTCGCCCAACGAACGAGTGGTGTACGTGCTGCGGGAGGCCTTCGGTCACTCCCACCGGGAAATCGCCGAGATGCTCGACATCACCGAGGCGTCGGGCCAGCAGATCTTCCACCGCGCCAAGAAGCACGTCGCGGACGGCAAGGCCCGCACGGAGATCGACGAGGCCACGGCCCAGCGGATCGTCGAGGAGTTCCTCGCGGCCGCCACCAGCGGCAGGACCGAGCCGCTCGTGCGGCTGCTCACGCAGGACGCCATCTCCATCGGCGACGGCGGCGGCAAGGTCCCCGCGCGCGCCAAGGCGTTCGAGGGCGCTGTCGCGGTCGCGACGTTCATGCGGGGCCTGTTCAGGCCCAGCGAGGCCAAGCGCGCGTACGTCGGCGGCTCCCCGGACGTCTGGGCCACGACCGCGAACGGCGGCCCCGCCGTGGTGGTGGCCGTCGAGGGCCGGGTCGTCGGCGTCATGTGCCTGGAGATCACCACCGACGGCATCGTCGCGTTCCGCAATCAGGTCAACCCCGACAAGCTCGAACGCGCGACCCAGCAGTGGGCGGCGACGGACCACGGGGACCCCCTGCTCAAAGCCTTCTGACACCCCTCCGCACGCCCTTCAAGGGTGTGAGCTGCTTCACACCACGCACCTGTCAGGAATCGCCGGGCTGTCCGGTTCAAGAGGCGAAACCCGCTGAAGAGCTGATGACAGGAGCAGGAAAATGCAGCAGCACCGCATCGTCGTCATCGGAGCCGGTTACACCGGAGCCATCGCCGCCGGGCGTCTCGCCAAGCGGCTGCGCCGCGAGGACGTCGCCATCACTCTCGTCAACCCCGAGCCCGACTTCGTCGAGCGCGTCCGGATGCACCAGCTGACGGCCGGCCAGGAGCTCACGCCCCGGCCCTTCAGCGAGATGTTCGCGGACACCGGCGTCGAACTGAAGCTCGCCAAGGTCACCAAGGTCGACGTCGACCGCAAGACCGTCTCCGTCGCCCCCGTCAGCGGTACGCAGGGCGCCGAGGAACTGGCGTACGACACCCTCGTGTACGCCCTCGGCAGCGGCTGGAACGCCCAGGGCGTCCCCGGCACCGCCGAGCACGCCCACGAGATCGCGAGCCGCCCCGGAGCGCTCCGGCTGCGCGAGCGCCTGGCCGGCCTGGGCGCCGGAGAGACCGTGGTCGTCGTCGGCGGCGGCCTCACCGGCCTGGAGGCCGCGACCGAGATCGCCGAGGCACGCCCGGACCTCGACGTCGCCATCGCCGCACGCGGCGGACTCGGCGACTGGCTCTCGCCCAAGGGCCGCGGCCACGTGCGGCAGGTCTTCGCCGCTCTCGGCATCACCGCGCACGAGCAGACGGCCGTCACCGGCGTACGGGCCGACCACGTCACCACCGCCGACGGCACCTCCATCCCGGCCGCGGTCACCCTGTGGACCACCGGCTTCGCGGTCCACCCGATCGCGGAGGCCACCGGCCTGGACGTCACCGACAGCGGCCAGATCGTGGTCGACAGGACCATGCGCTCGGTCTCGCACCCGGACGTGTACGCGGTCGGCGACGCGGCCATGGCGATGGGCCCCGGCGACAAGCCGCTGCGGATGTCGTGCGCCACCGGCACCCCGATGGCATGGCAGGCCGCCGACGCCATCGCGGCCCGCCTGACCGGCGGAAAGATCCCGAAGACGCCGATGCGCTACTTCAACCAGTGCATCTCCCTCGGCCGCAGGAACGGCCTGATCCAGTACGTCACCGCCGACGACCGCGCGGTCAAGGCGGCCCTGACCGGACGCTTCGCCGCCGTCTACAAGGAACTGGTCTGCAAGGGCGCGGCCTGGGGCGTCGCCCACCCGCTGCTCGGAATGCCGGCCAGGCCCCGCCCCGTCGTACGGGAGCCGGAGAACATCGTCACCCGGCCACAGACGGCTCCGACGGACGAGACGACCGTCGAGGCCTCGGCCTGACCCGCCCCACCCGCCTGGCCCGCCTGGCCCTACTCGTCGCGCGTCGTTGCCGCACCCTCGGCAGGGCGTCGGGGAGGGGACGCGGGTCGCGGCGGCGGCAGAGGTGGTTCGGGGAGGCTGCCGGTCGCGACGACGTGGCGCGCGACGTCGGTGAGCAGGAGGCGATGGTGGCGGGCGTGACCGCGCATGGCGGTGAAGGCGTCGCCCGGAGATGTTGCGCCGGGCGGCGAGGAAGCCTTTGGCCTGCTCGATGACGATGCGGCTGTGCAGGGCGGCGCTGAGCTGTTCGTTGACGGTTTCGGTGCGTCGCAGGGAACGGGCGTGGAGCAGGCCGATCGTGGCCGCGTCGGCGAAGGCCTGGGCCATGGCGAGGTCGTCGGCCGGCAGCGGACTGTCCGTGCCGCGCAGGAGCAGCAGGCTGCCGATGGTCTCCTCGCGCAGTCGCATGGGGACGGCACTGGCGTAGGTGTAACCGGCCTCGCGGGCCAGCCTGCTGAAATCCTGCCAGGTGACCCGGGGGTGGGAGAGATCACCGGGGCTGACGGCGGCGGAGCCCTCGTAGGCGTCCAGGGCCGGGCCACCGGTCAGCGCCAGCTCGAGCACCTTGAGCAGGGCGGGGCTGGGGTCGCAGGGGGCGGGGCTGTAGAGCTGCGGGCCCGGGTAGGCGAGCAGGACCGCCGCGTCGGCCACGGCGAAGATGTCGCGGCAGCGGACGGTCAGTTGCTGGAGGAAGTCGATGACATCGAAGTCCGCGACCAGGGTGTCGGCCAGTTCTACAAAGGTCTCGGCGATCTTTCGTTCTCGGCTCATGCCTCAACTCCTCGGCGCGAAGGCACCCTCCAAGGGGCGGCGCCTGACGGCAGGTTCACGATGGCAGGTCCCGGAGAATCTCGCGGGCGGCTTCGGTCAGGGGGCGACCGGACGCGAAGGCCCGGGCCCGCATACGGACCAGCGCCTCCTCCACCGGCACACCGAGCTGACAGCTGAGGACGCCCGTGGCCTGATGCACTTCGGCCCAGTGCAGATCGACCACGCCGGCGCCACCGGACTCATCGCGCCCATCGTGGCCGTCGTGCCCATCGTGGAAGGTCTCCTCGCCCGGCTGCCAGGCCAGCAGACGTCCTGCCAGCGCGTCGGCCACGCGCAGCCCGTCCGCCGCCTGCCCCGTGGTCAGCGGCCCCGGGCCCTTGCGGTAACCGGTCAGCGACCCGAACCGCGCCGCTCCCGTCCTGACCGGCCAGACGAACACCGCGGCGACGCCCATGGCCTGGGCCTCGGCGGCGAACTGCGGCCACCGCTCACTCGCGTACGCGCCGACGTCCGGCACCTGACAGGGCACCGCACTGAAGTCCGCCGTCACCCCGGGCCCCTGCCCCAAGGTGAACTGCGCGTCTTCCAGCCGCGCGCTGGTCTCGTCGCTGAACCAGACCAGCTCCGCCCCCCAGCGCAGGGAGACGGCGATCCCGTCCAACCCGAGCGCTCGCGCGCACCGCACCGCCCACACACGGTGCTCCCCAGGCTCCACGGCCCTCTCAAGACCGACGAGCAATTCCTTCACAGACACCCGGTACTCCATCGCCGAGCCCCCGCCCCCGAAGACGGACAGCTCTCGAAAGACGGCCACGTTCCGTATCGAAAAGGCTACGCTCCACCCTCTGCGACGCGCCCCGCCTTCCCACGGAACAACCCCCACGGGACCACGAAACCGCCAGGCCAAACGCCCGGCCGAACGCCAGAGGCCCCGTGGATCTCTCCACGGGGCCTCTGGACTGCTGTGCACTCGGCAGGATTCGAACCTGCAACCTTCTGATCCGTAGCTCTAAGTAGAACGGTCAGTGACGGCTATACAGGCCGCACTTCGGGTCTACGAGTGCGCTACGGGACGGGTCCGGTTGCTGTGGTTGCTGTACTTCGCTGCTGTACGGCTCCTAGCGCAGAGGCGAATCGAGCTTGACCTTCGGCATCACCGCGTCGGGGAGCATCCGGTCGAGCTTCACCTTCGGCATCACCATGTCGGCGAGCATCCGGTCGAGCTTCACCTTCGGCATCACCATGTCGGCGAGCATCCGGTCGAGCTTCACCTTCGGCATCACCATGTCGGCGAGCATCCGGTCGAGCTTCACCTTCGGCATCACCATGTCGGCGAGCATCCGGTCGAGCTTCACCTTCGGCATCACCATGTCGGCGAGCATCCGGTCGAGCTTCACCTTCGGCATCACCGCGTCGGCGAGCATCCGGTCGAGCTTCACCTTCGGCATCACCGCGTCGGCGAGCATCCGGTCGAGCTTCACCTTCGGCATCACCATGTCGGCGAGCATCCGGTCGAGCTTGACCCTGGACATCGCCACATTGGCCACGAGCTGGTTGTGGCTGGTTGGGGCGCAATCCGAGTCATAGGCCGGCGTCGTCAAACGCGCCAACGCTTCGCTGTACGGGATGCACTCGCAGCGGGCTAGCCGACGGGCCTTCTGCTTCAGGGAGTTGTTGCCCTGCTTGGGCATAGCTCTTCCAAACCTCAGCAAGCCCCACGTACTCGCCGGATCGAGGCTGATGCCTGGGGCGAGAAGTTGAGCGTGGGCCCCGAGGGCCTTGACCGTCAGTGCTGCTTGCGACGTGGGCGCATGCTGCTGCGGATCGGCGTACACGACTTGCCGTGACATTTACGGTACAGGATTGAGCTTTGTGGGAGTAGTGGGTCCCGAGAGGTCTAAAAGTCCTGTCGGTCAATCCACACCATGCTCGATCTTGAAAACCATCCTGGCGAGAGTCACCGTGGGTTCAAGTCCCACACCCACCGCACAGCTTTAAGACCCCTGACCAGGAACATCGGTCGGGGGCCCTTCATCATGCTCGCTCGGGACCCAACTTCCGCAGGCGCTACCGCGTGGTGGACAACGTCGTCGTGCTGACGGGGCACACCGAGTACTACGCGGAGATGCGATACGGCGCGCGCGGTGAGATCGATGCCTTCATGTCTGTCCACTACTTGCTCGTTGCCTACGCCCATGTAGTGGTCGCTGCTCTGCAAGGACTGCATCCCGCTTCGAGGCGAGACGCTGGCGACAGCGCCCTAAGTCGCCTTCGCGGAGGTCGCCTTGACCCTGACAGGCACGTGTTGTCAGCGCCTACCTATATGCTTTTGCCGTCGACTTCCGGTCCACCACGAACTTCGGCCCTCGGCGCCGAAGACCCCACGCACGCCAGGGGTTTAGCACTACCGGACTGGAAGTGTGACATGGCAGATCTGCGAAAGCCGGACGATCCAGAAGAGTCGGAGCGCGACCCGAAACGCGGCCCCACGAAGGCCGAGATTCTAGTCGTAGTGCTCTCCGCGATCACGGCACTCGCAGGCTGTGTGGAGCAGCTGGCGCGATAGTGCGCCAAACGTAGATCGGTACGCCGGACGATGTGGCAGGGCCAAGCAGAGCGGGCCCGGCCGTTAGGTAGTCGGCCGGACCCGCTCAACGACTCCACGCTTCGGCCCGGTTCTGGTGGTCAGAGACCAGAGCCGGGCCACTCTGCTTGGAGCCCGCTTGTGATCAGTGCTATGCCACGTTTCTACTGTGGAAGTAGCAGCGGAGGATTTACCTCGCTGTACTAATACCCAGACTATAGCCGCTGGCCCCCACTGGTCCTAGCTGGTCCTCACTGGTCTTCACTGGTATCGAAGCGACGGGGAGACCTGGTCAGACGCTACGCACGGCGAGAGAGAAACTAAATAAAGCGACCAGGTCGCTAGTCGGAACGAAACGTACATTTCCCCCTCGTTGGGTCATGAGCCGTGTTGACACAGTTTGGGATCAAGGGCTCTCCCTCCACTCCTTGGCTGGCCATGGTTCGCAGAGATGAACGCGGTCGGTGGAGCGGCTTTGGGCGGGAGCTGCTTTGGGGCGAGTGATCATGGCCCCTTAAGCTTCCGGCGAGTCGGGCAGTCTGTGGACCTGCCCGTTAAAGCACGACGTTGGGGCCATGATCTTCGAGGCTCGCCCCAAAGTGGCTGCGTAAAGCCGTGGAGCCGACCGCCCCAGCCACGGGGCAACGGCCCAGGTAGTGGGTTTGCCCGCCGGGTACCGCCGCCGCGATCCGGCCTTATCGGTAACACAAAGCTCTCTGTGGCCTGCTGTGCGGCAATCCCCTGTGCCCCTGTGGCTCCGTGCTTGGTTTTGGCCGCTGCCGGGGCGACGGACGGACGGCGCGCGCAGCTGGTGGCGTAGACATGGAAGCGGCGGGCGGCGGCCGGCCGGCGCCCCCGCGCTGTGCGCGGCCCCTCGGTCCTTGGATCGATCCCGACTTCGGTGGGTGGCGCGTGCCTGGTGGTCTTAATGGGGGTGTTCTTCGGCGTGCGCTTCTCGGGCCTACGGATGCTGCTGGTTCTTCTTCCCTCCCTAGGTCGGATCGCGGCGGCGGTACCCGGCGGGCTTCTCCCGCGTCACCAGGGACGGAAGATCCAGGCCAGGGGTGGTTGAAGCTCGCGGCTGACTCTGGCGGCCGCGAGCGCAGCGAGCCTTGATGAAGTAGGGAAACTCTGTCCGCGTGCTCCTCATCGGCCCTGTCCGAATGTCAACCCAGACGGCTACGCTGGTGCGGTCCAGTCATCCAGAGGGGTCTGAGGAGTTGCTGCCTGAATGGGGCCGAAGTCGGCGCGGGCGTACCGCACGATTCGCGAGTGGGTTGCGTCGGGGAAGTACCCGCCCGGTGCGAAGTTGCCCTCTGAGCGCACTCTTGAGAAGGAACTGGAGATCGGGCGGACACAGCTCCGCGTCGTGCTGGCGAAGCTCGTAGCTGAGGGCGTGCTGGAGTCACACGTTCGTAGCTCGTACCGCGTTCCTGTTCGTGCCGTGAGTGTCGAACGCCCTGAGGGCCTCGAATCCTGGCAGATCCACGGTGAGCGCACGGTCTACGACAACCGATGGGTGAAGCTGGACCTCGTGGACGTCGAGCCACCTGGCGTTGAGCGCTTCGAGCATCACGTAGTGCGACTGCACCATGTAGCGATCTCTGCCGTGATCGATGACCAGGACCGCGTCCTCATGCTCTGGCGCTATCGCTTCGTGCCGGACAAGTGGGGTTGGGAGTTGCCTGGCGGCATCGTGGACGATGGCGAGGAACCGCACGCGACCGCACTTCGCGAGTTCGAGGAAGAGACGGGCTGGCGTCCGAAGTCCCTGGACCACGTGGTCACCTATCAGCCCATGGTGGGCATGGTCGACTCACCGCATGAGATCTACGTCGGCCGGGGAGCCACACACGTCGGTGATCCCACGGATATCGAGGAAGCGGGACACGTCGCCTGGGTGCCGCTCTCGGACGTTCCAGGCCTGATGGCTCGGGACGAGCTGATGGGCTCGGGCACGCTGGTGGCTCTGCTCCACGTCCTGGCCTCACGTGCTGGTGGACCGTCTACAGCCTCTGTGTAAGTTGCTCGATTCGTCGGCGGTGTCGAACCGACCCCGTGCGGTTCGCCAGCAATCGAGCTTGCTGTAGATGCTCCCGAGCCTGACTGAACTCCCCGCGGGCAAGGTGCGCCTGCGCAAGATCGCACCGCATTCCGGATGTCGCGCGGACGAACGTCGGATCGGTCGTCCGGAGCCCGGTGTAGAGACTGTCGAGAGCGTCACCGTCACCGATCATGGCAAGCGCGTTACCTCGCCAGCGGGCAAGGTGACTGCTGTTCAGGAAGATGCTGAGCATGTCCGGATCGCGGTCTTCCTCTCCCGGCGGAAGGCAGGCGATGGCCCTGTCCAAAGCTCGTTTGCAGTCATCCGGCATGTTGGCCTTGGCGCAGAGTTCAGCTTCGGCAGCGAACAGCCAAGCTCGGAGGCGTGGTGAGGTTCGCTCCCTGCCTAGGCGCTGAGCTTCCCGAACCAGTTGGACCGCCATCTCAGGACGGCCGCCATCGTTCAGCACATACGCTTGCTCAGCAGTGGCGTGAGCCAGATACATCGGTTCTTCGGCTTCCTGCGCTGCGCGCTTTCCTAACTCGTAGTTTCGCCAGGCCCGTTCGACTGACCCGGCACTGAGGGCCTGCCAGGCTGCCAAAGTTGCGGCGCCGGCGAGTGCTCGCGCTACAGGACGGCGGGCATCAGGCAACACGGCGAAGGTCAGGGCATCTTCAAGCGCCGTTAGATGACCGGTCATTTGGTCAACGAGCTTCGCCGCGCCCATCTGACGATCGAGGGTGCGCAGAACCTCAGTTTGATCCATGAACGTCGTCACCATGGAGGTACTGACGCTCCGAGCGGAGTCGATCCGACTCATCAGCTCGGCGTATCCGCCGGCCTCGGCAACGGGAGCAATCCCGTCGTTGGTGGCGAACAGCTCCGCATCGGTGACTCCGAAGAGTGGGCGCAGGATGTGGGCGTATCGCTCGCTGATCTGGCGCTTTCCGTTCTCCCACTCGGAGACGTAGACGCGCAGGCTCGCCGTTGACGCCACATCGAGCACGTGCTGATGCGCGAATAACTCGACCTCACGGATCAGTCGATCTTGTGACCAGCCTCGTGCTTTTCGGATCTCGCGTAGCCGGTTGGACACCTGTACCGCCCTCGACTTGGCGCCGCCACCTGTTAACAGAAGCATGCCGCACATCAGTGCAGGTCGGCAGCGGGTTAACAGCATCCGCGTTAACCCCTGTTGGCTACCGGCAAGTTGAGGATCGCGGTTCTCTTGAGGTGTCGCTAGAAGACGAGTTGGAAGTCGGACAGTGGCAAGCGTTGACATCTGGTGCGCACCAGATGCAATCTGTTGGTGCGCACCAGTTTGGAACGCAAGAGCCCTGTGGAGCTGTCTCAAGCTTCGCGACACACCGCAGGAGCGGCGCCCTACCGCCAAGCAGCCCGCCGCTCCCGCCCCTCAATCAAGGGAGTTCCATGATGCAGCAGATCCCCGTAGACACCGTCGGCGCGACCCTGATGGTCGCTCAGCCTCCCCAGCCGAAGTACGCGAACCAGAAGACGCAGGAGCGTGCGGCCGACCGGCAGACCGGCGAGTTCCTGATGACCCTGGACGTGCTGTTCGTGATGAACGGCAATGCGGAGGTCGTCAAGGTCACCGTCGGTGAGTCCGCCATCTCTGGTGAGCTGACGATGGGTACGCCGGTCGCCCTCACCGGGCTGATCGCTCGGCCGTGGGAGAACGAGTTCAACGGCCAGAAGCGGCACGGCATCAGCTTCCGTGCGGTCGCGGTCACGGCACAGACCGTCGGGGCGCCCAAGAGCGTGAAGGCGGCCTGATCATGACGTGGTTAACGATCGCGCTCGTGGTCGTTGCCGGGCTGGCGCTGCTGCTTCGGTGGCGCCGCCCCGCCTGGTACTGGATGACCTTCGGCATCCTCTTCGCCACGATCAAGATCCGCATCCGGTACGCGTCCGTGATGGACGCCTGTGACCTGACCGAGCCGGCCTCACGGTGGCGGCTGGCGATGGCCCGCATGTTCAACTGGCAGACGCCTCGCCAACGCGTTCCGCGCCTGCTGTGGATCAAGCCGACACGGACCGGTCTGCGGTTGCGGATTCGGATGCTGCCGGGCCAGGACGCCTTCGACTACTCGGCCGCGGTCGACCGGCTGCGGCACGCCTTCGGCGTCCACCAGGTCACCTCACGCGAGATCAAACCCGGCGTCATGGAGATCGCCACGACCGGCTATGACGTGCTGCGGCTGGTGCAGATGCCGGCCAAGACCGACCGCCGTGAACTGCGGGTGCCGGTGGCGCTGTGTGAGGACGGCTCGGTCCACTACCGCGACTACAAACAGGTGCCGCACTCAGTCACCCTCGGGGCGGTCGGCTCGGGCAAGTCCGTCACCCAACGCAAGGTCATCAAGGAACTCGCCCCGCAGCACGTCGCGTTGGTCGGCATCGACTGCAAGCAAGGCGTCGAGATCGCCCCGCTCGCCCGCCGGTTCACCGCACTGGCCGACAACCCGGACGATGCGGCCGATCTCCTGGAAGCCCTCGTCTCCCGCATGGATGCGATCTACCAGGTCATCCGCCGCGAGCAACGGATCAGTGCGGACACCCCGGACGGTGAGATCACCGCGAACATCTGGGGCCTCCCCGAGAAGCTGCGGCCGGTACCGGTGGTGGTCACGATTGACGAGATCGCCGAACTCGCGCTGTTCACCACGACCGCGGAGAAGAAGCGTCGTGAGCGCATCATCGTCGCCCTGGTACGCCTGGCCCAGCTCGGCCGCGCAGCCGGCATCTTCCTCGACATCTACGGACAGCGCTTTGGCTCCGAACTCGGCGACGGCATCACCATGCTCCGCGCCCAGCTCACCGGCCGGATGGCACACCGCGTCAACGACGAATCTTCGGCCAAGATGGCCTTCGGGGACGTCTCCCCGCACGCGGTGTTCGCCGCCACACAGATCTCCAACGATCGCCCCGGCATGGCCGTGATCGGCCACTCCAACGGCGAGTGGACACGCATCCGCACCCCGCACACCTCGATGCGCGAAGCCGTGAGCGCCTGCAACAAGCACGCCGCTCTCACGCCAGAGATCCCGGAACTGGCCCGCTTCAAGCCGGTCATGGATCTCGACTCTCTCAAGGCGCCCGCGACCCTCGAACCTGTCGCCGAAGCCGCCTGATCCTCCCCCTCGCTCCACCGGTCGGCACGACCGTCTCGCGCCAAGCCCCTACCCCCTCCATGCCTGATCACAGAGAGGAAACCGTCATGAGGTTGCCGCGCAGGAAGCACAAGACCGAGGTCTACGACGCCGGCTTCGGCTACTACAACTTCCAGTGCTCGTGCGGTGTCACCGGCCGCGCGATCACGCACCGGGAAGAGATCGTCACCAAGGCCCGCCTGCACGTCGAAGGCGCCGCACGCCAGAAGCGGTGACGGCGATGGCCCGCAAGAAACCCCCGGCTCGCCCGCCTGCCTCCCAGCCGTGCAAGCCGTGCGAGGGCACCGGCGAAGTCCCCGTCAAGGTTCGGGTCGGCCGCCAGCAACGTGTCGTCGGCCAACAGACCGGCATCTGCCTCGGCTGCTTCGGCACCGGCCAAGCCCTCACCGACTGAAAACGCCGGGGCTGGGCGGCCGGACTCGATCCCCGCCCCGCCCCGGCCCAACCCTGAAGGAGGTGAAGCGACATGAACACTCCGATCCGCCCGGACGCTGTGCTCGTACAGGCCGTGATCGCCGGAGCACTGTCCTTCGCCCACCTGCACGACCTCGCCGCTGCTGCCGGTCAGACCGGCTGGAAAGCCTGGGCCTACCCCGTCTCCGTCGACCTGCTGCTCGTCGCCGCCTGGCGCCGGCTGCGCAGTGACGGACCCTCGCGGCTGGCCTGGTGCTGGTTCCTGGTCGCCTTGGTCGCCTCGCTCGGCGCCAACGTCGCCACCGCCGGCTTCCTGGACCTGGCCCACCCTCCGGGCTGGCTTCGCTTCGGCGTGGCCGGATGGCCCGCGCTGGCATTCCTGGGCGGCACCCTCCTCGCCCACAGCCCCGCACCGCCCCCGGCGGCTGTCGACCGCACTCCGGACCCGGAGCCCGAGCCGATCGCCGTGACCCGTGAGCGCGAACCGGCCCCGGAGCCCGAAGTACTCCCGGCTGCGGAACCTGCCGCAGCTCTGCCGGAAGCAGCTCCCGCGCCCGCCGTGGAAGCCCCGCCCGCACTGGTAGCGCATGCCCGCCGGCTTGCCGACGACCACCAGGCCCGCACCGGCAGCCCGATCGACCTCGACACCCTGCGCGCCCGCCTCGGCGTCCCCGCCCCGATGGCCGACGCGATCGCAGCCCAACTCACCTGATCCAGAAGGGAAGACCACGTCATGCCGCACGGATTCCTGTTCCAGCGCCTCATGGCCTACGGCCCCGTAGAGATCGGACGCGGCCTTGGCCGGGACGGCGACAAGGCGTACATCGCCTCCTGCACCTCTGATCGGTGCGGCTGGTCGGCGGACTTCGTCACCTACTCCGCCGTGTGCATGGCCGCCAAGGGCCACCGCTGCCGCATCAAGAACTGACCCGCCGCACAGACAAGGGAGACCCGGTCATGTCCGTCCCGCTCTGGTTCGCTCTCGCGATCATCGGCTACCTCGGCATCAAGCTCGCCCGCCCGCCGCTCTGGCTCGTCATGGTCCTGCTCCTCGGCGGCTACCTCCTCGCCGACAGCCTGCTCGCCCCCGCCATCGATCCCACCATCAAGTAACCCGCCCCGGAAGGGAGATCCACCTCATGTTCCAGCCCCGCGTACCGGTCAACGAGACCCCCACCGGAGAGATCATCCCGGTCATCACCACCCTCGGCGCCACCTTCCCGCAGCACCACATCAGTGCCCCGTGCGCCTGCGCCCAACACACTCCCGCCCCGCAGACGACCGCCGCCCGGCCGGCCGTACAGCTCACCCCCGGCGCCCTGGCGACCGTGGTCGTCGGCGGCACCGTGGCCGTTCTCGTGGTCGGCGCAGTGCTGGTCTCCATGCTCCTGGCGGTCGCCATCACCGCCGGTGCGCTCGCCATCGTCGCGCTCGTCATCCGCTCGCTCGTAAACAGCGAGCCCAAGCGCACCCGTTGACCGGCCCCGGAGCGGCCTCAACCACCAAGTCCAGTCCGCTCCGGTGCCGCGCCTCCCGCCCGAACCAAGCGATCCGGAAGGAAGACAGCATCATGACCCAGCCCACCCCTGCCCTGGCCCGCGTCTGCAGGCACTGCGACGGCTTCGGCTCCGTCAAGGTCACCCTGGGTGGCCGTGACCGGCACGGCCACCTGCGCACCATCACCGCCCACTGCAAGGCGTGCCACGGCACCGGCACCACCCGTGGCCGCCGCTTCGACTCGGCGACGTGGGAGGTGGCCGCGTGAGCGACACCGCCACCTTGGCGGGCCTGGATAGGGCCACCCTCGGCGACATGCTGAAGGTGGCCGGCTCCGACCGCTTCGATCGCTGGCAGGACCAGATCAAACGAACTGGCGGCTGCGCCGATCCGATCCACCTCACCGGCTGGTCCATCACCAAAGACCGCACCACCGGCGAAACTCTGCGCCACTACTCGACCGACACCGAACCCGGCGGCCGACTGCGCATCGCGTGCGGCAACCGCCGTGCTTCCCGCTGCCCGGCCTGCGCCTGGACCTACGCCGGCGACACCTACCACCTCATCCGTGCCGGACTCGTCGGCGATACCCGGCACGAGATCCCCGCCACCATCCGTCACCGCCCCCGCGTCTTTGCCACCCTCACCGCACCCTCGTTCGGAGCCGTCCACAACCAGCCGACTCACGGAGCCTGCCGCTGCGGCACCGCCCACCGCGACGACGACCCGAAGCTCGGCACACCGCTCGACCCCTGCGCGTACGACTACGCCGGCGCTGTGCTCTTCAACAACCACGCCGGAGACCTGTGGCACCGTTTCGTCAACCGGCTGCGCCGCGAGATCGCCGCCCAAGTCGGCATCAAACAGAAAACGTTCAAGGAGACTGCCCGCCTCTCCTACGGCAAGGTCGCCGAATTCCAGAAGCGCGGAGCCGTCCACTTCCACGCCGTGATCCGCATCGACGGAGCGGACGGGCCCGACACCCCACCCCCGGCCTGGGCGACCACTGAACTCCTCACACAAGCCATCCACACCGCCGCGACGCACCCCTACGTCACCGTGTCCGTCCCGCCCTCCCCGGACGCCGGATATCTGTACGGCTGGCAACTGCGCTGGGGTCGACAACTGGATGTGCGGCCGATCAAGGCGTTCGGAGACGGCTCTGAGATCACCGAACAGGCCGTGGCCTCCTACGTCGCCAAGTACGCCACCAAAGCAGCCGAGAACACCGGCACCGTGGACCGGCGCATCGGCAACCGCGAAGCCGCAAACCTCCTCGGCCTGCCCGAGCATCCCCGTCGGCTCATCGAAGCCTGCTTCGACCTCGCCCCCCTCTATCCCGAACGGCGCCTGATCGCCTGGGCCCACATGCTCGGCTTCCGCGGCCACTTCAGCTCCAAGTCCCGCCGCTACTCCACCACCCTCGGCACCCTGCGACAGATCAGGGCCGATTACCGAGCCGCCCAAGAACGCGAAGCTCTCGGCCTCGACGGCCACGAACCCGACACCGTGCTCGTCCTCGCCTCCTGGCAGTACGCCGGCCACGGCCACACCCCCGGCGAATCCGCCCTCGCCGCCTCCATCGCCCGAGATCTCCAGCTCAACCGCGAAACCGCACGCGAAGCCCTACAAGACCAACCCGTCCCGGAAGGAGCCGCAGCATGACGACGACAGTGATCCAACCGAAGTGGCACACGACCAGGGAGGTCGCCGCGATGCTCGGCTACGGCCTCTCCAAGACCAAGATGCTGGTACTCACCGGCGAGATCCGTTCCATCAAGGATGGGGGGAGCCGTCGCATCCTTCCCCGCTACGTGGACGAGTACGTCGAGCGTCGCGCCCGCCTGGCTGAGGAGGAAGCAGCGTGAGCGGCAAGCGAGGCAACGGCGAAGGCTCCATCTACCCGTACAAGAACGGCTACGCGGCCTACGTCTGGGTGACCAAGCCGGACGGCACACGCGCCCGGAAGTACGTCTACGGCAAGACTCGCGAGGAGACGCACGAGAAGTGGCTCAACCTCCACGCAGAAGCGAAGAAGGGACCCGTCGCCACTCGGCATCGCACAGTGTCCGTCTTCCTCACGTACTGGCTCGACTCGATCGTTAAGCCGAACCTCGCCCCGTTGTCGTACGTGTCGTACGAGGGCTGCGTGCGCCTCTACATCGCTCCCTACCTCGGGGCGAAGCGGCTGGATCGGCTGTCCGTCCGGGACGTACGTGAGTGGCTGACCAAGCTGGCGACGGTCTGCCAGTGCTGTGCTCAGGGCAAGGATGCGAAGCGCGCACCGGCACGCCGGAAGTGTTGCGCGGTCGGGGACTGCTGCGAGGCGTACCCGTCCCGCCGGGTCATCCAGGCGTCCCGCGATGCCCTGCGGGCTGCCCTGACGCATGCCGTCTCCGAAGAGGAGATCAGTAGGAACGTCGCTTCCCTGGTGAGGGTGCCCAAGCCGCGGCGCCGCCGGATCAAGCCGTGGTCGGTCGCCGAAGCCGGCCAGTTCCTCACCGACGCTGCCGCTCGGGATGATCACCTGTTCGCCGCGTGGATGCTGGTTCTCTGCCTTGGTCTGCGCCGCGGTGAGGTCCTGGGCCTGACGTGGAAGTCCGTCGATTTCGATGCTGGCGAGTTGTACGTGGATCACCAGATCCAGCGCGCCGGCCGCCAGATCCTGCACCGGGAGACCAAGACCGAGGACTCGGACGACTTCTTGCCCCTGCCCGCGCTCTGCCTCAAGGCTCTGCGGATGCGTGGGGGCCAGCAAGCCGGGGACCGTAGCGCTGCCGGTGACGCCTGGCAGGACAAGCACGGTCTGATCTTCACCACGAAGTACGGGACCCCGATCGAGCCGGGCAACATGACCCGGATGTTCGCTCTGCGGGCTCGGCGCGCCGGTCTCCGTGTGATCCCGCTGCGGAACACTCGGCACACGTGCAGCTCGCTCCTGGTGGCCCTGAAGGTGCATCCGAAAGTGGCGCAGCGCATCCTTCGGCACTCGCAGATCGCCATGACGATGGAGGTCTACGCGGAAGCGAGCGAGGAAGAAGTGCGCTCGGCACTCGACCAGCTGTCCGGCGCGATGGACGCCACCGGCTGAGGCGGTTGCTGTACTTCGCTGCTGTACGGGCAACGCAAGAGGCCCCCGGATGATCTCCGGGGGCCTCTCACCTGTGTGCACTCGGCAGGATTCGAACCTGCAACCTTCTGATCCGTAGTCAGATGCTCTATCCGTTAAGCTACGAGTGCTTGTTTTTTCTTTTGTTTGCCTTCGCTCCCCGGCCTTTCGGCCCGTTCGCGGCGACAGGAAGAACATTACATGACCGCCGCCGCCATGTGAAATCCGTTTGCCACACCGCTTGCGACCTGCGAAAACGCGCTTCTCGGCGGCGAAACGCCCGAAGCCCCGGTCCAGTGGACCGGGGCTTCGGGATCTTGCAGCGGAGGCGGAGGGATTTGAACCCTCGATGGGATTTAAGTCCCAAACCGCATTAGCAGTGCGGCGCCATAGACCGGACTAGGCGACGCCTCCAGCTTGCACACCTGCGCGAACGCGAGGGGTGCGTGCAGATGATGACACAGCCGGGCGGCGTGTCACCAATCGCGGCTTCCACGGTACTAGTCGGGCGGCCCGCAGAGCAAAGCGTCTTTCCGCGCCCGCAACGTCACGGCGTCAACGGCGTTAGACGCGGCAGAGCCGTACGTGTCCCGCGTACCCGGCCGGACGCCCCGGCCGGTTCCCGCACCCAGTGGAGCCCGTCATGCTGCGCCGTCTCGTCCTCACCGCCGCCGCCTCCGTCGCCGCGCTGTCCGTCGCACCCGTCGTCGCCCACGCCGACATGGGCCCCCTTCCCCTGCCGACGCCGGTGACCGATTCGACCCCCGACCGGCTCACCGTGAAGGTCACCGACGCCGGGGAGGGCCTGGACGGGACGTTCGAGCTGGAGTGTCACCCGGCGGGCGGCACGCACCCGCGGGCGCAGGACGCGTGCGCGCGGCTCGACGAGGGCACCTGGGGCAGGGACACGTTCGCGCCCACGCCCGCCGACACGAACTGCACCATGCAGTACGGCGGCCCCGCCACCGCGCACATCACCGGAACGTGGCACGGCCGGCCCGTCGACGCGACGTACAACCGCAGCAACGGATGCGAGATCTCCCGGTGGAACAAGCTCGTCCCGGTACTGCCCGAGACCCGCGCCTGAGTCCGGACGTTTCCGGTGCTCGGCTCCGGACGTTGCCCGGGCTCGGCTCCGGGCGACCCCGCTGCTTGGCTCCGGACGATCGACCCCGCTGCTTGGCTCCGGACGATCGACCCCGGTGCTTGGCTCCTGACGATCGATCCCAGCGCTCCGGGCGATCCGTTTCGGCCACTTCCGGGTGGGTTTCCGGCCATGGTCGTATCCGGTCGGCCGCCACCTCCTCGTGACCAGGCGGTACGGAAGCCTCACATCTTCTGCGTGCGACCTCCCTCTCATCCGGCATCGCGCGCACAACCACGCCCCGTAGACTCCCTCTCGTGACACGCTGCGGGCCGCGGGGCAAGATGGCCTGGGCGAGTCGGCAAGCAGCAGTAACCAGGGAGGAAGCGTCGTCGTGAGCAGCAGGCCATCCCGAGGCGCTGCTCGCCTCGCAGCCATACTCGACGCGCTGCCGGACGCGTTGGTCCTCGTGAACGCGAACGGGACCGTCGTGAACGCGAACGCGATCGCGCTGGAGGCGTTCGAGACGCCCGGCACCGCCCTCGTGGGCCGCGGGCTCCTCGATCTGTTGCCGGAGTTCGACTCCCGGCTCATTCCCGGATCGATGCGCAGGCCCGACTCCATCGACGAGCGCGGACGTACGAAGCCGACGCGGATGACCGCGCGCCGTACGGACGGCAGCGAGTTCCCCGTCGAGGTCACCAGCTCGAACCTCGAGGACATCCGGGACGCGTACGACAATTACGGCTACACCGGTGACGAGTTGCTCATGCTCGTCGTACGCGACCTTTCGGGCGCGGTGGACACCGAGGCCGAACTCGCGCGCTCCCAGCGGCAGACCGAGATGATCCTGCGCGCCGCCGCGGAGGGTGTCGTCGGGACCGACACCGAGGGGCGGGTCGTTCTCGTCAACCCCGCCGCCGCGCAGATACTGGGCTTCAGGGCCAGCGACCTCGGCGGGCAGGAGCTGCACAACCTGGTGCTCCACTCCCGCGCCGACGGCGAGCCCTTCCCCTACGAGGAGTCCCCGCTCGCGGACACGCTCCGCTCCGGGCGCAAGCACCGGGTGCGCGGGCAGGTCCTGTGGTCCAAGAGCGGCGACCGGGTCGCGGTCGACCTGACGACGGCGCCGGTCCGGGACGGGGACCAGCTCGTCGGCGCGGTCATGACGTTCACCGACCGGCGGCCCTACGACGCGCTGGCCGAGGAGCACGAGGCCGCGATCGCTGCGCACGCGGAGGAGATGAAGGCCGCCACGGAGCGGCGCACGGAGGAGCTGCGGGCGGCCACCGAGCGGCACGCGGCGGAGCTGGCGGCCGCCGCCGAGCAGCGCGCCGAGGAGATCGCAGCCGAGCAGGAGCGGTACGCGGCGCTCGCGGAGCGCGAGAAGGACCGGTTCGAGGAACTCTCCGAGCGCGAGAAGGAGCGGTACGACGCTCTGGCCGCGCGGCACGAGCAGTTGCTCGCCGTGCTCGGTTCGTCGCTGCGGGGTCCGCTCGACGAGCTGCGGCGCGAGCTGTCGGCTCTCGCGGCGGACGACGCGGGGCAGTTGTGGCCCGAGGCGAATCAGGTCCTTCACCACCTTTCCGCCGGTTACGCGCGCATCACGACGCTCGTCGACAACGTCCTGGGCTTCCAGCTCCTCGACTCGGGTGCGGATCAGCTGTCGTGCGTGAAGGTGATGCTGGACGCCGTCGTCGCGAACGGTGTCGAGGGCGCGGTCGAGCTGATCGGGCCCGGACGCGCGCAGTTCGCGGTGCACGCGCCGCCGATCGAGGTCGAGGTGGACCCGGGGCGGCTCGCCACGGCGCTCGCCCACCTGGTCGCCGACGTGGCGGGCATCGACGCCACGGGCAACGCACGCGCCGGTACGGGCCCTTCGGCCATGGTCGCCCCCGGTGGGTACGTGGATTCGACCGTCGTCGTGGCCGCGGCCCAGCGCGGCGAGGTCGTCCGCATCGAGGTGCGGGGTCCGTACGCCGGGGGAGACCCGGTGCACGAACCGATCGTCCGGGGCATCGTGCGAGCGCACGGCGGTGTGCTGCAGACGCATGAGGTGCCGGGGATGAGCGGCAATGCGTACGTTCTCGAAGTGCCGATCGGTGCGGGGGGCGGGGCGGTTTCCGCGGCCCCCGAAGCGCCGGCCGGCTCTGTCGGCTCAGTCCCCTCCGTCGGCTCTTCGGTCGTGGTGCCCGCGCAGGCTTCGCCCGCTACGGGTGGCGGTCGGCGGCGGGCCCGGCGGGCTGCGGGGCCCTCGGTCGACTCGTTCTTGGAGAGTTCGGTCCCCGACGGCGGCGCTTCGGGGGGCGGGACTTCGGGGGGTGCTGCCGGTACCGAGGACGCTCCCGTCGGGACCTCACCCAGCGGTACGGGTCGACGGCGTGGGCGGCGTGCGGCGGAGGCCGACGCGGCGCAGGCAGCGGAGGCACGGGCTGCTGAGGCGGGGGCCGCTGCCGAGGCGGCGGCCGGGGCCGGGGCCGGGGCGCAGCCTGCTTCGGAGGCGTCTGCGGGGGGCGAGGGTTCTGCACCGTCACGGGCTTCCGGTGGTACGGGGCGGCGGCGTGGGCGGCCGAGTCCTGCGGAGGGCCTGGCGAGCTCCGTAAGTTCTATGGGTTCCGTGGGCTCTGTGGGCTCTGTGGGTTCCGTGGTGACGGCTGCCGAGCATGCGGCCGGGTCAGCGGCGCTGGGGGAGACGGTGCCGCCGCAGGGCGTGCCGGTTCCCGCGGGGGCGGTGGCTCCTGCCGCTTCCGGGCAGCGGGCTCGACGGAACGACGAGCAGTTGGCGTTGCCGCCCGCTCTGCCTTCGGGCGGTGGCGGGCAGGAGGGTGCTGCCGCCGGGGGTTCCGGGGTCGGGACGGCTGTGGCTGTCGCCGGGCCGGGTGCTGCCGCCGGTGAGGCGGGCGAGGCCTCGCCACGTCCGACGGGACGGCGTCGCCGTGCGCTGGCTGCCGCCAAGGAGCGGGCAGCTGCCGAGGAGGCTCCCAGCGGGCGCGTCTTCGCGCTGCCGCCCGCGTCCGCGGACCAGGACGACACGGGGCAGCACGAAGCGGCTCTGCACCACCCGGCCGACGACCACACCCCGCCCCAGCCCCATCCCGCCGACGCGCCGACGGGGCGCCGCCGGTCGCGCGGGGGACAGGGGCAGGCGTCTGGGCAGGAGTTGGGTCAGGGCGGCCAGGCGTGGGGTCAGGGGCAGGGCCGGACGCCGGTGGCGGGCCAGGGCCAAGGCCAGGCGTTGGGCGAGGGGCAGGCATCCGTGCCCGGCCAGCTGCCGGGTCAGGGGCAGGGCCAGGCGTCCGCGCCTGCGTCTGGCCAACTGCCGGGCCGAGGCCAGGGCCAGGCGGCGGGCCAAGGCCAGCTGCCGGGTCAGAGTCAGGGCCAAGCGCCCGCGCCCGGCCAGCTGCCGGACCAGGGACAGGGCCAGGCGGTGGGCCAGGGCCGACTGCCGAGGCAGGGCCAGGGCCAGGCATCAGGGCCTGGGCCAGCGTTTGGGCCGGGGCAGGCTCCGGGTCAGGCACCCGCCTCGCAGGGGGTGCCAAACGCGCCGGGGGCGCCCGCAGCTCCGGGAGCACCCGCCGGCCCGGGAGCACCCGCCGGCCCGGGAGCGCCCGCCGGCCCGGGAGCACCCGCATCGCCGGGAGCGCCCACCACTCCGGGGGTTCCCGCAGCTCCGGGAGCACCCGCCGGCCCGGAAGCGCCAACCGCTCCCGCTTCTGCCGCCGCTGCGTCCCCCGCAGCCGCCGGTGCGGCGGGGGAGGCGCAGGGGGGCCCGGACGCCGGTGTTCCCTCGCAGCCCACCACGTACGCCGAAGGCACTCCGGCGCGCGGCGTCCACACACCCGGCAGGGGCGTCGCGCTGCCGCCCGAGCGCGGGGCCCAGGGGCGGGCCGCGCAGCCGTTGCCCGCCGAGGCCGCGCCCGGTGACCCCAACTCGACGCAGGGGCGCGCGATCAGCGTGCGCACGCTCGGGCAGGGCGTACCGTTCGGCCAGCAGATCGCCGAGCAGCAGAAGCAGCGCCGGCTCGGGCAGCAGCAGGGCCAGACCCCGGCGGCGGCACCGCAGGCTCCCCCGGCCCAGACGCCGCCCGCCAAGCCCCAGCCCTCCGCGCCCTCCGCGCCCACCCCGGACGCTCCGCAGCGGCCCACCGCAGGACCGCTCCCGGAGCAGGCGCCGACGCAGCCCGCGGCTCCGGGTCAGTCGCAGTCCCACACACTCGGCGGCTCCCCCGGCGGCTCTCTCGGCGGCTCCGTCGGAGGCTCGGGACGTCGCCGCAGGCTGTCCACTCCCCCCGCCCCCGCGGGCGACGACCGCCCCGAGGCCGCCGCGCGCCCGCACCCCCCGGCGCAGGGTCACCCGCAGTCCCGCATCGGGTCCGCCACGGAGGGCACGGGCCGCTCGTACGCGATAGGCGCACCGGACGAGGACGCCGACGAGGGCCCGGAGCCGTTGGACGGTCCCGGCGGCGCCGTCGAGGTCGCCAACCGGCCCCAGCCGCAGCCCATGGACGACGAACTGCCGCCCGAGCCGCTGGACAATCCGCGCCGCCTGCTCGTCTGGCCCGCGCCCGACGTCACCACCCAGCAGGCGCTGAGCGACCGCGGCTACCGCCCCGTCATCGTGAACTCCCGCGAGGAGGTCGACGCCCAGATCGCCGCGTTCCCCGCGGCCCTGTTCGTGGACCCGCTGACCGGACCGATCACGCGTACGGCGCTGCAGTCGCTGCGCACGGCCGCCGTGGCCGCCGAGGTCCCCGTACTCGTCACGGCGGGACTCGGCCAGGCGACACGCGAGGCGGCGTACGGCGCCGACCCCGCCGTACTCCTGAAGGCGCTCGCGCCCCGCGACAGCGAGCAGCACCCGCCGCGCGTCCTGCTCATCGAGGAGCACGAGGAGATCGCGCTCGCCCTGACCGCGACGCTGGAACGGCGCGGCATGCAGGTGGCGCGAGCCGAGAGCGACGCGGACGCGGTGACGCTCGCGGCGCAGATGCGGCCGAACCTGGTGGTGATGGACCTGATGCAGGTACGTCGCCGCAGGGCCGGGATCATCGACTGGCTGCGCGCGAACGGCCAGTTGAACCGCACCCCGCTCGTCGTCTACACCGCCGCCGTCGACCAGACGGAGCTGCCGCGCCTCGCGGCGGGGGAGACGGTGCTGTTCCTCGCGGAGCGGTCGACGAGCACCGAGGTGCAGGGCCGCATCGTGGACCTGCTGGCGAAGATCGGCACGAACTAGCCGGCCTCCAGAGCCCTCAGCGCGTGGCGCCGCTCCCCACGGGGGGAGCGGCGCCACGCGCACGTCGTCAGGTCAGAGCTTCGTGACGTCCAGCTCCCCGTCCGCGTACTGCCTGCGCAGCACCTTCTTGTCGAACTTGCCGACGCTCGTCTTGGGCACGGCGGGCACGATCGCCCAGCGCTCGGGCAGCTGCCACTTGGCGATGGTGCCCGTGAGGAAGTCGCGCAGGGCGGCGTAGTCGAGGCTCGCGCCCTCCTTCAACACGACGGTGGCGAGCGGGCGTTCGCCCCACTTCTCGTCGGGGACGGCGACGACCGCCGCCTCCGCGACGTCCGGGTGGGCCATGATCGCGTTCTCCAGCTCGACGCTGGAGATCCACTCGCCGCCCGACTTGATGACGTCCTTCGCGCGGTCGGTGAGCGTCAGGAAGCCGTCGGAGCTGATCACGCCGACATCACCGGTCTTCAGCCAGCCGTCCGCGCTGAACTTGTCCTCGGGCTTCAGCTCTTCGCCGCCCGCGCCGCCGTAGTACGCGCCCGCGATCCACGGCCCGCGCACCTCCAGCTCGCCCGCGGACTCGCCGTCCCACGGCAGGTACTCGCCGCCGGGGCCGACCAGGCGCGCCTCGACACCGGTGGGGAAGCGGCCCTGGGTGAGGCGGTAGGCGAACTCGTCATCGGTGCCGAGAGCCTTGGCCGGCGGCCGGGCGACCGTGCCGAGCGGGGAGGTCTCCGTCATGCCCCAGGCGTGGCAGACGCGCATGCCCAGCTTGTCGAACGCCTCCATCAGCGAGGGCGGGCAGGCCGAGCCGCCGATGGTGACCTGGCCGAGCGAACTGACGTCACGCGGCTTCGCGGAGAGCTCGGCCAGCAGCCCCTGCCAGATGGTGGGGACGGCGGCCGCGTGGGTGGGCCGCTCCGTCTCGATCATCTCGGCGAGCGGTGCGGGCTGCAGGAAACGGTCCGGCATCAACATGTTCACGCCCGTCATGAACGTGGCGTGCGGCAGACCCCAGGCGTTCACGTGGAACTGCGGGACGACCACGAGGGAGGTGTCCGCGTCCGTCAGGCCCATGGACTCGCTCATGTTGACCTGCATCGAGTGCAGGTAGATGGAGCGGTGGGAGTAGACGACGCCCTTGGGGTCGCCGGTGGTGCCGGAGGTGTAGCACATGGCGGCGGCCGTGCGCTCGTCGAGCTCGGGCCAGTCGTACGTCGTGGGCTTGGCGCCGATCAGGTCCTCGTACTCGTGCACCCGCGCCTGGATCCCGGCCAGCGGCGAACGGTCGCCGGGGCCCGAGACCACCAGGTGCTCGACGGTCGGCAGCTGCGGAAGCAGGGGCGCGAGCAGGGGGATGAGAGAGCCGTTGACGATGACGACGCGGTCGGCCGCGTGGTTCACGATCCAGGTCAACTGGTCGGCGGGCAGCCGGAGATTGAGGGTGTGCAGGACGGCGCCCATACAGGGGACCGCGAAGTAGGCCTCTACGTGTTCTGCGTTGTTCCACATGAAGGTGGCCACGCGCTCGTCGCCGTCGACCCCGAGGTCATCGCGCAGGGCGTGGGCCAGCTGGGCCGAGCGTTCGCCGATCTCACGGAAGCTGCGGCGCTGCGGGGCGGCCTCACCGGTCCATGTGGTGACCTGCGACGACCCGTGCACGGTCGTCCCGTGCCGGAGGATGCGGGTGACGGTCAGTGGTACGTCCTGCATCGTGCTCAGCACGGCGTCCTCCCGATGGGCGCGCGGCATTCATCCGGGGCGGCTCCCGAATGACCTACCTGGCAGTAGGGCTCGCCAGATTCTTGCCGCATACCGCACGGTATGTCACTAGTCAGGGAGAAGAAAGGTCCGGCACTGGCAGTGCGGCCGGCAGTGCGGAGGAGCGGCGGGGCACGGCGGGGCACGGCCGAGGAACGGCGGGGGACCCCCGAAGGCCCGGCGGCGGAACCGCGGTGATCACCGGACCGGCGTGAGCTCCGGGTCCTCGCGCAGCTTGCCGAGGGCACGCGACACCGCGCTCTTGACGGTGCCGATGGAGACCCCGAGCACCTCGGCCGTCTGCGCCTCGCTGAGATCCTCGTAGTACCGCAGGACTACCATCGCCCGCTGCCGCGCGGGCAGCTTCATGATCGCGCGCCACATCGCGTCCCTGAGCACCTGCTGCTCGGCCGGGTCCGCGACCGGCGCCACGTCGGGCTCGGGCAGGTCGTCGCACGCGAACTCGTCGACCTTGCGCTTGCGCCACTGCGAGGTCCGGGTGTTCAGCAGGGCCCGGCGCACATAGCCGTCGAGCGCGCGATGGTCCTGGATCCGGTCCCAGGCGACGTAGGTCTTGGTGAGGGCGGTCTGCAGCAGATCCTCGGCATCGCAGGGGTTCGCGGTCAGCGAGCGCGCGGTGCGCAGCAACACGGGCTGACGCGCCCGGACGTACGACGCGAACGACGGATACGCCGAAGAACCCGCTGTCCGCGTCGCGGCCTTCGATGCGCTGGTGCACATGGGCACCATGGATACGGTCATGGCTCCACGCTAGAAGCGCCCCCTACTTCAGCGGATCGGCCGCAGGTCCCGAAGCGGTGTCCGCCTCAGGTTGTACGCGGGGTGGTAGCCCCACCTCCTGAAGGTGGAGGAGGTGGAGCACACCCCTGAGGGTTCATCCCTGACAGGACGGCGAGTTGGTGGGCGGGGGAGGACGCCGGGAGGATGGAGATGGTGGCTGGAGGGGCCCGCCCCCGGGCTAGCTGACCTTGGCCACCGGCGCGTGCACGAGGTTCCGGTCGATCTTGAGCGTACGCCCGCCGTGCCGCTCCTTCACGTTCCCCGCGTACTGGTGAATGCGCCGCTCGGGGCGCCACGCGTCGCTCTTCAGCACCGGCTCGTTGTACAGGTTCGCCCGCTTGTGCCAGCGCGCGAACCACATCACCGACGGCAGATCCCGCACCCCCGCCCGCCGCGCCGTCTCCATGTGCCGTACCCCGTAGTTCGCACTGCTGTAGAACCCCGGGATGTAACCGAACCTGCGCACCTCACGGTTCCAGGCCCGCACGAAGGCCAGGGTGCCGTGCGCGCACTCCTTCTGCCGGTAGGTGTACGCCTCCATGTCCAGGTAGAGCGGGCTGAACCGCCCCATCCCGAGCGCCTTGGCCTTCGTTACCGCGTCACGTCCCTCCTGGGTTCCCTGCCGCACGGGGTACCGCCCCATGCGGACGTGCTTCTTGTGCTTCGCGATGACGCAGGGCGACTGCGACCCGACGTACACCGGCAGCACCTTCCACCCCTGCCCCCGCACCGCGCGCATCCAACCGCGGGTCAGCTGCGGTTGGCGCTTGCACGCCCGGCCGCGGCCCCCGTAGTAGATGCCCACCGCCCCGTAGGAGGAGGCCTTCCAGCGGCGCATCGTGTCGGCGGACGGTGCGAGGCAGGTGTCGAACGCCCGGCCGCGGAAGGTCGACACGCCGGCCGGCCAGCCGCTCGCACGGCTCCCCGCACCGGTACCGGCACCCGCACCGGCCGCACGGCCGTCGGCCTCGGCTCTGCTCACGGCGCCGGTCGGCGTCACGCCCATGGCCAGGGCGGTGAAGGCGACGGCGAGGACAAGTCCCATCATCAGTTTTCGGCAGCACATACGCCGAGTGAACGGCCCAGATCCTCCGCAGCCCCCGTGACACGCGCCGCGTTCAGCCGTCCGCCGCCAGAATCAACCCCGATGTGGGGACACCGGTGCCAGCGGTGACCAGCGTGCGCGCCGCGCCGGGTATCTGGTTCACGGAGGTGCCGCGCACCTGCCGGACCGCCTCCGCTATGCCGTTCATCCCGTGCAGATACGCCTCCCCGAGCTGACCTCCGTGTGTGTTCAACGGCAGCATCTCCCCGGCCACGAAATCCGCCGCCTCCCCCGGCCCGCAGAAACCGAACTCCTCCAACTGCATCAGGACGAACGGCGTGAAGTGGTCGTAGAGAATGCCGACGTCGATGTCGCCCGGCGTGAGACCGGAGCTGCGCCACAACTGCCTGGCCACCACACTCATTTCCGGCAGCCCGCTCAGGTCGTCGCGGTAGAAGCTGGTCATCTGCTCCTGTGCCCGGCCCGACCCCTGGGCCGCAGCCGTGATCACTGCCGCCGGCTTCGGCAGATCCCTGGCCCGCTCCACGCTCGTCACGACGATCGCCTGTCCGCCGTCGGTCTCCTGGCAGCAGTCCAGGAGCCGCAGCGGCTCGACGATCCAGCGCGACGCGGCGTGCTCGGCGAGCGTGATCGGCTTCCCGTGGAAATAGGCCGCGGGGTTGGTCGCCGCGTACTTCCGGTCGGTGACCGCCACATGGCCGAAGGCATCGGGTGTGAGGCCGTACGTGTGCAGATAGCGCTGGGCCGCCATCGCCACCCACGAAGCGGGGGTCAGCAACCCGAACGGCAGGGACCAGCCGAGCGCCGCGCCCTCCGCCGACGGCTCCCGATGCTGCACACCCGAACCGAACCGGCGCCCCGAGCGTTCGTTGAACGCGCGATAGCAGACGACGACTTCGGCCACCCCGCTCGCCACCGCGAGCGCCGCCTGCTGGACCGTCGCACAGGCCGCGCCTCCCCCGTAGTGGACGCGCGAGAAGAACGACAGCTCCCCCATCCCGGCCGCCTGCGCGACAGTGATCTCCGGGTTCGTGTCCATGGTGAACGTGACCATGCCGTCGACATCGGCCGGGCTCAGCCCGGCGTCGTCGAGCGCCAGGCCCACCGCCTCCACCGCGAGCCTGAGCTCACTGCGCCCCGAGTCCTTGGAGAACTCGGTGGCCCCGATCCCGACGACAGCGGCCTTCCCGCCGAGCCGGTCACGCGTGCGTACGCTCATGCCGCACCCCCTGCCGCGGGCCCGCCGACGACCGGCTCACCGGCAGTCGGCTCACCGGGGGCCGGCCCGCCTGGCGCTGCCCCACCCGAGGTGGTCCCGCCCCGGGCCACCCCGCCCGGGACCGTGACCGTGACCGTGCCGGTGACGTGCTTGCCGATGCCGTTGGCCCCGACCACCTTGACCGTGGCCGTATCGCCCTCGACCTGCTCCACGGAACCGGTCAGGACCATCGTGTCCCCGGGATAGTTGGGCGCACCCAGCCGGATCGCCACCTTGCGCAGGATCGCCCCGGAACCGAAGTGGTCCGTGATGTACCGGCCGACCAGGCCGTTCGTGGTCAGGATGTTCATGAAGATGTCGGGGGAGCCCTTCTCCTTGGCCACCGCCGCGTCGTGATGCACGTCCTGGTAGTCCCGGGACGCGATCGCACCGGAGACGATCAGTGTCCGGGTGACCGGGATGGTGAGCTCCGGCAGCTCGTCACCCACCCGCACGCCATCCCCTCCTCCGGCATACGACCTCCCCCTCACGCCGTCTCCTCCCACAGCGCCCCGTCCCCCCGTCATGCCTCCCCCTCCTGCGCGCTCCGGGCGATCAAGTCGCCCATTTCCTCCAGGACTTCGCTACCGCACCCCAAGTACGCGTCCAGCTGCCGCCCCCACAGGAAGTGCCGGTGCACGGGGTGGTCGAGGTCCGCCCCCATGCCGCCGTGCAGATGCTGGCCCGCGTGCACGACGCGCTTACCGCCCTCCGATGCCCACCACGCGGCGGTCAACGCATGCGTGCCGTACGGCAGACCGGCGTCGCGCCGCCAGGCCGCCTCGTACGCCGTGACCCGTATCGCCTCGGTGTCCATATGGGCGTCGGCCGCCCGGAGTTGCACCCCCTGCTTGGCCGCGAGCGGACGCCCGAACTGCTCCCGCTCGTTCGTGTACGCCACCGCGCGGGCCAACGACCCTGCGCACACCCCGGCCTGCAACCCCGCGAAGGCAGTCCGCGCGTCGGCCAGGACATCCTCGTACGCCCCCTCTCCTCCGATCCGCTCCCCGGGAGTCCCGTCCAGGACCAACCGCCCCGCCGCCCAAGGCGCGGTCAGATCCACGGGCTCGGTCTCCGCTTCGGCCACCCGCACTCTCCAGAGGCTGTGGCCGCCCCGCGGCGCCGGGTCGCGCACCGCCACCAGTACCTCCGTGGCATCCCGCAGCCACGGCACCCATGGCACGACCCCGGTCAGTTCCGCGGCGGACTCACCGCCCGGCGCCGCGTCCACGGAGGCCACCACTCCGCCCCGCGCCGGGAACGCCCCCGTCGCGATCGCCGTACCGTCCCGGAGACCCGGCAGCAGCCGCCCCCGCTGCTCCTCCGTGCCGTGTGCCGCCACCGCGAGCAGACCGAAGACACAGGTAGCCGCGAACGGCACCTGCGCCGTCGTCCTCCCCTGCTCCTCCAGCAGCAGCACGAGGCCGAGCAACCCGACGTCCTCCACCGCACCCGGAAGCCCCGCCGCGCACAACGCTTTCCACAGCTCGGCGTCCGACCCTGTCCCCGCCGCCGCGAGCCGCTCGGGCGTGGCCAGGTCCCCGAAGATCTCTCGGGCGAGGCCCTGGGCTGCGGCCTGCTCCTCCGTGGGCGTGAAGTCCATGTCAGACCCCGCCCCCCGCCATGCTCTCGACGGCCCGGAAGACCGGGAGCACCAACTCCGGCTCCACCTCCTGGAATTCGAGCCGCACCGGCTGCCCGATCCGCATCTTGTCGCTGGGCACCCCCACCACGTTGCTGACCATGCGCACGCCCTCCGCCAGATCGATGAGCCCGACGGCGTACGGGGGATCGAAGGCGGGGAAGGGCGGGTGGTGCATGACGACGTACGAGTAGACCGTGCCCTCGCCGCTCGCCTCGACCGTGTCCCACACGAGCGATCCGCAGGAGTTGCAGCCGGGCAGCCAGGGGAAGCGCAGTGCCCGGCAGCCGCCGCAGCGCTGGATCAGGAGCCGGTGGCGGGCCACACCGTCCCAGAACCCGGCGTTGTCCCGGTTGATCACGGGGCGAGGCCGCTTGCCCTGGGGCCTGCGCTGCCCGGGTGCGTACTTGAGGATCCGGAAGCGGTGCGTCCCCGCCGGCTCGCCGCCCGCTCTGACGTCCATCCGCGTCGTGACGAAGTGACCCGTGCCCAGCTTGGTCGTCTTGCGCTCCGACACCGACTCGATGACCGCGTCGAAGGTGATCTCGTCCCCCGGCCGCAGCGCCCGCAGATACTCCTGCTCGCAGTCCGTGGCCACGACGGAGGTGTACCCCGCGCCGTCCAGGAGCGCGAACAACTCGTCGTAGGCCGCCGAACGCCCCTGGTGCCCGGAGAGTCCGCCCATCGTCCAGGCCTGGAGCATGGTCGGCGGGGCGATCGGATCCGGCCCGGCATAGGCGGAGTTCGTGTCGCCCATCGCCTCGCACCAGTGCCGGATCATCGGTTCGTTGACCGGGTCCTTGCCCGCGCCGGACGTGGCTGCCGCCCGCCCCTCGAACGCCTTCAACGTCTCGTACGAAAGATCGGTCACCGCCGCCCCCTCCGCATCCCGAGGCGCATCGTCGCCACGATCTCCCGCTGCACCTCGCTCACCCCGCCCCCGAACGTATTGATCTGCGCCGCCCTGTTCATCCGCTCCAACTCCCCCTCAGCGGCCGTCCCGAGCGTCAGGGATCCGGTTGAACCGGCCCGGACCAGACCCGTCTCGCCCGTGACTTCCTGACATATTCGGTACACCTCCACCGCCGATTCGGTTCCCACGAATTTCACGCCGCTCGCGTCTCCCGGCGCCAGTGCACCCGCCCCGACGTCCCCCACCAAACGCCAGTTGAGCAGGCGCGTTGCCGCCAGCCGGGCCTGCGCTTCGGCCAGCCTGGATCGGACCCACGGGGCGTCAATCCGGCGTTCGCCCGTCACCGGATCGGGTGTGCGGGCGAAGGTGAGGACCGCGGAGTAGAAATCCTCGGCCTGCATGCCGATCGCCGCGAGCGCCACCCGCTCGTGGTTGAGCTGGTTGGTGATGAGCCCCCAGCCGCCGTTCTCCTCGCCGACGAGGTTCGTGGCGGGCACGCGGATCCCGTCGTAGTACGTCGCCGTCGTCGTCAGGCCACCCACCGTCTCGATCGGCGTCCACGAGAAGCCGGGCGCGTCGGTCGGCACGAGAATGATCGAGATGCCCTCGTGCTTGGGCGCTTCGGGGTCGGTGCGGCAGGCCAGCCAGATCCAGTCGGCGTTCTGGGCGTTCGACGTGAAGATCTTCTGCCCGTCGATGACCCACGCTCCCCCGGGCGTACCGGCGGGCCCCTCGATCTCGCGCACCGCCCGCGTCCGCAGCGAGGCCAGGTCCGTCCCCGCGGACGGCTCGCTGTACCCGATCGCGAAGACGAGGTCACCGCTGAGAATGCGCGGCAGAAAGGTGGTCTTCTGCGCCTCTGTGCCGTACTTCATCAGGGTCGGCCCGACGGTGTTCAGGGTGACCATGGATACGGGCGCGCCCGCGCGGTAGGCCTCGTCGAAGAAGACGAACTGCTCGTCGGGCCCGCGCCCCTGCCCGCCGTACTCGACCGGCCAGCCGAGGCCGAGCAGTCCGTCGGCCCCGATGCGCCGCAGCAGTCGGCGCTGGCCCTCCGGATCGTCCCCGCCGGGCGGCCCCTCCGGCATCAGGTCCCGGAAGTAGTCGCGCAGTTCGGCCCGCAGCTGCTGTTGGCGTTCGGTGGGGGCGAGGTGCACGGCGGCGGCCTCTCCTTCGCGTAAGGGCGTCGCACCGACAGTGATTCCTGACTTGTTTCTGACTGTCCGTCAGAAACTGCTGCGGTGTCAAGAGATCTCCCTGGACGCGGGAGCCGGACGCGGGAGCCGGACGCGCCGGACGCGGGAGCCGGACGCGCCGGTCGCGACCCCGGAGCAGGAACACGCCTGCGCGGCGGTGCAGTTGCACCGCCGCGCAGAACGTCACACACCCCATCTGAGAAGCCCCCGGGAGCTGTCCCGGGGAGCCGTCACCTCACCAGAGGTGGGTGAAGTTGACGGCGATGTTCTCGTTCGACTGGTCGATCGCCGTGAACGCCGAGCCGTTCACCTGGGCGGTGTTGTTCTGGTTCGAGGCGCCGGAGCCGACGGCCTGCTGCTGCGACGTGGACGAGTTGCCGCTGTTGTTGCCGCCGACGCCGCTGCCGTTGACAGTCGCCACGCCCGCATTCGATCCGTCGTTCGCGAAGGCGCCGTTGTCAGCCGTCGCGACACCCGAGAAGAGTGCGGCAGCCAGGGGCAGGGCCGCGGCTGCAGCGATGACGCGGGCGGTACGGATGCTTGCCATGTCAATTCCTCCGTTACGGGGGTACGCACCGGCGATACGCCGGACGTACCTGAAGTTCCGCTTGCTCCAAGGCGGTTGGCCGACCGCCTTGTGGGTTCTGCTCGACGTCGCGAGTCCAGAGTTGCCCACCGAATCCCCGGCGAACCACCCCGGAAGCCCCGATTCCCCCGCAAGCGTGAGTACAAGTCGATAAACATGCTTCGTCCCACCAAAGCCCCAGTTCAGACCCCAGGACCCGCCCCAAACCCATGCGCCGCACGCGCTGAAGCGTTCCGCCACCTCATGAAGATCGGCGCCCGCGTCCGCGTGTCATCGGCGTGCCGCACCCTCCCCCTCTTCCCTTCCTCGAACACTTGTACGAAAATGAATCCATGGCCACCATCGACCGCCATGCCACCGCACTCGTACTCGCCCACGCTCTGTCCGCCGCCGAGCGCGGCCTCGCCGTCATCCCGCTCTCCCGCGCCAAACTTCCGGCGCTCCGCTCCCCTCATCACGAGCAGCCCGAACCGTCCCCCTGCCACGGCGAATGCGGCCGCCCCGGACACGGCGTCTACGACGCGTCGACCGACCCCCGGCGCATCCGCGAGCTCTTCGCCGCCGCCCCCTGGGCCACCGGTTACGGCATCGCCTGCGGGCTGCCCCCGCACCATCTGATCGGCATCGACCTGGACACCAAGTCCGGTACGGACGCTCCGGCGGCCCTGCGCGAACTGGCGCTGCGCCACCTCTTCACGATCCCGGCCACGGTCGTCGTGGCGACCCCGAGCGGCGGCCGTCACATCTGGCTCGCCGGCCCGCCCGACGCCGTCGTCCCCAACTCCGCGGGGCGCCTGGCCCCGGGCATCGACATCAGGGGCGCGGGCGGCTATCTCGTCGGCCCCGGCTCGCGCACCGAGCACGGCGTCTACAGCGCCGTGCCCGGCACCGCCCATCTCCCGCCTGCGAGCTGCCCGACCGCACTGCTGCGCCTGCTCACGCCGCCGCCCCGCGCCCACCACCCGACGCTCCCGCAGATGCCCGCCCCGGTCCAACGAGGTCAGGGCCTGGTCCAGTTCGTACTCGCCGCGCACGAGGGCCAGCGCAACACCCGCCTGTTCTGGGCCGCCTGCCGCGCCTACGAGAACGGCATCGGCGAGACCCTGGCCGATGAACTCGCCGCTGCCGCGCTACGGGTCGGCCTCACGGAACGCGAGGCCCGCTCGACGATCGCGTCGGCGGCTCGGCTGACGGGGCACGCGTAACGGGAAGCCCAAGAGCGCACGGTAAGGGGCGTCCGCTATGGCGGACGCCCCTTACCACTGGCTGTGACGGCTACCGTGCCGACCAGCCGAACCTCGCCTATCCGAGCATCGAACGCACGGCCGCACGGTCGATGTTCGTCAGGGCGCGGACCAGCTTCGGGGTGAGGAAGACGATGGCGAGGCCGATCAGGGACGCCCCCGCGATCTGCACCGGCGACTCCAGGTAGAACTCGTGGCGCTCGCCGCCCGAGGTGTAGTCGAACACCCGGTAGCCGGGCCAGTCGAGGTAGCGCGGGAACACCCAGGAGTACACGGGAAGGAGCGCGGCGACCCAGCCGGTGACCAGGAACGTCACGCTGAGGACGAAGGACGCGACCCGCGAGGGGAACATCACGAACTGGAAGAGCAGCGCCTTCCAGCCCGCACCGTCCGAGAGCCGAGCCCGCATCCTTTCCCAGGCCCCCGCGTCCCGCCGCGTCGCCAGAGCACCGGGCCCGGCGACCTCCCATCCCAGCAACGCCCGCGCCCGCCCCCGCTCGGCGGCACCGAGCCCCCGCGCCCCGGCCAACGCGGCCGCGAGGACCGGCAGTCCGAGCACGGTGACGAACAGGCCCATGCCGAGCGAGAACATCGTCACGGCGAAGGTGAAGCCCACGATGGCGATGGGCAGCGACGTCAGCGTGTAGCCGATCTCCCGGTACGTGGAGGCGGCGAACGGCGCCCGCCAGAAGCCCGGGGATCCCGCGGAGCGCCCGCCCGGGGCCCGCTCGGAGGAGGAAGCGGTGGGAGCGGCTGCGTACGGCAGTGCGCTGGTGCTCATGACGGGCCTCGAATCTTCGCGGTGGGGACGTGCCGGGGACGTGCCGTGCTGACGTCCTCCACGTTCGCGAATCCGAGCGGCCCGGAACATACGGCGACCCGCCCTCTCCGGGGTGTTGCTGGCACCACCCCAGCAGAGGACGAGTAAGGGGCGCCTCTCAGTGAGAGGCGCCCCTTACGACCCGCAGACCTCAGCCGTCGAGGCCGAAGCCGTGGAGGGCGGTTCCGTCCCGGTGACCACCGTCGGCCTGGCCGTAGTAGGTGATCCCGTAGGGGCCGCCCAGGTTGCCGGCGACCTGGCCCGCGTAGCGGCCCTCGCTGTGGGTGGTGCTGGGGTCGTCGGCGACGGCGGTGCCGGCGGCCAGGAACCCGGCCACGGTGGCCACGGCGAGAACGGATGCGATGCGCTTCAACACGAGTTTCTCCTTGGAGACGAATCCAGTGATCTTGTAGAACAACACCGCACTCGTCTCCCACCTCCTCCTAGGCTCGCCGCACAGCGTCCACGTGGAGTATCGGGTTCATCCAGGGGCCTGAAACGCGAGAGCCCCCGACCGATTCAGCTGGTCAGAGGCTCTCAATCACTGCGGTGGGTGTGGGATTTGAACCCACGGAGGCTTGCGCCTCGACGGTTTTCAAGACCGTTCCCTTAGGCCGCTCGGGCAACCCACCCCGCACCGCCGTTCAGGGCGGTGCGGGGACAAGAGTAGCGGGTCAGCTCTCGCCCTTGCGCTGGCCCAGGACCACGTCGACCGTGTGCTCCTTGCCGTCGCGCTTGTAGGTGATCTCGACGGTGTCGCCCGGCTTGTGGGTCCAGATCTGGCCGATCAGGGTCGGGCCGCTGTCGATCACCGTGTCGTCCAGCTTCGTGATGACGTCGCCGGGCTTGAGGCCCGCCTTGTCCGCCGGGCCGTTCGGAGTGACCGCCTGCGAACCGCTCGCGCCTTCCTGGGAGATCGTGGCGCCGCCCGTGTTCTCCTGCAGGGCGACCGACGCACCGATCACGGGGTAGACGGCCTGGCCGTTCTTGATGAGCTGCTGAGCGACGTACTTGGCCTGGTTGACCGGGATGGCGAAGCCCAGGCCGATGGAGCCGGACTGGCCGCCACCGCCGAGGCCGCCGCCGCTCTCCGCGGGCTTGATGGCGGAGTTGATGCCGATGACGGCGCCGCCCGCGTCCAGCAGCGGGCCGCCGGAGTTGCCCGGGTTGATGGAGGCGTCGGTCTGCAGTGCGCTCATGTACGAGCTCTTGCTGCTCGCGCCGTCGCTGGAGGTCACCGGCCGGTCCTTGGCACTGATGATGCCGGTGGTGACCGTGTTCGAGAGGCCGAAGGGGGCACCGATGGCGATCGTCGAGTCGCCGACGGCCACCTTGTCGGAGTTGCCGAGGGGGATCGGCTTCAGGTTCGAGGGCGGGTTCTTGAGCTTGAGCACCGCGACGTCGTAACCCTCGGCGCGGCCGACCACCTCGGCGTCGTACTTCTTGCCGTCCGAGAACGTCACCGCGAGCTTTCCGCCGTCCGCCGCGGAGGCCACGACGTGGTTGTTCGTGAGGATGTGGCCCTGAGTGTCGTAGACGAAGCCGGTGCCCGTGCCGCCCTCGCCGTTCCCGCCCTGGGCCTCTACGGTGACGACGCTGGGCAGCGCCTTGTTCGCGATGTCGGCGACCGTGCCGGGGTCGCGCTTGAGGTCGGCCGGGGTGTTCGACGCCGACACCGTGGTCGAGCCCGTGCTGTTGTCGTTCCGGTCGGCAGCCCAGAAGCCGATGCCGCCGCCGACACCGCCCGCGACCAGCGCGGCCACGAGCACCGCGGCGATCAGGCCACCGCGACGGCCGGCGGGCTTGGGCCCTTCCGGGTGCTGCGCCGCATACGACGCGCCCCACCCGGAGCCGGAGCCGCCGCCCTGGGCGTACGAGGGAACGGCGGGCGGCGGCGGAGGCGGCCAGGCGCCGGCACCGGAAGCGTGCGGGGCGGCGTACTGGGGCGCGCCCGCAGTGGCACCGGCGTGTGTGGGAGCCTCGTGCGCCGCCGGTTCGTGGGCGGACGCGGCGGAAGCCGGCGCCGCGGGGGCGGGCCCGGCGGCGGGGGTCGCGGGGTCGGCGGAAGCAGCGGGAGATTCCACCGGCACAGGAGGCGCTGACGGGGCCGGGGGTACCTCGTTGCCCTCGTTCTCGGTGTTCACAGCTCTTCTCCTCGGTCCACGCTGTCGTTCTCGGTCACGGCCTGGCTGTGCCCAACTGTGCATGTGTCTGCAGTCAGCTTTTCCCATGGGCTGTCAGGGCACCATAAGCCGATCCTGTGTATCCGGCTTTGTGTGCGACACCTTGGGCAAGCCTTCGAGTACCCCGTGATGGCACCATGACGCGGTGACCCTCGCACGACAGCAGCAGATCCAGGTCGTCGCCCACCGCGGAGCCTCCGAAGACGCCCCCGAGCACACACTGGCCGCGTACAAGAAAGCGGTCGAGGACGGTGCCGACGCTCTCGAATGCGATGTGCGCCTCACGGCGGACGGGCACCTCGTCTGTGTCCATGACCGTCGTGTGAACCGGACGTCGAACGGCCGGGGAGCCGTCTCGGCCCTGGAGCTCGCCGATCTCGCGACGCTCGACTTCGGCTCCTGGAAGAGCAACCACGGCGAGGCCGACGAAGGCCCCGACTGGGCGGACACCTCCGTCCTCACCCTGGAGCGGCTCCTCGAGCTGGTCGCCGACAGCAACGCCTCGGGGCGCGACGTCCAGCTGGCCATCGAGACCAAGCACCCCACACGCTGGGCCGGTCAGGTCGAGGAAAGGCTGCTCCTTCTACTGAAGCGCTTCGGTTTGGATTCCCCTCCCGTCGACGGCCCCTCTCCCGTACGCGTCATGAGCTTCTCGGCGCGCTCCCTGCACCGCGTGCGGGCCGCGTCCCCCACCCTGCCGACGGTCTATCTGATGCAGTTCGTCTCGCCCCGCCACCGTGACGGCCGACTGCCCGAAGGCGTGCGGATCGCGGGCCCCGGCATGCGGATCGTCCGCAACCACCCCGCCTACGTGGCCAGACTCAAACGCGCGGGTCACCAGGTGCACGTGTGGACCGTGAACGAACCCGAGGACGTGGAGCTCTGCGCCGAACTCGGCGTCGACGCCATCATCACCAATCGCCCCAAGCAGGTGCTGTCCCAGTTGGGCCGTCGCTAACCGCGATCCCGTCCGTTACAGGGTGTGCACCGGCGCGTTCGGTCCGTATTCGATCGTTACGAGTGCGTCACCGCACAAGGATTGGCCGGTTTCCGGTCCAGTCCATTGGGGCATTCACACCGTGGCGTGGGGCGAAGGAGGTCTCGGGGGTGGCGTTGGTGGTGGCACGGGAGGTGCCCGCGTCGTCGAGTATGGCCGTACCCCATGGCCCGGCGGGCGTGGGAGAAGCAAGGCACCGTATGCGCGAGCAACTGCGCGGGAACGGGGTGCCGGAATCGGTCGTCGACGATGCCGTACTGATCCTTTCGGAATTGCTCAGCAACGCCTGCCGGCATGGCAGGCCGCTGGGCGAGGGAATGGTCGGCGACGGTGATGTCCGGGCCGCATGGCGCGTGGACGCGACCGGCAGGCTGACGGTCGAGGTGACGGACGGCGGTGGCCCGACCCGCCCCGTTCCGGCCACGCCCTCGGTCACCGCGCACGGCGGGCGCGGGCTCAACATCATCACGGCTCTCGCCGAGACGTGGGGCGTGCGTGACGACACCCACGGCGAGGTCACGGTGTGGGTCGTCGTTCATGCCGGGCACTGTCACGAGGACTTCGCTACGCGCGTCGCGGCCCCCGCGGGCTCCGCGATTCCGGACCTCGCGTACGCGGACCCTTTCGACGACCGCGACTGACACGGTGGTTCGGACCGTGACTGAGACGACGGATCCCGGGACCACGGTGGCTGACGAGTCCGGTGACACGTCCCGCTGACGAGTCCCGCTGACTCAGGCTGAATCCCGTCGCCCTCCGGGTGAGCGGCTAGGCTCGCGCCCGTACGCCCAAGACGTACGAAGAGCCACGCTGTAAAGCCGCATCCGGGAGACACCCAAGATGGCCAAGAAGCGCCCTCAGACCAAGGGCAAGCAGCCGCAGCTGACGGACGGGCAGGTCCCTGTCGTCGGCGCCCGCGAACCCTGCCCCTGCGGTTCGGGCCGCCGTTACAAGGCCTGCCACGGCCGGGCCGCCGCGCACGCGGTGACCGAGCTCGTGCAGCGCCCCTTCGAAGGCCTGCCCGGCGAGGGCGACTGGGTGGCGCTGCGCGAGCTCGTCCCGGCCGCGACCGTCGAACTGCCCCTCAAGGACGGGCTGCCCGACGGCGTGCCCTCCGTCTCCCTGGCGACCGTCCTGCCGATGGCCTGGCCCGCGCTGCGCCGCGACGACGGCTCGGTCCTCCTCGGCCTGCAGAACGACACCGCGTCCGGCGACATCAGCCGCGACCTCGCCGACACCCTCCAGCGCGCCCTGACCGCCGAGCCCGGCTCCCCGGTCCAGGCCCGCCGCGCCCCCGCCGACGGGCCGCGCCTGCAGGATCTCCTCGACCCCGAGGGCCCATTCGAGCCGGTCGTGCACGCGGGCTTCGAGTTCTGGGTCCCGGACTCGGAGAACGCGTCGACGGAGGTCTCCGCCTCCCTGGAGCGGGCGAACGCCGCCGCCATCCCCACCGTGAAGCTCTCCGGCGTCGACTCCGCGTACTGGTGCGAGACTCCGGAGAAGAACCACCTGCGCTGGGTCATGCCGCACCCCGAGGAGCAGCTCCTGGACGCGCTCGCCCGGCTGCACGCGGCCGGTACGTCGAGCCTCGGCGACGGCACCCGTCTGGTCGGGTCCTTCCGGGCGCACGGCCTGACGGTCCCGGTGTGGGACCTGCCGAGCGGCATGGGCGCCGAGGACATCGAGAAGCCCGCCGCGGAGTTCGCCGACCGGCTCGCGAAGGCGCTGGGCAGCGACGCCCCGCTCACGCCGGAGGAGCGCCGGGCGCGCGGCGGTCTCACCAACCGCCAGGTGACGCTGAGCTGACCCACCAGTCAGTCTGTTGGTACGGGTGACTCCCGTCACAACTCCCCGTCACCGCAGGTAAATCCCTGTCTGGATATCCGAGATCGAATTTGCCCAGAGCAGATCTCTTGTTACCGTTCAGGTAGCCCGGTTGCTGGTGCATCCCCCGTCGCCAGCAACCGGGCGCTTTCATGTCCGGCCCGCAGTCAGGCCCGACCCGCTGGCTCAACTGGCCTCCGGCCGCGCGGAATTGCTCCCGGAGCGCAGGAGCAGCGGTCCGCCGCTCCCGTCCGCGAACTCCACCACCGCCGCATACTCCTCGGCATTCCCGGCCGTACGCTCCCGAGGTGTATCGCAGGCCCCCGGTTCGTCAGCGGCGCCGACCTCGCAGTGCATCTGGACGGTGCGTCCGCCCGGCCCCATAACGGTCAGTACGGCGCTCAGCTCATCACCGGTCGTGTTGCGGTAGTACGTGCGCCCCCAGGTGTCGTGCCCCTGGGTCAGGACACACGTCTGGGCTTCGATGCCCTTGGGGGAGGTGAGTTCGGGGCCGCACTGTGCGGCGTTGTCGAGGCCGAGCCCCTTGAGCAGCGAGGCGTCGTCCGCGGCCCGGCTGCTCGAAGACCGGCCATCCGAGGGTCGCTCGCCGGAAGACGCGCCCTCCGTAGAGGGCCGTTTCGAAGTCGGCCTCTCCGTGGAGGGCTGTTTCGCGTCGGAATCCGGTACCGCCCCCGATGCCGCGTCCGCCGGCCGCTCCGGCGGCCCGGCTTCGGGGCCGCCGTCGCCCACCGGCCCCGCGGACGCGCCGGCGAGCGGCAGGAGAACCGTAATGGCCACGACGCCCATGAGCGCGATCAGGCGGGGGTTCATGGGGCCTGACACTAACGAGGTTTGCCGGGCGCCCGGCTCGCCGCGCGCCCATTTCCCCTACAACTCGGGTGCGCTCACACCCGTACGAGTGAGGGCGTCGACCACCGCGTCCACCACGGCCTCGACATCGGGCACCCACGGCGCCGCCGAGCCGGGCAGCGGAGCCCGCTCCCAGCGCACCGGTCCCTGCCCCGTCCCGGAGGGCGGCAGCGCGAGATAGCCACCCTCTCCGTGGAAGCGCAGCGAGCCCGGCACGTAGTCCTTGGCGTACAGCAGTTCGCCCAACTGCTCCATGGAGTACGGCGCTACGAGCAGGAAGAGGCGGGCGGGGGTCGCCACGACGGGGCCGAGCCTGATGCCCATCTCGTCGAGTGCGGCCAGGGCGCGCGCTCCCGCGACCGCGGGCAGGCTGACGGCGCACGGAGCGCCGACGCCGGTGGCGAGCACGATGGGGGCGTCCGGGCGGTTCGTCCACCACCAGCGCACCATGCGCTCGTCGGTCGTCGCGGTCAGCAGACCGGGGTCGAGGGGGTGGGCTCCAGGCACTGTGCAGTCGGGGTCGGGGCAGGCGCAGCGGGTGCCGTCTCGCCGGTCGAGTCCGACGCCCGGGACCACGGGCCACTTCCATGCCGTGGCAAAGGTCAGGGCCGCGCCGATCAGACCAGGACTCTGGTCAGACTTCCTGCCGGTGAGCCTGGACAGGAGCCTGCGTCGCCTTCCGAGGATCTCGCGCATGAGCGCTCGTTCCTTTCCGTTTACACGCCGAGGAACACGGCGGGCCACATCGACACCATGTGTGGATCACTTCGCTGTGCGTAGAACTGGCGCATCACACCCCAGCCTGCGGCATGGGGAACCCCTAAGGGCCGAGCGTTAGCGTGGCGTGGGGTGGCGGTGCCTGGCGTTTGCTGTCCCGCGTACTTCTTCGCCGCCTCCCCCACGGGAGGATGGGGCACGGTCGTCGTGAGTTAAGACGCCCAGGTCCGTCGCCAGGTTCCGGGCGGATCTCAACTGCCCCTGGTCATCACCGAGTACGTACCCATCACGGCCGCTGTGACGCGCCTCCCGTGCCTGAGGGCCCGGGAGTGCCCCTTGTTGAACAATCCCAGTCGATCGCAATAGGCCGTCACCTCAGGCACTTTTGAGCCAAGTTACCAAGATCGCGAAACGCCACAGAATTCCCATGGACACCAGGAATCCCAGCTGGACAATGCTGGACATCCCCTAACCAGTGCGTGTAGATGTGGAGAACATTGCTAGCGGCGCAGAATGACATGGGGGTTTGCGATGCTATTGAGCAATACGCACCGGCCGGAAAGCCGTCAGCCATGAACGCTCCGCACCTCCCGAAAGTGGCCGGAATCGATTCAACTGTTCCGCCACAAGACCACACTGTCGCGCCCGTCCCACAGGCCCAGGGCGCACCGGCCCTCATGATCCAGGACCGGCTCGCGGGCTGGATCTCCGATCTGACCACCCTGCAGGAGCTCACCGAGCGCCTCGCCCGCACGGCCGCCCTCGACGAAGCACTGCACGAACTGCTGCGCGCCGGAGCCGCCCTCGTCGGGGCGCGCCGCGGCCTGCTCGTCCTGGAGCCCTCCGACGGGCTCGGCCCCGACACCACCGTCGGCCTCGGCCTGACCCGCGCCGACCTCGGCCACATCGAGACGGTCCCCCGCGCCGCCACCGCCTTCGGGCGGCTCCTCGACGCACCGCCCGCACCCCCGGGCGCGGAGACCGGCATCGTCAACGCCGATCTGCTCGCCGACAGCACCCTCGACCCCCGGCACCGCGAGGTGGCCGCCCGGCTCGGCTACGCCGCGAGCTACGCCCTTCCCCTGTCCACCGAGGCGGGCCGGATCGGCGCCGCCGTCTGGCTGTACGACGAGCCCGCGGAGCCCGGCGAGCGACAGCGCCACCTCGTCGGCCTCTACGCGCGTCAGGCCGCCGAGCATCTGGCGCGTCTGACCGAACTGGACCGCGCCCGTACGACGGAGGTCACCCTGCGCGAAGAGCTGCTGCCCTCACGCCTGCCGCGGGTCGCCGGGGTGCGGCTCGCCGCGCGGCACCGCACCTCGGCGCTCGGAGGCGGTGACTGGTTCGACGCGCTGCCGCTGCCGGACGCCGCGCTCGGCCTCGCGGTCGGGTCCGTCACCGGGTCCGGGCCGAGCGCCGTCGCCGCGATGGGGCGCCTGCGGGCCTCCTTGCGGGCGTACGCCGTGATGGAGGGCGAGGACCCCGTCGCCGTACTGTCCGATCTGGAGCTGTTGCTGCGGCTCACCGAGCCCGCGCGGTCGGCCACCGCCCTCTTCGCGTACTGCGAACCGGCGCTGCGCAAGATCGTCCTTGCGGGAGCGGGTCACAGCCCGCCCCTGGTGATCGGGGAGCGGCGCACGGAGTTCGTGGAGACCTCGCTCTCGGCGCCGCTGGGCATGCTCGCCTGCTGGGAGGCGCCGAGCGTGGAGTTCCAGACGCAGCCGGGAGAAACGGTGCTTCTCTATACGGACGGGCTGCTGCACCGCACCGGGGACGCCATGGACCGCGCCTTCGCGCGGCTGCACTCGGCGGCGGCGAGCGTGCCGAAGCCGGTGCGCGAGGACCCGGACGCGCTGGTCGATCACGTCCTGCGGGCGGTGCTGCCGGACGGGCTCGACTCGGTCGCCAGCGACGAGGACGTGGTACTCCTTGCGGCCCGTTTCGAGTGACCCCCGCAATACGGCATGTAATGGGCCTTCCGGCTCTGGGCCCCCTTCCGTACGCCCGTACGATGGAGGGGGCCCAGTGTCGTACATAGGAGGCAGATCGTGTCGGAGGAGCTCAATCCGGAGAACCCGGAGACCCCGGAAGACCTGGAGATCGAGTCCGAGGAAGAGCCGATCAAGCAGCGCAAGAACGGCCTGTACCCGGGAGTCTCCGACGAGCTCGCCGAGAACATGAAGTCCGGCTGGGCCGACACGGAGCTGCACGACCTGCAGCCGATCGCCCAGGCCGAGCACACCGCCGCCCGCCGTGCCGCGCTCTCCGCGCGCTTCCCGGGCGAGCGCCTGGTGATCCCCGCGGGCAATCTCAAGACCCGCTCGAACGACACGGAGTACGCCTTCCGCGCCTCCGTCGAGTACGCGTACCTGACCGGCAACCAGACCGAGGACGGCGTCCTCGTCCTGGAGCCGACGGACTTCGCGGACGGCACGAGCGGCCACGAGGCCACCATCTACCTGCTGCCGCGTTCCAACCGTGAGAACGGCGAGTTCTGGCTGGACGGCCAGGGCGAGCTGTGGGTCGGCCGCAGGCACTCCCTCACCGAGGCCGGGACGCTGTACGGCATCCCGGCGTCCGACGTGCGCGAGCTGCCCGAACAGCTGCGCGAGGCAACCGGCTCCGTCCGGGTCGTCCGTGGCTACGACGCGGGCATCGAGGCCGCGCTGACCGACAAGGTCACCGCCGAGCGCGACGAGGAGCTGCGCGTCTTCCTCTCCGAGGCCCGTCTGGTCAAGGACGAGTTCGAGGTCGGCGAGCTGCAGAAGGCGTGCGACTCGACGGCCCGTGGCTTCGAGGACGTCGTGCGCGTCCTCGACAAGGCCGAGGCGACCAGCGAGCGCTACATCGAAGGCACGTTCTTCCTGCGCGCCCGCGTCGACGGCAACGACATCGGCTACGGCTCGATCTGCGCCGCGGGCCCGCACGCCACGACGCTGCACTGGGTGCGCAACGACGGCGCCGTGCGCGCCGGGGAGCTGCTGCTGCTCGACGCCGGTGTGGAGACGCACACGTACTACACCGCCGACGTGACGCGCACGCTGCCGATCAACGGCCGTTTCGACGCGCTGCAGCGCAAGATCTACGACGCCGTGTACGAGGCCCAGGAGGCCGGCATCGCGGCGGTCAAGCCGGGCGCCAAGTTCCGCGACTTCCACGACGCCGCACAGCGTGTCCTCGCCGAGAAGCTCGTCGAGTGGGGCCTGGTCGAGGGCCCGGTCGAGCGTGTCCTGGAGCTGGGTCTCCAGCGTCGCTGGACCCTGCACGGCACCGGTCACATGCTTGGCATGGACGTCCACGACTGCGCCGCCGCGCGCCGTGAGACGTACGCCGACGGTGTCCTGGAGCCCGGCATGTGCCTGACCGTCGAGCCCGGCCTGTACTTCCAGGCGGACGACCTGACGGTGCCCGAGGAGTACCGCGGCATCGGTGTGCGGATCGAGGACGACATCCTCGTGACGGCCGACGGCAACAAGAACCTGTCGGCCGCGCTGCCGCGGCGGGCGGACGACGTCGAGGCGTGGATGGCCGAGCTCAAGGGCTGACAGCCTTCTCCGTCCTCTTAGACCGGGCCTCTTCTGTAAGAAGGGGCCCGGTTTCGCGTTCTCCGGCAGGATCTAGCGCTCATCCTCGCCCGCCACCTTGGCGGTGCTCAGGGCGATGCGGTTCCAGGTGTTGATGGTGAAAATCAGGGCCAGGACGTGGGCCAGTTCCGTCTCCTCGAAGTGCGCCGCCGCGCGGGCGTAGACGTCGTCGGGGACACCACCCTGGTGGACGAGCGTGACGGCCTCGGTCAGGTCGAGGGCCGCCTGCTCCTTCTCGGTGAAGAAGTTCCTGGCCTCGCGCCATACGCCGACCATGTGCAGCCGCGCCTCGTCCTCGCCGGCCTTGCGCGCGTCGGAGGTGTGCATGTGGAGGCAGTACGCGCAGCCGTTGAGCAGCGAGGCACGGATCTGGACCAGCTCGACCAGGGCCGGGTCGAGTCCGTCGCGGGCGGCGGCGTCGAGTCCGATGACGGCCTTGAAGGCCTTGGGGGCGGCCTTGGCGAAGTTGAGGCGGGGGGTGGGGTCGAGGGTCTGCGTGGGGGTCTGTGTGGCGGTGTGAGCGGCGGTCTGTGTGGCGGTCTGTGTGGCGTTCTCGTTGTTCGTCATGACCATGAATCTACGGGTGCGATAGACCTCGGATAGGGTGCATTTCCATGGTGGAATCGTGGGTCAATCTGGCCGAGCGCATCGGGAGTGACCTGCACCTGGAGCTCTCCGGGGCGGGTGGCCGCCGCGCCGTCCTCATCCGTGCGCTGCGTGACGCCGTGCGCGAGGGGCGGCTCGCTCCGGGGACGCGGCTTCCGCCCTACCGCTCCCTCGCCGCCGACCTGGGCATCGCCCGTAACACCGTCGCCGACGCCTACGCCGAGCTGGTCGCCGAGGGCTGGCTGACCGCGCGGCAGGGCTCCGGCACCCGAGTGGCCGACCGGGCGGCGCCTCCCGCCCGCACCCGTGTCCCCAAGCGGGCACCCGCCCGGCCCACGACGCCCGCCCCGCCCGCGTACGACCTGCGTCAGGGACAGCCGGACGCGGCGTCCTTCCCGCGCACCGCCTGGCTCGCCGCGGCCAAACGTGCCCTCAACTCCGCGCCGAACGAGGCCTTCGGGCCCGGGGACCCGCGAGGGCGCGTCGAGCTGCGCAGGGCGCTCGCCGGGTGCCTGGGGCGTGCGCGCGGGTGCGCGCCGATCCGGAGCGGATCGTGGTGTGCTCCGGGTTCGCGCACGCCCTGCGGCTGCTGTACGGCAGCGGGGGAGGCGGGATGCTGCGAGGGCCCCTGTCCGTGGAGTCGTACGGGCTCGGTTTCCATCGGTCGATCCTCGCGACCGCGGGCGTACGGACGGTCCCGCTCGGCCTCGACGAAAAGGGCGCCCGGATCGAGGAGTTGACCGACAGTCAGCGAACCCGCGGTGTACTGCTCACGCCCGCACACCAGTTCCCGACCGGCGGCCCCCTGCACCCGACCCGACGTGCGGCGGTGGTCGACTGGGCGCGCACCCGCGGCGGCCTCGTCCTGGAGGACGACTACGACGGCGAGTTCCGCTACGACCGGGAGCCGGTGGGTGCCGTGCAGGGCTTGGATCCCGAACGCGTCATCTACATGGGCTCGGTCAGCAAGAGCCTCTCTCCGGGGGTGCGCCTGGGGTGGCTTGTTCTGCCCGAACACCTCATCGACGGGGTCCTCGCGGCGAAGGGCGAACGGGAGGCATGGGCGAGCGTCATCGACCAGCTCACGCTGGCCGAGCTGATCGAGTCGGGCCACTACGACCGGCACGTCCGCCGGATGCGTCAGCGCTACCGCCGACGCCGCGACCAGCTCGTCGCGGCCCTCGCCACGCACGCCCCGCACATCAGCCCGACCGGTGTGGCCGCGGGCCTGCACGCCGTCCTGCGGCTGCCGCCCGGCACCGAACAGTCCACCGCCAAGGCCGCCGCCTGGCAGGGCCTGGCGGTGGAGGGCCTGGCCGATTTCCGCCACCCGGAGGCCACCATGCCCGCGCCCGACGGCCTGGTCGTCGGTTACTCCACGCCCCCGGAGCATGCCTATGGAGGGGCGCTGGAGGCCCTGTGCAGGGCGCTGCCGCCCGGGTGAGCCCAGGGGGCTCCCGGCCTTGGGCTCAGGGGCTCCCGGCGGCCACAAGGGCTCTCAGGCGGACACGAGCGGCGCGTCCTCGCGCCACTTGAGGATCTTGTCGAAGCTGATCACCGCGCCGCCCCTGCCCCCGGGCCGCTGCCCGAAGTGCACATGATCGGCGAGCTCATGGATGAGATACAGCCCGCGCCCGTGCTCGGCGGAGTCGGATGCGGGCGTCGCGACAGGGACGAAACCCGGGCCGGAGTCGGCCACTTCGATGCGGCACTTCTCGCCGTCCAGGTACGCCGTCACCCGATAGGCACCGGCCGCGCCCTCGGGGGGCACCGCCGCGCCACCGTGCTCCACCGCGTTGGCACAGGCCTCGCTGAGGGCCACCGACAGGTCGTACGAGACGTCGGGATCCACCCCCGCGGTCTCCATCGTGCCCATCAGCAATCGGCGTGCCAGCGGGACGCTCGCAGCTTCGCGCCGCAAATGGAGTGACCACCACATGCTCATGCTCCAGCCTCCTGGCCGCGGCTCGACATACCGATACGTATTGCCGCAAGCGCCCGTGTATAAGCGCGCAGTTGACGTGATGCCGCCCATACGGCGGACGCGCGGACGGCTCGGGAGGGTGTAGACATGCCGCTCACAAGCCACTTTCAAGCCTGCCGAAAGGCACCCATTCGGTGCCGAAGGGCCTCGAACGGCGCTCAAGGGCATCCATGGGAGCTTGCGGACCTGCCGTATGCGGCGGGTAAGCCCAGTGCAATGATGTTCCGGCCATGACTGCCCCCCACCAGCGCGAAGCGCGCACCGGAGTCGACCTCCGGCTGCTGAGAGCCGCGGTGTTCGCCGTGCTCTGCGTCGTGCTGTCCGCCGGGGGCCATGTGCTCGCTTCCTGCGCCGCCGTCCCGCTGTGGACGCTGGGCGTCGGGTTCCTCGCCGTTTTCGCCGTCGCGGCGCCGCTCGCCGGGCGTGAGCGCTCGCTGCCGGGCATCGCCGCCGCGCTCGCTGCCGGGCAGGTGGGCCTGCACGCGCTCTTCGGAGTCGGCCAGCACGGCGGCATGGCCGGCACGGCGGTGACATCCGCCGAGCCCTCCCTGGTGGAGCGGGCAGCGCGCCTGGTGTGCGGGGCCGGCACCGCCAACCTCAGCCCCGCCCAGGCCCACCGGATCCTGACCACGGCGGGCGTGGAGCCGGGCGGCGGGGCCACGAGCCACGCCGTGCACCACAGCGCCCCGGCCGCGGCATCGGACACGGCGATGGACTCGATGTCGCTGCTGCCGTCGCTCCCGATGCTCCTGGGGCACGTTCTCGCCGCCGTCGCCGCCGGATGGCTGCTGCGCCGCGGTGACATCGCGCTGCTCCGACTCGTGCGGCTCTCGGCGCACGGGGCGTATGGAGTCGCCGAGGGGGCGCTCGTCCGTTCGCTGCGCGGCGCACTCGCTCTCGTACGCGCCCTTCGCGCCGGGCTGCCCGGGGCGCCCGGCGCGGATCTGCGCGCACCCCGTACTGCGTTCTTCGGACCACCGAAGCCGCACACGACCGCGCTCCAGCACTCGGTGATCAGGCGCGGCCCGCCGGCGAGCGCCGCACTCGCACTCGCTGCCTGACGCGACGCACTCCTACCGCAGCACTACGGAGAGGTGCCTCACGGCCGGCGGCGTCCACGCGCGCGTGCCCGCCCGGTTCGTCGCCGCGCGCCCTCTCCCCTGATCAGCACTGCCGACCCGTTCGGCGCTGCTGATCACCACCGCTGAAAGTGGAGTGTTCCGCCATGTCTGTTCTGCCTGCGTCCGTCCTGTCCGCGCTGTCCACCGTGAAGGCCTCCCGCGTCTCCGTCGTCGGCGGCGTGGCCGCCTCCGCGGTCCTGCTGCTCTCCGTCCCCGCCTTCGCGCACGTCAGCGTCTCGGCCGAGGGCGAGGCCGCCAAGGGCGGCTACGCCACGGTCAACTTCAAGGTCCCGAACGAGATGGACGACGCCTCGACCAACAAGCTCGAGATCTCCTTCCCCGAGGACCACCCGCTCGCCTCGGTCATGACGCAGCCCGTCCCCGGCTGGACCGCGAAGGTCACCAAGACGAAGCTCGACAAGCCGCTGGAGATGCACGGCGAGAAGATCGACGAGGCCGTCTCCAAGGTCACCTGGACCGCCGACGGCAAGGGTGTCCAGCCGGGCTCGTTCCAGAAGTTCCCGCTCTCCATCGGCGCGCTGCCCGAGGACGCCGACGAGCTCGTCTTCAAGGCCGTCCAGACGTACGACAACAAGGAAGTCGTCCGCTGGATCGAGCCGCAGCAGAAGGGCCAGGAGGAGCCGGAGCACCCGGCTCCCGCGCTGGCGCTGACCGCCCCGTCCGAGGGCCACGGCGCCGCCGCCTCGCACGACGACGCCAAGGATGACGCGAAGTCGGGCGACAAGAGCGAGTCCGCCGCCTCCGACAGCAGTGACTCCACCGCCCGCGTCCTCGGCATCGTCGGCATCGTCGTCGGCGCCGCCGGCGTGGCGTTCGGCGTCCTCGCCGGTCGTCGGCGCGTCACCAGCTGAGCCACCCTCCGGGCCGCACGCTGAGCCACCCTTCGGGGCGCACCGGTGGGCGTTTCACCCGCCCCCGGTGCGCCCGGGCCCCCTGACATCTGGGACATTTTCGTATGCGCAAGAAGAAGCTGCTCGCCGCCGCCATGCTGGCCGCGGCCGCCCTCACCCTGTCCGCCTGCGGCGGCGGTGACGAGGGCAAGAAGCCCGTCGCGGACGTCTCCGTCGAGTCCAACGGCGACAAGGCCGCGACCATCCTCGACAAGCCGTTCGAGAAGCCGGACCTCGTCCTCACGGACACGCACGGCAAGAAGTACGACCTGCGCGAGCAGACCAAGGGCAAGCCGACGCTCATCTACTTCGGCTACACCAACTGCCCGGACGTCTGCCCCCTGACGATGAGCAACATCGCCGTCGCCAAGAAGCAGCTGCCCAAGGCCGAACAGGACAAGCTCCAGGTCGTCTTCGTCACCAGCGACCCCGAGCGCGACACCCCCGAAGCCCTCGGCAAGTGGCTGAAGGCCCAGGACACCGACTTCATCGGTCTGACCGGTGACTTCGACACGATCCAGGGCAGCGCACGCACCCTCGGCATCAGCATCGAGCCCTCCAAGAAGGAGAAGGGCAAGGTCGTCTCGATGCACGGCACGCAGGTCATCGCGTTCTCGCCGAAGACCGACGCCGGGTACGTCCTCTGGGGCGAGGACGCCACGGTGGACGACTACACCAAGGACCTCCCCAAGATCATCAAGGGAGCGACCCCGTGAACCGCCGCACTCTCATCGGTGGCGCCATGGCGCTGACGGCCGGGCTCGCCCTGGCGGGCTGCTCTGACTCGTCCGGCGACAAGGGCGACGGCGCGGCTTCGGACAAGCCCGAGCTCAAGGTCGCCGGCGCCTTCATGCCCGAGCCCGCCATGGACACCATGGCCTCCGGGTTCTTCACCGTCACGAACAAGGGCGGGGCCGACAAGCTCACCTCGGTGACCAGCGGGATCGCGAAGAAGGTCACGCTGCACAGCACCAAGGGCAACGCGATGAAGGAGCAGAAGTCGTTCGACGTGCCCGCGAACGGCGAGCTCGACTTCGCGCGAGGTGCCAACCACCTCATGTTCGAGGAACTCGAGCACAAGCCGAAGGAGGGCGACAAGGTCGCGGTGACGCTGCACTTCGAGAAGTCGGACCCGATCGACATTGAGGTTCCGGTGAAGGCCGCCACGTACAACCCCAAGCCCGGCAAGCACGCGTCGCACTGAGGGACTGATCGCTGATGCAGACCATCGCTCCCCGCAGTGGAGCTCGCTCCGGGGCCTCCGGCCGCCTCGGGATAACCCCCGGCGTCGGACGGCTCCTGCTCGTCGTCGCCGTTTTCCTCGGCGCCCTGCTGGCCACGGCGGCCCCCGCCTCCGCCCATGCCGCGCTGACGGGCAGCGACCCCAAGCAGGGGGCGGTGGTCGACCAGGCTCCCGCCAGCGTGTCGCTGACCTTCTCCGAGAAGGTCGCCATGTCCGACGGCTCCGTACGGGTGCTCGACCCGGCCGGCAAGCGCGTCGACACCGGCAAGACCAGTGACCTCGGATCGAACACGTACGGCGTGAAGCTCCACAAGGGGCTGCCCGACGGTACCTTCACCGTCGCCTACCAAGTCGTCTCCGCCGACAGCCACCCCATCTCCGGGGCCTACACCTTCTCCGTGGGCGCGCCCTCCGATACGAAGGTCGCGCTGCCGGACCAGGAGGCGGGCGGCGGGTTCGTCGGCGGCCTCTACGGCTTCGCGCGCTACCTCTCGTACGCCGGGTTCATCCTCGTGGTGGGCGGGGCCGCCTTCGTGCTCGGCTGCTGGCCGGGGGGCGCCGGCGTGCGCCCCGTGCAGCGCCTCGTGGTGTCCGGCTGGGTCACGCTCACCGCGTCCACCCTCGTGATGCTGCTGTTCCGCGCGCCCTACACCGGGTCCGGGAAGATCGCCGACGCCTTCGACATGGCCAAGCTCGGTGACGTGCTCCAGACGAAGACGGGCGCCGCGCTGGTCTCACGGCTGCTGCTCCTCGCCGCCGCCGCGCTCTTCATCGCGGTGCTCTTCGGGGCGTACGAGAAGCGAACGGACCCCAAGGAACGCAAGGACCTCACCTTCGGGCTCGCAATCGGCGGAGGTGTCGTCGCCGTCGGGCTCGGCGCGACCTGGGCCATGGCCGAGCACGCCTCGACCGGTATCCAGGCCGGTCTCGCGATGCCCGTGGACGTCGTGCACCTGCTCGCCGTCGCCGCCTGGCTCGGCGGGCTCGCCGCGCTCGTCGTCGCCCTGTACTTCGCGCCGGCGGTGGAGGCCGGCGCGGTGCGGCGCTTCTCGCGCGTGGCGTTCTGCAGTGTGGTCGCCCTGGCCGCGACCGGGCTGTACCAGTCGTGGCGACAGGTCGGCTCGTGGTCGGCGCTCACCGGTACGTGGTACGGACAGCTGCTCCTCATCAAGGTCGGCCTGGTGGCCGTGCTCGTCGGCATCGCCTGGATCTCCCGGCGCTGGACGGCGCGGATCACGAGCCAGGCGGGCGACATGGCGCCGGAGGCCGCGGCGGCGACCGTCGTCGAGCAGCGTGCGCAGAAGCGTGCGGGCGAGCAGGCGGACCAGCACGCGGAGAAGCGCGTCTCCGCCAAGCGCGTGGAGAAGAAGCCGGTGACGGTGCCTGCCGGTGGCGCGGGTGAGGACACCGAGCGCTCCGCCCAACTCGCCCGCCAGCAGGCCGCCATGACCACCGCCCGCGAGAAGCGGATTCGCGACGCCGACCCGAACCGGTCCGGCCTGCGGCGCTCCGTGCTGGCCGAGGCGGGCGTCGCCGTCGTCCTGCTCGCCGTCACCACGGTCCTCACCTCCACCGAGCCCGGACGCACGGAGGAGGAAGCGGCGGCTTCGCAGACGACCGCCGCGGCACAGCGGTCAGGGCCGCTCACCCTCAAGTTCCCCTTCGACACGGGCTCCGACGACGGCAAGGGCACGCTGCAGCTCGACCTGGACCCGGGCCGCACCGGCAGCAACGAGATGCACATCTTTGTGAAGCGCCCGAACGGCAGCGCGTTCGACATCCCCGAGGTGAAGGTGTCCTTCACCCTCAAGTCGAAGGACGTCGGCCCGCTGCCGGTCGTCCCCGACCACATCGCGACCGGACACTGGAGCTCGAGCGGGGTGCAGATTCCGATGGCAGGCAAGTGGAAGATCGCGGTGACCGTACGGACCTCGGACATCGACCAGGTGACCGTGAACAAGAACGCGCAGATCGGCTGAACGGAACCACCATGGCGGACAACGGGATTTCGAGGAGGCGGCTGCTCGGCACCGCCGGCGCCACCGGTCTCGCGCTCGGCGCGGCGGGCGGTGCGGCCGGGTACGCCGCGGCTCCCTCGGACACCCCCGAGAAGGCGGCCTCGCTGGCGTCCCTTGGCGCGGACACGGTCATGTTTCACGGGAAACATCAGCCGGGCATCACCACGCCCGTCCAGTCCCGCGGCCATCTGATCGCCTTCGACCTGATGGCGGGCGCCGGACGCAAGGAAGCCGCCGCCCTGCTGCGCCGCTGGTCGGCGACGGCCGAGCGCCTGATGGCGGGCAAGGCCGCCGCGGGGGAGGACACGGATGTCGCCCGGGACGCGGGGCCCTCGTCCCTGACCGTCACGTTCGGGTTCGGCCACGGCTTCTTCGGGCGCACCGGCCTGGAGAAGCAGCGCCCTTCGGCTCTCGACCCGTTGCCGGACTTCTCGTCCGACCACCTCGACAAGGCGCGCAGCGACGGCGACCTGTGGGTGCAGATCGGTGCGAACGACCCGCTCGTCGCCTTCCACGCGCTGCGCGCGCTCCAGAAGGAGGCGGGTGACGCGGCACGGGTGCGTTGGCAGATGAACGGCTTCAACCGCTCGCCCGGCGCGACCGCGCAGCCCATGACGACCCGCAATCTGATGGGCCAGATCGACGGCTCGAACAACCCGAAACCGTCGGATGACGATTTCGACCGTCGGATCTACGTGCCCGCCACCGGGGACCCGTCATGGATGGCCGGCGGTTCGTACGTCGTCGTACGCCGCATCCGCATGCTCCTCGACGACTGGGAGAAGCTCGACGTCAAAGACCAGGAGGCGGTCATCGGGCGGCACAAGTCGGACGGCTCACCGCTGACCGGCGGCACGGAGACCACCGAGCCGAAGCTGGAGAAGGCGGGCGCGGACGGCGAGTACGTCATCGCCCTCAACGCCCATGCCCGCATCACCCGGCCCGACCAGAACGGCGGCTCCGCGATGCTGCGCCGCCCGTTCTCGTACCACGACGGCTTCGACAAGGACGGGGAGCCGGACGCCGGGCTGCTCTTCGTGTGCTGGCAGGCCGACCCGCTGCGCGGCTTCGTACCGGTGCAGCGCAAGCTCGACCGGGGCGACGCCCTGTCGAAGTTCATCCGGCACGAGGCGAGCGGTCTCTTCGCGGTGCCGGGCGGCGCCGCGAAGGGCGAGTACGTGGGGCAGCGGCTGCTGGAGGGATAGGTGCGGGCGCCGGTCTCGTACATGCGTGTCGTACGTAGGTACGTGGGGCGGGCGCCGCTTCGTGAGACGCGTGGGCCGGGGCGCGGACAGGCCATTAGGGTGACGGTATGTCGGCGATGCGCTACACCTATCTCGGCCCCGAGGGCACCTTCACCGAGGCCGCCCTCCGCACGCTCCCGGAAGCGGCCACCAGGGAGCTCATCCCGATGGTGTCCGTGCCGGCCGCGCTGGACGCGGTCCGTAACGGCGACGCGGCGGCCGCGCTGGTGCCGATCGAGAACTCCGTCGAGGGCGGCGTCACCACCACCGTCGACGAGCTCGCCAAGGGCGCGCCGCTGATGATCTACCGCGAGGTCGTCCTGCCGATCGCCTTCGCGCTGCTCGTGCGCCCCGGCACGCAGCTCAAGGACATCAAGACGGTGACCGGCCACCCGGTGGCCCAGCCCCAGGTCCGCAACTGGCTCGCCGCCAATCTGCCGGACGCCCTGTGGGAATCGGCGGCCTCGAACGCGGACGGCGCGCGCCTCGTCCAGGAGGGACGCTTCGACGCGGCCTTCGCGGGAGAGTTCGCGGCGGCGACGTACGGCCTTGAGCCGCTGGTCAGCGAGATCCACGACGCCGCGACCGCCGAGACGCGCTTCGTCCTGGTCGGCCGCCCCGCCCGCCCGGCGGCGCCGACCGGCGCGGACAAGACATCGGTGGTCATCTGGCTCGGCGACGACCACCCCGGCGCCCTGCTCGAACTGCTCCAGGAATTCGCCGTACGCGGGGTCAACCTGATGCGCATCGAGTCGCGGCCCACCGGCCAGCGCATCGGCAACTACTGCTTCTCGGTGGACGCCGAGGGCCACATCACGGACCGCCGCGTGGGCGAGGCCCTGATGGGCCTGAAGCGGATCTGTCCTCAGGTGCGCTTTCTCGGGTCGTACCCGCGGGCGGGCGTGGCACCCGCCGACGTCCGGCCGCCGCGGCCCGGGACGACCGATGGCGAGTTCCTGGCGGCGTCGGACTGGCTGACCCAGTGCCAGGACGGCCGGTTCTGACCCGACCGCCTCGTCGGGCGAGCGGTCTTACCTGCTGATTTACGTTGTCCACAAAGTTATCCACAGGGGTTGTTCTCGACCTGGGGACAAGTCGACAACGAAGCATGACATGGTCGACAAATCGGTCTACAACCCACAAGTCCGTCCACAGTCGCGCACGTCACCCCTCGTCCACCCTTTTCCATTGATCAACTCTTTGGAGCGAACCATTTCCACTCGAAAGTGGGTGTGAGGGTGGTTTGGGTCGGGAATCCTTCGTCGCGCATGCGGCTTTCGGAACGATCTCTTCCGGCATCCACAGATCTTTCGCACAGCCTGTGGATAACTTTTCGGCAGGGGACATTCCTGTGGACAAGTGCCCCTCCAAGTCCCCCTCCCCGCAAGGGGATCGGGTCAAGGGGGTGCGTCCCCTCTGCCCCTTTTCGGGGAATGAGGCCCTTTTCATTGACCCGGAAACCGAGAGCGGGCAGACCGTCCGTTTCCCAGAATTCCCATTCCGGCAAACCGGTCATAACGCTACAGACTGGAATATCGGGTCGAGAGCCGGAACCGCTCGACGGTAGCCTGGTGGGGTGATTGACCTTCGCCTGCTCCGTGAGGACCCCGACCGTGTTCGCGCCTCCCAGCGCGCCCGTGGAGAGGACGTCGCGCTCGTCGATGCCCTGCTCTCCGCCGACGAGCGGCGCAGGTCGTCCGGGCTCCGCTTCGACGAGCTCCGCTCCGAGCAGAAGGCGCTCGGCAAGCTCATCCCCAAGGCCTCGGGTGACGAGAAGGCCGAACTCCTGAAGAAGGCCGGCGAGCTCTCCGCCGCCGTCAAGGCGGCCAACGCCGCTCAGGACGAGGCCGACGAGGAGACCAAGCGCCTCCTCGGCCAGCTGGGCAACCTCGTGCACCCGGACGTCCCGGTCGGCGGCGAGGAGGACTTCGTCGTCCTCGACACGATCGGCACCCCGCGCGACTTCGCGGCCGAGGGCTTCGAGCCCAAGGACCACCTGGAGCTCGGCGAGACGCTGGGCGCCATCGACGTCGAGCGCGGCGCGAAGGTCTCGGGATCGCGCTTCTACTACCTCACGGGTGTCGGCGCGCTGCTCGAACTGGCCCTGGTGAACGCAGCGATCGCGCAGGCCACGGAGGCCGGCTTCATCCCGATGCTGACGCCCGCCCTGGTGCGTCCGCGCGCCATGGAGGGCACGGGCTTCCTCGGCCAGGCCGCCGAGAACGTCTACCACCTGGAGAAGGACGACTACTACCTGGTCGGCACCTCCGAGGTCGCGCTCGCCGGTTACCACATGGACGAGATCATCGACGCCGACAAGCTGCCCCTGCGGTACGCGGGCTTCTCGCCCTGCTTCCGCCGCGAGGCAGGCACGTACGGCAAGGACACCCGCGGCATCTTCCGCGTGCACCAGTTCGACAAGGTCGAGATGTTCTCGTACGTCGACCCGGCGGACGCCGAGAACGAGCACAAGCGGCTCCTGGAGTGGGAGAAGCAGTGGCTGACCGGCCTCGGCCTGCCCTTCCAGGTGATCGACGTGGCGACGGGTGACCTGGGCTCGTCGGCGTCGCGGAAGTTCGACTGCGAGGCGTGGATCCCGACGCAGGGCAAGTACCGCGAGCTGACCTCCGCGTCGAACTGCGACACCTTCCAGTCGCGCCGTCTGTCGATCCGGATGCGCGACGAGAGCGACGGCAAGAAGGTGACGCAGCCGCTCGCGACGCTGAACGGCACGCTCTGCGCCGTCCCGCGCACGATCGTCGCCCTCCTGGAGAACCACCAGCAGGCCGACGGTTCCGTGTGGGTGCCCGAGGTCCTGCGTCCGTACCTGGGGGGACGAGAGATCCTGGAGCCCATCAACAAGTGAGCCACCCTGCTCCCGCCACGCCGTCCTTCCCGTACAAGCTCGTCGCGACCGACCTCGACGGAACGCTGCTGCGCTCCGACGACACGGTCTCGGCGCGTACGCGCGACGCGCTCACCGCGGCCACCGCGGCGGGCGCCGCGCACATCATCGTCACCGGCCGTGCCGTGCCCTGGACCCGACACATCCTCGACGACCTGGGCTATGACGGCCTCGCGGTGTGCGGGCAGGGCGCGCAGGTCTACCACGCGGGCGAGCACCGGCTGCTCACCTCGGTCACGCTCGACCGGCAGCTGGCCGGCATCGCCCTCGCCAAGATAGAGGCGGAGATCGGCCCGCTGGCGCTTGCCGCGAGCCGTGACGGCCTGAACGGCGAGGTGATCGTGGGCCCTGGGTACGTGGTGCAGGACGGTCCGCTGCCCGCCGTCCCGTTCACCGATGTCGCCGAGCTGTGGGCGGCTCCGCTGAACAAGGTGTACGTGCAGCACCCGGGCCTGAGCGACGACGCGCTGGCCGCGGTGGCGCGTGAGGTGGCCGGCGGCCTGGTGGGCGTGACGATGGCCGGTGAGGGCATCGTGGAGCTTCTCCCCCTCGGCCTCTCCAAGGCGACGGGGCTGTCTCTCGCGGCCCGCCGCCTGGGCGTGAAGGCCGCGGACACGATCGCCTTCGGTGACATGCCCAACGACATCCCGATGTTCGGCTGGGCGGCTCATGGCGTGGCGATGGCCAACGCCCATGACGAGCTCAAGACGGTGGCCGACGAGGTGACGACGTCGAACGAGGACGACGGCATCGCGGCGGTGTTGGAAAGGCTGCTCGGCTGACCGTCGTGCCCGGCACCCATGACAGGGCCTGGCCGACGCACTGAGGCCGGGCACCGAAAGATTCGGCCCCGGCCCAGTGCAACGGGTGGGCGGCCCGCGCAGCGAAGTGCGCGCTCGAAGCGGCCGCCCCGGGCAACTCCCCCGTGGGCGGGGCTCTACGGAGTGAGTAACTACTCCGAAGCCTGCCGCGGGCTGCCCTGATGGGAACTCGACGGACTACTGATGGGCACGTCGGCTCCTCTCCCGGTAAGCGGGCGCCAGGGTCGTGGCGCGGTGACACAACTACTGTGCCCGCGCCACGGCTCGGCCCGCCACTGAATTACTCACTCTTCCCCGGCCAGCGTCAGCGACCGCAGCTTCTGTCCGGCATACCAGGTGGCGAGGACCGTGACGGCGACAAGGAGCACCGTGGCGACCGGCAGTCCGACGTCCGAGGTGACGAGGTCTCCGCCCGCGGTCTTCTGGGCGACGGCGAGCGACCACTGCTGGACGCTGAGCGTGCGCGCCCCGGAGACCAGCGACCCGAAGAGGGCCTCCCACACGAGGGCGTAGACGAGCCCGAAGACCACCGCGTGCCGGGTGATGGTGCCGAGCAGCAGGAAGATCGCGGCGTACGCGATGGAGGCGACCAGGGCGGCGATCGTGTACGCCACGGCGATCTGCTGGCCGTTGCCGTTCAGGATCATGCCCGCGATGAAGGTCGGGACCGCGGAGAAGGCCATGGTCACGGCGATGGCCACGGTGAGCTTGGTGATGATGATCGTGGGCCGCTTGACCGGCTTGGAGAGGAGATAGACGACGGAGCCGTCGTCGATCTCCGGGCCGATGGCTCCGGTGCCGGCGATGACGCCGATGATCGGCACCATCGTGGCGAGCGCGAAGCCGCCGAGGAGGTCGGAGGCGACCTGGTCGTCGGCGCCGCTGAATCCGCGGACCGCCGCGGCGATGACGATCAGCAGGACGGGCAGGGCGAAGAGGATCAGGGCCCGGCGGCGGCCGAGCAGGGCCCGGTAGGTGAGCCGGGCGACAGTGGGGTCGTACACGATGGCTCCCTTCAGGCCGCGACGAGATAGGAGAAGACCGACTCGAGGGACTCGTCCGATGGCGAGACCGTGAGCAGTCGGATGTCGTGATCGCGGGCGATGCGTGGCAACAGGGCGGTGAAGCGCCCGAAGTCGATGGCTTGGATGCGCAGGGCGCCTTCCTTGAGGTCGACTTCGATTCCTGCCGTCGACGGGTCAGCGATCAGGGCGGCGGCCAGGGCGCGGTCGTCGCTGGAACGCACGAGGTAGCGGTGCGGGCGGTCGGTCATCAGACGGCGGATCTTGCGGAAGTCGCCGCTTGCCGCGTGCCGGCCGGCCACGATCACCTCGATGTGCGAGGCCAGTTGCTCGACCTCTTCGAGGATGTGCGAGGAGAACAGGACCGTGCGGCCCTCGTCCCCCATGCGCCGCAGCAGGTCCATCAGCTGCATGCGCTGGCGGGGATCCATGCCGTTGAACGGCTCGTCGAGCAGGAGCACGGACGGTTCGTGGACGAGGGCGGACGCCATCTTCACGCGCTGGCGCATGCCCTTGCTGTACGTCGAGATCTTGCGGTCCTGTGCGTACTCCATCTCGACCGTGGCGAGGGCCTTGTGCGCCGCCCGCTCGTCCAGGCCGTGCAACTCGGCGTTGGCGACGACGAATTCGCGTCCCGTGAGGAAGTCGTACATCGCCTCGCGCTCGGGGACGATGCCGATGTCCTTGTAGATCTGTTCGTTGCGCCAGATCGGCTTGGCGTCGAGGGTGACGCTGCCGGTGGAGGGGGCGAGGAAGCCGCCCATCATGTTGATGAGGGTGGACTTCCCCGCGCCGTTCGGGCCGAGGAGTCCGGTGACGCCGGGTCCTACGTTCATCGTGATGTCGTTGACCGCCACCACGTTGCCGAACCAGCGGGAGGTGTGGTCGATGTTGATCGTGCTCACAGCCCGACCTTTCGGTAGCGGCGCAGCAGGGCGCCGTAGCAGCCCGCGATGAGGGCGAGGACGACGATCACGTAGACCACGCCTGTGCCGGACGAGGGGCCTTCCCCTCCGGGGAAGGCGGAGGTCGCGCCGAGGAAGGCGGACTGTACGCCGTCGATGAGCGTAATCGGCGAGAAGAGGCCGAGCCAGGCGATGGCGTCGGTGCTGCCCTGTTCGTAGGCGATGGCCTGGACCGTGGACACCGCTCCGTAGCTGATGGTCAGGACGGCGATGACGGCGGCGATCCCGAAGCCGCGGCGGGGTGTGACGGCCGAGACGACGAGGGCGATGCCGGAGAAGAGGAGCGAGAGCAGCGCCACGGAGACGAGGCCCTGGGCGAAGCCCTTGGTCTGGTCCGCGAAGTCGAGCTTGGCGAGCAGCGCCCCTACGTAGAGGACGAGCAGCGGTGCGGCCGTGAGGATGAAGAGGGCCGAGGCCATCGCCGCGAACTTGGCGCGTACGTAGTCGCTGTGCTCGATGGGGCGGGAGAAGTAGAGGGGGACGGTCTTGAAGCGCAGGTCGCGCGAGACGGTCTGGGGGGCCTGGGCGGCGAGGTAGAGGCTGATGACGGCCTGCAGCAGGATCGCGTATCGGGTGTATTCGACGGGGAGGTCGTTCGCCTTCGTGGTCACGGCGACCGCCACCATGATCGCGGCGGGGACGCACATCACCGCGAAGAGGATCATGGGGAGCACCTTGGACTTGGCCGAGCGGCCGAGTCCGTACGCCCCGCGCAGGCTCTGTGAGAAGAGCGAGCGGCGGGCATAGGCACGGCCCAGGCGCGGGCCGTCGTAGTTGCGATAGCCGATGTTGTGGATCTGTGTCTGTTCGCCGGCGTGTGCCGGGGGCTGCTCAACCGCCATGGCGGACCGCCTCCTTCCGCGCTTCGTCCCGGCCGGACTGCTCGGGTTGTTCCGTTTGCTTGGTCTGTTCGGACTGTTCGGACTGGAAGACCTCGGCGATGTGGTGCCTGCGCTGTTCCATCCGGACCAGCCCGAGGCCGAGGTCCGCGACCAGATCGCGGACCAGGTCGTACGTCTCGTCACCGACCGCTTCGAGCAGCACAGTGTGCCCCGCGCCGGGCAGGCCGCTTCCCTCGTGGGTGACGACCCCACGGCTCTGCAGCGCCTCGCGGAACACCTGGGTGCCGTCGGGGTGTTCGTCGGTGTCCGTCACCTCGACCGCCAGCGTCGTCGTGGTCTGCGTGAAGTCGGTGGTGGAGCTGGACCGCAGGAGCTTGCCGCCGTCGATGACGACGACGTGGTCGCAGGTGCGTTCCAGCTCGCCGAGCAGGTGCGAGGTGACCAGGACGGAGATGCCGAAGTCCGTGTGGACGCGGCGGATCAGACCGAGCATCTCGTCGCGGCCCACGGGGTCGAGGCCGTTGGTCGGTTCGTCCAGGAAGACCAGATCGGGGTCGTGGACGAGGGCCTGCGCGAGCTTCACGCGCTGCTTCATCCCCGTCGAGTAGCCCCCGATGGGGCGGTAGCGCTCCTCGTACAGGCCGACGTGCCGCAGGGTGTCCGCGGTGCGCTCACGGGCTGCCGTGGGTGGCAGGCCCGACATGCGCGCCATGTGGACGACGAACTCGGTGGCCGAGACGTCGGGCGGCAGGCAGTCGTGCTCGGGCATATAGCCGACGCGCTCACGGATCTGGCCGCCACTGGTGGCGACGTCGAGGCCGAGCACAGCGGCGGTGCCCTCCGTGGCGGGGGACAGACCCAGCAGGATCTTGATCAGAGTGGACTTGCCGGCTCCATTGGCTCCGACGAGTCCGGTCACACCGGGCCCGATGTCCATGGAGAGCCGGTCAAGCGCGGTCACCCTCGGGAACCGCTTGCTCAGGCTTTCGGTCGCGATCACAGTCACGATTCGAAGGTAGTGGCGCAGACCACACCGGGCGTCAGACCAGGGTGCTGTCCTTGCATCACTCTCGGGTATTACGGGCCCGTAGGGGTCGTCCTGAGGTCGGCCCCTGGGGGACAACCCGGAGGTTCCCCCGGAGCCCGGCCCGGCTCGTGCTCAGCTATTGACGTAGCCGCTGAGCATTGTCACATTCATCAGTGTCAAGTTACGGACGCGTACTGCGATGGACCGGACACGCGTATTGCGATGACGGACACGGACGGACGGTGGCATGACCTCAGCAGTGGCAGGTGAACTCCCCGCGGATCTGCGGGGGTTCAGGGAAGTGCAGACCCTCGCGTATGAATGCGCGGAGGCGGTCGCGGCGCAGCTCAGGCCGGGCGTGACCGAGCGCGAGGCGGCTCGGATGCAGCGTGAGTGGCTGCGTGAGCGAGGTGTGCGGGACTGGTTCCATCTGCCCTTCGCCTGGTTCGGGGACCGCACGGCGTTCGTGAACTTCCGGATACCGCTGCAGTTCTTCCCCACCAATCGCCGTCTCGAGCCGGGGATGCCCTTCATCCTCGACGTGGCCCCGATCTACAAGGGATATACGGCGGACATCGGTTACTCGGGCTGCCTCGGCCTCAATCCCGTGCACGACAAGCTGCTCGCCGACCTGGAGGCGCACCGCGAGCTGCTCCTGCGCGAGGTGCGTGAGCGCCGCCCGTTGCGCGAGATCTATGAGGACGTGGATCGGCTCATGGTCCGCCAGGGCTATGCCAACCGCCATCGTGCGTATCCCTTCGGCGTCATCGCGCACAAGGTCGACCGGGTCAAGGAGCGCCGGTTCTCGCCGAACGTCTTCGGCTTCGGCACACAGTCCTTGAAGGGGCTCGCCGGCGACGCGATCCATGGCCACCGGGACGGCTGGTCGCCGCTCTGGTCGCCGTACAAATTCTCCGACCACCCACCCCGGAAGGGGCTCTGGGCGGTCGAACCGCACCTCGGATTCCGGGGTACGGGCGCGAAGTTCGAGGAGATCCTGGTCGTCACCGACTCCAAGGACCCCGAGCAGAGCGCGTTCTGGCTCGACGACGATCTGCCGCATGTGCGGCGCTGGGCTGAGGAGAGGGCCGCCGCATGACCACGGGAGGAATCACCACGGGGATCAAGGGCGCCCGCGAGCGCTGGGTGCGTACCGGCGGAGTGGAGCTGTGCGTCGCCGAGCTCGGCGACCCCACGCAGCCCACGGTGCTGCTCGTGCACGGTTATCCGGACTCCAAGGAGGTCTGGTCCCAGGTCGCCGAGCGCCTCGCCGACCGCTTCCATGTCGTGCTCTACGACGTGCGTGGTCACGGCAGGTCGATGGCACCGCAGCCCCTGCGCGGCGGCTTCACGCTGGAGAAGCTGACCGATGACTTCGTGGCCGTCGCGGACGCGGTCAGCCCGGACAGGCCGGTGCATCTGGTCGGCCATGACTGGGGTTCGGTGCAGGCCTGGGAGTTCGTCACGGTCAAGCGCACCGAGGGCCGCATCGCGTCCTTCACCTCGATGTCCGGGCCCTCGCTCGACCACTTCGGGCACTGGATCAAGAAGCGGATGACCCGGCCCACACCCCGCAAGGTCGGCCAGCTCCTCGGCCAGGGCGCCAAGTCCTGGTACGTGTACATGCTGCACACGCCCGTGCTCCCGGAGCTGGCCTGGCGCGGCCCGCTCGGCAAGCGGTGGCCGAAGATCCTTGAGCGCATGGAGAAGGTGCCGTCGGGCGACTATCCGACGTCGTCGCTGCCCTCGGACGCCGCACACGGAGCATGGCTCTACCGCGACAACGTCCGCGCGCGGATGCGCAGGCCCCGCGCCGACGCCTATGCGCACGCCCCTGTGCAGCTCATCACGCCGTCCGGGGACATCTTCCTGTCCGAGCGGCTCTACGACGAACTGGGGCAGTGGGCTCCTCAGTTGGTGCGCCGGAGCATCCCGGCCAAGCATTGGGTGCCCCGCACCCGGCCCGACCAACTGGCGTCTTGGATCACGGACTTCGTCACCACGAACGAGGACGGCATGCCCGCCAACGACAGTGTGGCCACGGGGAAGCACGCCGACCGCTTCGGGGGTCAGCTGGTGCTTGTCACGGGCGCGGGCAGCGGTATCGGCCGGGCCACCGCCTTCGCGTTCGCCGAGGCGGGCGCACGCGTCGTCGCCGTCGACCGGGACGCGGAGACCGCGGCGCGCACGGCGGAGATGGCCCGTCTGATCGGCGCCCCCGAGGCATGGGGCGAGACGGTCGACGTCTCCGACGAGCAGGCGATGGAGAAGCTCGCCGAGAAGGTCGCCAGGGAGTACGGCATCGTCGACGTTTTGGTGAACAACGCGGGGGTCGGCCTCTCCGGCTCGTTCCTCGACACGAGCGCCGACGACTGGAAGAAGGTTCTCGACGTCAATCTGTGGGGCGTGATCCACGGCTGCCGGCTCTTCGGCAACCAGATGGCGGAGCGCGGCCAGGGCGGCCACATCGTCAACACCGCGTCCGCGGCGGCGTATCAGCCCTCCAAAGCCCTGCCCGCCTACAGCACCTCCAAGGCGGCGGTCCTGATGCTCAGCGAATGCCTGCGCGCGGAGCTGGCGCGCCAGGGCATCGGGGTCTCCGCGATATGCCCGGGCATTGTGAACACGAACATCACGGCGACCGCGCGCTTCGCCGGCGTCGACGCCGAGGAGGAGAAGCGCCGCCAGAAGAAGTCCTCGCGCCTGTACGGCCTGCGGAACTACCCACCGGAGAAGGTCGCCGACGCGATCCTGCGCGCGGTCGTGAAGAACCAGGCGGTGATCCCGGTCACCCCGGAGGCCCGTGGCGCCCACCTCATGTCGCGTTTCACGCCCAAGGCCCTGCGCGCGATAGCCCGATTGGAGCCGCCGCTGTGAGTACGGAGAAGAGCACGGGCACGGACACCGGGGAGCATGGCCTCGAAGAGCACTACACGATCGTTCCGCGCCGGGTCTCGTTCGACTGGGAGCGGACCCCCCTGCACTGGATACCGGACGAGCCCACCGCCACCCACGTGATCAACGTGCTGCATCTGCTTCTCCCCGCGGGGGAGCGGTGGTTCGTGAAGGTCTTCAAGGAAGGTCTGCCCCTGGTCACCGACCAGGTGCTGCTCAGGGACGTCAAGGGGTTCATGGGCCAGGAGGCCACGCACAGCGTGCAGCACGCGCACGTGCTCGATCACCTGGCCGCGCAGCGGCTCGACACCGCCGCGTTCACCAAGTACGTCGACTTCCTCTTCGAGAAACTCCTCGGCGAGAAGCCGCCGTTGGGTGCTCCGATACCGACGCAGGAGTGGCTGCGTTTCCGCCTCGCGGTCGTCGCGGCGATCGAGCAGTTCACGGCGGTCCTGGGGAACTGGGTGCTGCACGCCGACGGCCTGGATCACGCGGGCGCCGACGAGGTCATGCTCGACCTGCTGCGCTGGCACGGCGCGGAGGAGGTGGAGCACCGCTCTGTCGCCTTCGACATGTATCAGCACTGCGGCGGCGACGGCCTGCCCCGCTATGCCCGCCGCATCGCGGGCATGACGGTCACGGCGCCCGTGATGCTGTACCTGTGGGTCTGGGGCACCGCCTATCTGATGCGTCGTGACCCTCGGCTCGCGGGCCGCCTTCGCTACTCGCTCGGCGAGCACAACAGGGCCGTCAGGAAGGGGCTGCTGCCCCCGTGGCGGGAGCTCGGTGCGGCCATACCCCGCTATCTGCGGCGGTCGTACCATCCCTCGCAGGAGGGCTCGCTGCGCAGGGCCGTGGAATATCTGGCGGAGTCACCCGCGGCACGGGCCGCGGCCGCTGCGGTCGGCCGAGCGGCCATCGCCTAGCACGAGGGTACGGAGGCGGGGAGCGTGGACGAGCAGTCGGACGCCGGGCTGGGACCGGTGGACCAGCCCGGCGCCGGGCCGGGGCCGGTGGATCACCACGATGCCGGGCACAGGCCGGCGGATCACCACGGCGCCGGGCCGGGGCCGGCGGATCACCACGGCACCGGGCACAGGACCGGGCACAGGCCGGCGGAGCACCACGGCACCGGGCACAGGCCGGCGGAGTACCGCATCGAGGACCTGGCGCACCTCAGCGGCGCCACCGTCCGCACGATCCGCGCCTACCAGGACCGCGGCCTGCTCCCCCGGCCCGAGCGGCGCGGCCGGGCCAATGTGTACGGCGACGCACACCTGGCCCGGTTGCGGCAGATAGCCGATCTGCTCGACAGGGGGTACACCCTGGCCTCCATCAAGGAGCTGCTCGAAGCCTGGGACGCGGGCCGTGGGCTCGGCGGCGTCCTGGGGCTGGCCGCCGAGGTCGGCGGGCCGTGGACGGACGAGAAGGCCGACCGGATGACCCGGGCGGAGCTGGACGCGGCGTTCGGCGGTGAGCCGGACGAGGCGGCGGTGGCCGACGCGATCGCGCTCGGCGTGCTCGAACCCATGCCGGGCAAGGACGACGAGTTCCTGGTGCCGAGTCCGCAAGAGCTGGCCGTGGCCGTGGAGTTGCACGCCGCCGGGGTTCCGCTGTCCGCGATCTCGGGCCACCTGCGGGAGTTGAGGGGGCAGGTCGAGCACATAGCGGCCCGTTTCCTGGAGTTCACGACCGAGCATGTCTTCGCCCGCTACCTCGGCCAGCACCCGCCGAGCGAGGCGGACGCGGCGGAGGCGGCTGCGCTCGTCCGGCGCCTGCGGCCGCTCGCCCAGCAGTCCGTCGACGCCGAACTGGCCCGTGCGATGCGTCTGTTCGCCACTCGGCACCTCCAGCAGCACCTAGCCGCCGGGCAACCGGCTCAACGTACGAATGAGCCGGTTCCGGTAGCGCTGCCCGCGGCGACAATGCAGGCCGTGGAGGCGCTGGTTGGTCGGGAGAACGCTGCCGCGTTCGTAGCCGCCGCCGCTGAACAAGAGGTGCAGAAACGGACATTGGACTCCCTGGCCTCAAGTCACCTTAAACATGGATCCCTTGGTCAAATAGAGTGAACTACACCGGTGTTGTCCACAGAATCGCCAATTGGCCTGTGGATAACTGGACTTGGTTGTGGATCAAACCTGTGGGCGAAAAGTGGTGGATGAAAAGTCGGTGGACGAAAATCAAGTGCGGGGAGAACGAATCGGCGCGAGGCTGAACGGATGAATAGAGAAGCCCCCTCCGACGACGCGGCGGGCGAGCGACGCACCGTCAGGGTGTCGAAATACCTGTCCAAGCACCTGCGCCATCAGCCGGAGAGAATCGGCCTCACGCTCGACGAGGGCGGATGGGTGGAGATCGACGCGCTCATCGCGGCAGCGGCGGCGCACGGATTCCGCTTCACCCATGCCGAGCTGGAGCACGTGGTGGCCGTGAACGACAAACAGCGCTTCGCCGTGGACGGCGGCCGGATCCGCGCCAGTCAGGGGCACTCCGTCGACGTCGACCTCGATCTGCCTCCGGCGACCCCGCCCGCGTACCTCTTCCACGGCACGGTGATCCACAACATCGCCGCGATCCGCGCCGAAGGCCTGCGGCCCATGAACCGCCATGCCGTGCACCTCTCGCCCGACCGCGAGACCGCCACCCGTGTCGGCGCCCGCCGCGGGCGGCCCGTCGTTCTCTCCGTCGACACGGGCGCGATGCACCACGACGGGCATGTCTTCCAGGTCAGCGCCAACGGCGTCTGGCTCACCGCCGCCGTACCCGCCGCATACCTCCGCTTCCCCGCCGGGCACTGACCCGTCCGGGGCGAGCTGAAGGGGCGCGGCTTCTCCGGCATACGCTCTGACACATGAGTCTGCGTCTGAGCACCGTGATCCTGCCCGTCCGCCGTTGGCACGAAGGCGGAAAGGAGCGCTGGCAGCGGGCCGAGGAGCTGGGCTTCCACACCGCGTACACCTACGACCACCTCTCCTGGCGGACCTTCCGGGACGGGCCCTGGTTCGGCGCGGTGCCGACCCTGACCGCCGCCGCGGCCGTCACCGACCGGCTGCGCCTGGGCACCCTGGTCACCTCGCCGAACTTCCGGCACCCGGTGACCCTCGCCAAGGACCTGATCACGCTGGACGACGTGTCCGACGGCCGGATCACCCTCGGCATCGGCGCGGGCGGCAACGGCTTCGACGCCACCGCGCTGCTCAAGGCGGGCGAAGAGCCCTGGACTCCGCGCGCACGGGCCGACCACTTCGGCGAGTTCCTGCCGCTGCTCGACCGTCTCCTGACCGAGGACGTCGTCTCGTACGAGGGGGAGTACTACTCGGCATCCGAGGTGCGCAACATTCCGGGCTGCGTCCAGCGCCCCCGGCTGCCCTTCGCGGTCGCCGCCACCGGACCGCGCGGCCTGAAGCTCGCCGCGCGTCACGGGCAGGCTTGGGTGACCACGGGCGACCCGAAACTCTTCGAGAACGGCATCCCGGAGCAGTCACTTCAAGCCATCCGCGGACAGGCCGAGAAGCTGGCCGCGGCGTGTGACGCGATCGGCCGGGACGTCGACGAGCTCGACAAGATCCTGCTCACCGGGTTCACTCCGGACCGCCCCCTGGACTCCTTCGACGCCTTCGTCGACTTCGCGGGCAACCACGCTGAGCTGGGCTTCAACGAGATCGTGCTGCACTGGCCGCTGCCCGGCACGGATTTCGCGGCCGACGAGAAGGTCTTCGAGCGCATCGCCACCGAAGCCCTGGCCCAGCTGGGAGGCAGCACGGCGGAGGCATAAAGGCACTCAGATGTGCGCCCCAGCGCACGCCCGTGCGCTCATGTGCGGGACAATCGATGGCGTGACCTCAGCTACCCCACGGCCCAAGACCCCGGCCGCCTCCGCCCCCCACCGGCCCAAGGCCCGGCTGATCGCCACGGACCTGGACGGCACCCTTCTGCGTGACGACAAGTCCGTATCCGACCGCACCGTCGCCGCCCTCGCCGCCGCCGAGCGGGCCGGGATCGAGGTCTTCTTCGTGACCGGCCGCCCGGCCCGCTGGATGGACGTCGTCAGCGCCCACGTGCACGGCCACGGCCTCGCCATCTGCGGCAACGGCGCCGCCGTTGTCGACCTGCACGACGGATCCGGCGGCCATCGCTTCGTGAAGGTGCGGGAGCTGCGCAGCCAGGACGCCCTCGACGTCGTCCGGCTGCTGCGCGCGGCGGCCCCCGGCACGTCCTTCGCGGTCGAGCGGACCGGCGGACTGCACCACGAACCGACGTACCCGCCCCTGCACCTTGAGCCCGGCGAGAGCGTCGCCCCCGCGGAGAAGCTCCTCGCCGAGGACTCCGAGAACGCGACCCAGCCCATCCTGAAGGTCCTCGCCTTCCACCCCGAGATCGCCCCCGACGACTTCCTCGTCGTGGCCCGCGAGGCCGTGCGGGGCCAGGTCGAGATCACCCGCTCGAGCCCGAGCGCCCTGCTCGAGATCAGCGGTCCGGGAGTCTCCAAGGCCAGCACCCTGGAGCTGTGCTGCGCCGAGCGCGGCATCACTCCGGCGGAGGTGGTCGCCTTCGGGGACATGCCGAACGACATCGAGATGCTCGCCTGGGCGGGCACGTCGTACGCGATGGGCAACGCGCACCCGGACGTGCTCGCCGCCGCCTCGGGGCACACGGTCGCCAACAACGAGGACGGCGTCGCGGTCGTCATCGAACGCATCCTGCGCGAGCAACAGGATCAGTAGCGGCTCCCACTGAGCGTCAGAGACGCGACCAGTAGCCACACCCACTGAGCGTCAGAGCCGCGACCAGTAGCCGCACCCACTGAGCGTCAGAGCCTCACTCCCCGCTCGTCCAGCCACTCGACGGGGTCCACGCCCGACCCCAGCTGCGGCGTGAGCCGCACCTCGAAGTGGAGGTGCGGCCCCGTCGAGTTGCCGGTGGTGCCCGCCTGCCCGACCCACTGGCCGGGGTCCACCCGTTCCCCCTGGTCGACGGTGACGGCGGCCAGGTGCGCGTACTGCGTGTAGTAACCGTCCTCGTGTTCCACCAGGACCGCGATGCCGAAGGCGCCGCCGCACGACACGGACACCACCCGGCCCGCGCCGACCGACCGCACCGGGGCCCCGATGCCGACCGCGAAGTCCTGCCCGGTGTGCCGGTGCGACCAGCGGCCACCGGCGCTGTCGAAGCCCGCCGACAGCTCGTACGTCTCGACGGGCGCCGTCCACGCGCGCGTGGAGACCGTTTCCGGCTGATCCAGGCGTACGGCGCCTCTGCACTGACCGGCGGCGACCGCCCGGTCGGCCTCGCCCTGCAAGGTCCACTGCGCGGCTTCCAGCTTGCTCTCGATCCCCCGCTTCAGCTCCGCGAGATGCTCGCTGCGGCGGTCGAGGGTGCGTTCGGCGCGGTCCGCGGTGCGCTTGGCGTCCGCGAGCCTGGCGGCGGCCCGCCGGGTCTTGTCGACGGTGTGGGTGGCCGCGAGATCCGCCTGCCGCAGCAGCCGCCGGCCACGCATCAGCTCTTCGGGGCTCTCGGCGAGCAGGAGTTGGGCGGCCTGGGAAAGGGCGCCGCCGCTGCGGTACTGGGCGTTGGCCAGCCGGCCGAGGTCCGCGTGCAGCGCGTCGGCCGCGCGCCGCTTCTTCTTCAGGAGACGGTTGAGTTTGCGGACCTTCGCGCGCTGCGCCTCGGCGGCGTACCGCCCCACTTCGTAGCGCGCGGTAGCCAGGGAGGCCTCCTCGTAGAGGCGTGCCACTTCGGCGCTCGCGCCCGGCCCGTCGCCCGCTCCCTCGCCCGGCTCCTCGGAGGCGCCCGCGGGTGTGGGGCACAGGAGTGCGCACAGCAGCAGTGTCACGGCGACGAGCGGATGACGGGCACCGCGGTGGCTCAAGCGCATGTCGGGGATCGTTGCCGCGCGGCCGTCACCGGGTCCTGCCCGACTGGTGCACCCGGGGCACCCGATGCCCCGAACAGCCCCCTTCCGTACGGCCGAACAGGGGCCCCGCCCCTCCTAGTACGGCGCCTGCCACACCACCGTCGTACCGCCGCCGTCCTCCCCGGTGCCGGGCCCGTACCAACTGTCCCCGCCGAGCGACTCCGCACGCCTCTTGAGGTTCTTCAGGCCGCTGCGCCGGCCGCCCTCCGCGATGCCGACACCGTCGTCCGAGACCGTCAGGCGTACGCCCCGCTGCCCGTCGGGCAGGGTCACCGTCGCGTCGACGACGACATCGATCCGGTCGGCGTGCGCGTGCCGGAACGCGTTGGACAGCGCCTCGCGCAGCGCGGCGATGAGGTTCTTGCCGGATAGCTCGCCGACCACGGTGTCTACGGGGCCCACGAAGTGGTGCGTGGGCTTGAAGCCGAGCGGCACCGCGGCCATGTTGATCTCGCGAAGTACGCGCGTACGCAAGCCCGAAGGAGCCTCTGCCGGGCCCTGCTGCAAGGCGAAGATCGCGGTCCGGATCTCCTGGATGGTCACGTCCAGTTCGTCGACGGCCTTGCCCACGCCGGTCTGCACCTCGGGCACGACGGACCGGCGCTGGGCGCTCTCCAGCATCATCCCGGTGGCGAACAGGCGCTGGATCACGAGGTCGTGCAGGTCCCGTGCGATCCGGTCGCGGTCCTCGTACACGGCGAGCCGTTCACGGTCGCGCTGTGCCTCGGCCATCATCAGCGCGAGGGCGGCCTGCGAGGCGAACTGGGTGGCGAGGGTCCGCTCGGTCTCGCTGAAGTGCCGTGCGCCACGCGCGCGTGGCGTGACGAGCGTCCCCATGACGCGGCCGTCGCTCTGCAGGGGCAGCATCATGACGGGGCCGTAGCCGCGGGCGAGGTCGGTCATCACGCGGGGGTCGGTGGCCGCGTCGTCCAGGAACACGGAGTCCCCGGCGAGCAGATCGGAGATGATCCGGCTCTCCGGGGGGACGATCACGCCGAGCATGCCGGAGGGTTCGTCCGAGGAGACGGCGACGATCTCCATGCCGCCCTCCTCGTCGGGCAGGAGCACGATCCCGGCTGCCGAGTCGGCCAGATGGCGGGCCTGTTCGGCGACGACGGCGAGCGCCTCCTCCGCGTCGCTTCCCGAGAGCAGCGCCGTGGTGACCGCCACGGAGCCGTCGATCCAGCGCTCGCGCTGCATGGCGGCCTCGTAGAGGCGGGCGTTGCCGATGGCGATGCCCGCCTCCGTGGCGAGGACGCGGACCATGTGGACGTCGTACTCGTTGAAGTCGGCGCCGCCCCGCTTCTCGGTCAGATAGAGGTTGCCGAAGATCTCGCCCTGGACGCGGATGGGAACGCCGAGGAAGGTCCGCATCGGCGGGTGGTGGGGCGGAAAGCCGCACGAGCGCGGATCGGCCGAGAGGTGCGCGAGGCGCAGGGTCTCCGGCTGGTGGATGAGGGCGCCGAGCAGCCCCTTGTGGCCGTCGGGCAATCGCCCGATCCGCTCGGCGGTCTCCTCGTCGATGCCGGTGTAGACGAAGTCGGAGAGGCCCTTGCCGTCCTCGGATACGACGCCGATCGCCGCGTAGTGGGCGTCCGCGAGCTCGGCCGCCGTCTCGCAGATGCGGTCGAGCGTGGTGTGCAGTTCGAGACCCGCGCCGACCGAGCGCATCGCCTCCAGGAGCTGCGGCACGCGCGCGGTCAGCTCGGGGGAGAGCCCGTGCAGGCCACGGGTCGCCTGCTTCGCCGCCTCTGCCGAGTCCGATGTGCCGTCGGGCTGGGGAGAGGCGGCGGAGGCCGAGGGGGCTGACATGCCTTTGAGAGTAGTTAGTCCTATTTGGCGAGGAAAGTCGGGGGCCTGTGGCGCCTGGCCCAGGGCCCCCGCGCTCCTACCCGGCGGCCGTCACCAGGAGGTCCGCCGCCCGCTCCCGTTCCCGCATGTTCCGCAGCGGCCCCTCCACCAGGACAAGCTCCGCGTACGTGCCGCGCTGCACCACCCGGCCCGCGTCCAGGACGATCACCTCGTCCACCGCGTCGAGCCCGGCGAGCCGGTGCGTGATGAGTAGCGTCGTACGGCCTTCGGTGGCGGCGAGGAGGTCGCCGGTGAGGGCGTCGGCGGTCGGCAGGTCGAGATGTTCGGCCGGCTCGTCCAGGACGAGGACGGGGAAGTCGGCGAGCAGCGCGCGGGCCAGGGCGATGCGCTGCCGCTGCCCTCCGGAGAGCCGGGCCCCGTGCTCACCGACCAGGGTGTCGAGCCCTTGGGGGAGCGAATCGGTCCACTCCCGCAGCCGGGCCCGCGCGAGGGCGTCACGCAGTTCGTCGTCACTGGCACCCTTGCGCGCGATGAGCAGGTTCTCGCGTACGGAGCTGTCGAAGATGTGCGCGTCCTGGGCGCAGAGCCCGACGAGTTCGCGCACGGTGTCGCCGTCCAGCGTGGCCGCGTCCGTGCCGCCCAGGCTGTACGTGCCTTCGCTCGCCCCCAGGAAGCGCAGCAGCACCTGGGCGAGCGTCGTCTTGCCGGAGCCCGAGGCCCCGACCACCGCGACACGCCGTCCGCGCTCCAGGGTCAGGTCGACGCCCGCGAGCGCGTCCCGGCCCTGCCCCTCGTACCGGGCGTGCAGCCCCTCGACCCGGAGCGGGAAGGGCGTCTGCGGGCGCTGTGCGGGCACGGCGGGCTCGGGTACGGGTTCGGGGGCGTCGAGGACCTCGTAGACCCGCTCGGCGCTCTTCCTGACGCGCTGGCGGTACTGCACGGCGAGCGGCAGGCCGAGGACCGCCTCGAAGGCGGCGAGCGGGGTGAGGACGACGACGGCGAGTGCCACGCCGCTGAGCCGGCCGTCGTGCAGCGCCTGTACGCCGACGAGAGCGGCGGCGGCCACGGTGAGGCCGGAGGCGAGCGCGCCCAGGCCGTCGCCGAGCGCGGTGGCCGTGGCGGTCCTGGACGCGATGCGGGTCAGCTCGGCATCGGCTTCCTTCGCCCTGGCCGTACGCCGGGTCAGCGCGCCCGCGACCGTCAACTCCGCGGTGCCGGTGAGCAGATCGGCCACGCGGGTGGCCAGCACCCCGCGGGCGGGGGCGAGCTTGCGCTCCGCCCGGCGGGCGACGGCTCCGGAGAGCAGCGGTACGCCCACGCCTGCGACGAGCAGGCCGACGGCGAGGACCGCGCCCGCCTCGGGCAGCAGCCAGGCGGTGAAGCCGACGGCTCCGGCGCCCACGACAGCGGCGGCCGACGCGGGCAGGAGCCAGCGCAGCCAGTAGTCCTGCAAGGCGTCCACGTCGGCGACCAGGCGGGAGAGGAGGTCACCGCGGCGCGTCTTCCTGAGCCCGGCGGGGGCGAGGCGCTCAAGGCGGCGATAGACGGCCACGCGCGTGTCGGCCAGCATCCGCAGGACCGCGTCGTGCGAGACGAGGCGCTCCGCGTAGCGGAAGACGGCGCGGCCCATGCCGAAGGCGCGGGTCGCCGTCACGGCGATCATCAGGTACATCACCGGCGGCTGCTCGGACGCCCGGCTGATCAGCCACCCCGAGGTGGCCATCAGCCCTACGGAGCTGCCGATCGCGAGGGCGCCGAGCAGCAGGGCGAGCGCGAGCTTGCCCTTGCGTGCCTGCGCGGCACCTCGCACCCGGGCAAGGACGTCACCCTTCGGGCGGGTCGTCTCGTGCCCGTCCACGCGGTCACCGGGCACGATCGCACCGCCGCGAGACTCATCGGCAACGGCAACGGCAACGGCTTCGGCAGCAGGCACCGCTGCCGTACCCGCGGGCTCCGGCACCTCTACGGCGCGCCCACGAAGCCGAAGTTCGTCGGCGTCCAGCCGCACGACCCGATCCGCGACCGCCAACAGAGCCGGCCGATGCACCACGAGGAGCACGGTCCGCCCCACGGCCAGCCGTCGCACCGCATCGACGACGCCCTCCTCGGTCCGGCCGTCCAGAGCCGCGGTCGGCTCGTCCAGCAGCACCACGGGGCGGTCGGCCAGGAACGCCCGCGCCAGAGCGAGCCGCTGCCGCTGCCCCGCCGAGAGCCCCGCCCCGTCCTCCCCGAGCAGCGTCTGCACACCAATCGGCAGCGCGGACACGAACTCCCAGGCCCCCGCCGCCTCCAACGCGTCCCGCACGGAAGCGTCGTCCGCGTCCGGCCGCGCGAGGCGTACGTTCTCCGCGATGGAACCGGCGTACAGGTGCGGCCGTTGCGGGACCCAGGCGATCCGCTCCCGCCACCGCTCCGGCGCGACCTCGGCCAGGTCGACGCCCCCGACGCACACCCGTCCCTCGGCAGGCTCGACGAACCCCAGGATCACGTCGAGCAGCGTCGACTTGCCCACCCCGCTGGGCCCGACCAGAGCCAAGGTCTCGCCGGGCTCCACCGCGAACGACACCCCGGAGACCGCGTCCGACGACCGCCCCGGATACCGGACCGTCACGCCCTCCACGCTCAACGTCCCCGAAGGCACCGCGGCCTCCCCGGCGGCCCGTACCGGAGTCTCCAGGACCTCGAAGATCTCCTCGGCGGCCGAGAGCCCCTCCGCCGCCGCGTGGTACTGCGCGCCGACCTGGCGCAGCGGCAGATAGGCCTCGGGCGCCAGGATCAGGATCACCAGGCCCACGTACAGGTCCATGTCGCCGTGGACGAGCCGCATGCCGATCGTCACCGCGACCAGCGCCACGGACAGCGTCGCGAGGAGTTCGAGGGCGAACGACGACAGGAAGGCGATGCGCAGCGTACGCATCGTCGCCTGCCGGTACTCGCCCGTGATCTGCCGGATCGACTCGGCCTGCGCCTTCGCGCGGCCGAACACCTTCAGCGTCGGCAGCCCCGCCACCACGTCCAGGAAGTGCCCCGACAGCCGGGAGAGGAGCCGCCACTGACGGTCCATCCGGTTCTGCGTCGCCATGCCGATCAGGATCATGAAGATCGGGATCAGCGGCAGCGTCACGACGATGATCGCCGCCGACACCCAGTCCTCGGTGACGATCCTCGCGAGCACCGCCACCGGGACGACCACCGCGAGCCCCAGCTGCGGCAGATAGCGCGAGAAGTAGTCGTCCAGGGCGTCCACGCCCCGCGTGGCCAGCGACACCAACGACCCGGTCCGCTGGCTGCTGAGCCAGCCGGGACCCAACTGCCCCGCCCGGTCGAGCAGCCGCCCCCGCAGCGCCGACTTCACCGCCGCGCTCGCCCGGTGGGCCGCCAGCTCGGTCAGCCAGGCGACAAGGCCTCGCCCCGCCGCGACGACCGCGAGCAGGACGAGCGGCGTCCACAGGTCACCGAGGCCGAATCCCCGCTGGAAGGCCCCGACCACGATCTCCGCGATGAGCATCGCCTGAGCGACGACAAGCCCCGCCCCGGCGACGCCGAGGACCACCACCGCGGCCAGGAAGAGCCGGATGGCACGGGCGTACCGCAGCAGACGCGGGTCGATTGGTTTCACGTGAAACACACCCTCCGAAGAGATCAGCGACCGAAGAGATCAGCGGGCGCAAAACTCAGTGCGCGGCATCCGCAATGTGCTGCGTCCCGATCCGCTTGCGGAACACCCAGTAGGTCCACGACTGGTAGAGCAGCACGATCGGCGTCGCGATGACCGCGCACCACGTCATGATCTTCAGGGTGTAGGGACTCGACGAGGCGTTGGTGACCGTGAGGCTCCACTCGGCGTTCAGCGACGACGGCATGACGTTCGGGAAGAGCGTCAGGAAGAGCATCGCGACGGCGGCCGCGATCGTGATGCCCGACAGCGCGAACGACCAGCCCTCGCGCCCCATCTTGATCGCCCCGATGGCGCCGACCAGCGCGACCACGGCCACGACCATCGCGACCAGGCTCTTGCCGTCGCCGTTGTCCGCCTGCGTCCAGAGCAGGAACCCGAGCGCCAGGACAGCAGTTACCAGGCCGAGCCCGAGCGCCAGCTTCCGCGCCCGCATCCGGATGTCCCCCACCGTCTTGAGCGAGGCGAAGACCGCGCCATGGAAGGTGAACAGCGTCAGGGTGACCAGGCCGCCCAGGATGCCGTACGGATTCAGCAGGTCCCAGAAGGTGCCCACGTACTCCTTGTGGGCGTCGATCTTCACGCCGCGCGTGATGTTGGCGAAGGCGACGCCCCACATCACCGCCGGGATCAGCGAGGTCCAGAAGATGGCCTGCTCCCAGTTGCGCTGCCACTTCTCCTCGGGTCGCTTCGCCCGGTACTCGAAGGCGACGCCGCGCACGATCAGGCAGAGCAGGATGATCAGGAGCGGCAGATAGAAGCCGGAGAAGAGCGTCGCGTACCACTCGGGGAAGGCGGCGAAGGTCGCGCCGCCGGCCGTGAGCAGCCACACCTCGTTGCCGTCCCAGACGGGACCGATGGTGTTGATGAGTACCCGCTTCTCGGTCCGGTCACGGGCGAGCAGCTTGGTGAGGATGCCGATCCCGAAGTCGAAGCCCTCCAGGAAGAAGTAGCCGATCCACAGGACTGCGATCAGCACGAACCAGACGTCGTGAAGTTCCATGTCGATCAACTCCCTCAGTACGAGAAGGCCATGGGCCGGTCGGCGTCGGCGTCGTCATCGGAACCCGACCCCGAGCTGGGGCCGCCGATCTTGGTGGGCGGGTTGAGGTCGGCCTCGGTGAGCTCGGGCGGGCCCGCCTTGATGTACTTGAGCAGCAGCTTCACCTCGATCACGGCGAGGATCGCGTAGATCCCGGTGAAGACGACCAGCGACGTGATCACCTCGCCCTGTGAGACCCCCGGCGAGACCGCGTCCTGGGTCTTCAGGACGCCGTAGACCACCCAGGGCTGTCGCCCGGTCTCGGTGAAGATCCAGCCCCAGGCGGTGCCGATGAGGGGGAAGATCAGCGTCCACTGCGAGAGCCGCCACCACCAGTTGCCGAGCTTCGGTGTCAGCTCCTTGTTCTTGGTGAGCATCAGCTTCGGGACGTCGTCCTCGCCCGTGCGGTGCTCCGGCGCGAGCCAGAACTTCTTCCGCGTGAGGTAGAGCCCGGCGGTGCACAGCGCCATCGAGACCCCGCCGAAGCCGATCATCCAGCGGTAGGACCAGTAGGCGGTGGGGATGTTGGGCCGGTAGTCACCGGGCCCGAACTTCTCCTGCGCCTCCTTGTTGAGGTCGTTGATGCCGGGGATCTCGGCGCTGAAGTTGTTCTTGGCGAGGAAGGACAGGACCCCGGGGACCTCGATGGCGACCTTGTTGTGGCCCTCGGCGACATCGCCGTACGCGAAGAGCGAGAACGGCGCCGGCTTCTCCGACTCCCACAGCGCCTCGGCCGCCGACATCTTCATCGGCTGCTGCTCGTACATGACCTTGCCGAGGGTGTCGGCGCTGACCACGGTGAGCAGCGTGCCGACGAACGCGGTGACCAGGCCGAGCCGCATCGACATCCGCATGGTGCGGATGTGCTGCTTCTTACGGAGGTGGAAGATCGCGATACCGGTCATGAAGGCGCCGCCGACCAGGATGGCCGCCGAGATGACGTGGAAGAAGTTGACCAGCGTCGTCTCCTGGAAGAGCACCTTCGAGAAGTCGGTGAGCTCCGCGCGCTTGGTGCCGTCCCGCTCCGCGATCTTGTAGCCGACCGGGTGCTGCATAAAGGCGTTGGCGGCGATGATGAAGTACGCCGACGCGATGGTCCCGGCGGAGACGATCCAGATCGTGGCGCAGTGCAGCTTCTTCGGGAGCTTGTCCCAGCCGAAGATCCACAGGCCGATGAAGGTCGACTCGAAGAAGAAGGCGATCAGGGCCTCGAAGGCGAGCGGCGCCCCGAAGACGTCACCGACGAAGCGCGAGTAGTCGGACCAGTTCATGCCGAACTGGAACTCCTGGACGATGCCGGTGACGACGCCCATCGCGATGTTGATCAGGAACAGCTTGCCCCAGAACTTGGTCGCCCTGAGGTAGTGCTCCTTGCCCGTGCGCACCCAAGCCGTCTCCAGGATCGCCGTGAGGGCGGCCAGCGAGATCGTCAGCGGGACGAACAGGAAGTGGTAGACGGTGGTGATGCCGAACTGCCATCGCGCCAGTGTCTCGGGCGCCAGAGCCAGGTCCACGTCGACTTCTCCTTACGGCCGTGCTCACATCGGCGATGTGCCCCTTTAATCCCTCTGATCTCGGGAGCAACCGGGATACGCTTGTGAACGCGTTCACATTCACAAGCAATTATGACGCACAGCTTGTCGGCCCGGGAAGGGGGGTCCCCCTTACTCGGAGAAACGCGGAGAAACGCGAGAAGGCCCCGGGAAACACACGCCCCGGGGCCTTCTCGTGCACAGTGCGCGGAGGCTACAGCCTGCGCGGAGGCTACAGCTCCTTGCGGAACGCCTCCGCAGCCTGCAGGAAGATGTCGTTGGCCTCGGTCTCACCGATCGTGGCCCGCATCCCCTCGCCCGCGAACGGCCGTACGACCACGCCGGCCTTCTCGCAGGCCGCCGCGAAGTCGGTCGTGTGCTCCCCGAGCCGCAGCCACACGAAGTTCGCCTGCGTCTCGGGCACCGTCCAGCCCTGCCCGCGCAGCGCGTCGACCACCCGCGTGCGCTCGGCGACCAGCGAGCCGACGCGGCCCATCAGCTCGTCCTCGGCCCGCAGCGAGGCCACCGCCGCGTCCTGCGCGAGCTGGCTCACCCCGAAGGGCACCGCCGTCTTGCGCAGGGCGGCCGCCACCGGCTCATGGGCGATCGCGAAGCCGACGCGCAGGCCCGCGAGGCCGTACGCCTTGGAGAACGTACGCAGCACGGCGACATTCGGACGCTCGCGGTAGATCTCCACGCCGTCCGGCACCTCGGGGTCCCGGATGAACTCGCGGTAGGCCTCGTCGAGCACCACCAGGACATCGCTCGGCACCCGGTCGAGGAACCGTTCCAGCTCGGCCCTACGCACCACGGTGCCGGTCGGGTTGTTCGGGTTGCAGACGAAGATCAGCCGCGTCCGGTCGGTGATGGCGTCGGCCATCGCGTCCAGGTCATGGACGTCTCCCGGCGTCAGCGGCACCTTCACCGACGTGGCGCCGCTCACCTGCGTGATGATCGGGTACGCCTCGAAGGACCGCCAGGCGTAGATGACCTCGTCCCCCGGGCCCGACGTGGCCTGGATGAGCTGCTGCGCGACACCGACGGAACCGGTGCCCGTCGCCACGTGCGACACCGGCACCCCGAAGCGGTCGGCGAGCTCGCTCATCAGCCCCGTGCACGCCATGTCGGGGTAGCGGTTGAACGCGCCCGCGGCGGCGAGCGCGCTCTCCATGACGCCCGGCAGCGGCGGGTAGGGGTTCTCGTTCGAGGACAGCTTGTAGGCCACCGGACCGTCTGCCGCGGCGGGCTTCCCCGGCTTGTACGTGGGGATACCCTCCAGCTCGGCACGCAGCCTCGGGCTCGTCTCGCTCACCGCAGTCCTCCTCTTGAACACCTGCACCCTGACTTCAATGCTCCTCACCTTAAGAGGATTCAGCTCTGCTGCGAATGGGTCAGGGGTATCCACTCGTATCCGCTCCCCTGGGCGCACAACGAGGGGGGAGCGCTCCCCCCTCTGGCGCGCGCCGGTGGCTCACTCCGTGGCGCGCATCACCCGTGAAGGTGAGTTGAGACCTCTTCGAGACATCGCTCATTTAGCAGGCCTGCATACGGCGACGAGGGACCGTCCACATCAGATCCCTTCAACTCCCTTGCATTCCAAGGTGGTTGACCCGTTTCCACCATGCAGAAACGTGCCTGTCAACGAGTGAATATGCGCCCGCCCTACCCACCCTCATGAGCCCTACTATCGGCTCGCCATGACAGCAGCAGGGAAACACCAGGTGAGCCGAGCGGAGACCGCCCGCCGGGGCAACCGGCAGAGCCGAGCGGGCATCAGAGACGTCGCCGCCGCCGCCGGTGTCTCCATCACGACTGTCTCCGACGCTCTCAACGGCAAGGGCCGGCTCCCGGACGCCACCCGACGCCACGTCCGCGAGGTCGCCGAACGGCTGGGCTATCGCCCCTCCGCGGCGGCCCGAACGCTCCGTACCGGCAAGTCGGGCCTCATCGGCCTGACCGTGACGACCTACGGGGATGAACCTTTCACCTTCACCGAATTCGCGTACTTCGCGGAGATGGCCAGAGCCGCGACCTCGGCCGCGCTGGCCCGCGGCTACGCCCTCGTCATCCTGCCCGCCACCTCCCGGCGCAGCCCGGTCGACGTGTGGTCGAACGTCGCGCTCGACGGCACCGTCGTCGTCGATCCGTCCGACCACGATCCCGTCGTCAGCGAACTCGTGCGCCAGGGCCTGCCCGTCGTGTCCGACGGGCGTCCCGCCGGGTCCCTCCCGGTCACCGCCTGGGTCGACAACGACCACGAGGCGGCGGTCCTGGAGATCCTCGATCACCTCGCGGCGGCCGGAGCCCGCCGGATCGGGCTGCTCACCGGGACCACCACGGACACGTACACGCATCTGTCCACGACCGCCTATCTGCGCTGGTGCGAGCGCGTCGGCCAGGACCCGGTCTACGAGTCCTACCCGGCCCACGACCCGTGTGCCGGCGCGGTCGCGGCCGACCGGCTGCTCGCCAGACCCGACCGGCCCGACGCCGTCTACGGCCTCTTCGACCCGAACGGCACCGATCTCCTCGCGGCCGCCCGCCGGTACGGCCTGCGCGTCCCGGACGACCTGCTGCTCGTGTGCTGCAGCGAGTCCACGGTCTACGCCACCACCGAACCGCCCATCACGACCCTCTCGCTCAAACCGCGGCGCATCGGCACGGCCGTGGTCCAGCTCCTCATCGACGCCATCGAAGGCCTGGATTCGGGCCGGCCCGTCGAGCAGGTGATACCGACGGAGCTGATCGTGCGCACCTCGTCCGAGCGACGCCCACCGCGCACGACGGTCAGCCCACCGCGCTCACCCGGAACGGGTTGAGCGGTCAGCCCATCCCGCTCGCCCGGAACAGGTTGAGTCGTCAGCCCATCCCGCTCACCCGGAACCGGTTGAGCGGGCTGGTCGGCGGGGAGAACCCCCGTCGACCGGTCGACAAGCGGCCGTCAACCAACACTGCCTGGCACATCCCGGCCGTGGCGTGGGGGGAAACCCCTACCCAATTCGGGAGAAAACCTCGGTGAACTGGGGTTCAGCACTGATTCACCACCCCTGGTGCACCACACAGCGCGAGCCGCATTCCTATGATGGGCGGACGACACCGCGGGCCGCTGCGACCAGGCAGTCCGATCTCGGTGCAGATGCGGCGCAATGGTGGTGGAGGGGTCGATGACTCAGGGGGCCGGTCAGGGACCCGATGTGCGGACGGCGACGTTGCGCGACTTCCGCGTTCCGGCGTACGTCCATGAGACCGGTCCGGTCCCGGGGGACCCGGCGGGCGTGGCGGTTCCCGGCGCCCCGGCGGAGGCCCCAGGGGCGCCGGACGACGGTTACACCCCCACCCAGCGCGACCTGCCCGTCATCAACCGCGGCGACACCGTGCAAGTGGAGGTGCAGGCCATGCCCGAGCCTCCGCAGGCGCCGGCGTCCGACGAACACGGCCCGCTGTTCGTGGTGGGCGATGTGCACGGCTATCTGGACGAGCTGCTCGCGGCGCTCCAGGCGCAGGGCCTCATCGACGCGGAGGGCGACTGGTCCGCGGGCAACGCGCGCCTGTGGTTCCTCGGCGACTTCACCGACCGCGGCCCGGACGGCATCGGCGTCATCGACCTCGTGATGCGCCTGTCCGCGCAGGCGGCCGCGGCGGGTGGCTACTGCAAGGCGCTGATGGGCAATCACGAGCTGCTGCTGCTCGGCGCGAAGCGGTTCGGCGACACCCCGGTCAACTCGGGCGCGGGAACGGCCACCTTCCAGGCCGCCTGGCTCCTGAACGGCGGCCAGAAGACCGACATGGAGCGCCTCGAGGACCACCATCTGCAGTGGATGGCCCGCCTCGACGCGATCGAGTCGGAGGACGGGCACCTACTGATGCACTCCGACACCACCGCCTATCTGGATTACGGCGACTCGATCGAAGCCGTGAACGACACGGTCCGCGAGACCCTCACGCGCAACGACGCCGACGAGTGCTGGGACCTCTTCCGCAAGTTCACCAAGCGCTTCGCCTTCCGCGACGAGTCGGGCCCCTCGGCCGTACGCGAACTCCTCGACATGTACGGCGGCCACCGCATCGTGCATGGCCACAGCCCCATCCCGTATCTGCTCGGTGACGTCGGCTCCGAGGATGACTCGGACGGCGGCGGTCCGGTCATCGAGGGACCGCACATCTACGCAGGCGGACTGGCCATCGCCATGGACGGCGGAGTGACCATGGCCGGAAAACTGCTGGTCTGCCAACTTCCCCTGGATAACTGAGCGTTCGCCGGGCAGGCGCACCTCTACAGGATCACGCTGGCCAGGGGGCCTATTTCTGGAAACCCCCTGTCACCGCGTGCCTCCACGGCTCTACCATCGGCTTATCCGTAGCAGGCTCCCCTCCGTTTCTGCCCGACGGCTCGCACCCATGCGAGCCCCAAGCCCTACGGAGCATCGGGGGATGCACATGAACAGCGCTCCACACCTGCTCAATGAGGACCGCCCCGAGTACGAGCGGATCCTCGATGAGGCGCTGCGCACGGCACCGAATCGTCCTGATCTCGCCGCAGTGGGCGAGCGGCTCAATCCCGAACAGCTGCGCACCATGGCCCTGAACGCCACTGCGCTGATCACCGCAGCCGCCACAACCGAGTACACGCACTATGTGAAGGTCCGCGAGGAACTGCGCGAAAGCGGATCTGCCGCACCATCGATCCGGGAGCGGAGCACCGAGGGCCCGGCGGAAGCCGGCTCCGGTGGCCTCGGTCTCGCCACCACGATGGGGGAGGTCACCGCCCAGGCTTCGGGTGCGGGGGCCATCGCCGTCGTCGCGGTGCTCGCACCGGTTCTCGCCGGGGCCGCCGCCGCGATCTTCCTGCTCGTCGGCTACATCCTGAAGATGCTCAACCCCGAGCCCGCCTTCGCGGACACCATGCTCACCGCGGGGTGGCTGTTCGGCGCGCTCACCGCAGGGGGCATCCTGATCGCCGCGATCGGCCTGCTCCTGACCGCCCTGCGCAACGGCGCCACGTCGCTCCAGGCCGGTTCGTACGGAGAACGGAACGAGGAGGTGGTCCGCGCCAGGGAAGCCTGGGGCGAGGCCCTCATGGAGCGCGGCGTCCTGCCGTTCCTGCGGGAGGCGCTCGCGGATCCGGCGGCGCACGCGGCGCGCACGACGTCGACGGATCCGGGCAGCCGCATGCCCCAACTCGGCTACAACCGGCCGGGATTCAGCAGCCCGGACGGCGGCCCGGCGGCGGGACCGCGCCCGAGCTTCTCGAGCCCGGACTTCTCAAGCCCGGAATTCGGCGGTCCCGACCACAAGCCGGAGTAGTACGCGACGCTGCTTCGGGCGGGCGCGGTGCCCGCCCGAAGCGCGGCGCGAACCGTGCCTCAGTCGGCGATGGGCAGATACACCCGGTTTCCTGCTGCCGCGAACTCCTTGGACTTCTGGTCCATGCCCGCCGCGATCTCCTCCTGCGTGCCGCCGTGCTCACGCCGGATGTCGTGCGAGATCTTCATCGAGCAGAACTTCGGCCCGCACATCGAGCAGAAGTGCGCCGTCTTCGCGGGCTCCGCCGGCAGCGTCTCGTCGTGGAACTCCCGTGCCGTGACCGGGTCGAGGGCCAGGTTGAACTGGTCCTCCCAGCGGAACTCGAAGCGGGCGTCCGAGAGCGCGTCGTCCCAGTCCTGCGCGCCCGGGTGCCCCTTGGCGAGGTCCGCCGCATGGGCCGCGATCTTGTACGTGATGACGCCGGTCTTCACGTCGTCGCGGTTGGGCAGGCCCAGGTGCTCCTTGGGCGTGACGTAGCAGAGCATCGCCGTGCCCCACCAGCCGATCATCGCGGCGCCGATGCCGGAGGTGATGTGGTCGTACGCGGGCGCGATGTCGGTGGTCAGCGGGCCCAGCGTGTAGAACGGCGCCTCTTCGCAGATCTCCTGCTGGAGGTCGATGTTCTCCTTGATCTTGTGCATCGGGACGTGACCGGGGCCCTCGATCATCGTCTGTACGTGATGACGCTTGGCGATCGTGTTGAGTTCCCCGAGGGTGCCCAACTCGGCGAACTGCGCCTCGTCGTTGGCGTCCGCGATCGACCCTGGGCGCAGGCCGTCGCCGAGCGAGTACGTCACGTCGTACGACGCGAGGATCTCGCAGAGCTCCTCGAAGTTCTCGTAGAGGAAGCTCTCCTTGTGGTGCGCGAGACACCAGGCCGCCATGATCGAGCCGCCGCGCGAGACGATGCCGGTCTTGCGATTGGCGGTCAGCGGGACGTACGGAAGGCGCACGCCCGCGTGCACCGTCATGTAGTCCACGCCCTGTTCGGCCTGCTCGATGACCGTGTCCTTGTAGATCTCCCAGGTCAGCGCCTCGGCCTGGCCGTCGACCTTCTCCAGGGCCTGGTAGAGCGGCACGGTGCCGATCGGCACGGGGGAGTTGCGCAGGACCCATTCGCGGGTGGTGTGGATGTTGCGCCCGGTGGACAGGTCCATGACCGTGTCGGCGCCCCACTTGGTCGCCCAGGTCATCTTGTCCACCTCCTCCTCGATGGAGGAGGTGACCGCGGAGTTGCCGATGTTGGCGTTGACCTTCACCAGGAACTTCTTGCCGATGATCATCGGCTCGATCTCCGGGTGGTTGACGTTGGCGGGGATCACCGCGCGGCCCGCGGCGACCTCCGCGCGCACGACCTCGGGGTCGAGGTTCTCGCGGATCCCGATGAACTCCATCTCGGGTGTGATCTCGCCACGGCGGGCATACGCGAGCTGCGTCACCGCCTGGCCGCCGCGGCCCCGGCGGGGCTGGCGCGGGCGGCCGGGGAAGACCGCGTCGAGGTTCTTCAGGCCTCCGCGCGGCGAGGTGTGCTTGATCCCGTCGTCCTCGGGGCGGGGCGGGCGGCCCACGTACTCCTCGGTGTCGCCGCGGGCGATGATCCAGTTCTCGCGCAGCGGCGCGAGGCCCCTGCGGACGTCGGTGTCGATGGACTCGTCGGTGTAAGGACCCGAAGTGTCGTACAGGGTCACGGCCTTGCCGTTGGTGAGGTGCACCTGGCGGACCGGCACCCGCAGGTCGGGGCGCGAACCCTCGACATACGCCTTGTGCCAGCCGATGGACTTCCCGGCCTCGTCGCTCTGGTTCCGCGCGTTCTGCGTGTTCTGCGCGTTCTGCGTCGAGGCAGGCGTGCGTGCGTCCGATGTGGTCATGAGACCTACTCCCTACGCCGGCATTACCCGGTAACAGGTTCGGCGGTCGACGCAGCGGATTCCGTACTGTTCGTGCACTCTTGTGCCGATTCGTACGGAGGTCAGCGCCCTCTCAGCCCGGTGCTCCGAGCTCCCGCGATTGCAAAGGTGGCTCCACGCTAGCGTCATGTCGGGCGCGCTGAACAGAGGGCCCTCTCCGTTCTTGCGATGATCGGGCAGTGACCTCGACACAGCCGCCGTCCCAGCCGCCCGTCCCGAACGTGCCTCCGGACCCGCATGGGCACTCCCACAGCCACGGTCCGGCCGCGCCCGTCTCCAAGCATCTGCGCAAGGTCATCGCCGCCGTGCTGATCCCTTTCGCGACGGCGGTGGTCGTGGGCCTCGTGGTGCTCTGGCCCGGTGGCGCGCCGGGCCACGAACGCACCGGAGTCGGCTTCGACCGGCAGACCCAGTCGGCGGACGTGACGAAGGTGCAGGAGCTCCCCTGCAAGGACGTGAACGCCTCGCAGACCCCGCCCAACGGCGACACCTCCACCGCCGAGGGGCAGTCCGCCCAGTCTCGCGCGGAGGGCATCTGCAAGAAGGCCACGATCGAGGTGACCAGCGGCAAGGACAAGGGCCGCACCTTCACCGAGATCGTCCAGCCGGACTCACCGCGGCAGTTGCGCCAGGGCCAGGAGGTGGTGGTCGCCTATGAGCCGACGGCTCCCGAGGCGCTCCAGTACTCGGTCACCGACGTGAACCGCAAGCTCCCCATGGCGCTGCTCGCCGGGATCTTCGCGCTCGCCGTCGTCGTGGTGGGGCGGTTGCGCGGTGTCATGGCCCTGGTCGCCCTGGCGTTGAGCTTCCTCGTCCTGACGTTCTTCATCCTGCCCGCGATCCTGCAGGGCTCGAACCCGCTGGTCGTGGCGGTGATCGGGGCCAGCGCCATCATGTTGATCGCGCTCTATCTGTGTCACGGCCTGACGGCGCGAACATCGGTCGCGGTCCTCGGCACGCTGATCTCGCTGCTCCTCATCGGCCTCCTCGGCTCGCTCTTCATCGGCTGGGCCTCGCTGACCGGCAACACGGACGACAACACCGGCCTGATCCACGGTCTGTACCCGTCCATCGACATGAGCGGCCTGCTGCTCGCCGGCGTCATCATCGGCTCGCTCGGCGTGCTCGACGATGTGACGGTGACGCAGACGTCCGCAGTCTGGGAACTGCATCAGGCCAACCCCACCATGGGTTGGCGCGGTCTGTACGGCGCGGCCATCCGCATCGGCCGCGACCACATCGCCTCGGTCGTCAACACCCTCGTCCTGGCCTACGCGGGCGCCGCGCTGCCCCTCCTTCTGCTCTTCTCGATCGCCCAGAGCAGCGTGGGCACGGTGGCCAACAGCGAGCTGGTCGCCGAGGAGATCGTCCGCACTCTGGTCGGCTCGATCGGCCTGGTCGCCTCGGTGCCGGTGACGACCGCGCTCGCGGCCCTGGTGGTCTCGGCCGACCGCTCGTCTCCCGCGGGCCGGGCGGTGACTGCGGGCAGGATGGGGGCTGCGGACCGGACGGCAAGCGCGGGCGGACCCGGGAGCGGTGCCACCCCCGCCGCCAAGCAGGGCCGCGGCGGAAAGGGCCGCCGCCGCAAAGCCTGAGAGCCGGCGGCCGATGCGGAGGGCGGCGGCGTAAGACCCGGGCAAGCAGACGCGGAGGGCGGCGGCGCAGAGCCTGAGCGGCCGATGCGGAGGGCGCCGCCGCAAAGCCTGAGCGGCCGATGCCACGAAATGCAGCAATCTGCCGTACGGCTGGGCCTCTTGGCTGTCGGAGGCTTCAGCCCGCGCTCTGCTCCTCGGCGAGGATCCGGTCAAGCGCTTCGTCCAAGTGCGTCTCGAAGTCGGCGAGTGCCCGCTCCTGCCCCAGCGGCACCAGCTTGTCCGTACGGTCCAGGAAGGCGAGCAGCGGCGGGATCCCCACCCGGAACAGCGCGTGGTCCGGGCCGACCTGAAGCCGGATGAGCACCTCGTCCAACAGCTCGGGATCGGTGGGAGCGATGTGCACATCCCCGTCACCGCACGCACCGCCCACCCCGTCGACCAGCAGCTCGCGCCCGAAGGCCCAGGTCACAGGGGCGTCGCCGGGAAGGTGGAAGGTCAGCCGGACGGCGTAGGGATCGCCGGTTTCATAACGCAGCTCCACCGGGATGCGAAACGACAACTCCTCGGAAACGAGGAAGCTCATCATGACCTCTGCCTGGACCGACTCGCGCATCGCCCGCCTACCCCGTCGCTAAAGCTCGACTGGCCAGGAACCAACTCCCTGACACCCTTGGCATCTTGCTTAACGTACACATCAGATCACAAGGAGTGAGTTTTCAGATGCTGATAGAGAAAGCAAGTGTCCCTAGTAGCTTTCCGATCTCGTCCTGCAACCGCTCCGCCGCAGGCAGCAGGCGGTCCGACTGATAGGCGGGAACGGAAATCGCCATCGTGGCCGCCGTGTTGCCCGCAGTGATCGGAATCGCGGCGCAGACCGTTCCCAATGCGTACTCCTGCCGCTCCACCACAGGCTTCATCCGGCCCATGCCGTCGAGGCGGCGGATGAAACTCCGGTCGTCGCGGACCGAGTACCGAGTGATCGACTGCACCGGATAGCGGGAGAGATGATCTTGCCGCTGTTCATCGTCGAGTTGGGCGAGCAGACATTGCCCGATCGCATGGGCGTGGCCCGTCTCGCGGAAGTCCGCCCACTCCTCCACCGCTGGATTGCCCGGCGTGTCCGCGACGGCCACGACCTCGATCTCGCCCTCGCGGTAGACGGCGAAGTACACCGGTGCGCCGATGGCGTCGCGCCAGTGCTCCAGGGCCTCGTCGATCATGCCGCGACGATTCTGCTGCGCCCCGCTGGCGCTCAGCCGCTCGGCCTCCTCACCGAGCACGAACACGCCCTTCTCCCGGCGCAGATAACCCTCGTGGGTCAACGTACGCAACAGGTGATACGCCGTGGGCAGTGCGAGCCCGGCCTCCCGGGCCAACTGCTTGGCGGGCGCTCCCTCCTGATGCGCGGCGGCGGCCTCCAGCAGGCGCATCGCCCGCTGCACCGAGCCAATGAGCGTCGGCGCGGCGGCAGTTGCAGCGGAGACGGCCGGCGACGCCTCGTACGGAGGATCGTTGGACGAGATGTCGGCGGGTGTGGCGTCAACCGTGGCCAAGGTTCACTCCCGAAAACGCGTGGGGGTTCCGCCCGTGCCCCGGGATACACGGGTGGGAGCGCAGTGCGCCCGTACGCGGGGCTCACCCCACGTCGGTTTTCGGACTCTAACCGTTGGCCGTCGGCCTAAGGCGTCGCGCCAGGAAACTTCCCCCACCCGAGCGAACTGTTGCGAGAAGTCACCAATCGCTGCGCGAAGAGGTCGAGCCGGATATGAACTTCCGTACGACGTAGATGAGTCCACCCACCAAGGCGACGAAAATCAGTGCCTTGAACAGGAGGCCGACCACGAATCCCACAACGCTCGCTATCAAACCGCCGAACACGACCAGGGCGACGACCGGCACCGCGATCCACTTCACCCACCACGGCAATCCCGAGAAGATCTCCTGCGCTGCCATCGTCCTTACCTCTCTCCGCATCCGTCCTACTTCTTGCATTCGATGCTAGGGCGGCGGAGGGCCCGACGGGGGCCTCGCATCCCTTGTCCTCCCCTGATCCGTCCCCTAGGGAACCCCGAGGTCGGAGCCCCGAGAAGTCAGCCCAGGGGCGTAGCGGACCAGCCCTCCAAGAGGGCCGAGTTCTTCGACGGAGCCCGGCAGCGCGGGGCTCAGCCCTCCGGCGGCGAGAAGACGACGAGCACCCGCAGGTCCTCGCTGATGTGGTGGAACTTGTGGGCCACCCCGGCCGGCACGTACACCACGCTGCCGCGCGCGACTTGGGTGGTTTCCATGCCGACGGTGATCGACGCCCGGCCGCTGACGATCATGTACACCTCGTCCTGCTGGTGAGGCTGTTGCGGATCGGACTCCCCGGCATCGAGCGCGTACAACCCGACCGACATGTTCCGCTCGCGCAGAAACTGCAGATACGCACCGTCGTTCGCGGCCCGCTCGGTCTCCAGTTCGTCCAGCCGGAATGCCTTCATCGTCCTCGTACGCCCCTTGCCTCAGGCAGCGGTCCGACCGCTCTGGCCGTCCGTCTGCAACGATCAGACACATGAAGAATTTCGTAGTCAAGACGATCGCCAACGCGGCGGCCCTGGCCGTCGCCGTGTGGCTCCTCGACAAGATCACGCTGACCGGCGACAACACGGGCAAGAAGACGCTCACGCTGATCGTCGTCGCGCTGCTCTTCGGCTTGGTGAACTTCCTGGTCAAGCCGGTCGTGAAGGTACTCACCTTCCCGCTGTTCATCCTGACCCTCGGCCTGATCACGCTGGTGGTCAACGCCCTGATGCTGCTGCTCACGTCGTGGCTGGCCGACAAGCTCGACGTGAGTTTCCACGTCGAGGGGTTCTGGACCGCCGTCCTGGGCGGCCTGATCATCTCGATCGTGTCCTGGGCGATGAACGTCATCCTGCCCGACGACAAGGACTGAGCCTTCCCCATGGCCCTCCCCACCGCCTTCTCCGTGTGCTTCGTCTGCACCGGCAACATCTGCCGGTCCCCGATGGCCGCGTCCGTCTTCCGCGCCCGGGTCGACGAGGCCGGACTCGGCGGCCTCGTCCGCGTGGACAGCGCGGGCACCGACGGCTGGCACGAAGGGGACGGCGCCGATCCGCGCACCGTCTCCGTCCTGGAGGCAGCCGGTTACGAGAGCGGTCATGTGGCGCGCCGTTTCCAGGTCTCCTGGTTCTCCCGGCTCGACCTGGTGATCGCCCTGGATTCCGGGCACCACCGCACCCTGCGCCGCCTCGCGCCCACCCCGGACGACGCGGACAAGGTACGGCTGCTGCGCTCGTATGACCCCGTGGCCGTGAGCCTCGGCGACCTGGACGTCCCCGACCCGTACTACGGGGACGACGAGGGGTTCGACGCGTGCCTGAGAATGGTGGAGGCGGCGAGCGACGGTCTGCTCGGCGCCGTACGCGAAGCAAGGGAAGGGCGGGCGGCATGACGGACTCCGCAGCGATAGCCGCAGGTAGCGGCGCAGGCACCGGGATGGGCGACGGCACGAGAGCGGTGCGGGCCGGGCTGCCCGAGCCGGTGAAGCACGAGCCGACCCTGCCGGGCCCGGTGTTCGCCGCGCACTTCCACCTGCCGGGCGATCCCACAGGCCCGTACACCTACGGGCGGGACTCCAACCCGACGTGGACGCTTCTCGAACAGGCCATCGGCGAGCTCGAGGCACCGGAAGCGGCCGGTGACGCGGCCGCCGCTACGGACGTCGAGACCCTGGTCTTCGCCTCCGGCATGGCCGCGATCTCGGCGGTGCTCTTCTCGCAGTTGCGCGCCGGTGACGCGGTGGTCCTGCCGGACGACGGTTATCAGGCGCTGCCGCTGGTCAGGGAGCAGCTCACCGCGTACGGCATCGAGGTGCGCACCGCCCCGACCGGCGGCGACGCCCAGCTCGACGTCCTGGACGGCGCCAAGCTGCTGTGGATCGAGACACCGTCGAACCCGGGCCTCGACGTGTGCGACGTGCGGCGCCTCGCCGACGCTGCACACGCGCGTGGAGCCCTCGTCGCGGTCGACAACACCCTGGCCACGCCGCTCGGCCAGCGCCCCCTCGAACTCGGCGCGGACTTCTCCGTGGCCAGCGGCACCAAGATGCTCACCGGCCACGGCGACATCCTCCTCGGTTACATCGCCTGCCGCGACGCCGAGTTGACCGACTCCGTGCGGCGCTGGCGCAAGATCGTCGGGGCCATCCCGGGGCCGATGGAGGCCTGGCTCGCGCATCGCTCGCTCGCCACGCTCCAACTGCGCGCCGAGCGCCAGAACGCCAACGCCCTGGCCCTGGCCGAGGCGCTGCGCGCCCGCGGCGAGGTGACCGGGCTCCGCTATCCGGGGCTGTCCGACGACCCGTCGTACAAGATCGCCTCACAGCAGATGCGGCGCTTCGGATGCGTCGTCTCCTTCACGCTGCCCTCACGCGTGCGCGCCGACCGTTTCCTCGACGCCCTGCGTCTGGTGGACGACGCGACGAGCTTCGGCGGCGTGCGTTCCACCGCCGAGCGGCGTGGCCGCTGGGGTGGGGACGCCGTCGCGGAGGGCTTCATCCGGCTTTCCGCCGGGTCCGAGGACCCGGACGACCTGGTCGCGGACGTGCTGCGCGCGCTGGACGAGTCGGCGTCGTAACGGCGCCGCGTGCGTGCGGACCGCTCCCGGCTAGTACCGCGCTACGCACAACGAACGGTCCGAGCCTCCCCCCTCGTGGCTCGGACCGTTCCGGTTCTGCGCGCGAAGAACCGCGCGCACAAGGCTAGTTGACTCTGTGTCAGTGTCCAATCACAGTAGCGACAGAGACCTATCGACATATTTATAGTTGGGCGCGGCCCCAGGGCCGGGAGGGGAGGGCACCGCCGTGGATCTGGCCCTGCTGCGCACGTTTGTGACCGTGCATCGGGCCGGTTCCTTCACGCGTGCGGCAGCCCTGCTCGGCCTCTCCCAGCCCGCCGTCACCTCACAGATACGGACCCTCGAGCGGCAGCTCGGCCGCCCCTTGTTCCTGCGCCAGGCGCGCGGCGTGACCCCCACGACCATGGGGGACGAGCTCGCCCACAAGGCCGCGCCGCATCTCGACGCCCTGGTGGAGATCGCCGAGACGGGGCTCGAAGAGGACTCTTCGGTACGCACGCTCCACCTTGCGGGGCCACCGGAATTCACCGCGGCCCGCGCATTGCCCGCTCTCACCACGCTGACCGGGCAGGACGGGCAGAGCTTCGCGCTGCGCGCCTCGTTCGGCAACGCGGAGGAGGTGCTCGAAGGCCTCTCCGCCGGGCACCACGACCTGGCCATCACCACCGCAAGGCCCCGGGGCGCGCTGCTCACCGCGAAGCCCCTCTGCGACGAGGAGCACGTCCTGGTCGCCAGTCCGCGCTGGGCGGCCCACATCGGCCCCGGCAAGCTGCGCCGCAAGGGCGCGTCCGTCCTGGAGAGTCTGCCCGTGGTGGAGGTGCACGAGTCGCTGCCGCTGGTTGCCCGGTACTGGGCCGCTGTCTTCGACGCCCGTCCGGCCGCATCCGGCGCCGTCATTGTGCCGGACCTGCGGGCGGTGCTCGCCTGTGTCGCCGCCGGGGCGGGGCTCGCCGTGCTGCCGCGCTACCTCTGTGCGCCCGCCTTGAAGAGTGGCGAGGTCGTGGCCCTGCTGGACCCGGCGGTGCCGCCTCTGCGCACCTATTTCCTCGTCGTACGCACCGGCACGCTCGCGATGCCGCACATCGCGCGAGCGCACGAGTGGCTGCTGCATGCTGCCGCTGACTGGGCTTGAGCGGTACTCCGGCTCATTCGCGATGTTTCACGTGGAACAGTCCGGGCCACATTCCTCCCATGACCGTCCGACCCGTGGTCAAGCGCACCGCACGCGCCGTCCTGCTCGATGGCGACGACCTGATTCTGATCAAGCGGACCAAGCCCGGCGTCGATCCGTACTGGCTCACCCCTGGTGGTGGCGTGGAGCCGGAGGACACGACCGTCGTCGACGCCCTCCACCGTGAGGTGCACGAAGAGCTCGGCGCCAAGATCTCCGATGTGGTGCCCTGCTTCGTGGACACCGTCGAGCACATCGGCGAGGACGGAGGCGCGACCGGCGTCAAAGTCCAGCACTTCTTCGTCTGCCGGCTGGAGTCCATGGACCTCTCCCTGCGGCACGGCCCGGAGATCGAAGAGCCGTGCGGCGAGTACGAGATCGTCCACGTGCCCTTCACCCGGGTCGGGATCGCCTCGGTCCACCTCGTACCGCTGTCCCTGCGGCACTACCTGGACGGCAACATCGAGGGCGTACGCGCGATGCACGCCCCCGATCTCGGCTAGGTGCCCCTTGGGGCTAGGGGCTTCCTGGGCTAGGCGCTTCTTGGGCTAGGGCCTTCCTGGGCTAGCTGCTCCTTGGGCTGAGCTAGTCGCCCACGGAGACCAGTTCCTCCACGGAGTCGTGGCGGATGCGTCCTGCCGGGATACCGACGTCCCGCAGCGCGTCCACCCCACTGCGGATCATGCCGGGCGGGCCCGAGAGATAGGCGTCGTACTCGTTCCAGGGGCCGTACTCGCGCACGGCGTCCGGGAATTGAGCGTGGCCGTCGACGACCGGGCGGACCGAGAGCCAGGGGTGGGACTGCTGGAGCCGCAGCATCGTGTCGATGTCGTACAGGTCGTGGTCGGTGCGGGCGCCGTAGAAGACCTCGACCGGCCGCCGTTCGCCGTGCTCGGCCACGTCCTCGACGAGCGCCTTGATCGGGGCTATTCCGGTGCCACCGCCCAGACAGAGCAAGCCGCTGTCGGTGGTGTGGTCGACGGTCATCGAACCGGCGGGCGCGCCGAGGCGCAGGACGTCACCGGGGCGTGCGTGATGCACCAGCGCGTTGGAGACCCAGCCCGCGGGGACGGCCTTCACGTGGAACGAGAGCAGCCCGTCGGAGCGCGGCGCCGACGCGAACGAGTAGTGCCGCCAGATCCGCGGCCACCAGGGCGTCTCCAGGCTCGTGTACTGGCCTGCCAGGAAGGGGTAGGGCTGGTCGGGGCGGACGGTGACAACAGCGATGTCGGGCGTCCTGAGGTCGTGCGAGACCACCTCGGCGAACCACCAGGCCGGGGCACGCAGTTCATCGGCGGCAGCCGCGTCGATCATGATCTGGGAGATCGTCGTGTACGTCCGGACCCAGGCGGCCTCGGTCTCCTCGTCCCAGATCGCGCTCGCGTAGCGGCTGAGCGAGCCGATCAGGCACTCGCCGACGGCCGGGTAGTGCTCGGGCCGGGTGCCGTACTTGCGGTGTCCGCGGCCGAGGTTCTTCAGATACGCGGCGAGCACGTCGGCGTGGTCGATGTGCTCGGCCGCGGTCAGCAGCGCCTTCAGCAGCCGGTCGCGCTGGGTGTCCATCGCGGCGGGGAACAGGGGGCGCAGGTCGGGGTGCCGGGTGAAGAGCAGCGCGTAGAAATACGACGTCACCTTGTCGGAGACGGGGGCTATCTCAGCCATCGTGCGCTGGACGCGTATCGCGTCGGGGGAGCCCGAGGGGGACGACGTCCGCGGTTCCGGCATGCCCTCGGAGCGCGGCTCGGGGCGTGCTGCGGGGGCGGCGTGAGGTGCGCTCCGGGGCGCGGCCTGTGACGCGTGCTGGTGCGGCGGGGCCTGGGGTGCGCTCTGCGGCGCGGCCTGAGCGGGCGCCGGCGATGGTGCCGGTGCTATGGCTGCTGCGGCGGCTGTCCGGCCTGCCGGTATTCGTTCCTCGGCCGCGCGTTCCGGCTCGGGCACGTGCCGTGCCTCCTGTGCGGGCGCAGCCGCGCCGGGCCTGCCCACCGGACGTATGGCCGACACCCGGCGTCCCTCGGTCACCTCGGGCTCACCGCCCTCGGGGGGTGTCGGCTGCTCGCCGCTCTCCGACGGCTTCGGCGCCTTCCGTGGGGTGAACCAGCCGCCTCCACCGCCGCTGTCGCCGGAAGTACCGTTGCCCGCCGACGTGGTGGTCGGAGCGTCCATGCTGTGCCTCGCCTCGAACATCTCTCAGTCGGTCCGTGCACTTCCCTGTGGGAAGCCGCTTACTTTCCCCGCTCTGCCTCGGCAGCCAATGTGGCCACATTGAACCTCGGATTACCGGACCCTACGGACAAGTAGGTAGTAAATGTGACATTGCCCGCAGTCAGCTCACCGCAGCGTCCCACCCCTCACCGTCACGCCGGTCGCATAACGGAAAGTTCAGGTCTTCGATCTCTTCGCCCCGTTAGGCTGCGTTGACCTCCGTCCGCGCCCCCCAGAGATGCGCTGCGATACACCCGGCGCGAACCGGACTCGACCATACCGGCAGCCGTCCGGCGCACAAGTCCCGCCGCCCTTCACCGGGAATTCAGCGACCCACGCCAGCCAATTGCCCCAATTACCGGGCGCCACGCACCAATTCATACGCCTTACGCAGATCACGCCCGACATAAGAGTGGGTCGCGAGCCCGACCAGCCGCTGATCCCGCATTGACAGCGACCGAAACAGGCACCGCTCCGAACAGCTCCAGGTCCGAGAGCGAGTCGCCATAAGCGATGCAATCGGACCGCCCGACCCCGAACTCTTCACAGAGCCGGTCCGCGATCTTCACCTTGGCCGCGGCGTTGAGAATGCCGGTCGGATTCACCGGCTCGGTGAACGGCACTGAGGGGAAACGCGACCCGTGCGCGGCATGCGCACCCCAGCCGAGCAACCGTTCCACGAAGAACGACGGCGACAGTGAGATCACCGCGCAGTAGTCGCCGCCCTCCCGGATCTCGGCCCAGGTTTCCCGGATCCCCGTCAGCCACGGCGCCCCCTCGAAGGCGGCGGTGACCTGCATGTCCGTGAGGTCCGCCCACAGGGCGTGCACCCGGGCCGCGTACTGCGGTGAGTCGATCCGCTGCGCCACGAAGTCCCGTTCCAGCTCCGCGATCTCCGCGTCGAGGCCGAGCTGGCGCGAGATCTCCACGGGAGCCGCCGTGCCGTGCAGCAGCGTTCCGTCCAGGTCGAAGAGGTGAAGGCGTGCCATGTACGCCGAGGCTAGTACCCGCGGTTACTCCCGCTGTAAGACGCCTTCCGTCGCGACTCCCGGGCACCGTGTTTCACGTGAAACTACGCCGCCCCGCTCGCCGGGCCACCCTCGTCGTCCATGTCATCGCCGCCGCAGGCTGGCTCGGGCTCACGCTCGGCCTGCTCGCGCTTGCGTTCGCGGCCATCACCACCGATTCCGCCTCGGTCACCGAGGCCGCCGCTCGCTCCATGAAGCTCTTCGCGGACTGGCTGGTACTGCCGCTCGCGCTGCTCACCCTGCTGAGCGGCCTGCTGCTGTCCCTCGGGACTCCCTGGGGGCTCGCCAGGCATCGCTGGGTCTACACGAAGTTCTGGCTGACCCTCGCCACGACCGCCGCGTCGGCGTTCGCCCTGCGTCCGGGCATCAACGACACGGTCGCCACCGTGTCCGCCGGCGCCCCGGTGACGGATCCCACCGGCCTGATCGCCGGGCCCATCGTCTCCCTGAGCGCCTATCTCTTCATGATGGTCATCTCGGTGCTCAAGCCCTGGGGCCTGACCGGCCGTGGCCAGAAGCAACGCAACCAAAAGAACCGTGCCTCTGCCCACAAACCGGTGGACGCCAAGGTCATGCGTCAGACAGCCTGAACCGAGTGTCGACACCTACCCTTTCCGCTCTGCCCATCCGCCGGCTGACCCTCCGCGATCTCAACGCCTGCGCCGACCTGTCGCAGGATCGAGGCTGGCCACGCGAGGACCACAAGTGGGGGCTACTGCTCTCGGCCGGTACGGGCTACGGCATCGACGACCCGGACGGCAACGGCCTCATCGCCGCCTGCGTGGTGACCGAGTACGGCCCGTATGAAAGCCCCGGCCTCGGAGCGATCGGAATGGTCCTCGTCGCTGAGCGGCACACCCGCCAGGGCCTGGGCCGCCGCCTCATGCACTTCGTCGTCGAGGGTGCGGGCACCACACCGCTCACCCTTCACGCGACGCCCACCGGCCGCCCCCTCTACGAGCAGCTCGGATTCAAGACCACGGGCAGCGCCGAGATGGTCCGCGGCCGGTTCATCTCCGGTGGCACCTTGCCGGATGTCGCCACCCGGCCCGCGACCGCGGAGGACCTGCCCGCGATCATCCGGCTCGACACCGAGGTCTTCGGCCTCGACCGTACGCACGTCCTCACCCGGCTTCCCGCCTTCGTCGACCAGCTGCGGGTCGCGGAGACGGACGGCACGATCACCGGCTACGCGGGGGCCTGGCCGAACATGGAGACCCATGTCATCGGCCCCCTGATCGCCCGGGACACGGAGACGGCGAAGGCCCTGATCGCCTCGCTCGCCGCCGGCTCGGACCGGCCGCTGCGCACAGACATCGACGTACGTCACGAAGAGCTGCTCGCCTGGGTGAAGGAGCGCGGCCTCGCGCCGATCGCCTTCAATGCCGTGATGACGTACGGCATCCCCGAGCTGCCCGGCGACTGGACCCGTCGCTTCGCGCCGCTGACGGTCGCGGCCGGCTGACCACACAGCGGCCCGCCCCCGAAGACCGGCTGGTTACCGGCACTTGGGGGCGGGCCTTCGTCACGTCCTCTCGCGCGGCCTCGTACTACCTACGCACGCGGTGTCGTACGTACTACGCGAGGGCCTCCACGGCCGCCGTGGCGAACCCGTGGTCCTGTTCGGGTGCTCCGCCACCGACACCGACGGAGCCGATCAGGCGGCCGTCCCGGTGGACGGGCACACCACCGGCGATGAAGAGCAGCGGCCGGTCGAGAGCGGTGGGCAGGGTGTGGAAGGGCCCGTCGGGCTTGACCAGGTCGACGAGGTCGGCGGTGGGGGCGTTGAGCTGAAGCGCCGTGTACGCCTTACGGGTGCTGGTCTCGCCGGAGATCAGCACAGCCCGGTCGTCGCGCCGGAAGGCGAGCAGATGGCCGCCCGCGTCGAGGACGGTGACACTGACCGTGACATCGGCCGCCTCGGCCGCACGGCCGGCCGCGGTGACGAGCGCCTCGGCGTCCTGCGTGGTCAGCGGGGCGACGGCGGGGGTGGTGGTGCTCATGGGGTTTCTCCTTGTGCGGTGGTGCTGATGAGGGGGGCTGGTGGGGTCGGTGGGAGAGGTCGGCGAGTCAGTGGTGGACGGGCGTCGCCTGCTCGACGGGGGCCACGCCAGCGACGACCCGGCTGGGAGCGGTCGTGCGGCGCTCGAGCGTGGCCGAGACCACGGCCAGCAGGAGCGCGGAGGCCGCGAGTGCCGCGCCCACCCAGTTCGGGGCGGTATAGCCGAGGCCCGCGGAGATCACGAGGCCGCCGAGCCAGGCCGAGAGCGCGTTGCCGAGGTTGAAGGCGCCGATGTTCATGGCCGAGGCGAGCGTGGGCGCGCCGGAGGCCTGGTCCAGCACCCTCTTCTGCAGGGGCGGCACGGTGGCGAAGCCCAGCGCGCCGATCAGGGCGATGGTCACAGCTGCCGCGATCTTGTTGTGCGCGGTGAGGGTGAAGAGGGCGAGCACGACGGCCAGCGCGCTCAGCGAGATGTAGAGCAGCGGCATCAGGGCTCGGTCCGCGAACTTTCCGCCGATCAGGTTGCCCGCGACCATGCCGAGGCCGAAGAGGACGAGAAGCCAGGTCACCGAGGAATCCGCGTATCCGGCGACGTCCGTCATCATCGGCGCGAGGTAGGTGACAGCCGCGAAGACTCCGCCGAAGCCGAGGATCGTCATCGCCATGGCCAGCAGCACCTGGACATTGCGGAATGCGGCCAGCTCGTGGCGCAGCCTGACGCCCTCGGGCTTGGGCAGGTCGGGAACGAGCTTGGCGATACCGGCCAGACCGATGACGCCGAGCCCCGCGACGACGGCGAAGGTGATGCGCCAGCCGAGGGTCTGCCCGACGAGCGTGCCGAGGGGGACACCGACCACGTTGGCCACGGTCAGGCCCGTGAACATCATGGCGATGGCTCCGGCCTTCTTCTCCGGCGCGACCAGTTCGGCCGCGACGACCGAGCCGATGCCGAAGAAGGCACCGTGGGCGAGCGAGGCGACGACTCGTCCCGCCAGCATGACGCCGAAGACCGGGGCCACGGCGGAGAGCAGATTGCCCGCGATGAACAGGCCCATGAGCAGCATCAGCATCCGCTTGCGCGAGATACGGGTGCCCAGGACCGTCATCAGGGGAGCGCCGAGCACGACGCCGAGTGCGTAACCGGTCACGAGCAGACCGGCCGTGGGGATGGAGACGCCGAAGTCACCCGCGACCTCAGGGAGGAGTCCCATGATCACGAACTCTGTGGTCCCGATTCCGAAGGCCCCGATCGCGAGGGCCAATAGCGCGAGAGGCATGGTTCTACCTTCCAAGGCGATTGCAGGTGCGCTTAGCTGGCGTCCACAATAATTGCATGCGCGGGTTAATTGCAAGCGCCGGATATTGCGCTGGTGGCCTATCCTGGTTCTCAGCAGCTCCGGGACGGAGGAACAAGAGCCATGACAGCGACAGACCCCGCACTGACAGCCCTTGCGCAGGGCTGGTGCGCGCTCTCCCTGCTCCACGGGAAGATCGAGACCCACATCGAGCGCGCCCTGCAGGCACACCACGACCTGAGCGTGCGCGAGTACTCCCTGCTGGATGTCCTCAGCCGCCAGCACGACGGGGAGGGTGGCCATCTGCAGATGAAGCAGGTCGCCGACGCCGTCGTACTCAGCCAGAGCGCCACCACGCGCCTGGTCACCCGGCTCGAGGACCGCGGGCTCCTGTCCCGCTACCTGTGCCCGACCGACCGCCGGGGCATCTATACGGACGTCAGCGACTCGGGCGCCGCACTCCTCGCCGAGGCACGCCCCACCAATGACGCCGCGCTGCGCGAGGCGCTCGACGAGGCGGCGCTGAACCCGGAGCTGGCGCCGCTGGTCAGGGCCGTGGAAGCGGTCCGGGTACCGGCGTAGGCCCTCTGTGGGTCGAGTGACCTGCCCTGCCTGAACGGCGATCGCCTGCATAGGCTGCGTCTCATGGGAGATCTTGAGATACGCCCGGCGGTCGCCGACGACATCCCCGCCATCGTGGAGATGCTCGCCGACGACCCCCTGGGCAGCACACGCGAGTCACCGGACGACCTCACTCCGTACCTCGCCGCGCTCGAACGCCTCGACGCGGACCCGAACCAGCAACAGGTCGTCGCCGTGCGCGAGGGACGCGTCATCGGCACACTGCAGCTCACGATCGTTCCGGGCCTGTCCCGGAAGGGAGCGCTTCGGTCGATCATCGAGGGTGTACGCGTCCACGCCGACGAGCGCGGCAGTGGTCTCGGCACCCGCTTCATCGAGTGGGCCGTCGATGAGTCCCGGCGCCAGGGCTGCCAGTTGGTGCAGCTGACCTCCGACGCCACCCGCACCGATGCCCGCCGCTTCTACGAGCGGCTCGGGTTCACGGCATCGCACGTGGGCTTCAAGCTTCAGCTCTGACGCCACCGTCGAAGCGTCATACCGCTTGGGCGTTGTGTTTCACGTGAAACACGACGCCCAAGCGGGCTCACACGAGGTCTTACTGGGGCAGCCCGCGCCATCCCTCCGGATCCACGCCGCCCGGCACGGGAGCCCCCGCGTCGTACGGCTCCCGGGTGAAGAAGAACGACCCCAGGTCGAGATGGCTCACCGTCCCGTCGGGCCGCCGCACCGCCCGCAGCTGCTCACCGGCGAAGTAACCGTCGAGTCCCGTCCACGCACCGTCGCCGTCCGGCAGGAATCGCGATCCGCGGCCCCCGCCCGCGAGGGGCGCCAGAACGAGTGCTCGCTCGGCCTGCGGGCGCAGCACGAAGGTGCTCGTCCCCCAGTACCAGGGCCCCGCCAGCTTCAGGAGCCCCTCGTCCAGCTCGGGCAGGGGGCGCCACGCCTCGGGAATCCGCGGCTCAGCCTCGGCCACGATCTTCAGCAGGTCCAGAGCCAGCCCCGTCACAGCAGGACCGGAAGTGCAGTTGGTCAGCGTTACCGCCACCAACCCGTCCTCCGCACTCGCCCACAACCCGGCCATGAAGCCCGGCAGCGAGCCCCCGTGCCCGACAAAGGTGCGCCCCTCCCCCCGGAGCAGCTGCGTTCCCAGGCCGTACGACACATCCCAGTCCCCCGCGGGCAGGGGTGACCCCGGCGTACGCATCTCCCGCACGGAATCGGCGGACAGAACCCGGTCGTCGCCCTCCAGGAGGAAGGCGGCGAAGCGTCCCAGGTCCGCCGTCGTGGACCACAGCTGCCCGGCCGCAGCCATGAGGCCCAGGTCCTCGGCGGGTTCGGGCATCATCACGTCGGCCCACGGATGGACGGCCCAGCCACCCGCGTGCGGGGCCTGCGGCTGCGCACTCGTCCGGTTCAGGCCCAGCGGCTCCAGGACCTCACGGCGCAGCACGGCTTGCCAGGAGTCCCCTCGCAGCACCTCGATCAGCGAACCGAGCAGTGTGTAACCGGGGTTGGAGTAGTGGAACCGTCGCCCGGTGGGATGCTTGAAGGGCTGCTCGCCGAGTACGTCCCCGAGCTCGGGGCGCTGCGACGCGGGCGTACGCTCCCACCACTCACCGGGGGTCTCGGCCGCCAACCCGCTGGTGTGCGCGAGGAGTTCCGCGATGGTGACATCGCCCGCGGCCGTCCCCGGGAGATGCTTCTCCAGGGGGTCGGAGAGGTCGAGGACGCCCTCGTCGCGCAGCCGCATCACCAGTACGGCGGTGAAGGTCTTGGTGATCGAGCCGATGCGGTACTGGACGTTCTCGTCCGGTGCGTGCCCCTCGACGCAGGTGCGCCCCTCGGTCCACACCAACTCGCCGTCCCTGAGCACCGAGGCGACGAGCGAGGGCGCCCTCCCCTCCGACTGAGCGGTGGCGACGCGGTGCAACAGGGCTCGACGGGTACTGGGCAGCAATTCTTCACGCGGTGATGTCATGGCCCCAGTCCACCGTCGGAGAAGCCGCCCGTCGAGCGAATTCCGCCGGTCGCGCTATGCGGCGCGCGTGCCCGTCGCTTTGAAGAACGTGTAGTGGAAGGTCCCGCCGTCGTCCGCGGTCCTGCGCAGGTCGTCGATCCCACGGTCCCAGTCGGCCTCGGTGATGAGGGACGAGGCGAGCGCGTCACCCCTGACGGATTCGATCATGGCGATGAACGTGCTGCGGGTGAAGCCCTCGACCAGGTGGGGCCGGGTCCGGTCCGCGTACACGGTGCGGGGCCGCACCCGGACACCGTCGTAGCCGGCCTGTGTGAGGAGCGGCTGCAGCTGCCGCCCGACCAGGGCGTTTCCCCCGCCGTCGACCTGGAGCTGGACGAGGCAGTCGATCGCCGCGCTGGCGTAGGCGCTGTCGGGATGGAAGAGCGCCGACCCGTGGTCCCCTTCGATCACGGTGATGGTCCCGCCGGGACGCAACAACCGCCGCAGTCCGGCGAGCGCGCGTTGGGCTGCCGCCAGATGCTCCAGGACGAAACAGACGAAGATGTGGTCGAACTCGGCGTCCGGGAAGGGGAGAGCGAAGAGGTCGGCACGGCGCCACCGCACGTGCGCGTCGGGCGCGTGTGCCGCCACGCGGGCGGCGGCCGTCGCGAGTGAGTCCGCCGACCGGTCGACGGCCACGAAGTGGGCCCCGGGACTGGAGTCGATCAGGTGGACCGTCTGGGCGCCGACCCCGCATCCGACCTCGAGAACCCGGCTCCCCGCTGGATACGCCGTGCCCTCGTGCAGCAGGGCGGCGAGGGTGTCCGCTTGGTCCCCCAGCCTGCGGGCCTCCTGAGGCGAGTATCCGTGGACGTACTCAACTGCCGGTCCCAGGGCGGGATTCGAGGGGGCGGTGGTGTCGGTCGCTGCGGTTGCTGCTGTCTGCATGCCTTCACCCTGGTGTCACTATGGCCCGGTGAACAGGTCCAATGACGGCGCCTCTGACCGGTCCATAAGCCGCGGAGCAGGGCGCCCGGTACACAGGCCCGCAGCGCGCGAGTTGGCGGTCGGAGCCGACTTTCTCCAGCTGAACATCGACGACGCCCCCGCGGGTGGCCGCGCGGACTGGCTGGCCCGGCAGCTGCGCCTCGCGATAGCGAACGGTCTCCTGCCGGTGGGCAGCAGGCTCCCGGCCACCCGCGTCCTCGCGGGCGAACTCCGCGTCTCCCGCGGCCTGATCACCGAGGCCTACCAGCGCCTGAGCGAGGACGGACACGTCGCCGGGCGCGGACGGAACGGCACCGTAGTGGTCGCCGCTCCGGCGAAAGCCCGGCCCGAAGCACCCGCGGGCCCGCCCCAGCCGCCCCAACCGCCCCAACCGCCCCAACCGCCCCCGAGCAGCCTGTTCGCAGCCCCACCCGGCACAGACATCTTCGACGCCCTGCGCGCCACCCCGGCCCGGATCGATCTCTCCCCCGGCATGCCCGACCTCGCTGCCTTCCCCCGCGCCGCCTGGCTGCGCGCTGAACGCACCGTGCTCAAGGACCTATCGGCGTCCGCCTTCGGCTACGGAGACCCGCGCGGAGCCCCGGCGCTGCGCAGAGTCGTCGCCGAGTGGCTGGCCCGCAACCGCGGCATCCGTGCCGACCCGGGTGATGTCGTCATCGCCGCGGGCACCGCCCAGACCCTCACCCTGCTCGGCCAGGTCCTGCACGGCGACGGCATCCCCGCGGTGGCCGTCGAGGACCCCGGGTCGCTCGGCGCCCGCCAGCATCTGCGCAACGGCGGCCTCTCCACCCCACCCGTCACGGTCGACGCCGAGGGCATCCGCGTCGACGAGCTGCGGGCAACGGACGCCCCCGCGGTGCTGCTGACCCCGGCGCACCAGTTCCCGACGGGCGTGGTGCTCGGCGGTGAGCGGCGGCGGGACCTGATGCGCTGGGCCACCGAGCGCGACGGGCTGATCATCGAGGACGACTACGACGCCGAGCACCGCTACGACCGCGCTCCCGTCCCCGCCCTGCGCTCCCTGCTCGCAGAGCACGTCTGCTACGCGGGGAGCGTTTCCAAGCTGCTGGCTCCTGCACTGCGGATCGGCTGGGTCCTCGCGCCACCGCGGTACCAGGAGGCGCTGGTCGCCGCCAAGCGCTTCGCCGACCTCGGCAACGCCGTACTGCCCCAGCTCGTCCTGGCCCAACTGATGGAATCGGGCGCCCTGGAACGCCAGTTGCGCCTCCTGCGCCGCCGCCATCGCCGCCACCGGGACGCGATGATCGCCGCGGTGAGAACTCATCTGCCGCGGGCCATCGTGCACGGCGCAGCGGCGGGCCTGCACCTGACGATCACTTTCGAGGCGGACTTTCGCGACACCGACCTCGCGGCGGCCGCCCTGACCCGCGGTGTGAAGGTCCAGCCCCTGTCCTGGCACAGCCAACGGCCGCACCGCCCCGGCTTGGTCCTCGGCTACGCCGCACCCACCGCCACGGAGATCGCCGAGGGCATGGCAAGCCTCGGAGAAACCTTGCGACAGCTGTCCTGACGGAGCGGCACCACTTCCGACGTACCCGCCGGAGCTGTTGCCCGCTACGTCTGCGCCATGTCCACGAAGCGCGAGTAGTGACCCTGGAAGGCGACCGTGATCGTCGCCGTCGGGCCGTTACGGTGCTTGCCCACGATGATGTCGGCCTCGCCCGCGCGCGGCGACTCCTTCTCGTACGCGTCCTCGCGGTGCAGCAGGATCACCATGTCCGCGTCCTGCTCGATCGAACCGGATTCACGCAGGTCCGAGACCTGGGGCTTCTTGTCCGTGCGCTGCTCGGGACCACGGTTCAGCTGCGAGAGCGCGATGACCGGGACCTCGAGCTCCTTGGCGAGGAGCTTCAGGTTTCGCGACATGTCCGAGACCTCCTGCTGGCGGCTCTCGGCGCGCTTGGAACCACCGGACTGCATCAGCTGCAGATAGTCGATGATCACCATCTTGATGTCGCTGCGCTGCTTGAGACGGCGACACTTCGCGCGGATCTCCATCATCGACAGGTTCGGGGAGTCGTCGATGTAGAGCGGCGCCGCCGACACCTCGGGCATCCGACGCGCGAGTCGTGTCCAGTCCTCGTCCGTCATCGTGCCGGACCGCATGTGGTGCAGCGCCACCCGTGCCTCTGCGGACAGCAGACGCATCGCGATCTCGTTACGCCCCATTTCCAGGGAGAAGATGACGCTGGGCAGGTTGTGCTTGATGGAGGCGGCGCGCGCGAAGTCGAGCGCCAGCGTGGACTTACCCATGGCGGGACGTGCCGCGATGACGATCATCTGGCCGGGGTGCAGGCCGTTCGTCAGCGAGTCGAAGTCGGTGAAGCCCGTCGGCACACCGGTCATCTCTCCGCTGCGCGATCCGATCGCCTCGATCTCGTCGAGCGCGCCCTCCATGATGTCGCCGAGCGGCAGATAGTCCTCGCTGGTGCGCTGCTCGGTGACCGCGTAGATCTCGGCCTGGGCGCTGTTGACGATCTCGTCGACGTCGCCGTCGGCCGCGTATCCCATCTGTGTGATGCGTGTGCCGGCCTCGACGAGGCGGCGCAGCACCGCGCGCTCGTGGACGATCTCCGCGTAGTACTCGGCGTTCGCCGCCGTCGGCACCGTCTGCACCAGCGTGTGCAGATACGAGGCCCCGCCGACCTTGGTGATCTCGCCGCGCTTGGTGAGCTCGGCCGCCGCGGTGATCGGGTCGGCCGGCTCCCCCTTGGCGTACAGGTCAAGGATCGCCGTGTAGATCGTCTCGTGCGCGGGCCGGTAGAAGTCGTGGCCCTTGAGCACCTCGACGACATCGGCGATGGCGTCCTTGGACAGCAGCATGCCGCCGAGCACCGACTGCTCGGCATCGAGGTCCTGCGGCGGTACACGCTCGAAGGCGGTTCCCCCGCCGTCCCAGCCACCGCTTTCACGGCCGCGCTCGTGCTGCTCGTCGCGGCCTCTGCCGCCCCCGTCGCGGCGCTGTCGGGAGGCGGGCAGACGGTCACTGGGACCGCTGTCGGCCCAGGGGTCGTCCAAGGGCTCGGAAATACTCACCGGGCCACCTCCCTCACGTCCGCCGCGCGGACCTCGCCGTGCCCCTCTTTCTTACGGCACGACACTGACAAATAAGCGGCCCAACTCCGGTTCTGGCGCGTCGGATTTACGGGCGTTCCGAGGCAGGATCACGAGGGGGGCGCCGCCCCACGGTAGGCCCGTGGCCACCGTCAGCCAATCTGGTTATCCACAGGCGGTGTGGATGACGGGCGCGTTGCTGTGGAGAACCCCGCCAAACCTGTGCACGGCTCGGTGGACAGGCCTGTGAACAAGCACTCAGCCTTCTCCACAAAGCGCCTCTGACCTGCACCTTTCGCATCCACCGGCTGTGCAGAAGAAAAACTTCCCCAGTCGGCCCAAGATCCTGCCGAACAGCACCCCGGAGAGCGCCCGACTCGTGACCAGGTAAGGGTCCTAAAGGCATTGCATCTCTTACCTGTGGAAGATTAGATTGGTGCCCATGACACCGGCTCCCGCGGCGACCAAGGTCGCTCGGCGACAGCATGACCGAGAGATCATCGCCCTCGCTGTTCCCGCCTTCGGCGCACTCGTCGCCGAGCCTCTCTTCGTGATGGCCGACAGTGCCATCGTGGGCCACCTCGGCACCGCACAACTTGCCGGTCTCGGCGTCGCCTCGGCCCTTCTCACCACCGCCGTGAGCGTCTTCGTCTTCCTCGCCTACGCGACCACGGCCGCCGTCGCCCGCCGAGTGGGCGCCGGAGATCTCCAGGCCGCCATCCGCCAGGGCATGGACGGCATCTGGCTCGCCCTCCTGCTCGGCGCCGCCGTCATCGCCGTCGTCCTTCCCACCGCACCCGCCCTAGTGGAACTCTTCGGCGCATCGGACACCGCGGCCCCGTACGCGATCACGTACCTACGCATCTCCTCGCTCGGCATCCCCGCCATGCTCGTCGTGCTCGCCTCCACCGGTGTCCTGCGCGGACTGCAGGACACCAAGACCCCGCTGTACGTGGCGGTCGGCGGCTTCGTCGCCAACGGCGTCCTCAACGTGGCCCTCGTCTACGGCGCCGGCCTGGGCATCGCCGGCTCCGCCTGGGGCACCGTCATCGCCCAGTGCGCGATGGCCGCCGTGTACCTCTACGTGGTCATCCGCGGAGCCAGACGCCACGGCGCCTCCCTGCGCCCCGACGCCGCCGGCATCAGGGCCTGTGCCCAAGCCGGCGCACCGCTCCTCGTCCGTACGCTCTCGCTGCGGGCGATCCTGATGATCGCGACCGCAGTGGCGGCTCGCCTCGGCGACGCCGATGTGGCTGCCCACCAGATCATCCTGTCGCTATGGAGCCTGCTGGCCTTCGCGCTCGACGCCATCGCCATCGCCGGCCAGGCGATCATCGGCCGCTACCTGGGCGCGAACGACGCCCAGGGCGCCCGCGACGTCTGCCGCCGCATGGTGCAGTGGGGCATCGCATCGGGGGTCGTGCTCGGAGTCCTCGTCGTACTGGCCCGCCCACTGTTCATCCCGCTCTTCTCCAGCGACTCCGTCGTCCAGGACGCGGCCCTGCCCGCCCTCGTGGTGGTGGCGATCTCCCAGCCGATCTGCGGCATCGTCTACGTCCTCGACGGCGTCCTGATGGGCGCGGGAGACGGCCCGTATCTGGCCTGGGCGATGTTGGCCACACTGGCGGCCTTCGCTCCGGTGGCCCTTCTCGTGCCCACCCTGGGCGGCGGACTGACCGCGGTCTGGGCAGCGATGACCCTCATGATGGCGGTCCGCATGGTGACCCTCTGGCTGCGCATGCGCTCCGGCCACTGGATCGTCACCGGCGCGACCCGCTGAGCCTGCGCCTTCCCGCTGACCACCGGACGCTGTTTCACGTGAAACAGCGGCTGTGAAGCAGCGTCCGTGACACACCACCTCGGAAACACGTTGGGCCGCACCCTGAGGGTGCGGCCCAACGGTTGCTTCAGCCCTGCCAAGCGCAGTGCTTAGGCGGAGACGACCTCGATGTTGACCTGAGCGGCAACCTCGGGGTGCAGACGCACGGACGTCGCGTGGGCGCCCAGCGTCTTGATCGGCGAGCCCAGCTCGACACGACGCTTGTCGATCTTCGGGCCGCCGGCGGCCTCGATCGCCGAAGCGACGTCAGCCGGGGTGACGGAACCGAAGAGACGACCGGCGTCGCCGGAGCGGACGGCCAGACGGACCTTGACGCCCTCGAGCTTGGCCTTGACCTCGTTGGCCTGCTCGATGGTCGCGATCTCGTGGATCTTGCGAGCACGACGGATCTGCTCGACGTCCTTTTCGCCACCCTTGGTCCAGCGGATCGCAAAGTTCCGCGGGATCAGGTAGTTGCGGGCGTAGCCGTCCTTGACGTCTACGACCTCGCCGGCGGCGCCGAGGCCGGAGACCTCGTGGGTGAGGATGATCTTCATTAGTCGGTCACCCTTCCCTTATCGCGCGGTGGACGTGTAGGGCAGCAGCGCCATCTCACGGCTGTTCTTCACGGCCGTGGCGACGTCACGCTGGTGCTGCGTGCAGTTGCCGGTCACGCGGCGGGCACGGATCTTGCCGCGGTCGGAAATGAACTTCCGCAGCATGTTCGTGTCCTTGTAGTCCACGTACGTGACCTTGTCCTTGCAGAATGCGCAGACCTTCTTCTTAGGCTTGCGCACAGGCGGCTTCGCCATGTGTTCTCTCCTGTTTGATCAAGAAGTGTGGGAACGGCCCACCCTTGGCCCTGAGGCCTAGAAGGGGGGCTCGTCCGAGTAGCCGCCGCCAGAGCCGCCGGAGCCACCGGAGCTTCCGCCCCAGCCACCGCCGCCGCCCTGCTGGCCGCCGCCGGCCGGCGCACCGGTCGCCCAGGGGTCGTCGGCGGGAGCACCGCCACCGCCACCCTGCTGCTGACCGCCACCGGAGCCGCCGCCCCAGTTGCCGCCGCCCTGGTGGCCGCCGCCACCGCCGCCGAATCCGCCGCCCTGGCCACCGCGACCGGTGGTCTTGGTGACCTTGGCCGTGGCGTTCTTCAAGCTGGCGCCGACTTCCTCGACGTCCAGCTCGTAGACCGTGCGCTTGATGCCCTCACGGTCTTCGTAGGACCGCTGCTTCAACCGGCCCTGCACGACGACGCGCATGCCTCGCTGAAGCGACTCCGCGACGTTCTCCGCCGCCTGACGCCAGACCGAGCAGGTGAGGAAGAGGCTCTCGCCGTCCTTCCACTCATTGGTCTGACGGTCGAAGGTGCGGGGAGTGGACGCGACACGGAACTTCGCGACCGCCGCACCGGACGGGGTGAAGCGCAGCTCGGGGTCGTCGACAAGATTGCCGACTACCGTGATGACGGTCTCGCCTGCCATGGGGGAACCTCTCGGCGGGTTTGCTGCTGGCTGCTTTTGCTGCTGCTACTCGGATCCCGAGTGCCGCTGAGCTAGGAAGCTCAGTGGGTCTCGGGACGGAGGACCTTGGTCCGGAGGACCGACTCGTTCAGGTTCATCTGGCGGTCGAGCTCCTTGACGACCGCAGGCTCGGCCTGCAGGTCGATGACCGAGTAGATGCCCTCGGGCTTCTTCTTGATCTCGTACGAGAGACGACGACGGCCCCAGGTGTCGACCTTCTCGACCTTTCCGCTGCCCTCACGGACGACGGAGAGGAAGTTCTCGATCAACGGGGAGACAGCGCGCTCCTCGAGATCGGGGTCGAGGATGACCATCACTTCGTAGTGACGCATGTGGAACCCACCTCCTTTGGACTCAGCGGCCACGGTCGTTCCGTGGCAGGAGGGTCGTGATGCGTACGCAACGGTATCGGCAGCCACTGACAATCGGGCTCCCCGATCAGTAGGCCGATCGGGAGTCCCTGCCATGGCCTGGGCAGACACCGGTGCAGACGGTACACAGTACCCGCACCGGGGCTTCCGGTTGAAATCCGGCCGCGGAAGGGCAGAATCTGTACACATCGGGTGTGTATGGCGCTACAGTGCGCCGCCTTCCGCAGGAGGTGCCTTATGGCACAGACATTGCGACCGAACACCGCCGGCTCTCTCTTCGCCACGGACGGCAAGGCCCATCCCATGCAGGACACGCTGCTCGGCGTGACCCTGATCCTGGGTGTGATCGCCTTCGTCACGGCGATGTTCCACAACCTGCACCTGCTCAGCTCATGGGCCGGCCTGGTGGGAATCGCCACGGGTGCTTGGGGACAGTTCATCTCCGAGACGACCCGCGAACGCTTCGGCCTGATCCTCGGCCTCGGCGCATCGGCGGTCGGATTCTTCCTGGGTATGGCCCACGGCGGACTCTTCGGCGGGCTTTGGTAGCCGCCCCTCGACGCCCCCGCCGCGCCTAGGGCGGGGGCGTAGGTCCCGTACGCCCAGACGGGGCGCTCTCGGGGCACAGTAGGCTTCGGCGCGAGAGCCGGAGCCCCTGTACCCATGGGGACACACCAGCCCGAGGAGCGCCCCGAATGAGTCTGACCCTGAGGACCATCAGTCGCGAGCAGCATCTGGCGTATATCCAGAGCCTGCCGTCGGCAAGTCATTGCCAGGTCCCGGCATGGGCGGATGTGAAGAGTGAATGGCGTTCGGAGAACCTGGGCTGGTTCGACGACCGGACCGGCGAACTCGTCGGTGCGGGCCTGGTGCTCTACCGGCAGTTGCCCAAGGTGAAGCGCTATCTCGCGTACCTCCCCGAGGGCCCGGTCATCAATTGGTACGCCCCGAACCTGGACGACTGGCTGCAGCCGATGCTCGCGCATCTGAAGCGGCAGGGCGCCTTCTCCGTGAAGATGGGCCCGCCGGTCGTCATCCGGCGCTGGGACGCTCCCGCGATCAAGTCCGGCATCCAGAACCCGGACGTGAAGCGCCTGCGGGACGTCGAGGCCTCGCACATCGAACCGCGCGCCTTCGAAGTCTCCGACCGGCTGCGGAAGATGGGCTGGCAGCAGGGCGAGGACGGCGGCGCCGGCTTCGGTGACGTCCAGCCGCGTTATGTCTTCCAAGTCCCGCTGGCCAACCGCTCCTTGGACGAGGTCCTCAAGGGCTTCAACCAGCTGTGGCGACGCAACATCAAGAAGGCCGAGAAGGCCGGCGTCGAGGTCGTCCAGGGCGGTTACGAGGACCTCGCCGAGTGGCAGCGCCTGTACGAGATCACCGCTGTCCGCGACAAGTTCCGTCCGCGGCCGCTGGGTTACTTCCAGCAGATGTGGCGGGCCCTCAACTCCGAGGACCCCAACCGCATGCGGCTGTACTTCGCGCGGCACAACGGCGTGAACCTGTCCGCGGCGACGATGCTCGTCGTCGGCGGCCATGTCTGGTACTCCTACGGCGCCTCGGACAACATCGGCCGTGAGGTCAGGCCCTCGAACGCGATGCAGTGGCGGATGCTCCGGGACGCCTACGCACTCGGCGCCACCGTCTACGACTTGCGGGGCATCTCCGACTCCCTGGACGAGACGGACCACCTCTTCGGACTGATTCAGTTCAAGGTGGGCACGGGTGGAGAGGCTGTCGAGTACATCGGCGAGTGGGACTTCCCCCTCAACAAGCTGCTCCACAAGGCGCTCGACATCTACATGTCGCGCCGCTGACCGCACCGCCCCGGCACAACTCGCACCACCCGACATAGTCTTCATATCTCTGATACACCGCAGCCACGAGAAAGGTTCCGGGATCCGGCCATGGCGCTCACGCTCTATGTCGACACCGCGCGCTGGCGGGCACACCACAAGCACGTGCTGGAGCAGTTCCCGGGAATCGTCCCGGTCTGCAAGGGCAACGGCTACGGCTTCGGTCATGAGCGCCTCGCGGAAGAAGCGACCCGCTTCGGCTCCGACGTCCTCGCCGTCGGCACCACGTACGAAGCAGCCCGGATCAAGGACTGGTTCAGCGGTGACCTGCTGGTCCTGACCCCGTTCCGGCGGGGCGAGGAGCCCGTGCCGCTGCCCGACCGCGTCATCCGCTCCGTGTCCTCCCTGGACGGCGTACACGGCCTCGTGGGCGCCCGCGTCGTCATCGAGGTCATGTCCTCGATGAAGCGGCACGGCGTGAGCGAGCAGGAGCTCTCACAGCTCCACGCGGCCATCGAGGACGTACGGCTCGAGGGCTTCGCGATCCACCTGCCGCTGGACCGCACCGACGGCTCGGACGCCGTCGAGGAGGTCATCGGCTGGATGGACCGGCTGCGTGCCGCCCGTCTTCCGCTGCACACCATGTTCGTCAGCCACCTCAAGGCCAACGAACTCGCCCGCCTGCAGCAGCAGTTCCCTCAGACGCGCTTCCGCGCACGCATCGGTACGCATCTTTGGCTGGGCGATCACGAGGCCACCGAGTACCGCGGCGCCGTCCTTGACGTCACGCAGGTGACGAAGGGCGACCGCTTCGGCTACCGCCAGCAGAAGGTCGCCTCCGACGGCTGGCTGGTCGTCGTCGCGGGCGGCACCTCGCACGGCGTCGGCCTGGAGGCACCGAAGGCGCTGCACGGGATGGTCCCGCGGGCGAAGGGCGTGGCCCGCGCGGGCCTCGCGACCGTCAACCGCAACCTCTCGCCGTTCGTCTGGGGCGGCAAGCAGCGCTGGTTCGCGGAGCCGCCGCACATGCAGGTCTCCATCCTCTTCGTGCCCTCGGACGCTCCCGAGCCGAAGGTGGGCGAGGAATTGGTGGCCCATCTGCGGCACACCACCACGCAGTTCGACCGCATCGTCGACCGCTGATCACGGGCAGGACGAGCCGAACACAGTCTGAAGGGCCGGGAGCGACAGTTGTCGCTCCCGGCCCTTCAGTCGTTCCAGGCCACCTCGCTGGCGCGTTCGCTCAGGGCGAAACGTCGGTCGACGCCGATCCCCACCGCACCTGGGGGCCCTCGGTGGAGTGCACCGTCTGCCGTGGCGGATGAGCCGCCTGGCCGAGGACGAAGACGTCCTGTGCGCCGTCCAGGACGCCTCCTGAGGGGTCATCGTCACCGGACCGCCGCACCGGGTCCCGCTCCGGCATCAGGATGTCGCGTACGACCACGGCGCACAGGTACAGCGTCCCCAGCAGGTGGACCACGATCGCGAGTTGATAGCCCTCGGTCGGCAGGCCCTTGTGGGCGTCTCCGCTTGTCGTGTACGCGAGGTACAGCCAGATCCCCAGGAAGTACCCGACCTCGCAGGCCTGCCAGATCAGGAAGTCACGCCAGCGCGGCCGGGCAAGCGCCGCGAGGGGGATCAGCCACAGTACGTACTGCGGCGAGTAGACCTTGTTGGTGAGGATGAACGCGGCGACCACCAGGAAGGCGAGCTGCGCGAAGCGCGGTCGACGCGGCGCCGTCAGGCCCAGCGCGCCGACCCCGAGGCAGGCAAGCAGCATCAGAGCGGTCGCCAGGGTGTTGACCGTATCCGTGGACAGCGGGTCGTCCATGCGCTGCGAGAGAATCAGCCAGAACGAGCCGAAGTCGACGCCTCGCTCCTGGCTGAAGGTGTAGAACTTCGCCCAGCCCTCGCGGATGTGAAATCCCGTCGCGTCGTGCGTGATCATCACGGGCAGGTTCACCACGAGCCAGGCCCCAACCGCGGCCCCGGCCGTCGTGAGGAACGGCCTCCAGCGCCCTGCCCGCCAGCACAGGATGAGCAGCGGGCCGAGCAGCAGCGCCGGGTAGAGCTTCGCGGCGGTGGCAAGGCCCAGCAGGACGCCCGCCGAGAACGTGCCCCCACGCGCCCACATCAACATCGCGGCGGCCGTGAGAGCGACGGCGAAGAGGTCCCAGTTGATGGTGGCCGTCAGCGCGAAGGCGGGCGCCAGGGCGACCATCAGGCCGTCCCAGGGACGGCGCCTGTGGGTGCGGGCGACACAGACGGCGATGACCGCCGTGCAGGCCATCAGCATCCCGGCATTGACCATCCAGTAGAACTTCTCCTGGTGCTGGATGCTGCCGCTGCCAGGGGTCAGCCAGGAGGCCACCTCCATGAACACACCGGTCAGCACCGGGTACTCGAGGTACTCCATATCGCCGGGCAGCTTGTCGAAGTAGGGCACGAGCCCGTCGGCGAAACCGCGCCCCTGGTAGAGGTGCGGGATGTCGGAGTAGCAGGCATGCGTGTACTGCGAGCTCGCACCCTGGAACCATGCGCCGTCGTAGCAAGGCATCTTCTGCACCATGCCGAGTGCGAACATCCCGATGGCCACGAGCGCGATGACGCGTACGGGGGTCAACCGTGTCGCCGCGTACAGCACTCTGCGGCCGATGGGTCCACCGATCAGCTCGCTGCCGGCCGCGGCGACCTCATCCTCCTTGGTCGGCTGTACCGGCTCCGGCTGTTGTGCACTGGGGTTCTTGTGCACGCTCGTGCGCGTCGTCTCTGCACTGGGCATGCCGCACATCCTGCCGTACGCACCTGAGAACACGGCGAGGGCCGCCACACCGGTGCGGTGTGGCGGCCCTCGTCAACGCTCAGTGGCGCATGTTTCACGTGAAACAGCGCGTTTCACGTGAAACATGCTCACGGGGGAGCAGCTCAGCCTCCCGGGCCCCCGAGCCAGCCTCCGTTGTCGTTTCCGTTGTTGCCTCCGCCACCGGTCGGTTCATCGGTGGCCGGTGGCGACTCCCCGCCAGTACTGCCCTCGTTCTCCCCGCCTCCCGACACACCACCGTTGTTGTTGCACTGCCAGTCCCAGTCAGCACAGGACTCACCGGGATCAGGGCTGTCCGACGGGCTCGGGGACGGCCCACTGTCCGAAGGACTCGGCGTGGGTGACGTCTCCGGCTCCTCGGTCTTCGACGGGGTCGGGCTCGGGGCGGGCGGCGGGGTCTCACCGACGACCGAACCGATCGGCTCCGGGACGGGGAAGGGGATCACACGAGCGCCCTTCAGGGCCTGCTCCATGTAGCTCTTCCAGATCTGCGCGGGGAACGAGGCACCGTGGATCTTCTCCTCGCCACCCGTGCCGAACATCTCCAGGAACTGGCGCTTCTTGTTCCCCTCGTTGTCGTCGAGGCGGTACATGCTGATGGCGGTCGACAGCTGCGGGGTGTACCCGACGAACCAGGCGGACTTGTTGCCATCGGTCGTACCGGTCTTACCCGCCACCTGGCGGCCACTCAGCTGGGCCGAGGTGCCCGTGCCCTTCTCGACGACGGTCCTGAGCACGTCGGTGACGTTGTCGGCGACCGACTGATCGAAGGCCCGCTTGGGCAGCGCGTCGTGCTGATAGACGGTGTTGCCCTTGTGCTCGACCTTCGTGACCGAGTACGGCTCGTTCTGCTTGCCGCGCGCCGCAAAGGTGGAGTACGCGCCGGCCATGCGGATCGCGCTCGGAGAGGACGTACCGAGGGAGAAGGACGGGTAGTTGGCGCTGGCCAGGCTGTTCTCCTTGATGCCGGAGGCGATGGCAGCCTCCTTCACCTTGTCCAGGCCGACGTCCATGCCGAGCTGCACATAGGCCGAGTTGACGGACTCCCGCATCGCTTCACGGAGGTCGATCTGGTAGGTCGGCGCGTTGTACGACTGGTCACCGTCGTTGGTCTGCAGCCACTCCTTGCCTTCTCGGTCCGTCCAGATACTGCCGTCGTAGTTCTTGATCTTGAGCTTGTTCTTGCCGCTGTAGAGGCTCTTGGGGTTGACGATCGTGCGCTGGCCCTCGCCTTGGTCCGGCAACCCCTCCTTGTCGCGGGTTCCGTCCTTGAAAGCCGCTGCCAGCACGAAGGGCTTGAAGGTCGAGCCGACCTGCGCACCGGTCTGGTCCGCGTTGTTGGTGAAGTGCTTGGTCGCGTCCTCACCGCCGTAGATGGCCTCGATGGCCCCGTCCTCGGGATTCACGGACGCGCCGCCGAACTGGACGTGGGTGTCCTTGTCCGGTCGCTGTTTGGGCTTGATCTTCGCCTTGCGGACCTTCTCCACGGACTTCTCGAGCTTGTCGACCTTGGACTTGCTGAAGGTCGTGTGGATCTCGTAGCCGCCCCGCTGGAGGTCGTTGGCCGTGATCTCGCCGTCGCTGTTGTTGATCACGTAAGCCTTGGCAAGGTCGACCAGGTAACCGACCTGACCCCCCAGCAGCGCATTGGAGCGCGGGTTCTCCAATTCCGGGAAGTCCTCGTACTTCTTCCGGACCTCGGCGGTCAGGTGACCGTCCTTGACCTCTTCGTCGAGGATCCAGTTCCAACGCTTCTTGGCCCGCGCGGTGTTGGCTTCCCGCGAGGCCGCGGGGTCGACCTCCGGAGAGCCCGCCGGGTCGTAGTACGTGGCGCCCTTGAGAACCGTCGCCAGGAGTGCGCACTGGCTGGGGTTCAGTTCGGCGGCGTCCTTGCCGAAGTAGGCGCGGGCGGCGGCCTGGATGCCGTAGGCCCCACGACCGTAGTAGGCGGTGTTCAGATACCCCGCCATGATCTTCTCTTTGGACTCGGTCCTGCCGACCTTTATGGAGATGAAGAGCTCTTTGAACTTACGCGTGAACGTCTGCGACTGGTCGCCCAGGCGCGCGTTCTTCACGTACTGCTGGGTGATGGTCGAGCCACCCTGGGTCTCCCCGCCCTTGGCCATGTTGACCAGGGCGCGCGTGATGCCCATAGGGTCGATGCCCTTGTCGTCCTCGAACGACTTGTTCTCGGCCGAGATGACGGCGGTCCGCATCTCCTTGGGGATCTTGTCGTAGTCGATGATCTGGCGGTTCGTCTCACCACCGGTCGCGACCATCTGCTTGCCGTTGGCCCAGTAATAGACGTTGTTCTGCGCCTTGGCCGCTTCGTCGACCTTCGGCACCTCCACCAAGGCGTACGCGATTCCCGTGACCGCCATCAGGCCGCCGAGGAAACCGACGAACAGGCCGGTGACCAAACGCCATGACGGCACCCAGCGGCGCAGACCGTCCTTGTCCGCGCGCGGGTAGTCGATGAACCGCTTCTTGCGGGGCTCGTGGCCGCCACGGCCTCGGCCGCGACCAGGCCCGTTCGGGCCGCCGCCACCGCGCCGACCACCGCCGCCGGCGCCTCCGCGCCCGGCACCGGATCCGTCGGCTGCTCTGCGTCGGCCTCCACCCGCGCCGACTGCGCCACTGCGCTGCGCGGCACGACGAGCCTCGGCACGGCCGCCGTAGGAGCGGTCCCCGTCGTCAGGGGCCCCTGCTCCGTGCGAGCCGGTTGAGGAAGTGGGCGATCCAGTGGCGCCACGCGGTGCCGCGCGGCGACCCGACGACGCGCCTGGGACGCCGCGTCTGGCCGCGGCGCGTCCACCGCCCTGCGGCTGCGGCGGTTTGCGACGGTGCTCGCTCATCGAACGATTACTCCTCGGGCAGGCGCAGGTATCCGCGCCTGGAAACGGCGGCTGGTTTCCGGTCCCCCCGAAGTACGGATGCGCCCTTCTCAGCGCTCACCCGCACTACACCAGGGTCAACGACGCCCTCACGCGTCACTTGGTTCCCGGCGGTCTGCATGGCGCACAGACTACGCACCGTCAAAACCCTCTTAGGGCAGAAGTTCACCCCAAATCAGGCAAGTCACTTCCTACGAATCGGTGATGTGACGCCGTTCACCGTTTCCCCTCTTGTCTCAACAGGCGGGCCGTTCTATCGTCTCGATGTATCGAGTCGATACATCAGCTCGGCATAAAGACCGTGTCGACAGACGCTGGCAGACGGGAGGCGAAGATGAGCAGACGCTCCGGCATCCTCGAGTTCGCCGTGCTCGGCCTGCTGCGCGAGTCCCCGATGCACGGCTATGAGCTGCGTAAACGGCTCAATACTTCACTGGGAGTGTTCCGCGCCTTCAGCTACGGGACGCTCTACCCCTGCCTCAAGACGCTGGTCGCCAACGGCTGGTTGATCGAGGAATCGGGCGGCACCCCCGAGGAGGCCCTCGCGGCCCCCCTCTCCGGGCGCCGCGCCAAGATCGTCTATCGGCTGACGGCGGAAGGTAAGGAGCACTTCGAGGAGCTGCTCTCCCAGACCGGCCCCGACGCGTACGAGGACGAACACTTCGCCGCCCGCTTCGCCTTCTTCGGGCAGACATCGCGGGACGTACGCATGCGGGTCCTCGAGGGGCGTCGCAGCCGCCTCGAGGAGCGTCTGGAGAAGATGAGCGCCTCCCTGGCCCGAACCCGGGAGCGCCTGGACGACTACACGCTTGAGCTGCAGCGGCACGGAATGGAGTCCGTGGAGCGCGAAGTGCGCTGGCTGAACGAGCTCATCGAGAGCGAGCGCGCGGGGCGGGATCAGCAACGGTCCGCCCCGGACGGCTCCGCTCAGCACGACAGCACATCTGGGGAGTCGGGCGGCCTGCCCCGGCGGCGGGACACGAACCCGCCGCCGGATCCGTCCGATGACACCGCCAAGTGAGGCACCGCGGTCCGCGGGGTCTCATCCGGAATACACAGATCACACAGGGAGCAACCGGAATGGGTTCGGTTCGCGTAGCCATCGTCGGCGTGGGCAACTGCGCCGCCTCGCTGGTCCAGGGCGTCGAGTACTACAAGGACGCAGACCCGGACGCCAAGGTCCCGGGCCTGATGCACGTCCAGTTCGGCGAGTACCACGTCGGTGATGTCGAGTTCGTCGCCGCCTTCGACGTCGACGCCAAGAAGGTCGGGCTCGACCTCTCCGACGCCATCGGCGCCAGCGAGAACAACACCATCAAGATCTGCGACGTGCCGAACAAGGGCGTCGCCGTCCAGCGTGGCCACACGCACGACGGCCTGGGCAAGTACTACCGCCAGACCATCGAGGAGTCCGCCGAGGCTCCCGTGGACGTCGTCCAGATCCTCAAGGACAAGCAGGTCGACGTTCTCGTCTGCTACCTGCCGGTGGGTTCCGAGGACGCCGCGAAGTTCTACGCGCAGTGCGCCATCGACGCCAAGGTCGCCTTCGTCAACGCCCTCCCGGTCTTCATCGCCGGCACCAAGGAGTGGGCCGACAAGTTCACCGAGGCGGGCGTCCCGATCGTCGGCGACGACATCAAGTCCCAGGTCGGCGCCACCATCACGCACCGCGTGATGGCGAAGCTGTTCGAGGACCGCGGTGTCCGTCTTGAGCGCACCATGCAGCTCAACGTCGGCGGCAACATGGACTTCAAGAACATGTTGGAGCGTGACCGCCTCGAGTCGAAGAAGATCTCGAAGACGCAGGCCGTCACCTCGCAGATCCGCGACCGCGAGTTGGGCGAGAACAACGTCCACATCGGCCCGTCGGACTACGTCGCGTGGCTCGACGACCGCAAGTGGGCGTACGTCCGCCTCGAGGGCCGCGCCTTCGGTGACGTCCCGCTGAACCTGGAGTACAAGCTCGAGGTCTGGGACTCCCCGAACTCGGCCGGTGTCATCATCGACGCCCTGCGCGCCGCGAAGATCGCCAAGGACCGCGGCATCGGCGGCCCGATCCTCTCCGCGTCCTCGTACTTCATGAAGTCCCCGCCGGTGCAGTACTTCGACGACGAGGCCTACGAGAACGTCGAGAAGTTCATCAAGGGCGAGGTCGAGCGCTGAAGCCCGCCGCTTGAACAGCTGTTGAGGGTCCCCGGGCAATCCGCCCGGGGACCCTCCTCGTATGTGAGGCTGTGCCCCATGGCTGTCGTCGGTGACCTGCGCGTACTGCTGCGCCTGCGGGACTTCCGGCGCCTGCTCGCCGTGCGGCTGCTCTCCCAGGGCGCGGACGGCGTCTACCAGGTGGCCCTCGCCACGTACGTCGTCTTCTCGCCGGAGAAGCAGACCTCGCCAGGTGCGATCGCCTCCGCGATGGCGGTGCTGCTCCTTCCGTACTCCCTGATCGGCCCCTTCGCCGGGGTCCTCCTCGACCGCTGGCCGCGCCGACAGGTTTTTCTGTACGGCAACGTGCTGCGGGCCGCCCTTGCCTCGGTGACGGCGGTGCTGATGCTGGGCGGCGTGCCGGACTGGCTCTTCTACGCCTCCGCTCTCTGCGTCACGGCCGTCAACCGTTTCGTCCTCGCCGGACTGTCGGCGGCGCTGCCGCGCGTGGTCGACGACGAGCGTCTGGTGATGGCCAACTCCCTCTCACCGACCGCGGGGACACTGGCCGCCACCGTGGGCGGCGGTCTGGCGTTCGTCGTACGCCTGGTGGGCTCCGACTCGGACGCGGCGGTCGTCCTGCTCGGGGCGGCTCTGTACCTCTGCGCGGCGCTCGCCTCACTACGGATGGCGCGTGACCTCCTCGGCCCGGACCCTGAGCTGGTGCGGCCACGGCTCGGTGCTGCGCTCTCCGGTACGGCGCGGGACCTGGTCGCCGGGGTGCGCCATCTGTCGCAGCGGCGCCCGGCCGCCCGAGCGCTCCTCGCGATGACGTTCATGCGGTTCTGTTACGGCGCCCTGACGGTCATGGTCCTGATGCTCTGCCGGTACGCCTGGGCGTCCTCGGAGCCCGACGGGCTCGCCCTGCTCGGGCTCGCCGTGGGGATCTCGGGGGCGGGCTTCTTCGCGGCGGCCGTGGTCACTCCCTGGGCAGTGAACCGACTGAGCGCCGCGGGCTGGATCGTCACCTGCGCGGGGGCCGCGATGGTCCTGGAGCCGGCGCTTGCCCTCTCCTTCACCCCGGCCCCGCTGCTCATCGCCGCGTTCCTGCTGGGCCTGGCGACACAGGGAGCCAAGATCGCCACGGACACGGTGGTGCAGTCAGCAGTGGACGACAGCTTCCGTGGCCGGATCTTCTCGCTCTACGACGTCCTGTTCAACGTCGCCTTCGTCGGCGCGGCAGCAGTAGCCGCACTGATGCTGCCGCCTGACGGTCGATCGGTTCCACTGGTGGTCACGGTGGCCGTTATCTACGGAGCAATTGCTGCCGCTATGGCCAGATTTGACGCGCAGTAAGTGTCACATCAATGCCACAGAGGCCCTCTGAGCTACAGAGATGTCGTCGCGTCCCTATAACTTACGGACGTCGTATCCGCGCCATAGCGCTTCCGTTCGAGGGGGACCCCCAAAGTGACTACTCCGCCCCAGGGCCAGAATCCGTACGGTCAGGCCGTGCAGCCGCAGCCCGGCCAGCCGGGACAGCCCGGCCAGCCCGGTATGCCGCAGCAGCCCTACCCGCCGTACAACCAGGGGGCGCCGGTTCCTCCTCCGGCCGCTCCGAGCGGTGGCGGCCGCAGCAAGAAGCTCATGCTGCGCATCGGTGGCTTCATCGTCGTCGCCATCATCATCGCTGTCGGCAAGTTCTACCTGGGACAGAATGACGCGGAGACCACGGCCGTCGGCGACTGCCTGCACAACAAGGGCACGCAGACGCAGCCGGACATGAAGGACGCCGACTGCTCTTCGAGTGACGCCGATTTCGAGGTCATCGAGAAGTTCGACGACACGAGCAGCGTCAGCAAGTGCGACGCGGTCAAGGGGACCGAGGTCGCCTACTACCAGACCGGCAGCGGCCACAACATGGTGCTCTGCCTGAAGAACAAGTAACGGCATGTAGCGGCGTACGCGAAGGGGCACTGTTTCACGTGAAACAGTGCCCCTTCGCGTTTTCCGGATCCGGTGCGATGTTTCACGTGAAACATCGCACCGGGCCTCACCTCACTCCTGCGCGGCCCACCATTCCTTGAGCGCCGCGATGGCCGCGTCCCGCTCCATCGGCCCGTTCTCCAGCCGCAGCTCCAGCAGGAACTTGTAGGCCTGGCCGATCACCGGCCCCGGGCGCACGTCCAAGATCTCCATGATCTCGTTGCCGTCCAGGTCGGGCCGGATCGAGTCCAGCTCCTCCTGCTCCTGAAGCCGCGCGATGCGCTCCTCCAGGCCGTCGTACGCACGCGACAGCGCATTGGCCTTGCGCTTGTTACGCGTCGTGCAGTCGGACCGGGTCAGCTTGTGCAGCCGGTTGAGGAGGGGGCCCGCGTCGCGTACATAGCGACGTACGGCCGAGTCCGTCCACTCACCTGTGCCATAGCCGTGGAAGCGCAGGTGCAGCTCCACCAGGCGTGAGACGTCCTTCACGAGCTCGTTCGAGTACTTGAGCTCCGTCATCCGCTTCTTGGTCATCTTGGCGCCCACCACCTCGTGGTGGTGGAAGGAGACCCGGCCGTCGTCCTCGAAGCGCCGCGTCCGCGGCTTCCCGATGTCGTGCAGCAGTGCCGCGAGCCGCAGCGTCACATCCGGGCCGTCCTCCTCCAACGCCATCGCCTGCTCGAGAACGATCAGCGAGTGGTCGTAGACATCCTTGTGACGGTGGTGCTCGTCACTCTCCAGACGCAGCGCAGGAAGCTCGGGCAGCACACGCTCGGCAATGCCTGTGTCGACAAGTAGAGCCAGTCCCTTCGCCGGGTACGGCGAGAGGATCAGCTTGTTCAATTCGTCACGGACACGCTCCGCGGAGACGATGTCGATGCGCTCGGCCATCGCCTTCATCGCGGCGACAACCTCAGGAGCCACCTCGAAGTCGAGCTGCGCGGCGAACCGCGCGGCACGCATCATCCGCAGTGGGTCGTCGGAGAAGGAGTCCTCCGGGGTACCGGGGGTGCGCAGGACACGCTCCGCCAGGTCCTTCAGGCCTCCGTGCGGGTCGATGAACTCTTTCTCCGGCAGAGCGACGGCCATCGCGTTGACGGTGAAGTCGCGACGTACGAGGTCTTCCTCGATGGAGTCGCCGTACGACACCTCGGGCTTGCGCGAGGTTCTGTCGTAGGCCTCGGACCGATATGTCGTGACTTCGATCTGAAAGCTCTGATCAGCGTCTCCGACGCGGGCATCCTTCTGGCTCCCGACCGTGCCGAAGGCGATCCCGACCTCCCACACAGAGTCCGCCCACGGCCTGACGATCTTCAGTACGTCCTCGGGTCGGGCTTCGGTCGTGAAGTCCAGGTCATTGCCGAGCCGACCAAGGAGCGCGTCCCTGACCGACCCACCGACCAGGGCAAGGGAGAACCCGGCCTCCTGGAAACGGCGTGCAAGATCGTCCGCGACAGGGGACACCCGCAGTAGTTCACTGACCGCGCGGCGCTGCACCTGGCTCAGGGCGCTGGGATTTTCTTCATTGGCGTTCGGCACAACAGAAAAGGGTACGTGCCCCGGACGCCCCCTACCGCCCGGTTTTCGGCGGGGCCCCGACGCCGCGCGCCCCTCTCCGGCCAGGTCTTCCGATCATGTGGAGCAGTCCGCGGCACTTCGCCACAGCGCACCTCGTTACCATGCGTGGACGCACAACCGACGACCACTGACGACGACGAGGACGGGCAACGCGTGGCCGAGGCGGCAGACTTCCCGGGGACCAGTCCCTCACCTGCCCGCCGGTGGCTGCGGCGTACGGCAGCGTTGCTGGCGGGCGCCCCATTGCTGGCCGGCATGCTGCAGCTGTCGGCGGAGCCGACGGCACACGCCGCGACGCCGAGCGCGCCGGCAGACGCCGCCGGGTCCAGAACCGTCGATGTCTCGCTCAACAAACTCACACCCACCGCCCCGTCGGACGGAGACACGGTCACCGTCTCCGGCACCGTCACCAACGAGGGCAAGCAGGCGGTGACCGGCGCCCAGGTCGGGCTGCGCCTCGGGCCGGCCCTGAACGGCCGGAGCCAGATCGACTCCGCCGCCAAGCGCACCGGCTACCAGCCGGGAGCCGACGGCACGGAGGTCGGCGGCAAGTACGTCGAGAAGTTCTCCAAGCTCGCCCCCGGGGTCCGCCAGGACTTCAGCATCTCCGTCCCGGTCAAGGCCCTGGACCTCGGTGCCGACGGGGTCTACCAGCTCGGTGTCTCGCTCACGGGCCGGACCACCGCCCAGCCCTGGTCCCAGGTGCTCGGCTTCGAGCGGACCTTCCTGCCGTGGCAGCCGGACGCCGCGGGCACGAAGACCCGGACGACCTATCTGTGGCCGCTCATCTCCACCTCGCACCTCACGGCGGAGACCGGGTCGGACGAGCAGCAGACGCCCGTCTTCACGGACGACGAACTTGCCAAGGAGCTCGCGCCCGGCGGTCGCCTGGAGCAGATGCTGTCCCTGGGCCGCCAGCTCGACGTCACGTGGGTCATCGATCCGGACCTGCTGGCCTCGGTCGACGCGATGACGCGGAACTACCGGGTGCAGACCGCCGACGGCAAGGGCACCACGGCGGGCAGGAACCAGGCGGTCGCCAAGGAGTGGCTGAACAAGCTCGAGCAGACCGTGAAGGACAAGAAGGTCGTCTCGCTGCCCTTCGCCGATCCCGACCTGGCCTCGATCGCCCACAACGGCAGGACCGTCACCGGCTCCCTGGGCCGGCTCAAGGACGCCACCGATGTGGGGGCGCAGGCCGTCGAGGTCATCCTCCACGTCAAGCCGCAGTCGGACTTCGCGTGGCCCGTGGACGGCGCCCTCGATCCGTCGATCGTCGACGTCTCCACCTCGGCTGGTGCCCACTCGGTGATCGCCCGCAGCGACAGCCTGCGTGAGGGCGACGCGCTGCCGTACACGCCCAACGCCGCCCGGCCCATCGGCGGCGGGACGACGGCAGTGGTGGCCGACGCACGCCTCTCCACCGCCTTCCAGGGCGACATGACGGGGGCCGAGAGTTCCACCCTCGCCGTGCAGCAGTTCCTCGCCCAGAGCCTGATGGTCACGCTGCAGGACCCGGACAAGCAGCGCAGCATCGTCGTCGCCCCGCAGCGCATGCCGTCCGCCAGCCAGGCCCAGTCGATGGCGAAGGCCCTGACCGGCCTGTCCGACGAGCGCTGGTCGGAACCACAAGCCCTGTCGACGGCGGCAAAGGCGAAGCCGGACCCGTCCGCCACGACCCAGGTGCCGTCGGCCAGGTCCTACCCGGCGGCACTGCGCAAGCAGGAGCTGCCGAAGTCGGCCTTCCAGTCCATTCAGAACACCCAGAGCAAGCTCGACCGCTTCCAGACGGTCCTCAGCGAGCCCGACCGCGTCATCACACCCTTCGGGCGCGCCATAGACCGTGAGATGTCCACGTCCTGGCGAGGCAGGGGCGCCGAGGCGGCGACATACCGCCAGGGCGTGGAGAACTACCTGACCACGCTCATCAAACAAGTGGCGCTGATCAAGAAGTCCGACGCGAAGCTCTCGGGGCGCAGCGCGACGATCCCGGTGACAGTGCAGAACAACCTGGTCCAGGGCGTCGACCACATGGTCCTGCGCCTGACATCGGAGAACCCCACGCGTCTGAAGATCGACGGCAAGGCCTACGCGGAACAGCCGGTCAAGATCGCGGGCGGGCACGCCCAGTCGGTGAAGTTCACCACCACCGCCAATGCCAACGGCCCGGTCCCGGTCTACGCCCAGCTCTACACCGAGGACGGCCAGCCGTACGGCAAGCCGGTCCGCTTCGACGTGAACGTCACCGAGATCACCCTCACGGTGATGCTGGTCATCGCCGGCGGTGTGCTGCTCCTCGTGCTCGCCGGATTCCGGATGTACACCCAGCGCAAGCGGGCCGCCCGGCAGCAGGCCGAGGAGGGCCCGGAGGACGGCCCCGACGGCGAGTCCGGCACGGAGTCGGGGGAGGACAACCCCGAGCAGCCGAGTGACCCGACACCGGACACCGCTCCGGAAAGCACCGACCCGTCGGACACGGGTGAGAGAGTGGACCGTTGAGCGATGTCGTGGCCGGTGGGCCCGGGGACGATGAGGTGGGGTAATCCATGAACGCGCCGTACGACGGTGACCGTGGCCAGGGCGCGGGCGGTTCCGGTCCCCCCGACGACGGGCAGGTGCCACCCCAGCCCGCCCCGGATGTGTATCTCCAGGACGCCTACGACCAGGACCCCTACCGGGCGCAGGACCTCGCAGCACAGGACCCGGTGACGGAGGCGCTGTACGACCGCGCCGCTCACCCCCCGCCGCCGCCCGGCTACTACCAGGACCCTCAGCCGCTCTACGCCCAGCCGCCCTCTCCTCAGCACGCCCCCGACCCCCGCGTGTGGGCCCAGACCCCGGCCCCCGAGCCCGAAGGCCCGACCCGGCACCTCCCGTACGGCGACGACGCCCGTACGACGCAGTTCGTGGGCGTCGACGACCTGGTCACGCATTCCGGCGAGGAACGCCACGAGCCGGACGCCTTCGCTCACCTCTTCCGGGACCAGCAGCCGAGCGGCTACCGCGAACAGGCCGGCGCCTACCAGCAGGACGGCTACCCCCAGAGCAACGGGTACCCCCAGGGCAACGGCTACCAGCAGCCAGGCGGCTACCAGCCCCCCGAGCCTCCGATGGTCCCGGCCCCTGCGGCTCCCCCGGCCCCCGCGCCGGCCCCGAAGTCGGGCGGCGGCGGACGGGCGGCGAGTCTGCTGAAGTCGAGCGCGGTGATGGCAGCGGGAACGATGGTCTCCCGGCTCACCGGTTTCGTACGCACCATGGTGATCACCGCGGCCCTCGGCGCCGCGACGCTCGGTGACGCTTGGACCGTCGCGTACACGCTGCCGACGATGATCTACATCCTGACCGTCGGCGGAGGTCTCAACTCGGTCTTCGTGCCGCAGTTGGTTCGCGCCATGAAGGACGACAAGGATGGCGGCGAGGCCTACGCCAACCGCCTGCTGACCCTCGTCATGGTCGCGCTGGGCCTCATCGTGGCCCTGGCCGTCTTCGCGGCGCCGCTACTGATCAAGCTCATGTCGACACCCATCGCGAGCAATCCCCCGGCCAACAACGTCGCGGTCACCTTTGCCCGCTACTGCCTGCCCACCATCTTCTTTATGGGCGTGCACGTGGTGATGGGCCAGATCCTCAACGCCCGCGGGAAGTTCGGCGCGATGATGTGGACCCCGGTCCTCAACAACATCGTCATGATCTTTACGTTCGGCCTGTTCATCTGGGTCTACGGAACGTCCGGTGACTCGGACATGCTGGTCGAGAACATCCCGGCGGACGGTGTCCGACTCCTGGGCATCGGCACCCTGCTCGGGCTGATCGTCCAGGCCCTGGCGATGATCCCGTATCTGCGCGAGACGGGCTTCCGATTCCGGCCACGCTTCGACTGGAAGGGCCACGGACTCGGCAAGGCGGTCAAGCTCGCCAAGTGGACGGTCCTCTTCGTCCTCGCCAACCAGGCCGGCGTGCTCGTCGTCACTCAGCTGGCCACCGCCGCGGGCAAGGCCTCCGGCAAGGACGGCACAGGCATCATGGCCTACTCCAATGCCCAGCTGATCTGGGGCATGCCACAGGCCATCATCACCGTCTCGGTCATGGCAGCCATGCTGCCCCGCATCTCCCGGGCGGCTCACGACAACGACCCCGGGGCAGTCCGCGACGACATCTCGCAGGGCCTGCGCACCTCCGCGGTGGCGATCGTCCCGGTCGCCTTCGCGTTCGTCGCCCTCGGCGTCCCGATGTGCACCCTGCTGTTCGCCTCCAGCGGCAGCCAGGCCGCCCAGTCCATGGGCTTCGTCCTGATGGCGTTCGGCCTGGGGCTGATCCCGTTCTCGGTGCAGTACGTCGTTCTGCGCGGCTTCTACGCCTATGAGGACACCAGGACGCCGTTCTACAACACGGTCATCGTGGCTGCCGTCAACGCGGCGGCAAGCGCCCTTGCCTACGTCCTCCTGCCCGCCCAGTGGGCTGTGGTCGGCATGGCCGCCTCGTACGGCCTCGCCTACGCGGTCGGCGTCGGTGTCGCCTGGCGCAGGCTGCGCAAGCGCCTCGGGGGCGATCTGGACGGCACCCAGGTCCTGCGTACGTACGCCCGGCTCGCCATGGCGTGCATCCCGGCAGCGATCCTCGCCGGCGCCGCCGCATACGGGATTCTCAAGGCTCTGGGGGACGGTGCCGGGGGTTCGCTGATCGGCTTGGTGGTCGGTGGGATCATCCTCGGAGGCGTCTTCTTCGTGGCCGCCCGAAAGATGCGGATTGCGGAGCTCAACTCCATGGTCGGGATGGTCCGCGGCCGTCTCGGACGGTGAAATCCGGGGGTGCGCACAACCATCACCGGCCACCGCGTGTCGTGCATAGCGCCGGACTGTGGGCACAATTGGCTTTGGCGTCTGACGAAGCGCGATGGATGGGGAGGCAGGAACGACGGTGGCGGAACGGAGCACGGCTGCCGTCGACGTGGCAGACAACAGTGGCGACGAGCCGCTGACCGCGAAGGCGGACGAGGCCACGGCCGACGGGGTGGCCCAGACCCGGGAGCGGGAAACGGCAGAAGAAGGCACAGCGGAGACCGGTGAGTCCACCGGCCCGGGGGCGGCATCACCCCCCGAGCTGCACAGCGGTCACAAGCTCGCCAGACGCTATCGACTCGAAGAGTGCGTCACCCGTCTGGACGGTTTCAGCAGCTGGCGTGCGGTGGACGAGAAGCTCCGCCGGGCCGTCGGCGTGCATCTGCTGCCCGCCGACCACCCGCGAGCCCGATCGGTACTGGCAGCGGCCCGCTCGTCGGCGCTGCTCGGCGACCCCCGCTTCGTCCACGTCCTGGACGCGGTCGAGGAGAACGACCTCGTCTACGTGGTGCACGAGTGGTTGCCCGACGCCACGGAACTGACCGCGCTGCTCGCCGCCGGTCCTCTCGAGGCGCACGACGCGTATCAACTCGTCAGCCAGGTCGCCCAGGCCATGGCGGCCGCCCACCGTGAAGGCCTCGCCCACCTGCGGCTGACTCCGAGCGCGGTGCTGCGTACGTCCTCCGGCCAGTACCGCATCCGCGGCCTCGCCGTGAACGCGGCGCTGCGCGGCATCAGCTCCGACACCCCGCAGCGCACGGACACCGAAGCGGTCGGCGCACTTCTGTACGCCTCGCTGACTCAGCGCTGGCCCTACGAGGACGACGCGTACGGCCTCTCCGGCCTCCCCAAGGGCGTCGGCCTGATCGCCCCCGACCAGGTGCGCGCAGGCGTACACAGGGGCCTGTCCGAGCTCGCCATGCGCGCGCTCGTGAACGAGGGTGCGACCGCCTCCCGACAGGAGCCGCCGTGCACGACTCCGGAGGAGCTGGTGAAGGCGATCGGTGAGATGCCGCGCATCCGCCCGCCGGAGCCCGCGTTCACCGCACCGCCCGAGTACCAGCGCACGACCTATCAGCAGGGCACCTACGGCCGTACCGCGCCCCGTCCCGGTGGCGCCACCCAGCCGATCGCGCCTCCGCCGCCCCCACTGCAGAGCCGTACCGGAAAGGCACTCAAGTGGGCCGTGTCCGCGCTGCTCATCGCCGCTCTGGGCCTCGGCAGCTGGCAGCTCGCTGACGCGTTGATGGACCGGAAGAACTCCGATGACCCCGGCAACGCGGACACCTCCGACGAGGGCGACAAGAACAAGCCGCAGCCCACGCATCCGATCAAGATCGCGGGCGCCGAAGAGTACGTCCGCGATGACCGCCCCCAGGACCTCCAGGGCGTCCCCAACACGTACGACGGCGACGACTCGACGTTCTGGCGGTCGAAGAGCTACATAGAGGGCCCCGAGCTGGCCCCGTACAAGCCCGGAGTCGGCATCGTCTACGACCTCGGCACGGAGCAGGACGTGTCGACCGCGTCGCTCGGTCTCCGCTACCCCGGCGACCACACGACGGTCGAGCTGTACGCGGCGAACTCGATGTCCTCGTCGACTCCTCCGAGCGCGATGAAGAAGATCGGCACCGTCACGACCACGGGTCAGAGCGCGAAGATCAAGGCGAAGAAGCCGGTCGCGACGCGGTACGTACTGGTCTGGCTCACCGATGTACCGCAGTCACCGCGTGATGAGTACAGCAGCGCCGGGTACAAGCAGGCCATCACGGATGTGAAGTTCACGGGCTGAGGCCGAGGCTCACCGGGGGGAGGGGGTTCGACGGTGGATGACACCACACACAGCGAGATGAGCGACCAGGACCTCCTGGCCCGCCATGTGTCAGGGGACAAGGACGCCTTCAGCGAGCTCGTCCGACGCCACCGCGATCGACTGTGGGCCGTCGCCCTGCGCACGCTGGGCGACCGCGAGGAAGCCGCTGACGCCGTCCAGGACGCTCTTGTCTCCGCCTATCGCGCCGCGCACACCTTCCGCGGACAGTCGGCCGTCACGACGTGGCTGCACCGGATCACCGTGAACGCCTGCCTCGACCGAGCTCGCAAGGCGGCGTCACGGAAGACGTCGCCCATCGACGACACCGAACGTCTGGAGCAGCTCCTCGAACCGCATGAGTCAGCGGCAGCCCCCGTAGAGCGGGGCGATCTGCAGCGCGAGGTCGTCGAGGCGCTGGGTACCCTGCCCCACGACCAGCGCGCCGCCCTCGTCCTGGTGGACATGCAGGGTTATCCGGTGGCCGAGGCTGCCCGCGTGCTCGAAGTGCCCACCGGCACCGTGAAGAGCCGCTGCGCGCGCGGCAGAGCCAGACTGCTGCCGCTGCTCACCCACCTTCGCCCGGAGCGCCGTACGAAGCGCGAAGACGGCGACGACGACACGGAAGACAAGAAGTCGGGCCCGGGAAGGAACCGGACGCAGGGGACATCCGTCCCACCTGCAGCGGGACCACGGGATGCGGGACCAAGCGATTCAGCTGCTGTGAAGGGCGGAGGTGGGCGAGCGTGACAACCACGACCGATTCGGCCGGGCACCCGGAAGTCGCCGAGCTCTCCGACCTCACGGAGGGGCTGCTCACCCCGACCCGAACCGTCGATGTGCGGCGGCACCTGGATGACTGCGCGCTCTGTGCCGATGTCTACGACTCCCTGGAGGAGATCCGCGGCATGCTCGGCACCCTGCCGGGGCCGCCACGGATGCCGACCGATGTCGCCGGGCGTATCGACGCGGCTCTGGCTGCTGAAGCGCTGCTGGACTCCATCACACCCGGGTCCGTCGAGAGCTCCCCGCACCCGAAGGCCGCCGCACGTGTTTCACGTGAAACAACGCCCGCCCCCGGGGGGCGCGCTGACCCCGCCGACAGGCCCGCAGGGCACGCCCGCGCCTCCACGGGGCCTGGACGCGGCAGCCGGTTCCGGAGTGGCCGTCGGCGCAACGTAGTGCTGGGTGCCGTCTTCACTGCGGCCGCGATCGGTCTCGGTTCCTTGTTGGTCCAGAACGTGGGCGGCGACTCGGACGGTACGAGCGGCACCGCTTCGGGTCACACCGAATCCGCGCACGCCTTCTCCGAAGACACCCTCAAGGGCCAGGTGACGGATCTGCTCGCCAAGGCACCCACTAAGAAGCCCGAGTCCGCCGGCAGCGATGAGCCGTCCTTCGGTGTGCGCTCCAGCCCGGAGTCGCCGAAGAACCAGAAGATGCGCGAGGACGCGGTCACCGTCCCGGAGTGCATCCAGCTCGGCATCGGCGACAGGACACCGCTCGCCGCCGAAGAAGGCACATATAAGGGGAAGGACGCCTACCTCGTTGTGGCGTCCCACGACTCCGACACCTCGAAGGTCTCCGCGTACGTCATCGACGCGACGTGCGTGGACAAGGGGTCGTCGGCCACCGCTGCCGGCAAGGTCCTGCTGACCGACTCCTACGCGCGGCCCTGACCCCTCTCACCGCTGCGACGGGATACTCGGCTCAGCGTGGCATCCTGACGTCCCTGGCATGCTTCCGTGCGCTCTGACACGTCGGGAATGCATGCCCCGTAGGATCCGTTGGGTGGGGTGAGAGACCTGAGACAGGCACCCGCCAGCAGTACGCAGCAGTCTCCAGAGACGAGGAATCAAGCCGTGACCGACGTCCGTAACGTGATCATCATCGGCTCCGGGCCCGCCGGCTACACGGCGGCGCTCTACACCGCGCGAGCGTCGCTGAAGCCCCTGGTGTTCGAGGGCGCCGTCACCGCGGGCGGTGCGCTGATGAACACCACCGAGGTGGAGAACTTCCCCGGCTTCCAGGACGGCGTCATGGGCCCCGAGCTCATGGACAACATGCGGGCCCAGGCCGAGCGCTTCGGCGCCGAGCTGGTGCCGGACGATGTGGTCTCCGTCGACCTCAACGGCGAGATCAAGACCGTGACGGACACGGCGGGCACCGTGCACCGCGCGAAGACCGTCATCGTGACAACGGGGTCCCAGCACCGCAAGCTCGGCCTGCCGAACGAGGACGCGCTCTCCGGCCGGGGTGTCTCCTGGTGCGCGACGTGCGACGGCTTCTTCTTCAAGGACCAGGACATCGCCGTGATCGGCGGCGGTGACACCGCGATGGAGGAGGCCACCTTCCTCTCCCGCTTCGCCAAGTCCGTGACGATCGTGCACCGCCGCGACAGCCTGCGTGCGTCGAAGGCCATGCAGGAGCGTGCCTTCGCCGACCCGAAGATCAGCTTCGTCTGGGACAGCGAGGTCGCCGAGATCAAGGGCGAACAGAAGCTCTCCGGCCTGACGCTGCGCAACCTGAAGACGGGCGAGACCTCCGAGCTGCCCGTGACAGGCCTGTTCATCGCGATCGGCCACGACCCGCGCACAGAGCTCTTCAAGGGCCAGCTCACCCTGGACGACGAGGGCTACCTGAAGGTGGACGCCCCGTCGACCCGGACGAACGTGCCCGGCGTGTTCGCCGCCGGTGACGTCGTCGACCACACGTACCGCCAGGCGATCACGGCGGCCGGCACCGGCTGCTCCGCCGCCCTCGACTCCGAGCGGTTCCTCGCTGCGCTCGTGGACAACGCGGCCGCCGCCGCCACCGTCTGACATCCCATCCTCCCCACCGCACCACCGAGTTAAGGAGCCCGCCGTGGCCGGCACTCTGAAGAACGTGACCGATGCCTCCTTCGAGGAAGACGTCCTGAAGAACGACAAGCCCGTCCTGGTGGACTTCTGGGCCGCCTGGTGCGGACCGTGCCGCCAGATCGCGCCGTCCCTCGAGGCGATCGCGGCCGAGCACGGCGACAAGATCGAGATCGTCAAGCTCAACATCGACGAGAACCCGGGCATCGCGGCCAGGTACGGCGTCATGTCCATCCCGACCCTGAACGTCTACCAGGGCGGCGAGGTGGCCAAGACGATCGTCGGCGCCAAGCCGAAGGCTGCTCTGGAGCGCGACCTCGCGGACTTCATCGCCGAGTAACGAGCGGCGCCGCAACAGGCGACGCGTTGTTTCACGTGAAACACGAATGGGCCGGCCCTCCGGGGCCGGCCCATTCGCATGCCTAGGACGTAGACCATGGCGGGTCACAGAGGCCGGAGCACAGGTTCCTTCTGGACGGCCCCGAGCAGTCGGTCGAGCGCCAACTCGACGTCCTCCTTCCAGGAGAGCGTCGTTCGCAGCTCAAGCCTCAACCGCGGATACGAGGGGTGCGGACGGACCGTCTTGAAGCCCACCGCCAGCAGATGATCGGCGGGCAGTACGCAGGCGGGCTTCTCCCATCGGGCATCCCCAAAGGCTTCGATCGCCTTGAACCCGCGGCGCAGTAGATCCTTGGCGACCGTCTGGACGATGACCCGGCCAAGCCCCTGGCCCTGATAGCCGGGCATGATCCACGCAGTCATCAGCTGGACGGCGTCGGGGGACACCGGGCTCGTCGGAAAGGCGGTGGCCCGAGGCACATACGCCGGCGGCGCGTACAGCACGAAGCCCACCGGCACATCATCGACGTAGACGACCCGACCGCAGGAGCCCCACTCCAACAGGACGGCGGAGATCCACGCCTCCTTCTCGAGATCGGGCGTACCGGCCTTTACCGCGGCCTGGCCACTGACCGGGTCCAGCTCCCAGAAGACACACGTCCGGCAGCGCTGGGGAAGGTCCGGAAGGTTGTCCAGCGTGAGCGGTACGAGCCGACGCCCCATGAAGGCTGTTCCTCACTTCCTTCGCCCGCCGCATCACGGGCGGCAGTCAGAGCGCTCCGTTCCTTCAGCAAGCTGCCGACGAATCCGCCGACGGCTCCCAGCCCAAGGCCCGCAGTCATCAGTCCGGTGCGGCTCACCGATCGCATGGCCCTCCCCTCCCCAATGAGGCGCCGTCAGCTGGATGTGCCATACCCGTACGCATCGTATCCACGATGCGATTGCACCGATACCGTAAGAAAGCAAAGAGCGGGCCGTGTTCCGGTACACACCGGACACGGCCCGCTCTCTGCGGACTGGGTGATGAGGCTCAGGCCACTTCGCCCTCGGACGTGTCGTCCTCCGCGGAGCCCGTCGCAGGGTCCGTCGCGGAATCCTCGGCGAGGCCGTTCTTCAGGACCGGCCCCTCACCCGGAGCGAGCGTCGCGAGGATGCGCTCCAGGTCCTCCAGCGAGGCGAAGTCGACGACGATCTTGCCCTTCTTCTGCCCCAGGTCCACCCGCACCCGGGTCTCGAACCGGTCGGAGAGACGAGTGGCAAGGCTGGTCAGTGACGGCGACACCCGAGCACCCGCCCGCGGCCCCTTGGCCCGCGGAGCGCTCTGCGGCCGCGAACCCATCAGGGTCACGATCTCCTCGACGGCCCGCACCGAGAGCCCCTCGGCCACGATCCTGTGCGCGAGGCGATCCTGCTCCTCCGAGTCCTCCACGGACAGCAGTGCGCGAGCGTGGCCCGCGGAGAGCACACCGGCAGCGACCCTGCGCTGAACCGCCGGCGACAGCTTCAGCAGCCGCAGCGTGTTCGAGACCTGCGGACGGGACCGCCCGATGCGGTCCGCCAGCTGGTCGTGCGTGCAGTTGAAGTCCTTGAGCAACTGGTCGTAGGCGGCCGCCTCTTCCAGGGGGTTCAGCTGCGCACGGTGCAGGTTCTCCAGGAGCGCGTCCAGGAGGAGCTTCTCGTCGTCCGTCGCGCGGACGATGGACGGGATGCGCTCGAGTCCTGCCTCACGGCAGGCCCGCCAGCGCCGCTCGCCCATGATGAGCTCGTAGCGCGAGGCCCCTACCTGCCGTACGACGACAGGCTGAAGAAGCCCGACCTCCTTGATGGAGGTCACCAGCTCGGCGAGGGCATCCTCGTCGAAGACCTCACGCGGCTGCCTCGGGTTGGGCGTGATGAAGTCGAGAGGCAGCTCGGCGAAATGTGCACCGACCGGGTTCTCCTCGGCCTCCACCGCTCCACTCAGCGGCTCCGTTTCATGTGAAACGGGGCTCTGCGGGAGCGCCGCCACCTTCGCGGCCGCCACTCCCCGCTCGGCGGTGAGTACCGGTACAGCGCTGGGTGAAGCCGTAGCTCCCCCCATGGCCTGGGCGGCCGACTTCTCCGTCGGGGCCGCAGGGATCAGGGCGCCGAGGCCACGACCCAGCCCTCTCCGTCGCTCGCTCACTGCATCCCCTCCGTCGTGCTGTGCTGATCATTCTGAGCGCCCGCGTGGGCGTGCTGTACGTCGTAGCGAATGCCGACGCCGCGGAGTGCGATCTCCCGCGCCGCCTCGAAGTACGAGAGGGCACCGCTCGACCCCGGATCGTAGGTCAGTACGGTCTGCCCATAGCTCGGCGCCTCGGAGATACGGACCGAGCGCGGAATGCTCGTCCGCAGGACCTCTTCGCCGAAGTGGCTGCGTACCTCGTCCGCCACCTGTGAGGCGAGCCGGGTCCGGCCGTCGTACATGGTGAGCAGGATGGTCGAGACATGCAGGTGAGGGTTGAGGTGCCCCCGCACCAGGTCGACGTTGCGCAGGAGCTGACCGAGGCCCTCCAGTGCGTAGTACTCGCACTGGATGGGGATCAGTACCTCCGCGCCGGCAACCAGAGCGTTGACCGTCAGCAGGCCGAGTGACGGCGGGCAGTCGATGAGGATGTAATCCAGCGGCTGCTCGTACGCCTGGATCGCCCGTTGCAGACGGCTCTCCCGTGCCACCAGCGACACCAGCTCGATCTCCGCACCGGCGAGATCGATGGTGGCCGGGGCGCAGAAGAGACCCTCGACATCGGGGACCGGCTGTACGACTTCGGAGAGTGGCTTGCTCTCCACCAACACGTCGTAGATGGACGGGACTTCGGCGTGGTGGTCGATACCCAGAGCCGTGGAGGCGTTGCCCTGTGGGTCGAGGTCGACAACCAGGACGCGCGCGCCGTGCAGAGCGAGCGAAGCGGCAAGGTTGACGGTTGTCGTCGTCTTGCCCACTCCGCCCTTCTGGTTGGCGACCACCATGACTCGGGTCTGCTCGGGTCGTGGCAGGCCCTCGCCTGCACGGCCCAGGGCTTCCACCGCCAGTTGGGCAGCACGACCGATAGGGGTGTCGTCCATCGGGGGCGGTGTTTCACGTGAAACATCCTCCCCCGCCGACTCGGTACGGGGACCGGGGACCGGATCGGTCATCGGTCCCGCGATGTTGGCGTCGGACCGCAAGGATTCACTCTCCTCGACTTCAGGCTCGCAATGAACAGAGCCTCCCATGCTTTGAGGGTCGTGAACCAGCGAGGCCCGGTCTTCTGTGGACGAATCCACCTCTGTGGACAACTCCGTTCCCTTATCGAGGGAACCGAGTGGCCGACGCTCGCGAGGTTCCGCAGCGCGGCCGCGACTGATGATGCCATGCAGCAGTGAGCGACGTTTCACGTGAAACACGATGCACGGCAGCCGGGGTGCCGCTTGCGCGACACCCCGGTATGCGTACGTTTGGCAGCTTTTGTGGAGTACGGCTCGTCGTCAGGACGGATCAACGACGACGCCGAGTCCGTCCCGTGCGTGCGGCCTTCGCGCGCTTCGCCGCGAAGCGCACACCGCCGGGGCTCTCCCCGACCTCGACCCGCACGACCGTGGACAGCGGGTCCACCACGCCCTCACCGACATGCAGCACCGACGTGGTCACCGCACCGAGCTTGCTCAGCGCTGACCCCGCGGCCTTGACCTCTTCCTCCGCCGTGTCGCCCTTGAGCAACAGCATCTCCCCGTAAGGGCGCAGGAGCGGCACGCCCCAGGCCGCGAGGCGGTCCAGCGGCGCCACCGCTCGCGCGGTCACCACATGGACGGGAGGCAGCTTGCCAAGGACCTCCTCGGCGCGCCCCCGCACGACGGTCACATGGTCGAGACCGAGCAGCTCGACGACCTCGGTGAGGAAGGTGGTCCGCCGCAGCAGCGGCTCGAGCAGCGTGATCTTCAGGTCCGGGCGGACGAGAGCCAGCGGAATGCCCGGCAGGCCCGCACCCGAGCCGACATCGCAGACCATCACGTTCTCGGGCACGACCTCGGAGAGAACCGCGCAGTTCAGCAGATGCCGCTCCCACAGCCGAGGCACTTCGCGAGGGCCGATCAGGCCACGCTGCACTCCCGCGTCGGCCAGCAACTCCGCGTACCGGACCGCGTCCGAGAAGCGCTCACCGAATACCGCCCGGGCCTGCTCGGGCGCCGAGGGGAGCTCCGCTGCCTCCGTCACGGGGACCGTCCTTCCGTACCGCACTGGGGTGGCTGACTATCAGGCTGACAAAGACCGGCCCCGCCTGCGAACAGACGGGGCCGGGGAAACAACGTGCGATCAGGCGGGAAGCACGACGACGAAGCGCTGCGGCTCCTCGCCCTCGGACTCGCTGCGCAGACCGGCGGTCTTGACCGCATCATGCACGACCTTGCGCTCGAAGGGCGTCATCGGCTTGAGGTTGACCGGCTCACCGGAGCTCTTCACCTCGGCCGCGGCCTTGGCGCCCAGCTCGGAGAGCTCCTCGCGCTTCTTGGCGCGGTAGCCCGCGATGTCCAGCATCAGGCGGCTGCGGTCACCGGTCTCGCGGTGCACCGCGAGGCGCGTCAGCTCCTGGAGCGCCTCCAGGACCTCACCGTCACGGCCGACGAGCTTCTGCAGATCGCGGCTGTTGGAGTCACTGATGATCGAGACAGCGGCGCGGTCGGCCTCGACGTCCATGTCGATGTCGCCGTCGAGATCGGCGATGTCCAGCAGACCCTCGAGGTAGTCCGCCGCGATCTCACCCTCCTGCTCAAGACGGGTGAGAGTGTCGCCGGCCTCGACCTCGGTCTCGACCTCGGCGGGGGCGGTGGTGCCTTCCGTCACGGGATGGACTCCTTCTACTTCTTGGTCGGGTGCTTGGGGCGCTGCTGGCCCTTGCGCTGCCCGGACTTGGCTTGGCTGCGTGCGTTCCCTGAACCGGTCTTGCCGCCCGCGGCCTTGCCCTTGGGAGCGGCGTCCTCAGGCTCGTCCGGAGTCTTCTCCAGCGACGTCTTCGCATCCGAAGGCGTTTCCGCGTCGCTCTCCGCCTTGCCGTGTGCGGCGGCGGACTGGCGCTGCGACTTGCTCTGCCGCTTGGGCTGCTGCCGCTTCGGGGCACCGCCGCCCGCGGCTGTGGCGCCGCCCTCGGTGTCCGTGGCGACAGCGGAGTCGCTCTGCGCGACGGTGCCGTCGGCCTGGGCCACCAGGCCTTCCTTGCTCAGACCGTTGATGAACTTGCGCTCGAACTCGTTGCGGTCGCGGCCCTTGGCGACGATCGCCTTGATGACGTTCGTGTTGCCACGCCCCCGCACCTTCCTGGAGTGCGTGAGCTGCTTCTGCAGGCGCTCCAGGAACGCGGCCTGAGCCTTGGAGCCGGGGGTCGGGTTCCGGCGGATCACGAACATCTGCTGGCCCATGGTCCACACGTTGGTGGTCAGCCAGTAGACGAGGACACCGACGGGGAAGTTGATGCCGAACACGGCGAACATGACCGGGAAGACGTACATCAGCATCTTCTGCTGCTGCATGAACGGCGTCTTGACCGTCGTGTCCACGTTCTTCGTCATCAGCTGGCGCTGCGTGTAGAACTGCGAGAACGACATCAGGACGATCATGATCGCGGTCACGACGCGGACGTCGGTCAGCGAGGCGTGGAGCGCCGCGACCTTTTCCTCGCTGTCCATGAACTTCGCGGCCAGCGGGGCGCCGAAGATGTGCGCCTTCTGCGCGCTCTCCAGGAGCGGCTTGTCGATGACGCCGATGGTGTCGTTCGACGCGATGCCGGAGAGCACGTGGTACAGGGCGAAGAAGAACGGCGACTGCGCCAGGATGGGAAGGCACGAGGAGAGCGGGTTCGTACCCGACTCCTTGTACAGCTTCATCATCTCTTCGGACTGGCGCTGCTTGTCGCTCTTGTAGCGCTCCTGGATCTTCTTCATCTCGGGCTGCAGCGTCTGCATCGCCCGGGTCGCCTTGATCTGCTTCACGAAGAGCGGGATCAGGCAGATACGGATCAGGACAACCAGGGACACGATGGACAAGCCCCAGGCCCAGCCCGTGTCAGGACCGAAAATGGCCCCGTACAGCGAGTGGAACTGGACGATGACCCAGGAAACGGGTGTCGTGATGAAGCTGAACAGACTGGCAATCGTGTCCACTAATCAGGCTCCTTGAGCATGGGACGGGGTCTCGGCGGCCGGGCCAGGGGTATCCGGGGAGGCATCCCCGGAGGGCACGCCAGCGGCGGAGGGCCCGCCCTTGCGTTCACGCCACATGGCGCGCAGCATCTCGTGCCACCGCGGACGCTTGCGCGGCGGGACATGGTCGACGCCACCGAGCGACCACGGATTGCACCGCAGGATGCGCCAGGCAGTGAGCGCCGTTCCCTTGATCGCACCGTGCCGGTCGATGGCCAGGTAGCCGTAGCGGGAGCACGACGGGTAGTACTTGCACACCGGGCCGAGCAATGGACTGATCGTCCACTGGTACAGCTTGATCAGAGCCAGCAGTGGGTACTTCATCGAGCGCCCCCTCCCAGCAGCCGCTGTAGAGCGGCATCCAGGTCTTGGGCCAGCTGTGCATGGGCGGCGTCACCCGCACCGGGCAACGCTCGTACGACTACCAGGCTACCGGGGGGCAGCTGAGCCACCCGGTCACGCATCAGATGGCGAAGCCTGCGCTTCACCTTGTTGCGTACGACTGCTCCGCCAATGGCCTTGCTCACGACGAAACCCGCACGCGTCGGGGAAACGCTCTCCCCAGGCGCGTGCGGGTCCGTTGCACCGCTACGTAGATGGACGACGAGAAGCGGGCGTCCGGCCCGTCGTCCTCGGCGTACCGCGGTCGCGAAGTCTTCGCGCCGCCTCAGCCGATGCTCGGTAGGCAGCACGACGTCATGACCTTAATGCGATTAAGCGGAAAGGCTGGCGCGACCCTTGCCACGACGGTTCGCGAGGATCGCGCGGCCGGCACGGGTGCGCATCCGCAGGCGGAAGCCGTGGGTCTTGGCGCGACGGCGGTTGTTCGGCTGGAAGGTGCGCTTGCTCACTCGGGGGCTCCAGAAATGATTGTGTGGTGGCGGGACATCGCCTGGCTGTCACCGTGCGCCCACGAGAAGCTCGCGAATACGCACCGAGTGCACCGCTTCACAATCACAGATCGTGATCTTTGCCCATCGGAGGCAGGCGGCAGCAGCCATCGACAACTCGACCTGGTCACGGTACGCGGGGCTACGCCATCCGGTCAAACCGACCGCCAGGGGGAGACACTGTGCACAGCCTGTGGACAACAACTTGAACCGCAGCCGTTGCCCTGACTACCGTGGCCAAACTCCGATTCATTCCCTTCTCCCTCCCCATCCCGATTTCCGTCCCAAGAACCACACCTTCGTGGGACCCCGTGAGAGAGCGTGCCTTGTGGCTGACGTACCTGCCGATCTTGCCGCAGTGTGGCCACGAGTTCTGGAGCAGCTGCTGGGTGAGGGGCGGGGGCACGGGGTCGACGCGAAGGACGAGCGCTGGATCAAGCGCTGCCAGCCGCTGGCGCTGGTCGCCGACACCGCACTGCTCGCCGTACCGAACGAGTTCGCCAAGGGCGTGCTCGAGGGACGCCTGGCACCCATCGTCAGCGAATCGCTGAGCCGCGAGTGCGGCCGCCCCATCCGTATCGCCATCACGGTGGACGACTCGGTCGGCGATCCCATGGACCGGCCCGGCCCGTCGGCGCCGCCGTACCAGCAGTCCGGCCAGCAACAGCAGCAGCGCTATGAGGAGCCCGAGCAGCACCCGGGCCCCGGTCAGGGACACGAGTCGTACGACGGTTACGGCCGTCGCACCCCGGACGAGCACGCCCCGGGCCGTGGGCCCGACCAGCTGCCGACCGCCCGCCCCGCCTACCCCGACTACCAGCGCCCCGCGCCCGGCGCCTGGCCGCAGCAGCAGCAGCAACCCCAGCAGCAGGACGACTACGGCTGGCAGCAGCAGCGGCTCGGCTTCCCCGAGCGCGACCCGTACGCGAGCCCCCAGCAGCCCCAGCACGACTACCGGTCGCAGCCGCCGCAGGGCCACTCTCCTTACGACCAGCACCGCCAGGACCGCCAGGACCGGCAAGAGCGCCAGGACCGCCAGGACCAGCAGGACCGCCACGATCGGCACGACCGCCATGACCGGCGCGAGCGTCACGACCAGTCACCGGGCCCCGGCGGCCACGACCCGAGGGGCGGCGGCGGCAACGGCCACGGCGTCCACGGCAGCGGCGCCCCCGGCCCGCTGGCCGCGCAGCCGGCCCCCGCGTCGGCACCCGGCGAGCCCACCGCGCGCCTCAACCCGAAGTACCTCTTCGACACCTTCGTGATCGGCGCCTCGAACCGTTTCGCGCACGCGGCGGCCGTCGCCGTGGCCGAGGCGCCCGCCAAGGCGTACAACCCCCTCTTCATCTACGGAGAGTCCGGGCTCGGCAAAACGCACCTGCTGCACGCCATCGGTCACTACGCCCGCAGCCTCTACCCCGGCACGCGCGTGCGCTACGTGAGCTCCGAGGAGTTCACGAACGAGTTCATCAACTCCATCCGCGACGGCAAGGGCGACACCTTCCGCAAGCGGTACCGCGAGATGGACATCCTGCTCGTCGACGACATCCAGTTCCTCGCGAGCAAGGAGTCGACGCAGGAGGAGTTCTTCCACACCTTCAATACGCTCCACAACGCGAACAAGCAGATCGTGCTCTCCAGCGACCGGCCGCCCAAGCAGCTGGTGACCCTGGAGGACCGGCTGCGCAACCGCTTCGAGTGGGGACTGATCACCGACGTCCAGCCGCCGGAGCTGGAGACGCGTATCGCCATCCTTCGTAAGAAGGCGGTGCAGGAGCAGCTCAACGCCCCGCCGGAGGTCCTGGAGTTCATCGCGTCCCGCATCTCACGCAACATCCGTGAGCTCGAGGGCGCGCTGATCCGGGTCACGGCCTTCGCCTCGCTCAACCGGCAGCCGGTGGACCTGGGTCTGACGGAGATCGTCCTGAAGGACCTGATCCCCGGTGGCGAGGACGCTGCTCCGGAGATCACGGCGACGGCCATCATGGCCGCGACCGCGGACTATTTCGGCCTCACCGTGGACGACCTCTGCGGATCCTCGCGCAGCCGCGTCCTGGTGACGGCCCGCCAGATCGCGATGTATCTCTGCCGGGAGCTGACGGACCTCTCCCTGCCCAAGATCGGCGCGCAGTTCGGCGGCCGCGACCACACGACGGTCATGCACGCGGACCGGAAGATCCGCGCGCTGATGGCTGAGCGGCGCTCGATCTACAACCAGGTCACCGAGCTCACCAACCGCATCAAGAACGGCTGACAGACGCCGGCAGAACACCTCTGAAGGGCGCCCCGGGACAACTTCCGGGGCGCCCTTCGCCGTTGTGCACGCGCGCGTGGAGCCCGTTCGTCCCTCTCCACTGTTCGATTTCCCCAGCTGAGAGGCCTGTTCTCCACAGATGTGCGCACTTTTTCCCCTCCACACCCTGGGGACCGGGAAGTTGTCCAGATGCTGTCCACAGGGGACCCTGCTGAAGGATCATCAAGCCAGGTCAGGTGGTTGTGGATTGGTGGACGACGGCCCTCCACAGGGTGTGGAAGAAAATCTCGTCCACAGGGTGTGCATGAACTTGTCCACCGGCAACCCACAGGCTCGGGCCGGTTGTCCCCAGCTTTCCCCAGCTTCTCCACACGGCTGTCCACTGTTCGGCAACGCAACGCGCCCTGTCACCGTGCCGAGTGAAAGGCGTCACACCAAGGTGGTCGGTTGCCCTGTGCAGAAGGTGGGTAAAGCTGGGGACGGCGCTGGGGAGAAGCACCCCTTCCCTGTGCATCGGGTGTGCAGAACTTTCGCCCGTCCACAGAAACCACCGGTTGTCCACCGCCTCCGCCCACAGGCGCAGTGGATAAAAAACCGGCACTGACCTGCACATACGCGGTTATCCACGGTTTCCACAGGCCCTACTACTACTGCCCCCTAGAGTCACCGGGGAATTGGCTTCGAAGAGGGGCCTGTGCACAACTCGCGCTCCGGAGCTCCGGCACCGCTCGTCACGACTTGACCCCGACGGGCACCCACTGTCAGTGCGGTGCGTCAGACTGGTCCCCAGTGCCAGCAACAGCAGGAGGGCGGCTAAGTGAAGATCCGGGTGGAACGCGACGTACTCGCGGAGGCAGTGGCGTGGGCGGCGCGCAGTCTCCCGGCCCGGCCACCGGCACCTGTCCTCGCGGGCCTGCTGCTGAAGGCCGAGGAAGGCGCACTGAGCCTTTCCAGCTTTGACTACGAGGTCTCGGCACGCGTCTCCGTGGACGCCGAGATCGACGACGAGGGCACGGTCCTCGTCTCCGGCCGGCTGCTCGCCGACATCTGCCGCGCCCTTCCCAACCGCCCGGTGGAGATCTCCACAGACGGTGTGCGGGCCACGGTCGTCTGCGGCTCCTCGCGATTCACACTCCACACACTTCCTGTGGAGGAGTACCCCGCGCTGCCGCAGATGCCCACCGCGACCGGCACGGTCCCCGGTGAGGTCTTCGCCTCCGCCGCCTCCCAGGTGGCCATCGCCGCGGGCCGCGACGACACGCTGCCCGTCCTGACCGGCGTCCGCATCGAGATCGAGGGCGACACCGTCACGCTGGCCTCCACCGACCGCTACCGCTTCGCGGTCCGCGAGTTCCTGTGGAAGCCGGAGAACCCCGAGGCGTCCGCGGTCGCCCTGGTGCCCGCCAAGACGCTCCTGGACACCGCCAAGGCGCTCACGAGCGGCGACACGGTCACTCTGGCGCTGTCCGGCTCCGGTGCCGGTGAGGGTCTGATCGGCTTCGAGGGCGCAGGACGGCGTACGACCACCCGTCTGCTCGAGGGCGACCTGCCGAAGTACAAGACGCTCTTCCCTACCGAGTTCAACTCGATCGCGGTCATCGAGACCGCCCCGTTCGTCGAGGCGGTGAAGCGCGTGGCCCTGGTGGCCGAGCGGAACACCCCGGTGCGGCTCAGCTTCGAGCAGGGTGTGCTGATTCTTGAGGCTGGTTCGAGCGACGACGCACAGGCTGTGGAGAGGGTCGACGCCCAGCTCGAGGGCGACGACGTCTCCATCGCCTTCAACCCGACGTTCCTGCTCGACGGCCTGAGCGCGATCGACTCGCCGGTCGCCCAGCTGTCGTTCACGACGTCGACGAAGCCCGCGCTCCTGAGCGGCAGGCCGGCCCTGGACGCGGAGGCCGACGAGGCCTACAAGTACCTGATCATGCCGGTACGTCTGAGCGGCTGAGCCCACAGGTGTGAGCGGGCGTCCGGGCGTAGGCTCGGACGCGGGTACGAAGGTGCCTCCACGCCACATCGCTACTTAAGGAACCACTGATGGAGCTCGGTCTCGTCGGCCTCGGCAAGATGGGCGGCAACATGCGCGAGCGCATCCGCCGCGCAGGCCACACCGTCATCGGATACGACCGCAACCAGGACGTCGCGGATGTCCACAGCCTCGAAGAGCTTGTGGGCAAACTCAAGGGTCCGCGCGTCGTCTGGGTGATGGTTCCGGCCGGAGCCGCGACCCAGTCCACCGTCGACGAGCTCGCCGAGCTGCTCCAGCCCGGCGACGTCGTCGTGGACGGCGGGAACTCCCGCTGGACGGACGACGAGAAGCACGCCGAGGAGCTGAAGGCCAAGGGCATCGGCTTCGTCGACTGCGGCGTCTCCGGTGGTGTCTGGGGCCTCAAGAACGGCTACGCCCTGATGTACGGCGGCGACGCCGAGGACATCGCGAAGGTCCAGCCGATCTTCGACGCCCTCAAGCCCGAGGGTGACTTCGGCTCCGTGCATGCCGGCAAGGTCGGTGCGGGCCACTTCTCGAAGATGGTCCACAACGGCATCGAGTACGCCATGATGCAGGCCTACGCCGAGGGCTGGGAGCTCCTGGAGAAGGTCGACTCCGTCACGGACGTGCGCGAGGTCTTCCGCTCCTGGCAGGAGGGCACGGTCATCCGTTCCTGGCTGCTCGACCTCGCGGTCAACGCCCTGGACGACGACGAGCACCTGGAGAAGCTGCGCGGCTTCGCGCAGGACTCCGGAGAGGGCCGGTGGACGGTGGAAGCCGCCATCGACAACGCCGTTCCGCTGCCCGCCATCACGGCCTCGCTCTTCGCCCGTTTCGCCTCGCGGCAGGACGACTCCCCGCAGATGAAGATGATCGCGGCGCTGCGCAACCAGTTCGGCGGCCACGCCGTCGAGTCCAAGAGCGAGAACTGATCCACAGCCTGTGGGGAACTCCAGCGGTTTCCCACAGGTCTCTCAGCAAGTGAAGTAAGGCCGGGGGAGGTCGGCGCACACCATGCACGTCACGCATCTGTCGCTGGCCGACTTCCGCTCGTACGCCCGGGTCGAGGTCCCTCTCGATCCGGGCGTCACCGCGTTCGTGGGCCCGAACGGCCAGGGCAAGACGAACCTCGTGGAGGCCGTCGGCTATCTCGCCACGCTCGGCAGCCACCGGGTCTCGTCGGATGCCCCCCTGGTGCGTATGGGCGCCGAGCGCGCCGTCGTCCGGGCCGCGGTCCAACAGGGCGAGCGCCAGCAGCTGGTCGAACTCGAACTCAATCCGGGCAAGGCGAATCGCGCCAGGATCAACAGGTCATCCCAGGTCAGGCCGCGTGACGTGCTCGGGATCGTACGCACGGTGCTGTTCGCCCCCGAGGATCTGGCGTTGATCAAGGGCGACCCGGGCGAGCGGCGGCGCTTCCTCGACGAGCTGATCACGGCGCGCTCCCCGCGCATGGCGGGCGTCCGCTCCGACTACGACCGCGTGCTCAAGCAGCGCAACACCCTCCTGAAGTCCGCGGCCCTCGCGCGGCGGCACGGCGGCCGCACCATGGACCTGTCCACACTCGACGTCTGGGATCAGCACCTGGCGCGCGCGGGCGCCGAACTGCTCACGCAGCGGCTGGACCTGATCGCCGCACTGCAGCCGCTCGCCGACAAGGCGTACGAACAGCTGGCACCCGGCGGCGGCCCCGTCACCCTGGAGTACAAACCGTCGGCGCCGGGCGACGGCCACACGCGCGAGACGCTGTTCGAGCAGCTGATCGCCGCCCTCGAAGAGGCACGCAAGCAGGAGATCGAGCGGGGCGTCACGCTGGTCGGCCCGCACCGCGACGACCTGCTCCTGAAACTGGGCCAGCTCCCCGCCAAGGGGTACGCGAGCCACGGCGAGTCCTGGTCGTACGCCCTGGCGCTGCGCCTCGCCTCGTACGACCTCCTGCGCGCCGAGGGGAACGAACCGGTGCTCGTCCTGGACGACGTGTTCGCGGAGCTCGACGTGCGCCGCAGGGAGCGGCTCGCGGAGCTGGTGGCGCCGGGTGAGCAGGTGCTGGTCACGGCCGCGGTGGACGACGACGTGCCGGGCGTGCTCGCCGGGGCGCGGTTCGCTGTGGCGGACGGCGCGGTGGAGCGCGTATGACCTGCCTGAGCCGGGAGCGCGTATGAGCGCCGAAGAGCCCGCCAAGGACATGCCTCGGGACACCCCCAAGGAGACGCCGAAGACGCCCGAGCCCTCCGGCGTCGACCTCGCCAGGGTCGCCCTGCGTGCCGCCAAGGAACAGGCACGCGCGCGTGGCGACGCCGCGCAGCAGAAGAAGCAGGCCCGCAGGGGCGGCCTTCGCTCCGGCGCGCGCGCCGACGGACGTGACCCCCAGCCGCTCGGCTCCGCCATCAACCGCCTGATCACCGAGCGCGGCTGGGAGACGCCGGCCGCGGTCGGCGGGGTGATGGGCCGCTGGCCGCAGATCGTCGGCGAGGACCTGGCCAACCACTGCGACCCGCAGCGCTACGACGAGAACGAGCGCGTCCTGACCGTCCAGTGCGACTCCACGGCCTGGGCGACGAACCTGCGCCTCCTCGCCCCCCAGCTGGTCGCGCGCCTCAACGAGGACCTCGGCCACGGCACCGTGCGCCTCATCAAAGTCCTCGGTCCCGGCGGTCCCGCGCGCCGCTTCGGACCCTTGCGCGCGCCGGGCAGCACGGGCCCCGGGGACACCTACGGCTGAGGCCGTACCGGGTGGTAGCTCAAGGTTGACACCTCGAAGCGCTGAGTGCCGCTGTGAGCCTCTTAGAGCCCCGGGCCGCATATGGGGAGTCGGATGATGCCGGTTCAGGACGGCACATGCGGACTCAGGTACCGGCAAACCCCCATCACTGTCGGCGCTACCGGTAGACTGGAAGCTAATCCCGCCCCACTTGTGGGTCGCACCGAGCAACGCTGACTATCGCTGAACGACGCAGCCGCTCCGGCCACCGCCGGTTGCTTGGCTTGTGCTGTGCCAGAAAGGGCGCTTCGTGGCCGATTCCGGCAACCCCAACGAGAACATCCCGTCCACCGTCGCTGGCGAGAAAGGCGAGGTCACAGCCTCGTACGACGCCAGCGCGATCACCGTCCTCGAGGGTCTGGACGCGGTCCGCAAGCGACCCGGCATGTACATCGGTTCGACCGGTGAGCGCGGCCTGCACCACCTCGTGCAGGAAGTCGTCGACAACTCCGTGGACGAGGCCCTGGCCGGCCACGCGGACACGATCGACGTCACGATCCTCGCCGACGGCGGCGTGCGCGTGATCGACAACGGCCGTGGCATCCCGGTGGGCATCCACCCCGTCGAGAAGAAGCCGGCCGTCGAGGTCGTGCTCACCGTGCTGCACGCGGGCGGCAAGTTCGGCGGCGGCGGTTACGCCGTCTCCGGTGGTCTGCACGGCGTCGGTGTCTCCGTCGTGAACGCCCTGTCCACCAAGCTCGCCGTCGACATCAAGACCGACGGCTACCGCTGGACTCAGGACTACAAGACGGGCGCCCCGACCGCCCCCCTGGAGCGGCACGAGGCCACCGAGGAGACCGGCACCACGGTCACCTTCTGGGCCGACCCGGACGTCTTCGAGACGACCGTGTACTCCTTCGAGACGCTGGCCCGGCGCTTCCAGGAGATGGCGTTCCTCAACAAGGGACTGACCATCAAGCTCACCGACGAGCGCGAGTCGGCGAAGGCGACGGCGGGTGCGGACTCGGCCGAGGCCACGGACGACGAGACCGCCCCCGAGGCGCGCACGGTGACGTACCACTACGAAGGCGGCATCGTCGACTTCGTGAAGTACCTCAACTCCCGTAAGGGCGAGGTGATCCACCCGACCGTCATCGACGTCGAGGCCGAGGACAAGGAGCGCATGCTCTCGGCCGAGATCGCCATGCAGTGGAACTCGCAGTACACCGAAGGTGTCTACTCCTTCGCGAACACGATCCACACGCACGAGGGTGGTACGCACGAGGAGGGCTTCAGGGCCGCGCTGACGGGCCTGGTCAACCGGTACGCGCGCGAGAAGAAGCTGCTGCGCGAGAAGGACGACAACCTCACGGGCGAGGACATCCGCGAGGGTCTGACGGCGATCATCTCGGTGAAGCTGGGCGAGCCCCAGTTCGAGGGGCAGACCAAGACCAAGCTGGGCAACACCGAGGCGAAGACCTTCGTACAGAAGGTGGTGCACGAGCACCTCACGGACTGGTTCGACCGGAACCCGAACGAGGCCACGGACATCATCCGCAAGGGCATCCAGGCCGCCACGGCCCGCGTCGCCGCCCGCAAGGCGCGCGACCTGACCCGCCGCAAGGGCCTGCTCGAATCGGCCTCGCTGCCCGGAAAGCTCAGCGACTGCCAGTCGAACGACCCGACGAAGTGCGAGATCTTCATCGTCGAGGGTGACTCCGCCGGTGGTTCGGCGAAGTCCGGCCGTGACCCGATGTACCAGGCGATCCTGCCCATCCGAGGCAAGATCCTGAACGTCGAGAAGGCGCGGATCGACAAGATCCTGCACAACCAGGAAGTCCAGGCCCTCATCTCGGCCTTCGGCACGGGCGTGCACGAGGACTTCGACATCGAGAAGCTCCGCTATCACAAGATCATCCTGATGGCGGACGCCGACGTCGACGGTCAGCACATCAACACCCTGCTCCTGACCTTCCTGTTCCGCTTCATGCGGCCGCTCGTCGAGTCCGGCCACGTGTACCTCTCGCGCCCGCCGCTCTACAAGATCAAGTGGACGCGGGACGACTTCCAGTACGCGTACTCGGACCGCGAGCGCGACGCCCTGATCGAGATCGGCCGCCAGGCCGGCAAGCGCGTCAGGGACGACTCGGTCCAGCGATTCAAGGGTCTCGGCGAGATGAACGCCGAGGAGCTGCGCGTGACGACGATGGACCAGGATCACCGCGTTCTCGGCCAGGTCACCCTGGACGACGCGGCACAGGCCGACGACCTCTTCTCGGTGCTGATGGGAGAGGACGTCGAGGCACGGCGCTCGTTCATTCAGCGCAACGCCAAGGACGTCCGCTTCCTCGACATCTGAGTCGGCCCGTACAAGCCGCACCTCGAAAGGACTTTGACCAGCAATGGCCGACGAGAACACCCCTGTGATGCCCGAAGAGGAGCCCGCCGTCCCCGGCGTGGGCATGCGTGTCGAGCCCGTCGGGCTCGAGACGGAGATGCAGCGCTCCTACCTCGACTACGCGATGTCCGTCATCGTGTCGCGCGCGCTGCCCGACGTACGGGACGGCCTGAAGCCCGTGCACCGCCGCGTCCTGTACGCGATGTACGACGGCGGGTACCGCCCCGAGAAGGGCTTCTACAAGTGTGCCCGCGTCGTCGGTGACGTCATGGGCACCTACCACCCGCACGGCGACTCCTCCATCTACGACGCCCTGGTCCGCCTGGCCCAGCCGTGGTCGATGCGGATGCCCCTGGTGGACTCCAACGGAAACTTCGGCTCTCCGGGCAACGACCCGGCGGCCGCTATGCGGTACACCGAGTGCAAGATGGCGCCGCTGGCCATGGAGATGGTCCGTGACATCGACGAGGAGACCGTCGACTTCACGGACAACTACGACGGCCGCAACCAGGAGCCGACGGTCCTGCCGGCGCGCTTCCCGAACCTGCTGATCAACGGCTCGGCGGGCATCGCGGTCGGCATGGCCACCAACATCCCGCCGCACAACCTCCGCGAGGTCGCGGCGGGCGCGCAGTGGGCGCTGGAGCACCCGGACGCCTCGCACGAGGAGCTGCTCGACGCGCTGATCGAGCGCATCAAGGGCCCCGATTTCCCCACCGGCGCACTAGTAGTGGGCCGTAAGGGCATCGAGGAGGCGTACCGCACGGGCCGTGGCTCCATCACGATGCGCGCGGTCGTCGCGGTCGAGGAGATCCAGAACCGCCAGTGCCTGGTGGTCACCGAGCTCCCCTACCAGACCAACCCCGACAACCTCGCGCAGAAGATCGCCGACCTGGTCAAGGACGGCAAGGTCGGCGGCATCGCCGACGTCCGCGACGAGACGTCGTCGCGCACGGGCCAGCGCCTCGTCGTCGTCCTCAAGCGGGACGCGGTCGCCAAGGTCGTGCTGAACAACCTCTACAAGCACACCGACCTGCAGTCGAACTTCAGCGCCAACATGCTGGCCCTGGTCGACGGCGTGCCGCGCACCCTCTCCCTGGACGCCTTCATCCGCCACTGGGTGACGCACCAGGTCGAGGTCATCGTCCGGCGTACGAAGTACAGGCTGCGCAAGGCCGAGGAGCGGGCCCACATCCTGCGCGGCCTGCTCAAAGCCCTGGACGCGATCGACGAGGTCATCGCGCTCATCCGGGCCAGCCAGACGGTCGACGTCGCGCGTGAGGGCCTGATGGGCCTGCTCTCGATCGACGAGATCCAGGCCAACGCCATCCTCGAGATGCAGCTGCGCCGACTGGCCGCCCTGGAGCGCCAGAAGATCGTCGCCGAGCACGACGAACTGCAGGCGAAGATCAACGAGTACAACGCGATCCTGGCCTCGCCCGAGCGGCAGCGCCAGATCATCAGCGAGGAGCTCGCGGCGATCGTCGACAAGTTCGGCGAGGACCGTCGCTCGGCGCTCGTGCCCTTCGACGGCGACATGTCCATGGAGGACCTGATCGCCGAGGAGGACATCGTCGTCACGATCACGCGCGGCGGTTACGTCAAGCGGACGAAGACGGACGACTACCGCTCCCAGAAGCGCGGCGGCAAGGGCGTGCGCGGCACGAAGCTCAAGGAAGACGACATCGTCGACCACTTCTTTGTGTCGACGACCCACCACTGGCTGCTGTTCTTCACCAACAAGGGCCGGGTCTACCGCGCGAAGGCGTACGAGCTCCCCGATGCCGGACGCGACGCGCGCGGCCAGCACGTGGCGAACCTGCTCGCCTTCCAGCCGGACGAGCAGATCGCCGAGATCCTCGCGATCCGCGACTACGAAGCGGTGCCCTACCTGGTTCTCGCCACCAAGGGCGGCCTCGTGAAGAAGACGCCGCTCAAGGACTACGACTCGCCTCGCTCCGGTGGCGTCATCGCCATCAACCTCCGTGAGACGGACGACGGCAAGGACGACGAGCTGATCGGCGCCGAGCTGGTCTCGTCCGAGGACGATCTGCTGCTCATCAGTAAGAAGGCGCAGTCGATCAGGTTCACCGCAACGGACGATGCGCTGCGTCCCATGGGCCGCGCGACCTCGGGCGTGAAGGGAATGAGTTTCCGCGGTGGCGATGAACTGCTCTCGATGAATGTCGTCAGGCCGGGTACTTTCGTCTTCACCGCAACCGACGGTGGGTACGCCAAGCGCACCAACGTCGACGAGTACCGCGTCCAGGGCCGTGGTGGCCTCGGCATCAAGGCCGCCAAGATCGTGGAGGACCGCGGCGAACTCGTGGGCGCGCTGGTGACGGAGGAGACGGACGAGATCCTCGCCATCACCCTGGGCGGCGGTGTGATTCGTACGCGAGTCAACGAGGTCAGGGAGACGGGCCGTGACACCATGGGCGTCCAACTGATCAACCTGGGCAAGCGCGATGCCGTGGTCGGTATCGCTCGTAACGCCGAGGCCGGGCGCGAGGCTGAGGAAGTCGACGGTGACATCGTCGTCGAATCGGCCGACGACGAGCCGGCCGCCGGTACGGACGAGGGCACGGAGTCCACGGCCGAGTAGCGCGAGGAGAGAGTCATCGTGAGTGGAGCCACGGGCGCCGGAGCAAGTGGAACCGGCCAAGCCGCCGGTACAGACGGTGTCCGTGGCTCCGCCACTGATTCTCCCGACTCGCATGAGCCTCGTGGATCCCAGGGGGGAACCGTGACCGACACCCGAGGGCCGCAGCCGGCTCAGTCAGCGCAGTACGCGGGCGAGGCCGGGGCCCAAGGGGCCCAGGCAGGCCAGGGAGCCGCGGGGGCTCAGGGGCCCCAGAACGCCACCGGTGCGCTGCCCGGTGAGCGTCAGCCCCAGCAGCAGGCGTCCCAGCCGTACCACCCGCCGCAGGCCTATCAGCAGGGCGGCGCTCAGACGGGTTCCGTGCGCAGGCCGCGGACGGGGGCCCGCACGATGCCTCGTACGCGCAAGGCGCGACTGCGGGTGGCCAAGGCCGACCCGTGGTCGGTGATGAAGGTCAGCTTCCTGCTCTCCATCGCGCTCGGCATCTGCACGATCGTCGCGGCCGCCGTGCTGTGGATGGTCATGGACGCCATGGGTGTCTTCTCCACGGTGGGCGGCACGATCTCGGAGGCGACGGGCTCGAACGAGTCCAACGGCTTCGACCTGCAGTCCTTCCTGTCGCTGCCGCGCGTCCTGATGTTCACGACGATCATCGCGGTCATCGACGTGGTCCTCGCCACGGCGCTCGCGACGCTCGGCGCGTTCATCTACAACCTCTCCGCGGGCTTTGTGGGCGGCGTCGAGCTGACGCTGGCCGAGGACGAGTAGTTCTTCGAAGGTATCGATTTTGGGACTGGCCCGCACGTGCGCTAATCTTCAGAGGTCAGCGCGCGGGACACACCGCAGCGCGGCGGGGCTATAGCTCAGTTGGTTAGAGCGCATCCCTGATAAGGATGAGGCCACAGGTTCAAATCCTGTTAGCCCCACCAGCCAAAGACCCCCAGTCGATCACGACTGGGGGTCTTTGACATCCACGGGTGACATCAGCCGATGAGTGGTTCTCCCAACAGGTCCGCAGGATCGCTCCCGCTGGACGCCTGGGCGGCCAATCAGTCGTGCTTGGGCCAGCTCGGGCCCTGGTCGGTCCAGACGACGCCCTTGTTGCGGCACAGGCAGAAGGGGTGGCCGACCGGGTCGGTGAAGACCTGCCAGCCGTACCCGTTGGGGCCGATGAAGTCCTGCCTCAGCGTCGCCCCGAGGTCGAGGACGCGGCGCTGCTCGGACTCGATGTCGTCCACTTCGAAGTCGAGGTGGAACTGCTTGGGGTGCTCGCTGTCGGGCCACTGCGGAGCGCGGTAGTCCTCCACCCGGATGAAGGCCAGCTCGATCTCGCCGAACTGGATGCCGGCCCAGTCCGCGGAGCTGCCTTCCTTGACCGGACGGCCCGTCACCTCGGAGTAGAAGGCCGCCAGCTTCATAGTGTCCGGGCAGTCGACGATGAAATCGGTGAGTCGCAGCATCCCGCGATCTTGGCACAGACGCGAAGAAGACCCCCAGCCGATACGGGCTGGGGGTCTTCTGAGGGCGGCGGCCGGGGAGGCCGGGGCGTGACTACGGCTCCGCGGCGAGCCTGCCCGGATGGGCCTCGGCCTCAATGGCCGTCTCCGTGTCGTCCGTGGGGAGGTGGCGGCAGCTGGGGGACGAGCCGTGGGCCTCGGCGCGGATGCGTTGCTTCATCGTGGGCGGCAGGGACCGTTCGTACGCTGCTGCCCAGTAGGCCGCGAGTGGCGCCGTCATGGTCGGCGTGCTCTTGCACGTTTCCGTGGCCTGCTGTACCGGCGTGGCCGCCGCTGCCGTCGTCGTGAATCCCAGTGTGGCGAAGAGCGCGAGGAAGGCGGTGATGAGCGTGGTCCACAGCTTCATGGCCTTGGTGCCGGTCATGGCTTCTCACTTTCGGGTTGGGCGATTTGCGTACTTTCCTCATGATGTGTATGTGGGGCCGGGAGTGGGGGACCGACGCTCGTGGCGCGTCGATGTTCAGATGAACACCACACGAATGGCCGTATATGGCCTCTGAAGGGCCTGGGAGAGGCCCGGGTGAGGACAGGAGCGGCGAATGTCGCGGCGGGCCGTGAGCGGCCTGGGAGTGGCGATGCCCGATTCGACTGCTGTGTTCGGGGCGGGAGTTGGGGTGGATCCAGGTCACCGATCGGTATCGATCGGTGTGTATAGTCGGGCGCCAGAGGTCCCTTACGTCAAGAAAGACGAGGTCGCGCGGTGAAGAAGCTTCTCCTGGTCACACTGGCCGCCATCGGCGGGCTCCTCGTGTACCGCCAGATCCAGGCGGATCGCGCCGAGCAGGATCTGTGGACGGAGGCGACTGACTCCGTGCCCACGGGTTCGTGAGTACCGACAACAGTCTCTTAACAAGGCCCCGACCGCTTCTGCGGTCGGGGCCTTGTGCTGTCCGGATCTCGTTGGTCACCCGACTCGTTGGTTTGCTCACGCAAGCTCTTGCCTTGCGTGAGCAAAGGTTGTCGGGACGTCGCGTGGGCATCGTGGGCGACAACTGGGGCTCAGGGGAGGGGTGGCACGTGATGGGGCGGCTGCGTGGAGGCCGGGCGTTGCAGGCCATGGGGGCGGCGCTGTGCGCGGTGATGGCGCTGCCCGGGCAGGCCGTGGCGGAGGGCACATCGGAACCGAGCCCGTACGTGTTCGCTGAGGGGGCCGTGGCGGTCGACGGCGCGCGGAACAGCACGGACAGCGCGAGGCTGACGCCCGGGTCGACGTACAAGAGCTCCCTCGCGCGTGGGGGCAAGGTCTACTACCAGCTGCAACTCGACGGCAGAGAGACCGTGTACGTCTCCGCCACCGCCGTCCCCGGGCTCGACGCCAAGGTCGCCTACGGGGACGGCGTCGAAGTCTCCTTGGAGGACACGAACGGCAACACCTGCAACTCCGGGGACGCGCGGTTCGGTACGTCGCAGAGTCCGCGGCCCATCTCCGCCTGGGCGGTACGGACGGTCGGCCCCACCGAGAACAGGTGCAAAGCGGCCGGCACGTACTACGTAGTGGTCGAGCGGAACAGCGAGCCCGGTTCCGGTACGGAGACGTGGGACACGGAGCTTCGCGTCGTCTCGGAACCCGGAGTGGCCAAGAACGCCTCCACGACGCCGCCCGAGTCGTGGAACTCCGCCTCGCCCACGCCGCCCGGCGAAGCCCGCAAGGTACGCAGAGGCGGCACGGGCTTCAATGACGCCCGGGCGCTGGACGCAGGCGTCTGGGGTGATCGGATCAAGCCCGGCCAGACCCTCTTCTACCGCGTGCCGGTCGACTGGGGGCAGCGGATCTCCGCCGGGGTCGAGCTGGGCAGTGCGAGCGGGGGCCGGGGCGAGTACGTCACGTCGGCGCTCGTGATGTCACTGGCCAATCCGGTTCGCGCACGCATCGACGACGCCGACACGGCGTACGACGGCCGGCAGAAAACGACCGCGTTGAAACCCCTGGCCCCTGTGGCGTACGAGAACCGCTATTCCCCGGTCGACGGCGTGACCGGCACGCGGTTCGCCGGGTGGTACTACCTCTCGGTCCACCTCAATCCGGAGGTCGCCCGGGAGTTCGGCGATGACCCGCTGGATCTGACTTTGCGGGTGAACGTCGACGGTTCGGCGAAGGAGGGGCCCGCGTATATGGGGGCGGCGCGGCCGGCGGGCGAGTTCAGCGTCACCGGTGAGGACCAGGACGCGGCGGCGCGGGGTGAGACGGGCGCGGGTGCCGGGAGCGGTGATGGGGGCGGGGGCGGAAACGGTGGTGGGGACGGCATGCGGATCGTCGCCGCCGGTGGGTTCGGCGCTGGGACCGTGCTCCTGGCGATCCTTGGCGTGTGGACGCTGATCGGGCGGAGGAAGGCGGTGGGTCGGGTGGGCGGCTGACTCGTGGGCCGGGTTCGTTTGTGCTCCGAATCCATTGAGGGGTCAGATCTGGGTCAGGGCCCAGATGCCCACCGCGAAACACGCCAGAGAGGCCAGCAGCATCGGGATCGCCACCTTCGGGGGCGGTCCCGGTCGTTTCTGCCGGTGCGGAACTGGTCCGCGCTGGAGTGGAACCTGCGGGGCGTGAGCGGTGTATGGATAAGTAGGGGCGGATACGCGATGCGCCGCTGGCGTCACAGAGGGTGATGGATCGTAAGCCGGGTGGGGGGAGGGGACATGCGGGGGCTGAGCAGGGGGCGAGGGGGGAGGTGGCGGCGTTGCCGGTTGCTGCATTGGCTGGACCTGCGCTTGTTGTGCTGGCTGCGCCTGTTGCGCCTGCTGCCCGGAAGGTGGCGTGGCCTGTCCCGACGGTGGCGTGGCCCGCGGTGGTGGCGGCGTGAGCGGGAAGGTGTCGGTCTGGGGTGCGGAGAGGGGCGGGGGCGGTACGGAAGGGGGAGCGAAGCTCGGCTGGGGCGGAGCCGTGAGGGGCCCGTCCGGGCCGAAGCCCTGGGGAAGGGGGCCCAGTTGGTCGAAGATCTCGACGATCTCGTCGTCGGGTCCAGGTTCCGGCAGCAGCTCGACGGCCGCATTCAACGCCTTGCGCGCGCCCGTGGCGGTGCGGAACCGCGCTTGCGGATCCGGCTGGAGGAGCGTGGCGACGACCTGCCAGAGGGGCTCGGGAACACCACGCGGGGCCCGGGGTGTGCCGTGCTCGGCGAAGCGCTCGATCAGGGCCTTGGCGTCCGGCCTGGCTCCCTGCAGCAGATAGAGGGCCACCAGGCCCACGGTGAACAGATCGGCGGTGAAGTCCGGCTCCGCGCCCAGCATTTGCTCGGGCGCGAAGTAACCGGGCGTCCCCACGACGTAGTTGGTCTCGGTCAGCCGTGGCTCGCCCATCCGCATCGAGATGCCGAAGTCGGAGAGCCGCAGATGCGGCCGTGCGATGCCGGTCGCCTCGAGCAGGATGTTCGCGGGCTTGATGTCACGGTGCACGACCCCCTCGGCGTGCACCGCCGTGAGCCCGGAGAGCAGCTGGTCCAGGAGCGTGCAGACCAGGCGGGGCGGCAGCGGGCCGTAGTCCCCGATCACGTGGGCCAGCGAGCCGCCGGCGACCAAGGCCATGGTGAACAGGACCTTGTCGTCGTCGGCGGCCCAGCTGGCGGGCGCGAGCACATGGGGGTGGTCGATCCGCAGCGCCTGCTCCCGCACGAAGCGCAGCAGCGCGTGCGCGTCGCTCTGTTGCAGGACCTTGGCCGCCACATATCGGCGCCGCCGGTGGTCCCAGGCGCGCCAGACCGCTCCGACTCCCCCGCGGCCGACCGGGTCGACCAGTTCGTAGCGGCCGGCGAAGACCTCACCCATGGTCGCGCATCGCTCCCCCTCCGGGCCGCCCGGTGGCCCGGCCGACGGCTCAGTTCTGGTGCGCCTCGTAGTGGGCGACCGCGTCCGCGGTGCGTCCGGCGCCGTATACCCGGAGGAACTCTGCCAGTTCCGGGTGGGTCGGTGCGAGGGAGTCAGCGGCATCGATGATGTCGCCCGCCGCCGCGACGGAGCGCAACAGCGACTGGATCTCACGCACCACGCGTTTCACCGTGGGCGCACCCGAACTCGTCGTCGACTGCGAGGTGTTGGTCAGGACGGAGCCGCCCTGGGACTTCTTGATCTCGTCCATGCGGTCGGTGGCCTCGGCGGCGCTCACACTGCCGTCGGCGACCTGGCCCGCCAGCTCCTGGAGGAGCTGGACGCGCTGGACGACCGCAGGGTTGCCGATCTTGGCGCGCTGTCCGCTCATCAGCTGGGACAGCATGGGCGCGGACAGACCGAGGACGCCGGCGAGGCGTGCCTGGTTGAGGCCCAGATCATCGATGAGACGACGGAAGAGCGCCCCCAGCGGCTCCCCGTACCAGTTCCGCTGGAGCTCTCGAGCTCTCGCGGTCGTCTCTTGTTGTGCGGCGTCCATTGCGTCTCCCCATCGCTTCCCCAAAAACCGCGGTTCGCTGCCGCGAACCACGCCGAGCATCTTACGGAGCGTGGTCGTTCACCGGGAGCCCCAATCCTTTTGCGAGATCTGGGGGGTGACCCGGTACTCTGGTCTGCGTCGCCCACCGGAGCGAGGTTCTTCCGGCTGGGTGCACCGTTTTCGGGGCCTTAGCTCAGTTGGTAGAGCGCTGCCTTTGCAAGGCAGATGTCAGGAGTTCGAATCTCCTAGGCTCCACATCATTAGACCCCTCTGACCTGCGGGAATGCAGGCGGGGGGTCTTTTTTTGCCGATGTGCCCCTCGTGCTGGCGTGCCACCGCCGTGGCACTCATGAGGGGCTGCCGCCGACCTGGAGCAGCACTGTCGTCCAGACGTACGGGCCGACGGATCGGACCTGGCCCCGGACGGTACATCCGTCGGGGAGGAGCCCTGGGGAGGGCGTCAGGCACAGGCCGTTGCCGTTCGCGAGGTCGGGGTCCGGGATGACCTCGAGATCGTGGAAGACCGGATCGCGGGGGAGGTACAGGGCGGCCGCCGCCTTGTAGAAGGCTTCCTTCGCCGAGAACATCACCGTCAGGAGCCGTCCGTCGGCGTCTCCGCGGGCCACCAGGGCGCGCTCCGGCGGTGTGCAGACGAGACCGGCGGTCTCCGGCGAGAGCCTGCCGACGCGTTCGACGTCCACACCCACGGCCGGCACGTCCCCCCGGGTGGTGGCCAGGCAGGTGGCGACCGCGCCCCGGCAGTGGCTGATGGATCCCCTCACCCCTGTCGGGAAGCGGGGGCGCCGGCCCTCGCGCAGAACCGGCCCGGACCGACCGAGCAGCCGCAGGGCGTCGGCGGCCGCGAAGCGCCCCGCGGCGAAGTCACGGCGGCGGTCCGGCGGTCTTCCCCGCATCAGGGTCCGCTCTGCCGGATGCAGGCCGCCCCCGTCCTCATGTCCGTACTCGTCCCCGTCCGCATCCGTCAGGCGCAGGACCGCGACCACGTCCCGCGCGGGGCGCGCGGCCAGGACCGAGGTCCCTGTGCTCCCAGAGAAGGGGGCGCCGATGCCTCCAAGGTGGCAGATTCCGTCCATCCGGCAGTCCTCCCCCTCGCTTTTATCGGGCTTTCATGGCGGCGTCCCACCATCGGGAATCCAGGCAGAGCGAGGAGGAAGACCATGTCCATCGGGGGGTGCACGATCCCGTCACGCAGGCACGCTCCACGACGGGCCGTCGACGGGTTCGAGACCCAGCTCGTCCCGGAGCATGGTCCTGAGCGCCTGGAACGCGCTGAGAGCGTCACCACGCCGGCCCGACTCCCGCAGGGACTCGATCAAGGAGTGGTGGAACCACTCGTTCAAGGGGTGCGCGGCGACCAGGTCGCGCAGTTCGGGTACGAGGTGGGTGTGGCGGCCGCGGCGCATCTCCGCCTCGACGCGCACCTGGTGCGCCCTTACCCGCATCTCTTCCAGGTACTGGACGTGACCGGTGAGGACCCTCCCCGGACGCACCGTGGACAGGGCGCGCCCCTGCCAGAGCGCCAGACCGTCACGGCAGGCGGCGGCCGCCTCGTCCGGCCGGCCCTGCGCCAGCACCCGCTCGCTGTCCCGGAAGAGCCGCGTGAACCGGGTGGCGTCCAACTGCTCGGGATCGATGTCCAGGAGATAGCCGGACCGGCGGGTGTGCAACAGCCGTTGGGCCGGAAACTCCAGGACCTCGTCGAGCTGACGGCGCAGGTGGTAGACGTGCGTGCGCAGGGTGCTGAGCGCCCAGCGCGGGGGCCGCTCGTCCCAGAGCTCGTCGACGAAGGCGTCGACCTCCACCACCTGCCCCGCTCGCAGCAGGAGCAGGGCCATCACCTTGTTCACCATCGGGCCGCGCAGGGTGTGGGGGGTGGTGCCCGTGGAGACGCCGAGGGCTCCGAGCACCGAGAAACAGATCTGGTCGGCCACCGCTGCCAGCACCTCCGTCAGTCCGTCGGCGACACCGTGCGCATCGCCGTTCACGGGCTGGAATACAAGCACGCACGCGGGCCGTGTCCGGCAGTTCTGCTCCGCAAGAAGCGCATGGCTGCGCCTAAAGAGACATCCGCACAGAAGGTGGAATCATGACCGAATCGTCGCAGGTGCTCATCGTCGGAGCGGGCCCGGTCGGGCTCGTCACGGGGATCGAACTCCTCAGGCGAGGCGTGCCGGTGCGTGTCGTCGACCGCTCCGAGCGTCCCAATCCCCACTCCAAGGCGATCGCTCTGTGGCCACGGGGCATCGAGGCACTGGCCCGGTTCGGTGCCGCGGACGAACTGCACCGGCGCGGAGTGGTGTTGCGCGCGCAGAACTACCACTCGCAGGGGGAGCGTGTCGCCCGGCTGGCGTTCGGCGGAATGCGCCGCACACGCTACCCGTATGCCTTGTCGATTCCTCAGCAGGAGACGGAGGCGGTCCTGCGGGACACCTTCCGGGAGCTGGGCGGGACGATCGAGTTCGGTGTGTCCCTGACCTCCTTCACCCAGGACGGCGCCGGCGTGAACGCCGAGTTGGAGACGGCACGGGGCCGGGTGACGGAACGCTTCGGCTGGCTCGTCGGCTGTGACGGCGCGCACAGCAGGGTGCGCGAGGTGCTGGGAGTGCCCTTCCGAGGCAGTTCGTATCCGCAGCAGTTCCTGCTCGCGGATGGTCCGGTCCGCACCTCGCTGGCCCATGACGAGGTCCACTACTTCATGTCGTCCGCCGGGGTGCTGGTAGTGGTGGGGCTGCCGGGCGGCATGTACCGGACGTTCGTGAGCGCGGCGCCCGGCCTGGCGGTGGAGGACGCACGGGACGCGGTGCAGCGCGCGGCATCGGAGCGGTGCCCGGTGCCGATCGAGCTGATCGGCGAGCAGCGCACCGGGGTGTTCCGGGTGCACGCCAAGGTGGTCGATCAGCTGCGGGCCGGCCGGGTGCTGCTGGCGGGAGACGCCGCGCACATCCACAGCCCGGCGGGCGGTCAGGGGCTGAACACCGGTATCGAGGACGCGGCCTCGCTGGCCTGGCGGCTTGCCGGGGTGCGCGAGGGCCGGTGGGGCGACGAGGTCCTTGCGCAGTGGGAGGAGGAGCGGCTCAGGGTCGCGCGCGCCGTGGTCAGCGACACTGACCTCCAGACGCGGATGTGGATGATGAACGGTTGGCGCGCGCGGGCCCGTGACGTGGTGCTCGGGGCAGCGGGACGCAGCGGAGTGCTGAACCGCGTCGTCGTGCCGCGCCAGGCGCAGTTGTCCTTCGCCCACCCGGGGAAGGTGCAGCAGGCAGGCCACCTGCGGACCGGGATGCGACTGCCGGACGTACCGCTCGACGCGGAGCGTGCGCGCTGGCTGCGGGACGAGCTGGGTGCCCCGGCGCCGCTGTTGCTGCTGTTTCCCGGAACGGGCAGGCACCGCAGGGACGTCGAAGGCGTGGCCGACATTTTCCGGAAGGCACACGAGAGCATCCGCGTCACCGTGATTTCCGACGCGGACAATCTCGGCCACGCCTTGCTGCGGCTGAACCGCCCGTGTGCCGCTCTCGTACGGCCCGACGGGACAGTTGCCGCGCTGAGCGATCCGTTCCGTGAGGAACTCCACTTGATGGTCCAGGATTTGACCGGGCAAGCCGTCCCGGTGCACTAGTTAGGATGGCTCGGTGCTTCTTTCAGAGTTTTCGCAATTGCCGCTGCCCGCGGTTCTGTTCGCCGACGGGGTATTCGCCCACCCCGAGGGAAAGACCGTCCAGGGGGTGATCCGGCACAGTACGGTGCTCCGGCCCGTGGCGGTCGTCGACCGCTCTCACCCCCACCCGACCTCGGCCTCCGTGCTGCCGGGCACGGACATCCCGGTCGTCGGGTCCGTCGCCGAGGCCATGAAGTACGGCCCAGAGGCGTTCGTGATGGCGCTGACCGAGTCCGATTTCGGTGAGGCGGTCGACGGCAAGTTCCTGCATACGCCGAGAGATCCGGGCGACCTTCCTGACCACTGGTGGGACGAAATACGCACCGCCATTCGCGGTGGCCTGCACGTCGTTTCATGTCTCCATGTGCGGCTGCTCGAAACGGAACTCGCCGGGATGCTCTCGGAAGGCCAGCGCATTGTCGACGTGAGGCGTCCGCACGACGTACTGCCCAAGTATTCCGGGCGGGTAACCAGGAAGCGCGCCAAACTGATACACGTCGCCGGCAGCGACTGCGTCGTCGGAAAGCGCACCACCGCTCTCCAGATGCACCGGGAAGCCCTTTCCCGCAAGATCGACTCTGGCTATGTGGGAACCGGCCAGACCTGTCTGCTCGCCGGATGCACCGAAGGCGCGATCATCGACCGCACACCGGTGTTCCAGGCGGCAGGCCTCGTCGAGCATCTGGTCCAGCGGGCGGACCCCCGCCACGACCTGCTGATCATCAAGGGTCAGGCATCCGTCATGCACCCGGCGTTCGGCGGTCTGGCGAGCGCGATACTTCAGGGCTCGCAGCCCGACGCGGTCGTCTTCGTGCACGATGCCGAGCGTGTCTCGCGCTACCACTGGGACCATCTGCCCCTCGCCGACCTGGAGACGGAGATCCGAACGGTCGAAGCCCTCGGCGGCGCCCCCGTCGCCGCCATCGCCACCCGCGGCCGGGAGAACGTACGCCGCCTGCGCCATCTGGGCCTCCCGGTCGCCGACGTCCTGGACGGAGACGGCGCGGCGGTGCTGCTCGACGCGGCCGAGGCCGTGATGTCCGGAGCGGACGACGCCGGCCGGGCAGGGACGGTGCGGTGAGCGTGGAGGTGGTGCTGCGCGCGGTGGCCGCCTTCGCCGAGTGCCCGACCTGGGACACGGCCGACGGAACGCTGCTGTGGGTCGACATGAACCGCAGCGAGGTGCACCGGCTGTGCCCCCGGGACGGCACCGACACGGTCCTCCGCTTCGAACAGCCTGTCGCCGCCGCCAAGCCCCGCGCCGGCGGTCTGGTGCTCAGCATGCGCGACGGTGTGAGCGTGCTTGAGTCCGATGGGTCGCTGCGCTCGCTCACCGACTGGTCGGAAGAAGGGGTTCGGGGCAACGACGCGGGTGTCGACGGACGGGGCCGTCTCTGGGTCGGCACCATGGCAGGCCCCTCCGCCCCGGGCTGGCTGGGCCGTGTCTCCCTCCAGGGTGAGACACACCGCGCGCTCTCGGGCACCCGCCTGAGCAATGGCATCGCCTGGAGCCCGGACGGCCGGAGGATGTACTTCGTCGACACCCCCACGTGCCGCATCGACGTGCTCGACTACGACCTGTCCACGGGGGAGGCTTCCAACCCGCGTCCGTTCGCCGAGCTGACCGGCACGTCCGGCGTGCCCGACGGGCTGTGCGTCGACGCCGACGGCGGTGTGTGGGTGGCCCTCTTCCGCGGCGGCGCGGTGCGCCGCTACACGCCCCGGGGCATGCTCGACCAGGAGATCCGTTTTCCCGCCGCGCTCACCACGGCGTGCGGCTTCGGCGGGGCCGACCTGACCGACCTCTACGTCACCACGGCACGGCGTGCGCTCGAACACGACGAACCGCTCGCGGGCAGCGTTTTCGTCGTGCCCGGGGCGGGCCAGGGCATGGCTCCCACGGCGTTCGCCGGCTGAGGCCGGACGGTCACGGGGCGGGCGCGCGCTCGGGGTCCGGGCACGCGGCGGGGACGGCGGCGAAGGCCTGGGAGACCTGGACCAGCCACCGCACATCGGCGGAGAAGTCCAGGTTGTCCGTGCTCATCACCGGCACGGGTCCGGTGTCGGCCTCCGTGTCCTCCTTCGCCCCCGTCGTCCCGCCCCGGCCGGGCCGCGCCGCAAGGGCGGCCGCGATGCGTGCCGCCTCCCATCGCGCCCGGTCCTCCTCGCTCCCGTCCGGGCCCGGGGCGGGCGCCAGGCCGGGGGCGGTCTGCCCGCCCAGGGCCAGACAGCCGTCCCTGATCTCGATCACCCGCCGGTGCAGGCGGAAACGCAGGTCCCACAGGGCGAAGAGGTCGCTGCCGGGCACGGGCTGAAGGGACGTCTCGGGGTGGGCCCGGTACAGGGCGTACCAGAGCGGGCGCAGTCGGCGGAAGCGGCGGTAGTCGGCCCACCACGCCTGTGCCGCCTGCACCCGCGGCCCCCACAACGGCGCCGTCCAGCCGACGGTGTTCAGGGTCAGCCCCAATGTCAGACAGGTCCGCGTGACGTCCGCCCAGGTGGACGGGTCCCATCCGCGGTGTACGAGGAACACGTCCGCGAACCGCCCCAGGGCGTAGACGAGGTCGAGGCACGCACCGACCGCCGCGGTCCGCAGCCCGCGCCGTACCCAGACGTCCTCGGTCAGCCGGGCGTAGAACCAGCACGCCTTCGCCACCACGGCCTTCCCGAGGGCGAAGGCCGTGAGGTAGACGACTTCGTAGGCCACGAAGTACGGCTGTTCCCGCGGGTGTACGAAAGTGTTCCGGGGGTGCCCGTGCAGCACGGCGAGTTCGAAGAGGGCGGCCATCGCCAACGGCACACAGGCCAGCAGGGCCAACCGGCGGCGCGCGCGGACGCGGGCCTCCTCCCGCGCGTGCAGCCAGTGGATGAGCAGTACCTGCTGACAGGCGATCGCCGCGATGTTCCACATCTGGACGGAGACGTTGTACCAGGTGACCGTGCCGAAGAGCGTCCCGGTCAGGCGGGAGGGGGCGGACATGGCGAGGTACATGCCCTGACAGCCGAAGGACGCGCACAGGGCGACGAGCGCCGGTTGCGGTCCGCGCCGCAGGATGGGCGGGAGGGTCCGGGCGAACGCCAGCCAGCAGACCACCGCGCCCAGCGGGTAGCGCAGACTGTTCATGCCCTGCCCCGGCGACGCCAGTCGAGGGATCCCTGGATACGGCCGAGTACCCCGTCCGTCTCGGCGGCGGCTGTGCCGGGCTGTGAGCGCAGGCCCTCACCGAGGAGGAACGCCATCACCTCCGCCTCCCGCTCCTGGGTGTCGGAGTAGTTGTCCCGGCACAGCAGGTCCTGCACCAGCGACGGATCGAGGTCCGGGAAGAGCGTGGCGACGGCTGCCGAGTCGGCGGCCCCGCTGCGGTGACCGCACAGGATGTGCGCCAGCTCGTGAGCGATGATGTGCTCCTGGTGGTGCCGGCTGGTGTGCTGCTCGTGGACGACGTAATCGGCGTCGGAGAAGGCAAGCCACAGCCCGCACGGACCGGAGGCTCCCAGGGGCATGGGCAACAGATGGATCGGCCGCCCCCGGGAGTCGCTGAGGCGATCGCACAGGGTCATGAGGTCGTAGGACTCGGGCAGTCCGAAGGAGGCCAGCCGCTGGCGGCTCTCCCGGCGCAGGGCCTGGAGGTCGGACCGGAGCCGGTGTCGGTGGAGGAATCGCATCGGCGGTCTAACCCCCGGCGCCCGCGGTGCCGCTGGTGTCTCTGCCCTCCGGGGCGTCGGCCGTCCCGTGGCCGCGGCCCGACTGCCCGCGGGAGGAGGCAGCGGAGTGCAGCAGGCTGACCTCTCGGATGATGCGCGCCAGATGCTTGCGGCCGGAGTCGTCCATGCTCATGGCCCGCAGGGCGATGTCACGGACCTCGGCGTTGCCCATCGCCGAGGCGATGGCGAGCTGTGCGTCGACCCGCTCGGCGGTGTCCTCGTCGAAGAAGTACGCGGCCGGCACACGGAAGAACGCCGCCAGCGCCTCCAGATGCCGCTTGGTGGGGTTGTCGCGCTGGCCGGTGCGCAGTTGCCAGACGTACGTCTTGGAGAACGTGCCGCCGCTCAGTTCGCTGCAGCCTCGCGCGACCTCCTCGTAGGTGTACTCCCGGCCGTTGGTGCGGATGGTTCTGAAGAGTTTTTCGATCTTGTCGGCCAAGGGGGACATCCATACTCCTTCCGTCCGCCAGCGTGAACCGGCAGGGCGATGGCGACCAATGCTAGTTGACAGCCGTCAGTACCGCACCTACGGTCGGTGCGTTAGCTGAGATGAACAAGCGGGTGGGTGCTGGCAGCCGTCAACAAACGGCCGACCGGTGCGGGGGCCCGATTCGGGAGGCTTGGGTGGGGAACATCTCTGTGCCGGAACGGACCGTCGCACACTGCGCGCCGGACCGCGCGGTCCGTCCGGATCGTCCGGGTCGATGGCTCAGGCGAGCCGCCGACGAAGTACTGAACCGTTACGCGGACTCCCTGCGGGACGAGAGACATCCGCTCGTGGAGCGTCCCGAACTGTGGCGGGACACCCGCGCCCAGGCCGCGCTGCTCCTCGCCGAGTGCGCCCGCGCCCTCGACGCACCCGGCCGCTCCCGGGCGGCAGGGCATCTGGGACCCGTACGGCCCGCGGAAACGTCCTTCCGCGCGCTCGGCGCACGGTGGGCCGCCGCGGACCTCGGGCTCGCCGACGCTCTGGCCGCCATGGACCGGCTCACGGACACCCTCGTCGAGGCGGTGGAAACAGTGGGCCGCAAGACGGGTGCCGTCCGTGCGGCGGACATCGTGCGCCGGGTGTCCGCCCGCCACACCCGGGCCGCGGCCCACGGCTACGAGACCCGGCTGCGGGCACACCGGCAGGCCCCGGGCGACGACTGCTGCGGTCGCCTGGCCCGCGACGTCCACGACCACCTGGGCGGCAGCCTCGCCCTGGCCTTCCGTCACGTGGAGCTCCACCGGCTCAAGGCCTCGACCGCGGGCTCCGACGAAGCTGGAACAGAACGGCACCTGGCGGCGATCCACGACGCACTGGAGGAGGCCATTGCCGTCACGCGAGGCCTGGTGACGGGATTGCGCGACACACGTGACGCCCGCGACGCCACGCAGGGAGGGCTTGAGGAATCGCTGCGACGCCATGCGGACCGGCTCAACCTGGCCGGGCTTCCCGTGCGGCTGACAGTGGAGGGAGACGAGGCGCGCGTGCCGCAGGATCACCGCCGGGAGATCCTCCTCGTCGTCGGGGAATTCCTGCGCAACTCCTTCGCCCACGCCGATCCCCGGACCATCACGATCGGTGTACGGATCTCACACCACCGCGTCGAGGTCCAGGCCACCGACGACGGGCGGGGCTTTTGCCATGACCCCCTCGGTGAACACCCCGGAGGGCTCACGGCCATGCGTGAGCGGGTGGCGCAGATGGGCGGGCGCTGCGTGCTGTTCAGCGCTCCGCGGAAGGGCACCCGGCTGCTGCTGTGGGTGCCGCTGACCAGTGGCCACGGGCCGCGCCCGGGGGAGACATGGAACTCATTCGCATCCTGATAGCCGACGATCACAGCCTGCTGCGCGACGCCTTGGCGGAACTCCTGGACGCGGAAGCGGACTTCGACGTCGTGGCCGTGGCAGGCAATGCCGCCGAGACCGTGCGCCTGGCCGCCGAACTCCGGCCCCACGTACTCCTCCTGGACATCGAGATGCCCGGCAATCAGGACCCGGTCGCCACCGTCCGGCACCTTCGCCAGGCCGCGCCGGAGACTCAGGTGATGGTGCTGACCATGCATGACGACCCTGGCCTCGTCCAGGCGTTGCTGCCCCTCGGCATCCGGGGGTTCCTGCACAAGACCGTGAGCCATCAGTCGCTGGCCGGCACGGTGCGCGACGTGTGCGCCGGCGGCAGCAGGGTCACCATCTCGCTCTCCGCCCGGAGTCTGGCCGCTCCACCACCCGCCGGCACCGGGCCGCTCTCTGTCCGCGAGACGCAGGTCATGGAGCTGGCCGCCGACGGCCTGAGCAACTACCGCATCGCACGCCGACTCGACATCGCCGAGGGGACTGTGAAACGCCATATGCGCAAGATCTTCGACAAGTTGGACGCGGGGTCCCGGGTGGAGGCGGCCAACAAGGCTGTGCAGCGCGGCCTGATCGCTCCTCCCGTCACCGCCCCCGGGGTACGGAACATCCGTGCCCCTCGCGAGGTGCGGGACCCCCGCGGTCGGCCGGACGTCGTACTCCGGGGCCCGCACAGCGTGCCGGACGCCGTCCTGCGGTAGAACAGGCCGTCGCGCCGGCAGCCGCTGCGGTCGTGGACGGCTCAGATGCCCATGCCGATGCCGCCGCCCACGGGCAGAACCGCGCCGGTGACGTACCCGGCCTGCTCCGAGGCGAGGAAGCGGACCGCCGCGGCGACCTCGTCGGCCGTACCGGGGCGACCGAGCGGAGTCATCCCCATGACCTCCTTCATGCGCCGCTCGGTCAGTCCGCTCGTCATGTCCGTGTCGATGATGCCGGGCGCGACGAGGTTCACGGTGATGCCACGAGAGCCCAGTTCCCAGGCGAGCGAGCGGGCGAAGCCCAGCAGCGCGGTCTTCGCCGCGGCGTAGTTGGTCTGCCCCGGGGAGCCCAGGAAGCCAAGTGCCGACGACACCAGCACGATGCGGCCCCGGCGGGCGGCGAGCATGCCGCTCGCCGCGGCCCGTACGGTACGGAACACGCCCTTGAGGTTCGTCTCAAGGACCTCGTCGAACGTGGCGTCGTCCATACGCAGCAGCAGGGTGTCCCGGGTGATGCCGGCATTGGCCACCAGCACCTCCACGGGGCCCTGTTCCTCCGCGACGGCGGCGAACGCGGCCCTGACCGAAGCGTCGTCCGTCACATCACAGCGCACCCCCGTCAGCCCGTCCGGGGGCGTCCCGGTCCGATGGCCGACCGCCACCCGGTCACCATCGGCGGCCAGGGCCCGTGCCACGGCCAGACCGATTCCCCTGTTGCCGCCGGTGACGAAGACAGAACGTGACATGTGTTTCTCTCCTTCCGGGACACCGGGCGGCTCCCGCCCGGTGTCGTGAACGGCGCGAAGTGTCATCGCGCCGGAGACTCCACCAGCAGGCACGACCAGGTGAAGCCGGCCCCCGCGCTGAACACGAGGGCACTGGACCCGGGTGCGGGCAGGCCCCGCGCCACCAGGTCGGCGAGCCCCGCGACCGCGTCACCCGCACCCAGATGTCCGGTCTCCCGGCCGGGGTCGAGCAGGCGTGCCCCGCCCACCTGCTCCGCCAGGACGGGGATCCACGACTCGGCCAGCGTCTTGGCACCGAACCGGGGCAGCACGACGTGGGTCAGGCGCGGGTCGTGTCCGTCCATGCCCCCGTCGGCCAGCGCCTGCGAGACGACCGCCCGGATGGCCCGGCGGTTGGAGGAGTTGAACGGCCGTATCCCGTGGGTGTGCAGGTACGCCCGTTTGGTGGCGCGCATGTCGACCTGGTCGCGATGTCCGCGGGCGACCCGCGAGAAGGGGTCCGTGCCGCGGTGCATCTCCTCCAGTAGGGGGTCCGCGACCGTCGCGACCGACCGCAGCAGCAGTGCGTCGCCGTCCGCGGCCGGACGGCGGAGCAGCACGGCCGTACCCGCGTCGCCGTACGCCACCCCGAAGTCGCCCGCCCAGCGGTCGAATCCGGGCTCCGCGAACCGGTCCCCCGTCGTCACCATGCCGAGCCGCGGCCGCGCCGAGGGAGCCGGGTCCGATGAGGCGAGCCACGCCATGACGAGACCCATGGCGGCGGCACCGCCGTTGCACACCTGCTGGATGCCGATCGGCAGGGCCCGCAGGGCTTCGAGACGGCGGGCGATGTAGTGGGCGGGCGACCACAGGTCGTGCCCTTGGTAGTACATCCACGCGTGCGCGAGCACATCAAGTCCGCCCGCTTCCACGCCCGCCGCGTTCAGCACCCCGCGGGCCGCGAGGACCGCGGCGTCGGGCGGGGCGACCTCCCCCGCGTCCGGGACGCTCTCGTGGCCGAGGGCAGCCGCGTCACGCTCACGCAACCTCCCCGCGGCGACCGCGTCCGAGGCGCGTGACCGCTCCCCGGGCAGCCACAGCCCGGCCGTCACTATGCCCACCGGCTCGGTCGGTCTCATCCCCCGCACCACCTGTCCGCACATCGGATCGTCTGCATCGCCGGAATGCTCGAGCGCCCCGATGAAAGTGCGGGCAAAAAACGGTCGGAAACCTGCGCACCCGGCGCGGAGCGACCCCATGGGCGGATGGGACGGGCCCGGCGGAGGCACCACCGGTGTCACTTTCGGAGTGCTTGCCGCTGCCTCCAGACCTGGGATTGGTTGGTCGAGGCCGCACGGGTGATGCGTAGTTGCCCCCGCTTCGGCCTCCCACAACCGGTGAATCGAAGGGGAATCAGATGAGTGACATCGCGATATCCGAGGACCGGCGCGCGCAGGTGCGGGCCATCGTCGCGGACGTCCTCGAAGTGGACGAGGCCGCTCTGACCGACGAGAGCAGCTTCGCCGACGACTTCGACGCGGACTCGCTGCTGATCATCGAGATCTTCTCCCGCTTCGAGCGCGACCTCGGTATCCGGATTCCGCAGGAGGACCTCACGGAGCTCGACGAACTGCCGAGCGCCTACCTCCTGGTCGAGAAGCACAGCACCCCGGAGGCGCTGGGTGTCTGACGAGGCCTCAGCCGCCGGGCGCCGGGTTGTGGTCACCGGGCTCGGCGCAGTGAGCAGCCTCGGGCTCGGCGCGCGTGCGGTCACCTCGGCGATCCGGGCCGGGCGCAGCGGCATCGGCCCGATCGGACAGTTCGACGGCACGGGCTTCGAGCGCTCCCTCGCCGGTGAAGTGCGCGGATTCCACGCGGAGATGCACCTGCGGGGAACCGACCCGGCGCGGTGGGGGCGCAGCGGCCGCTTCGCCGCCGCGGCGGCGCGGATGGCGGTCACGGACGCCGGAGCGAACCCCGCCGCGCTGTCCGCGGGACGCACCGCGAGCTGCTTCGGAACGACCAACGGTGAGTCACAGGTCCTGGAAGAACTGACCCAGCAGTGGGTCGACGACGGCCTCGCCGCGCTCGACCCGGTGCTCGCCGGTCGGGGCGACGCCGGCCGGATCGCCGCCGCCGTCAGCGCCGAACTCGACCTGAGCGGCGAGTCCGTCACCCTCGGCACCGCCTGCGCCGCAGGCAACTACGCCATCGGCTACGGCTTCGATCTGGTCCGCACGGGAGAGGCGGACGCCGCACTGTGCGGCGGAGCCGACGCCTCCAACCGGGCCACCCACGCCGGGTTCCACCGTCTCGGAGCTCTCGCCGCCGACGTGCCCCGCCCCTTCGACGAACACCGCGACGGCATCGTCACCGCGGAGGGCGCAGCGGCACTGCTCCTGGAACCCCTCGACACGGCGCTGGCACGCGGGGCCCGGATCTACGCCGAGGTCCTCGGGTACGGCATGACCTGCGATGCCCGCCACATGACCAATCCGGACGCCGCGTCGATAGCCGAGTGCATCCGGCGCGCCCACGACCACGCCGGCATCAAGCCCGGCGACGTGGACTACATCTGCGCACACGGCACCGGCACCAAGGCCAACGACTCCACGGAGACCGCCGCCGTGCGCGAGGTGTTCACCGACGGCCCCCCGCCGATCAGCTCGATCAAGTCCATGCTCGGCCACACGATGGGGGCGGCAGCCGGCTTCGGCGCTCTGGTGTGCTGCGCCGCCCTGTCCGAAGGCTTCCTGCCGCCGAGCGCCACGCTCCGCGAGGTGGATCCGGCGCTGGGACCGGGACTCGACTGCGTTCAGGGGCGGGCGCGGGCCACCCGGCCGCGCATCGTGCAGAACCACGGCTTCGCCTTCGGCGGGAACAACGCCGTCACGATCTTCGGGGAGTTCACCGCATGAGCATCGTGGACGAACAGCAGCGTCCGGCCGCCACCTCGCGGACGGTGGTCCCCGTGGCACTGGACACCGTCGGCGTCGTCAGCGCCGCCGGCGTGGGCCTCGGGCCCCTCGCCGACGCCCTGCGGCGTGGCGGCGCGGACGGCGGACAGCCGCCCGCCACCGGCGAGGCAGAGAGCTACCCGCCCCTCACCCTGCGCCCGGCCGACTTCCCTGCCGCCGACCTCCTCGGCACCAAGGGACTGAACCGGCTGACGAGGGCCGAACAACTGGGTATGGCCGCGTGCACCCTGGCGCTCGAACCGCTCTCCGACCGGTCCGGGACCGGCGTCGTCCTCGGCAGCGCCGTCGGCAGCAGCGGCGGCGTCGGCCGCTTCACCCGGGACACCTTCGTCCAGGAACGCCCCTACCTGGTGAACCCGTCGGCCTTCCCGGGCACCCTGATGAACGCGGCGGCAGGACGCACGGCCATCCGCCACGGGCTCACCGACGCGAACGCCACCGTCTCCGGCGGACCGCTGGCCTCACTGCACGCGCTGCGTTTCGCCCGGAACACCCTGGTGGCAGGACACGCACGCCGACTCCTGACCGGAGGCGTGGAAGAGCTGTCGCCCCAGAGCGCCTGGGTCTGGTACCGGGCCGGATCGCTCGCACCGAGGGTCGCACTCGGCGAAGGTGCCGCGGTGTTCGCCCTGCGGACCGTCCCGGACGGCGCCACCGGTGTGAACCCCCTCGCCCATGTCATGGCCGTCGAGACCGGGTTCGCCGCAGGCGGCCCCCTCGCCGTCGCCCGTCGCCTCACCATCTGCGTACGGGATGCCATCGCCCGCAGCGGTCTCGGCGCCGCCGACATCGCCGTGGTCGCACCCGGCGCGGCCGGGCGACGCGGCTGGGCGGCCGTGGAGGAACGCGCCCTGGGTGCGGCCCTCGACGGCCCCGGCCACCGGCATCAGCTGCGCGTGCAGGAGGTGCTCGGCGAGACCCACGGAGCGAGCGTCGCCCTTCAGGTCGCCGCCGTCGTCGCCCGCTGGCACGACCCGCATCTCGACACCCGCGGCGAGCGGGCCGCCCTCGTCACCTCCGTCGGCCCGGACGGCTCGGCCGGCTGCGCCGTTCTGCTGCACCCGCACGCGGGCGCCTGACGCTCTCGCCACCGCTCCCGCCCGCTCCACCGATCCACACACACCAGACAAGGAAACATCCCCATGCGTTACCGCTACCTCGGCCGAACCGGCCTCCAGGTCTCCGAGCTGTCCTTCGGGGCGGCCACTCTCGGCACCCCCGGCGCGTTCGGTGGACTGCCCGGTGCGAACTGGTCGCAGTTCGGCGTCAACGCGGGTGACGACGCCGTCCGCCTCGTCCACGCCTGCCACGACGCGGGCGTCAACTTCTTCGACACCGCCGACGTCTACCGGGACGGCGAGTGCGAGGAACTGCTCGGTCTGGCACTCAAGGACCGCCGGGACAAGGCTGTCATCGCCACCAAGGCCCGCTTCTGCACGGACCCCGACGACATCAACGCGGCCGGCTCTTCCCGGCACCACCTGGTGCGCGCCGTCGAGGCAAGCCTCCGTCGCCTCGGCACCGACTACATCGACGTGCTCTACCTCCACGGCACCGACCCGCGAACCTCCCTGGAGGAGACCCTCGGCGCCCTCGACGACCTGGTGCGCGCCGGAAAGCTGCGCTACATCGGCTGCTCGAACTTCCCCGGCTGGCAGCTGATGAAGGCACTCGACATCTCCGACCACCGCAACCTCACCCGCTTCGCCGCCTACCAGGGCTACTACAACCTGGGAGCCCGCGAACTGGAGCACGAGATCGTGCCCGCCGCCGCCGACCAGGGCGTGGGCATCACCGTCTGGAGCCCGCTGGCGGGCGGCTTCTTCAGCGGGAAGTACCGACGCGGGCAGGACGTCTCCGCGGACTTCCGGCTGGCACACGAGGGCCCCGCCTCCATCGCCCCGCTCACCGACCGCGAGCAGGCCTACGACGTGGTGGAGGTGCTCGACGGCATCGCCCGCGAGCGCGGTGTCTCGATCGCCCAGGTCGCACTCAACTGGGTGCTGAGCAAGCCCGCCGTGACGTCCGTGGTCTTCGGCGCAAGCCGCCCCGACCAGCTCAAGGACAACCTCGGCACCGTCGAGTGGGAGCTCACCGCCGAGGAGCGTGTGCGCCTGGACGCCGCAAGCGACCGGCCCGCGCCCTACCCGTACTGGCACATGCGCGCCATCGCCGGCGACCGGGACCTGCCCGGAGACATCCAGCCCTGACCGCGGGCGCGCCCCCCACAGTTCTGCCCGAGCCCGACCCAGGAGCACAGCCGTGCCCATCGCCGTCATCGCCCTGTCACTCAGCGGATTCGCCATCGGAGTCGCCGAGTTCATCATCGCGGGGATCCTCCCCGACATCGGAGCCGACCTCTCCGTCTCCATCCCCACCGCGGGACTTCTGGTGTCCGGATACGCACTCGGCGTCGTCATCGGCGCCCCCGGCCTCACCGTTCTGTGCGCCCGCACCGAACGCAAGAGCCTGCTGATCCGGCTCATGCTGGTCTTCCTCGCCGGAACGGTTCTGTCCGCCCTCGCCCCCACCTACGGGCTGCTCATGGCGGGCCGGGTGCTCTCCGCCCTCGCCCACGGCGCGTTCTTCGGTGTCGCGATGGTGGTCGCGTCCGATCTCGTCGCCGAGGACCGCAAGGGCCGCGCCGTGTCCATGGTCGCCGCGGGGCTCACCCTCTCCACGATCCTCGGCGTCCCGGCGGGCACCTTCATCGGCCAGCACTTCGGCTGGCGGTGGGCCTTCTGGATGGTCGTCCTGTTCGCCGCGGTGGGCCTGGCGGGCATCGCCTCGCTCGTGCCCCGGACGCCGGCGCCCAAGGGCACCGGGCTGCGCTCCGAACTGAAGGTGCTGCGCCGCCCGCAGGTCCTGCTGGTCCTGCTCACCACCGTGCTCGGCTTCGGCGGCGTCATGACCTCGTACACCTACATCGCGGAAATGGTCACCGGCGTCACCGGTTTCGCCGACAGTGCCGTCACCCTGATCATGGTGCTGTTCGGTGTCGGCATGTTCGTCGGCAACCTGATCAGCGGCCGCATCGCGGACCGCGCCCCCAGGAGCGCCATGTGCGGCGCACTGGCGCTGCTCACCCTCGTCCTCGGGGCGTTCACCTTCACGGTGCACGACAAGGTGGCCACCTGCGTGACCGTCTTCCTCTTCGGGGCGGCCACCTTCGCCACCATCTCCCCGCTCCAGATGCGGATCATGGCCAAGGCCGAGGGCGCCCCCACGCTGGCCTCGGCGTCCAACATCGCCGCCTTCAACCTCGCCAACGCCGCGGGCCCGCTGCTCGGCGGCAGGATCATCGGCGCCGGCCTCGGCTACCCCGCCCTCAACTGGGCCGGGGCCCTGGTCACCTTCGTCGGACTCGTGCTCGCCGCCCTCGGCGTGGCAGCCGAGCGCAAGGAGCGCGCCGTCGCGCCCGCCGTCACCTCACCCAGCGAGAGCGCCGCCGCGCACTGAACCCCATGGGTACGAGCCGCGCACTGAACGCCATTGGTACGAAAGGAAGTCACCGTGGAAGCCTCCGTCCTCGACGCGCCCGCCAGCCCCGCCACCCCTGTCACCTCCGCCTACGACCGGACCGTGTCCCGCGCGCTCGTCCACCGCTGGGCCCTGTCCGAGGTGTTCCTCACTGATTCGGTCGCCACCGGCGAGGGCGTCTTCACCGCGGCCGCGCAACTGCCCCTCTCTCACGGCTACTTCCGTGACCATGTGCCGGGGCGGGGCTTCCACGACCCGCTGCTCGTCCTGGAGAGCTGCCGCCAGGCGGTCACCTACGCCTCGCACCTCCATGAGGAGGTGCCCCGCGACACCACGTTCATGGTCACGTCCTGGACGCTCGACATCACCGATCCACAGGCGCTGCGATGCGGCGAACGGCCCGGGGAGCTGCGCATGGACGCGGAGGTCACCCAGCGCGTCCGGCGCGGCGGACGGCTGCGCCGACTGGCCTTCGCCATGGACCTCACGCTCGACGGCAGCACCCTGGGGCGGCTCACCATGGACACGAACTGCACCCCCACCGACCAGTACCACGCACTGCGCCGCATGCAGCGCGGCACCACCGTCCCCACGGCGTTCACCCTCCCCGCGGAGCCCGCCGGAGCACCGGTCGACCCGGCCCGGGTACGCCGACTCGACCCGGCGAACACCGTCCTCGACGCCGTACAGCTGGCCCCGGACAGCCTCACCGCTTCACTCAGCCCTCGTACGCACCGCAATCGCAGCATGTACGACCACCCCTACGACCACGTCCCGGCCATGGTCTTCAGCGAGGCGGCGCGCCAGTGCGCCCTGCTGCTCGGCCTGGAGGACACCGCCACGCCGGAGACCGACGCGGGGCGCGTGCTGCGGCTGCACGGCCGCTTCCTGAAGTTCGCCGAACTGGACGACTCGGTGCAACTGACCGCCGTACGCGAGGAAGACGGCAGCCAGGAGTCCTTCCGCATGAACGCCGTCCAGCAGGACGAGACGGTGGCCGAGGTGCGCGTGGCTCTGGGCTGAGCCTTCCACCCGCCCCTCCACCCGCCTCTTCCGGCCCGGCCCCTCACCTTCCGCTCTCCTCTCCCTTCTCGCCCCCGGAGTCCCCCGTGACCACGGCACTGCCGACGACCACTCACGCCGTCGCGTTCTTCGACGTCGACGAGACGCTCACCACCGTCAAGACCATGTTCGATTTCTACGACTTCTTCCTGGAGGCCGTCGGGCACACCCCGCAGGAACAGCAACGGCTCCAGCGGGACGCCCGCGACCTGCTGCGCCCCGGTATGCCCCGGGAAGAGGGCAACCGGCTCTTCTACCGGCGATTCGCCGGCTACCGGGCCGAGCAGACGGAGGCCACTGGCCGGGCGTGGTTCGCGCGGCACCTGCGGCAGGGCGGCTTCTTCCACCAGGACGTCCTCGAAGCGCTCACGGCACACAAGGAGCGGGGGCTGGCCACCGTCCTCGTCTCGGGCTCCTTCGCCCCCGCCCTGGACCCCGTGGCCGCCCACGTCGGTGCCGACGTGGTGCTGTGCACGCGCCCGGAGATCCAGGATGGCGTGTACACCGGGGAAGTGCTGACGACGATGATCGGCGACGCCAAGGCCCGGGCCGCCCGAGAGCTCCTGTCCCAGCGGGGCATCGCGTCCGAGGAATGTCACGCCTACGGCGACCACGTATCCGACCTGGGGCTTCTCCGCCTTGTCGGCCACCCGGTCGTCGTCGGCGACCACCCGGACCTGCTGGCGGAGGCCGGCCGGTACGGCTGGCACCACTTGACGGGCACCAAGGGACTGACTTCAGCGTGACCAATGCCTTTGTCGTGATGGGCTACAACAACACCCGTCTTGGCGACGTCAAGAAGATCGAGTCCTACGCCAGAGAATTCCACGACGCAGAGCTGATCCTGTGCAAGGGCGGAATCTCCGCCGGGGACCGGGAAGCCATCCGGAACTGCATCGAATGCGATTTGTCGCCGACCGGCGAGAACGTGGACTTGATCGTCACCTACCTCAAGGATCGCTCTCTTGATCTTGTCGGAGTGCTGCCGTTCTCCGACAAGGGGGTACAGATCGGCGCCCTTCTCGCGGAGAGGCTGGGCCTCCCGGGGTGCGATCCTGTCCGGGCCGCCGGTGCGGCGGACAAGTACAGCTACCGAATGGCCGAGGCGGAGTTCGGGGGCCTGCCCGACTCGATGTGCCGCGTGCGGGCCCAGGAGATCGACGACGCGCAGGACATCCGCGGCTTCTGGGACTCGGTGGCACCGAGCAAGGTGTTCCTGAAGCCGAGGGGTGAAGGGAACAGCCGCGGCTGCACCCGGGTCGACCGGCGCGAAAGCATCGACGCCGTCTTCGCCGAGCTCCAGCCCTACCTGGCCGGCGGGGTGATGGCCGAGGAGTGCGTCGACGACGCCCGCGAGTACAGCGTGGATCACGTGGCCGGGTTCTCCTGGGTCACGGAAAAGGTCACCACGACTGGTGCCTTCCGCGCCGAGATACAGCAGATCGTGCCCGCCCCGCTGGACCCGGCCGTCGAGTCCCGTGTCCGGCAGGCCGGTTTCACCGCGGCCGAGGTGTGCGGTCACGCCGACGGCGCCTTCCACAACGAGATATTTCTCTTCCCCGGCGGAGAGAAGGCTGCCGTGGTCGAGCCGAATTCCCGGCCCGCGGGCATGCGTATATGGGACCTCGCCGCGCTCGCTTTCGATTTCGACCCGTGGGCGGCGTGGCTGCACTACAGCCGCGAGGGAAAACCTGCTCCGGAGTTTACTGACCAACGGGGGTACGCGGGAATCCGCATGATCCCGGCACCGGCCGACGGCGTGCTGTCCTCACTTCCTGCCGTCGCCGGAATGGAAGACGAATTCCCGGAGCTGAAGGAAGTCGTCATCACAAAGAAGCCCGGCGATGTGCTGGCCACTCAGGCAGCAGATAATGCCGGATTCATCGGGTATGTCATTTGCTCCTCGCCGACGTACGAGGGGACTCAACGGGCCCTGATTTCCTGCGCCAGTCATATACAGAACTCCGTGGGGGTCGAGGCCGCATGAGTCGAGTCATCATCGTCGGTGCCGGTGGCGCCGGTCTGACCGCCGCCATCGAGGCCGCCGAGGCCGACGCGGATGTCGTACTGGTGACGAAGGCGATCTACCAGCAGTCCTCCTACCGCTGGGCGTCGGTCGGCGGCTGCACCTGGAAGACGCACGCCTTCAACGCAGCTGTGGCGGAGGGCGACAGCGTCGAGGCCCACATCCGTGACACGATCGCCGGCGGCGCGGACGCCAATGATCCGCAGCTGGCACAGACGCTGTGTGAGGGCTCCCGGGAGCTCGTGTTCTGGCTGGAGAGCATCGGCCTGAACTTCGAGAAGACCGACAACGGTTTCGCGACGCGGCCCTTCGGCGGTTGCGGCGCGCCCCGTGGCGTCCACCTCGAAGACCGTCTGGGATTCCACATTCAGCGAAAGCTGGACGAGAAGGTGGCCCGCCTCGTCGCCGCGGGCAGAGTCACCGTCTACTCCGGGCTGCGCGGCACCAGACTCCTCCTCAACCCCTACGGGCAGGTGTGCGGCCTTGAGGCCATGTCGGTCGACAGCCTGGAGTTGCTGGAGATCCCCGGCGAGGCCGTGATCCTGGCAGACGGCGGCGGCGCATCCATGTACGCCCCGTCAGCCGCGTCGATGGACAAGACCTGCGACGGCCTCGCGCTGGGTCTGCAAGCGGGGGCGGACGCCGTCGACATGGAGTTCGTCCAGTTCCACCCCACCGGTCTCGCCTCGAACGTCCTCACCTTCGACGGGACCCTGGTGGAAGAGGCAGTCCGCTTCGACGGTGCCATCCTCCTCAACCGTCATGACGAGCGGTTCATGTTCCGGCATGACGAGCGGGGCGAGCAGGCGACCCGCGACGTGGTCTCGCGCGGTATCTACCGGGAGCTGATCGAGGGCCGTGCATACGACGACGGGTCCGTTCACCTCGACATCAGTGCCTGCCGGGACGTGATCGCCACGCAGTACCCGGCGCTTCTCGAGCGCCTGGTCCAGGCAGGATTCGACCCCCGTCGCGAGACGGTCCTGCCGATCCGGCCGACGGCCCACTTCCTGATGGGCGGGCTACGGATCGACACGAAGGCCCAGACCTCCGTACCCGGCCTGTACGCGGCGGGGGAGACCGCCGGTGGTGTGCACGGCGCCAACCGGCTCGGCGGCAACGGCCTCTCCGAAGCGCTCGTGTTCGGGCGTATCGCCGGCCGTCACGCCGCGACCTCCGGTTCCCCGGCGACGGACGACGGCATCACGGTCACCGGCGCATACCGTGCCCCCAGCACAGGAACCGAATCCGTCGACAGCGTGCTTCAGGCCCTGCGCCAGAGCATGTACCTCCACGCCGGGCCGATCCGCAGCCACCGCGGACTGATCAAGATGCTCGGCATCATCAGCGTGCTCGAGGACCGCACGCGGCACATCGGCCTCGGCACCGGTTCACGGGCCGCCGGGCAGGTGCAGACCTACCTCGATCTCCAGAACCTGCTCCTGGCCTCCAAGACGATCGTGGAAGCGGCGCTGCGGCGCGAGGAGTCGCGCGGATCCCACTTCCGAGAGGATTTCCCCCAGCGGGAGGCAGAGTTCGAGGGGTTGGCCACGCGGTTGAAGGAGGGCCAGCTCGCATGGGAGCCGTACATGCACGTCGGCGGTATCCACCCCGGCGGTATCCGCCCCGGCGATGTGCACGCTGACGCGCGCGCGATGTCATGACGTACGTCCTGCGATTCCTGTCGGCCCTGTGCCTGTTCGCGATACTCGCCAAGGGCAATGTGCTCCTTGACGCCTACTCCAACACCGTTCTTGTGCTGGGCTACCGCGTGCTGTTGGTGTTCTCGCCCCTGTTGATCCGGTGGGTCGGGCACTCGGCTGGAGGCGTCTGCTTCCTGGCCGCGGCGGGCGGTGCCGTTCTCTGGACCGTCCCGGGAACTCCGGTCCACCTGATGGCGGCACTCCTTGTGGGGCTCGGCCTCAGCGTGGGTGGCTACGTCCTCAAGGCCACTGCCGCCGAGAGCCCCTCCGGAGCCTCCTGGAACAAGATCGCCCTGAACGGCGGCTCGCTGCTGGCCGGTGTGTACGTGGCGCTCATGGACCCCACCTGGGGTGTGATCGGCTTCCTGGCGCCACTCATCGCCGTCCTCGCACTGTCCGGCGCCCTGTCCTTGTGGGCCGTGCGGGGAGACACCGGCCGGCTCGGTCCGCGGCACGACGTGGGGCCGGAGACGACAGGGCGGCACAAGGCCGGCTGGAGCCTGCTCGGTATCGCCATCGGCATCAAACTCTTCGCGGTGTTCTCCATCCTCCCGCAGTACCTGCTCCTTACGTCCGGTGAACTCCCGGCCTGGTATGGCTACCTGATCAGCCTGAACGCGGCCGTGGTGATCCTGCTGCAAAAACCGGTCATGTCGCTCATCACCGCGGGGGGCAGCACTCAGGCCCGCGAGAAGTTCGTCCTGGCGCTGCTGGCCGCGTGCATGGTCGTCCTGGCGACGCCGAGTCTGTTCCGCGTCGAGCTGCTGCCGGGAGCCCTGTTGTGGATCACGCTGTGCTCGGTGATCGAGTGTGCCGCGAGTTACCTGGATGTGGCCGCCTCGCGAGCGGCATGCCTGTTCCACAAGGAAGCGGCGGCCGGAGTGGGCGCCGGGTTGTGCGTGGCCCTGTCCCGGTTCGCCGGTGACATCGGGCCGGAGCTGATCGGTGGCGTGGGTCTTGCCTGCATCGCGGGCGGCGCCCTGTGCCTTTACGGCGGAAGGGCCCGCGCCGACCAGGTCGCGGTCGCCGCATAGGCCCCTACTTGGCCCCTACTTCCCCACGGTGAGAGTGCGGGCCCCTGAAGGCCCGGCGCGCCCCACGGACAGACCACGGCACGTCCGTTCTCATATCCGACCGACCCCGCCTCGAGGTGATGCACCATTTCCCGCGCCCACGCCGTCACAGGCCCCGACCTGCCCGTCCACGGCCCGTACTCGCCGGCCGTGCGCGTGGGGGACTTCCTCTTCGTCTCGGCGCAGTCCGGTGTCGACCCCGCGACCGGTACGGTCCCCGCCGACGGAGCTGAAGCAGAGTGCCGTCAGGCCCTCCTCAATCTGGAACGCGTCCTGCACGCCGCGGGCACCGACCTGCGCGCGGTGGTGAAGACGACCGTCTTCTACAGCGACCCGGATGACCTGCCCGCGATCAACCGCGTCTACGCCGAGACGTTCCGCGTCGATCCGCCCGCACGAGCAGCTGTGATCGTCCGCCTCGCGGGCGGCCGGAGCGTTTCCATCGAGGCGATCGCCGACACGGCCGGCCGGGGGCAGGAGATACCCGACAGCCGGACTTTCGCGGCCGAGGGCGAGCAAATCGCCGGCCGGTGAAAGCGCGCTGACCCGGCTTCACTGGCAACACCGTGGGGCGGAACACCTCAGCCGAGGTGTTCCGCCCCACGGTGTTGCCAGTGCTCCCGCGCTGCCGCGTGATGACTACGGACGCGCGGGTCGGCGGTGGTCAGCGCAGGTCGTCGCGCTCAGAGGCCTCCGACTCGGCCTGCTTGGCCTGGACCTCGGGGTCGAGGGAGGCCTGGCCGCTGCCGTCGACCGAGGTCAGCGGCGCGCTGTCGGGGATCTCCGTGGCGGCCGGCGGCTCGACGAGCCAGTCCGGGTTGGCCTGCTTGTCCCACCACTTCCAGGCGGCGACCGCACCACCTGCCACCACGCCCAGGACGACGAGGCCCTTGGCGAGGCGGCCGGCGCGGGCCCGGCGGTTGTGCTTGCGTACCAGCCGCTGGATCTCCTTGGGAGAGACCTCGCCGCGCAGTGCGGCGAGCGCCGCGGCCCCTCGGGACGCCGCCTCCTCGCGGACGGGCTGCGCCACGGCCACGGCCTGCTCGATGCGGGGCTTCGAGTAGTCGGCGGCCTGCTGGGCTGCCTTGCGGGTCTGCTTGGCAGCCCTGCGGGTGCGGACAGCGGCCTCGTGCGCGGCGTGGTCCACCTTCGGCGGCACATGCGTACGAGCCTGCTCGAGGCGCGGGCCGACGTGAGCGCCGTACTGGACACGGGCTTGCTCGGCGGCCTGCGACACCTTGGGTGCGAGGCGTGCACGGCTCTCGTGTGCGTAGTGGACGGCCTGGTCCTTGGCCGTTCCGGCGTAGGGGGCCACCGCCTCCGCGGCATGCCGCACGCTGTCCCTAGCCGAACCGGTCGCGGCGCGCACGCTGTCGATGCGGGTCACAGGATCCTCCTCCTCGGTGGCTTATAGGTATGTCACCTTTCCACCCTTTCAAGGATCATGCCTTCCGGATGGCTCCGAGGCATGACGCAGCCGGGCATCCGGGTGCGATCATTTTGATCAAATCGGTACAAGGAGAGTGCTTTGCCGACAATGCCACGGATCGTCGTGGAGCGCGCCCACTCCGTGACTACTCGTCGCAATCCGGTCCATGGGAGGATCGGGGGCGTCACAGAAGACAACGGAAGGCAGACCGTGGCCGAGCGGCTTTACGCCACCCTGAAGACCAACCGAGGCGACATCGAGGTGCTGCTGCACCCCAACCACACGCCGAAGACGGTCAAGAACTTCGTCGAGCTCGCTCAGGGCGAGCGCGAGTGGGTCCACCCGGAGACCGGCAAGAAGACCACGGACCGGCTCTACGACGGCACGGTCTTCCACCGCGTCATCAGTGGCTTCATGATCCAGGGCGGCGACCCGCTGGGCAACGGCACGGGCGGCCCCGGCTACGAGTTCGAGGACGAGTTCCACCCCGACCTCGCCTTCGACAAGCCCTACCTGCTCGCCATGGCCAACGCCGGCCCGGGCACCAACGGCTCCCAGTTCTTCGTGACGGTCTCCCCGACGGCCTGGCTCACCCGCAAGCACACCATCTTCGGCGAGGTCACGAACCCGGCGAGCCAGAAGGTCGTCGACGACATCGCGGCCACGCAGACCAACCCGCGCACCGACCGCCCGGTGAACGACGTGGTCATCGAGTCCGTCGTCATCGAGACCCGCACCGCCTGACACCGGCGCGCATCGCCTGACACCGGCGCACCTCGCCAGGGAACCAAACCGCCCCGCCCATCCGTAAAAGGAGGGCGGGGCGGTGCGTTCGCGCGCGTGGGCGCGACCGTGCCGTCGTACGGACATTGAGGGGACCCCATGGACCAGGCACCAGGCAGCCCGCAGGGGCCACAGGACGCATCGAGCCTGCCCCGTTGCTACCGCCACCCGGACCGCGAGACCGGCATCAGCTGCACGCGCTGCGAGCGTCCGATCTGCCCGGAATGCATGATCAGCGCCTCGGTCGGCTTCCAGTGCCCCGAGTGCGTGCGCGAGGGCTCGGGCACCGGACACGCGCCCGCGGCGAACCAGCCGCGCACCATCGCGGGGGGCTCGATCGCCACCGACCCGCGGCTGATCACCAAGATCCTGCTCGGTCTGAACGTCGCGGTGTTCATCGCGGTCCTTGCCATGGGGGACCGTCTGGTCAATGAGCTGGTGCTGGTCGGCCAGTGGCCTCCGTACCCCTATGTCCCGGAGGACGGTGTCGCCGAAGGCCAGTGGTATCGCCTGGTCACGTCGATGTTCACGCACCAGGAGATCTGGCACATCGCGTTCAACATGCTCGGCCTGTGGTGGCTCGGCGGCCCCCTGGAAGCGGCACTCGGCCGCGCCCGTTTCCTCTCGCTCTACGTGCTGTCCGGCCTGGCGGGCGGCGCGCTGACCTACGTCGTCGCGGAGCCGGGCCAGGCCTCGCTCGGGGCGTCCGGGGCGATCTTCGGTCTGCTCGGCGCGACCGCGGTCCTGATGCGGCGCCTGAACTACGACATGCGCCCCGTCATCGCGCTGCTCGCGCTGAACATGCTCTTCACCTTCACCTGGAGCGGCATCGCCTGGGAGGCGCACGTCGGCGGTCTGGTCGCCGGTGTCGCGATCGCGTACGGGATGGTGCACGCGCCCCGCGAGCGGCGAGCGCTCGTGCAGTGGGGGACCTGTGCCGTGGTGCTGGTCGTGGTCCTGGCGGCTGTGGTCATCAGGACCGCGCAGCTCGTCTGAACCCCGCCGTTGCCATCCGATGGCCAAAGTTGTCCACAGCGTGTGCCCGCGGCTGTGCATTCCGTGGGGAACAACAGTGCCCCTTGTTGCTGACCTGGGTTTCCCCAGGAAGGACAAGGGGCCTGTGAGGGCTTGCATGGCGATCAGCCAGTCATACCGGCGTCAACGCCCCGAGAGTTATCCACAGATCGTCTTTCTTTTCCCCAGCCGGGGCCGGGGTGTGGATAGCGCTGTGGATAACTCAGGGCAAGGCTTGCGCGCAGCGCCGCGGCTGTGGCCCCCGAAGGGGCGCTACTTCCACAGCGTGAGGCGCTACTTCCACAGCGTGGGCACTACTTCCACTGCGTGGAGACGCCGAACCCCGCGGCGATGAAGCCGAAGCCGACCACGATGTTCCAGTTGCCCAGCGGGTCGATCGGCAGCTTGCCGTCGGTGACGTAGAAGACGACGATCCAGGCGAGCCCGATGAGGAACATCGCGAGCATCACCGGAGCCACCCAGCTTCGACTGGTCAGCTTGATGTTCGTCGCCTTCTTCGCGGGCGGCGTGTAATCGTCGGCCTTCTTGCGGATCCGTGACTTCGGCACGAGGGTCTCTCCTGTCGATACGGGGAGCTGAGCCCTCCCCCGGGCGTCCGTTAGCGTAGTGCTTCCGCGGCGCTGAAGGAGATAAGGGTACGTTGAGCAATTCCGCCGACTCCCCCACAGGTCCGGGTCGCCGTCCCCGTTGGCGGCCGGTTCGGCTCCTGACAGCCGCCGTTTTCGCGCTCGCGGGCCTCATCTTCTTCACCAGCTTCAACACGGCCAAGGGCACGAACATCCGCACCGACGCCTCGCTCCTGAAGCTCTCCGACCTGATCGAGGAGCGCAGCCACAAGAACGGCAAGCTGGACGAGTCAAACGGCACGCTGCGCGACGACGTCGAATCCCTGGCCGAGCGCGACAACGGCGGCACGAAGGCCGACGACGCGCGGCTCAAGGCCCTGGAGAAGAACGCGGGTACGAAGAAGCTCAGCGGCGACGCCGTCTCCGTCACCCTCGCCGACGCCCCGCCGAACGCCACCGCCAAGCTCCCCGGCTACCCCGAGCCGCAGCCCAACGACCTCGTCATCCACCAGCAGGACCTCCAGGCCGTGGTCAACGCGCTCTGGCAGGGCGGCGCCGAGGGCATCAAGGTCATGGACCAGCGGCTCATCTCCACCAGCGCCGTGCGCTGCGTGGGAAACACCCTGATCCTCCAGGGGCGCGTCTACTCCCCTCCGTACAAGGTGACCGCGGTCGGTGACCCGGAGAAGCTCAAGACGGCGCTCGCCGCGTCCCCGGAGATCCAGAACTACATGCTGTACGTCAACGCCTACGGCCTCGGCTGGAAAGTCGACGACGATGGGGCGGTGACTCTTCCCGGCTACTCGGGCACAGTGGATCTCCACTACGCGAAGCCCGTGGAGTAAGCCGCCTGTGGAGTAAGCCGCTGGGGGAGCCTGTGTCGGTGCGAGTGCTGTTGAGAACGTTCAGCGAACTGTGCATCACCGTCGGCACGTTGATCGTGCTCTTCGTGGCGTACGTCCTGTTCTGGACCGGTGTGAAGGCCGACAACGCCATGGACAGCCAGATCGACACCCTGCAGGACCGGTGGGCGCAGGGTTCGGTGCCCTCCGGGACGGACGACAAGCCCACCGAGAGCACTCCGAAGAAGCCCGGCCCCTACGAGGACGGCAAGCCCTTCGCCGTCATGTACATCCCGCGGCTTGGTTTCACGTGGAACAAGCCGGTGCTCCAGGGCACCGGAACCGAAACCCTCAAGAAGGGCCTCGGTCACTACGGGGACACCGCGCAGCTCGGCCAGAAGGGCAACTTCGCCGTGGCGGGCCATCGCCGTACCTACGGAGACCCGTTCAAGGACTTCCCGAAGCTGCGGCCGGACGACGCCGTGGTCCTGACCGACGGCACCACGTGGTTCACGTACCGCATCGACAACAAGCCCTACAAGACGCTGCCCGGCGACGTAGGGGTCATCGACGCGGTACCACGCAAGTCCGGATACGACGGGCCGGGCCGTTACCTCACCCTTACCACCTGTGAGCCAGAGTGGGGTCACAGCCACCGGTTGATCGTCTGGGCGCACCTCGATGGCACCCAGCCCGTCGAGGCCGGGAAACCGGAGGCACTGCGCCGTTAGTCTGGTGCCGTACGGCTACGGAAGGGACGGCATGTACGGCTGGATCTGGCGGCATCTGCCGGGAAACGCATGGATTAGGGCACTGCTTTCGCTGGTGCTCGTCTTCGCTGTGGTCTACGTGCTCTTCCAGTACGTCTTCCCCTGGGCGGAGCCGCTGCTTCCCTTCAACGATGTGACGGTGGACGGCCAGTGAGCATCGTCGGGCGGCCGGGCCGCATCCTCGTGGTCGACAACTACGACAGCTTCGTCTTCAACCTCGTCCAGTACCTCTACCAGCTGGGCGCCGAGTGCGAGGTCCTGCGCAACGACCAGGTCGAGCTGCGGCACGCGCAGGACGGCTTCGACGGCGTCCTGCTGTCCCCGGGACCCGGCACGCCTGAGCAGGCGGGCGTCTGCGTCGACATGGTGCGTCACTGCGCCGACACCGGGGTGCCCGTGTTCGGCGTCTGCCTCGGCATGCAGTCGATGGCGGTGGCGTACGGCGGAGTGGTGGACCGGGCGCCGGAATTGCTGCACGGCAAGACGTCCCCGGTGGTCCACGACGGCAAGGGCGTCTTCGCCGGGCTGCCGTCGCCGTTCACCGCGACGCGCTACCACTCGCTGGCCGCCGAGCCGGCCACGGTTCCGGCCCAGCTTGAGGTGACCGCGCGTACGGACGACGGCATCATCATGGGCCTGCGCCACCGTGAACTGCTGGTCGAGGGCGTGCAGTTCCACCCCGAGTCGGTGCTCACCGAGCACGGTCACCGCATGCTCGCCAACTGGCTGGTCGAGTGCGGGGACACGGGAGCCGTTGGCCGATCGAGTGGTCTTGCCCCGGTGGTGGGCAGGGCCACGGCGTGACCGCCTTGCGTCCCGAGCGCGATTCCTCCGGAGTTCCGTACGACGAGCAGTACGCGTCGTACGGGGAGCCCGGGGCTTTCGAGCAGCCAGGGGCGTTCGAGGCGGCTGTCGATCACCTCGCCGATCCGCTGACCGACCCGCTGCCGGGTCAGCGGGGGCAGCATCCTTCGCCGTGGTTCCGCAGCGGGCCTGCCGAGCCGCAGCCGCAGCCGCATCCGCAGCTCCAGGAGCAGGAGTGGTACGACCCCGAGGGGTACGCCCGCGACTGGCAGGTTGAGCAGCAGCAGCAGCAGCAACAACAACAGCAGCAACAGCAGCCGCAGGAACCGACGTACGAGGAGCTGTACGGCGCGTACGCCCCGCGACGGACCGCGCCGCCGGTGTACGAGCCGATAGCGGAGGCCGCACAGCCCCAAACCCAGCCCCACACGCAGCCTCCGGTCGACGACGAAACCGTCGGGCTGCGGACCTCGGACACCCGCCGAATAGTCGAGCCCTCCGCGTACGAGCCCGAGCCGGAACGCCCCACGGGAGGCCGGGCCGCCCGCCGCAAGGCCGCCAAGAAGGGCGCCCCTCAGCAGCCCGCCTCAACAGCGCCCGCCGCCCCCCTCTCCCGCGTGGAGGCACGTCGCGCCGAGCGTGCCCGTAAGCCCTCCGCGGGCGCCGTGGCGAGCCGGGGAATCGGTGAACTGTTCATCACCGTCGGCGTCCTGATGCTGTTGTTCGTGACCTACCAGCTGTGGTGGACGAACATCCGCGCCAACCAGCAGGCCGACGGCGCGGCCAGCGACCTCCAGGAGAGGTGGGCGAACGGCAAGGGCAAGCCGGGCGCCTTCGAGCCCGGACAGGGCTTCGGGCTCCTGCACATCCCCCGCCTCGACGTGGTCGTGCCGATCGCCGAGGGCATCGACAAGTCGAAGGTCCTGGACCGCGGCATGGTCGGCCACTACAACGAGGGCGGCACCAAGACGCCCATGCCGGACGCCAAGAAGGGAAACTTCGCGGTCGCCGGGCATCGCAACACCCATGGTGAGCCGTTCCGTTACATCAACCAGCTCGAACCGGGCGATCCCATCGTCGTCGAGACGCAGGACAAGTACTACGTCTACAAGATGGCGAGCATCCTGCCCCAGACCCAGCCGAGCAACGTCTCGGTGATCGGGCCCGTTCCGCCGGGATCGGGCTTCACCAAACCGGGCCGGTACATCACACTGACCACCTGCACCCCGGAATTCACGAGTAAGTATCGAATGATCGTCTGGGGCAAGATGGTCGAGGAACGACCGCGCAGCAAGGGCAAACCGAGCGCGCTCGTCAACTAGAACGGTGAGAACGGGGCAGATCCAGTGGCAGCCACGACCGACCACGACGAGGAGCAGGCCGGGAAGCGGACCGGGGGGCGGACCGACGAGCAGGCCGATACGCAGGAGAAGCAGGCCGAAGCGCCCGCGCCCGCCCGCACGCGACGGCCACGGGGACGAGGCCCCATCGCCACGGCGGTCAGCGTCTTCGGCGAACTCCTCATCACCGCGGGCCTGGTGCTCGGCCTCTTCGTCGTCTACTCCCTGTGGTGGACCAACGTCGTCGCGGACCGCGAGGCGCACAAACAGGGCGACAGGGTGCGCGACCGCTGGGCGGGCGGCCCGGGGGACCTGAACACCAAGGACGGCATCGGCTTCCTGCACGTGCCCGCGATGGGCAACGGCGACATCCTGGTCAAGAAGGGCACGAGCAGCAAAGAGCTGAACAACGGCATCGCGGGTTACTACCAGGACCCGATCAAGTCGGCCCTTCCCCAGGACAAGGAAGGCAACTTCACGCTGGCCGCGCACCGCGACGGCCACGGCGCGAAGTTCCACAAGATCGACAAGATCAAGAAGGGCGACGCGATCGTCTTCGAGTCCCGGGACAAGTGGTACGTGTACAAGGTGTACTCGACGCTGCCCGAGACCTCGAAGTACAACGTGAAGGTCCTGAACCCGGTCCCGAAGGAATCAGGCGCGAAGAAGCCCGGCCGCTACATCACCCTGACGACGTGCACGCCGGTCTACACGTCCAACTACCGCTACGTGGTGTGGGGCGAGCTGGAGCGCATCGAGAAGGTCGACAACAAGAGGACGCCGCCGGCCGAGCTGGAGTGAGGCCGAGCCGGAGCGAGCCCGGCGCCGCGTATGAAGAAGGGCCCCGGACACCGCCAGGCAGGCGGTGTCCGGGGCCCTTCTTCGTGTACTGAACGAGGACGGGCCCGGAAGGGGCTAGTCCTCGTTGTTGCGGGAGAAGCCGGCGTTGCCTCCGATGAAGCCTCCGCCGTCCTCCCCGCCGTTGCCTCCGCCGTTGTCGCCCGGGTTGCCGCCCGCCGTGGTCAGGTTGATCGCGGTGTCGGGTGCGACCTGCTGACCCGCGGGCGGATCCGAGAGGACCACGAGGGCCTCGTCATCCTGCGGACCGGTGATGGTGCCGACCGTCAGACCGGCGTCCTCGACCGCCTTGCGGGCGTCCTTGAGCTTCTGACCGGTGAGGGCCGGGACGGATGCCTGCTCGGCCTTCTTGGCGACCTGCAGCTTCACCGTCGAACCCCGGTCGGCCTGGCTCTGCGGGGTGAGGCTCTGCGAGATGACCTTGCCGGCCTCGACCGTGTCGCTCTCTTCCTCCTCGCAGGTGCCGACGAGGTCATTGGACTCCAGCTGCGCCTTGGCCTCTTCGCAGGTCTTGCCGGTGACGTCGGGGACCGTGGCCTTGTCGGCCTCCTTGGCCACCTCAAGGGTGATCTTGCTGCCCTTCTCCACCTCGCTGCCGAAGACCGGGTCCGAGTCGAGGACCTCGTCCGGCGTACCGGAGGACTCCACAGGCTTGATATTGACGTCGAACTGGTACTTGGGGCTCTCGAGCTTCTTTGTGGCGGTGTCGACGTTCAGGCCGATGACCTTGGGCACGGAGACCTTGGGCGCCCCCGTGGAAACCGTCACGGAGATCGTGTCGCCCTTGTTGACCGTCGCGTTGGCGCCCGGGTCCTGGGTGCAGATCTCACCCTTCGGGTACTTCTCGCACGGCTTGTGCTCGGAGGCGTCGAGTACGAGATCCACGTTCTTGGCGGACTTCTTGGCCTCCGCCAGCGTCTCACCGACGAAGTTCGGAGCCTTGATCGAGTCGTTGCCGCCACCGCCCCCGGTGAACGCCCACTTCCCGATCAGGATCGCGCCCACCAGGACCAGCAAGCCCGCCACGATCAGCAGAATCGTAGAAGTGTTGCTCTTCTTCTGTCGGCGGCGCGAATGATCGTCATAGCCGTCGTCCGGGCCGACCGGCGGCATCATCGACGTCTGGCCGCCCCCGCCGTTCTGCGGGCGCAGCATCGCCGTCTGCTGGTCGTCCGGGTGGCCGCCGTAACCGACCGCACCCATGGCCGCGGTGGCCTGGACGGGCTGGCCGTCGAGGCAGGCCTCGATGTCGGCGCGCATCTCGTCGGCCGACTGGTAGCGGTAGTCCGGGTCCTTGGTGAGGGCCTTCAGGACGATGGCGTCCATCTCGGGCGTGATCTCGCCGTCGAAGACGCTCGGGGCCTGCGGTTCTTCCCGTACGTGCTGGTAGGCGACCGCCACCGGGGAGTCCCCGACGAAGGGCGGGCGCACCGTGAGGAGCTCGTAGAGCAGGCAGCCGGTCGAGTAGAGGTCGCTTCGCGCGTCCACCTGCTCGCCCTTGGCCTGCTCCGGCGAGAGGTACTGCGCCGTGCCGATGACCGCCGCGGTCTGCGTCATCGTCATCCCGGAGTCGCCCATGGCGCGGGCGATACCGAAGTCCATGACCTTGACCTGGCCGTTGCGCGTCAGCATGACGTTCGCGGGCTTGATGTCGCGGTGGACGATGCCGTTGCGGTGGGAGTACTCCAGGGCCTGGAGGATGCCGATGGTCATCTCCATGGCGCGCTCGGGCAGCAGCTTGCGCCCGGAGTGCAGCAGCTCACGCAGGGTGGAGCCGTCGACGTACTCCATCACGATGTACGGGATCGAGACCCCGTCCACGTAGTCCTCGCCGGTGTCGTAGACCGCGACGATCGCAGGATGGTTGAGCGAGGCGGCCGACTGGGCCTCACGGCGGAACCGGGCCTGGAACGACGGGTCACGCGCGAGGTCGACCCGCAGCGTCTTCACCGCCACGGTGCGCCCGAGGCGGGTGTCGTGCGCGAGGTAGACCTCCGCCATCCCGCCTCGGCCGAGCACCTGACCCAGCTCGTACCGCCCGCCGAGGCGACGCGGCTCTTCCATAGCTAATCCAGCCCTCTCCGTCAGTCCCGACCGCACCCTTGTGTGGTCCGGCGGTGTGCTGTCCGGGCATACCGTACCCGGCTCGCCTTACGTGACCCGGCCACGACCGTCACCCGATACAGGACCGGTATCGCAACGTGCACTGATGTGAAGAGGCCGTGACGGGGGTCACTTCTTGCTGTCCAGAACCGCCTTCATCACGTCCTTGGCGATCGGGGCGGCCAGACCACCACCGGAGATGTCGTCGCGGCTGGCCTTGCTGTCCTCGACGACCACGGCGACGGCCACCGGCGAACCGGAGTCGGTCTTGGCGTAGCTGATGAACCAGGCGTAGGGGTTCTCGCTGTTGTCGACGCCGTGCTGGGCCGTACCGGTCTTGCCGCCGACGGTGACGCCGTCGATCTTGGCGTTGGTGCCGGTGCCGTCGTTGATGACGGTCTCCATGATGTCCTGGAGCTTTTGGGCGTTCTCCTCGGACAGCGGCCGGCTCATCTCCTTGGGCGCGTGCTTCTCGATCACGTCGAGGTTCGGCGCCTGCAGCTCGCTGACCATGTACGGCTCCATCAGCTTGCCGTCGTTGGCGATGGCCGAGGCGACCATGGCCATCTGCAGCGGCGTCGCGGCCGTCTCGAACTGGCCGATGGAGGAGAGCGCGGTCTGCGGCCTGTCCATCTTCTTGGGGAAGACGGAGGCGTTCGAACGGACGGGCACGAACTGCTCTTCATTGAAGCCGAACTTCTCGGCCGTCTCGAGCATCTTGTCCTTGCCGAGGTCCGAGCCGATCTTGCCGAAGACGGTGTTGCAGGACACCCGCAGCGCGTTACGCAGCGAGGCGTTCTTGCAGGGAATGTCGCCCTCGTTCGGCAGCGGCGTCTGGGAGTCGGGCAACGTCCAGGGCAGCGGGGACTCGGTCGGCGCGTCGACGTCCTTGTACAGATCGTGCTCGAGGGCCGCCGCGGCGGTGACCGCCTTGAAGGTGGAGCCGGGCGGGTAGGTCTCGCGCAGGGCGCGGTTGAGCATCGGCTGGTCTTTGTCCTTGTCCAGCTTCCCGAACTCCTCGGCCTCTTCGTTCGTGTTGCCCGCGAAGGTCGAGGGGTCGTACGAAGGAGCGGAAGCCAGGGCCAGGATCGCGCCGGTCGACGGGTCGAGCGCGGCGACCGCGCCCTTGCCGCGGCCCTTCAGACCGTCGTACGCGGCCTTCTGCGCGGCCGCGTTCAGGGTGGTGACGGCGTTGCCGCCCTCCTTCTTCTTGCCCGTGATCATGTCCAGGCTGCGGGTGAAGAAGAGCCGGTCGTCGTTGCCGGTGAGGATGCCGTCCTCGATGGACTCGATCTGCGTGGCGCCGATGCGCTGCGAGGCGAAGCCGGTGACGGGGGACCACATGGGCCCGTTCTTGTACGTCCGCTTGTACTTGAAGTCACCGCTGCCGGCCTCTTTGGACCCGGTGATGGCCTTGCCGTCGACGATGATGTCGCCGCGCGGCTGGGCGTACCGCTCGATGGAGACGCGGCGGTTCTTGTCGTGCTCGGCCAGCGTGTCGGCCTGTACGTACTGAAGCCAGTTGTCCCTGGCGAGCAGGGCGAGGACGAGCAGCCCGCAGAAGACCGCGATCCGGCGCAGGGGCTTGTTCACGGTCGGACCACCTGCGTCATTTCGGCGTCGGGGTTGGGGGCGGGAGCCGGTGCCGGGCGGCGGGCGGTGTCGCTGATGCGGATGAGGATCCCGATCAGCGCCCAGTTGGCGATCACGGAGGAACCGCCGTTCGCGAGGAACGGCATGGTCATACCGGTCAGCGGGATCAGGCCCATGACGCCGCCGGAGACGACGAACACCTGGATCGCGAAGGCGCCGGACAGGCCGATCGCCAGAAGCTTGCCGAACGGGTCGCGGGCGGCGAGCGCGGTGCGTACACCGCGCTCCACGATCAGCCCGTAGATCATCAGGATCGCCATGACGCCGGCGAGACCCAGCTCCTCGCCGAAGGTGGCGAGGATGAAGTCGGAGTTGGCGGCGAAGCCGATCAGGTCGGAGTGGCCCTGGCCGAGGCCGGTGCCGAGTACGCCGCCCGAGCCGAACGCCATCAGGGACTGGGCGATCTGGTCACTGCCCGTCGAGGCGATGACGGCGTCGGAGAAGGGGTTCAGCCAGGCGTCCACACGCTCCTGCACGTGCGGCTCGAACGTGGCCACGCCCACGGCGCCGACCGAGGACATCACCAGACCGAACACGATCCAGCTGGTGCGCTCCGTGGCGACGTACAGCATCACGACGAACATGCCGAAGAACAGCAGTGACGTACCGAGGTCGGTCTCGAAGACCAGGATCAGGATGGACATCGCCCAGACCACGATGATCGGACCGAGGTCACGGCCACGCGGCAGGTAGATGCCCATGAAGCGGCGGCTGGCCAGGGCGAGCGCGTCGCGTTTCACCATGAGATAACCCGCGAAGAAGATCGCGATGACGATCTTCGCGAACTCACCGGGCTGGATGGAGAATCCGCCGACGCTGATCCAGATCCTTGCGCCGAAGACGTTCATGCCCAGACCCGGCACGAGCGGCAGAAGCAGCAGGACGAGTGCGGCGACCATGGAGATGTACGTGTAGCGCTGCAGGACGCGGTGGTCCTTGAGCAGCAGCAGCACGCCCACGAAGAGCGCGATGCCGATGGCCGAGTACATCAGCTGCTTCGGCGCCGAAGGGCTGAAGGAACCGGTTGCCGCCTTGGCGAGGGCCTGCAGTTTCTCCGACTGGTCCAGGCGCCAGATGACCACCAGACCGAGGCCGTTGAGCAGCGTCGCGAGCGGCAGCAGCAGCGGGTCCGCGTAGGGCGCGAACTTGCGCACCACGATGTGGCCGACGGCAGCGAGCAGCCCGATGCCACAGCCGTAGCCGAGCATGCCGGGCGGCAGTTCGCCGTCGATCGCAAGGCCCACGTTGATGTAGGCGAACAGCGGGATGACGACGGCGAACGCGAGGAGCGCGAGCTCGGTGTTGCGCCTGCTCGGCGCTCCGATCGCGCCGATGGTCGACGTGTGTGTAGTGCTACTGCTCATGGCGTGCAAAGGCCCCCAACGGCTGCTTACTGCTTACCGCACAGTGGGACCAGCTTCTCCTCGTCCTCGGAGAGGCTGGGGCCGGGTGTGGGAGTCGGTGCGGTCTTGGACTTGTTCTTGTCGGTCGAGCTGTTCTTCTCGTCGGTCGAGTCGCTCGGGTTGTTCGGGTCGTTCTTGTCCGCCGGGTCGGTCGGATTGTCGGTGGGCGCCTTGGCCGAAAGGCCGGTCGTGCCGCCCGCCTCACCCTCGCCCGGCTTGGCGTTCTCGCGCTCGGCCTCGCGGCGCTCGGCGTCCTTCTCACAGGCGGATGCCTGCAGGCCGAGCTCCTCGATCTTGCTCTTGGCGTCGTCGAGATTCCCCTCGGGGATCGTCCCCTCGACCTGCTTGCGCTGGTACGGCGGCAGGTACTTGAGTTCGATCTCGGGGTGGTTCTCCTCGACCTTCGACAGGCTGACCCACGCCAGGTCCTGGTCGATGCCGCGGTACAGGGCGACGTTCTCGTCGTTCGTGCCCACGTAGTACTGGGTCTGGGTCCAGCGGTAGCCGCCGTACAGGCCGCCGCCGATGACCGCCAGGGCGAGCACGGTGTAGAGCGATCTCTTGAGCCACTTGCGGCCGCCGCCGGGCTTCACGAAGTCCTCGTCGCTGTACGCGCCGAAGCTCCCCTCGGGGGCGTAACTCGCCGTGTCGCCGCTGCCGGGCGGCCCGAAGCCGCCTCCGGAGGGCTGCGGCGGCACGGGGCGGCCGAGACCGGAAGCGCGGCCCGCGGGGGTCTGCATGGCGCCGTCGTCCTGCGCCTGGAGCTGGTTCTCCGCGACCGCGCCGACGACCACCGGGGTGTCGGAGAGCTGGCCCGCGAGGGTGTCGCCGCTGTCGATGTCCAGGACATCGGCGACGATCACCGTGATGTTGTCGGGGCCGCCGCCGCGCAGCGCGAGCTGGATGAGCTCCTGCACGGTCTCCTGGGGGCCCTGGTAGCTCGCGAGGGTGTCCTCCATCGTCTGGTGGGAGACGACGCCGGAGAGACCGTCGGAGCAGATCAAGTACCGGTCACCGGCGCGGACCTCGCGGATGGAGAGGTCCGGCTCGACATGCTCACCACTTCCAAGGGCGCGCATCAGCAAGGAGCGCTGCGGGTGGGTGGTGGCTTCCTCTTCGGTGATCCGGCCCTCGTCGACCAGGCGCTGCACCCAGGTGTGGTCCTGGGTGATCTGCGTGAGGACGCCGTCCCGCAGGAGATAGGCGCGCGAGTCGCCCACGTGTACGAGACCGAGGCGCTGTCCCGTCCACAGCAGCGCGGTCAAGGTCGTCCCCATGCCCTCGAGCTGGGGGTCCTCCTCGACCATCAGGCGCAGCTGGTCGTTGGCGCGCTGCACGGCCGTGCCGAGCGACGTGAGGATGTCCGACCCCGGCACGTCGTCGTCGAGGGTGACGAGCGTCGAGATCACCTCGGAGCTCGCCACCTCACCCGCGGCCTGGCCCCCCATGCCGTCGGCGATCGCGAGGAGACGCGGACCGGCGTAACCGGAGTCCTCGTTCCCCTCCCGGATCATGCCTTTGTGCGATCCGGCGGCGAAGCGCAAAGACAGACTCATGCGCACCTCGCCCGTCGGCTCCGGGTACATCCGCACGGTGCCCACCCTCCGGTCGGGAGCGCGCCGGCGTCCAGTGTCTGGACCGCCGTTTCGGCTCGCTCGCTCCGCTCGCGCTCTGTCATGACGTAGTACTACTTCCGCAGCTCGATGACGGTCTTGCCGATGCGGATCGGCGCGCCCAGCGGAACGGGCGTCGGGGTGGTGAGTCGGGTCCGGTCGAGATACGTGCCGTTGGTGGACCCGAGATCCTCGACGATCCACTGGCCGTCACGGTCCGGGTAGATCCTGGCATGCCTGCTGGACGCGTAGTCGTCGTCCAGGACGATCGTCGAATCGTGCGCACGGCCCAGCGTGATCGTCTGGCCCTGCAGGGCGACCGTCGTGCCCGCGAGGATCCCTTCGGACACGACCAGCTTGCTGGGGGCGCCACGGCGCTGCCGGCCGCCGCCCTGCTGCTGGCGCTGGGGAGGCGGTGTGGCGGCCGCCTGCTGTTGCTGGCGTGCGGACTGCTGCGGTCGCGCGTTCTCACGGCGCGAGCCGCGCTGTGTGACGCGCGTACCGAACAGGTCGCTGCGGATGACCTGGACGGCCACGATCACGAACAGCCACAGAACGGCTAGGAAACCCAGCCGCATGACCGTCAGGGTCAGCTCTGACATTGCCCCCGCTTCACCCTTCGGCTTGCCGGTAAACGATGGTGGTTTGGCCCACGACGATCCGCGAGCCGTCGCGGAGCGTAGCGCGGGTGGTGTGCTGCCCGTCTACCACGATGCCGTTGGTAGACCCGAGATCCTGGATCGTCGAGGGCGTTCCGGTCCGGATCTCACAGTGCCGGCGCGATACGCCGGGGTCGTCGATCCGCACATCGGCGTCGGTGCTGCGTCCCAGCACCAGCGTCGGGCGGGAGATCTGATGGCGATTGCCGTTGATCTCGATCCAGCGCCGCACCTGCCCACCCGGAAGAGGTCCCGCGCCGGGCCCCTGAGGACGGCTCGGCACCGGTGCCGGCCCGCCCGCGTGGCCACCCGGGGGCGGCGCCGTGGGCATGGGGGGAGGGCCTGCGGGCTGGGCGGGCTGTGGATAGCCGTAGCCACCGCCTCCGCCCGCGGGGGGCCTGGCGGGGCTGTGGCCGGCGCCCGCGGGGCCCGTGGGGGCTGCCGGGGCGCGCTCGGGGCTCTGCGAGGTGCTGGACGCGAGCGTGCGGCTGCGCACCCGGTACAGACCCGTGTCGAGATCCTCGGCCTTCTCCAGATGGACCTTGATGGGGCCCATGAAGCTGTACCGCTGCTGCTTGGCGTACTCGCGCACCATCCCGGACAGCTCGTCGCCGAGCTGTCCCGAGTAGGGGCTCAGCCGCTCGAAGTCGGGCGCGCTGAGCTCCACGATGAAGTCGTTGGGGACGACGGTCCGCTCGCGGTTCCAGATCGTCGCGTTGTTGTCGCACTCGCGCTGCAGGGCGCCGGCGATCTCGACGGGCTGGACCTCGGACTTGAACACCTTGGCGAAGGTGCCGTTGACGAGACCTTCGAGTCGCTGCTCGAACTTCTTCATGACTCCCATGGGGCACCTCCTCCGTCGTAGTCATCCTGGTACTGCTTACTGATCGTATCCACGCACCGGGAAATCGGCTGGTTCCCCCTGTCCGCCCAGTCGATGAGTGTCGCCTCTCACAAGGCATGCCCGCACCAGGGCTCCGGGATCCTTCCGGGCTCCTCTCAGGCTCCTCCACCAGGGATCGTAGAGGGGCGGCAAAGAGGGGGCCTCAAACCAGTGTCCCGCACCTGACTGCGGACCATCGCCGGGCACGGCGCAAGTCGGTCGGTCCTGGTTCTCTCCGGTTCCGTCCGGATCTACTGGGCAGGTGCCCCCGGATCACTTGGGCAGGTGCCCCCGAATACGGATGTGAATCCACCCTCGGCAGCGTGCTAATCTTCTGGATGTCGGAAGGCGCTCGCACCACACAGTGTTCACACACAGTGTCTGCGCGAAGCGGTGAGAGACCCAAGACAACACCCATGCGCGGGTGGCGGAATAGGCAGACGCGCTGGATTCAGGTTCCAGTGCCCGAAAGGGCGTGGGGGTTCAACTCCCCCCTCGCGCACCATGTGGAGCGCGCCTCCATCAGGATGCAAGTCCTGGTGGGGGCCCGCTTTCGCGTTCCGGGCCGGGTGGGTTCGGGGCTCGCAGGAGTACTCACGGGAGTGCTCACAGGAGTGGGGCCCGGCGGTGAGATAGGTCACTGCCGGGCCTGTTCTGTATGTGCGGTCGGCGGGGCTCGGGGAGGTGATCCCGGGGCGTTCGGGTGGGGCACTCGGGCAGGCGTTCGGGCGGGGCGTTTGGGCCGGGGCGTTTGGGCCGGGGCCTATGCGGGTTCGGTGGCCTGGCGGCGGGCCAGTACCACCAGGCCGCCGGAGACCGCCATGGCCACCAGGGCGATGCCGAAGATTGTCGCGCCGCTGGTCAGGCCGACCGCGTCGCTGAGGAACCCGGCTGCGACCGGGAGGATGCCGGCCGGCACGTAACCCCCGACATTGAGCGCCGCGTTGGCCTCGGCCAGCCGTTGCGAGGGCACCACGGCGTTGAGCAGGGAGAGCCCGCCGAGTTGGCCCGTGCCCTGGCCGGCCCCCGCGAGCAGGGCAGCGGCGATCAGCAGTCCGACCGACGAGGTGTGCACGGCGGCCATCAGGGCGGCCATGCCGACCGTCGTACTCATCGCACCGGCGAGCAGGATGGTGCGTACCCGCAGCTTCTGTACCGCGAACTGGACCCCGGTCGCGGCCAGGAACATCACGAAGGCCATGGCTCCGGCGACGATGCGGCTGGTGGTGCCGAGGAGACCGGAGAGCAGGGAGGGGCCCAGCGACAGCACGAACGATGTCGCGGTGATGCCGGGGGCGAACACGGCGATGCCGAGGAGGAGTTGGCTGCCGTTGCCGCGCGGGACTGCCGGGACGCGGAGCCAGGATGCCTTCCGGGTGGGCGCCCCGGCCGTGGCGGCGCCATCGAGGGCACCCTCGGTGACGCCCTTGGCGGAGCGGGACTTCCTCGGCAGCGGCATGCGCAGGACGGCCATGAACGCCGCAGCGAGGAGGACGATCTCCACCACGAAGACCGTCACGGTCGGCGCGGGGGCCGTCTCTGAGAGCACGCCGGCCAGGAGCGGGCCGAGGCCCGCGCCCAGGACCATGGCGCACGACGCGAGCAGGGCGCCGAGCCGCTTACGAGCCGGGCCTGCCACATCCGAGACCGCCGCCATGCCCGCGGAGACCACGGCTCCGACCGCGATACCGGTGAACAGCCTGGCGATGATCAGGGCGACCACTGACGACGCGGTCGCGAAGATCAGGCAGGCCACCGCGGCGAGCGCCATGGCGGGAAGCAGGACGGGCTTGCGTCCTACGCGGTCCGAGACCACTCCCGAGACCAGCAGCGAAGCGATCAACCCCACGATGTACCAGGCGAAGATCACGGTCAGCATGCCCTTGGAGAAGCCGATGTCACGCTGCCAGAGCACGTACAGCGGTGTCGCCGCGTTGGAGAGGACGAAGACGGCGGTGACGGGCCACGCGGCCAGCCAGATCCACCACCGGGGGGCGGCCGTCGCGCTTCCCGAGTCCCTACCCGCCGTGCCCCTGCTCCCGGTGCTTGCGCTCTTCGGCTGATGCGGCGGCGTTAGCTGATGTGGCGCCGCTTGTACGTCCGTCACTGCGTCTCCCCTGCTTGTCTCCAGTACGAGTTGAGTCGAACATACCTCCTGTACGATTGGAGTCGTACATAGGGACCGCGCTTGTACCGCGTTACAGGAAGATGCCGATGGCCACGTTCAACATCCCGCCCGCCCTCACCGATCCGCCCCCGCCTCTCGCTGAACCGGCGGTCGAAGAGCTGCGCCTCGAGGTCGTGATGGGGGCGCTGAGCGATCCGCTGCGGATGGGGATCGTCCGCAAGCTCCTCCTCGACTCCGAGGACTTCGACCACTCCTGCGGCTGGTTCGGCCTTGCCCGGCCGAAGTCCTCACTCACCCATCACTTCCGCGCACTCCGGGACGCGGGCCTCACCCGGCAGCGCCAGTACGGACTGGAACGCCGCAGCCAGGTACGGATCGACGATCTCAACGCACGTTTTCCCGGGCTGCTCGACCTGGTGGCCGCATGGCAGCCGGCGGAGGGCGCAGAGAGCGGCGGTGCGTAGGCGTAGGCGACGGGAGGGAGTAGGGGGAGGAAGAGGGAGGAGGGGGGATTGGTGAGCGGAAACGAGGTTATCCACAGGCTCTGACGCCGTCCGGCGCCCAGGGGTACCTTCGATTCCAGGCGGGTCCACGAGGGCCTGCCGGACGCGGGGGATGCGGGGGCGAGGCAATGGTCAGGGCTGGTGTCGACAGTGCGGGGACCGGCGGGGCTGGCACGGACAGCGCGGGGCCCGGTGGTTCGGGGGCAGCTGGGGCGCGGCTTCCGTACGTCAAGGGGTTCGCTCAGCGGTCCTTGCAGGGCGGGTCGGGGTCGGCGGGACCGGTGGGGGCGGTCGGTTCGACGGTTTCGCCGAAGCGGGAGGGCAAAGCGCTGCGGGCACGCGTCAGCCGTGCCTCGCACGAGCGGTTCGTCGAGGACGAGGGCCGTCCCGATCCCGTCGACGCCGTGGAGGAGTCCAACCGCTGCAGACTCCCCGAGCTCACGCCCATCCGGATGGGCAGGATGGCCGCGTCGCCCTTCGCCTTCCTCCGCGGAGCCGCCGGCCTGATGGCGTACGACCTCGCGCGAACCCCCGTGACGGGGATCGGCGCCCAGATATGTGGTGACGCCCACGCCGCGAACTTCGGTCTGTACGGCGATGCGCGGGGCGGCCTCATCATTGACCTGAACGACTTCGACGAGACGGTGCACGGGCCCTGGGAGTGGGACGTGAAGCGTCTCGCGGCCTCCCTCGTGCTCGCGGGGCGAGAGGCGGGGGCGAGCGAGGACGTCTGCAGGGAAGCCGCGTTCGACGCGGTGGGTGCCTATCGGCGCACGATGCGGCTGCTCGCGAAGCTCCCCGCGCTCGACGCGTGGAACGCCATCGCGGACGAGGAGTTGGTCTCGCACACCGACGCGCGGGACCTGCTCGGCACGCTGGAAAGCGTCTCCGAGAAGGCACGGCAGAACACGAGCGCCCGGTTCGCCGCCAAGTCGACCGAGCGCGTCGAGGACGAGGACGGTCTCGTGGGGCGCCGCTTCGTCGACGCCCCACCGGTGCTCCGGCGAATACCGGACGCGGAGGCGGCCGAGGTCACCTCCGCCCTCGAGGAATATGTGGGCACGCTCTCCGAGGACCGGCTGCCGCTGCTCGCGCGGTACGCGATCCAGGACGTGGCGTTCCGCGTCGTGGGCACAGGCAGCGTCGGCCTGCGGTCGTACGTGGTGCTGCTGCTCGACCACCGGGGTGAGCCCTTGGTGCTCCAGGTCAAGGAGGCGTGTCCCTCCGCCCTGCTTCCGCATCTGCCCACGGTCGGCTTCACGGCGCCTTCGGTCACGCACGAAGGACACCGGGTGGTGCTGGGGCAGAAACGGATGCAGGTGGTCAGCGACTTCCTGCTGGGGTGGACGACGGTGGCCGGGCGGGCTTTCCAGGTACGGCAGTTCAGGAACCGCAAGGGCAGCGTGGACCCGGCGGCGCTGGCAGCCGACCAGATGGACGACTACGGCCGGATGACGGGAGCTCTGCTGGCCCGCGCGCACGCGCACAGCGCCGACCCTCGGCTCATCGCTGGGTACGTCGGCAAGAACGACGAGCTGGACACGGCGGTGGCCGCGTTCGCGGTGACGTACGCGAACCGCACGGAGGCGGACCACACGGAACTGGTCCGCGCGGTCAAGGAGGGACGGGTGGCGGCGGAGGCGGGGGTGTGAGGAGGGAGTGAGGGGGTGGGGAGGGGGAGGGAGGGGGGAGGGCCCCCAGTAGAAGGCCACCGGCAAGGGCGTCCGGCGAGGCCGAGCTAGGCCCCAGGCGGCGTGGCCCCGATGGCCCGGTGGCGGTGTCCGGTCAGCCCGGCGGCGTTGCCTGCCGCTCGGTCGGGGTGGTGGCGCGGTGGCCTAGGCTGGACGGGTGACGACCCCGGAAGCCGAGCCCACGCAGCCCCAGACGCCCGACCCCGGGCCCGCGACCGCCGGTCGCGAGGCTCCTGACGGGGCCGGGACGGCGGCGGGGCAGGAGGGCGCCGCGCGGCCGGAGGACCGTCTTGAGAAGGCGGTCCGGGCGGCGGAGCAGGCGCTGATCGAGTACGAGATCGCCGTCGAGACGTTCCGGGTCGAGGTGGAGAACTTCTCCCGGCTCCACCACCAGAAGCTCGGCCCGATGTACGCGCGCCTCGACGAGCTGGACGCCGAGATCGCCGAGGCTCTGGCCGCCCGCAGTGGTGACCCCGAGGACCGGCGCAGGGCGGACGAGGCACGGGCGCGGGTCATGCCGATGCCGGGGGTCGAGGAGTTGTTCCACGGCTGGATGGACGGCGACGGTCTGTATCCGGAGGCCGCCGCGATGCTGACCGATCAGTCGGTGCGGCCGCCGCAGCGGGTGCGGCCCAGCGACGAGGCCCGCAAGCTCTACCGCGAGCTCGTCCGCAAGTCCCACCCCGACCTGGCTCAGGACGACCAGGAACGTGGCCGCCGCGAGGAGTTCATCACGCGGGTGAACGCCGCCTACGCGCGTGGGGACGAGCCCCTGCTGCGGGAACTGTCCGACGAGTGGGCGGCCGGCCCGGTGGCCGAGCAGCGGTGGCCGAGCAAGAGCGAAGAGCTCTACGCACGCCTTGAGTGGCTCTCCCAGCGCAAGGAGCTGCTCTCCGTGGTCGCACGCGAGCTGGAGGAGGGTGCGATCGGCGCGATGCTGCGGATGGCGCCGGACGATCCGGACCAGCTCCTCGACGAGATCGCCGAGCAGCTGCTCGCCCAGGTCACCGAGCGCGAGGCGGAACTCGCGCGGCTGACCGCCTAGCCCGTCGGGTAGCGTCGGAGGCATGGCTTTCGGATCTCACGTGCCCACGGTCGGCGTCGACGACCTCGCGAGCGGCGACTTTCTTCTTGATGTCCGCGAGGACGAGGAATGGCAGGCAGGGCACGCAGAGGGCGCGCTGCACATCCCGATGAGCGAGTTCGTCGCCCGTTACGGGGAGCTGACCGAGGCCGCGCCGCAGGACGGCAAGGTCAACGTCATCTGCCGGGTCGGCGGCCGCTCGGCGCAGGTCGCCATGTACCTCGTCCAGCAGGGTGTCGACGCGGTGAACGTCGACGGCGGCATGCAGAGCTGGGAGGCCGCGGGTCGACCTGTCGTCGACGACAAGGGCGGCCCGGGCGTCGTGATCTAGCTCAGCGACGCCGTCAGCCGGTCAAATTCCAGCGGCTCGACACTCCAGCGGTTCGACACTCCAGCGGCTCGACACTCCAGCGGTTCGACACTCCAGCCGTTCGCGTCTTCTGGCGTTCGCGTCTTCAGCCGTACGAGGCTTCGGCCGTTCCCGCGTCCTCAGCCGAGTGGGTGGGCGGCCAGTAGTTCGCCCAGTGCCTCCTCGTGTGCCGCTGCCGGGCCGAGGGACAGCTCCAGTTGTTTGGCCCACGCGTGGTAGCGGTGCAGGGGGTAGTCGGTGTCGGATCCGAAGCCGCCGTGCAGGTGCTGCGCCGTCTGCACCACTCTGCGTACGCCGTCCGACGCCCAGATCTTGGCGACGGCGACGTCTCCCGTGGCGGGCAGGGCGCCGCTCGCGCCGGTGCTGATGCGCCAGGCGGCCTGCCAGAGGGTGACCTCCATGGCGCGCAGGTCGATGTAACGGTCGGCTGCCTGCACGGCCACCGCCTGGAAGGTCGCGACGGGGAAGCCGAACTGCTCGCGTTTGCCGGTGTATTCGCTGGTCATGCTCAGCACGCCCTCGCCGAGACCGAGCGCGAGGGCGCAGGTCCCGGTGGTGAGCAGATCGCGCAGCCAGTCCCAGGCCCCTTCGGCCTGGATGACGTCGGCGTCGCCGATCCGTACGGATTCCAGGCCGAGCTCGCCCAGGTGCTCACCGCTCGTGGAGACCTGCTCGGCGAGGGTGGGGCCTTCGTGCGCGCGGGGGATCAGTGCGAGGACGGTCCGGCCGGCCGATGTGTGGGCGGGCACCACGATGAGGTCGGCGTTCTGTGCCCAGGGCACGGCTGTCTGGGTGCCGTCGAGCAGCCAGTCCTCGCCGTCCTGCCGTGCGGTGACGGCGAGTTCGGCGGGGTCGTGTCCGCTGCGGCCGTTCGACGCGATGGTCAGGACGAGGTCCCCGCGGGCGGCTCCCGGCAGGAGACGCTGCTTCAACTCCGCGCTGCCGTATGTCTGTACGGCATAGGCGGCGGCGCTGCTTTCCAGGAGTGGGACCCGCGCGAGCTTCTTCGCGGACTCGCGCAGGATCAGGCAGAGGGCGATGACGTCCAGGCCCGCGCCGCCGTACTCGGGGTCGAGGAGCAGGCTCAGCAGGTCCGCTCCGGCGAGCTTGGTCCACAGCGCGCGGTCGAAGTCCTCGGCGACGGCGCCCGGTACGAGGGCGGGGCTCGGCACGCCGTCGGGCGCGACGGAGGCGAAGAGTGCCTTCGCCGCCTCGACGGCTGCCTGCTGTTCCTCGGTGAAGGTGAAGTCCACTGCTTGTCCTCCCGCGCACCGGCCAGGCTTCTGTCTCTTGTCTGTATCTGGTCTGTCTCCGGCTACTGCGCCGATGGGTCTGACGAACCGTCAAGATAAGACGTCAAGATAGAACAGGTTCTACGGGAAGGGAACACGCCTGCGCTCGGGGCTCTCAGCGGTCGAAGTCCAACTCCACTGTGGCCGTGGCCGGATGGGACTGACACGCGAGCACATATCCCGCCTCGGTCTCCTCCGGCTCCAGCGCGAAGTTGCGGTCCATCCGCACCTCACCCGAGACCCGGAAGGCCCGGCAGGTCCCGCACACCCCGCCCTTGCAGGCGTACGGCGCGTCCGCGCGGTTGCGCAGCACGGTGTCGAGGAGGGACTCCCCGTCCTGGACCGGCCAGGTGCCGGAGCGGCCGTCGAGCGTCACCGTCACGGTGCTGTGCGCGGGGGCGGTCGCCGTCGCGGCGGGTATCGGAGAGGCGAGGCCGCCGTCCACGTGGAAGATCTCCTCGTGGATGCGCTGACGCGTCACGCCTAGCCCGCGCAGTGTCTTCTCCGCACCCTGCACCAGACCGAACGGACCGCACAGGAACCAGCCCGCGACCTCATCGACCGGCAGCAGTGCGGGCAGCAGTCTGCCCAGCCGCTCCTCGTCGAGCCGTCCGGAGTCGAGCCCCGACTGCTGTTCCTCGCGGGAGAGCACCGTGACCAGCTGGAAGCGGTCCGGCCAGCGGTCCTTGAGGTCGGCGACCTCCTCCAGGAACATCGTCGACGCGGCGGTGCGATCGCTCCGGATGAGGCAGAACGTGGCCTGCGGGTCGCGCTCCAGGAGCGTCGTGACGATGGAGAGCACCGGTGTGATCCCGCTGCCGCCGACGACTGCCGCATAGCGCCCGGGCGCAGGCTCCAGTGTGAAGCGACCGGCCGGGGTCATCACATCGAGAACATCGCCGACGGCGACTTCCTTGAGGGCGTACGTCGAGAAGGCGCCGCCTTCGACGAAGCGCACCCCGACCCGCAGGGTCCGTGGCTCCGAGGGGCTCTCGGGGTGGGGCGCGGGCGCGCAGATCGAGTACGTACGCCGGATTTCCGTGCCGTCGACGAAGCGGCGGACGGCGAGATGCTGGCCCGCCACGAAGTGGTACTCCTCGCGCAGGTCGGGGGGCACCTCGAAGGTCAGCGTCACGGAGTCGTCGGTGAGCTGCTCGACCGCCGCTACCCGGAGCTGGTGGAAGCGGGCCATCACAACTCCTTGAAGTGGTCGAACGGTTCACGGCAGGCGGCGCACCTGCGCAGCGCCTTGCAGGCGGTCGACGAGAAACGGCTGAGCAGTTCGGTGTCGGTCGAGCCGCAGTGCGGGCAGCGGACGGAGAGGGTGAGGGGTATCGGTCCGTCGGCGCTGTGCGGGCGCGGGGGCGCGATGCCGAACTCGGCGAGCTTGCGGCGGCCCTCGGCGCTGATGTCGTCCGTCGACCAGGCGGGGGAGAGCACGGTGCGCACGGAGACCTCCGCCATGCCGCGCTCACGCAGGACCTGCTCGATGTCGGCGATCATGGTCTCTATGGCCGGGCAGCCGGTGTACGTGGGGGTCAGCTCGACGTCGACCTTGCCGATGCCGCGGACGTGCACGCCGCGCAGGACTCCGAGCTCGGCCAGCGTGATGACCGGTAGCTCCGGGTCGGGCACGGAGCCCGCGAGGGCCATGAGTTCCTCTTCGAGGGCGGTGGTCACCATGACGCCCCCGGGTGGCTGCGGTGCAGGTGCTGCATCTCGGCGAGCATCCGCCCGAAGGATTCGGTGTGCAGGCCCTGGCGTCCCGCGCCCGCGGCCCAGGCCCCTTCCTGGGGGCCGACGGGCACGGTCAGAGTCGCCTTCTCGATGACGGCGGTCACCGAAGCGGTCCAACTCGTGCGCAGGGTCTGCCAGTCGACGCCCGCTCCTTCGTCCGCCCCGTCCAACCCGCCCGCCCCGTCGAGGCCTTCCACCGGCTGGAACATCTCACCGGTGAATCGCCAGAGCGCGTCGAGTCCGCGCTCCATCCGCTCATGGCTCTCCGCCGTACCGTCACCGAGCCGCAGCGTCCACTGCCCCGCGTGGTCCTGGTGATAGGCGACTTCCTTGACCGCCTTCGCCGCCAGCGGGGCGAACGTGGAGTCCCCGCTCGCCAACTGGCCGTACAGCAGGGTTTGGTACGTGGAGAAGTAGAGCTGGCGGGCGATGGTGTGGGCGAAATCGCCGTTCGGCTGCTCGACCAGCTGGAGGTTGCGGAAGGCCCGTTCCTCGCGCAGGTAGGCCAGTTCGTCCTCGTCCCCTGCCAGGGAGAGCAGGACGCGTGCCTGGCCGAGCAGGTCGAGGGCGATGTTCGCGAGGGCGACCTCTTCCTCCAGGACGGGCGCGTGGCCCGCCCACTCCCCCAGCCGGTGCGAGAGCACCAGCGCGTCATCACCCAGGGCGAGGGCGGCTGCGGTGGCCGTCGGGGCCGGCGGCGGGGTCACAGGTGCTTCACCCCGTCCGGGATGTCGTAGAAGGTCGGGTGGCGGTAGGGCTTGTCGCCCGCCGGTTCGAAGAAGGAGTCCTTCTCGTCGGGCGAGGAGGCGGTGATCTGTGTGGACGGCACGACCCAGATCGAGACGCCTTCGCTTCTGCGGGTGTACAGATCGCGGGCGTTGCGCAGGGCCATTTCCGCGTCCGGCGCGTGCAGGCTGCCCGCGTGAGTGTGGGAGAGCCCGCGGCGGGAGCGCACGAACACCTCCCACAGCGGCCAGTCGGTCGAGCTGCTCATGCCTTCGCCTCCCCGTGCTTGGCGGCGAACGCCGCTGCTGCCTCGCGCACCCAGGCTCCTTCTTCATGCGCGGTCCTGCGCTGCGTGATCCGCTGTTCGTTGCAGGGGCCGTTGCCCTTGAGGACCGCCCAGAACTCCGTCCAGTCGATCGGGCCGAAGTCGTGATGCCCTCGCTCCTCGTTCCACACCAGGTCCGGGTCGGGGAGCGTGAGACCGAGGGACTCGGCCTGGGGGACGCAGATGTCCACGAAGCGCTGGCGCAGCTCGTCGTTCGAGTGGCGCTTGATCTTCCAGGTCATCGACTGCTCGGAGTGCGACGACTCGTCGTCGGGCGGGCCGAACATCATCAGGGAGGGCCACCACCAGCGGTCCACCGCGTCTTGCGCCATCGCGTGCTGGGCCTCGGTGCCCCGGCTGAGGGCGAGCAGGGATTCATACCCCTGGCGCTGGTGGAACGACTCCTCCTTGCAGACGCGGACCATGGCGCGGGCATAGGGGCCGTAGGAACAGCGGCAGAGAGGGACTTGGTTCGTGATCGCGGCGCCGTCCACCAGCCAGCCGATCGCGCCCACGTCGGCCCAGGTCAGGGTGGGGTAGTTGAAGATCGACGAGTACTTCTGGCGGCCCGAGTGCAGCTTGTCGAGCAGCTCGTCGCGGCTGGTGCCGAGGGTCTCGGCGGCGCTGTACAGATACAGGCCGTGACCGGCCTCGTCCTGCACCTTGGCCATCAGGATCGCCTTGCGCCGCAGGGAGGGGGCGCGCGTGATCCAGTTGGCTTCCGGCTGCATGCCGATGATCTCGGAGTGTGCGTGCTGCGCTATTTGCCTGACCAGCGAGGCGCGATACGCGTCGGGCATCCAGTCCCGCGGCTCGATGCGTTCGTCGGCCGCGACGGCGGCGTCGAAGGCCGCTTCATGGGCCGCCGTGCGTGCGTCATCGCCCGCTGCCCGGTCCGGCTCGGACCGGGCCGTCTGATGCTCGGCTGCTGTCGCCATCGCGGTCCCCCTCGACCTCTAGCTGGCTACCGACCGATCGTTCGGTTCGTGGAATTCAATGGTGCGGCTCAGCGCCATAAGGTGTCAACCCTGTGGATAACTTCACGGACGCTGTAACTGGCGCGTCGGCATGAGTACCGTTCCGCTGCGACGGGCGGTAGAGAGCCGTGTGACGGGCGGGCCGACGGGCGCACCACCGTGCGGGATCGGGAATCGGGGCGGAATGGACGCGAAAGACAACAACGCGAACGAGCCGCCGCCCCCATCCTCGGAGTCCGTGACGGCCCCGCCCCCGCCCCGCGCCGGTATCGCAGCCCTCTCCCCGCGCTACCAGGTGGTCGCCGCGCTCGCGCTCGCGCTCATCGCCGTCACGGCCTGCGTCCACGTCGGGATGCTCTTTCTCCATGTCGCCCCCGCGAACACCATGACCAAGCAGCACGGGCAGGCCGTCGACGACTGGATCTATCCCGAGTTCGAGCAGAACTGGAAGCTCTTCGCCCCGAACCCGATGCAGCAGAACATCGCGGTGCAGGCCCGTGCCGAGATGCGCACGGACAGCGGAACGACCCGGACCACCGGCTGGTACGACCTCTCCGCGCGCGACGGCGCCGCCATCGACGGCAATCTGCTGCCCAGCCACACGCAGCAGAACGAACTGCGCAGGGCCTGGGACTTCTACGTCGGTGCTCATGACGCGCAGAATCGTCCCCGCGGTCTGCGCGGGGAGCTCTCGGAGCGCTACATCCGCCGCATCGTGATGATGCGCATCGATCGTGAGGAGCCACTCGGCAAGGGCGCCACCATCGACCGCGTCCAGGTCCGCTCCAGGACCACGAACGTGCCGCCCCCCGAGTGGAGCGATGAGAAGGTCTCGACGAAGCCGGTGCTCCGCCAGCTGCCGTGGTGGTCCGTGGCGCCCGACGACATGCCTCTGGGCGAGGCCTGGAAGTCCGAGAGGGATGCCCGATGAACCGCTTCGGCTCCCTGCTCGGGCGCGGCATGGAACGGGTCACGGCGTCCGCTCTCGGCCCCTACCAGACCGCCGTGGTCCGCATCGGGTTCGCCGCCACCTGGCTGCTCTTCCTGCTGCGCGAACTCCCCCACCGCCATGAGCTGTACGGGCCCGAAAGCCCGTGGAGCTGGGACATGGCCCAGCAGCTCATCGCGGAGAACGACGCCTTCACGGCCCTGATGTGGTCCGACGGACGCATCTGGTTCGAGGCCGTGTACGTACTCGCCGTCCTGAGCAGCGTCCTGCTGATGCTCGGCTGGCGCACGCGCACGATGTCCGTGCTCTTCATGATCGGTGTGCTCTCGCTGCAGAACCGCTCCATCTTCATGGGCGACGGCGGCGACAACGTCATCCACCTCATGGCCACCTACCTGGTGTTCACGCGCTGTGGCCAGGTCTGGTCGCTGGACGCCCTGCGAGCGGCACGCGCGCGTGCCGCCTCCGTCGACCAAGGAACGACGCCGGTCGATCCGGCCAGGACGGCACAGCCCGTCGACAAGGCCGGGCCCGTGCTGTGGTGGCTCCTCGGGCTCGGCCTCTCCTTGGTGACGTTCATGGGGGAGCTCAGCGGTGGCTGGCTGCTGCTCTTCTGGGGTCTGTGGCTCGCGCACGGCCTGTGGTGGGCCGTCGGACGGCGCGCGCCCGACGGTGAGGCGCGCAAGCTGCTCGACGTCATCGTCAAGCTCGCGCACAACGCCGCGCTGCTGGTGATCATGGTCGAGGCGTGTCTGATCTATGCGACGGCCGGCTGGTACAAGATCCAGGGCAGCCGCTGGCAGGACGGCACGGCCATCTACTACCCGCTGCGTCTCGACTACTTCTCCCCCTGGCCCGCGCTCTCCGACCTGCTCGCCTCACACGGCCTCATGGTGATGCTGGTGACGTACGGGACGGTCGCCGTGCAGGTCGCCTTCCCCTTCACCCTCTTCAACAGGCGGGTTAAGAACGTCCTCCTGGCCGCCATGATCTTCGAGCACGCGGTCATCGCGGTCGTTCTCGGCCTGCCGTTCTTCTCGCTGGCGATGATCGCGGCCGATGCCGTGTTCCTGCCGACGTCATTCCTGCGCCGCGTCGGCGGATGGACGGCACGCGCGCGTGGAGCGCTGTTGTCGCGGTTTGGTCGGGGTGGCGAGGTGCCGGGGCAGCGCGGGGCGGACGAGGAGCCGGCCGGGGAAGCCACCGAGCACGCGCGCGTAGGCTTTCCGTTCATGAGCGGGACGTACAAGCGATGAGCGGGACGTACAAGCGATGAGCGGGACGTACACGGGATGAGCGGGACGTACACGGGATGAGCGGCGCCGTACCAGCGGTGAGCAGGGCGTACGCCGGATGAACGCGACGCGCCGGCGTGATCCGGACGGGGCCGTGCGTGACTGGCGGACGGCCGCCGAGGCCTCCGTGCTGCTCGACGGCTTCCACGCCATCAAGCACGCGCTGCGCTTCGGAGCGCTGATTCCCTCGGCACTGACGAGCGACAGGGCCGCTGTCCATGCCCTCGCCGACGAGCTCGCGCCCGACGTGAAGGATGTCCTGGACGAACTCCTCGTCCAAGTCCCGGACAGCGCTCTGCGCGCCCTTGTGCCGCGTCTGCATCCCACGGGCGTGGCCGCCCTCGCGGTACGCCCTTCCCGGACGGCCAACCTGGACGCGCTGGCCCGGATGCCGAGGGCCGCGCCGGTCGTCGTCCTCGACGACCCCCGCAATCTGGGCAACGCCGGGGCCGTCATCCGGCTCGCTGCGGGGTTCGGGGCGACGGGAGTCGTCACGACGGGCACGCTCGACCCCTGGCATCCCACGGTCGTACGCGGTGGCGCGGGCCTGCACTTCGCCACGGCCGTCGAGCGGGTGGACGTCGCCGAGCTGCCGCCGGGGCCCGTCTTCGCGCTCGACGCGGAAGGCGAGGACATCCGCGGTCTCAAGCTGCCGGACGATGCCGTACTGGCCTTCGGGTCGGAGCGCAGTGGCCTGTCCGCGCGGCTGCGGGAGCGCGCCGACCATCTGGTGTCGCTGCCGATGCGGCCCCAGGTCTCCAGCTACAACCTGGCCACCAGCGTCGGAATGACGCTCTTCCACTGGTCGGCGGGGTCGGCGGGCAGGCCTCCGGGCACGGAGGCCTGAGCCCGCCGCCGGACATCAGGCGTCCCTGCGCACCTCCACCACGCGGAAGCGGTTGGCCACGAAGGCGCCGTCGCACAGGGCGGCGTTCGCTGCGGGGTTGCCGCCCGAGCCGTGGAAGTCCGAGAAGGCCGCCGTCTGGTTCACATAGACGCCGCCCGTGAGGTTCAAGGAGAGCTGGGCGCACTCCTCCAGGCAGGTCTCCTCCACGGCGCCGGACACCTCCTCCGACGTCGTGTACGCGCCGACCGTCATGGCGCCCTTGTCGCGCACCGTGCGGCGCAGCAGCTCCACGGCGTCCGACGCCGAGTCGACCGCGACGGCGAACGAGACGGGGCCGAAGCACTCGTTCAGATAGACCGCCTCGGCGTCCGGCTTCGCGCCGTCCAGCTTGACGATGACGGGGGTGCGGACCACGGCGTCCGGGAACTCCGCGTTGTTGATCTCCCGTGAGGGGAGGGCCACTTCACCGAGACCGGCCGCCGCCTCCAGGCGGGCCTTCACGTCCGGGTTGACCAGGGCGCCGAGGATGCCGTTCGCCCTGGCGTCGTCGCCGAGCAGGCCGTTCACCGACGCGGCGAGGTCGGACACCACGTCGTCGTACGTCTTCGCTCCGGCGTCCGTCGTGATGCCGGCCCGGGGAATCAGGAGGTTCTGCGGGGTCGTGCACATCTGGCCGCTGTACAGCGACAAGGAGAAGGCGAGGTTGGCCAGCATTCCCTTGTAGTTGTCCGTCGAGTCGACGACGACCGTGTTCACACCGGCCTTTTCCGTGTAGACCTGCGCCTGGCGGGCGTTGGCCTCCAGCCAGTCACCGAAGGCGGTCGAACCCGTGTAGTCGATGATCTTGATCTCGGGGCGCACGGCGAGGGTCTTGGCGATTCCTTCGTCCGGTCGCTCGGCGGCCAGGCACACCAGGTTCGGGTCGAAGCCCGCGTCGGCGAGGGCCTCGCGCGCGATGCGCACGGTCAGCGCGAGCGGGAGCACCGCGCGTGGGTGGGGCTTGACCAGGACCGGGTTGCCGGTGGCCAGGGAGGCGAACAGGCCGGGGTAGCCGTTCCACGTCGGGAAGGTGTTGCAGCCGATCAGGAGCGCGATGCCGCGGGCCACGGGCGTGAAACGCTTGTTCAGGCCGATCGGGTCGCGCTTGCCCTGGGGCTTGGACCACTCGGCGTTGTCGGGGGTGCGGGACTGCTCGACGTACGCGTACGCCACCGCTTCGAGGCCGCGGTCCTGGGCGTGGGGTCCGCCCGCCTGGAAGGCCATCATGAAGGCCTGGCCGCTGGTGTGCATGACCGCGTGCGCCAGCTCGTGCGTGCGCGCGCTGACGCGCGACAGGATCTCCAGGCACACCATCGCGCGCACTTCCGCGCCCGCGTCGCGCCAGGCGCGCATCCCGGCACGCATCGCAGGCAGCAGTGTGTCGATGTCCGGGTGGGGATAGGTGATGCCCAACTCGGGGCCGTACGGCGAGACTTCCGCGCCGGTCCAGTCGTCCGTGCCCGGCTGGTCGAGGTCGAATCGGCTGCCCAGGAGCGCGTCGAAGGCGGCCTTGCCCTCGGGCAGGCTCAGGCTGCCGTTCTCTCCATAGGCCTTGGGGTGCTCGGGGTGCGGCGACCAGTACGCGCGCGTGCGGATCGTCTCCAGCGCCTGGTCGAGTGTGGGCCGGTGCGTGGCGATCAGCTGGTGCGCGGTGAGTTCGGCGGCCATAGGGGACCAACTCCTCGTCGAGCCGGCTCTTCGTCGAGCCGGCGAGCTGGGCAGGGCGGTGGGCAGGAACGGACAGACAGAGCTAGAGTAACCGAACGATCGGTCGGGACAAGGGGGTCCGCCGAACCTGTGGACAACTTCTCGCCGGGCACCCCGCACCCTCCGGCGGACACCTCGTGCGGGAGGATCGCGAGCATGACAGCACTCGAGCTCAGCAGCCCCGTTGCCGTGGTCGGCACCGGCACCATGGGGCAGGGCATCGCCCAGGTAGCCCTGCTGGCGGGCCACCCCGTGCGGCTGTACGACGCCGTCGACGGCCGGGCGAAGACCGCGGCCGCCGCGATCGCCGCACGCCTCGACCGGCTCGTCGACAAGGGCAGGATCACCGCCGCCGACCGGTCCGCCGCGGGAGACCGGCTCGCACCGGTCGCCGGCCTCGCCAAGCTGGCCGGGTGCGGACTCGTCATCGAGGCGATCCTGGAGGAACTGTCCGTGAAGCAGCGCCTCTTCGAAGAGCTGGAAGAGATCGTCGCCGAGGAGTGCCTCCTCGCCACGAACACGTCGTCCCTCTCCGTCACCGCCATCGCCGGCACGCTCAAGAAGCCCGGACGCTTCGTCGGCCTGCACTTCTTCAACCCCGCGCCGCTCCTCCCCCTCGTCGAGGTCGTCAGCGGCTTCGCGACCGACGAAACGGCCGCCACGCGCGCGTACGAGACGGCCCGGACCTGGGGCAAGACGCCTGTACGCAGCGCGGACACCCCCGGCTTCATCGTCAACCGGATCGCCCGGCCCTTCTACGCCGAGGCGCTGCGCGTCTACGAGGAGCGGGCCGCCGACCCGGCCACCATCGACGCCGTCCTGCGCGAGTCCGGCGGCTTCAAGATGGGCCCCTTCGAGCTGACGGACCTCATCGGCCAAGACGTGAACGAGGCCGTCACCCGCTCCGTGTGGGAGTCCTTCTTCCAGGACCCCAAGTTCACCCCGGCGCTCGCCCAGCGCCGCCTCGTCGAATCACGCCGCCTGGGCCGCAAGTCCGGGCAGGGCTGGTACGCGTATGGGGACGACGCCCCGCGCGCGGAGCCGCACACGGCGGCGCCCGCACCGGCCCCGGCGTCCGTCGCGGTGCACGGCGAGCTGTTTCAGGCGCACGCCCTTGCGGAGCTGATCGACGGCTCCGGGATCGACGTCGCGTACAAGGAGCCGATCGACCCCGACTTCCCCGGCTGGATCGAACTGCCCAGCGGTGTGCGGCTCTTCCTGGCCGACGGTTCCGCGGCGGACGACGCCGAGGCGCCGGTGATCCACTTCGATCTGGCGCTCGACTACCGTTCCGCGACCAGGATCGCCCTGGCGCCCGCCGTGACGGTGAGCGAGGACCAGCTCCGCGAGGCGGTGGGCCTCTTCCAGGCGCTGGGCAAGCAGGTCAGCGTCGTCGCCGATGTCCCGGGGATGATCGTGGCCCGTACCGTCGCCATGCTCGTGGACTTCGCCCATGACGCCGTCGCGCGCGGTGTCGCCAACAGGGAGGACATCGACACGGCGATGCGCCTGGGGGTCAACTACCCACGCGGGCCTCTCGCGTGGGGCGAGGAACTCGGCGCGAACTGGGCCGCCGGCACCCTGGAACGCCTGCACCTGGAGTACCCCACCGGCCGCTACGCGCCGTCCCAGGCGCTACGCCGGGCGGCAGCGCGAGAGGACCACTTCGCATGACCACCACCAGGCGCGACACGTACACCCCGGACACCCTCCTGTCGGTGGCGGTCCGGGTCTTCAACGAGCGCGGTTACGACGGCACGTCCATGGAGCACCTCTCCAAGGCGGCCGGCATCTCCAAGTCCTCGATCTACCACCACGTCTCCGGCAAGGAGGAGTTGCTGCGCCGCGCGGTGAGCCGCGCGCTCGACGGGCTCTTCGGAATCCTCGCCGAGGACCACGCGCGCGTGGGCACCGCGGTACAGCGCCTGGAGCACGTCACGCGCCGCACCGTCGAGGTGCTGATCGCGGAACTGCCCTATGTGACGCTGCTGCTGCGCGTGCGCGGCAACACCGACACCGAGCGGTGGGCGATGGAGCGGCGCAGGGAGTTCGACCAGCAGGTCGCCGACCTGCTCAAGGAGGCCGTGGCCGACGGCGACCTGCGCTCGGACGTCGAGCTGCGCCTCGCCACCCGGCTGCTCTTCGGGATGATCAACTCCATTGTGGAGTGGTACCGCCCGGACGCCCGTGGTGCCTCCTCGGGCGAGCAGGTCGCCGACGCCGTCGTGCAGCTGGCCTTCGCGGGGCTGCGCAGCGGCGGCTGACGGTTCAGCTCCCCGGCCCGGTCAGCTCTCCGGATCCAGGTCGTCCTCCTCGAAGACCAGCAGCGTACGCGTGCTGAGCACTTCGGGGATGGACTGCAGCCGGGTGAGGACCAGCTCGCGCAGCGCGCGGTTGTCCGGCGTGTGCACCAGGAGCAGTACGTCGAAGTCCCCACTGACCAGCGCGATGTGCGAGGCGCCCGGCAGGGTGCGCAGATGTTCGCGGACCGTGCGCCAGGTGTTCTGGACGATCTTGAGCGTGATGTAGGCGGACGCGCCCTGGCCTGCCCGCTCGTGGTTGATCCGGGCTCCGAAGCCACGGATGACGCCGTCGTCGATGAGCCGGTTGATGCGTGCGTAGGCGTTGGCCCGGGACACATGGACGCGCTCGGCCACGGACCGTATCGACGCGCGACCGTCCGTGTGCAGGATGTGCAGGATGTCGCGGTCGATCGAGTCCAGCGGGCGGGGCAGGGGCTCCTGGCGGTCGCCGGCCGCGTCCCTCGGACGGGGCAGGCCCTCCTGGCGGTCGCCGGACCGGTCTTCGGGACGATCACTGTCGCGCCCGTCGGCCATTCGTTCAGATGCCATGTCCCCCCGCCTCCCTACCATGGACGTACTGCATCCATCCCAGGCTGTGCAGAACCGTTTGTCCACAGCCTGGAGGTGCCTGTAGCCAAAATGTGCCGACGACCGAACAATCGGTAGGTGAGGCGCCTCACATTGCCGCGCCTCCTTTGCCGCTCCCACGAGGAGACCGCTTCCACACGGAGGTGCCGACATGACGGTCATGGAGCAGCGGGGCGTCTATCGGCCCACCCCGCCACCCGCATGGCAGCCGAGGACCGATGCCGCGCCGCTGCTGCCCGACGCGGAGCCCTATCGCGTCCTGGGCACGGAAGCCGTCGGCAAGGCCGACGAGGAGCTCCTGGAGCGTCTGTACGCCCAGCTGGTGCGCGGACGGCGGTACAACACGCAGGCGACGGCCCTGACCAAGCAGGGCAGGCTCGCCGTCTACCCCTCCAGCACCGGCCAGGAGGCATGCGAGGTGGCCGCCGCGCTCGTCCTCCAGGAGCAGGACTGGCTCTTCCCCAGCTACCGGGACACGCTCGCCGCGGTCGCCCGCGGTCTCGACCCCGTCCAGGCGCTGACCCTGCTGCGCGGCGACTGGCACACCGGCTACGACCCGCGTGAGTACCGCATAGCGCCCCTGTGCACCCCTCTCGCGACCCAGCTCCCGCACGCCGTGGGGCTCGCGCACGCCGCGCGCCTGAAGGGCGACGACGTGGTGGCGCTCGCCATGGTCGGCGACGGCGGCACCAGCGAGGGCGACTTCCACGAGGCACTGAACTTCGCCGCCGTCTGGCAGGCGCCCGTCGTCTTCCTGGTGCAGAACAACGGCTTCGCCATCTCCGTGCCGCTCGACAAGCAGACGGCCGCCCCGACCCTGGCCCACAAGGCCGTCGGGTACGGCATGCCGGGACGCCTGGTGGACGGCAACGACGCGGCGGCGGTGCACGAGGTGCTGAGCGAAGCGGTCTCCCGCGCCCGCTCGGGCGGCGGCCCGACGCTCGTCGAAGCGGTGACGTACCGCATGGACGCCCACACGAACGCCGACGACGCCACGCGCTACCGCGGGGACGCCGAGGTCGAGGCCTGGCGCGCGCACGACCCGATCCTGCTCCTGGAGCGGGAGCTGACCGAGCGCGGCCTCCTCGACGAGGAGCGGATGCGGGCGGTCCGGGACGACGCCGAGGCCATGGCGGCCGACCTGCGGCAGCGCATGAACCAGGACCCCGAGCTCGACCCCATGGACCTCTTCAGCCATGTGTACGCCGAGCAGACCACCCAACTGCGCGAGCAGGCGGCCCAGTTGCGGGCCGAGCTCGAGGCGTCGGAAGAAGCCGGCACGGACGGCGAGGAGAACGCGCGATGAGCACGGTCGCGGCCGAACGGGCCGCCAAGAAGGCAGCCAAACCGGCCACCATGGCGCAGGCGCTCGGGCGCGCGCTGCGTGACTCCCTGGCCGAGGACCCGGCCGTACACGTCCTCGGAGAGGACGTCGGGGCGCTCGGCGGTGTCTTTAGGGTCACCGACGGACTCACCAAGGAGTTCGGCGAGGACCGCTGTACGGACACTCCGCTCGCCGAGGCGGGCATCCTGGGGACGGCCGTCGGCATGGCGATGTACGGGCTCCGGCCCGTCGTGGAGATGCAGTTCGACGCGTTCGCCTACCCCGCCTTCGAGCAGCTCATCTCCCACGTGGCGCGGATGCGCAACCGCACCCGGGGCGCGATGCCGCTGCCCATCACGGTGCGCGTGCCCTACGGCGGCGGCATCGGAGGCGTCGAGCACCACAGCGACTCCTCCGAGGCGTACTACATGGCGACTCCGGGGCTCCATGTCGTCACGCCCGCCACGGTCGCCGACGCCTACGGCCTGCTGCGGGCCTCCATCGCATCCGACGACCCGGTCGTCTTCCTGGAGCCCAAGCGCCTGTACTGGTCCAAGGCCGACTGGAACCCGGACGCGCCCCAGAGCGTTGAACCGATAGGCAAGGCAGTGGTGCGGCGCACCGGCCGCAGCGCCACCCTCCTCACGTACGGGCCGTCCGTGCCCGTCTGCATGGAGGCGGCCGAGGCGGCCGTCGCCGAGGGGTGGGACCTCGAAGTCGTCGACCTGCGCTCCCTCGTGCCCTTCGACGACGAGACGGTGGCGGCCTCCGTGCGGCGGACCGGGCGCGCGGTCGTCGTGCACGAGTCGGGAGGGTTCGGCGGACCCGGCGGGGAGATCGCCGCCCGCGTCACCGAGCGGTGCTTCCACCACCTGGAGGCGCCGGTCCTGCGCGTCGCCGGATTCGACATCCCCTATCCGCCGCCGATGCTCGAACGGCATCATCTGCCGGGCGTGGACCGGATCCTGGACGCGGTCGCGCGGTTGCAGTGGGAGGCGGACAGCTGATGGCGCCCGGTCTGAATGTGAACAGCCTTGAGTTCAAGCTGCCGGATCTCGGCGAGGGGCTCACGGAGGCGGAGATCACCCGCTGGCTCGTGCAGGTCGGCGATGTCGTCGCCGTGGACCAGCCCGTCGTCGAGGTGGAGACGGCCAAGGCGATGGTGGAGGTTCCCTGCCCGTACGGGGGCGTGGTGACGGCCCGCTTCGGTGAGGAGGGGACGGAACTGCCGGTGGGAGCGCCGCTGTTGACGGTCGCGGTCGGCGCCCCCGGCGGGAGTGGAGCCGCGGATTTCGCCACGGCCCCGGCTCCGGAAGAGCCCGCGGAACGAGCCCTGCAGGCGGCTGCCGCCGAGGAGTCCTCCGGCAACGTCCTGGTCGGGTACGGCACGGCCGCGGCGCCGGCGCGGCGCAGGAGGGTGCGGTCGGCGGGGGCGGTCACGACGACGGGTTCGGTCGCGAAGACAGCGCCGGTCGCGAAGACAGCAGCGGTCGCGAAGGTGGCGCCGAAGCCTGCCGCGCAGCCTGTTCCGCAGGTTCCGGTGGCGCACGAGTCCGCTGGGCCACCCACGGCCGCGGGTGCGGGCGCCACGTTGCCGGGCGGGGCTCCTCACCCGGGCGGGCCGATACCGGTGATCTCCCCCCTCGTACGCAAGCTGGCCCGTGAGAACGGGTTGGAGCTGCGGGAGTTGACGGGCACGGGCCCGGACGGGCTGATCATGCGGGCCGACGTGGAGGCCGCCATCGCGCCCGCGCGCGCGAACGGGAAACCCTCGCCGACCACGACCACGACGGCTTCCGCGACCGCCGCAGTGGACGCGCAGGCGCCGGTGTCGGCGGGTGAGGAGACGCGCGTCGCGTCGGCAGGGGCGGAGGTCCGCTACCCGCTGACCGGCATCCGGGGCCTCGTCGCGGACAAGATGTCCCGCAGCAGGCGTGAGATACCGGAAGCCACCTGCTGGGTCGATGCCGACGCGACCGAACTGCTCGCGTCACGCGCCGCGATGAACGCCTCCGTGAAGGACGGAGGCGGGCAGAAGATCTCGCTGCTCGCGCTGTTCGCCCGCATCAGCGTGGCCGCGCTGGCGCGCTACCCCATGCTCAACGCCACCGTGGACATGGAGGCGCGCGAGGTGGTGCGGCTCGCCGACGTCCACCTCGGCTTCGCCGCGCAGACCGACCGCGGCCTGGTCGTCCCCGTGGTCCGGAACGCGCACACGCGGACCACCGAATCGGTCAGTGCCGAGCTGGTCCGGCTCACGGAGTCGGCGCGGGACGGAAAGCTGACGCCGGGGGAACTGACGGGCGGCACGTTCACGTTGAACAACTACGGGGTGTTCGGGGTCGACGGCTCCACGCCGATCATCAATCACCCCGAGGCGGCCATGCTCGGCGTGGGGCGCATCGTGCCCAAGCCCTGGGTGCACCAGGGCGAGTTGGCGGTGCGGCACGTCGTGCAGCTCTCCCTCACCTTCGACCACCGGGTGTGCGACGGCGGCACGGCGGGCGGGTTCCTGCGGTTCGTGGCGGACTGCGTGGAGCAGCCCGCGGTGTTGCTGCGGGGAGTGTGAGGAGGCCCGGGGCAGAGGGGTGAGTCCTGGTGCGGTGATGTGAGACCCCGTACAGAGGGGTGGCAATGATCCTTCGTGCGCCCATACTCGGGGGATGACCGCGCAGAGGGCTCCGGGTGGCGCCGAATCCGCCGCATCGGACGCCGCCCCGACCGATCTCCCGCACGACACCCCGCCCGACAGTCCGCACACTGCTCCGGCCGACACCCCGACCGCCTTCCCGAGCGCCACCCCATACGACGCCGTAGTGCTCGCGGGTGGTGGCGCCAGGCGGCTCGGCGGTGCGGACAAGCCGGGGCTGCGGGTCGGCGGCCGTGCGCTGCTCGACCGGGTGCTCGGCGCGTGTTCCGGCGCCGGGACGACCGTGGTCGTCGCCGAGCCCCGGCCGACCGCCCGCCCCGTGGTGTGGGCGCGCGAGGAGCCCGCGGGGGCGGGTCCGCTCGCCGCGCTCGACGCGGGGCTGCGGCGTACCGGGGCGGAGCACGTGGTGGTGCTCTCCGCCGATCTGCCGTTCCTGGAGGCGCGGACCGTGGGCGCCCTGCTCGCCGCGCTGCGGGAGAGCGGTGCGGACGGTGCGGTGCTGAGAGATGCCGACGGCCGGGACCAGCCGCTGGTCGCCGCCTATCGCAGTGCCTCGCTGCAGCGTGAGACGGCGCAGCTCGCCGCCGAGCACGGCGGTCTGACGGGGCTTCCGCTGCGGGCGCTCACGGCGCGGCTCCAACTCACCCGGGTCACCGACGCCGTAGCGTCCTTCGACTGCGACACCTGGGATGACATCGCCGCCGCCAGGGCGCGTATCAGGGAGCATGGTCACGTGTTGGATGAATGGATTTCCGCGGTCAAGGACGAACTGGGCATCGAGCTCGACGTCGACACCGGCTTGCTGCTCGACCTCGCCCGCGACGCCGCGCACGGCGTGGCAAGGCCTGCGGCTCCGCTGACCACTTTCCTGGTGGGGTACGCGGCGGCGCGGGCCGCGGAGGGCGGTGGCCCCGAAGCGGTGGCCGATGCGGCCCGCAAGGCTGCGGCGCTGGCCACGCGGTGGGCGGAGGAGAGCGAATCCGCCTCCGCGCCCGAGGGGACGCCGCCGCGCACCGCCTCCGCGTCCGAGGGGACGCCGCCGCGCACCGCCTCCGCGTCCGAGGCGACGCCTCCGCGCACCGCCTCCGCGTCCGAGGCGACGCCGCCGCGCACCGCCTCCGCGTCCGAGGCGACGCCGCCGCGCACCGCCTCCGCGTCCGAGGCGACGCCTCCGCACACCGGCTCCGCGCCCGAGGCGACGTCACCGCACATCACCTCCCCACCCGAAGCGACACCACCCCACGCCAGCCCCGACCCTGGGCAGGGCGCCAGGGACGACATGCGGCCGGACGCCGGATGAGTGGGCAGCCCGTGCCGGACGCCGAGCTCGACGAGGCTCTCGCCCTGGTGAACGACGACCATGGCCGCAGGACCGGCAGGCGCCCCGTCGCCGAGTCCGTAACCAGCGACCCCCGAAACAATCCAGGCCCCTCAGGCACCCCGGGCCCCTCAGGCGCACCAGATCGCGACACCGTGCCCCAGCCGCAGTCTCAACCCACACCCACACCCGAGCCCACCCCCCAGCCCCCCCACCGCGACATCACCCCCTGGCCCGCCGCCCGCACCACCGCCGCCCGCGCCCCGCGGCCCGTGACCACCGCCCCCGAACCCGCGTCCGCCACCGCGCCCGCCACCGCCCCCCTGGGGCAAGCCCTCGGGCTCGTTCTCGCCGCGCCCCTCGTCGCCCTCACCGATCTGCCCTCCTTCGACACCTCCGCGATGGACGGCTGGGTCGTCGCCGGGCCAGGGCCCTGGAATGTTCGGGCCGAGGGGATTCTTGCCGGGCACGGGCGTCCGGAGCCGCTCTCCGACGGGGAAGCCGTGCGGATCGCGACCGGGGCGCGCGTCCCGCAGGAGGCCACCGCCGTCATCCGCAGCGAACACGGCCTCATCGACGACAAGGGGCGGCTGCACCCCCGGCGTGACGTCACCCACGGGCAGGACATCCGGCCGCGCGGCCAGGAGTGCCGCTCCGGTGACCACCTTCTGCCGCCCGGGTCACTGGTGACCCCGGCGGTGCTCGGGCTCGCGGCAGCCGCCGGGTACGACGAGCTGCCCGTGGTGCCGAGGCCCACGGCCGAAGTGCTGATCCTGGGCGATGAGTTGCTGACCGAGGGGCGCCCCCACGAGGGCCTCATCCGCGACGCGCTCGGGCCCATGCTGCCGCCCTGGCTGCGCTCGCTCGGCGCCGACGTCATCGCCGTACGCAGGCTCGGTGACGACGCCGAAGCGCTCCACCAGGCGATCACCACCTCCGCCGCCGACCTCATCGTCACCACCGGCGGCACCGCGTCCGGCCCGGTCGACCACGTCCACCCCATCCTGAGCCGTATCGGCGCCGAGCTTCTCGTGGACGGTGTCGCGGTGCGCCCGGGGCACCCCATGCTGCTCGCCCGCATCCGCCCCGACCAACACCTCGTCGGCCTGCCCGGCAACCCGCTCGCCGCGGTCTCCGGCCTGCTGACCCTGGCCGAGCCCCTGCTGCGTGCGCTCTCGCGGCGCCCCGCCCCGTCGGCGTACACCGCTGTCCTGCGCGAGGACGTGCACGGGCACCCCCACGACACCCGGCTCGTTCCCGTGACGCTTCGTGCCGACCACGCAGTGCCCCTGCACTACAACGGCCCGGCGATGCTGCGTGGGATCGCCGTGGCGGACGGGCTCGCGGTCGTCCCGCCGGGGGGCGCGCGGCACGGTCAGGAAGTGGAGGTCCTCGACCTCCCGTGGGCCGGGCCGGAGCTGCATACCGACACGGCCGGGGAGTGTTTCACGTGAAACTTCCCGGCCACGACCCCCTCGCCCGCAACCCCGACGAACACCTCGTCACCCACCGGATCAAACTGCCGCGCCAAATCGTCGAACGCCCCCTGCGGCAGGTCGCCAAGCGTCTCCTCATGGCGCTCGCGGTGCTCGCCCTGACGACGTTCATCGTCTGGATCGACCGTGCCGGCTATCACGACAACTCCGACAACAAGCTCGACTTCCTCGACGCCGCCTACTACTCCACCGTCACGCTCTCGACCACCGGATACGGCGACATCGTCCCGTACAGCGACAGCGCGCGGCTCTGCAACATTCTCCTGATCACGCCGCTGCGCGTGCTCTTCCTGATCATCCTGGTCGGCACCACTCTCGAAGTGCTCACGGAACGTACGCGCGAGGAATGGCGTCTGAACCGCTGGAGGTCCAACTTGCGTGAACACACCGTCGTCGTCGGCTTCGGCACCAAGGGTCGCTCGGCGATCCAGACCGTCTGCGCGACCGGTCTCAAGCCCGAGCAGATCGTGGTGGTCGACCCGAGCGCGAAGGTCGTCGACGCCGCCACCGCCGAGGGGTACGCGGGCGTCATCGGCGATGCGACGCGCAGTGACGTGCTGCTCCGCGCCGAGGTGCAACGCGCCCGGCAGATCATCATCGCGACCCAGCGCGACGACACCGCCGTCCTGGTCACGCTGACCGCCCGGCAGATGAACCGCGGGGCGAAGATCGTGGCCGCGGTGCGCGAGGAGGAGAACGCGCCGCTGCTCCGCCAGTCCGGTGCCGACGCGGTGATCACCAGTGCCAGCGCGGCGGGCAGGCTCCTTGGTCTCTCCGTGCTCAGTCCCAGCGCGGGCATGGTCATGGAGGATCTGATCCAGCAGGGCAGCGGGCTCGACCTCGTGGAGCGGCCGGTGATAAAGGCCGAGGTGGGCCTGGGAGTCCGGGAGACGGACGACCTGGTCGTCAGCGTCGTACGCGGGCACCGGGTGCTCGGTTACGACGATCCCGCCGTCGGGAAACTGCAGTTGATGGACCGTCTGATCACCATCGTGCGGGCGACGAAGACGTCACCGATGGCGCCGGACGCCAAGTCGAGTCCGCCGCGCGGAGGTCTGCGCACGTAGTCGGACCGACGGGAAGGGGCAGAGAGTAGCCTCGCCCGCATGCATGCGATCACGATCCCCGAAGCCGGTGGACCCGAAGCGCTCGTATGGGCCGAGGTCCCCGATCCCGTACCCGGCGAGGGCGAGGTGCTGGTCGACGTCGTCGCCAGCGCCGTGAACCGCGCCGACCTGCTCCAGCGCCAGGGCTTCTACAACCCGCCACCCGGATCGTCCCCCTACCCGGGGCTGGAGTGCGCGGGCCGCGTCACCGACATCGGTCCCGGCGTCTCGGGCTGGAAGATCGGCGACGAGGTGTGCGCGCTGCTCGCCGGCGGCGGCTACGCCGAGCAGGTCGTCGTCCCCGCCGGGCAGTTGCTGCCCGTGCCGGACGGCGTCGACCTCGTCACCGCGGCGGCGCTGCCCGAGGTGACGTCCACCGTCTGGTCCAACGTCTTCATGATTTCCCACCTCAGGCCCGGCGAGACGTTCCTCGTGCACGGCGGCTCCAGCGGTATCGGCACCATGGCGATCCAGCTGGCGAAGGCCGTCGGCGCCAGGGTGGCGGTCACGGCGGGCACCAAGGAGAAGCTCGACTTCTGCGGGGAGCTCGGCGCGGACATCCTCGTCAACTACCGCGAGCAGGACTTCGTCGAGGAGGTCAAGAAGGCCACGGACGGCGCGGGCGCTGACGTCATCCTCGACAACATGGGCGCCAAGTACCTGGACCGGAACGTGCAGACCCTCGCCGCCAACGGCCGTCTCGCGATCATCGGCATGCAGGGTGGCGTCAAGGGCGAGCTGAACATCGCCACGCTCCTCGGCAAGCGTGCCGCCGTCACCGCGACCTCCCTGCGGGGCCGTCCCGCCGAGGAGAAGGCGGCGATCGTAGCGGCGGTGCGCGAGCACGTGTGGCCGCTGATCACCTCCGGACACGTACGGCCGATCGTCGACCAGACGGTGCCGATGAGCGACGCGGCGGCCGCCCATCGCGTACTGGAGGAGAGCTCGCACATCGGGAAGGTGCTGCTGGTCCGCTGAGCGCGGCACGGTCGAGATGCCGGACAAGCAACACCATGTGACGCTTGCTCCAGCTTCAAGTGATCTCTCCGACCGGTAGCGGGAGGGAGTCAGCGCGGTGACTCCATGGCTTCGCCCCTTGTTGATGGTGACGGTGCTGATGGCCGTCTCCCCTGTCTCCCTCTCGTACGCGGGCGTCTCATACGCGGGCGTCCCGTACGCCGCCGAGCCCTCGCCCAGTGCGACGCGCGCCGGCAGCGCCCCCGGCGAAGGCCGAGCCAGGCCCGGCCGGGACGAACCCGCGCCGCCCGTCGAGGCGTCCGTGCCGCCCCGCGAGCCGCTGCGGCAGCTCCCCACGCCTCCCCCCGTCCCGCCCCCTGCCGTGCCGCCCCTCGGCGAGACGACCACCGCGTCCGACGCCACCCGGCGCACGGCCGCCGAACCCGCCCTGCCCGGACTTCGCGTCCTGCCGCTCGGCAGCGGCCTGGTCCTCATCGGCCTCGGCCTCGGGTTCTTCGCCGTACGACTGCGCCGCGGCTGACCGGCCACGCAGACACGGCCACGCAGACACGGCCGGGTGCTCCGTACGCGGTGGATCAGCGGCAAATGGGGGCACCACCGATGTGTGACGTACGGGTGCGAGAGAATGGCGGCATGGAGATGCCGAGGAACGAAAGGTCGCCCGAGAGCCCGCAGGTCCTGGTCGTGGGCCAGGACGGAATGGCACTCGGCGGCGGCGGAGACGACGAATCCCGCGAGGTCCCGGTGACGGACATGGTCGAACAGCCGGCGAAGGTCATGCGCATCGGCAGCATGATCAAGCAGTTGCTCGAGGAGGTGCGGGCGGCACCTCTCGACGAGGCGAGCCGGGTGCGGCTCAAGGAGATCCACGCCAGTTCGGTCAAGGAGCTCGAGGACGGCCTCGCCCCCGAGCTCGTCGAGGAACTGGAGCGTCTCTCCCTCCCCTTCACCGACGACGGAGTACCCAGCGACGCCGAACTGCGCATCGCGCAGGCCCAATTGGTGGGCTGGCTCGAAGGGCTCTTCCACGGGATTCAGACGGCCCTCTTCGCGCAGCAGATGGCGGCGCGGGCGCAGCTCGAATCGATGCGGCGCGCACTGCCGCCCGGTGTGGGCGGCGGCGAGGAGGAAGAGGAGGGCGGCATCGCGGGGCGGACCGGAGGGCCTTACCTCTAGGCGGTAGCCGGATACGACAGCGTGAAGGGCCCGGTCACGAGGTGACCGGGCCCTTCACGTGGTGACTGCGCCACCGCGTCCGATCAGGAGGGGTTTCCCGTGGAGACGGTGAACTCGATGTCCACGTCGTCCGGATCGACGTCAGATTCTTCCTTGGGGGACTGCTGCATGACCGTGTCCTCCCCGTAGGTGTTCTCGTCGATCGTGCGCTTGTCGTACTGCCAGCCGGCCGCCTGCAGGCACTTCTGCACGGACTTCCAGTCCTTGAACGTGAAGTCAGGGACCTTGATCTTGGTCTCGTCGTTGTACGCCGTGTCGGGTTCGAGGCACTCTTCGGTCTCGATCGTGTTGGTGCGGTCCGGACCACGATGCCCCGCCACCGGCGCGTTCGACTCCTTCTCCTCCTTGCCGCCCTTGCCGCCGTCGTCCCCGCTCAGCGACACCGCGGCGATCACACCGCCGATGGCGAGCAGCGCGACGACGATCGAGCCGACGACCATCGGCATGTTCCGCTTGCCGCCGCCCGAACCCGATCCGCCGCCCTGCACGGACGTCTGCGGGGGCTGCGGCGAGAGGGTGTACGGCGGCGGGGTCTGCGAGGCCTGAGGGGCGTACGCGTTCGTGGGCGCAGGGGTGTGGTAGCCGCCCTGCTGCGGGTAGCCGTACCCCGGCGTGGGGGCCGGCGTGGGCGGACCGTAGGGACCCGGCTGGTACGGCGTCTGGACGCCGCCCTGCTGCGGCAGCGAGGAGTCGACCGGCGGGAAGACCGCGGCACCGACGCCCGCACCGCTCGCGGTCTGGGCGCCCGGCACGATGCTCGGCGCGGCCGCCTGCAGGGACTGGGCGACGCGCAGGCACTCGTCGCGCATGGCCTCGGCGGTCGGGAAGCGCTCGTTCGGGTTCTTCTTCAGCGCACGGGCGACGATCGCGTCGACGGCGGGCGGCAGCGAGCGGTTGATCGAGGACGGAGCGACCGGCTCCTCCTGGACGTGCGCGTACGCGATGGCCAGCGGGGAGTCCGCCTCGAAGGGCAGCCGCCCGGTGGTCAGCTGGAACAGCATGATGCCGACGGAGTAGAGGTCGGACCGGGCGTCCACGCCACGGCCGAGCGCCTGCTCCGGCGAGAGGTACTGGGGGGTGCCGACGACCATGCCGGTCTGCGTCATGGAGGTGACGCCGGACTGCATGGCGCGGGCGATGCCGAAGTCCATGACCTTGACGACGTTGCGCTTCGTCATCATCACGTTGCCGGGCTTGATGTCGCGGTGGACCAGGCCCATCTCGTGGCTGATCTCAAGAGCGGCGAGCACATCGGCGGTGATCTTCAGCGCCTGGTCGGTCGGCATCGCGCCGAACTGGGTGACGGACGCGTCGAGCACGGAGCCGAGCGGCTTGCCCTCCACGTACTCCATGACGATGTACGGCATCGTCGCGCCGTCGAGATCGTCCTCGCCGGTGTCGAAGACCGAGACGATGTTCGTGTGCGTGAGCTTGGCCACCGACTGGGCCTCGCGGCGGAAGCGCTCGCGGAAGGACTGCTCGCGGCCGAGCTCGCTGTGCAGCGTCTTGATGGCGACCTGACGGTCGAGTACGGAGTCGTACGCCAGGTGAACGGAGGCCATGCCGCCTTCACCGAGAAGATCACGCAGCTGGTACCGGCCACCGGCCAGCGAGCGCCCCGCATACCGTCCCTGTGCGCCGTCCTGGCTGCTCATGTCGTGCGTCCCCCATCGGCGCGGTCTGCCGGACGGCTCCGCGGTCGGTGATCGATTCCCGCTATTCCTGGCCAAGTCTGCCCGAGGGCACCGACACGTCAAGCTCGATGCCCGTTCCGTGACCGTACGCGCAAGAAGCGTCTCGGAAGCGTTACAAGTTTGCGCGTGAGGGCACCCGGCGGGTTTGATGTCCGGTCCACCTCGAACCGCCGCGCCACGCGAAGGCTGTAGCGTGGCCCGGCGGGGTTCCCCCGGTACCACCGAGCACCACGACCAGAAACGACGGCGAGGACTGATGGCACAGACGCAGCGCGCTCAGGGCCCGTCCGACCCCGAGGCGAGTGGCGGCGGTATGTCAGACGCGCCGGAGTTGTGGGGTAACGGCGGCCTTGTGGGAGATGGCCGGTATCGGCTGACCCGCAGACTCGGCCGGGGCGGCATGGCCGAGGTGTTCGCGGCCGAGGACGTACGTCTGGGGCGCACGGTCGCCGTCAAGCTGCTCCGCTCCGACCTCGCGGAGGACCCGGTATCCAAAGCCCGCTTCACACGCGAGGCCCAGTCGGTGGCGGGGCTCAACCACCACGCGGTGGTGGCGGTCTACGACTCCGGTGAGGATGTCGTCGGGCCGAACGTCGTCCCGTACATCGTCATGGAGATCGTCGAGGGACGGACGATCCGCGATCTGCTGCTCAACGCGGAGGCGCCGGGTCCCGAGCAGGCCCTGATCATCGTCTCCGGGGTGCTCGAGGCGCTCGCGTACTCGCACCAGCACGGCATCGTGCACCGCGACATCAAGCCCGCGAACGTGATCATCACCAACACCGGCGCGGTCAAGGTGATGGACTTCGGCATCGCCCGTGCGCTGCACGGCGCCCAGTCGACGATGACCCAGACCGGCATGGTCATGGGCACGCCTCAGTACCTCTCCCCGGAGCAGGCGCTCGGCAAGGCCGTCGACCACCGCTCCGACCTGTACGCGACCGGCTGTCTGCTCTACGAACTTCTCGCCCTGCGGCCCCCGTTCACCGGTGAGACGCCGCTCTCCGTGGTCTACCAGCACGTCCAGGACATCCCGGTGCCGCCATCCGAGACCTCGGACGCGGCGCCGCCGGAGCTGGACGGCCTGGTGATGCGTTCGCTCGCCAAGGACCCGGACGACCGGTTCCAGACGGCCGAGGAGATGCGCGGCCTGGTCCAGTACGGGCTGCAGATGCTGCACGAGCAGGGCAGCCACACCGGGACCTGGAACACCGGCCCCGTCGACGTGGCGGGCATGCACGAGGGCGGCAACACCCCGGCGATGGGCGTCGCGGGCACCGCCGCGATGCAGCACCCGGGCGACTCCGGCACCGCGCAGATCCCGGGCGCCATGCTGCGTCCTCCGGGTGGCGACGACGGCGGCTTCGACGGCAGCCACCGGGACGGCAACGGCCGGGGCGGCCGCGGCAAGGTGTGGATCCTCGCCGTGCTGGCGGTCATCGCGATCGCGGTGGGTGTCGCGTACGCCCTGACGGCGGGCGACGGCAAGACGAAGGACAAGGACACCCCGACGAAGGCGCCGACGAAGCAGTCGGAGACGAAGAAGCCGAGCAAGAGTCCCGAAGAGGACACCTCCGAGGACGAGACGCTGCCCGGCGACGGCTCCGGCGGTCAGGGCAGCTACACGCCGGAGCAGCCGAACACCACCGGCCCGACGACGCCCACGACGCCGACCCAGAGCGAGCCGACGGACGACCCGACGGAGCCGACGGACGAGCCGACCGAGCCGACGGACGACCCGACCACGCCGACCGACGACCCCACCCCCACCGATGGCGGTGACGAGTCGCCGGTGACCGGCGGCCCGGAGGGCGGGGCCAACACCGGCGCCGAAGGCTGAGCCGAGGCGTACAGCCCGTAGTACAGGCCCGTCGTACGGGACCGTGAACGAGACGCACGCGCGCGTGGAGCCCGAAAGGGCCCCACGCGCGCGTGCGTCGTTTTAGCCGCCCCAGTCGCTCAGATGGTGCGCTGAAGCTGCCGCTGCCGCCCGCCGTGGAGGGTGTGCACGGTGGCCACCTGCGGCTCGATGCGCATGTAGACCGGGTCGTAGAGCTCGCCGTCCACGTAGTGCGGGCCCGAGCCGAAGAGCTCCAGTTCGGCGGTGGTCGGCTCGATGGCCTCGCACAGGCCGACGAACTGCACGGTCCACTGCCCCGTGCGCGCGGTCTCGGCGCTGAGGTTGTCCGCCCCGTAGGCGACGACACTGCCGATGCAGGCCTCGTGGTAGCCGTACCCCTTGTGCATGCGCAGCAGGATGCGGCCGTCCACGGTTATGTGGCGGGCCGCGGCGAGGAAGGGCAGCGCGCGCATGCTGGTCGCGACCCGGCCGTAGGCGGTGCGGCCGAGCAGTTCGAAGGCGAGGCGTTCGTCCTGTTCCTGATCGTCGGAGGGCATGCGTCCACCCTCTGCCACCGGCGGGCGGCCGGGGAAGGGGATCCCGCCCCTAGGGGACGGGGACGTAAGTCCCGTTTACGGTCACGAACCGTGCTGCCGGATGACGCAGCGTGTCAGTGCTGCTGTTCCGCCTGCATACGGGCCACGTACGCGGCCGCCTGGGAGCGTCGTTCCATGCCGAGCTTGGAGAGCAGGCTGGAGACGTAGTTCTTGATCGTCTTCTCGGCGAGATGCAGCCGTTCGCCGATCACCCGATTGGTCAGGCCCTCACCGATCAGGTCGAGGATCTTGCGCTCCTGGTCCGTGAGGTTCGCCAGCCGCTCGTCGCCCTTGGGGGTGTTCCCGTCGCGCAGCCGCTCCAGTACACGGGCCGTGGCGACGGGGTCGAGCAGGGACTTTCCCGCTGCCACGTCGCGTACGGCGGAGAGCAGTTCATTGCCGCGAATGGCTTTCAGGACATAGCCGGAAGCGCCCGCCATGATCGCGTCGAAGAGCGCCTCGTCGTCCGCGAACGAGGTCAGCATCAGGCATTTGATGTCCTCGTTCCGTGAACGGATCTCGCGGCACACCTCCACCCCGCTGCCGTCCGGGAGCCGCACGTCGAGAACGGCCACGTCCGGCCGGGTCGCGGGGATCCTGACCAGGGCGTCCGCCGCCGTTCCCGCCTCTCCGACGACCTCGATGTCGGATTCCACGGAGAGCAGCTCATGGACTCCTCGCCGCACCACTTCATGGTCGTCGAGGAGAAATACCGTAATTTTTCCGTCTTCGCGCACGGGGTCAGTCTCACACACGATCTCTCGCAGTGCCCGAGCTGAACTCTTCCCGTCCATGGGGTGGCCGGGATAACGTGCCGGTGTTCCGGCCCCCTGCCAGGCTGTGATCAGTGCTGTGACCAGGAACTGTTCCCGAATTTCTGCGTTTACTCGGAAATCCAAGCAGTCAGATACTTGGAAATCCAAGCAAATTCGCAGGTCAGATGGGGTTTCACAGAATTGGGAAGCACTGGGTAACGTGCATTGTGCAGGGCGCTCGCCGGGGCACCTGTCACGCCTGTTTCCCGGCCGAGTCGCACCCACCCCGTGCGCGGGCACGGATCAGGCGAGCCGCACTGGCTTACCCGGTAATCCCGGGGGCCGGACCGACGGAGGAGCACACGTGACCGTGGAGAGCACCGCCGCGCGCACACCGCGCCGCAGCAGTACCAGCGGCGGCAAGCGCGCCGGCGCCAAGAAGGCCGCGCCGAAGAAGAGCACGGAACCCCAGCTTGTCCAGCTGCTGACGCCTGAGGGCAAGCGGGTCAAGCACGCGGAGAACTCCGTGTACGACGCGTACGTCGCGGACATCACCGCCGACGAGCTGCGCGCCCTGTACCGCGACATGGTCCTCACCCGCCGCTTCGACGCCGAGGCCACCTCCCTGCAGCGCCAGGGCGAGCTGGGCCTGTGGGCGTCGCTGCTCGGCCAGGAAGCCGCCCAGATCGGCTCGGGCCGCGCCACCCGCGACGACGACTACGTCTTCCCGACCTACCGCGAGCACGGCGTGGCCTGGTGCCGCGGGGTCGACCCGACCAACCTGCTCGGCATGTTCCGCGGCGTGAACAACGGCGGCTGGGACCCGAACACCAACAACTTCCACCTGTACACGATCGTCATCGGCTCGCAGACCCTGCACGCCACCGGTTACGCCATGGGTGTGGCCAAGGACGGCGCGGACTCGGCCGTGGTCGCGTACTTCGGTGACGGCGCCTCCAGCCAGGGCGACGTCGCCGAGGCGTTCACCTTCTCCGCGGTCTACAACGCGCCCGTCGTGTTCTTCTGCCAGAACAACCAGTGGGCCATCTCCGAGCCCACCGAGAAGCAGACCCGGGTGCCGCTCTACCAGCGCGCGCAGGGCTACGGCTTCCCGGGTGTGCGGGTCGACGGCAACGACGTCCTCGCCGTGCTCGCCGTCACCAAGTGGGCCCTGGAGCGGGCGCGTACGGGCGAGGGCCCGGCGCTCATCGAGGCGTTCACCTACCGCATGGGCGCGCACACCACGTCCGACGACCCGACCAAGTACCGCAACGACGACGAGCGCGAGGCCTGGGAGGCCAAGGACCCGATCCTGCGCCTGCGGACCTACCTCGAGACCGAAGGTCACGCGGATGAGGGATTTTTCGCGGAACTCGAGGCGGAGAGCGAAGCGTTGGGAAAGCGAGTGCGAGAGGTGGTGCGGGCGATGCCGGATCCGGATCTGATGGCGATCTTCGAGAACGCGTATGCGGACGGGCATGCGCTGGTCGACGAGGAGCGCGCGCAGTTCGCCGCGTACCAGGCGTCCTTCGCGGACGAAGGCGGTAAGTGACCATGGGCGTACAGAAGCTTCCCCTTGCCAAAGCGATCAACGAATCGCTGCGTACGGCGCTCGACACCGACCCCAAGGTCCTCATCATGGGCGAGGACGTCGGCAAGCTCGGCGGCGTCTTCCGGGTGACGGACGGGCTGCAGAAGGACTTCGGCGAGGACCGGGTCATCGACACCCCGCTCGCCGAGTCCGGCATCGTCGGCACGGCCATCGGCCTGGCCCTTCGGGGTTACCGCCCGGCGGTGGAGATCCAGTTCGACGGCTTCGTCTTCCCGGCGTACGACCAGATCGTCACGCAGCTCGCGAAGATGCACGCCCGCGCGCTCGGCAAGATCAAGATGCCGGTCGTCATCCGCATTCCGTACGGCGGTGGCATCGGCGCCGTCGAGCACCACAGCGAGTCGCCCGAGGCGCTGTTCGCGCACGTGGCGGGGCTCAAGGTCGTCTCGCCCTCGAACTCGTCGGACGCCTACTGGATGATGCAGCAGGCCATCCAGAGCGACGACCCGGTGATCTTCTTCGAGCCGAAGCGGCGTTACTGGGACAAGAGCGAGGTCGACACCGAGGCCATCCCGGCGCCGCTGCACAAGGCCCGGGTCGCCCGCGAGGGCACCGACCTCACCCTCGCCGCGTACGGCCCCATGGTGAAGGTCTGTCTGGAGGCCGCCGCGGCCGCCGCCGAAGAGGGCAAGTCCCTTGAGGTCGTGGACCTGCGCTCCATGTCGCCGATGGACTTCGACACCGTGCAGACGTCCGTCGAGAAGACGCGGCGGCTCGTCGTGGTCCATGAGGCCCCGGTCTTCTTGGGGACGGGCGCGGAGATCGCGGCACGCATCACCGAGCGCTGCTTCTACCACCTCGAAGCTCCCGTGCTGCGGGTCGGCGGCTTCCACGCGCCGTATCCGCCGGCGCGGTTGGAAGAGGAGTACCTGCCGGGCCTCGACCGGGTGCTCGACGCTGTCGACCGCTCGCTGGCGTACTGAGGGAGAGGGTCGTGACGACGATGACAGACGCTGCGCTGGCCGAGTTCAAGATGCCCGACGTGGGCGAGGGGCTCACCGAGGCGGAGATCCTCAAGTGGTTCGTGGCGCCCGGCGACACGGTCACCGACGGGCAGGTGGTGTGCGAGGTCGAGACGGCCAAGGCCGCCGTCGAGCTGCCCATCCCGTTCAACGGCGTGGTGCACGAACTGCGCTTCCCCGAGGGCACGACGGTCGATGTCGGCCAGGTGATCATCGCGGTGGACGTGTCCGGCACAAGCGCCGCAAGCGCGCCCGCCGCACCTGCGGAGGCCGCCGCGCCCGCGGAGGCCGCCGCTCCGGAGCAGCCCGCCGCCCCGGTGGAGAAGCCCGCCGCCGCCGAGCCCGAGCAGGAGGCCGCTCCCCAGGGCCGCCAGCCCGTGCTCGTCGGCTACGGGGTCGCCGAGTCCTCGACGAAGCGCCGCGCACGCAAGGCGGCTTCGGAGCAGGCCGACGCCGCCGGGACGTACTACGCGGCGGCGGTCCAGGCCGAACTGAACGGCTCCGGCACGGCTGCCGCCTCCGCCACGGCCCCCGCGCCCGCACCCGCTGCCCCCGCGGGTGACCGCCCGCTGGCCAAGCCGCCGGTGCGAAAGCTCGCCAAGGACCTGGGAGTTGACCTCGCGGCCATCGTCCCGTCCGGGGCCGGCGGGATCATCACGCGCGAGGACGTGCACGCGGCGGCGGCTCCGGCGGCCGCGGCCACCGCCGCCCCGCAGCCGGCAGCCGCCGAAGCCCCCGCTCCCGGGACCGCCACAGCCACCGGCGCCCCCGCCCCCGCGGCGGGCGCCGGCGCCCGTGAGACCCGTATCCCCGTCAAGGGCGTCCGCAAGGCGATCGCCCAGGCGATGGTCGGCTCGGCCTTCACGGCGCCGCACGTCACGGAGTTCGTGACGGTGGACGTGACGCGGACGATGAAGCTCGTGGAGGAGCTGAAGCAGGACAAGGCTTTCGCCGGCCTGCGCGTCAATCCGCTGCTGCTCATCTCCAAGGCGCTGCTCGTGGCGATCCGGCGCAATCCGGACGTCAACGCGGCCTGGGACGAGGCGAATCAGGAGATCGTCCAGAAGCACTACGTGAATCTGGGCATCGCCGCCGCGACACCGCGCGGCCTGGTCGTCCCGAACATCAAGGACGCCCACGCCCAGACGCTGCCGGAACTGGCCGCGTCCCTGGGCGAGTTGGTGTCCACCGCGCGCGAGGGCAAGACGTCGCCGGGCGCGATGCAGGGCGGCACGGTCACCATCACGAACGTCGGCGTCTTCGGCGTCGACACCGGTACGCCGATCCTGAACCCCGGCGAGTCCGCGATCCTCGCGGTCGGCTCGATCAAGCTCCAGCCCTGGGTCCACAAGGGCAAGGTCAAGCCGCGCCAGGTGACGACGCTCGCGCTCTCCTTCGACCACCGCCTGGTCGACGGCGAGCTCGGCTCCAAGGTGCTCGCCGACGTGGCGGCGATCCTGGAGCAGCCCAAGCGGCTCATGACCTGGGCGTAGATCCGGGAAGTACGTCAACAGCACGTCGAAGGGGGCCCGCCGCGTACAACGCGGCGGGCCCCCTTCGACGTGAGTCCACGAGTGCTTACTTCTTGAAGCCGTAGTCCATCAGCTTCTTCGCGTCCTTCGTGCGGTTGGTCGACGAGGTCGAGGTGAGGACCGTACCGATGACCGTCTTGCCGTTCCGGGTCGCGGCGAAGACCAGGCAGTACTTGGCCTGCGGTCCCGAGCCGGTCTTCACGCCGATCGCGCCGCTGTAGCTGCCGAGGAGGTTGTTCGTGTTCGACCACGACATGTAGCGGTAGCCGCCGCTCTTCGTGGTGACCTTCTGCTTCGTCGACTTCGTCTTCACGACCGTACGGAACGTGGAGCTCTTCATCGCGCTGCTGGCGAGCTTCGTCAGGTCGCGGGGCGTCGAGTAGTTGCCCGCGCCGCCGATGCCGTCGAACGAGTCGAAGTGGGTGTTCGTCAGGCCGAGGCTCCTGGCCTGGGCGTTCATCTTGCCGATGAACGACTTCACGCGGGCGGAGCGGGTGGAGCCCTTGCCGAACTTGTCCGCGAGCGCGTACGCCGCGTCGCAGCCGGACGGCAGCATCAGGCCGTACAGGAGCTGGCGGACGGTGACCTTGTCGCCGACGATCAGCCGGGCGGACGAGGCGGTGTTCCTGACGATGTAGTCGCTGTAGGCCTTTTCGATCTTGACCTTGGAGTTGAGGTTCAGGTTCGACTGCGACAGCACCACTTTCGCCGTCATGATCTTGGTGGTCGAGCCCGTCGAACGGCGGGTGTCCGCGGACTTGGTGAAGAGCGTCTTGCCCGTGCCGTTGTTCATCACGAAGCCGCCCTTGGCGGCGATGGACGGCTTCGGCAGCGCGGCCGCCTGGGCCGGGGTCGTGAGGGCTCCGCCCGCGACGACGGCGCCCGCGGTGACGATAACGACCGACGCGCGGCGAATGCCCTTAATGGGGGTTTTCAAGTTCAATGCTCCAAATGCCCCTGGAATGCGGCCACATGAGGGTGCCGCTCGACAGGTAAGACACTCCAGGGAAGCAAATGGATGCACGGTGGCGGGGGTGATGTCCGGATCGTGAAATGGACGACCTCATGGGTACGTGTTGTATCTATGCTGTGCGCATGCCTGTCGCACCCGCCTCGTCCCCCTCCCGGACCCCTGCTCGCACCCTGAAGCGGCCACCCGCCGCGGAGCGGGTGTACGCGCACGTCAAGCAGGGGGTGCTCGACCGCCGGTACGAGGGCGGCACGCTGCTCACCGAGGGCGAGCTCGCCGAGGCCGTCGGGGTGTCCCGCACTCCGGTGCGCGAGGCCCTCCTGAAGCTGGAGGTGGAGGGGCTCCTGCGGCTCTACCCGAAGAAGGGTGCGCTGGTCCTGCCGGTGTCCGTGCAGGAGATCGCCGATGTCGTCGAGACGCGGCTCCTGGTGGAGACCCACTCGGTGCGCAAGGCGGTGCCCGCGCCGCGAGGTCTCATCGCCCGCCTCGAAGAGCTGCTCGCCCAGCAGCGGGAGCAGGCCGCCGCGGGGGATTTCTCCGCTGCCGCCGTGACCGACCGGTGCTTCCACGCGGAGATCGTGCGGAGCGGGGGGAACGAGATCCTCGCCCGGCTGTACGACCAGCTCCGTGACCGGCAGCTGCGGATGGGCGTCGCCGTGATGCACTCCCATCCCGACCGGATCGCCAAGACGCTCGCCGAGCACGAGGAGATCCTGAACGCGTTGCGCGCCGGGGACGCTGACGGGGCGGTCTCCGTGGTCACCCGGCACGTCGGGTGGTTCCAGAACCTGGCCAGGGGCGAAGTCCGATGAGCGCGACCTCCGCCTCCGCCCCCCTCTCCCTCCCCGGCGATCCCCCCGGCGGCAGGAAGGCCATGCTCGTCTGGGGCATCGGCGTCGCCGTCTACTTCGTCGCCGTCATCTTCCGGACCTCGCTCGGCGTCGCCGGACTCGACGCGGCCGACCGGTTCCACGTCAACGCCTCCGCGCTCTCGACCTTCTCGATCCTCCAGCTGCTCGTCTACGCGGGCATGCAGATACCCGTCGGCCTGATGGTCGACCGGCTCGGCACCAAGCGCGTGCTGACCATCGGAGTCGTGCTCTTCACGCTCGGACAGCTCGGCTTCGCCTTCTCGCCCTCGTACGGAATGGCGCTCGCGTCCCGCGCGCTGCTCGGCTGCGGTGACGCGCTGACCTTCATCAGCGTGCTGCGCCTTGGCACCCGCTGGTTCCCCGCTCGCCGCGGCCCGCTGGTCGCCCAGCTCGCGGGCCTGGTCGGCATGGCGGGCAACCTCGTCTCCACCCTCGTCCTCGCCCGGCTGCTGCACTCCGTCGGCTGGACCGCGGCCTTCGCGGGCAGCGCGCTCTGCGGCGTCGTCGTCCTCGTACTGATGACGCTGTTCCTCAAGGACCACCCCGAGGGGCACGCGCCGGAGCCCGCGCGGCACACCGGTGGGGCCTTCGTGCGCAAGCAGATCGCCCTGAGCTGGCGCGAACCCGGCACCCGGCTCGGCCTGTGGGTGCACTTCACCACGCAGTTCCCCGCGATGGTGTTCCTGCTCCTGTGGGGCCTGCCGTTCCTCGTCGAGGCGCAGGGGCTCACGCGCGGGACGGCCGGAGCGCTGCTGACCCTCGTCGTGCTCTCCAACATGATGGTGGGCCTGGTCTACGGCCAGATCGTCGCCCGCCACCACGCGGCCCGCACACCGCTGGCCATCGGCACCGTAGCGATGACCGCCGTGATGTGGGCGGCCACGATCCACTACCCCGGCGACCACGCCCCGATGGGGCTGCTCATCGCGCTGTGCGTCGTGCTCGGCGCCTGCGGCCCCGCGTCCATGATCGGCTTCGACTTTGCGCGGCCCGCGAACCCGCCGGAGCGGCAGGGCACCGCGTCCGGCATCGTGAACATGGGCGGCTTCGTCGCCTCCATGACGACGCTGCTCGCGATCGGCGTGCTCCTCGACGCGACCGGCGACAACTACCGGATCGCCTTCTCCGCCGTCTTCGTCCTGGAGGCGGTCGGCCTCAGTCAGATCCTGCGCCTGCGGACGCGTGCGGTGCGCCGCGAGAAGGAGCGCCTGGTCGCCAGCCGCGTGGAGGCCGTGCACGTACCTGTGTGAACCAAGGGCCCGGAGGGCTACGGCGTGACCGCGAACTCCCGCAGGATCGCCTCGCCCAGGCCGTGATCGCCCTCGACCTTGATCCGGTCGGCGACCGAGGCGTACGAGACACGGCCGCACGCCAGGCGGAAGTACGTCTCCCAGTCCAGGCTCAGCGTGGCGAGCGGACCGAGGGAGGGGGCGCTGTCGACCGTGGCGTGGCCCTCGGCGTCGACACGGACCGTGCGCAGGAACTCGACGGGGCCGCTCACGTCGAAGACGACCGCCGAGTTCGCCGGGGCGGCGGCCTTCTTGGCGACGACCTTGGGCAGTCCGTGCAGCAGGAGGTCCCGCGCCACGAGCGCCCCCTGGGAGTCCAGATTGCCGGGCTTCCGCAGCGTCGTCCGCAGGTCCTGCTCATGGACCCAGACGTCGAACGCCCGCATCCGCGTGGCCAGTTCGAGGGTCTGCTCGGTGCCGAGCGGGCCGCGGATCTTGTGGGAGGGGTCGCGCGACTCGTTCCGCAGCTGCCGCGAGCGGCGGATGATCGTGTACTCCAGCTCGGAGGTCATCTCGGGCGCGGTGTGGTGGCGCCGGACGTCGACCTGCACCTCCATATAGCGCTGGCCCTCGGTCTGTACGTGGTACAGGTCGCGGGGCAGGGTGTGGATGGGGCGCGGGTCGCCCAGCATCTCGCAGTCCAGGCCTATGACATGGGAGACGACATCCCGGACCGACCAGCCGGGGCAGGGCGTGGCCCAGTTCCACTCTCCCTCGGCGAGCGGTGACACCAGCTCGGATATGGCTGATACGGATTGGGTCCAGGCGTCGGCGTAGGTTTGCAGGCTGGGATGGAGACTCACGGGACCCCTCGACGGTCGTACGCGGGCGGTGGGTGTCTGAGACGTTAAGTTACGCTGCCCGCAGGCACCCCGGCAGTGCTTTCGTGTGACGATCGTAGGCCTGCATTGACGGCTCGAATGCCAGGACGGTGGTAGTGTGCGCGCCTCCCTCATCCAGATCGCCGTAGACGAGGGCGAATCGGTCAATTTCCGCCGGTCACGGGTCTCTTCACTGGTATGTGAGGTAGCGGAGCGTGAGCGGCCGGATCTCGTCGTTCTCCCCGAACTGTGGACAACGGGCGCATTCGCGTACGAGTCGTTCGCGGACGAGGCGGAGCCGCTCGAGGGGCCCACGTACGAGGCGATGGCCAAGGCCGCGAGGGACGCGGGCGTCTGGCTGCACGCGGGGTCGATTCCGGAGCGTGCCGCTTCGGAAGACGCCACGGAGGGATCGGCCGATGACCTCTACAACACCTCGCTCGTTTTCTCGCCCGAGGGCGAACTGGCCGCCTCCTACCGGAAGATCCACCGCTTCGGCTTCGACAAGGGCGAGGCCGTCCTGATGGGGGCGGGCAGCGAGCTGGTGACGGTGCGGATGCCCGACACGGTGATCGGGCTCGCCACGTGCTACGACCTCCGCTTCCCCGAAATGTTCCGTGGGCTCGTCGACGCGGGCGCCGAGATGTTCGTCGTCCCCGCGGGCTGGCCCGCGCGGCGGCGTGAGCACTGGACGCTGCTCGCACGGGCGCGGGCGGTCGAGGACCAGGTGTACGTCCTGGCGTGCGGCACGGGCGGTACGCACGCCGGGGTTCCCCAGGCCGGGCACAGCATCGTCGTCGACCCGTGGGGCGCGGTGCTGGCCGAGGCGGGGGACGGCGAGGAGGTCCTCACCGTCGAGCTCGACCCGGCGAAGGTCGCGGCCACGCGCGAGCAGTTCCCCGCGCTGAAGGACCGGCTCCTCGGGCTGGACGCTCCTCGGCGCTGAGGGCGCGCCCGCCCCGCTCAGTCGTCGTCGCCCCGCTCCTTCTCGGCCAGGCGGATCACGCAGACCGCGACGGCCAGGAGGAGGGACGCGTCGGCGTCGTCCCGGACGATCTGGAGGCCGTACGTGTCACGGACCCGGAACCAGCGGCGGGAGATGTCGGCCAGGAGTTCGCCGTCGTACTCGATGGCGAACTCGCGGTCCAGGATCTTGCCGCTCACGTCGAGCTCGGTGCCGTCGACCAGGTCCACGCGGTAGTGGTTGCGCAGCAGCGAGAGCCGTTTGCGCTTGATCGTGGCCAGCGCTTCGCCGTCCCGCTCGATCACCATCGTGTCGCGCAGCGAGAGCATCTTGGCGTGGATGTCGATGAGGACGCGGCCCTCCATGTCCTTCAGCTCGAAGGTCTCGCGCAGCCGCATCGCCTTGCCGTCGACGAGGAAGACCTTCTGTCCCTGGTCGTCCTCGATCCAGTAGTCGTCACCGATGCCGAGCAGCCGGTCGCGTACGAGAAGTTTCATGGGGCGATGCCTACCCCGTGGCGGGCATGACACAGCCGGCCCGTGCCACTCGGGGGAAAGTGGGGCACAGACCGGCTGTGGATCAGGGGAGGACGCGCAGTCTCTATGACGTGGCGCCGTCGGTACGACGTGGTGTCGTCGTTATGACGTGGCGCGTCCTCGGTTGCGGGCGACGCGAGCGGTACGAGCGGTGGTGCGCATGGCGGTGACTCCCCCGTGAGCGGCGGTCGTTCGGGCTTGCTCCGATGAGCCTGCCGCTTGCCGCTGGCGTTCCGCTAACACCTGGCTAATGACTCGGCAGCGCCGGACCGGGGTCAGGCGGAGGAGTCGGGGACGGACCGCCGCAGCTCCTCGGGCCGGGGCCGGCGGAGCGTCGTGGTCACGGGCCCGTCCAGGACGCGGGCGAACAGCCGCACCAGATCGGGCAGGACGTAGCGTCCCGCTCCCTCTTCCCGGATCAGGTGGACCGCGGCGAGGCGGTCGAGGCCTTGGCGCGCGGTGGACACGTTCGTGCCCGCGAGCGCCGCCGCCGCGGGCGCGTCGACCTCCGCGGTGGCGGACCGGGTGAGTGAGGAGAGCAACCAGGTGTCGCTGCCGGGGAGTTGGGCCACCGACGTACGCAGGGCGGCCGCGACGCCGGTGTCCTCGGCGGAGAGCAGGGCCAGCCGCTGCTCCTCGTCGGCGAGTTCCGCGGCGAGCCCGGCCACGGTCCGCTGGGGGCGCCCGATGAGCCTGGCGGCGGCGATGCGCAGGGCTAGCGGGAGGCCGTCGCACAGACGGGCGACCTGGCGTACGTCCTCGGGGTCGGCGGCGTCGGCACTCTGCCCCAGGGCGCGCAGGAACACTTCGGCGCCGTCACTCTCGCTGAGCGGGTCGATGTGCACCGGGCGGGCGCAGTCGGACGCGACGAGGCCGTCGAGACGGACGCGGCTGGTGATGAGGGTGGTGCAGCGCGTCGCGCCCGGCAGGAGGGGGCGGACCTGGGCGGAGTCGTGGGCGTTGTCGAGTACGACGAGGAGACGCCGCTCGGCGAGGAGCGAGCGGTACAGGGCCGACGCCGGTTCGATGCCGGCCGGCACGTCCTGCGATCGCACTCCCAGGGCGACGAGGAACTCGCGCAGGATGCGTTCGGGGTGGGCGGGGGAGCCGCCGCTGAACCCGCGCAGGTCGGCGAAGAGGTGCCCCTCCGGGTGGAGGGCCGCGTGCTGGTGCGCCCAGTGCAGGGCGATGGCCGTCTTTCCCACGCCCGCGGCGCCGGTGAGGACGACGATGGGCGCTTCCGTCTCCTCGGCGAGTACGGCTTCCAGGGCGGCGAGTTGTTCTTCGCGGGCGGCGAAGGCGCGGGGCGCTCTCGGCAGGAGGCGGGGGATCGTGGGGCCGTCCGCCGGGGCGGGGGCGTCGGGAGCGCCGGGTGCTGTGGGCGAGGCGTGTGTGGTGGATGCGGTGGACGTGCTGGCCGTGGCGAGGGGGGCGTTCTGGCCTCTGACGCCCTGGCGTTCGGCGCCCGGCGTCGAGGTCCGCGCCTGCGCCTGCCCGCCGCCGGACTCGCGGCTCTGCCCGGCCGGGGAGGCTCCCGCTCGCTGCGGCGGGCGGCTTCCCTCGGCGGCTCCGGCGGGGACGGGGGCTCCGGCCCCGGAGGGCGTCGCGGACGCCGCGGGCGCCGCCTTCGCGCCGCCCAGGCCCAGGTCGTACCGCCCCCGGCGGCGCGGCGGAGGAGCGCCGAGCGTCGGGTGGGCCCCGGTGTCGGGCTCACCGGCGAGGATCTCCTCGTACGCCCGGCGCAGCTTCTTGCCGGGGTCCACGCCGAGCTCCTCGGCGAGGAGCTCCCGCGTCCGGTTGAAGTACTCCAGTGCCTCGGACTGCCGGCCGCACCGCTGCAGCGCCCGCATCAGGGCCGCCACCAGGCTCTCCCGCAGCGGGTGCCGGACCGACTCGGCGCTCAGCAGACCCACGGCCTGCCCGTGCGAGCCGAGGCGCCCGTACGCGTCCGCGAGCTGTTCGACGGTGACGAGGCGGCTCTCCTCAAGGCTCCGCGCGGCGGCCAGCATCGGCTCCGTGGCGACGGTGCCGGTCAGCGCGGGCCCGTTCCACAGCGCGAGCGCCTCCCGCAGCATCAGGGCCGCGTCCGAAGGCTCCTTCTGCCGTCCGGCGAGTTTGACGAGGTCCTCGAAACGGCTGACATCGAGCAGGGATTCCGGGAGCTGGAGGGCGTACGCACCGCCCTGCGTGGCGAGTTCCACGCCGTACGCGTCCAGGCCCGCCTCGACGAGCAGGGCGCGCAGCCGGGAGATGTGGCCCTGGATGACGGTGCGTGCGTGCAGCGGCGGTTCGCCGTCCCACAGGGTCTCGGTCAGGGCGTCCACCGAGACCGGGGTGCCGGCCCGCAGCAGCAGCGCGGCGAGCAGACTGCGGCGCTTGGCGGGGCCCAGGGGGACGGCTCCGCTGCCTCCGGCGACGCTCACCGGTCCGAGCAGCTGGAACTCCACCTGGCCTCAACTCCTCTGCCGCGCCTGCGACTGCGCCTGCGCCTCGCGCTTCGAATCACGCTTCGAACAAGGCTCAAGAGTATCGCCGGGCCCGGCGGCCATGGAGGCGGCTGCCGGGCCCGGCGACGAGGCGTGGCTGAAACGTCCCCCCGCGAGCGGGAGCGGACGTCAGTAGCGGTGGTGGTGGTCGTCTTCCGTCTCGACCACCGTCGCACCCGGCGGCACGACCGTCTTGCGGCGCGCGTTGGTGAACGCGGCGACACCGATCACGCCCACAGCCATCATGATCAGACCGGTGACGGTGAGGTTGATGCCTTCCATCTCCCAGTCGGTGGCGAACGCGAGGATGGCGCCCGCGGCGATCAGAATGATGCATCCGCCCAGGCCCATGAGGACCGCCTCCCTAAGTCGTGGCAGGGCAACCGGGTACCCGGACCTCGCACAGTCACACGGAGAAGCGGAAATCGGCGTTCAGTTCACGGAACTCGGCCCTCGTTCGCGGAACTCAGCCTTCCAGGAAGGCCACCAGGGCGTTGGCGAGCAGGTGCGGGTCGTCCGCGCCGCACAGCTCGCGCACGCTGTGCATGGAGAGGATCGCGACGCCGATGTCGACGGTCTTGATGCCGTGCCGGGCCGCGGTGATCGGCCCGATCGTCGTGCCGCAGGGCATGGCGTTGTTCGAGACGAAGTTCTGGAAGGGCACCCCGGCCTTCTCGCACGCGGCGGCGAACACGGCCCGTCCGGCGCCGTCCGTGGCGTACCGGTTGTTGACGTTGACCTTGAGGATCGGGCCGCCGTTGGCGCGCGGGTGGTGCGTCGGGTCGTGCCGCTCGGCGTAGTTGGGGTGCACGGCGTGGCCCGTGTCGGAGGAGAGGCAGACGGTGCCGGCGAAGGCGCGGGCCCTGTCCTCGTACGTGCCGCCGCGCGCGAAGACGGAGCGTTCGAGGACGCTGCCGAGGAGCGGGCCGTCCGCGCCGGTGTCGGACTGGGAGCCGTTCTCCTCGTGGTCGAAGGCGGCGAGCACCGGGATGTACGGCAGGGCGTCGGCGTCGTCCCCGGTGGCGACGGCGGCGAGCGCCGCCGTACAGGCGTGCACGGACAGGAGGTTGTCCATCCGCGGGCCCGCGATGAGGTCGCTGTCGCGGCCGAGGTAGGAGGGCGCCTCGATGGGGTGCGTCATCAGGTCCCAGCCGGTGACGTCGCCGGCGGTGAGCCCCGCCTCCTCCTCCAGGAACTGGATGAGGTCGCCGTCGTGCACGTCGTCGCCGAGGCCCCAGATGGGCTGCATGTGCTTCTGCTTGTCGAGCTTGAGGCCGTCGCTGACGACTCCGCGGTCCATGTGGATCGCCAGCTGCGGGACGCGCAGCAGGGCCCGGTCGACGTTCACCAGGCGCGTGGTGCCGTCCCGCAGCGAGAGCCTGCCCGCGAGGCCGAGGTCGCGGTCGAGCCAGGAGTTGAGCAGCGGGCCGCCGTAGATCTCGACGGCGACCTGCCGCCAGCCGTGCGCGCCCGCGTCCGGCCGGGGCTTGACGCGGAGGTTCGGGGAGTCGGTGTGGGCGCCGACGATGCGGTACGGGGTGTGCGCGGACGCCCCTTCGGGGACGAACCAGGCCACGATCGCGCCGCCGCGCTGCACGTACTTCCCGCCGGTCGATCCGTCCCAGGCGTCGGTCTCGTCGACCTGCCGGAAACCGGCCTTCTCCAGCCGCTCCGCGGCGGACGCCACGGCGTGGTACGGCGAGGGGCTCGCCGCGAGGAAGGTCAGCAGATCGTCGGAGTGGCCGCGGTCGAAGCGGGCAGGTGTGCTCATGGCTTCCAGCCTAGCTAGCGGTTACCCCCTGGCGAGGGGGGCCTTTTCCGGGAGTTTCCGTACCGGATCTGCCCGTATCCCGGGCCGGAGTACCGCGCTCCACCCGCCACGCCGCCCGGTCCGCCGCCGCGCGCCGGCCTCATCCCCCGGCCGTCGGCTGCCTGCGGCGCCGTCGCCACCTGGCCCGGCGCTGCGCGCCGGATCTTTCCCGCCCACCCGCCCGATCACCCGGCATCCTGCCCGTTGCCCGTTGGCGGCCGGTGACCTGCGGCGCCGTCGTCACCAGGCCGGGCGCTGCGCGCCGGATCTTTCCCGCCCGCCCACCCGATCACCCGGCATCCTGTCCGTTGCCCGTTGGCGGGCGCTCCGCGCCGGATGTTTCCTGCCCAGCCGTCCGATTGCCCGCCATCCTGTCTTGGCCGCTGGTGAACGGGTGGGTGGGCGGGGGAGAACCGCCGAAGCGGTGGTGCAGGTGGGAGCGGTGCCGCTGGCGAAGGGCGGTCAGCCTAGGGCGCGGGGTGATCGGGTGGGCGGGTGGGAGGGAACGGACCCGCAGCGGCGCCTCAGCCGGGGAGAGAGCGGAGTGGCCCGCCCCCGGAGCGGGAGCGGGCCACCCTCACAGTGACGCTGAGGGACTAGAACGCCGCCTCGTCCAGTTCCATCAGGCCCAGGTCGACGCCCTCGGCCAGCTTCCGCTCGGCCGAGACGCCCGGCAGGACGTTCGCGGCGAAGAACTTGGCCGCCGCGATCTTGCCCTCGTAGAAGGCCTTGTCCTTGGCCGAAGCCGTGCCCGACTCCAGCTTCTCCGCGGCCACCGCCGCGCCCCGCAGCAGCAGGTAGCCGACGACCACGTCGCCCGAGACCATCAGGAGACGGGTCGTGTTGAGGCCCACCTTGTAGATGGACTTGACGTCCGACTCCGTCGCCGCGAGGTCCGTCAGCATGACGCCGACGATGGCCTCAAGATCGACCGCGGCCTTGGCCAGCTCCTCGCGGGCCCCGGCCAGCGCGTCACCGCCCGTGCCGACCGCGAGGAACTTCTTGATCTCCTCGGCGAGGCCGTTCAGCGCGGCGCCCTGGTTGCGGACGATCTTCCGGAAGAAGTAGTCCTGGCCCTGGATCGCCGTCGTGCCCTCGTAGAGAGTGTCGATCTTGGCGTCACGGATGTACTGCTCGACGGGGTACTCCTGGAGGTACCCCGAGCCGCCGAACGTCTGGAGCGACTGCGCCAGCTGCTCGTACGACTTCTCCGAGCCGTAGCCCTTGACGATGGGCAGCAGGAGGTCGTTCAGGGCGATCAGGGCCGACGCGTCCTCGCCCGCCGCCTCCTTGACCTGGATGTCGTCCTGGACGGCCGCGGTGTGCAGCACCAGGGCGCGCATGCCCTCCGCGTACGCCTTCTGCGTCATGAGGGAGCGGCGGACATCGGGGTGGTGGGTGATCGTCACCTTCGGCGCCGTCTTGTCCATGAACTGGGCCAGGTCGGGGCCCTGCACGCGCTCCTTGGCGTACTCCAGGGCGTTCAGGTAACCCGTCGAGAGCGTCGCGATGGCCTTCGTGCCGACCATCATGCGGGCGAACTCGATGATCATGAACATCTGGCGGATGCCGTCGTGCTTGTCGCCGATCAGCCAGCCCTTGGCGGGGTGCTGGTCGCCGAACGTCATCTCGCACGTGTTGGACGCCTTGAGGCCCATCTTGTGCTCGACGTTCGTCGCGTACACGCCGTTGCGCTCGCCTAGCTCGCCGGTCTCCCAGTCGAACTCGTACTTCGGGACGAGGAAGAGCGAGAGGCCCTTCGTGCCGGGGCCGTGGCCCTCGGGGCGGGCGAGGACGTAGTGGAGGATGTTCTCCGACATGTCGTGCTCACCGGACGTGATGAAGCGCTTCACGCCCTCGATGTGCCAGGAGCCGTCCTCCTGCTTGATGGCCTTGGTGCGGCCCGCGCCGACGTCCGAGCCGGCGTCCGGCTCGGTCAGGACCATCGTCGAGCCCCACTGCTTCTCGACGGCGATCGCGGCGATCTTCTTCTGCGCGTCGTTGCCCTCGTCGTGCAGGATGCCCGCGAACGCGGGGCCCGAGGAGTACATCCACACGGCCGGGTTGGCGCCGAGGAGCAGCTCCGCGTAACCCCAGATCAGGGAGCGGGGCGCGGTCGTGCCGCCGATGCCCTCGGGCAGGCCGAGGCGCCAGTACTCGGAGTCCATGAAGGCCTGGTAGCTCTTCTTGAAGGACGCGGGCACGGGAGCGGTGTTGGTGGCCGGGTCGAAGACCGGCGGGTTGCGGTCGGCGTCCTCGAAGGACTCGGCCAGCTCGTTCTCGGCGAGGCGGCGCAGCTCTTCGAGGATGCTCTTGGCGGTGTCGACGTCCATCTCGGCGAACGGGCCGGTGCCGTACAGCTTGTCGCGGCCGAGCACCTCGAAGAGGTTGAACTCGATGTCGCGGAGATTCGACTTGTAGTGCCCCATGGCGACGGCTCCGTAAGCAGAAAGGGATCAACAGGATCTGTACCAGCAAGTAGCTACGATGATGCTACCCGCCAGTAATAAGAAGCAACCCCTAATAGGGCATCTGTGACTCAGTCCTCGTGCGGGCTCAGTAGTCTTGCGGGCATGTACGGCTACGACCAGAGCCCAGGCGCCCAGCAGCAGTACGCCCCGCCCGGGGCCCAGCCGCCGCCGCAGCAGATGCCAGGCGGCGCGCAAGGGTACGCACAGCAGCCTCCGCTCTACCCCGAGCCGTCGCCCCCGTCCCTGGCGGACGCGGTGCGCGCCTTCACCACGGGCTCGATGTCCGCCGAGGACTTCCAGCAGGCCTTCGCCACCTCGAAGGTCTACTGCCCGCGTGGCGACAACCCCGGCTTCCTCGCCCTGCACAACACCCAGCAGCCGGTCATCCCGATGTTCACCTCCCTCAAGGAGCTGCGCCGGTACGCGGGCAAGGAGTCCAAGTACTTCGTGATCACGGGCGCGGAAGTCATCGACCTGCTCCCCACCGGCTACGGCTTCGTCCTCGACATGGAGGGCGAGCACCGCATGGTCTTCGACGCGAAGGCGGTCGAACAGATGGTCGACTTCGCGATGCGAAGGATGTACGGCTAGCCGCCGTCCGCGACATCAGGCCACCCGGGACGCCCGGAGGGAATTCCCTCCGGGCGTTCCGCGTTCCCGGTGGCAAGAAGTTCTACGTTCAACTAAAGTGGACGTACGAAGAAGGAGGCCGACATGCCCGCTGTGACCGTCGAGAACCCGCTGACCCTGCCCCGTGTGGCCGCGTCCGGCGACGCCGTGGCCCGCCCCGTGCTCGCCGTGACGACCGCGCCCAGCGGCTTCGAGGGCGAGGGCTTCCCGGTGCGCCGGGCCTTCGCGGGGATCAACTACAAGTACCTCGACCCGTTCATCATGATGGACCAGATGGGTGAGGTGGAGTACGGAGCCGGGGAGCCGAAGGGCACCCCCTGGCACCCGCACCGCGGCTTCGAGACGGTCACGTACCTGATCGACGGCACCTTCGTGCACCAGGACTCGAACGGCGGCGGCGGCACCATCCAGAACGGCGACACCCAGTGGATGACGGCCGGCAGCGGCCTCCTGCACATCGAGGCGCCGCCGGAGTCCCTCGTCCAGTCCGGCGGCCTCTTCCACGGCCTCCAGCTGTGGGTGAACCTGCCCGCGCGGGACAAGATGATGGACCCCCGCTACCAGGACATCCGCGGCGGCCAGGTGCAGCTGCTCACCTCGCCCGACGGCGGCGCGCTCCTGCGCGTCATCGCCGGTGAGCTCGACGGGCACCAGGGCCCCGGCATCACGCACACGCCGATCACGATGATCCACGCGACGGTCCGCCCCGGCGCGGAGGTCACCCTGCCCTGGCGCGAGGACTTCAACGGCCTCGCGTACGTCCTGGCCGGGCGCGGCACGGCCGGTGCCGAGCGCCGCCCGGTGCACATGGGCCAGACGGCCGTCTTCGGCGCGGGCTCGTCGCTGACCGTCCGCGCGGACGAGAAGCAGGACGGGAACACCCCCGACCTGGAGGTCGTGCTGCTCGGCGGACAGCCGATCCGTGAGCCGATGGCGCACTACGGCCCGTTCGTGATGAACAGTCAGGCCGAGCTGCAGCAGGCCTTCGAGGACTTCCAGAAGGGGCTGCTCGGCAAGGTGCCAGCGGTGCACGGCATGTAGCCGCGCACAAGGTGCGGCGCCGCCCGCGCCATGCTCGGGTAGGAGGGTGAGCACCCTTCTGCCCGAGCCCGTACGCCGCGCCGCCGCCTGGTGCGTCGTCCTCCTGCTCGTCGCCGGCGTGGCCGGCGTGGCGATCTGGCTCTTCGTCACCTTCAAGACGGCCGTCACCCCGGTGCTGCTCGCCCTCCTCGGCACGGCGCTCCTCGGGCCCGTCTACCGCTGGCTCCTGAAGATGAAGGTGCAGCGGTCGCTGGCCGCCGGGCTGACCTGCGCGGTCATCGTCGCGGTCGTCGGCGGCGCCATGTACATCGTGGTCAAGGCCCTGATCGACACCGGCGACCAGATCGTCGCCTCCCTGAAGCAGGCCGCGGCCGACCTCACCGAACACTTCGGTGCGGCGGGTACCTCCCTGGACGACATGGCGTCCAACGCCAAGGAACTGCTCGGCAAGTTCGGCGGCTCGGCCGCGTCCGGGGTGATCAGCGGGCTCAGCGTCGTCGGCGAGATGATCGCGATGGCCGTCCTCGCGCTGCTGCTCGTCTTCTTCTTCCTGCGCGACTCCGAACGGGCCCTTGGCTCCATGCGCTCGCTCGCGCCGCGCGGCAGCGCCGACACCGTCGAGGCGATGGGGCGGCGCGCCTTCGAGGCCGTCGAGGGGTTCATGCGCGGCACCACGTTCATCGCGCTGATCGACGCCATCTGCATCACCGCAGGGCTGCTGATCCTGCGGGTGCCGGGGGCGTGGGGGCTCGGCGCGCTCGTGTTCATCGGCGCCTACATCCCCTACCTGGGGGCGTTCATCTCCGGCGCGGTCGCCGTCCTCGTGGCGCTCGCCGACCGGGGCTTCGTCATCGCCTTGTGGGCGCTCGGCGTCGTACTCGCCGTGCAGGTCCTGGAGGGGCACGTCCTCCAGCCGGTGATCCAGTCGCGGACCGTGCAGATGCATCCGGCGGTCGTCATGCTGGCGATCGCCGCGGGGGCGTCCGTGGCGGGGATCTTGGGGATGCTGCTCGCGGTGCCGGTGACGGCGGCGGTCTTCGGGGTGATCTCCGAGCTGCGGGAGCGGAACGCGGCGGGGGATGTCGCGGGGGGATCAAGCCCGTCCGGCGTCTGAGGACGAACTCGGCGGAGCCGGTGACCGACGGCTCGCGAAGCCTCGGGCGCCGTCGCTCACTCGCCCGCGGCACCCTCGTACAGCTCGAACCAGATGCTCTTGCCCTCGCCCCTGGGGTCCACCCCCCACTCGTCGGCGAGGAGCTCCATCAGGACCAACCCCCGCCCCGACGAGGCCAGTTCACCGGGGTGGCGCTTGTGCGGCAGGTCGTCGCTGCTGTCGGAGACCTCGGCCCGCAGACGGCGCGAGCCCGGCTCCCCGATGACCTCGGCGACCAGCAGGGCGTCGCCGTCCGTGTGCACCAGTACGTTCGTGATCATCTCGGAGACCATCAGGACCGCCGAGTCGACCTGATCGGCCACGGCCCAGTCGTGCAGCAGCTCCCGCACATGGCGCCGCGCCCCCGCGATGCGCTCCGGCTCGGCCTGCGCGACGGTGAGGACGGTGCGGCGGGCGGGCGTGCGATGGGCGGGGTGGCCGGCCCTGCGCAGCAGCAGGACCGCTATGTCGTCCTCGCGGCGGTCCACGAGCGGCCCGGTGTTCTGGTGCGACGAGGGCCCGTGCACGGCCTGCACGAGGGTGTCGGCGAGCTCTTCGAGGCCGTCGTCGCCGTCGCCGCCGTCCTCCTCAAGGATCTTGCGGATCCGCTTCCAGCCGCTGTCCAGGTCGTGGCCGCCGGTCTCGATGAGGCCGTCGGTGCAGACCAGCATCGTCTCGTCCGGCTCCAGGACGAGGCGGGTCGTGGGGTAGTCGGCGTCCGGGTCGATGCCGAGCGGCAGGCCGCCCGCCGTGGGGCGCAGCAGGACCGTGCCGTCGCTCATCCGTATCGCGGGCTCCGGGTGGCCCGCGCGGGCGATCTCCAGGACGCCGGTGGCCGGGTCGGCCTCCACGTAGAGGCACGTCGCGAAGCGCGGGTCGGTGGGGTCGGTCGCGTCGTCATCGGAGGCGCCGTCCGAGCCCATCACGATGCCGTCCGTGATCCCCGACAGGAAACGGGTGGCCCGGGAGAGCACGGCGTCCGGCCGGTGGCCCTCGGACGCGTACGCGCGCAGGGCGATCCGCAGCTGCCCCATGAGCCCGGCCGCGCGCACGTCATGTCCTTGCACGTCACCGATGACGAACGCGATGCGGCCGTTGGGCAGCGGAATCATGTCGTACCAGTCGCCGCCCACCTGGAGCCCGCCGCCGGTCGGCACATACCGCGCCGCCACGCTCATCCCCGGGATACGCGGCCCGAGCAGCGGCAGCATCGAGCGCTGCAGCCCCTCGGTCAGCTCCCGCTCCGACTCGGCGACCCCGGCCCGCGACAGGGCCTGGGCCAGCATCCGGGCCACCGTCGTCAGGACGGAGCGCTCGTCCGGCGTGAACGACACGGGGTAGGCGAAGGCCGCCAGCCACGCGCCCATCGTGCGGCCCGCGACGGTCAGCGGCAGGAACGCCCACGACTGCCGGTCGAAGGGCTGGGCCAGCGGCCAGGTGGCGGGGTAGCGGCGGTGGTACTCCTCGGGCGAGGAGAGATAGACCGCGCGGCCCGTGCGGACCACCTCGGCGGCCGGATAGTCCGTGTCCAGGGTCATCGCCGAGAAGGGCAGGTCGTCCCCCGGCTGATGCCCGTAATGCCCGATGATCTTCAGCCGGTCGCCCTCGACCCCGAAGACACCGAGCCCGTCCGGCGAGAACCCCGGCATGGAGAGCCCGCTGGCGACCCGGAGCACCTCCTCCGTCGACCGCGCCTCGGCGAGCGCGCGCCCCGCGTCGAGCAGGAACGCCTCGCGGGAGCGCCGCCAGTCGCCGGTGACCGGGCTGCGGGCGGCGGCGCCCGGCGGCGGCTCGGTGACCTCTTGCAGGGTGCCGATGAGCTCGTACGTGTGCGCGGCCGCGTCCACGACGGGCTTGGAGCGGCTGCGCACGATGCGCACCACCCGGCCCTGGTCGTTCATGATCCGCAGCCGGGCCTCGGCGAGGGTGCCCTCGGCGACGGCGAGCTGGACGATGCCGTCGATCTCGTTCCAGTCGACGGGGTGGAAGCGGGAGCGCACGCCCGCCTCGGTGAGCGTCTGGGGGTGCGGGGGAAGCCCGAGGAGCCGGGCCGCCTCCGCGTCGAGGGTGACGGTGCCGGCCGCGTTGTCCCAGCGCCACAGGCCGGTGGCGATGGCCGCCAGGACGTCCCCTACGGGAGGCAGGGGTTCGTCCCCCGCCTGCTGCAAGGGATCATCGGTGCGCATTGACCCACTTTAGGAAGATCGACGGACAAGTCGCCACCGCCGGGGGTGGCGATGAGCGCTCCGGGGTGATCCGCGAAGTAATCCGGAAAGCGATCTCCGCCCGGACGGTAGCCTTAAGGCCTGTCTGCTCTCTCCCCTATTCGCGAAGACTGGATGAACGAAGATGCATCGGTACAGGTCCCACACCTGCGGCGAGCTCCGCGCCTCTGACGTCGGCTCCGACGTCCGGCTGAGCGGCTGGCTGCACAATCGCCGAGACCTGGGCGGCATCCTCTTCATCGATCTGCGCGACCACTACGGCATCACGCAGCTGGTGGCCCGCCCCGGCACGGCCGCCGCCGAGACGCTCGACAAGCTCTCCAAGGAGACGGTCGTCCGTATCGACGGCAAGGTCGTCTCGCGCGGCGCGGAGAACGTGAACCCCGAGCTGCCCACCGGCGAGGTCGAGATCGAGGCCGCCGAGGTCGAGGTGCTCGGCGCGGCCCAGCAGATCCCCTTCACGATCAACGCGGACGACGGCGTGAACGAGGAGCGGCGCCTTGAGTACCGCTTCCTGGACCTGCGCCGCGAGCGCATGCACCGCAACATCATGCTGCGCTCGTCCGTGATCGCCTCCATCCGCTCGAAGATGGTGGCCCTCGGCTTCAACGAGATGGCGACGCCGATCCTCGCCGCGACGTCCCCCGAGGGCGCCCGCGACTTCGTCGTGCCGTCCCGCCTGAACCCGGGCAAGTTCTACGCGCTGCCGCAGGCCCCGCAGCAGTTCAAGCAGCTCCTGATGATCTCGGGCTTCGACCGCTACTTCCAGATCGCGCCGTGCTTCCGCGACGAGGACGCGCGCGCGGACCGCTCGCCGGGCGAGTTCTACCAGCTCGACGTGGAGATGTCCTTCGTCGAGCAGGAGGACGTCTTCCAGCCGATCGAGAAGCTGATGACGGAGCTCTTCACGGAGCACGGGGGCGGCCGCGAGGTCACGTCCCCGTTCCCCCGCATCCCGTTCCGCGAGTCGATGCTGAAGTACGGCAACGACAAGCCGGACCTGCGCGCGAAGCTCGAACTGACCGACATCACGGACATCTTCGCCGACTCGGAGTTCAAGGCGTTCGCGGGCAAGCACGTCCGCGCCCTCCCGGTCCCCGACACGGCGTCGCAGTCCCGCAAGTTCTTCGACGGCCTCGGTGACTACGCGGTCGAGCAGGGCGCGAAGGGCCTCGCCTGGGTGCGGGTGGCCGAGGACGGCTCGCTGACGGGCCCGATCGCGAAGTTCCTGACGGAGGCGAACGTCGAGGAGCTGACGAAGCGCCTCTCCCTCGCACCCGGCCACGCGGTGTTCTTCGGGGCGGGCGAGTTCGACGAGGTCTCCAAGATCATGTCCGCCGTCCGCGTCGAGGCCGCGAAGCGCGCGGGCCACTTCGAGGAGGGCGTCTTCCGCTTCTGCTGGATCGTCGACTTCCCGATGTACGAGAAGGACGAGGAGACGGGCCGCATCGACTTCTCCCACAACCCCTTCTCGATGCCGCAGGGCGGCATGAAGGACCTGGAGGAGAAGGACCCGCTCGACATCCTCGCCTGGCAGTACGACATCGTCTGCAACGGCATCGAGCTGTCCTCCGGCGCGATCCGTAACCACGAGCCCGAGGTCATGCTGAAGGCCTTCGCGATCGCGGGCTACGAAGCGGAGACCGTGGAGCGGGAGTTCGCGGGCATGCTCCGCGCCTTCCGCCTCGGCGCCCCGCCGCACGGCGGCATCGCCCCCGGCGTCGACCGCATCGTCATGCTCCTCGCGGACGAGCCGAACATCCGCGAGACGATCGCGTTCCCGCTGAACGGCAACGCCCAGGACCTGATGATGGGCGCCCCGTCGGAGCTGGAGGAGAGCCGCCTGCGCGAACTGAACATCCAGCTGCGCAAGCCGGTTGCTTCCGGCAAGGGTGAGACGGAGAAGTAGCGCTGCAAGCAGCAGAGTCGAGGGCCCGGAACCGCTCTGGTTCCGGGCCCTTTCCGGTCTTGAGAGCCTCCACCGAGGCCGTGGTGCTACTCGCTCCGGTCCGACGTCTCGACGAACAGCTCGTCGGCATCGTCGACTGTGACGGCCCGGACGAGCCAGCGGTCGAGGGTGGCCAGGTCGGTACAAGCGTGGATCCGCTGGAGGGAACTGTCCGGGATCAGGATGCCGCGCACTTCCAGGAAGAGCAGGAGCGCCTCGACCTTGCCCTCGGCTTCGCCTTCTGCCTTGCCCTCCGCCTTACCTTCGAGGTACTTCTCCTCAGCGAGGGTCCCCTGACCCGGAAAGTAGATCGTCACGCCCATCACGTCCCTCCATGTCGCTCTGGCCGGGGTGTCTCCCAGACCGACGTCGAGCAGTTGCCAGTAGTAATCGATGGACCCGTCGTCGGCCGACCTCAACGCAACGGCCAGTGCGTCCAGTATGGCCAGGCAGTCGGGACTGCGCCCATGCATCAACGCGGAGAAGGCGGCGAAGGCGAGGTTCTGTGCGACTTCGTCGGGGTCGGTGATCATCGGTACGTTGTCAGGGCCTACGACCATCGGATGCACGCTGAGGGCTGTCCAGCCGTCGAGGCCGATCCTAAAAGGGCCCGCGGCCCATACGGACGTGGCCTTGTCCTGGCACACGACGAGTAGCAGTGCGGGGATGTTGTACTTCGAGTAGAGATACGAGAGGTAGTACCCCCAGCTCGCGGCCTTCTCCGGGTCCCGGCGCCCCTGAGCCTCGATGGCCAGCAGAAATGCGCTGCCGTTCGGTGCGCTGATGCGGAGCACGGTATCGATCCGGCGCTCTGGAGGCCGGATCTCGGTGACGTCCGGCGAGAGCACCTCGACGGATGGTCTCTCAGGAAGCGGAACGCCCAGGATCCGGAAGACCGGTGCCAGCAACTCCGGCCGCTGCTGGAAGATCCGGTGCGAGGCCTCGTGTTGTGATGTGACCATGTGGCGAAACTAAGCCGACCAAGGCCGGGGTTTCCGGTCAGCGGAAGGCGATCACTCCTTCGAGCGCGGACGAAACGTTCACGCCGCCGAGCGCGGACGAAACGTTCACGCCGCCGCGGCGCCTGATCGTACCGAGCCGGAGGGCGGGCGGGGTCGGTCGGTTAGGGGGTACCTGTTTTCAAGTTGGAGAGGACTGCTGCCAGTGCCCACCGCCTACCTTCCCGTCGCTCCATCGATCCGCTCCCTCAGCAGGTCCGCGTGGCCGTTGTGGCGCGCGTACTCCTCGATCATGTGGAGCAGGATCCTGCGGAGAGAGACTGGCTCCCCCGTGGATCTGCGGATCCCCGTCACGTCCAGCGACTCCGCCGCTTCCACGATCCGCCGCGAGCGCCCGCACTCCTCGTGCCACACCGCGAACGCCTCCCCGACGTCGCCGGCCAGGTCGTCGAAGTCCTGGTTCGGTTCGTCGTCGGAGTAGTACAGCAATGGGACGTTCTCACCGCTCAGTTGGGTGCGGAACCACCAGCGTTCCGCACCCGCCAGATGACGCACGAGGCCGTGCAGCGACATCCCGGAGGGCGGCACCGAGCGCTCGGACAGCTGCTCCTGCGTCAGGCCCTCGCACTTGAGCTCGAAGGTCGACCGGAGCCAGTCCAGCGAGGTCACCAGCGCCTCGCGCTCGCCGCCCGTGTCCGGCGGCGCCTCGCGGGTGTCGCCGCTCCAACGGGGCGCGTAGTGGAGGGGAGTTGGTGTGGGCGCGTCGCTGCCGGGATCCGTCATGCGCGGGAGTCTGGCACCTCGCACTGACAGTGGCCGTTCAGCTCGCGGGTGCCGTTGTTGGATTGCGTCGCCGGTGGCTTGCGACGCGCGCTGATTTCGCGCGGCTGGATGGTGGCGGGGGCTTAGACCGCCGGCGAGTGCGAGGCTGCCGCGGCTGTGGCCTCGGCCCACTCCGCTACGAGCTTCTCGTACTCAAGGTGTTGTTCGGGACGAAGATATCCGCCCGTCCGCAACCAGAGCGCGCGTATCTCCTCGTTCACCTCGGCCGCTGAGCGCGGCCTGTCGGGGGTGTCGGGAGTCGTGGTCATACAGTGAAGCGTACGTATGAAGATGTGAAGACGGCGTGAGTTCTGGTCGAATGTGATCGGTATCGCTATCGGACCCGCATGAATCAGCCAAGTTGGGCAAGAAGCAGGGGCCCGCGACGTGAATCGCGGGCCCCTGTGGGTCAGTTCAGGTCCGGGGTCATAGCCGGACAGTTCAGCCGATTACGAATGGTTGCGGCTGATTGCGACTGCTTACGACTGCTTCGGCTCCTCCAGGCGCGGGAACAGCACCGCACCCTTCGTGACCGTCGCGCCCACCGGCAGCTGGCCCCACGTACCCGCGTCCTGGACCTTCTGCTCGGCGAGCGCGCCCAGCGAGGCCTCCGCGCCGAGCGAGTCCCACAGCTTCTGCGAGGTCTCCGGCATGACGGAGTTGAGGAGGACGGCCACCGCGCGCAGCGACTCCGCCGCCGTGTAGAGGATCGTCGCCAGGCGGGCCTGGCCCTCCGGCGATTCGTCCTTGGCCACCTTCCACGGCTCCTGCTCCGTGATGTAGCCGTTGACCTGCTTGACGAAGGCGAAGACCGCCAGGATGCCGGCCTGGAAGTCCAGCTCCTCGCCGATCTTCGCGTCGGCCGTCGCGACGGCCTTGGCCAGACCTTCCTGGACGGCCTGCTCAGCCGCGCCGACCGCCGTCGCCTCGGGCAGCGCGCCGCCGAAGTACTTGCCGACCATGGCGGCCACGCGCGAGGCGAGGTTGCCGTAGTCGTTCGCGAGTTCGCTCGTGTAGCGGGCGGTGAAGTCCTCCCACGAGAACGAGCCGTCCTGGCCGAACGCGATGGCGCGCAGGAAGTACCAGCGGTACGCGTCGACACCGAAGTGCGAGGTGAGGTCCTGCGGCTTGATGCCCGTCAGGTTCGACTTCGACATCTTCTCGCCGCCGACCATCAGCCAGCCGTTCGCCGCGATACGGCCCGGCAGCGGCAGACCCTGCGCCATCAGCATCGCGGGCCAGATGACCGCGTGGAAGCGGAGGATGTCCTTGCCGACGAGGTGGACGTCGGCGGGGAAGGTTGACTTGAACTTTTCCTCGTCCGCGCCGTAGCCGACGGCCGTGGCGTAGTTCAGGAGGGCGTCGACCCAGACGTAGATGACGTGCTTGTCGTCCCACGGGACCTTGACGCCCCAGTCGAACGTCGAGCGCGAGATGGAGAGGTCCTGAAGGCCCTGCTTGACGAAGTTCACCACTTCGTTGCGGGCCGACTCGGGCTGGATGAAGTCCGGGTTCGCCTCGTAGTGGGCGAGGAGCTTCGGGCCGTACTCGCTCAGCTTGAAGAAGTAGTTCTCCTCCTTGAGGAGTTCCACCGGCTTCTTGTGGATCGGGCAGAGCTTCTGCCCCTCGAACTCGCCGCCGGCCTCGCCGTCGATGAGGTCGCCGGGGAGCTTGTACTCCTCGCAGCCCACGCAGTACGGGCCCTCGTAGCCGCCCTTGTAGATCTCGCCCTTGTCGAAGAGATCCTGGACGAACTCCTGGACGCGGTCGGTGTGACGCCTCTCCGTCGTGCGGATGAAGTCGTCGTTCGCGATGTTCAGGTGCTCCCAGAGAGGCCGCCAGGCCTCGTCCACGAGCTTGTCGCACCACGCCTGGGGCGTGACGTCGTTCGCCTCGGCAGTGCGCATGATCTTCTGACCGTGCTCGTCCGTGCCGGTGAGGTACCACACCTTCTCGCCGCGCTGACGGTGCCAGCGCGTGAGCACGTCCCCTGCAACGGTCGTGTAGGCGTGGCCCAGGTGAGGAGCGTCGTTTACGTAGTAGATGGGGGTCGAGACGTAGAACGCCTTCGCGTTCTCGCCCGCTCCCTGCTTCTCGGATCCAGTGGCCGCCATGGTCGAAATCCTAACGGCCCCGGAGCGGGCGATTCACCTCGATTCCAGGGGGTGGACCCCAGAGGGTCCACCCCTCGGGGTTACGGGCGCCAGGCCGCCAGCAGGCCCTCGTACAGCTCCGCGTCCGTGAGCTCGCGGGGGGTGGGGCCCGCGTGGAAGAAGGCGGCGTTCTCCGCCTTCAGCTTGCGGAGGTAGTCGAAGCCCTTCGCCTCGTGCTCGCCGAACGCGACGAACTGGAAGAAGAGGGGGTGCTTGGCCGCGTCCGCGAGGGCCTGGTTGGCGGGGCCCTTCGCGTCCGGGGGGCCGTCCGTCTGGAACACGACCAGGGCGGGGCTGCCCTTGTGGACCGACTTCTCGTAGTGGGACACGACCTCTTCGATCGCGGCGTGGTAGCTGGTGCGGCCCATGCGGCCCGCTGCCGCGTGCAGCTCGTCGATACGGCCCTCGTGCTGGGGGAGGGTGAGGGTGCCGGTGCCGTCGATCTCGGTCGAGAAGAGGACGACGTGGACGGTGGCTTCCGGGTCGGTGTGGGCCGCCAGGGCCAGGACCTGTTCGCCCAGGCTCTGGGCTGAGCCGTCCTTGTAGTACGAGCGCATGGAGCCGGAGCGGTCCAGTACGAGGTAGACGGGGGCGCGGACCCCCGTGAGCTCCCTCTTCTGGAGGGCTTCGGCTGCCGCCTTGTACGCGGCAGCGAGGGCTGGCTGCGCCAGGGCTTCGGCGGTCTCTTCCTCTCCCGCAGCTTCGGGCTCCGCCGGGGTGACGGGGGCTTCGGGTGCCGCCGCTTCCTCGGCCACCGGAGCTTCGGGCTCCGCCGGGGCTTCGGGTGCCGCCGGCTCCTCGGCGAGGGCGGCTTCCGGCTCCGCCTCGGCCACGTGTACTTCCGCCGCTTCATCGGCACCCGGCGTCAAGGGCTGTGCCCACCCGTCCCGCCCAGCGGGACGATTGCCCACAGCGGCGGCGTCGACATCCTCGGCCCCGGCTTCGGGCGTGGGCACAGCGGCGGCGTCGACATCCTCCGCCTCGGCTTCGGGCGTGGGCACAGCAGCGGCGGCCTTGTCGTCTTCCGCCTCGGCCTCGGGGCTCGTGGGGGTCGCCTGTTGTGGGCATTCGTCCCGCTGGGCGGGACGGGTGGGCACAACTGACGGTTCCGGTTCAGCGGCGTCGGCGACAACCGCGTCGGGGGCGACAACCTCGGGGGTCACGACCTCGGCTTCCGGGGCTTCAGCCTCGGGCGACGGAGCTTCAGCCTCGGGGGTCACGACCTCGGCCTCGGGGGCTTCAGCCTCGGCCTCGGGGGCTTCAGCCTCGGGCGACGGGGCTTCAGCCTCGGGCACAGAGGCTTCAGCCTCGGAGGCCGTGGGCTCGGGCTCCGGAGTGGAAGGGGCCGGGACCGAGACCCGGTCCCGGTCGAACGCCGCTGCGACGAGATCGTCCACCGCCGAAGGCGAAGGCTCGGACGACGGAGCCGGAACCGTCGCCTTCGGCTCGACCGCCGGAGGCACCCGCTCGGACGAGGGCGCCGGCACGGTCGCGGACGCGGACGCCGACGCGGCAGCCTCAGGAGCCCCCGAGGCATCGGAGGCATCGGAGGCGTCGGAGGCGTCGGAGGCCTCCGGGGGCGCCGCCTGAGGCTCCGGAGCCTGATCCCCCTTGCGTGACGACCGTCCGAACGCATTCCGCAGGACACTCAGAATGCCCATGGGTGCACCCCTTCGCGTGAGTTGATTCCCGATAACCCCTGGCCAGGGCGGACACGTAAGGTTAGCCGCCGCGACAGGCGATCTTGGTGAGGGTCACCCAAGCGTCACCCTCGCCACGCCCACGCAGCTCAACTGCCCTCTGTGCGCTCCCGGTTCACCTTCCGTTCACTCTCACGCCGTTGCCCTGCCGACCACCGCGCCTAGCGTCTCGGCGGAATCAAGCCACGCCAGGCACCCAGGCACACGCCAGACACCGCCCGGCACACGCCACACAACGGAGGAACCCGTGCGCAAGCTGCTGCCGATCATCACCTCGCACCAGGGGAGCGGCAACCGTTCCGCCCTGACCTGCCGGTTCCGTTGTGGTGACGCCTGCTTCCACGAGGTGCCCAACACCAGCGACAACGAGTACGTCGGCGACGTCATAGCGGGAGCCCTCAGCCGCCGCTCCATGATGCGGGCCGCCGCGGTCGTCACCGTGGCGACCGCCGCGGGCAGTGCCGTCGTCGCGGGCCCCGCCGCCCCGCAGGCGGCGGCCGCGCCCCAGAAACCGGAGTCGCACACAAGCAAAAAGGGGGCGCGCGGTCTCCGCTTCACGCCCGTCGCGCCCAACACCACCGACTCCGTGACGATCCCGGACGGTTACGCCCAGAACGTCGTCATCCGCTGGGGAGAGCCCATCCTCCGCGGCGCCCCCGCCTTCGACGCCGACCAGCAGACCGCGAAGGCGCAGGCCGGGCAGTTCGGCTACAACAACGACTTCCTCAGCCTCCTGCCGCTGCACCGCGAGCGCGGGCGTCAGGTCCTCGTGGCCAACCACGAGTACACCGACGAGGTCCTGATGTTCAAGGGATACGACGCCGCGAACCCCACCCGCGAGCAGGTCGAGATCGCCTGGGCCGCGCACGGCCTCTCCGTGGTGGTCGTCGAGGAGGAGCGCAGGAGCGGCAAGCTGTCCGCCGTAAGCCGCCACCAGCTCAACCGCCGCCTCACCGCCACCAGCGAGTTCCGGCTCACCGGGCCCGCCGCGGGCAGCAAGTACGTCCGTACGAAGGCCGACCCGCGCGGCACCAAGGTCCTCGGCACGCTCAACAACTGCGCGGGTGGCACCACCCCGTGGGGCACGACCCTGCACGGCGAGGAGAACTTCAACCAGTACTTCGCCAACGCCGAGAAGGTGACGGACCCGGCCGCCGCCGCGCGCCTCAAGCGCTACGGCGTCGTCGGCGCCGCGTCCGAGCGCAAGTGGGAGCGGTTCGACGACCGCTTCGACCTGGTCAAGGAGCCCAACGAGGCCAACCGCTTCGGCTGGGTCGTCGAACTCGACCCGTACGACCCCGAATCGACCCCGCGCAAGCGCACCGCGCTCGGCCGTTTCAAGCACGAGGCCGCGCAGCCGCGCCTCACGCACGACGGGCGCCCGGTGGTCTACATGGGCGACGACGAGAAGTTCGACTACTTCTACAAGTTCGTCAGCAGCAAGCGCGTCGACAAGGGGAAGTCGCGTGCCGCGCACGCGCACAACCTCACGCTCCTCGACGAGGGCACCCTGTACGTCGCCAAGCTCACGGGCGACTCCCCCGCCGGTGACATCGACGGCACCGGCAAGCTGCCCGCCGACGGCGAGTTCGACGGCAGCGGCGTCTGGATCCCGCTCGCCACCGCGGGCCCCAAGGGTCACGCCGTCTCGCACGTCGACGGCATGACCGCCGAAGAGGTGTACGTCTTCACGCGCCAGGCCGGTGACAAGGTCGGCGCCACGAAGATGGACCGCCCCGAGGACGTCGAGCCGTCGCCCCACACCGGCAAGGTGTACGTGGCGCTCACGAACAACTCCGACCGCGGCAAGGAGGGCAAGGCCGGTGCCGACGAGGCCAACCCGCGCAACCTCAACAAGCACGGGCAGGTCCTTGAGCTGACCGAGCGCCGCAACCGGGCCGAGTCGACGTCCTTCGCCTGGTCGCTCTTCCTGGTCGCGGGCGACCCCGAGGACCCGGCCACGTACTTCGCGGGCTTCCCGAAGGACAAGGTCAGCCCGATCTCCTGCCCGGACAACGTCGCCTTCGACCCGCACGGCAACCTGTGGCTCTCGACGGACGGCAACCAACTCGGCTCGCACGACGGCCTGTTCGGCGCCGCGGTCAAGGGCGAACGGCGCGGTGAGCTCAAGCAGTTCCTGACCATGCCGAAGGGCGCGGAGACCTGCGGACCGCTGATCCAGGACAACCGCGTGCTCGTCTCGGTGCAGCACCCGGGCGAGATCGACGGCGCGTCCGTCGAGAAGCCCGCGAGCGCGTGGCCCGACGGCCCCGGCAAGATCGTCCGTCCTTCGGTCGTGTCCGTGTGGCGCAAGGACGGCTGCGGCATCGGCGTCTGAGGTTCGTACGGTACGTACGTACGTACGCGATGGGGCACCCCGCGCCCGCGGGGTGCCCCATCGTCGTACCGCCGCTCGTGCGACGTCAGTTGTTCTGCTTGCGGCGGTACAGCGCGAAGCCGAGGCCTGCCGCGCCGAGCGCCGCCATGCCGCCGCCCGCCGCCATCAGCGGGGCGCTCTCACCGGCGGGGGTCATCCCCTCGGAGCCGGCCTTGACGCCGCCCTTCGGGACGACCTGGGAGGTGCCGTTCTTCTGCTGGGTGTGCGACTGGGTGTGCGGCTGGGGCTTCGGCTGCGGCTTCGGCGTCGCCTTGCCCTCGGTCCAGCCCTTCATGGTGCCGTCCGGGTTGAGCACGAAGTGCGCGCCGTTGTGCTGGCCGTACGCGGGCTTGTCGCCCGACTGCTTGAGGGTGTCCCAGACGGTCTTCTTGCCGGTGTCGGGGGCCTTGGCGATCATGTCGGCCTCGTAGCCGCTCTTGACCTTGTAGACCTTCGCGTCGAAGCCGGAGCCGCCGAGGTTCGTGTACTGGCGGACCAGGACGCGCTGGTGGTCGGGCTTGGGCTGCGGCTTCGGCGGGGTCGGCTTGCCGCCCGTCTTGGTGATGGTGCCGTCCGCGGTGAGCTTGAAGGTGCAGCCGTCGATCTTGGCGGTCGCGGGGTTGATGTAGGACTTCAGGGAGCCCTTGACGGCCTTGTGGAGGTAGATCTCCGCCTTGGCGCTGCGGGCGGACGCGTTCACGTCGACCTTCGCCGACCAGCCGTTCCCGAGGTCGGTGGTGCCCTTGGAGACCCAGCCCCCGGGGACGGGCTTGTCCTTGTCCTTGTTCACGAGCTTGGCGGTGACCTGGCCGTCGGGCGTCAGGGTGAAGGTGTTGCCGTCGATGGTGGTGCTCGCGGACTTCTCGTACGCGGTCAGGGAGCCCTTGGCGGCGCCGTCGAGGGAGATCGCCGCCTTGGCGGTGCGTGCGGACGCGTTGACCTCGACCTTCGCGGACCAGCCCTTGCCGAGGTCGACCGTGCCCTTGGACTCCCAGCTGCCCGGCTTCGGCGTCTCGTCGTCCTTCTTCTCGTCCTGGTCCTTCTTCTGATCCTGGTCCGTGGCGCCGTTCTCGTCACCCGGGGCGACCTGGCCCTGCGGGTTCGACGGGGCGTCGGCTGCGAAGGACGCTGTCGTCGGGACGGCGAGAGCGGCGATCGCTCCGGTGGCGACGGCGGCGGTGCGGAAGGTACGGCGGGTGGCGCGCATAGCGGATCCCTTGTGACTGGTCGGTCGAACTGTCCGTCTTTGTGCCTGTTTGCGGCGGCGACAGACATGAAGCTACGGGCGCCGTGTGTGCGTCATCCGTAGAGAACGTAACAATCAGCCGCATACGGTGATGCATTGCCGTGAAACAGGCAAAAGTGCAGGTCAGGCGGGGTGAGGCCGAAGGTCACCGGTTCTCCGGGACCTAGGTCACGCCGTCTTCTCCGGGGCCTGGCTCACGCCGCCTTCGCGCGCCCCGCGAGCCACTCCCCGTAAGCGGGCGACTGGCGCGCCGCCTCCCAGTACGAGGCCTCCAGGTCTCCGTACACCGCGTCGAGCTCCCCCTCCGTACGGGCCGCCACGAGCAGCCGCACGCCGAGCGGGTCGCCGTGCAGCGGCCTGACCGCCATGTCGGGTCTCGCGTGCGAGGTCGGCTGGCAGACCGTGACGACCTCGCCGGTGGCGACGAGGGAGGACGCGGTGAGGTAGTCGCCGTGCAGGACACGGGGGTTGAGCCCGGCCGCCCGCAGGACCCTGAGCAGTCCATCCCACTCGCCGTCCACCGTCGGGTCCACCATCCACCGGTCGGCGGCCAGATCGGTGAGGCGTACGACGGGCTGCGCCGCCGCCGGGTGGTCGGCGGCGAGGAAGACGAACTGCGGCTCACGGTCCACCAGTACGCGCCGCCGCAGCCCCTCCGGCATCCGCAGCGGGCTGCCCTCCACCTCGTGCACGAAGGCCACGTCGAGCTGCCCGCCCGCGACCATCCGCAGCAGCGCGTTAGCGGAGACGTCCATCTGGAGCGAGGTCTCGGTGCCGGGCAGCCGCAGTCGCAGCCTGCGCAGCCAGCCCGGTATGGCACGGCTCGCCGTGGAGCCGATGCGCAGCTGCGGGCCCTCGGACGCGCGGGCGGCGGCCGCCTTGGTCTCGTTGACCAGCGCGCGCATCTCACTGACGAGGGGGCGGGCGCGGCTGAGGGCGACGCGGCCGAGCGGGGTCAGCCGGCAGCCGGTGCGTTCGCGGGCGAAGAGCTGGCCGCCGATCTCCTGCTCGATGCGGCGCAGTTGTGTCGTCAACGACGGCTGGCTCATGCCGAGTTGGCGCGCCGCCTTGTGCAGGCTGCCGGTGTCGGCGATGGCGCACAGCGCGCGGAGGTGTCTCACCTCGAGCTCCATGGCTGTGAGCGTAGAGCGGCGGCGGGCGCCGCACCAGACTCACAAATCCCACGGGAACCACCTGAGTTGGGCGCCGTCGGGACTCGCCGTGAAGTTGGCGAAGGGCGGGCGATAGTCCGGCGCTATCGCCACTTGCCATCATCCCCAGACGCCCCTGGCTCCCCGACACTCCCGGTACCGAACCGTTCACCTTTCACAGAACGAGTAGGGAGCCCCCCACATGAACAAGCGTTACCTGTCCGCCGCAGCCGTCCTCGGCCTCACCGCCGCCGGCCTCGGCACGACATCGGCGACGGCCGCGACCCCCACCGCGCCGTCCACCACTGCCGCGTACGCCAACTACGCGGGCTCCGGTGAGGAAGCCGCCGCCAACAAGGCGTTCTTCGAGGCCGTCCTGAAGTCGGTCGCCGAGAAGCGCGCGGCCAACCCGGGCGCGAAGCAGGTCACGGTGGTGTACGACGCCTCCGGCGCACCGACCTTCGCGCAGCAGATAGCCAGCAGCACCTCCATCTGGAACAGCGCGGTGTCCAATGTGAAGCTCCAGGAGGGGAGTGGCGGTGCGAACTTCGAGTACCGCGAGGGGAACGACCCGCGTGGCTCGTACGCGAGCACGGACGGCCACGGCAGCGGGTACATCTTCCTGGACTACGCGCAGAACCAGCAGTACGACTCGACGCGTGTGACGACGCACGAGACGGGTCACGTCCTCGGCCTTCCCGACCACTACGAGGGCCCGTGCAGTGAGTTGATGTCCGGAGGCGGACCGGGCCCGTCGTGCACCAACTCGCAGCCCGACGCCAACGAGCGTTCCAGGGTCGACCAGTTGTGGGCCAACGGTCTCGCGAAGGCGCTGGACAAGCTGGACAGAATGGAGAAGGTCGGCTGACCTTCCGCTCCACGCACTGTGCCCCTCGGCGTCGCTCGACGCCGAGGGGCACAGTGTCGTGAAGGGGGCAGCCGCGTACGGAGGGTCAGTGGCGCCCGGGGCGGGAATCTACTCGTGCGTGTAGTACCGGTAGAACATCATCGCGAGGACGCCGCCCGCCACGCCGAGCGACATGAACACGGACCGCAGGATCGTCGCGTCGGTCAGGCTGTAGAGATAGCCGAACGCGATACCGGCGAAGGCCGCCCAGGCCGCCGCCCGCAGCTCGCGCGGCAGCCGCGGTGCGATGGTGCGCAGCCCCATGAACACCGCGCCGGCGACGATTCCCGCCACGATGCCGAGCAGTACGTTCCCGGTGGTGATGGGGCCCGCGTCCCGCGCGATGCCCGCCGCCCAGATGCCGTAGACGACGGTGAGGAGCGCGGCGGCCGTCGCGGCTCTGGAGGTCGCGGAGCCGCCGAGTACGCGCGGTCCTGCCGAAGTGGATGCCACGTGAGCCATGACGGGTTCCTCCAGACAGTCCGGAATCAGCCGGAATCAGCCGCCCCCGGGGGGACGGTGCAGCACACCCGCCCCACCATCCAGGGCACACCCACCGGCGCCGCCCGGCAACTCGGCGGCCTCAGCGGTAGCGGTTGTAGCCGCCCTGGCACGTGTCCCAGCACGGCTTGTACTCCTGGCACGGGTCCGACTTGGCGCAGCTCGGCACGTGCTGTCCGCCGGTGTCCACGTAGGCGGCGCTGGCCCAGCCCTGCACCCCGCCCAGCCAGTACCACGTCGTGTCGCCCCAGACGCTGGAGCCGCGTGTCTGGCACTCGACGCGGTCCTGGCTCTCCGCGGGCAGCTTCGCGACGATCGAGGCGCTGGTGGAGGGCGCGTCCCGGATCTTCAGGTCGACGGGGGCGGTGATCGTCCCCCAGACCACATCGTGGGTGTTGTGCGTGGGTGGCGCGGTGGCGGATGCTGGTGATGCACCTCCGAGGGACAGCGCGCCCGCGGTCAGGAGCGCGGTGACGAGAGTTCCCAGGGCGGCCGGAGTGGCCCTCAGGGCCGGAGTGGTCCGCATGTTCGACCTCCTCTTTCCCCCCGTCCCCCCACCCCTCTTCCCTCCTCCAGCAAACACCCGTTCGGTCTAAGGCTCCACCGGACGATGAGTTTGCGCCGCGGCGAGGGTCTGCCCTCGTGACGGACGACGACCGATCGGGAGAGGGCGTACACGACATGAACAGCGTGGCCATCGAGACCGCGGGGCTGGTGAAGACCTTCGGTGACAACCGCGCCGTCGACGGCGTGGACCTCACCATCCCGGCCGGCACGGTCTACGGCCTGCTCGGGCCGAACGGCGCGGGCAAGACCACCACCGTGAAGATGCTCGCCACCCTGCTGCGCCCGGACGGCGGCGACGCCCACGTCTTCGGTCACGACGTCGTGCGCGAGGCCGACGCCGTACGCAGCAGGGTCAGCCTCACCGGGCAGTACGCGTCGGTGGACGAGGACCTGACGGGCACCGAGAACCTCGTGCTCCTCGCCCGCCTCACCGGACACGGCAAGAAGGCGGCGTACGACAGGGCGGCGCAGCTCCTGGACGCCTTCGGCCTGAGCGACGCGGCCACCCGCCAGGTGAAGCAGTACTCCGGCGGCATGCGCCGCCGCATCGACATCGCGGCGTCCATCCTCAACACCCCCGACCTGCTCTTCCTCGACGAGCCGACGACGGGCCTCGACCCCCGCAGCCGCAACCAGGTCTGGGACATCGTCAGGGCGGTCGTCGCGCACGGCACGACGGTCCTGCTGACCACGCAGTATCTGGACGAGGCCGACCACCTCGCCTCCCGCATCGCCGTCATCGACGACGGCAGGGTCATCGCCGAGGGCACCAAGGGCGACCTGAAGGCGTCGGTCGGCGCCGGCTCGGTGCACGTCAGGCTCCGGGACCCGGAGCAGCGCGACGACGCCGCGCGGGCGCTGCGCACCGCGCTCGACGCGGAGGTCCAGCTGGAACCGGACCCGGTCGCCCTCACCGCCCGCGTCGGCAACGGCGGGGCGAACGGCTCGGGCGCCGCGGAGAAGGCGTCCCGCGCCCTGGCCGAACTGGCCCGCGCGGGGATCATCGTGGACAACTTCTCCCTCGGCCAGCCCAGCCTGGACGAGGTGTTCCTCGCCCTCACCGGCACCCCCCATCACGCGACGGACATGGCGGAGAAAGAGAAAGAGGCACAGGCATGAGCACCGCGACCACCACATCCGAGGCCCAGGACCTGGCGCCCGTCAGCACCGAGTCCCTCGCCGAACTGCTCATCGCCGGCGAGCGGCCGGCGCGCCCCAGCGCGTTCTCCGCGTCCCTGACGTTCGGCTGGCGCGCCATGCTCAAGATCAAGCATGTGCCGGAGCAGCTCTTCGACGTGACGGCGTTCCCGATCATGATGGTGCTGATGTACACGTACCTCTTCGGCGGCGCGCTCGCCGGATCGCCGGGCGAGTACATCCAGTACCTGCTGCCGGGCATCCTCGTGATGTCCGTCGTCATGATCACGATGTACACGGGCGTCTCGGTGAACATCGACATCGAGAAGGGCGTCTTCGACCGCTTCCGTACGCTGCCGATCTGGCGCCCGTCGGTGATGGTCGGCTACCTCCTGGGCGACGCCCTGCGCTACGCGATCGCCTCCCTGGTCATGCTGGCCGTCGGCATGATCATCGGCTTCCGCCCGGACGGCGGCGTCCTCGGCGTAGTGGCCGGGGTGCTCCTGCTCCTGGTCTTCTCCTTCGCCTTCTCGTGGGTGTGGACGATGTTCGGCCTGCTGCTGCGCACGGAGAAGTCGGTGATGGGCGTCAGCATGATGGTGCTCTTCCCGCTGACGTTCCTCAGTGACATCTTCGTGAAGCCCGAGACGATGCCGGGCTGGCTGCAGGCCTTCGTGAACAACAACCCGATCACCCATGTCGCGTCCGCCGTCCGCGATCTGATGGCGGGTACGTCACCGGGCTCGTCGCTCATGTGGGCGCTCGGCTGGGCGGTGCTGCTCGTCGCGGTCTTCGGCCCGGTGACGATGCGGCTCTACAACCGCAAGTAGCGAGGCGGCTCTACAACCGCAAGTAGGAGTTTCTTGCCCCGTATGCACTCGTCCCGGTCGCGCCAGGCGTGACCGGGACGTCGAACGGCGTCTCCTGGGAGACGTGTTCAGACGCCCGCTGTCCGCCGTCCTCCTCGTCGTCGCCGTACTCCTGGTGCCGCTCGGCGCGCTCTCCACCTGGGCGAAGTACGAGATCGAGGACGCCGACGCGTACGTCGCCACGATGGCGCCGCTCGCCTCCGACCCCGACGTACGGGACGCGGTGGCCGGGGCGGTCACCGACTCGGTGATGAAGGAGATCGACGTCGGCCCGTTACAGGGCACCGTCGAGTCGTTCGTACGGGACGCGGTGGGTTCCTTCACCGAGACGAAGGCGTTCAAGACGGCCTGGAACGCGGCGAACCGCGCCGCGCACGACGCGGTGCAGGACGCGCTCCGCGACCGGTCCGACGGTGGCGCGGTCACCATCGACCTGGCGCCGATCACCGAACAGGTCAAGCGTCAACTGGGCGCGGACGGCGTGCCGTTCGCGGACCGCATCCCCGTCACGCACACCGAGGTGACCCTCATGGAGTCCTCGGACCTCGGTCCCTTCGGGAAGGGTTTCCACATGCTCCAGGTGGCGGGCCTCTGGCTCCCGGTCGCGGCGGTACTCCTCGCGGTGGCGGGCATCTCCCTGGCGGTGCACCGCCGCCGCGCGGTCATCCGCACGGCGCTGGGCGCGGCCCTCGGCGGGGCGGTCCTCGGCGTCGCGGTCATGGTGGGCCGAGGGCTGACCCTGGACGACCTGCCGAAGGACGTCTCCCGCCCTGCCGCGGAGGCGGTGTACGACGCGTTGACGCTCACGCTGAGTGTGGCGGGGTGGGTGATTCTGGGGGTGGGGCTGTGCGTTGCGCTTGCCGCGGCGTTGCTTCGGCGCCGTCCATCACCGGCTCCGCCGAGTTCGTCCTCAATCGCCGGACGGGCTGGAAATTCCAGCCCGTCCGGCGATTGAGGACATCTTGTACGGGGGGCCAGGGGGCGGAGCCCTCTGGTCTCGGGAAGGGGCGGGATGGGGGAAACGCAACCCTCTCCCCACCTCCAGCCGTCTCTCAGGGAGGATTCGAGATCCCATCAGACGGAGAGGCCGGTCCTTGGACAGCGCAACGGCAGCTGAGACAGTCCCGCAAGGGGACTGGCCAGAGCCGCAGGCATGGCAACGGCGCCCCCGGCACCGCCCCTCCGCCTGGCTTGCGGCCCTCCTCCTGGCCGGCGTCAGCACCATCCTCGGCTTCCGGATCGCCGACTCCGACGGCCCCACCCCCGTACCGCAGATCCTCGCCTTCCTGCCCTGGCTCCTCGCCCCCACCGTCGCCGGACTGCTGCTCGCGGCGCTCGCACGCTGGCGCGTCGGTCTCGTCTGGGGCGTCGTCGCGCTCGGCGGCGTCGCCTGGTTCATGGAGCCGTACGGCAAGACGGACGACCCGGAAGGGCCCGCCGTCGCCGAGCTCCGCGTCATGGCGTCGAACGTCGAGTTCGGCCAGGGCACCCCCGGCCTGCTCAAGGCCGTCCGCGAGGAGAAACCCGACCTCCTCTTCGTCCCCGAGTGCGACTACACCTGCTCGGACACCCTGCGCGACGAACTGCCCCGCTCCGACTACCCCTACCGCACCGCGAGCGAGGCGAGCGGCGCCGAAGGCTCGGTGATCGTCAGCAAGCTGCCCCTGAAGAAGGCGAGCGGCCTCGCGGGCACCCTCGGCATGCCCGGCGCGGTGGCCGAGCTGAAGAGCGGCCACCAGGTCCGCGTCCAGCTCGCCCACCCCATGCCGCCGCTGCCCAAGCAGCTCGGCACCTGGCGCACCGAACTCGCCGAACTGCGCGACTACGCCGCCGAGGGCAGGCGCGCGAACCGGTCCACCATCATCGCGGGCGACTTCAACGCCACCCAGGACCACGCGGCCTTCCGCGACATCCTGGACACCGGCGGTGTACGCGACGCCGCCCACCTCGCCGGATCCGCCCGCGCGCCGAGCTGGCCCGCCGACCTGATGTCACCGCTCGGCACCCAGATCGACCACGTCCTCGTCACCCCGGACTTCGCGGCCCACGATGCCCGCTTCCTGGACATCGGCGGCACGGACCACCGGACCCTGGTGGTGGACCTGACGCTGCACGGCCAGCAGCGGTAGAACGCAGGTCAGGCAGCCGGGCGCAGCGGCAACGGGCGTAGTGATAATGGCCGCATGCGCCCCCGCGAGTCACCCGCACCACCGGGCCCTCTGAGCGCCCTCGCCCCACCTCCCTGGCTGGTCAGGACCCTCAAGCCGCAGGCGGCGCCGATCCCGTGGGCCGCGGTGGCGCGCGCGTCCGTCGCCATGGCGCTGCCCCTCCTCATCGGCCTCGCGGCGGGACAGCCCGCGTACGGGGCGCTGGCGTCCATGGGCGCGCTGTCCGGCGTCATCGGCGACACCGCCGACGCGTACCGCATGCGGATCTTCAACATCGCCGTGCCGCAGCTGTTCGGCGCGCTCGGCGTGACCATCGGCTCGCTCGTCTTCGGCCACGGCTGGGTCGCGGTCGGCGTGGTCACCTTCGTGGCGCTGGTCTCCGGGATGATGTCCACGATCGGCGCCGTGGCGTCCGTGTCAGGGCTGCTCCTGCTGCTCAACTCCGTGGTGGGGGCCGGGCTTCCGATGCCGGGGCAATGGTGGCTGGCCCCCGCCCTCATGACGGGCGGCGGCCTCCTGGTCCTCACCCTCGCGCTGCTCGCCTGGCCGCTGAGATCCGGCATCCCGGAGCGGGCGGCCGTCGCGGCGACCTACCGCAGCGTGGCGGCGCTGCTCGAAGCGGCGGGCACCGAGCGGTACGACGAGGCGCGCGCCGCGGTGACGACCTCGCTCAACCAGTCGTACGACCTGGTCCTCGCCCGGCGCACCCGCGCGCACGGCCGCAACCCGGACCTCGTCCGCCTGGTGGCCCAGCTGAACGCGATCACGCCGGTCGTCGAGGCCGCGCCCGCCGCGCACCAGTGCGGGGTCCCGATGCCGCCGCAGTACCCCGCGGAGGTGCGGCGGCTCGCGGAAGCGGTGGCGGCGCCGGGGGAGACTCCGGTCCCCGAACCCGACCTCCCCGCCCCACCGGACCCGTCGGCCGACGCGGTCGACCATGCCCTGCGGCACGTGGCGGAACTCCTCAACGACTCCGACCCGCACGGCGCCGTCAACGTCGACGACCGCCTCGGCCGCCCCGCGGCCCTGCGCGTGCGGGCCCGCAGGGCGACCCGCAACGTCCTGCTGTCCAGCACGTCCTGGCGCTACGGCCTGCGCCTCGCGCTCTGCATCGGCATCGCGCAATCCCTGGTGTCCCTGATCGACGTGCCCCGCTCGTACTGGGTGGCGCTCACCGTCACGTTCGTCCTCAAGCCCGACTTCGGCTCGGTGTTCTCACGGGCGGTGCTGCGGGCGCTGGGTACGGCGGCGGGCCTGGTCGTGGCGGCGGCGGTCCTGTCGGAGGTGCCGCGCGGCTGGTGGGACGTGCCGGTGATGTTCGTCCTCGCGGCCCTGATCCCGGCGCTCACGACGCGGGGCTACGGCTTCCAGACGGCCGCGATCACCCCGGTGATCCTGCTCCTGTCGGACGTCCTGAACCACCAGGGCTTCGGGCTCGTCGTGCCGCGCCTCGTGGACAGCCTGATCGGCTGCGCAATCTCGCTGGTCGCGGGGTACTTGCTGTGGCCGGAGAGCTGGCACACGCGGATCGGCGACCGACTCGCGGACACGGTGGCCGACACGGCGTCGTACGTCGAGAGCGCGTTCGGCACGGCGGTGGACGTGGCCGAGCGGGCCCGCATGCGGCGCGGCCTGTACCGCGACCTCTCCGTCATCCGCACGGAGTTCCAGCGCGCCCTGACGGAACCGCCCCCGATGGGGGCGCGGGCCGCGGCGTGGTGGCCGCTGGTGATCGCCGTCGAACGCATCGTGGACGCGACGACCGCTGCGCGGGTGCGGATCCGCCATGGGGCGGGGGAGCCGAGCCTGACGGAGGTGGGGGAGGTGGCTCGCCAACTTCGGGAGTTGGCGGAGGGTTTGCGGGGGTCGGAGACGCTGGAGGAGGTCCCTGCGGAGTTCTCCGGGCCCCAGGACAGCGTCCTGGAGCCACTCCGCCAGGAGGTGGTCGCTGCGAGGGCGATCGCGTCGCCGGGGAGGGGGTGAGGGTTCAGGCGTTCCCTGCGGGGCTCTCCCCAATCCCGCCCCTTCCCGGCTGTATCTATTGGCGGCTCCGCCGCGCAGGGGGCTCCGCCCCAGACCCCGCTCCTCAAACGCCGGAGGGGCTGGAAGATTTCCCCGGGCCGGGGGTGAATCTTCAGCCCGTCCGGCGTTTGAGGACGAACTCGGCGGAGCCGGTGATGACGGCCACCAAGGCTCTCGCGCCGGAGCGAGTTTTCGGGAAGGGGCGGGGTTGGGGACTAAAGCTGTTCGAGGTCCACCGCGCGGGCCATCGCCCGATACCCCGCATCGTTCGGATGCAGATGGTCGCCACTGTCGTACTCAGGGGCCATCCGCTCCCCGTCGGCGGAATCCGCCAGAGCCCGGTCGAAGTCCACGTACGCGTCGTACTCCCCAGACGTCCGCACCCACTCGTTGAACTCATCGCTCACCTTCGCCGCCCGCTCCCCGTAGTGATCAGAACCCCCCAGCGGCAGCAACGTCGCGCCCACCACCCGCACGCCCTTCTCTTTCGCGGCCCGGATCAACTCGCGGTGGCCCGCGATGAGTTCAGCCGCGCTCACCTCCGGCGCGGGCTTGTAGGTGGGCGTATCGCTCTCGCTGAAGCCGATGTCGTTCAGGCCCTCCAGGACGACGACCGTCCCCACCCCCGGCAGATCCAACGCGTCCCGCCCGAAGCGGGCCGTCCCCCGCTCCCCGTACCAGGCGGAGTCGTTGAGGACGAGGTTGCCGCCGATACCGGCGTTCAGGACCGGCCGGGGCGTCCCCGCCTCGGCGAGCCGCTCGGCGAGGGCGTCGGACCAGCGGCGGTCGAGGTCGGTGGAGGAGGCGAAGCCGTCGGTGGTGGAGTCTCCGAAGAGCACGACGCCTCCGCTCCGGCGCGGCTTCTCACCAGTACCGCCCCCCGCGACATCCACCCCCGACAGGAAGTACCAGGACTCCGTCGACTCGTCGAACGCCCCGGCTCCGGCGTCCGCCACATGATTCCCGTCCGCCCGGTAACTCGTCGCGAACGACTGCGCGTGGAACGTGGCGGGCCCCGTCGTGCGGGCCAGATGCAGGGTGACCGTCACCGACTCGAAGGGCTTGAGGTCCAAGCCCGCCTGGTCGCTGGAGAGTTGGCCGTGCGCCGGGATCGCCACCGACCTCCTCCCCTCGAAGGTGAGGCGCCGCACCGAGCCGCTCTCGACCGCTGCCCCGCCCCCCTTCTTCGTCCGCGCGATGGTCGCCCCCGCTATGTGCAGCGGCGACGTGCCGTACGCGTTGGAGAGCCGGATGCGGGCTCTGTCGCCGCCCTCGGTGACGCGGACGACCTGGCGCAGGGTCTGGCCGGAGAAGCCGTCCTCCGACCAGTTGGGCTTGAAGCCGGTGCTGGCACGCTGCGGCGACGCGGCCCAGGCGGCGGTCCAGGCGGAGCCTTGCGAGGACTCCGACGAATCCGACGGCCCCGTCGACCCCGACGGCCCCGACGATCCCGACGGCTTCGAGCCCGAGGCGTGGGCCCCCGTGACGGTGAGACCGAGACCGGCCGTCAGGGCGAGCGCGGCGGTGGCGGCGAGAACGGAGGTGCGAGTACGCGAGAACACAGGGGTCTCCCGGGAGTTGGAGGAAGCGGTGCATGCCCCGGAGGGGGACTCCTCCAAGATCCGCCCCCACCGCCCCCCGATCAACGGCGATCCGTGAAACGATCGGTGCGTTCAGCTTATCGATGCAGGTCAGACGGACGGGGCGGCGGAGGAATGGAACGGCAGGAGCTCGAGACCTTCCTGACTCTCGCCGAAGAGCTCCACTTCGGCCGCACCGCGGACCGCCTCCTCCTCTCCCAGGCCCGCGTCAGCCAGACCGTGAAGAGACTGGAGCGCAAGATCGGCGCCCCGCTCTTCGAGCGCACGAGCCGCAGGGTGGAGCTGTCCCCGCTGGGACGGCAGTTGTACGACGACCTGGCGCCCCTGCACCTGCGGATGGAGGCCGCCGTCGCCCGCGCCAAGGACGTGGCGCGCGGCGTCGACGGCGAGTTGACCGTGGCCTTCCTCGGGGCGGGTGCGGGCACGCTGACCTCCGCGATCCTGACGACGTTCCGCGAGCGCTGCCCGCGCTGCGACGTCCGGATGCGGGAGACCCAGGTCGGTGACCCGCTCGGCGCGCTCCGGAGCGGTGAGGCCGACGTCCTGTTCACCTGCCTCCCCGTCGAGGAGCCGGACCTTACGGTTGGGCCCGTGGTCATCAACGAAACCCGCATGCTCGCCGTCCCGCTCGGCCACCGCTTCGCCGGGCGCGACAGCGTGTCCCTCGAAGAGTGCGCGGGCGAGACCTTCTTCGGTCTCGTGAACGGCGCGCCCGCCTACTGGTGGGACTTCCACATCCCGCCCCGCACCCCGAGCGGCCTCGCGATCCGCCGCGGCCAGGCCGTCGCCGGGTTCCAGGAGCTGATGACGCTGGTCGGCGCCGGGCAGGGGGTCTCGCCGGTGGTCGCGTCGGTGGAGAAGTACTACGCGCGGCCCGGCATCACCTTCGTACCCCTGACCGACGTACCGTCGGCCGACGTCGCGCTGATCTGGCGCACGGCCGCCGCCGGGACCCCCCGCGTCGAGGCCTTCGTCCGCGCGGTGCGCGACACGGTCGCGGCGAACGGCGGGCCCGCCGCGTTCTAGGGCGCGGCGCGGTACAGGATGCCGTGCGTGACCGCTGCTCTGACCTATTCCGCCGCTTTCATCACCTTCTTCTCCGTCGTCGGGCCGCCCAAGGTGCTGCTCGCCTTCGGCGGCCTCGCGCAGAACCATCCGGTCCGCGAGCTGCGGTTGATCGCGCTCGTCTCGTCCGGTGCCGCCATCGTGGTGGGGCTGGTCGCGGGCTTCACCGCGCCGTGGCTCCTGGAGCTCTTCCACATCTCGACGCCCGCGCTCCAGCTCGCGGGCGGCGTCATCTTCTTCATCTACGCCGTGGGGCTCGTCCTCGGCGTCCACCTCGGCTCGGACCGCGCGGACCTGGACGCGCCCGATCTCGTCAGCGGCGTACGCGAGTTGCTCATGCCGTACATCGTGAGCCCGCTCGCCATGACCGCCGTACTGATCGAGGCGGCTGCCCGCGACACCTGGACCTGGCGCTCCACGGTCGTCGGCGCGTACGTCACCGTCATCGCCCTGGATCTGCTCTGCGTGGCCCTGCTCGCGCGCATCCTGCGCGGTACGCACCACGCGACGATCGAACTCCTCGGCAGACTGCTCGGCCTGCTGCTCGCCGCGGTCGGCGTGGACCTGGTCCTCGACGGGCTCGCGTCACTGGGCGTGCCCGGCCTCGACCGCACCTGAGTCGTCCTTCTCGATCAGCATCTCCGGGCGCCCCGTCACCAGCAGCCAGGCGGGCAGGGCCGCGACGCACAGGAGCGGCAGCACGGCGAGGTCCATCACCACGACCGCCGCCGTGAACAGGCTCAGCCAGCCCTGCCGTGTCGTGGCGAGCAGCACGCCGAGGATGGCGCAGGCGATCCCCAGGGCGGGCGGCACCGAGTCGACGAGGGCGTGCGCGAGCATGCCGAGCGCCACGCCCACGAAGACCGCGGGGAAGATCCGCCCGCCCCGGAAGCCGCAGGTGGCGGCCACGCAGAGCGCGAGCAGCTTGACCACGGCGAGCAGCAGCAGATCGCCCGCGTCGTGGTCGGCGGCGTGCGCGGTCAGCTCCTTCATCTCCTCCAGGCCCTTGAAGAGGGTGAGATGGCCGCCGAGCGCGCCGAGAACGCCCAGCACGAGGCCGCCCACCGTGAGCATCAGTACGGGGTTGCCCAGCTGCCGGAAAGCGCGGTGGAGGTGGGGGAAGGCGTACACGGCGCACAGTGCGACGGCCGCCGCCGCCGTACTGATGACCATCGCGGAGAGTACGTCGCCCCAGTGCGGCCCCGTGTACGCGGGGACGTCGATCTGGAACGTCGGGTGCGCGATGAGCACCGTGGTCAGCGCGCCCGCGCCCGCCGCGACCAGCGGCGCGAACAGCCGGTCCCACAGCGGTCGCGGGTCGGGGGCGACCATCGTCTCGGAGAGGATGAGCGCCGCCGCGACCGGCGTCCCGAACAGGGCGCCGATCGTGCCGGCGGCGGCGAGGGCGACCCACTCGGCGGCCGGCGTCCGCGGCATGGCCTGCATGCCGAGCGTGTACGCGAGGGCGATGTTGATGGCCGTGATCGGGTTCTCCGGGCCGAGGCTGACGCCGCCCGCGAGCCCCACGACGACGGCGAGCGCGAGACCGGGCAGTACCCGGACGGGCAGGGGCGGATCGACCAGGCCGAGCGTCGCGGGGTCGGGCCCGGCGTGCCCCGGGATCTTCCACACGATGAGGCCGACGACGAACCCGGCCGCGGTCAGTACGCCGACGATCCACCCCGCCGACGTACCGGACACACCGACCGCGTCCGGCAGCGTGTCCCACAGCAGATCCTGCAACCGCTCGGCCACGAGGCTGAGCAGCAGCAGGATCAGGCTGGACCCGACACCCACGAGCAGGGCGGGCAGGACGAACGGAAGCAGGGCGCGGGCCTGCGGTGTCATGGGCCCTCCGGGGGCGGCCGCTGCCTCGCGTCCGGTCAGGTCGTGGGCGGCGGAGTGCGGTCGGAGCCGCGGGGCGGGCCGGGGTCGGCGCCACGTGCGCCCTCGGCGAACGGGCCGGGCCCGCTGGAGGTGGCCCGGGGGCCCCAGCCGCCCGCTGCCGCCTCGCCGCCCGGCGGTACGCCATGGCCGTCGCCGCGTCCGGCACGGCCCGAGTGGTCCGTGCACAGCGCCCAGATGACGAAGATGCCGATCGCGATCGCGATCAGCGCCCAGATCGGCTGGTACGGCAGCCACATGAAGTGCAGGACGACGGAGATCGAGGCGAGCGCGACACCGCACGCCTTGCCCCAGGTCGCGCCCTTGAGGATGCCGTAACCGGTGACCGCGACGAGGATGCCGAGGACCAGGTGGATCCAGCCCCACGTGGTGAGGTTGAACTTGTAGACGTAGTCCCCGATGCGTGCGTAGACGTCGTCCTTGGCGATGCCCGCGATGCCTTCGAGAATGCCGAGGATGCCGCTGACCAGCATCAGGACACCCGCGAACATCGTGCCGCCCGACGCCCAGGGGCTGGTGCCCCGCGGGTTGTTCGCTCCGCTGCTCATGGGCTCCCTTTCTTCGTCGGTCAGGAGTTCACAGCGTGTGACAGCCCTGAGGGACGCGCGAGCGGGATTAGCCCGAATGATGTCGCCGCCGGCGATGGGCGCGACGTCAGCCCGCCTCGCCCACCGCCCGGGTGATCTCCGCGGTCATCCGGCGGATGCTGGGGGAACGGGCCGGGCAGGGGCGGGACTTGGCCGTGGTCGGCGCCAGGCAGAAGTGCAGGTAGTCGTCACCGCGGTGCAGGGCGGTGCGACCGCTGCCCGGCTCCGTGCAGTACGCCGGGTTCTTCTTCTCGTACGCCGTGCACGGCAGCTGCTCCACCCACGTGTAACGGCCATCGGCCGGAGCGACCGCGCCGCCCGCGTCGGCGACGATTCCGCCCGAGGCCCGCGCCTGCGCCGCGTAGATGCCGTTGACGCGCCGCACGCGGTCGGGCGTGATCGGGTCGGGGCCCTGGAGGACCCACACGATCCGCGGCCGGTCCGCACCGCCGGCCTCACCGATCTGCGCGGCCAGCGCCTTCGCGTCGGCGGCGTACCGGTCGAAGTACTTCTGCCGCTCCTTGTCGTACGTGATGCCGTCCATGCACGGCGTGTAGCCCCAGGCATTGCCCCAGAACTGCAACACCACGAAGTCCGGACGCTCCTCGCGGACCAGCGCGGCGGCCTTGTCCTTGGCGGGCACGAGGGAGTCATCGCCGGTGCCGTCGAGGTAGTCGCAGAGGGTGGTGCCGGAGTAGGGCGCGCTGCGGTAGCGGGCGCCGAGGTCGGTGCGCAGGAGGTCGCCGAGGACGGTCTGGTTCTCCATCGCGAGGGAGTCCCCGAGGTAGAGGACCTTCGGGGCCTTCGCGTGGGCTTTGTCGGCGACGCGCTGGCGGGTCGTGGGGGAAGCGGAGGGGGAGGAGGGAGACGCAGGCGCGGACCGCGACTCGGAGGACTCGGGGGACTTGGAGGGGCCCGCGGCCGGCGGAGGCTTCGGAGCGGCCTCGTTCGACGTGCCCCCGGAGCCCGGGTCGCCGCATGCCCCGAGGAGCAGCACAGCGGCCAGCACCCCACCGATCCACGGCTTGCGCATACGCCAACTCCCGTCCAGGCAACCGAAAGAGCCCCTTAGGCAAGCACAGACACCCGCCCGTGAGAAGACCGCATTACCTCGGACGTAATCGACCCCCGGCGGCCCGCACGGCAAGCTCAAGTCATCGAAGGAACAACCCCGTTGGGTGAAGCAGTCCCGTTGGCCGAAGCAACCCCGTCGGCCGAACATCCGAGCCCCAGGAGGCACCCGCCCGCTTCGGCTGGGAGCTGGTGTCGCTCGCGGACGGCTCCGCTCCCGTCGCCGGCTTCGACGTCATCACACTCGCCGCCGACGGCCGCATCCGTGCGGTGCACGGCTTCCTGGACCGCGTGCCCACGGCCTGACCGCGGGCACGCGCCCCGAAGGGCCGCCCCTCAGCGCGCCACGTACTGCGTGAGGATCGCCTGCACCTCGTAGATGTCGACGCCCTTGGTGAAGGTCTTCTGGATCGGCTCGGGGGTCCCGGAGATCCAGATCTTCAGCTCGGCGTCGAGATCGAAGTGCCCGGCGGTCTCCACGGCGAAGTGCGTGATGCTGCGGTACGGGACCGAGTGGTACTCGACCTTCTTGCCGGTTATCCCCTGCTTGTCGACGAGGACGAGGCGGCGATCGGTGAAGAGCATGGTGTCGCGGATCAGCAGGAACGCGGCCTGCACCTGCTCCCCGTGGCCCAGCAGACGCGCGTAGTCCTGCTGCGCGGTCATTGGATCGATGGTGTGCGCGTTTCCGAACAGCGCCATGAGAAACCCCCCATTTTGTTGAATTCGCAGGAACGTCCGACTGTAACGCGCGCCCTGTGGGGGCGGGCCGCCGAACGTGGTCCTGCTCCTCCTGTCACGTCTTGGCGCGCGCCTCCGTCACAGGAGTGCAAGCATCGGCAATGGCAAGGGAGATCACCATGGACGCTCGGCTGAACCTCTTCGGCAGCCCGCTGGCGGGCAAGGTCCTGAAGCACATCAACGCGGCGAGCAAGGTCGTGTCGGACTCGACCCTGCCCCCCGCGACGCAGGAACTGGTGAAGATCCGCGCGAGCCAGATCAACGGCTGCGGGTTCTGCACCGACATGCACACCAAGGACGCCACGCACGCGGGGGAGACCGCGACGCGCCTCAACCTCGTCGCCGCCTGGCGCGAGGCCCAGGTGTTCACCGACGCCGAGCGCGCCGCCCTCGAACTCACGGAACAGGGGACGCGCGTCGCCGACGCGGCGGGCGGGGTCACGGACGAGGCATGGGCGGACGCCGCCAAGCACTACGACGCGGACCAGCTGGCCGCACTCGTCTCGCTCATCGCCCTCATCAACACCTACAACCGCGTGAACGTCATCGTCCAACAGCCGGCGGGCGACTACCAGCCGGGCCAGTTCGGCTAACACCCCTCGTCACCCTCGTCACCCTCATCAGCCTCGTCACAGGGGCTTGAGCGCGGGCGCGAGCGTGGTGGCCTGGCGGTGGCCGGCGCGGGCCGCGGCGGGGCGGCGGGTGTCGGCGGTCATGTCGCGGCCCATGGCGCGGCGGGCGGCGGGATCCGGGGTCAGGAGGGTGATGTCGGTGCCCTCCGCGGCGAGTTCGGCCGCCTCCCGCCGCGCACTGGGGTGCGGACCCACGGCAGAGGGGATCGGGGAGAGCGCCAGGACGCGCCGGTAGCCGCGGGCCAGGTGGATGTTGGTGGTGGAGCGGCTGCCCCCGTCGATCCAGCGGCGGCCCGCGACCGTGACCGGCGGCCAGACCAGGGGCACCGCACAGCTGGCGGCGACCGCCTCGACGAGCGTGGGCCCCGAGCCCTCGTCGAACGTCTCCACGGCTCCGGTCACGGCGTCGACCGAGGCGATCCGCAGCGCCTGCTCGGGCCAGGTCCGCGCCCCGCGGAGCAGGCCCCCCACGGTGTCGAACACCTCGGCCTCGGGCCTGGTGCGTGCCGCGAGGGCAGCGCGGCCCAGGCGTCGCACGGAGCGCTCGGGGTCACGGGAGCCGAGCGCCGCCCACAGGAAGCGGAGCGTCTGGGGCACGGAGACCCCCAGGTCCACCTGGTCGGCCCCGGCGAGCTGGCGTTCGTACAGCTCGCGCGCCGGTTCGCCGCTCGCGAGCCGGGAGCCGAATATCGCGCCCGCCGAGGTGCCGATGACGACGTCCGCCCGGCCGGGATCGATCCCGGCGTCCGCGAGGCCGGCCAGCACGCCGACCATCCACGCGCCGCCGACCGGCCCGCCGCCGCCGAGCACCAGTGCTGTCCCGCCCATGCCGCGCCCTCCCAGATAATCAAATGGGGAGTGCTCCCCACTTCTTGTCGCGACGATAGCATCACTACCGGGGATGACTCCCCATATGGCGCAGGGAGAGTGACGATGACCGGCGGCTCACACCGCGTGACGCCCCCGCGGCGACGCGACGCGCGGCGCAACTGGGACCTCCTGGTGGGGGCCGCCCGCGAGGTGTTCGCGGAGCAGGGCCTTGAGGCGCCGCTGGACGTGATCGCCCGCCGGGCGGGCGTGGGGAACGCGACGCTCTACCGCAACTTCCCCACCCGCGCCGCCCTCGTCGACGCCGCCTTCCACGACCTTCTGACCGGCACGATGGCCGCGGGCGAGCAGGCCAGGACCGCCCCGGACGCCTGGGCGGCGCTGAACGAGTACCTCCGGGCCGTCTTCGTCACGCTGGCCGCCGACCGCGGCACCAACGACCTCATGACCACCCGCCTGGAGGGTGTCGAAGCGCTGCGGGCCGTGCACGCCCACAACCGCGAGACGATGGACGTCCTGCTCGGCCGCGGCCGCGACCAGGGCACGGTCCGCGCAGACGTGACCACCGAGGACGTTCTGTTCGCACTGGCCGCCCTGGGCCGCGCCATCCCGGCGCTGAGCACCGCGACCACCCCCGACGCCTGGCGCCGCCCCCTGGCCCTGTTCCTGGACGGCCTGCGCGCCGCACCGGCCGCGCCACCGCTCCCGGGCGCCGCCTTGACCGCCGACCAACTCGACCGGTCACTCCATGAGTTGGGCCGAAAACCCTAGGTTCGGGTGCGCCGTGGAGGCCTGCGGGTGAGGTGGTACATGGCGTATGTCACAGCGATGATGAAGTCGGTCGCCAGCCAGACCGCGACGATCAGGCCGACCCCGATCGTGGTGCCTGCGGCGTCGGAGTCCTCGCACAGCTTCAGGGCGTCGCCCCTCAGACCCGAGCAGGAATCCGGCGTTCCACTGCCGGTGGCGGCGCCTGCCACGACCCAGGCGAGAAAGACGACCTGGATCGCCAGAAAAACCCAGAAGACGGCGCGATGACCCTTCCTCGGAGAGTGGATCTCGCTCATGGCCTCGTCCTTCCAAGAGGCACTACTCCCCATTGTGCTCTTGTGGCCCAGGTGGGATCGAGGAGGGATCGAGGCGGGACCGGCCCCCCCGGGACAGTAAAAAGGCCCAGGTCACCGACCTGGGCCTCTGGGCCTCAACTGTGGAGCGGGTGACGAGAATCGAACTCGCACTCTCAGCTTGGGAAGCTGATGTTCTACCACTAAACTACACCCGCGAAAGACACCGTCTGTGGCGGTGTCGTAACGTCGCACACTCTACCTCATCCCAGGCCCCGGGCGCTTTTGCCGCGGGGCCCGCGTGCTGTCCGGGGCATGGATGGCGCTTCGGGACGCGGGAGTTGGGGCGTACGGTGAGAGACCGGAGTGCCGCCTGGAGGGGCGCCCCTTTCGTCCCGTAATGTGGCCTTTCGTCGTCAGCTCGCGTACGAGCAGGTGCGGGACGCTGCGAGCTCAACTACGGCTTTGGGGAAGGGACTCGAGGACTTGATGGAGCGCACCGTCGTCCGATGTGCCGAAGGGCACGTGTTCAGCACTGCTTCGTTCCCGATGCAGAAGGCCGACCGGCTCGGACCCGGCCGTCTCATCCGCTGTCCACGATGCGCCCGATTGCGGCATGCCGTGCCGGTCGCGTCGCAGAAGCGGTAGCGCGGGCACGGGAGAGCAGCGAACAGGAGCGCGCGGGACCGTCCGATTGGGGCGGGCCCGCGCGCTCTGCGTATCCTCGGTGCGTGCTTCTCTCAGACAAGGACATCCGGGCCGAGATCGACACCGGACGAGTGCGGATCGATCCGTACGACGAATCCATGGTGCAGCCCTCGAGCATCGACGTGCGGCTCGACCGTTACTTCCGGGTGTTCGAGAACCACCGCTACCCCCACATCGACCCCTCCGTGGAGCAGGCCGACCTGACGCGGCTCGTGGAGCCCGAGGGCGACGAGCCGTTCATCCTGCACCCTGGCGAGTTCGTGCTGGCCTCGACGTACGAGGTCATCAGCCTGCCCGACGACCTCGCGAGCAGGCTGGAGGGGAAGTCCAGCCTGGGGCGGCTCGGCCTCGTGACACATTCCACGGCCGGTTTCATCGACCCCGGCTTCTCCGGGCACGTGACGCTCGAGCTCTCCAACCTCGCGACGCTGCCCATCAAGCTCTGGCCGGGCATGAAGATCGGGCAGCTCTGCCTGTTCCGCATGACCTCGCCCTCCGAGGCGCCCTACGGCTCGGAGCGTTACGGGTCGCGTTACCAGGGGCAGCGAGGCCCCACCGCCTCCCGCTCCTTCCTCAATTTCCATCGGACACAGGTGTGACATCCAGCATGAGTGACGTGCGCGAGAACCTTACGTACGAGAATTTCGGCGGCGCGGTGCGTGAGCTCGCGCAGATGATCGCCGACGACGGGTACCAGCCCGACGTCATCATCTCCATCGCCCGCGGTGGCGTCTTCGTCGCGGGCGGTCTCGCGTACGCGCTCGACTGCAAGAACATCCACCTGGTCAACGTGGAGTTCTACACGGGCGTCGGGACGACCCTGGAAATGCCGGTCATGCTGGCGCCGGTGCCGAACGCGATCGACTTCACCGACAAGAAGGTGCTCATCGCGGACGACGTCGCGGACACCGGCAAGACGCTGAAGCTCGTGCACGACTTCTGCCTCGACCACGTGGCGGAGGTGCGGTCCGCCGTCGTCTACGAGAAGTCGCAGTCGCTCGTGAAGTGCGAGTACGTCTGGAAGCGCACCGACGAGTGGATCAACTTCCCCTGGAGCGTCGAAGCTCCCGTCGTGAAGCGTGCCGGGCAGGTTCTCGACGCCTGAGCGGCGGGAGACGAACGTAGAGGAGAAGGGCCCCGGTGGAGTGATCCGCCGGGGCCCTTCTCCGTCTCAAGTACTAGAAAGCTCTCTCAAGTACTAGAACGTGCCGAGCTTGATGATCGCGAGCAGCGCGAGCAGCTGGATCGATGCCGCGCCCAGCGCCTTCGGCCACGGCAGGTCATGCGACTTGCTCACCATCACCGTGAGCAGCGCGCCCGCGGCGACCCAGGTCAGCCAGCCGAGGAGCTGGACGAAGGGCTGGCCGCCGCCGAGGAACATCGCGACGACCACGCGGGGCGCGTCCGTGAGGGACATGATCAGCATGGAGAGGCCGACCGTCGGCTGCCAGGCGCCGTCGCCGCCGAGCTGGCGGGCGAGGGTGTGCGTGACCACGCCCAGGACGAAGGCACTGATCGTGATCGCGACGGCCGTCGTCAGGACGTACGGGACGGCCGTGGAGAGCGTGGCGCTGATGGCGTCCTCGCGGGCGCCGTCGAAGCCGAAGATCGCGAGCAGGCCGTAGAGGAACGTCACGATGACGGCCGGGGCCCACATCGCGTAGTCCCGCATCTGGAGGAAGGTCGGACCCGGGCGCAGCACGATGCCGCGCAGGAGGTCCTTCCAGTGCAGGCGCGGGCCCACCGGTGCGGGGGCCTGGCCCGCGCGGTAGGTGTCGCCCTGGGTGTACGGGTCCTCGCCCACGGAGAAGGCCTGGGTGTGACCGGGGTTGTTGGCGGCGTACGGATCGAAGCCGCCCTGACCGCCTCTCTGGCCACCATGACCGGGATCACCCGGCCCGCCGAAGTACTCCGGCTCCCCGTGGTTGCCGCCCGCCTGCGGCCATTGCTGCCCGCCGTATCCGCCCTGGCGGCCTTGGCCGCCCTGGCCCTGGCCGTACGGGGGCTGCTGCCCGCCGTACTGCTGGGAGGGCGGCTGAGGGTAGCCGTACGGAGGCTGCTGGCCCTGGGGGGCCTGCTGTCCGTACGGCTCCTGCCGCGGTCGTTGTTGGGGTCGCGCTTGCGGGGTGCGGTTGTCCCGGCCGCGTCCGATCCTGAATCCAGCCACGAATCGAACGTACCTGGTCTGAAGGGCCCGGGTCGTCCCTCCCCGGGAGGAGAGCGGCTTTGCCGCTGACCTGTGACAACCCCTAGGGGGACCCTGAGGGGTTTTCCGCAGGGTCCCCGGTGCCGCGCGGGAGCGGCTACTCGCCGAGCACCGCTCCGTACGCCAGCGGGTCGGAAGAGGCGGGCAGACCAAGGGAGTTGGGGGTGACGACCGAGCCGCCGGCCTTGGCTCCCGGCAGATCCCAGACACCGCCCGCGGCGGAGTTCTCGCCGGGCGCGGCGACGGACAGGTCCGGGGCGCCGTCGCCGTTGTGGTCACCGAAGGCGAGCGCCCCGCCGAAGAGGTCGCCCGCCTGGGCGACGCCCAGGATGCCGGGTGAGTTCTGCTGGTAGGCGACCGTGCCCGGGTTCGCGGCGCCCGCCGGGTCGAGCAGGCCCATCTCGCCGCCCTTCAGGACGGTGACGCTGCCCGCCTTCGCCGCGCTGCTGATGGCTTCGCCCCGGGCGCCCGCGATCAGGTCGTCGTGGCCGTCGGCGTCGATGTCCGCCGCGGCGAGCGCGTCGCCGAAGCCGTCTCCGGTCTCGGCGACTCCGGGCATGCCCGCGGTGTCCTGGTTGAACGTCTGCTGTTCCCAGCCGAAGCTGCCGTTCGGGCCGCCGAAGCGGATGTGGATGGCGCCGCCCTTGGTGAGCTCCTCCGGGCCGCACGGGTCGTCGATGTTCTCGTCGGCGATCTCGCGGCAGTTGCCGACGGCGAGGTCGTCGTAGTTGTCGCCGTCGAAGTCGCCAACCGCGAGGGCGTTCGCGGCGCCGTTGGAGTTGTTCCAGAAGTTGCCCATGGAGCCCTCGTCCTTGTTCCAGCCGTAGAGGCGGAGGTGGGACTGGGTGTAGGGCTGGTTCTGCGTGTAGTAGGCGAGGGCCAGGTCGGGGAGGCCGTCGGTGTCGAAGTCCCCGGTGGCGAGGATGGGGGCGCGGCCTCCCATCCGGTCGCCCATGAGCGGCTCGGTCCGGGCGGCGAGCGGGTTGAAGTTGGCGACGACCTGGTCCTTGCCGCCGATGGCGAGGTCGACGTCCGTGTCGCCGGTGAAGTCGGCGGCGGCGAGGGCGTTCCCGTACACGTCACCGGACTTCGCGCCGCGGGCGGCGGTGTTGGCCTGGGCGAAGCCGTCGCCGGTGCCGTAGAGGACGGTGACGGAGCCCGCGTCGGTCTTGGCGTCGATGTCCTCGCCGGGGGCGCCGATGACGAGGTCGGCGTACGGGTCGTCGTCCACATGAGCGGCCACGACGGACCCCCCGAACCGGTCACCGCCCTCCGGGGTGCCGGGCACCTCGACGGTGGCCTGGGTAATCCGCCGCACACCGTGCGGCCCGGGCCCGTACTCCCCACCGAACACGACGCTCACGTACCCGGCCTTGCCCTTGCCGCTGACACTGCCGGTGGGCACCCCGACGAAGAGGTCGTCGTAGCCGTCGCCGTTGAAGTCGGCGGTGAGGGGAGCGGGTTCGGGCACGGGGGCGGCGGTGGCGGTGGCCGCGAGGGGGAGAGTGAGGCCGGTGGCGGCGAGGGGGAGAGTGAGGCCGGTGGCGGCGAGGGCGGTGGCGGCGGCGAGGGTGAGGGCACGTGTGCGCAACGGAGCTCCAACTTGTCTGGGAACGCCGGGTGTTGGCTGGGTGCCGGCTCGGCGTCGGCTGATGTGGGTGCCACCGTCCACGGGGACGGCGGCACCCACACATGTGACACACGGTGCGAACAGAAGGTTGCGGACGGCTTACGTCAGGGGACGAGGACGTCCTGCTTGTTCCGTGCACGTCCTCGCCAGGCGCCCCGACGACCAGGTTCAGCGGTCGAGGTCACTGGTCGCGAGCGTCTCGCCGAATCTGTCGCCGGTCTCGGCCGCGTCCGGAATCCCGGCACTCGACTGCGAGACCGTCTGGCGGCGACCGGCGCTGATGCCGTGCGCGGAGCCGTAGAACACGACGACCGCGCCGGCGGATTCCTTGCCGGAGACAGAGGCATCGAGGACGGTGACGGCCAAGTCGCGGTAGCCGTCGCCGTTGAAGTCGTCGGTGTGTTCGGCGGGGGCCGCGGTGGCCGTTGTCGCGGGGAGGGCGAGCAGGCCGGTCGTCGCCAGGGACGCGGCCAGGACGAAGGTGCGGATGCGCACGAAAATCTCCGGGGGAAGGGCCGCCCTCGAACGCACGGAAGGGACCGGAGATGTCTCCGGTCCCTTCCATGCGTGCGTGCAGTGCTCCGGCCTGAGGCCGGTCGGCGGCCAGCAGTTGGCGGTCAGCGGCCAGCAGTCAGCGGCCAGCGGTCAGCGCAGCGTCTCGCCGAAGCTGCCGCCGCCGAGGCCGAAGTCCGTGCCGTTGAAGGACGCCGCGTACGACGACGTCAGGCCCGTCGTCGTGCCGCGCAGGACCCACACCGCGCCGGCGTCCACCGTCGTGCCGATGTCCTCGCCGATCGCGCCGGCGGCCAGATCCGCCTTGCCGTTCCTGTTGATGTCCTTGAGGCGTACGGACGCGCCGAAGCTGTCGCCCGCCTCGGCGACGCCGGGTACGCCCGCGGTCTCCTGGTGCCAGGCCTTGCCCGAGGTGAACGTGCCCGCGGTGGACTTCATGAGCGTCACGCTGCCGGTGCCGCCCACCGTGCCGACCTCCTCGCCGGGCGCGCCCACCGCGAGGTCCGCGAGACCGTCGCCCGTGACGTCGCCCGCGGCCACGGACCAGCCGAAGCCGTCGTCGGCTTCGTCGGCGCCGGGGATGCCGGTGGAGGACTGGTCGTACGTCACGGGAGCGCCGAACTTGCCGTTGCCGCCGAACCGCACGGTGACCGAACCGCCCTTGGCGGCACGGGGGTTGCCGGTGACCAGGTCGGCGTAGCCGTCGCCGTTGACATCACCGGTGGCGGCGGCGTCGCGCGTGGCCGTCGGGTCGGCGCCCTCGCCGAGGACCTCGGCCCCGTAGCCGTAGTCACCGGCGCCGCCGTTCATGTGCGCGGTCCAGGCGCCGCCGTCCGCACGCTCGCCGTACAGGACGAGGCCGATGCCGTCCTTGCGCTTGAAGTTGCCCGAGACCATTCCGTCGAGGTGGGCGCCCTCGGGGATGAAGTCGACCTCCAGGCCGAAGGCCTGGCCCTGCGCCTCGGAGTAGTACCACCAGTTGTCACCGCTGATCACGGCCAGCTGGGGCGCGCCGTCGTCGTCGAGGTCGCTCCAGGTGGTGGCCTCGCCGAAGCGGCCCGTGGTGTCGGCGGGGGCGTTGAGGACGTGGCCGCCGGAGGTGAAGGCGCTCCTGCCGCCCTTGATGACCGTGACCGAGCCGGACGGCTTGCCGTCGACCTGCTCGCCGGGGGCGCCCACGATCAGGTCGGCGTAGCCGTCGCCGTTCGTGTCACCGCTGGTGACGTTCTCGCCGAACTCGTCCTCGTCCTCCAGGACTCCGGGCACTCCGGCCGTGTCCTGGGTGACGGTGACGGAGCGGCCCTCGGAGAGGCCGGAGGCCGAACCGAACGTCACGGTAACGGAGTTGGAGCGGGGCGTCCCGACGGCCAGGTCGCGGTAGCCGTCCCCGTTGTAGTCGTCCTGGAGCGTCGACGCGGCGCTCGCGGTGCCCGCGAGGGGCAGCGTCAGACCCGTGGCGGCGAGGGCCGCGACGCTCGCGGCGATGGCCAGATTACGTACGCGCACGTGGGGCTCCCGGGAGTGGGGGAATTCTTCCGGGGGTGTGACTTGTGGAGCGTACGAATGGTTGTGCGACGGAGGAGTCGGGGTGACGTTCAGGTGAACCAGAGGCCCCGCCCCCTACGGCCCGCCCGCTACGCCCCGCCCTCCAGGGCCAGGAACTCCTGAGTCGAGAACGTGAGCCGAGGCTTGCGCGCGACCAGATCGCCCTTCACCCCGGGGTACACCCCCACCGTGTCCTCGCCCTCTCCCCGGTAGGTCCGCAGGACAAGATCGGCGAGCTTGTCACCGTCGAAGTCCGCGATGCTCAGCACCTGCGTGGTCCCTTCCGCGGACGCGGAGGGCGCCACCGTCGCCGTCGCGTTGGCCGAAAGACCGCCCGCGCGCCCCCGGAAGACCCGCACCTCACCGACGCCGCCACCACTCCCGCTGCCGCCCCCGCTCAGGACGAGCTCACTCAGGCCGTCGCCGTCGAAGTCGCCCGCGTCCACGGCCACGTCCTTCGCCTCCAGCGTGGAGCGCAGGGTGCCGGGCACGTCGTACCGGAGCGCGACCCCCGCCGGGCCCGCGACGGCCGCGTCCATGCCCTTGCCCTTGCCGAAGCGGCCGAACGCGGTGTCCGTGCCCGCGGGGAAGAGCACCCCGGTCTCGACGGGACCCCTCGGGCCGCCCAGGACGAGGGCCCCGGCGGCGGCGCCGGACGCGTTCGCCGGCTTGCGGACGAGGACGTCGTCGTAGCCGTCGCGGTCGACGTCCGTGGCTCTGCCGGTCACGAGGTCGTTGCCGGGCGCGGCCAGCGGCTTGCCCGCGGCGCGCGGGGCGCCGGTGCGCTTGAAGGGGCCGCGCAGGAAGGTGAGCCGGGCGCCGCTCGCGTGCAGGACGAGGTCGCTCGCGCCGTCACCGTCGAAGTCGCCGCACACCGGCTGGTCGGACCAGTCGTTGCCGATGCGGGACTGCTTGGGCACCTGCACCTTCACGGCCTTGCCCGTCAGGCCCTGGGGCGAGCCGAAGAGGATCTGCAGGGGCACGGGCGGCTGGCCCTGTCCGTCGTAGGGCGGGTCGGTGGAGACCAGCAGATCGGTGAACCCGTCCTTGTCGAGGTCGCAGGCGGCCTCCGACTCGAAGGCGGCGGGCAACTCGCCCTTCGTACGTGCTCCGTTGGTCTGCGCGCTCAGCAACTGCCGTGCTCCGGGGCGTAGCCCGCTCTTCGACCCGTAGACGACACCGATGCCCGCGTCGTCGCCATGGCCGCTGTGCACCAGGTCGTCGAGTACGAGATCGGGGGCGCCGTCACCGTTGAAGTCGTCGTCGGCCTTGCTGCCCTTGCCCTGGGGGACGGGCTGCTGGGGAGCGCCCTTGCCGGCCATGCTGACGGGCTTGTGCCGGGCGTCGGGCTTGCCCGCCTCGTCACCGCCGCCCCCGCCACACCCGGCGAGCAGCAGCGCACAGCTGACGACGGCTGCCGTGCCCATGACACCCCCGCGGGTCGCGACACCCCCGCGCCGCGTCCGTCTGCCCTCGCGCACGCCACGTATCCCGGCACTCCGCATGCCCATCACCCACCCCGACCGCCCCAACCGACAACAACCAGCACATGATGCTCCCCCATGCGTCACAAACGAAAGGCCGGTCCCGCCCAAGGGGCGGAACCGGCCTGAAGCCGAACAGTTTTCGCTACTTCACCGGCTCGGGCTCCGGCTCGTCCGCGGTCTCGGACTCACCGGCGGGGTCCACCGGGGTCTTCACGGAGTCGAGCAGCAACTGCGCGACGTCCACGACCTGGAGGGACTCCTTCGCGGCTCCGTCGTTCTTCTTGCCGTTGACGGAGTCGGTGAGCATCACCAGGCAGAACGGGCAGGCGGTCGACACGATGTCGGGGTTGAGGCTGAGCGCCTCGTCGACCCGCTCGGTGTTGACGCGCTTGCCGATCCGCTCCTCCATCCACATCCGCGCACCACCGGCACCGCAGCAGAAGCCGCGCTCCTTGTGGCGGTGCATCTCCTGCTGACGCAGGCCGGGGACGGCGGACATGATCTCGCGCGGGGGCGTGTAGATCTTGTTGTGCCGGCCGAGGTAGCACGGGTCGTGGTAGGTGATGAGGCCTTCGACGGGCGTCACCGGGATCAGCTTGCCCTCGTCGATGAGGTGCTGGAGCAGCTGCGTGTGGTGGATGACCTCGTAGTCGCCGCCGAGCTGCGGGTACTCGTTGCCGAGCGTGTTGAGGCAGTGCGGGCAGGTCGCGACGATCTTCTTCGCGGTCTTCGGCTTGGCCGAATCGGGCGTGACCTTGCCGTCGTCGTCCAGCTCCTCGCCGAACGCCATGTTCAGCGCCATCACGTTCTCCTGGCCGAGCTGCTGGAACAGCGGCTCGTTGCCCAGACGGCGTGCGGAGTCACCGGTGCACTTCTCGTCGCCGCCCATGATCGCGAACTTGACGCCCGCCATGTTGAGCAGCTCGGCGAAGGCCTTGGTGGTCTTCTTCGCGCGGTCCTCGAGGGAGCCGGCGCAGCCGACCCAGTACAGGTACTCGACCTCGGTGAGGTCCTCGATGTCCTTGCCGACGACCGGCACCTCGAAGTCGAGCTCCTTGAGCCACTCCAGGCGCTGCTTCTTGGCCAGGCCCCAGGGGTTGCCCTTCTTCTCCAGGTTCTTGAGCATCGTCCCCGCCTCGGACGGGAACGCGCTCTCGATCATCACCTGGTAGCGGCGCATGTCGACGATGTGGTCGATGTGCTCGATGTCCACCGGGCACTGCTCGACGCAGGCGCCGCAGCTGGTGCAGGACCACAGGACGTCGGGGTCGATGACGCCGTTCTCCTCGGCGGTGCCGATGAGGGGGCGCTCGGCCTCGGCGAGAGCGGCGGCGGGAACGTCCTTGAGCTGCTCCTCCGTCGCCTTCTCGTTGCCCTCCATGTCCTTGCCGCCACCGGCGAGCAGGTACGGGGCCTTGGCGTGCGCGTGGTCGCGCAGCGACATGATCAGGAGCTTCGGGGAGAGCGGCTTGCCGGTGTTCCAGGCGGGGCACTGCGACTGGCAGCGGCCGCACTCCGTACACGTACTGAAGTCGAGGAGGCCCTTCCAGGAGAACTGCTCGACCTGGCTGACGCCGAAGACGGCGTCCTCGGCCGGGTCCTCCCAGTCGATCGGCTTGCCGCCGGACGTCATGGGCTGCAGCTCGCCGAGGGTCGTGGAGCCGTCCGCGTCGCGCTTGAACCAGATGTTCGGGAAGGCGAGGAAGCGGTGCCAGGCGACGCCCATGTCCGTGTTGAGCGCGACGGTGATCATCCAGATGAAGGACGTCGCGATCTTCACCATGGCGAAGAAGTACGTGAGGTTCTGCAGCGTGGAGAGATCCATGCCGCCGAACCACGAGACGAACGGGTACGAGATGAAGAACGACGCCTCGTAGCTGTCCACGTGGTGCTGGGCACCCTCAAGGGCGTGCAGCGTGAAGATGCAGACGCCGACGATGAGGATGACGGCCTCGACGAAGTACGCCTGGCCCTTCTTGGAGCCCGCGAACCGGGACTTGCGGCCCGGCTTGTCGGGGTTGCTCAGCTGCCGGATGACGATCAGCGTCAGGATGCCGACCACCGTCATGGTGCCGATGAACTCGACGAACATGTTGTACGGGGCCCACTCGCCGATGATCGGCAGCATCCAGTCGGCCTTGAAGAGCTGGCCGATGGCGTTGACGATGGTCAGGAGCAGCGAGAAGAAGCCCACCGCCACGAACCAGTGCGCGACGCCGACGACGCCCCAGCGGTTCATGCGGGTGTGGCCGAGGAACTCCCTGGCCACGGTGACGGTGCGCTGCACGGGCTGATCGGTGCGGGTACCGGCGGGAACGGGCTGGCCGAGCCGCATGTACTGGTAGATCTGCACGATGGCACGGCCGAACAGCGCGACGCCGACCGCGATTAGGACCAGCGACACGATGATCGCGGCGAGTTGCATTTGGGGGCTCCTCGGGCCTGCGAGGCGAACTATTACTAAGCGGTAACTTATGCAGTCCGTCTGAGACTACCCACTTACTCAGCCGCACTGTAGCCAGCAGGGCGGTGATCTGCGTCGCTCAGGCAACCCTTCCCGAGTCGTGGCCGCCGAGGTGCCCCAAAGGGGCGCGGGGAACTGCGCGCCCAGCCGCAGCGGACCCGCAGGCGGCGAACCGGCGGGGGACCCGGGTTGCGCGTAAGCCCGAGATAAGAGTTGAGCCCCCCACGCTCAGCTCTGTTGACGCCAGCGCAGCGCTCATGCATTGTTGAGTCAGATCCACTCAAGAGTTACATCTGGAGGAACCGAAATGGCACGTGCGGTCGGCATCGACCTGGGCACGACTAACTCTGTCGTCAGCGTTCTTGAAGGCGGCGAGCCCACCGTCATCACCAACGCCGAGGGCGCCAGGACCACGCCGTCCGTCGTCGCCTTCGCGAAGAACGGCGAGGTGCTTGTCGGCGAGGTCGCCAAGCGCCAGGCGGTCACGAACGTCGACAGGACCATCCGCTCGGTCAAGCGCCACATGGGCACTGACTGGAAGGTGGACATCGACGACAAGGGGTTCAACCCCCAGCAGATCTCGGCGTTCATCCTGCAGAAGCTGAAGCGCGACGCCGAGTCGTACCTGGGCGAGAAGGTGGCCGACGCGGTCATCACCGTCCCGGCGTACTTCAACGACTCGGAGCGCCAGGCGACGAAGGAGGCCGGCGAGATCGCGGGCCTGAACGTCCTGCGCATCGTGAACGAGCCGACGGCCGCCGCTCTCGCGTACGGCCTCGACAAGGACGACCAGACGATCCTCGTCTTCGACCTCGGTGGCGGCACCTTCGACGTGTCCCTCCTGGAGATCGGCGATGGCGTCGTCGAGGTGAAGGCCACGAACGGCGACAACCACCTCGGTGGTGACGACTGGGACCAGCGCGTCGTCGACTACCTGGTCAAGCAGTTCAACAACGGCCACGGCGTGGACCTCGCCAAGGACAAGATGGCGCTCCAGCGTCTGCGCGAGGCGGCCGAGAAGGCCAAGATCGAGCTGTCCTCCTCCACGGAGACCACGATCAACCTGCCGTACATCACGGCGTCCGCCGAGGGCCCGCTGCACCTGGACGAGAAGCTCACGCGCGCCCAGTTTCAGCAGCTCACGTCCGACCTTCTGGAGCGCTGCAAGACGCCGTTCCACAACGTCATCAAGGACGCGGGCATCCAGCTCTCCGAGATCGACCACGTCGTTCTCGTCGGTGGCTCGACCCGTATGCCCGCCGTCGCGGAGCTCGTCAAGGAGCTGACCGGCGGCCAGGACGCCAACAAGGGCGTGAACCCGGACGAGGTCGTCGCCATCGGCGCCGCGCTCCAGGCCGGTGTCCTCAAGGGCGAGGTCAAGGACGTCCTGCTCCTCGACGTCACCCCGCTGTCCCTCGGCATCGAGACCAAGGGAGGGATCATGACCAAGCTCATCGAGCGCAACACCACGATCCCGACCAAGCGCTCCGAGATCTTCACGACGGCCGAGGACAACCAGCCGTCCGTCCAGATCCAGGTCTACCAGGGCGAGCGCGAGATCGCGGCGTACAACAAGAAGCTCGGGATGTTCGAGCTCACGGGCCTGCCGCCGGCCCCGCGCGGTGTCCCGCAGATCGAGGTCGCCTTCGACATCGACGCCAACGGCATCATGCACGTGACCGCGAAGGACCTCGGCACGGGCAAGGAGCAGAAGATGACCGTCACCGGCGGCTCCTCGCTGCCGAAGGACGAGGTCGACCGCATGCGCCAGGAGGCCGAGCAGTACGCGGACGAGGACCACAAGCGCCGCGAGGCCGCCGAGTCCCGCAACCAGGGCGAGCAGCTCGTCTACCAGACGGAGAAGTTCCTTAACGACAACGCGGACAAGGTCCCCGGTGACGTGAAGACCGAGGTCGAGTCCGCCGTCGAAGAGCTGAAGGAAAAGCTCAAGGGCGAGGACACCGCGGAGATCCGCACGGCCACCGAGAAGGTCGCGGCCGTCTCGCAGAAGCTCGGCCAGGCCATGTACGCGGACGCGCAGGCCGCCGGCGGCGAGGGCGCTGCCCCCGGTGCCGAGGGCGACGAGGCCCCGAACATGTCCAAGGACAAGGACGACGACGTGGTCGACGCCGAGATCGTCGACGACGAGAAGCCCGGTGACTCGAAGGGCGGCGCCGCATGACCGAGGAGACTCCGGGCTTCGGCGACAACGCCGAGAAGCCTGACGTCCCCTCCGGCGCCACCCCTGATGACGCGGCGCCGCAGGCCGCCGAGCCCTCCACCGAGGAGGGCCCGGCGGCCCCGGCCGGGGACGCAGCAAGCAGCACGACGGACCAGTCCGCCCAGGACGTGGGTCTGATCGCCCAGCTGGACCAGGTGCGTACGGCGCTCGGCGAGCGCACGGCGGACCTCCAGCGGCTCCAGGCGGAGTACCAGAACTACCGCCGCCGTGTGGAGCGGGACAAGGTCACGGTCAAGGAGATCGCCGCGGCGAACCTCCTGTCCGAGCTCCTCCCGACCCTCGACGACGTCGGCCGCGCCCGTGAACACGGCGAGCTGGTCGGCGGCTTCAAGTCGGTCGCGGAAGCGCTGGAGACGGTCGTCGCCAAGATGGGCCTTCAGCAGTTCGGCAAGGAGGGCGAGCCCTTCGACCCGACGATCCACGAGGCCCTGATGCACTCGTACGCGCCCGACGTCACCGAGACGACGTGCGTCGCGATCCTGCAGCCGGGGTATCGCATCGGCGAGCGCACCATCCGCCCCGCGCGGGTGGCCGTGGCCGAGCCGCAGCCGGGCGCGCAGACGGTCAAGGGTGAGTCCGAGACCGCTGCTCCCAAGGACTCCGCCGACGCGGCGGAGGACAAGGAGACCGGTGGCGGCCCGGACGAGGGCTGACACATCGGAGTTGTTGTGAAGCGAGAGGAGGGACGTCGGGGATGAGCACCAAGGACTTCATCGAGAAGGACTACTACAAGGTCCTCGGCGTCCCCAAGGACGCCACGGAAGCCGAGATCAAGAAGGCGTACCGGAAACTCGCACGCGAGAACCACCCGGACGCCAACAAGGGCAATCCCAAGGCCGAAGAGCGCTTCAAGGAGGTCTCCGAGGCGAACGACGTCCTCGGCGACCCCAAGAAGCGCAAGGAGTACGACGAAGCGCGTGCCCTCTTCGGCAACGGCGGCTTCAGGGCCGGCCCCCCGGGCGCGGGCGGCGGCGGTTCGTTCAACTTCGACCTGGGCGACCTCTTCGGAGGCGGCGCCCCGGGCGGTGGAGCGGGCGGCGCCGGCGGCGGCTTCGGGGGCGGTCTGGGTGACGTCTTCGGGGGCCTGTTCAACCGAGGCGGCACGGGCGCGGGCGGCGCGGGCACGCGTACGCAGCCCCGGCGCGGCCAGGACATCGAGTCCGAGGTCACGCTGAGCTTCACGGAGGCGGTGGACGGGGCCACGGTCCCGCTCCGGATGTCATCGCAGGCTCCCTGCAAGGCCTGTTCCGGCACCGGCGACAAGAACGGCACACCGCGCGTGTGCCCGACCTGCGTCGGCACGGGCCAGGTCACGCGGGGAGGCGGCGGCGGTTTCTCCCTCACGGACCCCTGCGTGGACTGCAAGGGGCGTGGGCTCATCGCCCAGGACGCCTGCGAGGTCTGCAAGGGCTCGGGCCGCGCGAAGTCGTCACGCACGATGCAGGTGCGGATCCCGGCGGGCGTCTCGGACGGCCAGCGGATCCGGCTGCGCGGCAAGGGCGGTCCCGGTGAACGGGGCGGTCCGGCGGGCGACTTGTACGTGGTCGTGCACGTCGACACCCATCCGGTCTTCGGCCGCAAGGGCGACAACCTCACGGTCACGGTGCCGGTGACGTTCGCCGAGGCTGCCCTGGGCGGCGAGGTGAAGGTTCCCACCCTGGGCGGGCCGCCGGTCACCCTGAAGCTGCCGCCGGGCACCCCCAACGGTCGTACGATGCGGGCGCGGGGCAAGGGCGCGGTCCGCAAGGACGGTTCGCGGGGCGACCTGCTGGTGACGGTGGAGGTGTCGGTCCCGACATCCCTGTCGGACACGGCGAAGGAAGCCCTGGAGTCCTACCGCGAGGCGACTGCGGACGACGATCCGCGGGCAGAACTGTTCCAGGCCGCGAAGGGAGCATGAGATGGACGGCCGTCGTCGACAGTCCAATTTCGGGCGGGCGTACCAACTGACCGATGAGACGCCGGTCTACGTCATCTCGGTGGCCGCCCAGCTTTCCGGCCTGCATCCGCAGACCCTGCGCCAGTACGACCGCCTCGGTCTGGTCTCCCCGGACCGCACGGCGGGTCGTGGCCGGCGCTACTCGGCCCGCGACATCGAACTGCTGCGCACGGTGCAGCAGTTGTCGCAGGAAGAGGGCATCAACCTCGCCGGCATCAAGCGCATCATCGAGCTGGAGAACCAGGTCGCGGCGCTGCAGGCGAGGGTGGTCGAACTGTCCAGCGCCGTGGAGGGCGCCGCCGCGGCGATGCAGCAGCGCGAGGCGGCGGTGCACGCTTCGTACCGCCGCGACCTGGTCCCGTACCAGGACGTGCAGCAGGCGAGCGCGCTGGTGGTGTGGCGGCCCAAGAGGTCGTCGGAGCAGTAGATTTCTCGTGTTGTGAGTGTCGGGGCCGGGAGGTGAGAACCTCCCGGCCCCGCCGTCTTGATGTCTTGCTGTTTCTTCAGGGGGAAGTGGAGGACTCACCATGGCCATGGTGGGACTGTTCTGGATCGCCGAGGGCGATGTGTACGTGGGCGCGAAGCCGTCGGGGCTCGCGGCGGGGGTGCGGCTGACACCGGAGGGCGTGGTGGCCCTGGGGGACAAGCAGGGCGGCCTGTGGCCCTGGGAGGACGTCCACGCGCTGGTGGCGCGGGACGTCCCCGTGAAGTCCCTCAAGCGCAACGTGGGTGTGCTGGTGGACCTGGCGCTGACGGTGGGCCTCGGCGGGGGCGACGAGGCACCGACGATGACGCTGCGCGTCTCGGACGCCGGTGGCGACACGGACCTTACGGTGTACACGGCGGCGGCGACGGGTTACTCCCAGGCGGAGTACGAACTCTCCCGCGAGCTCCTGTCGCGCCTGACGCAGGGCGCGGGCACGCTGCTGACGACGCTGGCGGCGATGGCGGAGTGGGGCAGGCGCCACGAGGGCGGGACGCCGAGGGCGGCGGAACGCGAGAACCTACTGCGAACGTGGACGGAATCCTGATGGACGAGCGGGACCTGAAGCATCTGCGCCGCTGCGTGGAACTGGCGCGGGAGGCCCTGAAGGTGGGCGACGAACCCTTCGGCTCACTCCTGGTGTCGGCGGACGGCGAGGTCCTGAAGGAGGACCGCAACCGCGTGGCGGGCGGCGACCACACCCGCCACCCGGAGTTCGAACTGGCCCGCTGGTCGGCGGACCACCTGACGCCTCAGGAGCGGTCGAGGGCAACGGTCTACACCTCGGGCGAACACTGCCCCATGTGCGCGGCGGCACACGGCTGGGTAGGCCTGGGCCGCATCGTGTACGCGGCATCGTCGGAGCAACTCGGCTCATGGCTGAGGGACTTGGGCGCCCCGCCGCCCCCGGTCAACCCCCTCCCGATCGGGGCGATCGCCCCGGGAGTACGGGTGGAGGGCCCGGCCCCGGAACTGGCCTCGGAGATCAGGGAGTTGCATCGGCGGTTGCACGCGGGCGGCTGAGGCGTGACGTCCTGCCACCTCAGTTGTCGGTGTCCAGTATTCCTGACTGCCCGATGAGATAACCGAGTTGCCCGCGGCTGTGGCTGCCGAGGGTGGAGGCGAGCTTGGCGATGTGGACGCGGGCGGTGCGGATGTTCATGCCCAGACGGGCGGCTATCTCGGAGTCGGTGTGGCCTTCGATCAGCAGGCCGGCCACGGCCCGCTGGCGGGTGGTGATGCCGTTGTCCGAGGGCTGTGGTGCGGCTCGGGGAAACATGGGTGTGGCCATGTGCCATTGGCGCTCGAAGGCTGTCACGAGGTAGCCGACCAGGGCGGGGTGGCGGACTTCGAGGGCCCGGGTGTTGCCTTGGTGTCCGGGGATGAACGCCACCGCGCGGTCCAGGATGACCAGGCGGTCGGTGATCTCGTCGAGGGTACGGACCTCGACGTCCCCGTCCAGTTGCTCGTAGTGCGCGAGGACGGGCAGCGAGTGCCGTGAGGTGTGCTGGTAGAGCGTACGCATCCGGCAGCCTCGCGAGAGCATGGCCTGCTCGCGAGGCAGGGCGGCGGCGAGGACCTCGGGCGGTCGGCTCCCGCCCGGTTGTACGGTCAGCAGTTCCTCCGTGGCCTCGGCCGCTGCGCGTGCGATGGCGTCGTTGATGCGGGGGAGGCCGTCGAGCGCGGTGATCGCAGGCGGCATTCCGCTCACTCCCTGACCGATTTCAGTGATCTCTCTCGAGGATCCCGGACTGTGCGATCAGATAACCGAGTTGCGCTCGGCTTCCACTGCCCAGGGCCGCGGCGATCTTTGCGATGTGGGAGCGGCAGGTGCGGACGTTCATGCCGAGGCGGCGGGCGATGGCCTCGTCCACGTGTCCCTCGATGAGGAGCCTGGCTATGGTGCGCTGGACGCCGGTGATGCCGTCGGTGGCGGGGGCGTAGGGGGTCTCTTCGAGGAGGGGAGCCGCGCGTTGCCAGAGTTGCTCGAAGACGTTCGCCAGGTACTCGACGAGCCCCGGGTGCCTGAGTTCCAGGGCTACTTGGCGATCGTCCCGCGCGGGTATGAAGGCAACGGTGCGGTCGAAGATCATCAGGCGTTCGATGAGTTCCTCCAGGGTCCGCACCTCCACCTTGCCTTGTTTCATGTACTCGGCATAGGCGATCGTGCCTTGGCTGTGCCGAGCGGTGTGCTGGTAGAGGGTCCGCATGGTGATGCCGCGCTCGATGATGCCCTGGCTTCGCTCCACGGCCTCGGTGAGGATGGCCTCGCTCCGCCCGCCGCCGGGTTGCACCGTGAGGATCTCGGTCTGGCACTCGGCGGTGGCGACTCCTATGGCCTCGTTGATCCGCTTGACGCCCTCCAGAACCGTTATCGCATGGACCGGCGTCCTGTCCTGAGCGGTGATGGCCATGAATGGCTCGAAGGTTTCGGTCAGTTCGACTGCGCGGGACCTGCGTTCCTGGATCTCACGCTCAAGAGGCCGCAGGCGCTGAGCGAGTACGGCCGTCGGCGGAAGAGGGCGGAGCCAGCCGGCGTCATCGGGATCAGGGTGCAGGAGGGCGAATTCCACCAGGCAAGGAGCCAGTGCGACTTCAGTGCGCGCTATGCGCCCCGAGCGCAGAGCGCTGGCGTAGAGCCTCTTTCCCTCGTCGCACAGGTCAGCCATGGAATGAGGATGTGCCCGAATTGGGCTGCTTGTTGTCATATCTCCATCCCCCAGGGTCCTGAACGTGCAGGAACATGATGCATCGCTCCTGTGGTGTTCGCATGGCTGAATGAGCCATCGTCTTGGAAGGCCGGGGGAGAGTCGCTATGGAAGTGAGGACGAAGCGCGCTATGTGCAAGGGAATGCTTCGCTCGGTACTTGTCGGTGCCTTCTCCATTGGGTTGGCCATCAGTGCGTGGAGTGCTCTCGACACGCTGGGGAGTTCCGAGCCCGCGGCCACTCATATCTCGGTGCCCAATGCGGCGCCCCCGGACATCATTTGGAACACCGCCCCGGCGGGAGCAAGAGCATGAGTACTCCCCCCGACGACCGCACCTTCCGCCGGGAAATGGCCACCGCCTACCGCTCCGGTTGGCACTTCATCGATCTCGCCACCGCGATACCCCACGCCGGCGACTCGTTGATGGTCACGCTCCTCGGTGAGCCAGTAGTCGTCACCCGTGACGACGAGGAGGAGATCCGGGCCTACCGGTGCCTCCGCAAGCCGCGCGGCGCCCCCCAGCCCGTGCGGTGTGCCATTCGGTACGGGATGGTCTTCGTCAATCTCGACCGGCGTGATCACCAGCTGGTCGGTGAGCCGGGGCAGCCGGGCGGCCGGCAGCAGGACCAGCAGAGTTCCACCACTACAAGAGCCATCACAGCCACCCCCCGCAGCGCCTGACGCGATCCCCCGTCGTTGTACATCGCGCAGGTGCTTCCCCCAGCAGCGGCGCCACCGTGGACCTGAACACGGTGGCGCCGCTGTGGTGTGTGCGGCAGGGACGCCGCCGTGGGCACGTGGTCAGCGGGCGGTCAGGGCCTTCTGCCCCATCGCCCGCGTCAGCGTGATCTCGATCAGCGCCCGGTGCGGATTCGGCCTCGGCGGCCGCCCGTACCGCTCCTCGAAGCGACGCTCGCCCTCCGCGATCTCCGCCGGCTCGGTGCGCACGCGCGCGTGCCCTTCCAGCGTCGCCCAGCGCCGCCCGTCGACCTGGCAGACCGCCACCCGCGCCCCCGCGCCCGTGCCGTCCGGCCCCTCCGCCGCCAGGACGTGGCGGACCTTCGCGCTCGACCTGCTCGCCAGTACGCGGGCCACACCCGCCTCCGGGTCGTACGTCACGCAGACCGGGACGACGTGCGGGGTGCCGTCGGGGCGTGGTGTCGTCAGCGTGCACAGGTGCCGTTCACGCCAGAAGCTGAGGTAGGCGGGGGTGGGGTGGTGTGGGTCCATGGCCATGGAGTGGAACCTAGCCGCTCGAACGTCCCCCGCTTCCCTTGAGTGGAATAGACTCAACTTTATGTACGCTGTTTAGGTCAGGTGGGTTCGCGGAACCCGCCGACCGTAGGCAATGCGGATCGCAAGGACGCAAGGTCTCAAGGACGCAAGGTCTCAAGGACGCAAGGAGGAGACGACACCCGTGGACGCCGAGCTGACCAACAGGAGCCGGGACGCGATCAACGCGGCCAGCAGCCTGGCCGTGAAGGACGGGCACCCCGACCTGACCCCCGCGCATCTGCTGCTCGCGCTGCTGGAGGGGCAGGACAACGAGAACATCACCGACCTGCTCGCCGCGGTCGACGCCGACCAGGCCGCCGTCCGCGCCGACGCCGAGCGGACCCTGAGCGGCCTGCCCAGCGTCACGGGATCCACCGTCGCGCCGCCGCAGCCCAACCGCGACCTGCTCGCGGTCATCGCCGACGCCTCACAGCGGGCGAAGGAGCTGGGCGATGATTACCTCTCCACCGAACATCTGCTGATCGGCATCGCCGCCAAGGGCGGCCCCGCCGCCGAGGTCCTGGGCAAGAGCGGGGCCACCGACAGGAAACTGCTCGACGCGTTCGAGAAGGCAAGGGGAGGACGTCGGGTGACCACACCGGACCCGGAGGGTCAGTACAAGGCCCTGGAGAAGTTCGGCACCGACTTCACCGCCGCCGCCAGGGAGGGGAAGCTCGATCCCGTCATCGGGCGGGATCAGGAGATCCGGCGCGTGGTGCAGGTCCTGTCCCGGCGCACCAAGAACAACCCCGTCCTCATCGGCGAACCCGGCGTCGGCAAGACCGCCGTCGTCGAAGGGCTCGCGCAGCGCATCGTGAAGGGCGACGTCCCCGAGTCCCTGAAGAACAAGCGCCTCGTCTCGCTCGACCTGGGCGCCATGGTCGCGGGCGCGAAGTACCGCGGTGAGTTCGAGGAGCGCCTCAAGACCGTCCTCTCCGAGATCAAGGAGAGCGACGGGCAGATCATCACGTTCATCGACGAGCTGCACACCGTCGTGGGCGCCGGAGCCGGCGGGGACTCCGCCATGGACGCCGGCAACATGCTCAAGCCCATGCTCGCCCGCGGCGAGCTGCGGATGGTCGGCGCGACCACCCTCGACGAGTACCGCGAGCGGATCGAGAAGGACCCCGCCCTGGAGCGGCGCTTCCAGCAGGTGCTCGTGGACGAGCCGACCGTCGAGGACTCCATCGCGATCCTCCGCGGGCTCAAGGGGCGGTACGAGGCCCATCACAAGGTCCAGATCGCCGACAGCGCCCTCGTCGCCGCCGCCGCGCTCTCCGACCGGTACATCACCTCGCGCTTCCTGCCCGACAAGGCCATCGACCTCGTCGACGAGGCCGCGAGCCGGCTGCGGATGGAGATCGACTCCTCCCCTCTCGAGATCGACGAGCTCCAGCGCTCCGTCGACCGGCTGAAGATGGAGGAGCTCGCCCTCAGCAAGGAGACCGACCCCGCGAGCAAGGAGCGCCTCGAAAGGCTGCGGCGCGACCTCGCCGACAAGGAGGAGGAGCTGCGCGGGCTCAACGCGCGCTGGGACAAGGAGAAGCAGTCCCTCAACCGCGTCGGTGAGCTGAAGGAGAAGCTCGACGAGCTGCGCGGCCAGGCCGAACGCGCCCAGCGCGACGGCGACTTCGACACCGCGAGCAAGCTGCTCTACGGCGAGATCCCCACCCTCGAACACGACCTGGAGGTCGCCTCCGAGGCCGAGGAGGAGGTCTCCAAGGACACGATGGTGAAGGACGAGGTCGGCCCCGACGACATCGCCGACGTCGTCGGCGCCTGGACGGGCATCCCGGCCGGGCGGCTCCTCGAGGGCGAGACGCAGAAGCTGCTCCGCATGGAGGACGAGCTCGGCAAGCGCCTCATCGGCCAGACCGAGGCCGTACGGGCGGTGTCCGACGCCGTGCGCCGCACGCGCGCCGGGATCGCGGACCCCGACCGCCCCACCGGGTCCTTCCTCTTCCTCGGGCCGACCGGCGTCGGCAAGACCGAGCTGGCGAAGGCCCTCGCGGACTTCCTCTTCGACGACGAGCGCGCCATGGTCCGCATCGACATGAGCGAGTACGGCGAGAAGCACAGCGTGGCCAGGCTGGTCGGCGCCCCGCCCGGGTACGTCGGCTACGAGGAGGGCGGCCAGCTCACCGAGGCGGTGCGCAGGCGCCCGTACAGCGTGGTGCTGCTCGACGAGGTCGAGAAGGCGCACCCGGAGGTCTTCGACGTCCTGCTCCAGGTCCTCGACGACGGACGGCTCACCGACGGGCAGGGCCGGACGGTGGACTTCCGCAACACCATCCTCGTCCTGACCTCCAACCTCGGCAGTCAGTACCTGGTCGAGCCGCTGACCTCCGAGGAGGAGAAGAAGCAGCAGGTCCTCGAAGTCGTACGGGCCTCTTTCAAGCCGGAGTTCCTGAACCGGCTCGACGACCTCGTCGTCTTCACCGCCCTCGGCAAGGACGAGCTCGCACACATCGCCCGGCTCCAGATCGACCGCCTCGCGAAGAGGCTCGCCGAGCGCCGGCTCACGCTGGAGGTCTCCCCCGAGGCCCTGGCATGGCTGGCGGACGAGGGCAACGACCCGGCCTACGGCGCCCGCCCGCTGCGCCGCCTCATCCAGACCTCCATCGGTGACCGGCTCGCCAAGGAGATCCTTTCGGGCGAGGTGAAGGACGGCGACACGGTCCGCGTGGACACCTTCGAGGATGGCCTGATCGTCGGACCGGCGACGGCCGAGAGGGCATAACCCGGTCACATCGGGGGCGGGGGTTGCGGGCCCCCGCCCGACATGGGGCAGGATGGCGGAATCCGTACGAAGGGACTAAGCACGTGAGCATCGACCCGTCCTCGATTCCGAATTTCGGGGGACAGCCCGAACCGCAGCAGGGCGATGGACCGGCGGGCCCCGTTGTCCCCGACCAGGACCTGGTCAAGCAGCTCCTGGACCAGATGGAGCTCAAGCACGTCGTCGACGAAGAGGGTGACCTCGCGGCGCCGTGGGAGGAGTTCCGCACGTACTTCATGTTCCGTGGCGAGGGAGACCAGCAGGTCTTCTCGGTGCGGACGTTCTACGACCGCGCGCACGGCATCGAGGAGAAGCCCCAGATCCTCGAGGCGATCGACGACTGGAACCGCCGCACCCTGTGGCCGAAGGTCTACACGCACACCCACGACGACGGCACCGTCCGCCTCATCGGCGAGGCGCAGATGCTGATCGGCACGGGCGTCGCACTCGAGCACTTCGTGTCGTCCACGGTCAGCTGGGTGCGCGCCGCGATCGAGTTCGACCGCTGGCTCGTCGAGCAGCTCGGCCTGGAGGCCGAGGTCGACGGCACCGAGGGCGAGGAGAAGCCCGGCGACGACCAGGCCTAGGCCTGGACCACGCGAGACCGAGAGCCCGGCCGGATCACCCCGGCCGGGCTCTCGTCGTGACGGTCGCGACGGTCGTGACGGGGACTACAGCGACTTGAGCCGGGAGACCGCCTCGGCGAGCACCTCGTCCTTCTTGCAGAACGCGAAGCGCACGAACGGCGCCCCCGCCTCCCTGTGGTCGTAGAAGACCGCGTTCGGGATGGCGACCACGCCGACGCGCTCGGGCAGGGCCCGGCAGAAGGCGAAGCCGTCCGACTCGCCCAGGCGGCGGATGTCGGTCGTGACGAAGTACGTGCCCGCCGGGCGGTAGACGTCGAAGCCCGCGGCCGTCAGGCCCTCGCTCAGGAGGTCCCGCTTGGCGCGCATGCCCTCGGCGAAGGACGTGAAGTACGCGTCGGGCAGGGCCAGGGCCTCCGCGATGGCGTACTGGAACGGGCCCGCCGACACGTAGGTGAGGAACTGCTTCGCCGAGCGGACCGCCGTCACCAGCTCCGGCGAGGAGGTGATCCAGCCGACCTTCCAGCCGGTGTACGAGAACGTCTTGCCGGCCGAGCCGATCGTGACCGTGCGCTCGCGCATACCGGGGAAGGAGGCGAGGGGGATGTGCTCCGTGCCCTCGCCGTCGTCGAAGACCAGGTGCTCGTACACCTCGTCCGTGATCACCAGAAGGTCCCGCTCGACCGCGAGCTTCGCGATCTCGGTCAGCTCGGCGCGGGTCAGGACGGTGCCGGTCGGGTTGTGCGGGGTGTTCAGGAGCAGCAGCCGGGTGTGGGGCGTGATCGCGTCGCGCAGCTCGTCCAGGTCGAGGCGGAAGCGGCCCGCTGCTGCGTCCGGGCGCAGCGTCACGGGGACCCGCTTGCCGCCGGCCAGGGCGATCGACGCCGCGTACGAGTCGTAGTACGGCTCCAGGGCGATCACCTCGTCGCCGGGCTCGACCAGGGCGAGCAGGGACGCGGCGATCGCCTCGGTGGCGCCCGCCGTGACCAGGACCTCGCGGTCGGGGTCGTACGCGAGGCCGTACCTGCGCTGCTGGTGCGCGACGATCGCCGCGCGGAGCTCGGGGACGCCGGGGCCCGGCGGGTACTGGTTGCCGCGGCCGTCACGCAGGGCGCGGACCGCGGCCTCGCGGATCTCCTCGGGGCCGTCCGTGTCGGGGAAGCCCTGGCCGAGGTTGATGGCCCCCGTTTTCACCGCCAGTGCGGACATCTCGGCGAAGATCGTCGTACCGAACTCGGTGAGGCGGCGGTTGAGCAGCGGGCGCCCGCTCCCGGATGTGGAGGTCATGGCCGCCATCCTGCGCCGAACCTCTGGACTTCCTCAACTCTGCTTTGGGCCGACGCCCACGGGGGCATTTCCCTTCCACGCAAGAACAGCGCACGAGAACAACACATGCGAACGCGGACCCACGGGGGGCCTGCTTCGGGGGAATGGAAAGGGGCGTGGACGTCATGACTGGGGTCTTCGTGGTGGTCGGTCTGGCCGTAGTCGTCATGGCACTCGTGGCCATGGGCAGCTCCCGTGGACGCGGCGGTCGCTCGCGCGGGGCCGGTGGAGCCGGTGCGGCGAGTTCCGGCGGCGGCTGGTGGGCCGGCGGAGGGCACGGCGGTGGTCACGGAGGTGGCTCCTGCGGTGGTGGTTCGTCCTGCGGCGGCAGCTCTTCGTGCGGCGGCGGTGGCGGTGGCGGTTGTGGCGGTGGCGGAGGCAGCTGACACGGGGCAGCTGGTCCGTCCATCTGTTGAAGTGCCCGGCAGGAGGCAACTCCTGCCGGGCACTTCGTCGTTGAGTCATTGAACAGTTGAACTGTGCAGCCCCCGCAGGGGTGGAAACCCTCCGAAGTTGGGTAAAAGCGCAGTGGCAGTGCAGCAGTCCATGATTCCCTCTTAACCGTCAGCACCGCCCTCGGACGGACGACTTGGACATCAAGGACGTTCGCGTGGGCACGAGCCGGCATTCCGACCGCCCGGTCTCCGACCGGGTGCGCCGGCACCACCTCCATTGCGTGTTAGCGGAGCCGACCCATGCTCACGACCCTGAAGACTGTCTATACCGACACGTGCGCCGCGGACCTCGCCTGGACCCTGGGGCGCGAGCCGCTGCCCGCGCTCGCCACACTCGAACTGGACCTTGTCGACGCGAAGATGGAGCTGCGGCTCCTCGGGGCATCGCACCAGGTGCTCCTCGAAGAGGAGCAGGGCACCTGTTCCGAGACCGTCGCCTGTATCCCCGGCAGCAGTACGCCACTTCCGCTCGGCGTCTCCAAGCGCCTCGGCGAGTGGGAGTACGAGTTCGCGGCGCGCGTCGAGACCCTCTCGCGGGGTCAGTTCGCGGGCCGCGCACAGGAACTGCTCGCCCTGGTGGCCGAGCATCCGCACGGTCTGGCCGGGGTCTTCCCGGGCAGTCCGCACGCGTTCACGGCCATGTTGGCGCAGCGGCACGAAGGGGCGGTGCAATGGCGCACCTGGCACGCCTACCCGCAGGACGGGCAACTCGTGGCGACCCGCACCCGGGTGGGTGTGCGCATGCCGGCAGTGCTCTGACGGTTGCCGGCCGCTCCTGACCGTCGCGCCCCATCTACACCTCTAACGCTCAGTTGCACCCTTGTGGGTGACCTGATGTGTGTGTTCGGTGACGTAGCGTTCCCAAGGTGATGGAGCCGTCAACGCACTTACCGGTGACGCCCCGGACAGGACGGTTCTTCGTCCTGGCGGGCGTCTTCGTCTGCGCGGCCTGCGGTCTGGTGTATGAACTCGAACTCGTCGCCCTCGCCACGTACTTGATCGGGGACTCGGTCACCCAGGCCTCGGTGGTCCTCTCGGTGATGGTCTTCGCCATGGGTCTCGGCTCCCTGCTCGCCAAGCGGCTGCGGCGCCGGGCCGCGGCCGGTTTCGGCCTGGTCGAGGCGGCACTCGCGCTGGTCGGCGGACTGAGCGCCATGGCGTTGTACGCGGCGTTCGCCTGGACCGGCGACCGGGGCGAGGTCTGGGCGGGCGGCTCGCGCTATCTCCTCGTCGCCTTCTCGCTCGCCATCGGTCTGCTCATCGGCGCCGAAGTGCCGCTGCTCATGGTGCTCATCCAGCGGATCAGACGGCAGGACCCCAGCGGCGCCGTGTCGGACCTCTTCGCCGCGGACTACGTGGGCGCGCTGGTGGGCGGCCTCGCCTTTCCCTTCCTCCTGCTCCCCCTGCTCGGCCAGCTGACCGGGGCGCTGGTCACCGGCGCGGTCAACGCGGTCGCGGGCGGCGCGCTGGTGTTCGGCCTGTTCCGGCACGACTTGAGCGTGCGCGGCCGGTGGATCCTGATCGTCGCGAACGTCACCGTCCTCGGCCTGCTCGCGTCGGCCGCCGTCCTGGTCGGCGACTTCGAGGCGGCCGCGCGCCGGGCGGTCTACGGCAAGGACGTACGGGTCGCCGTGCAGACCGGCGTCCAGGAAGTCGTCCTGACCGGTGGCAGGCACGATTCTCTCGACCTCTACCTCGACGGTCGCCTGCGGGTCAGCGGCCGTGACGAGCACCGCTACCACCGGGCGCTCGTCGGCCCCGCGATGAGCGGCCGCCACGCGCGCGTGCTGATCCTCGGCGGTGGCGACGGCCTCGCGGCGCGCGAGGTGCTCCGGCATCCGGGGGTGCGGCGGGTGGACGTCGTCGAACTCGACCCGGGAGTGGTGCGGCTGGCGCGCCGTGACCCGGCGCTGAGCGAACTGAACGGGCGGGTCTACGACGACCCCCGGGTGCGGGTGGTGCACGCCGACGCGTTTCACTGGCTGCGCTCACCCCCTCGTACGTACGACGTGGTGATCTCCGATCTGCCCGACCCCGGCATCACCGCGAGCACCAAGCTCTACTCCCAGGAGTTCTACGGCCTCGCGTCGCGGGCCCTGGCCAGGGGCGGACGCCTGGCCGTGCACGCCGGGCCGATGACGTCCAGGCCCCACGCCTTCTGGACGGTGGAGGCCACACTGCGGGCGGCGGGCCTGCTGACGGAGCCGTACGGCGTCGGGGGCAGGCTCTCCGCGTTCGCCGCGGGCCCCGGCCGGGCGGCGGACGGCGCGTCCGCGCCACGCGACTGGGGCTTCGTCCTCGCGGCGAGATCCCGCCCGGTCCTCGATCCGCCCGGGAAGGCGGCGCTGCCGCGGGTGGCCGTCGCCTCCGCCGAACGGACGCGGATGCGGGGCCTCGCACCCTCCACACTGGTGCACCCGCGGTACACGAACTGACGAACTGACGTACATGTTCTCGGCCACGTGGGTAGGCTCGACTGCCATGGAGCATGAGGTGTTCGTTCCGGTTACCGCCGACCGTCTTCAGCAGGTGCTGAGCGACCCCGAGCAGGTCGCTGGGGCGGTGCCCGGACTGCAGCGCGACGCGGACGGGACCGCGGCGCCGCTCTCCGGCCGGCTCAAGGTGCGAGTCGGTGGACACGCCATCACGTATCGCGGTGCGGCGCGGGTCGCTCCGCGCGGCGACGGTTCCTACGCGATCGAGGGCGAGGGCGTGGAGGTGCGGGGCGGCGGCTCCGTGAAGCTCTCGCTGACGGTGCGGCTCGAATCCGCCGAGGAGGACGAGGCCGGGACCCGGCTGGTCTTCGCCGGGACGGGTGCGGGGGAGGGGCGCGTCACGGAGGCGTCCGCACAGGCTGTGGAGGGGGCGGTGAGAAGGCTCCTGGAGCGGTTCGCTGAGGGGCTCGGCCGGGCGGCCGAGCCGGAGCCGGAGCCTGCGGCGCCCGAACCCGAGCCTGTCGAGGTGACCCCCGTCTTCGAGACGGAGGTGCCGCCGTCGTCGTTCGACGAGGAGGACGACGTCGACGTCGAGGAGATTCTGGTGCCGCCCGCGGAGGCGGCGCACGCGCGGCGGACGATGATCGGCCGGAGCGCCGAGGAGGTCGACCACGCGCCGCCCCGGGGGCGGTACGCCCCCGCGCCCGCCGCGGAGTCGCTGTCCACCTCCGCCACGTTGCGCTGGGCCGCGCCTGCCGCCGCGGTGGTGCTGGCCTCGGCGATCGTGGCGGGGCGCGCGCTTCGCCGCAGGCGCTGATTTTTCCCCAACCCCGCCCCTTCCCGAAAACCGTGCCTGCGCCCCGGGCCTACCTGGGGCTCCGCCCCAGACCCCGCTCCTCAAACGCCGGAGGGGCTGAAAGATTCAGCCCCTCCGGCGTTTGAGGAGGGCCCTCGCGCCGAGCGAGTTTTCGGGAAGGGGCGGGGTTGGGGAAATGTCCCTGCCCGTAGGGTCACATCCGTGAGTATCGAAGACGTGACACTGACCGCGGGCGACGCGGAAGTCGTCCTGCAGCCGGGCAACGGCTGCCGAGTGGGAAGCCTCAAGCTCGGCGGCAAGGAACTGCTGAGGCAAGGTGCCAGATACGGCTGCTTCCCCATGGCCCCCTGGGCCGGCCGCATCCGCGAGGGCAGCTTCCGCAACGGCGGCACGACCCACCAGATGCCCCTCAACTCCCCGCCCCACGCCATCCACGGCTTCGCCAGGGACGCCGCGTGGCGCACGGCCCGCGCCGGCAAGAGCGAGGCCGTGTTCACGTACGACCTCACCGACCCCTGGCCCTACGAAGGCCGCGTCACGCAGATCGTCGCCCTCACCGAGGACTCCCTCACCCTCACGCTGGGCATCGAGACGTACGGCGACAGCTTCCCCGCCCAGGTGGGTTGGCACCCGTGGTTCAACCGCAGCATCGGCGGCGAGAACGTCCAGGTGGAGTTCAGCCCCGCCTGGCAGGAGGAGCGCGGTGACGACCACCTCCCCACCGGCCACCGCATCGCCCCCACCCCCGGCCCCTGGGACGACTGCTTCGGGATGCCGGACGGCGTCGACGTCACCCTGACCTGGCCCGAGCAGCTGGCGCTCACGGTGAAGAGCCGCGAGCAGTGGGTCGTCGTCTACGACGAGCAGGAAGCCGCCGTGTGCGTGGAGCCGCAGACAGGGCCGCCGAACGGGCTCAACACCCTGCCCCGCCTCGTCACCCCCATCGAGCCCCTCGAAGCGTCGACGACCTGGACCTGGACGCGGCTCTGAGCCCCTGGAGGCGGCTTTAAGCTGGCAGGCATGACTGACGACGTACGTGGCGCCCTGCTGCAGCAGATCAAGGACAAGGCCGTGGTGCACGGCAAGGTGACCCTCTCCTCGGGTCTCGAAGCCGATTACTACATCGACCTGCGCCGCATCACCCTCGACGGCGAGGCCGCCCCCCTGGTCGGCCAGGTGCTTCTCGACCTCACCGCCGACCTCGACTTCGACGCCGTGGGCGGCCTGACCATGGGCGCCGACCCCGTCGCGGGCGCGATGCTGCACGCCTCCGCGGCGCGCGGCAAGCGCCTGGACGCCTTCGTCGTGCGCAAGGCCGCCAAGGCGCACGGCATGCAGCGCCGGGTGGAAGGCCCCGACATCAAGGGGCGTCGCGTACTCGTCGTCGAGGACACCTCCACCACCGGCGGCTCCCCGCTCACCGCCGTCGAGGCCGTGCGTGAGGCGGGTGCCGAGGTCGTGGGCGTCGCGACCATCGTGGACCGTGCCACCGGGGCGGGCGAGAAGATCACCGAGGGCGCCGGGGTGCCGTACCTCTTCGCGTACTCCAAGGACGATCTCGGCCTCAGCGACTGAGGGCCCGAGCGACTGAGGATCCACGTCCGGGCCGAGCCGCCCGGTGGATCTGGAAAGATGGGGGCGACGATGACGTCGCCCCCTTAGGTCAGGGCCAAGCACACACCCGCACATCACAAGGAGCGGACACATGCCCATCGCAACCCCCGAGGTCTACGCCGAGATGCTGGACCGGGCGAAGGCAGGCAAGTTCGCCTACCCGGCCATCAACGTGACCTCCTCGCAGACGCTGCACGCCGCACTGCGTGGTTTCGCGGAGGCCGAGAGCGACGGCATCATCCAGATCTCCACCGGTGGTGCGGAGTTCCTGGGCGGCCAGCACAACAAGGACATGGTGACGGGCGCCGTGGCCCTCGCCGAGTTCGCGCACATCGTCGCCGCGAAGTACGACATCACCGTCGCGCTGCACACCGACCACTGCCCCAAGGACAAGCTGGACACGTACGTCCGTCCGCTGATCGACGTCTCCGCCGAGCGCGTCAAGGACGGCCGTAACCCGCTCTTCCAGTCGCACATGTGGGACGGCTCAGCCGAGACCCTCGCCGACAACCTGGCCATCGGCCAGGAGCTGCTCGCGAAGGCCGCCGCCGCGAAGATCATCCTCGAGGTGGAGATCACCCCGACCGGTGGTGAGGAGGACGGCGTCACGCACGAGATCAACGACGAGCTCTACACGACCGTCGACGACGCGCTGCGCACCGCCGAGGCCCTGGGCCTCGGCGACAAGGGCCGCTACCTCCTGGCCGCGTCCTTCGGCAACGTCCACGGCGTCTACAAGCCGGGCAACGTCGTCCTGCGCCCCGAGCTCCTCAAGGACCTCCAGGAGGGCGTCGCCGCCAAGCACGGCAAGACGGCCGGTTCGCAGCCGTTCGACTTCGTCTTCCACGGCGGCTCCGGCTCGACCGCCGAGGAGATCGCGACCGCCCTGGAGAACGGCGTCGTGAAGATGAACCTCGACACGGACACGCAGTACGCCTTCACGCGTCCCGTCGCGGACCACATGTTCAAGAACTACGACGGCGTCCTGAAGGTCGACGGCGAGGTCGGCTCGAAGAAGACGTACGACCCCCGCACCTGGGGCAAGGCCGCCGAGGCGGGCATGGCCACGCGCGTCACCGAGGCGTGCGCGAACCTGCGCTCCACGGGCACGAAGCTGAAGTAACCGCCCCGGCGGTCCGCACGGGCCCGGCACCCTTCCCTGGGTGCCGGGCCCGTGCGCGTATGGAGCAGACTGGAACCCATGGCCATTCACAAGGATCTGCTCGGGGGACCGCCCCCGACCCACCTGCCCGACGACCCGGAGCCGCGCGAGCTGCTCGCGAACGGTGCGGCGCCCGCCGACGTCGCCGCGAAGTACCCCACCTCCTCCCTCGCCTGGGCACAGCTCGCCGACGAGGCGTTCGAGCGGGGCAGCGTCGTCGAGTCGTACGCGTACGCCCGCACCGGCTACCACCGCGGCCTCGACTCGCTGCGCCGCAGCGGCTGGAAGGGCCACGGCCCGGTGCCGTGGGAGCACGAGCCGAACCGCGGCTTCCTGCGGGCCCTGCACGGCCTCGCACGCGCCGCGCAGTCGATCGGCGAGCAGGAGGAGTACGAGCGCTGCGCCGGTTTCCTGCGGGACTCCTCCCAGACGGCGGCGGACACCCTGGGTTAGCCCCCGGACCGCCCCGCACACGTGCCTGACGTGCCTGACCTGCCTGGACGCCGCTGTGACCAGGCAGGTCTTGCCGTTTTGTGGGATGTTGCGGAGGATGCCGTTGGGGACCGGGGCCCCCGTGTCGGTAACGGCAGGGGCGGACCGCTACCCGGAGTACGTATCAAGGAGATCGCGATGTCCCAAGAGGCGGACACCCCGAACCTCGACTTCGCAGGAACCACCCCTTACGAGGACTACGTGCAGGCGGACGTCCTCACGCACCTCCAGCACCTGCGCTCCGACGATCCCGGAGAGATGGTCTTCCTGGTCACCACCCAGGTGATGGAGCTGTGGTTCACGGTCATCGTGCACGAGTGGGAGACCGCGTCGCACGCCCTGCGCCGCGACGACATCCCCACCGCCGTGGCCGCGCTCAAGCGCAGCCTGCGCGAGCTGGAGGCGCTGAACGCCTCCTGGCGCCCGCTGGCGCAGCTCACCCCCGCCCAGTTCAACTCCTACCGCGGTTCGCTCGGCGAGGGGTCCGGATTCCAGTCCGCGATGTACCGCCGCATGGAGTTCCTGCTCGGCGACAAGTCCGCGTCGATGCTGGTGCCGCACCGGGGCGCGCCGCGCGTCCACGCGGAGCTGGAGAAGGCGCTCCAGGAGCCGAGCCTGTACGACGAGGTGCTCGCCCTGCTTTCCCGCCGCGGCCACGCCGTCCCGGACGCCGTCCTGCAGCGCGACCTGACGAAGAAGTACGAGCCGTCGCCCGAGGTCGAGAAGGTGTGGACCGACCTCTACTCGGGTGACGAGAGCTCTGAACTCGCCCGCCTGGGCGAGGTGATGACGGATGTCGCCGAGCTCGTGTGGCGCTGGCGCAATGACCATCTGGTGGCGACCCGGCGCGCGATGGGCTCCAAGACGGGCACGGGCGGCTCGGCGGGCGTGGCGTGGCTGGAGAAGCGCGCGCAGAAGAACGTGTTCCCCGAGCTGTGGACTGCGAGGAGCCATGTCTGAGGCCGACCTCAAGGCGATAGCGGCGAAGCGGGATGCTGAGGATGAACTCCGGGGCAAGAGGGACGAGTTCGTCCTGGATGACTCCGTCTACCTGGACGGAAATTCGCTGGGCGCGCTCCCGGCGGTCGTCCAGGCCCGCGTGGCAGACGTCATCACCCGCCAGTGGGGCCAACTCCGCATCCGCTCCTGGGACGAGAGCGGCTGGTGGACCGCCCCCGAGCGGATCGGCGACCGCATAGCCCCGCTCGTGGGCGCGGCGCCCGGCCAGATCGTCGTCGGCGACTCGACGAGCGTGAACGTCTTCAAGGCCCTGGTGGCCGCCGTACGCATGGCCCGTGACTCGGGCGAGGGGCGGGACGAGATCGTCGTTGACGCGACGACGTTCCCCACGGACGGGTACATCGCCGAGTCCGCGGCGCGGATGACGGACTGCCGTCTGGTGCCGGTCGCCCCGGGCGAGGTGCGCGGTGTACTCGGCCCGCGCACGGCCGTGGTCCTGCTCAACCACGCCGACTACCGCACCGGCCGCCTGCACGATCTGCCCGGCCTGACGGCGGCCGTGCACGACGCGGGCGCGCTCGTGGTCTGGGACCTGTGCCATACCGCCGGTGCGCTGCCCGTCGGGCTCGACGCGCACGGTGTGGACCTCGCGGTCGGGTGCACCTACAAGTACCTGAACGGGGGGCCTGGTTCACCTGCCTACATCTACGTACGGGCGGATCTTCAGGCCCGCTTCGACTCCCCGCTGCCCGGCTGGAACTCGCACGCCGAGCCCTTCGGGATGCGGCCGGAGTTCGAGGCGGCGGACGGCGCCGTGCGGGGCCGGGTCGGTACGCCGGACATCTTGTCGATGCTGGCCCTGGACGCCGCCCTCGACGTGTGGGACGGGGTCTCCATCGACGCCGTACGGGCCAAGTCCCTTGCCCTGACGGACTTCTTCGTCGAGTGCGTGCGCGCCTACGTCCCCGAGGGCAGGGTCGAGGTGCTCACCCCGGCCGCCCACGAGGAGCGCGGCAGCCAGGTCGCCCTGCGGTGCCACGACGCGGGTGACGTGATGCGGCGCCTGGTCGAGCAGGGCGTGGTCGGCGACTTCAGGGCGCCGGACGTGCTCCGCTTCGGCTTCACGCCGCTGTACGTCGGCTTCGCCGATGTGGAGCGGGCGGCAGGGGTGTTGGCGCGGACGCTGGGCGACTCCGCGAGCTGACGGCGGCAGCCGTTACCGGGCAGGGGCGGGGTAGGGGAAGATCAAACGGACACCCCGCTGGGGAGACCGGACGAACACCCCGCCCCAGCTCCTGGCACCCAACCCCGCAGAGAGGTCCTCGTATGCCGGACGACGCCGCCGCAGTGGCCCGTGATGCCGCCGAGGCCGACGCCGCCTTGTCGCACCCCGCGGTGACGCCCGACGCCACCGCCGCGTACGGCGAGCACCCCGACCAGGTGGTCGACTTCTACGAGCCCCGGACCGGCGGTGACGCCCCGGCCCCGCTGGTCGTCGTGCTGCACGGGGGCGCCTGGCGTGCTCCGTACGACCGCCTGCACATCACGCCCTTCGCGGACTTCCTCGCCCGGCGCGGCTTCGCCGTGGCCAACGTCGAGTACCGCCGCGGTGGTTCCATCCCCACTCAGGGCGAGGGGCTCGTCGCGGGGCGCTGGCCCGAGACCTTCGACGACGTGGCCGCCGCCTTCGACGCGCTGCCGGATCTCGTACGGGAGCATCTGCCGGTGGCCGACACGCGCCGCACCGTCGTCACCGGCCACTCCGCGGGCGGCCACCTCGCCCTGTGGGCCGGGGCCCGGCATGTGCTGCCCGAGGGCTCCCCCTGGCGCATCGGCAGGCCCGCTCCCTTCCGGGGTGTCGTCGCTCTCGCGCCCATCGCCGACTTCCGCGCGGCGCAGGAGCTGGGCGTCTGCTCGGACGCGTCCCTGCAACTGCTCGGCGGCAGGGACAAGTTCGAGGAGCGGCTGCCGCACGCCGACCCCGCGGCCCTGCTGCCGACCGGCATCGCCACGACCGTCGTCCAGGGGCGTACGGACATCGTCGTGCCGGAGGCGGTCGCCGAGGCGTACGCCGACGCGGCGGCCAAGGCGGGCGAGGTGGTGGGGTTGACGCTTCTGGAGGACGTGGGCCACTTCCCGCTCATCGACCCGGCGGCCGACGCGTGCGCGGTGGTGGCGGAGGAGATCTCGCAGCTGGCGTTCTGAGTCTTCGGGGGGCTCAGACCTCCACGAGCAGCTCCCGCAGCCCCCGGATCACGAAGTTCGGCTTGCGCTCCGGCTCGGCGGCGAGCGTCAGGCCGGGCGCCCTGCGGAGCAACGCTCCGAGCGACGCCGCGAGTTCGATGCGGGCCAGGGGTGCGCCGATGCAGTAGTGGATGCCCGCGCTGAAGGAGATGTGCGGGTTCTCGGCGCGGGCCAGGTCCAGTTCGGCGGGGGCGGAGAACAGCGCGGGGTCGTGGTTCGCCGATCCGAAGAGGAGGGCGACCTCGCTGCCGCGCGGGATCACGGTGCCGTCGATCTCGATGTCGTCCAGAACCCACCGCTCGAAGAGCTGGAGCGGGGTGTCGTACCGCATCAACTCCTCGACGGCGGTGGGGATCAGGCGCTCGGGGTCCGCGCGCAGGGCGGCCAGTTGCGCCGGGTTGCGGAACAGCGCGTACCAGCCGTTGACGGTGGCGTTGACCGTCGCCTCGTGCCCCGCGTTGAGCAGCAGCACGCAGGTGGAGATCATCTCCTGCTCGCTCAGGGACTCACCTCCCTCGTACGCGGCGATGAGCCCCGAGATCAGGTCGTCGCCGGGCTTCTCGCGGCGCACGGCGATGAGTTCGCGCAGGTACGCGGAGAATTCGAGCGAGGCCGTGACGGCGCGGGCCGCGGTCCCCTCGGACGGGTTCAGCTCGTACATCCCGCAGATGTCGGCCGACCAGGGCCGCAGCTGCTCCCGGTCGGCCTCCGGGATGCCCAGCATCTGTGCGATGACGGAGACCGGCAGCGGCTCGGCGACGCGGGCGGCGAGGTCGCCGCCCCCCTCGGCCACGAGGTCCCGTACGAGCCGGTCGGCCAACTCCTCGACGTACAGCCTGAGTTGCTCCACGGTGCGAGGCGTGAAGGCCTTCGACACCAGGCGGCGGATGCGGGTGTGGGTTGGGGCCTCCAGGTCGAGCATGCCGTTGTCGTTCAGGACGTGGAACGGCTCGTGCTCGGGCGGCGGCGCCTGCCGCCCGAACTCCTCGTGCGTGAAACGGTGCAGATAGGTCCGCCCGAGCCGCCGGTCCCGCAGCAGCGCGGAGACGTCCGCGTGGTGCGGGATCAGCCACTGGTCGGTGGCCCCGAAGTAGTGCACGCGCCCGGTGGCCCGCAGTCGCGCATAGGCCGGGTAGGGGTCGGCGATGAACTCCGGGGACCAGGGGGCGAAGTCGGCGAGAGGGGCGTCCATGGAGGGACGCTAGTCGCAGGCGGGCCCGCTCCGGAAGAGGTCAGCCCGGCGTGACCAGCCGCGCCTCGTACGCGAAGACCGCCGCCTGGGTGCGGTCCCGCAGGCCCAGTTTCACCAGGATGCGGCTCACGTGCGTCTTGATCGTGGACTCGGCGACCACGAGGCGCGAGGCGATCTCCCCGTTGGACAGGCCCTGGGCGATGAGGACGAGCACCTCGGTCTCGCGCTCGGTGAGCTCGCCGTACGCCTGCGCCTGCGCGGTCGCCGAGAGGCGCGGCGTCTCGCCCAGCTTGGAGAACTCCGTGATGAGGCGGCGCGTGACGGAGGGCGCGAGCAGGGCCTCGCCGGCGGCCACGACCCGTACACCGTCCGCGAGTTGGCGCGCCGAGGCGTCCTTGAGCAGGAAACCGGAGGCCCCCGCCCGCAACGCCTGGTAGACGTACTCGTCCAGGTCGAACGTGGTGAGGACGAGGACCTTCGACGTGACGTCGGCGGCGACGATCTCGCGGGTGGCCTCGATGCCGTTCAGCACGGGCATGCGGATGTCCATCAGGACGACGTCCGGGCTGAGCTCGCGGACGCGGTCGACCGCCTCGCGGCCGTTGACGGCCTCGCCGACGACCTCGAAGTCCGGCATGGCGTTGAGCAGGACGGAGAAGCCTTCGCGGACCATCATCTGGTCGTCGGCGATCAGTACGCGGATCGTCATTCCTGGCCTCCGGTGGGCTGCGACGCGGACACGACCGGCAGGAAGACGGTGACTTCGTAGCCACCGTCGGCGGTCTCCGCCGTCGTCATCTCGCCGTCCAGCATCGTGACACGCTCCCGCATGCCGGTGAGTCCGTGCCCCGCTCCGGGCGAGGGCTTGACCAGGCCGGTCGCGGGCCCGTTGACGATGCGCAGTCCAAGGCCGCCCAGCACGTAGCCGACCTCGACGCGGGCCGTGGCGCCGGGCGCGTGGCGCAGGGTGTTGCTCAGCGCCTCCTGCACGATGCGGTACGCGGAGAGCTCGACGCCCTGCGGGAGTTCGCGGACGGCTCCGGTGACGACCTTCTCGACGTCGAGGCCGGTCTCGCGGACGTTCGCGATGAGCCGGTCGAGGTCGCCGAGGGTGGGCTGCGGGGCGTCCGGAGCCTCGTAGTCCTCCGCGCGTACGACACCGAGGACGCGGCGCAGCTCCGTCAGGGCGGCCACGGCGTTCTCGCGGATCGTGACGAACGCCTGCTCCAGCTCCGGGGGCGGGTTCTCGACGCGGTAGGGCGCGGCCTCCGCCTGGATGGCGACCACCGACATGTGGTGCGCGACCACGTCGTGCAGTTCGCGCGCGATGTTCGTCCGCTCCTCCAGGAGGGTGCGCTTGCCGCGCTCCATCTCGGTGACCGTCCGCTGGACGCTGACCTCGTGCTTGGCCTCGCGGCGGATGTGCACGAGGGAGGCGGCGAGGAGGGCGAGCGCGGAGAAGAACAGCATCTGCGGCAGGTTGGTCGAGTACCCCGGGCTGAGGAAGACCTCGGCGGCGATGCCGTAGAGGGCCGTGCCCACCCACATCCAGGCGCCGGTGCGGGGGCGGGTCCGCAGGGTGATCACCGTCATCACGGCGAGGTGCGCGATGAAGACGCTGTCGGCCCACGGATAGCCGCTGTCCCAGTGGCTGCCGATGGCGCCGGAGAAGGGCGTGCTCGCGACCAGGACCCACCAGGCGGCGATGGGCCTGAGCAGGGTCATGGCGACGGCGGCGGCCGGGACGAGCCCGGTGAGGACGTAGTCGAGGCCGCCGGAGTCGTCCGCGTACGCGACGAGGAAGGTGAAGAAGGCGGCCGTCAGGACCGCCGCGTGCGGGGCCCAGCCGGCGTACTGGCGTATGCGGGCCGGGAGGCGCCGGGTGAGGGCCCCGTCCGTACGCATCGCTTGCAGCGGTCGGTAGTCGAAGGCGCCCCGGAAGAGGTCCTGCCGAAGCCCCCCGAGCGCGCCCACGGCCAGGCGGTACTCCGGGCTGCGGTTGCTGCTGGGGGCGTTCTTGGTCGCGTCAGTCACGTCTACGAAGGTACGGGGGCCGGAGAGGGAGGTCGTCCCGCCAGGGAGGGGTCCTCGGGGGTCCGTCGCAGGTACTACGTGGGGCTACGTGGTCAGGTCCCTGCGGCGCAGGCTCGCCAGGCCCGTGGCCGTCAGGGCCGCGGCCAGGGCGAGGAGCGTCCACACCGGCCCCCAGGCCATCGCAGATCCCGGCACCTTCGGGAGGTGGCCGAAGGGAGAGACGTCCATCGCCACCGGGGGGAGATCCAGCGCCGGGCCGATCCAGCCGATCGCCAGGCAGAGCCCTGCCACCCCCCAGGCCCCCACCGCCGCCCGGGGGAAGGCCCCCACCAGCAGTACCGCGAGCCCGCCGAGCACCCAGACCGCCGCCACCTGCACCAGGCACGCCCCCAGGATCGGCCCGAGGTCCTTCCCGTACCCGAGGGCGAGACCGAGCCCGCCCACCAGCATCAGCAGCACCGCACCGCCGAAGGCGATGACCAGGTGGCCCCCGGCCCAGCGGAGCCGTCCCACCGCGCCCGCGAGCACCGGCTCCGCCCGCTGCGACGTCTCCTCGCCGTGCAGCCGCAGGACGGAGGCGACGACGTACAGCGAGGCGACCATCCCGAGCAGGCCGACCATCGTGGCGAGGAAGGCGTCCGTGAGGCCGGACTGGCCGCCCATCCGCTCGATGACGTCCCGGGTACTGGCGTTGTCGCCGACGATGTCCGCCGCCCCCTCGACCATCCCGCCGAAGACGACACCGGCGACCAGATACCCGAGCGTCCAGCCGAGCACACTGCCCCGCTGCAACCGCCAAGCGAGCCCGCCCGCCGTGCCGATCACACCCTTCGCCGGCCCCGGCCGGGTCGGCAGGAAGCTCATCCCGACGTCCCGCCGCCCCGCCAGGCCGTACGCGCAAGCCCCCTGCGTCACGATCGCGGCGGCGATCAGGAGCAGCACCCACCACCGCTCACCGGCGTAGGCCCGCAGGTTCTCCGTCCAGCCGAGGGGCGAGAGCCAGGTCAGCACGGACTCCCCGCGCTCGCTCCCGGCGTCACCGGCGGCCTTGAGTACGTAAGCGGCCCCGAGGACCCCGGACGTCAGCCCCTTGGCGAGCCGCGCGCTCTCCGTGAGCTGGGCGACGATCGCCGCCGCGGTGGCGAAGAGCATGCCGGTGCCCGCCACGCCGAGCCCCAGCGCGAGCGCCCCCGCCGAGCCCTGCCCGGCCATCCCGCCCGCGACGAGCAGCCCCACGGCCGCGTTCGCCACGAACGCGGCGAGCAGCGCGGCGGTCAGCGGCGCACGCCGCCCCACCATCGCGGCGGAGAGCATCTCCTGGCGGCCGGTCTCCTCCTCCTCGCGCGTGTGCCGGACGACGATGATCAGACTCATCACGGCGGCGAGGATCGCGGCGTAGACCCCGATGCGCCAGGCGGACAGCGCGCCGACGGAGTCACCGAACACCGGCGAGTACAGCGCCCGCATCGAGGAATTGGCGTTCATCGTCCGCATGGCCTCGGCCCGCTCGACGGCCGTTCCGTACGTCTTCTCCAGGGAGCCCGGCATCGCGAGCACCATCCCCGCGACGACGATGACCCAGACCGGCATCATGACGCGGTCGCGGCGCAGGCCGAGCCTCAACAGGGCTCCGGTGCCCGCGAGTTGACGGGAGGCGCGGGGAGCGAACCCCGGAGCTCCGGTGACGGCAGTCATCGCGCGACCGCCCCCGTGTCGTCCTGGTAGTGCCGCAGGAAGAGTTCCTCCAGCGTCGGCGGCGTGGAGAGGAGCGAGCGGACCCCGGATTCGGTGAGCGAACGCAGCACGGCGTCCAGCTTGTCGGTGTCGACCTGGAGCGTGACGCGATGCCCGCCCGCGTCACCCTGTCCGGACACGTCGATGTCGTGGACGCCGGGCAGCCGCGCGAGCCCGTTGGGCGGCCCCGCAAGATCGGCGGTGACGCTGGTCCGGGTCAGATGGCGCAGGTCGGCGAGCGAGCCGGACTCGACGGTCTGCCCCTTCCTGATGATGCTGACGCGGTCGCAGAGCGTCTCCACCTCGCTGAGGATGTGCGAGGACAGGAGGATGGTGCGGCCCCGCTCCCGCTCCTCCTCGACGCACGCCTGGAAGACCTCCTCCATGAGCGGGTCGAGCCCGGAGGTCGGCTCATCGAGGATCAGCACGTCGACGTCCGAGGCGAAGGCGGCGACGAGGGCGACCTTCTGCCGGTTGCCCTTGGAGTACGTGCGGCCCTTCTTGGTCGGGTCGAGTTCGAACCGCTCGACGAGGTCCGCCCTGCGCCCCCGGTCGAGGCCGCCGCGCAGCTTCCCGTAGAGGTCGATGACCTCGCCGCCGGAGAGGTTGCGCCACAGGGTGACGTCACCGGGGACGTACGCAACGCGCCGGTGGAGTTCGACCGCGTCGCTCCACGGGTCCTTGCCGAGGAGCTGTGCGGCGCCGGAGTCGGCGCGGAGCAGGCCGAGCAGGACGCGGATGGTCGTGGACTTCCCGGAGCCGTTGGGGCCGAGGAAGCCGTGGACCTCGCCGGTCTCGACGTCCAGGTCGAGACCGTCGAGCGCGTGTGTCCGGCCGAACGACTTGTGCAGCCCGGAGACGGTGATTGCCTTCGTCATGTTTCAGAACGTACGCGACTTTCACAAATTTGTGAAGTTAAGGAAGCGTATAAACTCGGCGGCGGAGGGATCGCACGACCCGCACGACCGCACGACCACACAGGGGAGATGATCAGCAGATGCCCAAGGAGTCACCGCCGCCGCCGAGCGATCGCGACCGCGACCGTGACCGTGACCGTGACGGCGAGCGCGTCGGCCGCTTCGTCGAACAGTTCGCCTCGCAGCTGGTCGAGGCCGGAATGCCGAGGATGCCCGCCAGGATCTTCGCGGCGCTCCTCGCCGCGGACTCGGGCGCGCTGACATCGGCGCAGCTCGGCGAGCAGCTCCAGGTGAGCCCGGCGGCCGTCTCGGGGGCGGTCCGCTATCTCACGCAGCAGCACATGGTGTCCCGGGAGCGCGAGCCCGGCTCGCGCCGGGACATCTTCCGGGTGCACAGCAACCAGTGGTACGAAGCGCTGGCCAACCGTGACGGCATCCTCAAGCGCTGGGAGAGCGCCCTGAGCGACGGTGTCGCCAGCCTGGGCGCCGACACCCCGGCGGGCCGCCGCTTGGCCGAGACGCTCGCCTTCTTCGAGTTCGTCGAGCACGAACTGGCGCAGATGCTGGAACGCTGGCGGGTGCACCGGGAGAGCTTGTTCGGCAAGTAGGCCGCCACCCGCCACCCGCTACCCGCCACCCGTCGCCTCGCGCTCAGCGAGGCAGCGTCAAACCCCACGCACTGGCCCGCACCGCCCACGTACGCGTGCGCACCGGACCCCCCACCACCGCGTCCGCCCGGTAGCGGAAGTCCGCCCCCGACACCGTCACCGTCCGGGCCCGCACCCGCAGCGGCGACGCCTCGGCGCCCACCGACGAGGGGCGCACCTCCACCTCGGCGAAGCCGTCGGCGGCGGGGTTCACCGCGACCCCCTCCACCGGCTGGTCCAGGTCCACCACGACCACCCCGTCGGCCTCCACCCGCAGCCGCGCCGGAGCGGGCCCCGGCGCCGAAGCGACCCGTGAGGGCCGCGCGGCGAGCGTGCGCACGAAGGACTGGCAGGTCCGCAGCCACGGGTGGCCGTCCATCGGCACGCCCCCGGCGACCGAGGCGGCGACCGGCGGGATCCGCAGCTCCCCGAGGACCACCCCGTCCCGGTCGTCGACGAGCAGATCCAGCCGCCGCTCGGCCCCTTCGAGCACCGCCCGCGCCGCCGCGACCGCCCCGGCGGGCACTCCGAGCGCCCGCGCGAGAGTCTGCGACGCCCCCACGGGAACTACGGAGAGTGCGCATCGAGCGAACTCCCGCTCCCGGTGGAGGAACCCCACCGCCCGCGCGAGAGCACGGTCGTCCCCGATCACCACAGGACGCCGCGCACCCCGCCTGGCCAGGGCTTTCGCAAAGTCTTCGGGGCTTTCGGGCAGGCAGACGCGAACGGAGGCGCCCGCGCCGAGCACATCCTTCGCGATCCTTACCGACTCACCGTCCGTGCGCCGGGCGACCGGGTCGATGACGACTAGCAGCTGGTCGCGAGCCGACAACGTGCGCCCCTTTTCTGAGACCTCGGGTAGCATCTTTGTGCAAGAGCCCCTTGCGCTATTGCGCCAGGGGCTTCGTCTATTCCGGGGCAGCATCCAAGGCACACCCATATGGCGGCTACGGCCCCTGACCTTGGACATGCCCCGCCCGGAAGGGGTGTACGCCTGTGCCCGCACTTGTGCTGCTCGGTGCTCAGTGGGGTGACGAAGGCAAGGGAAAGGCCACCGACCTGCTCGGTGGCTCCGTGGACTATGTAGTGCGATACCAGGGCGGCAACAACGCCGGCCACACGGTCGTCGTCGGCGACCAGAAGTACGCGCTGCATCTCCTCCCTTCCGGGATTCTCTCCCCGGACTGCGTGCCTGTCATCGGCAACGGAGTCGTCGTCGACCCGTCGGTCCTGCTCTCCGAGCTGAGCGGTCTGAACGAGCGCGGCGTCGACACGTCGAAGCTGCTGGTCAGCGGTAACGCGCACATCATCACGCCGTACAACGTGACCGTCGACAAGGTGACGGAACGCTTCCTCGGCAAGCGCAAGATCGGCACGACCGGCCGTGGCATCGGCCCGACGTACGCCGACAAGATCAACCGCACCGGCATCCGCGTCCAGGACCTCTACGACCAGTCGATCCTGGAGCAGAAGGTCGAGGCGGCCCTCGAGGTCAAGAACCAGCTCCTCACCAAGCTCTACAACCGCCGCGCCATCGAGGTCGGCCAGATCGTCGAGCAGCTCCTGGAGCACGGCGAGAACATCAAGCAGTACGTCGCCGACACCACGCTGATCCTCAACAACGCGCTCGACGAGGACAAGGTCGTCCTGTTCGAGGGCGGCCAGGGCACCCTCCTGGACGTGGACCACGGCACGTACCCCTTCGTCACCTCCTCGAACCCGACCGCGGGCGGCGCCTGCACGGGTACGGGTGTCGGCCCGACGAAGATCAGCCGCGTCATCGGCATCCTGAAGGCGTACACCACGCGTGTCGGCGCGGGCCCGTTCCCGACGGAGCTCTTCGACCAGGACGGCGAGGACCTGCGCCGCATCGGTGGCGAGCGTGGTGTCACCACCGGCCGTGACCGCCGCTGCGGCTGGTTCGACGCGCCGATCGCCCGTTACGCGACCCGCGTGAACGGCCTGACGGACTTCTTCCTCACGAAGCTGGACGTCCTGACGGGCTGGGAGCAGATCCCGGTCTGCGTGGCGTACGAGATCGACGGCAAGCGCGTCGAGGAACTCCCGTACAACCAGACGGACTTCCACCACGCGAAGCCCGTCTACGAGTACCTCCCCGGCTGGTCCGAGGACATCACCAAGGCCCAGACCTTCTCCGACCTGCCGAAGAACGCGCAGGGTTACGTGAAGGCCCTGGAGGAGATGTCCGGCGCCCCGATCTCCGCGATCGGCGTGGGTCCGGGCCGCACGGAGACGATCGAGATCAACTCGTTCATCTAGCGGTTCTCCCCGCACATCCGCAGTCCCACGGGCGTCTGGCACGGCAGGTGCCCGTGGGTGCGGACCACGTCCTGGCCGTTCCCGCGGATCGCGTACGCGAGGAAGCTCGACGCCAGCGAGTCGGCGGGCGGGCTGCCGTAGGTGTAGGCGTACTCGATCTCGCGGTACGGGTAGCCGCTGGACTGGATGGAGTCGACGGACGGCGTGTGGCCGTCCAGGCTCACGCGGTGCACGCCCTTGAGGGTGGTCGTGTCGCGCAGCTCGCTGTAGCCGACCGCGCCCGGAGTGGCGGCGACCGTGTCCAGGACCTGTTCCGTGGAGTCGAGTTCGCAGCGGATCACCGGCGCCCGGGGGCCGATGTCCCTCGTCAGGCAGTCGCTGGAGGACTCCTGGATCTCCGGGGCGCCCCCCAGGACCCGCTGCTGGAGGGTGACCCGCGTGCCGGAGCTCGACCCCCGGCTGACCAGGACCACCGGCAGGTCGGGGCCGCCCCGCAGCTCCTTCCAGTTGCGGATCTCGCCGGTGAAGAGGCGGCGTACGTCCCTCGTGGAGAGGTTCTTGACCGGCACCTTGTCGTTCAGGACGACGGCGAACAGGGAGACCGCCACCCGCGTCTCGCTCAGCTGCGTATAGCTGCCGGGGCGCGGCCCGTCGGAGAAGGCGATCACCGGCGGTGAGCCCTCGCCGGGCCCGGTGTCCGTCGCGGCCAGCTCCCTGACGCCGCCCCGGCTCCCGTGCGCGCTCACCTCGATGTCGGAGCCCTCGCAGGCGTTCATGTACTTCTTCGCGAGCTCGGTGGCCACCGGCTCGAAGGCGGTCGACCCGGTCAGGGTGAGGCTGCCCGTCTCGCAGTACGACGGCGGCGGCTCGGCGTCGGGGCGCAGGATGAGGCCCGCGAGGCAGAGGATCACCAGGCTCAGGGCGATGGCCACGCCCTGCGAGAGCCTGCTGAACACCGGCGGCTTCTCGTCGGGCGCCGCGCTGTGGTTCTCGTGGGTCTCACCGCCCTGGATGCCGCCGACGACCGTGTAGCCGCTGTCGACGGGGCCGCCGGTCAGCAGGACGAGGAGCTTGTAGTACTCGCCCCGGTTGAGCGGCACGCGCGGGATGTGCAGCCTGCCGGACTCGTAGCCGAGACCCGTGCCGGGTGCGAAGTGCTCCATCAGATGGTCCGCTTCGGGCGGCAGTGTCACCGCCACCGCGCGGATGGTGCGGTCCTCGAAGACCGCCGTCAGACCGTGCGGCGAGCGGCCCGTGTAGTCGGCGACGTCGATCGGCAGCGAGCCGTCGTTCTCGACGCGGAGCAGCACGAGCGTCGCGTCCGACATCTCGGGGGCCTCGTCGAAGAGGCCAAGACGCGCGTTCGCGTCGCCCGTACGGACGTTGTCGCCTATCGCCGTGTCCATCTGCTTGCGGTAGCCGATGCGCTTGCGGCGCGGTACGCGGCGTTCGACCAGCACGGGGACGAACGCGCCGGCGATACCGACCACGATGGCGAGCACGGCGACGACGTCTTCGGTGCTCAACCAGTTCATGGGCGGCACGGTAGGCGGCGGTGCCGGCCGCCGGACGGCGGTTGTCCGTCCGGACGGGATCTGTTCGCCGACGGTTCAACTGACCGTGCCAGCAGGCTCGTTCAGCCCTCCTTGTCGTACGTCAGGCCCTTGTCGGTGCCCGTGTTCTCGCGGTGCAGCCTGCCGTTCGAGAGCAGCGTCACCGTGCTCGGCTGGCCCGGCCTGCAGGAGCTCGCGGGCTGCCCGACGACCACGTCCGTCGGGCCGATGCGCAGGGTGTTGCCGCTCGCCGACACCAACGTGCCCTGGAACACGCAGTGGTACGTGCCGCCCGTGTCGGTCGGGCCGTCGGCCGTGATCGAGACGACGGTGTCGCCGACGTCGCCCTGCTGGAGGACTAGGCGCCGTGAGTTGCTGCCCAGGTTGTTCTGGATGGAGCCGTTCCAGGTGCCGAGGAACTTGTCGGGGATCGTGCCCTCGTCGTTCTTTTCGTCGTCCTTGGACGCCGGGGAGGTGGGCGTGGTCCCGGGCTCCGACGACCCGTCATCGCTCGGCGTGCCCGGGGTCGAAGGCGCGTTGCTCGACGGAGACTTGGAGTTCGTGCCGCCCGCCTTGGGGGAGCCGTCGCCCTTCATCACCGCGTACACCGTGCCGCCCGCTCCTATGGCCACTATGACGGCCACCGCGATGAGCGCAGCGGTGGACCGGCCGCTGCGGCGCGGGGGCTCGCCCTGGGGGTGGACGAGGGGGCCGTACGGAGGCGTGGGGCCGTACGGGCCCTGCTGGGGGTAGCCGTAACCGGGTGGCGGTTGGTGGGGGTGTTGCTGGGGCTGCGGGTGCTGCTGGGGGTAGCCGTACGCCGGGTTCGGCGGGGGAGTGGGCGGTGGTGTCTGGCCGGTGATCATCGTGGGGAGGTGGTCCAAGGGGGCCGCCTCGCCCGGTCTGCCGGGCGGCGGCGGAGTGTCGCCGGCGGCGGGGGCGGGCCTGCCTCCGTTGTCGCCGGGGGAGGCAGCGGGCGGGGGAGGGGGAGAGGCGGCTGCGGCCGCAGCGGCCGCCGCTGCCTCCGCGACGGCCGCCTTGGGCGCGCCGGGCCCGACTGCGCCTGCGCCCCCGCCCTCGTCCGGGTTCTCCGTGTCGAGCAACTGCACGGCATGGCGCCCCAGTTGGGCCACGAGCGCGCCCGGAAGCCACGGGTCGCGCGTCCGGCCGCCGTCGCCGAGTGTGTCCTCCGCCCCCGTCCGCTCGAGGACCTGCTCCAGCGAAGGGCGGTCCGCGGGGTTCTTGCGCAGACAGTCGCCGACCAGCTCGGCCAGCTCCTCCGGCAGCCCCTGAAGGTCCGGCTCCTCCTGCGCGATACGGAACATCAGCGCGTGCACACCGCTGTTGGCCGTGCCGAACGGCAGCGCGCCCGAAGCCGCGTACGCGAGGACCGACCCCAGGCAGAACACGTCGCAGGCCGGGGTGATCCGGTCGCCGCGCACCTGCTCGGGCGCCATGAAGCCGGGCGAACCGACGAGCGCTCCGGTGCGCGTCAGGCCGCCGTCGGTGACCGTTTCGAGCGCGCGGGCGATGCCGAAGTCGATGACGCGGGGCCCGTCGATCGTGACGAGGACGTTCGACGGTTTGAGGTCGCGGTGGATGAGGCCCGCCGCGTGGATGTCCTTGAGCGCGTTGGCGAGCCCGGCCGCCAGTATCTTCACCGACCGCTCGGGCAGCGGCCCGTGGTCGTGCGAGACGACGCTCTGGAGGGAGGGTCCCGCGACATAGCCCGTGGCCAGCCAGGGGATCGTCGCCTCGGTGTCCGCGTCGAGCACCGGCGCTGTCCACGCGCCGCCGACCCGCCGTGCCGCCTGCACTTCCTGCCGGAAGCGGTTCCTGAACTCCTCCTGCTCGGCGAGCTCTTCACGCACCAGCTTCACCGCGACCGTACGTCCCCGGTCGGACCGGGCGAGATAGACGTGCCCCATGCCGCCCGCGCCGAGTCGCGCGAGCAGCCGATAGGCGCCTATTCGCTGTGGGTCCCCGGGCCCGAGCTTCTCCATCGCCGCGCCGACCTCCCCCGTTGGTGTGCAACAGATCGAGGATAGTGCGGCGGTAGGACATCGGGGCACGGACTGCCTGCTACGGCTCCGTAACGGGTTGTTCCGTATCCACGTCGGACAGGACGTCGGAAAGCCGCTCCAACACTCGTACGGTCTCGGCGAACTCCTCGTCGCCGAGCGCTTCCGCGAGCCGGGCGGCCCATTCCGCGTGGCCGGGGCCGATCTTCCTGACGGCGGCCAGGCCCTCGTCCGTGGGGCGCAGGAGCTTGGCGCGGCGGTGGGCCGGGTTCGGCACGTACTCGGCGAGGCCGCGCCGCACGAGCAGGTCGGCGACGCGCTGCACGCTCTGCCGGGTGATGCCCATCGCGCGGGCGATCCCGGCGACGGGCAGCGGCTCGCGCAGGACGGCGCCGAGCACCTGCCACCAGGCGGCGGTGAGTCCGCCCGCTGTGGCCAACTCGTCGGCCACGGAGAGGAACTGGCCGTTGAGCCGGAAGACGCCGAGGGCGGTGCGGGAGAACAGGTCCTGCTGCTCCCGCACCCGCTCCTCATGAACTCGCTCGCGGTCGGCGCTCACGATTCGAGCACCTCGTACGCGGACGCGTCCGAGTCGTGGAACAGGCGGTACCAGGCGTCGAGCTTCGCGCCCTCGAAGGCGCCGAGCCGCCCGAGGATCTCGCGGGCGAAGGCCACCGGCTCGGTCGGTCCCGCCGTGGTGAGCCCGCCGTCGGTGACGGCGTCCGCCTCCACGTACCGCTCGCCACCCTTGTATCCCGTGGCCGCGAGGTAGAACGACACCGCGCTGGTGTGCGCGCGCTCGTCCAGGAGCCCCTCCCGGGCGAGCCCGGCGGTGGCCCCGCAGATCGCGGCGACCGGCACGTCCGCGTCGAGGAAGGCGCGGGCGGTGCGGCCGAAGGGTGCGAGGTCGTCGCCGGTGTCCCACAGGTCGGCTCCCGGCAGGATCAGGAGCGCGCTGTCCTCGGGCCGCAGTTCGGCGAGGGTCAGGTCGGGCTGGACGCACATGCCGCCCACCGTGGTGACGGGGTCGAGCGAGTCCGCGGCGACGGTGCGGATCTCGTACCCGGCGCGGGCGAGGAACGCGGTGGCGAATCCGGGCTCCCAGTCGGCGAGGGTGTCGTAGACGGCGAGGTGCACGGGCTTGCGGGACATGGCTGCCTCCGTTGGGACGGGCTCCGTGATGCGCTTATGTAAGCATGCTGTCATCTCGACAGTATCCTGTCAATGATGCTGTCAATGAATGACCGCGGGTCGGCTCCGGCTCGTTAACCCTCACCGGGGGCGGCCTTAACCCGTCGATCCCTAGCGTCCTGGTCATGGACAGCGCAGAGAACCTCGGACAGATGGCGGCCCACCTCGGCCTCGACCTGGTGGCCGTGACCCTCCTGACCCTCGGGGTCTTCTATCCACGCCACCGCAGAAGGGAGCTGGTCCCCGCCTATCTCGCCCTGAACGTCGCGCTCTTCGCGGTCGTCTCCGCCCTCGCGAGCGCCGGCGGCAACGGCGGGCTCGCGCTCGGCTTCGGGCTCTTCGGGGTGCTCTCGATCGTGCGGCTCCGCTCGGACGCCGTGCAGCACCAGGAAGTCGCGTACTACTTCATCACCCTCGTCCTCGGCCTCCTCTGCGGCCTTCCGGGTCTCGACCTGCCGGTCGCCGCCGGGCTCGCGGCCGTGCTGCTCCTGGTGATGTACGGGGCCGACCACCCCCGCCTCTTCGCCGGTGACCGGCGCGCGGTCATCACCCTGGACGCCGTGTACCGCGAGGAGAGCGCGCTCCGTGCCGAGCTGGCGCGGCGCCTGGGGGAGCCGCTCGGCTGGACCGTCCAGGAGGTCGACTACGTACGCGACCTGATGGTTCTGGAAGTCCGCTTCCGGCAGCCGGAACCTTCCGAGCGGGCCGGGGAGTTCATACGGACGACACCACGACGCCGCACGACCCGGTCACGCACGCCTGCCGTCCCCCACCAGAAGGAGACCGTGTGAACCCCGCCGTACGCGCCATCGGACGCGCCGCGCTCGCCGCGCACCCCATCTCGCTCGACGAGGTCAACGCGCGCGCGGAGCTGCTCGCCCGCTTCGACAACAGCTATCTCGTACCGGTCGAGATCTTCGACGACCTGGCGGCGCTCCTGACGGACCCGCGCCGCGCGTCGGGGCCCTTCCGGGCGCTGAGCATCGGCGGAAAGCGCTGGTTCAGCTACCACTCGACGTACTACGACACTCCTGAGCTGCTCACCTACCACCACCACCGGCAGGGCAGGCGGCTGCGCTACCGCATCCGGGAGCGGGTCTACCAGGACAGCGGTGAGCGGCAGTTCGAGATCAAGCTGAAGAGCGGCCGCGGTGAGACGGTCAAGCACCGCCAGCGTCTCGAAGGCGAGGACTGCGTCCTTGACGCCGAGCGGCAGGGATTCCTTTCCGGGGTGCTGCGGGGGTCGTACGGGATCGAGGCGCCGGGCGGGCTGACCACGGCGCTGGTCACCGAGTACCAGCGGGCGACCTTCGTCGCCGACGGCCAGCGGATCACGTGTGACGCGGGGCTCGTGGTGCGGGACGTGGCCACGGGGCGTTCGGTGGAGGCGGACTCCGGTCTCGTCCTGGTGGAGACCAAGACCCAGGGACACCTGACGGAGGCGGACCGGGTCCTGCACCGGTACGGGGTGCGGGCCGCCGAGTTCACGAAGTACTGCGGTGGGTTCGCGGCGCTGCGGCCCGAGTTGGGGATCAATCGGTGGGCTCGGGCCGTCCGGGTCGCGTTTCCGCGGGCGCCTGGGGGAAAGTGAGGGACACCTCGGTGCCGCGGGCCGCGTCCGAGGTGATGGCGAAGGTGCCGCCCGCGTCCTGCGCCGTCCGGCGTGCGATGTCGAGGCCGAGTCCCGTGGAGCCGCCGCCGCTGGTGCCGCGTTCCGCCGCGTAGGTCGGCGGGAGGCCGGGGCCTTCGTCGGCGACGGTGAGTTCGGCGGTGCCCTGCGGGGTGGTGCGGACGGCGATGCGGAAGGGGGTGCCCTGGGGGGTGTGGTCCAGCACATTCCCGATGAGGGCGTCGATGGCCGCGGTGAGGTCGTCCTCGGGGACGGGCACGGGGATCGGTTCTCGCCCGGCCGACGTCGCCGCCTCCCGCCCCTGGTCCTCCGCCAACGGCATCCAGAATGTGGCGCGTTCGCGGGCCACGGCTGCCAGGTCGGCGTACGGGGCGTCGCGGAAGGGGCGGCGGGCCTTGCGGATCACGTCGTCGACACTGCGCTCCAGGGCGGCGACGTCCACGGCGATGCGGTGCGCCTCCTTGGAGTCGCGCAGGGTCTCGGCGTCCAGGCGGAGGGCGGCGACGGGCGTGCGCAGGCGGTGGGCGAGGTCGGCGGCGTTCTCGCGTTCCGCGGTGAGGAGTTCGTCGATGCGGGCGGCGAGGCGGTTCAGCTCGCCCGCGACCAGGCGGAGTTCGGGCGGCCCCTCGGGTGTGGCGCGGGCGGTGAGGTCACCGGCGGCGAGGCGGTCCGCGGTGCCGGCGAGCCGTCGGGTGGCGCCGACGAGGCGGGTGCCGAGGCGGTCGGCCAGAAGCAGCCCGATGAGAACGAGCCCGACCCCGATCCCGGCGAGTACCAGCCAGGAGGTCATGGTCCCGGCGTACAACTGCCGCTCGGTTACGGAAACTTGCACGACGGCGGTACCACCGGCCGCACCCTGCACGGGGACGAGAACCTGCCGCCCGCCGGTCGAGGGCTCGTAGGTGAAGGCACGCCCGGTGCGGGCGAGCCGGATGGCATCGGTGACGCGAGCCCGGTGCCGCCCAGGGTTCGGCCCGATGACGGTCCCGTCCCCGAGCACGAGCGAAGTAACGGGCAGATTCCGCGCGTTGACGCTCTCCACGGTCTGCTCGGCGGTCTCCCGCTCGTCCACCGTGGCGAGAGCGGGCCCGAGCGCATGCGCCACCCACTGGGCACGGGCGGTGGCCTCGGCGGTGGTGCGGTCGGCGGCGTGCGAACGGGTGAGGAGGGTGAGGGGAACGAGGAGGGCGGTCAGCACGAGGGCGGTGGTGGCAGCGGCAAGAAGAAGAAACGTCCGCCGCATCAGCTGGCCCCTGGGCCTTGGGCGGGGGCCTCGCTGCGGGTGCTGGCCCCTGGGCCCTGAACCGAGGACTCGCTACGGGTGCTGGCCCCTGGCCCTTGGGCGGACCCGCTGCCGCGGTTGCCGGCGCCCGGACCGCGCGAGGACTCGCCACCGCGGCTGCGCGCCTCGTGGGTGCTGGGCCCCTCGGCGCCGTCGGGCGCCGGGTTGTGGCCGGGTGCTGCGGGGCCGGGCGGCTGGGTGGTTGCGGGTGCCCCGCCGGGGGCGGAACTCGTGTCGTCGGACGCCTGGTCGTCGTTGGGCCCCCCGCTGAGGCAGGGGCCTTCGTCGCTGGGCGGCTGGCTGTTGGTCGGTTGTTCGGCTTCGGGTGTCTGCTCGTCGCCGGTCCCGTCGGGGCTGGGCGGCTGGGTTGTTGCGGGGCTCCCGATGTGGTGGGGGGCCTCGTCGGCGTGGGGGGCCTCGCGTTCGTTCTGGGGCGGGCCGTTGTCGTGGGGGCGGGGCCGCGCCGGTATGTCCGTCCTCGCTATCTCGGTCCGGGCGTCGCGTACTTCGGCTGGGGGGTCCTGCTTGCTGTGCTCCGGGCGGACATACCGGCCCGTCCCCTCGCGTGCGTCGCGCGGCTGCGGGGGCGCGGGGGTCGGGGGCTCGTCGGGGGGTGTGAGTTTGACTCCCACTGTGCGGACCGTGTGGAGGTAACGGGGGGACTGGGCCGTCTCGCCGAGTTTTCTGCGGAGCCAGGAGAGGTGGACGTCGACCGTCTTGTCGGCGCCGCCGAGGGGCTGTTGCCATACCTCGGCGAGGAGTTCGCGGCGGGAGACGACCTGGCCGGGGCGGTGGGCGAGGTAGGCGAGGAGGTCGAACTCACGGGGGGTGAGGTCCACGGGGGCGTCGTCCAGGGTGACTTCACGGGAGGCGGGGGCGATGGCCAGGCCCCCGACGCGCAGGGGCTCCTCCGCGGCATCGGCGGCGCCCAGGCGCCGCAGGACCGCCTTGACGCGGGCGTCCAGCTGGGCGGCGCCGAACGGTTTGACGATGTAGTCGTCGGCCCCGTCCTCCAGGATCGCCACCATCTCCGGTTCGTCGTCGCGCGCGGTCGCGACGATGACGGGTACGTCGCTGACGGCGCGGAGCATACGGAGGATCTGGGCACCGTCCACGTCCGGCAGCCCCAGGTCGAGCACGACGAGGTCGGGGCGGTTGGTGACCGCAGCGTCCAGACCTGCCATGCCGCTGGGCGCGGTGGCGACAGCGTGCCCTTTGTCGCGCAGAGCCCGCACCAGGGCGCCGCGCAGCTGGGGATCGTCCTCCACGACGAGAAGGTGGGCCATACATCCACCGTAGTCAGGTGCTTTGGGCAGCCCTTAACCGGGCGTTAGGAAACTGTGCGGCACAGTGGCCGGATGAGGAAGTGGCGGAGCGCGGTGGTGACCGCGGCATGGGTGGCGGTGGGCACGGCTGCCGGGGCGCTGGGCGCCTGGCAGTTGGCCACGTCGGACAGCGGGGGCGGCGCGGCGCACAGCCGCCCCCTGGACGAGGGCGCGGTGGAGAGGGCGTTGGCGGCGACGTCGGCGTCACCGCGGACCTCCTCCCGGCCCACGTCACCGACACCGTCACCGTCACCGTCCACGACGCCCTCGAAGACGCCCTCGAAGACGTCCCCCGACCGCTCCACCCTCCGGTTCACGGGCGGGACGGCGACGGTCGAATGCAGGGACGACGGGACGGTCTACCTCGTCTCGTGGAGCCCGGCGGACGGTTTCCACATCGACGACGACGTGGAACGGGGCCCGGCAGCGGTGGCCCGCCTGGAGGCGGAACCGAGCGACGACGACGAGCGGGACGATCTGCCGTACGAGATCCGCTGCGGGGAGGGGGGCGAGCCGCGGGCGAGGGTGGTGGCGGACGCGGACGACTGACGCAGCCCGTCCGGCGGCTGGTTTCCCAGCCCGTCCGGCGTTCGAGGACGAACTCGGCGAAGCCGGGGATGAGGGCACGCAAGGCCCCCGCGCCAGAGAGTGCCCCGACACACTGTCCAGAACCCCCCGCCCCCACAAAACAGGACGCCCATGTCGAGTCCACACCCTGGACACTTACCCTCGCCCACATGACCCCTCAGCCGAACCCGAACCCCCAGGTCGGCGCCGCCGTAAAGGCGGCGGACCGCGCGCACGTGTTCCACTCCTGGTCCGCACAGGAGCTGATCGACCCCCTCGCCGTAGCCGGCGCCGACGGCTCGTACTTCTGGGACTACGACGGCAACCGCTACCTCGACTTCACCAGCGGCCTCGTCTACACCAACATCGGATACCAGCACCCGAAGGTCGTCGCCGCGATCCAGGAGCAGGCGGCGAAGATGACGACCTTCGCGCCCGCCTTCGCCGTGGAAGCCCGCTCGGAGGCCGCACGCCTCATCGCCGAGCGGACCCCCGGCGACCTGGACAAGATCTTCTTCACCAACGGCGGCGCGGAAGCCGTGGAGAACGCGACCCGCATGGCGCGCCTCCACACCGGCCGCCCCAAGATCCTCTCCGCCTACCGCTCGTACCACGGCGGCACCTCCACCGCGATCAACCTCACCGGCGACCCCCGCCGCTGGGCCTCCGACACGGGCTCGGCGGGCGTCGTCCACTTCTGGGCGCCGTTCCTCTACCGCAGTGCCTTCTACGCCGAGAACGAGCAGCAGGAGTGCGAGCGCGCCCTCCAGCACCTCGAGGAGACCATCGCCTTCGAGGGCCCGCAGACGATCGCTGCGATCATCCTGGAGTCCGTCCCCGGGACCGCCGGCATCATGATCCCGCCGCCGGGCTACCTCAAGGGCGTACGCGAGATCTGCGACCGGCACGGCATCGTCTTCATCCTGGACGAGGTGATGGCGGGCTTCGGCCGCACCGGCAAGTGGTTCGCCGCCGACCACTTCGACGGCGGCATCGTGCCCGATCTCCTCACCTTCGCGAAGGGCGTGAACTCCGGTTACGTACCGCTCGGCGGTGTCGCGATCTCCTCCGCCATCGCCGAGACGTTCGCCCGCAGGCCCTACCCGGGCGGTCTCACGTACTCCGGGCACCCGCTGGCCTGCGCCGCGGCCGTCGCGACGATCAACGTCATGGAGGACGAGGGAGTGATCGAGAACGCGGCCCGCGTCGGCTCGGAGATCATCGCCCCCGCCCTCGCGGACCTCGCGGAGCGGCACCCGAGTGTCGGCGAGGTCCGTGGCCTCGGCATGTTCTGGGCCCTGGAGCTGGTCAGGGACAAGGCGACCCGCGAGCCGCTCGTGCCGTACAACGCCACGGGCGAGGCGAACGCCCCGATGGCCGCGTTCGGCGCCGCCGCGAAGAAGCAGGGCCTGTGGCCCTTCATCAACATGAACCGCACCCACGTGGTTCCCCCGTGCAACATCACGGACACGGAGGCGAAGGAGGGCCTCGCGGCGCTGGACGCCGCGCTGAGCGTGGCCGACGAGTACACGGCGTAACCGCTCCTCGTCGTCCCCCTGTGGGCGCCCCGCCCTCGGGCGCCGGGAAACCGGGTACCCGAGGGCCGGAACCCCGACCGCGTAGTCTGACGTGCTCGTAAGCGAACGACGACCGCCAAGACGACTCCGCGAGGGAACCCAGATGCCCGGCACCGACGGCTCCGCCGTCATCCGCAGCACTCTGCGCCAGCAGATCGCCGACGCGCTGCGCGACGAGATCCTCGGCGGCCGTCTGGAGCCGGGCCAGGAGTTCACGGTCAAGGAGATCGCCGAGCAGTACGGCGTCTCCGCGACCCCGGTGCGCGAGGCCCTGGTGAACCTCGCCGCCCAGGGCCTCCTCGACGCCGACCAGCACCGCGGCTACCGCGTCCGCGAACACTCCCTCGCCGACTACCGCGGCATGCTGGAGGCCCGCGGCCTCGTCGCCGACGGAATCTTCCGCGACCTCGTGAAGAAGGGCACCCCGCTCGGGCCCAAGGGCCAGCAGGAAGCTTCCGCCGCCCTCGTGTCCGTACGCCGCCGTGGCGAGGAAGCCACGCGCGCCGCCTGCGCGGGCGACCTGAACGTCCTCATCGGCTACGACCTGCGCTTCTGGCGCGAGCTCAGCGCCCTCTTCGGCAACCCCTACCTCTCGGACTTCCTGCACCGCATCCGCGTCCAGGCATGGGTCTGCGCCGTCACCTACCTCCGCCGCGCCGCCGAACGCGGCGACGGCGACCTGCGCGGCACCCTCTGGGCCCGGCACACCGAGCTCGTCGACGCCCTCGCGAACCGCGACCCCAAGGCCGCGCACGCGATCGTCGAGGAGTACAACGCCCACTCCCTCGCCCTCATCGAGCGGCTGGCCGCTGCATGAGCGTGGATCTGACCGTCGTCGTCCCCGCCTACAACGAGGAGCGGCGCCTGGCCCCCACGCTCGCCGCGATACGGGCGTATCTGGAGGGCGGCTCCGAAGGGGGCGACCGGGACCTCCGGTGGGAGCTGATCGTCGTGGACGACGGCTCCACCGACGGCACCCTGGACATCGCCGCCGACGCCGAGGCCGCCGACCCCCGCGTGCGGCTCATCCACTCCGAGCGCAACCTCGGCAAGGGCCACGCCCTGCGCATGGGAGTCCTCGCCTCGCACGGCGACCGCGTCCTGGTCACCGACGCCGATCTGGCCACCCCCATCGAGGAGCTGGAGTGCCTCGACAAGGCGCTCACCGACGGCCACGCGGCGGCGATCGGCTCCCGGGCGGGAGCGGACGCCACGATCGAGACGCACCAGCACCGCCTGCGCGAGCTCCTCGGCCGCAGCGGCAACTTCCTGATACGGACGGTCGCCGTCCCCGGAGTCCGCGACACCCAGTGCGGCTTCAAGCTCTTCGACGGCGACCGTGCCCGTGAGGCCTTCGCCGCGTCGCGCCTGCGCGGCTGGGGGATAGACGTCGAGATACTGCAGTACTTCCGCCGCTCGGGCTGGCCGGTCGCCGAGGTGCCGGTGCGCTGGGCGCACCAGGAGGGCTCGAAGCTCCGGCCGTTCGACTACGTGAAGGTCCTGGCGGAGCTGACCGCGCTCAAGGCCCGCGCCGTCCGCCCGAAGGACCTGCTCGTCGCGGCGCTCTTCCTGGCCATGGCGATCACCCTCTACTCGGGCCGCTGGGTGGCACCGGGCGAGCGCTACCTCCCGGACTCGCTCCAGGACCAGAACCAGTGGGAGTGGTTCTTCGCGGTGACGGCGGACAACATCCGCCACCTCCAGAACCCCCTCTTCACGACCCTCCAGAACCAACCCGACGGCGTGAACCTCATGGCCAACACGGTCATGCTCGGCCTCTCCGGCCCCTTCGCCCCCGTGACCTGGCTCCTCGGCCCCGCGATCGCCCTGAACGCGGCGATGACGCTCGGCCTGGCCGCGACAGCGGTCGCCTGGTACTGGCTGATCCGCAGGCGTCTCGTACGGCACCGGGGCGCGGCGGCCGTCGGCGCGGCGCTTGCCGCCTTCGCGCCACCGATGATCAGCCACGCGCACGCGCACCCGAACTTCATGGTCCTGTTCATGATCCCGCTGATCATCGACAGGGCGCTGCGGCTCTGCGGGGGCGGGGGCGAGGGCGCGGGCGGCCGGGTCGTACGCGACGGAGTCGTGCTCGGGCTCTTCACGACGTACCAGATCTTCCTCGGCGAGGAGCCGCTGCTGCTCGCCGCGGTGGGCATGCTGCTGTTCGCGGTGGCGTACGGGGCGGTGCGCCGTGATGTGGCGAGGGAAACGTTCCGCCCCTTGGCGCGCGGCCTCGGGGTGGCCGTGGCGGTCACCGTCCCCTTGGTGGCCTTCCCCCTCTACTGGCAGTTCTTCGGGCCGCAGAGTTACACGAGCGTGCTGCACGGCGACAACGCGGGCAACAGCCCGCTGGCGCTCATCTCCTTCGCGGAACGCTCGCTCGCGGGCAACGAGGAGACGGCGAACGCGCTCTCCCAGAACCCCACCGAGCAGAACGCGTTCTACGGCTGGCCCCTGGTCGCGCTGGCCTTCGCGATCGTCGTACGTCTGTGGGAGCGGGCGGTGGTGAAGGCGCTGGCGTTCACGGTCCTCGCGGCGGCCCTCCTCTCGCTGGGCCCGAAGTTCCGCATCCCGCTGACGGACGTCGTGCTGCCCGGACCCTGGGCGCCCCTCTCGCACGCCCCGCTCTTCGAGTCGGTCATCGAGTCGCGGGTGGCGATGGTGTGCGCCCCGGCGCTCGGCATGCTGGTGGCGCTCGCGCTGGCCGGACTCCTCCCCGCGGCACGCGGGATGACGGCCGCGCGGTACGCGGGCGTGGCCGCGGTCGTCCTCGCGCTGCTTCCGATCGTGCCGGCGCCGCTGCGGGCGGTGGAGCGGGCCAAGGCTCCCGAGTTCATCGCCGACGGGACCTGGCGGCAGTACCTGGGAGAGGGCGAGTCGCTCGTACCGGTACCGCTGCCGGACCCGGGGGGCGCGGAGGCCCTGCACTGGCAGACCACGGCCGACCTGGGCTTCTCCCTGCCCGGCGGCTACTTCAACGGGCCGTGGGGCCCGGACCGCGTGGGCATCTACGGGGCGCCGCCCCGCAACCTGTCGAACCTCCTGCGGGACGTCCGCTCGGCGGGCCGCGCCCCGCAGATCACCGACGCGTGGCGCCGGGCGGCGCGGGCGGACCTGGCGCACTGGAACGCGGGCGTCGTGGTCCTCGCGCCGCAGGAGCACGACGCGGAACTGCGGGTGACGGTGCAGGAACTCCTTGACCGGCCCGGAAAGTGGGTAGACGGGGTGTGGATCTGGGATCTGCACAAGGGGAGCTAGGGGCGACCGCCCGCACTACGCTGCCTGAACGCGAGGCACATCCGACGTCCGATATGCCGTCCCGGTACGAGACCGCTTGTGAGCCTGACCTGAGGAGCACCCTTGGCCTGTGATTTGTGGCTGGTCCCGCTCGTCGACGTGCTGTGCCACAGCCCCGACAATCCCTTCGCGGAGGAGATCGCGGCGTACGACAAGGCGCTGCACGAGGCAGGACTGCCCCCCGTCCCCGTCTTCGCCTACATGCCGGGCCTCTCCGGAGACGTGGCCCCGGTCGCGGGCTTCGACTACGACGCGCTGCATTTTCTGCGCCGGGCGTATCTGCTCCAGGTCTGCGGCCTCGAGGTCACGCCGGTGGACGAACTGGGCGGGGACTACGAGCAGTTGCTGGAGATGTTCGACTCGACGGCTCAGCAGTCGCATCTGGTCTGGCACTACGACCACGCGGGGGCGTACGTTCCTGTCGACTTCCCCGCGCCGCTCTCGAACGACGAACTTCTGTCGGGCGGCGGCCCGTTGGGCTCCTCCCAGGCGTTGCTGCGGGAACTGGAGTTCGTGGCTCCGTCGATCGGCATCGACGCGGCCAACCCTCCTCGCCCGCCGACCCCGCCTCAGGCGCCGACGTCCCTGGAGGAGCCGGCGGCTCCGGCTCCGCCGGACGACAGCCCCTTCGCGAGGGAACGCCACGTATGGCTGGGCCTGCACGCGGCGACGACGCGAAGCCTGGCGCAGGGTTCAATGATCATCTACAGCTAGTGCTGCCGGCGGACAGCGTCATGGTCAACGGCGATGGGGGTTTCGTGATCAAGGAAGAGCGTGTGGCTCCGCCTCGCGTGGTGGCCGCGGAGCGTATCGCCTCCGAGGCGGGTTTCAAGAAGAGCTGCATTCCTGAGGTGGGCAGGTTGCTCAGGCTGGCCGCCGCTGCGAAACCCGACGGGGTGATCGCGGAGAGCGGCACCGGCTCGGGCGTGGGTACGGCCTGGCTGCACAGTGGGCTCGGCGCCGGTGCCCGCCTGGTCACCGTGGAACGGGACGAGGAGCTCGCGCGTCGAGCGGCTGGTGTCTTCGCGGACGACGACCGCGTCAGCGTCCTCACCGGGGACTGGCGGCTGCTCGAGCAGCACGCCCCCTTCGATGTCTTCTTCTGCGACGGCGGAGGCAAGCGCGACGACCCCGAGCGGGTCGTCGAGCTGCTGGCTCCCGGTGGCCTTCTCATCCTGGACGACTTCACCCCGTCGCCCCATTGGCCGCCTCGTTTCGGCGGCGAAGTGGATGAGCTCCGCCTGTTCTACCTCACTCATCCAGTCCTGGACGCCACCGAAGTACTCACAACGCCCGCCAGCGCAGCGGTCATTGCGGCACGCCGCCTCTAGCGAGGCAGACGCGCTGGGGGAGGCCCTCACCGCGGCTCCGGCGGCCGCTGGCGGGGCATGTTCGGGCGCGCCCCCGGCGGCAACGCGGCCCGTACGGGGGCAGCCCCTGCCTCCCCGCGGGAGGCCGGGACCATGGCCTGCATGGCCAACGGCGCGGGGCCGGACCGGAACTCCACCATCCAGTCCGCGGTCTCGGCCCGCACAAGCTCCGTCACATCCTCCGAGAACCGCCGAAGCACCCCAAGACACCGGTCGGCAGCCTCGCTGGCGGTCCCCTCGGTGGGCCCGAGAACCTCCCGCACACTCTCCGACGCCCAGTCGAACTGCAGCACCTGCAGCCGCCGCTGCACGGCCTGCGCGGTCGCCACGTCCCGCATCCACCCGGACGTGAGGCCGAAGAAGCGATCGCACGCCACGCATGCCGCCCCCGCGAGCAGCGAGACGTACCCCCAGTTCGCGACGCCCCCCACCGCCCCGGCAAGATCGAGCAGCGGAAACACCCCCGCGCCCACGACCCCCACCGCCGCCCCCGCCCGCGAGACCCGCGCCCCGCGCCGTTTCCACGCCCGGTCGGACAAGTACCACTCCGCGGTGTTGAGCGCCCCCCGCTCCACCCACCGGTACAGCTCGTCGAGCCGCTGCGCCGGTTCACCCCAGTCGCCGAGGGGAAAGGCCCGCCCCGTCAGATCCCCGAGCCGAGAGCCGCCCCCGCCACCGGGACCCCCACCAGGACCACCACCAGGATCACCACCGGGAACGCCCTGCTGCGCACCCGCCCCGGCACCCTGCTCCTCATGGGGCACCCCCTCGGGCTGCATCTCCGGCTGGCTCACCCGGCACTCCTACCTCTACGAGATCCCTGACTGTTCCTGCGGCACTTCCTGCGGCACGGTTCCTTGCGGCACTGTCCCCCGCGGTGATTCCGTACGGTGCGCGCGCTGTGACAGCTGGTGCTGATGATGCTGACGCGGCTGAAGTCATCTGCTCATGCGCAGCCCCAGTCCTACCGCCCAATGGGTGGCCATGAGCCCCTTTTCGCGGTATTTCCGCCCGGAAGAGCTGCTTGATCAGGTATAGGAAGACGGCCGATCTCACTCGAAAGAGTGCTGGGGCGAGGCCACCCTCAACCACGTAGGCTCATTGGAGGTGGAAAAACCGACGACCTACCGAGACAGGAGCTGATCGTGATCCCCGGTGGTGGCCAGCCCAACATGCAGCAGCTGCTCCAGCAGGCCCAGAAGATGCAGCAGGACCTCGCTACCGCGCAGGAAGAGCTCGCGCGCACCGAGGTCGAAGGCCAGGCGGGCGGCGGCCTCGTCAAGGCGACGGTCACCGGATCCGGTGAGCTGCGCGGCCTGGTGATCGACCCCAAGGCGGTCGACCCGGAGGACACCGAGACCCTCGCGGACCTGGTGGTCGCGGCGGTCCAGGCGGCGAACGAGAACGCGCAGGCGCTCCAGCAGGAGAAGCTGGGTCCGCTCGCGCAGGGCCTGGGCGGCGGAGGCATCCCGGGCCTTCCCTTCTAAGAGGGCGACGGGCCAACTACCGTACGTACCAAAGCGTGAGCGAGAACAGGAAAGGGCAAGGCACCCCGTGTACGAAGGCGTGGTTCAGGACCTCATCGACGAGTTGGGCAGGCTGCCCGGCGTCGGTCCCAAGAGCGCGCAGCGGATCGCCTTCCACATCCTGCAGGCGGAGCCGACGGACGTGCGGCGTCTCGCGCACTCCCTCCTCGAGGTGAAGGACAAGGTCCGCTTCTGCGCGACCTGCGGGAACGTCGCGCAGGAAGAGCTCTGCAACATCTGCCGCGACCCGCGCCGCGACCTCAGCGTCATCTGCGTGGTCGAGGAGCCGAAGGATGTCGTGGCGATCGAGCGTACGCGCGAGTTCCGGGGGAAGTACCACGTTCTGGGCGGAGCGATCAGCCCGATCGAAGGGGTCGGTCCGGACGATCTGCGGATACGGGAACTGCTCGCGCGCCTGGCGGACGGCACGGTCACCGAGCTGATTCTGGCCACGGACCCGAACCTGGAGGGCGAGGCGACGGCGACGTACCTCGCACGGATGATCAAGCCCATGGGCCTGAAGGTCACCCGCCTGGCCAGCGGGCTCCCTGTCGGGGGAGATCTGGAATACGCGGACGAGGTCACCCTGGGCCGCGCCTTCGAGGGGAGACGACTCCTAGATGTCTAAGAAGCAGCAAGAGAAGTCAACGAAGCCGGAACTGAAGCCGGAACTGAAGGCGGAGTCGCTGCCGGAAGCGGCGCCTGTCGCGGAGGTGATCGCCGCCCCGGAGTCGATCTTCGCCCCCGAGCCGATCATCGCCCCCGAGGCGACGGTCCTCCTGCACGCGGCCGCCCAGGACCCGGACTCCTTCGCGGTGCAGATCTCGGACCAGATCGAGAGCTTCATCGTCGCGGTGACGGAGGTCGCGAAGGGTGACGAGCCCGACTCGGCCGTTCCCTTCCTCCTCCTGGAGGTCTCCCAACTCCTCCTGGCCGGCGGCCGCCTGGGCGCGCACGAGGACATCCTCCCCGAGGAGCGCTACGAGCCGGACCTCGGCCCGGAGCGCGACGTCGACGACCTGCGTGAACGCCTCGCCGCCATGCTGGAGCCGATCGACGTCTACTCCGAGGTCTTCGACCCGTACGAGCCCCGCAAGGCCCCGGTGGCGGCCCGCATCTCGGACGACCTCGCCGACGTGGTCGCGGACCTCTCCCACGGCCTGGCCCACTACCGCGCGGGCCGCACGACCGAGGCCCTGTGGTGGTGGCAGTTCTCGTACTTCTCCAACTGGGGCTCCACGGCCTCGGCCACCCTCCGAGCCCTCCAGTCCCTGGTGGCCCACGTCCGCCTGAACCAGCCCCTCGAGGACCTCAACGGCCTGGACACGGACGAGGACCTCGCCGAGGACGCGCTCGCGGAAGCCGCGGGCAGGGTGATGGCGGAGGAGATCGCCGGGCCCCTGGGCCTGCGCTCCGTGCAGTGACCTCGCTGCGGTGACCTTGCGGCTGTGACCCCGCGGCTGTGACATGCGGTTGTGACCCGCCCCACTTTCCGGAGTGGCCGACTCCCCGCTGGGCATGTGCCAAGCCGAGCGGTCGGAACGTACGCCCCGAGCAGCGGGAGCGTATGCCGACGTTGATCACGTAGTGGGCGGGACATCTCACCATGTGATATTCGTGAGGCGAATTTCGGCCGCTCGTTAGACTGAGCCGACCGCAGCAGTGCGGTGAAGACGGACTGAGCGAGGAGCGCACGTGAGCCTTGTCGTGCAGAAGTACGGAGGCTCCTCCGTAGCCGATGCCGAGGGCATCAAGCGGGTCGCCAAGAGGATTGTCGACGCCAAGAAGAACGGCCATCAGGTCGTTGTCGTGGTGTCCGCCATGGGTGACACGACGGATGAGTTGATCGATCTTGCCGGGCAGGTATCCCCGATCCCTGCCGGGCGTGAATTCGACATGCTGCTGACCGCCGGGGAGCGGATCTCCATGGCCCTTCTTGCCATGGCGATCAAAAACCTGGGTCACGCGGCCCAGTCGTTCACGGGCAGCCAGGCCGGTGTCATCACCGACTCCGTCCACAACAAAGCGCGGATCATCGATGTCACGCCGGGCCGCATCCGGGCCTCCATCGACGAGGGCAACATCGCCATCGTCGCGGGGTTCCAGGGTGTCAGCCAGGAGGGCAAGAACATCACCACGCTGGGCCGCGGCGGGTCGGACACGACCGCTGTCGCCCTCGCCGCCGCGCTCGACGCCGAGGTCTGCGAGATCTACACGGACGTGGACGGCGTTTTCACCGCCGACCCCCGTGTGGTGAAGAAGGCCCAGAAGATCGACTGGATCTCGTTCGAGGACATGCTGGAGCTCGCGAGCTCCGGGTCCAAGGTGCTGCTCCACCGCTGCGTGGAGTACGCCCGCCGTTACAACATCCCGATTCACGTGCGCTCGTCCTTCAGTGGACTTCAGGGCACGTGGGTCAGCAACGAACCGCAAGGGGACCGCAAGGTGGAGCAGGCCATCATCTCCGGTGTCGCGCACGACACCTCGGAGGCCAAGATCACGGTCGTCGGCGTGCCGGACAAGCCGGGTGAGGCCGCCTCGATCTTCCGCGCCATCGCGGACTCCGGGGTCAACATCGACATGATCGTCCAGAACGTCTCGGCCGCTTCGACCGGACTCACGGACATCTCGTTCACCCTGCCCAAGGCCGAGGGCCGCAAGGCGATCGACGCGCTCGAGAAGACGCGCTCGGCCATCGGCTTCGACTCCCTGCGCTACGACGACCAGATCGCCAAGATCTCCCTGGTCGGCGCGGGTATGAAGACGAACCCCGGCGTCACCGCCGCCTTCTTCGAGGCGCTCAGCGACGCGGGCGTGAACATCGAGCTGATCTCGACCTCCGAGATCCGCATCTCGGTCGTGACCCGCGCCGATGACGCGAACGAGTCCGTGCGCGCCGTGCACACCGCCTTCGGCCTCGACTCCGACACGGACGAGGCAGTGGTCTATGGGGGCACCGGGCGATGACCGGAAAGCCGACGCTCGCGGTCGTCGGAGCGACCGGGGCCGTCGGCGCGGTCATGCTCCAGATCCTGTCGCAGCACGCCGACATCTGGGGCGAGATCCGACTCGTCGCCTCACCGCGCTCGGCCGGCAGGAAGCTGGCCGTGCGCGGTGAGGAGGTCGAGGTCATCGCGCTGAGCGAGGACGCCTTCGACGGCGTCGACGTGGCGATGTTCGACGTTCCCGACGAGGTCAGCGCGCAGTGGGCGCCCATCGCCGCGTCCAAGGGCGTCGTGGTGGTCGACAACTCCGCCGCCTTCCGGATGGACCCGGACGTGCCACTGGTCGTCCCCGAGGTCAATCCGCACGCCGCGCGCGTGCGCCCGCGCGGCATCGTCGCCAACCCGAACTGCACGACTCTCTCGATGATCGTGGCCGTCGGCGCGCTGCACGCCGAGTTCGGTCTGCGTGAGCTGATCGTCTCCTCGTACCAGGCCGTGAGCGGCGCCGGGCGGGACGGCGTGGAGACCCTGCGCCGCCAGCTGAAGCTGGTGGCGGGGTCGGAGCTCGGCACGAGCCCCGGTGACGTACGCCGTGCTGTCGGTGACGACACCGGGCCCTTCCCGGAGCCCGTGGCGCTGAACGTCGTGCCGTGGGCCGGGACGCTGCGGGACGACGGCTGGTCGTCCGAGGAGATGAAGGTGCGGGACGAGTCCCGCAAGATCCTCGGCCTGCCCGACCTGAAGGTCGCGGCGACCTGCGTACGTGTGCCGGTGGTGACCACGCACTCCCTGACCGTGCACGCGCGCTTCGAGGACGAGGTCACGGTGGACCGCGCGCGCGAGATCCTGGCCACCGCTCCGGGAGTCGTGCTGTTCGACAACCCGGCCGCGGGTGAGTTCCCGACCCCCGCCGACGTGGTGGGGACCGACCCCACGTGGGTGGGCCGGGTGCGGCGCGCCCTGGACGATCCGACAGCCCTTGAGCTCTTCGTGTGCGGGGACAACCTCCGCAAGGGAGCCGCCCTGAACACGGCCCAGATCGCGGAGCTGGTGGCCGGGGAGCTCACCGGACGTCAGTAGTAGGTACAAAAACCCGCAGAAAGGTGCATGCGGGCGGGCAGAACAAGCCCCGAAGGCTCCCCGAGGCGGAAGACTTTGAGGGGTCTGTGTAAGTTCTGTGTCCAACTTGGTGGCCAGAATCGCTTGATCTGGACCATTGCCGCGTTCGAAGATTCGCAATATTCGTCCCCGTCCTCTGCAACCGGCAGCAGGGCGGGGCGCGTCTTTGCGATCGCCCTCCAGGGGGCGTGACCTGAGCGCTGCGAAAAATGGGCATAGGGGAAGAGCTGGTACGCATGGGGGCATTTGATGCATCGTCACCAATGGCGACGATGCCCGCCGCAAACGCGCCGCGCGATGCGTACAACCCTCAAGGGGGTAGGCGTGTCCAACAGGCGTGGCAGAGGTTCTCGATTTCACAGCGGTTCAGGCGAGGGGCGCGGCCCTGCGCCCGCCTCGCCGTCCCCGTGCGCCCGCCGGCATGCCGGTGATCGCCCCCATGCCCATCACGAGATCGGCCCGCATCCCGACGCAGCGCGAGGGCGCTGAGGAGGCGATGAGCGCGGGCACCACAGTCGACCACCTGACCGAGACCTACCGCGCCCACTACAGGTCGCTCCTCGGCCTGGCGGCGCTGCTTCTCGATGACACGGCCTCGTGCGAGGACGTCGTGCAGGAGGCGTTCATCCGGGTGCACTCGGCGCGCAAACGCGTGCGGGACCCGGAGAAGACGCTCGCCTATCTGCGGCAGACGGTCGTGAACCTCTCGCGTTCCGCGCTGCGTCGCCGCATCCTCGGGCTGAAGCTGCTCTCGAAGCCGATGCCCGACATGGCGAGCGCCGAGGAGGGGGCGTACGACCTCCTTGAGCGTGACGAGTTGATCAAGGCGATGCGCGGCCTCCAGCGCCGCCAGCGCGAGGTCCTGGTCCTGCGGTACTTCGCGGACATGACCGAGGCGCAGGTCGCCGAGACCCTGGGCATATCGCTCGGGTCGGTGAAGGCCTACGGCTCGCGCGGGATCGCGGCTCTGCGGGTCGCCATGGAGGCACCGGCATGAGCAAGCACGAGTACGGGCGCGAGCATGACGATGACAAGAGCGCCGAGTTTGAGCAGCACGCTGGGGACGGAACTGTGAACCACGGCCAGGGCGACGAGCCCACCGCACCCGAGCCCGACGAGCCCACGGCGGCGGAGCCTGCTGAGCCCGCCGCGGCCGAGCCCGGGGAGCCCGCCGCGGCTGAGCCCGAGGAGTCCGCCGCGGCCGAGCGTCGGGGCGGTGAGGCGCCGGGTTCCGTCTTCGGTGGTGAGGACGGCTCCGACGAGCTGGCGCTGCGCAGGATGATGCGTTCGGCCGTCCAGGAGATCGAGCCGGGCGACCGCGCTCTGGAGCGACTGCGGCACGCGGTACCGGCGCGGCGTCAGCGCAAGCGCCAGGCCGTGGTCGGCATGGCGGCCGCCGCGCTCTTCATCGGCACCGCCATCCCCGCTCTGGTGCACGTCACGAACTCCACCGGGGGCTCGGACGACCGGCCGTCGATAGCGGGCAACAGCGAGCAGACGCAGGGCGGTTCGAGCGAGGGCGGCAAGGGCCCTGACGGTGGGGAGAAGGGCAAGAGCGGCGACTCCGGCCCCTCCAAGTCCAAGGACAAGAAAGACAAGAAGGACAAGAAGGACGGCAAGGGGAAGGGTGAGGCCAGCGGCGGCGCGACCGGTGGTCCCGACCCGGCGGGTACGGAATCCGCCGGCTCACCCGCCTGCGCGGTGGACCAGCTCGGCGGCGCGAGCGGTAGCGCGGGCGCGCCCGAGGCCGACGGCAAGGTGTACGGCAGCTTCCGCGTCGCCAACGTCTCCGGCAGCAGCTGCACGGTCAGCGCGCCGGGCAGCGTGAGCACGGCGACGACGGGGGCGGCCGACCCCGGGAAGATCCTCATCTCCGACCATGTCGCGGGCGACGCGGCGACGGGCCTTCCGGACCCGGCGCAGGCGGTCAGCTCGCTGGTCCTCCAGCCGGGCGCCGCGTACGAGGTGAAGTTCGCCTGGGTGCCTTCGGAGGCGTGCCCGACGGACAGCGGTGAGCCTTCGCCCGACCCGACCCCCACGGAGGGCGGCGGCGCGGACAGCGGCGCACCGGGCGGCACGGAGCCGCAGATGGTCCGCGAGGAGGGCGGCGTCCTTGACGGCGGCGTGACGGTGTCCCTGACGGCCGCCGAGGGTTCGCCCGCGGCGGGCGCGACGATCACCAACGCGTGCGCGGGGACGGTCTACCACACGGGGATGCTGTCGGCGTCGTAGCGCGACGCGGTCGACGTCCGGGACGGGCTGGAATGTCCAGCCCGTCCGGCGTTCACGGCCATCGTGTGACAGGTCGTGAGAGCTATGACTCGGGCAGCAGCCCCAGCTGAGTGTCCCGCGCGAACTCCCGCTCACGCCGGAACAGCCGGAACCACATGAAGACGACGAACCCCGCGAAGACGAACCACTCCCCGGTGTAGCCGAGGTTCTGGAAGGCCTTGAGGTCGAGCCCGGAGTTGGCCGGCTCGGACGCCGGAACCGCCTTCATCCCGGAGTCACCCTTGGCCAGCGTGACCCAGGCGTCGTACACATCGCCCCGGACCACGTTCACCAGCGAGGCCGCGCTGATGGCGCCCAGCTGCCCGGTCGGCAGTCCGCCGGCCGAGCTGACCCCGTTCGAACCAGGGCTCTCGGACGCCTGGAGCGCGCCCGTCACGGTGACCTCACCGGAGGGCGCCGCGGGAGCCTTCGCCGCACTCGCCTTCCCGGGGAGCCAGCCGCGGACGACCGGCAGGTCCTTGCCGCTGTCGGTACGCAGCAGCGTGAGGACGTAGTAACCGGACTTTTCGTCCAACTCCCGGCCGGGCACCAGCAGTTGCCTGCCGTACCGCCCGGTGGCCGACACCTGTTCCCCGGACGTCTCCTTGTCCACGGGGAGCATCGAGTCCAGCGGCCGGGGCTCCTCCTGGGACCTGGCGGGCGATGCCTGCCGGTCCGCCTGCTCCTGCGCCGCGTCATGCGCCTCGACGCGGTCCTCGAAACGCCCCAGCTGCCATGACCCCATGAAGATGCAGAAGGGGATGGCCAGCAGTACGAAGACGTTGATCCCCCACCAGCGGGGCGTCAGCAGGAACCGGTACACACCCCCACGGTACGGGGCGTCCCCGGGAGGCAGGCCGGGGGGTGGCGGTGCCCTCCCCGCGGCCGAGCCCCGGCTAGCGAAGGTGGCGTTCGGCGAAGTCCAGTTCCAACCGCACCTGCTTGATCCGCTCGTCCACGACGAGCGAGCCGTGCCCCGCGTCGTACCGGTACACCTCGTGCACCGCTTCCCGTGCCTTGAGCCGGTCCACGTAGTTCTCGACCTGGCGGATCGGGCAGCGAGGGTCGTTCACGCCCGCGGAGATGTAGACCGGGGCCTTCACCGCGTCCACGTACGTCAGCGGGGACGAGGCCTCGAAGCGCTCCGGGACCTCCTCCGGCGTGCCCCCGAGGAGCGTGCGGTCCATGGACTTCAGGGCCTCCATCTCGTCGTGGTACGCCGTCACGTAGTCAGCGACGGGGACCGCGGCCAGCCCCACCGCCCACGAGTCGGGCTGGGTGCCGACGCCGAGGAGCGTGAGATACCCGCCCCAGGAGCCGCCGGCCAGGACGATGCGGTCCGGGTCCGCGAGGCCGGACGTCACGGCCCACTCCCGCACCGCGGCGATGTCCTCCAGCTCGATCAGGCCGACCCGGTGCTTGAGGGCGTCCGTCCACTCCCGGCCGTACCCGGTCGAGCCGCGGTAGTTCACGCGCACCACCGCGTACCCGTGGTCCACCCAGGCTGCCGGGCCCGCGGCGAACGCGTCGCTGTCGTGCCACGTCGGGCCGCCGTGGATCTCGAAGACCGTGGGGAGGGGGCCGGTCGCGTCGGCGGGCTTCTGCACCAGGGCGTGCACCCGGCCGCCGGGACCCTCCACCCACACGTCCTCCACCGGCACGGACGCCGGGGCCTTCATGCCGGGCGGGTCGAGGACCACACCGCCCGCCGTCGAGCGCACCACCGGCGGCTCGGCGGCCGACGACCACAGGTACTCCACGCTGCCGTCGGGCCGCGCCGTCGCTCCCGACACCGACCCCTTGGGTGTCTCGACCTCGATCAGCTCACGCGACGCGAAGTCGTACCGGAACAGCTCGCTGCGGGCCTCGAAACTGTGCGCGATGAGCAGGGCCGAGCCGTCGGGATACCACTCGGCGCTCACGTCACCCGGCAGGTCGAGGGCCAGGTCCGTCTCCTCGCCCGACGCGACGTCCCACACCATCGGCTCCCAGCGGCCCCGCCGCTGATGCCCGACGAGCAGCCGCGCGTCCCCGTCGACCGGCGCGAAGCCGAGGACCTCCAGGCCCAGCTCGACCGTGCCGCCCTTGGTGTCGTCGAGCTCGGCGACCGTGGAGCCGTCCGGCTTGATCACCCGGAGGGTGGAGTGCATCGCGTCGCCGTGCTCCGTGTGCTCGACGGCGATCAGTGAGCCGTCGTGGGAGAGGTCGCCGACGCCCGCGGACTCGCGGTGGCGGTAGATCTCGACGGGGTCCGCGCCCGGGGCCCGTACGACATGGATCGTCGAGCCGTCATCGTCCGTCGAGCGGCCGACGACGGACATGCGTCCGTCCCGCGCGAGGACGAGGCCCGCCGGATACGACGGCTCGAGGCCCGGCACCGCGGGCTCGTCGGCGGCGCCGCCCTTGAAGGGCTGGCGCATCCACACGCCGAATTCGTCCCCGTCCGTGTCGTTGAACCACCAGATCCACTCGCCGTCCGGCGAGACCAGGCCGTCCGTCGTGCCGTTCGGCCGGTCCGTCACCTGGCGCTGCTCGCCGGTCGCGCGGTCCCATGCGTACAGCTCGTACGTCCCCGTCGCGTTCGACACGAACAACGAACGGTCGGGGGCGTCCTCCGCCCAGTCGGGCAGGGACACCCGCGGCGCACGGAACCGCTTCTCCCAGTCCGGCATCTCCGCGCCCCCGCCCGCATCGCCGGTCGTCTCCACTGCACCCGCACCCAAGTCGCTCATGGACCCCATAGTGCACGTCCACGCCGACAATCCGCTGGCGAGGGTCCCCAGCCTGTGGATAACTTTCCGGACATGTACTCACCGACGCCATCCGACTGGCGCGAGGCCAACCGAAAACGCTGGGACGAACGAGTCCCCCTCCACCTCGCCAGCGACTATTACGACCTCGAAGCCTTCCGCTCGGGCAAGGACCCGCTGCGCCCCTTCGAGCTCGCCGAGGTCGGTGACGTCACCGGGCGCTCGCTGCTCCACCTCCAGTGCCACATCGGCCTCGACACCCTCTCCTGGGCCCGGCACGGGGCCTCCCGCGTGGTCGGCCTCGACTTCTCCGAGCCCGCCGTGGAAGCGGCGCGCGACCTCGCCGCCGAGCTCGGCCTCAGCGCCGACCAGGCGTCCTTCGTGGCCGCCGACGTGTACGACGCCGCGAGTGCGGTGCCGGACTCCTCGTACGACATCGTCTACACCGGAGTGGGCGCCCTGTGCTGGCTCCCCGACATCCAGCGGTGGGCCGAGACGGCCGCCGCTCTCGTGGCGCCCGGCGGCTTCCTCTACCTCTCGGAGTTCCATCCGCTCGCGGACATCCTGGACGACGCGACGGGCTCACGGATCGAGCACGACTACTTCGCCCGCGACGCCTGGATCGAGGAGACCCCGGGCGGCTACGCGGACACGACCACCCCCACGGTCCACAACCGCACCGTGGAGTGGCAGCACCCGGTGGGCGAGGTCGTCTCGGCCCTGGCGGCGGCCGGCCTGCGGATCGACTTCCTCCACGAACACGACACCACGCTCTTCGAACGCTTCGGCGCCCTCGAACTCCGCGACGGGGTCTACCGCTTCCCGGTGGACCGCCCCCGCATCCCCCTCATGTACTCCCTGCGGGCGAGCAGGGCGAGGGCGAGCGGGGCGAGGGCGAGCGGGCCACGCTGAGCCCGCCTCACATCGCCGTCGGCCGCATCCACCCCTCCCACACCAGCCCGTCGGACAGCGCCGCCTCGCGCTCTCCCCGGCGGGATGGTGCCGTCGACCCCGGGCCGGCCACCGGATCGAACTCCCCGAGCTTGGTCCAGCCCCACGAGCGCAGGACCTCGCGCCCCGGGTCGTCGTCCCGTTTGATGACCGCGACGACCAGATCGGCGGCGTGCCGCACGAGCAGCAGCGTGCGCAGGCGCTCCGAGACGCCCTGGCGACGGTAGGCGGGCACCACCATCAGCTCGGCCAGGACGAACACCCGCCCCGCGGCCGTGCGTTCCTCCACCTCCGGGGGCAGGACGCCGCGGAACCCCTCCCACCAGTCGCCGGTACGCGCCGCGCGGTAACCGTAGAGGCAGCCGACGAGACCCCCGGCGTCGGCGACGACCATGTCGAAGTCGGGCCGCTGCACGGTGCTCTCGAAGAGGCGCAGGAACCCCTGCCGGTCCCGGTACTCGGCGCCCGCGTCTCCTTCGTAGGCCTCGACGTAGACGTCGGCGACCGCTTCGCGCTGCTGCTCCGCCTGCCACCGGCTCAGCCGCCGCAAGAACACCTCTGCCATTCGTTCCTCCGCCCGCCCCCGTCGAGGGCTCCCCTCGACACCCCTCGACACTCCTCGCGCACCACGTCGCTCATCGCGGTCACCAAGCGCGGGGCAACCACGGGCCGGGCGGGGTCAGAGATGCATCATGGCCATCACTTCAGGGCTCCGCACGCCGGTCGCCACACCGGGCACCTCCTCGCCGGGCCGGATCCACCCCGCGTCCTCGGCCGCGGTGACGGCGGCCCTCTCCGCCATGTCAGCCTCGGCGTTCAGGCCCTCGTCGGCGCCCAGAGCCTTCGCCCCCGCCGCTGTCCCGGCGGCCAGTGAGGCTTTCAGGGCGGCCTTGCAGGACAATGCGGCCAACTCACCCTCAGCGTCGACAAGTTGAGCCATCTGTGAGGCCTGAGCCGCGGACGAAGCCGCGTTACGGGCGCACCGTGAATCCGCCGCCGGATCGGGCTCGCTCTCGGAGAGTACGGCGAGGGCCTGCGCCGCCACGCGGGCTGCGTGAGCCGCCTTCCATACGGCGTCCGCCTGCTCCTGGGAGGCATGTTGCTCTACGTAGCGACTGAGAGCCGCCGCCCGCGCGGCCGCGCTCTCGGCACGGGTGGCGTGCAGCGCCTTGAGGGACGCGGCCAGCGGCTCCCGCTCCACGTGGTCGTGACCGTGCTCGTGCTCGTTCACCGGCACCTCCATGCAGCTCTACGTGCGCACAGCGGATGTGCCGGGCAGGGTGGCACGTTGCCGCACAACAGACCAGAGCCACGTACGAACAGGGCAATTTCCCCCGCCCGCCCACTGGTACAACAGTCACACCAGCTACACGAGTGGAGAACGGCTTTGAGCAGCACGTGGCTCATCTACAGCGGAGCCCTGATGGTGCTCCTGTCCATCGGGGTCCTGATCTTCGTGGGCAGACCTGTCATACCTGCCTGGCGTGACGTCCCGTCGATAGTCGGCGGCGTCGGCATATTCGCCGTGGTGTGCGTCCTGGCTCTGGTGCTCGGCGCCCCGGCTCACATCGCGGTCTCCGGAGCGTGCTTCTGGATGGCTGCGGCCATCACCAGCGTGCACGCCGTGCGCGGCCGTACCGGAGCGCGACGCTGACAGACCGCGACGGCCCGCCCTCGGCATGAGCTGCTGGGTGCGGGCCGTCTCTCGTCTACAGGAAGAGTCCCAACGCGTCGTCCAGCGACCAGACCTGCCAGCCCATGGCGAAGAGGACGACGAGGGAGATGAGCGCCATCATCAGGTTCTGACCCTGCTCGGCCCAGTCGTGAATCATCAGCACGAAATAGATCAGGTTGAGTACGAGTCCGCCGATCAGCGCGATCGGTGTGAGGAAGCCGAAGATGAGACCGAGCCCGAGCGCCAGCTCCGCGTAGGCCACGATGTAGGCCATGAGCCGGGGGCGGGGCTTCACCGTCAGGTCGAAGCCGGACCGGACGAACTGCCAGCGGTGTTTCTCGGCGATGCCCACCGCCCAGCCGATGCCCCCTCCGGTGAACCACGTCTTCTTGTCCTTGTGACGCCAGCTCTCCAGCCACCACAGGCCGAGCCCGATCCGGAGCACGGCCAGCCACTCGGCCCCGCTGAGCCACATCGTCTGCATCGAGCGTCCTCCTTCAGCCTGCCCTGCCTCGACCTGACGGAGCGTCAGTTCAGCGGATCCCGCCCGATCGCGCAAGGGGTCGAGTTTCAAGCGGACTGTTGCCGTCATCGATGCGAGCCCATAACCTCAATCTGATGGCCCGTCAGATGCGTGTATGGGAAACCGGCAGGTAGTAGGGGGCACAGCAGTGGACAACAACGAGGTCGGGGCCAAGGAGCTCCCCCGCGTCATCAGCGTGGACGACCACGTGATCGAACCCGCGCACCTCTTCGAGAAGTGGCTCCCGAGCAAGTACCGCGACCGGGGTCCGAAACCCTTCACCGCAGGTATCGGCGAGCTGGAGTACATCGGCGGCAAGTACAAGTTCACGACGGACCCGGAAGGGCAGGTCACCGACTGGTGGGAGTACGAGGGGGAGATCTTCCCGTACAAGCGCATCATCGCCGCCGTCGGCTTCTCGCGGGACGAGATGACGCTCGACGGCATCACACGCGAACAGATGCGCCGCGGCTGCTGGGACCCGGCGGCCCGCCTGAAGGACATGGACGTCAACCACGTCGAGGCGTCCCTCTGCTTCCCGACGTTCCCGCGCTTCTGCGGACAGACGTTCTCCGAGGCCAAGGACAAGGAGGTCGGCCTCGCCTGCGTCCGGGCGTACAACGACTGGATGGTGGAGGAGTGGTGCGGTGACAGCGGCGGACGGCTGATCCCGCTGTGCCTCATCCCGCTCTGGGACGTGGATCTCGCCGTCGCCGAGATCAAGCGCAACGCCGCGCGCGGCGTGCGGGCCGTGACCTTCAGCGAGATCCCGACGTACCTCGGGCTGCCCTCGATCCACTCCGGTTACTGGGACCCGTTCTTCGCGGCGTGCGAGGAGACCGGCACGGTCGTGAACATGCACATCGGCTCGTCGTCACAGATGCCGGCGGCTTCCCCCGACGCGCCCCCGGCCGTTCAGGCCTCCCTGAGCTTCAACAACGCGATGGCCTCGATGATGGACTTCCTCTTCTCCGGAGTCCTGGTGAAGTTCCCCCGCCTCAAACTCGCCTACAGCGAGGGCCAGATGGGCTGGATCCCGTACGCCCTGGAGCGCGCCGACGACGTCTGGGAGGAGCACCGCGCCTGGGGCGGGGTCAAGGACCTGATCCCCGAGCCTCCGTCGACGTACTACTACCGGCAGATCTACTGCTGCTTCTTCCGGGACAAGCACGGTGTCGCCTCGATCGAGACCGTGGGCGTGAACAACGCCACCTTCGAGACCGACTACCCCCACGTCGACTCGACGTGGCCGCACACGAAGGCGGTGGCCGAGGACCACGTCGGCCACCTCCCCGAGGACGTGGCGTACAAGCTGCTGCGCGGGAACGCGATCCGGATGCTGGACCTGCCGTTCGACCGGGCCCTCTAGGGGGCCCTGGCGGGGGCGCCTACCCGTGGTGGACCGGAAGGATCCGGCTCCACCACCGGGCCGCCGCACCACCGGGTGAAAGCCCCGGTCAGTGCAGCGTCTCGGCGTCCACGCGGGAGAAGACCAGCTCGCTCTCGCCCACGATGGGGCCGCGCCACCGCACCGGCGGCTCCGGATGGCGGATCGCGCGCGGGTAGTTCTCGGGCCTGTAGTCGGTGGGCAGCCGGTAGGTGTGAAAGCCGTGCCGGGCCATGGTCGCCATCAACTCGTCGATGGAGTCGCCCAGTTGGGACATGCGGTCCGGGGTGACCTCCACGGCGATCTCCACATCCGGGCGAAGCTCTCCCAGGGCGGGGGCCAGCCCTCTGATGACGCCGCCTTCCGCGCCCTCCACGTCGATCTTGATCACGCGGGCCCTGCTGAGTTCGTCCTCGTCCAGGATCTCGGGCAGGGGCCGTGCCGCCATCTCGAAGCTGGACTCGGCAGGACCGTCGTACGGGACGATCGAGTTCGCGCCCATGTTGTTCGAGCTGGCGAGCACGAAGGTCAGCGTCTTGTGGCTGTCGGAGACCGCCGCGTTGACGGCGCGGACGTTGGCACAGTCGTTGAGACCGATGTGCTGCAGCACGCGGTCGTGGAACGTGCCGGACGCCTCGATCGCGACCACCCGGCCGGTGCTGCCGACGAGGCGAGAGCCCAGGACGGCGAAGTATCCGACGTTGGCGCCCACGTCGACGAAGGTGTCTCCTGCGCCGAGGCGACCCTGCAGCCACCGGGTCATGTGGGGCTCCCACACGCCGTAGAGGCTGATGAACCGCTGGATGAGATCGCGGGAGTCGCAGGCGAAGCGGGCGCCGAACCGGGCCTCGACCACGCGCTGACGTGGGTGGTCGCGCAGGTACGGGTTGAGGTACCGGGCGGAGAGCGGGCCCTTGAGCAGCGAGCCGGGAGCGTTGCGCACGTAGCCGCGACCGAGGGTGGCCAGCAGCTCCGACGCGTGGCGGGGGATGGCGGGAGGCATAGCCGTGACCGTACGAGTCCGCCGCGGCCGGGGCAAGATCGGCAGGATGCTACCGGCCACGCACGGCCCCACTATGAACCCCGCTACGAAGCCCCGGTCAGCCGGAGCCAAGGGGATAGCGCCACTCGAAGTGCTCCAGCGCTCGCGCCCTGGCCTCGACGACCGCCATCCGGGCAGCGCGCTCCGCCGTGTCGACGTGCGCCGCCTGCCCCGTCACCTGACCCTCCCACTTGCGGTAGAGCAAGCCCACCTCGGAGGAGAACCAACCCCGCGAGGTCGCGTTCAGGGCGAGCAGCAGCCCCGTGTCCTCCGACGCCGGCAGAGCCATCCAACCGCCCAGGGCCACGAGCAGCTCGCGGCGGACGAAGAGCGTGGCCGGATGGATCGGCAGCCGATAACCGTGACCCGCCCAGTAGTTGAGCACGTCCCGGCGCTCGATCGGCCCGTGCTCGGGGTCGCCCGGGAAACCTGCGGTGGACCCGTCGGGGAGCAGATCGAGCACGCGTGACGTCGCCCAGCCGATGCTCCGGTCAGCTTCGAGAGCCGCGAGGTCGCGGGCCAGCGCGCCGGGCGCGAGCTGGTCGTCCGCGTCCAGGACCTTCACGTACTCGCCGTCCGCGCCGGCCAGGGCGATGGTCCGCGCGACCCCGGGGCCGCCCGGACGCCCCTGCTTGAACGTGACCCGCTCGTCGTCGGGGACGTGCGGCGTGACCTGGTCGGTCGTCCCGTCCTCCTGGATCAGCCAGCGCCACTGCCAGCCTGGCGGCAACTCCTGCTCGCAGAGGGACTTGTACGCGTCAACGAGGAAACGCGCCGACGGTGCGTGGACGGCCGTGACGACGATGATGCGCCGGCTCACGGCTCACCACCTTTCCAGGGGAGTCGTGAAGAGTATTTCCGTGCGGTCTCCGGGCAGCGTGGCGCGGGACATCTCGACGAGGCGGTCGTCCGTGTCGTACAGGGATTTGCGCGTGACGAGAACGGCCGTTCCGGGCGGCAGGCCCAACTCCTGTGCCTCTTCCGCGGTCGGGGGCCGGGCCGTCACGCGTTCTTCGACACGGTCGATCTCGATGCCCACCGTGTGCAGTTGGTTCCATGTCCCGCCCGGCCACGGCTCGTTCGTTTCGTCCAGGAGCTCGGGGTTTCCCTTGACGAGGTCGCGGATCAGATACGACGTGACGAGGTTGAAGGGGCTTCGCTCGGCGCGGTATCGCGTCCGATAGCTCCGCTCGACGAGCATCGTTCCTTCGTCGATGCCCATGGCCGCCGCGATCTCCTCGGATGCCTCGATCTCGCGATACGCGGCGTGAAAGACGAGGTCGTCGACCGCAAGGCCCGTGTCGTGCTCGGTCGCGCCCGTCGCCTTTCGCTGTCGCTCGGGTGCGCGGGCCCGGTTCTTCTCCCATTGGTGCCGTGTGTTCGCGCGTCGCACCAGCACTCGGGGCCGGCGGACGAAGGTCCCGCGGCCGTGCTGCTTCTCGATCAGACCCTCGGCCTGGAGGACGCGCAGGGCCTGTTGGACGGTCGGTCCGCTGCGGCCGGTGCTCTTGATGAGGTCCGCCTCGGAGGGCAGACGATCGCCGGGACCGAGCTGACCTGCGCGAATCTGCGCCCGGAGCTCGTCCGCGATCTTCTCGTAGGCCTTGGCCACTGGTGCACACCCTCCTGCCGGACGGAGGTCAGCCTATGGCTCCTCAGGAGGTCTTACGTCGTCCGCAATCGCATCGGCGTGTGGGCGCCCCGCGTAGATCCCCGCGTACAAGCTGAAAATTCAAGGAATGCGGACCGCGTTAATACGAGCCCGCTCCAATGAAAAGGGACTAATGGCAGCCGGCGCCCGACGGAGGCACGAAAACGCCCGATCGCTGGCGACGGGGGATGCACCAGCGATCGGGCTGTGGCCAACCGTAACAAGGCCGATCGCGTAAGGGGAGTCAACTACTCCGTCCAGATGTGGAGTTGTGATCGGAATCACGCGACGTCATCCAAAGGGAAGTGCCCGCGACCGCTACTCCTCGCACGGCGGCGCGTACGAGAGCCGGGGCAGATACTCCTGCCACTTTTCGTGGGTAAGGACGCCCCGAGTGGTCGAGCAGATGCGACGAATCGCCGTGTCGATGTCCAAGTTCCAGAGCCGGACCGTATCCGTGCCGCTCGAAACTCCGAGCATCTCTCCCTTGGGGCTGAACAACAGGAAGCTGCCGGTCTTGGCGTTGGGGCTCATCGACTGCCCGATGGGCGTGGCGCTGGAGGGGTCGGAGGCGTCCCAGAGCCGCACGGTGTTGTCGTTGCCGCCGCTCGCCAGCGTGCGGCCGTCCGCGCTGAACGTCAGGGACACCAACGCGTCGGTGTGGCCCGTGAGGGGCGGGCCCAACCGGGTTGCCTCAGCGGGGTCCTCGATGTTCCAGAGCCGGACCGTGCCGTCGTCGCTGCCACTGGCCAGTGTGTCGCTGTCCGGACTGTAGGCGAGCTCGTTGATGGGGCCGAGATGCCCCTTGAGCGGCCTGCCGAGCCGGGCGGCGTGACGCGGGTCGGAGACCTTCCAGAGCCGGATGGTGCGGTCCGCGCTTCCACTGGCGAGGGTCCGGCCGTCCTTGCTGAAGACGAGGGAGTTCACGTAACCCTCGTGGCCGGTGAGGGGCTCGCCCAGCCGACGGAGGCGAGACGGGTCGCTGACGTCCCACAGCTGGATGGTGCGGTCGGTGAGCGGGGACGCCAGTGTGCGCCCGTCCGGGCTGAAGGTCAGCGCGGCCGCGAACCGTGTCCGCAGGGCGACGGGCGGCCCGTAGGGGACGGGGTGAGCCGGGTCGGCGACGTTCCACAGCTGCACCGCACGGCTCCCCGTCAGGACCGCGAGCGTCTTGCCGTCGGGGGAGAAGACCGGCGAACGCACCTCCCCTTCCGCGGTCTTGAAGGATCTGCCCAGTGCTACGGGCCGACTGGGCCGCTCCACGTTCCACAGCCGGACCCGTTCGTCGCGCCCGGCCGTGGCGAGCACCTTCCCGTCGGGGCGGAACGCTCCGATCCGGCCGATCATGTCCGACGTCGGTATCGACCACAGGCGGACCTTGTTGTCGCCGCTCCCCGTGGCGAGCGTGCTTCCGTCGGGGCTGAAGCCCAGGGCGTACATCTCCCCGCTGCTGCCCGCGAGCGGCTCGCCGACCTGCGAGGGGTGCGCCGGATCGCGGACGTTCCACAGGCTCGCCGTGCTGTCCGCGCTGGCTGCCGCGAGCATCGTCCCGGCGGAGTTGAAGGCCACGGACCACACGGGGCCGGTGTGACCGGTGAGCGGTACGCCGAGCAGCTTCGCTCGGCGCGGTTCTGTCACCTTCCAGAGCCGGATCGCGTTGTCGCTGCTGCCGGTGGCCAGCGTGTGGCCATCAGGGCTGAAGGCCACGGAGTGCACCGTCCCCGCATGCCCGGTCAGTACCTTGTCGATGGGCTTGGGGCGGCGCGGATCGGCCGCGTTCCACATCCTGACCGTGCCGTTGTCGCCACCGGCGGCCACTGTCCGGCCGTCCGGGCTGAAGGCCACGGACCGCACTGCGGCGGTGTGGCCGCTCAGCGTGCCCAGCGCCTTCGCCCGGCCCGGGTCGTCCACGTCCCACAGCCGAACGGTGTGGTCGTCGCTCGCGGAGGCCAGAGTGCGCCCGTCCGGACTGAAGGCGACCAGATAGATCGCCCCGTCATGCCCGGTCAGCGGCGAACCCAACGCACGCGGGTGGCCGGGGTCCCGCACGTCCCACAGCCGGACCGTGCCGTCGTCCGAAGCGGTGGCGAGGGTGTCGCCGTCCGGGCTGAAGACGGCACTGCTCACCCAACTCTTGTGCCCGGTCAGGGGTTTGCCCAGCGGCTTGGCGTGCGACGGATCCGACACATCCCACAGCCGTACGGTGCGGTCGTAGCTGGCAGTGGCGAGGACCCGTCCGTTCGGGCTGAACGAGGTGAGATAGACGGCGCCCTTGTGGCCGAGGAGCGGGGTGGCCAACGGCGCGTTCACGATCGAGAGCAGCCGGTTCTCCGTGCCTTCGTCGCCCGGCCGCAGATTGTGGGCGACCAGGTCGAGTTGGGCGGACAGGGAGGGGTCCGTGTCCTGGACGCGATCAGCCTCGGCGACCACCTGCTCGAACACCGCGTCGTCCCGCTGCTGCCACGCGACCACGGCCGCCACGACGGCCACCATGGCGAGGACGACCAGCGCGGCCACCGCACCCCGCGTGATCAGAACCGTCCGCTTACGGAGCCTGGCCGAGGCGGCAAGGAACTCCACCGCGCCCTTGGTCAGGAACGTGCCGCCGGCGGTCTTCCGCCAGGCGCGGGCCTGTTCGAGACGGGAACCCCGGTAGAGGAGTGACGTGTCGCGGTCGGAGTCCTCCCAGGCCCTGCCGTCCTCCTCGAGGCGCTGCCGCAGCAGGTTGTCGTTCCTGTCCTCGTCGATCCAGTCGCGCAGCCGTGGCCAGGCGTGGAGCAGCGCTTCATGGGTGATCTCCACGGTGTCCGAGTCGAGCGTCACCAAGCGGGCCCGTACGAGGGCTTCGAGCGATTCCTCGGTCTTGCCGGGGTCGGTCGACTCCTCGGCCAGCTGGCGCCGCGCCCCCCGCCTGCGCGTGGCCTGGGTGTCCTCGCCGAGCCTGACGAGCCTGAGGAGGAGCAGCCGCGCGGCCGTGCGCGCGGCCGGGTCGAGGTCGGACCAGGCGCGCTCGGCGCTCGCCGCGACCGCGCCCTGGATTCCGCCCGCCGCGCGGTAGCCGGCCAGCGTCAGCCTGCCGGTCTTCCGCCGCTGCCAGGTGGCGAGCAGCGCGTGGGAGAGGAGCGGCAGCACTCCCGCGTCGTGCGCCCCGCGGGGCCCGTCCGTGCTCACTTCCCGGACGATCAGCTCGGCGAGCCCCGGTTCGAGTTCGAGCCCCACGGCCTTGGCCGGGCTGGTCACGGCCTCGCGCAACTCCGATGTGGTCAGCGGCCCGAGGACCATGTGCCGGTGCTGCAGCGCGTCGGCCAGCTCGGGGAACCGGAGGCACTGCTCGTAGAAGTCGGCGCGTACGCCGAGGACCACGAGCGCGGCGGGGTCACTGGCGCCGCCGGGTCCGGGGCCGGGTCCGGGGCCGGGGGAGCAGGCGGCTTGGAGGAGCTGGATGAAGGTGCGCTTGCTCGCCTCGTCGGAGGAGAGGGTGAACGTCTCCTCGAACTGGTCCACGATGATGACGGGGCGGGCGGCGGTGGGGTGATCGGCGGAGGGGTGGCTGGCGGTGGGGTGATCTGCGGCGGGGGCCTGGCGTCGCGCCCACGCGGTGACGGACTCGCGCACCGCGTGGGCGAATTGCGGGGTCCGGCGGCCTTCGGCGGCGGGGGAGGCGGGGGACGCGGGCGTTGCGGGCGTCACGGTTGCTTCTGGCGCCCCGGGAGTCCCGACCGCCCCAGGCACCCCAGCCACCCCGAGCACCCCAGGCACCCCAGGCACCCCAGGCACCCCGACCGTCCCGCCGTCGGCGGAGATGGCATGCGCGAGCTCGGGTATCTGCCGGGTCAGCTCGCCGAGGGGATCGCTGCCCGGCACGAGCTGCAGCACAGGGCCCGCGGGAGAGTCGTCGTCGCTCAGCGCGCCGTTCTGCAGTGTGGGCACCAGACCGGCGTTCAGAAGGGAGGACTTACCCGCCCCTGAAGCGCCGACGAGCATGACAAGGCCGCCGGTCTTCTCCGCCGCGCGGAGCTGAGCGACGAGGGCGGCGGTACTCCGCTCCCGCCCGAAGAACCACCGGGCGTCCTGCTGCCGATACGAGGCCAGCCCTCGATAGGGACAGACACCCGGGACGGCGGCCGTGGCCGCGCCCTCGCCCTGAAGCCGATCCTCGTCCTCCGTGGCGGAGGCGGCGCGCCCGCCGGCGGGGTCGGCCACCGCGCGCTCCCACAGGAGCTGCCACTGGGCCATGTCGTAGAGACCCGCGGACACGGGCGTGGGCTGCTCGCGCCGAGCTTCGGGTATCAGCACATGGAGCACCGCCGAGAGGGCGGCAAACTGTGCGGGCACGTTCTTGGCCCGCCGCCAGTCGCTGATGCGCTGGGCGGACACCCGTACGGGCCGTCCGCGTTCGTCGACCCGCTGATGCCGTACGACCGCTTCGGCCACGCGCTGGAGGGGAGGGTTGCCGGCTTCCTTGTACAGCAGCGCGAGACGTTCCGCGAAGGCTGTGCGTGCCCCTGAGTCGGGACTCAAGGCCTCCACCCCTTACTTCCTCCGCGCCTGAGCATCCGGACCGGAAAACTCACCCTATACGGCTGACCTGCGGTTAAGGCCTCCGGATGCGGATGGAACCTCCCCCTCCGTGGCCCTAACTGGCAGGATCCAAATCCGGTAGCGAACCAACCGCGCAGCGTCAGGGCAGGTCATCGGCTCGGGTGACCCGCTGAGATGACTCGGGGCGCCGCATGGCCTCGGCTGGTTTTCGCCGATCACCTCCGGATCGTTGTCACGCGGACTACGGATCCGTCTTTCCTCGATCCGCGCTGGTACGCCGACATGGCGCGGATCGATGCGGCCCGCGTCGTTCGGTACCGGTCCCCACAGGGGAGGGACCGGCACCGAAACGACGCGGTGCGTCCGGATCCGGGGGAGGGCTCGCCCGGGTGATCGAGGTGCGGTGGCTCCGAACGAGTGGACTCCTTCGCGCGGGGCCGGGTGGGCGGGCCCGTGACGCGGGCCGAGGTGGTGATGTTCGTGAGGTCCGCCCCCTGCCCGGAAGAGGCGCCTCCGAATGAGACGTTCCCGTTCCACCTCCCGCCGTGCCCTGTGTGCCGCGCTGCTCGCCGCGTCCTTGTGGGCGCCGACGACGGCCCAACCCGCCGCGGCGGACCAGCGGCCGATCGCCGCGCACCCCGACAAGGGCGACTGCCCCAAGAGCCTGGGACGGGGGCTCACGTCCCGCCTCGACAAGGCCATGAACGACGTCGGAAAGAAGGCGGACATCCCCGGGGCCGTCGTCGGTCTGTGGATGCCGGGCAAGGGCTGCTACGTCCGGTCCATGGGCGTCGCCGACCTCAGGACCGGCAAGCCGATGTCCGCCGACTCCTTCGTCCGGATCGGCAGCGAGACCAAGACGTTCACCGTCACCGCGCTGCTCCAGCTCGTGGACGAAGGCCGGGTCAAGCTGGACGACCCGATCTCCACCTACGTCAAGGGCGTGCCCAACGGCCGCCACATCACGCTGCGCCATCTCGCGGAGATGCGCAGCGGCCTGTTCCCGTACACCGAGGACGCCGGCTTCATCCGCGACGTCCTGAGCGACGCGCAGCGCACGTTCACCCCGCGCCAGTCCCTCGCGTACGGCTTCAAGCACCGCAACACCTCCGCCCCGGGCAAGAAGTTCCAGTACTCCAACACCAACCTCGTCCTGCTGGGCCTGGTGATCGAGAAGGTGACCGGCCGCCCCCTGGCGGACGTCATCCACCACCGCGTGCTGCGCCCGGCGAACCTGCGCCACACCCTGTTCCCACGGGGCAACGAGTTCCCCGCCCCGCACCCGCGCGGCTACACCAACCAAACCCTGAGCGGTGAGGTCGCGGACGCGACGAACTGGAACCCCAGCTGGGCCTGGGCGGCGGGCGCGATGATCTCGAACCTGCACGACCTACGCCACTGGGCCAAATCCGTGGCCACCGGACAACTGCTCAGCCAGAAGACCCAGAAGCAACGCCTCAAGACGCTCCCCACCGGCATCCCCGGCACCACGTACGGGCTCGGCATCCTCAAGACGAGCGGCTGGATCGGCCACAACGGCTCCATCCCGGGCTACGAAACGGTGACGGTCTACCTGCCTTCCCAGAAGGCCACGCTGGTCATCATGATGAACACGGACATCACGACCCAGGGCCAGGAACCCTCCACACTGCTGGCCCGCGCGATCACATCGGTAGCCACCCCCAAGAACATCTACGACGGCTCAGCGACGGCGCCGTAGCCAACACGACACGCACAAAGCCAGAGGGCCGGCACTGGATCCAGTACCGGCCCTCTGACCTGCTGCTTATCTGCCGGGGCGACGGGATCTGAACCCACGACCTACGTCCGACGGATCTGAGTAACGAGTGCCGCCTTCTGGATACCCAGGAGTGGGGCCTCCCGGGGAGCCCACGGCAACCCCGAGGCGCGTGGCGACCTCGGCCGGCGCCACCGTCACCGGTCCACTTACCCGGCGGGGGATACGTTGAAATCGCATGACGGGTGAGGGGTGATGAGCTACTGTCCGACTGTGCGTGAATTATCTGATCAGCTCGCAGATATTGAACCCGTGGACGAAAGGTCAATCGGGTTTGGCGTTAAGCGACAAGTTTATTTGTGCTGCCCTCACTGTGCAATGAATACATCAATGCAGATATCTGCTCGCCAGGAGCTTCAATGTCTGACCCGAAAATTAGCGGACGGTAAGAAACAGAACCTCACGCTATTCACCGTCAAGCTGACCTGTGACTACTGCTCGGCCAACTGCTTGTTCCTGTGGACTGTAGTGGACCCGACGAAGAAAAATGCGGCCGCACGTTACGAGACTGTCGGGCTTGAGCAGGCATATCCGAAGGCGGAGTCGAAACCGCGCCAGATTTCTTCAGACGCGCCGTCATCGGTGCGGGAGGCCTTCAGCGAAGCGGCCTTGACCGAGGCGGCAGGGGCTTACCGGCTGGCGGGTGTCGGCTATCGCGCGGTCGTGGAGCAGATAACGAAGGATCAGGGCGCTAGCGGAAGCAGTCTGTACAACCGGATAACCTCTCTGGCTGCACGAGGTGTGTCGCAGAACATCGTGGATGCTTTCCATGAGGCAAGAGTGGTTGGGAACGACGCAGTTCACGACGGCTTGGCGTATTCCGCAGAGGAGATCGCTGACATTGCCGATCTGATCGATGAGGCCGTGTTCATTCTTTACGTCCAACCGGCACAGCGGGCGCGTATGGCGGCAGCGCGCGCTGCCAGGCGCCAGGAAGCCAAAGCTTCCCCCTGAGGTGCTTATTGAGGTACGCAAAGAGAGACGGATGCGTCCTCATTTAGAGGCCGCACCCGTCTCTATGTAGGAAATCGACACTGGGAGACGGAAAGGCTAGAACGGCTCCGGGGTGGGCGCGAGGCGGCGCAGGGTCCGGTGGTGCCCGGAATCCAGGGGGTGGAGCTTCTGAACTCGCACCTCGCTCAGCAAGTCCTGGGGACGAGAAGGGGCCGGCTGATCCGGGTCAGCGGATCCTCTCGCCGCCTTCCTAGGCACCCCTGCCCGTGACTGGAGCGTGTGCAACTGCCTCGATCTCCACCCTTGCTCCGAAAGGCAACTCGCCGACCGCGACGCAGGTGCGCGCCGGCCGCTGTGGGCCGGGGAAGTACTCGGTGTAGACGGCGTCGAAGCTGTTCCTGTCGGCCATGCTGTGGAGAAAGACGCCGATCTTCACGATGTCGATGAGCAATGCCCCTTGCTGCTCAAGGGCCTTCCGGAGGTTGTCGAGAGCTCTCCGGGTCTCGTCCTCGATGTTGCCGAGCAGTTGGCCGCGGCTGTCGATGCCGAGTTGGCCGGATACGAACAGCAGGTCTCCAGCCCTCCTGACGGGCGTGTACGGGTGGAGAGCGTCCTGGTAGCGGGCTGGCGCGGTCATGTGTGTCTCCTGCCGGTGGGAGGTTGCTTTTCCTTACGGGCTGTCACACCGAGGGGCCCTTGAGGCCACTTCCGCACAGGGGCGCGACGGCCTGGGGGGCGGCGTCGTGCTGAGCGGTCGTGAGCGGAAGCAGGCCGGCACGGATCGCTGCCCAGCACACGGCGGATGTCGGTTCCACGTACAAGCCCGTGCTGGCCAGTGCCGCATGGGCGGCACGGATCTGGTTCTCCTTCACCGTGACGATGGTGCCGTTGGTGTGGCGGATGGCTGCGAGGATCTGCGCTGCGCGGGCAGGGCGAGCGATCGCGATGCCTTCGGCGATTGTGGCCGACGGGGTGATGTCAGCTGAATCATCGAGGTTCTCGCAGATGGCAGAGGCCAGAGGGGCGCATCCTTCAGCCTGCACGGCAACAATCCGAGGCATCCGAGCGATCAAGCCCTGAGCGAGCAGCTCGCGGCAGCCGAGGTATGCGCCGAGCACGAGGGTGCCGTTGCCGACCGGGAGGACCAGGACAGCCGGAAGTGAACCACCCAGTTGCTCCCACAACTCCAGGACGTAGGTCTTGGTGCCGTGGACGAAGAACGGGTTGTACACGTGACTTGCGTAGAAGGCGCCGGGCACATCCGCAGCCTGCGCGGCTGCGGCGGCGGTGTCCTCACGAGAGCCCGGCACGCGGCGGACGATAGCGCCGTAGGCGTGGAGTTGGGCGAGCTTGCCCGTTGATGTGGCGGCCGGTACATAGATCTCGCACGGAATCCGGGCGCGAGCAGCGTAGGCGGCGATCGCGGCGCCGGCATTCCCGCTACTGTCGGCAACGATGCGGCCTGCGTCGAGCTGCTGTGCCAGGGCCGTCACCACCACGGCCCCGCGGTCCTTGAACGACCCTGACGGCATGAGGTAGTCGGCTTTGAGCAGCACGCCTGGAGCGTCTTGCGCCGCCACCAGCGGGGTCATCCCCTCGCCCATCGTCAGTTCGGCCGGCAGGGGCACGGGCAACGCCTCCGCGTACCGCCAGAGCGTGGAGGCGCGTCGGGTGAGGGCGGTGGGGTCGGGCATCACCGCCGCGAACCCGGCCACATCCAGGACGCCCTGGCATCTCACACAACGCCATGCGAAGTCCGCCAGTGCGTGTTCGTGGCTGCACCGTGTGCACTGCAACGTCACGTTGCCCAACGGGGCATCAGAGGAGCACTGAGTCAATTTCATCGTCTCTGTCTGCAAAGGGCCGGTGGATTTACGCAGTCGTGGGCGGCTGCACCCACGACTGTGACCGTTGCGCGTCTGCGGATCGCTTCGGGTGTTGCCGTCAGCGGAACTGATCTTGGTTCGGCACGCAAAGGGTGGACGCCCTCCCGGACGAAAGTCAAGACTTGTTGTCTGGATCTTCAGACACATAGTCTGACCGCTGTCCGTAAGAAGTCGAGATGGAGGTGGTCGCGCAATGGCTCACACCAAGCCCGCGCCCGGCGAGGAAGGCTTCGCCGACCGGATGCTCGAGGCGATGAAGCCGGTCATCGACGGCCTCGTCGCCACCTTCGGGTCGAACTGCGAGATCGTGCTGCACGATTACCGACGCCCGGAAGCCAGCGTCGTCGCCATCGCCGGTTCCGTCACCTCCCGCCACGTCGGGGGCGCGATGAGCGAGATCGGACTTGACCTGCTCGCGCAGGGAGACGACGCCGAGTACAAGCTCAACTACGTCACCCGCACCTCCGACGGACGCACCATCAAGTCCTCCACCATGCTGCTGCGAGACGGCGCCCGCGTCGTCGGCGCCTTGTGCGTGAACCTCGACATCACCGAACTGCGGATGGCAGTCGCGGCCATGACCGACCTGATCGGGCAGAACGACCCCGCACCGCCGACCACCCTCTTCTCCAACGACATCAGCGACGTGATCACGACTGTGCTTGCCCAGGAAGAAGAGCGGCAGGGACGCCCCCTCGCCTACAACACTCGCCAGAGCCGTCAACAAGTCGTCCGGGCACTGGACAAGCGTGGAGTCTTCCGCTTTCCACAGGCCGCGAACCTGATCGCCGAACGCCTCGGCGTCTCGCGCGCAACTGTGTACGCGGACCGCACCGCCGTGAAACAGGAAACTGCCCCGCCTCAGGTAGAGGGCTGAACACCGCCACCAAACCAGGGATGCCGAGGCGACACCTCAACCTTGGACGCCCTCTTCAGATGTGCCGCGCAGCCTTGCATTTGTCTGCCCGGCCAACAGCCTCCGCGCGGACTCCCTGACGCAGCGGACAGCTCCATTCACCCCAGGGAAGAAAACAGAGGACCAAACATGCCGAACATGAAGCCTGAGACCGACGACCTGCTGCTGTCTGTGGAACCGGTCGCCGCACCGCAGGACCGCGCCGAAGCCGAAGCCCACGACATCGCGTGGCTCCTCGACCTCGCCTGACGAGGACGCACGCCCCACGATGACTGCCTTCGCAGATCTCATCGCCCCACACGGCGCGGACAACTTCCTTCGCACCGTGTGGGGTCGTGAGATGAAACTGTTCCGCGGCGCCACCAGCCGCTTCGCCCACCTGCTCCCTTGGCCGACACTCAACGGCATCCTGCACCGGCACCGACTTGAGGCCCCCCGCCTTCGCATAGCGCAGGCCGGACAGCTGGTCCCACCAGACAGCTACGGAACGCCCCCAGGCTCGGGCGATCCGTACTTCCGGATCGACCCGCACAAGTTGAACCAACGCCTCGCAGACGGCGCCACCCTGGTCCTGGACGGCATCGACGAACTGCACGCACCCATCGAGCAGTTGGCCGCCGACATCGAGCACGTCGTACGAGAACGCGTCCAGGTCAACTGCTACGCCAGTTTCGGCCCGCAACCAGCCTTCGACACCCACTGGGACGACCACGAGGTACTCGTCCTCCAGGTCCACGGGCGAAAGCGCTGGCGGGTATTCGCTCCGACCCGGCCGCACCCGACCCGGCGTGACACACAGCCTCCCCAGCAGCCCGTCGACGAACCCGTTGCCGACCTCATCCTCACCCCCGGCGATGTCCTGCACGTTCCACGGGGGTGGTGGCACGACGCCACGGCAGTCGATGAACCCAGTCTCCATCTGACCTTTGGCGTCACACCGCCGACCGGTGTAGACCTGCTGACCTGGGCTGCCGACCAACTGCGCCATCACGAACTCGCGCGCCAGAACCTCCCCGTACACAACGACGTCGAGGCTCAGAGCCAGTACGTCAAAGAACTCACCGCTCTGCTCACCGAGCAACTCGATGCCGGAACGATCCTTCCTCGATATCGCGCAGCTCGTGACGCACAGGCCCCCTCGCGGGCACACCCCTCTCTTCCCTGGTCCGCGACCAGCGGGGTACCGGATGACATCGAACTGACCATCCAATGGCGAGCACCGCGCGCCCGCCTGCAGGTACACGCCCAAGCCGTCCGGCTCACCGCCAACGGCCAGCTCTACACCTTCGCGTCCCGAGCCACGCCCGTCCTGCAAGCGCTCCTCGACGGTAGGGCTCGCACAGTGAGCGAACTCGTGTCCGTCCCCGACAACACGCTGGACCGGACCATGACCCGCGCACTGTGCTCCAGCCTCATTAACCAGGGCCTCGCCAGCGCAGAACCCGAAGGGCTGCACCTTGGCGACGGATAACAAAGGCCGGCTCCCCCGTGACACCCCAGCGCCACGAGAGATTCATCCGCGATGACTGAACCGCCCAGCTCACACAGCTACCTTCTCTTGCACGGGTGGCAGAACCACCGCCCGACCGACCATTGGCAGAATTGGCTGGCCACCGAGCTTTCCAACGTCGGAGCAGAGGTCGCATACCCGCAACTGCCCGACCCCGACGAGCCCGACCTTGAACACTGGCTGTCCGAACTTCAAAGACAGCTCCAGAGCCTGACCGGACAAACCCGAACCGTCATCTGTCACAGCCTGGCCTGTGCTCTCTGGCTCCACGCGGTAGCTCGCGAAGTTGTTCCCGTTGGGATTCACCGAGTGCTCATGGTCGCCCCGCCATCATCAAGCTTCCTGCAACAGCATGCAGGCGTAATGGAGTTCGCCTCGCCGCCGACGACGTCCGCCCAGTTGGCTGCTGCCGCGCAGCACACGCTGATTGTCGCCAGCGACAACGACCCATGCAATCGGGAAGGCGCGACAGCGACATTCGGGAAGCCCCTGAACTGCGGTGTCTCACTGCTGCCCGAGGCAGGCCACCTATCGATCCCGGACGGCTACGGACCATGGCCGTCCGTACTTGATTGGTGTCTCGGTACCGCTGCCGAACCGAGTGCAAACCGACGGACCTTCGGTGAAACCTGAGGATGAAGTTGGGCGTTCGCGATGCGTGAGGGAGTGTCATGAAGATCGCGTAAGTCCCGTGTGACCGGTCTGGCATGAGATGGGACCTCTGCCGGGAAGGAGTACCGATGAGCATTAAGGACGAGCGGCTGGGAGTGTTCAGTGATCATCGGATCCTCAATCATTGAACACTCCCAGATCTGGCCGCAGATCCGCACGAAGGCGCGGGCCGAGGGTGGGGCGATCCTCTTCGCCGACAAGGGTCACCGGCCGCACCTGGGGCGAGAAGGGCAAGGCTCCCGTGGTGCGGCGGAGCGGCGCCCGGGTCTCGGTGAACGCGATATCGGCGATCAGCACCAAGGGCCGGATGCACTTCATGGTCTCCACCGAGAGCTTCACCGTCGAGGTGATGTGCCGCTTCTTCCGCAGGCGCCAACGGCAACCCCACTTCGTCCGCGCCTACTTCGGCGGACCCCACGTCCCCGTGAGTCTTCCCGCCGGTGTGCAGCGCGCATCCGTACTCCATCAAGACTGCCGCAGGTCTGCCGTGGCGGTGCTCAACAACCGCCAGAACACTGAATGTTGACGAACCGGACGCTGGAGGTCGAGGCAGAGGCACCCCATTCCCGAGTCGGCACGGTGGTGGTCGACACCGTCGGGGACCCAGTCGCCGAGTGCCGAGGAGCCACCGGTGGCCTGTGGGCTCTGCGTCCGTTGGGCGGGGGCCGGGAGTGGGACGTCGCCCCGGACAAGGTCCGGCCGGCGACCGACGGCGAGATCCTTGGCGAGCGCCTCGCGGTGGAGAACCGGCGGGCGGCCTGGGGACGCGAAGTGGGTGCGTCATGAGGCGCGAGGCGGCACCGGCGGAGTGTCCGGCCGGCGACCGGAGCGCGGCTCTCTTCGAGGACACACCTTACGAGGTGAGCCCTGCCGGTTGGTGGAGTGAGTACGGCGGAGCCATCGATGTCCGCTCCGGCGTCGTCCACGTCCCGGCCAGTGCCGGGCACCTTCCATGCATCCGGTCCGGCTGCCGGCGTTGCCTGGAACCGGAGAGGGCGGTGGGCCATGACGGATGAACAGCGCACGCCGCCGCCCATCGACCGCTGGGACACGCCCAGGCAGGGCGCGACCCTGCCGCCACGCCACGGCAGCCGTACCACCGATGATCTCCGGCCCGACTGCCGTGCGTTGACGGCGGGGCAGCCGGGCGGGCACCACCCCGCGGCGTCCGCCGCCGGGCCACTTCCACCGTAGGAGATACACCGTGAGCGTTGACGACCTGTTCACTGGCGACCTGATCACCGGGGTTCCGGCCCTGGACGCCGCCCTGATGGACAGGCGCACCAGCGCGCCGAGGAGTTCGTCACCCAGCGGCAGGGCGCGATCCGCCGGGCGCGCGAAGCGCTTCAGACGATGGCCGAGACCTGGGACACCGTCCAGGACGTCGCCGCCCGACTCGACACCCCGTACGGGAGGGACGTCCTCGACGGCCTCACCCCGTAGCCCGCGCCCTCGCCCAGAGCCTGAGTGCCCAGAGCCTGAGCGCCCAGAAGTGATCTCCGGCCGCCCCTGACCGGGAGCCGGCGGGGAGCCTGATCTTGAAGTTGGCTCCCAAATGGCTCCCAAGACGGCCCTCAAACACAAATCAGGCCCGGCATCCGTTTCCGGATACCGGGCCTGACCTGGTGTTTCAGCTGTCGGGGTGGCGGGATTTGAACCCACGACCTCTTCGTCCCGAAGCAACTTGGGTGAGGGGCTGAGCGGGGCTAACTGACGGCTGAGCTGCGGAGACGGTCCGCCGTTGTTCGCGCTTGTCCGGCGCTGTCTGTCGGCGTTGTCACTCAGTTAGACACTCAGCTGGTGCCGACCTGATCGGTTCGGCCTTCTGCCCCGTAGCTCAATGTGGACTGACAGCACGGTCACAGCGGCCGCAGCATGGGCCTAGAGGGGCCCTGCCGGACGGGCGCGACAGTACTTCGTTGTTGTACCGCACCCCCCATCAACAGGGTGAGGGCCGCAGCCGCGTCCGCGTATGCGCTGGTTACCTCGGCAACAGGAGCCGATACGAGTACGACCACAATGACAACTGTGATGACCCATGGATACCGGCTCAGGTTTGACACCCACTGGGGTGCAACAGCCAAACTCATTGGTGGACCTCTCCAATGGAAGGGGTTCGGTGCCCACCGCGCTGCCTTGCCTCGAAACTAGAGCGGCGCGGTGGGCTTTGGGTTCGTGGACCGTAGCAACGGACGGGCCATGAGGGGGACTTGAGCCGTATCCCACCGATTACTCTGAGCTGTCAACTAGAGTACACAGTTACCGTAAGTGACGTTTTTGACTGCGCGGATCAGCATTTTCTATGAGCCTTGCGCATTGGAAATGCGGTATCTGCATATTTCAGGGCGTCAAGGTAGCCATCGGTAACCATTGAGGTTGGCTGATTCTTTTCGCACCTGCATGCCTCTGGTGCACTGAAAGATCAGCGGATGCCCGAGGTCGAGACAAGGCTCTGTCGACCTTGCAAACTGTCGCCGCAGGGATGTCCCCGGCGCGAGGTTGGGGCCATCGTCTTCGAGGCTCCCCCATCGAGTGGTCTGCTAGCGGCGGATCGGAACCTCGTAGACGATCTCGCAGAGAGCCGCGGGCACCACAATGTCCGCCGTCTCCACGGACTGGCCCGCGTCGCTGTAGTACGTCCGACGAATGTGAGTGACCAGCGCCGCCTTCTGGATGCCCAGGAGTGACGCTTCCTCAGTGGTCGCCTGCCGCGGCTCCGGTTGCTCCACGGCGTGGGTGACGGTGATCCCGATCTCGGCCATGCGGTTCACAACTCCCGCCCCGGCGTGCGGGCCTCCCTCGGGAAGGACGACGACAGTGCCAGCGGTGAGTTCGTACGGCTCCCAACTCGTCGACAGCTGAACCGGCTTGCCATCGGCAAGGAACTCGTAGGCGGTACGGACGCACAGATCACCCTCGGCGATTCCGAGACGCGTAGCGACCTCGGCCGGCGCCGGAACTTTGGCATCGGTCCGACTCTCCCAGTCTCCCTGCCTGCCCAGAGCCTTCATATCCGCGCGGAACGGGGAGCTCTGAGGCTGCTCGCGTGCCGCTGACCGGACAACCCGCACACGCTTCCGAGGCTCGGCGACGTAGGTGCCCGAACCGGCACGCCCCTCCAAGACTCCCTGAGAGATCAGCAGCTCCTGGGCCCGACGCACCACGTTCTCGCCCACGCCGCATTCCTGGGCGATCTGGGCGCGGGACGGGAGCCGGTCTCCTGGCGTCCACTCGTGCTCCACAATCCGCCGCCGGAGCTCGTCGGCGATACGGAGATAAGGCGGCTGCTCAGGCATATGGAAAATCTAGTCCACTAGCTCTAATCTAGTTAACTAGCTTAACTCAAAGTGATCACCGGTGACGGAGGCTGCCCTGTGCCTGCTGCAGAAGTGAGCGCGGAGGCCATCGCAGCTCGGTTATCGGCCCTCGGGCTCGCCACACGCGTGGAGGAGCACGACCGAGACACGTCGATCGAAGCGGAGGTACCGGAATCGCTCTCCGCCGAGTCATGGCGGGCGGCCCTGGAAGTGGTGGCGATGGCCGACCGATTCGGACTACTCGCCACCAGCTTGAACAGTCGCACCCTCTGGGCGGTCGTACGCAAGCCAGTCCCTGAGACGGTCGCTGGCGACGGACCGGCCAATCAGCAATAGGAGCTGAGCAGAGTGTCCATCCCTATCAAACGTGCCTTCTTACTGATCTGCGAGGAGCGGCGCGCATCGCAGCACCCGGCCATCGCACCTTGCCCCGGACCCAAGGCCACCTGGTGCACTCAGGCGGGTACCTCCTGATGACACACAGCCAGCAGCCCCACATCACGCACACACGGGCAGCCCCCTACCGATCAAGCGCGTGCCGGATCGGTACGCACCACGCCTGCGCGGAGTCCTCCCCCGCCGCAGCACCGGTTGACGTCCCCGTCGTCTACGAGGCCTGCGATTGCCCCTGCCACCCGACGGCCGACCAGCCAACGCCCGTGGAGGTAGAGCGGTGAGGGGCTGGGCTCCCAGCGGCGCACTGGCCTCCACGGTCGAGATCACCGCGGCCAGCGTGCAGCGCGGTGACGTCATCCAGGTCGGCGGCCGACCATGCCGAGTGATCGACCTCTTCCAACTGCCCCAGGGCGCCAAGCAACTCGTACTCGAATCGGGCGAGCTACTGACCATGCACCCACGGAGCCGGTTCGAAGCGCTTCGGATGACGAGAAGGAGGTGATCCGGCGCATGCCTTCTCGCCGTCACGCAATCGCCAGCGACCTCCGCGACCGGATCACGACCGGTCAACTCAAGCCCGGCGACCGCCTCCCCTCCGAGACCCAACTAGCCGACCAATACAAGGTCAGCACTGCCACACTGCGGAGTGCTCTCGCAGCCCTCCAGGGAGAGGGCCTGATCGAGAAGCTCCACGGCAAGGGCAACTTCGTTCGCCGCTCACTGCGCAGAATCACGTACATCGGCGGCGGGCACGCACGAGACCTACGCTCCGCTCCTGACACGGCCCTGCACATCACGGTCCGCACCACCAAGATCCGGGCACACGGACATCTGACATCTCTATTGCGTGTGTCGGCCGGTAGCCCACTGACGGAGTTCCTCTGCCTCAGCTACGAGGCAGAGACACCGCACAGCCTGGCCCGCATCTACATCCCTCACGACCTGGCGCCGGCCGCCACACCCAACAACCCGCGCCCACAGGAAGCCTCGGCGAGCTTCGCAGCCCTGCACCCGGACTCAGCAGAGGTACGAGAGACAGTCAACGCCCGCCTCCCAACGCCACAAGAAGCCTCAACACTCCGAATCAGCACCGCTCTAGCGGTTCTCGCAATCACACGAGTAACAGCAGACGAGGCAACTGGGCGCGTAGTCGAGGCCGCGCTCCTGGTGCTCCCAGGGGACCGAGCAGATGCGGTCTTCACCACCAACCACACGATTGACGAGGGACAGACGGAAAGATGACACCCCAAAACGAGCTGCGCCTCCTCCCCTGGTCGGGACCAGAAGGCAAGCCTTGCTACCTCAGCACCGACGACAGCGACGGTCACGTGTCCCGCCTAGCCGACAACATCGAGGCCGTCCAGCTCGGTATGGCAGGCGCCCTACTAGAGCAGGCAGAGGAAGTGTTGGGCGCAGAGAACGCGGAGCTTGAGGGCTTGCGCCTGTTGGCGACGGACCTGCAGGGAGCCTTGCGAGATGTGCTGCGCGTAGCAGTCAGCCGCAACACGACTCATAGGTGAGTGACGAGCTCCCGCCGATTCAACATCCGCCTCGGGCGCCCTTCCTCCTGTTATCACGACGCGATCCGTCTCCACAGTCAGAGGCTTCCCTGAGCGCCTAACACTTAGAAGGCGGGTGTGATCTTCGCCGTTCCACCCCTGGCATGGTGTTTTCGGGTGTCTAAGACTAAGCGTACGGCGTATAGGCCCTGGTGCTGTGTGTCAGTTCCAACGCCACTGTCAAGGTGATCACTGTGACCAGGGGATGGATCGGACCACTCCGACCGTCAGGTGCCTACACCGTATGCGACTGTCAAGCCAATCAGATGTTTGGGGGGAATTGAGGACATCGATTAGTTGCTTGCATTCAGCGGTGCTCCCGCTCTGAGATTCAATCACGATGACATGATTGTCGACCGCGATTTCCTGAATTCCGGTCACCAATGTCCCGGCGGCCCGCGCACCTCCCCCAGCCCGAAGGCCGGGTCGTGAAGTCCGCCGAACTGCAACAAAGGGTGGCTTGAATGTGCGCCCCGAGAATTTCCGTGACCGCCCAGGTGTCTCAATCGCGCCAAGGTCTCCAAGGTCACGCGCGATCAGGAAAGGTAGTTCTGGCCCGGAGTGGGGATCACGATTATCTACAACGGTCCCTACGCTGACTTTGAAGATATCTTCGATCGTGGGCGCCGAAGTCCGGTGAGGCCACCAGAGCGCGCTCGGCTCCCGCACATGGCGACGGCGACGGCGCCGTCCAGCCAGCAGGAAAACATCCACGTCCGTATGGTCGTCGAATTGCCCGTATAGGTCGATGCTGCTCAAATCAATTAGTGATTCGACCGAAGATCGCCAGCGCGCATATCTAGATCCGCTACGAAGTACATCGGGCAGAATGGCAACAAATTGCTGGCCGAGGCCAATTTTTGAAGCGGAAATCAAAGAAATTACAGCAGCTTGAGATACCGACCCGCTTCCCCAATTACAGTCCGCAGGGGCTTGCATTGAGCCAAAGGGAGGATTAAGCAGAAGCGTCCCGCCGTAGCTCCTAGCTTTCTCCAGCTCGCCGTGAGCGTCCGCCACTCGGATTCCCCTGAGTAACTCCAGCCCGGAATGGACATCAACCTCGATGACATCCCCGCGCTCTTCATGGCGTGCCGCGGCAAGCAGAAAGAGTCGAATTTTTGCGGTTTGCACAAAAGATGGCTGAAGGTCCTCACCTCGTAGGCTTTTACCCCAAAGGCGCAATGTGTCCCTCATCGTTGCTCCGAGCCTCTGCTTGCCGGCTGCTGCGAGCAGCAGGTCTCCAGCCCCGCAAGTCGGGTCCCAAAAGGCCGTGGAGTCCTCCAGTAGGTTCTCGAACCGCGCTCGCACGTGGCTGCCGGTGAAGAAGGCGCCCTCGGCGCGCCTCACCGTCCGTGGAACGAGCGCTCGCAACTGCTCTGCCGCCTGTCCGTTGAGCGCTGACTGAACCTCGCCACAGCTTGCGTGCCAGGGTTTGGTGCTGAGGTCGCCCGCGAGCCTGAACAGGCGATCGCTGTACCCCAAGTAGCTGTCGGTCGTCACCGCGTCCTCCCTGCCGACCTGGCCTATGGCGGATGTGATCTGAGACTCGCTACGCTGCAGCAGCCAACCTTCTCCTGCCAGCGCGCGCGTGAACTCGACACCTGGGGGCCACATCTGATGAGTGTTCACCTGCGCTTTGCCCCTGAGATCTTGGCACGTCTGGGGGAGGAACTCATCCCTCACCCGGATCTCGGGGTCATGGAACTTGTGCGTAACTCCTATGACGCTGACGCAACTTGGTGCGAAGTCAGGCTGGTCAACGCGAAACGGGCCGGCGGGACACTGGTAGTCAGCGACGATGGCCACGGTATGACGCCCGAGGAGATCGCGGGAGGCTTCCTCCACATCGGGCGGTCGTCAAAGACGGAAAGTCAGACTACTCAGCATTATGGGCGACGAAAGGTCGGCGAGAAGGGACTGGGGCGACTCGCCTCCTTACGTTTGGGTCATGAGATCGAAGTCATTACGCGCCCCAGCTCTGCTCCGGGCACTGCCCATCGCCTGACGATTAATTGGGCCGCTTACGATACCGTCGATTCCGTAGATGAAGTGAAGCTAGAGGTCAAAAGCTACGAGACCTCGGAAACTCCCGGGACGACGGTAATCATCAAGCGTCTGCGCGAAAGTTTTGAGGCCGATGGAGCACGCAGACTTTCCCGCGCACTACTGCTTCTATCCGGGGCTTTTGCGGGGGCTGATCTGTTACAACCTCCGAGTAAGGCGTCTCGTAGGGTTACGAAATGGGAACTCAGTGATGAACCAGATCCCGGCTTCCTCGTCAGCCTAGATGCTCCGGAGTACGTTGCCCTCACTCGCGCTGTCAGCCTGGGATACTTTGAAGAACACGAATTCAAACTCACTGCCGTACTCGATGAGAAGGGCCAGGCTAGCGCGACGTTGCTCGATTGGCGCGGTGAAGTGATTGCTACTGGTGCACACGCCGACGTCGCTTTGCCTCGTGGCGGTAAAGGAACGCCACCCGCTGCGTTCTCAGCTCCTTCCGCAAGATTCGAACTATGGATGTTCCTCCGCGATGCTGAGTCATTTAAGCGCAGGAACTCCACTAAGTCGTTGGCCGAGGTAGCGCAGTGGCTTGATGTTATTGGCGGTGTTCATTTATTTCATCGGGGTCTGCGGACTCACCCGTACGGGGATCCGGGTCATGACTGGCTAGATCTGAATCTAGGACGAAACCGCGATCCCCAACAACGCCCTTCGACGAATAACAGTGTAGGGCGGGTGACAGTCCAAGATCCGAAGAATGAGCTCGTTCCCAAAACCGACCGAATGGGTTTCCAAGAAAATCTACCATTCTCCGATCTCCGTGATTTCGCACAACGAGCTGTTGAATGGTCTGCCCGCGTCCGTAAGAGTAAGTGGGAAAAAGATCGCACCGGCGATGCTGCCGTGGTCCGCAAAGAACGCAAGCAGGACCGAACCGAAGCTGAAAAGGTAATCAAGGGTCTGCCGGCCTCGGTTGCTGCTCCATTGCGTAGAGCCTTTGACACCAATGATCGTCTGATTGCCGCTCTGGAACGCGACCGACTACTTTATCGCGCCCTGGCGACTGTCGGAATCAGCACTGCGGTATTTGCGCATGAATCTCTCAACACTGCTGGGGGCCTGGGTGCTGATCTGGAACTCCTCGAGCACTATGCGCAGCTTCTCTTGGACGAAACGTCATTCGCCGAGAGCATGGAAGAGCCCCTGGACCGCGCTCAGAGAAGCGCAGCTTCGATTCATTCGTTTGCCAAACTCCCTCTCAGGATGCTCCAAAGAGGGAAACGCAGACTTGTCATTGTTAATGTGAACGAGGTGTGTGTCGACTTTGTTGAAATGTTCGGCGGTTACCTCAAAGACTGGCAAATCGACGTGCAGATGGATCTGTGCCCTGAACCTGCAATGGTGCGAAGTACTGTGGCAGACGTGGAATCTCTGTACGCGAACTTGGTCATCAATGCGGCCAGGGCTTTTGGGGGAACCGGGGACCTTCCCGGTGGGCGCGTTGTTCGTATTCGTACCTCAGTATCGGGCGTATCTGTCACTCTCGATGTAGCCGACTCAGGGCCAGGAATCTCGGGGATCGAACTAGAAAAAATTTGGGAACCGGGCGAGGGTAGCGATGAAGATGGAACTGGTCTAGGCCTCACCATTGTAAAAGACATTGTGGCGGATCTCCACGGTAAGAAGAAGGTGCTTGCCGACGGCCATATAGCTGCATTGGCGCATGGTGAACTTGGCGGCGCACAATTCACCATCAGCCTGCCTCGCCACATGAAGAGGGTGGAAGAGAGGGACACGTGAGGGTTGCAGTTCTTGATGATGACGAGGCAGCTCTGGCTCGCGGATGTAACCAGGTTAAAGCGTTACGGCAGGAGCCCTACCGGCTATTGGTTAGGGAGAACCGTCAGCTCGGGGACATTCTAAGTGAAGTGCAGGGTGAAAAGTGTGCAGCGGTTATTTCCGATCACCGCTTTCGCACGCGTGCGCAGGTTCGGTTTACTGGTGCCGAACTGGTGTATCGCGCCAATGAACAGGGATTGCCAGCGGTTTTATACAGTGCTCACGTGGACGAAGATGAAGCCGACTCCATCCGGGCTTGGCGGTACGGGATTCCACGAGTGGTGAAGAAGGCTCCGGGGGCCCTCAAGGCTCTTGGTGACGCCCTCCGCGTAGCGGAATCTGAAGCTCACGGAGAGCGAGAGCTAGGGCGACAAGGGTTTGTGACACCAGTCCGCGTAGTCGGGGTCCCTCCGCGGCACGAGTCCGTGCTTGGCCTGGGAGGGGAGATGGTTGAGGTGACTGTTACGGCTTGGCGCCCCAGGGTGAGAATTCCTATGCCGGTGTCTCTACTCCCGCTTGGACACCAACGAATTAGCGACGATCTGATCGGTAAAATCTTCCTCGGCAAGGTAAATTACTATGCTGAGAAAAGTAACGAACTTTTCTTTCATGATCTTAGGGCAGCTCCGGAGCCCAACCCCCGGCTGCGAAGGGGTCAGGAAGCCGCATGACCGAGGTTCAGTCTGGTTTAGCTGGGGCTGACATCGTGTCGCCGGACTTGGCAGAGATCGTCATATTGGACGTCGGGCACGGTAATTGTGCGATTCTGCGAGATGGCGATAGGTGTGCGATCGTCGATGCCCGCTCTGGGGTATTGCTACTTTCCGAACTTCAGCGTATGGGGATCAAGCACATTGAACATGTCGTTCTATCGCACGCCGATGAGGATCACATTCAAGGAGCGCTACAGCTGCTTCCGCACCAGTCCTTTTCGATCGGGCACTTTTGGGCTAATTCCGATAGTGCGAAGGACTCGGATCTTTGGGATGAGCTGCTAACCCTGGTGGATCATCTGGACACGTGTGGTCGGCTGCAGGCCAATATGGCGATCAGCACGTCGCAGCGAGATAAATTGAGCTTCGGCCGTATGGGCGTGTCCGTGCTTCACCCCACGCTTTATGAGATCGGGCATGGTCCAGGCAAAGCGACAGGGGCGAGGCCCCGACTCACCACCAATGGACTTTCGGTGGTCCTAAGGGTGAGTATCGATGATGAGCCTTTAGCGCTACTTCCAGGTGATATCGATGCGGGTGGCCTACGCAGGATGTTGGGTCGGCAGGCGGATGCTTCCGCTTATACACTTGTTTATCCACATCATGGAGGTGGGAACGGCGGTGCCTCCCACGCTCGTTTTGTGCAGGATCTTGCGAATGCAACCCACCCTGAGCTGGTAATCTTTTCCATGGGGCGTGATCGCTTCAAGAACCCGATTCCAGAAGTGGTGGCTGAGTTTGGAAACTCATTTCCTGATGTCAGAATCGCTTGCACGCAACTTTCATCCCATTGTCACAGTGGAGCACTGCCGACCGTTGGAGGCAGTCACTTGGGTATTCGTTCCGCTGCGGGTCTCGCTGAAGGGAAGTGCTGCGCTGGCACATTGACACTCAGGGTGGAAGACGGGGGAATTTATGTGCATCCCGAACCCGGTCCACATGCTGACTGGATTCAAGGAAACGTGCAAGCACCGATGTGTTCTGTGATTCCTACTTTCCCGACACAACGGCCTCCCACCTGAGTTGGTTGGGCCAGCGTTATCCGTCCACGGAACTTCGCGAGGTCGGCGGAACGGCTTTGGGCTGGAGCTGCTTTGGGGGGAGTGATCATGGCCCCGTAAGCTCATCGCGAGTCGGGCAGTCTGTGGACCTGCCCGTTAAAGCACGACGTTGGGGCCATGATCTTCGAGGCTCGCCCCAAAGTGGCTGCCTAAAGCCGTGGAGCCGACCGTCCCAGCCACGGAGGGTGTCTCCCACTTCATGCCCGCAGCTCGCGAGCGCGCCGTCGAGGCGGCGCGCGCCCGCGCTGTGCGCGGGCCTTGATGAAGTAGGGAAAGTTCTATCGCGTCGGCGTCAGGCGCTTGCCGTCGTGGCTTCGTACGTGAGGGCCTGCCCCGTCTAGGGCGTCCAGGAGCCGGATCGCGTAGACCTCGGACATCCACTCGGCGACCTCTTCGGGCGTGAGCCAGTCGACCGCGGTTGATTCGCTGGACGTGCGCTCGGTGCCGCCGACCGGCTTACAGCGGAAGACCAGCGCCACGATGCCGCGGGTCGTGTTCTTGTAGACCCCGGTGAGCTCGTCCACCTCGATGTGGATGCCCGTCTCTTCCAGGACTTCGCGCCGTACGCCCTCTTCGGGGGGCTCGTCGAGTTCGAGCACACCGCCAGGGAGTTCCCAAGTGCCGTTGTCCGCGCGGCGGATTGCCAGGAGCCGGCCATCCTCGCGTACCACTACTCCGGCTACGGACACGGAGTGCAGTGGCGTTGACTGGCCTTCCTGGGCGCTGTTACTCATGTACAGGAGCATAGGAGGAAGAGAAGGACTATGGGAACTGCGGTAGGAGAGGAGCGGGCTGGGCCTCGGTACGTGCAGATTGCTGACGACATCGTTCGGCAGATCCGGGCGGGAGTCCTCAAGCCCGGTGACATGGTGCCGAGTGAGTCGGAGCTCGTGGAGCGCTACGGCGTGGCCGGCGGGACGATTCGCAAGGCCATGGTCGAGGTGCGGGCCAGTGGGCTCGTTGAGACTCGGCACGGCAAGGGCTCGATCGTGAAGGATCGGCCGCCGGTACGGCATCGGTCCTCGGATCGCTTCCGGCGTTCGCTTCGGCAGGAGGGCGGCAAGGCCGCGTACCTCGCGGAGTCTGAGCAGTCCGGCGCCACCGCCAAGGTCAGCGTTCTGTACATCGGGCCCATGGAGGCTCCTGCGGACTCCGCCGAGCGGCTCGGCGTCGAGGCCGGCACTCAGGTCCTTGCCCGGCGGCGCCTCTACTTCCGTAACGGGACCCCCGTCGAGACCGCGTCCTCGTATCTGCCGTGGGACGTCGTGAAGGACATCCCCGAACTGTTCGCCGAGAACCCCGGCCGCGGTGGCATCTACGCCCGACTCGAAGACCACGGGCACGAGTTCGCCGAGTTCGTCGAGACGCTGCAAGCGCGTCCGGCCTCCAAGGCAGAGGCGACCGAGCTTGCTCTCAGTCCCGGAGCTCCGGTGGTTCATCTGATCCGTGAGGCCCGGACGACCGAGGGTCGTGTGGTCGAGCTCTGCGACACCCTCATGGCCGCTGACCAGTTCGTTTTCGAGTATCGGATCCCTGCCGCCGACTGACGCACCCTCAACTCCGCCCAGCCCGCCGTGACTTCTTCTTCGCGGCGGGTTGACTCATGTATAGGAGTGATGCACTCTTCTTCATGTCACTCCTATACATGAGTGACGGAGTTCAGCATCTCTAGAGGAGTGATCCGTAGTGCGTCAGATTCCCGTCGACACCTCCGCCGCCACCGTGATGGTCGCCAAGGCCCCGCAGCCCAAGGTCAAGGACCGTCGGACCGGTGAGCTTGCTCAAGACATCGAGACCGGCGCCCAGTTGATGACCGTGGACGTGATGTTCGCGGCCAACGACGCGGTCGAGATCCTGTCCGTCACCGTCCCTCAGCCCGGTATCTCCGACGAGCTGGCCATGGGCACCCCGGTCGCGCTCACCGGCCTGATCGCCCGCCCGTGGGAGAACGAGTTCAATGGGCAGAAGCGGCACGGCATCGCTTACCGTGCAGTCGCCGTCACCTCGCTCAACGGTGGCGCCTCGAAGCCCAAGGCGGCCTGATCATGACCGGCTTCATGGTCGCGCTGCTTCTGCTGGTCGTCGCCTCCGCAGTGATCCTGCGGTGGCGGCGCCCCGCCTGGTACTGGGTGAGTTTCGGCGTCACGTTCGCCGCGTTACGGGTCCTGGTCCGGTACGCCTCGGTCATGGAGGCCTGCGGGCTCACCGTCCCGCCCTCGCGCTGGCGCCTCTCCCTCGCCCGGATGACCAACCGCCCGGTGCCTGAGCCGCGCGCTCCGCGCATCATGCGCCTTCGGCCCACCCGCACCGGTCTCGTCCTACGGCTGAAACTCCGCCCCGGTCAGGACGCGTTCGACGTCTCCGCCGCCGCCGACCGGCTACGCCACTCCTTCGGCATGTACGGCGTCACCTCCCGCGAACTGCGCTCCAGCGTCGTCGAGTTGCGCATGACCGGCTACGACGTACTTCAGCGCGTGAAGATGCCCGCCACGACCGACAGCCGCCCGATGCGCATTCCCGTCGCCCTGCGCGAAGACGGGGCCGTGCACTACCGCGACTACCGGGCCGTGCCGCACGGGCTCACGCTCGGCGCCACCGAGTCGGGCAAGTCCGTCTATCAGCGCAACCTCGTTGCCGGGCTCGCCGCGCAGAACGTCGCCCTCGTCGGCATCGACTGCAAGCAAGGCGTCGAACTCTTCCCGCTCGCCCGGCGCTTCTCCGCCCTGGCCGACAACCCGGATACCGCCCTCGAACTCCTCGACGCGCTCGTCTCCCACATGGAGACCGTCTACGAGCTCATACGTGCCGAGCAGCGCATCAGCGTCGGCGTACCCGATGCGGAGATCGCCGCCGACATCTGGGACCTGCGCGAGGACCTTAGGCCCGTACCCGTCGTCGTCCTGGTCGACGAGGTTGCCGAACTCGCCCTCTACGCAAGCAAGGACGAGGAGAAGCGGCGCGACCGGATCATCACGGACCTGGTCCGCCTTGCCCAGCTCGGCCGCGCCGCCGGGATCTACCTGGAGATCTGCGGCCAGCGCTTCGGCTCCGAGCTCGGCAAGGGCATCACGATGCTCCGCGCCCAGCTCACCGGCCGTACCGCCCACCGCGTCAACGACGAATCCAGCGCCAACATGGCCTTCGGCGACATCGCCCCGGATGCCGTCCTCGCTGCCATCCAAATCCCCACCGAGACACCCGGCATCGCCGTCACCGGCGACTCGTCCGGCGGCTGGGCCCGCATCCGCGCCCCGCACACCTCGCTGCGCGAAGCCGTAAACATCTGCAACCGGCACGCCGACCGCACCCCGGACCTGCCCGAGCTGGCACCCTTCCGGCCCGTCGTCGGCCCGCTGCCCTCGGCCCACGTGCCGCTCTCCAAGGCCGCCACCGCCACGGCCTGACCCCTCCCGCACTCCGGTCGGCGCGACCGCATCCGCGCCACGTCCCTACCCCGCCCATGCCCAAATCCGGAGGTGAAACAGTGGACGCCTACGAGGACTTCAACCGCACAGTGCAGCTGCTCGGCGCCCTCGCCCTGTACGCCGATTTGCCCGACGCCGACCAGGAGTTCGTGGCCGTCACGGGCGCTGCTGTCGCCGCCTCGCTGCCTCGTCGTGTTCTCCCGCCGCTGCCGTCCGACTATGACCCGACCGACGGGCCGGACTACCCGGACTGTCCCGGCGAGGGCTCGTAATGGCCCGGCCCGCGATCCGCCTGGACGCGGTCCTCGTACAGGCCTTCATCGCTGGCGCTCTCTCCTTCGCCCACCTGCACGACCTCGCCGCCGCTGCCGGGCAAGACGGTTGGAAGGCGTGGGCCTACCCGATCAGCGTCGACCTGCTCCTGGTCGCTGCCTGGCGGAGGCTTCGCAGCGACGGTCCGTCCCGGCTCGCCTGGTGCTGGTTCCTGATCGCCCTGGTGGCCTCGCTCGGCGCCAACGTCGCCACCGCCGGGTTCCTCGACCTGCAACACCCCCCGGCCTGGCTCCGGTTCGGCGTCGCCGGTTGGCCCGCCCTCGCCTTCCTCGGCGGCACGCTGCTCGCCCACACCACCCACGCCCCCGAGACCCCGCCGGAGCCGGATCGGCCGGCACCCGCAGCCCCCGAATCCGCACCGGAGCCTCCGGTCGTCGCGGAGCCGGAAGTCGCCCGAGTCCCCGCGGCTGAGGACGCCCCCGCGGTCCCCGCCGCAGATCCCGCGCCCCCGGTCCCGGCCGCCCTGGTCGACCACGCCCGCAAGGTCGCCGACGACCACCAGGCCCGCACCGGCTCCCGCATCGACACCGACACCCTCCGGGCCCGCCTCGGCGTCCCGCCCCAGCTCGCCGACGCCATCGCCGCCCAACTCACCTGATCCCGAAAGCGACCCGACCCGAAAGGAGAACCACCATGCCCGCACGCGACCACTTCCACTCCGTGATGCAGATCGGCCCCGTACAGATCGGCACCCACCGCGACCGCCACGGCCACACCAAGCACGCCGCCGTGTGCACCGCCGACCGCTGCGGCTGGTCCTCCGACTACGCCAGCCAGTCGGCCGCCCAGCTCGCCGCCCGCACCCACCGCTGCAAGGTCCGCTGACCCACTGAGGAGATCACCGCCATGGATGTACCGCTCTGGCTCGCCCTGATCGTCGTCGGCTACCTCGGCCTCAAGCTCATCCACCCGCCCTGGTGGCTGGTGATCGTCCTCCTGCTCTGCGGCTACCTCCTCGCAGACAGCCTGCTCGCCCCCGCCATCGACTCCACCGTCAAGTAGCAGCCCGCGAAGGGAGATCCACCATGTTCCGCCCCAAGGTCCCGACCAACCCGGCCCCGACCGGCATCGTCACCCCGCTGACCACCGTCCCGGCCGCCGTCGTTCAGCAGCCCCAGACACCCGCACCCGTCGCCCCGGCTGCTCCCGCCCGACCCACCGTCCAGCTCACGCCGGGCACGGTCGTCGCCCTCGTCGGTGGCGGGACCGCGGTCGTCCTGGTCGTCGGCGCCGTCCTGGTCTCCATGCTCCTCGCGGTCGCCATCACCGGCGCCTCGCTCGCCATCTGCGCCCTGGTGATCCGCTCCCTCATCACCGCCGAGCACAAGCAGCGCTGACCGGCCCCGGGCGGCCTCAACCGCCAAGTCTCCGCCGCCCGGGAGCCGTACCCCTCTCCGAACCAGAGATCCGGAAGGAAGCTCCATCATGACCGAGCGCACCCGCTCGCCGTCCCGTATCTGCCCGTCTTGCGACGGCTTCGCCTCCGCCGCCGTTACCCTCGGCGGCCGCGACCGGAACGGCTACCTGCGCATCATCACCGCCCACTGCCTGGACTGCCACGGCATCGCCACGGTCCGCCGCTCGCTCACGCGGGAGGGCGCCCGTGTCTGACACGCATCTCGACCCGGCCACCCTCGGCGACCTGCTGAGGGTGGCCTCGGCCTCCGACTTCGACCGCTGGCAGGACCAGGTACGCCGCACCGGCGGCTGCTCCGACCCGATCCACCTCACCGGCTGGTTGCTCACCAAGGACAAGACGACCGGCGAGACCCTCCACCACTACTCCACCCAGCACGAACCCGGCGGACGCCTCCGCCTCGCCTGCGGCAACCGCCGCGCCTCCCGCTGCCCCTCCTGCGCCTGGACGTACGCCGGAGACACCTACCACCTGATCCGCGCAGGCCTGGCCGGAGACGACCGCCGCGACGTCCCCTCCACGGCCCGCGACCACCCGCGCGTCTTCACCACCCTCACCGCCCCGTCCTTCGGCCCCGTCCACAACCGACCCGACCGCGGCACCTGCCGCTGCGGCACCCACCACCCCACCGACGCCCCGGCACTCGGCACCGCCCTCGACCCTGCCACGTACGACTACGCCGCCGCCGTCCTCTTCAACAACCACGCAGGCGACCTGTGGATGAGATTCACAACCCGCCTACGCCGAGAGATCGCCGCCCGCGCCGGACTCACCCAACGCGCACTCAAGGCATCCGCCCGCCTCTCATACGGCAAGGTCGCCGAATTCCAGAAGCGCGGCGCCCTCCACTTCCACGCCGTCATACGCCTCGACGGCCCGGACGGCCCCGACACCCCGCCCCCGTCCTGGGCGAGCATCGACCTCCTCACCGACGCCATCCACGCCGCCGCCACGCACCCGTACACCTCGGCCTCGGTCCCGGCCGCCGACAACCAACCGGCCCGAACTTTCCGCTGGGGCACCCAACTCGACGTCCGCCCGGTCAAGGCCTTCGGCGACGGCTCCGACATCACCGAACAAGCCGTCGCCTCCTACGTCGCCAAGTACGCGACCAAGGCGGCAGAGAACACCGGCACCCTGACCGCCGGATCAGCTCACTCACCGACCTCGACCACCACCACGTCCCCGCCCACACCCGCCGCCTGATCGAAGCCTGCAAGCTGCCCGATCCGCTCTACCCCGAGCGTCGTCTCTGGGCGTGGGCCCACATGGTCGGCTTCCGGGGCCACTTCTCCTCCAAGTCCCGCCGGTACTCCACCACCCTCGGCGAGCTCCGTCAGGCCCGAGCCGACTTCCGCGCCGCCCAGGAACGCGACGCCCTCGGCCTCAACGACCGCGAGCCGGACACAGTCCTCGTCCTCTCCGACTTCCAGTACGCGGGCCACGGCCACACACCCGGGGGGCCGCCCTCGCCGCGACGATCGCCCGAGATCTCCACCTCAACCGCGACACCGCCCGCGAAGCCCGGCAAGACCTACTCGCCCTGGAAGGAGCCGCAGCATGACCCCCGCCCCCACCCCCGCCGACCTGCTGACCGTGCCGGAAGTCATGGAGCGGCTCAAGCTCGGCCGCTCCAAGGTCTACGACCTCATCCGCACTCACCGGCTGCCGTCGTTCACCATCGGCCGTGCCCGTCGAATCCCGGCTGAGGCTGTGCAGCGCTTCATACGTGAGCAGATGGCGGAGGCTGCCTGATGTCCCTACGCCGTAGCCGCGGTGACGGTGGCCTGCACTGGGATGAGAAGCGGCAGCGCTGGATCGCCACCGCGAACCTCGGCTTCGATCCGAGCGGCAAGAGGATCGTCAAGCGGGGGAGTGGCAGGACCAAGAAGGCGAAGAGCAAGCTCAAGGAGGTTCTGCGCGATTACGAAGATGGGCTCGCCATCGCGCCGACCAACTACACCGTTGCGGACGCGGTGAATGACTGGCTCACGTACGGGCTGGCGGGGCGTGACGAGGGCACGGTCGAGACCGTGACTGGGCTCAGCCGGACTCACGTGATCCCGAGCCTGGGGGCGCGCAAGCTGCGTGATCTCAGTGCGGAGGACGTCGACCGCTGGCTGGCGGTGAAGGCTCAGACGCTCAGTACGCGCACTCTCCAAGGCCTGCACTCCTGCCTCAACCACTCGGTCAAGCGGGCCATGGCACGGGACAAGGTGAAGCGCAACGTCGTCGAATTGTGTGCCGTTCCGGCCGGCCGTCCGGGGCGCCCTTCCAAGGCGCTCACCTTGGTCCAGGCGGAGGCCGTGCTCAAGGCCGCAGAGGGGACCTCGATGTACGCGTACATCGTCGTCGCGCTGCTGACCGGGGCTCGCACCGAGGAGCTGCGTGCGCTGACCTGGGATCACGTGTTCCTCAAGGGCAGGCCGGACGTCAATCCGCCGCAGCCTCCTCACATCGCCGTGTGGCGGTCGGTCCGGCGCGGCGGGGACACCAAGACACGGAAGTCCCGGCGCACGCTCGCCCTGCCCGCGCGCTGTGTGGAAGTGCTGTGGTCGCAGTTTGAGGACCAGGGATGGGAGCGCCTCGCTGCCGGGGACGACTGGGAGGAGAACGGGCTCGTCTTCTCCTCGGCCGTCGGCAAGCCGCTGGACGCCACCAACGTCCGTCGCACCTTTCGGGCGGCTCTCAAGGGTGCCGATGGGATCGACGCTGCCGAGTGGGCACCCCGGGAGCTCCGGCACAGCTTCGTCTCGTTGCTCTCCGACAGTGGCGTACCCCTGGAGGAGATCTCCCGCCTCGTCGGCCACTCCGGGACCGCCGTCACCGAGGAGGTCTACCGCAAGCAGATCCGGCCCGTGATCCAGACCGGTGCCGTGGTCATGGACGGCATCTTCAAGCGGGATCTGAGGTCGTAGTCACTCAGATAGACACGCACATAGAAACAGGTCAGGTGCCCACTCTTAAGAGTGGGCACCTGACCTGGTATTTCAGCTGTCGGGGTGGCGGGATTTGAACCCACGACCTCTTCGTCCCGAATGAGGTTCGGTGAAGATCACGACCGGCGCTCATGGCGTTTTCCCAGCTCAGAGGCATGGACCGGATCGGTCCCGCGTGGTGTGGAAGGGGCTCCGGGAGCAAGCCGGCTCCCATTTGGCTCCCAGCGTGCTTGTGTAGGGTTCGCGCCACCACACGTCAGGCCGATCTTGCGGTGGCCGTTCTGGTGGCTTACCGCTGTGGTGTCTGGCTGGTGCTAGTCGAGTTGGTGGGTGTTGATGACCTGTTCCGCTGTGTGCATCAGGGGCTGGTTGTGGCTGAAGGCGTGGGCGCGTAGGCGGGCCAGGGCGTCTTCGGGGGTGAGCCCGTCCTTGGCTGCGAGGACACCGGCGGCCATGTGGACGGTAGGGGGGTAGCCCTGGGGTCCGCGCTGGGTGGGCCGGGAATGGCTGGTGAGCAGGTGAGGGTGCTCCTCCAGGGCGAGCAGGGCCAGAATGCGGGCGTAGGCACTGGCCTGCGCCTTCTGGGCGGGGCTGAACGGGATGGGTTCGATGCGGTAGAGGTCCATGGCGCCGATGGCGAGGGCGCCGATCGTCAGGGGAAGTGCCAGAACGCTGCGGGCACCCTGTTCGCTCGCCATGGGCGCGTAGGCGGGCCAGCGGTCGGCCGTGTGGCTCAGGTCCACGGCGTCGACGGGGGCCCGGCGGGTGTAGGCATCCGTGCACGGTCCCTCGCCGGTGACCAGCTGGGCGTCCTCCACACTCCGGGCGCGCTCGTCGGTGGCGGTGGCCAGCAGGCGCAGTTCTCCGGCGACCACGAGGGTGGCTCCGGCGAAGTCGGCTTCCACGTCGTCGGCGCATGCCTGGCAGGCGACGGCGAGGGTGATGCCGCCGGTGTGAGCGGCGGCGCTGATGCGCTGCCAGGCTGCGGTGTGGTGGTCGTGGTCCACGAGGTGTCCCTGTGCCGGGGTGGCGGGAGGGACACGTCCTTCCGCCGGGGTCTGGGGCGGGTTCCTGGCCGGGGTGCGCGGTCAGGGGTGTTGGATGGCGGAGGAGTCGATGGAGCCGTCGATGAGTTGTTTGCAGAGCCCGGCCAGGGTCTGCTGGTGAGCTCGGGCGTGTTGGCGCAGGGCGTCGAATGCCTCGTCGAGGGTGGTCTGCCAGCGTTCGGCGAGGATTCCCTTGGCCTGTTCGATGACGATGCGGCTGGAGAGGGCGGCCCGCAGCTGGGCCCGCTCGATGTTGCCGTGCACGACGGTGCGGTGCTGCAGGATGGCGATGGTGGCCACGTCAGCCAGCGCCTGTGCCACCCGCGCGTCACCGTCGCTGAGTTTCTGTTCACGGGAATCGAAGAGATTCATCGCTCCCACGACCTTTTGGCGCAGTCGCATGGGCAGGGCGTGGGTGGTGGCGTATCCGGCCTGGCGGGCGCGTTCGGTGAAGAGGGGGAAGGCAGCTGTCTCCTCGGAGGACTTCAGGGAGATGTTGAAGCGGGCGGTGCCGGTGCGGTGGCATTCCACGCAGGGTCCCTGGTCGGCCTGGAGGGCGAAGAGTTCCAGCAGCCGGGTGTGTTCGTCCGATGCGGCGATCAGCTGCAGGCCGCCGGCGGGGTCGGCGAGCATGACTCCCACGGCGGAGACGTCGAGCAACTCGTTGCACCGGTCGCACAGTTGGTGCAGGAAGTCGATCAGGTCGAAGTCGTCGACAAGAGTGTCCACGGCATCGACCATGGCCGCCAGTAGTTGTTCTTCACGTGTCATGGCCCTTCAGTCCCTTCACCGGCAGGATCGTCCGGCCCGTTTTCATCATCGTGGAAGGCCAACCGCCTGGCCAGCACGTCCTCGGCTACCTCCACCACGGAACGCCCGTGCCGGTAGGCGTGGGCGCGCAGCCGCAGGAGGGCTTGGGCGAGCGAGACCCCGGCCTGGACGCTGACCATGCCACTGGCCTGGTGAACGGCCGCCCGGTAAAAGTCCGAGGAGTCGGCGGCGGTGGCGAAAGCTTCCTGTTGTGGACCGCTCTCCAGCAGGAGGGCGGTCAAAGCGTTGGCCACCAGGGATGTGTCGGTCATCGCGGCGTCCGGGAGCGGACCCGGCGCCATGCGTTGCAGAGTCATCGTGCCCAGGCAGGCCGACCCGACGGCGAGCGGAAAGCAGAAGATGGCGCCGATGCCCAGCGCCGTGGCCTCGGGCAGCAGCACGGGCCACCGGTCGGCCGACACGCGCGAGAGGTCCGCCACCAGGACGGGCCGGCAGGAGACGGCCACTTCGAGTGCCGGTCCCTGCCCCAGGGTGAACTGCAGATCCTCCAGCCTCGTGCTGGCGCCTGCCGTGGACCACAGCAGTTCGCTCAGGCCGTCGTCGATGGTCGCGGAGACGGCGATGCCGTCTACGAGCAGAGCCTGGGCGCACAGCTTCGGGTCGGCACCGATCAGACTCGTCTCACCGGAGGAGGGATGCAGGCTCTGCAGCACGTAAGCCAGGTCACTGTCGGTGCCCACTGCTCTCACCTCCCGTTGAGACCTCAGGAGGGCCTCCGCGGCGCAGAGGACGAACTGACGACGACTCCAGTCTAGGGAGCTTTCCGCTGCGTGTCGCTCTCCTCCCCGTTTCGATGTCGCGAACGGCGAGGCGGCCGATTTCCTCCGCAGGCCCCGTGGGCTGAGCGGGTGGGGAGCCGGATTGCCGCGGACGCCGCTGACGCGCGGCGAGGCGTACGGTGGAGACACAGGCTGCCCGAAGGCGACGCTGCTCGCCCACCACACACCTGACATTGGCTTCCGATCCGGGGCAGCATCGGCGGTGAATGCCGGAGTTCGGACGCCACAATGACCGCTCACCTCATGGCCGCCTGCCTGCCCGCTTCCGCACGGAGTCCCCGGTGACGGCCGCCCGGCGGGAGGCCATCGTCCTCGCCGCCCGCTACACAGGACACGCAGAACCCGGACTGCGCATCGGCGAGGCGTGCCGGATGGCCCTGCACAGCGCGTACTCCGTGGGGCTCACCCTGGCGGTCGATGCCGCCTTGGCGCAGCGGGTATCGCTCTGCGCGGTCGGCCCGCTGGCCCGCAAGGGCGAGGAACTGCAGATCAGCCTCGGAGAAGGTCCCTGCGTACAGGCCCTGAGCCAGCGCGGTCAGGTCTTGGTCGACGATCTCGACGACCAGGAAGCCACCCGGCACTGGCCCGTCTTCGCCCAACAGGCCACGGCACACTACATCCGCGCCGCCTACGCCCTGCCGATCCTCAACGGCGGCGACCCGGTCCGGCAGGCCGGCCTCGCCCTCACCCTCTACCGCCACCGCCCCGGCCCGATCTCCGACGCCGACCTGCACATTGCACAGGACCACGCCGCCGCCGCGGACCTCCTGCTCCTCGCCACGCCCGTGCCGACCGAGGACGAACTCGTCCACGCCTGGCTCCTGCCCGCGGACGCCGTGGTCCACCAGGCCATCGGCATGATCAGCTACCGCCACTCCCTCACCACCGGCCAAGCCCTCGCCCTGCTCCGCGCCCACGCCCACACCCAGACAACGACCCTCTCCGCTCTGGCCCATGCCGTCGTCGACGACCACGTCACCCTCGGAGATCCGCCTTCCTCCGACGGCGCGGATAACTGACAGAGCTGACAGATCTCGCACCTGACGCGGGCATGACGGGCAGAGGCTGCTGACAGGCTCCTTACCCGGAGGTGGGAGCGTGCTAAATCGTGGAAACGGGTTTGAAGAGCGTATTGAGCCCGGCCGCCTTGATAATCCGGAGGTGCCACGGCCGGGTGCAGACCACTGTCATGTGGCCACCGTGTTTGAGGGCCCTGCGTCGCGTCCGGCAGAGCAGGGAGAGCGCGGAACAGTCGAAGAATTCCACCGCCCGCAGGTCCACGACCACCTGGGCGCCCTGCGACGCGGTGGCTGCGTCGACGTGCACCTGAACACCCGGGGCGCTACTCACATCGATCGCTCCGCAGAACTCGACCACAGTGACCCCACGCCGACGATAACTGCGCGCGCACCGAAATGGATCCGGCAGACCCGCAGACCCGAAATTGCTGCGCAGATCCGAGTTTGAGTGTGCGTCGCTTATACCCATGACACTTCCTGAAGTGAGCCCCCCAGGGGACGGGAGCGTGCCGCCGGTGGACCGTCACCGAGGGCTAGGGCAACGCCTAACTACCGTACGGAGAAGAGGTGATGCAGAAACGTCCATGCGCCCCGACGGCCGCTCGTGCGGGTGAATGGCGCAGAATCGGGTTGACATGGCGATCTACTTAGGCGGTCTGACGCAAGGTTTGTAGGCGGCTGTTCCAACCGACCGGCATGCCGGACGGCGAGCTGCCCGAAAGGCCCCCTATCGCGGATGACCACGGAGCCATACCCTGACCTCAGATGAAGGGTTCACGTGCCGTCACTGAGCGCGAGATCCCCTCAGGCTCCCAGCCCCCGAGCCGGAACAGCACAGAGGCCCGGCTGGAGCCGTATCGCCGACAACACGGCTCCAGCCTCTGCCCTCCTGGCAAGCTGGGGTACTCCCGCATCCCCGCCCCCGGTAGGGCCCTCGTGAGGATGCGGCGGAGGGGAGCCCCGCATCCTCACGCTTGGGGTTCCCGGCCGCGCACTGGTGGGGCACCCCAAGCCAGCCTCAACGGCTGGCATGCCGCAAGTTTCCCGCCGCAGGAGGCCACTTACTCGGTTCCGGAGATACCTCATCGAAGAATGTGGCTGACCTAACCGGTAGTTCAGTACGAGGGCGTGCCGTCTGAGACGGCACGCCACTGAGGGGAGCGTTCGTCGGCTTCTGCGACATCTCCCTGGAGGGCGTCGACGCTGACCATGGCGCGAAGCCCAAACGGTTCAACCGGCTTCGTGGATCATGGGCACGCCCCCGTGCCCTCCCCCGACTCACCATGGACACCCGCCGCCCCCGTTCCCGCTGCGACCTCCGTCTGTCCGCCATGGGTGATCTGCCACATGGCGGCGGCCGCCGTTCGGCGGCGGCCGCATGCCAGGCGGAACGGTTACTCCCGCCGTCATCTCCGCAGGGCATTCCCTTTTCAGCAGTCCGGAGGCGTGGAAACCCGGTACTGCCCTGGGGGGACGACCGGGCCTGTTTGCCTCCGCGGGAGTGAAGGCGGGCCCGGCACTTGGGCCGCAGGCTCGCTCTGCTGCGGGAAGAAGCCTCAACCGCCGCACCCGACCGGCGCGGGGAGGCCGCACCACCAACCTAGCCCCGTCTGGGCGGCAAAGCTCCAGGAAAACCGAGACTGACACACACCATCAGGCCAGCTATAGATCACCCGAACCTGGGCTTACACGGGTTCAGCCACAGGCACATCGTGGACGAGCTGCCAGTCGGCGAGACGGCTCGGTTCCGGGGGCCCTGCCGCAGTGGGACTGGCAGAGTCCGGTGCTTTCCGGTGCGCGGCCGCCATCCCTCAGTCGGGGCAAGCCCACGGAAGGCGTTGCGGATGGCCGTGAAGGACGGTCTCGGGTGTAGTACAGCTTGTCGGTCAGCAGTGCGACCCACGGCCGCGGACCGGGCGAGATTCACATGCCGGCGTCGGTGAACCTGTCGTGGACCCAGACGTCTTCGACGAGGGCAGGGCAGGGATGCCAGGGCCAGCCCCGGCCAGCTGGGTGGGCTCTACCACCGAAGCCATTCGACAGCGAGTGGCCCTCAGACCGGAACTCGTCAGAGCCCGGTGACGGGCTGTCCGGTGAGAGCTTGGGCGACCTGCCACAACATGCCGCCCCGTGACGCCTTCGTCAGGACCACGTCACCGGGGCGGAGGACGGAATCGACGTAGGCCGCGGCGGTTGCGTTGTCGGCGACGATCGCCACGTCTGGTACTCCCGATGCGCCAGCCGCGAGAGCGAGTTGCTTCGCGAGGTCCCCGCCGACTGCCACGACGAGATCGACGCCGTTCTCGCCGGCCATCCGTCCTACTGCCCTGTGGGCCTCCAGGGCTTCGTCGCCCAGTTCCAGCATTTCTCCGAGCACGGCGATCCTCCGGCCGCCCTCTGCTTCGGTCATGAGGACGCTCCGTTGCGATTGAGGGGCGCGAACGTGATGGCTCGGCCGGTGTAGGAGTGCGCGACCCGGCTCAGGGGGACCCTGTCGTTGCTCTGTCCCCACGCGGAGGGGTCGCGGATGAAGATGGTCGGGTCCGTCCCGTCCTCGTAGCCGCGCGCGAGGACAAGATGGCCACCAGCTCGGCCGTCGTTGGGGAACTGCTCGGTCACCGACATGATCAGCGGGGCTTCTTCGAGGCGGGCGACCAGGCTTTCTGCCGCGATTGGTTCGGCTCGGGCAGGAACTCCGAGGTCGGTTGCCAGGTTGGCGATGCCGGCATGTAGCGCTCCACGTGGGGTCAACACCTCATGTTTGACCGCGAGCTTCAGCAGTTCCGTGACTGTTGGTGCTTCACGGCCGTAAGCGAGCAGGATCATTCTCAGTGACGCCAGGCCGCACGCCCGGTTGGACCACTCGGCCCGGTCTCCCAGTGCCCACCCTCCGTGGAGATCCCATTCGGCGGGAGCGATGAGCTGTCGGCACATGGGGACGTCGTGGACGCGTGGCACAGCGGCGTGCTCCTACGGAGAGACGGCAGCCTCCCGTGTCGGAGTGGAGCCGGCGAACGCGGGAGTGGGCAGGGGCACATCGTATGGCGGGCGGGCCAGGGCCTCGTGGAGCATCGCCAGCACGATGTCTGTGTGCGTGAGCCCGACCATGGCCCCGCCTACGGCGAAGTTGCTGTCCCGCGACATGCCCGGCGTCGTGTTGACCTCCAGCGCGTGCACCTGGTCGGTCGCGGTGAGGATGAAGTCCACCCGAGCGGAGCCGCGCAGGGCCATCCCCTCCCACATTGCCTTGGCATAGCCGGTGATCTCGGCCAGCAGCGCGGGCTTCAGGTCGGCGGCCCTGACCGTTACAGCGCCTCTGGAGTCCGCATCGAGCTTCGTATCGGCGTCGTAGAAGTCAGCGTCAGTGACTTCGGTAGCCAGTGGCGGGCAGACGAGTACCGCGCCTCCGGGCAGCTCCAGCAGTCCTACGGTGAGAGGGATGCCGGGAACGTAGTCCTCGACCAGTACGGGATCTCCCTCATCGCGGGCAGCGTCCGCCAGCGCCAGCGGAAGGGCTGCCTGGCTGCGGACCAGGCTCATGCCCACGCTGGAACCGCCGAAGGGCGGCTTGACCATCACGGGTGTCCCGGTCCAGTCCGCGGGGCCTCCTGACCACACCCACCAGCCGGGTGTGGGGACGCCCAGGCTCTCCATCACCCGCTTGCAGAGAACCTTGTCGGCAGCCACCGCCGAGGCGGCGACGCCGCTTCCGCAGTAGGGGATGCGGATGTAGTCCAGGAGCCCTTGCAGGCGTCCGTCCTCGCCGAACGGGCCGTGGAGGTTCGAGAGGGCCACGTCGTATCCGGCCAGTTCTGGGATGAACGTCGGCTCGCACGGGTCCAGGACCTTCCACCGGGCGCCGATCTCCTCCAGTGCCCCGGACAGGGCTGTCACCGAGCGCTGTTCCACGGGACACTTCGAGTGGTAGAGCCGATCCTCAAGGCTGACCGGTCCGTATACCAGGGCGACTCCGAGCCCCTGCCGGTCCTGCTGCCAGTCGCGAAGCGCTTGGGTCGCCTGCTGCACGGTCCTGCCGGAGCTGGTATCCAGGAAGAGCGTCATGCGAGTACCCCTTCGAAAGTGTGGGTGACGGGGCCGCCGACCCACTGCGTGCGTGTCGGCCGGTCCGGGTGCGGGCGTACCGTCAGCGGCTCCCCGGCCTGGTTGTGGACGGTGACGGTGCGCTGGGCCACAAGCCCGCGCATGTTGGCGATGACGACGGCCGCGACCGCTCCGCTGCCGCAGGACAGCGTTTCGGCTTCCACGCCGCGCTCGTAGGTGCGGATCCTCAGCTCTTGGCTGCCGGCGGACTGGACGAAGTTGACGTTCGTGCCGAGCGGGGCAAGGTCGGCATGGTGGCGGATGAGACGGCCGACCGTGGCGGTGTCGATGGCGTCCACGTCATCCACGACCGCGACGACGTGTTCAGTGCCGGTGTACGCGCTGTCGAACCACGTCGGCCTGCTGTTGATGACCGCCTGAACACGCCGCGGGTGGACAGCGCCGACTTCGGCCGAGACCCACACGGCGTCATCATCTACGACGGCCTCGTGCGTCACTCCGGCCATGAGGAGGCCCATCGCCGTGAGGCCGTGGTCCTGGCGCGCCAGCCACGCGGTACAACGCAGGGCGTTGCCGCACATGGTCGCGGTCGAACCATCCGCGTTGAAGCACGCGACTTCGAGCAGGGCGGGATCCGTGCTGATCAGCCTGCTGATGACTAGGCCGTCAGCACCCACGCCGGTCCTTCTGGCACAGAGCTGTTCGGCCTCCTTCGCCCAGTCGTTGTCGCTCTCCGGCGCGGGGTCGGAGAGGAAGACGAAGTCGTTCCCCGCTCCGTGGATCTTGCGAAAGCGCATGGCGAAGCTCCTCATTCCGGTGAGGTGACGGCTCTGCGTTGGTATGAAGGGGCTGGCGGAATTAGGCGAGTTCGATGGGCCGATACGTGATCGTCGACTGCCTCATGACCCATGGAGGGTGCCCGTCAAAGATCAGAACCCGCTGCGCTGCGGTGCCGGCGGCCCGCATGTCCTGGACCCGCAGGAACATGCCGTCGAGGTGCACGAAATCGCCGATGTGGACGTCGCTTGGCGGTCGCAAGCCGGCAGTGGTGCCGAGCGGCGCCGGTAGGGGTGTCGAGTCAGTACTTCGCCGCTCGTACATTCAGCCCCTCCAAATGGCTAGCAGCAGCGCGCCGCCCAATGACAAAAGGCTGGCTACGTACGCGACCTGTTCTCTACGGGGGCTCATGCGGCGCCGCCCAGGTGGACATGGAGGCGCTCGCGCACCGATGGGATGCCGATCTCGGCGATGGGCACCCAGGCCGCCGCGCCGGTCTCGATCATGGTCGAGAGGATGGCCCCCGAGTGGGCGCGGAAGAGGTACCGGAAGCCGACCCTGATGCGGGGGCCGTACTCGCGTGCGGCCCTGGTGACGTCCACCAGGAAGGGCCCCTCGCTGCCGGGCTCCGTCCAGACGTCGCGGATACCGGTTTCTTCGGCCAGCAAGCGCAAGGCCGCCCCGCTGAGTGAGTCGTCCTGGGCCTCTGGGGCCAGCTCGGCGAGGGAGTAGCCGCCCCCGTGCCGCAGGGACAGAACACGGCGAAGCTCGTCCACGATGACCGCCCCAGCCATAACCAGCGGGCAACGGGCGTTATGGCGACAGGACCCATGCTGTGCGTGATCACGCACAGCGTCGTACAAGGGCATGAGGGCCATCGACTCGGCAGGGTGCTCGTGGATGTAGTGCGCGAGCTCCTTCACGATCTGGTCGTCTCTGATGCTCACGGGGCGCCCAGCCCGTTGTGCTGGGTGTAGATCCACAGCAGCCGTCGCGTGAGCTGGGCGCTGTCTCGGAGATAGATGAAGGCGCCGAACGAAGGGGTCTCCGCGGTCGGACGACTCGTGTAGTCGACGAGCTGGCGGCCCCGGTGGAGCAGCTCCTGTACGCCCTCGTCCTCTGCTGCTCCCAAGTCCTCAACAAGGAGTCGGTTGAGGTGCCCAAGGATGACTGACGTGGACCCGTCCATTTCTTGACGGGTGGAGGTGGCCATCTGCATGGCGAGGACCATGTTCGTGCTGACGGAGATCGTCTCTACATCGACCAGAGGAACTCCGGTTTCAGCGCTGCCGGTTGCGCTCGGTTGCTTGCCTCTACTTGCCACAGTCATCACCGCTTCGCCCTCCGGTGCACGTATTCCAGCCGTGCCAGTAACGCTAGGAAGGGCGATGGCAAGGGCTCTACGAATGTGCCGGAACTTGCCAGGGAATCACCTGAGCGATGCGATGGCCGCCGTAATCAGCTCGCGCGCCTTGACTCCGTACACAGCCAGCTCAGCCAGGTCGGTGAACGTCTGGGCGTACAGAGCGATTTCATGCTTCTGCGTAATGGTGAGATGAGCCGATACGAGTTCCACCTGGACGGTGTGGTCGTCGAAGAGGAAGAAGCCTTCGCACGGCCACAGGGCAGAGCGGTCGGCGTCTTCGGGGATGATGCCGATACTTACCGAAGGCAGAGCGGCAGCGCTCAGCAGGTAGCCGAGTTGACCGGCCAATACCTCGGTTCCACCGATGCGCTTCCGAAGTGCCGACTCTTCCAGGAGGATCGCGAATCGATGGCTGCCGTACACGATCTCCTGCTTGTCGACCCGAACTTTCACGGCCTCCGGAACATCGTTGATGAGCCCGCGTCGGCTTTGGATGGAGGTCAGCAGAGCGTTGATGTACGAGGCGGTTTGTACGGGGCCCGGGACCAGCGCGTGTGAGTAGATCCGGAAGCGCTCGGTGCGTTCCCACAGGGGCAGCACGGACTCCTGCGCCTGCTTGAGGCCGGAGCGCTCCATCTTGCGCCAATCGACGTACATGCCGTCGATTCCGCGGGCAGTGGAGACAAGATCCTCGGCAGTGTCGGCTGCACCGCAGGCCGAAGCCCAGCCTCGGAGGTCGGCCTCGGAGGGGGCGCGCGTGCCGCTCTCGAAGCGTGAGCATTTTGACTCGTGCCAGCCCAGGAGAGCGGCCAACGCCCGCTTGGTGAGTCCGGCGTCATTCCGGATCTCGCGCAGGCGTTGGCCGAGGGCCCTACGCGCTTCCTGGACACTCGAAGATGGCGAGGTCATATCGCTGAGACGGTGCTATTCGCTGCGTCAGAGCGGCCGGAACTCGGCATGCGGCGTCGCGTGTTGCCAGACGGCCTCGAAGGCTGCTTCGCAGAACTTCGCCAAGTCCGGGGATTCACTTAGCTCCAGCTCCAAGTTCTCACCCTCGCCGTCGAAATGGTTGACGAGGACGAGCTGGGAGTCGAACAGCCAGAAGTCGTTACCAGGCAGAGCAATGTCGGTGGCGGCGCGGCGGGACAGCCATCGAACCTCCTCACCGGCAGCGATGTTGAGCCCGTCAGTCACCTCGTACTCGAAGCGGATGTACTCGCTGATGGGCGTGGAGGCGATTCGTGCCCGGCGGACCTCGACACCTCGCGATGTCGCGGCCGTGACCAGTGTGTGCCAATCGGCCCAGCGCTCGACAGGATCGAGTGACTTGCCGGCGCTCCAGTCGATGAACGCCGGGTCCGACTTCATGTAGGCGTCGCGCATCTCCAGATGAACAGCCGTCCTCTGGCAACCGCGGAACAGATCCTCAAACGTCGGGACCGTCGTCACCCTTCACCTCCAAGAAGAACTGCACCATGCGCCGAGGGATCTCCACCACTGACTCGTGGCCCGGAAGGTCCATCTCGCTGAGGCGCTCCTCGTCGAGAACCGTCACGCCCTGGACAAGGTAGGTGTTCTTCACGTCGTCCAGGTAGATCGTGGGGGAGCCCCCACTCGGGCTTTCCGGGTCCTTGCCGAGCTTGATCAGAGCCATGATGTCCACCTCCGTTGAAGGTAACGATCGCTGTGCCGGAGCTTGCCCCCATCTCCGGCTCTGGACGAGGAACTTGCCAGAACTTGCCAGAAGAACGGTGCTCATGGGGAGCAGGCTGGCGTGGATCGGCCCGTTGGCGGCCGGATTGGCATGAGCGCTGCCGCAATCAGCGTCGCCGTGCGGGCGGCGGCTGCGGCGCCGGAGTAGGTGTCGAAGCGGGCGCGGGGGCGGTGGGGCGTTGTGTGGTGCTGCGGAACCTTGCTGCCTGTGCTCGGGGACCAGACGCGTGGCGTTCGCCGAGGCGGCGGATGCGCCAGGTCAGCGTGCGGGCGGGGCTGTGGGCGTCGTCCAAGGTGCGCTGGCCGAGTGCATGGTCGAGGACGGTGGTTGCGCTGTGCCCGGCTGCCTCCGCTTCGGCGAGCACGGTGGTGAGTGCTTCCCAGGCGGGGTCGTTGAGGACGCGCTCGGCGTGCTCCGGCACCGCCTGCTGTAGGTGGTGGGCGAAGCGGCGCTTCATCTGGGGGCTCGGGGCGCGTTGCGCGAGGCCGGCCAGGACCGGCTCGACGACCTGTGCGTACGCAACCTGTAGATGGATGAGGGCCTGTTCGGCTGCCGCTTCCTGTTGGGCGTGCTGGTGGGTGCGGTGCCAGTGCATCGCGAAGGCCACGGCGGTGAGCACGGTGTCCAGGAGCATCGCGATTCCGGCTCCGTCGCTGTCCGAGGGCCGGTCGCGCCAGATGGCTCGGACGCTGCGGCGCAGGACGCGGGTGCTGTCGAGGTCGGCTGCGATGCGGGAGCGAGTGGCGCGCTCGAAAGCGGCGGCGGCCTGTTCGAGTTGGCCCTTCACCGCGGCAGGTGCGTTGATCGGCAGCAGGTCCAGCGTCACGCCGAGTGCGACCAGTTGGCCTTGGGCGGTCTGGTCGTCGCTGTGGGTGAGGTGGTGGGGGATGCGGTCGGTGGCGGCGGTGGCCTGGTGCCACGGATCACCCGGCCGGACGGCGACAGGTTCGGGACTAGTGGTGGCGAGGCTCTTGCGGATCTTGGGCAGAGACAGGTCGGGCGCGAGCGTGGAGCCCGCGTAGAACACCGGCTCGCCCTTGTCGTTGGTGTCTCCGGGCAGGGCGAAATTGCAGCCGAGAGCCTCGCCGGAAGGGCCGAGCTTGAAGCGCACGGTCACGCCCGTGGCTTCCAGCAGGGCGAAGAACTCGGCCTCGTCGGACGCGGCGGCGACGGCGCGACGGACCCGCAGACGCAGGACATCGCGGGTTGCTGCGTCCTGACCCAGACGCTTGGCCTTGAAGTGCTCTTTGCTGGTGGGCCGCTTGGCACCGGTGCCGTCGCCCGGCTTCAACCGCCGCAGCCCGTAGTCGACTTCGATCTGGCGGGCCTCGCGCTGGACGGCCCGCTGGTCGTAGCCGCGCTCGGGGCGGCGGCCGTCCTGGCGCACGAGGGTGGCGGCGATGTGGATGTGGTCCTCGGCGTGTCGGACAGCCACCCAGCGGCAAGCGTCCTCGTCCCCGTCGGGAGCGATGCCGGCGGCGGCCACGATGCGGCGGGCGATGTTCGCCCACTGGGCGTCGGTGAGGATCGGGTCCTCGGGCGCGGCACGGACGGGACAGTGCCACACGGTGTCCTTGGGTGCCTTGTCGCCCAGCATCTTCACGGGCTGGTCGAGTTGCGCGACGAGCTGGGCCATCGCGTCCTTCGGATCGCGGTGAGGGCTGCGGCCGGGGTCGGGGGCGAAGCCGTTCCAGGAGGCCACGAGGTGCGGGTCGATGTGTTCGTTGGCGCGGCCCTTGCCGAAGAGATAGCCGATCGTGCGACGTGCGGCCTTTGGGCCCGAGCTGAGGATGATCTTGGGTATCACCCGCTCACCGCCCCTCAGTTACCTGGGCGATGGCGGTGTCCAGCTCGTCGACGGACGCCTCGACGCGGTCGAGGAGCTGTTGGACGGCGGCGGGGCGGGGCCAGGCGCCGTCCTTGTGGAGGCGCCAGGCGAGCTGATTGAGGTTGTTGCCAATCTGGCCGAGCTTCCCGTTGGCGGCCATGAGCGCCTTGATCATGGCGCGGTAGTCGGCGACCGACGCGGTGGGATCCTCGGCGCGGGCGGCGGCGAGCGAGCACTCGGCCACATAGCCACCGAGCGCCATGTGGCTCAGAGCGGCTGCGTTCTTTACGAGGGTGAACTCGTCGTCGTTGTAGCGGGGGTGGACGCGGTTCTCACGCAGCTGTTTGTCACGCAGGCGGCGGCGATGCACGGGCTTGCGCGACGTGGTGGTCAACGGCTGGTTGCTGGCCCCCATCTCGGTCGGCTCCCCTGGGCCGGCCGATTCCGGTGCCGCCTCGGCGCCGGATCCCTCCGCCCCCTTTGGGGCGGAGGCCGGGTAAGGACTCCTTACCCGACAACTTGCTGCGCGTGTGGCGGGGGTGATGGTCGCCTGGCGCTGAGCTGCGAGAGGGTCGTGGTGCGGGTCGTGCATAGGACGGAACTCCGTGGGGTGATGGTGTCGAGGACCTCGCTGCGTCTGGCTTCGGTGTCCCCGCGCTGCATCCCGAAGGGCGCGAGGTGGGCCGCGGGGATGAGGTGAACGTGGGGAATCAGGCGGCGTCGCCAGGCGCGATGGGTTCGTCCTGCTGGGAGGCGGCTTCGTTGAGTCCGTCGAGAGGCTCGGCCGCGAGGCCGTTGGACGCGATGGGCTCGGGCTTGCCGGTGCGCTCGGCCTGCAGCTGGTTACGCAGGACGCGGGCTCGCTTCTGGCCGATCCGTAGTTCGTTGCGCAGACGCTCGGCGGTCAGCTCGTCTTCGCTCCAGCCGGCGGTCCGGAGTCGGGCCTCGTCGAGGACTTCGGCGTCGGTGCGGGTGCGGGCGGTGGTCGACTTGGCGGCGGGGAGCCGACCGGTCGCCCGACGCGGGGCGGCTCCGGTCGACTGCGCTACAGCGGCCGACCGGACCGGTCGGGCAGCGGGGGCGGGGGCCGACTCGGCGGTCTCGGTCGGCCTCGTCACGGGCGCCTCGGCGACGTTCAGAGGGGTCGACTCGGTCAACTGCTCGGGGGCAGATTCGGCCTGGTCAGATGCCGACCGGGCAGCCTGCTCGTTGGCTTGCTGACCAGCCGACTGGGCGGAGGCCGCTTCGGCCGGGTCGGCCGACTCGGGGGTGTGGTGCAGCACCTTCGCCACGAGGTCCGATCCGAAGTAGATCGACCCGACCGGGAGCGAGGTCGCCAGCAGCACGAGGGCCCAGTTCGCGGGGTCCCAGTCGGTCAGTCGGCCCTGCTGGATCGACGTGGTGTGCAGGGCTGGAATGAGGCCGTGCACGTAGTTCAGCAGGAGGCTGGCGATCGCGTAGGCCGCCAGGACCCGCAGCGCGAACTTCCGGCCGGGACCGGTCAGCACGAGCGTGGCGATGAGCGCGAGGGCCATCAGCCCGTCCACCACGATCGGATAGAGCAGAGCGGCGGTGGAGTCTGCGCCGATGGCGCGGGCCACGTCGGACAGCGCGTTCCACGAGACGCGGAAGGCCATGAGGACGACGGCCACCAGGCCGATGACGAGGGCGAAGCGCCCTTTGCGGTTCACGTGCTGACCCCCAGTGGGTGCAGGTGCGGGGGTTCGGCGAGCGTCGCCGGGGTCGTCACGTTGGCGAGGGCCTCGTCCTGGGCGGCCGAGGATCAGGGCGACGCCTGTGCGGACGCCGCGTATGGCTGCCGGGGTGCTCGGGGCAGGGGAGTGCAAGGGGGCGGGCTCCAGGGGGAAAGTGGGGCTGTGGGGTGGGAGTGAGGGGCGTTCACGGAGGGAGCGTTCACGCGGGCCCCCTTCTAAAGGGGGCCCCGCGCGTGTACGCCTGGGCGCGTGAACGGCGTGGACGCTCGCGTGATCGCTTGACCTGCGGTTTCGCGGTGAGCGTGTGCGCTGTGAGCGGTCCACGGCGGTGTGCGCGCGTGAGGGCCGCGTGTACGGTTCCGTGATCGCTTCGCGGGGACCGGTTAGAGAGGTCAGCCGACGGCGGTGAGGTGGCGGGCGGAGGCGTAGTAGCGGGTCTGCTGGCCGCCTCCGGCTCCTCCGGCGATGCCGTCGGCCTTGGTCGCCAGACCGGTGGCCACGAGGCTCTCCAGGCGACGCCTCGCCTTTTCCAGGTCGGCGCGTTCGGGTTCGCCTCCGCCGATCAGGACGGTCGCCAGCTCGCGGCTGCTCATCCCGTTCGGGGCGTTGCGCAGCAGGACAGCGGGGTCCTTGGTGGGGTCGAGGGTGGTCGTGCCGCGCGCGTGGTCGTGCGTGACGTCCAGTGGGCCGACCTCGCCGGTGGGGGTCTTGAGGTGGTGCAGGGTGACGGCGGGATCGCCGGCCTTGCCAGTGACGAACAGGACGCTGCCCGCCCCGGATACGTACCAGGTGGAGCCGTAGACCTGGTCCAGGCCGGGGCGCTGGCCGCGCGGAGCGTCGGCCGTGGCTTTGCGCTGGTGGTGCAGTTCCAGGATCTCCACGCCGCCTCGCAGGGCACGGTTGCGGGCGTTGTGGAAGGCGACGGCGAGGCCGTCGTCCACCATGGTGGAGACCGCGTCCTTGAGGCTGTCGATCACGATGGTGTCGGCCTGGTGCGCGGCGGCGAGGTCGGCGAGGAGGTCGGGCTCCTTGTCGAGGGTGGCGGGCAGCGGGCCCTCCCAGACCACGAGCCGATCGCGCAGGATCTTCTCGTCGGTGGCGAAGACGCGGCGCTTCATGGCCTTGGCGATCTGCTTGGGGCGGTCCATCGCCAGGTAGAGCACGCGCCTGCTGGGGACGACCGGCATCTCCAGGACGGTCGCCTGCAGGCCGAGGCGGGCGAAGATCACCTGATGGGCCAGGGTGGTCTTGCCGACGCCCGGAGCGCCCACAATCATCAGGCTCTCGCCGGAGGCCCAAACCGTCTTGTCGCGGGTTCCCCACAGGGGTTCGGTGTCCGCGCCGGTCTCCGTGACGAAGGACCACCCGTCCCTGGCGAAGCGGTTGAGGCGTCCATGTCCCGAGGCGAGCGCGCGCTCTCGCTCGGCGCGCACTTCCGTTTCGACCTCGCTGCGTATCGCCTCAGGGTCGGCGCCTGGTTCCTGCGCGCGCTGGAGGATGCGTACCGCGGAGGTGCGCAGGCGGCGGAGGTCGGCCTTCTTGCGGACGATCTCCGCGTGGTACGCCGCACTGCCGGTGCCGTAGAGCACGTTGGCAAGCTCGAACACATAGCTGCGGTCACCGACACGCTGCAGATCCCCCTGCTGCTGGAGCTGCTCGACGAGGACGATCGGGTCCGTCGGCTTGCCTTCACGATGCTGGGTGAGCAGCGCACGCCAGATCGTCTCGTGTGCAGGCCGGTAGAAGGAGTCCTCGCCCAGAACGGGCCGAATCGCGTCGATGGCGTCGCTGTTGTGCATGCAGGCGCCGAGCACCGCGCGCTCCGCGTCCACGTTGTAAGGAGGTTCCGCCGCGCCCAGCGGCGGCGTGGGGCCTTCCTCGAAGTGGGATGGCGTATTCGGCTGGGCATCGGTCATACTGGGCATCAGCTCCTCTGCATGCGGGCCATATGGGACGGCAATCCCGGCTTCCGCAGGTTGATCGCTAGGGATGGCGGTTGAGAGGTTTGCGCTTGAGCCCCCGGCATCGCCGGGGGCTTCTTTCGTGTCGCGTGCGGTCGTCCGTGGCTCCTCGGGTTGGTCGGGTAGGACCATCAGTATGCCACATGAATTGCAGATTGCAGAAGTGCTCTGCATCTCGCAGTATGCATGCTACTGTTATGGGGTCCTTGCAATTGGCAGGGCACCGCTACGTACGGAAGGAGGTGGCCATGGCGGATGAAGACCCGCCGAAGGGCATGCTGCTCAGCGGCGAGGGCAACGTCGCGGTGCGCATCAAGCTGGAACGCGAGGCGCGCGGTTGGAGCACCAACGCCCTGTCCGACCGCATGAACGAGGCCGGCTTCGAGATGAACCCGTCAGCGGTCTGGCGGATCGAAAACGGCAAGCGCCGCATCAACCTCGACGAGACCATCGGCTTCGCCGAGGTCTTCGGCCTCGACCTGCGCAACCTCGTCGGCCCCCCGCAGCTGGCCGCCAAGGCACGTGCCATGGAACTGATCGACGAGATCGTCGACGCATTCCGCGGCACGCAGCGCGCCAGCATCGCCTTCACGGAGGCACGAGACGCCCTCGACGCCTACCTCGCCGAGCACCCCGACATCCGCGAGGAAGCCGACGTCATGGTCTCCAACGCCATCGCGGAGGAAGCCAGCAAGGCCATGCTGAAGATGCACGGCCCTCCGCCTGGTGACGGCGACGCCGACTCCGCCGAGGCATAGCCTCAGCGCCCACTCCCGTCCTGGCCCCGCAAACCGCCAGTACGGGCATCTCCCCCGCATCCCGAGCGATCGACCGGCGGGCGGCGTTGCCGCGCCCATGCCCGCCAGAAGAGGACCCCCCTTGCGCCAAGCCGCACTATCCCCTGCCGGTGCACCGACTCCGCACGCTGAGGCTGCTCTGCCGCGCCTCTATGTGCCCGAGGAAGTCGCAGCCGTACTGGGCTGCTCCGCCTGGTGGGTGAAGGACCGCGCTCGCCGACGGCTCATCCCGTTCACCAGAGTCGGCCGTGCCTACCGTTTTACCGGCGAGCACCTCGCGGAGATCATCCGCATGAATGAGGCTCGCCCAGCCCTCCCACGGCAGCGAGGAGCGAAAGCGGCTCCTGCCGCCAAGTCTCCCGCCTCCCAGCCTCCTTCGTCGTCCTCCGTTCCTACGGCTCGCCTGCGCGCTCGGCCACCACGCCGATCCCGCCAGAGTCAGTTCGGGACCGCCGCCTAGTACGACGACCAAGAAGGGGAGGTAAAGATGGGGTTCGGCGAGAAACGCGGAAACTACTGGCGCGCCCGGTACAAGATCGCGCCCGGCAAGCACCTAACGGTCGTCGGCGAGGACGGCAAGCCGATCAAGTTCGCCACCAAGGGCGAGGCCCAGCGTGCCGCGAGCGAGGCCGAGAACAAGTACCGGCGCGGCGACTGGCGCGACCCGGCGCTTGGCCAGGAGACCTTCGGCGAGTACGCGAGCCGCTGGTACGAGGCACAGGACCTGGCCGCCTCGACGATGCAGAACTACAAGCGCCACATCGAGGAGCACCTGCTCCCTGACTTCGAGGACAAGGCGCTCGCGGGCATCCTGCGCACGGATGTCGAACTGTGGGAGAAGAAGGAGCGTGTCGTGTACGCGGCTTCGAGCGTCAGGACTTGGCGCTCGACGCTCCACCTGCTCTTTGAGGACGCGATCGACGAGGGTCTGCTCACGTCGAACCCGGCCGCCAGGCGGCGTGGACGCGGCAAGCGCGCCGGCCGCTCCCGGGACCGGGGCCCGGAGAAGGTCGTCACGGACGCCCTCGGCATCCTGCTGACCGCTGAGCGGGCTGCCCTGCTGTCCGGCCGCGACGATGAGTTTGTCGCCGTGGTGCTCAAGGGCTACACCGGCAAGCGGTGGGGCGAAATCGTCGGCCTGGAAACGGATTTCGTCCGCCCCTCCGCCTTCCGCGTCGAGTGGCAGCTGTACGAACTCGACACCGGCGAGCTTGTGCGCTGCCCGCCCAAGGATGACAGCTACCGCACCATCGACTCGATGGATTGGCTGTCCGCCCTGGTCTTCAACCACATCGCCCGAACGAAGCCGACGCCCTGCCCGTGCCACGGCAGGACGTACGTCTTCCGAGGCCAGGGGGCAGCGCGCACTGGCGGCCACCAGGGCGCGAAGCTCGTCGACGTCGCACGCCGCGCCGAAGTCTCCACGGGCACGGTCTCGAACGTCCTCAACCACCCCAACCGCGTACGTGAGGACACCCGCGTACGCGTCGAACTCGCCATCGCAGAGCTCGCCTTCGTGCGTGGCGGTGCCACGTCGGAGCACGCGGCCCACTGGCGCCGAAACGGTTTCGCCACCTGGCTGTTCACTCCGGCGGTGTCCGGCTGGTACCCGAAGAAGGCGCCGCAAGAGGCCCGACCGGTGCCGATCCTCGGCGAGCCGTGGCCGGGCATCCCGGCCCGAGGCCGTGGCGCCACCGACCGAGCCGACGCCTGCTGGCTCCCGATAGCCAAGGGCCTCACACCCCACGGCCTACGCCATACCCACCGCACGATGATGGAGGACCTCGGCACCGAGAAGGTCCTCATGGACGAGCGGATGGGCCACATCGACGGCTCGGTCTCCGCACGCTACGCTCACGTCACGGCTGGCATGCGGAAGCGCCTGATGGTGGGCCTAACCGAGCAGTGGGAAGCGGCGCTCGACGCTCGGCTCGCGATGTGTTCGACCTCGCCGGTGCGTGTGCTCAACGCTCTCCTGCGGGCTCATTCCCTGCACTGACGTGTCGCTACGTGTCGTCGTTGCGGTGTCCGTGCAGGCGATAGCCCATTTCGTCAGGGTGGCGCATGACCCGCGCCAAGCGCCAAGCGGCTTCGTAGGAGAGGCGGCCGCGCTCCCGTGCAAACAGCCGCAGCGCCAACATGCTGGTAAGAGGGTCTAGCGCCCAGCGCAGCGCAGCAGTCTTCACTGTGCCTCGCCCGACAGTAGGGCGAGGCGATGGGCCGTGTTCTCGTCGCCGAATGCGCGGACAGCGTCGGTGAGAATGATGAGTAGTTCCTTGCGTCCCGCTTCCGTCAGGTTGGCGACGAAGTCCTGAAGAAGCTGTGCGACGGTCACCCACTGCTGTCCTGGCTGCCATTGACGGACTTCGCGTACCAGCTCTTCGAGGTTGGTGCCCGCCGGAGGACCGCCCAGCCGAGGCCAATGTCTCGACGCCCCTTCTAGGAGCCCGTACAGGCGGGCCGTGGCAGGGTTGGCGAGAATCTCCTCCTGAAGAAACGCCTCTCGGGCCTGAGCCTGTCGTCGTGCCAAGTCATCCAGTTCGTGATCACGCCTAAGACGCTCCTTCTTCCGCTGATACTCCTGCTGCAGGCGTTCTGCCAGTAGCGCAGCCTCGCGGGTAGCGTCGTCCACGCTGATGCGTAGGTGCACGTGGGTCACTGAGACACCGCTCTCAGCGAGCGGTAGCTGTTGCTGGAGTGCGTTCGTGATCTCCTGCTCGGCAGCCGCCGGGCGCAGGACGTCACAGCATTCGGCCGCCTTCTCGATTTCTTGTCGCGCGAGGAGCGGTGCCGTATGGAGGCTCACCTGGGAGATGGCGTCGATTTGGCGCTGCCACGTCACTCGGACCTCTGCCGTGAAGGACAGCGTTGGGTCCATGCTCTTGGGACGGTCTGTAAAGGAGGAGGCCCAGCTGGGCGTGTCATCTGCTGCGGATGCATGTCTCTTGCGGCCGGGAAGTCTCATGCGGCGTCGGCCTCCGTTGGGGCCGAAGACTCCTCGCCAGAAACGTTCGACGACTGCTGCTGCGCGGGCGGCTGACCTCGGCGAGCTGTGAGGTCCTGGTCGAGCAGAGCGGACAACTCGAGCTTGAGCTCCTCCTTCTCCACCGAATATGGGCGATCCTGTCCCTGGACCCACCACTGCGCGGATGTGCGCAGCGCCTCGCGAAGGGGTGGGCCCTCGGCTCCAGGAACATTCACGGCCTGACGCAGGGTGTCGAAGACGACGGCCTTAAGTGCGGGTCGGTGCAGTGCTGCGTCGAGCCATGTGAAGACAGCTTTGTCGAGATCCCGTTCTCCTGTTGGCCCTGCTGCCTGGCGCAACAGTGTGCGCCAGCCGGTCACGAGCCCTTGCAGGGGCGGACGGAAGGTGTCCTCCTCTTCGGGGGCGTCCTCGTCCATGGCTTGAAGTAGCGGTGGCAGGCCGCTCGACTCCAGCGGAGAGTTCAGGGCCAGGGCAGCGAACGTTCGGTGTCCGACGGTCTGGCTTGTCTTCTCCGATTTGCACCAGTCGACGACGTAGCCAAACAGCATCTGTCGTACGGTCACGTCCTCCCACAGGACGCGTACTGCTTCGCGCAGCGTGTCGACCACGTCAGGGTGCCCTTGTGAGGCCACGTTCCTGAGCCGACGCAGTGCCTTAGCCGTATGCCGGCGGCCGAACTCTCCCGTACACACCTCTATGACGGCTCTCTGTAAGTGAGGCTGGTTTCGCTTCGACCAAGCCAGCAGCATCGAATGGATGTATGGCGCGCTGGCGGCATGGATGGCTGCGGAGTCCAGGAGCAGAACGGCCAAATGCCACAGCTCCTTAGTGGCTCCGTGCTTCTGCCACTCCTCCACAATCCGCTCCAGTGGGGTCGGGCGGCGATGCCGAACGGCCCACCGCAGAGCGAACTGCCCCACACGCTCGGCCAAGGCAAGCCGACCATCCCTGCTGATGATCTCCAGTGCCTCCTTGCTCGCGGTGGTATCAAGGACAGGGGCTCGTGCGAGCCACCGAAGGAAGGTGGTGCGAGCGAGAGGGCGGTCATTCCAGAAGTACTCGATGACGGCGTCGTCCCAGTGGGGCCGGGTGAAGCTGAGGGTGCCGTCTTCCGCACGCCGTGCTCCGGCGGCCCTCGTCATGGCGATGACTCCGGGTTCGCGTTGTCCCTCGACCTCGACCGGTACGTCGTCGAGCTGTTCGGTCAGTTCGGCTGCCTTGGCGTACACATGCCCGACCGGGTCGCCGCGCAGAACAGCAGCAGCCAGGAGGAAGTTGCGTTCGAAACTGGTGCGGGAACGATCCTTGGGCTCGTGCCAGTGATAGAGCGCGTCTTCCCAGTTGCTGTGGGCGGCCGCCACGTTGGCTACCTGCTTGTCGAACGTCAGGCGAGTGGAACCTTCCCGCTTGCGCCCGAGTGGCTGCTTCGGGTCAGTGGCAACAGGTGTGACTGACTGTGCTGCCCGGTGCTGTTCGAGCATGAGGTACACGAGGTTGAGCACATCGGTCGGGGCCTGGCTGACAAGGAGCGGCCTGATGTCCTTGTGATCGAGCCACAGGTCGGTTGGAAAGTCACTCTCCTGCGCCAGAAGCCACCGTTCGGCGATGTGGCGTGGACTAACCGCTCCCAACTCCGGTGCGACTCCATCCGGGGCCCCGGAGCTGATACGCCTCCACTGCTCGGGGCGGGTGAGGACGATCAGGCGGCAGTCACGTCGCTGGAGGCGATCGACGAGTTTGTTCAGGTTGCCACCGAAGGACTCGTCGACAGCAAAGTCATCTTCGTCAGACGGAAGTTCCAGCAGAAAGCCGCAACGACGGTCGTGTGGCAGACGTCTGGTCGGGAAGTGTTTGGAGCCGCCAAAGGACAGCGGGCGTACCTCGGTAATGGCGCCTTCGCCCAAGAGATGGGCGAGCAATGCGTAGGCGGTGAAGGTCCGGCTGCTGTTCGTCGGACGGTTGATGACCAGCACGGAGCCTGCCGCACGCAGGGTATTGAGGGCTAGCCTGAAAGGGCTCGACGTCAGCCGCTCCTCATGCTGAGGCTCGGCGTATACCTCGCGGACCACGGCCAGGTACTCGGGCGAGATCGGGGCGTGTGAGTCGAGGGTCTGTTCGTAGACGTACTTTGTGCCGATCTGTTCGCCGTAATTGTTGAAGGCCCGTTGGAGCACGGCGGCCTGTCCGACCGCCTCCACCGATTCGCGCGCCGGCGCCCCTTCTGTCTGGTTTCGCGGGAAACGCTCGTCGGAGAAGCGCCCGGCGATCGCGGTCTCTGCAGGCGTGCCGAGCTCCGGCCCGACCGGTGGAGCGGCGTTGGGCGGCCCTGGTGGTGGCAGTTGGGGCAGGCTGCTCGGCTCGGAGTGTGGGGGTGCTGGCGCCGAGTGCACCCGCGGTGTTGGCAACTCGCCCTCTTGCTCCCCACTGCCCGTGGGCGGAGACGAGGGATGCTGCAGACGATCTCCGGTACGGCTGTCATCGAAGTTCATGCTGTTGCCGCCTGCCTCAGCCGATGGTGCCTTCGACTTCGATGCCGACCTGTTCACCTGTCTCTTCGACGGTCCCGGTCTCTTGGTCGACGCGTGCTCGTCCCCGTTCCGTGATGTCCCCGCCAACTCGCATTCCGACCTGCTTGCCGTGGAGGGATTCGGCACGCTGGGAGACCTCGACGCCAGGCCGATCTATCTCCTTCTCATCACCGAACGGGAAGCGGTGTCCGTATGCCTCCTCCAAGTCCCGGCGCAGACGCCCCAGGACCTCCCGCAGCTCGGTGTCATCGCCCTGAAGGAACTCGGGGCGGGAGAGGTAGACGCGGAGTGCGCCGTGAGCCCCAGTGATACGGGCGACGCGCTCGTCAGTGAGTGCAGGGGCGCTGACCACCAAGGGCTGCGTTTGTCCCGACACCTGCTCCGGCTCTTCCACCGGCACTCGACCTGCTCGCCGGTCCAGCACCGCACTCGCTCGGTCGAAGAGAAACTTGACCGCCTCGGTCAGGAGCGTCCCGGCCAGTACAGGAAATGCCAACGGATCCATGTCTGTGCTTCCTCCCCGTGCCCCGTGGGTCTGCGAGTGATCGCAACTACCGCCGGTAGATGCGATTGGCACTTGCGCAGACAAAAGCGATGTTCACCGTATGAGGGGGATCATTGCGGAAGGTAGAGAGAGAACTAGTCGAATAGAGGCATGGCTGACGAGACGGTGTTGACGCAAGGTCGATGCATGCTGACAAGGAGTGATTACACGGCCGGTCCGCTTCTCCTGCCGCCTTCACGTCGTCGGACGGCTCGAAGCGAGCTGTTTTCGAAAGTCGTTCGTATGGAGTCGCTGTCTGGTTCTCGTCTCCGCCTCCAGCGGACCATGAGCAAGAGCTCGCGACCTCGTCTGCGGATCGGGGCTGATGCGGCGCGGACTCCGTATCGGCTCGTTCCGGCACGGTTTGGAACGCACCTCCTGGGAGCCTGATTCTCAAGTCGGCTCCCAAATGGCTCCCAAAGTGGCCCCCACAACGCAAATCAGGCCCGGTACTGATCTCTCAGTACCGGGCCTGACCTGGTGTTTCAGCTGTCGGGGTGGCGGGATTTGAACCCACGACCTCTTCGTCCCGAACGAAGCGCGCTGCCAAGCTGCGCTACACCCCGATGTCGTTGCTCCACCTGCCCGCATTGCTGCTGGCCGTGGCGACATCGATTACTTTAGCGGACCGGCGGCCGGAGACGAAATCCGGTTTTCGGTGGCCTCCGGGGAGGCTGCCGTCAGGGTCAGCAGCGTCACCTCCGGGGGGCACGCGAAGCGCATGGGGGTGTAGCGGTTCGCGCCGCAGCCCGCGGAGACGTGCATGAAGGACGTGTGGCCCTCCGCCTCGTGCTTCGACAGGCCCTTCACGCGCTCCGTGTCCAGGTCGCAGTTGGTGACCAGCGCCCCGTAGAAGGGGATGCACACCTGCCCGCCGTGGGTGTGGCCCGCGAGGATCAAGGGGTAGCCGTCGGCCGTGAAGGCGTCAAGGGCGCGTAGGTACGGGGCGTGCACGATGCCCATCGAGAAGTCGGCGCCCGCGTCGGGACCGCCCGCCACGCGCGCGTACCGGTCGCGCTTGATGTGCGGGTCGTCCACGCCGGTGAGGCCGATCTCGTAGCCCTCGATCTTCAGGGCGCCCCGCGTGTTCGTCAGGTTCACCCAGCCCGCGGCGTCGAACCCGTCGCGCAGGTCCTCCCACGGGTTGTGGATGACGCCGACGGCGGGCGGGTTGCCGTTCAGGCCGTGCTTGCCCTGCGCCTTCTCCAGCAGGTAGAGGGCGGGGTTGCGCAGCTTGGGCCCGTAGTAGTCGTTCGAGCCGAAGACGTACGCCCCGGGGAACTCCATCAGCGGGCCGAGCGCGTCCAGCGTCTCCGGTACGCCCTCGGGGTCGGAGAGGTTGTCCCCGGTGTTGATCACGAAGTCGGGGCGCAGGCCCGCGAGCGAGCGCAGCCAGCGCTGCTTCTTGCGTTGCCCGGAGACCATGTGGATGTCCGACACCTGGAGGACTCTGAGCGGCCGCATCCCCGGCGGAAGGACGGGCACCGTGACCCGTCGCAGTCGGAAGGAGCGGGCTTCGAAGCCCACCGAGTAGGCCAGTCCGGCGGCGGCCGTCGCCGTGATTCCCAGAGGTACTGCGTATCGCGCGCGCATCCACCCATGGTGTCAGACCCGAAGGCCCCGTAAATCTGCGGGCGTCGGGCCGTACGCACCTGCGACAATCACGGCATGACCACGCTCAAGTCGAAGCTTCAGGATGACCTCACCGCCGCGATCAGGGGGCGTGACGAGCTGCGCTCCTCGACGCTCCGGCTGACCCTCACCGCCATCACGAAGGAGGAGGTCTCGGGCAAGACGGCCCGCGAGCTCTCCGACGATGAAGTGCAGAAGGTGATCTCTCGCGAGGCGAAGAAGCGCCGCGAAGCCGCTGAGGCCTTCGCCCAGGGCGGTCGCGCCGAGCAGGCCGAGAAGGAGAAGGCGGAGGGCGAGATCCTCGCCGAGTACCTGCCGAAGCAGCTCTCCGACGACGAGCTCCGGGCCATCGTCGCCCAGGCCGTCGAGGAGGCCAGGGCCGCCGGCGCCGAGGGTCCGCGTGCCATGGGCCAGGTCATGAAGATCGTGAACCCGAAGGTCGCCGGCCTCGCGGAGGGCGGCCGCGTCGCCGCCGTGGTGAAGCAGCTGCTCGCGGGCTGAGCAGGCAGATAGGCGGATAGCCAGACGGCCGGATAGCCAGACGGCCAGATAGTCAGATAGGCAGGTACGTGAGTGGGGGCGCCCCCTGATCATCAGGGGGCGCCCCCACTCACGTACCGGAGACGGGGAGTGACCGGGCCCCTACCGGCCCAGCCGCCTACCGGCCCCAGCCGCCGATCCCGCCACCGCCGCCGTCACCGCCTCCGATGCCGTTCCCGCCGTTCCCGCCACCGCCGATGACCTCCGGCGGCAGCGAGATGTCCGGCCACGGATCGCCACCGCCACCGCCGCCGTTGTTGCCCCCGCCACCGCCGTTGCCGCCGCCACCGCCGCCGTTACCCGGCGGCTTGTTGTCGTCGTGGTGCTCGTCCTTGTCCTTGCTGCCGTCCGGGATGTGCACGGTGTTGAAGCCCGGCGCCGGCTTGCCCGCGAGCGCTCCGCTCATCGCGTCCCGCCAGATCGGACCGGGGACCTCACCGCCGAAGACCTTGTCGTAGTGGACGCCGCCGATCGGGATGTTGACCATCCGCCGCTTGTGCTGCGGGTCGCCGACCCAGACCGCGCCCGACATGTTGGGGGTGTAGCCCACGAACCAGGCGGCGTAGCGGTAGTCGGTCGTACCCGTCTTGCCCGCGCTCGCGCGGGAGCCGAGGCCGGCCTGCTTGCCGGTTCCGTCCTCGACCACGCCCTTCAGGAGGGTGTTGATCGTGTCGGCGGTCTTCGGCGACATGGCGCGCGAGCACGTCGACTTCGGCACGGGCAGCGACTTTCCGCCCGGCCCGGCGATCGACTCGATGGCGACGGGCGTGCAGTGCTTGCCGCGCGCCGCGAACGTGGCGTACGCGCCCGCCATCGTCAGCGGCGACATCTCCTGGGTGCCGAGCGCGATCGACGGCGCCTGGTCGATCTTCCGGCCGTCCGCACGCTCGACGCCCATCTTCTCGGCCATCTGCGTGACCGGGCAGATCCCGATGTCGCCGATCATCTCCACGTAGTACGTGTTGACCGACTTCGCGGTCGCTTCCCGCATGTCGTACGGGCCGACCTCGGACTCGTTCTCGTTGGTGAGCTTCCAGTTCCCGGTGTTCGCCCACTTCTTGCCGTCGCACGCCGCGACGCTGTCCGGATACGGCATCTCGTACGGCGAGCCGTAGCTCTTCGTGGGCGGCATTCCGCCCTCCAGGGCGGCCGCGGCCACGATCGGCTTGAACGTCGATCCCGGCTGGTAGCCCGCGCCGCCGCCCATGGAGTCGTCCACGGACAGGTTGATCGTGGTCTCGTCCTTCTTGAAGCCGTAGGGCCGCGACTGGCCCATGCCGAGGATCTTGCCGGTCCCCGGCTCGACGATGGTGGCGGCCGTCGCCACGTCGTCGGACTGGTTGACGTGATCCTTTATCGAGGCCTGGACGGACTGCTGTGCCTTCGGGTCGAGGGTGGTCTTGACGCGCAGACCGCCCTGGTTCCAGACCTTGGCCCGCTCCTCCTTGGTCTTGCCGAAGACCGGGTCGGAGAGGAAGACCTCGCGTACGTAGTCACAGAAGAACCCGGCGCCGCTGACCGCCGTGATGCAGCCGTTCTTGGGCCTGCTCACCTTCAGGCCGAGCGGCTTCGCCTTCGCCTCCTCGGCCTCCGTCTGCGTGATGTCGTGCGTCTCCGCCATCCGCTGCAGCACCACGTTGCGGCGCTTGGTGGCCTCTTCGGTGTCGTTGACGGGGTCGTAACGGCTAGGGGACTGCACGATGCCGGCCAGCAGCGCGGCCTCCTGCACCTGCAGGTCCTTGGCGGGCTTGGAGAAGTAGCGCTGGGCCGCGGCCTCGACTCCGTACGCCTGCTGCCCGAAGTAGGTGATGTTCAGGTAGTTGCTGAGGATGCGCTTCTTGCCGAGCTTCTCCTCCACCTGGATCGCGTACTTCAGCTCGCGGATCTTGCGCCCGAGTGTCTGCTGGGTAGCCTCGGCGACCTTCGTCGGGTCGTCACCCGCCTCCTCGACGAAGACGTTCTTCACGTACTGCTGGGTGAGCGTCGACGCGCCCTGGGAGACGCCGCCGCTCTGCGCGTTCTGGTTCAGCGCGCGCAGGATGCCCTTCGCGTCGACCGCGCCGTGCTCGTAGAAGCGGGAGTCCTCGATCGCGACGATCGCCTTCTGCATGTACGGCGAGATGTCCGTGAGGGGGACCACCGTGCGGTCACGCGAGTAGACCGTGGCGATGGAGCCGCCCTCGCTGTCGAGGATCGTCGTGCGCTGACTCAGCGGCGGCTGCTCCAAGTTGGACGGGATCTCGTCGAACTCCTCCACCGAGCCCTTCGCCGCGAGACCGAGCGCGCCGGCCGCGGGCAGGGCGATACCTGCCAGTACGGCTCCCGCGAGCACGCTGACACCTAGGAACTTCGCGGCCTGCTGAGTTGGTGACAGACCACCGCCCGAGCGCTTCTTTCCCATGGGGGCAGCCTACGTTCTGATTCGCCGGACAGGCCTCAATGCCTTGGCCTAAGCTGCTCTCAACTGTCACAGCAGTGCGGTTTGGCAACAACCCCTCCGTCGGTCCCGAATCCCGAGTGGGGTCTTCCCATGCTCTCCAAGCGCCAGGGAAAGTGTGTCCGAATTCGCCTCATGCGGCATTCGATGCCCGTTGTGACTCAGCTGAAGTGCCCGCATTTGGCGGGTTAATCACGCATGTCGCCAGCTCACTCCGTCGGGTGATCTGCCGCTTACGCATAGTCCGTTCGGGCCATTCAAGATTGGGCCCGAAGGGGGTGTTGCGCTGTGCCCACCTTCCGTAACGTCCTCAACTGGCGGCGGTGAATATGCCGCTGCCGCCGTGGGGGAGCCTCGATTCGGGAGAGGACGGCGCCGGTATGGGCTGGGTAACCGACTGGAGTGCGCAGGCGGCCTGCCGCACTACCGATCCAGATGAACTGTTCGTTCAAGGAGCAGCGCAGAACAGGGCCAAGGCGGTGTGCACCGGCTGTCCGGTGCGCACGGAGTGCCTGGCCGACGCGCTGGACAATCGCGTCGAGTTCGGCGTGTGGGGTGGCATGACTGAGCGGGAGCGCCGCGCACTGTTGCGCAGGCGTCCCACGGTCACCTCGTGGCGCCATCTCCTGGAGACGGCGCGCTCCGAGTACGAGCGTGGCGCGGGCCTGCTGCCCGTGGACTTGGAGGACGACGAGACGTACGAGAGCTACGCGGCGGTGGGTTAGCGCCCCTACGGCCGCGTGGCGGTGCCCCGCGGGGGAGGCACAACCCCTTCGGGGAGGCACAACCCCCTCGGGGAGGCGCCATCGGCCGCTTGGCGGTGGGCCGGGCTCGCTGTGCAGGCGGCACCGCGTTCATGCGCTGCGGCGTTCATACAGCTCCGGCGTGCCTACGGCTCCGGCGTTTCAGGCAGCTCCGGCCGGATCGCCGTCCGTGCCGCCCGCGAGCCGGTCGCCGATGGCCCGAAGGCCTGCCAGGTCGTGCACGTCACCCGGCAGCGCCGTCACTTCGGCCACGGCCACCTCGGGGTGAAGCGCGGTGAAGCGGTCGCGCGTGCGCTGTTCGCGCGCGAGCAGCTGCATGCGTTCCGCGTGCAGTCGCAGCAGACCGGCGGTCAGCTGGTCCACGGGCTGCTGGGCATCGGGCTGCTGGGCCTCGGGCCGCAGAGTGTCGGACTGCCGAGTGTCGGACTGCTGAGTGTCGTGGGGTTCGGCGGGAGCCTCGGGTGCTTCGGCGGGAGCCTCGTGTGCCTCGGGGGAAGCCTCGCTGGGGCTACGAACTGCAACCTTCCCGTCCTCCTGATCCACAATGCGGCTCTCATCAAGATTTTCCGCGGCGGCAAGTGCCCGCTCGGCCGAGAGCTGAGCGGCGCCGCTGCGGTGCACCCTGTTGAGTACGAGACCGGCGAGCGGCATGTCGTCCGCCGCCAGGCGCTCCACGAAGTACGCCGCCTCCCTCAGCGCGTCACGCTCGGGCGAGGCCACCACGAGGAAGGCCGTCCCCGGCGCCTGAAGCAGCCGGTACGTGGCGTCCGCGCGGGTGCGGAACCCGCCGAACATGGTGTCCATCGCGGCGACGAACGTCTGGACGTCCCGCAGCAGTTGACCGCCGAGCAGCTTGCCCAGGGCCCCCGTCATCATCGACATCCCGACGTTCAGGAACTTCATCCCGGCCCGGCCGCCCACCTTCGCCGGGGCCATGAGCACCCGGATCAGCTTCCCGTCCAGGAAGGAGCCGAGGCGCTTCGGCGCGTCGAGGAAGTCAAGGGCCGAACGCGACGGCGGCGTGTCGACGACGATCAGGTCCCACTCGTCGCGGGAGCGCAGCTGCCCCAGCTTCTCCATCGCCATGTACTCCTGCGTGCCCGCGAAGCCCGCCGAAAGCGACTGGTAGAAGGGGTTGTTGAGGATCGCGCTCGCCCGCTCCTTGTCCGCGTGCGCCTCGACGATCTCGTCGAAGGTGCGCTTCATGTCGAGCATCATGGCGTGCAGCTCACCGTCACCGGACGAGCTCTCGATGGCCTTGACCCGGCGCGGGACGTTGTCGAGCGAGTCGATGCCCATGGACTGGGCGAGGCGGCGCGCCGGGTCGATGGTCAGGACGACGACCTTGCGGCCCCGTTCGGCCGCGCGCAGGCCGAGCGCCGCCGCCGTGGTCGTCTTGCCGACGCCCCCGGAGCCGCAGCACACCACGATGCGGGTCTTCGGGTCGTCGAGCAGGGCGTCCACGTCGAGCGTGCGGGCCGGGTCCAGGGGACGTGCCGTTTCCGCGTTCCGTGCCGGGTCCGAGGTCATGCGATCCCTTGCTTCCGCAGTTGCGTCGCGAGTTCGTAGAGCCCCGCCAGGTCCATCCCCCCGGCCAGCAGCGGGAGTTCGTGCAGGGGCAGGCCGAGCTCGCCGAGGACGGCCCGCTGGGAGCCCTCCAGGGCGTACCGCTCGGCGTACTCGGCGGCCTGCTCCAGGAGCGGATCGACCAGACGCTCGGCGACACCGCCCCGGCGTGCCCCGCCGAGCCCGGCGGCGGACAGGGACTTGGCGATGGCGGTACGAGGTGTCTGCCCGAGCCCGTGCTCCAGGGCGTCCTCGTCGAGCAGCGCGGGCCGCACCATGTTCACGATGACGCGCCCCAGGGGGAGCCCCGCGGCGCGCAGCTCGGCGATCCCGTCGGCGGTCTCCTGGACGGGCATCTCTTCGAGGAGCGTCACCAAGTGGACCGCTGTCTCCGGTGACTTGAGGACGCGCATCACGGCCTGTGCCTGGTTGTGTATGGGCCCGATCTTGGCGAGCCCGGCCACCTCGTCGTTCACGTTCAGGAAGCGTGTGATGCGGCCGGTTGGGGGCGCGTCCATCACCACGCAGTCGTACGCGTACCGCCCGCTCTTGTCCTTGCGGCGTACGGCCTCGCAGGCCTTGCCGGTCAGCAGGACGTCCCGCAGGCCCGGCGCGACGGTGGTCGCGAAGTCGATGGCGCCGAGTTTCTTGAGCGCCCGTCCCGCGCCCCCCAGCTTGTAGAACATCTGGAGGTAGTCGAGCAACGCCAGTTCGGGATCGATGGCGAGGGCGTACACCTCCCCGCCCCCGGGAGCGACGGCGATCTTCCGCTCCTCATACGGCAGCGCTTCGGTCTCGAAGAGCTGCGCGATGCCCTGTCTGCCCTCCACCTCCACGAGGAGGGTGCGTTTGCCCTCCGTCGCGAGGGCGAGCGCGAGTGCGGCGGCCACCGTGGTCTTGCCGGTACCGCCCTTGCCGCTGACGACCTGGAGCCTGCTCACACTTCCGAGCCTAACCAGTCGCCGTCCGGACTAAGCAGGAGGCCACCGTGAGCAGTGCCTCACAACCGTTACAGTCGGCCATATGACCAAGTGGGAATACGCAACCGTGCCGCTGCTCGTCCATGCCACGAAGCAGATTCTGGACACCTGGGGCGAGGACGGCTGGGAGCTCGTCCAGGTCGTGCCCGGGCCGAACAACCCTGAGCAGCTCGTGGCCTACCTGAAGCGGGAGAAGCAGGCATGAGCGGCAATGTAGAGGCGAAGCTGGCCGAACTGGGCATGACGCTGCCCGAGGTCGTCCCGCCGCTCGCCGCCTACCAGCCGGCTGTCCAGTCCGGTGTGTACGTCTACACCGCGGGCCAGCTCCCGATGGTGGACGGCAAGCTTCCGATGACCGGCAAGGTCGGCGGGGAGGTGACCCCCGAGGAGGCCAAGGAACTGGCCCGCACGTGCGCGCTGAACGCGCTCGCCGCGGTGAAGTCCGTCGCCGGTGACCTCGACCGGATCGCGCGTGTCGTGAAGGTCGTCGGCTTCGTGGCTTCGGCCCCGGACTTCACGGGCCAGCCCGCCGTGATCAACGGCACGAGCGAGCTGCTCGGTGAGGTTCTCGGCGACAAGGGCGTGCACGCCCGCAGCGCCGTGGGTGTGGCGGTTCTGCCGCTGGACGCGCCGGTCGAGGTCGAGATCCAGGTGGAGCTGACCGAGGCGTGATCGGCGCCCTGTCGGCTGCCTCCTGGCACCCGATAGTTGCCTCTCGAACATCAGCTCACTAGGGGATAGCCTCCGCCCATGGCTAATGGGCAGTGGTACCCCCCGGAGTGGCCCGACCGCATCCGTGCGCTGAGCAGCGGTGAACTGACGCCGGCGACTCCGCGTAGGGCGGCCACGGTCATGCTCCTGCGGGACTCCCGGGACTCCGTGACGGGCCCCGCCGTACACATGCTGCGCAGACGCGCCTCCATGGCTTTCGCCGGAGGCGCGTACGCGTATCCGGGCGGCGGTGTGGACCCGCGGGACGACGACCACCTCGTGCGCTGGGCGGGCCCTTCGCGCGCTACGTGGGCGGCGCGGCTCGGCGTGGACGAGCCGGGCGCCCAGGCGATCGTCTGCGCCGCTGTCCGCGAGACGTACGAGGAGGCGGGCGTGCTGCTCGCCGGGCCCACTCCGTCGACCGTGGTCGGCGACACCACGGGCGAGGACTGGGAGGCGGACCGCGAGGCGCTGGTGGCCCGCGAATTCTCCTTCGCGGAGTTCCTCGACCGGCGTGACCTGGTCCTCCGCAGCGACCTGCTCGCCGCCTGGGCCCGGTGGATCACCCCGGAGTTCGAGCCGAAGCGCTACGACACGTTCTTCTTCGTGGCGGCTCTCCCGGAGGGGCAGCGCACGCGCAACGCCTCCACGGAGGCCGACCGTACGGTGTGGATCGCTCCGGGGGAGGCCACGGCGGGGTACGACAAGGGCGACCTCCTGATGATGCCGCCCACCATCGCGACCCTGCGCCAACTGAGCCCCTACGGTTCGGCCGCGGAGGCCCTCGCCGCCGCCCCGGAGCGCGACCTCACCCCGGTCCTGGCCCAGGCGCGCCTGGAGGAGGGCGAGTTGGTACTGACGTGGCCGGGCCACGAGGAGTTCACCAAGCACATCCCCACGAGGGGTTCCGCATGACCGAAGCCGCCGCTCTACCCGGGCAGCCCCGGGGCGGAGTGATCAGTGGTCCCGCCACCGCCCGCGCGGTCAACGTCCTGGCTCCCAACGCGTCCGCGATGACGCTGGACGGGACCAACACCTGGATCGTGTCCGAGCCGGACTCCGGGCTCGCGGTCGTCATCGACCCGGGGCCCCTGGACGACGTACACCTCCGGAACGTCATCGCCACGGCCGAGAAGGCGGGGCAGCGGGTCGCGCTGACCCTCCTCACGCACGGCCACCCCGACCACGCGGAGGGCGCAGCCCGCTTCGCCGAGCTGACCGGCACCAAGGTGCGGGCCCTCGACCCCGCCCTGCGACTCGGCGACGAGGGCCTGGGCGCGGGTGACGTGATCACGACGGGCGGCCTGGAGCTCCGGGTGGTCCCGACGCCGGGCCACACCGCGGATTCCCTCTGCTTCCACCTCCCGGCCGATCAGGCGGTCCTGACGGGGGATACGGTCCTCGGCCGCGGTACGACGGTCGTGGCGCACCCTGACGGGCGCCTGGGGGACTATCTGGACTCCCTGCGGCGGCTGAGGTCCCTGACGGTCGACGACGGCGTGCACACGGTGCTGCCGGGCCACGGCCCGGTCCTGGAGGACGCCCAGGGCGCCGTCGAGTTCTACCTCGCCCACCGCGCGAACCGCCTGGCCCAGGTCGAGACAGCAGTGGAGAACGGCCACGCGGCCCCGTCGGACGTGGTCGCCCACGTATACGCGGACGTGGACCGCTCCTTGTGGCCGGCGGCGGAACTGTCGGTGAGGGCGCAACTGGACTACTTGCGAGAACACGGCTTGATCTAGCCACCAACGAAGCCCCCGCCGCCAAACTCCCCACACCGGACCACCCCACCCTCATCCGAGAGACGGGGCGGCCCTACCCACCCTCGTCCGGGAGACGGGGGCGGCCCTACCCACCCTCATCCGGGAGACCGGGCGGCCCCACCCACCCCCAGCCGGGAGACCGGGCCGCGCTCATCCTCGACCTCCCCCACCCACCCTCATCCGGGAGACCGGGCCGCTCGCCCACCCCACCCCACACCGCGGGGCAATCGGGTGGGTGGGCGGGAAAAGCTTGTGCGGAAGCACGGATGGGCCCCGCCTCAAAACGAGGCGGGACCCATCCGCGTACGAAACAGCGTCAGCGTGACCGCTTGGCCAACCGCTCCACATCCAGCAAAATCACCGCACGCGCCTCAAGCCGAAGCCAGCCGCGCCCCGCGAAGTCCGCCAGAGCCTTGTTGACCGTCTCGCGGGACGCGCCGACCAGCTGGGCCAGCTCTTCCTGCGTGAGGTCGTGCACGACGTGGATGCCCTCTTCGGACTGCACACCGAAGCGGCGCGACAGGTCGAGGAGGGCGCGGGCCACACGCCCGGGCACGTCGGAGAAGACCAGATCGGACATCTGGTCATTCGTCTTGCGCAGGCGCCGGGCAACGGCACGCAGCAGCGCCGCGGCCACCTCGGGCCGCGCGTTCAGCCACGGCTGAAGGTCGCCGTGGCCGAGGCCCAGCAGCTTGACCTCGGTCAGCGCGGAGGCGGTCGCCGTACGCGGGCCCGGGTCGAACAGCGAGAGCTCACCGATGAGCTCGCCGGGGCCGAGCACCGCGAGCATGTTCTCTCGGCCGTCGGGTGAGGTGCGGTGAAGCTTCACCTTGCCCTCGGTGACCACATAAAGGCGGTCTCCGGGGTCACCCTCATGGAAAAGCGCATCCCCGCGCGCGAGCGTCACCTCACTCATGGAGGCGCGGAGCTCCGCGGCCTGCTCGTCATCGAGCGCCGCGAAGAGCGGGGCGCGCCGCAGAACGTCGTCCACGAGTTCTCTCCTTGTCGGCCTGCATCAGGGGACTGTGACCCCCCATTTTGCCGGACGGTCCAAACAGTGTGATCAGTCACAAGTCTGCCGCACCGGCGTCGCAAGCTGTGCGGGAGGGGGCCAATTGGGGGCCGATCCATAGGGTCCGGGGCGGATGTCAGTGTCGGGCTCTAGGCTGGCCGGGTGTCCAAAAAGCCGGTGAGCACACAGGCCAGGAGCGCTGGGAAGGTGAAAGCCTGCCCGGATTCCGCTGTGGGCGAACAGGCTTCCGCTGAACCAGAGAATGCGACAAAAGGGACAAAAGTGCCACCGGTGAGGAAGCCTTCGGAGAAGAAACAGGCCACCCCGGCCGCGGCGGAATCCACCCCGGCCAAGAAGACCGCTGCGGCCAAGAAGGCCACCCCGACCAAGAAGGCCACCCCGGCCAAGAAGACCGCCCCCGCGAACAAGAAGACCGCCCCCGCGAAGAAGCCCACGCCCGCACCCACGCCCACGCCCAAAGCCAAAGCCGACGCCAAGCCCGAGTCCCACACCGCCCTCGTCCGCCGAGCCCGCCGCATCAACCGCGAGCTCGCCGAGGTGTACTCGTACGCCCACCCCGAGTTGGACTTCGAGAACCCCTTCGAGCTGCTGATCGCCACGGTCCTGTCCGCGCAGACGACCGACCTGCGGGTGAACCAGACGACTCCGCGCCTCTTCGCCGCGTACCCGACCCCGGAGGACCTCGCGGCCGCCAACCCCGACGAGGTCGAGGAGTTGATCCGGCCGACCGGGTTCTTCCGGGCGAAGACGAAGTCGATCATGGGACTCGCCACGGCACTACGGGACAACCACGGCGGCGAGGTCCCCGGCCGCATAGAGGACCTGGTCAAGCTGCCCGGCGTAGGACGCAAGACCGCGTTCGTCGTGCTCGGGAACGCTTTCGGTGTCCCTGGACTGACTGTGGACACCCACTTCGGGCGGCTCGTCCGGCGCTGGAAGTGGACCGAGGAGACCGACCCGGTGAAGGTCGAGGCCGCCATCGCCGACCTCTTCCCGAAGAGCGAGTGGACGATGCTCTCGCACCGAGTGATCTTCCACGGCCGCCGGATCTGCCACTCCCGCAAGCCCGCCTGCGGCGCCTGCCCGATCGCCGAGCTCTGTCCGTCGTACGGAGAGGGCGAGACCGACCCGGAGAAGGCGAAGAAGCTCCTGAAGTACGAGATGGGCGGTCTGCCCGGCCAGCGCCTCAAGCCCCCGCCGGACTACCCCGGGAAGCCCGCGCCCCCGCTCGGCGCCGCATGAGCGAGGAACCAACGAAGGGTCCACAGGCGTTGTCCACAGTTGGACGGGGGTGCCGATGACGCACGCGAGCGACACGAGCGAGACGACCGACACGAGCGATACGCACATGAGCGATGGGAACGGCTTCGAGGGACACGGCCAGGAGCCCCGACAAGGATCCGGGGGACCAGGCAGCCCCAACGGACACGCACGCCCCAACGGACACGCGCGCCTCAACTCCGAGAGCCTCGGCTCCGAGCGCCTCAACTCCGAGCACCTCAGCCCCGTGCGCCTCAGCACCGAAGGACTCCCCGCCTGGCTCGACCCCGTCGCCCGCGCCGCCGACACGGTCCGGCCGACCCAGCTCAGCCGCTTCCTGCCCCCGGAGAGCGGCGCCGGCCGCCAGTCCGCCGTACTGGTCCTCTTCGGAGAGGGCACACACGGCCCCGAGCTGCTCCTGATGGAGCGTTCCGGAAGCCTGCGCTCGCACGCGGGCCAGCCCTCCTTCCCCGGCGGCTCCCTCGACCCCGAGGACGGCGACCCGCTGACCGACGGCCCCCTGCGCGCCGCCCTGCGCGAGGCCGAGGAGGAGACCGGCCTCGACCCCCGAGGCGTCCAGCTCTTCGGCGTGCTGCCCAAGCTCTTCATCCCGGTGAGCGATTTCGTCGTCACGCCCGTACTGGGTTGGTGGCGATCACCCAGCCCCGTCGGCGTCGTCGATCCGGCCGAGACGGCCCGCGTCTTCACGGTCCCCGTGTCCGATCTCACGGATCCCGGGAACCGCGCGACGACGGTTCACCCGAGCGGCCACCAAGGCCCGGCCTTCCTCGTCGAATCCGCTCTGGTCTGGGGTTTTACGGCCGGTGTGATCGACAGAATCCTGCACTTCGCAGGCTGGGAGCGCCCCTGGGACCGCACCAAGCAGGTGCCGCTCGACTGGCGCGCATGACAAGGTTGCGGGGACGTGGCGACCGCGATGCGAGGCGAGGATTGAATCGGTGAACGTGCTGGACATCCTGTTGGTGGTCGCCGCCGTATGGTTCGCGGTCGTCGGCTACCGCCAGGGATTCGTCGTCGGCATCCTGTCGGTGATCGGCTTCCTGGGCGGCGGACTCGTCGCGGTGTACCTGCTGCCCGTCATCTGGGGCGCTCTCACGGACGACGAGGGAGCGGTGAGCACGACGGCCGCCGTCGTCGCCGTCGTCATCGTGATCGTCTGTGCCTCCGTCGGCCAGGCCTTCACCACGCACCTGGGCAACAAGCTCCGCAGATACATCACTTGGCAGCCCGCCCGCGCCCTGGACGCCACGGGCGGCGCACTGGTCAACGTACTGGCGATGCTCCTCGTCGCCTGGCTGATCGGCTCCGCCCTCGCGGGTACGACGCTGCCGACGGTCGGCAAGGAAGTACGCAACTCCAAGATCCTGCTCGGCGTCTCGCGCACGCTGCCCGACCAGGCCGACACCTGGTTCGCGGACTTCTCCTCGGTCCTTGCGCGCAACGGCTTCCCGCAGGTCTTCAGCCCGTTCTCGAACGAGCCCATCACCGAGGTCCAGGCCCCCGACCCCAAGCTCGCCAAGAGCGAGGTCGCCACGAAGGCCCGTCGCTCCATCGTGAAGGTGCAGGGCGAGGCCCGCGGCTGCGGCAAGGTCCTCGAAGGCACCGGCTTCGTCTTCTCCGAGCGCCGCGTGATGACCAACGCGCACGTGGTCGGCGGCGTGGACGAGCCGACGGTGCAGATAGGCGGGGACGGCAGGACGTACGACGCCAAGGTCGTGCTCTACGACTGGGAGCGCGACATCGCCGTACTGGACGTGCCGACGCTCGACGCGCCCGCGCTGCAGTTCACGTCGAAGGACGCGGCGAGCGGTGACAACGCGATCGTCGCGGGCTTCCCGGAGAACGGGCCGTACGACGTCCGGCCCGCGCGCGTGCGCGGTCGCATCACGGCCAACGGCCCGGACATCTACCACCGCGGCACCGTTCGCCGCGATGTGTACTCGCTCTACGCGACCGTCCGCCAGGGCAACTCCGGCGGCCCGCTGCTCACGCCCGAAGGCAAGGTCTACGGCGTGGTGTTCGCGAAGTCCCTCGACGACCCGGACACCGGCTACGCCCTCACCGCCGACGAGGTCCGCGAGGACATCAAGGCAGGCCGCACCGCCAACCAAGAGGTCGACAGCGAGGGTTGCGCGCTCTAGACGGCGCGCAGCCGGGGGGACGGCCGGGTCAGTCGCGCTTGAGCGAGGCGATCAGTCACGCGTGGCGATGCGATCAGTCGCGCGTGAGCGACGCGATCAGTCGCGCGTATGCCTCAGCCGCGCCGAGACCCAGCGGGCCCTGCGGCGCAGGATGTGGGGAATGCCGATGCCTTGAGCGGGGCCCTCATGGCCCGGATCATGCGGACCGCCCCTCTCACGGCTGTTCAGCGCTGTGGCCGAGCGGCGGTTGCGTGCTGCGTCACTGTAGTCGTGCGTCCAGCCCATACCCGGACGTCTGCCCGTGCCCCAAGGTCGGTAATCGCGCCCACGGGCCCCAATTGGCCTATGCGGGAGGCAATTGGCCGTTCGAAGGACAGGTGTTCGCCAGGCCTCGGCCCAAGGCCCGTTCAGGGCCCCGCACGGCCTACCGGTCCGGCTCGGGATCCTTCAGCCAGTTCACCAGCTCGGTGGAGAAGGCGACGGGGTCCTCCTCCTGCGGGAAGTGCCCCAGGCCGTCGAACAGCCGCCACCGGTAAGGCGCTTCGACGTACTCGCCCGAGCCCGCCGCGCTGCGCGTGCGCATCACGGGGTCGAGCGAGCCGTGCAGATGCAGCGTGGGAACCCGTACGGGGCGCTTCATGCGCCGGTTGAACTGGATGCCGTCAGGGCGGGCCATCGACCGCACCATCCAGCGGTACGGCTCGACCGAGCAGTGCGCCGTCGACGGAATCGCCATGGCACGGCGGTACGTGTCCACCGCCTCGTCGTCCGGAAGCCGCGGCCCCGACCAGTCCCGCACCAGACGCCCCACCAGAGCGGCGTCGTCCGCGACGAGTTGACGCTCCGGCACCCACGGCCGCTGGAAACCCCACACGTACGAGGCGGCGGAGGTCTGCTTGCGGTCCGACAGCATCGCCGAGCGCCAGCGCCGCGGGTGCGGCATCGAGGAGACGGCGAGGCGGCGCACCAGCTTGGGCCGCATCACGGCAGCCGTCCACGCGAGGTAGCCGCCCAGGTCGTGCCCGACGAGCGCGGCGTCAGGCTCGCCGAGCGACCGCACGACGCCCGTGATGTCGAGCGCGAGGTTCGCCGGGTCGTAGCCCCGCGGCGTACGGTCGCTGCCGCCGACACCCCGCAGGTCCATCGCGACCGCACGGAAGCCCGCGTCGGCGAGGGCCACCATCTGGTGCCGCCAGGTCCACCAGAACTGCGGGAAGCCGTGCAGGAGCAGCACGAGCGGCCCGTCGCCCATCTCGGCGATGTGGAAGCGGGCGCCGTTGGCGGCGACGTCCCGGTGCATCCACGGTCCTTCGATGCGTACGAGTGACGTCGGTTGGGCCGGATGGGGGGCGGGCGTGGCGGGGTCCGTCATGAAGACGAGCGTGCCACAGCCGCAGCCTTCTCACTGCCACGGTCGAGGGTGGCACCGGTGACGGGGGCGGGGCCGATCGAACGCGGGTGCGGCTTGACGTTCTGCAGTACGGCAGCCGTCTCCTTGGCCGAGGCGGCGGCCTTCTGCGGGCCCTTGCCCTTCTTGGCCTTCTTCGCGAAGACGACGCCGATCAGCGCGAGCACCCCGGCGACCAGCACGTTCGCCGCGAAGGAGAGCACGAAGCAGATCGCCATGTTCCACCCGCTCCAGGTGCGGATGCCGTACGCGAGGGCGAAGCTCAGCATCGGCAGCGAGAAGAGCAGCACAGCGCCCGCGGCGGCGAACGCGCCGCCGCCGACCGCACCCCGCTTGACGTCCTGGCGCAGCTGGGCCTTGGCCAGCGCGATCTCGTCGTGCATCAGGGCGGACATCTCGCTGGTCGCCGTGGAGACCAGCTGGCCGAGGCTGCGTTCGGTGCCGACGGGCCCGTCGGGTGTGCTCATCGCTTCTCCCCTTCTCCGTAAGTCTGCGTACGTCCGCGCAGGCGTGCTCACCTACGTCTGGTCAGATACGACCGCCCGGCCCATGCCGAGCAGTCAAGTCTGCTCAGATCATGCCGGACCGTCGTCATCGGCGCGTGCCCCGGCCGACACTTCGGCAAGCCTGCGGTGCTCGGCTGCCTTCTTTTCGTAGATCGCGGCCATCCGCAGGTGGTACTCCGGCTTGTCCTGTTCGTACACGTCCGGGATGCCGTCGAGGTCGTCGTCGCGCTCCTCCTCGTCGTAAAGGGCGCGGTAGCGGGCGTTGCGCACCTTGAGCAGGATCCCGGAGAGCACGGCCGCGATGAGAGAGCCCATCAGGACGGCTGCCTTGATCTCGTCGGTGAGCAGCGGGTCCTCGGTGAAGGCGAGTTCGCCGATCAGGAGCGAGACGGTGAAGCCGATGCCGGCCAGCGAGGCGACCGCGAAGACGTCCGGCCAGGCGAGTTCGTCGTTGAGCTCGGCCTTGGTGAAGCGGGCGGCGAGCCAGGTGCCGCCGAAGATGCCGACCGCCTTGCCGAGCACGAGACCGAGCACGACACCGAGCGTCTCCGGCTTGGTGAACACGTCCCCGAGTGCGCCGCCCGACACCGCGACACCCGCGCTGAACAGCGCGAACAGCGGCACGGCGAGTCCGGCGGACAGGGGGCGCACCAGGTGTTCGATGTGCTCGCCCGGCGAGTGCTCCTCGCCGTCGCGGCGCGTGCAGCGCAGCATCAGGCCCATCGCGACACCGGCGATCGTGGCGTGGATGCCGCTGTTGTACATCAGCCCCCAGATGACGAGGGCCAGCGGAACGTAGACGTACCAGCCGCGTACGCCCTTGCGGAGCAGCAACCAGAAGACCGCGAGCCCGATGAACGCGCCGCCGAGGGCCGCGAAGTTGAGGTCGCTGGTGAAGAACACCGCGATGATCAGGATGGCGAAGAGGTCGTCGACGACGGCGAGCGTGAGCAGGAAGGCGCGCAGCGCGGAGGGCAGCGAGGTGCCGATGACCGCGAGGACGGCGAGCGCGAAGGCGATGTCCGTGGCGGTCGGCACGGCCCAGCCGTCGAGCGAACCGCCGCCGACGGTGTTGACCAGGACGTACACCAGAGCGGGTACGGCCATGCCACAGAGCGCGGCGACGACGGGCAGCGCGGCGGCCTTCGGGTCGCGCAGATCGCCCGCGACGAGTTCACGCTTGAGCTCGATGCCGGCGACGAAGAAGAAGACGGCGAGCAGTCCGTCGGCCGCCCAGTGCTGGATGGAGAGGTCGAGGCCGAGGGCGCCGGGCCCCAGATGGAAGCCGCTCACGGACTCGTACGAGCCGCTGGCGGTGTTCGCCCAGATCAGCGCGGTGACGGCGGCGACGAGGAGGAGGACACCGCCGACGGTCTCGGTGCGCAGCGCGTTCGCGACGAAGGTCCGTTCGGGCAGCGAGAGCCGTCCGAGAACCTTGCGCTTGTCGCGGGGTGTGTTGCTGGGTGCGGGCGCGGCCACGGGGGTCGACCTCCGGTCGGTGGGCAGGACGAATCGCTTGCCGACCAGACTTCCCGGCGCACCTAGTACTTCTTGTCGCGTCTCTTTGTGATGTCTTCTTGTTGCGTTGTTGACGCGGTCCTTAGCGTACCTAACGTGCGTCCGGACGTATCCGGTGATCGTCACTTTATGCGCAAGAAGGGCACCCGGCGCGGTGCCGGGTGCCCTTCGATGCCTCAGGTCTGACTAGTCCTCGCTCGGCGCGGCCGGCAGCTTCGTCTGGATCAGGTCCATCACGGAGGAGTCCGTGAGCGTGGTGACATCACCCAGCTCGCGGTTCTCGGCGACATCACGCAGGAGGCGCCGCATGATCTTCCCGGACCGCGTCTTCGGCAGCTCGGCCACCGGAAGGATGCGCTTCGGCTTGGCGATCGGACCGAGGGCCGTGCCCACGTGGCCCCGCAGGTCCGCCACGAGCCCCTCGTCGTCGGCGTTCGCCGTGCCCCGCAGGATCACGAACGCGACGATGGCCTGACCGGTGGTCTCGTCCGCCGCGCCCACGACGGCCGCCTCGGCGACCGACGGGTGCGAGACGAGCGCCGACTCGACCTCGGTGGTGGAGATGTTGTGCCCGGACACGAGCATCACGTCGTCCACACGGCCGAGCAGCCAGATGTCGCCGTCGTCGTCCTTCTTGGCACCGTCCCCGGCGAAGTACTTGCCCTCGAAGCGCGACCAGTAGGTGTCGATGAAACGCTGGTCGTCGCCCCAGATGGTGCGCAGCATCGAGGGCCACGGCTCGGTCAGGACGAGATAGCCGCCACCGCCGTCGGGCACTTCGCGCGCCTCGTCGTCGACGACGGTCGCGGCGATGCCCGGCAGCGCGCGCTGGGCGCTGCCCGGCTTGGTCTCGGTCACGCCCGGCAGCGGCGAGATCATCATCGCGCCGGTCTCGGTCTGCCACCAGGTGTCCACGATGGGGCACTTGTCGGCGCCGATGTTCTTGCGGTACCACATCCAGGCCTCGGGGTTGATCGGCTCACCGACCGACCCGAGGACCCGCAGGCTGGAGAGGTCGAACTTCGCGGGGATGTCGTCGCCCCACTTCATGAACGTACGAATCGCGGTCGGCGCGGTGTAGAGGATGGTCACCCCGTACTTCTGGACGATCTCCCAGAAGCGCCCCTGGTGGGGGGTGTCGGGCGTGCCCTCGTACATGACCTGCGTCGCGCCGTTCGCCAGCGGGCCGTACGTGATGTACGAGTGCCCGGTGACCCAGCCGATGTCGGCCGTGCACCAGTAGACGTCGGTCTCCGGCTTGAGGTCGAAGACGGCGTGGTGGGTGTACGCGGCCTGGGTGAGATAGCCGCCGGAGGTGTGGAGGATGCCCTTGGGCTTACCCGTCGTCCCCGAGGTGTAGAGGATGAACAGCGGGTTCTCGGCGTCGAAGGCTTCGGGGGTGTGCTCGGTGGACTGGCGCTCGGTGAGCTCGTGCCACCACACGTCGCGGCCCTCGGTCCACGCCACGTCCTGGCCGGTGCGGCGCACGACGAGGACATGCTCGATGGAGCTGCCCTCGCGCGAGACGGCGTCGTCGACCGCGGGCTTCAGGGCGGCGGGCTTGCCCCTGCGGTAGCCGCCGTCGGAGGTGATGACGACCTTGGCGTCGGCGTCCTTCACGCGCGCGGCGATGGCGTCGGCGGAGAAGCCGCCGAAGACCACGGAGTGCGCGGCGCCGATACGGGCGCAGGCCAGCATCGACACGACGGCCTCGGGGATCATCGGCAGATAGACGGCGACGCGGTCACCCTGCCCGACGCCCAGCTCGGACAGCGCGTTGGCGGCCCGGCTGACCTCGTCCTTGAGCTCGGCGTAGGTGATGGCCCGGCTGTCGCCGGGCTCACCCTCGAAGTGGAGCGCCACACGGTCGCCGTGGCCCGCCTCGACGTGGCGGTCGACGCAGTTGTACGCGACGTTCAGCTTCCCGTCGGCGAACCACTTCGCGAAGGGCGGGTTCGACCAGTCGAGCGTCTCGGTCGGTTCGGTGGCCCAGGTCAGCCGGCGGGCCTGCTCGGCCCAGAAGCCGAGCCGGTCAGCCTTGGCCTGTTCGTACGCCTCCGCGGTGACGTTGGCGTTGGCCGCCAGGTCGGCCGGTGGCGCGAACCTTCGCTCTTCTTTAAGAAGGTTGGCCAGGCTTTCGTTGCTCACGACATCTCCCATTCCCAGGGTGTCCGTTGTGTCCAAAGCCACAGCTCATCAGACGCGAACCCTCGGTGACAAGAGCCTGCCGAAAATTGGTTTAGACCTTTACTCGGGAGGGCGGCTCCTCACGCGGTGTTCCCTGGTGCGGTGACGGCGTCACCTGGTCGAATACGGCCTCCGCGCTGCCGGTGAGCAAGTAGGCCTGTGCCTCGCCGACATGGAAGTACATGCCATGCAGTTCGAGGGCGCCCTCGGCCATGCGGCGCGCCACGGCCTCGTGGCCGCGCAGGTGCTCCAACTGCTGGACCACGTTGGTCAGACAGAGCTGCTCGACCGCGTCGGCGGGTGCCCGCCCGGCGAGCCGCGCCCAGCCCTCCTTCTCGTGGGCCGCCATGCGCTCAAGGCTCGGTGCCCCGTGCCGCAGCCACCGCTTCAGGGGCGTCCGGGCGCCCCCGGGCGGGGTGGTGAGCAGCGCCTGCATCGCCCCGCACCCGGAGTGCCCGCACACGGTGATGGACCGCACCTTCAGTACGTCGACCGCGTACTCGATCGCGGCGGCCACCGAGTCGTCGCCGCTCTCGGCGCCCGGCAGCGGAACCAGATTGCCGACATTGCGGACGACGAAGAGGTCGCCGGGGCCGCTCGACGTGATCATCGAGGTGACGAGACGGGAGTCGGCGCAGGTCAGAAAGAGCTGCGAGGGCTGCTGGCCCTCGCGTGCGAGCCGGGCGAGCTCGCTCCGCACGTGCGGAGCCGTGTTCCGCTGGAAGGCGCTGATGCCGCTTTCCAGTTGATGCCCGCTGGGCTGCCCCTCGCCCTGGGGCGCTTCCTGGGGCCGGTCGCAGTGGTGGTTGCGCCAGGCCGTCCAGGGCCGGCAGCAGGAGTGCGACGAGCTGGCGGGCTCGGCGATCCGCGTCCCGGCACGCCCGGTCACCTCGACGGCGCCGCCCTGCGCGGCGTGCGCGTCCTGCCAGCACTGCAGCGTTTCGTAGGCCGCGTGGTCCATGAACGAGCCGTCCAACTCGACGATGGTCGACGCGCCCTGGGGCACGAGATGCAACGCCCTGCTCAGTCGCGGCACGGCGAGGAAGGTCAACTGCCCGCGCACGCGCACGTGGTGGACCCCGCCCTCCTCGGTGTGGGTGATGCGCGTGCGGGCGAGGCGGTGCAGCGCGACGGCCACGGCGACGGCGACGCCGATGGCCACACCTTCGAGCACACCGACGAAGACCACACCGAGGGTCGTCGTGGTGTACACGAGGATCTCGCGGTGGCGGGTGATGACCCGGATGTGGTTCAGGCTCACCATCTGGATGCCGACCGCCATCACCAGGGCGGCGAGCGCGGCGAGCGGGATCAGCTCGAGGAGGGGGACCAGGAGCAGGGCGGCCACTACTACCCAAACGCCGTGCAGCATCGTGGAGTTCCGGCTGACGGCGCCGGCCCGCACATTCGCCGTGCTGCGCACCGCGACTCCGGCGACGGGGAGCCCGCCGAGCGCCCCGGACACGGCGTTGGCGGCGCCCTGGCCGAGCAGTTCGCGGTTGAGGTCGGAGCGGACGGCGCCGGCGCTCGGGTCGCGCCGCCCCGAGGCGAGCTTGTCCACGGCGACGGCACCGAGCAGTGACTGCACGCTGCAGACCAGCGTGATCGTGAGGACGGCGGCGACGAGCCCGAGTGCGGGCCCTTCGGGCAGGCCGACCAGCGCGTGACTGCGCCAGGACGGCAGGTCGACCCTGGCCACGCTCAGCCCGGCGAACACGGCGACGGCCGTCGCCACGGCAACGGAGACCAGGGGAGCTGGTACGACACGGAGGGCTTTGCCCGCCGGGCCGGGAATCCGCGGCCAGAGCAGCAGCACCGCCAGGGTCAGCACGCTGATCGAGAGCGCGGCCGGGTGCAGATCGGCCAGCTGGGCGGGCAGGGCGCGGAGGTTGTCGAGCACGGCGCTCTGCGGGGTGCCGCCGAGCACGATGTGCAGCTGCGCGACGGCGATGGCGACGCCGATGCCGGCCAGCATGCCGTGCACGACGGCCGGGCTGACGGCGAGCGCCGAGCGGGCCACGCGCAGGAAGCCGAGGCCGATCTGGGCGACTCCGGCGAGAACGGTGATGGCGCAGGTGGTCCGCCAGCCGTACTGCTGGATGAGGTCGGCGGTGACGACCGTGAGCCCTGCGGCGGGACCACTGACCTGCAGCGGCGATCCGCCGACCCATCCGGCGACCAGACCGCCGACGGCGGCGGCGACGAGGCCCGCCTGGAGCGGTGCGCCGGTGGCGAGCGCGATGCCGAGGGACAGCGGCAGGGCGATCAGGAAGACGGCGATCGACGCGGAGACGTCGGCGCCGGCGATGCGGAACCTACGGAACTTGCGGAACTTGCCGGGCGGCGGCGCGTGGGGCTCGTGGTCGCGTGACGCGTGGGCCGATTCGGCGGCATGGGTGGGGACGCAGGCAGACATGGTTTCCCGTCTCCTCCGGGGCAGCGCGGTCGCGGGACAAGGGGTCCTCCGGAGGTTTCCGGAGGGCGGGTCGCGGCCGTGGGTCACGGCGTTGCAGCGGCGGGATATCTCCACTCTCGGTAAACGAATCGTAATGCAGAGTAAAGACATGGGATAGGCAAGCGGGGCAAATGGGGCACTAGATCACTCCGAAGGGTGATTAAAACTATTCATCGGCTTGTCGGAACATCTGCCTAATGCCTTCGTGCGACGTTGGCGTCGCTATGGGTCATTTCCGGGCAATTACGGCCCAAACTCCTCCCGGCGGTGACCCCTGGCGTGCCCCCGTGGGCTCTCCTGCAGCTCGTCTGCAGCCCGTGCCCCGGTTCGAAGCCGACTTGAAGGAAGAAGGTGGGCGGAAGATGGCCGCCACCCAGAGGACCCAGCGGATCGCCGCGGGCACCACCGCCCTCGTGGCATGCGTCGCGGTACTGGCCGGTTGCTCGAGCGGCGACACCGGCTCCAAGGCAGGCGCGCCGGGCGCCAAGAAGCCAGCCCCGGCCCAGGCCCCCAAGAGCGCCGTCCGCATGATCGGTGACGGCTCGACCGCCTTCACCGGACGGCAGCCGAACCTGCCCGAGCCCACCCGCCTGAGACCCGGCCAGAAGCCGCCCCAGTTCGTCGTCTTCTCCTGGGACGGTGCGGGCGAGGACAGCCAGAAGCTCTTCTCGCACTTCCGCAAGGTGGCCAAGCGGAACGACGCCACGATGACGTACTTCCTCAGCGGCGTGTACATGCTTCCGGAGGCGAAGCGGAAGCTCTACGACCCGCCGCAACACCAGTCCGGCAGCTCGGACATCGGCTTCAACGACCGCGAGGGAATCAAGGACACCGTGGAGCAGCTCCGCGGCGCCTGGCTCGAGGGCAATGAAGTCGGCACCCACTTCAACGGTCACTTCTGCGGCGCCGGCCGGGGCGTGGGCGAGTGGTCGGTCGCCGACTGGAAGAGCGAGATCAAGCAGGCCAAGTCCTTCGTGAAGTCCTGGAAGACGAACACGGGCATGAAGAAGGCGCAGCCGCTGCCCTTCGACTACGACAAGGAACTCATCGGCGCCCGCACGCCCTGCCTCGAAGGCCAGAAGAACTTCATGCGGGCGGCCCGCGAACTGGGCTTCCGCTACGACACCAGCGGCGTCAACAACCAGGTCTGGCCGAAGAAGAAGGAAGGCCTCTGGGACCTGTCGATGCAGCTGGTCCCCGTGCCCGGCCGCAAGTTCGAGACGCTGACCATGGACTACAACTTCATGGTCAACCAGTCGGGCACGACATCGCAGGGCGACCCCAGCAAGCACGAGTACTGGGGTGACCAGATGCGCGACGGTCTGCTCGAGGGATTCGACCGCGCCTACAAGGGCAACCGCGCCCCGCTGATCATCGGCAACCACTTCGAGTCCTGGAACGGCGGCACGTACATGCGCGCCATCGAGGAGACGATCGAGTCGGTCTGCACCAAGCGCGACGTGCGCTGCGTCTCCTTCCGTCAACTCGCCGACTGGCTCGACGCCCAGGACCCGCAGACCGTGCAGCGCCTCACCAAGCTCCCGGTCGGCAAGGCGCCGAAGGAGGGCTGGACGTCCTTCCTCTCCGCCCAGCCCGCACCGGCTCCGAAGGGCGTCCCGGGAGCCCCGGCGTCCAAGTCCTGACTCTCCCCGGAGAGTTCAGGTCACAGAACTCAGGCCGTGGCCACGGCCTGCTCACGCAGAACGAAGGCGGGGTCGACCTGGGAGGCCAGGTCGGCACCCGTCCTCTCGTTGCCCCAGCTCTGTGCGTTCTTCAGGTGGAAGTGGACCATCTGACGGGTGTAGCGGTCCCAGTCCCTGCGGTCGTACGAGGTGTCGACGGCGCCCTGAAGTGCTTGCAGGGCACGGCGGTTGTCGTCCTCGAGGAACTCGAACCGGGGCGGGCGGCCCTTTTCCATGGCGCGCACCCAGTCCGAGTGCCCGACCGTCACCAGGAGGTCGTCGCCGACCTGCTCGCGCAGGAAGTCGACGTCGTCCTGGCCCTGCACCTTGTTGCCGACGACCTTGAGGTCGACGCCGAAGTCCCGTGCGTATTCCTTGTACTGGCGATAGACGGAGACCCCCTTGCGGGTCGGCTCGGCCACCAGGAACGTCATGTCGAAGCGGGTGAACATGCCGGACGCGAAGGAGTCCGAACCCGCGGTCATGTCGACGACCGCGTACTCGTCGCGTCCGTCGACCAAGTGGTTCAGGAACAGCTCCACCGCCCCCGTCTTGGAGTGGTAGCAGGCGACACCGAGGTCGGCTTCGGTGAACGGCCCTGTGACCATCAAACGGACGGCCGCGTCGTCGAGTTCCACCGGCCGCGCACACGCGTCGTACACGGGGTTGTCCTCGCGCACCCGCAGGATCCGCGAGCCCTCGCCGGGCGGTGTCGTCTTGATCATCGTGTCGGCAGAGGCGATCCGCGGATTGGAGCCCCGCAGGTACTCCTTGATCAGAGGGAGGCGCGCCCCCATGGCGGGCAGCGCGGCGGCGTCCGCCTCGTCGAGGCCGAGCGCGGGGCCCAGGTGCTGGTTGATGTCGGCGTCCACCGCGAGGACCGGCGCTCCGGTAGCGGCGAGGTGGCGGATGAAGAGCGAGGACAGCGTGGTCTTGCCGCTGCCGCCCTTCCCTACGAAAGCGATCTTCATGTTCACCAAGGGTAGTCGGAAGATCGCCTGCCGTATCGATGCGGCGTGAAGAAGACCACTCCTTCGTGGGGTGGCCGCCGGAGGTGCGTAGGGTCGTACTCATGAGTACGACAGCCGATCCGCTCGCGGCCCTGGGCGCACTGCCCGGTGTGGCCGACTCCGTGGACTCCGTGCGCAAGGCCGTGGACCGGGTCTACGGCCACCGCATCATGCGGCGCCGCAGCAACGAGATCACCTCCGAGGCGGCGCTGCGCGGCGCCCGCGGCTCGGCGGCGCTCTCCGGTGCCGACTGGGCACTCGAAGAGGTACGCCGACGCAGCGATTTCGGCGGCGACGGCGAGGCCCGCACGGTCGGCGCGGCCCTGCGGCTGACCGCGGAGGCCGGCCAACTCCTGTCCATCTGGCGGCAGTCACCGCTCCGGGTCCTCGCGCGCCTCCATCTGGTGGCCGCCGCGGAGAGCGACGAGGCGGCGGGGCGGCCACGCCTGGCAGGCGAGCCGGTCGACGAGCCGCTCGTCGAACTGGACGTGCCGGACTCCGGCGAGGTGGCCGGCCGCCTGGAGGGCCTTTCGCGGCTCATCATCGCGGGAGGCTCCGCGCCGGCCCTCGTGACGGCGGCCGTGGTGCACGGCGAACTGCTCAGCCTGCGCCCCTTCGGCTCGCACAACGGCCTGGTCGCGCGGGCGGCCGAGCGCATCGTCCTGGTGGGCAGCGGGCTCGACCCGAAGTCCGTCTGCCCGGCGGAGGCCGGGCACGCGGAACAGGGGCGGGCGGCCTATGTGGGGGCGCTCGACGGCTATGCGTCAGGGACGCCGGAGGGGATGGTCGCCTGGATCGCCCACTGCGGCCGCGCGGTCGAACTGGGGGCCAGGGAGTCGACGGCGGTCTGTGAGGCGATGCAGCGCGGCGCGGCCTGAGGGCTGCACAGAGCCTGCACAGGGATGCGGCGGTACGAAACGTCTCGCACCGCCGCTGGCATGTTCACCGTGTTACCAAGCGTCCTCGAGAGATGCCCATCAGGTCGGGAACTTAGCCCGTCACCTGGTGCGGCTGGCCCGTAATCGACGGGTCGACGTCGCGTGGGTGCTCGGTGTTCATGCTCCGGTCCGTGGGGCCGTGATTGCGTTTAAAGGTAATCCTCTCGGATGTCCTTGGTCTCGCGGGCCGTTGACTCCTTTGTACTCCTGTCATGGGGCAAGCGGAAGTCCTGGCGTTACTTCTTTACTTTTAGGTTCAAATAAGGGCGAATCGGTCACGTGTGGTCCGGCGGCGGCTCACGAACCACACCAGGCCCGCCGTGGCCGCGGCGGCGCCCACGGCCGCCACCGCGACGACCGCGGGCCGCGACGGCTTCCGGCGTCGCTCCTTGAGCCGGACCGGGCGGTGGAAGTCGAGAATCGGCCACCCGCGCGCGAGAGCCTCGCGGCGCAGAGCGCGATCGGGGTTCACCGCGTGTGGATGGCCCACGGACTCGAGCATGGGGAGATCGGTCGCCGAGTCGCTGTAGGCGTGGCAGCGGCCGAGGTCGTATCCCTCGGACTCGGCGAGTTCCTTGATCGCGGTCGCCTTGGTGGGGCCGTAGGCGTAGTACTCCACCTCTCCGGTGAAGCAGCCGTCGTCGCCGACCACCATCCGGGTCGCCACCACCCGATCCGCGCCGAGCATTTCGCCGATCGGCTCGACCACCTCGGCGCCCGACGTGGAGACGATGACGACGTCCCGGCCCGCGGTGTGGTGCTCCTCGATGAGGGACGCGGCCTCGTCGTAGATGATCGGGTCGATCAGGTCGTGCAGCGTCTCGGCGACGATCTCCTTGACCTGCCGCACGTTCCATCCGCGGCAGAGCGCGGACAGGTACTCGCGCATCCGCTCCATCTGGTCGTGATCGGCCCCGCCGGCGAGGAAGACGAACTGCGCATATGCGGTTCGCAGTACTCCTCTGCGGTTGATCAGGCCGCCTTGGTAGAACGACTTGCTGAAGGTGAGTGTGCTCGACTTCGCAATGACCGTCTTGTCCAGGTCAAAGAAGGCGGCTGTGCGAGGCAAGGAGTGGTTTTCCACGAGGTCGAGCATAGGCGCCCACCATTCGGCGTAAGGTGAGGCGCGTGGGTTTGCCTGAGAAGGCTCTCGGGTACACCATGGAAGTCACGGATCGTTCGCGACCGTGCTAACCCGGTCTGGCTCCTCCCCCCCCGAGTCGGACCGTGGGGACGACCCCCGCTCTCCCCCCCGGCGGGGGTCGTCGCATGTCCGGATGGGTTTTCCGGGCCTCTTACGACCCTCATTCGATCGCCAGGCGCCATCCGGCCGCCGTTGTGGCGATCTTTTCGCATGCCCACGATTCGTCACTGTGCGTAGTCATCAGGCTGCTCTGTGGAAGTCCTTGAGATGTCACCGGTATGGGTGATGGGGATATTCACAGCCCCCGCGTTGTCCACAGTTATTGACCAAGATCCACACGTTATCCCCGATCGCTGCACGCTGATTCCGCTCGTTCTGCACGCGAAGTTCATGGCCGGATTGCTTTGGCCGGCTCATCGCTCATGTGGAACGCGGCATTCAACGGGCTTGCAGTGAGAGGGGGCTGGAGATCGTGGCTGGAGTGATTACACGTGACGGGCCGCCGTCGTCCGACGGACGGCAAGGCGGACCGCTGATCGTCACGGAAGATGTGGACCTGCTGGACGACCTGCTTCGGCTGTGCGCCGCGGCGGGGGCGCGGCCCGAAGTGCAGCACGGCGTGCCGGAGCGCAGAGGCGGCTGGGACGCGGCGCCGCTGATCCTGGTCGGGGACGACGCGGTGGACCGAGTGCGGGGAGCCGTGCGCAGGCGTGGGGTCGTGCTGGTCGGGCGCGATCAGGACGACTCCGGGGTCTGGCAGCGCGCGGTGGAGATCGGTGCCGACCATGTCCTGGTCCTGCCCGATGGCGAGCGCTGGCTCGTGGACCGCATCGCCGATGTCGCCGAGGGCGTGGGGCGGCCAGCCCTCACGGTGGGGGTCATCGGCGGGAGCGGGGGAGCCGGGGCGTCGACGCTGGCGTGCGCGCTGGCCGTCACCGCCGCCCGCGCGGGCCGACGCACGATGCTCGTGGACGCCGATCCGCTCGGCGGCGGGCTCGACGTGCTGCTCGGCGGCGAGGCGGCCGACGGGCTGCGATGGCCCGCCTTCGCGCAGTCCAGGGGCCGGGTCGGTGGAGGCGCGCTCGAGGAGTCGCTGCCCGAGCTGCACTCCTTGCGGGTCCTGAGCTGGGATCGGGGTGACGCGGTGGTCATTCCGCCCGATGCCATGCGGGCGGTGATCGCAGCGGCCCGCAGGCGGGGTGGCGTGGTCGTCGTGGACCTGCCGCGGCGCGTGGACGAAGGAGTGGCCGAGGCGCTGGCCCAAGTGGATCTGGGGCTCATCGTGGTGCCTCCGGAGCTGCGCGCGGTGGCCGGATCCCGACGGGTCGCCTCGGCGGTGGGGATGGTGCTGCGGGACCTGCGCGTGGTGGTCGGCAGGGCCGGCGCGGGCCGCACCGGGGGCGGACTCGACGGCCTCGGTGCGTTCGACGCGGAGGAGGTCGCGCGACTGCTCGGGCTGCCGCTCGTCGGCGAACTTCCGCGGGAAGCCGGGCTGTTGGCGGCTCAGGCAGGGGGGATGCCGCCCGGGGGTGCGGCGCGGGGCCCGCTGGCGCGCTTCTGCACGGCGTTCTGGGACCGGGTTCCGGTCGACGTCACCGGAGGGGGCTCATGAGCGCCGTCGTCGGGGCCAGGATGCTGGACGGGGTGCGCCAGTGGCTCGCGGAGAACGGGACGGAGCCGACTCCGGCCCGCGTGGCCGAGGCGCTGCGGGCCCAGGGCAGGGTGCTCGGCGACGCGGAAGTCCTGGGAGCGGCGGCGCGGCTGCGATCGGAGCTGGTGGGCGCGGGGCCCCTGGAGACGTTGCTCGCGGACGACTCGGTGACCGACGTGCTGGTGTCGGCGCCCGACCGGGTGTGGGTGGACCGCGGCGGAGGCCTGGAGCTGACCGGGGTGTCCTTCGAGGACGCGGCGGCGGTGCGGCGGCTCGCACAGCGGCTCGCGGCCGTGGCGGGGCGCAGACTCGACGACGCCAGGCCCTGGGTGGACGCACGGCTCCCGGACGGCACCCGTCTCCACGCGGTGCTGCCCCCGATCGCCGTCGCGTCGACCTGCCTCTCCTTGCGTGTGGTGCGCCCCCGGGCCTTCACCCTCGCGGAACTGACCGCGGCGGGGACGGTGCCACCGGGCGGGGACCGGGTCCTGCGGGCGCTGCTGGACGCCCGGCTCTCCTACTTGATCAGCGGCGGGACGGGGTCGGGCAAGACGACGCTGCTGAGCGCGCTCCTCGGTCTCGTCGGGCCGGGGGAGCGGATCGTGCTCGCCGAGGACTCGGCCGAGCTGCGCCCCGACCACCCGCACGTGGTGCGACTGGAGGCCAGGCCGGCCAACCAGGAGGGGGCAGGTCAGGTCGGCCTCGACGATCTGGTGCGGCAGGCGCTGCGGATGCGCCCGGACCGGCTGGTCGTGGGTGAGGTGCGGGGCGCGGAGGTGGTCCACCTCCTGGCCGCGTTGAACACCGGCCACGAGGGCGGCTGCGGCACGGTGCACGCCAACGCCGCGGGGGACGTGCCCGCACGCCTGGAGGCGCTGGGTACGGCGGCGGGGCTCGACCGGGCAGCCCTGCACAGCCAGTTGGCGGCAGCGCTGTCCGTGGTGCTCCATCTCGTACGGGACCGGGCCGGACGGCGGCGCGTCGCCGAGGTGCATGTCCTGGAACGCGATCCGTCCGGCCTTGTGGTGACGGTGCCGGCCCTGCGGTGGGGCGAGAAGGAGTTTGTCCGCGAGCGGGGCTGGGAGCGGCTGAAATCGCTGCTGGCGAACGGCGGTTGGAGTGATGGGGGATGAGCGTGGTGGGGATGGTGGCGGCCGTGTGCGCGGGAGGCGCGGCCTGGCTGATGGTCGGACGGGACCGGGGGCGACGTCGGGCGAGCGCGGTGCTCGCGGGCGGCTCCGCGCCCCGCTCGGAGGCTTCGGCGTGGCAGCGGGCGGTGGGCTTGGCCGGCGGCCGAGTGCGGCACGAGTGGTGGGTCCTGGCGGCCGGGGCGGCGGTCGCGCTGCTCGGGGAGTCCGTGCTGCCGCTGGTCCTGGGGGCGGCCGGGGTGCCGTTGCTGCGGCGCGTACGGCGGCGCAGGGACGCACGGCTCGAAATGGAGCGCGTGGCCACGGCGGTGATCGCGTTGTGCGGGGAGCTCGCGGGGGAGGTGCGGGCCGGACGGCAGCCGGGGGAGGCGTTGCGGGCCGCGGCGGGCGGGGACGGCCCCGGGCTTGCTGGAACTGGATCTGGCTACGGGCTGGGGGAGGCGCGCGCCGGGGTGCTGGCGGCAGCGCGGTTCGGCGGGGATGTGCCGGGAGCGCTGGAGGAGGCGGCGCGGGAGCCGGGGGCGCGGGGCCTGGTGGGGCTCGCGGCGTGCTGGCGGGTGGCGGTGGACCGTGGCGCGGGGCTCGCGGCGGGGCTTGAGCGGCTGGAGGGCGCGCTGCGGGCGGAGCGGGACCAACGCGCCGACCTGCGGGCCCAGTTGGCGGGAGCGAGGTCGACGGCGGTGATGCTCGCGGGGCTACCGATCCTCGGGCTGCTCATGGGGAGCGCGCTGGGTGCGTCGCCCTTACGGGTGTTGCTGCATACGGGGGCGGGGCTCGGGTGTCTGGCGGTGGGCGGGGCGTTGGAGGGGGTTGGCGTGTGGTGGGCGTTGCGGATCGTGCGAGGGGCGGAGGAGCGATGAGCCTTGTTGTCCACAAGCTGGGGGTGGCCGTGTGGGGTGCGACGGCCGTGTTGTGGCTGATGTCGGCTGCCCTTGCGGCGCGGCGTGAAGGGGCGGTGCGGGGGCGTGCAGGGGTCGTACTGGGCGTGGAGGACCGGCGGCCGGGGGGTTCGCGGAGGCAGTGGCTGCGGTGGCCGGGTGCGGTGCGGGGGTGGCTGGTGGTGGCCGGGGCGGTGAGCGCCGGGTGGGTGCTGGTGGGCGGGGTTTCGGGGGGCCTGGTGGGGGTGGGTGCCGGGTATGGGGCGTGGCGTTGGTGGCGGGGGCGGGGTGTACAGGTCTCTGACTTCGACGCGGTGGAGGCGGCGCGGCAACTGCCCTTGGCCGCTGACCTGTTGGCGGCTTGTGTTGCTGCGGGAGCGGGGCCTGTCGTGGCGGCTCAGGCTGTTGGTGAGGCGCTGAAGGGGCCGGTCGGGGAGCGGCTGGCGCAGGGGGCCGCGGAGGTGCGGCTCGGTGGTGAACCAGTCGACGCGTGGCGGAGGTTGGGCGCGATACCGGGCGCGGGGGCGCTGGCTCGCCTGCTGGAGCGGGCGGGGGACTCGGGAGCTCCGGCGGCGGAGCCGGTGGCCAGGCTGGCAGCGGACTGCCGGGCGGAACGGGGCCGGATGGCCACGGCTGCGGCGCGCAGGGCCGGGGTGCTGATGACGGTGCCGGTGGGGCTGTGCTTCTTGCCCGCGTTCATCGCGGTGGGGGTGCTGCCTGTGGTGATCGGTCTGGCGGGCGGGTTGTTGAGCGGCATCTGAGTGGCTCGACGGCTCGGTAGTTGACCAGCGGCTTCGTGAAGAAGAGCTGCTGGGACCTGAACATACGGAAATTTCACGGGGGTTGAAATGTGGGGACAGCTGTGTGCACGGGCGCTGCGACGCAGGGCGCGTGCGGTGCGGGGGGACGCGGGGATGGTCACTTCGGAGTACGCGATGGGGCTCATCGCAGCGGTGGGGTTCGCCGGACTGCTCTACAAGGTGGTGACGAGCGGGCAGGTCAGGGCGGCGTTGCAGGCGGTCGTGGAGAAGGCGCTCGATGTCCAGTTCTGAGCGGGGGCGGGGCGGCCGGGGCCGTCTCGGGGACCGGGGCTTCGTGACGGCCGAGGCGGCCGTGGTGCTGCCCACGCTCGTGCTGTTCACGATGGCGCTGGTCTGGGCGTTGCTGACCGCGTCCGCGCAGATCCAGTGCGTGGACGCGGCGCGGGCCGGGGCGCGCGCGATGGCCAGGCAGGACCCCGAGAGCGCGGCGGTGGCAGCGGCTCGACAGGCGGCGCCGCGGGGCGCGGCGGTGGCCGTGCGGCGTGACGGGGACCTGGTGCGGGTGGAGGTCGTGGCGGAATCGCCAGGTCCTCAAGCACTGGGGCTCGGGCTGCGGCTGCGGTCGGAGGCGGTGGCGTTGGCGGAGGAGACGGTGGGGGTGGGCGCGTGAGGAGGCGGGCTCATGCCGGGGACGCGACGGACCGGGGAGCGGCCACTGTCTGGGTGGTGGTCGTGATGGCTGTGCTGTGCGTGATCTGCGGCGCGGTCCTCGCGATGGGCCAGGTGATCGTCGCCCGCCATCGGGCAGGCGGAGCAGCCGACTTGGCGGCGCTCGCTGCCGCGGACCACTGGATGGATGGTGGCTCCGGGGCGTGCGCCAAAGCCGGACGGGTGGCGGAGGCACAGGGAACGCGCCTCGTGCGCTGCGCGCTACAGGGCGAGATCGCGGACGTCACCGCGACGGCGGGCTCAGGCCTGTTCGAAACGAAGGTCAGATCCCGCGCGGGGCCGGCGGGCCCGGTCACGCCCGACGCGCCTCCGAAGCCGGGGGCAGGCGTTGCGGCGCACGCTACCTGGCACGCGGAGGTGCGGTCGGGGCGACCTGCCGGAGGCCCGCTAGGCCCCCGTGTGTCGCGTTCGGGCCCGTCTCCGGAGCCGTGGGCAGGCGTTGCGGCGCATGCTGGGTGGCACCTGGAGGTGTGGTTGCCGCGAGCTGTCGGAGGCCCGCCAGGACCCCGTGTGTCGCGTTCGGGCCCGTCTCCGGAGCCGTGGGCAGGCGTTGTGGCGCACGCCGGGCGGCACCCGGAGGCGCGGTTGCCGCGAGCTGCCGGAGGCCCGCCAGGACCCCTTGTAGCGGCGGCTGGCCGGAAGCCTGACGTAAGGGCGGGGCGCTCTGGCGGTCGACGTCTCTCAGGAGGTGGGGGCGGCCGGTGCGGTGGGGGCGTCGGCGAGGAGCGTGGTGAGGAGGCGGACCGCGCCGCGCTTGTGCAGGGGGTCGTTGCCGTTGCCGCACTTCGGGGACTGGATGCAGGAGGGGCAGCCGGCCTCGCACTCGCAGGAAGCGATGGCCTGCCGGGTGGCCGTCAGCCATTCGCGGGCCGTGTGGAAGGCCCGCTCGGCGAAGCCCGCGCCGCCGGGATGGCCGTCGTACACGAAGACCGTCGGCAGGAGCGTGTCCGGGTGGAGCGGCACGGAGACGCCGCCGATGTCCCACCGGTCGCAGGTCGCGAAGAGCGGCAGCATGCCGATCGAGGCGTGCTCGGCGGCGTGCAGGGCGCCGCCGAGGATCTCCGGGTTGACGCGGGCGGCGTCGAGCTGGTCCTCGGTGACCGTCCACCAGACCGCGCGGGTGCGCAGCGTGCGGGGCGGCAGGTCGAGCTTGGTCTCGCCGAGGACCTCGCCGGTGATCAGCTTGCGGCGCAGGAAGGAGACGACCTGGTTGGTGACCTCGACGGAGCCGTAGCAGAGGCGGCCGGAGCCCCAGGGGATCTCGGTGTCCGTCTCCAGGATGGAGATGGCCGTGGTGTCGCGGGCGGTCGTGGAGTAGGGCGGCTGAGCCTCCTCGACCAGGGCCGCCGAGTCCTCCAGGTCCAGGTGGCGCACGAGATACGTACGGCCCTGGTGGAGGTGGACCGCGCCCTCGTGGACGGCGGTGTGCGCGGCGGACGCGTCGACGGTGCCGAGCAGCCGTCCCGTGCCCTCCTCGACGATCTGGATGGGCTTCCCGCCCCCGCCGCGGATGTCGGCGAGGTCGGCGGCCCGCTCCCTGCGGGTCCAGTGCCAGGCCTTCGTGCGGCGGCGCAACAGCTTCGCGGCCTCCAGCTGCGGGAGCAGGTCCTCGGTGGCCGGGCCGAAGAGGGCCAGGTCGTCGTCCGTGAGCGGGAGTTCCGCGGCGGCCGCGCAGAGATGGGGCGCGAGGACGTACGGATTGTCGGGGTCGAGGACCGTCGACTCGACCGGCTGCCGGAACAGCGCTTCGGGGTGGTGGACGAGATATGTGTCCAGTGGGTCGTCGCGGGCGACGAGGACGGCCAGCGCGCCCTGCCCGGAGCGGCCGGCGCGTCCTGCCTGCTGCCAGAGCGAGGCGCGGGTCCCCGGATAGCCGGAGATGATCACGGCGTCGAGGCCGGAGACGTCCACGCCGAGTTCGAGGGCGGTGGTGGCGGCGAGGCCGAGGAGTTCACCGGAGTGCAGGGCCCGCTCCAGGGCGCGGCGTTCCTCGGGGAGATATCCGCCCCGGTAGGCGGCCACGCGGCGGGCGAGGGAGCGGTCGACCTCTGCGAGGCGCTCCTGGGCGATCACCGAGATCAGCTCGGCGCCGCGCCGGGACCGTACGAAAGCGACGGAGCGGACGCCCTGGACGGCCAGGTCGGTCAGGAGGTCGGCCGTCTCGGCGGTGGCGGTGCGGCGGACGGGGGCGCCCTTCTCGCCGTGGAGCTCGGTGAGCGGGGGTTCCCACAGGGCGAAGACGAGATCGCCGCGGGGTGAGGCGTCGTCGGCGACCTCCTTCACCGGGAGCCCGGTGAGGCGTTCCGCGGCGATGGCGGGGTCGGCGGAGGTGGCGGAGGCGAGGAGGAAGACGGGGTCGGAGCCGTAGCGGGCGCACAGGCGCCGCAGGCGGCGCAGGACCTGGGCGACGTGGGAGCCGAAGACGCCGCGGTAGGTGTGGCACTCGTCGATGACGACATAGCGCAGGGAGCGCAGGAAGGAGGACCAGCGGGGGTGGGACGGGAGTATCCCGCGGTGCAGCATGTCGGGGTTGGTCAGGACGTAGTTGGCGTACTGACGCACCCATTCGCGTTCTTCGACGGGGGTGTCGCCGTCGTACACGGCGGGGCGGATCGCGTTGCCGAGGGGCTCCGCGAGCTCGCGCACGGCGCGGCGCTGGTCGGCTGCCAGGGCCTTCGTCGGCGCCAGGTACAGCGCGGTCGCGCCACGCCCGTTGGGGGCCTCGGAGCCGTCCATGAGCGCCGAGAGCACGGGAGTGAGGTAGGCCAGCGACTTTCCCGAAGCGGTCCCGGTGGCGACGATGACCGACTCGCCGTCCAGGGCGTGCTCGGCGGCGAGTGCCTGGTGGGCCCAGGGGTGCTCGATCCCGGCCGATTGGACCGCGGCGACGACTTCCGTACGGATGCGATCAGGCCAGACTGCATATCGAGCCTCGCGCGGGGGCAAGTGCTCCGTATGAGTGACGCGCGAAGCACGGCTCGGCCCCGCGGTGAGCCGGTCCAGGACCGTCCGTGGAGACGTGCGTACCGGGGCGCCCGTGGAGGGTCCTCCCGGCGGAGAAAAGTTGGCCATCGGCACCGAGTGTGTCACTGGCGGGATGGACAATGGTCCCAAGGCGTCGTGCACGCCTGCCGGTAAGTGATTGAATGCCATCGCGGCTGGCGATCCGTCCTGGGGGCTCTGCCGAGGTGTCCCGAGGGATGACCGCTCGATAGCAAGGTGCTGGAGGATCCGTGGACCTGTCCCTGTCGACCCGTACCGTCGGCGATCGTACGGTCGTCGAGGTCGGTGGCGAAATCGATGTGTATACCGCGCCAAAGTTGCGCGAACAGTTGGTCGAGTTGGTGAACGACGGCAGTTTCCATCTGGTCGTCGACATGGAGGGCGTGGACTTCCTCGACTCCACCGGGCTCGGCGTTCTGGTCGGCGGCCTGAAGCGGGTGCGTGCCCATGAGGGCTCGCTGCGCCTGGTCTGCAACCAGGAACGTATTTTGAAGATCTTCCGCATCACCGGCCTGACCAAGGTGTTCCCCATTCACACCTCGGTCGAGGAAGCGGTCGCGGCCACCGACTGAGAGCCGGATGTCCCGGGTCGCCTGCTTGTGCGGCCCGGGGGTGGCAGAACAGCAGGGGACCGGGCCCTCGGCCCGGCCCCCTGACAGCACGCGCGTATGTCCGAGGGGGATACATGGCCACCGTTGAACTCCGCTTCAGCGCGCTGCCCGAGCATGTCAGGACCGCTCGGCTCGTGGCGGCGGCTGTCGCGCGCAGGGCCGGAGTGGACGAGGCCGTCCTCGACGAGGTCAGGCTCGCTGTCGGCGAGGCCTGCACACGCGCGGTCGGGCTCCACCAGAGCAACGGCGTGTCGGCGCCGGTCCGTGTCGCCCTGATCGAGGACGAGAAGCAGTTCTCCATCGAGGTCGGCGACGAGGCTCCCCACGCGACTCCCGGCGACCGGGCACCCGGCTCGGGGTCCGGTGCGGGTGACGATCCGGATGCCGAGGGTGAGGACGAGATGGGTCTCGCCGTCATCAGCGGGCTCGTGGACGACGTGGAGGTCACCGCGGGCGAGGGTGGCGGTCTCATCCGGATGACGTGGCCCACGACCCCGGCGCCGCTTCTCTGATCCGGGGGCGCCCTGCCCCGACGCGACAGCCACACCAAGGTCTTGCTCCCGCCCCCGGGAGCAGGGCCTTTTTTCATTTATGGATCATTGCCCCGGTCAATTGCCTCGGGACCGTCGGCCGCCGTCAACGCTTTTGGGGCATTACCGCTTTCGGGGTCAATCTGTGCTCGCGATCATTTGCTGGGGAGCAAACTCGCGCCAATTCCGTTTGCGGCGCACTGTTTTGATCAGGTTCCGCTCCCTACAATCCGTCCACATCTTGAGCTCACCCCAGGCGTCAAGGAGGACGAATGGCGGGGCTTTCTACCCCTCATCAGTTTGACCACCCCTCAACCTTCGCAGCCGCAGTACTGACCGACGACAACCGCCTCATCGTGATGGTGATCGCGGCCGTCGCGGTCGCTGCCCTCGCGGTCGCCTGGGTGCTGGTACGCCAGGTGCTCGCTGCCGACGAGGGCACCGACAGCATGAAGAAGATCGCGAAGGCGATCCAGGAGGGCGCCAATGCCTATCTGGGCAGGCAGTTGCGCACTCTCGGTGTTTTCGCCGTCGTGGTGTTCTTCCTGCTCATGCTGCTGCCCGCAGACGACTGGAATCAGCGTGCCGGCCGATCGATCTTCTTCTTGATCGGTGCGGTGTTCTCGGCGACCACCGGCTATATCGGCATGTGGCTCGCCGTACGCAGCAATGTCCGTGTGGCGGCAGCCGCACGAGAGGCCACGCCCGCGGAAGGTGAACCCGAAAAGGATCTCACCGCCGTTTCGCACAAGGCCATGAAGATCGCTTTCCGCACGGGCGGCGTCGTCGGCATGTTCACGGTGGGGCTCGGCCTGCTGGGCGCCTCCTGTGTGGTGCTGGTCTACGCGGCCGACGCGCCGAAGGTCCTCGAGGGCTTCGGCCTCGGGGCGGCGCTGATCGCGATGTTCATGCGTGTCGGCGGCGGCATCTTCACCAAGGCCGCCGACGTCGGCGCCGACCTGGTCGGCAAGGTCGAGCAGGGCATTCCGGAGGACGACCCGAGGAATGCCGCGACCATCGCCGACAACGTGGGCGACAACGTCGGCGACTGCGCGGGCATGGCCGCCGACCTCTTCGAGTCGTACGCCGTGACCCTGGTCGCCGCGCTGATCCTCGGCAAGGTCGCGTTCGGCGACTCCGGACTCGCCTTCCCGCTGATCGTTCCGGCCATCGGCGTCGTGACGGCGATGATCGGCATCTTCGCGGTGGCGCCACGGCGCTCCGACCGCAGCGGGATGACCGCCATCAACCGCGGATTCTTCATCTCCGCGTTCATCTCGCTGGCCCTCGTGGCCGCGGCGGTCTTCGTCTACCTGCCGTCGTCGTACGCCGACCTGGACGGCGTCACGGACGCGGCGATCGCCGGACACGACGGGGACCCGCGGGTTCTCGCGGTCATCGCCGTCGCGATCGGCATCGTCATGGCCGCGCTGATCCAGCAGCTCACCGGGTACTTCACGGAGACGAACCGCCGACCGGTGAAGGACATCGGCAAGACGTCGCTCACCGGCCCGGCCACCGTCGTCCTGGCCGGCATCTCGATCGGCCTCGAATCGGCCGTCTACACCGCGCTCCTGATCGGGCTCGGCGTGTACGGGGCGTTCCTGCTCGGCGGTACGTCGATCATGCTCGCCCTGTTCGCGGTGGCGCTCGCCGGAACCGGCCTGCTCACCACGGTCGGCGTGATCGTCGCCATGGACACCTTCGGTCCGGTCTCCGACAACGCGCAGGGCATCGCCGAGATGTCCGGCGACGTCGAGGGCGCCGGCGCGCAGGTGCTCACCGACCTGGACGCCGTCGGCAACACCACCAAGGCCATCACCAAGGGCATCGCCATCGCCACGGCCGTCCTCGCGGCCGCCGCGCTCTTCGGCTCGTATCGCGACGCCATCGCGGGCGCGGCCAAGGACGTCGGCGAGAAAATGGGCGACGGCGCTCCGATGAACCTGGTCATGGACATCTCGCAGCCCAACAACCTGGTGGGCCTGATCCTGGGCGCCGCGGTCGTCTTCCTCTTCTCGGGGCTCGCGATCAACGCGGTGTCGAGGTCCGCAGGGTCGGTGGTCTACGAGGTGCGGCGGCAGTTCCGCGAGCGCCCCGGGATCATGGACTACTCCGAAGAGCCGGAGTACGGGCGCGTCGTCGACATCTGCACCAAGGACGCGCTGCGCGAGCTGACCACGCCAGGTCTGCTCGCCGTCCTCACGCCGATCGCCGTCGGGTTCTCGCTCGGCGTCGGCGCGCTCGGCTCGTTCCTGGCCGGCGCGATCGGCACGGGCACGCTGATGGCGGTCTTCCTCGCCAACTCCGGTGGCGCCTGGGACAACGCGAAGAAGCTCGTCGAGGACGGCCACCACGGAGGCAAGGGCAGTGAGGCCCACGCCGCCGTGGTGATCGGAGACACCGTCGGTGACCCGTTCAAGGACACCGCGGGCCCGGCGATCAACCCGCTCCTGAAGGTGATGAACCTGGTGGCGCTGCTCATCGCGCCCGCGGTCGTCCAGTTCAGTTACGGGGAGGACGCGAGCGCAGGAGTGCGGGCACTGATCGCGGTGCTCTCGATCCTTGTCATCGTCGGCGCGGTGTACGTGTCCAAGAGGCGAGGCATCACCGTGGGTGACGAGGAGGCAGGTGGTGCGGAGCGAGTAGGCAACTCGCCTGACCCGGCCGTGGTTTCGTAACACCGGGTCAGACTCTGCCCAACACAGGGGCGGGCGGCGCGTTTTGACGCGGCGTCCGCCCTTTGTGTGTGCCGTGCGCTGGCTGGTGAGCCTTCTCATGCGCCATCTGCTTGGTGCAAATGGCTTTAATAGGGGTGGTACCGGACCCCCGGCATGCGGTTGTAACCCAGTTGGCGTGTAAGTTCCGGGGCCGAGAGCCATGGAAGGGACCAATCCGGTGAACAAGAAGCTTGCAGCCGCACTGTCCGGCGGTGCGGTACTGGTACTGGCGCTGTCGGGCTGCAGCGACGACGGCAACGAGAAGCTGGACTCCTGGGCCAAGGACGTCTGTGACTCGGTCCAGCCGCAGTCGAAGAAGATCGCTTCCGCCAACGCGGCGATCCAGAAGGAGACGTCGGACAACAGCTCGCCGCAGGACGTCCAGAAGACCGACTCCAAGGCGTTCCAGGACATGTCCGACGCCTACAAGGCGATGGGTACCGCCGTGAAGGACGCGGGCGCCCCGCCGGTCGACGGCGGCCAGAAGAAGACCGACGACGCGGTCAAGGAACTGAACGCCATCTCCAAGTCGTACGGCGACCTGAAGAAGAAGGTCGACGGCCTGGACACCAAGAACCAGGCGGACTTCGCGGACGGGCTGAAGTCGGTCGCGGGAGAGCTGGACAAGCTCAGCAAGAGCGGCAACGAGGCGCTGGAGAAGTTGCAGGAGGGCGAGGTGGGCCAGGCGATGGGCAAGCAGGACAGCTGCAAGTCGGCCAGCGCTACGCCTTCTGCCGCCTAGGGGTCGCCCCCCTTCTTGCCCGCTGCCCCGGAGCCCTGGGAGAGATCCCCCGGCGTCGGGGCAGCGGCGTATACGAGCGTATGCGGGTCACAATGAAGGGGTGAGTATCGCTAGCGCCCCCCTGCCCTCGTCCGATCGTGCCGATGTCTCCGCCCAGTTGCGAGAAGCCCTGCTGGCGGCCGACTTCACCGCTGACGGGCTGCTCGAGCTGCTCGGGGCGCCCGCCTACACGGCGCTCGCCCGCAGCGAGACCGTGCCCGCGCTGCGGGCCACCCGCGGCGACGGGCCGCTGGAGACCCTCGTACGGCTCTTCCTGCTGCAGCGTTCCGTGCCGCACGCGCGCGTGGCGGCCGTTCTGCCGGTCGGCCCGCTACTGGAGAGCGGTTGGCTGACCGCGGCGGACGGTGAGGGCGCGCTGCGGGCGACGGTGGACGTGCGGCCCTACGGCGGGCCGAGCGGCGAGGACTGGTTCATCGTCTCGGACCTGGGGTGCGCCGTCGGCGGAGCCGGAGGCATCGGCAGCCATGACGAAGGCGTCGTACTCGGCGTCGGCGGGGCATCGACGACGCTCGCCGGACTCACGGTGCGTACGGCTGTGGCCAGCGCTCTCGACCTCGGCACCGGCTCCGGGATCCAGGCGTTGCACGCCGCGCAGTACGCGACCCGGGTGACCGCCACCGACCTCAACCCCCGCGCGCTGCACATCACACGGCTCACCCTGGCGCTGTCCGGTGCTCCCGAGGCGGACCTGCGGGAGGGCTCCCTCTTCGAACCCGTGGGCGAGGAGACGTACGACTTGATCGTGTCGAACCCGCCCTTCGTGATCTCGCCCGGAGCGCGGCTCACCTACCGCGACGGCGGGATGGGCGGGGACGATCTGTGCCGGTCGCTCGTTCAGCAGGCGGGGGAGAGGCTGAACGAAGGGGGGTATGCGCACTTCCTCGCCAACTGGCAGCACGTGGACGGCGAGGAGTGGACCGAGCGGCTCCGTTCCTGGGTGCCGCGCGGGTGCGACGCGTGGATCGTGCAGCGCGAGGTGCAGGACGTCACGCAGTACGCCGAGCTGTGGCTGCGGGACGCCGGGGACCACCGCACGGACCCGGAGGAGTACGCGGCGCGGTACGACGCGTGGCTGGATGAGTTCGAGGCCCGCAAGACGCGCGCGGTCGGGTTCGGGTGGATCACCCTGCGCAAGTCCGGTGCGGCCGAGCCATCGGTGACCGTGGAGGAGTGGCCGCACCCCGTCGAGCAGCCGCTGGGCGAGACGGTGCGGGAGTTCTTCGCGCGCCAGGACTTCCTACGGACGCACGACGACGCCGCGCTGCTCGCGGGGCACTTCAAGCTCGCGGACGAGGTCGTCCAGGAGCAGGTCGGACTGCCCGGCGCCGAGGATCCGGAGCATGTCGTGCTGCGGCAGCACCGCGGGATGCGGCGGGCCACCAAGGTGGACACGGTGGGCGCGGGCTTCGCCGGGGTGTGCGACGGCACGCTGAGCGCGGGGCGGATTCTCGACGCGATCGCGCAACTGGTCGGGGAGGACCCCGTATTGCTGCGGGACCGCACGCCCGCGCAGATCCGGCTCCTCGTCGAGCAGGGCTTCCTGGTGCCGGCCGACGCGTAAGGGGCTCACCCGAAGCCGCGGGCGTGGCTCCCCCGAAGCCGCGGGCGACGGTCCGTTGGCGGTACGCGTACGGCGTGTCTCGTACGTTTCGAGGAGTCGGCCCCCCGATATTCGAGGAGTCGGCGAGCCGGGAGCCCTCCGTTCACCCGGGGTTCGTGCCGCGGTTTCCCGGGCGTGTCAGTTTGCCGATCCGGGAACTCAGTACGGGGAGGCAATGACATGGAGAGCGGACCAGCGATCTTCGCGGGCACGGTGTTCGCGCTGTTCGGAGCGGGGCTGCTGCTGTGGACCGGCGCACGCGTTGCGCACCGCGCGCCCGTCGCCGACGGTGTGAACCCCGTCGCATCGGCGACACTCGCCGCGCTCGCGGGATCGGGCGCACTGGTGCTCGGAGTGTGGTGTTTCACTCGCCTCTGACCGGATACGGTCGGTGGCTGCGGGGCGCGTACGGGCCGTAGGCCCGGCGCCGGCCCGGGAGCCGGTGGTGAAGCCGGTGGTCAAAGGGCAGGTCGCCACTCCGGGCGGCAGGAATGGCGGTAGTCGGGTTACCGTTCGAGTGGCCGTTGCGGGCTTTTCCCGTTTGACACGGGGGCGGGATGTACCGTCACACTCCGCAGCGTCAGCGCAACTCAAGCGCACCGAGCGAGGCCACGCAGCACGGCCCCGAAGCCACGCAGCACGGCCCCGAGTACCGACCGGAGAGAAGAGCGAAGTTGTCCCCGACCAGCGAGACCGCAAAGGGCGGCCGCCGACTCGTCATCGTCGAGTCGCCTGCCAAGGCGAAGACGATCAAGGGTTACCTCGGCCCCGGCTACGTAGTCGAGGCAAGCGTCGGGCACATCCGCGACCTTCCGAACGGCGCCGCGGAGGTCCCCGACAAGTACACCGGCGAGGTGCGCCGTCTCGGCGTGGACGTCGAGAACGACTTCGAGCCCATCTATGTCGTGAACTCCGACAAGAAGGCACAGGTCAAGAAGCTCAAGGATCTCCTGAAGGACTCCGACGAACTCTTCCTCGCCACCGATGAGGACCGCGAGGGCGAAGCCATCGCGTGGCACCTCCTCGAGGTCCTGAAGCCCAAGGTCCCGGTCAAGCGCATGGTGTTCCACGAGATCACCAAGGCCGCGATCCAGGGCGCCGTCGCCAACCCGCGCGAGCTCAACAAGCGCATGGTCGACGCACAGGAGACCCGCCGCATCCTCGACCGTCTCTACGGCTACGAGGTCTCGCCCGTCCTGTGGAAGAAGGTCATGCCGCGCCTGTCGGCCGGCCGTGTCCAGTCCGTGGCGACCCGCCTCGTCGTCGAGCGTGAGCGCGAGCGCATCGCCTTCCGCTCCGCCGAGTACTGGGACCTGACGGGCACCTTCGGCACCGGGCGCGCCGGTGACGCCTCCGACCCCTCGCAGCTGGTGGCGCGCCTCACCACGGTCGACGGCAAGCGCATCGCGCAGGGCCGCGACTTCAACTCGGTCGGGCAGCTCAAGTCCGACACGCTGCACCTGGACGAGACCAACGCCCGCGCGCTCGCCGCGGCCCTGGAGAACACCCGCTTCGCGGTCCGCTCCGTCGAGTCCAAGCCCTACCGCCGCTCTCCGTACGCGCCGTTCCGTACGACGACGATGCAGCAGGAGGCCAGCCGCAAGCTCGGCTTCGGCGCGAAGGCGACCATGCAGGTGGCGCAGAAGCTGTACGAGAACGGCTTCATCACCTACATGCGTACGGACTCCACGACGCTGTCCGACACGGCGGTCACCGCCGCTCGCGCGCAGGTCACGCAGCTGTACGGCAGCGACTACCTGCCGGACAAGCCGCGTACGTACGCCGGCAAGGTCAAGAACGCGCAGGAGGCGCACGAAGCGATCCGTCCCTCGGGTGATCGTTTCCGCACGCCCGCAGAGACCGGTCTGACCGGTGATCAGTTCCGGCTCTACGAACTGATCTGGAAGCGGACCGTCGCCTCCCAGATGAAGGACGCGACCGGAAACTCCGTCACGGTGAAGATCGGTGGCACGGCCGCCGACGGCCGTGACGCCGAGTTCAGCGCGTCCGGCAAGACCATCACCTTCCACGGCTTCATGAAGGCCTACGTAGAGGGCGCGGACGACCCGAACGCCGAGCTCGACGACCGTGAGCGCAGGCTCCCGCAGGTCAGCGAGGGCGACGCGCTGTCCGCCGACGAGATCACGGTCGACGGCCACGCGACCAAGCCGCCGGCCCGCTACACCGAGGCCTCGCTGGTCAAGGAGCTCGAAGAGCGCGAGATCGGCCGCCCGTCGACGTACGCGTCGATCCTCGGCACGATCCTCGACCGCGGTTACGTCTTCAAGAAGGGCACGGCCCTTGTGCCCTCCTTCTTGTCCTTCGCCGTCGTCAACCTCCTGGAGACGCACTTCGGGCGGCTCGTCGACTACGACTTCACGGCACGCATGGAGGACGACCTCGACCGCATCGCGCGGGGCGAGGCGCAGGCCGTGCCGTGGCTGAAGCGGTTCTACTTCGGCGAGGGCGACGACTCCGGGGTCGCCTCCAGCGCGGGCAACGGCGACGGCGACCACCTCGGCGGGCTCAAGGAGCTGGTGACCGACCTGGGCGCGATCGACGCCCGGGAGATCTCCTCCTTCCCCGTCGGCGACGGCATCGTGCTCCGCGTCGGCCGCTACGGCCCCTACATCGAGCGCGGCGAGAAGGACGCGGAGGGCCACCAGCGCGCCGACGTGCCCGACGACCTGCCGCCGGACGAGCTGACGGTCGAGTACGCCGAGGAGCTGCTCGCCAAGCCGAGCGGTGACTTCGCGCTCGGCACCGACCCCACGTCGGGCCACGAGATCATCGCCAAGGACGGCCGCTACGGCCCGTACGTCACCGAGGTGCTCCCCGAGGGCACCCCGAAGACCGGCAAGAACGCGGTCAAGCCGCGGACGGCCTCGCTCTTCAAGTCCATGTCACTCGACACGGTGACGCTCGAGGACGCGCTGAAGCTGATGTCCCTGCCGCGTGTGGTCGGTGCGGACGCCGAAGGCGTGGAGATCACCGCGCAGAACGGCCGCTACGGCCCCTACCTGAAGAAGGGCACGGACTCGCGGTCCATCGAGACCGAGGAGCAGCTCTTCACCATCACGCAGGAAGAGGCCCTTGCGATCTACGCCCAGCCCAAGCAGCGCGGGCGGGCCGCGGCCAAGCCGCCGCTGAAGGAGCTCGGCGAGGACCCGGTCAGCGGGAAGCCCGTCGTCGTCAAGGACGGCCGCTTCGGGGCGTATGTCACGGACGGCGAGACGAACGCGACGCTGCGGGCCGCCGACAGCGTCGAGGACATCACCGCCGAGCGGGGCTACGAACTGCTCGCCGAGAAGCGGGCGAAGGGCCCGGCCAAGAAGACCGCCAAGAAGGCGGCGAAGAAGGCTCCCGCGAAGAAGACCGCAGCCAAGAAGACGGCCGCCAAGAAAACGGCTGCCAAGAAGACGACGGCCGCGAAGAAGACCACTACGAAGACGGCCGCCGCCAAGAAGACAGCGGCTTCGGCCACCAAGGCGTCGGACGCCGAGTAGGCAGCCGCGTACGTCACCTGGTGACGGCGCTGTGAATGTGTGAACCGAAGGGGCGCCCGTTTGTTCGGGCGCCCCTTCGGAGTGTCACACCGTGCGGATAGGCTGGACGGATGACGCGTGCAGAGCAGCCAACGGCCGGAAACCCGGCCCCCGACGACGCCCTGGTCGCAGATTCCCGAGAGCGTGCTGTCCGCGCCTTGCTGCGCGTACCGCAGCTGAAGAGGCTCTGGAGCGCCCAGCTCGTCGGCAATGTCGGCGATGCCCTCGCCCTGCTCGTCCTGGTGGTGCTCGCCCTTCAAGCGGCCATCGCCGAGGCGGCGTTCGGGGGCGGCTATCGAGGGGTCGCGTTCGCGGTCACCGCCGTCTTCGGAGCACGCGTTCTCGCGACGCTGCTCTTCGGGGCGGTGCTTCTCGGGCCGCTGAGCTCGATCACCTCACCGGACGGGCCGCTGGACCGGCGCTGGACGATGGTCGTGTCGGACGGTCTGCGGGCCGGGCTGCTGATCGTCGCGCCGCTGTGGATCGACTGGACCCCGGACAACGCGCTCGCGATGCTGCTCGTGACCGCCTTCGTGATCGGCGTCGCCGAACGCTTCTGGACGGTCTGCCGCGAGAGCGCGGCGCCCGCGCTGCTGCCCGCCCCGCCTCTGGAGGGCGCGACGGTGCGGCCGCTGCCGGACCACATGGACGCGCTGCGGCGCCTGTCGCTGCGTACGGGATTCATCGCGCTGCCGATCGCGGCCGCCGCGCTCGTCGCCATCACCCTGGTCGGGAATCTGCTGGGCGCCGGGATCGACTGGTTCGAGGTGCACCAGGCGGGGCTTGCCTCGTTCGTGGCCGCCGGGCTCTTCGCGGCCTCGCTGTCGATCGTCTACTTCCTCGAACTTCCCGCCACGCAGACGCCACGCGCGCGTAGCCCGCTCGAAGGGTTGCGCAGGCCGCGCACCGGCAGCGGCACCGACCGCGGCCGCACCGGCGCGATCCCGCTGCTCGTCGCCGCCTGCGCCGCCATCGCCGGGGCCGTCGCGGCCTCCGTCGCGGTCGCCGTGCTGCACGCCAAGGACCTGGACGGCGGGCCCGTCACGTACGGCCTGATCGTCCTCGCGCTGACCGGCGGCACCGTCGTCGGTATCCGTACGTCACCCTCGCTGCTGCCCTCGCTCTCGCGCCGCAGGCTGCTCGCGCTCGCGATCGCCCTCACCGGCGTCGCGCTGCTCGCCGCGGGCCTCGTGCCCGATGTGACGACCGTGCTGCTGCTCCTGGCGCTCGCCGGGGTGGCGGCGGGTATCGCCGCGCACACCGGGCACGCGCTGCTCGACCAGGAGGTCGAGGACTACCGCAGGGCGCGCACGACGGAACATCTCCAGGCGGTCGTACGCCTCTTCATCGCGCTCGGCGCGCTCATCGCCCCGGTGGTCGCGGCGGCGATCGGTCCGCACCGCTTCGTCAACGGCAAGTTCGTCTTCGACCACGGTGGCGCCGCCTTCACGCTGATGCTGGTGGGCGCGCTGCTCCTGCCGGTGGCCGCGCTGGTCCTCGCCAAGATCGACGACCGGCAGGGTGTGCCGCTGCGCCACGACCTGCGGGACGCGCTGCGCGGCGGCGACGACCCCGAGCAGGGGATCGCGGCCACGGGCTTCTTCATCGCCCTGGAGGGCGGCGACGGCGCCGGCAAGTCGACGCAGGCCGAGGCGCTCGCCGAGTGGATCCGGGCCAAGGGCCACGAGGTCGTCGTGACGCGCGAGCCGGGGGCGACCCCGGTCGGCAAGCGGCTGCGCTCGATCCTGCTCGACGTCTCGTCGGCCGGCCTCTCGCACCGCGCCGAAGCACTTCTGTACGCCGCCGACCGCGCCGAGCACGTCGACACGGTCGTACGTCCCGCCCTTGAGCGGGGCGCGGTCGTCGTCTCCGACCGGTACATCGACTCGTCGGTGGCCTACCAGGGCGCGGGCCGCGATCTGTCCCCGACCGAGATCGCCCGTATCTCGCGGTGGGCGACGGCAGGGCTCGTGCCGCACCTGACGGTGCTGCTCGACGTCTCCCCGGAGGCGGCCCGCGAGCGCTTCACCGAGGCGCCCGACCGACTTGAGTCGGAGCCCGCGGAGTTCCACGCGCGCGTGCGCTCCGGTTTCCTGACGCTCGCCGCCGCCGACCCGGGGCGCTATCTGGTGATCGACGCCGCTCAGGAGCCGGAGGCGGTCACGACCGTCGCCCGGCACCGGCTCGACCTGATGCTGCCGCTCTCCGAGGCCGAGGTGAAGGCACAGGAAGAGGCCCGCAAGGCGGCCGAGGAAGAGGCGCGCCGCAAGGCCGAGGAAGAAGCCGCGCGCAAGGCCGAGGAGGAGCGGGTCGAGCGCGAGCGCCAGGAGCAGCTCGCCAAGCTCCGTGCCGAGGAGGAGGAGCGCAAGCGCCGCGAGCTGGAGGAGGCTCAGCGCCGCGAGGCCGAACGGCAGGCGGAGGAGGCAAGGCAGCGCGCCGAGGAGGCGAAGCGCCGGGCCGCGGAGGAGCAGGCACGACTGCTCGCCGAGGAGAAGGTGCGGGCGGCAGAGGAGGCGCGGCGCCGCCAGGAGGCGGAGGAAGAGGCGCGGCTGCGTGCCGAGGCCGAGGCGCGACGCGTCGAGAAGCAGCGCAAGGCCGAAGAGGCGCTGCTGCGGGCCGAGGAGGCGCGACGCCTGGCGGCGGCTTCCGCGGCCGCGGCGGCGGCTGCTTCGAGCGCGGCGGCTGCGGCTCCTGCGCCTGCTCCGAAGCCTGCGGCTGCTCCGGCTCCGGCTCCGGCTCCGGCTCCGGCTGCGAAGCCTGCGGCTCCGTCGGCTCCGTCCGCGTCTCCTTCGGATGCCGTTCCGGACAACGAGACGACTGTGCCCACGCCTATCGTGCAGCCGGGCGCGGCCGATGAGACCGCGGTGCTTCCGCAGGTGCGGGACACCTCCGCCTCGGAGGAGACCGAGGTGCTGCCGCAGCCGCCCGTTCCGGGTGCCGCCGACGAGACGGCCGTGCTGCCTTCCGTACGGGAGGACAAGGTGCCGCCGGGTTACTTCCGTGACGAGCGCCCCGCGCCGTCGCCCGACGGTGGGAACGACCGCACCCGCGAGCTGCCCCAGGTCGATGAGAACGGAGAGCCGCGTCAGCGGCCTCGCTCGGACTGGGCGGAGGAGACTCCGCTGGACGATCTGCCTTCGCTGGCGGACGAGTTGCTGGGGGAGCGGGACGAGGACGAGGACGGCCGGGGCGGCGGCGGCCGGGGGCGGAACAGGCGTTGAGGTGCTGAGGCGCTGAAGTGCCGAGGTGCTGAAGTGTCGAGGCGCTGAAGTGCTGAGGCGCTGAAGCGCTGAGCCTCTGCTGAGTCCGCGTTGTCAGTGGCGTGCTCCACAATGAATTCCGAAGGCGCGCGACATGCGGCGCGGAGAAGTCGCCACGTGCCGCGCGAGGAAGCCGCGACGTGCGACGCGAGGAAATCGCGACGTGCGACGTGGGAAGTACAGAGCAGGGCGGAGGCGGTGAGCGATGACCGTATGGGACGACCTGGTGGGCCAGGAGCGGGTGAGTGAGCAGCTCGGTGCCGCCGCCCGGGACGCCGACACCCTGGTCACCGCCGTGGCCGCAGGCACCCCCGTGCCCGAGGCGTCGAAGATGACGCACGCCTGGCTGTTCACCGGACCGCCCGGCTCCGGGCGGTCCACCGCCGCCCGCGCCTTCGGGGCGGCGCTCCAGTGCACCAGCCCGGACCGCGCGCTCGGGGGCGCCCCCGGCTGCGGCTTCTGCGACGGTTGCCACACGAGCCTGGTCGGCACGCACGCCGACGTCGAAGTAGTGCGTACGGACCTGCTGTCCATCGGCGTCAAGGAGACCCGTGAGCTGGTCAGGCGGGCCCAGATGTCGCCCGCCGGTGGCCGCTGGCAGGTCATCGTCCTGGAGGACGCCGACCGTCTCACCGAGGGCGCGGGCAACGTCCTCCTGAAGGCCGTGGAAGAGCCCGCCCCCCGCACCGTATGGCTGCTCTGCGCGCCCTCCCTGGAGGACGTGCTGCCCACCATCCGCTCGCGCTGCCGCCATCTGACGCTGCGTACGCCTCCGGTGGAGGCCGTGGCGGACGTGCTCATCCGGCGTGACGGCATCGAGCCCGATGTCGCCGCCGCCGCCGCGCGTGCCACCCAGGGACACATCGGCCGCGCCCGCCGGCTCGCGACCGACCCGCGGGCACGCGAGCGCCGTGCCGCCGTGCTCAAGCTGCCCCTGCGGGTGGAGGACATCGGCGGCTGCCTCAGGGCGGCGCAGGAGCTGATCGACACCGCGGGCGACGACGCGAAGCAGGTCGCCGAGGAGGTCGACGTCAAGGAGACCGACGACCTGAGGGCGGCGCTCGGCGCGGAGAAGGGCGGCCGGATGCCGCGCGGCACGGCGGGCGTCATGAAGGAACTCGAGGACCGGCAGAAGCGCCGCAAGACCCGCACCCAGCGCGACAGTCTCGACCTCGCGCTCATCGAGCTGACCGGTGTCTACCGAGACGTGCTCACCCTCCAGCTCGGCTCGCGCGTGGCGCTCGCCAACACGGAGGTGCTCGACATGTTGGAGCGCCTCGCGCGCGGCACATCGCCCGAGTCCACCCTGCGCCGCATCGAGGCGATCGGTGCCTGCCGCACGGCACTGGACCGCAATGTGGCGCCGCTGCTCGCGGTGGAGGCCATGACGGTGGCGTTGCGGGCGGGTTAGCGGGGGCCACGTCGGCGGCCGAGTGAGCCGGGTGGTTGACCGTGCCGACCGGTTGACGGTGTCACCCGTACGGGCACTTTGCGTCACCGATCCAATGCATGGCGTTACGCTCACGTGATGCGCATCAGAGGACTCCGCACCCCCGCGACCGCGTTCCTGGCCGCCGGACTGCTCATCTCCGGCTGCTCGGCCGGGAGCACGACGGCGGACGTGTCCATGGCCGCGCTGCCCCGCGCCACCCCGCAGGAGCTGTCCCCGTACTACGAGCAGAAGCTGAACTGGCGCGAGTGCGGCGTCGCCGGCTTCGAGTGCTCCACGATGCGGGCGCCGCTGGACTACGCGAAGCCGGACGGCCCGGCGATCAAGCTCGCCGTCTCCCGGAAGAAGGCCACGGGGCCCGGTAAGCGCCTCGGCTCGCTCCTGGTCAACCCGGGCGGCCCCGGCGGCTCGGCGATCGGCTACCTCCAGTCGTACGCGGCCCTCGGCTACCCCGAAGCGGTCCGCGCCCAGTACGACATGGCGGCGGTCGACCCGCGCGGCGTGGCCCGCAGCGAGCCCGTCACCTGCCTCGACGGCAAGCAGATGGACGCGTACACGCAGACGGACGTCACCCCGGACGACGAGCGCGAGGCCGGCCAACTGTCGCTCTCGTTCAGGAAGTTCGCGGCAGGCTGCGAGAAGCGGTCCGGCGAGGTGCTGCCGCATGTCTCCACGGTGGAGACGGCCCGCGACATGGACATCCTGCGCGCGGCGCTCGGCGACGAGAAGCTGAGCTACGTGGGTGCTTCGTACGGCACGTTCCTGGGTGCGACCTACGCGGGGCTCTACCCCGACCGCGTCGGGCGCCTCGTCCTGGACGGCGCGATGGACCCGTCGCTGCCGGCGCGCCGCATGAACCGTGACCAGACGGCGGGCTTCGAGACGGCGTTCCGGTCGTTCGCGAAGGACTGCGTGGGCCGGCCGGACTGCCCGCTCGGCACGGGGAGCGAGTCGGACGCGGGCAAGCGACTCAAGTCCTTCTTCGACGAACTGGACCGCGCGCCGATCCCGACCGGTGACTCCGACGGCCGCAAGCTCGGCGAGGCGCTCGCCACGACGGGCGTGATCGCCGCGATGTACGACGAAGGGGCCTGGCCCCAGCTGCGCACGGCGCTGGCCACCGCGATGAGGGACAAGGACGGCGCGGGCCTCCTCTCCCTCTCGGACAGCTACTACGAGCGTGACGGCGACGGGACGTACGCGAACCTGATGTTCGCCAACGCCGCCGTGAACTGCCTTGACCTGCCCCCCGCCTTCGACTCGGCCGCCGACGTGAGGAAATCCCTCCCGGACTTCGAGAAGGCCTCCCCGGTCTTCGGCGAGGGCCTGGCCTGGGCCTCGCTGAACTGCGCGTACTGGCCGGTGAAGGCGACGGGCGAGCCGCAGCGCATCAAGGCGGACGGCGCGGCCCCGATCGTCGTGGTCGGCACCACGCGCGACCCGGCGACCCCCTACCGCTGGGCCGAGTCCCTGGCCGACCAGCTCTCCTCCGGCAAGCTGCTCACCTACGAGGGTGACGGCCACACGGCGTACGGACGCGGCAGCAAGTGCGTGGACTCCGCGATCAACGCGTACTTGCTGAAGGGCAAGGCCCCGGACGACGGAAAGCGCTGCTCGCAGGGGTGACGCGGGCCGGGGAGTCCCGCCTGCCGGGGGTGGACGGAGCACCCCCGGAAACTGTGTAGACTTGGCGTCGCTGCTGATCGCACCATAGGTGCGGGACGCGTGCCGCCTTAGCTCAGATGGCCAGAGCAACGCACTCGTAATGCGTAGGTCTCGGGTTCGAATCCCGAAGGCGGCTCCGTAGAAGCCCCAGGACTCACTCGCCGTGACCTGGGGCTTTTGCTTTGCCTGGGGTTGTCGCGGCAGATGGGCAGTTGGGTAGTTGGCAGTGCGGCGGGTGGGTGTGCGGTGCGGTTTCCCGGGAGCTCTATTGGAAGAGTTTTCTAGAAATGAGTTTCAGGAATGAGGGCCTCCAGGTTGCTCTAGGCTGGGCGGACCATGAGCCCCAAGCAGCAGCGCGGTGAAGAGACCGCCGGTCGACTCCTGGATGCCGCGCTCCGGGTGTACGCCGAATCCGGCGAGCAGGGCGTGACCGTCGGTGCGCTCACCAAGGCGAGTGGTGTCAGTCTTGGTAGCCTCTACCACCACTTCGGCAGCGTCGACGGCCTCATGAACGCGTTGTTGCTGCGTTGGCTCGGGCGGCTCCTTGCCGAGCTCGCCGCTTCCGTGGAGCGGTCCCGTACGGCCCGTACCGGTGTCCGTTCTCTCGTGCGGGCCTACCTGGATTTCATCCAGGCGAACCCTGACGCCGCCCGCCTCTTGCACTCTTCGTACGCCGACCGGCTCGGGATGGCTCAGGCCAGGCAGCTCCGTGACGCGCAGGAGGCCAGGCTCTCTCCGTTGACCGCCTGGATGCAGCAGCACGTCGACTCGGGTGAGGTCGCTCCGCTTCCCATGCCCTTGATCGAGGGGCTGGTCCTGGGGCCTGTCGTCGCCACCGCGCGGCGTTGGTTGGCCGGTTTCGATGATGTCGATCTCGATGAGGCTGCCGGGGTGCTGCCGGAGCGGATCTTTCGGTCGATCGTGGCCTGAGGTTCGCTCGCCCGGCGCCGTTGCCTGGTTCAAGGTCACCGCCACTCATCTCATCCAGCGCGTACCCGGTTACAAGGCATACGAGGTGTAGGCAGCCTGCCGGGAGTTATGAGGATCCTGTCAGGCCGCTGTCCGTACCCGGTCAGGCCCCTACCGCCCCGCCTATGCTCGACGCCATGTGCGCTTTTGTCCTGGTCGCGGAGGATGACGAGAAACAGGCCGAGCTGGTCCGCCGCTATCTGGAGCGTGAGGGCCACACGGTCGCCGTCGTCCACGACGGGCGCGCCGCGATCGACGAGGTGCGGCGCAGGCCGCCGGATCTGCTCGTGCTCGATGTGATGATGCCGCGGGTCGACGGACTCGGCGTCACGCGCGTCCTGCGGGGCGGGAACGCTGGCGGGCCCGTTTCCGGCATTCCGATTCTGATGCTGACCGCCCGCACGACCGAGGACGATCTGCTGCTCGGGCTCGATCTCGGGGCCGACGACTATCTGACGAAGCCCTACAGCCCGCGCGAGCTGATGGCCCGCGTCCGTACGCTGCTGCGGCGCTCCCGGGGCACGCACCACCCCGTCGTCGACGGTGCCGAGGCCGTGCCGCGTGTGCTGCGGGTGGGCGGGCTCTCCGTGGACCCGGTGCGGCACGAGGTGACCGTGGACGGGCGGCTCGTCGAATGCACTCCGGGGGAGTTCGAGCTGCTCGCGGCGCTTGCGGCGGAGCCTGAGCGGGTGTTCACGCGGCCCCAGTTGCTTGATCGTATTCATGGGTCGTCCGGGTACATATCGGCGCGCACGGTCGACGTACACGTACTGAATCTGCGCAAGAAGATCGAGATCGATCCGCGCAGGCCGCGGTATCTGGTGACGGTCTTCGGCGTCGGCTACAAGCTCACGGGTGCGGGGGGCCTCGACGCTGCCCTCGACGCCGCCCTCGGGGCGGCGGCGCGACGTGGTGCGTGACATACCGTTCCGGAAGAGTCTGCTGCCCCGGCTGCTCGCCGTCTCCGTGCTCGTCTCCCTGGTCTCGATCGCGGCCACCGCCTGGCTCGCCGCGCAGACCACGTCCGGCGCGATCCGGCAGGAGCAGGGGCAGGTACTTGCCGACGACGCCCGTGTCTACGACGAGTTGCTCGGTCTCGCGGCCGGTGCGCCGGGGTGGCGGGACGCCGAGAAGTCGGTACGGGAGCTGGCCCGGAAGACCGGTCGGCGTATCGCCCTGACCACGCAAAACCGTGTGGTCATCGCCGACTCGCGGGTCGGTAGCGGCGGTAGCGGCGACAGCGGCAGCAAGGGGGCCGGGGCCGGCGAGGACGGCAAGGGGGCCGCCGGGGTCGGGTTGCCGTCCAAGGCGTCCGCCGTCGTCGATCCGCTCGCCGTCGACGGGGCGTTGACCGCCGGTGCGGGGCGTGCGGACGCGGCGGCCGGGGGCGGGGGACACGGGGGGCAGGACCGCATCGATCCGCGCGCGGTCGGGCCCTTCCGACTGCCGGAGGCGGAGCGCGAAGAGCTGGCGAAGGTGGCCGCCGGCGTCGTCGGCTGCATGCGTGACCTCGGGGTTTCCGCCCATGCCGTGCAAGGGCCGAGCGGGCGTCCACGCGTCGAGGCCCCCAACGACCCGTCCGACCTCCTCGACTCCAGTTGCCGCGATTACCGGCTCGACATGCCCACCCGTACCGAGAGCAAGGCGCTCGACCGGCTCAACGAACTCACCAACGCGTGCCTGCGGCGCGGGGACGCCCCGCCCGTCAAGGTCGGGCTCGATCTGACGTGGTGGCAGTCGGTGGGGGAGTTCGACCGGCGAACCGAGGGCTACATCTCTCCGAGCGAACCGCCTACGGATACGGGCTCGCCTACGGGAACAGTCCCGCCTGCCGACGCGAACCCGCCCACCGGCACGGACCCGCCCACCGGTACGGACCCGCCCACCGACACGGACCCGCCCGCCAAGCCGGGTGACCGGGCCGAGCAGGGTGCCTCCCCGGTGCCGAGCGCTCCGCGCGCAGGGCGGGGCACGCCCACGAGCACCCCCGCGGAATCGTCGTACCCCGTCGGGCCGTCGGGCGGTGTCAGTCGCGTCGACAGCGAGTTCGACACCAAGACCGCCGCCTGCGTCGGCAGCGCCCGGCGCGAGCAGCTCGGTCCGTATGTCTCCGCGCCCGCGCTCCTGTTCGTCACCGCCTCCGACGGTTCGCGTGCCGCGGCGGCCCGCGCGGGAGAGAACGCCGGGTTCAGTCTCTCCGGCGCCAACACCGCACGCCTCGCTGGCCTTTCGGCGGGCATCCTCGCGGTGACCGTCGCCGTCACCGCCTTCGCCGCGTCCCGGCTGACGCGCCCGCTGCGGGCGCTGACCGCCGCGACGCAGCGGATGAAGACGGGCGAGGCGGCCGAACCCGTCACGGCGCGCTCGGCGGGGTCGGCGGGCGAGATCCGCCAACTCGCCGACGCCTTCAACGACATGGCTGCTCATCGCAAGGCTCTGGAGGATCAGCGTCAGGCCATGGTGAGCGACGTCGCGCACGAGTTGCGAACGCCGCTTTCGAACATCCGTGGCTGGCTGGAGGCGGCCGAGGACGGCGTGGTCGCCACCGATCCGGAACTGGTCTCCTCGCTCCTCGAAGAGGCCGTGCTCCTCCAGCACATCGTCAACGACCTGCAGGATCTCGCCGCGGCCGACGCCGGTACGCTCCGGCTGCACCGCGAGCCCGTACACGCGTCCGACGTCGTGGACCAGGTCGCGGCGGCGCACCAGGCGGGTGCCGAAACGGCGGGTGTGCGGCTGAGCGCGACGACGCTCGGCGATCCGTGTTTCACGGCCGATCCGCTCCGGCTCCGCCAGGCCATCGGCAACCTGGTCTCCAACGCGATCCGGCACACCCCCGACGGCGGCAGCGTGACGATCAGCTGCCGGGCCACGCTCGACGAGGTGGTGGTGGAAGTCGCCGACACCGGGAGCGGTATCGACCCCGATGACCTGCCGTACGTCTTCGACCGCTTCTGGCGCGCGGACAAGTCGCGTACGCGGGCGACGGGCGGCAGCGGGCTCGGCCTCGCGATCGTCCGGCAGTTGGTGGAGGGGCACGGCGGGACGGTGACGGCACGGAGCGCGCCGGGGGAGGGGGCGGTGTTCACGGTGCGGGTGCCGGCGGAGTGATGGGTGCGGGGGTTTGCGGGAGGGGCGGGGCGGGCGAGGGGAGAGGGGTGCTGGGACGGCCGCTGTGATGGGTGATGAGACGGCCGCTGTGATGGCCGCTGCGGTGGGGGTTGAGACGGCCGCTGCGAGGGGGGGGCTGAGAATGCCACTGCGAGGGGGGGCTGAGATGGCTGACGCCGGGGGTAGGCGGGTGTTACCGGGGGATACTGTGCCGAGGGCTGGCGCGGTGGCCCGCCCACGTACGCGCGTGGTGGGCGAATGGTGGGAAATCCGTGAGCACTTGGTGCCGGAATCCGGAGGCCGCAGCGTGGGCCCGAGGTGCGTGAGGGCGGCGCTTCCGGCGTGGATACGGCGCCGCCCGCGCGGGTGAAGTTCCGGGCGCGGGACTGCTATGGCTTTGCGTGCGCCGCAACGCCCCAACCCCGCAAGGAAGTTGCGGGGGCGTCGTAGTGACTGAGCGGGCCCGGCCACAACGGTGACACTCCCCCGAGTTACGCGCTTGGCGCGAGTACCGGCGGGGCCGGGCCCGATGTTCTGATCCCATCAGGGCCTGCCAACCGATCGCTAACATGAGGCCAACGGTTGGCGGGAGATGGCGTGGACGTGCGGTGCGACGGGTTGCGGTTCGGGCTCCTGGGCGCGCCGGCCGTGTACGACGCCGAGGGCGAGCCGCAGCCCGTGCAGAGCGCCAAGGGGCGTGCGCTGCTTGGCGCCTTGCTGCTCGAACCGGACAGGGTGGTCTCCGTCGAGGCCCTCAAGGACGCACTGTGGGGCGGCGCTCCGCCCGCTTCCGCGCACGCCTCGCTGCAGAACCACGTGACGCGGCTACGCCGGCTCCTGGACGACCCGGACCGGCTGCGGGCGGTGCCTCCGGGGTACCGGTTGCGGGTGGCCGACGGCGAGTTGGACGTACGGGTCTTCGAGCAGCTGGTCGCGCAGGCCAGGGCCGCGCACGCCGGGCGTGACTGGGAGGGCTGTGTGTCGGCCGCGTCCGGCGCGCTCGCCCTGTGGCGGGGCGCCCCGCTGGACGGACTGCCCGCGGACGCGGCGGGCCACGCGCTCGTACCGCGCCTGGAGGAGGCGCGGCTCCTCGCCCTCGAACTGCGGTACGACGCTGAGATCGCGGCCGGGACCGGTGGCGGGGGCCTCGTGCCGGAGCTTGCGGAGCTGGTCGCCGAGTATCCCCTGCGGGAGGCCTTCCACCGGCAACTGATGCTGGTCCTGCACCGCACGGGCCGCCAGGCGGAAGCACTCGCGGTCCACCGGGAGCTGCGGCGCAGGCTGGTGGACGAACTGGGCGTGGAGCCGGGCGCCTCGGTACGGGAAGCGCACCGGGAGGTACTGCAGGAGCCTGCGGGCTCCTCGGCTTCCGGCGCGGTGGATCCTGGGCGTGCGTCCTGGGCTCCCGTTGACCGGCCGTTTCCGGATTTCGGGGGGTTGGCGGCCGGGGCTGCCGGAGGGCGGGCATCCGGGGGTTCCGGTGGGCGGGAGCCCGGGGCTTCCGAGGGGCGGGCATCCGTGGGTGCGGGTGGGCCAGGGGCCCGGGTTTCCGGTGGGGCGGCCTCCGGGGCTTCCGGTGGGTGGGAGGTTTCGGCTTCCGGGGGGCGGGAGGTCACGGCCTCGGATGGGCTGGCGTCTTCGGCTTCCGGGGGGCGGGAGGTCACGGCCTCCGGTGGGCCGGCGTCTTGGGCTTTCGGGGGGCGGGACACATCCACCCGCCCCGCCCAACTTCCGCCCTCGCCGCCCCACTTCACCGGGCGCGAGGACGTGGTGCGTTCCCTGGGGCGCCTTCTTGCGGGGGACGGGGGCGGTGGGCCCGGCGGGCAGGGGCCCGGCGGGCAGGGGGCCGGTGGGGGTACTTCCGCCCTTGCTGTGCTGTCCGGCATGGCAGGCGTGGGGAAGAGCGCGCTCGCTCTGCACGTCGCGCACCGGCTGCGCGAGCACTTCCCCGACGGGCAGCTCTACGTCAATCTGCGCGGCGCCACCCCCGGCATGACGCCCCTCACGCCAAGCCAAGCGCTCGCCGCCCTGCTTCGGGATCTCGGCATCGAGTCGAGTCAGAGCCCCGAACACCCGGACGCCGCAGCCGCGTTGCTCCGTTCCCTGCTCGCGCCCACCCGCACCCTGGTGGTCCTGGACGACGCGGCCACCGCCGCGCAGGTGCGGCCGCTGCTGCCCGCGGGCCCTGGCTGCGCGGTCATCGTCACCAGCCGTTCTCCGCTCACCGCACTCGACGGTGGGGGGCGCTTCCCGCTGGAGCCGCTCTCCGAGGGGGACAGCGCCGCCCTGCTGCGCGCGGTCTCCGGCCGCGTGGCGCTCGACCCGGGGCACCCCCTGGTCGAACTCGCGGGCCGGCTGCCCCTCGCCCTGCGGATCATCGCGGCCCGCCTCGCCGCCCGCCGCGCGCTCACCCCCGACGCCCTCGCCGAACTCCTCACCGTCAGCGGCGGACGCCTGCACCACCTGGAGCACGACGACCTCAGCGTCCGGCGCTCGCTGGCCGTGGCGCTGGACGCGCTGCGCACCTCGGAGCGCGAGTCCGACCGGGACGCGGCCGCCGCCCTCGCCGCGATCGGCGCGCTGGACCTCCCGGCGTACGGAGTCCCGCTCGTCGCCCGCCTGTTGGGCGTGGAGGAATGCCGTGCGGGGGCCGCACTCGACCGTCTCGTCGACGTCGCGCTCCTCGACGAGACGGCCTACGGCCGCTACGCCCCGCACGACCTCGTACGCGACTTCGCGCGCGAAGCGGCCCACCAGGACGGGGCGGGGGCGAAGGACGTCGTGGAGTCGGCGCTGCGGTGGTACGCGGAGTCCGCGCGGCAGAGCCTGCTGGCGATCATGCCGGAGGGACTCGACCGCGACGACCGTCTCGGGGACGTACCCGACCGGCTGCTGCCCCGGCACTCGCACACGCACTGCCACTCGCACACGCACGGGCACTCGCACACGCCCACGCCCGACGGCGGCGCGGAAGCCGACGACACGGACGACAGGGGCGACGCCGACTGCTGTCCCGTTCCGGCCGTGCCACCGATGTCCACCGACGACGCCTTCGCCTGGGGCGACACCGAGCTCGCCAACGTCATCGCACTCGCCGACCGCCACGGCCGCGACTCCGCCCTCCTGCCCCTGCTGGTCCGCTGCTTCTTCTCGTACCTCAAGCGCCGTGGCCGCCTCGCCGAGGCGGACCTCCTCAACCGCCTCGCGGTGACCGCGGCCCGCCGCTGGAAGGACACCGCGGCCGAGGCGCAGGCCCTCACCGATCTCGCGGGCCTCAACTACGTGTCGGGCCGCAGCGGTACGGCGCTCAGCCTGATCGACGAGGCCCTCGACCTGTGGCGGAAGCTCGACCGCATGTCGTGCGTCCACCGCGGCGTCATCAACCGTGGCCTCCTCCTCGAAGCGCTCGGCCGCTACGAGGAGTCAGCCGAGGCACTGCGCCAGAGCCTGGATCTCGCCACGGCCATGGACGACCCGCTGAGCGAGGCGTTCGCCCTCAGCAGTCTCGGCAACGTCTACGAGCACACCGACGCGCGCGCCGCCATCTCCTACTACGAGCGGAGCCTGGCGATCGGCGAGACCCTCGGGCACGTCGGTCTGCGCCAGGAGATCCACTGCGACATGGGCAAGGCCTACCTCGTCCTCGGCGAACCGGACGTGGCGCTCCGGCACTTCGAGGAGAGCCTGCGCATTCACGGCGAGGCCGAGGACTGGCACAACGAGTCCAAGGTGCGCCTCGGCATGGTCCGCGCCCTGCGCGAGACGTCCCGCACGCAGGACGCGGGGCGCGAGTGCGCCGACCTCCTGGAGCGCGCGGAGCAGCGGGCCGACGCCCACATGGCGGGTCTTGCCCGCCATCAGCGAGGGCTTCTGCTGTACGGCGAGGGGCGCGCCGAAGAGGCATACGCGCAATGGAAGTCGGCGCTCGAATCGCTGGACGGCACGGACAGCAGCGAGGTGGCGGGTGAGCTGAAGAGGCTGCTCGCGGGTGCGGGTGCGGGTGCGGGTGCGGGCGCCGGTGCGGGTGCCGGTACGGGCGCGGGCGCAACGGCGGGCTCACCCACGGGCTAAACGGCGGGCTCAACCACGGTCTCGCCGACAGGCTGAAGATCCCCCGGACCCCCGGCCCCCGGCTGCTCGGCACCCCGGGCCCCCAGCTGCCCCGTCGCGGCGCGCAGCCCCCCCTCTCCGACGCCTACTTCGCTTCCGCGTAGCACTCCACCACTGCCACGGTGAACGGGAAACGTACCGGCGTCTCGCCGAACGCGATGCGTCCCGCCAGGTCCCCGGCCGCGCGGATCGCCGCCGTGACCGTTTCGGCCTCCTCCTGCGGGCAGTGCACGATGACCTCGTCGTGCTGGAAGAAGACCAGCTCGGCGCGGAGGCCGGCCGCGGCGATGGACTGGCGCAGCGCGGCCAGCATCAGCAGGGCCCAGTCGGCCGCGCTGCCCTGGACGACGAAGTTGCGGGTGAAGCGGCCACGGGCGCGGGTGTTGCTGGAGGCGTAGCCAGGAGTGAACTCGCCTTCCTGGGAAGGTGGTTCAGCGGGGTCCTCCTGCGGGATGCCCGCCTCGTCGAAGTCCCCCGCACCGGCCGCCGGCGGGCTCGTACGACCCAGCCAGGTCCGTACGAGTCTGCCCTCCTCGCCTGCCTTCGCCGCGTCGTCCACGTAGGCGACCGCGGCGGGAAATCTGCGGCGCAGTGCCGCCAGGTTCTTCAGGCCGTCGCCCGACGTCTGCCCGTACACCGCGCCGAGGAGCGCGATCTTGGCGTGGTCGCGGTCGCCGGAGAACGCGCGGTCCGAGAGGCGCGTGTACAGATCCTCGTGGCTCCCGGCCACTTCCATCAGGCCCCGGTCGCGGGAGATCGCGGCGAGGACCCGCGGCTCCATCTGGTCGGCGTCGGCGACGACGAGCCGCCAGCCGGGGTCGGCGACGACCGCCCGCCGGATGATCTTGGGGATCTGCAGCGCGCCGCCACCGTTCGTGGTCCAGCGGCCGCTGACGGTGCCGCCCGGGGTGTACTCGGGCCGGAAGCGGCCGTCGCGCACCCAGTCCTGCAGCCAGCTCCAGCCGTGCGCCGTCCAGATCCGATACAGCTTCTTGTACTCGACGAGGGGCCGCACGGCCGGGTGGTCGAGTTCCTCGAGCTCCCAGCGGCGGGTGGACTTGATCCGGATGCCGGCCTGGGCGAAGGCCTTGATGACGTCGTTCGGCAGGTCGGGGCGGACGCGGCGGCCGAAGGCGGCGGAGATCTCGTCGGCGAGTTCGGCGAGGCGGCGCGGTTCGGCCGCGCCCGCGTTCCTCCCGCCGCCCGGATACCGCTCGCCGAGGAGTTCGGTGAGCAGGGCGTGGTGGACGTCGGCGCGCCAGGGCAGGCCCGACACGTTCATCTCGGCGGCCACCAGCATGCCCGCCGACTCGGCCGCCGTGAGCAGCCGCATCCTGCCGGGATGCTCGGCGGCCTCGTGTCTTCGCTGCTGCGCGGCGTAGACCTCCAGGAGGGCGTCGAAGGGGAGGGAGGTCACGGGGGACGGCTCGAAGAGGGAGTCCTGGGCGCCGGGGGAGGCAGCTCTGGGGGGAGGGTCGTTCGGCACCGGGGCGTTGTGCAGGCGCGCCCAGGCGGCAGCCGCGGAGCGGGGCTCGCCGAGGCGGCCCTCGTGACCGAGCAGGAGCAGCTCGGCGTCCTCGACGTCGTAACACCGCTCTACGCGGACGCCCGCCGCGAGCAGCGCCGGATAGATCGCGGCGGTGGAGCGCCAGACCCAGCGGCTGACGTCGGGCCTGGCCCGGACGGCCGAGGCGAGGTCCCGCTCGTGCCGCACCGGCCCTGCGGGCAGGCCGTCTTCCCCGAGGGGGGCGAGGGTGGCGCCTCCGGCCTCGGTGGCGGCGAGGGCCCACCTTTCGGTCATGCGGTCGAGTGTGTCAGCAGGCACTGACAACGGGGCGGACGGCTTTTGCCTCCGGGGCGGTCCTTGCTCGTTCTTCGGCGTGAGTGCTCGTCCGGGTGTCCCGACATGCGGGGCGCGGCGGGCGCTGCGAGGCTCGGAGCCATGAGAGTGGCCCTTGCGCAGACCGACTGTGTCCTCGGAGAGGTGGAAGAGAACCTGGCGGAGGCTCGGGACCAGATCGGTCAGGCGGCGGCGCAGGGCGCGGACCTCGTCGTCTTTCCCGAGCTGAGCCTGCACGGGTACCACCTGGGCGGCCTGGAACGCGACACGTCGCTGGAGGCGATGGACCACCGCCTCCGGGAGCTTTCCACCGCGGGGCCCGACGTCATCGTCGGCCTGCACGAGCACACGAGTTTGCGCGCGTACAACACGGCCGCGTACTACACGGACGGTCAACTCCTCCATGCGCACCGCAAGTTGTACCTGCCGAACTATCTGGCCTGGGAGGAGCGCAAGCACGTCAGTCCCGGCCAGCACCTGCGCGCGTACGACCTGCCGGGCGGGCGGGGCCGTGCCGCGACCCTCGTCTGCAACGACGCGTGGCAGCCGGTGCTGCCGTGGCTGGCCGTGCAGGACGGTGCCGAGGTCATCATCGTCCCCACGAACAGCGCGGCGAGCCTGGATCCCGAGGCGATGGACACGGGTCTGTACTGGGAGACCCTGCTGTCCTATACGGCGCGCATGCTGCAGTGCTGGGTGGTGTTCGTGAACCGGGTGGGCAACGAGAACGGGGCGTCGTTCTGGGGCGGTTCGAGGGTGGTGGACCCGCGGGGGGCGGTTGTGGCGCAGGCGCCGAAGTGGGAGCCGGGGCTGGTGACGGTGGACATCGACGTCCATGAGGCGCGGCGGCATCGGCGGGCGGTGCCGCTGGTCGCTGAGGCGCGGCTGGGCCTGGTCGACCGGGAGGTACGGCGGCTTATCGATGAGGGCGGTGACAGCTAGGGCCTGCGCCTTGCGGCGGGCCGGGCGGTGTCTTGTGCCGCCGCTGGGCGCGGCGGCGGGGCCTCTCCGTTACCCGGGCCCGGTAGCCGCCGGGGCGGTAGCGGGCCCCTCTCGGCGGCCTGCTTCACCCCGCAGCGCTTCCTGACCGAACGGGCCTCTCCCACCCACCCGCCCGATCACCCCGCAGCGCTTCCTGAGCGAACGGGCCTCTCCCACCCACCCGCCCGATCACCCCGCAGCGCTTCCTGAGCGAACAAGCCCTTCCCACCCACCCGCCCGATTGCCCCGCATCCACCAGTTCCCGAACAGGCCCCGCGGTGCCAGCGGGCGGGGCGTGGCACGGCACTGCGGCGGAGAGTCGCGGCGGGCCTCAGTCACGGGCGTCCCAGCCCCCGCGCGCCCGCAGTCGGCTGCGAGACGCGAGGGGACGTGCCGGTATGTCTGCCCGGAGCACGGTTCGCGGCGCTCCGGAGTCGAAGTAGCCCAGGGGCCACCGGACGATAGCGAGGACGGACATACCGGCGCGGCCCCGCACCCACCCACGGACCAACCCCGCAGAACCCACGAACCCGCAGCCCGCAGCGAGACGTAAGAGCAACGTTCCCGCACCGCCCCGGCCCCACCCCACACCCCACCCCCCCCCCCCCCCCCCACCCCCACCCACCCCCAGACCCCCGCAGCCACCCCCACCATCTCCCAAGGCACAGCCACCCCCGCCGGCGCCGACAGGCGGGTCAGGCCCGCGCTCAGTGTGCCCAGGTTCAGTGCGGTCACCGTCAGGCCCAGTACCGCGCCGACCCCCACCGCCAGCAGCGCCTCCCCGGCCACCACCAGCCGGACCTGGCCCCCCGTAGCCCCGGCCATCCGCAGCGAGCGCAGCTCAGGGCCCCGTACTGAAGTCGCCATCAGCAGCGTTCCCGCGAGGGAGATCGTCGTGTAGATCAACGCGATACCCAGCAGCATCAACAGCCCCAGCCGCGTCTGCGGCTTCGTCGCCGGATGCGTGTCCGCGAGCCACTCCTCCGCCGACCTCACCCGCAAGCCTCCGTCACCGCTCCGGCTGCCCCCCTCCCCGCCAGCAGCCGCCCGCAGCGCCTCCGCCACCTCACCCCGGTCCGCCCCGTCCCGCAGCCCCACGTCAACGCGGTCCACCGCGGCGGCGCTCCCGGCGGTCGCGGACGTGACGTACGCCCCGGCATCCCCTGTCCCCCGCGCGAGCACCGCGACGATCCGCAGCCGCGCGGGCCTGCCGTCCCCGAGCCAGACATCCACCCGCTCGCCGACCCGCCGCCGCTCCCACTCCTCGTTGACGACGATCGACCCGTCGTCGAGATCGCGTACGTCCCCCGCCACCACCGGAAGCCGTGTCACCGTGGCGAACGCCGCCGGATCGCTCACCGCCCGCGCCTCCGAGCGGACCAGCGCCGTACCTTCCTCCCGTACGAACACGGCCGTGGCCGCCGACGCCGCCGCCACCTTCACCCCGTCCACCTTCGCTGTCTCAAACGAAAGCGAGCCCAACTCCCGCCCGGTCAGCACCAGTTCGGCACCCGTACGCTCCCGCGCCTCCGCGGCCCTCGCCTCGCCCGTCGTCTCCGCAGAGCCCAGCAGCGATCCCGCGAGAGCCACCGTCACCAGAACCGGCGCGGCCACGGCCGCGGTGCGCCGCACGGACGCGGTGGAGTTCTCGCGGACCAGGAGCCCGATCGCGCCGGGAAGCCGGACGGCGCGCAGGACGGGACGTACGAGAAGGGGAGTCAGCGCGGCGAACGCGGTGATCAGGATCATCGGCTGGGTCGTGTACGTCTTCCGCTTCATCAGCGCCGACGGATCGCTCCACAGCGTCCACGCCAGCAGCCCGACCCCCGCCGCAAGCAGGGCACCTCCGACGATCCGGCGGCTCCACGGCATGACGCCCGTATCGACGGACGCGTCCCGCAGCGCCTCGACGGGACCCACGCGCCCCGCCCGCCGCGAGGCGATCCACGCCCCCGAGAAGGCCACCGACACCCCGACCCAGAACGCGAGATGGTACGGCCAGACCGCCCCGCCGATCCCGAACCACTCGGGAGCGATCCCGGCCTCCACCAAGGCATCGGCAAGCACCGGCGCGCCCCGGGCGCCCAGCGCGCACCCCACCCCGGAGGCCGCGACACCCACCGCGAGCGCCTCCGCGAGCAGCATCCTGCGCACCTGCCCCGGCGTCGCTCCGGCCATCCTCAGCAGCCCGAACTCCCGCCGCCTTAGCGCCACGATGAAGGCGAAGGTGGACGCGGTGACGAAAACGGACACGAACGCGGACACCCCGCCCGCCGTCCCCAGGAACGAGTTCACCGCCACGAGCGCTTCCGCGTCCCGCGCCGGCGGCTCCGGATCGGCGAGCCGCCGATCGCCTCCGGTCAGGACACGCGCCCGGGACCCGACGACTTCCCGCACCTCCCCAACCGGGGCATTCACCCCCACCGCGTCCCTCTTCGCCCCGTCCACCCGGACGGGACCGAGGCGTCGAAGCTCGCGCAGAAGTTCGATATCCACAGGGTGTGGATGAGCGAGCGGCTTCGATACGTGGGCGGTGTCCGGGCCGCGCTTCACCGGGACCGTCAGGGTGTTCTGCCCCATGACGACCACGGGAGACCCGGCGAACCGCACGGGCTCCCGTTCCGGCGCACTGAACGTCGAGGCGAGCCCGAGCCCCATCGCGGCGGTGAGCGCAACGCCGAGCGCGACGGCGACGAACGCGCCGATAAGCCCGGCCCAACGGGTACGAAGGGAAGCAAGAAACATCATCGCCCGGCCACCTCTCCACAAGCGGAGGTCAACGCTCCGGAGGCCGGCGCACCCGGAGCCGGCCCACCCGGAACCGGCCCACCCGGAACCAGCTCACCCGGCCCCGCCCCCCGGCGTCCCGCCTCAAGCCCCGCCATCCGGCGTGCCACCTCACCCGCGTCCGGCGCGAGCACCTCATCCGTCACCCGGCCGTCCACCAGGAACACCACCCGGTCCGCGTACGACGCCGCCACGGGATCGTGCGTGACCATCACCGTCGTCTGGCCTTCCCCGTCCACCAACTCCCGCAGGAGCGACAGCACTTCACGGCTGGTCGTGGTGTCCAGGGCGCCGGTCGGCTCGTCGCCGAACAGCACCGCGGGGCGCGTGACAAGTGCCCGTGCCAACGCCACCCGCTGCTGCTGACCGCCCGAGAGTTCTCCCGGCCGGTGCCGGGCGCGGTCGGCGAGGCCTACGCGGCCCAGGGCGTCCCCCACCTCCGTACGCGAGGGTCTGCGGCCCGCGAGGCGCAGCGGCAGGGCGACGTTCTGGGCGGCGGTCAGGGACGGAAGGAGGTTGAAGGACTGGAAGACGAAGCCGATGCGGTCCCTCCGCAGCAGGGTCAGCCGCCGCTCGCTCAGCCCCGTCAGCTCCGTGCCGCCCACCTCGACCGTGCCGGACGTCGGCCGGTCGAGCCCCGCGGCGCACTGCAGCAGTGTCGACTTGCCGGAGCCGGAGGGCCCCATGATCGCGGTGAAGGTGCCGGCACGTATCGCGAGGTCGACGCCGTCGAGGGCGGTCACGTCACGGTGGAGACGGCGGACGGCGGTGAGCCGTACGGCAGTTGAGGTCATGCCCCAACCCAACCGTCCGCGCCCTCGCCGGGCACGACCACTGGGGGGCGTACTGGGGGTATGGCCAGCCATACCCTTGACGTATGGATGATCCGGCGACCGAGGCGACAGCGGCGACAACGGCGAGAGAGGTTGTCGACAAGGCGTTCGCGGCAGCGCTCTACGTGGACGGCGACGAGGGCCTCGACACCGGCGCGTCCCTCCTCGCGGCGACCCCCGACGCCGACGCGGAGCTGTGGCGCAGGGGCGAGGAGCTGGTGCGCAGGGCGTGGGAGCGGGGGTGGCAGCCGGCGGACGTCATTCGCATGGTCGGGCGCGCGCAGGGTGAAGGCGCCCTCGCGCAAGGCGCCGGTGCCGGTGCCGGTGCCGGTGCCGGTGCCGCCGACCGTACCCACCTGACGCGGCTGGCCGCCGAGCTGATCACCGCGGAGACCAGGCGGTACGGCGACACGCTCCCGCCCCGCTGGAACGCGCAGCTGGCCGAACTCGCCCTCCAGGACGCCCCGAGGCTCGACCGTTTCTCCCGGGCGACCATCATCCTCGGCCTCTACCGACTTCTCCTGCGGCTTCCCGCGATCGAGCCCGTCGGCCCGGCCCCCGGCTCTCCGCTGCACGCGGCGCCGCCTCCCGGGCATGAGGAGCCCCGCATCCTCACCCGTATCCGCGCCCTGCTCGCGAAGGCCGAGGCCACCGGGTTCCCCGAGGAGGCCGAGGCGCTCACCGCCAAGGCGCAGGAGCTGATGGCCAGGCACACCATCGACGAGGCCCTGCTCGCGTCCCGCACCCACGCCAAGGACACTCCCGGTGCCTGCCGTATCGGCGTGGACGCCCCGTACGAGACGGCGAAGGCGATCCTGCTTGACGCGGTGGCCACCGCCAATCATTGCCGGGCGGTGTGGAACGAGGCCTACGGCTTCTCGACCGTCGTCGGCTTCGAGTCCGACCTGGAAGTGGTCGAACTCCTCCACACCTCCCTCCTCGTGCAGGGGACGGCGGCGATGACGAAGGCGGAGGCGGGGCAGCGGGCGGGCGGCCGGAAGCGTACGAAGACGTTCCGTCAGGCTTTTCTGCTGGCGTACGCGAATCGGCTCGGGGGGCGGCTGGCCGCGGCGGCGGAGAGTGTGGCGATCGAGTCCCCGGATGCGGGGGAGTTGCTGCCCGTTCTTGCCGCCCGGGATGTGGCCGTCACGTCCCGTGCCGAGCGGATGTTTCCTGCGACGACTACCACCAGGGTGCGGGGTGTGGTGGATGCGGAGGGGTGGACGGAGGGTGTGGCGGCGGCGGACAGGGCAAGGATGACGCCTCCGGGGGCGTCCTGACTCCCTCCCGGGGCGGGAGCTGTGCCTTTCCTCTCATGGCCCCCCCCGCGGTGTCTCCTCCCCGAGCGGGCCTCCCCACCCACCCGCCCGATGCCCCGCAGCCTCCCCTGACCGAACAGGCCTCTCCCACCCACCCGCCCGATCACCCCGCAGCCTCCCCTGAGCGAACAAGCCTCTCCCACCCGCCCGATTGCCCCGCAGCCACCGGTGCCCGAACAAGCCTTTCCCGCCCACCCACCCGATCACCCCGCAGCGTCAGGGGGTGGGGAAGAAGCGCGCGGGCCCCCCGCCCCCGCGCCCCTCGCAACCTCGCCCCATATGCCCCGTATCATCACAGAGTGACCTGGCTTCGAGCGCTGAAAGCGACCGCTCGCTCGGGGCTGACCGTCGAGCGGAAGCGGCTCGAGCCGCTCATCGCGTTGCGCGGCGCAGCCGGCCTCGCCCTCGTCATCGGCGTGAGCCTCACCCTCTTCGGGCCGGCCGTAGCCGCCAGCTCGGCCTTCGGCGCCTACCAGGCCGCCATCGCCACGTTCCAACGCAGCTGGCGCCCCCGCCCGGAACTCGCCCTGGCCTCCGGCACGAGCCTCGCCATCTCCACCTTCCTCGGCTACCTCACCGGCTCCCACACCCTCCTCTTCCTCGCCCTCCTCGCCCTCTGGACCTTCCTCTCGGGCCTCAGCTGGGCCGCGGGCCCGACCATCGGCATCATCGCCTCATCCAACGTCGCGATCATGCTGGTCACGGTCACCCTGCCCGGCTCCCTGGCCGCCGCCGCGGGCCACGCCGCGATGATGGTGGTGGGCGGCGCCGTCCAGGCCGCCCTCGTGGTCCTGTTCCCCGTACGCAGATGGGGTGCCCACCGAGACGCCCTCGCCGACGCCCTCGCCGCCGAGGCCGACTACGCCCGCCGCCTGCGCCACGACCCCCACGCCGACTTCGACCCGGAACCCCTGATGGCCGCCCGCGACGCGGCGACCATCACCCCGCGCCAGGCCCGCACCCGCCCCGCCGAACTCCACGGCGCCCGCGGCGTGGCGGAACGTATCCGTCCGGTACTCGCCTCCCTGGCCGACCCCGCGGTGGGCGCACCGGAAGAGGGTCCCGAACGCGACCGCGTACGCGAGATCCTGGCCGCGGCGGCCGCGATCCTGGACGCGGCGGCCAGAGCCATCCGGCACGGCGAACCGGTGAAGATCCCGCCCGCGGGCGTGGCCACACTCCGGAGCCCGGACACCGGCGCGATCCTCACGGGCCCGGCACAGAGAGCGGCGAAACGCCTGGCGGCGCTCCTGCGCGACGTAATCGAAACGGCAGGCAGGCCCCCCGCAAAATACGCCACTTTCACCACGACAGAACCCAAAAAAGAGACCCCGGAGACCCCAAAGAGCCCAAAGGCACCAAAGACCCTGGAGGCCCCAAAGATCCCGGAGGCCCCAGAGCCCCCCACTCCCCTCCTCCGCCCCACCCTCCCCGCCCTCCTCCCCGCCGCCCTCCGCGCCATAAGAGGCGAGCTCCGCCGCCGCCATGAATCCCCCGTCACCCGCCACGCGATCCGCGTCACCGCCGTGGCCGCCGCCGGTTACCTCCTGGGCACCTGGCTCCCCCTCGGTCACGGCTACTGGGCCCCCATGGCCTCCGTGATGGTGATGCGCCCGGACTTCTCGCAGACGTACTCCCGCGCGGTGGCCCGCTTCGGCGGCACGCTCGTGGGCGTCGCCCTGGCCACGGGCCTGGTGCAACTCGCCGACCCCGACACCGAGCTCTCCGCCGCACTCGCCGTGCTCTGCGCCGGGATGATGTACCTGCTGATGCGCACGGGCCAGGTCGCCGCCCAGGCCTGCGTCGCCGCGTATGTCGTGTTCCTGCTCGGCATGGGCGGTGAGCAGTGGACGCAGACGGTGCCGGAACGCGTCGTCCTCACCCTCCTCGGCGGCGTCCTCGCGATGATCGCGTACGCCGTGTACCCGGCCTGGGAGACCCCGCGCCTGCGCAACCGCCTCGCCGACTGGCTGATCGCGGACGGCCGCTACGCCGCTGCCGTCGTCAGCCGCTACGCCGACCCCCAGGGCAGCTCCTGCCCGAACGTCCGCGAGGCGCTGCTCGCCGCCCGTGACGCCCGCATCGCGTGGCAGGAAGCCGCCGCCCGCGCCAAGAACGAACCGGTACGCCACCGTGGCCTCTCCCGAGCCGCAGCCGCCGACGCCGAGGACACCCTCGCCCAACTCGGCCGCGTGGCCATGCTGATGGAGGCTCACCTACCGGACCGCGACGCCACCCCCGTCCCCGCGGCCGACCGCCTCGCCAAGGCCTTGCGCAAATCGACCGAGGACGGCGCGAAGGCCGTACGCGAGCGCCGGGTCCCGAAGTGGGAAGCCGTGCGCAAGGCTCTCGACGAGTGGGACGGCGAGGGCGTCCCCGACCGGGTCGTACGCAGAGGAGCGGGCCTCCTCCTCACGACCCTCGAGGAACTGTCGGACGCCCTGGACACAGCACCGCCACCCATGCTGGTGGACGGCTCAGAAACAACCACGCAGACCGCGCAAACGACACAGACGACACAGACGACCCAGACGACACAGACGACACAGAAAACACGAACGACGCGAACGGAAAACGGGCCGCAGGACCCCGATCAAGGTCCCACGGCCCGCTGACCGCGTCACGCGTCACACGTCAAGCACGTCAAGCACGTCAAGCACATCACGCACACCACGCAACGGAGCCTCAGGAAGAAGACTCCGGAAGCCCCGCCGTAGGCAGCCCCTCCGGCAGCTTTCCGCCCTTGGTCCGGGTGAACTGGTCCTTGCCCGCGCCCTGCCAAGCGACCGTCATCGACGTACCGTTGACCGACTCGACCGTGCCCTTGGTGCGGTCGGAGTCGCCCTTGACGCACTTGAGACTGATCGTCTCGCCGCCGGCGGACCCACTGCACAGGACCTTCTCACCGAGCAGCGTCGCCTCCTTCCCGGCGATGAACAGCGCGAGCGGATTCCCGTCGGCGGTGGTGACCCAGCTGCCCTCGAAGCTGCCGTCCTTGCCACCGGAATCCGCACCGGAACCCGCCCCGGAATCCGCACCCTCGTCCGGCGTACCGGCCCCAGCGGACGATCCCGCCGAGCCCTTGCCCTTGTCCTTGCCCTCATCCCCGTCGCCGCCGTCACTGCTGCAACCGGTCAGGACAAGAGCGGCGACAAGACCCGCCGCCGCGGCACCGATACGTACGTTCCGGACCTGCGTGCGCACTGAAGTCCCCCTAGTCACTACCCAGTCGATCTGCTCAATCGACCAGCCCGGCCGATGAATCGCGCGCCAAGCTACCAGGACGACTTGCGCACCCCGGGCAGGAATCCGGCGTGCGCTTGGTCACGCAGCTTGACCCGGGAGAGGCCGAACTTCCCCACGTAACCGCGTGGGCGCCCGTCGACGCTGTCCCTGTTGCGTACGCGCGTCGCACTCGCGTCCCGCGGCTGACGCGCCAACTCCGCCTGCGCGGAGCGGCGTTCGGCCTCGCCCGTCCCGGGGCGGCGGAGGATCTCCTTCAACTCGGCCCGCCGCACGGCGTACCGCGCGACGATCTCGCGCCGCTTCTCGTTCTTCGCGATCTTGCTCTTCTTGGCCATCAGACCATCACCCCACGCGCACGGATCCTGGCGACGGCGGCTTCGACGCCGATGGCGTCGACGGTCTTGATGCCCTTGGCGCTGAGCCGCAGCCGCACATGGCGGCCCTCGCTGGGCAGCCAGTACCGCTTGCGCTGGACGTTGACGTCGAACCGGCGTGACGTACGCCGGTGCGAATGCGAGATCTGGTTGCCGAAGCCCGGCTCGGCGCCGGTCAGCTGGCAGTGGGCGGACATGGTGACGCACCTCTCGGTCGTGGGGAGAAGGGGATCCCGTGGAATCCCCGTGGTCCCGTTTTGAAAACGGGATTCATTTTCATACACTACCGGCATGGCTCGCAACGAACTCCGTCCCGTCATCAAGCTCCGGTCAACAGCCGGCACCGGCTACACGTACGTGACCCGCAAGAACCGCCGTAACGACCCCGACCGCATGACGCTGCGCAAGTACGACCCGGTCGTCGGGCGGCACGTCGATTTCCGAGAGGAGCGCTGACCCGTCATGCGCAAGGACATCCACCCGCCGTACGGCCCTGTCGTCTTCCGTGACAAGTCCGCCGGCTACGCCTTCCTCACCCGGTCCACGGCGACCAGCGACAAGACCGTCGAGTGGGAGGACGGACGCACCTATCCCGTCGTCGACGTCGAGGTCTCCTCCGCGAGTCACCCCTTCTACACAGGCACGGCCAAGGTCCTGGACACCGCGGGCCGCGTGGACCGCTTCGAACGCCGTTACGGCACCCGGTGAACCCGGTGAACTCGAACCCAACGGATCCAACGGACCCAACGGACCCAACGGACCCAACAAACCCAACGGACCGAACGAATCGAACGAACCCCATGGACATCGCCATCGTCGGCGGGCTCCACTCCGACGCCCGCAAGGAAGCCGTCGAGCGGCTCCTCGCCACCGTCCCCGGAAGCGTGGCGCTCCACCACGACCTCGCGACCGCCGCACACGGCACCGTTGTGCGTACGGTGCGCGACGCCACCGGAGTGCTCTCCACGGGCGAGGCACCGCTGGTCAACGACTGTGCGTGCTGCGCCCTGCGCGAGGATCTGGTGCCCGAACTCGAACGGCTCGCGGACTCCGGTCTCACGCGGCTCGCGGTCGTCGAGCTGTGGGACTCCGTGGAGCCCAAGGCCATGGCGGGGGTCATCACGGCGCAGGGGCACGAGGGGCTGCGGCTGAGCGGGGTGATCACGGCCGTCGACCCCGCGCTCCTGTTGCCCTACCTCGGGAACGGCGACGACCTCATGGAGGCCGGGCTCGCCGCGGCCGCCACGGATCAGCGCACGGTCGCCGACACCTTGGCCCGCCAGCTCGAGTACGCCCCCGTCCTGGCCGTCGCGGACTCGCCCGACGCCGACGACGAGGACCGCGCGCTCCTCGCCCAGCTCCACCCGACCGCCCGGCAGGTCCCGATCAGCGGTCATGGGGGCCTGGCGGGCGCCGCGCTCGCCGGATTCGACGTCGAGGCTGCCGCCGCGGCCCAGCATCCGTCCTGCGCGCTGCTGCCGACCGACGCCGACGAGGCGGGGGTCGCCACCCTCGTATGGCACCGGGACCGGCCCTTCCACCCGGAGCGGCTCTATCAGGCCCTTGAGGACCTGACCTGCGCGGCGGCCCGCAGCCGGGGGCGGTTCTGGCTCGCCGACCATCCGGACACGCTGCTCGGCTGGGACGCGGCGGGCGGCGCGCTGTGCGTGGAGAGCGCGGGGCCCTGGCTCGCGTCGCTGCCGGATGCCGCGTGGGAGATGGTGCCGCCGGTGCGGCGGGCCGCTGCCGCGCTCGACTGGCATCCCGAGCACGGTGACTGCTGCCAGCACCTGGTCTTCGTCTCGCCCGGCCTGGACCGCGAGGCACTGGAACAGGTCCTGGAGTCCTGCCTGTTGACGGACGAGGAGTACGCCGCCGGGCGCGAGGCCTGGAAACACCTGCCCCCCGCCTTCGACACCCTCCTGGAGGCCTGACTGCCCCCAGCCGCGAACCCCGCGGACTGGACCAGTACGTGAACGTTGGAACAGGAAGGGCGCGATACGCGTCTCTCCCTAGTGCATGGAGGCTTCGACCCGGACGGTCCGGCACAGATGACGGCAAGAAAGATCATGGGCGGGGGGCGGCGTTCGTATGTCATGCGGGGGCTGGGGCAGGTGCTGACAGAGCTGTAACCAAGGGAACACCGCGCGTGCACGTGCATCTGCCCATGCATCGGCATGTGAACACAGCTATGATCCGGGACAGTTGACTACTGCATCTAGAACGTTCCACAGCGTTCTGGAGCCACATCAGGCACTGCACCACCACCGGGGAGCGACTGTGCATCACGTGTTCAACGGCATGGCTGCCAAGGAGCTGCACGGGGTGGTCTGGCAGAAGAGCAGGCACAGCAACTCGCAGGGAGCCTGCGTGGAGTTCGCGAAACTGCCGGGCGGCGACGTCGCGGTACGGAACTCGCGGTTCCCCGACGGGCCGGCGCTCGTCTACACGCGCGCCGAGATAGAGGCCATGCTGCTCGGCATGAAGGACGGGGAGTTCGACCACCTCATAGGTGGCTGACCTACAACCCGCCACCTACGCCAGCTGGAACAGCGCCCACACGACCTTGCCCCGCAGTGCGCCCGCGAGAGGGTGCCAGCCCCAGCTGTCGCTGAACGAGTCCACCAGGAAAAGGCCGCGGCCCGATTCGGCCGAAAAGTCGTCGTCGGTCTCGCGCGTGACCGGACTGTCGTCGCTGGGGTCGCGCACCGCGCACACCAGACGTGAGGTCCAGCGCATCAAGTGCAGCCGCACCGGCGGGCCGTGGTCGCGCGGGGTGTCGGACGGCAGGGCGTGTCTGAGGGCGTTGGTGACGAGTTCGGAGACGACGAGGGCGATGTCGTCGAAGCGCTCTTCCAGTTCCCACTGACCAAGCGTCTTACGGGTGAACTGCCGTGCGCTGCCCACCGCTTCGTAGCGGGCGGGCAGGGAGCAGGACGCGGCGCTGGAGACGGCCGAGGGGTCGAGTGGGGGAAGCCCCTGCCGTAACGGCTCGAGCATGGTCGATCCATTCGTCCCCATGCGAGGCACTCCCCGGTTTCGCGGTACATAGCGATGGAGCGGTGGTGCGGTCGGTACAGCGGCGCTGCGGCGCTGCGGCGCCGCGGCGGTGACACAGCGGTGGCGCGCGGACCATGGTTCCGAATGCGTACAGCAGATGCAAGGGCAGATGCACGTGCACGCGCCGGAGTTGAGCGTTCCCGTGCTGTTTCTTGCCCATTTCTTCCTACGACTTCTTGTGGAGGAGTTCCGAAGGCTTTCCGTTTCTGTAACCGAACGAGTACCGCCTGAAGCGTTTAATGGCAGACTGCTGGCTTCCAAGTGATGGGGAGGATTGAGCGAAGTGACCGCAGGGGAGTCGAGCGGCTCGGTCGTACGGCGCATGCTCCTTGGCTCGCAACTCAGGCGCCTGAGGGAATCGCGCGGCATCACCCGTGAAGCGGCCGGCTACTCGATCCGAGCCTCCGAATCGAAGATCAGCCGCATGGAGTTGGGACGGGTGAGCTTCAAGTCCAGGGACGTCGAGGACCTGTTGACGCTGTACGGCGTCTCCGACGATGGCGAACGGGTCGCGCTGCTCTCCCTCGCCAAGGAGGCCAACCTCGCGGGCTGGTGGCACAGTTACTCCGACATCCTGCCGGGCTGGTTCCAGACCTACGTCGGACTCGAAGGCGCCGCATCGCTCATCCGCGTCTACGAAGTCCAGTTCGTCAACGGCCTGTTGCAGACGGAGGCATACGCCCACGCGGTCGTCGCGCGCGGCATGAAGGGCGCGAGCAAGGCGGACATCGAGCGCCGCGTCGCCCTGCGTCTCGAACGCCAGAAGCTGCTCATTTCCGAGCGCGCCCCGAGCTTCCACTGCGTACTCGACGAGGCGGCGCTCCGACGCCCGTACGGAGACCGGGAAGTGATGAGGGGTCAGCTTCAGCATCTGATCGAGATCTCAGAACGGCCGAATGTCACTCTTCAGGTCATGCCGTTCGGTTTCGGAGGGCACTCGGGCGAGAGCGGAGCGTTCACCATGCTGCGCTTCCCGGAATCGGACCTGTCGGACGTCGTGTACGTGGAACAGCTGACCGGAGCCCTGTACCTCGACAAGCCGGAAGAAGTCGGCCAGTACGAGCGGGTGGTGAGCGAGCTGCGACGCGACAGCCCGAATCCGGCCGATAGTCGCGACCTTCTGCGAGGTCTGCTCCAACTGACGTGACTGGTCAGTAGGATGACGTCAAATCAGATGTCCGCGTCACATCAGATGTCTGCACAGTCTGCGGCAAGGGGTCTCATGTCCTTCTTCACTGACCTGGCTCACCAATACATAGACGGTGAGTGGAAGGCCGGTTCCGGCTCCTGGGACATCATCGACTTCAATCCGTACGACGGTGAGAAGCTGGCGTCGATCACGGTGGCGACGGCCGACGAGGTGGACCAGGCCTACCGAGCGGCCGAGCGTGCGCAGCGGGACTGGGGCACGACCAGCCCCTACGTCAGGCGCGCGGTGTTCGAGCGGGCCCTGCGCATAGTCGAGGAGCGCGAGGAAGAGATATCCGAGGCGATCGTCGCCGAGCTGGGCGGCACCCGGCTCAAGGCCGCCTTCGAGATCCACCTCACCAAGGAGTTCCTGCGCGAGGCCGTCCATGTCGCGCTGCAGCCGGAGGGCCGCATCCTGCCGTCGCCCGTCGACGGCAAGGAGAACCGCGTCTACCGCGAGCCGGTGGGCGTGGTCGGGGTCATCAGCCCCTTCAACTTCCCGCTCCTGCTCTCCCTGAAGACGGTCGCCCCGGCGCTCGCGCTCGGCAACGCGGTCGTGCTCAAGCCGCATCAGAACACGCCGGTGATGGGCGGCAGCTTCCTCGCGAAGCTCTTCGAGGACGCGGGTCTCCCGGCCGGCGTCCTGAACGTGGTCATCACCGACATAGCCGAGATCGGTGACGCGTTCATCGAGCACCCGGTGCCGAGCGTCATCTCCTTCACCGGCTCGGATCGCGTGGGCCGCCACGTCGGCACGGTCTGCGCCGCCAACTTCAAGCGGTCGATCCTGGAGCTCGGCGGCAACAGCGCCCTGGTCGTCCTGGACGACGCGGACGTCGACTACGCCGTGGACGCGGCGGTCTTCAGCCGCTTCGTGCACCAGGGGCAGGTCTGCATGGCCGCCAACCGCATCCTCGTGGACCGGTCGCTGCAGACGGAGTTCACCGACAAGTTCGTCGCCAAGGTCGCGTCCCTGAACGTCGGCGACCCGGCGGACCCGGCGACCCACATCGGCCCGCTGATCAACTCCTCGCAGGCGGACGCGGTGGCGAAGACCGTCGACCAGACGGTGGCCGCGGGCGCGAAGGTCCTCCTGCACGGCCGCACCGACGGCAATCTGGTGGCCCCCTCCGTCCTGACGGACCTGCCCGCCGACTCGCCGGCCCTCCAGCAGGAGATCTTCGGCCCGGTGGCGCTGCTCGTCCCCTTCGACGGCGAGGAAGAAGCCGTACGCATCGCCAACGACACCCCGTACGGGCTCAGCGGTGCCGTCCACACGGCCGACGTCGAGCGCGGCGTGCGGTTCGCGCGGCGGATCAGCAGCGGCATGTTCCACGTGAACGACGGCACCGTGCACGACGAGCCGATCGTGCCGTTCGGCGGCGAGAAGAGCTCGGGCGTCGGGCGTCTCAACGGCGAGTCGACGGTGGACGCGTTCACCACCCAGAAGTGGATCTCGGTGCAGCACGGCCGCTCCCGTTTCCCCTTCTGAGGGTTTCCCCTTACTCCCGTTACTCCCGTGGCCGAGGGCTAGAGGGACGCGTGCAGATCCTCGGCCCGCAACAGCTCGTCGGCCGCAGCCTGCCGCTCCTCCTCGGTCAGCCGGACCGCCGCGGCCCGGTCGAGCCACTCGGCGGGACGCTCCGGCTCGCCGAGCTGCTCGGCCATCTCGGCCCGCACGACGTACAGCTTCACGAGCTGTACGGGGGTGGGGGTGCCGTCCGCCGCGAGCGCGTGGTCGATGATGCGGGCCGCGGCCGAGGGGTCCTCCTTGGACTCGCCGAGGAGTACGGCCTGGTGCAGGGCGCGCGCGTACCTCTCCTTCGGTACCGCCGAGTGTGCGAAGGAGTCGGCGATGGGCTGCCCGACGCGGATGTTGTTGCCCGCGGGGTCCGTCATCAGGAACTGCCGCACCCCGTAGCTCATGTCCTTCAGGGCGCCGATGCGGGGCAGGCCGCGGGTCGGTATCCGGCCGAGGGTCTGCTTGAGGCCGGCGCGGAAGGAGGCGTGGAGGGCGTCCACGTCGTCGGTGAGGACGTAGCAGGCGCTGATGGACGCCTTCGGGTCGTAGCCCTTCATACGGAAGAACTGGAACTGCATGTCGCCGCGCTCCACGACGCCGTACTGATAGGGGCTCTTCTGGTGGAAGGTCACCTCGAAGCCGATGGCTTGGTAGAAGTCGAGGGTCTCGTCGAGCTCGTGGCAGGGGAACAAGGGGATCATTGTCTCGGCCATTCCGCTAGTCTAATCAAAATTGATTAGAAGGAGGTGGCTTTGATGTCGGCGATCCGACTCCTTGTCCTCGGCGCCGTCCGTCAGCACGGGCGGGCCCACGGCTACCAGGTCCGCAACGACCTGGAGTACTGGGGCGCCCATGAGTGGTCCAACGCCAAGCCCGGCTCGATCTACCACGCGCTGAAGCAGATGGCCAAGCAAGGCCTGCTGCTCGCCCACGAGATCGCCCCGTCGACCGCGGGCGGCCCGCCGCGCACGGAGTACGAGATGACGGAGGCGGGCACCGAGGAGTACCTGAACCTGCTCCGGTCCAACCTGGTCTCGTACGACCAGCGGCCCGACATGCTCTCGGCGGCTCTCGGCTTCATCGTCGACCTGCCCCGTGATGAGGCGGTGGAGCTCCTGAAGCAGCGGGTGCGGGGCATCGAGGAGTGGCGCAGGTCCGTCACCGAGTACTACACCCCCGAGGAAGGGCCTGAGCAGCTCGGGCACATCGGCGAGATCATGAACCTCTGGGTGCACACGGCCGACGGGGGTGTGGAGTGGACCCGCGGCCTGATCGCGCGGATCGAGGGCGGCGCGTACACGTTCGCGGGGGAGGGTGAGCCGTTCGTCGGCGTCCTAGCCGAGGGCGAGGAGAACCCGTTCGGGGCCGGGGAGCCGCATGCGGGGGACGAGCACTGACCGGCGGCGGGGTGCCGCTGCCGGGCGCCGAAGAAATACCTCTGATCAAGTTTGACTAATCCGGGGTTCGGGGATACCTTCCTTCGCGTTGGGTTCGTAGTCAAGTTTGACTACGGCTGGGCAGGGGCTTGAAGGGAGACGGATGACGGACGCGATCGTCGTCGAGGGCGCGCGGCAGCGGTACGGGGACAAGTGGGCGCTCGACGGCCTTGACCTGAGGGTCGGGCGGGGCACGGTGCACGGCGTGCTCGGCCCGAACGGCGCCGGCAAGACCACCGCGGTGCGGGTGCTCGCCACGCTGCTGCGGGCGGACGAGGGCCGGGTGGAGGTCGCCGGGTACGACGTGCGGCGGCAGCCGGACGAGGTGCGCAGGCGCATCGGGCTGCTCGGTCAGCACGCCGCGCTGGACGAGGAGTTGAGCGGCCGGCAGAACCTGGACATGTTCGGGCGGCTCCACCACCTGGGCGCCCGCCACGCGCGCGTGCGGGCCGACGAGCTCCTGGAGCGGTTCGGGCTCGGCGACACGGGACGCAAGGCGGTCAAGCAGTACAGCGGCGGCATGCGGCGCCGCCTGGACCTCGCGGCCTCGCTCATCACGGAGCCGGACGTGCTGTTCCTTGACGAGCCGACGACGGGGCTCGACCCCCGGGGCCGCACGGAGGTCTGGGAGGCGGTGCGCTCCCTGGTCGACGGCGGGACGACGGTGCTGCTCACCACGCAGTACCTCGAAGAGGCGGACCAGCTCGCCCACCGCATCTCGGTGATCGACCGGGGCCGGGTCATCGCGGACGGCACGGCGGACGAGCTGAAGTCGAGGACGGGCGGTGACCGGATCGACGTGGTGGTGCGGGATGCTGCCCAACTGGACCTGGCCGCAAGCCTCTTGCCGGGTGATGCCACCGTGGACGCGGACCGCCGGCTAGCGAGCGCGCCGGTGGTCGACCGCATGGAGGCGCTCACCGGGGTCGTGCAGGCCCTGCGGGAGGCCGGGGTCGAGGCGGAGGACATCGCGGTGCGCAGGCCGACCCTGGACGAGGTGTTCCTGCGCCTGACGGGCCGCGCGGATGACCAGGAACGTACGGCGGATCGCCAGGAACGTACGGCGGATCACCAGGGACGTACGGCGGATCACCAGGGACGTACGAAGGAGGCCGTGTGAGTACGACGATGGCGAGCGGCACACCGACGCGGAGCCCGGTCCCGGTGGCGAGCGGCACGCCCGCGTGGTGGGCCGTGATCGACTCCTGGACCATGACCCGGCGCGAACTCGCGCACTGGGCACGCCAGCCCGTGCAGGTCCTGGTCGGCCTGGTCTTCCCGGTGATGCTGCTGCTGATGTTCAACTACCTGATCGGCGGCGGAAAGGGCATCGCGGGCGACTACGCCGAGTTCCTGGTGCCCGGCATGTTCGCACTGACCATGGCCTTCGGCCTGGACGCGACGATGGTCGCCGTCACCCAGGACCTCAACAAGGGTGTGATCGACCGCTTCCGGTCCATGCCGATGACCAACGGCGCGGTCCTGGTGGGCCGTTCGGCCGCCGACATGCTCCAGTCGCTCGCCTCGCTGCTCGTCATGATCGGCGTCGGGCTCGCGATCGGCTGGCGCTGGCACGGCTCCTTCGGAGCTGCGCTCGGCGCGGTCGGGCTGCTGCTCCTGCTGCGGTTCGCGATGCTGTGGATCGGCATCCACCTGGCGATGGTCGCGGGTAAACCGGAGCTGGTCGTGGCCGTGCAGATCCTGGTCTGGCCGGTGGGGTTCCTCTCCAACGCCTTCACGGTCCCGCAGAACATGCCGGGCTGGCTCGGCGCGACGGTCGAGTGGAACCCGATGTCGGCGACGGCCACGGCCGTGCGTGATCTGTTCGGCAACGACCCCGGAGTGGTGGGCACTTCATGGGCCGCCGAGCACGCGGGGCTGCTCGCCGTGGTGTGGCCCGTGGTACTCGTGGGGGTGTTCATGCCCCTGGCGGTACGGAGGTTCGGCGGGCTCAGCAAGTAACGGCGGGCTCAGCAAGTAACCCCTCCGGGGCGCGGTGCGCCGTCTAGTGGTGGAAGCTCGTCGCCGCGTCCCGGTCCTTGGTGAACGGGCGCGGCTGCTCACGGAGTTCGGGCACCAGGCTGCTCAGATCCGCCATGAAGAGCTCCGCGAGGTCGGCCGTGAAGCCGTTGCGGCAGACCACGCGGAGGACCGCCAGATCCTCGCGGTTGGCGGGGAAGGTGTACGCGGGGACCAGCCAGCCGCGCTCGCGAAGCCGCCGGGACACGTCGAAGACGTCGTACGCCGTCACGTCGTCCCGTGTCGTGAAGGCGAAGACCGGCAGCTGGTCCCCGCGGGTGATCAGCCTGAAGTCGCCGAGCGCCTCGACGCGGTCCGCGAGGCCACGGGCGACGTCCCTGGCCGTCTGCTGGACGGCGCGGTAACCCTCGCGGCCCAGGCGCAGGAACGTGTAGTACTGCGCGGCGACCTGCGCGCCCGGCCGGGAGAAGTTCAGCGCGAACGTCGGCATGTCACCGCCGAGGTAGTTCACCCGGAAGACCAGCTCCTCCGGCAGCGCGTCCGCGTCCCGCCACAGCGCCCAGCCGACGCCCGGGTAGACGAGGCCGTACTTGTGGCCCGAGGTGTTGATCGAGGCGACTCTCGGCAGCCGGAAGTCCCACTCCAGGTCCTCGTCGAGGAAGGGCGCCACCATCGCGCCGGACGCGCCGTCGACGTGCACGGGGATGTCGAGCCCCGTGCGCTCCTGGAGGGCGTCCAGGGCCGTGCAGAGCTCGGCCACGGGCTCGTACGACCCGTCGAAGGTGGAGCCGAGCACGGCCACGACGCCGATCGTGTTCTCGTCGCAGAGCTCGGCGGCGGCCGCCGGGTCGAGGTGGAACCGGTCGCCCTCCATGGGCACCAGGCGCGGTTCGACCTCCCAGAAGTTGCAGAACTTGTCCCAGCAGACCTGGACGTTGACGCCCATGACGAGGTTCGGGCGGGCGGTGGGTGACGGATAGCGGTCGCGGTTGCGTTCGTCGTTGGCCCAGCGGCGCTTGAGCGCCATCCCGGCGAGCATGCACGCCTCGCTCGACCCGGTCGTCGAGCAGCCGACGGCGGCCCCCGGGTCCGGCGCGTGCCACAGATCGGCGAGCATGGCCACGCAGCGCCGCTCCAGCTCGGCGGTGTGCGGGTACTCGTCCTTGTCGATCATGTTCTTGTCCCGGCACTCCGCCATGAGGACGCCGGCCTGCGGTTCCATCCAGGTGGTGACGAAGGTGGCGAGGTTGAGCCGTGAGTTGCCGTCAAGCATCAGCTCGTCGTGCACCAGCTGGTACGCCGTCGTGGGCGGCAGCGGCCCGTCGGGCAGGCGGTGCTTGGGCGGGGCCTCGGTCATGCCGCTGACCGGGTCGGCCGCTCCGTAGAAGGGGTTCACCGCGAGGCTGCGCCCCTTGGAGTCGGCTTCCGGGTCCTCGCTGCGGTGGAGCGGCACGGTCGGTCTCCTTCATACGAGGATTTCATGCCCCCGTTGGCGAGGATATGGGCGGCTGCCGGGGTCCGCACTTGCACCTCACGCGACGTGAGGACCCAGGCTGAGGTGCGTACCGAGAGAGAGGCGGAAGCCATGAGCTACTCCGTGGGGCGGGTCGCCGGTTTCGCCGGGGTGACGGTGCGCACGCTGCACCACTACGACGAGATCGGCCTGTTCGTGCCCAGCGAGCGCAGCCACACGGGCCACCGGCGCTACAGCGACGGTGACCTGGACCGGCTGCAGCAGATCCTGTTCTACCGGGAGCTCGGCTTCCCCCTCGACGAGGTGGCGGCCCTCCTGGACGACCCGGAGACGGACCTACGGGTGCACCTGCGCCGTCAGCACGAACTGCTGACCGCGAGGATCACCAGGCTCCAGGAGATGGCCGCCGCCGTCGAGACCGCCATGGAGGCGAAGAAGATGGGCATCAACCTCACGCCCGAGGAGAAGTTCGAGGTCTTCGGGGACCACGACCCCGAGCAGTACGCGGACGAGGTCGAACGCCGCTGGGGCCACACCGAGGCCTACAAGGAGTCGCAGCGCAAGGCCGCCTCGTACACCAAGGAGGACTGGCAGCGGATCAACGACGAGTTCTCCGCGGTGCACGCGCGCATGGCGGACCTGCTCACCCAGGGTCTGCCGGCGGACTCGGTGGAGGCGATGGACGTGGCGGAGGAACACCGCTGCTTCATCACGCGCTTCCACTACACCTGCCCGCACGAGCTGCACACCTGCCTCGGCGAGATGTACGTGGCCGACGAGCGGTTCACGGCCGTCTACGAGGAGATCCGGCCGGGGCTCGCGGTCTACATGCGGGACGCGATCGTGGCGAACGCGGCGCGGAACGGCTGAGCAGGGGGATCAGTAAGGGGCACCCGCCATGGGCGGGTGCCCCTTACTGTCATGACTCCTGGACGATCACGGCCGCCGTGCCGTAGGCGCACACCTCAGTGCCGACGTCCGCGGCCTCGGCGACGTCGAAGCGCATCATCAGGACCGCGTTGGCACCCCGCGCGCGTGCCTGCTCGATGAGCCGCTCCATCGCTTGGTTCCGGGTCTCCACCAGCGTTTTCGTCAGACCCTTCAGCTCGCCACCGATCATGGACTTGAGGCCGGCGCCGATCTGGCTGCCCAAGTGCCGGGAGCGCACGGTGAGGCCGAAGACCTCACCGATAACCTGTTGTACGCGGTAGCCCGGTACGTCGTTCGTCGTCACGACCAGTACGTCGGAGTGCGGATCGATGCCGCCGCCGAAATCTTCGATACCCATGGCACACAGCTTTGTCCCGGATCACGCACAGTGCACTCTGGGAGAAGCGGTGGAACCTGGGCCCGTCACCTCGCGTTGATAGCGTTGGGCGGCCATCCCCCCGCCGCATCGCCCTCTCACCCACAGGAGCCCCGAACCGTGACGACGCTTGCGCTCGGACCAAGCTGGCTGGATCCGGATTACCTCCTGAACACGTTCGGGGTATGGGGTCTGCTCGTGATCGTCTTCGCCGAGTCGGGGCTGCTCATCGGCTTCTTCCTGCCGGGTGACTCGCTGCTGTTCACGACGGGCCTGCTGATCACGACGAAGCAGCTCGACTTCCCGCTCTGGCTCTGCATCGTCCTGATCTGCATCGCCGCGATCCTCGGTGACCAGGCGGGCTATCTCTTCGGCAAGAAGGTCGGCCCCGCGCTCTTCAACCGCCCGGACTCCAAGCTGTTCAAGCAGGAGAACGTGGTCAAGGCGCACGAGTTCTTCGAGAAGTACGGCCCGAAGTCCCTGGTCCTGGCCCGCTTCGTGCCCATCGTGCGGACGTTCACGCCGATCATCGCCGGCGTCAGCGGCATGCGGTACCGCTCGTTCATCACGTTCAACATCATCGGCGGCATCCTGTGGGGCGCCGGCGTCACGATGCTCGGCGCCTGGCTCGGCAACATCGACTTCGTGCACAAGAACATCGAGGCGATCCTCATCCTGATCGTCCTGATGTCGGTGGTGCCGATCGCGATCGAGTTCCTGCGGGCGCGCGGCAAGTCCAAGAAGGCGGCGGCGGCCGAGGGCGATGCCCCCGGCGCGGCCCCGGCACCCCGCGGCCGGCACGCGAAGCGCTAGAAGGCCGCCGGCGGGACCCGGGGTCAGAAGCCTCGGGTCCGCTTGGCCGCCCGGCGGTTCGCCGCCGTGGTGGCGCCCGGGATCTTGAGGATCATCCGCGAGACCTCGCTTCCGAGGTTCACGCCGATCGCGATGGCGAGCGCCGTCGCCGCCGCCTTGGTGAGCGAGTTGATGCCCGTGTTCATGTCGTTCTGGGCCAGGGCGAGCAGGCCGAAGTACGTCGCGCTGCCGGGCAGCAGCGGGCCGATCGCCGCGGTGACGTACGGCAGTGAAGAGGCGAAGCGGTAGCGCGAGAAGAGCTGGCCGAACAGACCCACGAGCCCGGCCGCGACGGCCGTCGCGGCGACCGGCGACAGCTCGAGCGACGTCTGCGCCAGGGCGCCGAACATGACCCAGGCGATACCGCCGTTCAGGGTCACGATGAGCACGGTGTGACGTTCCTGCTGGAGCAGTATCGCGAAGGCGAGACTCAGCGCCATCGACGCCAGGATCTGGATCACCGGGCGCGAGTCGGTCGCCACGAACGCCGTCTCCGCCTTCAGGCTCGTCGCGTCCAGCATCACGCCGAGCGACAGCACCAGCAGCACGCCGCAGACGATGCCCACGACGAGATAGCAGACCTCGAGCAGGCGCGCGGCCGCCGTGATGTAGTAGCCGGTCAGGCCGTCCTGCACGCCTGCCACCAGGGCCCTTCCCGGGATCAGCGCGAAGAGGCCACCGGTGATGACCGCGGACGCGTTGACCTCCTGGGAGTGCAGGACGCTGAGCGTGACGCCCATCGCGGCGGGCGGCATCGCGGCCCCCACGAACTGGTAGAACTCCGGAAGCCCGCGGCCCGCGCAGAGCCAGGCCAGACGGTCGCCGAGCATCGCGCCGACCGCCGCGATCAGGAAGACCAGGGCGCCACCGCCGACGAGCACGGACGCCGAGCCCGCGAGCAGCCCGCTGGCCGCGGTGAGCGCCCAGCCGGGGTAGGGGTGGCGGTTACGGCGTATCGCCGCGAGGCGGCGGTAGGCCTCCTCCAGGGTGATCTCGATGTCCGTGTCGCTGATGTCGTCCACCAGCTGGAAGACGGCCGCGAGACGGGTGTAGTCGGTGCCCCTTCGGCGCACCGTCCTGGAGGCCGTGATCGGGTCGTCGACCAGGGACGGCTGGTGCGAGATCGAGAGCAGCGTGAACGTGACGGTCGGCTCGCAGCGGTCGAGGCCGTAACTGCGGCAGACGGCGAACATCGCCGCCTCCACGTCCTCGGCGCCCTCACCGCCCGCGAGGAGCAGCTCGCCGATACGCAGCGTCAGGTCGAGCACGCGCGGCACCGCGGGCCCGGTCTCGTCCTCGTGCTTCTGCGTGGCCTCCGGAGTGGGCCGCTCGGCGACCGGCATGCGCAGCATCGTGCGCATCTGGTCCTGCCAGGGCGTCTCCTTGGTGAGCTTCACCAGGGGGATGCCGTGCGGAGGCGTGAACGCGGGTGGCGCGTTGCGGGAGCTGTAGGTGTTCGGCGTGGTGAACGCCGACTTCTCGGTCTCCTGCGTGGTCGACGAGGGATTGGCCAGACCGTTCGGGAGCGCGAACTCGGAGGTCGTCTGCGACTCGTCCTCGGGTGCCGGTGGCTGCGGCATCACACCGGTGGGCTGAGTGAACGCACTCCGGGCCTCATCCGACTGTGGCTTACGGTCTTCGGCCTCCTGATCAGCCACTTTCACTGCCTCGCTCCCACATACGAACCTTGCGCACCTCCAGTACGAACAGTATGCGCACAGATACGCGAACGGGCCGCGTGGTCTTCGTGAAGATCACGCGGCCCGTCAGGGGCTTCAGAGGGGCACTCAGTGACCCTGGGCCTCCGCACGCTTGTACGACTTCTCGATCTCGGCCTCGGCGTCCGCGCGGCCGACCCAGTCGGCGCCCTCGACGGACTTGCCGGGCTCCAGGTCCTTGTAGACCTCGAAGAAGTGCTGGATCTCCAGGCGGTCGAACTCGGAGACGTGGTGGATGTCGCGCAGGTGCTCCACACGGGGGTCCGACGCCGGGACGCAGAGCAGCTTGTCGTCGCCGCCCGCCTCGTCGGTCATCCGGAACATGCCGATCGCGCGGCACTTGATGAGGCAGCCCGGGAAGGTCGGCTCGTCCAGGATGACGAGGGCGTCCAGCGGGTCACCGTCCTCGCCGAGGGTGTTCTCGACGAATCCGTAGTCCGCGGGGTAGCTGGTCGACGTGAAGAGGCGACGGTCCAAGCGGATCCGGCCGGTCTCGTGGTCCACCTCGTACTTGTTCCGCGAACCCTTCGGAATCTCGATGGTGACGTCGAACTCCACGGGTGGCTCCTCCATGATCAGCACATACTTCGGGTGGTTAAGTGTCCCTCACGCAGATGTGTGATCGCGAAAGGGGCTGGTCGTCGTGCCCGAGCTCAAGCCTTGGCAGCAGACCCGGCAGCAGGTCGGCAAGCTCCTGAGGCAGCTTCCCAAGCCGTCGGCTCCCAAGATCTCCGCCGCTCTCAGGATTCCTGCGAAGCGCAAGACCTTGCAGCTCACGGCGGGTGCGGCAACCGTCGGACTCGCGATCGCGGCCGGTGCCGTGGCCGCGGCAGGACCCTGGGACTCCTCCGGTCAGCGTACGGCCGAGCGGGACTGGGCGGCCTCCCAGGAGGCCGGGGGTGGCACAGATCACGGCGGTCGTACGTCCGGACGGGCGCCCGCGGCGCCTCCGAACGCCCCTTCCGTGCTCAAGGGGCTCGGGGTGCGCGCGGGCTCCGCCCAGGGCGGCTCCGCGCCCGCTCCGGACGGCAAGGCGCTCGCGGGCGTCCTCGATCCCCTCCTGAAGGCCAAGGCGCTCGGCCCCGAGCGCTCGGCGGTCGTCATCGACGCCGGCTCCGGGCGGCGGGTCTACGGCAAGGGCGGCGGTGAAGCCCTCACGCCGGCGTCCACCACCAAGATCGCGACGGCGGTCGCGGCGCTGACCGCGGCGGGGGCGGACCACCGCATCACCACGAAGACGGTCATCGAGCCGGACTCCAAGGAGGTCATCCTCGTCGGAGGCGGCGACCCGACGCTCACGGCCCGCAAGGACGGCCCGTACGCGAAGAGCGCCGCGAGCCTGCGGAAACTGGCGAAGGACACCGCGCGCGCCCTGAAGGACCGCGGCGTCGACAAGGTGACCCTGACGTACGACACCTCGCTCTACTCGGGGGAGCAGCAGCACCCCATCGGCCCGAACGAGAACCTCACGCTGGTCAGCGCCCTGATGGCCGACGAGGGCCGCCTCGACGACTCGTCCAGCGGACCCGCCCCGCGCTCGGGCGACCCGGCGGGGGACGCCGCGAAGAAGTTCGCGGGCCTCCTGGAGAAGGAGGGCATCCAGACGGGTGCGGGCGCCAAGGAGAAGAAGGACCCGGGCCCCTCCAAGGCCTCGCAGCGCGCCGAGTCCCTCGCCAAGGTCGACTCCCCGCCGCTCTCGGCGCTCGTGGAGCGGATGCTGACGCACAGCGACAACGACATCGCCGAGGCGCTGGCCCGCCAGACGGCGCTCGCCGCCAAGGAGCCGGCGAGCTTCGACGGCGCGGGCAGGGCGATCGCAACCCAGCTGAAGAAGTCGCGACTCCCGCTGTCCGGAACGAAGTTCGCCGACGGCAGCGGCCTGGACCGCGCGGACCGCAGCTCGGCGGAGCTCCTCGCCGCGCTCCTGGCCCGCGCCGCCGACCCCGCCCACCCGGAACTGCGCTCGGTGGTGACGGGCCTGCCCGTGGCGGGCTTCACGGGCACCCTGGTCGACCGCTACCCCAAGGACTCCCCGGGCACCGGCGTCGTCCGCGCCAAGACCGGCACCCTGACGGGCGTGAACACCTTGGCGGGCACGGTCGTGGACACGGAAGGCCGCCTCCTGGTCTTCGCTTTCATGACGACAGGCACGAGCGACCCCAAGGCGGCCCAGGCGGCGCTGGACGAGATGGCGTCGGCGGTGGCGAAGTGCGGTTGCCGGTAGCGGGCCCGTGGGCGTCGGATGGTGGGCGTTGACCCCTACGGGCCCTGGGTAGGGCAATCTCGGGGGTCAACCCCCTCCGCAGGAGGGGCCGAGCACGTACCGTTGACGCATGACGAGCATCGGTGGTGCGGAGATGGTCGACTGGAATCTCGCGGTGGCGACCGCGACCCGGCTCGTGCGGCCGGGTCCAGAAGTGAGCCGGGACGAGGCGCGTGCCATCGTCGCCGAGCTCCGGAAACATGCGAAGTCCTCGGAGGAGCACGTCCGTTCCTTCACCCGGATGGGCACGGAGGACATTCACGACACCCCGGTGCTCGTCGTCGACCGCGCCGGGTGGATCCGGGCGAACGTCGCCGGGTTCCGGGAGATCCTCAAGCCCCTCCTGGACAAGATGCAGGACCGCCGCTCCGGCGGCCCCGGCGGTGCCGTGCTCGGCGCGGTCGGCGGCAAGGTCACCGGCGTGGAGCTGGGGATGCTGCTCTCCTTCCTCGCCTCACGCGTCCTCGGGCAGTACGAGACCTTCGCCCCGGCCACCCGCGACCTCCCCGCGGGCCAGCACGGCGGCGGCAGGCTCCTCCTGGTGGCTCCGAACATCGTGCACGTCGAGCGCGAACTCGACGTGGACCCCCATGACTTCAGGCTCTGGGTGTGCCTGCACGAGGAGACGCACCGCACCCAGTTCTCCGCCGTGCCCTGGCTGCGGGACCACCTGGAGGGGGAGATCCAGTCATTCCTCTCCGAGACCGAAGTCGACCCGATGACGGTCCTCGAGCGCATCAGGGAAGCCGCCCAGTCCCTCGCCGGCGGCCGTCCCGAGGGCGAGGAGGACGACGGGGGCCGCTCCATCGTGGAGCTGGTCCAGACCCCCGCCCAGCGCGAGATCCTCGCCCGCCTCACGGCCGTCATGTCACTCCTCGAGGGGCACGCCGACTTCGTGATGGACGGCGTCGGCCCGGACGTGGTGCCCTCCGTCGGCGAGATCCGGGAGAAGTTCCAGCAGCGCAGGGCCCGCGGGGCGAGCCGCCTCGACCAGGCGCTGCGCAAGCTGCTCGGCCTCGACGCGAAATTGCGCCAATACCGCGACGGTGAGCGTTTCGTGCGCGCGGTCGTGGACGAGGTCGGAATGGACGGCTTCAACCGGGTGTGGACTTCGCCGAACACGCTGCCCACCAAGTCGGAGATCGCCAAACCGGCGGACTGGGTCGCGCGGGTGCACCGTAAGGGAGAGTGAGGCCGACAGGGGAGCGAGTTGCGGCCGATGGCAGGCGTACGCCCCCGCAATCACCCGTCCGAGGGACCGTGAGCCATGGGTAGGCGTGCAATGCTCGGGGAACGGCTCGGCTCTGTCACCATCGACACACTCTGAGTGACTAACCTCGTGGGATCTGTCTGAGGCCCGATCCCCCGAGAGCGGTCCTGAGTGACAGATCCGAGGCTCACCCCCGAACTTCATGAAGGGAACCGGACATGGGTCCCCATCCTGCGGTCGCGGCGATACGCCTGGCGGTCCGCCGCGTACTCCACGACGTACTGACCGACGTACAGCGCACCGACGACGCCCACCGCGCCGCTCCACAGCGCCCCGACGCACAGCGCAGCCCCGAGCACGTCCCCCCAGGTTCCGCTCACGCCCAGCCTCCACGCGAGCTGGCCACGCCGCCACTCGTGCTGGTCGCCTGCTCCGGCGGCGCCGACTCCATGGCGCTCGCCTCCGCGCTCGCCTTCGAGGCCCCCAAGCTCGGCATCCGCGCCGGCGGCGTCACCGTCGACCACGGACTGCAGGACGGGTCCGACCTGCGCGCCGCCGAAGTCGTCTCGCGGCTCACCGCACTCGGCCTGGACCCGATCGAGTCCGTCGCCGTCGACGTCGGCAGGGACGGCGGCCCCGAGGCCGCTGCCCGCGACGCGAGGTACGGCGCGCTCGACGCCGTGGCGGAGCGCCACGGCGCCGCCGCGATCCTGCTCGGCCACACCCGCGACGACCAGGCGGAGACCGTCCTGCTGGGGCTCGCCCGCGGCTCCGGCATCCGCTCCCTGTCCGGGATGGCGGCCGTCTCCGGCGGCCCGGGCGCCGACCGGCGCTACCGCCGCCCCTTCCTGCACATCGACCGGCAGACGGCCCGCAAGGCCTGCATGGTCCAGTCGCTCCCCGTCTGGGACGACCCGCACAACACCGACCCCGCCTACACCCGCTCGCGGCTGCGGCACGAAGGCCTGCCCGCCCTGGAGAAGGCGCTCGGCAAAGGCGTCGTGGAAGCACTCGCCCGTACGGCCCAGTTGTCCCGGGATGACGCCGACGCCCTGGACCACTGGGCCGCGCAGGCGGAAGCCTCCGTGCGCGACGCCGCAGGCCTCCTGGAGTGCGCCAAGCTCTACGCCCTGCCGCCCGCCGTGCGCCGCCGCATCGTGCGCCGCGCCGCCATCGAGGCGGGCGCCCCAGCAGGTGCGCTGTTCGCCCGGCATCTCGAAGAAGTCGACCGGCTGATCACGGGCTGGCGCGGCCAGGGAGCCATCAATCTCCCGGGCAAAGTCGTCGCCCAGCGCCAGGGTGGCAGACTGGTGATCCGGCAAGGCTGTTGACCGAGAGGCCCCCGGGCCTCACGCAGCCGGTGTGACGGACGACCGAAAGTGATGCGGGTGGACGCGAAAGACATGGGCACCGACCTTCAGTCGGTGCTCATCACCAAGGAAGAGATCGACGCGAAGCTGGCCGAGCTGGCCGCGAAGATCGACGCGGAGTACGCGGGCAAGGACCTGCTGATCGTCGGTGTGCTCAAGGGCGCGGTGATGGTCATGGCGGACCTGGCGCGTGCGCTGTCCACCCCGCTCACCATGGACTGGATGGCCGTGTCGTCGTACGGCGCGGGCACCCAGTCCTCCGGTGTCGTGCGGATCCTCAAGGACCTGGACACCGACATCAAGGGCAAGCACGTCCTGATCGTCGAAGACATCATCGACTCCGGTCTGACGCTGTCCTGGCTGCTCTCCAACCTCGGCTCGCGCGAGCCCGCGTCGCTGAAGGTGTGCACGCTGCTGCGCAAGCCCGAGGCCGCCAAGGTCGCGATCGACGTGGAGTGGGTCGGCTTCGACATCCCGAACGAGTTCGTCATCGGGTACGGCCTGGACTACGCGGAGAAGTACCGCAACCTGCCGTTCGTCGGCACCCTCGCACCGCACGTCTACGGCGGCTGAGCACTCGCTCTCCCGGCCCCCTCACGGCCAACTCGGCGGGGGCGGCCGGGAACCCTCACCCGTTTCCCGGCGTTGAAGCATGCGAAGACGGGTTTGTCAGCCGTCCCGTGCGGCTTCGGGTGACAATGCTGGGGTACCGTCCGAAGAACAGTCTTTATCAAACTCACTATGGCAGGAGGGACGGGGCGTCATCGCTCCGTATGGATGGACGTGAAGCGATACTTCCGTGGGCCAGTCATGTGGATCGTGCTGGCCGTCCTTGCCGTGGTCGTGTTGATGCAGGTCGTCGGTTCGTCCGGCGGCTACAAGACGGTGGACACCGGCCAGGTAGTGCAGGCGATCAACGACGACAAGGTCGAATCCGCCAAGCTCACCACCGGTGACGAGTCGACCATCAAGGTCGAGCTCAAGGACGGCCAGAAGGTCAAGGACAGCAGCAAGATCCAGGCGAGCTACATCGGCAACCAAGGTGTCGACATCGCCAAGACCTTGCAGGACAAGTACCAGGACAAGAAGATCCCGGACGGTTACACCGTCTCGCCGTCGAAGCAGAACCCGTTCGTCGGCATCCTTCTTTCCCTGCTCCCCTTCGTACTCATCGTCGTTGTCTTCCTGTTCCTGATGAATCAGATGCAGGGCGGCGGCTCCCGGGTCATGCAGTTCGGGAAGTCCAAGGCCAAGCTGATCACCAAGGACACACCGAAGACGACGTTCTCCGATGTGGCCGGATCGGACGAGGCAGTCGAGGAACTCCACGAGATCAAGGAGTTCCTCCAGGAGCCCGCCAAGTTCCAGGCCGTCGGGGCCAAGATCCCCAAGGGTGTGCTCCTGTACGGGCCGCCCGGTACGGGTAAGACGCTCCTCGCGCGCGCTGTCGCGGGTGAGGCCGGCGTCCCCTTCTACTCGATCTCCGGTTCCGACTTCGTCGAGATGTTCGTCGGTGTCGGTGCCTCGCGAGTGCGTGACCTCTTCGAGCAGGCCAAGGCGAACGCCCCGGCGATCGTCTTCGTCGACGAGATCGACGCCGTCGGCCGGCACCGCGGTGCCGGTATGGGCGGCGGTCACGACGAGCGCGAGCAGACGCTGAACCAGCTCCTCGTCGAGATGGACGGCTTCGACGTGAAGGGCGGCGTCATCCTGATCGCCGCCACGAACCGCCCCGACATCCTCGACCCGGCGCTGCTTCGCCCCGGCCGTTTCGACCGTCAGATCGCGGTCGACCGCCCGGACATGCAGGGCCGTCTGGAGATCCTCAAGGTTCACCAGAAGGGCAAGCCGGTCGCCCCGGACGTCGACCTGGGCGCGGTCTCGCGGCGTACGCCCGGGTTCACGGGCGCCGACCTGTCGAACGTGCTGAACGAAGCGGCGCTCCTCACGGCGCGCGGCGACAAGAAGCTGATCGACAACCACGCACTGGACGAGGCGATCGACCGCGTCGTGGCGGGTCCGCAGAAGCGGACGCGGATCATGTCCGACAAGGAGAAGAAGATCACCGCGTACCACGAGGGCGGACACGCCCTGGTCGCGGCGGCGTCTCCGAACTCGGACCCGGTCCACAAGATCACGATCCTGTCGCGCGGCCGGGCCCTGGGTTACACCATGGTCCTGCCCGAAGAGGACAAGTACTCGACCACGCGCAACGAAATGCTCGACCAGCTCGCGTACATGCTGGGCGGGCGCGCGGCCGAGGAGCTCGTCTTCCACGACCCGACGACGGGCGCGGCGAACGACATCGAGAAGGCCACCGCGACCGCACGGGCCATGGTCACGCAGTACGGCATGACCGAGCGGCTCGGCGCGATCAAGTTCGGCGGTGACAACACCGAGCCGTTCCTCGGCCGCGAGATGGGTCACCCGCGCGACTACTCGGAAGAGGTCGCGGCGCTGGTCGACGAAGAGGTCAAGAAGCTCATCGAGACCGCGCACAACGAAGCGTGGGAGATCCTCGTCGAGAACCGCGACGTTCTCGACAACCTCGTTCTGCAGCTCCTCGAGAAGGAGACGCTCAACAAGGAACAGATCGCCGAGGTCTTCGCAGGCATCGTGAAGCGTCCGGCCCGCCCGGCGTGGACCGGTTCCTCGCGGCGCACGCCCTCGACCCGTCCGCCGGTGCTCTCCCCCCGGGAGCTGTCACTGACGAACGGTGCGAACGGCACCACGCCCGCGGTGACCGCGGGCACGGAGGCCCCGCCCGCGACCGGCATCGAGGTGGCCCCGGAGGACCGCCCCGAGAGCTGACCCCGAGCGCCTCAGCAGGCCCGGAATGGATGCTGCGCCCCCCTGGTTCTAGCCTGGGGGGCGCAGTTTTTCGTACGCACTGACGCAACTGGTGCGTGGAACGCTAGGAACGAGGAACACATGACCGACCCCGTGACGCTGGACGGCGAGGGCACGATCGGCGAGTTCGACGAGAAGCGAGCCGAGAACGCCGTGCGCGAGCTGCTGATCGCGGTCGGGGAGGACCCGGACCGTGAGGGCCTGCGGGAGACTCCGGGCCGCGTGGCACGCGCGTACAAGGAGATATTCGCCGGTCTGTGGCTCAAGCCCGAGGACGTTCTGACGACGACGTTCGACCTCGGCCACGACGAGATGGTCCTGGTGAAGGACATCGAGGTGACCTCGTGCTGTGAACATCATCTGGTCCCGTTCAGGGGCGTCGCACATGTCGGATACATTCCGGCGGTCAGTGGCAAGATCACCGGTTTGTCCAAGCTGGCCCGCCTGGTGGACGTGTACGCCCGCCGTCCCCAGGTGCAGGAACGGATGACCACCCAGATCGCCGACTCTCTGATGGAGATCTTGGAGCCCCGTGGAGTGATTGTCGTCGTCGAATGCGAGCACATGTGCATGTCGATGCGCGGCATCCGCAAGCCGGGCGCCAAGACGATCACCTCCGCGGTACGCGGCCAGCTCCGTGACCCCGCGACGCGCAACGAGGCGATGAGCCTCATCATGGCGCGCTAGACCATTTGTCAGTGGTGCCCGATACCGTCCCGGATCAGCGCAGTTGACCGCTGATCAAGGGGTTCATCGTGGGGTACGGGCTTCCAAGCAGGCAGACCGTGAATGTGGTCGGCGGCCGGGAACGGGCGCGTGATGTGCGCGTGGGCTGCAGGCTGTGGACGTTGCAGGGTGAGCAATCAGCTCAGACGACCGTCACCGAGGTGTCGGTCGTCAAGGCTCGCGAGGTCGTAGACGTGGTGACCGATCACCTGACGGTCACTGTCGCGCCGGACCAGATGCTGGGCACACCTGATGGCTGGGTGCACGCGAGGGATGCTGCAGGGACTGTGGTCGCGTGGACCCACGCGCGAAAGCTCTGTCGCGAGCGGTTGCTGATCCGGCCCGGCTACGACTTCGGTTACATGATCGGTGCCACATGTTCAGACGGCACGGTCGGCACGAACTATGTGTCGCTCGTGGTCAACGACCAGGCCTTTGCCACGCGGTATGCCAAGAGCATGGGCCGTGCCACCGGTCTGCTCGGCCGCGTTGAGCCGGTGACCCGTCCGTCCGGGTATCTGCAACGCCAGCTGCCGGGCTATCGCGTCCGTGTGGTCTCTTCGTACCTGGCGGATCTGATGAGGCAGTACGTGGGCGGAGACGCGCACCACATGCGACAGCGCTTCCCCCGCGTCGTGCTGCATGACAAAGAGACGTTCGAGGGATTTCTGGACGGCTACATGGACGGCGACGGGTACCGAAGCAAGAACTGGCCCGCGAGGCTCCTCGTCAGTGCGAACGTACCGTTTCTCGCCGAGCTCGCCGAAGTTGTCGGCGCGCGATTCACACCGCGGGCGAACGGAGCAGCTTCGCGCCTGGCCGTGGCCGATTCTTGGCCCGTACGTAAGATTTTCCGGCCTGAGCGCCACACGGTCGAGCTCAGAGAGTCTTCATGGGCCCAGGTCCACGAGGTCCGTCGGCGCACTGCCGGTGACAAGCCGTTCACGCTGTATGCCTTCCGGCTCGACCCCCACCCCAGTTTCCTGGTCAACGGGCACGTCGCCAGGCAGCCGTGGTGAAGCTGGCGTCATGCGGCCGCGGCCGTTCCGCCGTTTTCGTCGTCGTCTTCCGGGAGCCTGCAGACCCGCTCCAGGAAGAAGGCGGCCGCTATCACCGCGATGCCGGCCACCAGGGAAAGACCTGCGTAGATCGCCTGGTCGCGGCGGGCCGGGACGTCCAGGTACTCCAGGAGGAAGGCGCCCGTGCCGCCGTACATCCCGGCGACCAGGGCGGCGACCAAGGCGCTCGCCTGGCCGAAGACGACCGCGCGGGCGGCCATCATCGGCTCGACGCCCTTCGCTCCGGGGCGCCGCTCGCGCTGGGCGCGCAGCCGGGAGCGCAGGGAGAGCGCCGTGGCGAGCAGCACCGCGGCGATCACCGCGAGCACGATGGGCGCGGCCAGCGGGACCCGGGGGAGCGTGCCCACGGAGTCCCACAGCCGGGCGCCCGCCCAGGACAGCACCCCGGCCACCAGGAAGAGGCCGCCCAGTGTCCTGATGCGCAACTGCTTCACGGATGACCCTTCATCGTCGTACGGACCCGCTTCTCGTCGAGCTTCTCGTTGATCTCGATCGTGCGGGTCCGATAGACCCTAACGATTACTCGGGCAGACGGAGTTCCAGGTCGACACGGGGCGCGACGCCTTCGCGGGTGACCTTGGCGAGCAGTTCGGCGACCGCGCCGTGGCCCGCGAGCTGTGCCTCGGGCTCCACGTCGTGCCAGGGGGCGAGGACGAAGGCTCGTTCGTGCGCGCGCGGGTGGGGGAGCGTGAGGTCGGGGTCGTCCGAGACGATGTCCGCGTACGCCACGATGTCGACGTCGATCGTGCGGGCGGCCCAGCGCTCGTCCCGTACGCGGTGGAAGGCTTCCTCGATCGCCTGGGCCCGCTCCAGGAGCGAGGAGGGCGGCAGGGTCGTCTTCACCACGACCACCGCGTTGAAGTACGACGGCTGGCTGCCGGGCTCCACGCCCCAGGGCTCGGTCTCGTACACCGGGGAGACGGCCTTGACGCGCAGGCCGGGGGTGTCCTCCAGGGCGTCGACGGCGCCCTGCAGCGTCTCCAGGCGGTTGCCGAGATTGCTGCCGAGGGAGATCACGGCGCGTTTGGGGTTGGAGAGGGTGGTGTCGGCGGCGTCGACCTTCTCCACGACGGCGGTGGGCACCGGCTGGACGGTCGGGTCGCTCTGCCCTTGCGTGGAAAACGCGGTCATACTCGGCTCCGGGTGATGGTGACGGTCACGTCGTCGAAGGGGACGGTGATCGGGGCGTCCGGTTTGTGGACGCACACCTCGACCTCCAGGACTCCTTCGTGCTTCAGACACGTCTGTGCGATGCGCTCGGCGAGGGTCTCGATGAGGTCCACCGGGTCGCCTTCGACGGCGGCCACGACCTCCTCGGCCACGACGCCGTAGTGCACGGTCTTCGCCAGGTCGTCGTCGGCGGCGGCCGCACGGGTGTCCAGGCCAAGGACCAGGTCCACGATGAAGGTCTGGCCCTCTTCGCGTTCCCGCGGGAAGACACCGTGGTGCCCGCGGGCCTTGAGGCCGCGCAGCGCGACACGATCCACGCGAATCACTCCTGCAATCGTCGTTATCGGCAGGCCTGCACCGAGTGCGGTCGGCACACCAGCCTCGATCGAATCTACCTGCGCGCACTGACAGCTCTTGCCCGCGGGGGCTTCCGGAACCGCACCTACCCACTTAGGAGGGGGACTCCTCGCCCTCTTCGTCATCGGTTTCGGCCAGTACGGGAGAGGCGTGGTGCGACCAGAGCTTCCAGCCGTCGGCCGTGCGGCGGAACACATTGGTGGCGACGACGAGCTGCCCGACGAGCGGGCCGAGTTCACCGCCGCCCTCGGGGGGCGGGCCGCCGCTGAGGATGTTCTCCGTGCAGGTCACCAGGGCGGTGTCGCCGGCCACCCCGACGTGCACGTCGGTCAGGAAGAACTGGATGTACTCGGTGTTCGCCATGATCAGCGCGTACGACCTGAGGACCTCGCCGCGGCCCGTGAGGACCGGCCAGCCCGGGTGGACGCAGGAGATCTTGGCTTCGTCGCCGTCTTCCGCGGCGTCCTCGTCGTCCCGGGCGTCGGGGTCGGGTTCCGTCTCCGGGGCCGCGTCCGCGTCCAGCCAGAGGTCGGAGAGCTCGTCGAAGTCGCCCCGCTCCAGTGCTTCGTAGAAGGCCGTGTTGGCCTGCTCGACCTGTTCGACGTCGGTCCGGGCCCCGGTCACCGAGGACCGCCCGCCGCGCTGGTCACGGCGTGTGCGACGCGGACGGCGTCGGCGGTGGCCCGCACCTCGTGCACGCGGACCGCCCACGCGCCCTGGTGTGCGGCGATGGCGGAGACCGCGGCGGTGGCCGCGTCCCGCTCGCGGGCGGGCGGCGGCGCACCCTGCGGGCCGGCGAGGACGCGGCCGAGGAAGCGCTTGCGGGAGGCGGCGACCAGGATCGGGTGGCCGATCTCACGCAGGCGGTCGACGCGGGCCAGGAGCGCGAGGTCGTGCTCGGCGTCCTTGGAGAAGCCGAGACCGGGGTCGATGACGATGCGCTCGGGGGCGATGCCGCCGTCGATGGCGGCCTGCACGCGCGCGTGGAGCTCGTCGACGACTTCGGAGACCACGTCTTCGTAGACGGGCTTGGCGTGGATGTCGGTGAGGAAGCCGCGCCAGTGCATCACCACGAAGGGCGCCCCGGCGGCGGCGACCGCGGGGACCATGCGCTCGTCGGCGAGGCCGCCGCTGACGTCGTTCACCAGGACGGCGCCCGCGGAGAGCGCCTGCTCGGCGACGGTGGCGCGCATGGTGTCCACGGACACCGTCACGCCCTCGGCGGCGAGGCCCCGCACGACGGGGACCACGCGCCGCAGCTCCTCGTCCTCGTCCACGCGCGGGGCGCCGGGACGGGTCGACTCGCCGCCCACGTCGACCAGGTCGGCGCCCTGGGCGACCAGGTCGATGCCGTGCTTGACGGCGGCCGTGGTGTCGAACCAGCGGCCCCCGTCGGAGAAGGAGTCCGGGGTCACGTTCACGACCCCCATGACCGCGCAGCGGCCCCACTCCGGCAGCCCCTCGACCGATCCCCGCCCGCGCAACGTACTCATGCCTCCAGCCTAGGCCCGAGCGGGCGGGGACTACGCCGCCCGGACCTCACGCTCTGTGGTCCGGTGCGGGCAGGGACGGCGCTGAGCGCCCGCCCGGCGCAGGAAGCGGGGCATCGTGAGGGTCACGAAGCCCTCGGCCTGCATGGCGGCGAAGCCGATGCGGGGGAGGTCCTTGGAGGAGCGGTAGACGACGAAGCGGGGCTCCCAGCGGGGGCGGAACTTCGCGTTGAACTTGTACAGGGACTCGATCTGGAACCAGCGCGAGAGGAAGACGAGCAGGCCGCGCCAGGCACGGAGCACCGGCCCCGCGCCGATCTTCTCGCCACGGGCGAGGGCCGCGCGGAACATCGCGAAGTTGAGGGACACGCGCGCGATGCCGAGCTTCGGGGCCGCCTGCAGGGCGGCCACGATGAGCAGCTCGTTCATGCCGGGGTCGGCGGAGCGGTCGCGGCGCATGAGGTCCAGGGAGACGCCGTCCTTGCCCCAGGGGACGAAGTGGAGGACGGCCTTGAGGTCTCCGTAGTCGCCCGGTTCGTCGTCCGCCTTGTGGGCGGTGGCGATCAGGCAGTCGCCGTCGTCCGGGTCACCGATGCGGCCGAGCGCCATGGAGAAGCCGCGTTCGGTGTCGGTGCCGCGCCAGTCGTCGGCGGCGCGCTGTATCCGCTCCAGTTCGCGCTCCCCGAGGTCACGCACGCGCCGTACGCGGGTCTCGTAGCCATTGCGCTCGATGCGCTTGACCATCTGGCGTACGTTGCGCATCGCACGCCCGGACAGGGAGAAATCCACGACGTCCACCACCGCCTCGTCGCCCAGTTCGAGGGCGTCGAGGCCGGTCTCGCGGGTCCAGACCTCGCCGCCGGTCTCGGAGCAGCCCATGACGGCGGGCGTCCAGGAGTGGGCCTTCGCCTCGTCCATGAAGCGCTCGATGGCGCCGGGCCAGGCCTCCACGTCGCCGATCGGGTCGCCGCTGGCAAGCATCACCCCGGAGACCACGCGGTAGGTGACCGCCGCCTTGCCGCTGGGGGAGAAGACGGCGCCCTTGTCGCGGCGGAGCGCGAAGTGGCCGAGCGAGTCGCGGGCGCCGTGTTTGTCGAGCAGGGCGCGCAGCTTCGCCTCGTCGTCCTCGGTGAGGCGTGCTGCGGGGTGCTCGGGGCGAAAGGCCAGGTAGATGGTGGTGAGGGCGGTGAGCATGCCGAGCGCGCCGAGCGAGTAGCCGACCGTCCAGGACGTGGTCCCGTAGTAGTCGACCGGCCCTTCGAAGCCGAACAGGCCGTACAGGACGTGGGTGAGGCGTTCCGTGATGCTCGGGTCCCCGATGACCTTGCCCGGGTGCGCACTGACGATGACCAGGCCGAGGGCGATGGAACCGGCCCCGAGGAGCACGAAGTTGGCGAGCGCCCGCCAGCGGCTGCGCGGATCGGGCAGCGCGGCGAACTCACCCCGGTGGCGAAGCAGCAGCGCCAGGAGGGCGAGCGAGATCAGTACGCCGATGACGGAGTGCCGGTAGGTGAACTGCGCGACGGCACCGGCCGGGAGCAGTACCGCGGCGGCCCGCCAGGCCCGCCGCTTGTGGCGGCGCAGGCCGTGCGCGAGCAGCAGCAACAGGACGCCGGAGCTGAGCGCGAGGGCGGCGGCGAAGGGGCCGAGCGCGCCGGGCAGGACCTCGGCGAGCGCGTGCATCCGGCTGTGCCGGAAGCGCGGGAAGACACCGGCGGCCACGTTCAGGAGGCCGACGAGGGCGCAGGCGCGGGCGACGAGGGCCGGTACGGCTTCGGGGCGCGGCCCGCGGAGCAGCCGGCTGAATCCGCTGCGGATGCCGTCACGGGGCCCGTCGGTACGGCGCCGTCCCTGGGGGCTGCTGCCCTCACCGTCCGGAACCGCACCTGACAATTCCGCATCTATCCTGACAGACATCGCATCCCGTGGTTCTGCGAGAGAGCTTGATTCCGGCACCAAAACGGCATCCGGCGACATTGCGCCCTCTAGGACGGTCCTTCTGGGGCTCGGGTTCACTCCCGACCGGAAAACCGCTGGAAAAGAACGACGGAACAGGCAGAAAGCGCAGGCGGAACACCCCATGGGTCTGACGAGCAACAAGGTCCTCGCGTTGGCGGTGCTCCTCGCCGTCGTGCTGTTCATCGGCACGGTGTGGTTCTGGCCGCGCCTCGCCCGCCAGTCCTGGCGGGCCGTCACCGGCCGTGTCGGGCTGCTCATCGCCACTCAGTTGGCGGTCTTCTCCTCGGTCGGTCTCGCCGCCAACCAGGCGTTCGGCTTCTACGCCACCTGGGCGGACCTCTTCGGCCAGGAGACGAGCCCCGGTGTCGTCGTCGACCACGATCCCGCCACGGGCGGGACACCGGTGGACGTACGCGGCACCCGGCCGGTGAACGTGCCCGGCGGTGGCAGCCCGTCGACCGGCGGTCAGATCCAGAAGGTGGTCGTCAGCGGGAAGGAGGCGGACATAGCAAGCCCCGCCTACGTCTACCTGCCGCCCGAGTACTTCCAGCCGCGGTACAAGAAGCGCACGTTCCCCGTGTCCGTGGTGCTCACCGGCTACCCCGGCACCGCCGAGGCGCTCATCAAGGGCCTGCACTACCCGCAGACCGCCCACGGCCTCGCCAGGCGGGACAGGATGCAGCCGATGATCCTGGTCATGATGCGGCCCACCGTGGCGCCGCCGCGGGACACCGAGTGCGTGGACATCCCCGGGGGCCCGCAGGCCGAGACGTTCTTCGCCAAGGACCTGCCCGGTGCGATCTCCGAGCACTACAGGGTGGGCAGGAACGCGAGCAGTTGGGGTGTCATCGGTGACTCCACGGGTGGCTACTGCGCCCTGAAGCTCGCCATGCACCACCCCGACGTGTACGCCGCGGGGGCGGGCCTCTCCGCGTACTACAAGGCGCCCATCGACGTCACCACGGGCGATCTCTTCCACGGCGACAAGGAGTTGGAGGAGCGCGCCGACCTGATGTGGTACCTCGACCACATGCCCGCGCCCAAGACGTCCCTCCTTGTCACCACCAGCAAACAAGGAGAGGACAACTTCGCGGACACCGAGAAGTTCATCGGCAAGGTGAAGTCGCCCACCAGGGTCTCGTCGATCACCCTCGAAAGCGGCGGGCACAACTTCAACACGTGGCGCAGGGAGATCCCCGCGACGCTGGAGTGGATCAGCGGGCGTCTTGACGGGAAGTAGCGCCTCAGAGCTTGCTGATGGCCGTGACGGTCTCCAACTCGACCTCCCCGCGCGCGATGTCACGCGCGTCCGCCGCCGTCGACCTGCGCAGCGCCTCGTGCAGCCGGGCCGGGGTGAGGACGCCGAGGAAGCGGCCCTCGCTGTCCTTGTCGATGACCGCGATCCAGCCCGCGTCGTGCTGGAGCATCGTCGCGAACGCCTGCTTCAGGGTGGCGCCCACCGGGAGCCACGCCTCCATGCGGCGGGCGTGGTCGCGGACCGTTCCCTTGCCGCCGTGCGCGTGCTCGGCGGAGATCCAGCCGTGCAGGTTGTTCTCGCCGTCCAGGACCACGGCCCACTGGGCGTCGAGCCGCGCGGGCAGCGGGTCGTCCAGGTGCAGGACGGGCGGCTGCTCCAGGTCGCCCTCCTCGATGGGCGTCACGGAGAGGCGCTTGAGACCGCGGTCCGCGCCGACGAAGTCAGCCACATAACCGTTGGCAGGTGCGCCCAGGATCGTCGACGGGGTGTCGAACTGCTCGATGCGGCCCTCTCCGTAGACGGCCATCCGGTCACCGAGGCGGACCGCTTCCTCGATGTCGTGCGTGACGAAGAGGACGGTCTTGCGGACGGCCTGCTGGAGGCGGAGGAACTCGTTCTGCAGGTGCTCGCGCACCACGGGGTCGACCGCGCCGAACGGCTCGTCCATCAGGAGAACCGGCGGATCGGCCGCCAGCGCACGGGCCACGCCCACCCGCTGGCGCTGTCCCCCGGAGAGCTGCTCGGGGTAGCGGTCGCCGAAGGTGGCGGGATCGAGGCCGACCAGGTCGAGGAGTTCGGCGGCGCGCTCGCGGGCCCTGCCGCGCTTCACGCCGAGCAGGTGCGGGACGGTCGCGGTGTTCTCCAGGACCGTCTTGTGCGGGAAGAGGCCGACCTGCTGGATGACATAGCCGATACGGCGCCGGAGCTGGACCGGGTCGATGGTGGATATGTCATCACCTTCGACGTATATCCGGCCCTCGGTCGGCTCGATGAGGCGGTTCACCATCTTCATCGTCGTCGTCTTGCCGCAGCCCGACGGGCCGACGAGCGTGACCAGTTCACCCTCGGCGACCTCGAAGGACAGGTCGTCGACGGCCGTGGTGCCGTCCTCGTACCGCTTGGTGACGTGCTCGAACCGGATCATGATTCCCCATTGTTGCGGGCGTTGTGTAAAGCCCATGTTGCGCCAGTGCGACGAGTCTCGGCGATTGTCGGTGCTCCGCGTTAGGGTCGCCAGAGCGCCTCAGGAATCGGTACTCGGGGGGAGTGGGGCGGGATGAGCGAGCAGAACTGTCTGGTGACGAACGACTGGATCTGCGGGGAGTACGTCAGCTCCCGCAGCCAGGAGCTGATCGACGCCACCGTCCAGCACGTGGGCATCACCGCGGCGTCGGTCGCCATCGGCGTCGCCGTCTCGCTGCCGCTCGCGCTGCTCGCCCGGCGCTGGCGCTTCCTGGCGGGTCCCATCCTCGGCGTGACGACCGTGCTCTACACGGTGCCCTCGCTCGCGATGTTCTCGCTCCTGCTGCCGTTCTTCGGGCTCTCGGCCTCGCTGGTCGTCACGGGCCTCGTGCTGTACTCCCTGACGATCCTGGTGCGGAACATCCTGGCGGGGCTCCAGGCCGTGCCGGAGGAGGCACGTGACGCGGCGAAGGGGATGGGGTACGGACCGCTGCGGCTGCTGTGGGAGGTGGAACTGCCGCTCGCGCTGCCCGCGTTGCTGGCCGGTGTCCGCATCACCACGGTCTCGACGGTGGCCCTGACGACGGTAGGGGCGATCGTGGACTACGGAGGCCTCGGATCGCTGATCCTCGACGGCCTCGACACGACGTTCAAGGCGCAGGTGCTCACGGCCTCCGCGCTCTGTGTGGTCCTCGCCGTGGTCGCCGACCTGCTTCTCCTCGCCCTCCAGCGGTGGCTGACGCCATGGACGCGCGTGCACCGCATACGTACGAAGCGCACCGCCCCCGCGGAGCGCACGGCCAAGGTGGCTGAACCTGCATGAACGCGATAACCGGCGCGTACGACTGGCTGACCACGGGCGCCAACTGGCAGGGCGAGAAGGGGGTGTGGCACCGCCTCGCCGAGCACCTCTACTTCAGCGGTGTGTGTCTCGCCGTCGCGTGCCTGATCGCGCTGCCGATCGCCCTGTATCTCGGCCACATCGGCAAGGGCGGCGCCCTCGCGGTGAACATCTCGAACATCGGGCGTGCGGTGCCGACGCTCGCGGTGCTCGTCCTGCTCACGCTGACCCCGCTGGGCGAGCACGGTGACGTGCCGACGCTCATCGCGCTCGTCCTGTTCGCGGTGCCGCCGCTGCTGACCAACGCGTACATCGGGATGCGCGAGGTCGACCGTGCGGTGGTGGAGGCCGCCCGGGGGATGGGCATGAGCGGGCGCCAGCTGTTCGCACGGGTCGAACTGCCCCTCGCGTACCCGCTGATCATGACCGGGGTGCGTTCCGCGGGCGTGCAGGTCGTGGCGACGGCGACGCTGGCAGCGATGGCGGGCGAGGGCGGCCTCGGGCGGATCATCACCGCCGGGTTCAACCTGCAGAACACGCCTCAGGTGGTGGCGGGAGCGCTTCTCGTGGCGCTGCTCGCGCTCTGCGTGGAGTTGGTGCTCGTCGTGGTGGGGAAGGTCTTCAGCCCCATGCGGGGGCGCTCGGGGGTCGCGCAGTGACCTCCGGGCAGTAGTTTCCAGTGTTTCCAAGGGCCAGTGGTCTTAAGCAGCTTTCGAATGGTGGTTCACCGATGAACAGCACAACGCGTCGCGCGCGACGGATGGCAGGGGCGGCCGCGGCCGTCGTGGCGCTGACCGCGGGGCTCACCGCGTGCGGCGGGGACAGCCTGGAGAAGGACGGCAAGGGCGACGGGGACAAGGCGGGCGGCAAGGGCAAGATCGTCGTCGGCTCCGCCCGTTTCACCGAGCAGAAGGTGCTCGCCGAGCTCTATGCGGGTGTCCTGGAGGACGCCGGATACGACGCCGAGGTCAAGACCGTCCAGAACCGCGAGGTGTACGAGCCCGAGCTCAAGAAGGGCTCGATCGACGTCGCTCCCGAATACGCGGCGACGCTCGCGGAGTTCCTCAACCTCGGCAAGAACGGCCCGAAGGCGAAGCCGGTCGCCTCGAATGACGTGGACGACACGGTGGCCGCGCTGAAGAAGCTCGCCGAACCACGTGGCCTGAAGGTGCTTGCCGTCGGTGAGGCGGTCGACCAGAACGCGTTCGCGGTGAGCAAGGAATACGCCAAGGAGCACAAGCTCAAGACGCTTTCGGATCTCGGTAAGTCCGGCGAGAAGGTCAAGATCGCCGCGAGTGACGAATGCGAGTCGCGGCCGTTCTGCGCTCCGGGACTGAAGAAGACGTACGGCATCGATGTCGCGGGAATCGACCCCAAGGGCGTCGGCACCACGCAGTCCAAGCAGGCCGTGAAGAACGGCACGGACCAGGTGGTGCTGACCACGACCACCGACGCGACGCTCGACAGCTTCGGGCTTGTGGCCCTTGAGGACGACAAGAAGCTGCAGAACGCGGACAACATCCTTCCGGTTGTGAACGCGAAGGAAGCGGGCGGCAAGGAGATAGCCGCCGCCCTCGGGAAGCTGACCAAGGCCCTCACGACGGAGGATCTCGCGGAACTCGACCGGAAGGTCGATGTGGAGCGGCAGAAGGAAGCCGATGTCGCCAAGGAGTATCTGGAGTCGAAGGGATTGATCAAGAAGTAACGACGGCCGGAGCGGGCACACTCGAAGTCACTCGGCCGAAACTGGAGTTGAGTGACCGAAGAGGAGCGAGAAGGGTGGGGAGTCGGCACTATGGCGCTGTCATTTTGGCGGGCGGGGCACCAGAGTTCGCCTACGCGCGGTAAGTTTCTGGCCATGCCACGTGGACGTCACCGCCATTCCCCACCCCTGCACAGGCTGCTGCCTCCCTCGACGGTCGCAGGTCTCTCCCTTGTCTGCGCCGGCGGCGCCTGGCTGTTCGCGGAACCCGTCGTGCTCCGCGGTCTGGCCGCGGCCGCGGCTGCCGCCGCCGTCGTGGGCTCGGTCGTCATGCGCCGCTGGGACCTGGCGGCCGGCCGACAGGTCGCCGAGCTGGGCCGCGGCCGCAAGAGCGACGAGTGGCGCTACGAGGAACGCATAGCCGAGTGCGAGTCCGACCTGGACGAGTCCCGGGAGATCCGGGGCCGTCTGGAGACGAAGCTGCGGTCCAAGCGGGCCGAGCTCGCCGCCCTGCGCAACGAACACGCGGCGCTCCTGCGGCGGTACGCGACGGCGGAGACCGAGCGGGCGAGCGCGCTCGAGGGCCGGCGGCTGCTCGCCATCGAGGCGTCGGCCCCGGCCCGCGCCCTGCCGCCCGCCCCCGTGCGCGAGCAGGCCCCGGCCCGTACGGAGGCGCCGGCTCCCGTCGTGCGTCCGGGGTCGATCGCGCCCCCGTCGCTGTACGACCGGGCGAACATGGCGCTCGACCGGCTGACTCCGAAGCCTTCCCCCGAGGACGGGGCTTCCCGGCAGCGCGCGGACGGAGACGAAGCGCGGGGGAAGTCCGGGGCGGCCGAGGGGTACGGCGGGCATGAGCGCGCGGTCGCCGTCGCGCCGCCCGCGCAGAGGCGACGCCAGGGCGCCCAGGGAGGCTTCGACTTCTTCGGCACGAAGAGCGAGGCGAGTGCCGGGGCGCTGGAGTCCGTACAGAACGTGGACCTCGCGGACGTGGTGGGCGAGGAGGCACTCGCCGTGCACAAGGCGGAGTCCGAGGCGGAGTTCAAGGCTCCCGCCGAGGGCGCGGACCGTGCCGTGGGTCAGGTCATCGACCTGACGGAGCATGACGAGACCGAGCAGATCGACGTGGCGGAGCTGCGGACGGCGCTGCGGGCGTAGGCGGGCCCCTGGGCCTTGTGCGCCGTCATCACCGGCTCCGCCGGGTTCGTCCTCGAACACCGCACGGGCTGGGTTCGCGACCCCGTCACGCCATCCACCGGTCGGGTCGCGCGGTCCTGCGCCCGGTACGTGAACGGTCGGCCTGCGACTGAAGCAGAGCAGCCGCCTCCCCGGCGGGACGCAAGCGAGCCGTCACCGTCTTGTTCGCCCCGGTGTCGACCTGGACGTCCGCCACCCCCTTGAAGCGCTCCCAGGGCCCCTGCGTGAGCCGCACGCTCTGCACCTTCGCGTGCGGGACCAGCGACAGGCGGCGGCGCAGCAGGCCGTGCCGCGCCGCGAACACCGTGTCCGTCACCGTCAGGCCGTACCCCTTCCACCACACCGGAAGGCACCACGCGGCCCGCGCGGGAGGGCGCACCAGTTCGGCCGCGGCCGGTACCCGCACACCCGGCAGGACCCGCGCGATCACGTCCTCCGCGACCTCCCGCGGCGCTACGGGGAGCAGGACGCCGTTCGACGAGCCCGCGACGTCCAGTTCCACCCGCACCCAGCCGCGCCGCCGCCACAGCCACGGCTCGACGACGCGCACGGTCTGCACCCGGCCAGGAGGCACCGTCTCGTGCGCCTTGTCGAGCAGCCCGTGGTCGATGCGCAGGCCGTCGGGGGACTCGCCCACCTTCCAGTCGTACTCCGCGATGAAGCGCCCCACGCTGCTGGCGAACGCGCCGCCCAGCATGGGCAGTCCGGTCGCGAGCACCGTCCACAGGTTGTGGGTGGCGAACCACAGGAAGGGCGGCACGATGAGCGTGGCGACGAGCATGCCCCACGTCGTGCCCGTCAGGAGCAGGGAGATCGCGAGCATGCGCGGCTGTACGTGCACCAGGTTGTTGACCGGCGCCTCACCGACCTCGCCGGCCGCCTCGGGGGCGAAACCGGCCGCACGCGCGAGGAGTTCGGCCCGCAGGACGGATGCCTCCTCCTGGCCCAGGTAGGCCAGTTCGTCCTTCTTCTCCGTCCCGACGACGTCCAGTTTGAGCTTGGCGACGCCCACGATGCGGGCCGCGAGCGGCTGCGTCACGTCCACCGCCTGGAGGCGGTCGAGCCGGATGTGGGCGGTGCGCCGGAAGATCAGTCCTGTGCGGATGCGCAGTTCGGTGTCGGTGACGGAGAAGTGCGTGAACCACCAGCTCATGAAGCCGTACAGGGCGCCGCCCACGAGGACGACGGCGATCCCGGCGAGCAGGTGGGTCACGGCCAGCTCGGAGAGTCGCCGCTGCGTGCCGTTCGGGTCGTGCACCGCGAAGCCCACGAGGACCGCGACCGGCGCCCAGGCCCGGCGCAGGGGCGTGACGGGGTGCAGACGCCGCTCTCGCGCGGTCTCGGTGCCGGGGGCGTGTTCTTCCCCCGCCACCTCCCGTACGCCGCTCACAGCCCCGCCGAGCGGGCCTCGCCCAGCTCGGTCAGCCGGTCGCGCAACCGCTCGGCCTCCTCGGGGATGAGGCCGGGAATTCGGGCGTCCGTGGCGGCCGCCGCCGTGTGCAGCTGCACGCTCGCCAGGCCGAAGTGCCGCTCCACGGGCCCCGATGTCACCTCGACCAGCTGCATCCGGCCGTACGGGACGACGGTTTCCTCGCGCCAGAGCACGCCCCGGCTGATCAGCAGGTCGTCCACCCGCTCCGCGTACCGCCAGGAGCGCCAGTTGCGCCCCAGCATCGGCCAGCCCCACGCCACGAAGGCCAGCGGGACGGCCGCGAAAGGGGACCACGCGGGCCCGGCGAAGAGCCACAGGAGCACGCCGACCGCCGCCGCGAGCGGCACGAGCCACACCACGAGCAGCAGCCGCCGCATCCGCAGCAGCCCCCGCGGCAGCCCGGTCCACACCGGCTCCGCGTCCGGTTCTCCTGGCTGCGCGGGCCGCGCCGGTCCCGCCGTCCCCGTTTCCATGCCTCAAGCGTACGTAGCCGATGTGACAGTCGCGTAGGAGCGCGCGTACGAGAGAATGCGCGCATGAGCCCCACGACGGAGACCACCCTCGGCATCGGCGGCGCCGCGGAGAGCACCGACATGGTGCTCAACATCGGCCCGCAGCACCCCTCCACGCACGGTGTGCTGCGGCTGCGCCTCGTCCTCGACGGCGAGCGGATCGAGCAGGCGGAGCCGGTGATCGGCTATATGCACCGCGGCGCGGAGAAGCTCTTCGAGGCGCGCGACTACCGGCAGATCGTGGTGCTCGCCAACCGGCACGACTGGCTGTCCGCGTTCTCGAACGAACTCGGGGTGGTCCTGGCCGTGGAGCGGATGCTCGGCATGGAGGTGCCCGAGCGCGCCGTCTGGATGCGCACGCTCCTCGCCGAGCTGAACCGCGTGCTCAACCACCTGATGTTCCTCGGCTCGTATCCGCTCGAACTGGGCGGAATCACCCCGGTGTTCCACGCTTTCCGGGAGCGCGAGGAGCTCCAGAACGTGATGGAGGAGATCTCCGGCGGCCGTATGCACTACATGTTCAACCGCGTGGGCGGCCTCAAGGAAGACCTCCCCGCGGGCTGGTCCACGCGCGCGCGTGCGGCCGTCGCCTCGGTCCGCTCCCGCATGGACGTGTACGACAAGCTGGTGCTCGGCAACGAGATCTTCCGGGGCCGTACGCGCGGCGTCGGCGTGCTGTCCCCTCAGGCGGTGCACGCCTACGGAGTGAGCGGCCCCATCGCCCGCGCCTCCGGAGTCGACTTCGACCTGCGCCGCGACGAGCCGTACCTCGCGTACGGCCAGCTGCAGGACACCCTGAAGGTCGTCACGCGTCAGGAGGGCGACTGCCTGGCCCGCTTCGAGTGCCTCCTGGAGCAGACCCACAACGCGCTCGACCTCGCCGACGCCTGCCTGGAGCGGCTCGCCGAGCTGCCGCAGGGGCCGGTCAACCAGCGCCTCCCGAAGGTGCTCAAGGCCCCCGAGGGCCACACGTACGCGTGGACCGAGAACCCCCTGGGCATCAACGGCTACTACCTGGTCTCCAAGGGCGAGAAGACCCCGTACCGCCTGAAGCTCCGCTCGGCGTCGTACAACAACATCCAGGCCCTCGCCGAACTGCTTCCGGGGCAGCTGGTCGCCGACATGGTGGCGATCCTGGGGTCGCTGTTCTTCGTGGTCGGCGACATCGACAAGTAGTCGGCGGCACCGACAGGCAGGGCCCGTTCAAGCCTCCAGCGGGTCCGCGATTCCCACCGGCTGGACCAGCCACCCGAAGTCGCCGAGCCCGCCGTCGGCAGTCAGTTCGGCCGCCTCTCCCGCGCGCGTGAGGGCGTGTACGTACGCCTTCGGATCGCTGGAGGCCAGGGAGAGCGGCGGGCGGCCACCGCTGACGCCCAGGGCGTGCAGGGCCGCGCGCTGGGTGAGCAGCCGGGCTCCGGGCAGCGCGCACGCGTCGAGTGCCACATGGGCCGTGATGTCGCACGTGCCGTCGGGCACCGGTGCTGTCTCGCGGCCCGCGCGGAAGCCGGCCAGCGTGCCGAAGGGCGGCCGTCCGGCGCGGTCGTGCGCGTAGTCCACCGCGACCGCGAGGCCGCGCGTGAGCGTCGCCGCGGCCCTCGCCCACGCCTCGTCCCTGGGGCGCCCGGTCTCCGCGCGCAGGCCGGGCTCCGGAGCCAGCGGCCACCAGCGCGCCAGCCAGGAGGCGTCGTCGCCCTCCACCGGGCCGCCGAGGGACTCGCCGCCGTCGTCGCCGACGAGCACATGCCGGGCCACGCCTTCGGAGTCCACCTCGACGACGTCCAGGGGGACGTTGTCGAGCCATTCGTTGGCGAAGAGCAGGCCGGTGACGCCGGTGGGCGGCAGGTCGCGCCACTCGATGCGCCGGTCGAGTCCCTCCGGGCGCCCGGCCCGCTCGACCGCGCAGGCACGCACGCGTGCCGCCACGTCGGCGGGCAGCGCGGTGAGGACGGCTGCGGTCAACTCGCCACGGCCCGCCCCAAGATCGACGAAGGCCAACTCGTCCGGGTGGTCGAGCGCCTCGTCCACGCGGCACAGCAGCCGGGCCACGGCGCCCGCGAAGAGCGGCGATGCGTGCACCGACGTCCGGAAGTGTCCCGCGGGTCCTTCGGGGCGCAGATAGAAGCCGTCAGGCCCGTAGAGAGCGGCCTCCATGGCCTCCCGCCAGCCACGCCGCGCGTCATTCCGCTCACCTGGGACCTCGTTCGTCACGCGAGAAGGCTAAGCGGGCCTCCACCTTGGGGAGTACACGCGAGCGATACGGATCGGACCTCCGGTTGACCCCGGAGGGCCGTCCCGCTGCCTACGCTGGGTTACGTGCAGCGCGTCTATGACTTCCTCCGCAGACACCCGACCGGGGTCGATGGCTTCTGGGCCCTCGTCCTGTTCGGGATCTCCGGCATCGGTCTCGTCTCCATGGCCGCGGCGGAAGGCCGGGAGCCCGTCTCGTCCGTCGTCGTCATCCTCGGCATGTCCGTCGTGGTGGCGCTGCGCCGCAAGTACGTCGAGAAGATGCTGGTCCTCGCCGCCGTGCTCGGCTTGGCCCAGCTGATCTTCGACATCCAGACGATGCCGGCCGACTTCGCGATGCTGGTGATCATCTACACGGCCTCGGCCGAGGGCACGAAGTGGGCCTCGCGGTTCGCCCTCATAGGCGGCCTGTGCGCGGCACCGCTGTCGTCGCTGCGCTGGCCGGAGGAGAGCATAGGAACCTTCAGCAGCATCCTCTTCACGGTCTTCCAGATGGTGCCCTTCGCCCTCGCCTGGGTGCTCGGCGACTCCATCCGCACCCGCCGCGCCTACTTCGCGCAGTTGGAGGAGCGCGCCGACCGCCTGGAGAAGGAGCGGGCCGCGCAGTCCAAGGTCGCGGTGGCGGCCGAGCGGGCCCGGATCGCGCGCGAGCTGCACGACGTCGTCGCGCACAACGTCTCGGTGATGGTCGTCCAGGCCGACGGCGCCGCGTACGTACTCGACGCGGCCCCCGAGCAGGCCAAGCAGGCCCTGGAGACCATCTCGAACACCGGGCGGCAGGCGCTCGCCGAGATGCGCAGGCTGCTCGGCGTGCTGCGCACCGGCGAACACCAGGAGAGCGGTGAGTACGTCCCGCAGCCCGACGTCGAGCAGCTCGACGAGCTCATCGAGCAGGTGCGCACGGCCGGCCTCCCGGTCGACTTCAAGGTCGAGGGGACCCCGCGTCCGCTGCCCAGCGGCGTCGAGCTCACGGCGTACCGCATCGTGCAGGAGGCGCTCACCAACACCCGCAAGCACGGCGGCGAGAACACCGGCGCGAGCGTGCGCCTCGTCTACTTCGACGACGGCCTGGGGCTGCTCGTCGAGGACGACGGCAAGGGCGCGCCCCACGAGCTGTACGAGGACGGCGGCGCCGACGGCAGCGGGCACGGTCTGATCGGCATGCGGGAGCGCGTCGGCATGGTCGGCGGCACGCTGGACGCGGGACCGCGGCCCGGCGGCGGCTTCCGCATCAGTGCGCTCCTGCCGCTCAAGCCCGCAAACTGACACCTGTCACCGAAACGAAAGGGCCTTTGATGTCGATCCGCGTCATGCTCGTCGACGACCAGGCGCTGCTGCGCACGGGGTTCCGGATGGTGCTCGCCGCACAGCCGGACATGGAGGTCGTCGCCGAGGCGGGCGACGGAGTCGAGGCCCTCCAGGCGCTGCGCACGACCGAGGTCGACGTCGTGCTCATGGACGTACGCATGCCGAAACTGGACGGCGTGGAGACGACCCGGCGCATCTGCCAGGACGAGAACCCTCCGAAGGTGCTGATCCTCACGACCTTCGACCTCGACGAGTACGCCTTCTCGGGGCTGAAGGCGGGCGCGTCCGGTTTCATGCTGAAGGACGTGCCTCCGGGCGAGCTGCTCGCCGCGATCCGCTCCGTGCACAGCGGTGACGCGGTGGTCGCGCCGTCCACGACGCGGCGCCTTCTCGACCGCTTCGCGCCGATGCTGCCGAACGCGGGCGGGCAGCCGCAGCACAAGGAGCTGGAGCGGCTCACCGACCGCGAGCGCGAGGTCATGATCCTGGTCGCCCAGGGACTTTCGAACGGGGAGATCGCGGCACGGCTCGTCCTCTCCGAGGCCACGGTCAAGACCCATGTGGGCCGCATCCTGACCAAGCTCGGCCTGCGGGACCGGGTGCAGGTCGTGGTCCTCGCGTACGAGACGGGCCTGGTGCGGGCGGGCGGCGGGGCGGCCTGACGCGGCTCTGCGCGGTTCTACGCGGCTCTACAGGGAGGGCGGGTCAGCGCAGGATGCCCTCCAGGAAGTCGCTGCCCAGGCGGGCCACCACGGTGACGTCCAGCTGGTGCAGCACATACCTTCCGCGCCGGGTCGTGGTGATCAGTCCCGCCTTCTTCAGGAGCGCGAGGTGCCGGGAGACCTCCGGTGACGTCAGTCCCGTCGCGTGGGCCAGCTCGCCGGTGCTGTAGGGCGCGCGGGCCAGGTTGCGGCACAGCCGCAGGCGCACGGGGTGCGCGAGGGCCGTGAGCCGCCGCTCCAGCGTCTCCACCGAGGTGGGCTCGGCCAGGTCCGGGGTGGACACGGGGTAGTGGATCACCGGGCGCCAGCCCGGGGCGTGCAGGACCATCAGGTGCGGCCACGCGAAGTGCGAGGGCACGAACGTGAGCCCCGCGCCCAGGGTGTGGTCCAGGGCCGTCGTGTCGCCCGGCACCAGCTTGTCCGCGGTGATGCGGCGGCCGTCGGCGTCCACCGAGAGGGCCGCCGACACCGAGGTCAGCACCTCGGCGAGGCCCTTGTGCCGCAGTATCTCCGTCTTGTGCCGCGCGTCGGCGGCCAGTTGGACCCGCACCCGCTGCCAGGTGTCGGCGAAGAACGCCTCGTCGCAGTCCTCCAGGAGGCGGCGCAGCCAGGCCCGGACGGTGTGCGGGTCGGACAGCAGGCGCTCGGCGAAGTCCAGCTGCCTCGTGCCGCGGGTAGCGGCCAGCTCCAGGGACCTGGCGCGCCGGACGGGGTCGCTGAGCGGCGATGGACCGCCCACGTTGTAGGTCGTGCCGCAGGTGAACTCCATGGCCGCCATGACGAAGCGGTCGTCGTCCAGGCGGTCGAGGAGGTCCAGCTCCTCGGTGAGAGTGGCGCCCGGTCTGCCGTCGCCGCCGACGAGCCCGGCGAACGGCATGAAGACGTCCGAGAACGTGTTCCGCCACAGGAAGTCGGCCTCGCACAGCCGGTCGGCGAGGTCCGGTTTGAGGCAGGCGCTGGTCGCCGTCGCCCAGCCGTGCAGCCCCGGGTGGTGGCCCGGTTCGGACAGCGCGTGCAGGGCAACGCCCAGCTCCGCGAGGGGCGATGGGTCGAAGAAGATGCGCTCCTGCGGCAGGCCCGCGATGTCGATGTGCACGCTCATGGACCCATCGTGCACCGTGCCACCGACAACCAGGCGGCCGATTGACGCCCGGCGTCAATCGACGCGACGGCGCCGTGACGGCGGGAGCAGTCTGTGGTGACAGGGCCGGACGACGACACCACCGGACCCGGTCTCCACCTCCTTGCGCCGACTCTGCTTCCCGTCGACCCAAGGGCGCCCGATAAGTAACAATTGTCCTGAGAGGCGAACCCGTCATGAGCATCACGCAGCAGTACCTGCTCGACAGCTACCGCGCCGCCCAGCACGACGAACGCACCCCGCCCGCCCCCGGCTGGCAGGACTGGCAGGTCGTCCGAGAGGTGCGGGACTACGGCCGCTTCCGCGCCGTCGTCGACGAACGCCCCGCCCACGGAAGGTTCCGCGCCGCCGTGGCCCGGCTCATCCGGGGATCCGGCGTACGAACTCCGCGACCGCATCATTGACGTCGTCGGACGTCCACTCCAGGCCCGCCTCGGTCACGGTGACCTCCGTGACCGAGAGGCCGGGCGGCCCGTCCGGGAACCAGCGCCCGAACAGCTGGGTTCTGGTCTCCTCGGCCTGCACCAGGGCCGCCTCGGTCAGCGCTTCGGCGTCGTACGGCAGCCAGACCTGGAACTGGTGGGTGTGCGGCCGCTCCGGGTGTACGCGTGACCAGGGCACACCGGCATCGCTGAAGCCTTCGCGCAGGGCGTCGGCGACCACGCGCGCGTGGGCGACGTAGTCCGGCAGCCGCGGGAGCGTGGTCTTCAGGCCGAGCAGAGCGGCTGCGGCGGCCGGGAACTGCTGGAAGACCTGGCCGCCGTAGCGGTGGCGCCAGCTCCGCGCCTCGTCCACGAGGGTGTGCGGGCCCGCGAGCGCCGCGCCGCTCAGGCCGTCGAGGGACTTGTAGAACGACACGTACACGGTGTCCGCGAGTCCGGCGATCTCCGCGAGGGAGCGGTCGAAGTGCGGTGTGCACTCCCACAGGCGCGCACCGTCGAAGTGCACGACCGCGTCACGGTCCCTGGCCGCCTCCACGACCTCTTCGAGCTCCTCCCAGGACGGCAGCACGAAACCGGCGTCCCGGAGCGGCAGTTCGAGCATCAGCGTCCCGAAGGGTTCCCCGAAGTCCCGCACCTCGTCGGCCGTGGGCAGCCGCGGCTCCCGCGTCGGATGTACGGTGCGCAGTCCGCTCACCGCGGTCAGCGCGCCCCCTTCGTGTACCTCGGGGTGGGCCTTCGGATGCAGGGCGACGGTCGCGTTGCCGGTGCGGCCCGCCCAGCAGCGCAGGGCGACCTGCTGGGCCATCGTTCCGGTCGGGAAGAAGGCCGCCGCTTCCTTGCCGAGCAGCCGCGCGACCTCGTCCTCCAGGCGGGCGACGAGCCCGTTGCCGTAGATGTCGGCGGGCTCGTCCGGGCCCACGACCTCCGAGGCCGCGTCCGCGAGTGCCGAGAGCCGTGCGGCGAGCGGGAGGTGCCCCGACCAGCGGTGCAGGATGCGGGTGGCGCCGAGTGCGGCCGCCCGGCGGCGGGCGGCGAACAGGTCCTGCTCGCTCACCTCGGTTTCTCCGTCGTGTGAAGTCATCCCAGAAGTCATTGCAGAACTCGACCCAGAAGTCATCCCCCGAGCATGGCCTGCCGTCGGCCGCCGGTCATACCAATACCCACAGCCTGTGGACAGCCGAGGACGCGGCGCGGACCAATCGCGTTAGCATGACGAGAAATCGTCCGGTACCCCGAGCGGACTGGAACGGGAAGGCGTCATCGCGTGAACGCACCTCATCAGCCAGACCCGCGGGACCGCCCCGCGAGGCTCACGGTGGGTGTCGTGGGAGCGGGCCGTGTCGGCCCCGCGCTCGCCGCGGCACTCCAGCTCGCCGGGCACCGCCCGGTCGCCGCGTCCGGGGTCTCCGACGCGTCCGTCCGGCGCGCGGCGGCCTTGCTGCCCGACGTCCCCCTCGTCCCCCCGGCCCAGGTCCTCGAGCGCTCCGACCTGGTCCTCCTGACCGTTCCGGACGACGCCCTGCCGGGCCTGGTCGAGGGCCTCGTCGAGACCGATGCGATCCGCCCCGGGCAGCTCCTGGTGCACACGTCCGGGCGGTACGGCACGAAGGTGCTCGAACCCGCCCTGCGTGCCGGAGCCCTGCCGCTGGCCCTGCACCCCGCGATGACGTTCACCGGGACCCCCGTCGACGTGCAGCGCCTCGCGGGTTGCTCCTTCGGCGTGACGGCTCCCGAGGAGCTGCGCCTCGCCGCCGAGGCCCTGGTCATCGAGATGGGCGGCGAGCCCGAGTGGATCGCCGAGGAGGCCAGGCCGCTGTACCACGCGGCACTCGCGCTCGGCGCGAACCACCTGGTCACGCTGGTCGCCGAGTCCATGGACCTGCTCCGGGACGCGGGCGTGACAGCCCCCGACCGGATGCTGGGCCCGCTGCTCGGCGCCGCCCTGGACAACGCCCTGCGCTCCGGCGACGCGGCCCTCACCGGCCCCGTCGCGCGCGGGGACGCGGGCACCGTCGCCGCGCACGTCGCCGAGCTGCGCAAGCACGCCCCGCAGACCGTCGCCGGCTATCTGGCCATGGCCCGCGCGACCGCCGACCGCGCGCTCGCCCACGGACTGCTCAAGCCCGAGCTCGCCGAGGACCTCCTGGGAGTCCTGGCCAACGGCGGGAGCGGGTCCGGCGACGCGGAGGGAGGAGCCCGATGACCCGTCTGGTGCACTCCGCCGAACCGCTGCGCACGCGCACGCGTGCCGGACGCCGGGTCGTCGTCATGACCATGGGCGCCCTGCACGAGGGCCACGCCACCCTCATCCGCACCGCACGCGACATGGCGGGCGCCGACGGCGAAGTCGTGGTCACGGTCTTCGTGAACCCCCTCCAGTTCGGCGCGGGCGAGGACCTCGACCGCTACCCGCGCACGCTGGACGCCGACGTCAAGATCGCCGAACAGGAAGGTGCGGACCTCGTGTTCGCCCCCTCCGTGGACGAGGTCTATCCAGGCGGCGAACCGCAGGTCCGGATCAGCGCGGGACCCATGGGCACCCTCCTCGAAGGTGCCACCCGCCCCGGCCACTTCGACGGCATGCTCACGGTCGTCGCCAAGCTCCTGCACCTCACCCGCCCCGACGTCGCGCTGTACGGCCAGAAGGACGCCCAGCAGCTCGCCCTCATCCGCCGCATGGTGCGGGACCTGAACTTCGGCGTCGACATAGTCGGCGTACCCACCGTGCGCGAGGAGGACGGCCTGGCCCTCTCCAGCCGCAACCGCTACCTCTCCGCGGCCGAGCGGCGCACCGCACTCGCGCTCTCCCAGGCCCTCTTCGCGGGCCGCGACCGGCACGCCGCGCAGGAGGCACTCCACGCGCGGGCGGCGCTCGCCCCCGTCACGCACGCGCGCGCCGACGCCCTGAACGCACTGGGGGAGTCCCGCGCCGCCGCCGACACCCACGCCCTCGCCCAGTCCGTCACGCCCGCCGTGCCCGGCGGCCCGGCGGCCGTCCGCGCCGCCGCCCGCCAGGTCCTCGACCAGGCGGCCCGCAGCAGGCCCCCGCTCGAACTCGACTACCTGGCGCTGGTCGACCCGGCCGACTTCACGGACGTACAGCCGGGCCACACCGGTGAGGCGATCCTCGCCGTCGCGGCCAAGGTCGGCGCGACCCGGCTGATCGACAACATCCCGCTCACGTTCGGAGCCACCCCATGAGTGCCACCGGAATACGGCTGCACGCCCCCGCGCCCGGCTGGTCCCTGGAAGCCGACATCGTCGTCGTCGGCTCCGGAGTGGCCGGACTGACCACGGCGCTGCGCTGCTCGGCCGCGGGCCTGAGGACCGTCGTGGTCACCAAGGCCCGCCTGGACGACGGCTCCACGCGCTGGGCCCAGGGCGGCATCGCCGCGGCGCTCGGCGATGGCGACACCCCCGAGCAGCATCTGGACGACACCCTCGTGGCGGGCGCGGGCCTGTGCGACGAGGAGGCCGTGCGCACCCTGGTCACCGAGGGCCCCGACGCCGTACGCCGCCTCATCGAGACCGGCGCCCACTTCGACACCGGCCCCGAGGGCGCCATCGAGCTGACCCGCGAGGGCGGCCACCACCGCCGCCGCATCGCGCACGCGGGCGGCGACGCGACCGGCCTGGAAATCTCCCGCGCCCTGGTCGAAGCGGTCCGCGCGCGGTCCATACCGACCGTGGAGAACGCCCTCGTACTGGACCTCCTCACGGATGCCGAAGGCCGCACCGCCGGTGTCTCCCTGCACGTCATGGGCGAGGGGCAGCACGACGGCGTGGGAGCGGTGCACGCCCCCGCGGTCGTCCTCGCCACCGGCGGCATGGGCCAGGTCTTCTCGGCGACCACGAACCCGTCCGTGTCGACGGGCGACGGCGTCGCGCTGGCCCTGCGCGCGGGCGCCGAGGTGAGCGACCTGGAGTTCGTGCAGTTCCACCCCACCGTGCTCTTCCTGGGCGCCGACGCGGAGGGCCAGCAGCCGCTGGTCTCCGAGGCGGTGCGCGGCGAGGGGGCCCACCTCGTGGACGCGCACGGCGTGCGTTTCATGGTCGGCCAGCACGAACTCGCGGAGCTCGCCCCCCGGGACATCGTCGCCAAGGGCATCACGCGGCGCATGCAGGAACAGGGCGCCGAGCACATGTACTTGGACGGCCGGCACTTCGGCGCCGACATGTGGGAGAACCGCTTCCCGACGATCCTCGCCGCCTGCCGCGCCCACGGCATCGACCCCGTGACCGAGCCCGTCCCCGTCGCCCCGGCCGCGCACTACGCCTCCGGCGGCGTCCGCACCGACGCGCACGGCCGCACCACGGTCCCCGGTCTGTACGCGTGCGGCGAGGTCGCCTGCACCGGAGTGCACGGAGCGAATCGCCTCGCCTCCAACTCCCTCCTGGAAGGCCTGGTCTACGCCGAGCGCATCGCCGCGGACATCGCGGCACAGCACGCGGAGAAGGCCCTCCCCGCCCTCTACGCCGCGGTGCCCGTCCCGGTGCCCGCACCCGCCCCGGTCGACCACTCCGACACCCCCGCGCACCCCCTGCTGCCCCCCGAGGCCCGCTTCGCCATCCAGCGCGTGATGACCGAAGGCGCCGGAGTGCTCAGGTCCGCCGACTCCCTCTCCGAGGCCGCGGCCAGGCTCGCCCGCATCCACGCCGAGGCCGCGGGCGCGCTCGCCGAGGACGGCAAGACCGCCGAGCCCGGCGTCGACACGTGGGAGACCACCAACCTCCTGTGCGTCGCCCGCGTTCTGGTGGCGGCGGCCCAGCGCCGCGAGGAGACCCGCGGCTGCCACTGGCGCGAGGACCGCCCCGACCGCGACGACGCGTCCTGGCGCCGCCACATCGTCGTACGCCTCAACGCGGACCGGACCCTGGCCGTGCAGACCACCGAGACCGCAGACTTCCCTCCGACGACCAGCCTTCAGGAGAAGTGACCGTGAGCACCCCCGACGACCTCCCTCTCGCCCCCACGGGCGGCGGCTGCGGCGACGCCTGCGGCTGCGGCACAGACGACGCGTACGACCCCCTGGAGTGCGGTCTCGACCCCGCTCTCGCGCAGCTCCTGACCGAGGCGGGGCTCGACCCCGTGCAGGTCGAGGACATCGCGCACATGGCGATCGAGGAGGACCTGGCGGGCGGCGTGGACGTCACCTCGGTCGCCACGATCCCCGAAGAGGCCGTCGCCACCGGCGACTTCACCGCGCGCGAGGCCGGCACCGTCGCGGGCCTGCGCATCGCCGAAGCCGTCATCTCCCTTGTCTGCACGGACACCTTCGAGGTCGAGCGGCACGTCGAGGACGGGGAACAGGTGGAGGCGGGCGCCAAGCTGCTCAGCGTCACCACCCGCACCCGCGACCTGCTCACCGCCGAGCGCAGCGCGCTGAACCTCCTGTGCCGCCTCTCCGGCGTGGCGACGGCCACGCGCGCGTGGGCCGACGCACTGGACGGCACCCAGGCCAAGGTCCGTGACACCCGCAAGACGACGGCCGGGCTCCGTGCCCTGGAGAAGTACGCGGTGCGCATGGGCGGCGGCGTGAACCACCGCATGTCGCTCTCCGACGCGGCCCTGGTGAAGGACAACCACGTGGTCGCCGCCGGAGGCGTCGAGCAGGCCTTCAAGGCCGTGCGCGAGGCCTTCCCGGACCTGGCGGTGGAGGTCGAGGTCGACACCCTCCACCAGCTGCGCGAGGTCGTGGACGCGGGCGCCGACCTGATCCTCCTGGACAACTTCACGCCGGGCGAGACGGAGGAGGCCGTGGCCATCGTCGACGGCCGCGCGATCCTGGAGTCCTCGGGCCGCCTCACCCTGGAGAACGCCCGTGCGTACGCGCGAACGGGCGTGGACTTCCTCGCCGTGGGCGCCCTCACCCACTCCTCGCCGATCCTGGACATCGGCCTCGACCTTCGCGCGGCGGAGTGACGACGACATGCTGCTGACCATCGACGTCGGAAACACCCACACCGTCCTCGGCCTCTTCGACGGCGAGGAGATCGTCGAGCACTGGCGCATCTCCACCGACGCCCGCCGCACCGCCGACGAACTCGCCGTGCTCCTCAACGGCTTGATGGGCATGCACCCGCTGCTCGGCGACGAACTGGGCGACGGCATCGACGGCATCGCCATCTGCTCGACGGTCCCCTCCGTCCTGCACGAACTGCGCGAAGTCACCAGGCGGTACTACGGAGACGTGCCCGCCGTCCTCGTGGAGCCCGGCATCAAGACCGGCGTCCCGATCCTCATGGACAACCCCAAGGAGGTCGGCGCCGACCGCATCATCAACGCGGTCGCGGCGGTGGAGCTCTACGGAGGCCCCGCCATCGTCGTCGACTTCGGTACGGCGACGACGTTCGACGCGGTCTCCGCGCGCGGGGAGTACACCGGAGGCGTCATCGCCCCCGGCATCGAGATCTCCGTCGAGGCGCTCGGCGTGCGGGGCGCGCAGCTCCGCAAGATCGAGCTGGCAAGGCCGCGCAGCGTCATCGGCAAGAACACCGTGGAGGCCATGCAGTCGGGCATCCTGTACGGCTTCGCGGGCCAAGTGGACGGCGTCGTGCAGCGCATGGCCCGCGAGCTGGCGGGCCAGGGCGGTGACCCCGACGACGTCACGGTCATCGCGACCGGCGGCCTCGCGCCCATGGTGCTCGGCGAGGCCACCGTCATCGACGAGCACGAGCCGTGGCTGACCCTCATCGGCCTGCGTCTCGTATACGAGCGGAACGTCTCCCGGAGCTGAGCGCCGAGCGCTCCGGCCGAGACCCGCGGCCGGAGCACCGGCTTGTTACCGGCGGCTCATCACCGGGGCTTGCGCACACAACCCTGCGCCCCATACAAGAGTCTGCGCAGGGACGGGACTTGAGAAGGTTCGAGCGAGCGTGGAGCAAATGGGGCGTAGGGGAAGACTGGTCGCGGCAGTGGCCGCCGGGGTGCTGGCCGGCCTCGCGGGACCTGCCGCGACGGCGAGTACGGCCGCCGGGCCCGGCGGCGGCCACGCCGTGCACGCGGTGAGCGTCCCGGCCGCGACGCCCGCTCCGTCCACCACCTCGAGCACGACGCCCACGACCCCCACGTCGTCCCCCACCGCGAGCACGACCCCCGCCTCCGGCACCTCACCGGGCGGGGAGGAGCGCGACCCCCGGCGCGAGCCGGACGGCACCATGGCGGACACCGGCGCGGGCGTGCTCCCCTGGATCGCCGCCGCCGCGGCAGGCGCCCTCGGAGTCGGCGCGGTCGTCTTCGCGATGATCCGCCGCCGCTCGGAGTGAGCGCGTAAAAAACCACGCCACACATGTGCGTTAAGCGGATTTTGTCCACTTTGCACTTATCGTCAGTCCATGCCCACGCCATACGGATCTCGCGGCGGCATGGCCTTCGGTGCGGAGGAACTGCGTGTGCTCCGCCGCGCTCTGGCCCTCGCCCTGCATCCCAGCCCCGTCTCCGACGCGGACGTCCAGGACTGCCTACGCCTCGCCGTCGCCGTCGACGACGCGGTGAACGAGGGCGCCAGGCTCCGCGCCTTCCTGCTGGCCGACCTCGCCCGCTACCGGGCGGCCCTGCCCGGCACCGCAACCGGCTACCTCGCGCTCCTGGAGGACGTCCTCGGCTCCGGCTACCAGCCGGGCGCCGACGATCTCGCCGCGCTGCGCGCCCTGCGCGGCAACCCGGTCGCCGCCGCTCTCCTCGCCCGCTGCCGGACCGTCGCCGAGCAGGCCGTACGCGCGCGCCTCTCGGGCCGGGCGACGCAGGCGACCGTCCCGGCGCCCCGCCCCCTCGTCCCCGCGTCGCGCACCCGCCTGCTCGCCCTCCCCGGCGGCCGGAGCGACGCGGACGACCAGGCCGCGCCCAAGCCCAAGACGCCGAAGTCCCCTCCGGTGAAGCCGGCCGCTCCGGAGCCGCCCCGCCCCGTGCCGACCCCGGCCGAGGTCTTCCCTCCCAAGCGCCGCCCGGCGGACCCGCCGCACCAGCGCGCCGCGGGCTAGCTACTCTGGGGGGCATGGAATACGTCTCCGCGCTCCTGCCCCCCGTAGTGATGGCCGTGTTCTTCGGCGGTCTCATCGTGACGATCGTGAAGACCCAGGGCGGTGCCAACAAGGCCAAGGAGGACGCGGCCGTCGACGCCGTGATCACCCGCGCCGAAGGCGCTCGGCAGACCCCCAAGGCCTGACCCCGAGGCCTGACCCTGAGGCCTGACCCCAAGACCTGCCCCCCCACCCAGGACGTCCGGGGGCCGACCGGCGTACGACTCGCTCACATTCCGAGTCGTACGCCCTTTTTGTTGGGGAAATGGCGCCTCCGCCACGTCCGTCACGCCATTAGTGACATCTCCCACTATTGTTCTGGTGTGCCTCGCCCCTTGGGAGAACTCGAAGACTCAGTCATGACACGGGTGTGGAAGTGGAACCGCCCCGTGACCGTTCGAGAAGTCCTGGAAGACCTTCAGCAGGAACGGTCCATCGCGTACACCACCGTCATGACCGTTTTGGACAATCTTCATCAGAAGGGCTGGGTGCGCCGCGAAGCGGAAGGGCGCGCCTATCGATATGAGGCGGTCTCCACTCGGGCCGCCTACGCCGCCGCACTGATGAACGAAGCATGGTCGCAGAGCGACAACCCGGCCGCGGCTCTCGTCGCGTTCTTCGGGATGATGTCCGCGGAACAGCGCGAAGCACTCAGTGACGCGATGCGGATCGTGGGCCCGGTCTCCCAAGCCCCCGGCACTGTCTCTGAAGCCTCCGCCACTCAAGTCCCGGAGAACCCCGGCGATGCGGAGCCCGAAGCAGAGCGATAGCGTCCGCTCATGCCAGCGGAACCCCCTGAACTCAGCGCTAAAGCAGTCTCCGTACGCCGGGCGCGCACAGCTGATGTGCCGGTCGTACGCAACCTCCTCGACTCCTACGCCCGCCAGGGGATCCTGCTCGACAAAGCGACGGTCGCCCTTTACGAGTCCATCCAGGAGTTCTGGGTCGCCGAACGCGACGACAACGCCGAGGTCGTCGGTTGCGGGGCCCTGCACGTGATGTGGGAAGACCTGGCGGAAGTCCGCACTCTCGCGGTGAACCCCGACGTCAAGGGCGGCGGAGTAGGTCATCAGGTGTTGGGCAAGTTGCTGCAGACCGCTCGCTGGCTCGGTGTCCGGCGGGTTTTCTGTCTCACCTTCGAAGTCGACTTCTTCGCGAAGCACGGCTTCGTGGAGATCGGTGAGACGCCTGTCGACGGAGATGTCTACAGCGAGCTGCTGCGTTCCAAAGACGAGGGTGTCGCGGAGTTCCTCGGCCTCGAACGAGTGAAACCGAACACCTTGGGCAACAGCCGGATGCTTCTGCATCTGTGATCGTCGCCGGTATTCCGGGCTGGCTGCTGCCCCGGTTCCCTATGTCCGAAACGCGCATGTTTCCTGGGCTCTCGGGGTGCCGAGTCTCTCCCGGGGGTTTGTGTTTTTCCAGCAAAAGCGGTTTGCTTTCCGACGTACTGCAGTACTGCATATAACAGGGGGCGCCGATTCCGCGGCTCATGCCGTGCGATCCGGCCCTAAGTTATCGATGAAAGGAAATCCGGTGGCACAGAAGGTTCAGGTCCTTCTTGTCGATGACCTCGACGGTGGCGAGGCAGACGAGACCGTGACGTTTGCGCTGGACGGCAAGTCGTACGAGATCGACCTCACCACGTCGAACGCGGACAAGCTCCGCGGTCTCCTTGAGCCGTACCTCAAGGGTGGTCGTCGTACCGGTGGCCGTGGTTCGGCCGGGCGCGCCAAAGCCCGCGCCTCCGCCACGAGCGGCGGTCAGGACACCGCGGCGATCCGCGCCTGGGCGAAGGACAACGGTTACGAGGTCAACGACCGCGGCCGCGTCCCCGCCTCCATTCGCGAGGCCTACGAGAAGGCCAACGGCTGACGACGGGTCCGTCGCAACCGGACCCGGTGGCACTGCGTGGCCGCCGTGTCCACAAGTCGTACGAGACCGGAGCCCACGGCGGGGTCGCTGTGGGGCACGGTGCCACCCCCCACGCACGACAGGGACGGCAGTGCCGGCAGCGTCGGCTCCACCTCGCACCCGGGCTCTGGGGGTCGCAGCCATACGGCGGCCCCCTGCGTGCCGGACCACCCCGGAGGCGTGGGCGCGTCGATCCGTCCGCCCGCACCGATGGCCGTGAGGTCCAGTGGGATGCCACCCCACTCCAGCCACTCCAGGAGCCCCGGCAGTTCGTCGGCGCTCCCCGCGGCCACGAAGAGCCGCATCGAGTCTCCCCGCAGTGCCACCGGAGCCTGCGGCCCGAGATGGCGCAGGGCGGCGAAACCGGCCTCGGCGGGCAGCTGCAGTACGTCGAAGCGGAGTCCCGTCAGGAGCCGCACCGGCAGGCCCGGACGGCGGTCTTCCGTCGCCCAGCCGAGTTCGTTCTCGTACCACTGCCGCATCGGGTCGCTCTGCTCGACCGGCTCACGGGGCTTGGGAACGGTGAAGGCCATACATGGAGCAACCGGCCGGACGGGTCTCGGGTTACGCAGAGTGGCGTTGTGATTGCGCTCGGTGTCCGGAAAAAGGGCGCAAGGGCGTGTTCGGCGGCGCAAGGGTGTTCGCCCGTAGCGGAGGGAACCGGCGCGCGCCGCATGGAGTGTCAGTCGATGCGGGTAAGACATCCCTAGTGGGGAGGGGCGACACACGCGTAAGGCCGTCTCACGTTCGCCATCGGCGTAGTGGTGGTGAGGGTAAGTGCTTGGCCTGCGGGAACATCGTCTCGCACCATCGGGTTGGAGCAGTTGTCGGCGTTCGGGGTCAGGAGGCACCTCTTGTTCTCGGCCGGGTGTCGGCAGTTGGAATGAGCGGTCCCCGCTTGCGGGACTAAGCTGCGGAAGGACAGGGAGGGGACAGCCCCCTTACTGCCTGACCGCTCTGAGGAGCGATTAACGATGTTCGAGAGGTTCACCGACCGCGCGCGGCGGGTTGTCGTCCTGGCTCAGGAAGAAGCCCGGATGCTCAACCACAACTACATCGGCACCGAGCACATCCTCCTGGGCTTGATCCACGAGGGCGAGGGTGTCGCCGCTAAGGCCCTGGAGAGCCTCGGGATTTCGCTCGAGGCGGTCCGCCAGCAGGTGGAGGAGATCATCGGTCAGGGCCAGCAGGCCCCGTCCGGGCACATCCCCTTCACCCCCCGTGCCAAGAAGGTCCTGGAGCTTTCGCTCCGCGAGGCCCTTCAGCTGGGCCACAACTACATCGGCACGGAGCACATCCTGCTCGGCCTGATCCGCGAGGGCGAGGGCGTCGCAGCCCAGGTCCTCGTGAAGCTGGGCGCCGATCTCAACCGGGTGCGGCAGCAGGTCATCCAGCTGCTCTCCGGATACCAGGGCAAGGAGACCGCCACCGCCGGCGGTCCTGCGGAGGGCACGCCTTCCACGTCCCTGGTGCTCGACCAGTTCGGCCGGAACCTCACCCAGGCCGCTCGTGAGTCCAAGCTCGACCCGGTCATCGGGCGCGAGAAGGAGATCGAGCGGGTCATGCAGGTGCTGTCCCGCCGTACGAAGAACAACCCCGTGCTCATCGGCGAGCCCGGCGTCGGCAAGACCGCCGTCGTCGAGGGCCTGGCGCAGGCCATCGTCAAGGGCGAGGTGCCCGAGACGCTGAAGGACAAGCACCTCTACACGCTTGACCTCGGTGCGCTGGTCGCCGGCTCCCGTTACCGCGGTGACTTCGAGGAGCGCCTGAAGAAGGTCCTCAAGGAGATCCGCACCCGCGGCGACATCATCCTGTTCATCGACGAGCTCCACACCCTGGTGGGTGCGGGCGCCGCCGAGGGCGCGATCGACGCCGCGAGCATCCTCAAGCCGATGCTGGCGCGAGGCGAGCTGCAGACCATCGGTGCCACGACGCTGGACGAGTACCGCAAGCACCTGGAGAAGGACGCGGCCCTCGAGCGCCGCTTCCAGCCCATCCAGGTCGCGGAGCCGTCCCTGCCGCACACCATCGAGATCCTCAAGGGTCTGCGCGACCGTTACGAGGCCCACCACAGGGTCTCCATCACGGACGAGGCGCTGGTCCAGGCCGCCACCCTGGCCGACCGGTACATCTCGGACCGCTTCCTGCCGGACAAGGCGATCGACCTCATCGACGAGGCCGGCTCGCGCATGCGCATCCGCCGGATGACCGCGCCGCCGGACCTCCGCGAGTTCGACGAGAAGATCGCGGGCGTGCGTCGCGACAAGGAGTCGGCCATCGACTCCCAGGACTTCGAGAAGGCGGCCTCTCTCCGCGACAAGGAGAAGCAGCTGCTCGCGGCGAAGGCCAAGCGCGAGAAGGAATGGAAGGCCGGCGACATGGATGTCGTCGCCGAGGTCGACGGCGAGCTCATCGCCGAGGTCCTGGCCACGGCCACCGGCATTCCGGTCTTCAAGCTGACCGAGGAGGAGTCCTCGCGTCTGCTGCGCATGGAGGACGAGCTCCACAAGCGGGTCATCGGCCAGAAGGACGCCATCAAGGCGCTTTCGCAGGCGATTCGTCGTACGCGAGCGGGTCTGAAGGACCCGAAGCGTCCCGGTGGCTCGTTCATCTTCGCCGGCCCGTCCGGTGTCGGTAAGACGGAGCTTTCCAAGACGCTCGCCGAATTCCTCTTCGGCGACGAGGACGCCCTGATCTCCCTCGACATGTCGGAGTTCAGCGAGAAGCACACGGTCTCGCGTCTCTTCGGTTCGCCGCCCGGATATGTCGGTTACGAAGAGGGCGGTCAGCTGACGGAGAAGGTGCGTCGCAAGCCGTTCTCGGTGGTTCTCTTCGACGAGGTCGAGAAGGCCCACCCGGATATCTTCAACTCGCTTCTCCAGATCCTGGAGGACGGTCGTCTGACTGACTCCCAGGGCCGGGTCGTGGACTTCAAGAACACGGTCATCATCATGACGACCAACCTCGGCACGCGTGACATCTCCAAGGGCTTCAACCTCGGATTCGCCGCGTCGGGTGACGTCAAGACGAACTACGAGCGCATGAAGACCAAGGTCAACGACGAGCTGAAGCAGCACTTCCGCCCGGAGTTCCTGAACCGTGTCGACGACACGGTGGTCTTCCACCAGCTCACCGAGGAAGACATCATCCAGATCGTCGACCTCATGATCGCCAAGGTGGACGAGCGTCTGAAGGACCGCGACATGGGCATCGAGCTCAGCGGTGACGCGAAGAAGCTCCTGGCCAAGAAGGGTTACGACCCGGTCATGGGCGCCCGGCCGCTGCGCCGGACGATCCAGCGCGAGGTCGAGGACATCCTGTCGGAGAAGATCCTCTTCGGCGAGCTCCGCCCGGGCCACATCGTGGTCGTCGGCACGGAGGGTGAGGGCGAGGAAGCCAAGTTCACCTTCCGCGGCGAGGAGAAGGCGGCGCTGCCGGATGTTCCGCCGATCGAGCAGGCCGCTGGCGGCGGCGCCGGGCCTAACCTGAGCAAGGAGGCCTAGCCCTCCGGGCTGCAGGCCGCCTTCAAGGTTCGCAGGGGCTGCCCTGGACCGTTTCTCACGGTCCGGGGCAGCCCTTTTGCTTTGGTCTTCGGCTGCGGGTGCTTCGTGGCTTGTCGCGCAGTTCCTCGCGCCCCTTACGGGGCGCCTCCTGCGACTATGACGTGATCGTGATTCCCTCTGGGACGTTTCGCATGCGGGGCAGGCGGGGGTTCACCCGGAGCACGCTCAGGTTCGGGAAGCGGGCGAGCCAGGAGACGTCCGTGTCGGCCAGCTCGGCGGTGATCCACAGGTGGGTGAGCTGGTCGTGCTCCAGGCCGTCCAGGAGCTCCTCGGTGCGGATGACGCCCACGACCTGGATCCACGGCCGTCCGCCGAGGTGTCGAAGCGCCGCGAGTTCGGCCGTGTCGGACACCGGGTAGTACAGGCCGACCGGGTCGAGGTGGGCGATGATCTCGCGCGCGTACCGCTCGGTGTCGAAGTGCCGCCACGGGCGGGCCAGTTCCATCCGGATGGCCAGCGCCGAGCGGTGGCGCAGGCGGGCGAGGTAGTCGATGGCGGCGTCGTCCTGGACGCGGGTGGCCGTGATCGCCAGGAGGAGCGCCTGCTGGTCGCTGGGCACCTGCTCGGGGTCCGGCAGCTGCTCGAGGACGATGGGGCCGACCCAGCCGAGGCTGCGGGCGGCCAGTTCCGTCGTGGGGCGCACGAGGTTCTTCGTACGGTCGTGGACGAGCTGCTGCACCTCGGGGTCGAGCTCGGTGACGTGTTCCAGGCAGGCCGCGGCCATCAGGCGCCGGTGGTTCACGTGCGGGCGGCGCAGGTTCGGGGCGGCTGCCAGGAGCCGTTCCAGGAAGTCGGCGCACTCCTCGGGGCGTGCGTGGGCGGCGGCCATCCGGATGACCTCCTCCCACTCGGCGCGGTGTGCGTGCTCGACCAGGGTGCGGAACTCGCCGCGGGCCACTATTTCCTTGGCGGCCAGATAGTCCTGGAAGGTGCGGTGGATGAAGTCCACCGAGAGGCCCGCCTGTTCGCGCAACAGGCCCGTGCGGTGCAGCAGATGACGGAAGATCTTCTCGCCGTCGCCCTCGGCGCGCGCGGAGGGGATGGCGGGCAGCGCGCCGTCCAGGATGGCGACCACGCGCTCGCGCGGCAGCTCCGATACGCCGTCGCCGACCATCGCGTGGGCCAGTTTGCGCAGGAGCAGCTCCCGGGGCCCTTGCTGGAGCCGTACGTCATCGGCGTACAGCACGTCGCGCTCGGGGTCGCGGCGCTGGAGGAGCATCTCCAGGGCGGCGTCGTACAGCTCCTTGCGGCCTTTGGGCAGGGAGCCGGAGCGGTCGCGGTTGAGGGCGCAGATCAGGCCGCACATCAGGGGGTTGGTGGCGAGCTGGCGCAGCTCGCGGTAGATGCGCACGGAGTGCAGGAGGCGCTGCTCGTACTCCCGCAGCTTGTCGCGCTCCGTCTGTTCCTTGCACTGGTCGTCGCTCAGCGCGGCCGCGTGCCAGTCGTGGATGAAGCGGGTGACCTGGTCGCGTGACATCGGCGCGAGGGAGAGCTCCTTGAAGCCCTCCTCGGCGAGGCGCTCCTGGGCGAGCCAGCCGTCCTCGACGGCGGATGGGCGGGACGTCACCAGGCAGCCGTTGCCGGAGAAGATACGAAGGAGGCGGCGCAGCTGGTTGCGCAGTTCGCCGCGGGTCGCCTCCGGGGCCTCGTCGATGCCGTCCACCAGGAGCATGGCCCGGCCCGCGAGGAGCGTGCGTACGACCCAGCCTTCGGGCGCCTGGTCGGCCAGCGGGTGGCGGATGGCGTGCAGGAAGTCGTCCGGGGCCGGGAAGCCCTCGCGGGCGAAGCGGCGTACGGGCAGGACGAAGGGGACGCGGGCGCCCTCGCGCGCCGCGGCCACGGCGAGCCACTGGACGAGGGTGGTCTTGCCCGAGCCCGCGACGCCGCGCAGCAGCACCCGCTCGTGGCCTTCGAGGGCCCGGTCGGCGAGCAGCACGGTGCGCGGCTCGCCCGGTACGCCGCTGCCGCTGCTCTCCTCGGCCTCGAGGCTGAGGTAGGTGTCCTCCAGGGGCCAGCGGTCCGGCGCGTTGGCCAGGTCCACGCCGACGATGGTGAGCCAGCCGTGCTGACGTACGACCTCCTCGGCGTACGCGGCCTCGAAGTCCCGGTCCTCCTGGGAGCGTTCGGGCTGGCGGGCCGCGGCCTCCGCGTCGTTCAGGTCGATGAGCTGGCGGATGCGGCTGGCACGCTCGGCCATGTGCCGCTGGATGTGCGGGGAGCGCCGGACGAAGTGGTAGAGGACGTGCAGACACACGGCGACGAGCAGCTCGTCGTGGAACCACGCGGCGGCGGGTGAGAGCGCCCGGTCCGCGCCCTGTACGGCCCCGCGCAGCCGCCGTGCGTAGTCCTGCGGACCCAGGCGTACGGCGTCCACGTCCGTGAGGTCCAGTTCACCGATGGCGAGCAGGGTGCGGGTCAACACCTCGACGACGGCGTTGAGTTCCGTGGCCGGGGCGGAGTGCGCCTCGGCGGCTAGGTGGACGAAGTCAGCGGCGGCGCGCTGCACGTCGTCCGGGGTCGAGGGGGCGTCCGCGCCGCGCCAGGTGGCGAGGGCCGCGATCAGGTCGGGCGCGGTGGGCGGCTGCGCGGGAGGCAGCCGGATGAGCCGTTGTACGAGGGGTGCGGCGAGCGTCGAGGGGATGCGGACAACGGGCTCCATGGACATAGAGGGTCCCTGCGGGTGGGATTTCGTGTGTCGTGAAGTGTCGGTCTGCCGGTCGTGCGTCGTAAAGGGTCAAGCGTAGGTCAACCCCGCCCTGAGGGTGGGGAGATGAGCCCTATCCAGGCAGCGAGGGCGCGTTACGAGAGCTTGGTGCCGTAGACGTTCTCGACCGTCATGGTGATCAGCACCCGGTGGTCGGCCACCATGACCTCGCGGTACTCGTCCCAGTTCGGGTGCTCGCCGGCCGCGGCGCGGTAGTAGTCCACCAGGGCCTGGACCTCGGGCCCTTGCGGGTCGTTCCCGGGCCCGACGAGGGTGGCCGTGCCCTCGGCGGTGGCCCAGGCGCGGCCGTCCGGGCTCGTCACCTCCAGCGTGGCGCGGGGGTCGCGCCGCAGGTTCGCGATCTTCGCCGTCCGCGCGGTCGTCGATACGCGGATGAGGCCCGCGGAGCGGTCGTACGAGGGCATGACGGGCGAGAGCTGGGGCCGCCCGTCGGCCTTGATCGTGGCCAGCACGCCGAGGTTGCTGATGGCGAGCAGGGCGTGGGGGTCGAAGTGCGCGTCAGTCGTCATGTGGGGGCCAACCAGGGTCCGGGGGCGGGGTATTCCGCGGTCGCGGTGCCGCGGTCGTGCTGCCGCGGTCGCGGTGCCGCAGCCGCTCGGAAAAGCGGTGGAGTGGCGATGCGGCGTGCCACTACCGTGCCTGCGGACCGAGTCGTAGAGGCAAAGGACGTGCCGTTGTACACCCTGTGAGTTCTCCCGAGCGCTGATTTCGTCGCGCGTCGCGCCTCGCCTGCGCGTCGTGCTGCTTCTTGCTGCGGACATCTCACTGGAACCGGTGTACCTCTGTGCTCAATCGATGGGTGGTCATGCCCACCTGCCTGCCTACTGTCCTCCGCCGTTGCCACGCCTGCGCGTCCGATCGCTTCCGGCCGGACGGCAAGTTCCGCGTCAACGCTCACCACAAGCTCCTCGACGCCTGGCTCCTCGTGCTCTGCACCGCTTGCGGGGAGACCGCGAAGCTCACGGTTCTGGAGCGGGCGAACGTGCGCTCCGTACGTGCTGAACTGCTCGACCGCATGCACGGCAACGACCCTGCTCTGGCGGGTGAGTTGCTCCAGGATCCGACCCTGCGGCGGCGCAATCGCGTCGCCCTCGACTGGGACGGTGCCTGGCGTCTCGACACCGGCGGATCGGACCACCTGGGCCGCGAGGTGATCGATGTGTCGGTTCGCTTCGCGGCGCGGATACCCGTCCGGCCCGTGCGACTGATCGCCGACGGCTGCGGGCTTTCGCGGGCCGAGGCCGAGAGGCTGATCGTGGAGGGGAAGCTCGTCTCCGCGGTCCGGCTGAGCGGCAAACTCTCCGGTGACTTCACCTTCACGCTCAAGCGCTGAGCCCCGATGTATCGGGGCAACATACCAGGTCAGAGGCCTGCCCGGCGTCGTGCCGGGCAGGCCTCCGAGGCTGCTTCCGCGCGCGTTAGGCGGATGTTAGTCGGATGGGAGCTCGGCATTAGTGGCCTCGATCAGAGTCGGTGTTGTTCCGAAGAGGGAACACCCACCCACTACTCACCGGGGGACCGCCATGCGCTCCAACACCAACACCACCGCCACTCGTCGCCGCAACCTGCGCTTCGCCGCCGCCGCCCTGACCGTCGCCGCGAGCCTCTCGCTCACGGCCTGCAACGGCGACGACGTGACCGGCCAGGGCGATCCGTCGGCCGCCTCCAGCGCTTCCTCGTCGGGCGGCGGCTCGGGCTCGGGCGGTGGCTCGGAGCAGAGTGGCGGCTCGGAGCAGGGTGGCGGCTCGGAGCAGGCCGGCGGGAAGGACTCGGCCGGGAAGAGCTCGAGCGGGCAGGGCGCCGCGGCCGGGAGCGGTGCGGGCAACGTCGAGCGGGCCGAGAAGTGCCGTACGGATGATCTCGACATCTCGGCGACGGACAGCACCATCGACGGTGACGACAAGGGCTCGGTCGCGGTGACGTTCAAGAACCCCGGCGACCGGGGCTGCCTGCTCTCCGGGTTCGCCGGCATCGACCTGAAGACCAACGCGGGGGACCTGTCCGCCACGCGCGAGGGGAAGCCCGCCGAGCAGATGGTGCTCACGGGCGGTGAGTCGGTGTCCTTCTACGTCAGCTACCCGATGAACGACACGGGCGGCTCCGGGGTCCGTATCACGGGCCTCGTGGTGACCCCTCCCGGTGAGACGAAGTCGCAGTCCCTTCAGTGGCCGGGCGCCGCCTCGCTGCCCGTGAGCGACGGCTCCGGCTCCTCGGTCAAGGTCGGCCCGATCGGCAGCGCGGGTCAGGGCGGCCCCCAGTAGGTCGGTGGCTTCAGTCGGCGCCTTCAATCGGTGACGTGGATGTACGTGTCCACCTCGATGTGGGCGGGCAGCTCGGCAGCCCCCCGTACCTGTTGCTCCGGTGCCCGCACGTAGGTCAAGGCGGGCAGCAGCGTCGGGAGGCAGGAGATGTCCACCGGGTCGTCGTCGGGCAGCAGAGGCAGCCGTAGATGCGTGAGGCGTGGCAGCAGCCTTCCTATGTGCGTCTTCGTTACATCCCAGTCGTCCGCCCGGTTCAGGAGCAGGTCCTTCACGCCGGGCAGGACAAGACCGGGGGGCGCGGAGGCGAGCGCCTCGGAGGGAAGAGTCAACTGGGTGAGGCGGGGCAGGCGGACCAAGGCCTGCCAGTGCTCGGCGGAGCTGGGACCCATGCCTCTGCCGAAGACCACCCACTGCAGTCCCGGCCATCTGTCGAGGTGGTGCAGATCCTCCGGACGGTCCGCGCCGAGGAACCCGATGCTGCGCAGGGCAGCCCCTGCCGGGATCGACGACAGACGGTGCGGCTCGCCGATCTCCCACAGACGCAGGTCCTCCAGGCCGAGCAGCGCGTCGTGCGCCTCGCCGGTGAGGCGGGCGGGGGAGATCCCCAGGGAGAGGTACGTGGGTGGGGCAGTGGCGAGCAGATGGGACGCGGCGGCCGGGGTGACGGTCTCGCGGATGTCCAGATGCCGTGGGCGAAGCCGCAGACGTTCGAGCTCGGCGGCCTGTTCGTCGCTGCGGAGGGTGAAGTGGACCTGCCCGTCGTCCAGATGGGCGATGACCTGCTCCGCGTAGGCACGGCAGTCGTAGCGGCCCCACGCCCACATGAGCTGGCTGCGGACGCCGAGACCGGAACGCCGGGCGAAGCGGGCCAGGAAGGGGATCGCGGCGTCCGACCGGACGTGCGTCGCGGCGGTCACCACGTGCTTGGCGTCCTTGTCGCTCAGGCCCTGCGGCCCGGGCAGCAGGTCGAGCACCATGGCTCCGACAGCGCCGAGCTCGCGGGCGTCCTGGCTGCTGTGGGGCGGGATCAGTGCCTTCATGCGCTGCCCGACCGCTACCCGCACCTCGGGCGCCAGTTCCGCCGCGTGCTCCAAGCATGCCGCCGCCCGTCCAGCAGGATCAGCGCACGGCCCGCGGTCAGTACCCGCGACTCCCAGCCCTTGGGCTGCGTCCCCGCCAGCGGGGAGCCGACCGCCGAGAGGAAGTCCGCCGGGGCCGGGAGACGCTCGCCGTGACGGGTGAGGCTGCGAAGGGGGAGTACATAGGGGATGCGGTCGTGGAGGTAGGTCATGCGGGCGTCGTGCACGGTGCGGCCCGCAGCACTCACCGCCAGCCACTGCACGAGGGTCGTCTTGCCCGAACCCGCTTCCCCTCGCAGGAGTACGCGGTCGTGGTCGGCCAGCGCCTGGTCGGCGGGGCAGGACGTCGGAGCCGACTCCTCGACCTGGCCCGCCCACCGCGCGTATGCCGGGTCCGTCTCTGCCAGGGCGCCGGCCACTTCCCGCGGCGAGAGCCGGAACCTCCCGGGCCGGTCTGTCGCCTCAAGCGACATGTACGCCGCATCCAAGGGCCACCGCGCCGGCGAGTTCGCCAGATCTATCCCGAAGATCGTCAGCTTCCCGTGCTTCTTCGCGACGTACGCGAGATACCGCTGCTCGAACGGCACGTCCTGCGCCCCGGGAAGGGGGTTGCGGGCGATCAACTCGTCGAGCCCGGCGATCAGCGCGGACTGCCGGCGGCTCTGCTCCACCAGGGTGCGGGCCACGAAGGCCGAGCGTTGCGTGAAGAAGTTCAGGATGTGCAGGCACGTCGTGTCGAGCAGGCGCTCGTAGAAGTACGACGCGTCCGCCGACAGGTCACGGTCCGGGTTCCCGCTCGCCCGGCGCAGCCGCAGCGCGAGGGCGTCGTGGCCGAGCTCGACCGCCTGGACGTCCGTGAGCGTGAGGTCACCCAGGGCGTGCAGGGTGCGCGTCAGGGCGTCGACCACGGCCTGCTCCTCGTCGGCGGGGACGGCCCGCTCGCCGGAGGCCCGTACCGCCTGGCGCACCAGCTCCCCGGCCAGCTTCGCCAGGTCCTTGTCGGTCAGCCTCCGCTTCTCACCCCGGAAGGAGACGAGCCCCGACAGCCGGACGGGGCGCTCCACCAGGCCCGCCCCGACCCCCTCCCGTACGAACAGTTTCTTGATCAGCGGGGCTATGACGCCGGAGGCGAGCCGGGCGCCCAGGGCCGTGGGATCCATGCGCCGCAGCGTAGCCCCGGTCACATTTCGGAGGTTGTGGATCTCGGGGGCCGGTGACATGACGCACAGGCGATTTGTCCGGTACTAGACGGAGTAGTGGTGGCGCCCGGTGGGGGTGTCGGGACCTTCGGCACGCAACCCCCGGGACCTTGGCCGCGTCGGGGGAGTCCACCCCCGGGACCCGTCGGCGCGGGCCCGAGATGCCCTGTCGAAGTGTGGTTAAACCTGTCTCGGGCCGTCGATTGCGGCAAGTGGTTGAAGGAGTAATTATCAGGATTTGTCGGTGTCAAGGGGGCGAAAGGTGGGCGGTTCGCTACGGCTTTAGGTAGTAGATGGGGTGTTTGAGCACCGGGCGGGGTGCGGGTTACCAAGGTGAGGCCCCGGCGGAACGCAGCGAAGCGTGTGGCCGGGTCCCTATGTGTCCCACGTGCCTCGCAGCGACATGCGGCGGTGTCACGTACACGCTCCCCATCCCGGAGGTAATCCGCCTTGTCGAAGCGCGCCACGTCCCACCAGTCCGGCCTGTCCCTGCTCCGTGCGCGGACGGCCGTCATCACCGTCGCGGGCCTCGGGCTCGGAGCGTCGGCCGTTCTCGGTTCCGGCGTCGCATCCGCCGCGGACACCAAGAACAGCGCCCTGCCCGGCGTCTCCGCCAACTCGGTATCGGCCCAGGCCGACGCGCAGGCCAAGGCCGCGGCCAAGGCCAAGCAGGCCGCCACCAAGAAGGCCGCGCAGGCCAAGCAGGCCGCAGCCAAGAAGGCCGCGTCCTGGCAGGACCCGGTCGACAAGTACACGCTCTCCGCGTCCTTCGGGACCGGCGGCAACATGTGGTCCAGCAAGCACTCCGGCCAGGACTTCGCCGTGGCGATCGGCACCTCCGTCGAGGCCGTGCACAACGGCACCGTCGTCAAGGCCGGCGGCAACGGCGCCGGTGACGGTCCCGCGTACGGCAACGCCATCGTGATCAAGCACGACAACGGCACGTTCTCGCAGTACGCGCACCTGTCGAAGATCGACGTCCGCGTCGGCCAGAGTGTCGGCACCGGCCAGCACATCGCCGCGTCCGGCAACACGGGTAACTCCAGCGGCCCGCACCTGCACTTCGAGGTCCGCACGACCCCGAACTACGGCTCGGCGGTCGACCCGGTCGCGTTCCTGCGCTCCAACGGCGTCACCGTCTGAGCAGCGCGTGACTAGGCGCCTTCGTGCGCCTGGGTCACCAGATCGATGGCGACCTCGAGGATGGCCTTGCGCTTCTCCTCGGGGTCGCCTTCGGCGTCCTTGAGCACGAACATCCCGCCGTGCATCGTGAACAGCGCGCTGAAGCAGCGCACCTGGGTCGTCATCGGCGTACCCGGATCCCTGAGGATGTCGAGCAGGCCGATCATGCGGTCCTTGAAGGTCTCGCCCGTCTTCAGGTCCCGCATCGTCGCCTGGTTCTCCTGCATGAAGCGGAAGAGCGGCGCCGCGTCCTTGAGGATCTCGCTGTAGCGGGTCAGGATCTCCCGCTTCGTCTCCAGCGTGCGCGGCTGCTCCTTGCCCCACTCCATCAGCTCGTCGATGGGCCGGGTCATGTCCTCGAAGATGCTGGTGAGGATGTCTTCCTTGGTCTTGAAGTGGTAGTACAGGGCCGCCTTCGTGACGTCCAGGCGCTCCGCGATCTCGCGCAGTGACGTCTTCTCGTAACCCTGCTCGGCGAAGAGTTCGAGGGCCACGTCCTGGATGCGCTGGCGGGTGTCCCCGCGGCGCTGCTGCTTACCCGTGACCATCTTCTTGCTCCTCGGCTCCCTCTCGGCTCGAATCCTTGGATCCGATTTTACTTACTTGACGCCCGGCTAGTTAGGGGTCTAGTTTCCCTCAGTGTAGTCAGCTTGCCGGTCGGCAAGTAAGCAGTGGTACGCAGTCGGGGAATCTGGGGAGTGGGGAACATGGCGAACACCAAGGACAGGCCGGGGGAGAAGGCGAAGGAAGCGCCACAGCCGCGCAGCGTGCGCGTCGTGATGATGGCGCTGATGGTCACCATCCTGCTCGCGATGCTGGACAACATGATCGTCAGCCCCGCGATGCCGACGATCGTCGGCGACCTCGGCGGCATGGAGCACCTGTCGTGGGTCGTCACGGCGTACATGCTCGCGACCGCGGCCTCGACCCCCATCTGGGGCAAGCTCGGCGACATGTACGGGCGCAAGGGCGTCTTCCTCACCTCCATAGTGATCTTCCTGCTCGGTTCCGTGCTCAGCGGAATGGCGCAGGACATGGGCCAGCTGATCGGCTTCCGTGCCGTGCAGGGGCTCGGCGCGGGCGGTCTGATGGTCGGCGTCATGGCGATCATCGGTGAGCTCGTTACGCCGCGGGAGCGCGGCAAGTACATGGGCATGATGACCGGCGTCATGGCCGTCGCCATGATCGGCGGACCGCTCGTCGGCGGCACCATCACCGACCACCTCGGCTGGCGCTGGGCCTTCTACATCAACCTCCCGCTCGGCGCGATCGCGCTCGCCATGGTCACCGCCGTGCTGCACCTGCCGAAGAAGAAGGCGAAGGGGCGCATCGACTACCTCGGTGCGGCGCTCCTGACCGTGGGCATCAGCGCGCTCGTGCTCGTCACCACATGGGGCGGCACGGAGTACGCCTGGACCTCCACCGTGATCATGGAGCTCATCGCGATCGGCGTGGTCGCGCTCATCAGCTTCGTCATCGTGCAGAAGAAGGCCGCCGAGCCGATCCTGCCGCTGCACATCTTCCGCAGCCTCAACTTCACGCTCATGTCGGTGATCGGCTTCATCACCGGCTTCGTGATGTTCGGCGCGATTCTGTTCCTGCCGCTGTACCAGCAGGCCGTGCAGGGGGCCTCGGCCACCAACTCCGGACTGCTGCTGCTTCCGATGCTGCTCTCGATGATGGTCGTCTCGTTCTTCTCGGGGCGGTTCACCACCTCCACCGGCAAGTACAAGATCTTCCCGATCGCCGGCACCATCCTGATGGTCCTCGGCCTCTTCCTGCTGGCGCAGATGGACACCGACACCACGCGGTTCACGTCGGGCCTCTACATGGCGGTGCTCGGCGCGGGCATGGGCTGCCTGATGCAGATCACCATGCTGGTCGCCCAGAACAGCGTCGAGATGAAGGACATGGGCGTCGCGTCGTCCTCGGCCACGCTCTTCCGTACGCTCGGCTCCTCGTTCGGCGTCGCGATCATGGGCGCGCTGTTCAACAGCCGGGTCGAGGACACGATGGCCTCGCGGGCCGGGGAGCTCGGCGGCAAGGTCACCGAGCAGTCGGCGCAGCTGGACGCGGACAGCCTGCGGCAGTTGGCGGCTCCGGTGCGGGACGCGTATCAGCACGCGGTGTCGGCCGGTACGCACTCGGCGTTCCTGCTGGGCGCGGTCATCGGCGTGGCCGCGCTCGTCGCTGCGGTGTTCGTGAAGGAGGTTCCCCTGCGGGGGGCCGGGCCGAAGGACGCCGGGCCCAAGGACTCCGGGGACTCCGGGAGCGCCGAAGCCAAGAAGCCGGCCGAGGACGCGGCTGGGGACGCCGCTGCGGCGGGACCGCGGGCGACGGTTGCAGAGGCCGTCTGACCTGCGGTTCGGCTCCCTCGGCTGAAACGGGCCCCGGCACCTTCTGGTGCCGGGGCCCGTTGCTGTGCGTGCTGCCCTGCTCTCTCGGTGCCCTGCGGCTTCGGCGTTGTGCCCACCCGTTCCGCCCTGCGGAACGCCTGCCCACAACGGGGCGGTTACTTGTACTTGTCCGGCAGCTGCAAGATCGGGAAGCTGCCCGTGTTCGTCGGGGCGTGTTCCGGGAGCCAGAGGACTGCCACCGCGCCCTCCGCCGGGTCCTCCGGGCCCGCCCCCGCGGGAGTCACGTTGCGGAAGGTGAGCCTCGCGCCGAGCACCCGCGCCTGCCCCGCGGCGATCGTCAGGCCCAGGCCGTGGCCGACGCCCGCGCGGTCCGTGCTGCCGGTGCGGAAGCGGCTCGGCCCCTCGTCAAGGAGCCCCGCGGGGAACCCGGGGCCGTGGTCGCGGACCCGCACCACGCGGCCCTCGACGCTGACCTCGACCGGCGGCTTCCCGTGCTTGGCCGCGTTGGCGAGGAGGTTGCCCAGGATGCGCTCGAGGCGGCGCGGATCGGTGGTCACCTCCGACTCGTGCACCACCGTCACGCGCACGTCCGAGTCGAGCACCGCGATCCGCCGCGTCACGAACTCGCCGAGCATCAGGTCCTGCAACTCGGCCCGCTCGGCCGCGCTGTCCAGACGGGCCACTTCCAGTACGTCCTCGACGAGCGTGCGCATCGCCTGCGCCCGGTCCCTGACCAGCTCGGTCGGCCGGCCGGGGGGAAGCAGTTCGGCGGCCGTGAGCAGGCCGGTCACCGGCGTACGCAGCTCGTGCGCGATGTCCGCCGTCACCCGCCGCTCGGCCTCGAGGCGCTGCTTGAGCGCGTCAGCCATCGCGTCCACCGACCGCGCGAGGTCATCGGTCTCATCGCGTACGACGCCGCCGATGGCATCCCGTACGCTCACGTCCGTCTGCCCCTGTGCCACCTCCTGCGCCGCCGTCGCCGCCTTGCGCAGGCGCCGCGAGAGCTGGCCGCCGATGAGTACGCCGAGCGCGCAGCCGCCGAAGACCACGGAGATGGAGCCGATGACCAGGGCCTGGTCGAGGTCCTTCATGACGGTGGCGCTGCGGTCGGTGAACCGGGTGTGCAGCGACAGGATGTGGCCGTCGCTCAGCGGGACCGCCGCCCAGATGTCCGGCACACCGCCCTCGTGGTCCTCCACGTAGGTCGCGCGGCGCCCGGTGAGCACCTTCGCCAGGAGGTCCTTGGGCATCTCCGGGTCGTCGATCTTCATGCCGAACTGGCCCGTGCGCCCGGACGTCTCGTAGATCCGCTGGGCGTACAGGATCCGCTCGTCCTGCACGTCGCGCGCGTTGTCGAGCATCGAGACGCGCGCCGCGTTGTGCACGACCAGACTCAGCGCCACCGCGACGAGCGCGCCGACCAGCGCGATCGCCGCGCTGATCTTCCAGCGCACGCCGGTGCGCAGGCCGGAGGCCAGCTTCGCGCGCAGCGAGGCCATGGTCCCCCTGCTCATATGTGTCCCCCGAGACGCGCCGGACCGTTCGTTGCTTCAGCCGGTGTTTCAGCCATGCCGTGGGCTCACGCCTTGAGCTTGTAGCCGAAGCCGCGGACCGTCTCGATCCGGTCCTGGCCGACCTTCGTGCGCAGCCGCTGCACGTGGACGTCGACGACGCGGGTGTCACCGCCCCAGCCGTAGTCCCACACGCGCTCCAGGAGCTTGTCGCGGGAGAGGACCGTGCCGGGCGCGGAGGAGAACTCGAGGAGCAGGCGCATCTCGGTCGGGGTCAGGGCCACCGGGGCGCCGTCCTTGCGGACCTCCATGCCCTCCGTGTCGATCTCCAGGTCGCCGAAGTGCAGCACACCGCCGTCCGGCGAACCGCCGTCGGCGGAGGCGGGCGCCCCCGACTCGGGGCCGCTCGCGTGCCCGAAGCGGCGAAGGACGGCGCGGATCCTGGCCACCAGGACGGCGCCGTCGAAGGGCTTGGTCACGTAGTCGTCGGCCCCGGCCTCCAGGCCGAGCACGACGTCGATGGAGTCGGCACGCGCCGAGAGCATGATCACCGGTACCGTCGACTCGTCGCGGATGCGGCGGCACAGCGAGACGCCGTCCAGGCCCGGCACCATCACGTCGAGCAGCGCGATGTCGGGGCGGTCGGCGCGGAAGGCCTCAAGGCCCTGCAGACCGTCGGGCATCGCGGTGACGACGAAGCCGTCCCGTTCGAGCGCGAGCTGTGTCGCCTCGCGGATGACGTCGTCGTCCTCGACGAACAGGACATGGGTGTGCTCTGCCATCGGGTGCTCTCAGTTCTCCGTCGGAGCGGGTGCGTCGCCGCCGGCCGCGCTGCTGTAGTGACTGCGGGTGCGGTCCGTCTCGGTGAAGTGGTTCGAGGACCAGCGGTACGTGATGACTTCCTCGCCGGACGGATACGACACCGGGTCACCCTTCTCGTACACCTGCTTGGTCACGACGAGATCGCCCCGGTCGATCTCCGCGTAGACGGGCGGCTCCTCGTCCTGGAAGACATTCTCGTACTTCTTGCCTTCGGCGCGATACACGTAACTGCTGGTGCCGACCGCATCGCTGCAGGTCATGATGTTCACCACGACATCGGAACCGGCTCCTCCGGTCAGGTTGCCGTAACTGACGTCCACGGGGTAGTCGTCGCCGACGCAGGGCTTCAGGTCGCGCTTGACCGTCCGGCTCACCTTCGGGTCGTCCTTGACGAGCTGCACGGCCTCACCGGTGGAGGGCGGCGGGGGCGCGGACGTCGTCGACGGCGTCGGGGACGGCGAGGGCGTCATCACCGTCTCGCCCCGGTTGCCGGGGCCCTCGTCCCGGGCGCCGGAACCGCCGGTCGAGCAGGCGGTGAGGAAAAGGCCGATGGCGGCGAGCGCGACCACCGCCGCGCTCCCCGCCCTGATCGCCTTGATCGTCCTGCCAGCCCGGGTGCTTAGGCCGCGCAACGCTCCCGCTCCTCACGTTCGAGCGCGCCGATGGCGGGCTCCTCGCGGTCCCGGCTCTCACGGCCCTGGCCCTCGCGGTCCCGGCTCTCCAGCTCCTGGCGGAGCCGCGCGAGCGCGCGGTGCAGGGTGCTCTTGACCGTTCCCGCGGACATGCCGAGTGCCGCGGCCGTCTCCTCTGTGGACATCTGCTCCCAGTGTCGCAGCACGACGACGCTGCGCTGCTTGGGGGCGAGCACCTTCATGATGTCCATCAGGAGGGCGCGGTCCGCGTGCTGTTCCGTGGAGTCCTCCACGCGGGCGTCGGGCATCTGCTCGGTGGGGACCTCTTCGAGCTTGCGGGCCCGCCACCACTCCGTACGCGTGTTGATCATGACGCGGCGCAGATAGGCGTCCGCGAGCCGCTTGTCGGCTATGCCGTCCCAGCGGCCGTACGTCCGCACGAGCGCGGTCTGCAGCAGGTCCTGGGCGTCGACGGGGTCGGGGACCAGGCGCCGGGCACTGCGCAGCAGGGCGTCCTGCCGAGTGCGGACGTACTCTTCGAACTCGAGCACCTCGCCGTGCGCCATACCCAACCGCCTCCGTTCACCGACCACCGCTGCTTGTGCGGTACGGCTATGAAGCTACGGAGGCGTTGTCACGAGGCTGTGCGGAGCAGCCGCCGGGGGGCGCACGGCCTTCCGTCGGTTGTGTAACAGATGTAGGCGAGGCGTAAAGCGGGGGCGTTTCGTGGTGATCTGTCGCCGTTCTCACGCGAGCTTCTCTGGGAGCTTCTCAGGTGAGCGCTTGTCACGTGAGCGCTTCTCAGGTGAGAGGCAGGCGGTAGAGCCCGTCGGGAAGCGGCTCGACGAGCCCGTCGGCGACGAGCCCGTCCAGCGCGCGGGCCCGCTGCACGGGTTCGTCCCACACGCGGTCGAGAGCGGACTGGGGCACGGGAGCGACGGCCTCGCGGAGCACCGCGAGCAGCTTGCCGCGGACCTGGCGGTCCGTTCCCGCGTAGGTCTGGCCCCGGCGGGCCGGACCTACGTGCGCGGGTTTGCCGGCCGTCTGCCACGCGCACTGCTGCGCGATGGGGCATCGCCCACAGTTCTCGTTCTTGGCGGTGCAGACGAGGGCGCCGAGCTCCATGGAGGCGGCGGCCCAGCGGGACGCCGTGCGCTCGTCCTCGGGGAGGAGGGCGCGGGCGAGCTTGCGCTCGGCGGCGGTGGTGGCGTTCGGGGGGTACTGGACGCCGGTCACGGCCCGCGCGAAAACCCGCCGGACGTTCGTGTCGAGCACGGCGTGCCGCTGCCCGTACGCGAACGACGCCACGGCCGCCGCGGTGTACTCACCGATGCCGGGCAGCGCGAGCAGCTGCGCGTGCTTGGTCGGTACGTCGCCACCGTGCCGTTCCGTTATGGCGACGGCCGCGCCGTGCAGCCGCAGGGCGCGGCGGGGGTAGCCGAGGCGTCCCCAGGCGCGGACGGCTTCACCCGGGGCTTCCTTGGCGAGGTCGGCGGGGCGGGGCCAGCGGGCGATCCACTGCTCGTACACGGGCAGGACGCGGCTGACCGGCGTCTGCTGCAGCATGAACTCACTGACCATCACGCCCCAGGGTCCGGCGTCGGGCCGCCGCCACGGCAGGTCGCGCGCGTTCGCGTCGAACCAGGCGATGACGGGGCTGTGCAGGGCCTCGCCGGCGGGCTCGGGGCTGTCTGACATTGGCATGGGCTTCGTGGGCGCAGTCATGGCAGGACGATCCTGCCACGGGCCCACCGACCGACGGGCCAGGCGGGGCCTTCTCAACTCCGTTTCCCTTCGGCGCCCACCCACCCGCGCACGGTCTGCGCTACCCCTTGACCCGGGGCAATCGGGCGGGTGGGTGGGAAAGGTTTGTTCGCGGAGGGGGAATGCGGGGTGATCGGGCGGGTGGGTGGGAGAGCTTTGCGGGGGCCGAAGTTGGGGGGCAAGGCATGACGATCGGCAGGGGTGCCTGCCGGGGGACGGGCAGTAGCGTCCAGGGGGTGGAGAGTGCACGGGGGCGGGACGCCCTCCTCTGGGGGGCCTTGGTCATACCCGCGGTGAGCGTGAGCGGCCTGGGGCTGGACGAGCCCCGGGCAGCGTGGCAGCAGGCCGCAGGGATCGCCGTCCTGGGGCTGGCCGCAGCCACCTGGCGCAGGCGGCCCCCGGCAGCCTTCGCAGCGGCCGCAGCCCTGGGTCTCACCGCGGCACCCTCCCTCTTCACCCTCTCGTACGGCCCCGCCCTGGCCGCATTCGCCCTGCTCATGGGGCGCAGAGCCCACCGCGTGAGGCCCGCCCTCCTCACCTTCGGCGCCACCGCCCTGATCGGCACCGCCAAGATCGCCGTACGCGACGTCGACCCCGTAGTGGAGTGGCTCGTCCTGACGGGCACCCTCCTCTTCGGCGCCGTCTTCCCCTGGCTCGCGGGCCGCTACCTCCGCCAGGGCCGCGAACTCGCCGCCGCGGGGTGGACCCGCGCCGCCCAACTGGAGCGCGAGCAGCGCATCGTCGCCGACCGGGCCCGGCTGCGCGAACGGGCCAGGATCGCCCAGGACATGCACGACTCCCTCGGCCACGAGCTGAGCCTCATCGCGGTGCGGGCCGGCGCCCTCCAAGTGGCCGCCGATCTGCCGGAACGGCACCGCGGCGCCGTGACCGACCTGCGCGTCGCCGCGTCGGACGCCACGGACCGGCTGCACGAGATCATCGGACTGCTCAGGGAGGAGGGGGACGAGGCCGCACCCCTCGCCCCGGCGGGCGAAAGCGTGCGCGCCCTCGTGGAGCGGGCCGCCGACTCGGGGCTGCCGGTCCGGTACATCGCGGGGGGTGAGGGCCCGCGTACGAAATTGACCGGGCCCGAAGCGGAACCCGAAGCGGAACCCGAAGCAGAACCCGAAGCGGAACCCGAAGCAGAACCCGAAGCGGAAGGGGAGAACGGCCGCACCGCCTACCGCATCGTCCAGGAAGCCCTGACCAACGCCGCCAGACACGCCCCCGGCGCACCCATCACCGTGGAGGTGAGGGAAGCGGCAGTCGTCGTGACCAACGGGCCCGCCCAGCAGCCGGGTTCGGGGCCCGGCGCAGGCTCCGGCCTCGTAGGCCTGCGGACCAGGGTCGAAGACCTCGGCGGCACCCTCGAAGCGGAGCCGCACGGCGACGGCTTCCGGGTCCTCGCACGGCTTCCCGCGGACGGCGCCACCCCGGACCCGCCCCCGCGGCACCCCGCACCCGGCCCCGCGTACGCGCGCCGGCGGACCCTGCTGGCCTTCGGCGCCGCTCTGGCCACCGGGGCCCTGCTCGTCGGCGGCGCCTTCGCCTGGTACGCGTACTCACGGTCGAACGCGGTCCTCGAACCGGCCGACTTCGCCCGCCTGAAGGAAGGCCAGGCGCAGGCCGACGCCGAACGGCTGCTGCCCGGCAGAGTCGCGTCCGACCCGCCCGCGGAGCGCGCACCGACCCCGCCACCCCCGGGCGCCGACTGCCGCTACTACCGCGCCAGCGGTGAACTCTTCGTCACCGTCCGCCACTTCAGGGTCTGCTTCAGGGACGGGGCCCTCGTGGAGAAGAGTGTCATCCCCACACCAGGGGCCCAGCGCGAGAAGGAGAGGGTGCGGTGATCCGCGTACTGCTGGCCGACGACGAGGCCATGATCCGCGCGGGCGTCCGCGCGATCCTCGGCGTGGGCGAGGACATCGAGGTCGTCGCCGAGGCGGGTGACGGGAGGCAAGCCGTGTCGCTCGCCCAGGCCCACCGGCCGGACGTCGCTCTGCTCGACATCCGCATGCCGGGCCTCGACGGCCTGGCGGCGGGCGAGGAGATCGTACGGACGCTGCCGGGCACCGCCGTCGCGATGCTGACGACGTTCTCCGAGGACGCGTACGTCGCGCGAGCGCTGAGCGGCGGAGCCACCGGCTTCCTCCTGAAGTCCGGTGATCCCCACGAACTCATCGCGGGCGTACGCGCGGTGGCGAGCGGCGCCGCCTTCCTCTCGCCCAAGGTGGCCCGTCACGTCATCGACGGCTACGGCGCGCAGCGAACGGTCCGCGGCGCCGACGCCCGCGCGAGGACCGCGGCCCTCACCCCGCGCGAGCGCGAGGTGCTCGGGCTCGTCGGGGAGGGCCTCTCCAACCCGGAGATCGCAGCCCGGCTCCACCTGGTCGAAGGCACGGTCAAGGCGTACGTCAGCGCGGTTCTCGACCGGCTCGGGGTCAAGAACCGCGTCCAGGCGGCGATCGTCGCCTACGAGGCGGGACTTGTGCGGCTCTGAGACTCAGCGGCGATGTGCCGCGGGCCGCCGGTGCGATGTCGAGTGCTCCGGCGTCGGGCTTCCCGGCCCCGCGAACCACCTGACGACGCCCGTCGATGACCCGCGCATCGCCTCGACCACCCGCCCGACGGGGCGCGTCGCCCCACGTACGAGGAGGAAGGCGAGCGCGGCGCCGAGGAGCAGGCCCACCGCCACGTCATGCGGGTAGTGCACGCCCACGAACACCCGTGAGAACGCCATGAGTACGGCCATCGGCAGCGTCAGGGCCGCGATCCGCGGCCAGGCGAGCGCGAGGCCGACGGCGGCGGCGCCCGCGATCGTCGAGTGGTTGCTGGGGAAGGACCAGTCGCCGTACGCCGGGCACTCCACGATGGAGGTGACCGCGCCGGCGACGGCTCGGCAGGGGCGCTCCTCGTCGACCGCGGACTTGAGCGTCTCGCTGCAGACGTAGGCAACCGCCGTGACCAGGGGCGCGAGAACAGCTATCGCGAGGGCGCGCGGGTCGCCGCGCCGTGCCCGCCACCAGGCGACGATGAAGAGCACGCCGAAGAGCAGCAGTCCGAGTTCCGTCCACACCTCGGCGAGATGCTGGAACCAGGTAGGGGTGTCGTGGGCGAAGTCGGTGACATCGCGATAGAGATCGTCGTCCATGGTGTCCATGATTACGGACGGTACGGAGTGGGTCCGAATCGTCACATCCGGCGATCGTCCCGTCACACCCCCTGACGAAAGACAGGGGTGCGGAAAGCGGAACCAATCGTTCCGTGATGATGATCGGCAAACTTTGTGACTCTGGGCGGCGGGTGGGGCAGGACAAGGCGCGGATGTCTCGTAAGGTTTGGGCCGTGGGATCTCTGCGCAATCCTGTCGGGCCGCTTCCCTCCACCATCTACTGGCGTCGGAGGGCCGTTCTGCTGTCCTTGATCGGGCTGATGGCGCTCCTGGTGGTGTGGGTGCTCACCATGGGCGGTGGGGGCAAGAACGACGGTGCCGACGGCCCTTCGGGCTCCGGCCCCGCCACGTCGATCACTCCCGGGCCTTCCAGTTCCGGGCCCGCCATCAGTGAAAACCCGGGCGGGCGCGACGAGTCGGGCGACGGTGACGACGGCGACTCCGGTTCCGGAGGCTCCGGCGGCGGCTCCGGTGATTCCGAGGGGTCCGACGGCTCGGGCGACTCCGGTGGCGGTGACGGCAGCGGCTCGGACGACGGCGCCAAGGGCGGCGGCGGGTCGGGCGGACAGCTGCCCGCCGGGTCGAGCCTGCCCAACTGCGTGAGCGGAGACGTGAAGTTGAAGCTGCGCAGCGTCCACAACCGGTACGAGATCGGCGAGAAGCCGAAGTTCGAACTCGTCGCCCAGAACAGTGCGGGCAAGGCCTGCAAGGTCGATCTCGGCGGCAAGAAGACGGTGCTGACGATCACTCAGGCCGACGGCGACAAGGAGATCTGGTCCTCCGCGGACTGCCCCGCCGGTGGCGGGAGCCTGTTGCTGCGGGTGCCGGGCGACGGGCGCGTCACGCACACCGTGGAGTGGGACCGCCGGGGGAGCGAGCCGAACTGCGCGACGCCTTCGGCGGGAAGCGCGTCCCCCGGTACGTATCTCGTCGAGGCCAAGTCACCCGGCCTCGGTTCGGTGAAGACGTCGTTCGTGCTTGAGGACAGCTGACCGCTGAGTGCCGGTGGGTGGGCGGGCAAGAAAACCCCACCCACTCAGCAGCACCCGCTAGACGTACCGCTCCAGAATCGAGGACTCGGCAAGCCGCGAGAGCCCCTCGCGCACACTCCGGGCCCGCGCTTCCCCGACCCCGTCGACCGTCTGCAAGTCATCGACGCTCGCAGCGAGAAGCTTCTGCAGCCCCCCGAAGTGCTCCACGAGCCGGTCGATGATCGCGCCGGGAAGACGCGGCACCTTGGCGAGCAGTCGGAAGCCCCGCGGCGAGACGGCGGAGTCCAGCGCTTCCGGGGAGCCGGTGTAACCCAACGCCCGTGCCACGGTGGGCAGTTCGAGCAGCTCCGCATGGCTCAGCGCGTCCAGCTCGAAGAGCGCCTCCTCGACCGTGCGGGAGCGCTTGGCCGTCGGCTCCGGGACGTAGTCCCTGACGACCAGTTCACGCTCGGGCTCGACGCCCGCGATCAACTCGTCCAGCTGGAGGGCGAGAAGCCGGCCGTCCGTGCCCAGCTCCACCACGTACTCGGCGATTTCCGTGGCGATGCGGCGCACCATCTCCAGGCGCTGGGCGACCGCCGTGACATCGCGGACCGTCACCAAGTCCTCGATCTCCAGGGCGGAGAGCGTGCCCGCCACCTCGTCGAGGCGCAGTTTGTACCGCTCCAGGGTCGCGAGGGCCTGGTTCGCGCGGGACAGGATCGCCGCCGAGTCCTCGAGGACCTTGCGCTGTCCGTCCACGTAGAGCGCGATGAGGCGCATCGACTGGGAGACGGAGACGATGGGGAAGCCCACCTGCTTGGACACGCGGTCCGCGGTGCGGTGCCGGGTGCCCGTCTCCTCCGTGGGGATCGTCGGGTCGGGGACGAGCTGCACGCCCGCGCGCAGAATCTTGGTGATGTCCTTGTCGACGACGATGCCGCCGTCGAGCTTGCACAGCTCGCGCAACCGCGTCGCCGTGAACTCGACATCCAGGATGAATCCGCCCGTACACATCGATTCGACGGTCTTGTCCCAGCCGAGGACGATGAGCCCTCCGGTGTTGCCGCGGAGGATGCGCTCCAGTCCGTCGCGCAGGCCGGTGCCGGGCGCGACCGCGCTCAGAGAGGCGCGCATCAGCCCTTCGGCACCGGAGCTTCCGCCGGGCTTGCCGGGAGCTGACGCCCGGTCGTTGGCTGCCACTGCACTCCTCGGGTCGCGGGTTTGTCCAAGCCCCGGTCCGTACGACTGCTTCGTACGGATGGGCGAGACCAGGGCAAAGTCTACCGGCGCTCTTCGTCCTCCCGTGGGGCCTCTCTGCGACGCGATCTCGGAAGGACACGCAGCGCGTCCCCCATGTCGGCGACTTCGGTGACCTTCATACCGGGCGGGACCTTGCCGGGGTCGGCCGGGACGAGGGCGTGCGTGAAGCCGAGACGGTGTGCTTCGGCCAGCCTGCGCTGGACTCCCGTGACCCGTCTGACCTCGCCCGCGAGGCCCACTTCGCCGATCGCGACGAGATTTTTCGGCAGCGGGGTGTCGCTCGCCGCGCTGGCCAGGGCGAGGGCGATCGCCAGGTCCGCGGCCGGCTCGGAGAGCTTCACGCCGCCGACCGTCGCGCTGTAGATGTCGCGCTTGCCGAGCGCGGTGATGCGGCCCCGCTGCTCGAGGACCGCCAGCATCATCGAGACGCGGGAGGTTTCGAGCCCGGACGTCGTACGCCGCGGGGAGGGGATCTGGGAGTCGACGGTGAGCGCCTGGACCTCGGCCACCAGGGGGCGGCGGCCTTCGAGCGTGACCGTCAGACAGGTGCCGGGGACGGGCTCCGTGCGGCGGGTGAGGAAGAGACCGCTGGGGTCGGTGAGGCCGGTGATGCCCTCGTCGTGCAGTTCGAAGCAGCCGACCTCGTCCGTCGTCCCGTACCGGTTCTTGACGCCGCGGACGAGGCGCAGGCGCGCGTGCCGGTCGCCCTCGAAGGACAGGACGACGTCCACGAGGTGCTCAAGGAGGCGGGGGCCCGCGATGGCGCCGTCCTTGGTGACATGGCCGACCAGGAGCGTGGCCATGCCGCGCTCCTTGGAGGCGCGGATCAGCGCGCCCGCCACCTCACGGACCTGCGCCACGCCGCCCGGCGCCCCGTCGATCTCCGGGGAGGCGATCGTCTGGACCGAGTCGAGGATCAGGAGGGACGGCTTCACCGCGTCCAAGTGGCCCAGAACGGCGGCGAGATCGGTCTCCGCCGCCAGATAGAGGTGGTCGTGGATCGCCTTGATGCGGTCGGCGCGCAGCCGGACCTGGCTCGCGGACTCCTCGCCGGTGACATAGAGCGTGCGGTGTTCCTCGCTCGCCGACTTCGCGGCGACGTCCAGGAGCAGCGTCGACTTGCCGACGCCCGGCTCGCCCGCGAGCAGCGCCACGGCGCCGGGGACGAGGCCGCCGCCGAGGACGCGGTCGAACTCGGCGACTCCGGTGGTGCGAGCGGTGGCCTGGCGGCCGTCGACCTCGCCGATGGGCAGGGCGGAGGAGGTGACGCGGCCAGGGGCGGTGGTGCGGACGGCGGGCGCGCCGTACTCCTCGACCGTCCCCCAGGCCTGGCACTCGGGGCAGCGGCCGAGCCACTTGGCCGTCTGCCAGCCGCACTCGGTGCAGCGATAGGACGGCCGGTCTTTGCCGGACTTCGTACGGGTGGCCATGAACCGAACCGTAGCGGGCGGCACTGACAGCGGCGCACGCGATCCGGATCGCTCCGGGCGTGCGTCACGTAATCATGGGTTCCTGTCCCCTTTTGAGGGATCTGTTCACCCGTAAGGATTAAATGTGCTCAAGGGGGAAGAGGGACCCGGCATCATCCGCCTAACTTCGCACGGGTGATGAGCAGCAGCCCGGAAACCCCCACCCAAGCAACCGGCGCACACCGGGCGCATCGTGACGCGCGCCAGCGCGTGGTGCCCCGCTCGGTGCCGCAGGCGCCCCCCGCACGCTATGAGCCCTGCCTGGACGGCCTGTTCACGTACTGCCTGTCCGTGCTCTGCGATCACGAAGCCGCGACCGCCGCCCTGGGCGACGTCCTCGCCATCGCCGAGCGCCGCGGCTCCCGCGGCCCCGAGACCGAGGCCGAACTGAAGTCCTGGCTCTACGCACTCGCCCGCTGGGTCTGCCTGCGCGCCCTCGCCGACGCCAAGCGCACACGGCAGGGCGGCGGCGCACACGCCTCCGGAGCGGCTCCCCGCGCCCCGAAGGCGGACGATTCGGACACGCTGCCGGACGAGGCGGAGCGGCGGCGGCGCCGCGAACTCGCCCAGCTGGCCTGGCCGGAGGCCGCGGGCACGACGCCCGAACAGCGCGAGGCCCTGGAGCTCGCCGTACGCCACCAGCTCACCCCCAAGGAAGTCGCCGCGGTCATCGGCATGGACCTCGTGAAGACCCGCGACCTCCTCGCCTCCGCCGCCTGCGAGGTGGAGCGCACCCGGGCCGCGCTCGCCGTCGTGGAGACCGGCACCTGCCCGATCGTCGCCCGCCTCACCGGCGACAACCAGCTCCTCCTCGGCACGGCCCTGCGCCGCGAACTCGTCCGGCACGTCGACGACTGCCCGCGCTGCCGCCGCACCGCCGAGCGCGCGGGGTCGGGTGCCTGGCCCGGCACGGCGGCATCCCCGGCCGCGCTCCCCGTCATCGAGGCCCCGCGGGCCGCCGTGCACGTGGCGATGGCGCACGTCCCGCGCGCGCGGGCCGGCGGCCCCCGCTTCGACCGGCACGGATTCCCGATGGACCCCAAGGACCACGCGGCCCGCCGCGACCGCATGCGCGCGCGTGCCGTCACGACGACGGTCGTCGCCACCGTGGTGGCCGCGCCCGTGCTCGCGCTCTGGGCCGCGTATCGAGGGGCGCCGCTCACCGGCGAGGGCCAGGACGGCCGCTCGGTCAGCGCGAGCGAGGCAGAGGCCGACGGGCTGAACGGCGACCGCAGGCGCGAGGACTACGAGAACGCGGGCAACGCCCACACGCCGCCCGACCCCCGCTTCACCGCGGGCAGCCGCTCACCGGACGTCTCCGTGGAGGTCATCAGCGCCGGATCGTCCCCCGCACGCTCGGGAACCGGCGCCGGCCGCCTCACCGTCGCGGCGCAGCCGAGCGGTGGCACGACGCTGATCACGCTCTCCGCGTCAGGGGGCGAGCCGGTCCACTGGTCGGCGAGCACCGGGGCCTCCTGGCTCTACCTGAGCCAGTCGTCCGGGACGCTCGCGCCGGGGGAGACGTTCACGATCCGGGTGTACGTCGACCACGAGCGGGAGCCGGCGGGCCACTGGAGCGCCCGGGTCTCCGTCGCGCCCGCGGGGGCGATCATCTCGATCGGCGGTTACGGCAACGGTTCGGGCCGCCCGACGCATCCGGGCCCCCGCCCTACCCCGATCCCCCCCAAGCCGAAACCGACCCCGACGACCCCGGACCCGACGACACCCACGCCGTCCGACCCGGACCCCACGCCGAGTACCCCGGACCCGACACCGACCCCGTCCGACCCTGGCAACTCGACACCGCCGCCGAGCGACAGCGGCGACCCGAGCCCGAGCGAGAGCTGAAGATTCAGCCCGTCCGGCGTTTGAGGACGAACTCGGCGAAGCCGGTGATGGCGGCACGCCAGGCCTCGGGCCGGCAGATGTCAGCGAGAGGGATCCGCCGGATGCGGCGCGAGCAACGGCAGCTGCGAAGCAAGTCGCTCCTCGCACAGCTCCGCGAGCCGGTCGTAGCCCTCCTTGCCCATGAGCTCCGTCAGCTCGGGGCGGTAGGAGACGTACACCGGGTCACCGGCGCCGTGCGCCGACGTCGCCGACGTGCACCACCAGTGCAGGTCGTGGCCGCCGGGGCCCCAGCCCCGCCGGTCGTACTCCCCGATGGACACCTGGAGGATGCGGGTGTCATCGGGCCGGTCGATCCACTCGTACGTCCGGCGGACCGGCAACTGCCAGCAGACGTCCGGCTTCGTCTCAAGGGGTTCACGCCCCTCCTTCAGCGCCAGGATGTGCAGCGAGCACCCCATGCCCCCGGCGAAACCGGGGCGGTTCTGGAAGATGCACGAGCCGTTGTACGGCCGGGTCTGGCGCTCGCCGTCGTCGTCCGTCGACACCCAGCCGCTCTCCGTGCCGATGTCGTGGTGCTGCCAGATGTCCGGTGTGAGCCGCGCCACGGACTCGGCGACCCGCTTCTCGTCGTCCTCGTCCGAGAAGTGCGCGCCCAGCGTGCAGCAGCCGTCGTCCGCCCGGCCCGCCTGGATGCCCTGGCAGCCACTGCCGAAGATGCAGCTCCACCGAGAGGTCAGCCATGTCAGATCGCAGCGGAAGACCTGCTCGTCGTCCGCGGGATCGGGGAACTCCACCCAGGCGCGGGCGAAGTCGAGCCCCTTCTCGTCCGGCGGCGACGTCAGCACCTTCTCCGGCTTCCCCGACTTCTTCTTCGAATTCGTTTTGTCGGTCTTCGCCTTTTTCGTCTTTGGCACATCTCCAGGGTATGCGCGCTGTACCCGGTCCGAGGACCAGCGGGCGCCGGACGCGCAGTAGCGTTCCGTATATGAGACTCGGTGTCCTCGACGTTGGTTCGAACACGGTGCACCTGCTGGTGGTGGACGCCCACCCCGGCGCGCGCCCGCTGCCCGCGTACTCGCACAAGGCGGACCTGCGCCTGGCCCAACTCCTCGACGAGGCCGGGGCGATCGGCCCCGAAGGCGTCGACCGCCTCGTCGGCACCGTCCGCGACGCGATGGAGGCCGCGGAGGACAAGGGCGTGGAGGATCTGCTGCCGTTCGCGACCTCCGCCGTACGCGAGGCGAGCAACGCCGATCAGGTCCTCGCCCGCGTCCGGGAGGAGACCGGCGTCGACCTCCAGGTCCTCACCGGCGCCGAGGAAGCCCGCCTCACCTTCCTCGCTGCCCGCCGCTGGTTCGGCTGGTCGGCGGGAAAGCTCCTGGTCATCGACATCGGCGGGGGCTCGCTCGAAATCGCGTACGGAATCGACGAGGAACCGGACGCGGCCGTCAGCCTGCCGCTCGGCGCGGGCCGTCTGACCTCCGCCTGGTTCCGCCACGACCCGCCGGACCCCGCCGACGTGAAGGCGCTGCGGCGGCACGCGCGCGCCCAGATCGCGCGCACGGTCGGGGAGTTCACCCGCTTCGGCGCCCCGGACCACGTCGTGGCGACGTCGAAGACGTTCAAGCAGCTGGCCAGGCTCGCGGGCGCCGCACGCTCCGCCGACGGCCTCTACGTCCAGCGCGAGCTGAAGCGCAAGTCCCTGGAGGACTGGGTCCCGCAGCTGGCCGCGATGACGACGGCCGAGCGCTCCGAGCTGCCCGGAGTCTCCGAGGGACGGGCCGGACAGCTGCTCGCCGGGGCGCTCGTCGCCGAGGGCGCGATGGACCTCTTCGGGGTCGAGACGCTGGAGATCTGCCCGTGGGCGCTGCGCGAGGGCGTGATCCTGCGCAGGCTCGACCACCTGCCGTCGACCGGGGCGTAGACGTACGTCACACACGGCCCGGGTGCGCGGGAGAGTGTGCGGGAGACCACCCGGACCACCTCCCCCGCGTGCGGGCGAGGCCCGTACGCTGTCCCTCGTGGCAGAACCAGTGGTGCGCATCCCGGATGCGAAGGTCGCCCTGTCGACGGCCTCGGTCTATCCGGAGTCGACGGCGACGGCCTTCGAGATCGCCGCGCGCCTCGGCTACGACGGTGTCGAGGTCATGGTCTGGACGGATCCCGTCAGTCAGGACATCGAAGCCCTGCGCAGACTCAGCGACTACCACCGGATCCCGATCCTCGCCGTGCACGCGCCATGTCTCCTGATCACACAGCGCGTGTGGTCCACGGACCCCTGGGTCAAGCTCCAGCGCGCGCAGTCGGCGGCCGAGAAGCTGGGCGCGTCGACCGTCGTCGTGCACCCGCCCTTCCGCTGGCAGCGTGGGTACGCGAACGCCTTCGTCGACGGAATCTGGCGGATGGCGGACGAGACGGACGTCCGATTCGCCGTCGAGAACATGTACCCCTGGCGCTACCGCGACCGCGAAATGCTCGCCTACGCCCCCGACTGGGACGTCACCAAGGACGACTACCGCCACTTCACGGTCGACCTCAGCCACACCGCGACCGCCCGCACGGACGCGATGCAGATGATCGACCGCATGGGCGACCGCCTCGGACACGTCCACCTCGCCGACGGCAAGGGCTCCGCCAAGGACGAGCACCTGGTGCCGGGCCGCGGCACGCAGCCGTGCGCCGAACTCCTGGAGCGCCTCGCGACGAGCGGGTACGACGGGCACGTCGTCATCGAGGTCAACACCCGCCGCGCGATGTCCAGCGCCGAGCGGGAGGCCGACCTCGCCGAGGCCCTCGCCTTCACGCGGCTGCATCTGGCGTCCGCGGTGCAGGTGCCCCGCTCGTGACGGCTCCCGCAGCGGACGGCGGCGCGGCCCCGCGCCGCAGGGGGCGTCCCTCCCGTACGCAGTCGGCGAAGGGCCCCGCGACGCGGGACCGCATCCTGGAGGCCGCCCGCACCGAGTTCTCCGCACGGGGGTACGAGAAGACGTCCGTGCGGGGGATCGCCAAGGCCGCCGGGGTGGACCCGGCGCTCGTGCACCACTACTTCGGTACGAAGGAGCAGGTCTTCGCCTCGGCGATCGAGGAGGCCTTCGCGCCCGCGCTCGAAGCGCCCGCCGCGATCGAGGAGGGCCCGCTCGACGGCGTCGGAGAGCGCCTGACCCGGTTCATCTTCGGCGTCTGGGAGAACCCCGCGACCCGCGTACCGCTCCTCGCGATCGTGCGCTCGGCCGTGAACAACGACACGGCGGCGGCCGTCTTCCGCCGCCTCATCGCGACGCAGCTGCTGGGCAGGATGGCGACCCGCATCGGCGGACCGGACGCGGAGCTGCGGGCGGAACTGGCGGCCGCGCAGCTGGTGGGCACGGCGATGCTGCGGTACGTGATCCAGGTCGAGCCGCTCGCGTCGGCGGACCCGGAGGCGATCATCGCGCGGATCGCGCCGGTGGTGCAGGGGCACCTGACGGGCCCCTGAGCACGCTTCCGCACGGGCCCGCTCACCGAGACAACCGTCCCGCTATTCGGACAGCCTGTCCAGATCGTGGAGTGGCGGCGTAGGCTCGAGAACAGTCGATTCTTATGTCTCTCCAGATCTCTGAAGGAGCGAGCGACGATGCCCGAGCTCAGGTCCCGCACAGTCACCCACGGCCGCAACATGGCGGGCGCACGCGCCCTTATGCGTGCCTCCGGTGTACCCGGCGCGGACATCGGGCGTAAGCCGATCATCGCCGTCGCCAACTCCTTCACCGAGTTCGTGCCGGGCCACACCCACCTGCAGCCGGTCGGCCGGATCGTCTCCGAGGCGATCGTCGCCGCGGGCGCCATCCCCCGCGAGTTCAACACCATCGCGGTCGACGACGGCATCGCGATGGGCCACGGCGGCATGCTGTACTCCCTGCCCTCCCGCGACCTGATCGCGGACTCGGTGGAGTACATGGTGGAGGCGCACTGCGCGGACGCGCTGATCTGCATCTCCAACTGCGACAAGATCACCCCCGGCATGCTGAACGCGGCCCTGCGCCTCAACATCCCGACGGTCTTCGTCTCCGGCGGCCCGATGGAGGCCGGCAAGGCCACCCTGGTCGACGGCACGGTCCGAAAACTCGACCTGGTCAACGCGATCAGCGACGCGGTCGACGAGAGCGTCTCGGACGAGGACATCCTCCGTATCGAGGAGAACGCCTGCCCGACCTGCGGCAGCTGTTCCGGCATGTTCACCGCCAACTCCATGAACTGCCTGACCGAGGCCATCGGCCTCTCTCTGCCGGGCAACGGCTCGATGCTCGCCACGCACACCGGCCGCAAGGCGCTGTACGAGCGCGCGGGCGCGACGGTCGTCGAGATCGCCAAGCGGTACTACGACGAGGACGACGAGTCGGTCCTGCCGCGCAACATCGCCACGCGCGCGGCCTTCGACAACGCCATGGCCCTGGACATCTCCATGGGCGGCTCCACGAACACGATCCTGCACCTGCTGGCCGCCGCGCAGGAGGCCGAGCTCGACTACGGCCTCGCCGACATGGACGAGGTCTCGCGCCGCGTGCCCTGTCTGGCCAAGGTCGCCCCGAACGTGGCGCCCGGCGGCACGTACTACATGGAGGACGTGCACCGCGCCGGCGGCATCCCCGCGCTCCTCGGCGAGCTGTACCGCGCGGGCCTCCTGAACGAGGACGTGCACACGGTCCACTCCAAGTCCATCAAGGAGTGGCTGGGCACCTGGGACGTCCGTGGCGGTTCGCCGTCGGACGAGGCGGTCGACCTCTGGTACGCGGCTCCGGGCTGCGAGCGCTCGGCCACGGCCTTCTCCCAGTCGAAGCGCTGGGACACCCTGGACACGGACGCCGCGGGCGGCTGCATCAGGGACGCGGCCCACGCGTACTCGAAGGACGGCGGCCTCGCGGTCCTCAAGGGCAACCTCGCCGTGGACGGCTGCGTCGTGAAGACGGCGGGCGTCGACGAGTCGATCTGGACGTTCGAGGGCCCGGCCGTGGTCTGCGAGTCGCAGGAAGAAGCGGTCGACAAGATCCTCAAGAAGCAGGTGAAGCCGGGCGACGTGGTGGTCATCCGCTACGAGGGCCCCAAGGGCGGCCCCGGCATGCAGGAGATGCTCTACCCCACCTCGTTCCTGAAGGGCCGAGGCCTCGGCAAGGCGTGCGCCCTGGTCACGGACGGCCGCTTCTCCGGCGGCACATCGGGCCTTTCGATCGGCCACGCGTCGCCCGAGGCGGCGTCCGGCGGCACGATCGCCCTGGTCGAGGACGGCGACCGCATCCGCATCGACATCCCGAACCGCGGCATCGAACTCCTGGTGGACGAGGCCGAGCTGACCCGCCGCCGGGAGGCCCTCGGCGGCATCTACGCCCCCAAGTCCCGGGAACGCAAGGTCTCGGCAGCGCTGCGGGCCTACGCGGCCATGGCCACGAGCGCGGACCGAGGCGCGGTCCGGGACGTGTCGAAGCTGGGCTAGCCCAATCTTTTGCCACCGGCCCGGGGCGGGAGCTTTCCGCCCCGGGCCGAGGCGTTGCATCTCAGCCCGTCGTGGGGGTCCCCCCTGCTCCTTAAGAGCTTGGGGGAGTTTGAGGACGAACTCGGCGGAGCCGGTGATGACGGCAACCAAGGCCCCCGCGCCGAGCGGGTTTTCGGGAAGGGGCGGGGCTGGGGAAGGAAAAGGTCACCAACCCCCACACCCCGCAACCGCCCCGCCACCCCCACGCGTCCACCCCTGTAAGCAAACGCGGCAGGCGGCCCAGCCCGCCGCTCCACGGGGGAGAGAAGCATGAGCGAGAACGTCATCGCACCGGAATCCGCAGAGGCGATCGAATCCGCAGAGGCAATCGAAGCCGCCGCGGCAACGACGTACCCGATCGTCGCGGACGTCAACGTCCGCTCGGGCCCAGGCACTTCGTACGGCAAGATAGGCCGCCTCTCGGCAGGAACCCGAGTGACGATCCACTGCCAGAAGCCGGGCGAGATGGTCACCGGCCCGACCGGCACATCGAAGCTCTGGGACCGCATCGGCAGCGGCCGCTACGTCTCCGACACGTACGTCCGCACAGGCAGCGACGGCTACGTGGCTCCTCGCTGCTGATCCACCCCCGTACGGGGTTCAGGAGCCGCCGAAGTTCACCCGGACTCCGGCGGCTTCGTCGCGTCGAACGAGAACACCGTGTTCTTCGCCGCCGCCACGAAAACCACCCGCCCCGAAACCGCGACCCGCGGACTCGCGTTCACCTCACCGCCGAGCCCCTCGGCCCGAGGATCCGTGCTCCACAGGACCTTGCCCCGCGGCGAGAGGGCGACCACGCGCCCGCTGGGCGAGCTGAAGTAGAGGACGCCGCCGCTCGCCGTCGGCCCCGAGGCCCCTTCGACGCCCGTCTGCCGGGACCACTTCTGTTTCCCGGTCACGGGATCCACCGCGCTGATCCGCCCGGTCGGCTCCGCGAAGTAGACCGTGCCGTCGGCGGTGCCGGACGTCGCGTTGTACGTCGTCCTCAGCGGCCGGGTCGAGACGCGACCGCTGCCCGGATCGACCCGCAGCACCTTGTCGTACCCGAGGAACTCGGGCCCCTTCAACCGCTGGTGAAGGAGGACGAGCCCGCCCCCGGCGCCACCCACCGGATGCACGGGCCCCTCGACGGGGATGCCCTTGCCGAACGTCCCCGACTCGAGATCGAGGGTGTGGAGCACCGGATTGCGCACCTCGATGTTCGCGACCTGGGCGGCCGGCGCGCACATCGCGTACATCCGCTGCCCCGCCGGGACCGGCGTGCACTCCGAGCCCGCGGGCACCGGCGTCGACCAGAGCATGCGCCCGCTGTGCGCGTCCCTGGCCTCGACCCGCTTACGGCCCGGCTCGACCGACAGGACCGTGGAGCCGGAGACGACCGCGTCCTGCGACCGCCCGGTGTAGATCTGGGACTGCCCGCTGATCGGGCGGGACCACAGTTCCTTGCTGGTCCGTGCGTCAAGGGCCACCAGCTGGACCGGCTTCCCGGATGACGCCACGTCGTCCGGGATGCGGTAGCCGAGAACGGTGTCGTGCGTGACCCCCGCGATGTGCATGCCCTGCATGGGCACACCGGGGCTCTTCACCTTCCAGATCTCCTTGCCGTCGGAGATCCGCAGCCGGGTCGCGACGACCCCGCCGCCCCCGCAGAACAACGCGTCCCCGCGCGGCACGCACCGCACCTCGTCCGGGATGCCCTTGTCGTTGGGCACGGTCGTGCGCCACGGCCGGTAGCCGTCGGGCAGGGGCGCCTCGGCGGCGGCGACCGTGCGGTCCTCGCCGTCCTCGCCGCTCTCCCCGGCGGACGAGTCGGAGGAGCCGAGCTGGAGGGCCGCGATCCCACCGCCGAGGGCGGCCACGGCGACGGCGGCGGCCAGCGCGGAACGCCAACGGCGGCGCGGTCGCGGGCTGTTGGAGGGTCCGCCCACGGTCCCGCCCCCCAGCGAGGACCCCTGATGGTGCTGCGTATCGACGTCCCGAGTGCGACTGCCCCGCACTCCCGCCGCGTCCCCCATCTCGGTCGGCAGGTCCCGCAGCCGCTCAAGAAGCTGGTCGGCCGAGGGGCGCGCGTCGGGGTCCTTGTCGAGGCACGGTTCGACCACCGCCCGCAGGACGGTGGGCACGGCGTCCAACTCCGGCGCTTCATGGACCACTTGATAGGCCGTCATATAGGGGCTGTCCGCGTCGAACGGCCCCTGCCCCGTCGCCGCGTACACCAGCAACGTGCCCAGCGAGAAGACGTCGGACCGCGGCCCGACACCGCGCGGCGCCTGCAACTGCTCCGGCGACATGAACGGCGGCGTACCGATGACCCGCCCCGTCATCGTCAGCGTCTGCTGGTCCGCGGCGCGCGAGATGCCGAAGTCGATGACGCGTGGCCCCTCGGGCGAGAGCACCACGTTCGAGGGCTTCAGGTCACGGTGCACGACTCCCACGCGGTGGATGTCACGCAGCGCCTCCGTCAGACCGATGGCCAGCGTGCGCAGTTCCGCGCCGGCCAACGGGCCCTTCTTGGCGATCTGCTGGGCGAGCGTGTGCCCCTCTATATAGGCCGTCGCCATCCACGGGTGCTCGGCCTCCGGATCGGCGTCGACCACGGCCGCGGTGAACGCGCCGCTCACCCGCCGCGCCGCCGCCACCTCCTGCCGGAAGCGGATGCGGAACTCCTCGTCCCCCGCGAACTGCTGGTGGATCAGCTTGATCGCCACGGGCCGACCCGACGCCGTACGCGCCAGATAGACCGTGCCCATGCCGCCCGAGCCGAGGCGTGCCTCTAGCGGGTAGCCGCCGATCTCGGCTGGATCACCTCCGCGGAGCGACACTCTCCCCGACCTCCCGTCCCGCGTGCACCGGTTCTCGCATGGGCCCGTTCACTAGTCCTGCCCCACAAACTAGCCGCCGAGTGGTACGGCAGGGCAAGGCGGGGGACGAATAGGGCGCGCCTGCCCTGCGCCGCCGCGCCGCGGCCGTCCCGGGCGATACTCGAGGGGTGAGCGCAGATTCCAGCACCCCCGCGACCCCCGCGACCTCCCCGTCCGCCGCGACGGCCCCCGGCCCGCAGCCCGAGCCCCTCCGCTTCTTCGGCACGACCTGGGTCGCCCACGACAACGGCTACGGCGCGCGCCGCGCGGGTGTCGCGGTGGGATCACTTGTCGCCGCGGCGGCCGGCTGCTTCGTACTGCGTTTCGCGTACGAGGGGATGGCGATCGCGGACGTGGGCTCGTTCGTGAACTTCCTCGTCCTCATCATGTTCTCGATCTGCAGCGCGATCGCCTTCCGCCGCACATGGGAGGGCTTCACCCGCCGCCACGACCCGGCATCCCAGTCGTCGATGCGCGGCCTCATGACGATCGGCTTCGTGGGCGTCTTCCTGGCGTACTTCTTCCGCAGCCTCACCGAGGCCCCCGGCGAACAACTCCACCGCGAGGAATGCGAAACGGCCCGCGAACAGTACAAAAACCGCACATCCCGCCGCACGGGCAACCCTTCCCGCAAGAAGGAGACCCGCTGACCCCGGCCAGCCCGACGCGCTCCCGGCCCAGACGCAACCAAGCCCCACCCGACCCGCCCGCTCACCTCGCCAGCCGTTACTCCTTCGCGGTGCTCGGCCGGTCGTACGCAACCTCCGCCCCTCTCAGTAGCAGCGGCCCCGGCCGGGGAAGCGCGGTCGCCCCTCGACCTTGACGCCCCGGGCTTCCGAGGCGCAATAATCATCACATGGTGAATATCGAGGAGACGCCCGCCATCGAAGCGAGGGATCTGACCGTCGTCCGAGGCCCCCGCACAGTCCTCCGCGGCCTGGACTTCACCGTCCCGAAAGGGCAGATCACCGGCCTCCTGGGCCCCTCGGGCTGCGGCAAATCCACCCTCATGCGCGCGACAGTCGGCACCCAGGCCAAGGTCACCGGCACCTTGAAGGTCCTCGACCAGCCGGCCGGCGCCCCCGCCCTCCGCTCCCGCATCGGCTACGTCACCCAGAACCCTGCCGTCTACGACGACCTCACCGTCCGCCAGAACCTGGACTACTTCGCCGCCGTCCTCGACCCCGGCCGAGGCCCCGCCGCCCACCGCCGGCACGAGCACGTCACCCGGGCCATCGAAGACGTCGACCTGACCACCCACGCCGACGCCCTCGCGGGCAACCTCTCCGGCGGCCAGCGCAGCCGCGTCTCCCTGGCGGTGGCACTCCTCGGCACCCCCGAACTCCTCGTGCTCGACGAACCCACCGTCGGCCTCGACCCCGTACTCCGCCGCGACCTGTGGAACCTCTTCCACGCCATCGCCGCCGACCGGGGCACCACGATCCTCGTCTCCTCACACGTCATGGACGAGGCCGAACGCTGCCACCGCCTCCTCCTGATGCGCGAAGGCGAACTCCTCGCCGACGACACCCCTCAGGCCCTGCGCACCCGCACCGCCTCCGACACCGTCGAAGCAGCCTTCCTCCACCTGGTCGACGAGGCAGCCGGCACCCAGAAAACCCCCCACACCATCACCCCCACCGGAGGCACCGCCCCCGCCGGAAGCACCGCCCCCACCAGGAGCAGCCGATGAACACCTACCGCACCCTCGCCACCGCGGCCCGTGTCCTGCGACAGCTCCGCCACGACCCCCGCTCCATCGCGCTGATGCTGATCGTCCCCTGCGTGATGCTGCTCCTCCTGCGCTACGTGTTCGACGGCAGCCCGCAGACCTTCGACTCCATCGGCGCCTCACTCCTCGGCATCTTCCCCCTCATCACGATGTTCCTGGTGACCTCCATCGCCACCCTCCGCGAACGCACCTCAGGCACCCTCGAACGCCTCCTCGCCATGCCCCTGGCCAAGGGCGACCTCATCGCGGGCTACGCCCTGGCCTTCGGTTTCCTCGCCGTCATCCAGTCCCTCCTCGCCACCGGCCTCGCCCTGTGGGCCCTCGGTCTCGACGTCACCGGCTCCGCCTGGCTGCTGCTCCTCGTCGCCCTCCTCGACGCCCTCCTCGGCACGGCGCTCGGCCTGTTCGTCTCCGCCTTCGCGGCATCCGAGTTCCAGGCCGTCCAGTTCATGCCGGCCGTGATCTTCCCCCAGCTCATCCTCTGCGGCCTGTTCACCCCGCGCGCCACAATGCAGCCGGTCCTCGAAGCGATCTCGAACGTCCTCCCCATGTCGTACGCCGTGGACGGCATGAACGAAGTCCTCCGCCACCCCTCCGTCACCGGCGACTTCGTGCGCGACGCCGTCGTCGTCGCGGGCTGCGCCGTACTCGTCCTCGCCCTGGGCGCCGCCACCCTCCGTCGCCGCACGGCCTGACCCACCAATGCGAGGATGACCGGGAGAGAACGACCCGCTGTCCCGCACCTGGAGGGTGACCCACACATGCCCCAGCCCGTCGCAGTCCTCGGCACCGGCAAGATCGGCGAAGCCCTCCTCAGCGGAATGATCAGGGCCGGCTGGGCCCCCGCCGACCTCCTGGTCACCACCCGCCGCTCCGAACGCGCCGCCGAACTCCGCACCCGCTACGGCGTCGACCCCGTGAGCAACGCCGAGGCCGCGAAGCAGGCCGACACCCTCATCCTCGCCGTCAAGCCGCAGGACATGGGCCGCCTTCTCGAAGAACTCGCACCGCACATCACCCCCGATCGCCTGGTCATCAGCGCCGCCGCCGGCATCACCACCTCCTTCATCGAGGAGCACCTAGCCGAAGGCACCCCCGTCGTCCGCGTCATGCCCAACACCCCGGTCCTCGTGGACGAGGGCATGTCCGTCATCTCCGCCGGCAGTCGGGCCACCGCCGCCCACCTCACCCACGCCGAGGAGATCTTCGGCGCCGTCGGCAAGACCCTGCGCGTCCCCGAGACCCAGCAGGACGCCTGCACGGCCCTCTCCGGCTCAGGCCCGGCGTACTTCTTCTACCTGGTCGAAGCCATGACCGACGCCGGCATCCTCCTCGGCCTGCCCCGCGACAAGGCCCACGACCTCATCGTCCAGGCCGCGATCGGCGCAGCAGTGATGCTCCGCGACAGCGGCGAACACCCGGTCAAGCTCCGCGAGAACGTCACCTCCCCTGCCGGCACCACCATCAACGCCATCCGCGAGCTCGAGAACCACGGCGTACGCGCAGCCCTCATCGCCGCTCTCGAAGCCGCCCGCGACCGCAGCCGCGAACTGGCCTCCGGCAGCACCAACTGACCACCGATGACGGGGGCCCGGGGCCGCGCCCGGACACGGCCCCACACACCCCGACAGCGACACGCCCCTACAGCGCCTCGCCCACCGGCGGCAGCAGACCGATCGCGCGATAGGCGGTGTCCACCGTCGGCCTGGCCATCGCCCGCGCCCGCTCGGCCCCCCGTCGCAACACCTCCTCCACATACGCGGGATCCGCAACCAGCTCCTTGTGCTTCTCCTGCAGGGGCCTCAAGAGCTCCACCACGGCCTCAGCGGTGTCCTTCTTCAAAGCCCCGTACGTTTCATATACACCGCTCAAGCCCTCTGGGTTCCCACCCTCACAGGCCGCAAGGATCTCCAGCAGGTTCGCGATCCCGGGCTTGGCCTCGCGGTCGTACTCGACCTCGCTCCCGCTGTCCGTGACAGCGCGCATGATCTTCTTGCGCACGACGTCCGGCTCGTCAAGGAGATAGACGATCCCGGCCCCCGCATCGCCGGACTTCCCCATCTTCGACGCCGGGTCCTGCAGATCCATGACCCTCGCCCCCACCTGGGGATACGTGGCCCGAGGCACCACAAACGTGTGTCCGTACCGCTGGTTGAACCGCACCGCCAGATCCCGGGTGAGCTCGACATGCTGCACCTGGTCGTCCCCGACCGGCACCTCGTCCGCCCCGTACGCCAGGATGTCCGCCGCCATCAGCACGGGATAGGTGAGCAACGACAGCCGCACACTCCCGCCCCGCGCCCGCTCAAGCACGGATTTCTCCTTGTACTGGATCATCCGCCGCATCTCGCCGTCAGTGGCGACGCACTCGAGCAGATACGAGAGCCTGGCGTGCTCATCCACATGACTCTGTACGAACACGGTCGCTCGCCCGGGATCGATCCCCGACGCGAGCAACAGCGTCGCGGCCTGCCGACTGAGCCTGCGCACCCGACCGGGATCGTGGTCCACGGTCAGGGCGTGCAGGTCGACGACGCTGAACAGCGACTCGGCACGGTGCTGATCGACTTCTGCCCACTGGCGCACGGCGCCCAGGTAGTTCCCCAGGGTCAGGTGCCCCGTCGGCTTGATCCCGCTGAAGATCCTCGTCATCTCTCCGCCTCCTGGTCAGGCCCGCCGGCCCGCCGGCCCGCCGACCGGGCTCCGGGTCCTCCAGGGGGAGAAACAAGAAACGGCCGCCAGGTCGGCAGCCGTTGAGTACATGCGCGTGTACGGCCGCCGTCAGGCGGCCCACCACAGCTGGGTATGCGCATGTGTAGTCACGGCCCCAACGGTAGCCCTCGCGGGGGGCCGCGTACCAGGGTTGACACGCCCAGACCGCGTACGTAGTGTTCTCCGAGTTGTCCGGCGTGAGCGCCGACCCCTGGTCGGTCCCCGAACAACCATTCCGCACAACCATTCAAACGATCGATGCCGTGTCATCTCCGATGCCCCGTCGTCTGCTCGTTTTCATGCGCTTTTGCGAAATGAGGAATCCGCGTTCGAAAGGGCGCCCCCGATTAGGTCGGGAGCCAGGATTCCGCTAAAGTCTCACTCGTCGGAACGGCCCAACAGCCGCGAAGACAAGCCCCGCTGACTGGGAATCAGGCCCGAAAGGATCTGGTAGAGTCGGAGTCGCCGGAAAGGAAAACGCGAAAGCCGAAAGGCCGGAGCGGGAACCGGAAAGGCACCGAGGAAATCGGACACGAAAGAGTCTGATAGAGTCGGAAACGCAAGACAGCAAGAACAGCAAGACAAAATAAGAAACACCGAAGGGAAGCGCCCGGAGGAAAGCCCGAGAGGGTGAGTACAAAGGAAGCGTCCGTTCCTTGAGAACTCAACAGCGTGCCAAAAGTCAACGCCAGATATGTTGATACCCCGTCTTCGGCCGTCATGGTCGGGACGAGGTTCCTTTGAAGAAAACATCAGCGAGGACGCTGTGAACCGGAAGATTATTCCTCTTCCTGGTTCCGCTCAACGCGGATGTGCACCCGATTACGGGTAAACATTCACGGAGAGTTTGATCCTGGCTCAGGACGAACGCTGGCGGCGTGCTTAACACATGCAAGTCGAACGATGAAGCCCTTCGGGGTGGATTAGTGGCGAACGGGTGAGTAACACGTGGGCAATCTGCCCTGCACTCTGGGACAAGCCCTGGAAACGGGGTCTAATACCGGATGATATCCCCTCTCGCATGGGAGGGGGTTGAAAGCTCCGGCGGTGCAGGATGAGCCCGCGGCCTATCAGCTAGTTGGTGAGGTAGAAGCTCACCAAGGCGACGACGGGTAGCCGGCCTGAGAGGGCGACCGGCCACACTGGGACTGAGACACGGCCCAGACTCCTACGGGAGGCAGCAGTGGGGAATATTGCACAATGGGCGAAAGCCTGATGCAGCGACGCCGCGTGAGGGATGACGGCCTTCGGGTTGTAAACCTCTTTCAGCAGGGAAGAAGCGAAAGTGACGGTACCTGCAGAAGAAGCGCCGGCTAACTACGTGCCAGCAGCCGCGGTAATACGTAGGGCGCAAGCGTTGTCCGGAATTATTGGGCGTAAAGAGCTCGTAGGCGGCTTGTCACGTCGGTTGTGAAAGCCCGGGGCTTAACCCCGGGTCTGCAGTCGATACGGGCAGGCTAGAGTGTGGTAGGGGAGATCGGAATTCCTGGTGTAGCGGTGAAATGCGCAGATATCAGGAGGAACACCGGTGGCGAAGGCGGATCTCTGGGCCATTACTGACGCTGAGGAGCGAAAGCGTGGGGAGCGAACAGGATTAGATACCCTGGTAGTCCACGCCGTAAACGGTGGGAACTAGGTGTTGGCGACATTCCACGTCGTCGGTGCCGCAGCTAACGCATTAAGTTCCCCGCCTGGGGAGTACGGCCGCAAGGCTAAAACTCAAAGGAATTGACGGGGGCCCGCACAAGCAGCGGAGCATGTGGCTTAATTCGACGCAACGCGAAGAACCTTACCAAGGCTTGACATATACCGGAAAGCATCAGAGATGGTGCCCCCCTTGTGGTCGGTATACAGGTGGTGCATGGCTGTCGTCAGCTCGTGTCGTGAGATGTTGGGTTAAGTCCCGCAACGAGCGCAACCCTTGTTCTGTGTTGCCAGCATGCCCTTCGGGGTGATGGGGACTCACAGGAGACTGCCGGGGTCAACTCGGAGGAAGGTGGGGACGACGTCAAGTCATCATGCCCCTTATGTCTTGGGCTGCACACGTGCTACAATGGCAGGTACAATGAGCTGCGAAGCCGCAAGGCGGAGCGAATCTCAAAAAGCCTGTCTCAGTTCGGATTGGGGTCTGCAACTCGACCCCATGAAGTCGGAGTTGCTAGTAATCGCAGATCAGCATTGCTGCGGTGAATACGTTCCCGGGCCTTGTACACACCGCCCGTCACGTCACGAAAGTCGGTAACACCCGAAGCCGGTGGCCCAACCCCTTGTGGGAGGGAGCTGTCGAAGGTGGGACTGGCGATTGGGACGAAGTCGTAACAAGGTAGCCGTACCGGAAGGTGCGGCTGGATCACCTCCTTTCTAAGGAGCACTTCTTACCAACTCCGGTTGGTCAGAGGCCAGTTCATCAGCGAACGTCTGATGCTGGTTGCTCATGGGTGGAACGTTGACTATTCGGCACGATCGTTTGGCTTCACTAGTACTGCTTCGGCGTGGAACGTGAAAGTCAGGGGATCGGGCCGGGCACGCTGTTGGGTATCTGAAGGTATGGCCGTCAGGCTGCCTTCAATGCCGACCCCAGTGCACTTCGCCGCTTGGCGGGGGTGATGGGTGGTTGGTCGTTGTTTGAGAACTGCACAGTGGACGCGAGCATCTGTGGCCAAGTTTTTAAGGGCGCACGGTGGATGCCTTGGCACCAGGAACCGATGAAGGACGTGGGAGGCCACGATAGTCCCCGGGGAGTCGTCAACCAGGCTTTGATCCGGGGGTTTCCGAATGGGGAAACCCGGCAGTCGTCATGGGCTGTCACCCGCTGCTGAACACATAGGCAGTGTGGAGGGAACGCGGGGAAGTGAAACATCTCAGTACCCGCAGGAAGAGAAAACAACCGTGATTCCGGGAGTAGTGGCGAGCGAAACCGGATGAGGCCAAACCGTATACGTGTGAGACCCGGCAGGGGTTGCGTGTGCGGGGTTGTGGGATCTCTCTTTCACAGTCTGCCGGCTGTGAGGCGAGTCAGAAACCGTTGATGTAGGCGAAGGACATGCGAAAGGTCCGGCGTAGAGGGTAAGACCCCCGTAGTCGAAACATCAGCGGCTCGTTTGAGAGACACCCAAGTAGCACGGGGCCCGAGAAATCCCGTGTGAATCTGGCGGGACCACCCGTTAAGCCTAAATATTCCCTGGTGACCGATAGCGGATAGTACCGTGAGGGAATGGTGAAAAGTACCGCGGGAGCGGAGTGAAATAGTACCTGAAACCGTGTGCCTACAAGCCGTGGGAGCGTCGCGTGCAGCACTTGTGCTGTACGTCGTGACTGCGTGCCTTTTGAAGAATGAGCCTGCGAGTTTGCGGTGCGTTGCGAGGTTAACCCGTGTGGGGAAGCCGTAGCGAAAGCGAGTCCGAATAGGGCGATTCAGTAGCGCGCTCAAGACCCGAAGCGGAGTGATCTAGCCATGGGCAGGTTGAAGCGGCTGTAAGAGGTCGTGGAGGACCGAACCCACCAGGGTTGAAAACCTGGGGGATGACCTGTGGTTAGGGGTGAAAGGCCAATCAAACTCCGTGATAGCTGGTTCTCCCCGAAATGCATTTAGGTGCAGCGTCGTGTGTTTCTTGCCGGAGGTAGAGCACTGGATAGGCGATGGGCCCTACCGGGTTACTGACCTTAGCCAAACTCCGAATGCCGGTAAGTGAGAGCACGGCAGTGAGACTGTGGGGGATAAGCTCCATGGTCGAGAGGGAAACAGCCCAGAGCATCGACTAAGGCCCCTAAGCGTACGCTAAGTGGGAAAGGATGTGGAGTCGCAGAGACAACCAGGAGGTTGGCTTAGAAGCAGCCACCCTTGAAAGAGTGCGTAATAGCTCACTGGTCAAGTGATTCCGCGCCGACAATGTAGCGGGGCTCAAGCGTACCGCCGAAGTCGTGTCATTCCAGCATATAGGGCCAACGCCTGCTGGGATGGGTAGGGGAGCGTCGTGTGCCGGGTGAAGCTGCCGCGGAAGCGAGTGGTGGACGGTTCACGAGTGAGAATGCAGGCATGAGTAGCGATACATACGTGAGAAACGTGTGCGCCGATTGACTAAGGGTTCCTGGGTCAAGCTGATCTGCCCAGGGTAAGTCGGGACCTAAGGCGAGGCCGACAGGCGTAGTCGATGGATAACCGGTTGATATTCCGGTACCCGCTGTGAAGCGTCAAACATCGAGCCCATTAATGCTAAGGCCGTGAAGCCGTCCTGGAGCCTTCGGGCAAAGGGAAGTGGTGGAGCCGCCGACCCAAGGTGGTAGTAGGTGAGTGATGGGGTGACGCAGGAAGGTAGTCCAGCCCGGGCGGTGGTTGTCCCGGGGTAAGGGTGTAGGGCGTGTGATAGGTAAATCCGTCACACTTGTGCCTGAGACCTGATGCCGAGCCGATTGTGGTGAAGTGGATGATCCTATGCTGTCGAGAAAAGCCTCTAGCGAGTTTCATGGCGGCCCGTACCCTAAACCGACTCAGGTGGTCAGGTAGAGAATACCGAGGCGTTCGGGTGAACTATGGTTAAGGAACTCGGCAAAATGCCCCCGTAACTTCGGGAGAAGGGGGGCCATCACTGGTGATTGGATTTACTCCATGAGCTGGGGGTGGCCGCAGAGACCAGCGAGAAGCGACTGTTTACTAAAAACACAGGTCCGTGCGAAGCCGTAAGGCGATGTATACGGACTGACGCCTGCCCGGTGCTGGAACGTTAAGGGGACCGGTTAGTCAACTTTCGGGTTGGCGAAGCTGAGAACTTAAGCGCCAGTAAACGGCGGTGGTAACTATAACCATCCTAAGGTAGCGAAATTCCTTGTCGGGTAAGTTCCGACCTGCACGAATGGCGTAACGACTTCTCGACTGTCTCAACCATAGGCCCGGTGAAATTGCACTACGAGTAAAGATGCTCGTTTCGCGCAGCAGGACGGAAAGACCCCGGGACCTTTACTACAGTTTGATATTGGTGTTCGGTTCGGCTTGTGTAGGATAGGTGGGAGACTTTGAAGCGGGCACGCCAGTGTTCGTGGAGTCAACGTTGAAATACCACTCTGGTCGTGCTGGATGTCTAACCTGGGTCCGTGATCCGGATCAGGGACAGTGTCTGATGGGTAGTTTAACTGGGGCGGTTGCCTCCCAAAGAGTAACGGAGGCGCCCAAAGGTTCCCTCAGCCTGGTTGGTAATCAGGTGTTGAGTGTAAGTGCACAAGGGAGCTTGACTGTGAGACCGACGGGTCGAGCAGGGACGAAAGTCGGGACTAGTGATCCGGCGGTGGCTTGTGGAAGCGCCGTCGCTCAACGGATAAAAGGTACCCCGGGGATAACAGGCTGATCTTCCCCAAGAGTCCATATCGACGGGATGGTTTGGCACCTCGATGTCGGCTCGTCGCATCCTGGGGCTGGAGTCGGTCCCAAGGGTTGGGCTGTTCGCCCATTAAAGCGGTACGCGAGCTGGGTTTAGAACGTCGTGAGACAGTTCGGTCCCTATCCGCTGTGCGCGTAGGAATATTGAGAAGGGCTGTCCCTAGTACGAGAGGACCGGGACGGACGAACCTCTGGTGTGCCAGTTGTCCTGCCAAGGGCATGGCTGGTTGGCTACGTTCGGAAAGGATAACCGCTGAAAGCATCTAAGCGGGAAGCCTGCTTCGAGATGAGTATTCCCACCCCCTTTGAGGGGTTAAGGCTCCCAGTAGACGACTGGGTTGATAGGCCAGATCTGGAAGCCCGGTAACGGGTGGAGGTGACTGGTACTAATAGGCCGAGGGCTTGTCCTCAGTTGCTCGCGTCCACTGTGTTGGTTCTGAAACCACGAACAACCCCGTATGTCGGGCCACGACTACGGTGCGGTTGACAGTTTCATAGTGTTTCGGTGGTCATAGCGTGAGGGAAACGCCCGGTTACATTCCGAACCCGGAAGCTAAGCCTCACAGCGCCGATGGTACTGCAGGGGGGACCCTGTGGGAGAGTAGGACGCCGCCGAACTATTATTAACGGGAAACCCCCGCACCCTCTGGGTGCGGGGGTTTTCTGCGTTCCAGGGCCCGCCGAGGGCCCTTTTCTGCGTTTAGGGTCGAGTTATGCGATACGACCTGGTCATCTTCGACAATGATGGCGTTCTCGTGGACAGCGAGCCGCTCTCCAACTCCATCCTCGCCGCCTATCTGACCGAGCTCGGGCACCCCACCACGTACGAGGACTCCCTGCGTGACTACATGGGGGCCGCCGTCCATCGCGTACACGATCTTGTTCTTGAGCGCAGTGGGCAGCGGCTGCCCGAGGACTTTGACGTGACCTTTCATGGCCGGGTCTTTTCCGCCTTCGAGCGGGAATTGCAGCCCGTGCCGGGGGTCGTCGAGGTACTGGAGAAGCTGGTGGCTGACGGAGTGCCGTACTGCCTTGCTTCCTCCGGTAGTCACGAGCGGATTCGCGTCGGGCATCGGCGGACCGGGCTCGACCAGTGGTTCGACGACGAGCGGATCTTCAGCTCCGAGGACGTGGGGCGGGGGAAGCCGGCGCCGGATCTCTTCCTGTACGCCGCCGAGCGCATGGGAGTGGCGCCCGAGCGGTGTGTCGTGGTGGAGGACAGTCCGTTGGGGGTGAGGGCCGCTGTGGCGGCAGGGATGGACGTGTACGGGTTCACGGCCATGACTCCGGCCGAGCGGCTCTCGGGTGCCACTGAACTCTTCGGCGACATGGGGGAGTTGCGCGCTATGTGGCCGGGAATTGGTTGAGTGATCTATCTACCCACTGGTAGTCAGGGGTCCTACGCTCAGCAGCCATGACAGATGAGCTGCGGCGCGGCAGGGCCTCTTTGGCGTTCAGCTTCATGGTCCAGGGCGTCACCTTCGCGCTCCTTGTGACGCGGATCCCCGCCATTCAGGATCGGTACGGGATATCCGACGGCCTGCTGCCGGTGTTTCTGGCCGCTGTGCCGATCCTCGCCGGCGTCGGGAGCGTCGGCACGGAATGGCTGGTCAAGAGGGTGCCGCCGAGCCGTGTGCTGCGTTGGTCGCAGCCTGTGGTGCTCCTCGCGCTGCTCGGGGCCGGCGCGGGCGACGCCCTGTGGCAAGCGGCCGTGGCGCTGGGGGCGTTCGGGCTCGCGGTGGGGGCGCTCGACGCGTCCATGAACATGCTCGGGGTGAGTCTGCAGCGGGCGTACGGGCGCAGCATCATGCTGGGGTTTCACGCGGCGTACAGCCTGGGCGGGATCGCGGGGGCGTCGATCGCGTGGGCCGGGGCGCACTGGGATCTTTCGCTCTTCGTGTCGTATCTGCCGGTGGTCGTGGTGTTGTTGCCGGGGGCGCTCGTGGGGAGCCGGTGGTACGTCGACGCCAAGGCCACGGGGGCCGCGGATGGCGTAGGGGAAGGGAAGGGCGGCCCGGTCGTCTTCAAGCTGCTGCTGCCGCTCTGCCTGGTGATGACCTTCGCGTACATCGGGGATTCGACCGTCTCCAACTGGAGCGCGAAGTATCTCCAGGACGTCCTGGGGAGTTCGGAGGAGGTCTCGACCGTCCCCTACAACGTCTACATGGTCATGACCCTGCTCGGGCGGGCGCTCGGGGACCTTGGCGTTCGGCGGTTCGGGGCCGTGGCGGTGGTGCGGGCCGGGTCGGTGGTGGGCGCCGTGGGGTTCGCCGTCGTGGCGGTGGCTCCGGGTGCGTGGACCGGGATTCTGGGATTCACCGTGCTCGGGCTCGGCCTGTGTGTGATCGTTCCGCAGACCTTCGCCGCGGCGGGGCGGCTCTTCCCGGGGGCCTCGGATGCCGCCGTCGCGCGGCTCAATGTCTTCAACTACGTCGGGTTCCTGATCGGTTCACCGCTGGTGGGCGCGCTCGGGGATGCCTGGAACTACCGCGGGGCGATGCTCGTTCCCATGGTGTTGGTGCTCGTGACCTTGTTGTACGCCCGTTCTTTCGCCCCCGGAGCGGACCGATACGGTGACGGGCATGAGCGGCCACGCACAGCTGATGTGGGACGAGGCAGTAACGGGCTATGACTTCGGTCCTGAGCACCCCATGGACCCGGTCCGGCTCGCGCTGACCAGAAGCCTGGTCGGTGCCTTCGGGCTCGACCGCGAGCTGGAGGTGGTCGCGGCCAAGCGTGCCGGCGACTCGACGCTGCGGCTCGTGCATCGCGAGGACTATGTGGAGGCGGTCAAGGCCGCATCCGTCGATCCGTCGTCGGCGGACGGCAGTTACGGCCTCGGCACCCCGGACGATCCCGCCTTCGCGGGGATGCACGACGCGTCGGCGCTGATCGCCGGGCAGTCGGTGGGCGCGGCCGAGGCGGTCTGGCGTGGGGAAGCGTTGCACGCGGTGAACTTCGCGGGCGGGCTGCATCATGCGATGCCCGGGTCCGCCTCGGGTTTCTGTATCTACAACGACGCCTCGTTGGCCATCGCGCGGCTCCTCGAACTGGGCGCCGAGCGGGTCGCGTACGTGGATGTGGACGTGCACCACGGGGACGGGGTGCAGGCGTCCTTCTGGGACGATCCGCGGGTCCTGACGATCTCGATGCACGAGCACCCCCGGACGCTGTTTCCGCAGACCGGGTGGCCCGAGGAGACGGGTGCGGCCTCCGTGGCGGAGGGGTCGGCCGTCAATGTCGCGCTGCCCGCGGGGACGGGGGACGCGGGGTGGGTGCGGGCCTTTCATGCGGTGGTGCCCGAGCTGCTTGCGGAGTTTCGGCCGCAGGTGCTCGTCACTCAGCACGGTGCCGACACTCATTTTGAGGATCCGCTCGCGCACCTTGCCGTGTCGCTCGATGCGCAGCGGGCGGTGCAGGTCGCCTGCCATGAGTTGGCGCATGCGTACGCCGATGGGCGGTGGGTCGCGCTCGGTGGGGGCGGGTACGCAGTGGTGGATGTGGTGCCTCGGTCCTGGACGCATCTGACCGCGATCGCCGCGGGGCGGGAGATCTCGCCCTCCACGGAGATTCCCGAGGCCTGGCGGCAGGAAGTCTTCGCTCGCACGCGGCAGTTGGCGCCTGCGCGGATGACTGATGGGCGGTGGCCCGTCTCCTGGGCGGAGTGGGAGGACGGGTACGACCCTGCGGATCGGCTCGACCAGGCGGTGCTTGCTGCTCGCCGCTCGGCGTTTCCGCTGCGGGGGTTGTTGCCGTAGGGCCCCTCCCGAAACTGGGGCTCCGCCCCAGGCCCCGGCCCCAGGCCCTGTCTGTCGGTGCCCAGTAGCTTCGGTGTTGTGCCCACCCGTTCCGCCTTGCGGAACGCCTGCCCACAAGGGAGGACGGGGGGCGCCGAGAATACGTCTTGTTAGCCCAACTGTGGGGGGTTTCCGGGGTTTTGGGAGCAGGGGTCCGACCTATGCGTCAGCATCAAGCCCGTGTTGAGCACCGGAGCGTTGCGTGCGCATCTGTTGGCTGCCCGGCTGGCCGGGCCCGTGGCCACCACGCGGGAAGTGAGCCTGCGGAGCTATCGGCTCTTCGCGGCCCGGGATCCGCGGATACTGCTCGGGCTCGATCCCGAGTGGAATTGGGGACCCGGTGACCTGCTGGGGCTCATGGCCGACAAGTGCGGGGTGTCCGCCGACCCGCGGCACACCTCGGGGGTCGATGTCATCGACCCGGAGCGGACGTTGGTCGCGCTCGACGCCTTCGCCGAGCGGCTCGCGGAAGCGGCACGAAGGCGGCATCCCGTGCTCTTCGGGACGGGACATCCGCACCGTCTCCTCGGTTTCTACGCCGCCCTGGCGGACGCTTTGTCGGCGGCCGGATGCACCGTCCTCACCCCCGCGGAGGGCAACAGTGTCGACATAACGACCCGGTTCGGTCTACGCACGTACAACCTTGACTACGTACAAGGAGTCGCGCTGGTGCGGGAACCCGGCGCGCGTCCCACCGGGAGTGAGACCGGCGCACATACCCACTCCCCGCTCCCGGTTCGAGCCGCTCTGGCAGCCGCCGCGGAGGCTGAGGGGCCGCTTCCCGAGCTCGTCATCGGGGACCACGGATGGGTCTGCGGGGCAGGTCAGCTGGGGTTTGAGGCGATCGGTCTGGCGGATACGGATGATCCCGCGCTGTTCGTCGGAGAGGCCGAGGGACAGGTGTCCGTCGTCGTTCCGCTTGATGACGCTGTGCGGTCTGATTACTACCGACCGCTTACTCGCTATGTACTCAATCGAGCGTGTCTGTCACAGTAGGCGGCCGATCGCTACTCCTCTTCCCCACTCGCATCATCCGCCCCTAGTCTGGGGAGTGAGCGCGCAGCGACGAAGCGTCACCGGAAGGGGAAGCCGGTGCCCGTCATGTGCGGAAGGTTCAGGTGGGGTGTCATGGCTGCAGACCAGAGGCCGCTGAACGAGGTTCAGTTCTTGACCGTGGCGGAAGTCGCCTCGGTGATGCGAGTGTCCAAGATGACCGTGTACCGCTTGGTGCACAGCGGTCATCTGCCCGCCATCCGGGTCGGAAGGTCCTTCCGGGTCCCGGAGCAGGCGGTTCACGAGTACCTCCGCGAATCCTATGTAGGAGTCGAGGCGGGCTGACCGGAGCCGGTCGATCGCCCTCGATTACGTCCCTCACCCGGGGGCGGGTAGGCTAGGGCCGACGTAGGTCGTGTGGGCCCAGTCAGCTGCCCCGCACCGAGTGATGAGAAGTGAGCGAGGGTAGTCGTGGGCTCTGTTATCAAGAAGCGGCGTAAGCGGATGGCCAAGAAGAAGCACCGCAAGCTGCTGAAGCGCACCCGCGTTCAGCGTCGTAACAAGAAGTAAGCGACAGCTGTTCAGCGTGTACCGAAGCCCTCCCGTCATCCGGCGGGAGGGCTTCGGCGTTTTCGGGGTACGCGTACGCGTCGGGATGTCCTCGGCGTACTCGCAGGGTTGTCCTGATTGTCCTGGGCGTCTTCCGTAGGGTCTGGTCCGTGCGCTTGGATGTGCAGGTCGTCACTTCCTGCAGCAGGCGGTCATCACAGCGCAACAACCACCCGCTAGCGTGTGCCAGGAGAGAGATGATGGGGCGCGGCAGGACTTCGAGGGCTGGGGAAGGCAGGCGCTGAACTTGGGCAAGGTCGTGCTCGTGACCGGGGTGGCCCGACCACTGGGCGGACGGTTCGTCCGACGTGTGCTCCGGGACCCTGAGGTGGACCGGGTGGTCGCCGTGGACGCGGTCCCTCCCGAGCACCATCTGGGCGGCGCCGACTTCGTCCAGGCCGACATCCGGCAGCCCGCGATCGCCAAGGTGCTCGCCGAGTTCTCCGTCGACACGGTCGTGCACATGGACGTCACGGGCACCGCGCTGGCCGGCGGGAACCGCGGTTCGCTCAAGGAAACCAACGTCATCGGCACCATGCAGCTGCTCGGCGCCTGCCAGAAGTCGCCGACGGTCAAGCGGCTCGTGGTGAAGTCGAGCACCAACGTGTACGGCTCCGCGCCGCGCGACCCTGCGGTCTTCACCGAGACGACGCCGCCGAAGTCGCTGCCGAGCGGCGGCTTCGCCAAGGACACGGTCGAGGTCGAGGGTTACGTACGCGGCTTCGCCCGCCGTCGCCCCGATGTCGCGGTCTGCGTGCTGCGGTTCGCGAACATCCTGGGGCCCGCGGCGGATTTCCCGCTCGCCGAGTACTTTTCGCTGCCGGTCCTTCCGACCGTCTTCGGCTATGACCCGCGGCTGCAGTTCGTGCACGAGGACGACGCGATCGAGGTCCTGCGCATCGGGGCGCGCGAACCGGAGCGCGGGACGCTCAACAGCGGCACGTTCAACATCGCCGGTGACGGCCTGCTGCTCCTGTCGCAGTGCGCACGGCGCCTCGGGCGTCCGACGCTGCCGGTGTTCATGCCCGCGATCACCTGGGTCGGCCAGGCACTGCGCACCCTGGGCGCCACCGACTTCTCGCCCGAGCAGATCAGGCTGCTCACCCACGGCCGGGTCGTCGCCACCCGGCAGATGCGCGAGACACTGGGCTTCAGCCCCAAGTACACGACCGCGGAGACCTTCGCGGATTTCGTACGCAGTCGGGGTCCGGGACTTCTGCCGCCGCAGGCCGTCGCGGGGGCCATCGACCGGATCGCCACACTGCCCTTCGCGGGCAACCAGAGCGCCAACTGAGGAGAGCGTCAACGATGGCGGACGCCAAGGTCATTCCGTTCGACGACGACCGGTCGCGCGCGGGTGCGCAGCGCCCGACGCGACGCAGGGGCGCGGGCACGGCCCGGCGCAAGAACGATCCGGCAGCCGTGCGTGAGGTCACGGCCATGCCCGGCCAGCAGGACGGAGAGCCGCAGGTGGAGCGGGCCGAGCCGCAGCCTTCGCGACAGGAGGCCCTCGGGGCGGAGACCGGCGCCGGCGCCGGGCCCGAGCAGCGGGGCGGTGGCGGTGGCCTGGAGCGGCGTATCGCGGGCGGCCTCGCGTTTCTGCGCCGACGGCTCACGGGCGATTACGAGGTCGACGACTTCGGTTACGACGAGGAGCTGACCGACCAGGTCCTGATGTCCCTGGTGCGGCCGCTGTACGAGAAGTACTTCCGCGTCGAGGTGAAGGGCATCGAGAACATCCCGTCGGACGGCGGGGCGCTGATCGTCGCGAACCACTCGGGGACGCTGCCGCTCGACGGCCTGATGATGCAGGTTGCCGTGCACGACAACCACCCCGACGGGCGGCATCTGCGGCTGCTCGCGGCGGACCTCGTCTTCATGCTGCCGGTGGTCAACGAACTGGCGCGCAAGGCGGGGCACACGCTGGCGTGCGCCGAGGACGCGGAGCGGCTGCTCGAGCGGGGTGAGCTGGTCGGGGTGATGCCGGAGGGCTTCAAGGGCATCGGGAAGCCGTTCAGCGAGCGCTACAAGCTGCAGCGGTTCGGGCGGGGCGGTTTCGTTTCCACCGCGCTGCGGGCCGGTACGCCGATCGTCCCCTGCTCGATCGTGGGAGCCGAGGAGATCTACCCGATGATCGGCAACGCGAAGACGCTGGCGCGGGTGCTCGGCTTCCCCTACTTCCCGATCACGCCCACGTTCCCCTGGCTCGGTCCGCTGGGCGCCGTGCCGTTGCCGACGAAGTGGACGATCCAGTTCGGGGAGCCGATCCCCACGGACGGGTATCCGCCGGAGGCGGCGGAGGACCCGATGCTGATGTTCAACCTGACCGACCAGGTCAGGGAGCAGATTCAGCACACGCTGTACAAGCTGCTCGTGCAGCGGCGGTCGGTCTTCTTCTGACGACATGCGTGAGGGGCCGGACCTCGTAGGTCCGGCCCCTCACCCATGTCGCGTCGCCGCTGCTACTTCACGTCCTCTTCGTCGATCCCCAGGCCCGGCAGCAGCCCGGGCAGGATCGGCGGGACCGTGACGTCCGGCTTGGCCGACGGGGGCTCCTTGGCGGACGACTTGCCGTCCGCCGGGCTGCTCGGAGTCGTGTCGGACTTCGGCGGGTCGAGGAGACCGCCCGTGTTGCCGCCGAGGAGGCCGTCGTCCTTGCCGCCGCCGTCCGATGTGGACGGGCGGGGCCTGCTGTTGTCGGCGCTCGAACCCTCCCGCGGGGACGAGTCCGGGGCCGAGGGGCTGTCCGGGGTCGTGGAGCCGGACGAGTCGCCCTGGCTCGGCTGTCCGGGGGCGTCGCTCTTGTCCGGTGTACGCGGGAGGAGCGAGCGGAGGGGCTCCACCTCCTGGTCCATCGCGTCGAAGACCGAACTCACCTGCTCGCCCACGTCACCGAGCTGGACGGGCAGCCTGCTCTGCAGGTCGCTCCAGCTCCTGCGGTGCGACTCGGTGAAGGCGGACAGGGTCTGGATGTGGCCGATCGAGCCGTCCCTCTCGTACGCCTGGTGGAGCAGGCGGTGGCCTTCCGTGGCGTCGTGCCGCATGCCGGAGAGGGCTCGCCTGATCTCACCGAGCGATTCGTGGTCGAGGTCGCCGCTGCGGCCTCGCTCCATCAGCCGGCGGGCTTCGTTCAGGCGCGTCGACGCGTGGTCGAGATAGACCCCGCCCTTGTCGCTGTCGCCGTCGGCCATACCGAGCTTGAGGTCTTCCATGCCGCGCTTCAGGCCGTACAGCGAATCGCCCGGGAGTGCGTCGGAGCTGGCCGCGGCCACCCCGCTGAACGCGCCGGCGGCCACGCCGACGGTGAGCCCGCCCGCGGCGATGCCTTGCGAAAGCCGGGAGCGCGGCTTCAGTTTGCGCAGCCCCGTGGCCCGGTGGGCACCCTTGCGGGACCGCTGTTCGGGCACCGAGGTGCCGATCGTCCCACCGCCCGCGGCCGTGCCCTCAAGGAGCATGGCCTCCATGGCAGCTACGAGCTGGGCCCGCTGGACCACTTTCACCTCGGGATCCAGCTCCGGCTTCGGCAGCTCGCCGAGGCCGGTCGCCAGGGTCAACATCCTGTCCGGGGCCGTCTGTTCGGACGGCACGGGATCGGGCGTGACGGAACCTTCGGACTGCTCGGCCGCCGGGCCCTGGTCGGATTGCTCCTCCAGGGCCTGGGCGAAGGCGTTCGCCCGCCGGTGTGCCGATACGTTCGCGATCACTGGCGGCACCTCCTCTCGTCATGACGGTCGACTCCCCAGGGGGTCCTGAGGGTTGCCCGACCTGAACACTTCCACACGAAAGAGTGAGCGGAGGCAGTCAGGGGGCGACCACAGGGAGCCTGCATCCCGCACAACGAGCGTCGCGGCACTTGGGTTACGGACGGAGGATGATCGGACCGCCCTAATTCCGGGACGGCCATCTGGCCGCCACGGAGCGTGAGTTGGGCGCTCCGCACGGTCACGGAGGGGTCGCGGACGGCTACGGACGGCGTGCGGCGCTAGCGCACGTCGTCGGGCAGCAGCCGGGCCAGCGTACGGACGGCGCGGTACTGGAGGGTCTTGATCGCGCCCTCGTTCTTGCCCATGACCCGGGCGGTCTCGGCGACCGAGAGGCCTTGCAGGAAGCGCAGGGTCACGCACTCCTGCTGCTGGGGGTTGAGGCGGCGCACGGCGTCGAGCAGTGCGGCGTTGGAGAGGGACTCCAGGACGGAGTCCTCGGGGCTGCGCTCGACCTCGTTGGCGTCGAGCATTTCGCCCGTGGTCACTTCGAGGCGGAAACGGCTCGATTTGAAGTGGTCGGCGACCAGGTTGCGAGCGATGGTGACGAGCCAGGCGCCGAAGTCGCGGCCCTGCCAGGTGAACGTGCTGATGCGGCGCAGGGCGCGCAGAAAGGTCTCGCTGGTGAGATCCTCGGCGGTCGCCTTGCCGCCGACGCGGTAGTAGATGTAGCGGTAGACCGTGTCGCTGTACTGGTCGTAGAGACGGCCGAAGGCGTCGGACTCGCCCGCCTGGGCGCGTTCGACGAGGTCCATCATGCGGGCGCTGTCGCTGTCCGCGGCGGGACGGCGGTGGGTGGGGGTTGAGGTGGCGGCAGCGGAGGACCGAGATCGTCTGCTGACCGCCGCGCCGCTGTCCGCCAGGGCATAGACGGGCCCGGCGGGTGTGGGGACGGCAAATGCGGGGACGGCGGGGCCGGCGTACGCGGTGGGGACGAAGCCGCGCAAGCGGTCGGCGACCGTTGCGCGCAGCGTAGCCAGGCCCGAGGCGTCAACCCCGACGTGTGGGTACACGGGACTCCCAGAGGCAGAGCTTCCATCACGTGCAGTGCGGAACCGTTCACCCGTCGTAGCGACGTGTGGGGTCCGTAATGCGTCTGAGGAGAATAACGCTTCGTACAGGCGGCGCTACACCCAGTTGCTCAAATCACCGATTACGTCGCTTCTGTAACCGGTCTATGTCCGTTCAAGTAGCGCACAGTGACCGCTTGTTGATCGATTTGGGTCACATTCCGTCTAAGCACGGGGCGTGTTGTGGCCGAGTGCTACCAACGTGACTGGCGAGGGCCCGGGCGGGGTAGGACCGAGAGAATGTTCAGTGGCGGCGGCGGTGCAGGGCGATGGCCGCTGCCGTGCCGCCCGCGAGGGCGCCGACGCCCGCGGCGGCCGGGATGCCGACCTTGGCGGCCTTGCGTCCGGTGCGGTAGTCCCGCAGCCGCCAGTCCCGCTCACGCGCGTGCTTGCGCAGCTTGGCGTCGGGATTGATCGCGTACGGATGCCCGACGAGCGAGAGCATCGGGATGTCGTTGTGCGAATCGCTGTACGCGGCGCAGCGGGACAGGTCCAGGCCCTCCGCCGACGCCAGCGCGCGCACCGCCTCGGCCTTCGCCGGGCCGTGCAGGGGCTCACCGACGAGCTTTCCCGTATAGACACCGTCCACGGACTCGGCGACCGTGCCGAGCGCGCCGGTCAGGCCGAGGCGGCGGGCGATGATCGTCGCCGTCTCCACCGGGGCGGCCGTGACCAGCCAGACCTTCTGGCCCGCGTCCAGGTGGGCCTGGGCCAGGGCGCGGGTGCCGGGCCAGATGCGCTCGGCCATGTACTCGTCGTAGATCTCCTCGCCGATGGACATCAGCTCGGCGACGCGGTGGCCCTTGACGATGGACAGGGCGCTGTCGCGGGCGTCCTGCATGTGCTCGGGGTCCTCGACGCCCGCGAGCCTGAACCACGCCTGCTGCCAGGCGAATCGGGCCAGCTCCTGGCGCTCGAAGAACTTCCGCTTGTAGAGGCCGCGGCCGAAGTGGAAGATCGCGGCGCCCTGCATCACGGTGTTGTCGAGGTCGAAGAAGGCGGCGGCCTTGTCGTCGCCGAAGACCGGGAACTCCGGCTCCTCGGGCTCCTGGGGCGCCGCGTCGAGGACCGCGGCCTCGTCGAGGGCCTCCAGCTCCTGGGACGTCTTGCGCGCTGCCTCAGCCGAGGCCTCGCCTGCCAGCACGCTTCGCGCAGTGGCGGAGCGCCTACGGGGGGTGAGCCATCCGAGAGCGGCCATGTCGTGAGCATAGCTAGTTCGTTCGGTCGTGCCGGAGTCGGCAGGATGCGGCGCTGTGAACTCTGCGCGACCGCACCGTTAAAGAGGCGGCCCGCGCGGCGCGTCGGCGGGGCGAGAATGGTGTCATGAGCCCGATTTTTCGCCGCACGGAGAAGAAGAAGCCCCAGGACCGGACGGTCACCTTGATCGGAAAGCCCGGTTGTCATCTGTGCGATGAAGCACAGCTGGTGATCGAGAAGGTCTGCGGCGATCTTGGAGTCGTATGGGAGAAGAAGGACATCACGCAGGACGAAGAGCTCAACCGGGCCTACTGGGAGCAGATCCCGGTGGTTCTGGTCGACGGGGAGCAGCACACTTTCTGGCGCGTGAACGAAGAGCGACTGCGGCGCGAGCTCGCTCCGTAGTCCGAATCGTCACTGACCGACGAGTCCAAACGGCCGGAATGGTCCCTTAGGATCGTGGGCGGTTTTGGTCTCGGGGGCGATGATCGTGAGGAGAGTGTGCGGTTTTGCCCCCATCAATTGAGCACCGCGGCCTCATGTGCGCCGGTTCCCGGAACACGCGCCCGGGGCGCGTGACCCCGGTCACGTTGGCCGGGCAAATCGGACACCATCTTTGTGCACGCGTTCACAAAGACATAGCCTGCATTCGACGGGGCGGTCTGGGGACGTGTGACCGCCTGCAGCCCCGCTCTACCCGCAGGAGCACCGTGGCAACTGGCCGAACTCACCGACCGGCGACCCGCAGCCGAGGGATTCCCGAGGCCACCGTCGCCAGGCTTCCGCTGTACCTCCGAGCCCTCACCGCTCTGTCGGAGCGCTCGGTGCCCACGGTCTCCTCCGAGGAGCTCGCGGCCGCCGCGGGGGTCAACTCCGCGAAGCTGCGCAAGGACTTCTCCTACCTCGGCTCCTACGGGACGCGCGGTGTGGGCTACGACGTCGAGTACCTCGTCTACCAGATCTCACGCGAGCTCGGCCTGACCCAGGACTGGCCCGTCGTCATCGTCGGCATCGGTAACCTCGGTGCGGCCCTTGCCAATTACGGCGGGTTCGCCTCTCGTGGCTTCCGTGTCGCCGCGCTGATCGACGCCGACCCGGCCATGGCGGGCACGCCCGTCGCGGGCATGCCGGTGCAGCACACGGACGAGCTCGAGAAGATCATCAGCGACAACGGCGTCTCCATCGGCGTCATCTCCACCCCGGCGGGCGCCGCCCAGCAGGTCTGCGAGCGGCTCGTCGCCGCCGGTGTGACCTCGATCCTGAACTTCGCGCCCACCGTTCTCTCCGTGCCCGAGGGCGTCGACGTACGCAAGGTGGACCTCTCCATCGAGCTGCAGATCCTCGCCTTCCACGAGCAGCGCAAGGCCGGCGAGGAAGCGGCTGCCGACGGCGTCGTGCCGCCCGCCGCCGCCAAGCAGCAGCGCAAAGGACCCGACGGGGACGTCCCCGCCGTGATGCCGGCATGAGTCTCCTCGTCGTGGGCCTGAGCCACCGCAGCGCTCCGGTGAGCGTCCTGGAGCGGGCCGCGCTCACCGTGGACGCGCAGGCCAAGCTCCTGCAGGACACGCTCGCCGCCGAGCCCGCCGCCGAAGCGGCCGTGCTCGCCACCTGCAACCGCATCGAGCTCTACGCCGACGTGGACAAGTTCCACGCGGGCGTCGCCGAGCTGTCGACCCTGCTCGCGCAGCACAGTGGCGTGGGCCTCGAAGAGCTCACCCCTTATCTCTACGTCCACTACGAGGACCGAGCCGTCCACCACCTGTTCTCGGTGGCCTGCGGCCTGGACTCGATGGTCGTCGGCGAAGGCCAGATCCTCGGCCAGATCAAGGACGCCCTCGCGCGCTCCCAGGAGCTGCACACCGCGGGGCGCCTCCTCAACGATCTCTTCCAGCAGGCCCTGCGGGTCGGCAAGCGCGCGCACTCGGAGACCGGCATCGACCGGGCCGGGCAGTCGCTCGTGACCTTCGGCCTCGAACAGCTCGCCGGGCGCGAGCCGGTCGAGACCTGGGCCAAGGGCAAGCGCGCCCTCGTCATCGGCGCCGGGTCCATGTCCTCGCTGGCCGCTGCCACGCTCGCGCGGGCCGGGGTCCACGAGGTGGTCGTCGCCAACCGCACGCTCGACCGGGCACACCGCCTGGCAGAGATCCTCGCGGAGGGCGGCACGGGCACCGTCGCGCGTGCCGTTCCGATGGACCAGGTGGCGGCCGAACTGACACGTGCCGATGTCGCGGTCTCCTGCACCGGGGCCACAGGCCTCGTACTGACCGCGGAGGCCGTCGCCGCCGGGGTCGCCGACCGCACCGGCACGCCCGCCGTCGTCGGTGCGCCGCGCGCGTCCGGCGGGGCGAGCACGGCCACCCCCGCCCCGCGCGCCTCCGCCGAGGTCCCCGCCGACCCCGACGAGGCCTGCCCGCTCGGGCTCTCCGGTGACGGAACCGTCGGCCGCGGCGTCGGCTTCTCCGTCATGGGCGAGGAAGCCGTCGCCGGGATGGACGCCGCGACCCTGGAGCAGCACGCGGCCTGGGTGGACAACGCACCCGCCGAGCGCCGCGACGACCCGCAGCGCGAGGCCGACACCATCACCGCCCTCGCCGCGGCCGTCACCGCCACCGGGCGCGTGCCCGAGAACCGGCGCCGCCCCTCGATCGTCGAGACCGGCAACGTCCTGCTCGCCCTGCTCGACCTGGCCATGCCCCGCGACATCGACGGCGCCGTGCACCGCATCGACGGCGTACGCCTCGTCGACATCGAGTCGCTCGCCGAGGCATCCGCCGACGCCCCCATGGCCGACGACGTGGAGCGCGTGCGCGCGATCGTCTCCGACGAGGTCGCCGCCTTCGGCGCCGCGCAGCGGGCCGCGCACATCACGCCGACCGTGGTCGCCCTGCGCACCATGGCCGCCGACGTCGTCGCGAACGAGATCGCGCGGCTCGACGGACGGCTCCCCGGACTTCCGGAGAAGGAGCGCGCGGAGATCACCCAGACCGTCCGCCGCGTCGTCGACAAGCTGCTCCACGCGCCCACCGTGCGCGTCAAGCAGTTGGCGAGCGAGCCCGGCGGCGCCGGGTACGCCGACGCGCTGCGCACCCTCTTCGACCTCGACCCGCAGACGGTCGCCGCCGTCAGCAGGGCCGACAAGGTCAACGAACCCACCGAACAGAACGCAACGCAAACAGATCCGAATCGAGGCCGGGCATGACCGAGAGGGCACTGAGGCTCGGGACACGGCGCAGCAAGCTGGCCATGGCCCAGTCCGGGCAAGTGGCCGAAACAGTGAGCCAGTTGACCGGCCGCCCCGTAGAGCTCGTGGAGATCACGACGTACGGCGATACGTCCCGTGAGCAGCTCGCGCAGATCGGCGGCACCGGCGTCTTCGTGACCGCCCTGCGCGACGCGCTGCTCGCCGGCGAGGTCGACTTCGCCGTCCACTCGCTGAAGGACCTGCCGACCACGCAGCCCGACGACCTGGTCCTGGCCGCGGTCCCGCTGCGCGAGGACCCCCGCGACGTGCTCATCGCACGCGACGGGATGACCTTCCCCGAGCTGCCGAGCGGCGCGCGCGTCGGCACCGGCTCGCCCCGCCGCATGGCGCAGCTCAACGCCTACGCTCGCAGCCACGGACTCGCCATAGAGACCGTGCCGATCCGCGGCAACATCGACACCCGCATCGGGTTCGTGCACAAGGGCGAGCTCGACGCCGTCGTCCTCGCCGCCGCCGGGCTCCACCGCGTCGGCAGGATCGACGAGGTGACCGACTTCCTGTCGGTCGACACAGTTCTGCCCGCCCCCGGCCAGGGGGCACTGGCGATCGAATGTGCCGCGTCCAACGCGTCACTGACCGCCGCGCTCGCCGAGCTCGACGACCCGTACACCCGGGCCGCCGTGACCGCCGAGCGATCCCTGCTCGCCGCCCTGGAAGCCGGTTGCAGCGCACCTGTGGGTGCGTTGGCCGACTTGCTGGCCGACGGGCAGATTGTCAAGGAAATGCGCCTGCGCGGCGTCGTCGGGGCAACCGACGGCTCGACGCTGGTGCAGCTGTCCACCACCGGTCCCGTGCCTGAGACGCATGACCAAGCCATGGCGCTCGGCCGCGAACTCGCTGCCGAGATGCTTGCCAAGGGCGCGGCCGGTCTGATGGGGGAGCGAGCACTTTGAGCCCCACCTCGAACCTTCCCGGCCTTCCCGCACACGGGCACGTCACCTTCCTGGGTGCCGGACCCGGAGATCCGGGACTACTTACGCTGCGCGCCGTCGAGGCGCTGGCCCGAGCGGACGTACTGATCGCCGAGCCGGATGTGCTCGACGTCGTATCCGCGCATGCCAGGGGAGGTGTGGACACACCTCAGCCAGGGGCAGTTGACGACGCGTCAGCGATCGCCGAAGCCTCGTCATTGCGAGCCGCCACCAATCTTGTCATGGAGGCAGCGAGGGGCGGCAAGCGGGTCGTGCGTGCCGTCAGCGGCGACGTCGGCCTCGACACCTACGCCGCCGAGGAGATGCTCGCCTGCGCCGCCGAGGGCATCTCCTTCGAAGTCGTGCCCGGCATCGCGGCGGCGGTCGGTGTACCCGCCTACGCGGGTGTTCCGCTGCGCGACGCCCAGGGCACGGACGTGCGTTTCGTCGACGCGCGCACCGCGTCCGACCGCTGCTGGAGCGAGGTGGGGGCATCCGACGGGACCTTGGTCGTGTCGACGTCCCTGGACTCCGTGGCGGCGGCCGCCGGTGAACTCGTCTCGGCCGGCCGCAAGCCGGACACCCCGATGACCGTCACCGTCGCCGGCACGACGACGCGGCAGCGCACCTGGCAGGCGACCCTGGGCACCATCGCCCAGGTGCTCAAGCAGGCGAAGGTGCTGCCCTCGCCCGACGGAGGACAGCCCGTCATAGCCGTGGTCGGTGAGCGGTCCGCCGCTGCCCAGCGCGACCAGCTGTCGTGGTTCGAGTCGAAGCCGCTCTTCGGGTGGCGTGTGCTCGTACCGCGTACGAAGGAGCAGGCGGCCTCGCTCTCCGACCAGCTGAGCTCCTATGGCGCGGTGCCGCACGAGGTGCCGACCATCGCCGTCGAGCCGCCGCGTACGCCCCAGCAGATGGAGCGCGCGGTCAAGGGCCTGGTCACGGGCCGCTACGAGTGGATCGCCTTCACCTCGGTCAACGCAGTCAAGGCGGTGCGCGAGAAGTTCGAGGAGTACGGGCTCGACGCGCGCGCCTTCGCCGGGATCAAGGTCGCGGCGGTCGGCGAGCAGACCGCGGCGGCGCTGATCGCCTTCGGCGTGAAGCCCGACCTGGTGCCCAGCGGTGAGCAGTCGGCCGCCGGCCTCCTGGAGGACTGGCCGCCGTACGACCCGGTCTTCGACCCGATCGACCGTGTCTTCCTGCCGCGGGCCGACATCGCCACGGAGACGCTGGTCGCCGGGCTCATCGACCTCGGGTGGGAGGTCGATGACGTGACCGCCTACCGGACGGTTCGCGCGTCGCCGCCCCCGGCGGACACGCGTGAGGCGATCAAGGGCGGCGGCTTCGACGCCGTGCTCTTCACGTCCTCGTCGACCGTGCGGAACCTCGTCGGCATCGCGGGCAAGCCGCACAACGTGACCGTCATCGCGTGTATCGGCCCCGCCACCGCCAAGACCGCGGAGGAGCACGGGCTCCGGGTGGACGTGATGGCCCCGGAGCCTTCGGTGCACAAACTGGCGGCGGCACTCGCCGAGTTCGGGACGCGGCGCCGGATGGCCGCGCTCGACGCGGGGGACCCCGTCACCCGGCCCAGCGAGCGGCGGCCCGGGTCCCGTAGGCGGCGTGCGGCACCGTAGCCTTCGGCGCGGGGCGGGATACGGCGTACCGTAACCACCGGCTTCGCCGAGTTCGTCCTCAATCGCCGGACGGGCTAGTTGCTTCCCTGGCCCCGGCTGAGATCCTCAGCCGGGGCCGCAGTCTTTTCGTGAGGTGAAGAGAACAGTGACCAAGTACGGATCCTTCCCCGGGGCCAGGCCCCGCCGCCTTCGGACGACCTCCGCCATGCGGCGCATGGTCGCCCAGACGCGGCTGCACCCGGCCGACCTGATCCTGCCCGCGTTCGTGCGCGAGGGGATCAGCTCCCCCGTGGAGATCGGCGCCATGCCCGGCGTCGTCCAGCACACCCGCGACAGCCTCAAGAAGGCCGCCGTCGAGGCGATGGAGGCCGGGGTCTCCGGGATCATGCTCTTCGGGGTGCCGGAGGAGGAGAAGAAGGACGCCGCGGGAACGGTCGGTACCGACCCGGACGGGATTCTCCAGGTCGCCCTGCGTGACGTGCGCGCCGAGGTCGGCGACGACTTCATCGTCATGTCCGACCTGTGCCTCGACGAGTTCACCGACCACGGTCACTGTGGTGTGCTCGACGCCGAGGGCCGCGTGGACAACGACGCCACCCTTGAGCGGTACGCGGAGATGGCGCAGGTCCAGGCCGACGCGGGAGCCCACGTCGTGGGGCCCAGCGGCATGATGGACGGTCAGGTCGGCGTCATCCGCGACGCGTTGGACCAGGTCGGGCACGAGGACGTCTCCATCCTGGCCTACACCGTCAAGTACTCGTCGGCCTTCTTCGGCCCCTTCCGCGAGGCCGTCGGCTCGTCCCTGAAGGGCGACCGCAAGACCTACCAGCAGGACCCGGCCAACGCCCGCGAGTCCCTGCGTGAGCTTGCGCTCGACCTCGACGAGGGCGCCGACATGGTGATGGTGAAGCCCGCGGGCCCCTACCTGGACATCCTCTCCAAGGTCGCCGACGCGGTCGACGTGCCGGTGGCGGCGTACCAGATCAGCGGCGAGTACGCGATGATCGAGGCTGCCGCCGAGCGCGGCTGGATCGACCGCGACCAGGCGATCATGGAGTCGCTCACCGGCATCAAGCGCGCGGGCGCGAACATGATCCTCACGTACTGGGCGACCGAGGTGGCGCGGAAGCTCTGAGGGTGCCGGCATGGGCGGGGCTTGACCTCCTCGACCTCCTTGACCTCAAGTTTGATTGAGGTTGCAGGGTGGTGTGCATCGGCGTTCCGAACGACGGGCGTCGACGTTCTGAGGAGGACGTATGCGCGCCGTGGTGCTGCACGAGTTCGGACCCGCCGAGAACCTGACGTACGAGACCTGGCCCGACCCCGTCGCGGGGCCGGGCCAGGTGCGTATCGCCGTACGGGCGGCGGGAGTTCACTTCGTCGAGACCGTCCTGCGGCAGGGTGCGGCGGGTGACATGGCGCCGCCGGAGCCCGAGCTGCCAGCCGTCTTCGGCGGAGAGGTCGCCGGGATCGTCGACGCGGTGGGCCCCGGCGTGGACCCCGAGTGGCTGGGGCGAGCCGTCGTGACCCCGCGCAGCGAACCCGGCGGATACGCCGAACTGTCGGTGGCCGACCTCGCGCAGCTGCACGAGGTGCCGGACGGGCTCGGGTTCGAGGCCGCCGTGGCCATGGTGATGACCGGGGCGACGGCCATCGGACTCCTGGACATCGCTCAACTCGCCGCCGACGACGTCGTGTTGGTGACATCCGCCGCGGGTGGTGTCGGTCGGCTCGTGGTGCAGTACGCGCTGTCCGTGGGCGCGGTCGTGATCGGCGCCGCGGGCGGGGCCGACAAGGTGGAGGCCGTCTGGGAACTCGGCGCCGACCTCGCCGTCGACTACAACCGGCCCGGCTGGGCGGACACCGTGCGCGAGCGCCTCGACGGGCGTGAGGTGAGTGTCGTACTCGACGGGGTGGGAGGCGAGAAGTCCGCCGCCGCGTTCGGGCTCATCGGCAGGGGCGGGCGGTACGTGGTCATCGGCTGGTCCTCACAGGAAGGGTTCGAGCCGGACGCGGGTGTCGTGGAGGAGCGGGGGATCGCGGTCACCAACGCGCTGATGCGGCTGCTGGCCAGGCCCGAGGACGGACCCGATCAGGAGCGGCGCGCCCTGGAGGCCGCGGCCAAGGGGCAGTTGGTGCCTGCGGTGCAGACGTACCCGCTCGCGGAGGCGGCTCGGGCCCACGCGGCCATGGAGCGGCGGGAGACCACGGGGAAGGTCGTGCTGATTCCCTAGGCCTGGGTGGGTACCTGGTCCTGCTTGAGCAGGGTGACCAGGCGGGAGAAGCCGTCGGCGCCGTAGCCCTCGTCGACCGCGCGGTCGAGCAGGCCGTGACCGGGGTTGGAGGTGGGGGCGGCGTTGGGCATGCGGTACTTATCCGTGGGTGAGGGTGGGTGGCTGATGGAGGGACCATCAGCCACCCACCCGCGTACGAGGGTCGTCACCACATCAGGGCGTCCGAAGCCGTCGTCTGCCAGTACGTGACGTAGGCCGAGCTGTCCACGTACACGCCGCCTTCCGGGAGCTTCGGCGCCGCCGGGTTGCCTACGCTGCCGTTCATCGTGCGGTTGGAGAAGTAGGCCTCCAGGTTCTGGGCCTGGGAGCCTTCCGAACCCTCCGGGGATGACGTGCCGATGGCCGCGTACGCCGTCTGGCCCGGCTTCAGCGTGACGACTGCCTGAGGCTTGCTCGCCTCCACCCACGGTGTGGCCGACTGGCCCTCGTCGAAGCGGAGGAACGGGGCGCCGTACGCGTAACACGTCTTCGTGCCCGTGTTCTTGGCCTTCAGGAGCAGGTGGTTGATGGGGCGGTCGACCTCGGCGATGGTGACCTTGGTGGTGGCGGCGGTGCAGGTGACCGGAGCCGACTTCGCGGCGGGGGTCGCGGCCGACGCGGCGCTGCCGAGTGCGGTGAGCGAGAGGGCGGCGGTGAGAGCTGCGGCGGTGGCGGCGGCCTTGGTGGTGAGTCGCATGGCTGGTCTCTTTCGGTGTGACGGGAGTGACGTGCGCCGCGCCGAGGTGTCCCCGGATGCGGCGTGCTTGTATGGCCACAGCTTGTGCGGGGTTTTGTCCCAGGAACCAGTGTGGGACGGCAGTTGGGGACGTTGGGACAGTCTTACGGCTGTGAACTGCGGAAACTCCGTTCCTTGGAACGGCTGGATGGAATGGAGAGAGCGTGGGGGCGGGCGATCTCGCGGAGTTGCTGCGGGAGCTGAAGGAGCGGTCGGGGCTCAGCTACGGGGCGCTGGCCAAGCGGTTGCATGTGTCGACGTCGACGCTGCACCGGTATGTGAACGGGTCCGCCGTACCCACGGAGTTCGCTCCGCTGGAGCGGCTGGCCCGGGTGTGCGGGGCCTCCCGGGAGGAGATGGTCGAGGTCCATCGGCGGTGGATCCTGGCCGATGCGGCGCGCGGTGATCGTAAGGAGGAGGCGTCTGCTGTTCCTGCGTCTCCGTCTCCGTCTCCGTCTCCGGTTCCGGTTCCTGCTCCTGTCGCTGACCCTGACGCTGCCTCTGACACTCCTGACGCCGTGGCCGACGACGAGAGGGGCGAGGGCGAGGGCGCGGACGCGGATGAGGGCCCCGGCAGTGGTGCGCCCGGCATCGTCATCGGGCGTGCCCCCGTGGCGGCCGGGCGGCGTCTGCCCAGGGCGCGTGTTCTTGTCGCCGCCGGTCTCGTACTCGCGCTCGGCGCCACCGCCTTCGCCGTACAGGCCGCTACTGGTGGCGGTGACCGTGACCACGTGGCCACCGACTCCCCGAGCGAGGTGGGCGGGGAGTTGGACAAGAGCCCCGACGCCGCGTCCGCGTCACCCTCCGAGAAGGAGCCCGGGAAGAGCAAGGGCGGCGGCAAGGAGACGGCCGGTTCCGAGAAGCCGTCCGGCGGGGGCGAGCAGGGTGATGGCAGGACCCGGGCGCCCAAGGGCGGCGGCAGCGGTGGCACCGGCAACGGGTACGCCCCGGTGACCGTCTCCACCCAGCCCCAGTACTGGGACGCCCCCTGCGGCCACCCCTATCTCGTCGACAAGGCCCCCGGCACCCTCTCCCCGCCCCCCAACGAACAGGACGCCGCCGGCTGGGTGTCCGCGAACGGGGCGGTCTCCGCCCGGGACCAGACCGTGAAGCTGACCGTCCAGGGCACGGGCGAGGACACCGTCGTCCTGGAGTCCCTGAACGTCCGCGTCGCCGGAACCAGCGCGCCCCTCGCGTGGAACAACTACAAGATGGGATACATCGGCGTCGGCTGCGGCGGCAGCGTGCCGCAGCACTCCTTCGACGTCGACCTGGACGCGTCGGTGCCGCGCCCGGCCCCGCAGGCGGGGGAGAGCGGCTTCCCGTTCAAGGTGAGCGCGAGCGACCCGGAGGCGTTCTACGTCAACGCGACCGCCAACACCCGCTTCGTACGGTGGTACTTGGAGCTGGAGTGGTCGAGCGGCACCCGGCACGGAACCGTCCGCATCGACGACACGGGCAAGCCGTTCGCCACGAGCGGCGACCGGAGCCGTCCCGTCTACGGGTACTCGCTCGACAGCAAGAAGTGGATGAAGACGAATCGTGACGACGACCAAGGGGTGGACGCCGGCGAGTAGTCGCCGGAGGCGGGGCGGCAGCGGTCCGAACGGCCCGGTCCGCATCCCGGAATGGCGTGTGTAGGCGGCACTTGCGTGCCTAGGGTGCGAATCGAGCCGTCCGTCCGTGCCGAAGGAGCCGTCGCCGTGACCGTCACCGAGCCCGCCCCCACCGCCGCACCCACCCCGCCGCTCGCCGCGCGTGCCGCCTCGGTCGGGGGCTCGCCGGTACGGGACATCCTGGCTGTGACCGCGCGGCCCGAGGTCATCAACTTCGCGGGCGGGCTCCCCGCCCCCGGCCTGTTCGACAAGCGCGGCATCGCGGCCGCCTTCCAGGCCGCGCTCACCGAACAGCCCGAGCGCGCGCTCCAGTACGCCACCACCGAGGGCGAACCCGCCCTGCGTACCGCCATCGCCCAGCGGTTCTCCGCGCGGGGGCTCGCGACCTCGGCCGACGACCTCATCGTCACCACCGGCTCCCAGCAGGCGCTGTCCCTGCTCGCCACCGCCCTCATCGAGCCCGGCGAGACCATCCTCGTCGAGAACCCCTGCTACCTCGCCGCCCTCCAGGCCTTCGGCTTCGCGGGCGCGCACGTCGTGCCCGTGCCGTGCGACGAGGCCGGGATCGACCCGGACGCCCTCGACGATCTCGTCGCCCTCCACCGGCCCAAGCTGCTCTACACCGTCCCCACCTTCCAGAACCCCACCGGCCGCACCCTGCCCGCCGGGCGCCGCGCCGCCATCGCCGACGTCGCCGCGCGGCGCGGGCTGTGGATCGTGGAGGACGACCCGTACGGGGAGCTGCGGTTCGAGGGGGAGCGGGTGCCGTGGATCGCCTCGTACCCCGGCGCGGAGGACCGCACCGTACTGCTCGGCAGCTTCTCCAAGGTCATGGCGCCCGGTATGCGCCTGGGCTGGCTGCGGGGGCCCGCGGCGCTCCTGAGGGCCTGTGTCGTCGCCAAGCAGGCCGCCGACCTGCACACCCCGACCGTCAACCAGCTCGCCGCGGCACGGTACTTGGCGGACAACGACCTGGACGCGCACGTCGCGCACGTGGCCGGGAAGTACCGCGAGAACCGTGACGCGATGCTCGCCGGACTCGGGGACGCGCTGCCCGAGGGGTCCACCTGGCTCCGCCCGGAGGGCGGCACGTTCGTCTGGGCCAAGCTGCCCGACGGCTACGACACCGCTGCCCTGCTGCCCGAGGTCGTCAGGCACGACGTGGCGTACGTGCCCGGGACGCCGTTCTACGCGGGGGAGCCGGACGTCGCCACCCTGCGGATGTGCTTCGTCACGCAGTCCCCCGACGAGATCGCCGAGGGACTGCGCAGGCTCCGAAGCGCGCTTCGGGGCTAGAGGCGCTCAGGCGTCCTGATGCCGAGGAGCGCCATGCCCTGGTGCAGGGTGCGGGCGGTGATGTCGCACAGGAACAGGCGGTTCTCGACCTGGGCCGGGGTGTCCGCCTTCAGGACCGGGCACTTGTCGTAGAACGTCGTGTACAGCGACGCCAGTTGGTAGAGGTATGCGGCGAGCTTGTGCGGGGCGTACTCCCCGGCGACCTCGGCGACCGTCTCCGCGAACTGGTCGACGTGCAGACCGAGCGCCCGCTCCGCGGCGGCCAGTTCGAGCTCCGGGTGCGCCTTCGGCCGGACGTCGCCCGCCTTGCGCAGGATCGACTGGATACGGGCGTACGCGTACTGGAGGTACACCGAGGTGTCGCCGTTCAGGGACACCATCTGGTCCAGGTCGAACTTGTAGTCCCGCACCGCCGACGTCGACAGGTCCGCGTACTTCACCGCGCCGATGCCCACCTGGGCGCCGCGCTCGGCCATCTCCTCCTCGGAGAGGTCCTGCGCCTTCTCGCGGACGATGGCCGACGCCCGGTCGATCGCCTCGTCGAGGAGGTCGATGAGGCGCACGGTCTCGCCCTCACGGGTCTTGAACGGCTTGCCGTCCTTGCCGAGGACCGTACCGAAGCCGAGCTGCACCGCCTTGACGTTTTCGGTCAGCCAGCCCGCCCTGCGGGCCGTCTCGAAGACCATCTTGAAGTGCAGGGACTGCCGCGCGTCCACCACGTAGAGGAGCGTGTCGGCCTTGAGGTTGAAGACGCGGTCGCGGATCGCGGAGAGGTCGGTGGCCGCGTAACCGAAACCGCCGTCGGACTTCTGGACGATCAGCGGGGACGGGTTGCCGTCCGGGCCCTTCACGTCGTCGAAGAAGACACACAGCGCGCCGTTCGACCGGACGGCGACGCCGGACTCCTCCAGCATGCGGCAGGTCTCGGCCAGCATGTCGTTGTAGCCGGACTCGCCGACGATGTCCGCGTCCTCGATCTCCACGTCCAGCTTGTTGAAGACCGAGTAGAAGTAGACCTTCGACTCGTCCACGAACCGCTGCCAGATCGCGAGGGTCTCGGGGTCGCCTGCCTGGAGGTCCACCACCCGGCGCCGGGCCCGCGTCTTGAAGTCCTCGTCGGAGTCGAAGAGCACCTTCGACTCCTTGTAGACGCGGTTCAGGCCGGACATGGCCTCCTCGCCCGCCCGCTCGGTGCCGTCGGCGGCCTGGTGGCCCAGCGCGTCCGGGTGCTCGATCAGATACTGCACGAGCATGCCGAACTGGGTGCCCCAGTCGCCGATGTGGTGGCGGCTGACCACCTTCTCGCCGGTGAACTCCAGGATCCTGACGACGGAGTTGCCGATGACCGAGTTGCGCAGGTGCCCTACGTGCATCTCCTTGGCCACGTTCGGCTGCGCCCAGTCGACGACGGTCGTGCCCGCCTGCTCGGCGTACGGCACGCCGAGGCGCTCGCCGTCGGCGGCGCGCGCGGCGAGGTTCTCGGTGATCGCCTTGTCGGTGACCGTCACGTTCAGGAAGCCGGGGCCGGACACCTCGACGTCCTTCAGCAGGTCAGGGGCGTCGATGGCGTCCACGACCTTCGCCGCCAGCTCCCGCGGATTCGCCTTCGCCTTCTTGGCGAGGGCCAGGATCCCGTTGGCCTGGTAGTCGGCCCGGTCGCTTCGTCGCAGCAGCGGGTCGGCGGCGCCGGCCTCCGGCAGGGCAGCCGAGAGGGCGTCCGCGATGCGCTGGTGGACGGAGGCGGTGAGGGACGTGACCGAGGCCATGGAGTGGATGCCGTTCTCCTCGAGGTGCAGATAGACCCGGCCAGTATCCCATGCAGGGAAAAGCGGTTTTCGCGGTTGCGGGTCGAGCTGGGAGAATGGCCGCGACAAGCGGTACTCACGTAGAAGATGAGTTGAAGCAGAAAGGCGTGCCGATCGTGGCTCAGAGCACCGATACCACCGACTGGGTCTCCCGCTACGCGGACGAGGTCATCGCCGAGTCGGAGCGTCGTGCCCCGGGCAAACCGGTCGTCGTCGCCTCCGGGCTCTCGCCCTCGGGCCCCATCCACCTGGGCAATCTCCGCGAGGTCATGACCCCGCACCTGGTCGCGGACGAGATCCGGCGGCGCGGGCACGAGGTCCGCCACCTCATCTCCTGGGACGACTACGACCGGTATCGCAAGGTCCCGGCCGGCGTCCCCGGCATCGACGAGACCTGGGCCCAGCACATCGGCAAGCCCCTCACCTCCGTGCCCGCCCCGGCCGGTTCCGCGTACCCGAACTGGGCCGAGCACTTCAAGGCGGCCATGACCGAGGCGCTCGCCGATCTTGGCGTGGAGTACGACGGGATCAGCCAGACCGAGCAGTACACCTCGGGCGTCTACCGCGAGCAGATCCTGCACGCGATGAAGCACCGCGGTGACATCGACGCGATCCTCGACCAGTACCGCACCAAGAAGGCCCCCGGGAAGGGCGGCCAGAAGCAGTCGCAGAAGCCGGTCGACGAGGCCGAGCTGGAGGCCGCCGAGGGGTCCGGCGCCGCGAGCGAGGACGACGGCAGCGGCGGCCAGAGCGGGTACTTCCCGTACAAGCCGTACTGCGGCGCGTGCGAGAAGGACCTGACGACCGTCACGTCGTACGACGACGAGAGCACGGAGCTTTCGTACGTGTGCGCGGACTGCGGGCACACCGAGACGGTGCTGCTCAGCGAGTTCAACCGCGGCAAGCTGGTCTGGAAGGTCGACTGGCCCATGCGCTGGGCGTACGAGGGCGTCATCTTCGAGCCGAGCGGCGTGGACCACTCGTCTCCCGGGTCGTCGTTCGTGGTCGGCGGGCAGATCGTGCGCGAGATCTTCGCGGGCGTGCAGCCGATCGGCCCGATGTACGCGTTCGTCGGCATTTCCGGGATGGCGAAGATGTCGTCGTCGAAGGGTGGCGTGCCGACTCCGGCCGACGCGCTGAAGATCATGGAGGCGCCGCTGCTTCGCTGGCTCTACGCCCGGCGCAGGCCGAACCAGTCCTTCAAGATCGCCTTCGACCAGGAGATCCAGCGGCTCTACGACGAGTGGGACAAGCTCGACGCGAAGGTCGCGGACGGCTCCGTGCTGCCCGCGGACGCCGCGGCGCACTCGCGTGCGGTGCGGACTGCTGCGGGGCCGCTGCCCGCGACCCCGCGTCCGCTGCCGTACCGCACGCTCGCGTCCGTCGCGGACGTGACGGCGGGCGCCGAGGACCAGACGCTCCGCATCCTGCGGGACCTGGACCCGACGGACCCGATCTCGTCCCTGGACGAGGCGCGGCCGCGGCTGGACCGTGCCGAGAACTGGATCACCACCCAGGTCCCGGCGGACGCGCGCACGATCGTGCGGGCTGAGCCGGACGTGGAGCTGCTGTCCTCGCTGGACGACGAGGGGCGTGAGTCGCTGCGGCTGCTCCTGGAAGGCCTCGACTCGCACTGGTCCCTCGACGGTCTTACGCACCTGGTGTACGGGGTGCCGAAGGTGCGGGCCGGGTTCTCCGCAGACGCCACGGCGAAGGAACTCCCCCCGGAGATCAAGGTCGCGCAGCGGTCCTTCTTCGCCCTCCTGTACCGCCTCCTGGTGACCCGGGAGACAGGCCCGCGCCTGCCCACGCTGTTGCTCGCCGTGGGGGCGGAGAGGGTGCGGAAGCTGCTCGGTGCGTGACGCTTGGCGCTCGGCCTAACGGTACGAGCACGGGGGCGCCGCCCAGCTTCGCCTGGGCGGCGCCCCCTTCGCGTGCCGCGGACTGGACCGCCGCTTCGCGGCGGAGTTTTCCCGCCCACCCACCCGATTGCCCCGGGGTAATCGGGTGGGTGGGCGGGAGAGTTTGTTCGGTCAGGGTGTATGCGGGTGCTGGGTGGGCGGGTGGGGGACCTCCGCCGCGGAGCGGCGGGTTTTTGTGCAGCCGCGGTCGGGCTCGGGCCCACCCGCGGGCGTGGCCAGCGCAGCGGGAGGCGGAGCCCTGCACCCTTTGGACTACCGGGAGATCACTCCGGGGCAGGACGCTCGAGGCCCCGGGGCCAGCGATCCTGGTCGTATGAAGGAAATCATCGCCATCGTCGGGTGGGTCCTCGGGATCCAGGGAGCCCTCGGCGCCGCCGGGCGCATTTTCGGGGACGAGCCCTGGGGGCTCCTCCAGAAGTGGTGGGACGTACCCACCCCCGCGTACCTCGCCCTGTTCGCGCTCGGCGCCGCCCTCGCCATCTGGGGCGAGACCAGCAAGAAGCGCGCCCGCAGCAGCGCCTAGGCGCTGTACTCCGAGTCCAGTTCCTCCTGGTAGCGGCCCCGGAAGTCACGCAGGTACGGCCGCAGTGTGCTCTCCGCGGGAGGGCCGCCCGCCTGGCCCGTGACGCCGTACAGGTCCATCAAGTACAGGCCGAACTGCCGGGCGTTGGGGTAGTCCCCGCGCTCGTTCACGTACTTGCGGAACGCCGCGAAGTACGCGTCCTCGCGCGAGACGTCCTCCGGGAGACCGGATGCCTCGGATACCTCGGGCAGCGGCTCCAGCTCCTCCGCGGCTTCTGCGGGCTCCGCCGCCTCCGCCACACCCACGGACTCCTCGCGCGGGCCCGGAATCAGATGCTGTCCGCCCAGGGGGCGCGTGCGGCCTGGACCCGCGGGGACCGGGAACGCCGGCTCGGGAGCAGCCGCGCCGCCGCCCTCGCCGCCCTGCTCGTCGAAGTACGCCTGCTGCTGCTCCAGGTACTCCTGCTGCTCGACGTAGGCCTGCTGCTCGGCGTACGCCTGCTGGTCCGCGTACCACTGGTCATGCGGCTCTTCAGGAACGTACGAAGGCTGCTGAGCGGCGAACCACGGGCTCACGTGCGCTCCTTGAGGGGCACCCTGAGCCTCCGGCCCCTGCTGCTCCTGCTGCTCCGGCTGGGGCTGAGCGCGCGGCTCGCGCTGCGGCTGCTGCTCCGGCTCGGGCCGGGGCTCGGCCTCCAGCTGCGGCGCGGGCACCGACGGCTTGGTCAACTCCGCCCGCTGCTGCACCTCCGGCGCCGGCGGCAACAGCGCGGGCTCGATGCCCGCCGCCGCGAGCCCCGCCGGGGCCGTCTCCGCCAGCGGCACACCGAACCGCGCGAGCCGCAACGGCATCAACGACTCCACCGGAGCCTTGCGCCGCCACGAGCGGCCGAAACGGGCCTGAAGGCGCGCCTGGTAGATGAGACGGTCCTGCTCCAGCTTGATGACCTGCTCGTAGGAGCGCAGCTCCCACAGCTTCATCCGCCGCCACAGCTTGAACGTCGGGACGGGGGACAGGAGCCAGCGCGTGAGACGTACGCCCTCCATGTGCTTGTCGGCCGTGATGTCCGCGATCCGGCCCACCGCGTGCCGAGCCGCCTCCACGGCCACCACGAAAAGGACCGGGATGACGGCGTGCATGCCTACACCCAGCGGGTCCGGCCAGGCCGCGGCGCCGTTGAAGGCGATCGTCGCGGCCGTCAGGAGCCACGCCGTCTGGCGCAGGAGCGGGAAGGGAATGCGGATCCACGTGAGGAGCAGATCCAGCGCCAGCAGGACGCAGATACCCGCGTCGATGCCGATCGGGAAGACCACCGAGAAGCTGCCGAAGCCCTTCTTCTCGGCAAGCTCGCGCACGGCCGCGTACGACCCCGCGAAACCGATGCCGGCGATGACGACCGCACCGGCGACGACCACGCCGATGAGTATTCGGTGCGTGCGTGTCAGCTGCATCGCGGCCACCCGCGAACCCCTCCCTGTTCGGTTTGTTGCGAGCGACAGCCTGGCACACGCATACGGAAGACAGTGTGCCGGTACGGCAGGAGCCCGGCCACCAGCGGGCCGGGCTCCACAACTTCCGTGCAATCGCCGCGAGTTGTGCGCGGGACGCGCACGCGGGCTCTACCGCCCGGCGTCAGCTCTTGGGCTTGGAGCTGGACTTGGACTTCGACTTGGAGTCCGAGCCCGAGCCCGAGTCCGAGCCCGAGTCCGAGGAGCCGGAGCCCTTGGAGTCCTTGGAGCTCTCGGAAGCCTTCGGGTCCTTGGAGCCGCTGTCCGTGCCACCCGCCTTGTTCGCGGAGGCGACCGCCTCGGCGGCCTCCTTAGCGGCCTTCTCGGCGTCCTTGGACAGGTCCTTCGAGCTCGGCGCCTTGTCGCCCGCCAGGCCCGCGCCGTTGTAGTCGATCGTCACGACCGCGTTCTCCACGCGCGTCACGACCGTCTGCTGCTTGAAGTCTTCCTTGTCCTTCTTCAGGTCGTAGTGCACGACCGTCGTCTGGTCGCCGAGCCCCGGTACCGGCTCCGTCTTGACGCTCTTCGCGCCGTCCGTCGCCTGCGCGTCGGCGACCTGCTTCGCGAAGCTGTTCTGCGCGCGCTTGGCACCACTGCCGAGCGACGCGTCCGAGTCGAAGCGCATCAGCGACACGCGCAGCCAGCGGAACTGCGAGCCGTCGACGCCGTTGTTGTCGAGGCTGTCCCACGAGCAGGTGCCACGCGCCGACGTGTCATCGGACGTGCCCGCCTTGCCCGACTTGTCCTTCGCCTTCGGGACAAGGTCGTCGAGCGTCTTCTTCGACAGGACCTCGCAGGGCTCGGGCAGCTTGCTGAACGCCGCCTTCTCCACGCTCGCGGCCTTGTCCTTGCCCGAGGCGGAAGCCGAGGACTTCGAGCCCGAGTCCTTCTCCGCCCCGTCCGAACCCGAGCCGGAGTCGGAGGAGCAGCCGGAGGCAATGAGGATCACCGGTACGGCGGCTGCGCAGGTGAGTATGCGGGTGAGTCGCTGTGCTGGTCGGTGCATGGTTCCTTCACTCAAGTCACTCAGGACGGCTGTCGTCGGTTCGATGGGCCACGGTACGCCGTGCCCGACGCGGACGACTCCGCTTCCGAAGACCCGGGCACCTCTCCGGACCGCCGCTAATCGTCGAACCTGTCGGCAAGCGTTCCGGCCAGTTCCTGCGCCTTGTCCTGCATTTCCTTGCTGTCGGGGATCTCCGTACGACGCCCCGGCTGCTCGTCGTACTCGACGGTCACGATCACGTTCGACGTGCGGAACACCACAGTCACCGTGCGGTGCCGGGTCGCGGATGCGGCCGTCGTGAGCGCGTCGTCGAGGAAGGACTCGTCGCCCAGGTCTTCGAGGATGCGGGGCTCGAGGCCGGGAGGCGTGACGGGCGCTTCCGCGTCGCTGGACGCGCTGTCGCCGGAGTCCCCCCCGCCTTCACCCTCACCCTTGTCCTTGCCCTCGTCGGATTCGCCGTTGCCCGCCCCGGCGCCGTCGGACGCCTCAGGGTCGGCCCCGTCACTCCCGTCCGCGCTCCCGTCCCCGTCGTCGGCGGAGGACGGAGGGCCGGAGGGCTCGGGCAGGTCGGCCTTCTGCACCTTCGACGAGTAGACCTCCGTGGCACGGGTGTCATCGCTCACGGCAGCGTCGTACGAGACGACCCGCTCGAAGTCGACCAGCAGATGGTGAGTGGCATCCGAGGACTCCACCTTCCAGCGGCAGCCCACACGCCGGTCGGTGTCGTACGTGACGGTCGGCGCACCCTCGTACGCCTTCTCCCGCTGCTCCTCGTCCGGGTTCTCCTTGATGCCGGGCAGCATGGAGTCGAGCGTGCCGGTGTCGACCTCGCCGCAGGCCTCGGGGAGCGTGCGGTACTTGCCGGGCTCGGCGGCCGCGGTCGTCCCGCCGGTGTCGCCGGGCTTCGAGTCGTCCGGCTCCCCGCCGAGCGCGCCTCCACCCGTGCAGCCGGCGAGCAGCGCCGCGATGAGAGCTGCGACGCCTGGTACGTAAGCCTTCCGCTGCACCGTGTGGGCTCCTTCTCGCGGGGATATTGGGTTGCCGCTGATGGGCGGCCGGTGGACACAATGTGTATCGCACGCAATGCCGTGGACGCCGGTCCGTGATCCCTTTCGTTGACCTTGGCTCCGGTATTTGCGCTTGGAGACTTTCGGCACTTTCATGCAACTACGGGGGAATGAGGACGTTATGTCGTACGTGGAGGTTCCGGGGGCAAAGGTACCGATCCGGATGTGGACGGACCCGGCCTCGGTGGAGGACGTGGCACTCCAGCAGCTCCGGAACGTGGCAACGCTGCCCTGGATCAAGGGCCTGGCCGTCATGCCGGACGTCCACTACGGCAAGGGCGCGACGGTCGGCTCGGTGATCGCCATGCAGGGCGCGGTATGCCCCGCGGCGGTGGGCGTCGACATCGGCTGCGGAATGTCCGCGGTCAAGACGTCCCTGACGGCGAATGACCTGCCGGGGGACCTGTCACGGCTGCGGTCGAAGATCGAGGCTGCCATTCCGGTGGGGCGGGGGATGCATGCGGAGGCGGTGGATCCGGGGCGGTTGCATGGGTTCGGGACGTCGGGGTGGGAGGGCTTCTGGGGGCGGTTCGACGGGATCGCTGATGCGGTCAAGTTCCGCCGGGAGCGGGCTGCCAAGCAGATGGGGACGCTTGGAGCGGGAAACCATCATATTGAAGCTTCAACTGACTCTTCCGGTTCTGTGTGGCTCACGCTGCACTCGGGCTCCCGCAACATCGGCAAGGAGCTCGCCGAGCACCACATAGGCATTGCCCAGAAGCTCCCGCACAACCAGGGCTTGGTGGACCGTGACCTGGCAGTCTTCGTATCGGACACCCCGCAGATGGCGGCGTACCGAAACGACCTCTACTGGGCTCAGGAGTACGCCAAGTACAACCGCGCGATCATGATGGGCCTCCTGAAGGATGTCATTCGCCGGGAGTTCAAGAAGGCCAAGCCGACCTTCGAAGCGGAGGTCAGCTGTCACCACAACTACGTGGCCGAGGAGCGGTACGAGGGGATGGACCTGCTGGTCACGCGTAAGGGCGCGATCCGGGCAGGCTCCGGTGACCTCGGCATCATCCCGGGGTCGATGGGCACGGCAACGTACATCGTGAAGGGCCTCGGCAACGAGAAGGCCTTCAACTCGGCGTCGCACGGCGCGGGTCGGCGGATGAGCCGGAACGCGGCGAAGAAGCGCTTCTCCGCGCGTGACCTGGAGGAGCAGACGCAGGGCGTCGAGTGCCGCAAGGACTCGGGTGTCGTGGACGAGATCCCGGGGGCCTACAAGCCGATCGAGCAGGTCATGGAGCATCAGCGTGACCTGGTCGAGGTCGTGGCGAAGCTGAAGCAGTTCATCTGCGTGAAGGGGTGAAGCGAGAGTGCCCCGACCGTGGACGGTCGGGGCACTCGATCAGTGCCTCACTGGTCGTTCGCGGGCGTGGGTACCTTGCCGTTGCGTAGACGCCAGAGGCGGAGGTTGCAGCTTCGTGCGGTCCGCCCCAGCGCTTCGGCGGCGGCAGCGGGGGTGCCGTGCTCCAGCAGGACGCGGTCTTCCCACTCCTTCCAGCGACGCCGTTCGGGTCCGACCTTCATGTCGATCGGCCGCACCCATGTGGCGAGGGCTGCCGCAGCGGTCTGTTTGCGTCCCAGAGCCAGGCACTTCGGGTAGTAGAGGTCCGCGGCCAGCCTCAGGGCTGCTTCCTTCGTGTAGACGATGTTGTAGATCCCGTCGCGGGCATTGCGCTTGATGAGCCGTTCGGCACCTGTGAGCATCCGCGCATAGCGGCAGAGGTAGACCCCCACAGCCGTGCTGACAGTGGTCAGTGAGACGAACGGGAGGCCTTGGCTTGTGTAGCCGACCGAGCCGTCCGCGTCGATGACGCCCCGCAGGTAGTCGCGCCGTGAGAACTCGACGCGTGGTGGGGTGATCCTCTTGGACTTGCGCCCGTAGGGCAGGCCGAGTTGGTGCAGTGTGGTCCGCGCTTCGAGGGAGTAAAGGCTCCACGTCGCCGAGTGGTGTTCCTCGGAGAAGTTCGTGGAGCGGGTGCGCTCGCTGATGCTGCTGTTGTACGGGGTCAGTCGCTGGAACTCGCGCAGGATCTCGATGTCCCGCACATTGATCTCGGCGGTCAGTTTCCCCTTCTGGCCCGCCCCTTGCTGCAGATGCCCGTCGGCCTGCAAGAAGCCGAACATGTAGGCGGACTCGGGGACTTCGAGGTTCATGAACTGCGATGTGGGACCGCTAGGCTCGCGTTCAGCCATGAGGAAGCTCTAGGCCTTCCTGTGTGGTCAGGCCCCCGGCCGGGATTGCAGTCCCGGCCGGGGGCCGTTCTGTGTGCTGTTGTCGACCTGAGCCTAGGCAGGCCGTACGCCAACAGGCGTGGCGATACGACGCGTTCACTGGTGTGGGTGACTCGCGTCCTGGGGTGGGGCGCGGCGGAACGCCCTACAGCTCCCGGTGGATCTTCGTGTTGGAGGCCTGGGCTCGGGGGCGGACCACCAAGAGGTCGATGTTCACGTGGGGTGGGCGGGTTACCGCCCAGGTGATCGTGTCCGCCACGTCGTCCGCCGTGAGGGGGGCCGTCACGCCTGCGTAGACCTTCGCGGCCTTCTCCGTGTCGCCGCCGAAGCGGGTCGTGGCGAACTCCTCCGTCTTGACCATGCCGGGGGCCACCTCGATGACGCGGACCGGGGTGCCGACGATCTCCAGGCGGAGGGTCTCGGCGAGTACGTGCTCGGCGTGCTTCGCGGCCACGTAGCCGCCGCCGCCCTCGTACGTGCCGTGGCCGGCGGTGGAGGAGAGGACGACGACCGTGCCGTCGCCGCTCGCGGTGAGCGCGGGGAGCAGGGCCTGGGTGATGTTCAGGGTGCCGATGACGTTCGTCTCGTACATCTGGCGCCAGTCGGCGGGGTCGCCGGTGGCGATGGTGTCGGCGCCGAGCGCGCCGCCCGCGTTGTTGACGAGGACCGCGACCTTGCGGAAGGCGGTGGCGAACTCGTCCACGGCAACGCGGTCGGTGATGTCGAGCGCGTACGCCATCGCGTCGTGCCCCGCGGCCGTGATCTCGGCGGCGAGGGCCTCGATGCGGTCCTTGCGGCGGGCGGTGAGGACGACGCGGTAGCCGGCGGCCGCGAGGCCGCGCGCGGTGGCGGCGCCGATGCCGCTGCTCGCGCCGGTGACGATCGCGATGCGGGTGGCGGCGGGCGCGGCGGGCGCTGCGTTCGCGGCGGCGGTCATGGCTGCTCCTATGGCGTACGTGTGTTCCTGTCCTGTCCCGCCAGGATAGGTCGCCGGGCCTAGCGGCCCCGTGGCGCGTACATGATCACCGCCATGCCCGCGAGGCAGATCAGCGCCCCGGTCACGTCCCAGCGGTCGGGCCGGTAGCCGTCGGCGACCATGCCCCAGGCGATGGATCCGGCGACGAAGACACCGCCGTACGCGGCGAGGATGCGGCCGAACTCGGCGTCGGGCTGGAGCGTGGCGACGAAGCCGTAGACGCCGAGTGCGATGACGCCCGCACCGATCCACGCCCACCCCTTGTGTTCGCGCACTCCTTGCCAGACGAGCCAGGCGCCGCCGATCTCGAAGAGTGCGGCAAGGGCGAAGAGGGCGGCGGAGCGGGCGATGAGCATGGGGAGATCGTGGCACGGGGGGGGTGCCCGGAGGCTTTGCACGCGCTTCCCCGGAGCCTGTTGTCCGACCCTCCCCCTACCGTGGCCGGTATGGAGAGATCGCCGTTGTCAGAGCCGTGCCTGGTCCCCTGGTCCGAGGGTGACTTCGCGTTGCTGGTCGCCTGTAACTCCGCTGGGATGACCGCGCATTTGGGCGGTCCCGAGACGCGTGAGCAGTTGGTGTCCCGGCATCGGCGTTACCTCGCGTTGGAGCGGGGGCAGATGTTCCGGATCGCGCTCGATGGTGACGCCGTCGGTTCGATCGGGTACTGGGAGACGTCCTGGCAGGGAGAGTCCGTCTGGGAGACCGGGTGGGGTGTGCTGCCCGGGTTCCAGGGGCGGGGTATCGCGGCGACGGCCGCGCGGCTGGTCGTCGAGGAGGCCCGGGCCACCGGTCGGCACGCGCGGCTGCACGCGTTTCCCGCCGTGGATCACGCCGCTTCCAACGGGGTTTGCCGGAAGGCCGGTTTCACGATGCGGGGCGAACACGACTTCGAGTACCCGAAGGGGCACTGGATGCGCTGCAACGACTGGAGCGTCGACCTGAGCGGCTGCTGAGGCGCCGTACAGCGGTATGCGGTATGCGGTATGTGGGTTGCGGGTTGCGGGCTTACCGTCTCGCCGTCTCGCTGAGGTGCCGCTGAATCACCGCGGCGGCGGTGCGTATGCCGTCGGTGGTACGCCCACTGTCGCTGTGAAGTCCCTGATCAGGTGGGCCTGGTCGGCGTAGCCGAGTGTGGCGGCCACGTCCGCCCAGTCCACCTTCTCGTCCGCCTCCGCGTGCTCCAGCGCCTCGTGGATCCGGTGGCGCAGGATCAGCCACTTCGGGCCGACCCCCACGTATGCCGAGAAGAGCCGCTGGAGCGCTCGTACCGACATGTCCTCCGCTCGCGCGAACGCGCTGACCCGGCGGATGCCGCGGTCCGTACGGATGCGTTCAGCCAGGGCCATGGCGAGGTCGGCCTGGGGGTCGGGCGTGGGGCCGAGGCTCAGCAGGAAGGCGTCGAGGGCCGCCACGCGCGCCTGCTCGTCCGCCGGAGTCAGGACCGCGTCCAGCGCGCCCGCGGGTACCTGCTCGAACACCTCCTCCAGCGGAACCAGCCGTCGCCCCGTCCACGCGGACACCGGCGCCGACGGTGCGAACGGCCGGAAGCCGCCGGGGCGGAACTTCACCCCGCACACCCGCCCCCGCCCCCGCCCCTCCAGCTTCTGTGTGAAGAGGTCGAGCCCGATCCCCGCCACCTCCGCGAAGGGCTCCTGCGCGGCGAACCTCTGGAAGACGACGTTCACGGAAGGGTGCGGCACGATGTGCGAGGCGTACGGCTCGGCCAGGTCCCAGTCGATCAGCCAGTACTGCTCCACGTAGGGACGCAGTACGGCCGCGCCCGGTGCGACGCGGCGGAAATGTACGTGGGCGAAGAGCCCGGCGGCATCGACGATCCCACGGCTGTCGGTCCGCGGCCCCGGTGGTGGCCCCGGAGGCGGTCCCGGAGGCGGCCCGGAAGCGGAAGCGTCGGCCATGGCTTGATCGTATGCCGGGGCCTCTCGCCCGTGTCGTGTTTCTTCAAGCCACGGCAGCGGCCGCCGCCTTAGCGTCACGTCATGAGTGAGAACAGCAGCGTGAGCGAGAACAGCAGCGTGAGCGAGAACGGCAGCGTGAGCGAGAACAGCGTCGTGAGTGAGAACAGCATCGTGGGTGGGAACCGCATCGCCGACCTCCTGAAGGCGGCCACCGCCCACGCCGTCCCCGTGGTCCGCGCGATCCCCGACGACCGCCTCGCCGACCCCACCCCCTGCGCCGAGTACGACGTAAAGGACCTGGTCAACCACCTCCTCCAGGTGATCGTCCAGTTCCAGGCGCTGGCCGCCAAGCAGAACGCCGACTTCAGCGAGACCCCTGACTACGTCGCCGAGAGCTCCGGCTGGCGCGAGCGTTTCGCCGACGAGGCGGGGAAGCTGGTCGCCGCCTGGGGCGCGCCCGGCGCCGATGAAGGCACCACGGGGGCCATGAACATGCCCGCGAAGACCGTCGGTTGCATGGCGCTGCTCGACCTGACGGTGCACGCCTGGGACCTGGCCCGCGCCACGGGGCAGGAGTACGAGCCCGCCCCGGAGAGCAGTGGCGTCGTCGCCGCGCTACGGGAAGCGGTCGCGGGACTGGCCCCGACGGCCCGGAAGATGGGCGTCTTCGGTGAGCCGCTGCCGGTACCCGAAGGGGCCTCCGAGCTGGAGCGGCTCCTGGCCGAGACGGGCCGGAACCCTCGCTGGACCCTGTAGGCCTGTAGGCCTGTAGGCCGTGACTCTCTCGGACGGTGTGGACCCCGAGGACGAGATCAGCGCTCAGGGCCACACCAAGCAGTAGGCCTGATGCCCCGCGTCATGCAGCCGGTGGCTGAAGTCCTGCCACTCGTGCAGGAGTTGGTAGACGTTGAAGGCGTCGCGCGGGCCGCCGCGGTCGGGGACCGTGGACCAGATGAACGCCGCGGCGCCGACCGACTCCTCGCCGATGCCGCGCAGCGGGTCGACAACCGTCATGGGGAGTTTCACCACGGCGTAGTCGGGGTGCAGGACGACCAGTTCGAGTGGGGGCACCTTGTGCAGGGGTATGCCCTCGATGCCGGTGAGGACCATCGCGGCGACCGTCTCCGGCTTGATCTTCGTGAACATGCCGTTCATGCCCAGCTCGTCACCGCCGAGCTCCTCGGGACGCATCGAGATGGGCACGCGGGCGGCGGTCGCGCCGTCCGGAGCTCCGAAGTACTTGTAGGTCACCCCACCCACCCGGCCACTCCTGCTTCCCGCCCGGTCCTGCTCCGTCTCGCCGTCCCGTGCCAGGGCCTTGGCCTCGGTCGCTTCCGCCTCGCGCCGGTGCTTGCCGATCCGCCGGGCACGCCGCGGGCCCAGGCCGTCGGTCCCCTCGCCCAGTCCGCCACCGCGATGCATATCTCCACCCGACTGCTTTTCCAGGGCGCCCGCCCCTGCTTTTCTAGGCCTCGCGGCCCCCGCCGCGCAACCCGATCATCGTGTCAGTGACCTCCCCCACGGTCACTGGCTAAAACGTCGAGTGAAACACCTGTCCGCAGGATGTCCGAAGCCTCTGACACCATGGTTCATGTGAGCTTCCCGTATAGCGCCCCAGTTTCGCAGACTCTCTTCGACCGTGCGGCGGCCGTGACGCCCGGCGGTGTGAACTCTCCCGTGCGCGCTTTCCGCGCTGTGGGCGGTACGCCCCGTTTCATGGTGTCCGGTACCGGTCCGTACCTGACGGACGCCGACGGCCGTGAGTACGTCGACCTCGTCTGTTCGTGGGGGCCGATGATCCTCGGCCACTCCCACCCCGACGTGATCGCCGCCGTCCAGGAGGCCGTCGCCCGCGGCACGTCCTTCGGCACGCCCGGCGAGGGTGAGGTCGCGCTCGCCGAGGAGATCGTCGCGCGCATCGAGCCCGTCGAGCAGGTGCGGCTGGTCTCCAGCGGCACCGAGGCGACGATGTCCGCGATCCGCCTCGCGCGCGGGTTCACCGGCCGCGCCAAGATCATCAAGTTCGCCGGCTGTTACCACGGCCATGTGGACGCGCTGCTCGCCGCGGCGGGCTCCGGGCTTGCCACCTTCGGCCTGCCGGACACCCCGGGCGTCACCGGCGCCCAGGCGGGCGACACCATCGTCGTTCCGTACAACGACCTGGACGCCGTGCGTGCCGCGTTCGCCGCGAACGCCGGTGAGATCGCCTGCGTCATCACCGAGGCGTCGCCGGGCAACATGGGCGTCGTACCGCCGGGTGAGGGGTTCAACCAGGGCCTCGCGGACCTGTGCAGGGAGAACGGCGCGCTGTTCATCTCGGACGAGGTCATGACCGGCTTCCGTACGTCGAAGGCGGGCTGGTTCGGCGTCGACGGGGTGCGCCCCGATCTGATGACCTTCGGCAAGGTCATGGGCGGCGGCTTCCCGGCCGCCGCTTTCGGTGGCCGCGCCGACGTCATGGAGCACCTCGCCCCGGTCGGCCCCGTCTACCAGGCGGGCACCCTGTCGGGGAACCCGATCGCGACGGCCGCGGGCCTCGCGCAGCTGCGGCTCCTGGACGACGAGGCGTACGACAGGGTCGATGTCGTCTCCGGGCAGTTGCGCGGCCTCGTCACCGACGCGCTCTCCAAGGAGGGCGTCGCGCACCGGCTGCAGAACGCGTCGAACATGTTCTCCGTCTTCTTCACCGAGCGCGAGGTGCGGAACTACGACGACGCCAAGACCCAGGAGTCGTTCCGCTTCACCGCGTTCTTCCACTCGATGCTGTCGCAGGGCGTGTATCTCCCGCCGTCGGCCTTCGAGTCCTGGTTCGTCTCCACCGCCCACGACGAGCGGGCGATCGAGAAGATCGCCGCGGCCCTGCCTTCGGCGGCGCGCGCGGCTGCCGAAGCCACTGACCCCACCACGGAGGCCACCGCATGAGCGCGGGCAGCGAGATCACTGTCGTCCACGTGATGCGCCACGGGGAGGTGGAGAACCCGGACGGGATCCTGTACGGGCGCCTCCCCGACTACCACCTCTCGGAACTTGGGCGGCAGATGGCCGACCGGGTCGCCGAGCATCTCGCTCCGCGTGACATCACGCACGTCGTGGCGTCGCCGCTGGACCGCGCGCAGGAGACGGCGACGCCGATTGCCAAGGAGCACGGTCTGGAGCTGGCGACGGACGGACGGCTCATCGAGGCGGGCAACGTCTTCGAGGGCAAGACGTTCGGGGTCGGCGACGGCGCTCTGAAGAACCCGGAGAACTGGAAGCACCTGGTCAATCCCTTCAAGCCGTCCTGGGGCGAGTCGTACGTCGAGCAGGTCGTGCGGATGATGGGCGCCCTGGACGCGGCGCGGGACGCCGCCCGCGGGCATGAAGCGGTGTGCGTCAGCCATCAGTTGCCGATCTGGATCGTGCGGAGCTTCGTGGAGAAGCGGCGCCTGTGGCACGACCCGCGCAAGCGGCAGTGCACGCTGGCCTCGCTGACGACGTTCACGTACCGCGGCGACAAGATCGTCTCCGTGGGTTACACGGAGCCTGCGCGCGATCTCGTCCCCGCGCATCTCCTCGCGGGCGCCAAGCCGGTGAAGGGTAAGGCGAAGGCGTTCGGCGCATAAGCGCTCCGCTGGTATTGCCGTCGACCGTCTGCGGCGTCGTCGTGGCTGGGCGCAGTTCCCCGCGCCCCTTCGGGGCGCCCACGCCAGGTAATTGACTGGCGACTGTATGTCCGTTCTCGATAAAAGCCAGTCAATTTGTGCTTGTTGTCGGAACCCCATTGTTCGTCGCGCCCTCTAACGGGGCGTCCCTCACGCATGGATGCGTGCAGGGCTGCAGGGCGCGACGAATGGGGATGGAATGCGCGACATCAGTCGCAGGGGAATACTCGGCCTCGGAGTCGGGACCGCGGCCGCTTTGGGACTCGCCGGCTGTGGCACGGGCGGCGACAGTCGTTCGGCCGGTTCCGCGGAGCGGGCGAAGGACGGCCAGGGCGGCGACAAGCACCCGGCGAAGCCGATCGGCGACGGTTCGACCTCGTACACGGGCAAGCAGCCGCACCAGCCGGGCAAGCCCGTTCCCCTGCAGCCGGGTGAGACGCCACCCCAGTTCGTGATCTTCTCCTGGGACGGTGCGGGCGAGGTCGGCAACGGCCTCTTCCCGCGTTTCCTGAAGCTGGCCGAGGAACACGAAGCGCACATGACGTTCTTCCTCTCCGGTCTTTATCTCCTGCCCGAGTCGAAGAAGCGGCTCTACAAGCCGCCGAACAACGCGGTCGGCGCCTCCGACATCGGCTATCTCACCGACGGTCACATCAAGGAGACGCTGAAGTACGTCCGGCAGGCCTGGCTCGACGGCCACGAGATCGGCACGCACTTCAACGGGCACTTCTGCGCGGGCACGGGAAGCGTCGCCAACTGGACGTCCGCGCAATGGCAGAGCGAAATCGACCAGGCCACCTCCTTCGTCAAGGAATGGCGCACGAATACCGGCTGGAGCGACCTGCCGTCGCTGCCTTTCGACTACGACAAGGAACTCGTCGGCGGCCGTACGCCCTGCCTCCTCGGCCAGGAGAACCTGCTGCCGACGGCGAAGAAGCTCGGCTGGCGCTACGACGCCTCCTCGCCCGGCGGCCGTCAGCGCTGGCCCCAGAAGAAGATGGGCGTCTGGGATCTGCCGCTGCAGGCGATGCCGTTCCCCGGGCACTCCTTCGAGGTGCTGTCCATGGACTACAACATCCTGGCCAACCAGTCGAACAACTCCACGAAGGCGCCGCCGGCCAACTACCCGGGCTGGCGCAAGCAGGCCACCGAGTCCTACATCGCCGGATTCAAGCGCGCCTACGAGACCAACCGCGCGCCGTTCTTCATCGGCAACCACTTCGAGGAGTGGAACGGCGGCATCTACATGGACGCCGTCGAGGAAGCCCTTAAGCACATCGCGGGCAAGAAGGACGTACGCCTGGTCTCCTTCCGCCAGTTCGTCGACTGGCTCGACGTCCAGGACCCCAAGGTCCTCGCGGAGCTGCAGGGCCTCGATGTCGGCCAGGAGCCCGCCGGTGGCTGGAAGGGACTCGGGAAGGCCGTCTGAAATGGGACTTTCCGCAACCCCGGGGGGTGCGGAAGATCCCCGAAACAGACATGCGAAACTTTTCACATGAGTGCCGCCTGCCGCGCCCCCCACAGCACGAACCGCAGCCGTAGCCGCAGCCGCGCCGCCCTGCTGGGCGCTGGGGCCGCGGTCGCCGCGCTGACCCTTTCGGCGTGCGGTTCCGGCGGCGCTTCGGGCGGCTCGGGGAACACCAACTTCATCACCGGGACCGACGGCATCGCCACCGTCGACAAGGGCGACCGCAAGGACGGGCCCGACATCCACGGCGAGACCCTCGAAGGCAAGGACCTCAGCCTCGACGACTACAAGGGCAAGGTCGTCGTCCTGAACGTCTGGGGCTCCTGGTGCCCGCCCTGCCGGGCCGAGGCGCCGAACTTCGTGAAGGTCGCGAACGACACCAAGGACAAGGGTGTGCAGTTCGTCGGGATCAACACCCGCGACACGGACAAGGGTCCCGCGCTCGCCTTCGAGAAGGCCAAGAAGGTCCCCTACCCGAGCCTGCACGACCCGATGGGCAAGCTGATGCTGCGCTTCCCCAAGGGCACGCTGAACCCGAACTACATCCCGTCGACGATCGTCCTCGACCGGGACGGGAAGGTCGCGGCCCGCTCGCAGCAGCCACTGAACGAGACGAAGCTGCGCAAGATGATCGACCCGCTGATCGCGGAGAAGTGATTTCCCCGTGATGTCCACTCTCGCCGCCGTCGGCGAACCGAACCAGACCGTCATGAACGGAGCGCTTCTCATCGCGCTCCCCGTCGCCCTGCTCGGCGGACTCGTCTCCTTCTTCTCGCCGTGCGTGCTGCCGCTCGTGCCGGGCTATCTGTCGTACGTCACCGGGGTCGGCGGCACGGATCTGGCGGAGGCCAAGCGGGGGCGGATGGCCGCGGGGGCCGGGCTCTTCGTGCTCGGCTTCACCGCCGTGTTCGTCTCCACCGGCGCCCTGTTCGGGTACGCCGGACAGAATCTGCAGGACTACCAGAGCGTCATCACCAGGGTGCTCGGCGCGCTGATGATCGTCCTCGGCGTCTTCTTCATGGGGCTCATGCCCTGGCTCTCCCAGCGGGAGTTCCGCTTCCACAAGAAGCCCGCCGCCGGGCTCGCGGGCGCTCCCGTTCTCGGCGCGCTGTTCGCCGTCGGGTGGGCGCCCTGCGTCGGTCCGACGCTCACGTCCGTCAACACTCTGGCCCTGGACCAGGCGAGCGCGGGGCGCGGGGCCATACTGAGCGTCGCGTACTGCCTGGGGCTCGGTGTTCCGTTCATCCTCGCGGCGATCGCCTTCCGCAAGGCGCTCGGCGCGTTCAGCTGGGTCAAGAAGCACTACGTCTGGGTGATGCGCATCGGCGGCATCATGATGATCGCGACCGGACTGCTGCTCGTCACCGGCGTCTGGGACAGCATCGTGCAGCAGATGCAGGTCTGGTCCAACGGCTACACGGTGGGGATCTGATCCATGAGCAAGACCGAAGCCCCTGACACGAGCAAGGCCGAAGCCTCCGGCGCGGGCAGGTCCGAGAGCCCCGAAGAGCAGAATGACCTGGGCGCCGCGGGCTCCCAGCTCTCCACCGCCCCCGTCGAGCGGGCGATGCCCGGCTCCTTCGGCGGCAAGCGCGCTCCCGGCGCGGTCGGCTGGCTCGTCTGGTCCGGCCGTGAGGTCGTCGGCTGGGTCCGGTGGATGTGGCGGCAGCTGACCTCGATGCGGGTCGCGCTCCTCCTGCTGCTCCTCCTCTCGCTCGGCGCGATCCCCGGATCGCTGATCCCGCAGACCAGCATCGACGAGCTGAAGGTCCAGGACTTCAAGAAGGCTCACACCACGCTCGGGCCGCTCTACGAGAAGCTCCAGCTGTTCGACGTCTACAGCTCCGTGTGGTTCTCGGCGATCTACATCCTTCTCTTCATCTCGCTCATCGGCTGCATCGTGCCCCGCACCTGGCAGTTCGTCGGCCAGCTGCGCGGCCGGCCGCCGGGCGCGCCCAAGCGGCTCGACCGGCTGCCCGCGTACACCACGTGGCGCACCGAGGCCGAGCCAGACGAGGTCCACGAGGCCGCGCTCGGGCTGTTCAAGGGGCGGCGCTTTCGCGCGGACCTCACGGCGGGCAAGGGTGGCGCGGGCGCGTCCGTCGCCGCGGAGAAGGGCTACCTGCGTGAGGCGGGCAACCTCTTCTTCCACATCTCCCTGATCGTGCTCCTGGTGGCGTTCGCCGCCGGGGCCCTGTTCAAGTCCGAGGGCGGCAAGCTCGTCGTACAGGGAGACGGGTTCTCCAACACCCTCACTCAGTACGACAACTTCAAGTCCGGCAGCCTCTTCGACACCGCCGATCTGGCGCCGTTCAGCTTCAAGCTGGACAGCTTCGAGTCCTCCTTCGAGCGGAAGGGGCCCGAGAAGGGGACCGCCCGCACCTACCGGGCGAACGTCTCCTACAGCGAGGGCACCGACGGCAAGGAGAAGAAGCAGGCGATCGAGGTCAACAAGCCGCTCGAGGTCGACGGCTCGAAGGTCTACCTCATCGGCCAGGGCTACGCGCCGACCGTCACCGTCCGCGACGGCAAGGGCAAGGTCGTCTACAAGGCGTCCGTGCCGCTGCTTCCGATCGACTCCAACGGCACGGCCACCGGCGCCGTCAAGGTCCTGGACGGCTACCGCGACAAGAACGGCAAGGAGGAGCAGCTCGGCTTCAACGCCTTCTTCGTGCCGACGTTCGCCGGCGAGGGCCAGGGCCAGATGTTCTCCCAGTTCCCCGCACTGGACTACCCCGTGCTCGCGCTGTCCGCGTACCACGGAAGCCTCGGTGTGGACTCCGGTCTGCCGCAGAACGTCTATCAGCTGGACACCAGCAAGATGGACAAGTTCAAGGACTCCAAGGGCGAACTCCTCAAGCAGCGGATGCGGCCGGGGGAGACGATGAAGCTGCCGAACGGTGCCGGCTCGATCACCTTCGAGAAGGACATCAAGCGCTGGGCGACCTTCCAGATCTCCCAGCAGCCCGGCAGCATGTGGGCGCTCGTCGGGGCGATCTCCGCCATCGTCGGACTCGCCGGGTCGCTGTTCATCCAGCGCCGCCGCGTGTGGGTGCGGGCCGTGCGGGGCGCCGACGGCTTCACCGTCGTCGAGATGGCCGGGCTCGGCCGCAGCGAGTCCGCCAAGCTGCCCGAGGAGCTGGGCGACCTCGCCGCGCACCTGCACGAGAAGGCGCCGAGCGCGCCTGACCAAGACCATGCCGACTCCACCCCCGATGTTGTTCCTGCCGAAGGGGCTGAGAAGTGAATCTCGCCGCCACCCTGGCCGCCGAACCGAACGAGAACCTCGCGAGCATCAGCAATGTGCTGATCTACTCCGCGATGGCCGTCTATCTCCTTGCCTTCTTCGCGCACATGGCGGAGTGGATCCTCGGCAGCCGCAGCAAGGTCGGCCGCACGGCCGCCGCGCTGACTCCCCAGGCCGAGGCCGCCGCCAAGGCGCCCGGCGTCACCGTCAAGGCGGCCAAGGGCGGCACCGCCGTCCTCGACCGGCCGAAGTCGGCCCCCAAGGTCGTGACCCGCTCCGTCACCGGAACCCGCGATGTGCCGGACGGTCCCGGCGCGGCGGCAGGTGACGAGAAGGGGGACCTCTACGGCCGTATCGCCGTGTCCCTCACCGTGCTCGCGTTCCTTGTCGAGTTCGGTGGTGTGCTGACCCGCGCGCTCTCGGTGCAGCGGGCGCCGTGGGGCAATATGTACGAGTTCAACATCACCTTCTCCACCATGGCCGTGGGTGTGTACCTCGTGCTCCTGGCGCTGAAGAAGAACGTCAGGTGGCTGGGCCTTCCGCTGATCACCACGGTCCTCCTCGATCTCGGTCTCGCCGTCACTGTCTTGTACACCGCCAGCGACCAGTTGGTTCCCGCCCTTCACTCGTACTGGTTGTGGATCCACGTCTCGACGGCGATCTTCTGCGGTGCGACGTTCTATCTGGCCGGCGTCGCGACGATCCTCTACCTCTTCCGCGACTCCTACGAGAACAAGCTGGCCGCGGGCGGGCAGCCGGGCCGCTTCGCGACCTCCGTCCTGGAGCGGCTGCCTGCCGCGTCCACGCTCGACAAGTTCTCGTACCGCGTGAACGCCGCGGTCTTCCCGCTGTGGACGTTCACGATCATCGCGGGCGCGATCTGGGCGGGCGACGCGTGGGGCCGCTACTGGGGCTGGGACCCCAAGGAGGTCTGGTCCTTCATCACCTGGGTCGCCTACGCCTGCTACCTCCACGCCCGCGCGACAGCGGGCTGGAAGGGCCGCAAGGCCGCCTACCTGGCCCTGATCGCCTTCGGTTGCTGGCTGTTCAACTACTACGGCGTGAACATCTTCGTCACCGGCAAGCACTCGTACGCCGGGGTCTGAACCCCCGTACCGCCGTTGGCTCTTGAAGGCCGGTTCCCGTGACCCAGGTCACGGGAACCGGCCTTCGCCGTTCGGACAGGTAAGAGGGCGTGGAGACGAATCTGGGGGAACTTCAGGATCACCGGAGAGTGCTGCGCGTCCGCATCAGGGACGGGGACGCCGACGCCTTCGGTGAACTCTTCGACGCGTACGCACGCTCCGTCTACAACCACGTCTACCGCCTGACCGGTGACTGGTCGGCGGCGGAGGACATGGTGTCGCTCACCTTCCTGGAGGCGTGGCGGCTCCGGGGCAGGGTCGAGGAGGAGGGCGGGTCGCTCCGGCCGTGGCTGCTCGGCGTCGCCACGAACGTGACCCGCAACGCGCGGCGGGCCGCCCGGCGCCACGCGGCCGCTGTCGCACGGCTGCCGCGCGAGCAGGCCGTGGCGGACTTCGCCGACGAGGTCGCCGAGCGCGTGGACGACAAGGAACAGCTCGCCGTCGTGACGGCGGCATTGGCGACGTTGCGCCGTGCCGAGCGTGAGGTCCTCGCGCTGTGCGTGTGGTCGGGGCTCAGTTACGCGGCGGCTGCCGAGGCGCTCGGGGTGCCGGTCGGGACCGTACGCTCACGGCTGTCGCGAGCCCGCACAAAACTCGCGAAACATATGGAACCGCCTTCCGGGCGCGGACAGATGAGAGATGACCGCAACACCGCGGTCAGGCCCGTAAGGGAGGGAAACCGATGAGTGAATTTCCCGAGCGCGACCTTCCGGAGAGCGAGTTCCCGGAGCGCGACCTTCCGCCGGGCCGTCATCACCTGCTCAGGGAGCACCTGTTGACCGAGATCCGGCAGAACGAGAAGAAGCCCGAAACGACCCCGACGACCCAGAAGCGCTGGCTCCGACCCGCGCTGATCGCGGGGGCGGTGGCCGCGTCCATCGCGGCGGGCGTGCTGGTCGCCTCGCCGTTCGGCGGCCGGTCCGCGCAGGCGGCGCCCTCCGCGGAGACCGTGCGGATGCTGGAGGAGATCGCCGCGGCGGCCGAGCGGCAGCCTGCCCCGAAGGGCCTGCGTGACGACCAGTTCGTGTACGTCAAGAGCAAGGTCGGCTACATGTCGTCGAACGTCGGCAAGCCCGGCAAGCTCGACCCCGTGCACCTGCGGGAAATGTGGCTCTCCGTGGACGGTCTGCACACCGAGATGCTGCACGAGCCCGCGAACGACCAGGACATGGAGCGCCTAGAGCCGGAGCTGCCGCTTCCGAAGTCGGACAGCAATTACCGCAACCTGCAGAAGCTGCCGACCGACCCGGTCAACATGCTGGACTGGCTGCACAAGGAGAGCGAGGGCGGGAAGAGCCCGGACCAGAACGCCTTCGTGCTCGTGGGGGACCTCTCGTACGAGTCCCTCATGCCGCCGAAGCAGGCCGCTGCCCTCTACCTGGCCGCGGCGAAGATCCCCGGAGTCGAACTGATCGAGGACGCGGTCGACGCCGAGGGGCGGCACGGGGTGGCGATCGCCCGTGAGAACGACGGGGAGCGCCAGGAACTGATCTTCGACAAGGAGACCAAGCAGTTCCTCGGTGAGCGGCAGGTCGCGGTCGAGGACCTGCCGACCGGCTTCGAGAAGGGCGACGTCACCGGCCGCAGCGCCATCCTCGAGCGCACCGTCGTCGACAAGGCCGGTCAGCGCCCGTAGGGAGTCGCCGGGGGTGCGGAGCGGTCCGTGCCGGGTGAGGCTTGGCCTCATGAGCGTGACGATCGGGCAGGGCGAAAGCAGGACCCAGACCTCAGGTGGTGCTGGTGGGCCGGTCCAGCATCTCCACTACGAGTTCCACCTTCCCCACCCTGTGGAAAAGGTCTGGGCGGCGGTGGCCACTCCGGAGGGCCTGCCGGGGTGGCTGGCCGCCGCTGATGTGTTCGAGCCGCGGCTCGGTGGTGCGGTTTCGCTGCGCTGGCTCAACGGGGGAGAGGCGGCCACCCACTCCGGGCACGTCACCGCGTGGGAGCCGGAGCGGGTCGCCGAGTACACGATCGACCTGCACGGGCGCTGCCGTTTCCACCTGGAGGCGGCCGACGGGGACGCCGGCACCGGTACGGCCCTGCGCTTCACCAACGAGTTCGACGGCGACGACGAGCTGCGCCGGGACTGCCTCGCCGGCTGGCACAACCACTTCGAGTTCCTCGCCGACGCGCTCGACGGGCGGCCGAAGGACTGGTCGACGTGGAGCCTGGCCCGCTGGCGCGAGCTACGCGAGGAGTACCAGGAGGCGTGATCCACCCACGGCGGGAGCGGGGACCGCACCGGCTGCTGTGCGCGCTGTGCGGCAGGGGCCCATCGCCCCCGCCGATGCCCCCATCGGCAGGACGCCCCACTGGCTCGTGGACCGGGGAGTACGGCCGCTCGTAGCTTCATGGGCATGACCTCAGAGAACAAGGGCACGGCCCAGCTCACCGCCGCGATGGTGCTTTCCGGCACTCTCGGGATCTTCGTCGTCGAGTCGGGTGCGTCCGCCTTCAACGTCGTGTTCTTCCGCGTGCTCTTCGGCGCCATCGCCCTCGGGGGCTACGCCTTCGCCCGCGGCTACTTCCGCGGCCACGGCCTCACCCCGAAGAAGCTCGGACTCGCTGCGCTCGGCGGCGCGTTCATCGTCTTCAACTGGGTGTTCCTCTTCAAGGCGTACGAGGCGACCTCCATATCCCTGGCCACCGTCGTCTACCACACGCAGCCCTTCCTGCTCGTGCTGCTCAGCGCGGTCATCTTCCGCGAGCGGCTGACCAGGCATCAACTCCTGTGGCTCGCGACCGCCTTCGCGGGGCTCGTCCTCGTGTCCGGCGTGCGGCCCGGCGACCTCGGCTCGCTCACGGGTGTCGGATTCGCGCTCATCGCCGCCCTGCTCTACGGCCTCTCCACCCTCGTCACCAAGCGCGTCACCGGGGTCCGGCCGCACCTGATCGCTCTCGTCCAAGTACTCGTCGGCATACCGCTGTTGCTGCCCTTCGCCGACCTCGGCGCGATGAGCGGCACGGGCGCGGGCTGGGGCTGGCTCGTCGGGCTCGGTGTCATCCACACCGGGCTGATGTACGTCCTGATGTACGCGGCGTACGCCAAGCTGCCCACCGCCAAGATCGCCGTGCTCGCCTTCACCTACCCGGCGGTCGCGATGGTCGCCGACTGGGCCGTCTACGGGCACCACATCGGGCTCGTCCAGGCACTCGGCGTACCACTGATCGTCCTCGCGAGCCTGAAGGTCAACCGCGCCAAGTCGGCCCGAGCGCGAGTTAGTTCGCGTACTCCGCTGCCTGCTCCCGCACCAGCCGTACCGACTGGTCGATGAACAGCCGCACATGGGCGGGAAGCCGTTTGCCCGACCGCCACGCCAGCTGCGTGTGCAGCACGAACGGCGGCTCCCACGGCAGCGCGACGAGCACCCCCGAAGCCAGCTCGTCCCGCACCGCCATCCGCGGCAGCAGAGCCACCCCGAGGCCACCGGCGACCCCCCGCTTGGTGGCCTCGATCGTGCCGAACTCCATGAAGGGCGGCGGGGATCCGTTGCGCGTCCGGAGTTCGTCCTCGAACAGATCCCGGTAGGGACAGCCCGGCTCCGTGCCCACCAGCTGCACCGCCGCCAGATCACCCGTGACGAGCGACTGACCCCCGTGCGCGGCCAGCGGATGCGTCGGCGCGCAGACCAGGACCAGCGGCTCCTCGGCGAGGACCTCGGTCTCCAGGCCCGCGTGCTCGGTCTCCCGCTCCATCAGGAAACCGACGTCGTACGTCCCCGCCCGCAGCGCGTGGCGCGTCTCGTCGCCCAGCGTGGGGCGCAGGGAGAGCTGCACCTTCGGGTAACGGTGGTGGAAGAGTTCGAGCAGCGGGGGCAGGCGGTAGGACGTCAGGGACTCCATCGTGCCGACCGCGATGGCACCGCTCGGCTCCCCGGCGTCGACGACCGCGGACCGCGCCTCGTCCGCGAGCTCGATGATCTGCCGGGCGTAGGGGAGCAGGCGCTCGCCCGCCTCCGTGAGGCGGATACGGCTGCCGAGCCGGTCGAAGAGCTCGGCGTCGAGCGAGGACTCCAGGGAGCGGATCTGGCTCGTGACGCTGGACTGTGCGTACTTCAGCTCGGCCGCGGCCTGCGTGAAGCTGAGTACGGAGGCGACCTTCTCGAAGGTCGCGAGCAGCCGCAGTTCCATCATCGGACTCCCGTTCGCCAGGCCCTAGCTCTCCGTGCCCCGGTCCCGCTTCTTGTCGTCCGGGTCCTCGTCACCGAGGGACTTCAGGAACTCGGGGTTGTCGTCCGGCGCCACCCACTGTCCGCGCCCGCCGCGTCCGACGCGCGGGCCACCCCCGGCGGCGGGCGTCTTGCGCACCTTGCCGGTGGCGAACCAGGCGATCGGTCCGAGGAGAACCTCGCCGAAGAGCAGCACGATGATGACCCAGACCACCTTCGGCAGATGTCTGATCTCCTTCTCCGGAGTGTTCAGGACATCGATGAAGGCATAGATCCACACGGCCAGGACCAGCAGGAACGGCAGATACCTGAGCATGGTTGCGCGATTCCCCAAGCGACGAAGGAGGGGCGGCGTGCGGGCCCCGCTGTCCGGGCCAGGGTAGCCGGTGGCCGATACTGGGACGCATGGCTTATGACGATCTTCGCTCCCTGCTCCGTGCACTGGAGCGCGAGGGCGATCTCAAGCGCATCAAGGCAGAGGTCGATCCGTATCTGGAGGTCGGCGAGATCACCGACCGGGTGCAGAAGTCCGGCGGCCCCGCGCTCCTCTTCGAGAACGTCAAGGGCTCCTCGATGCCCCTCGCGATGAACGTGTACGGGACGGACCGCCGCCTCCTGAAGGCGCTGGACCTGAAGTCGTACGCGGAGATCAGCGACAAGATCGGCGGACTGCTCAAGCCGGAGTTGCCGCAGGGCTTCGTCGGCGTGCGCGAGGCGTTCGGGAAGCTCGGCGCGATGACGCACGTACCGCCGAAGAAGGTGAAGTCCGACAACGCGCCCGTGCAGGAGACCGTGCTCACCGGCGACGACGTCGACCTGGAGAAGCTGCCCGCGCTCTTCACCTGGCCCGAGGACGGCGGCTCCTTCTTCAACCTCGGCCTGACCCACACCAAGGACCCGGACACCGGGGTGCGCAACCTCGGCCTGTACCGCCTGCAGCGCCACGACAAGCGCACCATCGGCATGCACTGGCAGATCCACAAGGACAGCCGCAACCACTACCAAGTGGCCGCCCGCAGGGGCGAGAAGCTCCCCGTCGCGATCGCCTTCGGCTGTCCGCCCGCCGTCACGTACGCCTCCACCGCGCCGCTGCCCGGCGACATGGACGAGTACATGCTGGCAGGGTTCATCCAGGGCAAGCGCGTGGAGATGGTCGACTGCAAGACCGTGCCGCTCCAGGTCCCCGCGCACGCCGAGGTCGTCATCGAGGGCTGGCTGGAGCCGGGCGAGATGCTCCCCGAGGGCCCCTTCGGCGACCACACCGGCTTCTACACGCCGCAGGAGGACTTCCCCGCGCTGAGGATCGACTGCGTGACGATGCGGAAGCGTCCGCTGCTCCAGTCGATCGTGGTCGGCCGGCCGCCCACGGAGGACGGTCCGCTGGGCCGCGCCACCGAGCGCTTCTTCCTGCCGCTCCTCAAGGTGATCGTCCCGGACATCGTGGACTACCACCTGCCGGAGTCCGGCGGCTTCCACAACTGCGCGATCGTCTCGATCGACAAGAAGTACCCGAAGCACGCGCAGAAGGTCATGCACGCCATCTGGGGCGCCCACATGATGTCGCTGACCAAACTGATCGTGGTCGTGGACAAGGATTGCGACGTCCATGATCTGCACGAAGTGTCCTGGCGCGCGCTCGGCAACACCGACTACGCGCGCGACCTGACGGTGGCCGAAGGTCCCGTCGACCACCTCGACCACGCCTCCTACCAGCAGTTCTGGGGCGGCAAGGCGGGCATCGACGCGACGAAGAAGCTGCCCGAGGAGGGCTACACCCGGGACGGGGGCTGGCCGAACATGGTCGAGTCCGACCCGGAGACGGCGTCGAAGGTCGACCGCCGCTGGAAGGAGTACGGGCTCTAAAGATGAGTGCTGATTCAGCGACCCCGGAACTCTTCGGGCCCGAGCCCGCCCCGCCCGGCAAGGTCAAGGCGTTCCTGCGCCTCGTCATGATCGAGCACTCGGTCTTCGCGCTGCCCTTCGCCTACATCGCCGCGCTGACCGCGATGTTCCAGCTGGACGGGAACATCCACTGGGGCCGGCTGCTCCTCGTCACCGTCTGCATGGTCGGCCTGCGGACGTTCGCCATGGCGGCGAACCGCATCATCGACCGGGAGATCGACGCCCGTAACCCGAGGACCGCGCACCGCGAACTCGTCACGGGCGCGGTGTCGGTGAAGTCCGCCTGGACGGGCGCGCTGGTCGCGCTCGTGGTTTTCCTGGGCTCGGCCGCGCTGCTCAACCCGCTGTGCCTGGCGCTCGCGCCGGTCGCGGTGATCCCGATGGTGGTCTACCCCTACGGCAAGCGGTTCACGAACTTCCCGCAGGCGATCCTCGGCCTCGCCCAGGCCATCGGCCCGATCGGCGCCTGGCTCGCCGTCACCGGCGAGTGGTCCTGGCAGGCGGTCATCCTCGGCCTCGCGGTCGGGATCTGGATCGGCGGCTTCGACCTGATCTACGCCTGCCAGGACGTGCAGACGGACCGCGAGGTCGGCGTGATGTCGGTGCCCGCGCGCTTCGGCATCCCGGGCGCCATCTGGGGAGCGCGCGGCTGCCACCTGGTGACCACCGCGCTGTTCGTCTGGTACGCGGCGGACACCGGGGCGGGTGTCTTCTTCTGGCTGGGGCTCGCGGTGGTCGCCGGGGCGTTCGTCTACGAGCACAGCATCGTCAGGCCGCACGACCTCTCCCGGCTCAACCGCGCCTTCTTCCAGGTCAACGGCTTCATCGGCATCGCGCTCTTCGTCTGCGCGCTGCTCGATCTGCTGGTGCGCGGGCTGACCGTCTAGGCTCACGGTGTGAAGCCAGGAGATACACAGCGTAAGCCTTGGATCGTGGGGGTGTCGGGGGCCTCGGGGACCCCGTATGCCGCCGCAGTGCTGCGGGCGCTGCTCGCGGCCGGGGAGAGCGTGGACCTGGTGGTCTCGCGGGCCTCGCGGCTGACGATCCTCGACGAGACGGGCATCGCCTTCCGGGACGCGCACTGGCAGGAGGACCTGCGGGAGTGGCTCGGGCGCGGTGCCGACGGCAAGCCGGGGACCTTCGACGTGCCGGTGGACGACGTGCGGTACTGGGCGGCGGGCGATCTGGCCGCCGGTCCCTCGTCGGGGTCGTACGCGACGAAGGGGATGCTGATCGTGCCCGCTTCGACGGCGTGCGTGGCCGGGGTGGCGCTGGGGCTCTCGAAGGATCTGCTGCAGCGGTCGGCGAGCGTGACGCTCAAGGAAGGCCGCCGGCTCGTGGTCTGCGTACGCGAGACGCCGCTGAACGGACAGACGCTGAAGCACTTGGTGACGCTGGACGAGGCGGGCGCGATCGTGCTGCCCGCCTCTCCGGCGTTCTACGCGGGGGCGACGCACATCCAGGATCTGGTGGACTTCGTCGCCGGGCGGACGCTGGACGCGGCAGGGGTGCCGCATCAGCTGTACCGCCGTTGGAAGGGGGAGCTCGGTGGAGGCTCGGCCCCTTCGGGGGACTAGCGCTTCTTGGCGGCGCGCTTCGTGCTGCGCTCGGCCTTGGGCGCGGCGGGCTTGTGGGCACGCGAGCGGTTGGCCAGGTCCTGCAGCTCGCGCATCCGGGCGTAGGCCATCTCGATCGAGTACACGGGGTGACTCACTCCTGAAGTGTCGTTTTCGTCTGAAGAATCAACGCCGATCGGCGCAGATTCCGAAAGATTCACAGGGGCTAAGCCCTGTTGCACCTTAGATTCTACACATAGACTCGCGGTATCGCTGAATAATGAAAGGCATCGCACCTATGGACGCCGTGGACAGGCAGCTCATCCAGGCCCTGCGCGAGAACGGCAGGGCCTCGTACGCCGAACTCGGCCGGCTCGTCGGCCTCTCGGGACCGAGCGTCACGGACCGGATCAACCGCCTGGAGGCGGCGGGTGTCATCACCGGCTACCGCGCGACCGTGGACTCCGCGTCGCTCGGCCTCGGCGTCATCGCCCTCATCGGCATCTCCCTCTCGGACGCCGCCGACCACGAGGACGTCGCCCGGCGCTTGAAGGATCTGCACGAGATCGAGGACTGCTGGTTCATCGCGGGCGACGACTCGTACATGCTCAAGATCCGGGCCACGGACGTGGACGGCCTGGAGAAGACGATCCGCAGGCTGAGCGGCACCAAGGGCGTCTCCAGGACGCGTACGACGATCGTGCTCTCCACGAAGTGGGAGAACCGCGTCGGGGAGCTGCCCGAGGAGGAGTGACCTCCGGGGCGTACCGTGGGCGGAGGTTTGTGGTGGGTCGTAGGGAGAGGTAAGGGCGAGGGCATGGACGCAGGTCTCAAGCGCGAACTTGAGCAGAAGGTCCGGGACGGTGAGCGGCTGTCCCGCGAGGACGGCATCGCCCTCTACGAGTCGGACGATCTCGCCTGGCTCGGCGGCCTCGCCCACGAGGTGCGCACGCGCAAGAACGGCGACGTCGTGCACTTCAACGTCAACCGCCACCTCAACATGACGAACGTGTGCACCGCCTCGTGCGCGTACTGCTCGTTCCAGCGCAAGCCGGGCGAGAAGGACGCGTACACGATGCGCATCGAGGAGGCCGTCCGCCTCGCCAAGGCGATGGAGGGCGAGAACCTCACCGAGCTGCACATCGTCAACGGCCTGCACCCCAACCTGCCGTGGCGCTACTACCCGCGCTCGCTCAGCGAGCTCAAGAAGGCGCTCCCGGACGTCTCGCTGAAGGCGTTCACGGCCACGGAGATCCACCACTTCGAGACGATCTCGGGGATGTCGGCCTCCGACATCCTGGACGAGCTGATCGAGGCGGGCCTCGAATCGCTCACCGGCGGCGGCGCGGAGATCTTCGACTGGGAGGTCCGCCAGCACATCGTCGACCACCGCACCCACTGGGAGGACTGGTCGCGCATCCACCGCCTCGCGCACGAGAAGGGTCTCAAGACCCCGTGCACGATGCTGTACGGCCACATCGAGGAGCGCCGGCACCGGGTCGACCACGTACTGCGGCTGCGTGAACTCCAGGACGAGACCGGCGGGTTCCAGGTCTTCATCCCGCTGCGCTACCAGCACGACTTCGTGGACATGAAGGACGGCAAGGTCAGGAACCGCCTCCAGGCGCGCACGACCATGGCGTCGGGCGCCGAGGCCCTGAAGACCTTCGCGGTCTCGCGTCTCCTCTTCGACAACGTCCCGCACGTCAAGGTCTTCTGGGTCATGCACGGCCTGCAGACGACGCAGCTCGCGCTCCAGCACGGCGCGGACGACATGGACGGCTCGGTCGTCGAGTACAAGATCACGCACGACGCGGACAACTTCGGCACGCCGAACAAGCTGACGCGTGAGGACCTGCTCGACCTCATCCGCGAGGCGGGCTTCCGCCCCGTCGAGCGGAACACGCGCTACGAGTCGATCCGTGAGTACGAGGGTCCGGACCTGTCGCTCAGGGAGACGCCGCAGGCGATGCGGGTCTGAACCGCCGCTTTTTCCGCACGTGCGAGCCCCGGCCCCTTCGGCCGGGGCTCGCTTGCGTTGTCCGCGATGCGGAACGCGGTTGAGGCAGGTGGCGGTAATAGTTAATCTGCCTCTATGACGCTTACCTTCCGGCTGGACCCGGAGATCGATCCCGCCCTCCGTGACGGTGTCCTCGCGCTCTGGGCCGACGTGTCCAACGCCGGCGGGGCCGTCGGTTTCGTACCGCCCGTGACGGTCGACGACATCCGGCCCGAGTGGCTCAAGCGCCTGGCCCAGCTGAGCAAGGGCGAGACCCGGCTGCTCGTCGGGTACGACGAGGACGGCGCCGTCGCCGCGACCGCCTTCCTCGCCTACAACACGCACCGGCTGATGACGCACTGGATCTGGCTGTACGTGGTGATGGTGCACCCCAAGCACCAGGGCAAGGCATACGGGCGCGACCTGATGGCCGCCGCGGCCGACGCGGCGCGCGGCATCGACGGCATCCAGGCGATCCGGCTGACCTGCCGCGGCGGCACCGGCGTCGACCGGTTCTACGAGTCCTGCGGATACAAGGAGGTCGGGCGCGTGCCCGGCGCGATCCGCGTCGCCCCCGGTGACGACCGCGACGACATCACCATGCTTCTGCCGCTCGGCTGAGGATTCGCGCGAGGTTCCGTGCGGTTCCGTGAGGGCTCACCCCCTTGCTGGAGGCGCCCCCTCCCATGCTTCACTGGAGGGGCTCGTCCTACTCGGGCCTATTTCGGAACGGAAGAGTGGATTGACATGCTCCGCTACACGCTGATGCGCCTCGGGGTCTTCGTGGGCTGCTTTTTCGCGGTCTGGGGGCTTGTCTACATCGGGGCCCTGCCGAAGGGGCTCGGCGACTCCAACCTCCTGTGGGTCCTGCTGCTCGCCCTCGTCATCTCCGCACCCATCAGCTTCGTGGTGCTGCGTGGGGAGCGGGACCGGGCCTCGATCCAGGTCGTCGAGCGCGTGGAGCGCACCAAGGCCAACCTGGAGGCGAACCGCACCCAGGAGGACCTCGCCGACGACGCGGCCCGTGCGAAGTCATAGGCGTCCTGCAGCAGCGGACGTACGTGTCGTAAGTTTCGTCACAAAGCACCCAACCCCGGCAATGGAGCGGACGCTCCGGGCCGGGGTTTCTTGCGTTCCGGGGGTGACTCTGCCTCTGATTGGCCTCTTCTGACCCAAACAAGACCTTTGATGTTCTCAAAGTTCAAGTGTTAACGTGTTCGACATGAAGACAGCAGCCGCGCACCGCATCGCCATGAGCGTTCCGCTCGTGGCGCGCCTGCATGTCGATCTCTGCCGCTGCATGTCCGCGGCCTGTCGTTGCCGTCGTTGAAAAGCGCGAGCGACAAGCAACAAGTGACATCTGCACTGCAGCGGCGCCGTTACGGCCGTTCCCTCTGACCTCTCGCGGTCGCCGCTCCCTCACGTCCCCCTGCCATTACCCGGAGTGTGTCCGTGTCCGCGAACTCCCCCGTATCCCCGGCCGACAAGGCCGAGCAGCCGAAGTCCGGCTCCCGGATACCCAAGTTCCTCAAGCTGCCCTTCTGGGCCCAGATCCTCGGCGGTCTGGTCCTCGGTGTCCTGCTCGGCTGGCTGGCCCGCAGCCAGGACGTGTCCTGGCTCGTCACCACCCTGGACAAGGTCGGCAGCACCTTCATCGGGCTCCTGAAGCTGGCGGTCGCCCCGCTCGTCTTCTTCGCCATCCTGGTGTCGATCACCAACCTGCGTAAGGTCAACAACGCCGCACGGCTCGCCTCGCAGACGCTGGTCTGGTTCATGATCACGTCGCTGATCGCGGTCGTCATCGGCCTCGCGATCGGGCTCATCACGAACCCGGGCGCCGGCACCGGCCTCACCCCGAAGGACGGCGCCAAGCCGGACCAGGCGGGCTCCTGGATCGACTTCCTCACCGGGATCATCCCGACGGACGTCATCACGCCGTTCACCCAGCTCAACGTCCTTCAGATCGTCTTCATGGCCGCCGTCGCCGGTATCGCCGTACTGAAGATCGGGGACAAGGCGCAGCCGATCCTCGACCTGAGCGAGTCGGTCCTCGCCCTCCTCCAGAAGGCCCTGTGGTGGGTCATCAAGCTGTCGCCGATCGGCACCATCGGCCTCATCGGCTTCGCCATCGCCGACTACGGCTGGGACCTGATCAGCAAGTACGCGACGTTCACCGCCGACATCTACGTCGGCTGCGCCCTGGTCATGTTCGGCGTCTACCCGCTGCTGCTGTCCACGGTCGCCAAGGTCAACCCGCTCCAGTTCTTCAAGGGCGCCTGGCCCGCGATCCAGCTGGCCTTCGTCTCGCGCTCCTCGGTCGGCACGATGCCGGTCACCCAGAAGGTCACCGAGCGGCTCGGCGTGCCGAAGGAGTACACCTCCTTCGCGGTGCCGTTCGGCGCCACCACCAAGATGGACGGCTGCGCCGCGATCTACCCCGCGATCGCCGCGATCTTCGTCGCGCAGATCTTCGACGTGCAGATGGGCATCAAGGAGTACCTGCTCATCGCCTTCGTCTCGGTGGTGGGTTCCGCGGCGACCGCCGGTCTCACCGGCGCCACGGTCATGCTGACCCTGACCCTGTCGACGCTGGGCCTGCCGATGGAGGGCGTGGGCCTGCTGCTCGCCATCGACCCGGTCCTGGACATGATGCGTACGGCCACGAACGTGGCCGGGCAGGCGGCCGTGCCGGTGATCGTCGCCGCCCGCGAGAAGATCCTCGACCGTGAGGCCTACGAGAACGCGTCGGCTTCGCCGCTCGACGACTTCGACGGGTCCCTCGACGAGCCGCAGACGGTGCCTGCCGCCGCCTGACGTCCCCCGGCTCGCGTGACGTGCCCCCGTATCCGATGTCTGGATACGGGGGCACGTCACGTGCCGGGCGGGGGTGTTCCGGCTACTTCGGGTCGCGGTTGAACTGTGCCGTCGACCAGCGGTAGCCGAGCGCGATCAGGGCGAAGCACCAGGCGAGGGCGATCCACCAGTCGTTGCCGATCTCGGTGCCGAGCAGGAGGCCGCGCAGGGTTTCGATGGCCGGGGTGAAGGGCTGGTACTCGGCGATCGGCTGGAACCAGCCCGGCATCGAGCCGGCCGGGATGAAGGCGCTGGAGATGAGCGGCAGCAGGATCAGCGGCTGGGCGCTGTTGGCGGCTGCCTCGACGTTCGGGCTCGCGACGCCCATCCCGACCGCGATCCAGGTGAGCGCCACCGCGAACAGCGCGAGCAGCCCCAAGGCGGCAAGCCACTCCAGGGCCGTGGCGTCGGTGGACCGGAAGCCGATGGCCACGGCGACGGCGCCGACGAGGACCACGCTTGCGAGGCACTGCAGCACGCTGCCGGCGACGTAGCCGATCATCATGGAGCCGCGGTAGATCCGCATCGTGCGGAAGCGGGCGATGAGGCCCTCGGTCATGTCCATGGAGACGTACACCGCGGCCCCGATCACGGTGGAGCCGATGGTCATCATCAGGATGCCCGGGACGATGTAGGCGACGTAGTCGGAGCGGTCCGCGCCGCCGCCGCCGATGCCCGCGCTCATCACGTCGCCGAAGATGTAGACGAAGAGCAGCAGCATCATGATCGGCGCGAGCAGCAGGTTCAGGGTCGCGGACGGATAGCGCCACGCGTGCAGCAGGTTGCGGCGCAGCATCGTGTTCGAGTCGCGCACGGCGAGGGAGATGGCGCTCATCGGACGTTCTCCTTGGTCTGGGTGGGGACGCGGGTGTCGCTGCCGGTGAGGGCGAAGAAGACGTCGTCGAGGTCGGGGGTGTGGACGGTGAGTTCGTCGGCCTCGATGCCGGCGGAGTCCAGCCAGTCGAGGATGGAGCGCAGTTCGCGCTGGGTGCCGTCGCTGGGGAGTTGGAGGGTGAGGGCCTCGTCGTCGCGGGTCGCTTCGGTGAGGGTGCTGGTCGCGTGCTGGTACGCGGTCGGGTCCGAGAACCTCAGCCGTACGTGGCCGCCGGGGATGAGTCGCTTCAACTCCTCGGCGGTGCCTTCTGCTGCGATCTTGCCGTCGTTCAACACGGCGATGCGGTCGGCGAGTTCGTCGGCCTCTTCGAGGTACTGGGTGGTGAGAAAGACGGTCACCCCGTCGGAGACCAGCTCCCGGATGATGGCCCACATGTTGTGGCGGGAGCGGGGGTCGAGGCCGGTGGTGGGCTCGTCGAGGAAGATGATCAGCGGGTTGCCGACCAGGGTCATGGCGATGTCCAGGCGGCGCTTCATGCCGCCGGAGTAGGTGGAGGCGGGCTTCTTGGCGGCCTCGGTGAGATCGAACCGCTGAAGGAGTTCGGCGGCGACGCGGCGGCCTTCCCCTCGGGGCAGGTGGTGCAGGTCGGCCATGAGGAGCATGTTCTCCTCGCCGGTGATCAGGCCGTCCACGGCGGAGAACTGACCGGTGACACCGATCGCGGCGCGTACCCCGTCCGGGGAGGTGGCGATGTCGTGGCCCGCGACCTGGGCCTGGCCGCCGTCGGCCGTGATGAGCGTGGAGAGGATCTTCACGGCGGTGGTCTTGCCCGCGCCGTTCGGGCCGAGCAGCGCGAACACCGACCCTGCCGGGATGTGCAGATCGATGCCGTCGAGGACGACCTTGTCGCCGTACGACTTGCGCAGACCGAGGGTGGAGACGGCGGCGGGCGACTGCGGAGCACCACTCTGGCTGGATGTGGACATGACAGATGAAGGCATGGAGCCCTCCCGTTCGAGGGGGTGAAGTGGCTGGGGGAGCAGGCGAGTTGTGGCCGGGTCTGCCGGGAGAGGTGTCAGGCCTTCGCGCGGACGATGTCGATGTTTCCGTGGCGGGTGCGGGCGCGGACCTTCACGGTGTCCTCGGTCTCCTCCGGGCCCTCGGACGAGGTGAGCAAGTTGCGCACCTGGCCCTTGTCGGAGCTGACGTCGAGCCAGGCGGCCGTGCCGTTGCGGATGCCGACCTCGATGGCACCGTAGTCGGTCTCCAACTGGACGGTGCCGCGGACGGCTTCGGCGACGCGCAGGGCGCCGTGTGCGTTGGTCGCGGTGACCGAGCCCTCGGCGCGGGCGATCTCGATGGCGCCGTTGGCGCCGCTCACCCGCAGGTCGCCGGTCGCGGCGCCGACGGTGGTGGCGCCGTGCGAGTTCTTCAGCACGGCGGGACCGTCGACGAGACCGACGCGGATGCTGCCGGAGCTGGTCGTGACCTCCGCCGCGCCCTCGACGCGGTCGACGGTGATCGAGCCGTGGGAGACGGTCAGGTGGACCGGCCCGGTCGTGTCGAGGCGGACGTCTCCCCCCGAGGACTTCACGCGGACCTTGCCGAGCCTGCCCTCGCCGAGCACCTGGGTCCAGGAACCGCCCACCTCGACGTGTGAGCCCGTGGGCAGTTCGACCGTCACGTCGACGGCGCCGGTCGGGCCGATCACGAGGCGCTCCTTCGTCCTGATGTTCAGAACGCCGCTCGCGTACGTGACCTGGGTCTGCTCGGCGGCCCGTACGTCCTTGTTGCTCTTCGGGTTCTGGGCCGCGACCTCGACGAGGGTGTCGGGCCGGTCGCCGGCGGTGAACCGGATGGAACCGGCCCCTACGTGTGCCGCGACCGAGATCGCTTCGGGAGTGTCGAAAGAAGGCATGGCTGTCCCGTCCTCTTGGGTCCTTGGGTCCTCGGGGCGTCCCCGCTGGTGGGACGTGGTGTGGGTGAAGTGGTGGGAGAGGTGGAGGCGGGGGCGTGGCTAGCGCACCCAGCCCGTGATGCTCTGTCCGGCGGTCCTGGTCCTCTCCGGTGGAGGGGTCCGGGTCCCGCCGCCGTCGACCGCGGCCGACACGGCGCGGATCAGCCAGGCGTTGACCGAGAGGCCCTCGCGGGTGGCGGCCTCCTCGGTGCGGGCCTTGAGGTGGGCGGGCAGGCGCAGGTTCACCCGGGCGGTGCCGCCCTCGTCGCCTTCCGCGGGCACCTGCGTCCTGGGGGGTTCGTGGGCGGCGACCGGCTCCGCGGGGGCGCCGCTGTCGGTGGGCGGCAGTGTCACCACGAAGTCGGGGTCGAGCCCGCGCAGCCGTACGTCGACCGAGCCGGGGGCGAGGTCGCGGGTGATCTCGTCCATCGCGGCGGAGAGCACGTTGAGCATGGTCAGGCGGGTCGCCGACTCCAGCGGGGCGGTGAGGCGCTCGGCCAGCTCGCGGGCATCTTCCCCGCCGGTTTCGGCGGCCACCGCGAGTTCGCGGCGGAGGGAGTCGACGTACGGCGTGAGGTCCATGACGTCATCATGGCACCATAGTGGTGCCATATGCAAGGCCGGTGGCGCTGCTTGGCGCCGCATGGCGCTGCTTGGCGCCGCATGGCGCCGCATGGCGCCGCGTGGCGCCGTTTGGCGGTGCCACGGGGTGGGGGGCGGGGTGATCGTAGGCTGGGCTCTTCTGTGCACAGGGGTGTGGAAGGGGGGCCCGGTGGGTGACGCGGTGGGTGGCGCGGTGGGGAAGCGGCAGAAGCGGATGCCGAGGGCCGTGCGGGAGCAGCAGATGCTGGATGCCGCCGTACGGATCTTCGGGCAGCGGGGGTACCGGGCGGCCTCCATGGACGAGATCGCGGAGGTCGCGGGGGTATCGAAGCCGCTGGTGTATCTGTACCTGAACTCCAAGGAAGAGCTGTTCACGGCGTGCATCCGGCGGGAGGCCGCGGCGTTGGTCGCGGCGGTGCGGGGCGGGGTGAGTGGCGGCGGGGTGAGTGGCGGCGCGCCCGCCGACCGGCAGTTGTGGGCCGGCCTGCGGGCCTTCTTCACGCATACGGCGGAGCGGCCCGACGCGTGGGTGGTCCTGCATCAGCAGGCGCGGACGCAGGGGGAGCCGTTCGCTGCCGAAGTCACCGTGATGCGCGAGGAGATCGTGGCGTTCGTGACGTCACTGATCGCGGAGGCGGCACGGGAGGCGCACCGGAAGCCGGAGCTCGCGGATCGTGAAGTGGCGGGGCTCGCCCAGGCGTTGGTGGGGGCGGCGGAGTCCCTCGCCGGTTGGGCGAACGGGGACCCGTCGGTGTCGGCGAAGGAAGCCGCGGCGACGCTGATGAACTTCGCGTGGGCGGGGCTGGGGGAGCTGATGGAGGGGCGGAGGTGGCTGCCGTAGCGGGAGGGGGAAGGGGAGGGGTGCGGGAGGGGGGGATCAGCGGAGGGTTCCGCTGAGGTGGATCGCGCCGGTGGCCGGGTTGCGGAGCTGGAAGGCGGGGCCTTCGGCGGCGTAGGTGACGGTGCTGGGGAGCAGGACGGGTGCCCTGAACTCGACGGTGGCGTGGGCGGCTTCGGGGGCGGCTTCGGGGGTGGTTCCGGCTGATCCGAGCTCCGCGAGGCAGCGGGCCGCGGTCCACATGCCGTGGGCGATGGCGCGGGGGAAGCCGAGGAGGCGGGCGGTGAGGGGGTACAGGTGGATGGGGTTGCGGTCACCTGAGACGGCGCCGTAGCGGCGGCCGAGGTCGCGGGGGAGGGGCCACTCGCCGAGGGCGGGAAGCGGCTCGTCCTTGCTCGCGCGCGGGGTGGCCGGTGCGGTGGTGGTGCGATGCCGGGCCAGATAGGTGCTGCTGGAGGTCCATACGGCGGCGCCGTCGACGCGTGCCTCGGTGACGAGGGTGGCTTCGGTGCCACGGCGGTGGGGCGCCAACTGGCTTGCGTACACGCACAGTTCGAGGCTGTCGTCGGTGGTCAGGGCGCGGCGCTGGTCGATCTCGATGGAGGTGTGGACGAGGCCGAGGAGCGGGAGCGGAAAGGCGCGGGTGGTCATGAGCCGCATGGCCAGGGGGAAGGCGAGGACGTGGGGGTAGGTGAGGGGCAGGACGCGGTGCCCGTGGCCCGTCCCGGGGGTGGGGAACCCGCAGAGCCGCGAGTAGGCGTCGAGCCGCTCGACATCGGCCCGCAGCTCACTGACCGCGGGCCGCGAGTCGGGGAGCGGGGCGTCGAACGGGGCCCGCTTGAGGGGAGAGAGGATCGCACCGCGGAGGAGCTGGGGGGCGAGCATGGGGGGTCCTTTCGGCTTACGTACGACACCGCGGGCAATTGGGCGGGTGGGCGGGAAAGGCTTGTTCGGGGCGGGCAACGCCGCGGGGGGACAGCGCGGCACCGTTTCGCTGAGGGCTACGAACCGAGCAGACTCTGGCCGCAGACCCGTATCACCTGGCCGTTCACCGCCGTTGACGCCGGGGAGGACAGCCACGCCGTGGTTTCCGCCACGTCCACCGGGAGTCCCCCCTGCCCGAGGGAGTTCATCCTGCGGCCCGCCTCGCGGATGAAGAGAGGGACCGCCGCCGTCATCTTCGTCTCGATGAACCCGGGGGCCACCGCGTTCACCCGTACCCCGTACTCCGCGAACGCCCCCGGCGCGAGCCCCCGGACGAGCCCGATGATCCCCGCCTTGCTCGCGGCGTAGTTCGTCTGGCCCGCGTTCCCCGCGATCCCGGCGATCGACGCCGTGGCCACCACACTCCCACCCCGCTTCAACGTCCCGGACGTGAGCAACGCGTCCGTCGTACGCAGCACGCTCGTCAGGTTCACGTCCAGGACCGGGTCCCAGCGCTCCGCGGGCATGTTGGCCAGCCTGCGGTCCCTCGTGATCCCCGCGTTGTGGACGAGGATGTCCACACCGCCGGGCGCCAGCGCCGAAGCCATGCGCTCCCCGGCGTCGTCCGCCGTGATGTCCAGCGGCAGCGCGGTGCCGCCGAGCCGGTCGGCCACCCGTACCAAATCCGCCTGCGCGGACGGCACATCGAGTACGACCACCCGCGCACCCTCCCGCGCGAGCACCTCCGCCACCGCTTCGCCGATCCCCCGCGCCGCCCCGGTGACGAGTGCCGTGCGCCCGGACAGCGGGCGGTCCCAGTCGCACGCGGCCGGCTCCGCCTCCCCCACCTCGATCACCTGGCCGCTGACATACGCCGACCCCGGTGACAGCAGGAACCGCAAGCTCGACTCCGCCGCCACCGCCGACCGCGTGCGGACCAGCGTCGCCGTGCGGCCGCCGCCCAGCTCCTTGCCCAGGGAGCGTACGAAACCCTCCAACGCCTGTTGCGCCGCCGCCTGGTGGTGGTCCGAGGCCGAGACGGGGGCGCCGAGCACCACCACGCGGCCGTTCTCCGCCACCGAGCGCACCACGGGGTGCAGTTCCGCGTGCACGAGGGCGAGGGACGGGGTGTCGCGTATGCCCGTCGCGTCCAGTACCACCGCCGTCGGGCGTGCGGATTCCGGTACGAGTTCGAGGTTCGTCCGCTTCAGGACCGAGGTCAGGTCCGGCAGGGCGGACGCCTCGTCGCCCGCCCGTAGCGCCAGCAACTCGCCCTTCAGAGTGGGGTGTTCCTTGCTCCAGCGCCGCAGCGCCGACGGCTGCGGCAGGCCGAGCCTGCGGGTGAGGAAGCGGCCGGGTGCGGTGCCCGTGAAGTTCAGATAGCGGTCGGCCATTGTCCAACTCCCAGCTCGGTCGTAAATTTACTTCAGAGTAAGGTTACTCAAGGGTCAGGAGCTGGTCGAGACATGAAACTGCCCACCACCCGCCGCGTGGCGGTCATCGGCGGCAGCCGCATCCCCTTCGCGCGCTCCGACGGCCCGTACGCCACCGCGTCCAATCAGGAGATGCTGACCGCCGCGCTGGACGGGCTCGTGGAGCGGTACGGGCTTGAGGGCGATGGTGTGATCGGCGAGTTCGTTGCCGGCGCCGTCCTCAAGCACAGCCGGGACTTCAACCTCGCCCGCGAGACCGTCATCGGCTCGCGCCTCGCGCCCACGACACCCGCGTACGACATCCAGCAGGCCTGCGGCACCGGGCTGCAAGCCGTCATCGCCGCCGCCAACAAGATCACGCTGGGGCAGACGGAGTCCGCCGTCGCGGGCGGAGCCGACACCGCGAGCGACGCCCCGCTCGGCGTCAACGACTCCCTGCGGAAGATCCTCCTGTCCGCCCGCCGCGCGAAGTCGGCAGGCGGGCGGGTCAAGGCGCTCGCCCGCGTGCGGCCCTCGCACCTCGTGCCCGACATCCCGCGCAACGCGGAGCCCCGCACCGGGCTTTCGATGGGCGAGCACGCCGCCGTGACCGCCCAGGCGTGGGGCATCACGCGCGAGGCGCAGGACGAACTCGCCGCCGCCAGCCACCAGCGGCTCGCCGCGGCGTACGACAGAGGGTTCCTGGACGGGCTCGTCGTGCCGTTCCGTGGGCTCGACCGGGACCAGAACCTGCGGCCCGGGTCGAGCGTCGAGAAGCTGGCGAAGCTGCGGCCCGTCTTCGGCGTGCGGGGGCAGAACCCCACGATGACCGCCGGGAACTCCACCCCGCTGACCGATGGCGCCGCCGTCGCCCTGCTGGCCAGTGAGGAGTGGGCCGCGGGGCATGGGCTCGAACCGCTCGCCTACCTCAGCGCGTACGAGAGCGCCGCCGTCGACTTCGTCGGCGGTGATGTCGCGGGTGGCGACGACGGGCTGTTGATGGCGCCCGCGTACGCCGTGCCGCGCATGCTGGAGCGGGCGGGGCTCGGGCTCGCGGACTTCGACTTCGTCGAGATCCACGAGGCGTTCGCCTCGCAGGTGCTCGCCACGTTGGCCGCCTGGGAGAAGCGGGGGCTCGGCGTCGTGGACCGGGAGCGGCTCAACGTCGCCGGCTCCTCGCTCGCCACGGGCCATCCGTTCGCCGCCACCGGTGCGCGGATCGTCGCCACCTTGGCGAAGCTCCTCGCCGAGCGGGGCGGGCCCGGGCGCGGACTGATCTCCATCTGCGCCGCGGGCGGACAGGGGGTGACGGCGATCCTGGAGCGGGCGTGAGTCGCCTCTGCCGGCCGAAGTCCCTCCCCGTCCCCCTGACCCCCAAGGAGCCGCCACCCATGCCCCCCAGCCCCGTCACCCCTCCCCCCGCCCTCGTAGAGCCCCGCCTCCGTCACCTCGACGGCGTCGTACGCGAAGTTTCCGTGCCGGCGTTCGCGGACGCCGTTCGCAGTGGGTCCCTTGCCGACATCCCCTTCGACAACGCCCGTGAGGCACCCGCCGAGGCCGTGCTCTCGCGGAAGGGTGGCGACGGGCGGTGGCGGGATGTGTCCGCCGTGGAGTTCGCCGGGGAAGTCCTCGCCGTGGCCAAGGGGTTGATCGCCGAGGGGCTCGCCCCGGGGGACCGGCTCGCCATCATGGCGCGTACGACGTACGAGTGGACGCTGCTCGACTTCGCGGGGTGGGCGGCCGGGCTCGTGACCGTGCCCGTGTATCCGACCTCCTCCGCCTATCAGACCCGGTGGATACTCCAGGACTCCGGAGCGGTCGCGCTCGCCGTCGAGACCTCGGCGCTCGCCGCCTCGCTCGGGCCCGAGCGGGACCGGATGCCCGACCTGAAGCACCTGTGGACCTTCGAGAAGGGGGACCTGGGGCGGCTCGCCGAGCTGGGGCGCCAGGCGGGCGTCGCGGATGAGGAAGTGGCGCGCAGGCGAGCCGAGTTGGGGCCCGGCTCCGCGGCCACGCTCATCTACACCTCCGGCACCACCGGGCGGCCGAAAGGCTGCGTCCTGACCCACGGCAACTTCTTCGCCGAGGTCGACAACGCCATCGAACTCCTCCATCCCGTCTTCAAGTCCGTCAGCAAAGAGCCCGCGTCCACCTTGCTCTTCCTGCCGCTCTCCCATGTCTTCGGACGCATGGTCGCCGTCGGCTGTCTGCGCGCGCGGGTGCGGCTCGGGCACGCGCCCAGCATCCAGACCGAGGATCTGCTGGGGGACCTGGGCGGGTTCAAGCCCACCTTCCTGCTCGCCATCCCGTACGTCCTGGAGAAGGTCTTCAACACTGGGCGTGCCACCGCCGAGAAGATGGGGCGTGCCTCCTCCTTCGACCGCGCGGCCCGCATCGCCGTCCGGTACGGCGAGGCGGTCGAGGCGGAGCAGCACGGCACGGGTCCCGGGCCCGCCTTCGGGCTGCGCCTGGCCCGCGCGCTGTACGACCCGCTCGTCTACCGGAGGATCCGCGCGGCCCTCGGCGGCAAAGTGCGCTACGCGATCTGCGGCGGCTCACCGCTGGGGCGCCGCCTCGCCGCGTTCTACGCGGGCGCCGGCATTGAGATCTTCGAGGGGTACGGGCTGACCGAGACCACCGCGGCGGCGACCGTCACCCCGCCCCTGAAGCCGAAGCTCGGCACGGTGGGCTGGCCGCTGCCGGGCACGCGTGTGCGGATCGCGGACGACGGCGAGGTGCTGCTCGCCGGCGGGCAGGTCTTCGGCGGCTACTGGGACGGGCAGGCCGGGCGCGCGGTCCCGGTGCGGGGGGAGTGGTTCGCGACCGGGGACATCGGCGCCCTCGACGCCGACGGCTATCTGTCCATCACCGGCCGCAAGAAGGACATCCTCATCACCACCGGCGGCAAGAACGTGGCGCCCGCCCCGCTGGAGGACTGGCTGCGCGCCCACCCGCTGGTCGGCCAGTGCATGGTCGTCGGCGACGACCGGCCCTACATCACCGCCCTGCTCACCCTGGAGGCGGACGGCATCGCGCACTGGTGCCGCATGAAGAAGAAGGAGCTCCCGCAGCACACGGGCCTGGCCGCTCTGGTGGACGACCCCGATCTGCGCGAGACCCTGCAGCGCGCCGTCGACGAGGCCAACAAGCTCGTGTCCCGCGCCGAGTCCATCCGGCGGTTCGCCGTCCTGCCCGTGGACTTCACGGAGGAGAGCGGCCATCTGACCCCCTCCCTGAAGCTGAAGCGGGACGCCATCGAGCGCGACTTCGCGGCGGAGATCGAGGGGCTCTACGGACACACCCGGTAGCGGACACGCACGGTAGTCATCGTCACTCGCTGTCACCTGAACGGGCGGGGCCGCCGACCCGCGCTTAGGGTGAGCGAGGGGCAGACCCAGGGAGGTTGCCGTGCGTGGAGCCGTAGCACTCGCCGGCGTGACAGCGCTGGCCGTCATGGGGACAGGGGCCTGGTCGGCGGAGGCCAAGCCGTCGCCCGACCTCTCCCGGTTCTACGCGCAGAAGATCAAATGGGGACCCTGCGAGGACGACGGGGCGGGCCTGATGACCGAGCCCGGCGCCACCGCCGCCCCCAAGGACAAGAGCATCCAGTGCGGCAAGATCACCGTCCCCCTCGACTACGCGAAACCAGGACGCGGCACGCTCAAGCTGGCCATGGTCCGCATGAAGTCCAGCGGCGAACCCCGAGGGTCCCTCCTGCTGAACTTCGGGGGTCCCGGCGGCGCGGGCGTGTCCGGGCTGCTCAGCTCGCAGAAGGAGTTCGAGTATCTCGGCAAGGGATACGACGTGGTCTCCTTCGACCCCCGCGGCGTGGGCGAGAGCTCACCCGTCAGCTGCGGGGACGCCGGTGCCGAGGAGCCGGAGATGAAGGAGGACTCCGACGACCCCGGCGCCGTACTCGACGAGATGCGCAAGATCGCCGAGGAGTGCAAGAAGAACTCGGGCCCCGTCCTCCCCTACATAGGCACCGTCAACGTCTCGCGCGACCTGGACGTCATGCGCCAGGTGCTCGGCGACAAGAAGCTCAACTACCTCGGATTCTCGTACGGGACACGGCTCGGTGCCGTGTACACCGCCCAGTTCCCGAAGAACGTCGGACGGATGGTCCTCGACGGCGTGGACACGCTGACCGAGGATGTCGCGCAGCAGGCCCTCGTGAGCGCGGAGGGACGGCAGACCGCCCTCGACAACTTCATCAACTGGTGCACGGACAACGCGGGTTGCGTGCTCGGCACCGACTCGCGCGCGGCACGCGACAACATGTCGGAGCTGATCAAGGGCCTCGACACGTATCCGCTCCAGTCGTCGGACGGCGCGGAGTTCACCGGCCAGGACGTCGTCGACGTACTCGGTCAGGCGCTCTACAGCAGGCAGTCGTGGCCCGCGCTCTCGCAGGCACTCGGCGCGCTGCTGGCCGACGGGGACCCCAGGGCCCTGCTGCGGATGAGCGGGTCCTTGGCGCACCAGCATCCCGGCAGCGGGCTCGCGGGCGTGCGCGGACGGGCGCCCGAGGACGTTCCCGCCGACAACATGGCCGCCGCGCTCATGGCCGTGAACTGCGCGGACGACCCGGACCGGCCCGACGCCGACCACCTGGAGAAGGAGGTCGGCAAGCTCCAGGAGGAGTTCGAGTCGACGTCCGCGATCTTCGGGCAGTCGATGCTGACGCCGGTGCTCTTCTGCTACGGCCGACCCCCGGGCACCGACTACATCCGCGATGACGTACGCGACGTGCAGAGCCCCGACTTCCTCCTCGTCGGCACCCGGGGCGACCCGGCCACGCCGTACCGCTGGACCGAGGAGACCGCGGAGCGGCTCGGCTCGGCGGCGGTCGTCCTGGACAACAAGGGCGACGGGCACACCGGTTACGCCGGGTCGAAGTGCGTGCGGGACAAGGTGGACGGATTCCTGCTGTACGGGGAGATGCCGAGGACCGGCAGTTCCTGCGGGGCGGACGAGGAGGACTAGCGCCGCGAAATCGCGTGCGGGCCGGGCCCGGCCGCGACTACCGTCCCCCTCCATGCGCCGACAAGCCGAACAAGACGCCGCCAGCCCCGGCCCCAGCCCCAGCCTTAGCCCCAGCCCCGCGACCCCCGGCCCCGTGACTCCTGACGACCTGGACCGGGTCGTCCAGCTCGCCCTCGCGGCCCTCCGCGACGCGCCCCCGGCCGCCTGGGGCGGCAAGGCGGGGACGCTGGAGTGGGACTGCTGGGAGACCGTGGAGCACCTCGCCGACGATCTCTTCGCCTACGCCGCCCAACTCGGCCCGCGGCAGCCTCCCTTGACGGACGAGGTGCCCTTCGTCTGGGAGCCGCGCAGGCCCGGAGGCCCCGCCAACGCCATCCACGCGGACCGGGCGGCGGGCCCCGCCGGGCTGCTCCAGGTCCTTGAGGCGAGCGGGGCCCTGTTGATCGCCATGGTCCGCACCGCACCACCGGAGACCCGCTCCTACCACGGCTACGGGGTCTCCGACCCGGAGGGCTTCGCCGCGATGGGGGCCGTGGAAACCCTCGTCCACACGTACGACCTCGCTGCGGGCCTGGGCCTCGACTGGGCCCCGCCCGCCGACGTGTGCGCCCGCGTCCTCCACCGCCTGTTCCCCGACGCCCCCGCCGACGAAGAACCCTGGCCCACACTGCTGTGGGCGACGGGACGGGGAGAGCTGCCGGGGCGGGAGCGGCGCACGTCGTGGCGCTGGTACGGGGAGCCGCGGGGGTAGGGGCCTAATCCGTGGCGTTGGCGGTCTGCGCGAGGAAGGCGGACCAAGCGGCGGGCTTCACCGCGAAGTTGGGGCCTTCGGGGTTCTTGGAGTCGCGGACGTGGATGGCGTGCGGGCAGGGGGCCACCTCTACGCATTCGCCGCCTTCGCCACCGCTGTGGCTGGACTTGCGCCAGGCGTAAGCGACTTCGAGGCATTCGCCGCCGCCTCCGCTGCTGTGGCTGGACTTGAACCAGGTGAGTTCCTCGGTGCTCATAGTTCTCCCAGCATCTTCTCGATTAGGGCCAGCGAATCACGGGGCGTGAGAGCCTCCGATTGCAGGATCCCATAGCGGACGGCGAGCACACGCACTTCTTCCAGAACGGTGATCAAGCGCGGGTAGGTGTGGATCTCCATGTACGCGACTTGCTGCTGCTTCTTGGGCGTAAGGAGCGTGAAGGGGCCGTCCAGGCTTGGTTGTTCCTGACGGTCCAGCGGCATCACCTGTAGTTGTACCGTCCGCATCCCCCCGATACGCAGCAGCTTTCGCAACTGCTCCTCGTGCACGGCTTTCCCGCCGATCGGCCGCAACAGCACGCTCTCGTCCAGGATGAAGCTGAACGTCGGCGAGGGCCAGGGCTCGAAGATGTGCTGACGAGCAAGGCGGTCCGCCACCCGCTTCTCGATGGTTTCCTCGCTCAGCAGTGGCTTCCACTGGGTGAACATGGAGTGTGCGTACGCTTCGGTCTGGAGCAAGCCTGGCACGGACTGGTTGGTGTACACGTACAGCTGGACGGCCTGCGCCTCCAAGCTGGCGTAACCCCGGTACCACTCCGGATGCCGCGTACGAGACTTCTTCTGCGCCTCCCGTACGTCATCGATCGCCGCGATCAGCACCCCGTCGGCCCCCAGCAACGGGTCCGCCAGGTCGAGGAACTCCGGCTGCGGAGTGCGGACTCCGCGCTCCATCGCGGAGATCAGGTCCTCGCCGCAATGCGTACGCGCGGCGAGTTCCTTCTGGCTCAGGCCTGCCCGGATGCGCAGCACCTTGATCTGTTTGCCGACGGCCCGGAAGAGATGGGCCGTGCCGTCCTCCTCGGCGGGCCGCTCCGGGCGCCGCTCTTCAGGTTCCGTGTTCGCCATGCCCCGTACCGCCTTCGCGTGCGTCCCAATGGTCACGGCCGACGACCCGACAGACAGCACAGGGCAGCCGTACAGCTACGCTCCGTCGCGGCGTCGTACCTGGTCAGCGTAGAACGAACCGACCACGCTCAGTGACATGGAATCCCAAATCTCCACCCCCCAAATGCAGTTCGCGCAGCGGCTGAGCGCCACCCGCAGAGGTGCCCGCCTCGCCCGCCGCCTCGCCGCCCACCAGCTGGAAGCCTGGGGCATTCCGCACGGCAGTGAACTCTCCGACGCGGCAGCGCACATCACCGCCGAGCTGGCGGCCAACGCCGTCACGCACGGCCACGTACCCGGAAGGGACTTCGAGCTCCGGCTCTTCTACGCGGAGTCGGAACGCACGCTGCGTATCGAAGTGTCGGACGCTCGCGGCGACCGCATCCCGCAGCTGCGCCCGCCGGACCCCGAGGCGGAGACGGGCCGGGGGCTGCGGTTGGTCGAGGCGACGGGCGCGTCGTGGGGCGTCGCGGAGCGGCGGGTCGGCAAGACGGTCTGGGCCGAGCTGCGGATGCTCGGCCGCTGGGGCACCCGACCGGACCGGGCACAGGAAGTCGGGTCAGGCAGGGTGGGACCTGCCTAGCGTGAACGTGTGAAAGGGAAGGAGTCCGGCGTGCTTGAGCGGCTCAACCAGGCCATGGAGCAGATCGAGGCCCGCCTCGATCAGCGGATCGAGGTGGCGGAGCTGGCGCGGGCGGCGGTGACGTCGGAGTACCACTTCCGGCGGATGTTCTCCGCGCTGGCGGGGATGCCGCTGTCGGAGTACATCCGGCGCAGGCGGCTGACCGTGGCGGGCGCCGAGGTGCTTGCCGGGGAGCGGTCGCTCCTGGACGTGGCCGTGCGGTACGGCTACTCGTCGGGCGAGGCGTTCGCGCGGGCGTTCCGTCAGATGCACGGGGTGGGGCCCGGCGAGGCGCGGCGGGACGGCGCGACGCTGCGGTCCCAGCCCCGGATGTCCTTCCGCCTCGTCGTGGAAGGGAGCAGCAGTATGCGGTACCGGGTCGTGGACAGGGACGAGTTCCGGGTGGTCGGCAGGAAGGCGCGCGTTCCGCTCGTGCACGAGGGTGTGAACCCTGCCATCGCCGAGTTCATCCGGGGGCTCGGGCGGGAGACGCTGCGGCGCATCGAGGGCCTGTCGGAGCAGGACGGGGAGGGGCCGGAAGGGATCGTCTCGGTGAGCGACGACCTGGACGCGAGCCGCGCCGAGGGGACCGAACTCGACTACTGGCACGGCGTGGTGACGAGTGCGGCCGTGCCCGACGACATGGAGGTCCTTGCCGTCCCCGCCGGGGCGTGGGCCGTCTTCGAGAGCGCGGGGCCGTTCCCGCAGACGCTCCAGTACCTCTGGCGGGACGTGTTCACGCAGTGGTTCCCGTCGAATCCGTACCGGAGCAGACCGGGGCCCGAGATCCTGCGGACCCGCCTTTCGGACGACGGGACGCGGGCGGACGCGGAGCTGTGGATTCCGGTGGAGCGGACGGCGGCCTGAGCGGGTGGCGGCCTGAGCGGAGGGTGGTGTGGCGGGCGGCTGCCCGCCACACCACCGCTCACCACCTCGACTACTGGCAGTTGCCCCGCGCGGGCTTGCCCGCGAAGCGGTCCGCCAGCCACTTCGCCGCCAGTGGTGACTGGGTGATCACCCCGGAGACGTGCTCGCCCAGCGGGACCGTGTGCCACTCCACGTTGGCGCCCTTGGCGCACCAGTCCTTGCGGACCTGCTTGCCCACGCCGTACGGGATCAGCTCGTCGGCGAGCGCGTGGTACTGGTAGACCGGCGCGGCCGGAGCCCGTGTGCCGACCGTCGACTCGCGCAGTCGCTGCTGCCAGTCCGGCTGGTCGAGGGGGTTCTTCACCGTCATGGCGGAGATCTTCTTGAAGGCGCCGAGCACGGCCCCGTCCGCCACGCAGCTGTTGCGCAGCGCGCCGATCAGCTTCTTGCCCGCCGGGTTCAGATAGGACTCCAGGTTCAGCTCGGGGAAGGCGGCGTTCTGGCCGATCGCCGCCATGAAGATCAGGCCCGAGCCGTACGAACCGTCGTTGAAGTCCGCGACCCTCCGCAGGTCGCCGGGGACGCCACCGGTCGCCGTGCCCTTGACCTTCAGGTCGGGCGCGTACGAACCGTGCAGCTCGGCCGCCCAGCTGGAGGCCTGCCCGCCCTGCGAGTAACCCATGATGCCGACCGGGGTGTCCTCGCCGAGCCCCGCATCCGGGAGCCGGATCGCGGCACGGGCGGCGTCGAGCATGGCCTGCCCCTCGGCCTTGCCGACCGTGTAGGTGTGGTCGCCGGGGGTGCCGAGGCCTTCGTAGTCCGTCACGGCCACCGCCCAGCCGCGCAGGGTGAGTTGCTGGATGAGGTTGGCTTCGACGGCCGTCCCCTTGGGGAAGCCGGCGCTCGGGGCACAGTGGTCACCCATGCCGATCGTCCCGACGGCGTACGTGATGAGGGGGCGGGGTCCCTTCTTGCCGTCCTGCGGCACGATGACCGTGCCGGTGACGGTGTTCGGCTCGCCCTTCGCCGTCGTCGACCGGTAGTTGATCTTCCAGGCCTTGGTGTTGGTCGGCTGGCCGGGGAGGGGATGGAAGCTGCTGGGTGCGGAGCTGACGACGTCGCCGGGGGCGTCGGCCTCGGCCGGTGCGGCCTGCGCCGTCACCGGGGTGACGACCGAGAGGCCGAGCGCGGCCACCACGGCCAGGGCTCGTGCACTGGTTCGTGCGCTGGTTCTTGCGCGGGTACGGACGGGCATGCGGCTCTCCCAACTGCTGTCACTGGCTGGGGTGTTCAGGCGACGACCGTAGTGACTCGCGGGTAAGTCCGGCGCTGGCGGGAGCGCTCAGCTTTGTTGACCCCGGTTCTCATAGCGGCAGGCGTGCTCGTAGCGGTAGGCGCCCGGCGTCGTCCCCGTCCATCGCCGGAACGCCCGGTGGAAGGCCGTGTCCTCGGAGAAGCCGAGCCGCGCGGCGAGGTCGGCGATGGGCTCCGCGCCCTCGGCGAGCCCCGCGATCGCCGCGTCACGCCGTACGGCGTCCTTCAACTGCTGGTACGAGGTTGACTCCTGGGCCAGGCGGCGGCGCAGCGTCGCGGGGCTCACCGCGAGGCGGGCGGCGATCTCGCCCAGGGAGGGCAGCCGGGGGGAGGTGCGCAGCGCGCGGGCGAGGGCGCGGCGTACCTGCTCGGCGACCGTCGTCCCGTACTCGCGCCGGGAGAGGAGATCGAACGGCGCGCGGTTCAGCATCCCGTCGAGAGCCGCCTCGTCCCGGATCAGCGGAGCGCTCAGCCAGTGCTCGTCGAACCCCGCGCCCGTGCGCGCCGCGCCGAAGCGGACCGGGCAGCCGAAGAGAAGGCCGTACTCGTCCCTGTGCGGGGGCGGCGGATGCCCGAACTCGGCCCAGTGGAGGGGGATGCGGCGCCCTATCAGCCAGCTGCACAGGCGGTGCCAGATGATGACGAGGCACTCGGCGAGGAAGAAGTCACGTTCGAGGTCGTTGCGTACGGCGAAGACGGCGCTGCCCGTCTCGCGGCGCTCAAGGGTGAGGTCGGGCCCGCCCGGGAACAGCCCGTAGAAGGTGACGCCCCGCTCCATGGCGGCGCCGAGGTCACGGCAGCCGAGGGACGCGTGGCACATCATGGCGAAGGTGCCCGGCCTGCTCACGGCCGCGCCGAGGCCGAGGAACTCGTCGCCGGTGGCGCGGTACAGCTCCCGGAAGAGGCGGGCGAACTGGACCTCGGTGATGCGGGCCCGGTCGTCGCCGAGGAGCAGCGGCGGAATCTGGGCGGTGCGGAGCAGCGGGACGGTGTCGATCCCGTACCGCCGGGCGCCGTGCAGCATGGCGCGGACGTGGTGGACGGTGATGGTCCGGCTGGGCATGGGGTTTCCATCCCCCGCCGGGCGCCTTCTCGAACTCGGCGGGGCCGCGGGCCGCGTATTGGCTGTCAGACTCCGGCCATACCCGCGAGCACCCCGAAGGCGACGGGCAGGAGGAAGGCGAGGTAGCCGTACGCGGGCCGCCCCTTGTTCGCCCCCTTGCTCACCCGGCGCAGGAAGGTCGCGAGCCCCGCGGTGACGATGCCGAACGTCACCGCGTAGAGCAGGGTGTCGGACGACATCCCGCTCCAGCCTTCGGAGAACAGCAGCGTCAGCGTCATCGTGCCGCCGAACAGCGCGGCACCGGCGACCGCGTCACCGCCGGTGAACACCAGCATCCGCTCACCGCCGTGCCGCTCCTTGCGCCAGGCCTGGAAGACGAGGACGGCGACCAGGACGAGCTGGATGGCCACGGCCACCACGAACGAAGCCTTGAAAGTGGTCTCCATGCCCCCATGGTCCCCCACGTCCTCCCATGCCCTCCTACAGCCCCTCTGAGCTTCCGGGCCAACTCCGCTGACGTTTCCCGTCATCCCGGTAGGGGCCGCCCTGTCCCTAGCGTCGTACGCATGCAGCCGACGGAGCGCCCCGAGACCCTCGCCGTCCTCACCGAGTGGGCGGCCGACCGCCACGGCAAGCAGCCCGCCCTCCGGTTCAAGTCCGGAGGCGGGGCGTGGGAGGAGGTCTCGTACGAGCAACTGCGCGCACGGGTACGGGAGGTCGGGAGTGAGCTGATCGCGCTCGGCGTCCGCCCGGACGACCGCGTGGCCATCCTGGCCGAGACCCGCCCCGAGTGGACCTACGCCCACTTCGCGGTCTTCGCGGCGGGCGCGGTCGTCGTCCCCGTCTACCCGACGGCGGGGGACGAGGAGGTCGAGTGGGTCATCGGGGACTCCGGCACCTCGGTGGTGATCTGCGAGAACACCGCACAGGCGGCGAAGATCGAACGCCTGCGGCCACGGCTGCCGGGCGTACGGCACGTGCTGCTCATGACGGAGTTCGCGGTGGGGGAGCGGGTGACCGGCGGGCAGCAGGGCGCCGAACCAGCGGCCCTGGAAGCCCTGTTGGATCGCGCCGGGGCCCGCACCCCCGCCGACCTGGCCACCATCATCTACACCTCCGGCACCACCGGCCTGCCCAAGGGCTGCCTCCTCACCCACGGCAATTTGGGCGCCGTGCAGTCCGCCACGCTCCCGCTGATCCAGGGCGGACCGGGCGACTCCACGTACCTCTACCTCCCGCTCGCCCATCTCCTCGCCCAGCTCATCGAGTTCACGACGCTCATCCAGGGCGGCGAACTCTGCTTCTTCGGCGGGAAGATCGAGAACGTCGTCGGCGAGCTGGCCGAGGCGCGGCCCACGCATCTGCCGTCCGTGCCCCGCCTCTTCGAGAAGGTGTACTCCGTGGTCCTCTCCCTCGCGGAGTCCCAGGAGGGAGGCCGCGAGCGGTTCGAGGAGGCGGTACGCATCGGTGTCCTCGCGGCGGACGGAGCCCTGCCGCCCGCGCTCCAGGACGCGTACGAGGCAGCCGACAAGGCCCTCTACGGGCTGGTCCGGCAGGCGCTGGGAGGGCGTGTCCGGTGGGCACTGACCGGCGGCGCACCCATCGCGCCGCACGTCATCGACTTCCTGCGGGCCTGCGGAATCGCGGTCTACGAGGGCTACGGGATGACCGAGTCGGCCGGAGTCATCAGCCTCAACCACCCCGGCGCCGTTCGTTATGGCACGGTCGGCCGCCCCGTCGAGGGCTGCGAGGTCCGCATCGCGGAGGACGGCGAGATCCTGGCCCGGGGCGAGATGGTCTTCCCCGGCTACCACGCCGACCCGGACGCGACCCGCGATGCCCTGGACGAGGAGGGCTGGCTGCACACCGGCGACCTGGGCGCCGTCGATGCCGACGGCTACCTCAGTGTCACCGGCCGCAAGAAGGACCTGATCATCACCTCCGGCGGCAAGAACCTCACCCCGTCCCTCAGTGAACTGGCCGTCCAGCGCTCGCGGTTCGTGTCGCGTGCGGTGATGGTGGGCGACAAGCGTCCCTACCCGGTGGCCCTGATCACCCTGGACGCGGAGGAGGTCACCGCCTGGGCGGGCCGCGAGGGCGTGACGCTGGTGGACCCGCCCTCCCGGGACCCGCGCGTCCGCGCCCTCGTCCGGGAGGTGGTGGACGAGGTGAACGCGGGCGTCTCGCACCCGGCCCGCATCCGCGATTTCGCCCTGCTTGACGAGGACTTCACGGTGGAGGACGGCCTGCTGACACCGAGCCTGAAGGTGCGCAGGCGGGCGGTGACGGAGCGGTACGCGGGGTTGGTGGACGGGCTGTACGAGAAGGGCGCCGAGGGGGCGGCGGCTACGCCACGCCGGCCAGGCGCAACAGCGCGGTAGTCGCCGCCGCGCCGACCACCACCACGGCGAAGGGCGCCTTGCGCCAGGCAAGAACCCCACCGACCAGCACCCCGATGGGCCGCGCCCACCCGGGGAACCCGTGCCCCTCGGTGAGAGCACCGGTGGCCAACAGCGCAACGAGCAGGACGGTCGCCCCAACGGTCAGCAACTCCTGCACACGTGCCGGCAGTTCAACCCGCCCGTGCATCAGGGGCCCAGCGAGACGGAAGGCGTACGTCCCGGCTGCGAGGACGAGAACGCAGGCGAGGTAGGCGTTCATGGGGTGCTCCTTTCGGGGAGGCGGGCGGGGCGCGCGGGGCGTCCGGGGCCGCGGCGGGCCGCCAGCAGGCCCAGTAGGGCGAGCAGGACCGGCACCCCGGCGGGCAGCCACGGTGCGGTGGCGACCGCGATCACGGCACCGGCGGCCGCGGCCCGCCGCGTCATGCTGTCGGCGCGCAACGCGGGGAGCACCAGGGCGAGGAGCACCGCGGGGAAGGCGGCGTCGAGCCCGAAGCGCGCGGTGTCGCCGATGACGGACCCGGCGAGCGCCCCGCCGAGGACGCTGACGTTCCATACGGCGAACAGGCCGAGCCCGGATATCCAGAACGCGGCCTTGCGCCGCTTCTGATCCGGCTGGGCGAGCACGAAGGCCGCGGTCTCGTCGGTGATCAGGTGCGCGCCGAACAGCCGCGCGACCCAGGATCGGCCCAGGCTGTCGGCGACGGCGAGGCTGAACGCGGCCGTGCGGGAGTTCAGGAGGAGGCCGGTGGCCGCCGCGGCCACCGGACCGCCGCCCGCGACGAGGATGCCGATCGCGCTGAACTGGGCGGAGCCCGCGTACACGAGCAGGGACATCAGGACCGGCACCCAGACGGGCAGACCGCCGGCGACGGCGATCGCGCCGAAGGAGACACCGACGACGGCGTCGGCGAGCCAGACGAGGGCGATGTCGCGCAGGACGCCGCGGGGAAGGTGGGAGAGGCGTACGAAGCCGTCGTTCGTTCGCTGGGGTGGGCTGTCTGTTCGGTGTGGCGAACGCATACGTCGTAGGATGGGCGAGGGGAGTGTCGTTCGTCAAGACGAACGATCGACCCGCTATAGCGAACGCCGAGTATCTCGAAGGGGCGGCGGCCATGGGCATGACTGATGGCAGAGAAGCCGGAGGGGCCGACGGGGCCGACGGGGCCGGTGGGGCCGACGCGGCCGGAGGTGCCGGCGCCGCGCGATCCCGCCTGCCGCGCGAATGGGTCGCGGCTGCGCTGCGCAGGGAGCGGGCCAGGGCGGGGCTCTCCCTCTCCGAGCTGGCCAAGCGCGCGGGGGTGGCGAAGTCGACGCTGTCCCAGCTGGAGGCGGCCACGGGCAACCCCGGCATCGAGACGCTGTGGGCCCTCGCGGTGGGACTTGGCGTGCCCTTCAGCGTCCTGGTGGAGTCGCCCGCGCCGGAGGTGACGGTGATCCGGGCCGGCCAGGGCCCGACGATGCATGCCGAACGCGCCTCGTACGCGGGGACGTTGCTGTCGGCGGGGCCCACGGGTGTGCGGCGCGACATCTACCACGGAGCGATGGAACCGGGCTCCGCCCGGGAGTCCGACCCGCACATCCCCGGCTCGATGGAGCACCTGATCGTCAGCACGGGCCGCCTACTGGCGGGCCCCCGCGACGAAACGGTGGAACTGTCCGCGGGTGACTACATGTCATACAGAGGCGACGTCCCCCACCTGTACGAGGCCCTGACCCCAGGCACGACATTCGTACTGATCATGCAACACAACTAGACAACGGGCCCCTGCCCCGAAGGGACCGCGCCCGGCGAAGGCGCCCCAAAGGGGCGCGGGGAACGGCGCGCCCAGCCACAGCGGACCCGCAGCGAAGAAACACGGGCAGGGGCCGCCCAAGGCCCAGGGGCCAGAAAAAGGCAGGAGCCCCGCCTCCCACAAGCGCGGGAGGAAGGGCTCCTTGGGTACTGCTATCCATGTCCGGATCAAGTCACCGGAACTGTCACACGCCCCATTCACATGGGGCGCCCCACTACATGGGGGTGACGTTCTCCGCCTGCGGACCCTTCGGGCCCTGCGTGACGTCGAAGCTCACGGCCTGGTTCTCCTCGAGGGAGCGGAAGCCGTTTGCGTTGATCGCGGAGTAGTGGACGAAGACGTCGGGGCCTCCGCCTTCCTGGGCGATGAATCCAAAGCCCTTTTCGGCGTTGAACCACTTCACGGTTCCGGTAGCCATAAGCCCTCCTTGGGCCAAAGGGTTGCCCTGCTCCAGAACCTGCGATTGTTGAAACAACTGCATAAGTCTGAAAACGACGAGAGCCCGCGGGTCACATGCTCCGCAGGCTCTGTACTGCAAGGGAAACCAAACTGCAACTTGCGGCGAGCTTAGCACGCAGGCAGCCGAAAGCAATAGGGGGCAAGATCACGTCACCCGGATGTTTGACGGACCCCCCAGAGGGGTTGACGGACCAGGTCCGAAGCTCTTGACAAGGACGGGATCGGGGCCCCGCTTTCTGCACCGTACCGCAAGGGGGCTAGCCTCCCCGATGTGGACAATTCTCCCGTTGACACCCTCACCGGGGAGGGTGCAGATCAACTCCCCGGCCATCACCGCACCCCCCGGCCGCGCGTCGGTCACATTCAGTTCCTGAACTGCATGCCGCTGTACTGGGGGCTCGCGCGGACCGGAACGCTGCTCGACTTCGAGCTCACGAAGGACACCCCCGAGAAGCTCAGTGAGCAGCTGGTGCGGGGCGACCTCGATATCGCGCCCGTGACGCTCGTCGAGTTCCTCAAGAACGCCGACGACCTCGTCGCCTTCCCCGACCTCGCCGTCGGCTGCGACGGCCCGGTGATGTCCTGCGTGATCGTCTCGCAGGTGCCGCTGGACCAGCTGGACGGCGCCAGGGTCGCGCTCGGCTCGACCTCGCGCACCTCCGTACGCCTGGCGCAGCTGCTGCTCGCCGAGCGCCATGGCGTACGCCCCGACTACTACACCTGCCCGCCCGACCTCGGCGTGATGATGCAGGAGGCCGACGCCGCCGTGCTCATCGGGGACGCGGCGCTGCGGGCCAACCTGATCGACGGGCCGCGGCTGGGTCTGGACGTGTACGACCTGGGCCAGATGTGGAAGGACTGGACGGGCCTGCCGTTCGTCTTCGCGGTCTGGGCGGCGCGCAAGGACTACGCGGCGCGCGAGCCGGCCGTGGTGCGCGAGGTGCACAAGGCGTTCCTCGCCTCGCGCGACCTCTCCCTGGAGGAGGTCGGCAAGGTCTCCGAACAGGCCGCCCGCTGGGAGACCTTCGACGCGGGGGTCCTCGAGCAGTACTTCACGACGCTCGACTTCCGCTTCGGGAGCGCCCAGTTGGAGGGCGTGGCGGAGTTCGCGCGCCGCGTGGGCGAGACGACCGGCTTCCCCGCGGACGTACGGGTGGAGCTGCTGGGATCGCAGCGGTAGTACGCACGTAACCAGGTACGGCGGGTACGCGGTGGCAGCTGCGTATGCCGAGTCCGTCGGGCGTACCGGCGGACTACCCTGAGCTGCAGACAGTGCGCGCGGTCGACGCGGCTGCGGCTGCGGCTTCGACCGCGGCCGCAGCCGCAGCCTCATGAACCGCGCGCGTGTGGCGCGTTCGGGGGAGGCCTTCGTCATGCACCCGCTCGATCCCGGTGAACCGACCACCATCGGGCCCTACCGCCTGCTCGGCCGACTGGGCTCGGGCGGCATGGGCCGGGTCTACCTGGGGCGCAGCTCGGGCGGCCGTACGGTCGCGGTGAAGGTCGTCCACCCGCACTTCGCGCTCGACGAGGAGTTCCGCGCCCGCTTCCGGCGCGAGGTGGACGCGGCGCGGCGGGTGGGCGGCGACTGGACGGCGCCGGTGCTCGACGCGGACCCGGAGGCGCCGGTGCCCTGGGTGGCGACGGGGTACGCGGCGGGACCTTCCCTGGCGGACGCGGTACGTGACCTTTCCCCTCTCCCCACCCATTCCGTACGTGTTCTGGTGGCGGGTCTCGCCGAGGCGCTGACACACGTGCACGGGCTCGGACTCGTCCACCGTGACATCAAGCCGTCGAACGTCATGCTGACGATGGACGGACCACGGCTGATCGACTTCGGCATCGCACGGGCGACGGACGGCACGGCCTCGCTCACATCGACCGGTGTCTCCGTCGGCTCGCCCGGCTACATGTCGCCGGAGCAGATCCTCGGCCGGGGGGTCGCCGGTTCGGCGGACGTCTTCTCGCTAGGGGCGGTCCTGGTCTACGCGGCGACGGGTTCGGCGCCCTTCCCGGGCGACTCGTCGGCCTCGCTGCTCTACAAGGTCGTACACGAAGAGCCGGAACTGGGCGCGCTGGCCGGCGAGTTGCGTGGCCTCGCCCTGGAGTGCCTGTCCAAGGAGGCGGGGGAGCGCCCGAAGCCGGAGGAGATCGCGAGGCGACTCGCTCCCACCGGGGCGGACGGCCTGGTGGCGGCGGGGTGGCTGCCGGGTCCGCTGGTGGAGCGGGTCAGCAGGAGCGCGGTGCGGCTCCTGGACCTGGAAACGCACGGGGCCGGGGCACACGGGTCCGGCGCCGGGGCAGCGGAACAGCCGTCGGGCCCGCTGCCGTTCGGCAGCTCGATGGTGGGCGGGGCGACGAGCGGCCAGGCTCCGGTACGGGACGCGCCGCGGAGCAGCGGTTCCTTCGGCCCCCCGGACCCGTCGTACGCGCCAGTGCCTTCCTCTCCTCCCCCCGCGTACGTCCCCACCCAGACATCAGCACCTTCCTCCGCGCCCCCCGGCAGGATGACGGTCTCGGTCGCCGCGACTTCGACGCCCGGCGGCCCCGACGGCCGGGGCCGCAAAGTCAGTTGCACGCTGGTCCTGGGGGTCGCGGGGGCGCTGGCGGCGGTGACGGTCGGCTCGGTCTTCGTCTTCGGCCTGCTGCCCGGGAACAGCGACAACCCGAGCGACGCGGGCCACCCACCAGCGGCGAGCGAACAGCCACCCGCCGGGGCCGCCGGCAAGGTCCCCGCCTCCTACCGCGGCACGTGGGAGGGCCAGGCATCCGCGGCCAACGGCGCCGTCCCGATGGGCAAGTTCAGACTCAAGGTCGAACAGGGCAAGATCGGCGAACGCTTCGCGGTGATGACGCAGACGGACCAACTGGGCGGCAAGTGCGCGGTGGACCTGGCCCTGAAGTCGGTGTCGGAGAAGGAGATCGTGGCGCGGGGGAAGGGCCAGGCGGACAGCGGCGCACAGTGCACGAAGAACACACACACGGTACGGCTACGCCCCCAGGGGGAGGCCTTGCAGTACCTCTCGCAAAACGCGGAGTCAGGCAACCCAGAGGCCACGATGACGCGCCTGAACTAACGGGCGGCGACTCACGCATGCCACCCAAAGGGGACGGCCCGGTTCAAGTCGCACTGAACCGGGCCGATCCCGTGGAACTGCCGTCTGGAACGCGGTTTTACTTGTTCGCGTTGGCGAGCTCGATGTCCAGGTCCTCGTATGCCTTGCGGGCCTTGGTGAGGAACTCGGACATGCCCTGGAGGCCCTCAAGGGTCTTCTTCGCGCCCTTGGTGAACTCCTTGAAGGACTTCTCGAAGGCCGCCGAGCCCTTCTGGGTGGTGTAACCGTTCTCCACCAGGAGGTCGATGCGGCTGTCGATCGCGTCAAGCTCGCGCTTGAAGTCGTCCATGTCCTTCAGAAGCTTGCCGGCTTCCTTGTCCATCTCGGCATATGTGAGATCGGTGTCCTTCTTGGCCATCGGGCACTCCCTTTTCCGACTTGCCGCAGGGCCAACCCCCGTGGCTCCCGTGTTCGCTGATGCGGAAGATCTGATCGTCAGCGTGGCACAGAAGCTTACGGCGGACGTGCGGGGGGTGCACAGTCCTCTGGGGCGTGAGGGCTTCGTGAGGGCGTGCACAAAGGTGGTTGCGGGTGGGAAGTGCGGGACGGATAGGGTGCGCTGACACCATGGACAGTGGTCCGTGCTCCGGCCGGGGCGGACCTCGGTTCGACGAGGAGGACGAGCGTGCGCCTGACCCTGACCGTCGTCGATCCCATGAGGGGCATGAGCTCCGATGTGGTGCTCGATGTCGACCCCGAGTCTGTTGTCGGGGACATCGCGCGTGAGTTGGGGCGACATGTCGGGTATGTCGATGAAGGGCCGCAGGCGCAGGTCATCGCCATCGGTAATGGACGCGGTGCAATCGGCGGGGCCGGGCTGCCGAACGACGGCGCGCCTGCCGTCTTCGTCGACGGGTATGCCGTCGACCCCCAGGCGACGGTGGTCGGATCCCCGTTGCGTGAGGGGGCTGTCGTCAGCCTGCATGATCCCGCCGGGTGCGTTCCCGGAGAGCCGGCCGGTCTGGTCGAGCTGCGCGTCGCGAGCGGGCCCGCCGCCGGAGCCGTGCACCGGCTCGGGGTCGGACGCTACGAGATCGGCAGGGGTGCGGCGTCGTACGTACGCGTCGATGACCCCGAACTCGCGGACCGGGCCGTCGCGTTGTCGGTCAATGTGAACGGGATATGCCAGGTCGCCATACACGGGGACAAAGAGGGTGTCACTCTCGACGGTCAAGAACTCGACGGCGATGAGTGGCCGGTCGGCGGGCAGCTGGCCATCGGCAACACGCTGCTCGAACTCCACCGTTACTCGCCGCCCGACGCCGCGCTCAAGTGGTCCGATGACGGCGCCGGACTCGACTACAACCGACCGCCGCGGCTGCGTCCCTCCGACCGGCAGACCACCTTCCGGTTGCCCCAGTCGCCTCGCGACTTCGAGGCCCGGCCGCTGCCGTGGCTCATGGCCTTCATGCCGCTGGTCGCCGCCGTCGTCTCCGCCTGGGTCTTCGGGCGCTGGCAGTTCCTGATCATCGCCGCCCTGAGCCCGATCATGCTCTTCGGCAACTACTTCATGGACAAGAAGCACGGCCGGCAGTCGCACGCGAAGCAGGTGAAGGAGTACAAGGAGCAGAAGGCGCGCATCGAGCAGGATGCGCGGGAAGCTCTCGTCACCGAGCGTCTCGACCGGATCCAGGCCGTTCCGGACCCCGCGCTCGTACTCGCTCTGGCCACCGGCCCCCGCAGTCGGCTGTGGGAGCGCAGGCGGGCCGACGCCGACCACCTAGTGCTGCGCCTCGGCACCGGCCGGCTGCCGTCCGAGGTCGTGCTCGACGACCCGGAGCAGGACGAACACCGGCGTCAGGTCACGTGGAAGATCGACGACGTCCCGGTGGCCCTGCCGCTGCGGGACGTCGGGGTGGTGGGTATCGCCGGTCCCGACGACACGGCACGGGCACTGGGCCGCTGGGCCGTCGCCCAGACCGCGACGCTGCACAGCCCGATGGACGTGCTGTTCTACGTCCTCACGGAGAACTCGGCGCAGGAGAGCTGGGACTGGGTGCGCTGGCTGCCCCATTCCCGCCCCGTCGGTGACCACGCCAATGTCCTGATCGGCGTCGACTCGGAGACCGTGGGCGCCCGCATCGGCGAGCTGACGCAGATCCTCGACGCCCGCCAGAAGGCCAAGAAGGAAGGCGGCCAGCGGGACGCCACCTCGTTCGGCGACCCCGACATCGTCATCATGTGGGACGGGTCGAGGCGGCTGCGGTCGATGCCCGGTGTGGTGCGGCTCCTGCGCGAAGGACCCACGGTCGCGATGTTCTCGCTCTGCATCGACGCCGAGGAGCGATTCCTGCCCGGCGAGTGCCAGGCCGTCGTCGTCGCCGAGCCGCGTCCGGTCTCCGACGCCGAGAAGGGCGCCGGGAAGGGCACGGGGACCACTTCCGATCGGCGCAGAGGCAAGCGGCCCACGAGTGCGGCGCCCGCGGCCCCTCCCGGTGGGTTCCCCTCCTTCGGCGCCTGGGATCACTCCGGGTCCGCCGCGGCCGACGCCGACAACAGCTCGGGCCTGCGGCTGCGCGTCCACCAGACCGGCGCCAGGGTCATCAGCGACGTACGGCCGGACTTCGTCGCGCCCGCCTGGTGTGCCCGGCTCGCCCGCTCCCTCTCCCCACTGCGGGACATCAGCGGCGAGACCGAGGATTCCGCGCTGCCCGCGTCCAGCCGTCTGCTCGATGTCCTTCAACTGGAGCCGCCGACCGGTGACGCCATCACGGCGCGCTGGCGCATGGGCGGTCAGTCGACGATGGCAGTCATCGGAGAGTCGTACGACGGCCCGTTCGGCATCGACATGCGGCGGGACGGACCACACGGGTTGATCGCGGGTACGACCGGCTCCGGTAAGTCGGAGCTGCTCCAGACCATCGTGGCCGCGCTCGCGGTGGCCAACACCCCGGAGTCCATGACCTTCGTCCTGATCGACTACAAGGGCGGCTCGGCGTTCAAGGACTGTGTGAAGCTGCCGCACACGGTCGGCATGGTCACCGACCTCGACGCGCACCTTGTCGAGCGCGCCCTCGAGTCGTTGGGCGCCGAACTCAAGCGGCGCGAGCACATCCTGGCCGCGGCCGACGCCAAGGACATCGAGGACTACCAGGACCTCGTACGCCGCGACCCTTCGCACGCGCCGGTGCCCCGACTCCTCATCGTCATCGACGAGTTCGCGTCCATGGTGCGTGACCTGCCGGACTTCGTCGCCGGCCTGGTCAACATCGCTCAGCGAGGCCGGTCCCTCGGCATTCACCTCCTGCTCGCCACGCAGCGGCCCAGCGGTGTCGTCTCGCCCGAGATCCGGGCCAACACCAACTTGCGCATCGCGCTGCGCGTGACCGACGGCGGTGAGTCCAGCGACGTCATCGACTCTCCCGAGGCCGGGCACATCGCGAAGAGCACGCCAGGACGGGCGTACGTCCGACTCGGACACGCCTCCCTGATCCCCTTCCAGTCGGGACGTGTCGGTGGTCGCAGGCCCGGGGCGGCAGACCCGCAGGCTCTGGCCCCCTGGTCGAGCCCGTTGCAGTGGCAGGACCTCGGCAGGCCCGCGCTCGTGAAGCCCAAGAGCGAGGCCCGCGAGGACGAGGAGATCACCGACCTCAAGGTGCTGGTCGACGCCGTACGCGAGGCCAACGACACGATGCGCATTCCGGCTCAGCACAGCCCCTGGCTGCCCGCGCTCGGTGACACCCTGCTCCTCGACGAGATCCCGCCGGCGCAGGGCGCGGGGGCGCTGGCCCCGGCCCCGTACGGCATCGCGGATCTGCCATCCGAGCAGGCGCGCATCCCGGTGGCGGTGGACTTCGCCACCTTCGGTCACCTTCTCATCGGCGGTGCGCCCCGCAGCGGACGCTCCCAGGTGCTGCGGACCATCGCGGGCTCCCTGGCCCGCACGCACTCCACCGCCGACGTGCACCTGTACGGCATCGACTGCGGCAACGGCGCGCTCAACGCCCTGTCCCGGCTGCCGCACTGCGGCGCGGTCGTCAGCCGCTCGCAGACGGAGCGTGCCATCCGCCTCATCAACAGACTGAGCGCCGAACTCACGCGCCGCCAGGACGTGTTCGCGGAGAAGGGGTTCGCGGACATCGGTGAGCAGCGGGCCGCCGTGCCGGAGGACGAACGGCTGCCGCACCTCGTGATCCTGCTCGACCGCTGGGAGGGCTGGCTTCCGGGCCTCGGTGAGTACGACCACGGTGTGCTGACGGACGAGATCATGGCCATGATGCGGGAGGGTGCGAGCGTCGGCATCCATCTGATCATGACGGGTGACCGGCAGATCCTCTCGGGCCGGATCTCCTCGCTCACCGAGGACAAGTACGCCCTGAGGCTCTCCGACCGCGCGGACTTCTCGATGCTGGACATCAACGCGCGCAAGCTGCCGGACGAGATCGCCGCCGGCCGTGCCTTCCAGAACGGAACCGCGACCGAGACCCAGTTCGCGCTGCTGAGCGAAGACGTCACGGGCCAGGGACAGGCGGCGGCCCTCACCGCCATCGGCGAGGCGGCGGCCGAGCGGGATGCCGACGTCCCGCGTGCCCGCAGGCCCTTCAGGGTCGACGTGCTCCCGTCCCGCATCTCCTTCGACGACGCGTGGCGCCTTCGGGACGCCTCGCTCCCGGCCTCGCCCCTGTGGGCCCTGGTGGGCGTCGGAGGCGACGAACTGACGGGACTGGGCACCGATTTGGGCCAGGGGATGCCGGCCTTTGTCATCGGCGGCCCCGCCAAGTCGGGCCGAAGCACCGTCCTGATGAACTTCGCCCGTTCCTACTTGGGGCAGGGCGTGCGCCTGGTGATCGCCGCTCCGCGACAGTCGCCGCTGCGTGAACTGGACGGACGCGAGGGCGTCTTGAAGGTGTTCGCGGAGGACGACATCGAGGAGGACGACCTCAAGGAGGCGCTGGCGACGGCGACGCGCGAGGAGCCGATCGTGGTGCTCGTCGACGACGCCGAGTCGCTGGACGACTGTGACGCGGAGGACGTGTTCAAGCGCATCGTCCAGCGGGGCGGCGAGGAGGGTCTCGCCGTCGTCATCGCCGGTGACGAGGAGGAGATCTGCGGCGGCTTCTCCGGCTGGCAGGTCGACGCGAAGAAGGCGCGGCGCGGCATTCTGCTGTCCCCGCAGGACAGTTCCGCGGGCGACCTGATCGGCATCCGCACGACGCGCAGCACGGTCGGCGGCCCGATCACTCCGGGCAGCGGCCTGCTGCACCTCGGGGACGGGGAGACGCGGACGGTTACTACGCCTATGCCGGTGTAGGGACAGGCCCTCCTCGTCGGCTTCGCAGAACACCTTGATACGTCGTTAGGCTATCCGGTACCACGTGCTATGAGAGGGCTGGGAGCGGGCATCCCGGGCCCTCTCATCGCCACGTGTGGGTATAAACCGGTCAGGAAATCGGACGGGGGAGGGGGTCCCGTGGCGGACCACACCAAGGCTGACATCGCTCTTATCAAGCAGGCATCGCGAGATATGGGCAAGATTCACAACGAGTTCGAGCGCAACGGCAACCCCGCGGACGAATACGGGAGCGCCGTGGGCCATGGCCCCTTGAAAGATGCGTTCTCGGACTTTGGGGACACTTGGAAGAAAACCAGGAAGAAGCTCATGAAGGAGCTTGAGAAGCTGGCCGAGTTCACTTCGATCGCCGCCAAGGAGTACGAGAAAATCGACCACAAGCTGGCCGAGGCGATCCGAGCTGCCAAGGCGGAAGAGAAGGGCAAGAAGTGAGCAGGACGGACAGCGACTGGCCGCCCCTCTGGCATGACGACCCCACCCCGGGGGACCCCGAGGAAGTAGCCGAGCTGGGGCGCAAGCTCCGCAAGATGGCCAAGATGATCGACGAGCAGTCCCGCGTCATCAAGGCCCTTGGTTCCGTGGAGGGGTGGGACAGCGACGCGGGGCGCGCTTTCCATGACATGGCGGGCGGTACGGGGGACAAGCTGAAGAAGTCCTTCGAGCGCTACGACGAGGCCGCCAAGGCCCTCGGCGAGCAGGTGCGGGAAGGCGGGTCGAATGAGTTCGCCGGTGAAATGCGCAGAGCGCAGCGCAAGGCGGACAAGGCGCTGAGCGACTATCGCGAAGCCAAAGGGGACTTCGACCTCGCGGAGCGCGAGGTCCAGAAGTACGACTTGAAGTACCCCACCCATAACGTTCCCGCTGGGGAAAAGGAAGATTACGAGCGCTGGAAGGAGAAGAAGGCCGACGCGCTGCTTCGCATCGGCGGCGCTCGGAAACTGGTGAAGGATGCCAGGGAGATATATGACGACGCGGGCGACAAGGCCGCTCGGCATATCAGGGATGTCGTGCATCATGACGACGTCCGGGACCCGGGGGGCTTTATGAATCTCCTCGCAGACTGGGCTGACGGACTCTCGAACATCGCCGCCGTCCTGTCCGTGCTCGCGGTGATCTGTGCCTTCGTTCCGCCGCTTCAGGCGCTCGTTCCCATCCTCGCGGGCCTTGCCGTAGCCGCCAGTGCTGCCGCGCTGGCGGGCCATGCGTATGACATGACGGTGCGCGGAGGGAAGGTCAGCTGGATGAAGTTGGGCGCCGATGCACTGGGGGTGATGCCTGGTATGGGCGTCTTTAAGGGGTTCACGGCCCTCAAAGGCCTCAAGGGACTGTCAAAGATCAAGGGCCTCGGCACTTTCAGTGCAGGCGCTGCCTACCGCGGTGTCGGGCACACATTCCTGAACGGTATTTCTGTCACCGTGGCCAACAAGGTCCTAAGGAGAGGACCCGAGGAACTCCTCGACGGGAAGAAGGTCACAGCAGTTGTCAAGGGGTTGGGCCTCGCAAGCGCCTTGAACCGGATGCGCAACGGGGAGAACGGCGAGAGGACCGGATACCAGGAGCCGAAGCCGGCTCAGCCCATGCCCGAGCCTTCTCCTAGTCCTCAGCCTTCGCCTGCACCCAGTGCCTCCCCGAAGCCGTTCAATGCGGCCTTGGCGGCTTAGGAAGTGCCCGATGACTTTGCGACCGAGAGCAGGTTCCACAGTTGACTACCGACACTATTGAAGACAGCCGGAGCAGCCTCTTGGGAGGCGACGGCATAGATGTTCGCTGGGTCATGCCTGAAGGGTTTCTTGAGCTCCCGTTCGAGGCGGACGACCTGGATGAACTCGCAGACAAACTGATGGAGTTGGCTAAACGGTCACTACCGGGCGGCAGTGAGGAAGTACAGCGCGAGTGGGCTGCCATGTGCGGGGCGAACTATGACGAATTCATCGAGGCGGGAGTTCAGTACGCCGGTTTTGTCGTGACGGAGGTCGACGGTGTTCGCTGTACGGCCACTGTGAACGTCAGCCTCATGGACCTGGACGAAAGGGCCGGGACCAAACCGGCGGGCTTCATCGCCACCACCATGCGACACCTGGATATAGGGCAGGTGGACGAGGTGAAGCTGCCCTGTGGTCCGGCAGTGACCTGCATCGGTGCTCGGCACGCCAGCGTGGACGGCAGCCTCACGGACTCAGGGGAGGACGAGCCCATTTGGACGTCGTTCATCCAGGTCCAGATTCCGCTCAGTAATCAGACCGTGTTGGTGTTGGAGATGGGAACGCCGACCGCCGAAGGATGGGACACCTTCTCAGCCATGTTCGCCGGTGTAGTGAAGAGCGTCCGGTTCTTCGACGAGCACGGGTTGCCTCTGGTGATGCCAGGGTGAACGAATCGCCAAGGGCCGCAGCTTCGCCACCCGCTGCGGTCCCCAAGGACTACCGCTTGCTGGTTCCCCGCGAGTGGTACCGCGTCGACCTCACGCAAGACCGCTGGCGTAGCCAGCTAAAGACCTTTGTGGACGGTCAGGTGCTTGGGCGCGGTGTCTCCCCGGACCTGGCGCGGAACGTTTGGGTCACTCTGCGCAACACCGCGGAGGCCGGTCGGGCGCATGGCGCCATGGAGTTCTTTCTCCTGACGACCTCGCCGGACGGTGGCCTGCCCGCCTCACTGCTGGTCTCCCTGGTGCCATTGGGTGAAACGCCTGCCGACCCACAAAGGTACGCGACGTGGCTCGAAGCGAGAGAGCCCGAAGGTAGTGTCGGGAGACAGGTGTCCGTTGTGGAGCTTGCTGCGGGCACCGCCGTGCGCGTGCTGGGCACCACAACTCTGGACGTCCATGTCCATATGCCGGGCGGGGCCGGCTACTTGGTGCTCTCCTTCTCGGCACCCCTCACGGGGATGGCTGGCCCCATGGGGCAGTTGTGCGATGCCATGGCAGGCTCGCTGCGGTGGGTGCTGTGACGGTGCCCACCCGTTCCTGAACGGAGCGGCAGCCACAGAACTGCTCAGAACCTGTCCTTCTCCGGCAGGTCGAGTTCAGCGGCGTCGGCATGGAAATTCGCGGCGAAGGGGTACGGCCCGTAGTGCGGGTAGAAGGTCGGCACGTCGCCGCCGTTCTCTGCCGCGATGTGCGCGATCTTCCGGTACGCGGCTGCCCTGGCCCGCACTTTCTGGCGGGGGCGGTTACCCCACTGCCGGATCAACATCATGACGAAGTACCCAAGCGTGAGGACGACGACGAGTCCGGCCCCTGCATAGAAGAGGGACTGGTTCCTGGTGGACTCCCAGTACCGGACGTAGGCACCCCAGTAGAGGACGAGCCCGAAGGGGATCAATCCTGCGGGAAGTCCGGCTTTCGCTCCGGCGCTGTAGAGTTGTTTGTCATCAATGTGGCGAAGGCGAAGCATCTTCAGGACTGCCTCGTCGTCGAAGAAGTCGAACTGCAGCCTGCGGCCCTCGGATTCGGCGGCTTCCCGGGCAGCTGGTACTGCGGCGATGACGTCACCGGGAATCATCTTCCTGATGATTCCTTCACGTGCCCTGTACTCCCACGGACCGGGCTCACGATCTTGTTCGTCCGACATGTGGCTTTCTGCTCCTTTTGCAGGGTGATCAGCGGCGCTTTCTCCGGCGCGGTGGGATCTGTCCACCGACGCTAGCGATTGATGGACTGGATTTCCTTGACCGTTACGTCCTGCTCAAAAGTGGACAAGCCATCCGGTAGCGCCGGCTGTTGCGCGGGGCCGTCAGGGTCGGCGGAGTCGGTCCAGGTCACCTTCCAGGTGATCTGAGCCTGCAGCGGGTAGGAGCCGTCGCCCGAGGATTTCTGGTAGGCGATGTTGCAGCCGGCCTTGGATGTGTCCACCTTGTAGCCCGATTTGGCCTTGGTGAGGTCGTAGTTGCAGGTCTTGGGATCGGCGAAGCCCGTGCCCGCGTCCACGCGCAGGGCGACAGGAGTCGCGACCGTGGTGGCGTTGAGGTTGACGCCGAGGTGGTTGAAGCTGGCAGTGACCCACACCCGCTCGAGGGGGGCGCCGAACTTGACGTGCGTAGGCAGGTTCACGAACTGGTTACCGGCGGCCGGACGAAGCGTGACCGGAGGCGCGGGGAGCTTCGTCTCGGCGTAGGCGAGGCCCGCGAGAGCGAGAGGGGAGATGGCGTCCTGGGGAGGATCTCCCTCCTCGACCCACTGCACGCCCTTGATCGTGGTGCACTTCTCCATGTCACCGAGCTTGACGTTGCCCGACTTGAGCTGATCCACGGCGTAGGTCCGGTACCACCAGGCGCCCTCGTCGCCTTCGTGGAAGTCCTTTCCATCGTTCCAGCTGGGAAGGGTCTTTCCCGTGTTGGGATCAATGGGGGCGGTCTTCTTCTGTTCTTCCTTGTACTGCTTCGGTGTGAACTTGGGTTGAGTCCAGCACAAGGGTGGCTCCCACGGCCCTTCGCTCTGGGCTATGTAGTCAGCCCCTGAGTCGCCCTTGAAGTTGGTCTCGAACTGCACATTCGCGCCGATGGCGCCGTCGCCGGACGTACCGCCACCGCCGGGTGGCTTACCCGAGCTCCCGGTGCCGTCGCCTGCGCTCGCTGTTCCCGCGTAACCAAGGGTCAACAGGGCTGCGATGCCTGATGCGGCGGTGGTGCGAGCCAGCCGGTTCACTGGCACTCCTTCGCCGCGGTCTCGCCGCGGAAGGATTGCACCAGCCAGGTGTTGTGCTCGGTCTTCCTGAGCGTTGCGGTATTGCGGATGAAGTCCTCCGGGCTTGGCTTCACCTTCAAGGCCTTGCCCGACTTGATGTCCTTCGCGAACGCCTTGGTCCGGTCTTCGCAGTAGGTGACGATCGCGCGGTCGTCGGTGTTCTGCTCGACCTTTCGGTCGTAATACCGGTACGTTCCGGTGATGGTGCGGCCTTCTGACTTGGACTTCTTGATCTCGCCGACGTAAAACTCCCGCGCCTCGTCGGCGTAATAGCGGGTCAGGTAGCGTGAATTGGGATCCAGGTCCACGTAGAGCCGCTGCCGGGCCATAAGCCCCTCGGCTTGCTCCTTGAGGATCTGGTCCTTCGCCTTGTCGCCCGTCTGATTCGGTTCGATCTCGACCTTGATGTCGTCGGGGAGGCCGAAGTCGGAGACCTTGGCAGGGGGAGTGGCGGATGCCGTGGGGCTCGAGGTGCTTGCGCTCTCCTCCTTGCCCGCCCCCTCGATCTTGTCGCCCGGATCGGATCCGCTGCCGCAGCCGGCCAGGAGAAGGGTTGCGGCGATTGCGGCGGTGACGGGCAGGTGGGGGGTGCGGCGTTTCAAGTCGGCTCCCGGTGGGGCGAGGGGTATTCCAACAGGCCACGGTATCCGCCGGGTTCTTCGTTTCGCCAAGGTGATAACGGGACAAGCCACGCAATTTCGATGGACTGTCATCCCGTCGTTACGTGCAGTCCGAGACGGTGAACTCCTCAGCTGGTTTTGCGGCCGGAGGGGGCGGGGTCGCTGCAGCTGCCCGTCCGGAAGGCCGTCGCGTCGGCCCGGAGGGGGTCTTCACCGGCCGCGCCGAGCGTGCCGCAGAGCTCGTGGGGGTATTGACCTGGGCCAGGACCGCCCTACCGTCTAGGTGAGGTCAGGAGAGTGGAATTGCCGGGGTCGTCGGTGGGCCCGGGTCGGTATCCCCACTTGTCGATTAGTGAACGGGGGCTGTTGGAGATGTCGGATCTCACGGTCGATATCGAATTGCTGACTGCGTCAGAGAAGCAACTTGCCATCATTCAGGGCGAGTTCAAGGGGATTGGGGACTGGAAGAAGGAGATTCAGGCGGCCCTCGGGGCGGACCGCATGGCCGGCGCGATGGGCAAGTTCGTCGACAACTGGGACAGGCACCGCAAGGAGCTCGTCGGGGAGATCGACAAGGTCGGCGGATTTGTCAGCAGTTGTCGGAAAAACTTCGAGAAGCTCGACAAGCAACTTGAGGAGTCGGCCCGCGAGGCGCGACGGGAAAAGAAGGAGAAGTAACCATGGCCCGTCCCGTGGACTGGAAGCCTCTCGCGGCCGTCGACCCCGTACCCGGTGATCCCAAGGAGATCCGGGAAGAAGTCGAGCACATGAAGAACGTCGCGAAGAAGCTGCGCGACCAGGCGGACAAGCTTGAGAAGATCGCGAAGAAGGAAGGCCTGAAGGGGAAATATTCCGAGACCCTGACGGAAGGGGCCGGAGATCTCGCCAAGAAGCTCGATCAGGCCGCCGGTCGCTACGAGACGGTCAAGACGCACCTGTCCGGCTGGGCGGACGACCTTCAGGCAGCTCAGACGAAGGCCGGGACCGCCCTGGACCTGGCCCCCAGCGACGAGGAACAGGCCAAGAAGGACCTGAAGAAGGCCAAGCAGGACTACGACGACGCGGCTGACCACCACGCGGGGCTGATCGAGAAGGCCATCGACGACGATGCGCTGACCGACAGCTGGTGGGACAACGTCAAGGACTGGGTCGACAAGAACGCCGGCTGGCTGAAGGTCGTCATCGAGATCGCCAGCTACGTGGCGACAGCCCTGGCGATCGCGGCCATCTTCGTCTCCGGCATCGGTATCGGTATCGTCCTGGCTGCGGGAATCGCGGTCCTTGTGGCGAGAGTTGGCATGGCCGCCGCGGGCCAGGGCTCTTGGGCGGACGTCGCCCTCGACGTGTTCGCACTGGCCACGATGGGCCTCGGCCGTGGCGCCGTGACCGGGCTGAAGGCCGGCCAGGCCGCCACCCGGCTGGCCGCCGGGCAGGGCGCGAAGAAGGCTGCCACCAGCGCCGCGAAGAACGGCATGAACAAGGTGTACGGGCAGGCGGGACGCACCCTGGCGGCCAAGGGCGCGACCAAGGGACAGCGGAAGGCGGCGCGGGAGGCCATCGAGAACGCGAACAAGCTGGCCGGCAAGGCGGGTGACGGCGCGGAGATGCTGGCCAAGAAGGCACCATTGCCGAAGGTCAGCAAGATGGACATCATCAAGGCGGGCGGAGACAAGGACGCGGCCGTGGCGTACAAGGACATCATGAAGACGCGGGCGGCCTATGCGGCTGATGACGGCGTGCACGCGGCCAGTCAGGGAGCCGAGGACTATCTGCGGCACAGCCAGCAGGTCTTCGCCGCGGGTCAGGGCATCGACCTGGGCGGCAAGGCCCTTGGCGCCAGCGACACCGTGGACAAGCCGTACTTCGAGCCGTTCCAGGATTACAAGAACGAGTACACGGCCGAAGTCGGATCCACCTGGTGAGCCGGAGGAAGCGCCTGGAGCCCGGCGAACGCTACTTCGCCGCGCTGGCCCGCAGCCGCGAGGAGGAGGAGCGTGCGGCGGAGGAGCAGGCGAGTGCTTACGCCAGGGACGTCGGCGTGGTGCGCGTGATCGCTCTGGTGCCCCCGCTGCTGTTCTGCGCGGCCATGATCACAGGTGCTGTCTCGGACGATGTCGCGCATGTTGTTCTGCGGTTTGTGCTGGGCCCCGTGAGTACGGTCGCCACGGCCTTCGTGATCGGCCTGATCCTCAAGTACGAACGCTCGCCTCAGCGGGACTTTGGCGTCCCGATGGTGGTCTTCGGCGGCTCTCTCCTCAACTGCCTGGCGGGATTCGCCACCGGGTCGATCGTCTACGTACTGATCCCGCTGGCAGCGCCGCTTACTCAGTGGGCGTTGCCGAAACTCCGTATCCTGCGAGAGAGAACAGCGCCCGTGAAGATCGACCGCCGGCCGAAGGCCGACCATGACTGACCGCCGTGTGGCCCCTCGCGGCTACCAGCTGATCCTGCCGCCCGAGTGGGCCCGCATCCCGATGCGAACGGGCACGGACGAGGCGATACGGGGCATCGTCGACGACGCCTTCGCCACGCTTCCCGCGGACGCACCGCAGGACAGGATCGGGCCGTACCGGCGCGAGCTGGTGCGCCGCCTGAAGGACGCCGTCAAGGAAGCGCGCAAGGCTGAGGCACTCGACCTCTACCTGCCGCTTGAGCGCATGCACGGCATCGTCGTCGCCGCCTCCATCGTGGTGTCGGAGATGCGGTTCCCCGACGAGGTCGCCAGCGACCCCTCGGCGGTGGCCCGGCGCCTCCTCGAAGCTCCCGGTCGTGCGGGGACAACCAGCTCCGTCGAGGTGGACCACGCTCCTGGAGTACGTACCGAACGGACCACGAAGGCCGATCAGGACGGTTCGGAGCTCGCGTCCCGAAGGGTCGACTATGTGATCCCGGTGCCGGACGACCCCGGACGGTGGGTGAGTGTGGTGTTCTCCACGGTCGGCGCGGGGCAGCCGGATGATGAGCTGGCCGACCTTTTCGTGGAACTGTTCGACGCGATGATGAGTACCTTCCGATGGAGCCGCTCGTGAGCTGGCCGCACGTGGACTACGACCCGGACCTGTGGATGCAGGTTCCCAACTCCTGGGAGGGGACGCCGTGGAAGGGCCCCAAGGAGTGGAGCCGTCACATGTCCGAGGCGGCATGGGGCGACAGCGGATCGGAGGCGACTCGCAAGGACCTCAAGGGCCTGGCCGCCACGCTGCGCGCCTGCGCGGAACAGTTCCCGCAGAGCCACCCCGGATTCGACGTCTACCTCCACCTGCCCGACCCTCGGTTCATGCCGCTGCCCGTGTACGTGGCCTCCATCGAATCGGACGGCGAGCGTGAGGAGACCTTGCGGGCCCTGGTGACCACGGACGACGCGGACCTTGTCGAGGAGCCGATCGTGGAAGACTTCGGCACCGGACTCCTCGGCACCGGTCTGCGGTCCCTGCGCTATACGCAGACCGGCGCGGAGCGCACCATTGTCGCGGGTGTGCGGTATGCGTGGCGGGCGGAGGAGGCCGGCTGCGATGTCGTCGTCATCGTGGCCGCCCCGGACCCACGCCGTGTGCTCGGAGCCATGGAGGACCTCGACGCCTTCGCCGCCCGGATCAGCGTGGCCTGAACGCGTACGCGCCGCCGGCCGCCGTGGCCTTTCGCACCTTAGCCCTTCTCGGCCGACACACCGTGCTCCCGGGCAGGTCGATGTGGCTCTGCTGCGACTGGGCTCCGTCGCCTCAGCGGTTGATGGACTGGATTTCCTCGACCGTGATGTTCTGCGTGGTGCCGAAGGCGCCGGCGGGCAGGTCTCCCCCCGGGACGCCCGTGCCCTTCCAGGTGACCTTCCAAGTGACGGTTGCCTTCAGCTCGTATGTTCCGTCGCCGGACGAGCGGAGGTAGGTCACGCCGCACGGTGGGATCTTTTCGGCGTTGCCCCGGGCGTAAGGGACGCCGATACTGCCGTCCTTGTTGATCGCGCACTCTCCCGAAGCGGGGTGGCTCTGCGCATCCTTCGTGCCGGGCTCGATCTTGAGCGATAGCGGTTCGGCGGTGGTCGTGGCCTCGATGTTCTGGCCGCCCGCGTTGAGGGACGCGGTCACTGACACGGGCTTGAACTTCGCCTTGTCGAGCCAGGCCCAGGTGTGGAGGTTCACCTTCGTGACGTTCTCGGGGGCGAGAGCGACCTTGGTACCGGGGATCTTGATCCGTGCGTAGGCGAGTTCGGCGAGGATCTCGGGCGTCACCGCGTTCTCGACCACCGGGGGTTCCCCGTTGTCGACCCAGAAGGGGGGCTTCTTGCAGGCGAAGATGTCGCCGCCCTCCTCGTAGGGCAGGGCGGCACGGTCCCAGAACATGCCCTTGCCCCTTTTGTCCATGTTGTAGTTCTTGTAGGGGTGGCCTTCGACGTAATGCTTCTCGAATTCGGCGACCGCTTCACCGAGCCCACTGGCGTGGGGGAGGTTCTTGGTCTTCATGTGGTCAGCTTTGAGCTGTTCCGGCGTGTACTTGGGTTCGTACCAGCACGGGGGCGGGGACCAGTCGGACGACTTCACCGTCATGGGGCCGCTGGACGGGCCGCTGCCGTTGCGGGAGAGGTCGAACCGGACTACGGACTCGATCTCTTCGTCGTTCCTGTCTCCGGACTGCTCGACGCTTCCTTCCGAGCCGCCGCCGGGCCCGTCTGCGAAGGCGGTGCTGGGCACGATCGAGATTCCTGTGGCTGCGAGAACCAACACAACGTTCCGCAGAGGCATCCTCACGGCTGGCACTGGTCTGCTCCTCTTTCCGACGAGACGGCAGTGGTCTTCCACACGCCCTTAGTGCTCTTCTTGAGGCTGGCGTCGTAGAAGACGTAGGACTTTTTCGTCACCGGAGTTTTATCTGGCTTGCCGGTCTTGCGGTCCTTCCCGAACCACTTGCTCTCGTCGCCGCAATAGGTGAGCCGGGCGGACCCATCGGCCCGGAACTGCACATTGCGGTCGTAGAACCGCACCGTGCCGGTGACGGAGTAACCGTCGTCCACCACGGACTTGATCCACTGGATGGCGCTGGCCGCGGCGTCGCCCTCCGAGTAGAACTGGACCGCTTCGGAACTGGGTTCGCCCTTGATGATGGCGGAGTCGATAGCGCGGTGCCGTTCCGCGTTGTCCGCGAGCACGGCATCCTTCTTCGCGTCACCTGTCTTGGCGTCCTCGAACTTGAGGATGTCGTCCTTCGGCAGCGTGATCTTCGGGCGATCGATGCCGGCGTCGGCCGGAGCGCTGGGGGACGCGGACTCCTTTGCACCGCCCTGGTCGGCGCCGGCGATCTTGTCGTTGTCCTTGGCGCCGTCGTCCCCGCTGCCGCAGGCCGTCAGGAGCAAGGCTGCGGTCGCGGCGAGCGCGGCAGTGACAGGCATGGTGCGGCGGTTCACGGTCGGCTCCCGGTGGGGCGAGGGGTCTCCAAAGGGCCGACGTTAACTGTGGGGTTGTTGGTTCCGCCAGGGCCGCTAGCCTGACAAGTCGCCTCATTTCGACGAACTGTCATCGTGTCGTGACTCACGATCGCCGAATCGGCCTCAGCTGCTCAACTCAGCTTCTTCTCCTGCGATTTGACGACCGCAGGAAAGATCTTTGCGTTGCCGGTGCGCGCCTGCAGGTAGGCGTTGCCGTCTATCGCGAAGTAGATGGCGATGGTGTCGCCGTGACGGGTGGCCTGGGTGCGCACGGTGTGCGAGTCGCCCTGGTACTTGGTCGTGGCCCTGAAAGACAGGGACTCATCGGCTCCGGGTGTGGGCGCGGCCCCTGTGGTCTCGGAGGCGAGTGACTCGTACACGTTGGAGGCCTTGTCCCCCTTCGCCGTGAAGCCGCCGGCACAGGCGCTGACCGCCTTGGTCATGTCAGCCATGGCGTCCTGTGCCTCGCCGGGCGCGTACGTGGCGAGGGTGATGTAGGTGAAGGCGCCGGTGAACTCCTTCTCCTCGGCGACGCGGAGGTAGCTGTCCTGCGGGGCGCCGACGGGAAACTGGCCCATCGCATAACCGAGCGGGGCACAGACGGACTTGTCGACCTTGACGTTGTCCCTCGACTTCGCGAAGGCGTAGTCGTCGGCGGGCTCCACGATGGCGTGAGCGGGCACTTCGTTCTTGGTCAGGGAGAGCTGCGCGGCCGATTTGGCGGGCTTCTTCTCCGCGGGAGGCGCTGAGGACTCTGCTGCCGCATTGTCGGAATCGCCACCCTTGCTGCCCTTGCCGTCATCCCCGCCTCCGCAGGCGGTGAGGACCAAGGCCGCGGTTGCGGCGAGCGCGGTGACGAGAGGCATGGCGCGGCGGTTCACAGTCGGCTCCCGGTGGGGTGGGGGGGGTGTCTTCGGCGAGCCGACGCTATATGTGGGGGGTGGAGTGGCGGAAGACCCGGACCGCGTGGTGGCTACCGAGGGGGTGCCGCTCGCTGTGGCGCGGACGGTCCGGCCCCGGTGATCACATTGCCGGTCGCGGGGGCCGAGGCATGTCGAAGCGCAGGGCGACCGAGACTGCCAGGGGCAGCGATTGACCGTACTGGAGTGGATCGTCCGTGTGCCGGGGGCTGGGTGTGTGGGTGCGGGCGGCGTCTGCGGGAGAGCGTGTGACTGCCCGGGAGGCCCGCCTAGGGTGGATTGCATGTACATATCGCCCCGCGCACTCGAAGGTGGCCGGCGACACCGGCTGGCCGTCGGCACGATGTTGTTTCTCTGCATGTCGCTCGTGGGGGTCGGACTTTCGGTCTCGGCCGTGAACGGTGCCGTTGGGGAACTCGCACGCGCCGGGCTCGTGGCCGGTGCCGTGTCGATGTTCGCCGTTGCCTGGTGGTGTGCCCGGTACTGGTACGCCGCCTTCTGTCAGGGGCGGCGTGCGGAACCGGTGCCGGATCCCAATCCGTGGCCGTGGGTGCTGCCTTGGGCGGTCGCCGTCGTGGCGCTCTTCGTCACCGGGATACGGCAGTTGGCGAGCGGGGACGACGGGGGCTGGTTCTCGCTGGGGGTCGGGACCTTTATGACGATGCCGTTGATCGTCGGTGGGGTGGCGGGGCTGTGGGGGATGGTTCGGGCGTCCCGGTGGCGGACCCAGGGGCCGGCGGCCTCTTCCGGGCACGCCGAGCCGGTGCGGCCGCGTCGTGACTGGGGCCCGATCGGCTGAGTGGCGTTTGTGTCCGCGCCGCCGCCGCGCTGTCGTCGCACGCCGCGATATGCAGCTGGTCCCGGCGGCCCAATGCGGGTGGCACGTCGGGTTCCGGAGGGCGGCGGCTGAGGGCGTTGGTATCGAACGCACCTATCGGCACCGTGGGCTCTCTATGGGGTTTCCTGGTCGTAGTGCTGCGCTGGGAATCTAAGAGGCGTGTAGGCGTGACTGTCCATCAACCACGCTGTAGAGCCCTATAGCGTCGTGCGCGCCCGCCAAGCGATGGCCCCCTCTTCGTCCACCAGCTCGGAGGGCTCAATTGTTCTCAGGTAGCGACCTGAGGAGTTGTTCGACCTCTTGTTTCACGTAGCGTGAAAGGCCGTGCAGTCCTGCAAGTACCTCTTTGAGCTCGCGTGCAAGGTCGGGATCAGCGGCCCAGACTTCTGGCTTTCTTGAGACGACCGCGTACAACAGGTCGTCATCGAACCATCCTCCCGCTGCCTGTTGCGGCGCGGTTTCGCGCAGAATCTCGACGGCAAGTGGCAGAAGCCAGGAAAGCCCCTCGTCCTGAGTGATCAGGCGGGCCAACTCGTGCGGCTCCAATGCCCCGATGGGGCGGTGCCGCAGCTCGTGCACGTTCTGGACCATGGGGGTCGCGTCGGTGGGCGGTTCAGGCCAGCGCCGACCCTCCAGTTGCTCAAGCGAGCAATCGCGGTCAGGAGGCTTGGACATCATCGGGTCCTCTCATAGTGCTGGCCGAAACGGCGTGAAAACAGTGACACTGTAGTGTGACCACGATCTTCGAAGTACGGATCAACGTCATCCGTGGCCAATGGAGTTAAGGAAGCGGTTCAGCCGCTCAAGTTCCACGATGGTGTCCTTGCGTTTCCTGCTCAGCACCTCCCTGCCGCGTGCAGTTATTGTCGCAGGTGGGGTTCTGTAGTTCCTTTGTCAGGAGCTTCCGGATTCCCTCCAAGCCGTTCCGAGCCTGCTTCAGGTCGCTTGATGTGGCCGAGTGCGTCTGTGATCGCGGCCGGATGGCCGGCCCTGCTGTAGCTGAACTGACTCACGGCGCCAGCCGGATCCGTGACGCTGGTGAGATTGCCGCGCTCGTCATACTCCCGCTGCCACAGGCTCTGATCCTCCTCCGCGACCGATGTCGGTAGTCCGAGTTCGTTGTACGTGGCGGTCGTGCCCGGCCGGCCGGGCGGGTCCCCGACACCACCAGCCCATCCTCGTCATATCGAGATCGGGTGGTGTGCCCGAGCGGATCGACGAACGCGTGAGTTGGCCTTCGTCATCCCACTCCTGAGTGGTGACGTGGCCCAGCGGATCGGTCTCGCGGATCAGGCGGTGGGAGTCGTTGTGTTCGTAGACACGGATGTGACCGAGGGAATCCGTCACACGGGTGGTGTGCGTGGTCTCCTCGAACGTGAGGATGGAGGCCAGGGCGTTGCCGGTGCCGCCGGTGGCTGTGACTCGGCCCTGGTCGTCGTAGCGATACCAGTACGTGGAGCCGTTGCGGTCGGCCCAGGACGTGATGCGGCCCGCGTCGTCGTATGTGTAACGCATGGGCAGCCCCGAGGAGTTGAACTCTTCGGTCAGGCGGCCTGTCTCGTCGTAGCCGAAGGTCAGCAGGGTGGTGCCGAGCTGGTCGGGGGCGGCGTGGCCCCGCCGCCTAGGTGCAGTCGTCGCACGTCGCGATGTGCACCTGGTGCCGCCGACCCAACGAGCTTTGTGGGGCCGGTGGTTGCGTCCCAAGAGCCGCAATCCCCGCCAGCTCCGGCAGCCCCGAGCCGAGTCGCGACCAACTCCCCGCGGCTGCGTACGCATCAAGGGCTCGCCCAAGCCCCGGAGCCGAGGAGCCCGCACCCCTTATATCCGCTGGGCCACGAAGAACTCGAATCGGTGCTCCCACTCGCTGACCGCGCGGCCACGGCGCGTAAATCGGGCCGGAGGATCCGCTCAGAGCCGGGGCCGAATCGGCGGGCATGTCTAAAAGTTACGTGATTCCGGAGCTCCAGCGGAGAGGCGCCCACTCACCTCCTACCGCAGCAGACTGCCCTTCGTGGGGGTGCCCCACTCACTCGGAACGAGTGTGCTCCAGCCACCGCGCCACGGCGTCTCGTGTGGACAGTGGGAGGTCAGTCCAATGGGCCATGTCGGCGCCGAGCTCCCGGATCTTCTGCACCCGGTGTGGATTCCTCAGGAGGACACAGTCCGTGTACTGCTCCCCCGTCGAGCCACGAGCGATGACGTTGCCGTCGCCGGACAACATCACAAACTCCGGCCGCCCCTGCCCGTTCCCCGTGACGCCGGCCGCGGCGCCGGCCCCGGCCAAGTCCCATTCCGTCTCCAGCGCGACCCGCGCCCACCACAAGGCATTGGAGGGGTCGGATTTTCCCTCGTTCACGGCGAGCAGAAACTCTGGCTTGCTCGAAGGGAACAATCCCTCGCTCAGGCAGAGCCTGTGCCATTCACCATTGAAGCTCTCTACCAGGTTCGGCGCGACGTTTTCCAGACCGACAGCAGCACAGTGACCGTCAGCGGCCGTGGAATTCACAAAGGACGCAAGGTTGGGTGGGATTAGTGGCGCGAGCGAATCAATCATCCCCAGGTACGTCAGGCCGGCTTTGGCCAACGACCTTGCCAATTGTGTTTCCTGCATTAGATCCTCTGTCAAACGCGATCATTCCACGAGGCTGCCTGAGCTACGGCCTCTTTGCCCAGGGGTATGGAATGACCTGGTCATAGTTGTGTGAACCATCTTTGCGCCTGCCGAAGTAGGCAATGTTCCCATCGCCATCGACTACGACCCGTAGCTGGCTCGTGGGGTTTCCGTTGTCGTAGATGGGTGATCCTGCCCACCGTTGTCCAGCTCGGCTGTTACCTCCTTGGTAGAAGTCGGGCCGCTGGTTGTGCGCTGGGCCGGTCATTCGTTGTGGGTAGTTCGGGTTCCTCACGATGCGCCCCACCAGATCATGCGCATCCTGCGGAGTGTTGAACCAAGCTGCACGATCCGCGTTCCCCTCGTTGCGCCTGTCGACCGCATCAATTGAATAGTTCTCATCCGGTACCCATTCACTCGGGGGCGGATCTCCGCACTCTGGTGCGAGACCGAGGGGATCTGACCATGTGCATGGATTGTGTGGGTAGGTAAGCGGGTTGTCCGCGGGGCTGAGCCCGAGTGGATCTGGAGAGTGGTAACGGCCTGTGGCAGGGTCGTAGTACCGAAAGTAGTTGTAGTGCAGACCGGTTTCCGGGTCGAAGTACTGACCTGGAAACCGAAGTGGTGTATAGGCGACGCTTTCCGCAGCCCAGGCTGTCGTACCCCAAAGAGCGGAGCGAGTGTGCCAAGCAACGCTCCCGTCTTCATCGATCAGTTCCGTCGGGGTGCCGATGAGGTCGGTGACAATGGCGTAGAAGCGTTCGTCAATCTGCTCCTGGTCGGCGTCGCCCGCGCATTTGCGTTCCGTCTGGACGAGCGGCCGTGTCCCGTCGTGATCCCATGTGAGAACGACAGGGCCACCGAGCGCTTCATCGTGGGTCGTCTGCTCACAAAGGGTAGTGCCATCCCAGGTGAAGTCGACACGCTCGGCGACCGTCTTCCCGTCGTCCGAGATCCGCTCCTTGGCGATACGCCGCCCGAGGGGGTCGTACGTATAGCGCCACTCCGCGCCGTCCGGGGTGATGACCGACGTGAGCCGGTCCTCGGCATCCCAGGTGTATCGCCAGGTGTCAGGCTTGCGAGAAAGGCGGGTCCTCTGACGGAGCACGATGCGCCCTGCGGCATCGTGCTCGTACCGGGTGCTGCCGGACCGCAGGATCCTCGTCCCCGTGTAGTCGCGCTGCCCTTGTTCTGTCTGATCGGAATGCGCCGCCGGCCAGGAAGCGTCCGTCTGGTTGCCTGCCGAGTCATATGCATAGCTCTCGCGCCATCCATCGGCTCGGACCCCTGTGACACGGCCAACCTTGTTCAGCTGGAAACGTGTTGTGCCGCCGCGCAGGTCGTCCTCGATGCCCGTCACGTACCCGTCCGCTCGGTACCGATATGTACGACCCTGGATGAGACGCTGCTGCGGGCCCGTGACGGTCTGGGTTTCCGGCCGACCCCGCTCGTCGAAGGTCTGGGCGAAGGTAAGGTGCTCGCCTATGTGACGGGCGATCTCGCGCCCTGCCGCATCGTGCTCGAAACGGAGGCTCCGGCCTGCCGCTGTCAGCTCAGTACGGTTTCCGACAGCGTCATACGACCATGTGCTGACGGCCCCTGACGGCGTGGTGCGCCGCACACGGCGGCCGAGACCGTCGTAGTCGTAGCTCAACTCCAGGCCGGCAACTGTCTCCGAGCGCAGTTGACCGGTCTCATCCCAGAGCAGCTCGAGTATGGAGCTCGGTGCGGCCGCTCGCAGCATGCGGCCCGACACATCGTACGAGAACTCGGTTATCCGCCCGGCTACGTCCTTCCTCGTCACTTGCCCGAACGCGTCACGCCTGTACCGAATGGTCTCACCGAGCGGAGTCGCCCGCTCGGCCAAACGGCCTGCCGCATCATGCGTGTAGCGCTGCACCCGGCCGTCGAAATCTGACTCCTCGACCAGCCGGCCAGCCGGGTCGTACTTGTAATCCCAAGTCAGACCTTGCGGATTGGTGACCTGGGTGAGCCGCAGTTCGGTGTCGTACGTGAATTCGTGACGCACCCCGTCAGCACTGGTTCGCGCCGACATGACATCGAAGTTCGAGAATTCGAAGTGTGAGACACCACCATTTGCATCCGTACGATGTGTGCAGTTTCCTTCCCCGTCGTAGAGCCACACCTCCTCCGAGCCGTCGGCCTCGACGCGGCGCGAGAGTCTGCCCTCGACCGTCCACTCCGTGCGGGACCGCGCACCGAGAGCGTCGGTCAGGACGATGTGGCGCCCGAACGCGTCACGCTCGTAGGCGCTCACCGCCCCCAGTGCGTCTGTCACCTCGACGACCAGGCCCGCCTTGTCATTCTGCAGCAGGGTGAGGTGTCCAAGAGCATCGGTGAAACGGGTGACACCACCGGCCTGGTCGTAGCTGTAGCGCGTGGTGCGGCCAACCGGGTCGGTGACTGCCTCAAGATTCCCGGCCTCGTCGTACTCCCGGACCCACCGAGAACCGTCGAGGTCAACTACCAAGGTCGGCAACCCCAGTTCGTTGTATTCCGCGGATGATTCCGTGCCATCTGGCAGCGTCACACATGTCACGCGGCCGTTCTCGCCGTAGGCGTATCGCGTGACGTGGCCCAATGGGTCTGTTACCGACAACAGTTGCTGTTCATCGTCCCATTCCTGGTCGGTGACGTTGCCCAGCGGGTCGGTCTCGCGTATGAGTCGGAAGCCTTCGTTGTGTTCGTAGGTGCGGGTGTGGCCGTGAGAATCGGTGACACGGGTGGTGTGGGTGATGGAGTCGTAGATGAGAGTGGAGGCGAGGGCATTGCCAGTGCCTCCGGTTGCCGTGACCCGGCCCTGGTCGTCGTACGCGTACCAGTACGTGGTCTCGTTCCGGTCGGTCCAGGAGGTGATGCGGCCGACGTCGTCATAGGTGTAACGCAGCGGCAGGCCAGACGAGTTGGTCTCCTCGGTGAGGTGGCCGTCCGTGTCGTAGCCGAACGTGATCAGCGTGGTGCCCGCCCCGGTCGGGTCTGCGGGGTCCAGCAGACGCAAGCCGACGATGCGGGAGAGGTCGTCGTCGCGGTCCAGGGCGATGTGGTACCCGCCCGAGTGGACCACCGCTGCAGGGATGTCGGCCTCGACGTACTCGATGGTGATGCGGTTGCCGTTGCGGTCCTGGATGTACTGGAGCGGGAGATCGACCGCTTCGTCGTCGGCCGCCGGGACCGGGCTGTGGAACACCTGGAGCAGGCCGGTGTCCGGGTCCGTGATCCGGACCGCGCCGTCGATCTCGTCGTCCCAGGTCAGGGAGAGGCGTGAGCCGGGTGTCTCCGGCGTGACGGGGCCGCCCGTCTCCGGGTCGGGCATGGGGAAGCAGAGGCGGGCACCGTCTGCGGCCGCGTACACGAAGCCCTCGTCGTCGGCTTGGACGCGCTGGTCGAGCGTCGAGGCCCAGGACGGGCCGAACCAGCCGCCGAAGCGGTAGGAGGAGAGGTGTGTGCGTTCCAGGAGCAGCGGCAGTACGCCGGGCAGTTGGACGTCCGCCCGTGTGAGGGCCATGTCGCCGGTGGCCACGTCGATGGGGTCCCGGACGAACTTCTTCAGCGCGTTGCGCACCGATGCGGGCAGCTTGTCGAAGCCCGGCCGCATCGAAAGGCGCTGGAACGAGGCGCAGTTGAACTTCATCGCGCCGCGTAGCTTGGCCAGGTCCTTGGGCTTGAGTTTGCCAAGGCCCTTGCCGAGGAGTTTGCCGAGGCCTCCGAGTCCCACGCCCATCGCCGCGCCCAGGGCGAGAGTCTCCGCGAGCTTCTTGGGATCTTTGAAGGTGGACGGGTCCTGTAGCAAGGCGTCCAGGGCCGAATACTTCGCGCCCTGGCCCGCCATCCTGCCGACCTTGGCGATCGACTTGATGTCCTTGAGCGCCTTCAGTGCGCGGGAGAGGCCGCGGATGACTTCGAGTACCGCGCGGATCGTGCGGGCCATCGCCGTGCCGGCGTGCTCGATCCGGCCGATCACCGCCATCGCCTTGGCGAACCGGGCGCCCGCCGCCAGGCTGCCGACGACCGCGGAGGCGCCGCCGGTCAGGACCGAAAGGGCGAGGCCGGCCAGCTCGACCTCGATGATCTCCAGGATGATCACGTTGAGCTCGGTGAGGAGCTCGTGCGCTTCGTCGGCGAACTTGTCCAGCGCGTCCGCGCCGTCGCGCAGCGAGTCGGCCATGGTGGTGGCCTGCGTACGGGTCTTCTTGGCCCGCTTGGAGAACGCGGTGGCGGTCTTGCCTTCCCAGGTCACGTCCTTCAGCGCGTGTTCGGCCTCCTTGACGGAGGCGTCGACCGCCTTGGCCAGCGCGCGCCACTTCTTGGCGATCTCGCGGATGCCGTCGGGGTCGACCGCCGGGTCGGAGATCCCGAGGAACTCCATCATGCTGGCCATGTTGTCGCCGGCCATGTGGTTGAACTTGTTGATGTAGTGCAGGGGGTTGAGGTCGACCACCGGGCTCAGCCTCGCTTGTCGGCGCGCAGAGCAGCTTCGATCAGCACGTCCAGCGCGTCGAAGGCCTCGGACAGGTCGGTCATCAGTTTCGCCTCTGCCTCCCACTCATCGGCGAGGTCCTTCGCGAGATCGGAGAGCGTCTCCATGCCCTCGCGCACATCATCGGTCGCGCTCATCAACGCGCCCAGCGCGCCCAGGGCCGACAAATCGTGCGACTCCGCCTTGAAATCGTGCAAGGGCTTCGCGATGTGATGCGGAGCCTTGCGCAGCAGCGGTGCCGCCTTCGCTATCGACGCCGACTCCTTGCCCAGATCACCCATAGCTGCCGCCCGCCCCCGTAGTTCCATCCGTGCGCATACCCACGCGACCGTATCCGGAGCGAGTCTAGGGCGCGTATGTGTTCTCTCATACAGACGTAAAAGCGCTGGTCAACGGGGTTGGCCTGGTCGAACTCGGCCCAGCGGCGAAGCCGGGCCGAGCTCGCGCACACGTCAGCCGCGGTTCATCGCCCGCGTGACCCTCTTCCCACCCGCCGACTCATCCAACGTCTTCCACACGTTCGACGAGCTCACCGACGTGTACACCCCCGGAGCCCCCTGCGCCCCGCATCCGTCCCCGTATGAGACGACGCCGATCTGGATCGGGGCCCTGCGGCCGGGGACGTTGCGGAAGATGGGGCCGCCGCTGTCGCCCTGGCAGGAGTCCTTCGTTTCGACTCCCGCGCAGAAATTGACCTTTGCGTCGTATTCGGCGTAGCTCGTCCTGCATTCCGCGTGCGAGAGGATCGGGACCTTTACCTCGCGTAGGCGGTCCGGGGTGTTGGGGAGGTCCGTGTCCGTGTTTCCCCAGCCCGCGACCGTGGCCTTCTGGCCGGGGCGGATCAGGGCGTCCGTGCCCTGGGTGGGGAGCGCGATCGGGCTTATCCCCTTTACCGGCTTGCTGAGTTGGATGAACGCGATGTCGTAGGCCTCCTGGCCCTTGAGGTAGCGGGGGTGTACCACCACCCCGCCCTTCGCGACGTTGCGTATCTGGCCCTGGCCCGCGGACGAGAGGACCGTGCGGCCTACCGCCACCTGGAGCTTCTTCGGGCTCAGTGGCTTGCCCGCGTCGTTCACCAGGCAGTGTGCCGCCGTCATGATCGTGTCCGCCGTGACCAGGCTGCCGCCGCAGAACTGGCGGTCCAGCGGGCTGCCGGCGCCCTTGTCCAGCACGGCCGCCATGAACGGGTAGGCATCGTTGGACACTTCGGTGCCGCCGATGATCGCGTGCGCCGCGGGGGTGCCGGTGGCCAGCATGGCAAGGGCGGCTGTAGCCACGCCTGTTGCCGTCATGGCCTTGCGGGAAGCCCTCCGTGAGGGACGTCGGGTGCGCGTGGGAGAGGAAAGTCTCATGGGGGTTGAAATTCTCTTCCGTGTCTAGCAGAGCAGGAATTTCCGGTGCGGCACGCCGTATCGAGCTCCGTTGGTGCGGGCTGGTGCGGGCTGGTGCGGGCTGGCGCGTGCCGCCGGCCTGTCAGACGAAGCAGGCCGAGCCTCGGTTCATCGGCCGACGTATGCGGTTCATCGGCCGACGTATGCGGTTCATCGGTTGACCCATGCGACTCACCGAGTGACGTATGCGGCCGAAGCCCCCCAGCCCTCCACACATGGCCGAACCCCGCCCAACCCGAACCCCCGGGAACCACTCCCGTCCCTCCCCGCGTCATCCGTGCGGCTGACGGATCAACCGCTCATCGGCCGGGCGATCAGCCGGTGTTCCTCGTCACCACGCCCCACAAGCGCCCGTTGCGCAAAGGGGAATTATTCGCGTACGCACATCTCCCTCCCTGCCCGCGATCCCGGAATGCGTGGGAACCATGGAGTACGGATTGCGCGTGGGTAACGATGGGGAGCGAGGGCTCCGGCAGCCAGAACGCGCCTTGAGGGGCTTATGTGCTGCTGATACGGTGCGATGACTTGACACTGTGCCTGGGGCTGAATAGCCCGCCCGAGGTTGGCGAAGAGAGTCGCGAGTGTCTGAAAATGACCGAATCTTCTTGGGCGTGCGGGGAGCAGTTGCGTGAAGATCCAAGAGCGTACGGGGGCGGGCAACAGCCGTTCCGCCGCGCCGGTTCAGCCAGCGGTAGGTGAGCGCCTTCCCGCGCCGCCTCGCGAGCGCAAACCGGCACTCGCCGCCCTGGCCGTTCTGCTCATCCTCATCGGCGCCCTCGGCGCCACCGTTCTCGTGCTGCGCGCGGGGGAGCGGGTGGAGGTCGTGAAGGTGACCGCGGAGATCGCGGCGGGGGAGTCGGTGAGTGAGGACAACATCTCCTCCGTCATGGTCGCCGACGACGCGGGCATCAACTACGTGAAGTGGTCGCAGGTCCCCGAGCTGAAGAAGCTCAAGGCCACCAACACCATCCCCAAGGGCGCCCTCGCCGTGGGCGAGATGTTCTCCGGCAAGAGCGGGCTGCCCGCGGGCAAGTCGGCCGTCGGCGTCTCCCTCAAGGAAGGGCAGTACCCCGCGAGGGGTCTGAAGTCCGGCGACAGCGTGGACGTCTACCAGGTCGGCGACTCCACCTCCGGAGGGAGCTCCAGCGACAAGGGGACCGGCGGTTCCGCCGGCACCGGCACGAGTGACTCACCCATCGTCTCGGCCGCCCGCGTTACCGCTGTCGCGGACAAGAGCGATGCCACGGTGAGCACCGGCTCCCTCGGCATCACGCTCCTGGTGGACAGCGCCGACGCCGCAGCCGTCACCAGGGCCGCGTCCGCCGGTGCCGTCTCTCTCGTCCAAGTGTCTCCCAACGGCAACTAGAGGCGAGTAGAAGAGACATGGCGCTCATTGCTCTCGCCGCTGACAAGGGGTCTCCCGGAGTCACCACCGCGGCCGTCGCGCTCGCAGCCGTCTGGCCGCGGCGCGTCCTCGTCGCGGAGACCGACCCCGCCGGCGGCGACCTGGTCTACCGCAGCGCCGCCGCGCACGGCGGCCCGCTCAACCCCAACACCGGGATGCTCAGCATCGCGGCCACCGCCCGTCGTGGGCTTGTCCCCGATCAACTCTGGGACCACACACAGCCGTTGAGCGGCGGGCTCGAAGTGCTCGTCGGGCTCGGTGTGGCCGAGCAGGCCGCCGGGCTCGCGGGTCTCTGGCCGACGCTCGGCCGCGCCTTCTCGCAGCTCGCCGACTCACCCCACGCGCCCGCCGACGTCATTGCTGACTGCGGACGCATCAGTGGGGACACTCCCGCCGTCGAGCTCTTCCCGCAGGCGGCCCTCGTGCTGCTCGTCTCGCGGACCGAGCCCGAGGCCATCGCCCGCGTACGCGACCGTGCCGCGGCCCTCGCCGCCAAGCTGCACGGCGGTTCACGCGGGGCCGCGTCGCTGGCGACCCCGCTCATCGGCGTACTCCTGATCGCCGATCCGTCGACATCCGCGAAGCTCGTCCACCAGGTGAACGACATGCTGATGGCCGCGCAGACCGGCGCCCGCGTCGTCGGCACCCTCGCCGAAGACCCGGCGGGCGCCGAGCAGTTGGCAGGGCGGAAGCGCGGGCGTCTCGACAAGTCCATGCTCATTCGCTCGGCCCGCAAGGTGACCGTCGACCTTTACCAGCAGTACGGCGCCGCCTGGGCCAACCCGAACACGGGCGTCCACGGAGCCATGGGCGCTCACGGCCACGGCACCGTGGGCATGCAGGGCACGCAGGGCACGCAGGGCATGCCGGGCACCCACGGGACCGGCCGATGAGCGTTCCCGTCGATCATCAGCTCGTCAAGCGGTTCCGGCAGGACGCCGGTGACCGCATCGCCGAGCAGCGCCGCCTGGACCAGGTCTCCGGCGTCACCCCCATGTCGGGCGAGGACGAGCGGCAGTACGCCCGCGCCGTCATCGCCCAGATCCTGGAGGAGTACGCCCGGATAGAGATCAACGCCGGGCGCACCCCGCTGGACGCCGAGACCGAGGAGAAGTACGCGGCCGCCGTGCACGCGGCGCTCTTCGGCGTCGGACGGCTCCAGCCGCTGCTCGACGACCCCGAGGTCGAGAACATCGACATCAACGGCTGCGACCAGGTCTTCGTCGGCTACGCCGACGGCCGCGAGACCAAGGCCGATCCGGTCGCCGAGACCGACGAGGAGCTCGTCGAGCTCATCCAGATCCTCGGCGCGTACTCCGGTCTCTCCTCGCGCCCCTTCGACTCCGCCAACCCGCAGCTCGACCTCCGGCTCCCCGACGGCTCACGTCTGTCGGCCGTCATGGACGTCACGCGACGCCCCGCGCTCTCCATCCGACGTGCCCGCATGGGCAAGGTCTTCATGTCGGACCTGGTGGGCAACGGCACGCTGACCCCCGAGGTCGCCCACTTCATGGCATGCGCGGTGCGGGCCCGCAAGAACATCATGATCGCGGGTGCGACGAACGCCGGTAAGACGACTCTGCTGAGGGCCCTCGCCAACGAAATCCCGCCGCACGAGCGTCTGGTGACCGTCGAGCGCGCTCTGGAGCTCGGCCTCGACCAGTTCGCCGACCTGCACCCGAACGTCGTCGCGTTCGAGGAGCGGCTGCCCAACTCCGAGGGCCAGGGCATGATTTCGATGGCGGAGCTCGTACGCCGTTCGCTCCGTATGAACCCCTCCCGCGTCATCGTCGGTGAGGTACTCGGCGACGAGATCGTGACGATGCTGAACGCGATGTCCCAGGGCAACGACGGCTCGCTCTCCACGATCCACGCCAACAGTTCGAGTGAGGTCTTCAACCGCATCTCGACGTACGCACTCCAGGCCACCGAGCGGCTGCCCATCGAGGCCAGCCAGATGCTCGTGGCCGGAGCAGTCAACTTCGTCGTCTTCATCCAGCGGCGCAACAACTACCAGACCGGCGGCAAGCTCCAGCGCATGGTGACCTCGGTCCGCGAGGTCAACGGCGTCGACGGCCGCGTCCTGTCCAGCGAGGTCTTCGCGGAGGCCGCGAACGGGCAGGTCGTCGCGCACGCGCCGATCGCCTGCATGGACGACCTGGCCGCGTTCGGCTACCGCCCCGCCGGGCAATGGGGGTGAGCACGACATGAACTCACTCGGCTCGATGGGCGGCGTCTTCTCGCTGCCCGTCCTGTACGCACTGGGCTGCGGCATCGCGGTCGGCGGAGGCCTCGCGGTCCTCGCGATCGCGCTGCGCGGGCTGCCGGTGAAGCCGGAGCACGAGAAGCAGAAGGCCAGCGAGCGGATGAGCGAACTCATCCGGTTCGCGGGACAGCGCGGCTCGCTCGCGATCGGCGTGGGCCTCGTGGTCCTTCTCCTCACGCGCTGGGCGGTGGCGGGCATCGCGTCCGGCGTCCTCGTCTTCTTCTGGGACAAGCTGTTCGGCGGCGCGTCCGAGGAGCGGGCCCAGATGAAGCGCGTCGAGGCGCTCGCCGCCTGGACGGAGTCGCTGCGCGACACCATCGCGGGCGCGGTCGGCCTTGAACAGGCCATCCCGGCGTCGGCGCGGGCGGCGGCACCCGTCCTCCGCCCCCACCTGGACGCCCTGGTGGACCGACTGCGTGCGCGTACGCCGCTTCCCGAGGCCCTGCAGATACTGGCCGACGAGATCGACGACGCGTCGGCGGACATCATCGTGGCGGCGCTGATCCTGAACGCGAAGCTGCGCGGCCCCGGACTGCGCCAGGTCCTCGGCGCCCTCGCCAAGTCGGCGCGCGAAGAGGTCGACATGCGCCAGCGCGTGATGTCGCAGCGCGCCTCGACGCGGCGCTCGGTGCAGATCGTGGTCGCGGTGTCGATCGCGTTCGTGCTCGGCCTCTCGATCTTCAACCGCGACTTCGTCGAGCCCTACGGCACGGCCGTCGGCCAGCTCGTACTCGCCTGCGTCTGCGGCCTGTTCGCGCTCGGCTTCTGGTGGCTGCGCAAGCTCTCGACCGTGGAGACCCCGGACCGCTTCCTGGTCCGCGACGAGCCCGGCGTGCAGTTCGTGCGGCCGCGGGGGCCGGGTGCTGTGCCCGGGGCGGGCGCTCCGGGTGAGCAGGCACCGCTGACGGGCCCGGCGGGGCCGTACGGCCAGCCGCAGCCGGGCGCGAGCCCTGGCCAGCCCGGCCAGCCCGGCTACTCGAATCCCGAGGGGGTACGTCGATGAGCCTGACGATGCCGATAGTGATCGGCGCCATCATGGGCCTTGGCATCTACGCCCTCGTCCGTGCCCTGATGCCCTCCAAGCGGAGTGCGGTCGCCACGGTCGCGCGGATCGACGCGATGCGGGCGCGGGGGGCGGCGTACGAGTCGCATCGCTCGCCTGCCGGGGACAGCAAGAAGGCCTCCGGACGCCTGGAGACGACGCGCTCCCGGGTGGGCACACGGGTCGCCGAGTTCTACCTCCAGCAGGGCTGGGAGCAGCGGTCGCTCCGTGCCGACCTGGCGGTGCTGGACCGCAGCTGGGAGAAGTTCCTGGCGACGAAGACGCTGCTGGCGGCCGCGGGGCTCTTCTTCGGGCCGTTCATGTTCGTCATCGTCTGGACGCTGGGAGTCGGTCGCAGCCCGATCATCCCCGTATGGCTCGCGTTGATGTTCGGCGTCATCTTCTTCTTCCTTCCCGACCTCGAAGTACGTCGGGACGCCGCGGACAAGCGCCGCGACCTGCGCCGCGTCATCGGTGCCTATCTGGACCTGGTGTCGATGAGCCTGGCGGGCGGCCGCGGCCTCCCGGAGGCCCTGATGGCGGCGGCTGAGGTCTCCGACGGATGGGCGACGCAACGTATCCGAAGCGCCCTGGCCGACGCGCGGATCACCGGCATCAGCCAGTGGCAGGCGCTCGGTTCGCTCGGCGAGGAGCTGGGCGTCGAGGAGCTCAAGGACCTGTCGGCTTCTCTCGGCCTGGTGGCCGACGACGGAGCCAAGGTGCGCGAGTCGCTCGCCTCCCGCGCGGAGACGATGCGCCATCGCGAGATGGCCGAGATCGAGGGCAGCGCGGGCGAGAAGTCGCAGTCGATGCTCGTCGCTCAGCTGCTCCTGTGCGCGGGCTTCCTGGTCTTCCTCATCTTCCCGGCGGCGATGCGCGTGTTCCAGGTCTAGCTCCAGCGGTCTTTACGAGCGAAGGACGGGCCGGCCGACGGGGGCGGCCCGACAACCTCCCCCCACTCCTGAGAGGACAACTCACCATGAACGGACGGAACTTCAGCACCGGCAACCCGGCTGTGGACTTTCTTGTCACCTTCCTGAAGGGCCGCGTGCAGCGTGCCCGCTCCGGCGAGCTCGACCGCGGTGCGTCCGCGGTCGAGTGGGTCATCATCTCGGCGGTCGTCGTGGCGATCGTCGGCGTGGTCGCCGCCGTCATCAACGGCGCGCTGAAGGGCGGCGCCGAGGACGTCAAGAAGTGCATCGAGGGCGCCGACCAGGACGGCACCTGCTGATCAGCCGTAGACCGGGGAGCGAAGGCGGATACGAGTGCACGGGCGTGTGAAGCGATGGGTACGCCGCAGGGTGGAGGCAGCCTCCACCCGCGGTGAATCCGGCATGACCGCGATCGAGTTCGTGCTGCTCACCCCGGTGCTCTTCTTCATGATCTTCGCTACGGTGCAGTTCGCGCTGTACTTCTTCGCGGACCATGTCGCCCAGGCCGCGGCCCAGGCGGGCGCGCGCAAGGCGCGTGCGACGGCCGACGAGAATCCGGGCGGGTGGCGGGGCGACGCGCGTGACGTGGTCGACGACTACATCCAGCAGCTGGGACCGCAGTTGGTCCTCGGCCCGGACGTGAAGACGGTGGAGCCGAAGGCGAACACCGTCGGCGTGGAGATCACCGCGAAGGTGCCCTCTGTCTTCCCCGGCCTCGACATGACGGTGCGCGCGCAGTCGTCCGGGCCGGTGGAGCGGTTCGTCGAGGAGGGTGAGGGCGGCTGATGAGGAACGTATGGGCTGAGATGTCGGGCCGTGCGTCGAACCGGCTGCCGGAGCAGGTAACCAACGGGTCGTCGGAGGACGCGTCGGACCACACATCGGTCGGCGCCTCGGACCGGGGGCTTTCGACCGTCGAAGTGGTCATTCTCGCGCCCGTGATGATCCTCTTCATCCTGCTCCTGGTGGCCTTCGGACAGCTCGTCGACGCCCGGGGGGCCGTCGACGGCGCGGCGCGTGACGCCGCGCGCGCCGGCTCGATCCAGAAGGACAGCGGCACGGCGATGGCGGAGGCGCGTGCGGCCGCCGTGGCCGACCTCGAGGGCTCATGCGTCGGCCCGGTCACCGTCAACCAGACCAGCCAGGGCTTCGAACCCGGCACGTTCTTCACGGTGGAAGTCAGCTGCGAGGTACGGGGGTTGGGCATGCTCGGCCTCGACATGGAGACGACACTGAAGGCCAACTTCAGCTCGTCGCTGGACCCCTACCGGAGGTCGGCGTGAGCACGACTCCTTGTTTCAGCTCTCGTATGCGTGAATGGCATGAATGGGCGGCCTCCCGTCGCGAACGCCTCGACGACCGGGGTTCGGGCGCGGGCGCAGTCATCATCTTCGCGATCGTCTTCCTCACCCTCTCCGCTTTCGTCATCGACGGCGGCATGTCCATCTCCAAGCGGGAGCGTGCGGCGGACATCGCGGAACAGGCCGCGCGCTACGCCGCGCAGGACCTGGACACCGAGGGCATCTACGAGGGCGCCAAGGGGGCGCCCATCAACTACGAGAACTGCGGCGCACGAGTACAGGCGTACGCACGCTCGACGGGCATGCGAGGCGGGGACGTCGCGGCGACGCACTGCGTGACGGCGAACGCGGATCAGGTCGAGGTCGAGGTCCAGATGACCTACAGCCCGGTGTTCACGGGGATGTTCTACGGCGGCGACGTGACGGTGCAGGGACGTGCCGTGGCGGAGAACGCGGTGGGCTGAGCGGGCTGGGAACGCCGTTCTGCGTTCCGCTTCACTCGGGCTTCCACTGGGTGGCTGTCCGTTACCGGTGTTGACCTTGAGCAGGGAATCGTTCCTGATCTTGCTCAGCGGAACGGGGTTGGGCAGATTGGCCTCGCGCGCGATGTCCCTCGTGCCCCGGCCGTGAGCTGGTACGCGGCGGAGCCTCCAGGGGGACGCGCCACCTCACTGGGGAAGCGACAGGAAAGCGCGCACTTCGTCCATGCTCGTCTGCCACTCGGAAATCTTGTTTCCGTCCTCGTCCACGGTTGTGCGCGGCTCCACGGATCGCCATGGTTCCTCGGGAAGAAACTCCTCCGTCAGTTCGTCCAGGAAGATGAGCGAGTTCTGGACGTACACGTCTTCTCCGTGCCTGTAGAGAGGCCAGCAGAAGATGAAATTGCTGTTCGTCGGGTCTGCGATGGACGAAATGAGGCAGGTACTGGCGGTACTTCCTTCATCAAGCACATGCAGGGCCGCGGACCAGCTGTCCCGGTAGTCGTCTTCGCTCCAGTACGTCAGGTCCATCGGAAAGTCTTCCGTGAAGTCGCGCATCGTGATCCTGCCGATGGCGCTGGGCGTGACTTGGGATTCGGCACCCCCAGCGCAGTCGTCCAGCGACGCTGATGAGGCCACGCGGATGGAGAAGCCGTTATTCCTTGATGTAGTTGAGGTCTGCGACGAGGGCGTCCCAGTTGTTGTGGTGCCCATGGTGCGCCCTTGCTCCTCGTGCGCCGGTCAGCGGTTGATCGACTGGATCTCCTGGACGTCCATGTCCTGGGTCGTCTCGAAGGTGCCGTCAGGCAGCGTGTCGCCTGTGCCGCCCGAGCCCTCCCAGGAGATTTCCCAGGTGATCGATGCCTTCAGCTGGTACGGCTTTCCGTTGCTCGCTCGGAGGTACTTGATGCCGCACGGAGGGTCCTGCTTCGACTTGCCCTTGGTGTAGGGCGTGCCGATGCTGCCGTCTTCGTTGATCTTGCATTCGCCCGATGCCGGGAATGTCTCGGCGTCGGCTGTGCCGGGCTCCAGGTGGAGGCTCTTCGGCGTCGCCGTCGTCTCCGCCCACAGGCCCGTGTTCGGAAGCTCCGCGCGGACCCTGACGTCCTTGAAGGTGCCCTTGTCCAGCCAGACCCAAGTGGGCAGATTCACCGTCGACTTGGCCTCGGGCTTCAGCTCGACCTCGGTGTCGGGGACCTTCACCTTGTCGTAGGCGTACTCGGCGAGCATCTTCGGCGTGGGGGCGTGCGGGATGTCGGGGACCGTTCCCGCGTCCTGCCAGAACATGATGCGGCCGCAGTCCCAGGAGTCCGGGTCGCTGTCGTCCGGTGCGACACCGCGCCAGAAGTAGCCGTCCTTGCCGATGTTGTAGTTCTTGTAGCCCTCGGCGTGACTGTTCTCGTCGTCGAAGTTGTTGCTGTCCTCGCCTTTGTCGTAGTGATCGATGAAGAGCGAGTCCGACCAGAACTCGTGAATCCCGGCGTCGTCGACTTCGCCGGCCTCCGCCGCCTTCTTTAGCTGCTCGGGCGTGTAGGCGGGCTCGTACCAGCATGCCGGGGGCTTCCAGTTGGGGTCGATCGGCGCCAGGTTCCCCTTCTTGCCACCCCCGTCGCCGCCACTCTCGTACGAGATCTTGATCGAGGAATGGGTGACACCGGCCCCGAGGTTGCCCTCGTCGTCCACGCTGCCGCCGCCTTCGTGGCCCGGCCCGCCGAGCGCCAGCGCGGGCGAAGGAAGGAGGGCCGAGGCGATCGCCAAGGGGGCGATGACCCGGACCACGGCGGTGCCTATGGTGCTGCGAGTGGAGCGCATGATCAGCATCCCCCAGGGGCGGTCTCTACCGAAGTCGTGATCCAGACGCCGTCGTCGCTCTTCTCCAGCGCGGTGCGGTACTGGACCTTGGGGGACTCGCCTTCGGGAGTCCCCTCCTTCTTGCCGGTCTTGAGGTCCTTGCTGAAGCCCTTGCTCTCGTCCACGCAGTAGAAGAGAGTCGCCCGGCCCTTCTCGCGGATCTCTGCCTCGGGGTTGAAGGCCTTGACCTCGCCGGTGATCGTCAGCCCCTTGTAGCCCTCGACCCACTTCTCGCCGCTCGCGAGGGCGGATCGGGCGCTGTAGAAGGCCAAGTAGTCGGCCTTGGGGTCGGCTTCACCGATCGCGGCGTACGTCCCGCGCAGCCGCTCCTTGCCGTCGTTCAGGATGGACTGGATCTTGGGGTCGCTGTCCGTCCAGCCTTGGAAGTCGGCCTCGAAGGACTTGGGCAGCGTGATCTCGGGCCGGTCGACGTCCGACGACTCCGACGCGGTGGGCGTCGGCTTGGCCGACCCGTTGCCCGCCCCCTCGATCTCATCCGAGGGACTGTCGTCCCCACCACCCCCACAGGCACTCAGGAGCAAGGTCGCGCCAGCCAGCAGAGCGGCGACGACGGGCACAGTGCGACGGGCCACGATTGCAGTCCCCCAGGGTTCGACAGCGTTGGACTTGTTGCAGGAGAGAATGGAGCCGGATGACGCTACCAGGCGTGGGTTTCCGGTACTGGTGGGCTTTGTGAAGGTTCTCGCGTTCCGTGCGATGACGGAAGTGAGCGGAAGCGAACGGAAGCCGGCGGGCCCCAAGTGCTACCCGGGCGCAGCGAATCCGTGCCGGAGCTGTTACGGGCGGGGGTGAATGGCCGGGGATGCCCGACCTGGGTGGGTGTTCGGCGGGACGAGGCGGGACGTCCGCCTCGTGCGGGGATAGGTGGGCCTACCGTGCAACCCGGGAGGAAAGGGGCGGCCGTCGAAGCCCGCAGGCGCCCCCGGCAGCCGCTGCCCCTGTATGACCTCCGGCCCCTTCCGTACCATCGCCTCAGTACGCTCAGCCCACCGCGGCACAGACCGCTGATCCCCACCCGCTCCCTCTCAGAGGACAACAGGACTCCCGCCATGGCGCGCACCACATCAAGTTCGACAGGCGGCCCGTCGGCTCCACGGAATCGGACGCCGCAGCCGCTGCCCCGGCGTCGTCGTACGTTCGGGGACTTCGTCAAGGCGTTCCTCGCCTTTGTCGCGTTGGCCGCGCTCGTCTTCGGCGTGCCTGGCGCCCTCGCGATCGTCGTGGGGTGGCCTCTCCCGGGCGGTATGCCCTCGCTGGACTGGTTGCAGCAGGAGATCACGGTCGGGACGTTCATCAATGTACTGACCGTCGTCGTCTGGCTCGCCTGGGCCCAGTTCACCGCCTGCGTGCTGGTCGAGGTCAAGGCCGCGCTCTCCGGGGTCGGGATGCCGGGTCGCGTTCCCGGTGCCGGTGGCAGTCAGCTGCTCGCGCGTCAGCTCGTCGCCGCGCTGCTTCTCGTGGGCGCGACCGCGGCCAGTTTCACGCCGGGGCTCTCGCAGTTCGGGCAGTCGCTGGAGGGCAACCAGAAGCCCGCGTCCGCCGCTTCCGCCCAGCAGACGCCCGGCGGGCTCTTCGGGCAGGAGCAGGCGCAGAGCGCCGCGAGCGCCGTCGCCGAGCAGGCCGAGCAGGCCGCCGCCCACGCGGGTAGCACCGCCAAGGACGGGGACACGAAGTACTACCGGATCCAGCCTCCCGAGGGCCGTCACCACGACTCCATGTGGGAGATCGCCGAGCGGCACCTCGGGGACGGGCGGCGGTACAAGGAGATCTACCAGCTGAACAAGGACCGCGAGCAGCCCGACGGGTCCCGCCTGTCCGAGGCCAGCCTCATCCGGCCCGGCTGGATCATGGAGATGCCCGCGGACGCGCACGGCGGCGAACTCGTCGAGATGCCCGACGAGGCGCCCAAGGTCTCGCAGGACGTCAAGGAGCAGATCTCCGACTACGCCAAGTCCGGGGACCAGCAGCAGGGCGGCGGCCAGCAGGGCGGCGGCTCCCAGGAGCAGGGCGGCAGCGGCTCCGGATCCGGCTCCGGCGACCGTGACACCGCGCACATCACCATCCCCGAGCAGCGGCCCTCCGACGCGGGCAAGGGGCAGGGGCAGCAGGAAACTCCCGTCGCCGCCAGCCAGTCCGAGGAATCCTCCTTCGGGCTGCCCGAGGCTCTCATCGGTGCGCCCCTCCTCGCCGCCGGGCTCCTCGGCGCTCTCGGACGCCGCCGCCGGCACGCGCTGTGGCAGTCGGCCATGGGCGCCGTCGGTGGCCGGCGCGGCATGGAGCCCCCGACGCCGACCGGGGGCGCCGCCGATGTGCAGGACGCGCTGCTCGTGGGCGCCGACCCCGAGGGCGTACGGCTGCTCGATCTGTCGCTCCGCGGCCTCGCCGCCGCGCTCGCCGAGGAATCGCGGGCACTGCCGACCGTCTACGCCGCCTGGCTCAGCAACGGCGACCTGCACCTCCAGCTCGCCCAGCCCGCCGGACGGCCGCCCGCTCCTTGGCAATTGGGGCAGGACCAGACGTTCTGGATGCTGGCGCGCACCGATGCCGAGCGGTACGAGGAGACGGAAACCGCCGCTCCCTACCCGGGTCTCGTCAGCCTGGGAACGCTCGACGACTCGCGGCTGCTGCTCAATCTCGAGGCCGTGCCCGGTGTCGTGTCGCTGAGCGGGACCGAGGCCGACCGCGCCGCCGTCTTCGCCTCCGTCGCCGCCGAGCTCGCCACCAACGGCTGGTCCGACCGCATGACCATCACCCTCGTCGGCTTCGGGCAGGACCTGACGCCGCTCGCGCCCAACCGGCTGCGGCACCTCGAGGACATCGAGGCGCTCATCGAGACGATGGAGGCCGAGACGCGGCAGCGGCGGGGCGCACTGGGTGCCGCCGGGCACGACTCGGTCCTCACCGGTCGTACGGGGCCCGCCCAGCACACCCGCTGGGCGCCGCACCTGGTGCTGCTCGCCGCCGAGCCCACCGGGGACGACGCGGTGAAGCTCGCCGAACTGGCCGCCGACGCGAGCCGGTTGGGCATCGGATATCTGGTCGGCACCGAGTCCGGTGACCTGCCGGGCGCCGCCTGGGAGATGGAGATCACCCCCGGGGGCAAGCTGCTCGCCCCGCTGCTCGGGCTCGAACTGGAGGCGCAGGCGCTGCCCGAGGCCCAGCAGCGGGCCGTCGTCGAGCTGTTCGTCGACGCCGATCCGGGCGAGGGCGGCACTGCAAGTTCCGGTTCCGGGCGTACGGGGGTCACGCCGCCGTTCCTCGTCGACGTCACCGAGCAGGGCAGGCCCGCGGTCTACGCCCGCCTGGTCGGTACGTACGAGATCATCGGCCTCGAAACGCCGGACGGCGAGCGCAGCCCGCTGATGCACGAGGCGCTCGCGCTGCTCCTGCTGCACCGTGAGGGCGTGCACCCGCGGGTGCTCTCCTCCGCGCTGTGGCCGCGGGGCGTCACCGAGGACGTACGGGACGCGCTCATCGAGCGGCTGCGGGAGTGGCTCGGCACCGAGCCCGACGGGACGCCCCGGCTGCGGGCAGACGGCAGCGGGCGGCTCACGCTCGCCAAGTCCGTGGTCTCCGACCTGGACGTACTGCGGTCGCTGTACCACGAGGCGACTCAGGGCCGCGGTGCCAACAGCCGTGCCGTGCGCGGGCGGATGCTCACCGACGCTCTGGTGCTCGTCCGGGGGCCGCTGCTCGCGGACCGGCCGCAGGGGCGGTACGCGTGGCTCACGCACGAGATCATCGACGCGCAGCTGCCGCTGCTCGTGGCCGACATCGGGCTCGCCCTCTCCGAGTTCCACCTGGAGAAGCAGCGCGCGGAGAAGGCCATCGAGGCGCTGAACGCCTCGCTGAACTCCGCGCCGGGCGACGAACGGCTCTGGAACGAGCTGCTGCGGGCCACCCACGCGGTGGGCGACCCCGCGCGGCTCCAGGCCGTCGCCGCCGATCTCGTTGCCCGGAGCGGGGCTCGAGGCGTGCCGCCCCGTACGGAAGCCTTGCTGGACGAGTTGCTTCCTACCTGGCGTAGTGGGCTTTCCGCCGTCGGGTAGTTCTCTTGCTGCGGGGGGGGTGGGGCGGATTCGAGGCCGCCGCTTCGCGGCGGATGTCTCCCGCGCACCCGCCCACCCGCCCGTCTCGCCGCGTCTAGAGAGTGAACCGTTGGACCCGTTCCTGTACGTCGTCGTCGGCGGTGCCCTCTGGGGCGCCGCCGCCGGACTCCTCGTGCCCCGCGCCGCCTACCGGCTGTCCGTGGCGCCCGACGAGGCCTGGCGCGCCGAGTGCCCCGACGGGCATCCCCTCGGCGGCTGGGTGGGGCTCGCGCGGTGCGGGGAGGGCACCCGCATCGGGCCGCGCACCCTCACCGTCGCCCTCTCCACTGCCCTCGTCTGCGCCGCCATCGCCGCGGCCACCGGCGCCCGGCCCGAGCTCGCCGTCTGGCTGCTGCTCGCACCCGTCGGCGTACTGCTGGCCGTCGTGGACTTCGGAGTGCACCGGCTGCCCGACGTGCTGACGCTTCCGCTCGCCGTGTCCGCGCTCGTGCTCCTGGCGGGGGCCGCGCTGCTTCCCGAGCACGCCGGTTCCTGGATCCACGCCCTGTACGGGGCGCTGGGGCTCGGCGGCGCGTACTTCGTGCTCTTCCTCATCAGCCCGAACGGCATGGGCTTCGGTGACGTGAAGCTGGCGCTCGGGCTCGGGGCCGTCCTCGGCTGGTACGGGTGGGGCGCGGTGCTGCTCGGCACCTTCGCCGGGTTCCTGCTCGCCGCCCTCTACGGGACGGGGCTCGTCATCGCCCGCCGCGCCGGACGCAGGACGGCGATCCCGTTCGGGCCGTTCCTGATCGGCGGAGCCTTCGTGGGGCTCCTCATGGGGGCGTACGCCGCCTGACGTCGGGTGCCGGAATCGGCTGGCGTACGCTGAATCAGTCCGCCCCCAACCCTTACGAAAGGGACGCCCCGGTGACCGAGAAGGCCGACCTTCAGTCCGTCCTCGACCGTGCCGCCGCAGGTGGGCGGATCAGCGCCGAAGAGGCGCTCGACCTCTACCGCGATGCCCCGCTGCACGCGCTCGGCTCCGCCGCCGACGCGATCCGCCGCCGCCGGTACGCCGGGACCGAGCACATCGCGACGTACATCATCGAGCGGAACATCAACTACACGAACGTCTGCGTGACGGCGTGCAAGTTCTGCGCCTTCTACGCCGCCCCGAAGGACACCAAGAAGGGCTGGACGCGCGACCTCGACGACATCCTGCGCCGCTGCGCGGAGACCGTCGAGCTCGGTGGCACCCAGGTCATGTTCCAGGGCGGGCACCACCCGGACTTCGGCGTCGAGTACTACGAAGAGCACTTCTCGGCGATCAAGAAGAACTTCCCGCAGCTGGTCATCCACTCCCTCGGCGCCTCCGAGATCGAGCACATGGCCCGCATCTCGAAGGTCTCCGCCGAGGAGGCGATCAAGCGGATCCACGCCGCCGGGCTCGACTCCTTCGCCGGCGCCGGCGCCGAGCTGCTCCCGGCGCGCCCGCGCAAGGCCATCGCCCCGCTCAAGGAGAGCGGCGAGCGCTGGCTGGAGATCATGGAGATCGCGCACGGCCTCGGGGTGGAATCCACGTCCACGATGCTCATGGGCACGGGCGAGACCAACGCCGAGCGCATCGAGCACCTGCGGATGATCCGCGACGTACAGGACCGGACCGGGGGCTTCCGGGCCTTCATCCCGTACACGTACCAGCCCGAGAACAACCACCTCAAGGGCCGGACGCAGGCCAGCATCTTCGAGTACATCCGCATGATCGCGATCTCGCGGATCTTCCTCGACAACGTGGCCCACATCCAGGGTTCCTGGCTGACCACCGGCAAGGAGGCAGGGCAGCTCACCCTGCACTACGGCGCGGACGACCTCGGCTCGGTGATGCTGGAGGAGAACGTCGTCTCCTCCGCCGGTGCCAAGCACCGCAACAACCTGCGCGACATGATCGACATGATCCGCACCGCGGACCGCGTCCCGGCCCAGCGCGCCACGACGTACGAGCACCTCGTCGTGCACGACGACCCGGCGAACGACCCGACCGACGACCGCGTCGCCTCGCACATCTCCTCCACGGCGATCGAGGGTGGCACGGCCCACCCCGAGCTGAAGCTCCTCGCCAGCAACTGAGGCCGCCGTGCGCACACTTCACGTCGCCGAGGGGACGCCGGAAGCGGCGGTCCTGGTCGACGGGGCGAACATCGCCGCCGTCGGCCCGTACGAGGAACTGGCCGCCGCGGACCCGGCGGCCCGCGTCCGGCGCTGGCCCGGCATCCTCACGCCGGGCCTGCTCAACGTGTACGGCCCCGAACTCCTCGAAGCCACCTATCACCCCGACCCGCGCGAGGCGGACGAGTTCGGCACGGAGCCCATCGGCGGGGAGCGCGCGCGGGCCCTCTTCCGCGCCGTCCCGTCCCGCCTGGGCGCGAGCGCACGCCGGGGCGTACAGCGCCTGTTCGCCCACGGCACGGTGGCGGTGGCGGGCGAACTGCAGGCCAGGCCGGTCCTCGACACCGTCCGCAGGGCGGGCCTGGCGATCGGCCGCCGCCCGGAGCGGCTGCAGGGCCCCGTGTCCCTGTCGCCGACCCCACTGGTCCTCCTGCCGCCTTTGACGGAGGGCGGCCCGGCGCGCTTCGCGGTCTTCGACGTACCGAGCCGAGCCGAGCTGGTGCGACAGGGCGCGACGACGTGCGCGGCGACGGTGATCGCAGGCCGCATGGTGTACCGCGCCCGCTGAGGCAGCCCCGCAGGGGCGCCTCAGGGGCGCGGGGCTGTGTCGATATGCGGCTCCGCCGCGTGGGCGCGAGCAACCACCACGGACCCGCACCCGCCGGCGGGCCCCGCCGGGCAGAGGCCCCGGCGAAGAGCCCGCCGCAGGCGAGAAAGCCCGCCGCAGGCGAGAAAGCCCGCCGCAGGCGAGAAAGCCCGCCGCAGGCGAAGCGGGCCGCGGCCAAGGCAGAAGACCGGCCTGACACAATGGCCGGGTGACCCGAGCCACCCTGGACAAGCAGCCGCACGAAGTCGCCTCGATGTTCGACGACGTGGCGGAACGGTACGACCTGACGAACGACGTGCTGTCGCTCGGACAGGCGAGGCTGTGGCGCAAGGAGGTCGCGAAGGCGGTCGACGCGCGCCCCGCGCAGAAGGTGCTCGACCTCGCCGCGGGCACGGCGACCTCGTCGCAGCCCTTCGCCCGCGCGGGAGCGTACGTCGTGCCCTGCGATTTCTCGCTCGGCATGCTCCAGGTCGGCAAGGCGCGCCACCCCTGGATGCCGTTCACGGCGGGGGACGCGACGAAGCTGCCGTTCAAGGACGACACGTTCGACGCCGTCACGATCTCCTTCGGCCTGCGCAACGTCCACGAGACGGACCAGGCGCTGCGGGAGATGTACCGCGTGACGAAGCCGGGCGGCCGGGTCGTCATCTGCGAGTTCTCGCACGCGACATGGGCGCCGTTCCGCACGGTCTACGAGGAGTATCTGATGCGGGCCCTGCCGCCGGTGGCGCGCGCGGTCTCCTCCAACCCCGACGCGTACGTCTACCTCGCGGAGTCCATCCGCTCCTGGCCGGACCAGCCGACGCTGGCCGCGCTGCTGCGTGACGCGGGCTGGTCGAAGGTGGCGTGGCGGAATCTGACGGGCGGGATCGTGGCCCTGCACCGGGGCTTCAAGGCCTAGGACCCGCTGGGGGGACACCCGAACGGGTAGCGCGCGAAATCCTTCGTTGTGAACCGAGTTGACGGGAACCAGCCGCCGGGCAAGATGTGTCCGTTGTGATACGACTCCGCCGACGCGGCGTGGTCGATGCGAATCCGCTCTGTCGCATCGGCCGCCGCGGGATCACTCGGCACGGGTCGGTTCCATCTGGTCATCTCCCCAATGACGGAGCGTTCCCATGGCGTCGTACTGCCCTCACTGCGGGGCACCCACCCCTGACGAGGCCCGCTTCTGCATGAGATGCGGGCGAGAGCGTCCGCGTGACACGACGGTGGACGCGGGGCCCGCGGAACTGCCTGCGGCAGAACTGGGCGATCCGACTTCCGCTTCCGCTTCCGCTTCCGCCGACGCGGCGTCGGTGGGGCCCGAGGCTGATGCGCCCGCCGGGGCTGACGCACCCGCCGGGGACGCGCCTGCCGGGGACACGAGTGCCAGTGACGCGCCCGAAAGCACGCCTGCCGGGCCCGGGTACACCGCAACTTCCCTCCCTGCTCCCGCACTTCCAGCCGCCCCCGCATCCCCACCCCCGCCCCCACACGTCCCCGCGGCGCCCGCAGGGCCCTCCCCGCTCGGTGCCTTCCTCGGGAGGTCGTTCCGAGGAGACTGGGCGGGAGCCGCCCAAGCCGCCCTGTGGCCCGTGGGACTGGTGCTCGTCGCGGCTGTCGCGTTCGCCATCCCCTCCTACGGGCAAGGCGACGGCGACGTGGTCGTCGGGTTCGGCGACCGGCTACGGATCGCCCTCGCGCTGCTGCTCCAGGCCGTGGGCGGCGGCTTCGAGATGTCGGGAAGCGAGCGCCAGCAGTCGTCCCTCTTCGGCGGCGAGAGCTCCAGCGTCGACGTCGCCTTCGACGGCAGCGCCTCGCTCCACCTCATCCCGCTCACCGTCACCGCCCTGTGGATCGGGGCCCTCTTCATCGGCGTACGCATCCTGCGCAGCCGCGTACTCCTGCGTACCGGCGGGCAGGGCGGAGGCACCGCCGGGCTCGAAGCGGCCGTGCGTGTCAGCCTGTTGGTGACCGTGGCCACTCTCGTGCTCAGCCTCTTCGCGCAGCCCGAGATCGAGGGCGTCGAACTCTCGTCGTCACCTGTGCTCGCCGCGCTCGGCGCGCTCCTCCTCGCGGCCGCTGTCACCTGCGGAGTGCTGCACCGCCACGACCTGGCCCACTGGCTGGCCGTGCGGCCGGGTTGGCAGGCGGCGTTCCGTGCCACCGGCACCGCACTGCGCGCGCTCGCGGTCGTACTGGCCCTCTGCTCGGTCGTCGCGTTCATCAGCCTCGCCCAGGTCGACGACCTCGAAGGCGTCGCCGACCTCGAAGATGCCGATGTCTCCCCCCTGCTCATCGCCCTGCTCCTGCTGCCGAACCTCGGCATCGCGGCCCTCGGGCTCGGGTGGGGAGCACCGCTCAAGGCATCGGTGGAGGGCAGTAGTTCGGCGTTTGGAGGTGGCTACGAGAGCGAGTCCTTCGGGCTCTCGGAGCTGGGCGACGTCACCAACGCCTGGGCGATCATGGGGGCGTTGACGCTCGGGCTCGTGAGCGCGCTGGTCCTCGGCCTCCTTGCCGCGCGCCGCTCCGCGCACCGGGGAGAGCAACTGCTCGCCGCCGGTGTCTTCTTCGGGCTCTTCCTGCTCATCGCCGGGGTCGGCGGCTTCAGCATCGACGCGACCGGAAGCGCGTCCTCGCAGTTCGGTGGCGGCGCAGGCGGCAGCGGCTCGGGCAACGGCAGCTTCGAAACGGGCGTGAGCGTGCCGGACGCGCTCCTGTTCGGCCTGCTCTGGGCCTTCGGCGCCGCGCTCATCGCGCCGTTCCTGCTGCAGATGACGGGGCAGCGGACGGGGCTCGACGCGACGCCGATGCCACCGGTCCCGCCGATGCCGTACGGCGGTCCCGCGAGTGCCCTTGGTGCGACCAGCGCTCCCGGCGCTCCCGGCTCTGTGGCCGACGCCCCCACCGAGGGCGCTGTCGGCTCCGTAGGGCCAGTAGGCCCCGCTTCAACTGGCGTTCCCGCACCCGCGGTTACCCCGGCACCCGCCTACGCCCCCGCCGCCTACGACCCCACCCCCCACGCCCCCACCCCCTACGACCCCCACACCTTCCAGCTGCGCCAACAGCCGCCCGCCTCGCCCGCGTCCCGCCGCACCGCGGTCTGGGTCGGCACCCTCGCCGCCGCCTTTCTCATCGGCAGCGGTATCGCGGCCGGGGTCCTGCTCTGGCAGAACGACGACGACGGCTCGGCGGACAAGGCCGGAGGCAAGGACGACAAGCCCGCCGTCAGCAGGACCGAGGACCCCACGCCGCCGCCCTCGCCATCCCCATCGGCCACCCCTACACAGGACACGGAGAGCCCGGCCGAGCCGAGCGCGAGCCCGGACGCCCTGGACGACGCACCCGAACTGCCCGCGGACTCCGACCTGGTGTCCGACGTGAGCGGCTTCGAGTTCGCCGTGCCCGAAGGCTGGACCCGGCAGGGCGAGGAGAGGCCGGGCCAGATCGTGTACGCCGGGTCGACCGGCCCGGAGGGGTTCATCGTCGGCGTGGTCCCCAGCGCCCCGTACACCTCGTACGAGAACTTCACGACGATCGAGAAGGACGCCAAGAAGGACCCGAAGAAGTCGGACTACCAGCGGATCCGTCTTGAGCCGAACACCTTCCAGGGGCGCCCTGGCGCGATCTGGGAGTACACCTACACCGACGGGGCGGGCCGCGAGATCCATGCGCTGAACCAGAGTTACGTCGCGGACAACGGCACCGAGTACGCCATCCTGCTCTCCTGGCGCGCGGACCACTGGCCCGCGGGCGAGGGCGAGAAGATCCACGGGACCGCGCTCGACCACTGGCGGCTCAACGGCTGAGCGGGCCGGTGGCCGAGCGGATCGACGGCTGAGCGGATCGACGGCTGAGCGGGTCAGCGGCCGACGGGTGCGCCTGCGCTGGAGCACCGCGCCGGGCAGACCCGCTACAGCGCGAGCCGGAAGCAGCGTGCCACCCGGTCCGTGCCCGGCGACATGAAGGTCTCGGCCAGCTCCATGCCGAGCCGGCGGGTCACCGCGATGGACCGTTCGTTACGGGCGTCGACCATCGCCACCACGTCCGGTACGCCCGCCGTGCGCGCCCGCTCCAGGGTGGCCTGCGCGGCGGCGGTCGCGTACCCCTTCCCCCAGGCGGCCCTGGAGAGCCGCCAGCCGATCTCGATCTCGCCCGTGGGCCCCCAGTCGCGCGGCCACGGCTGTGCTCCGGTGAAGCCGATCGGCTCGCCGTCCGCGTCGAGCAACGTCCAGAGGCAGATGCCGAGTTCGGCGTCGTGTCTGCGCTGCCGGGCGGTGAGCTCCTCGTACACGGAGAGCTCGGCCGATGCGCCGGTGCCGAAGAACTCCATGACGTCCGGGTCGTCGAAGAGCCGGTGCCAGACGAAGGCGTCCTCGTGCGTCGGGACGCGCAGGTGTACGACGGGCAGGGTCATGGTCGGCAGTGCCTGCTTTGTCACGGGTGGCCCTTCGGCTGGCGGATCAGTACCGCTGCATAGACTGCCCATAACCCGTGCCCGCCGGCACACAGATTTCGAGCCTTGGGGAGAACCCGCCGTGACCGAGCCCCAGCCCCTCACCGAACACACCGCTGATGTGATCGTCGTCGGGGCCGGGCCAGCCGGTTCCACGACCGCCTACTACCTGGCCAAGGCCGGACTCGACGTACTCCTCCTGGAGAAGACCGCGTTCCCCAGGGAGAAGGTCTGCGGCGACGGCCTCACGCCCCGCGCCACCAAACAGCTCGTGTCGATGGGCATCGACATCTCCGAGGAGGCGGGCTGGCTGCGGAACAAGGGTCTGCGCATCATCGGGGGCGGTGTCCGGCTCCAGCTCGACTGGCCCGATCTCGCCGCCTACCCGAACTACGGCCTGGTCCGTAAGCGCGACGACTTCGACGAGCAGCTCGCCAACCAGGCACAGAAGGCGGGCGCCCGCCTGTACGAGCGCTGCAACGTCGGCGCCCCGATCATCGACGACCGCACGGGCCGCATCACCGGCGTGCACGCCAAGCTCGGTGAGGAGAAGACCCCGGTCACCTTCCACGCTCCGCTGGTGGTCGCCGCCGACGGCAACTCGACGCGGCTGTCCCTCGCGATGGGCCTGCACCGCCGCGAGGACCGTCCGATGGGCGTCGCGGTCCGTACGTACTTCACCTCGCCCCGCCACGACGACGACTACCTGGAGTCCTGGCTGGAGCTGTGGGACCGGCGTGGCGCCGAGGACCGGCTCCTTCCCGGCTACGGCTGGGTCTTCGGCATGGGCGACGGCACGTCGAACGTCGGCCTCGGCATCCTCGACTCGTCGTCCGCCTACAAGGAGCTGGACTGGCGCGAGGTGTTGAAGGCCTGGTGCGCCTCGATGCCCGAGGAGTGGGGCTACACCCCGGACAACATGACGATGCCGATCCGCGGCGCCGCCCTGCCGATGGCCTTCAACCGCCAGCCGCACTACACCAAGGGCCTGCTCCTGGTGGGCGACGCGGGCGGCATGGTGAACCCCTTCAACGGCGAGGGCATCGCGTACGCCATGGAGTCCGGGCAGATCGCGGCGGACGTCATCGTCCAGGCGCACGCCCGCCAGACCCCCGGCCAGCGCGAACTCGCCCTCCAGCGCTACCCGAAGGTCCTCAAGGACACCTACGGCGGCTACTACACGCTGGGCCGCGCCTTCGTGAAGCTCATCGGCAACCCGAAGGTCATGAAGATCGCCACGCAGCGCGGCCTGACGCACCCGATGCTGATGCGCTTCACGCTGAAGATGCTCGCCAACCTCACCGATCCGACGGGCGGCGACGCGATGGACCGCATCATCAACGGCCTGAGCAAGGTGGCGCCGAAGGCGTGAGGCTCTGTCCCGATTTGCCCTGACCGCGTGGGTGGTACGAGGCTGGCGGCATGATTTTCATCGCCGTCAAGTTCACGATCCGCCCCGAGCACGCCGACACCTGGCTGGAGCGGACCGCCGAGTTCACCCGGGCCACCCGCGCGGAGGAGGGCAACCTCTTCTACGAGTGGTCCCGCAGCGTCGACGACCCCCACCAGTTCGTACTCCTGGAGGGCTTCGCCTCCCAGGAGGCAGGCGCCGCGCACGTCGGCTCCGACCACTTCAAGGCGGCCATGGAGACGATGTCCGAGGCGATCGCCTCGAAGCCCGAGATCATCCACACCGAGATCCCGGGCAACAGCTGGTCCGAGATGGGCGAGTTGTCGCCGAAGGGCTGAGGCGCACGGCTTTGCGGGGCTCACTGAGGCACGCGGCTCGCTGAGCGCACAGAAGGGCCGGGAACCCCCCCAGCGGGGTTCCCGGCCCTTCCACGTAGCTGTGAGGGCCCTCAGAGGACGCGCACGGCGCCGTCGGCGGGGTAGCCCGACAGGTCCTGGATGACAACGCCCTTGCCGGGGTTGGCCGCGTCGAGGTACTGGCCGTTACCGATGTACACACCCACGTGGTACGCGGAACCCGCGCCACCCCAGTAAAGGATGTCGCCCACCTGGACGCTGTCGAGCGAGACCGGCGTACCGGAGACCGACTGGTCCTGCGAGACGCGCGGAAGGTCCACGCCCGCCTGCTTGAACGCGGCCTGGACGAGGCTGGAGCAGTCCCAGGCGTTGGGTCCGGAGGCACCCATGACGTACGCGTCACCGAGCTGGGCCTTGAGGAAGCTGACGACCGAGCCGACGCTGCCGCTGGCCGGGGCGGCCACATCGGCGGACGAGGCGCTGGAGCCGCCGGCGGCGCTGAGCGTCGTGCGCTCGGCGGAACGCGAGGCGCGCTCCTCCTCCGCCTTCTTCTTGGCGGCGGCCTCCGCCTTGGCCTTCGCCTTGGCCTCGGCCTTCGCCTGGTCTTCCTTGGCCTGCTTGGCGGCCTTCACGGCGGCCGCGTCCTGCTCGGCGCGGAGCTCGTAGCTGTCGGCGGTCTGCTGCGTGACCTCAGCGGACTGCGCGATCTGCGTGGAGAGGTCCGCGGTGAGCGTGGGCATTTCGATGGTCTCGGTCACCGGCTCGGCGGCGTTCGCCGTACCGGCGGCCGCGGCCACTGCCAGGGTGCTGAGGACGCCACCGGCAACTCCGGCGCGCAGGGCCATCTTCGAGGCGCTGCGACGGGGCTTCCGGTGGCTGGGTATGTGAGCGGTGTGGGACATGAGAACAACCGCTATCAGGGAGTCAGGGTTCCCATCAAGAAACGTGGGCTGCGCCACAGTTGCTCGTGAGGGCCCCGAATCCCGGGCGTGTCACTTCTTATTGACGCCGTAACGGGCAATGCGGACAACGGCGATCACGCCTGTGATCATGGGTTTTCTGCGATACGCCCGAATTGCCCCCGGTCTACCACCGGTTGAGCCGGTTGGCCAAGCCCGGTTTCTCGCCCGCGCGGGGTCGTGTGGCGCAGGTCACAGGGGAAACCCCTGGGGATCTCTCTGAGATCCAGCCGAGACCTTCCTGAGATCTTCCGAAGAATTCAGGGGTGTTGCCCGTATGGGGGAACGGTGACGGGTCGGTGCCGACGGGGTGCCGATCCGCCCGCATGCGGGAAGTCGACCCGCCCGCCTACGGGAAGTCGACCCGCCCGTCTACGGGAAGTCGATCTGCCCGTCTACGGGAAGTCGATCCGCCCGTCTACGGGAAGTGGATCCGCCCTCATGTCGTCTTCGTGTGGCTGCGGCTCCGGCCGCTAGTGAATCGGCGCACGCGTCCGCGGTTGTCCACTCCCGTCCACACCTCTCCCGCCAAAGTGTGAATGAGCCGCCACTATCAAGCCAGCGCGTCCAGCGCCAATTTGCTTGCGGCGGCTATCGCTTGATAGGGCGACCCCCTCCCGACCAGCGGTAACTCGCTGAGATGTCACCTCTGGTGATCACTCAGGCGCTTCGCGTATGAAGATCACCGCTCATCCGACTTCATGATCCTTCGTCAGGTGGTGGAGATCACAAAGCCGTTGTCGCACCCCGTGTCGCAGATCACAGACCGGCGGGCATAAGATGCACGGCAGTTGGGCTTGTGACCTGCTTCACATGTAAGCGATCTTCGGGTCGTGGTGGGTGGTCGCGGTCCGATGCAACCGCCAACAGTCAGTGCCGACTGAGAGGAGCGAGGAGCGTGAACGCCTATGCGCCCATCCTCGTGCTGGGAGCCCTCGGGGCAGGCTTTGCGATCTTCTCCGTGGTCATGGCCACGCTTATCGGTCCAAAGCGGTACAACCGCGCCAAGCTCGAGGCGTATGAGTGCGGTATCGAGCCGACGCCGACTCCGGCCGGCGGCGGGCGATTCCCGATCAAGTACTACCTGACGGCGATGCTCTTCATCGTCTTCGACATCGAGATCGTCTTCCTTTACCCCTGGGCCGTCACCTTCGACGCGCTGGGGATTTTCGGGCTCGTGGAGATGCTGCTCTTCGTGCTCACCGTCTTCGTCGCGTACGCGTACGTATGGCGGCGTGGCGGCCTGGAATGGGACTAAAGGTCTGAGGGGCCAAGAGCATGGGACTCGAAGAGAAACTGCCGAGCGGTTTTCTGCTGACCACCGTCGAACAAGCCGCGGGCTGGGTGCGCAAGTCATCCGTCTTCCCCGCGACCTTCGGCCTCGCGTGCTGCGCCATCGAGATGATGACGACGGGAGCCGGGCGCTATGACCTGGCTCGCTTCGGCATGGAGGTCTTCCGCGGTTCACCGCGCCAGGCCGATCTGATGATCGTGGCCGGGCGGGTGAGCCAGAAGATGGCGCCGGTCCTGCGGCAGGTCTATGACCAGATGCCCAACCCCAAGTGGGTCATTTCCATGGGGGTTTGCGCTTCATCGGGCGGGATGTTCAACAATTACGCGATTGTGCAGGGCGTGGATCACATTGTCCCTGTTGACATCTATTTGCCCGGCTGTCCGCCGCGGCCCGAGATGCTGATGGACGCGATCCTCAAGCTGCACCAGAAGATCCAGGGCGGAAAGCTCGGGGTCAACGCGGAGGAAGCGGCCCGCGAGGCGGAGGAGGCGGCCCTCAAGGCCCTCCCCACCATCGAGATGAAGGGGCTGCTGCGGTGAGCGACGCGCACGACGAACACGACGAGCACCTGAACGGGAACGGCGTTCCCGCACCCCGCGACGAGGCCGGCAAGGTCATCCGCGTCCGCAAGGGCATGTTCGGCGCCAACAACGGCGGCGACACGTCCGGTTACGGCGGGCTCGTGCGGACCATCACCCTGCCGGGCGCCACCGCGCGCCCGTACGGCGGCTGGTTCGACGAAGTCGCGGACGAGCTGGAGGGCGCCCTGGAAGAGCAGGGGCTCCTGCCGGAGAACGCGATCGAGAAGACGGTCGTCGACCGCGACGAGCTCACCTTCCACATCGCGCGCGAGCACCTCGTCCGGGTGGCCCAGACCCTGCGCGACGACCCGGCCCTGCGCTTCGAGCTCTGCACGGGCGTCTGCGGCGTGCACTTCCTCGAGGACAAGGGCCGCGAGCTGCACGCCGTCTACCACCTGCGCTCGATCACCCACAACCGCCTGATCCGGCTCGAAGTCAGCGCCCCTGACGCCGACCCGCACGTCCCCTCGCTGGTCTCCGTCTATCCGACGAACGACTGGCACGAGCGCGAGGCGTACGACTTCTTCGGCCTGATCTTCGACGGCCACCCAGCCCTTACGCGGATCATGATGCCGGACGACTGGCAGGGCTTCCCGCAGCGCAAGGACTACCCCCTCGGCGGCATCCCCGTCGAGTACAAGGGCGCCCAGATCCCGGCTCCGGACCAGCGGAGGTCGTACAGCTGATGTCTGCAACTCAGGGAACTTCCCACGCTTCCGCCCGTGAGACGACCGAGGGGACCGTATATACGGTCACCGGCGGCGACTGGGACGAGGTCGTCCAGTCCGCGGCCCGGTCCGACGACGAGCGCATCATCGTCAACATGGGTCCGCAGCACCCCTCCACCCATGGTGTGCTCCGGCTCATCCTGGAGATCGAGGGCGAGACCGTCTCCGAGGCCCGCTGCGGCATCGGCTATCTGCACACGGGCATCGAGAAGAACCTCGAATACCGCACGTGGACGCAGGGCACGACGTTCGTCACGCGCATGGACTACCTGACGCCGTTCTTCAACGAGGCGGCGTACTGCCTCGGGGTCGAGAAGCTCCTCGGCATCGAGGACCAGATCCCGGACCGCGCGTCGATCATCCGGGTGCTCCTGATGGAGCTCAACCGCCTCTCCTCGCACCTGGTGTGCATCGCCACCGGCGGCATGGAGCTCGGCGCGACGACGATCATGATCTACGGCTTCCGCGATCGTGAACTCGTTCTCGACATCTTCGAGCTGATCACCGGACTGCGCATGAACCACGCGTACATCCGGCCCGGCGGACTCGCACAGGACCTGCCCCCGGGCGCGGTGGACCAGATCCGCGAGTTCGTGAAGAAGATGCAGAAGAACCTCGGCGAGTACGACAAGCTCGCCACCGGCAACCCCATCTTCAAGGCCCGTATGCAGGACGTCGGCTATCTCGACCTCGCCGGCTGCATGGCACTCGGCGCCACGGGGCCCGTCCTGCGCTCGGCCGGTCTGCCGCACGACCTGCGCAAGGCGCAGCCCTACTGCGGTTACGAGAACTACGAGTTCGACGTACCGACCGCCGACACCTGTGACTCCTACGGACGCTTCCTGATCCGTCTGGAGGAGATGCGCCAGTCGCTGCGCATCGTCGAGCAGTGCCTGGACCGCCTCGCGCCGGGTCCGGTCATGGTCGGCGACAAGAAGATCGCCTGGCCAGCGCAACTGGCGCTCGGCCCGGACGGATTGGGCAACTCGCTCGATCACATCAAGAAGATCATGGGCACCTCCATGGAGGCCCTGATCCACCACTTCAAGCTGGTGACCGAGGGCTTCCGGGTCCCGGCCGGGCAGGCGTACACCGCGGTCGAGTCGCCCAAGGGCGAGCTCGGGGTGCATGTCGTCTCCGACGGCGGCACCCGCCCCTACCGGGTCCACTTCCGTGACCCGTCCTTCACCAACCTGCAGGCCATGGCGGCGATGTGCGAGGGCGGCCAGGTCGCTGACGTCATCGTCGCCGTCGCGTCCATCGACCCCGTGATGGGAGGCGTCGACCGGTGACCACCACTCCTTCCCAGCAGGGTGCGGGCGTCAGCCTGGGCATGCCCCAACTCCCCGCCCCCGACTTCCCGGCCGACGTACGGGCCAGGCTCGACGCGGACGCCAAGGAGATCATCTCCCGCTACCCGGACTCCCGGTCCGCGCTGCTCCCGCTGCTGCACCTCGTGCAGTCGGAGGAGGGCCACGTCACGCGTACGGGCATGGCCTTCTGCGCGGAGGTGCTCGGCCTGACCACCGCCGAGGTCACCGCGGTCGCGACCTTCTACACGATGTACCGGCGCAAGCCCTCCGGTGACTACCAGGTCGGTGTCTGCACGAACACGCTGTGCGCCGTCATGGGCGGCGACGCGATCTTCGAGCAGCTCCAGGAGCACCTGGGTGTCGGCAACGAAGGGACCACGGAGGACGGCAAGGTCACGCTGGAGCACATCGAGTGCAACGCGGCCTGCGACTTCGCTCCCGTCGTGATGGTCAACTGGGAGTTCTTCGACAACCAGACCCCCGAGACCGCCAAGCGGCTCGTCGACGACCTGCGCGCGGGCGTGCAGGTCGAGCCGACCCGCGGCGCCCCCTTGTGCACGTACAAGGAGACGGCCCGGATCCTGGCGGGCTTCCCGGACGAGCGCGCCGGCGCCATCGAGGCGAGCGGCGGCGCGGGCCCCGCCTCGCTGATCGGACTGCGCCTGGCCAAGGGCGAGTTGCCGCAGCCGAGGGTGGTCCACCCCCGCGCGGGCGGCCCGCAGGACGAGGCCCCAGCCGAGCACCTCAGCTCGCACGACGCACCGCAGGAGACCTCGGCATCCGACCCGGACCACCCGGCCGGACCGACCGCCGAGGAGGGGGAGTGATGACCTTGGCTGCCGAGATCGACAACGAGACCAGCCCTGAGAAGCTGCTCGCGCCGGTGCTCTCGGCGTTCTGGGACGAGGAGAAGTCCTGGACGCTGGAGACCTACCGACGGCACGAGGGGTACGAGGGCCTGCGCAAGGCCCTGGCCATGGCGCCGGACGACCTCATCGCGTACGTCAAGGACTCCGGTCTGCGCGGCCGGGGCGGCGCCGGATTCCCCACCGGAATGAAATGGCAGTTCATTCCACAGGGCGATGGAAAGCCGCACTATCTAGTTGTCAACGCCGACGAATCGGAGCCGGGGACCTGTAAGGACATCCCGCTCCTCTTCGCGAACCCGCATAGCCTCATCGAGGGCATCGTGATCGCCTGTTACGCGATCCGTTCGTCGCATGCCTTCATCTACCTGCGTGGTGAAGTCGTCCCCGTGCTCAGGCGGTTGCACGAGGCCGTGCGTGAGGCGAAAGAGGCGGGATTCCTGGGCGAGAACATCCTGGGCAGCGGACTCGACCTCGAACTCACCGTGCACGCGGGCGCGGGCGCGTACATCTGTGGTGAGGAGACCGCGCTGCTCGACTCGCTCGAAGGCCGCCGTGGCCAGCCGCGACTGCGTCCCCCTTTCCCGGCCGTCGCGGGCCTCTACGCATGCCCCACTGTTGTCAATAACGTCGAGTCCATCGCGTCGGTTCCCGCGATCCTGAATCGCGGAAAAGACTGGTTCAAGTCGATGGGGAGCGAGAAGTCCCCCGGCTTCACGCTCTATTCGCTGAGCGGCCACGTCACCAGCCCCGGCCAGTACGAGGCCCCGCTCGGCATCACCCTGCGCCAGCTGCTCGAGATGAGCGGCGGGATGAGGGCGGGCCACCGGCTCAAGTTCTGGACGCCGGGCGGGTCATCGACGCCGATGTTCACCGACGAGCACCTCGACGTCCCGCTGGACTACGAGGGTGTGGGCGCCGCCGGCTCGATGCTCGGCACGAAGGCGCTGCAGTGCTTCGACGAGACGACGTGCGTGGTGCGGGCGGTCACCCGCTGGACCGAGTTCTACGCCCACGAGTCCTGCGGCAAGTGCACACCGTGCCGCGAAGGGACGTACTGGCTGGTCCAGTTGCTCCGCGACATCGAGGCAGGCAAGGGCGTCATGTCCGACCTGGACAAGCTGAACGACATCGCCGACAACATCAACGGCAAGTCGTTCTGCGCTCTCGGTGATGGCGCCGCGTCGCCGATCTTCTCCTCGCTCAAGTACTTCCGCGAGGAGTACGAGCAGCACATCACCGGCAAGGGCTGCCCCTTCGACCCGGCGAAGTCGACTCTCTGGGCCGACCGGCCCTCCGCACATTCGGAGGTGAACGCATGACAGTACTGAGTTCGAACAGCGGCTCCGCCGCGGGCAAAAGCGCTCCCTCCGGGGGCGGCGAGGCGGCGGTTCCGCCGGAGGATCTCGTGTCGCTGACGATCGACGGCATCGAGATCAGCGTCCCCAAGGGGACGCTGGTCATCCGGGCCGCCGAGCTCCTCGGCATCGAGATCCCGCGGTTCTGCGACCACCCGCTGCTCGACCCCGCGGGCGCCTGTCGCCAGTGCATCGTCGAGGTGGAGGGCCAGCGCAAGCCGATGGCCTCCTGCACCATCACCTGCACCGACGGCATGGTTGTGAAGTCGCAGCTCTCCTCGCCGGTCGCCGAGAAGGCCCAGCGCGGTGTGATGGAGCTGCTCCTGATCAACCACCCGCTGGACTGCCCGGTCTGCGACAAGGGCGGCGAGTGCCCGCTGCAGAACCAGGCGATGCAGGTCGGCGACCCGGACTCCCGCTTCGACGGCAAGAAGCGCACGTTCGAGAAGCCGGTGCCGATCTCCACGCAGGTGCTGCTCGACCGCGAGCGGTGCGTGCTGTGCGCGCGCTGCACCCGGTTCTCGAACCAGATCGCGGGCGACCCGATGATCGAGCTGATCGAGCGCGGTGCGCTCCAGCAGGTCGGCACGGGCGAGGGTGACCCCTTCGAGTCGTACTTCTCCGGGAACACCATCCAGATCTGCCCGGTCGGCGCGCTGACCTCGGCGGCGTATCGCTTCCGCTCCCGCCCGTTCGACCTGGTGTCGTCGCCGTCGATCTGCGAGCACTGCGCGGGCGGCTGCGCGACCCGCACCGACCACCGGCGCGGAAAGGTCATGCGGCGCCTCGCGCAGGACGACCCCGAGGTCAACGAAGAGTGGATGTGCGACAAGGGGCGCTTCGGCTTCCGTTACGCGCAGAAGCCGGACCGGCTCACGACGCCGCTCGTGCGCAACGCCGAGACGGGTGAGCTGGAGACCGCGAGTTGGCCCGAGGCCCTCGAAGCCGCGGCCGCGGGGCTAGCCGCCGCGCGTGGCCGTGCCGGTGTGCTGACCGGTGGGCGCCTCACCGTGGAGGACGCGTACGCGTACAGCAAGTACGCGCGCGTGGCGCTCGACACGAACGACATCGACTTCCGCGCGCGCGTGCACAGCAGCGAGGAGGCCGACTTCCTGGCCGCTCGTGTCGCGGGCCGTGGCCGGGACCTCGACGGCGCCGGAGTCACGTACGCGGAAGTGGAGAAGGCGCCCGCGGTCCTGCTCGTCGGCTTCGAGGCCGAGGAGGAGGCGCCCGGGATCTTCCTGCGCCTTCGCAAGGCCTGGCGCAAGCACGGCCAGCGGACGTTCTCCCTCGCCACGCACCAGACCCGGGGCCTGGAGAAGGCGGGCGGCACGCTGCTGCCCGCGGCTCCCGGCACGGAGACGGAGTGGCTCGACGCGCTCTCCGGGGAGGTCGGCCTTGAGCGCGACGGTGCCACGGCGGCCGAGGCACTGCGCGCTCCGGGCGCGGTGATCCTGGTCGGCGAGCGTCTCGCCGCCGTGCCGGGCGGGCTCACCGCCGCCGTACGGGCCGCTTCCGCGACCGGTGCGCGGCTGGTGTGGATTCCGCGCCGGGCGGGGGAGCGCGGCGCCATCGAGGCCGGCGCGCTGCCCTCGCTGCTGCCGGGCGGGCGTCCCTCCACCGACCCGCGCGCGCGGGACGAGGTCGCGACCGCCTGGCGCGTCGCCGAACTCCCGCACCGCTACGGCCGTGACACGGGGCAGATCATCGAGGCCGCCGCGACCGGCGAACTGGGCGCGCTCCTGGTGGCGGGCGTGGAGGTCGCCGACCTTCCCGACCCGGCACGCGCGCGTGAAGCACTCTCCGAGGTCGGGTTCCTGGTCTCCCTCGAGCTGCGGCCCAGTGAGGTCACCGAGCACGCCGACGTCGTACTCCCCGTGGCCGCGGTCGCGGAGAAGCCCGGCACCTTCCTTAACTGGGAGGGCAGGGCGCGGATGTTCGAAGCCGCGCTGAAGCCCGACCACATGACGCGCACGCTGGCCCCGACGGACGCGCGTGTGCTGCACATGCTGGCCGACGCCGGGGACGTACACCTGGGTCTGCCCGACCTGGCGAGCGCCCGGCGCGAGCTCGACCGGCTCGGCGGGTGGGACGGCACGCACGCCACCGGGCCCGTGGAGACGGCCGCCCAGCCGCCGAGGCCCGCCTCCGGAGAGGCCGTTCTCGCGGGGCACCGGCTGCTGCTCGACCAGGGCCGCCTCCAGGAGGGCGACGAGGCGCTCGCCGGTACGCGGCACGCCGCGGTCGCCAGGCTCTCGGCGGCCACCGCGGCCGAGGCCGGCGTCAAGGACGGCGACGTCCTGGCCGTAACGGGCTCCATGGGGGCGACGGAACTGCCCCTTGTGGTCACCGAGATGCCCGACCGGGTGGTGTGGCTGCCGCTGAACTCGACCGGGGGAGGCGTCACTTCCGACACCGGTGCGTGCCCCGGCGACCTCGTCCGCATCGGCCCGGCGCTCCTGCCGGAGCCCTCTGAGGCCCCGGAGGTGACGTCGTGATGCACCACATGGTGCCGCTTGCGGCGGAAGACCTGTCCATGTTCGGCCGTGACCCGTGGTGGCTCGTCGCCGTCAAGGCGGTGTTCTGCTTCGCGTTCCTGATGGTGACGGTGCTCTTCTCCATCGTGTGGGAGCGCAAGGTCGTCGCCTGGATGCAGCTGCGCATCGGACCGAACCGGCACGGCCCCTGGGGCATGCTGCAGTCCCTCGCGGACGGCATCAAGCTGATGCTCAAGGAAGACGTGATCGTCAAGCGCGCGGACAAGGTGGTGTACATCCTCGCGCCGATCGTCGCGGCCATCCCGGCCTTCATGGCGATCGCGGTGATCCCCTTCGGTCCCGCGGGCAACGAGATCTCGATCTTCGGCCAGCGCACGACGATGCAGCTCACCGACCTGCCGATCGCGATGCTCTACATCCTCGCGGTCGCCTCGGTCGGCATCTACGGCATCGTCCTCGCGGGCTGGAGCTCCGGCTCCACCTATCCGCTGCTCGGCGGCCTTCGCTCCTGCGCGCAGATGATCTCGTACGAGATCGCGATGGGCGCCGCGTTCGCCTCGGTGTTCCTCTACTCCGGGTCGATGTCGACCTCGGCGATCGTGGAGGCGCAGGCGGACCGTTGGTACATCCTGCTGCTGCCGGTGTCCTTCCTGATCTACATCGTGACGATGATCGGCGAGACCAACCGCGCCCCCTTCGACATGCCGGAGTCCGAGGGCGACCTCGTCGGTGGCTTCAACACCGAGTACTCGTCGATCAAGTTCGCGCTGTTCATGCTTGCCGAGTACGTCAACATGGTCACCGTCTCGGCGGTCTCGGTCACCCTCTTCCTGGGCGGCTGGCGGGCCCCGTATCCCATCAGCACGTTCTGGGAGGGCGCGAACCACGGCTGGTGGCCGATGCTCTGGTTCGTGATCAAGGTCCAGCTGCTGCTGTTCTTCTTCATCTGGCTGCGCGGCACGCTGCCCCGCGTCCGCTACGACCAGCTGATGAAGCTCGGCTGGAAGGTCCTGATCCCGGTCTCGGTCGTCTGGCTGATGCTCGTGGCGACGGTCAGGGCGATGCGGAACGAGGAGTACGACTTCACCTCGATCGCGCTCTATGTAGGCGGCGGAGTCATCGCGCTCCTGTTGCTCTCCGTCGTCGTCGACATCTTCCGCGACAAGCGCGAGAAGGAAGCGGCGGCATCCGAGAGCGAGGAGCCCACCGCCTTCGACCCGATGGCGGGCGGATTCCCCGTCCCGCCGCTGCCCGGACAGAGCCTGCCGCCCGTACCGCGACGACGCTCGCGCCAGGAGCGGGAGCTGATTGTCAGTGGTGGGCCGGATACTCAAAGTGACGGAACCCGAAGTGACGGAAAGGAGGCGTCCGATGGCTGAGCCGAAGAAAGAGTCACACCAGTCGCAGCACGAGTCGAACCAATCGAAGCAGGGGTTCCAGAACCCCGTCGCAGGCTTCGGCGTGACCTTCAAGGCCATGTTCAAGAAGCGGCTGACCGAGCAGTATCCGGAGCAGGAGAAGACCACCGCTCCCCGCTTCCACGGCAGGCACCAGCTCAACCGCCATCCGGACGGCCTGGAGAAGTGCATCGGCTGCGAGCTCTGCGCCTGGGCCTGCCCCGCCGACGCGATCTACGTGGAGGGCGCGGACAACACCGAGGAGGAGCGCTACTCCCCGGGCGAGCGGTACGGCCGCGTCTACCAGATCAACTACGCCCGCTGCATCCTGTGCGGTCTGTGCATCGAGGCGTGCCCCACGCGCGCGTTGACGATGACGAACGACTTCGAGCTGGCCGACAGCAGCCGCGAAAGCCTCATCTACACCAAGGAGCAGCTGCTCGCGGGCCTGGAGGAAGGCATGGTCGAGTCACCGCACTCGATCTTCCCCGGCACGGACGAGCAGGACTACTACCGCGGCCTGGTGACGGAGGCCGCGCCCGGCACGGTTCCCCAAGTGGCCCTCTCCAAGGGGGAGACGCCCCAGGAGGCCGCCTCCACCTTCGGGGAAGACGAGCCCGCGTCGGGGAAGGTGATCAACCGATGACGCAGCTCGCCGCCTACACCACCTCCACCGGTGAGGCCGTCCAGTTCTGGGTGCTCGGCACGGTCGCCGTGATCGGCGCCCTGTGCACGATCCTCATGAAGAAGGCCGTGCACAGCGCGCTCTGTCTCGCCGGAACCATGATCATCCTGGCGGTCTTCTACCTCGCCAACGGGGCGTACTTCCTGGGCGTCGTCCAGGTCGTCGTCTACACGGGCGCGATCATGATGCTCTTCCTCTTCGTGGTCATGCTCGTCGGTGTCACCGCCGCCGACTCCCTGAAGGAGACCATCAAGGGGCAGCGCTGGCTGGCCGGCCTCTGTGGCTTCGGCTTCGCGATCCTGCTCTTCGGGGGCATCGGGAACGCCTCGGTGAACGAGTTCGCGGGAATGGGCAAGGCGAACGCCGGCGGCAACGTGGAGGGTCTCGCCGAGAGCATCTTCACGAAGTACGTCTTCGCGTTCGAGATCACCGGCGCGCTGCTCATCACCGCCACCGTCGGCGCGATGGTGCTCACCCACCGCGAGCGCACGGAGCGCGCCAAGACGCAGCGCGAGATGTCCGAGGAGCGCGTGCGCGGCAAGCACCTGCCGCCGCTGCCCGCCCCCGGTGTCTACGCCCGGCACAACGCCGTGGACATCGCGGGACTGCTCCCCGACGGCACCCCCTCGGAGCTCACGGTCAACAAGACGCTGCGTGAGCGCGGCCAGATCCGCGATGTCTCGGACGAGGCACTCGACGATCTGCGAGCCCTCGAACAGCGCTCCACGGAGCGCCTCGAGCGGTCGCCCAAGTCCGAGGAGGCGTCGAAGTGAGTCCGGTCAACTACCTGTATCTCGCGGCGCTGTTGTTCTCGATCGGCGCCACCGGTGTGCTGATCAGGCGGAACGCGATCGTGGTGTTCATGTGTATCGAGCTGATGCTCAACGCGTGCAACCTCGCCTTTGTCGCCTTCTCCCGGCTGCACGGCAATCTCGACGGCCAGATCATCGCGTTCTTCACGATGGTCGTCGCCGCGGCGGAAGTCGTGGTCGGCCTCGCGATCATCGTGTCGCTGTTCCGCTCCCGTCACTCGGCCTCGGTCGACGACGCCAGCCTGATGAAGCTGTAAGGGGTCGCTGAAAAGTGGAGAACCTGATCGCGCTGCTCGTAGCGGCGCCTCTGCTCGGAGCGGCCGTACTGCTGTGCGGCGGGCGGCGGTTGGACCGCGTGGGCCACTGGCTCGGCACGCTGCTCGCGGCCGCGTCCTTCGTCGTCGGCGTCGTGCTCTTCGCCGACATGCTGGGCAAGGGCGCCGACGAGCGCTCCCTGTCGCAGCACCTGTTCAGCTGGATCCCCGTGGAGGGTTTCCAGGCGGACGTCGCCTTCCAGCTCGACCAGCTGTCGATGACGTTCGTCATGCTGATCACCGGTGTGGGCACCCTGATCCACATCTACTCCATCGGGTACATGGAGCACGACGAGCGGCGGCGCCGCTTCTTCGGCTATCTGAACCTGTTCCTCGCGGCGATGCTCATCCTGGTCCTCGCCGACAACTACCTCCTCCTGTACGTCGGATGGGAGGGCGTCGGCCTCGCCTCGTACCTCCTGATCGGCTTCTGGCAGCACAAGCCCAGCGCGGCCACCGCCGCGAAGAAGGCCTTCCTGGTCAACAGGGTCGGCGACATGGGCCTTTCGATCGCCATCATGCTGATGTTCACCACCTTCGGGACGTTCGCCTTCGGGCCTGTCCTGGAGGCCACGGGTGAGACGTCGGAGGGCAAGCTGACGGCCATCGGCCTGATGCTCCTTCTCGCGGCGTGCGGCAAGTCGGCCCAGGTGCCGCTGCAGTCGTGGCTCGGCGACGCGATGGAGGGCCCGACCCCGGTCTCGGCCCTCATCCACGCGGCGACGATGGTGACCGCGGGCGTGTACTTGATCGTCCGCTCCGGCGCGATCTTCAACGGCGCCCCGGACGCGCAGCTCGTCGTCACCATCGTGGGCGCGGTCACGCTGCTCTTCGGTGCGATCGTCGGTTGCGCGAAGGACGACATCAAGAAGGCGCTCGCCGGATCGACGATGTCCCAGATCGGGTACATGATCCTGGCCGCGGGCCTCGGCCCCATCGGCTACGTCTTCGCGATCATGCACCTGGTGACGCACGGCTTCTTCAAGGCCGGGCTCTTCCTCGGGGCCGGTTCGGTCATGCACGGCATGAACGACGAGGTCGACATGAGGAAGTACGGCGGCCTCAGGAAGTACATGCCGGTCACCTTCGTGACGTTCGGGCTCGGCTATCTGGCGATCATCGGCTTCCCGGGCCTGTCCGGATTCTTCTCCAAGGACAAGATCATCGAGGCGGCGTTCGCCAAGGGCGGCACGGAGGGCTGGATCCTCGGCTCGGTCGCGCTGCTCGGCGCCGCGATCACCGCGTTCTACATGACACGCGTAATGATCATGACGTTCTTCGGTGAGAAGCGCTGGCAGCCCGATGCGGAGGGCCACGAACCGCACCCGCACGAGTCGCCCAGGTCCATGACGATCCCGATGATCGTGCTCGCCTTCGGGTCGGTCTTCGCGGGTGGGTTCTTCAGCATCGGCGACCGCTTCATCCACTGGCTCGAGCCGGTCACCCAGCACGAACACGGCCACTCTCCGCTGAGCGCCGCCACGGTGACGGGCGCCACCATGGTGGTCCTGCTCATCGGTGTGGGGCTCGCCTACGTCCAGTACGGCCGCCGGCCCGTCCCGGTCGCCGCCCCGCGCGGTTCGCTGCTCACCCGGGCGGCCCGGCGCGATCTCCTCCAGGACGACTTCAACCACGTCGTCCTGGTCCGCGGCGGGGAGCACCTCACCCGCTCCCTGGTCTACGTCGATCACACCCTGGTCGACGGTGTCGTCAACGGCTCGGCGGCCTCGGTCGGCGGGTTCTCCGGACGGCTGCGCAAGATGCAGAACGGCTATGCCCGCTCCTACGCGGTCTCGATGTTCGGCGGCGTTGCGGTACTCATCGCCGCGACCCTGCTGATGAGGGCGGTCTGATACCGATGTCCTTTCCTCTCCTGACAGCGACGGCGGCTCTGCCCGCGATCGGGGCGATCGCCACGGCGGCCGTCCCGGCCGCCCGGCGTACCGCCGCCAAGTGGCTCGCGCTGCTCGTGTCGCTCGCCACGCTCGCGCTCGCCGTGACCGTACTGGTGCGCTTCGACCCCGACGGGGCCCGCTATCAACTCACCGAGTCACGCTCGTGGATCGCGGAATTCGGGGTGCGGTACGAGCTCGGGGTGGACGGCATCGGTGTCGCCCTCATCGCGCTCACCGCACTCCTGATGCCCTTCATCATCCTGGCGGGCTGGCACGACGCCGACCCTCTGGAGACGAAGTCCTCGCGCTGGCGGCCGACCCAGGGCTTCTTCGCCCTGATCCTCGCCGTCGAGGCGATGGTGATCCTCTCCTTCGAGGCCACCGACGTCTTCCTCTTCTACATCTTCTTCGAAGCCATGCTCATCCCGATGTACTTCCTCATCGGCGGCTTCGGGGACCGAGCCCACGCGGGCACGGACGAGAACGCCTCGGCCCAACGCTCGTACGCGGCCGTGAAGTTCCTCCTCTACAACCTGGTCGGCGGCCTCATCATGCTGGCCGCGGTCATCGGGCTCTACGTGGTGGCGGGGAACTTCTCGCTCCAGGAGATCACCGAGGCACGGGCCAACGGCACGCTGGAGATGGCCACGAGCACCGAACGGTGGCTGTTCCTCGGCTTCTTCTTCGCCTTCGCGGTGAAGGCGCCGCTGTGGCCGCTGCACACCTGGCTGCCGAACGCGATGGGCGAGTCCACGGCCCCGGTCGCGGTCCTGATCACGGCAGTGGTCGACAAGGTCGGCACGTTCGCGATGCTGCGCTTCTGCCTCGGACTCTTCCCCGAGGCGAGCAAGTGGGCGACACCGGTCATCCTGGTGCTCGCGCTGATCAGCATCATCTACGGCGCGCTGCTCGCCGTCGGTCAGCGCGACATCAAACGCCTGGTGGCGTACGCGTCGATCTCGCACTTCGGGTTCATCATTCTCGGCATCTTCGCGATGACCTCGCAGGGCCAGTCCGGCGCGACGCTCTACATGGTCAACCACGGCATCTCGACCGCCGCCCTGATGCTGGTGGCCGGCTTCCTGATCTCGCGGCGCGGCTCGCGGCTCATCGCGGACTACGGAGGGGTGCAGAAGGTCGCACCGGTGCTCGCCGGAACTTTCCTGATCGGCGGTCTCGCGACGCTCTCGCTGCCGGGGCTCGCGCCGTTCGTGAGTGAGTTCCTGGTCCTGGTCGGCGCGTTCGCGCGCTATCCGGTGGTCGGGATCATCGCCACCATCGGCATCGTGCTCGCCGCGCTCTACACCCTCGTCCTCTACCAGCGGACGATGACGGGCCCGGTGAAGCCGGAGGTCTCGGCCATGCCGGACCTGCGGGCGCGTGAACTCCTTGTCGTCGCCCCGCTGATCGCGCTCCTGATCGGCCTCGGTGTCTACCCGAAGCCGCTCACCGACCTGGTGAATCCGGCGGTCAAGCACACCATGTCCGACGTACAGCAGAAGGACCCGAAGCCCGACGTGGAGGCGGCCAAGTGAGCGCATCAGCCGTCCACAGCCTGTGGACAATGGCGTCGGCCGCGGCGCCGCAGGACCAGATCGACAAGATCGACACTCCCACGATCGAGTACGGGCAGCTGTCACCGACGTTGATCGTCATCGGCGCGGCGGTCCTCGGGATCCTCATCGAGGCCTTCGTGCCGCGCAAATCCCGTTACTACGCGCAGGTGTTCGTGGCGGTCGTCGCCCTCACCGCGGCCTTCGCCGCGGTCGTCGGGCTCGCCGCCACCGGGTACGGCACGACGAAGGCGCACATCGCGGCCATGGGCGCCATCGCGGTCGACGGACCGGCGCTCTTCCTGCAGGGCACGATCCTTCTCGCGGGCCTCGTCGCGATCTTCACCTTCGCGGAGCGGCGGCTCGACCCGGTGGCACACGGCAAGCGCGTGGACTCGTTCGCCGCGCAGGCCGGAGCGACGCCGGGCAGTGAAGGCGAACAGGCCGCCACGAAGGCCGGGTTCACCACCACCGAGGTGTTCCCGCTGGCGCTCTTCGCGATCGGCGGCATGCTCGTCTTCCCGTCGGCGAACGACCTCCTGACGCTCTTCATCGCCCTCGAGGTCTTCTCGCTGCCGCTCTACCTCCTGTGCGCGCTCGCCCGCCGCAAGCGCCTGATGTCGCAGGAAGCCGCCGTCAAGTACTTCCTGCTCGGTTCGTTCTCCTCGGCGTTCCTGCTCTTCGGGATCGCCCTGCTCTACGGGTACGCGGGCTCGGTGTCGTACGGCACGATCGCGAAGGTCATCGACGGCAGCGTCCAGGAGGTCAACCCCGCGCTCGCCGACACCATGGGCAACGACGCGCTGCTCCTGATCGGCGCCGCGATGATCGTCATGGGTCTGCTCTTCAAGGTCGGCGCGGTGCCGTTCCACATGTGGACCCCGGACGTGTACGAGGGTGCGCCCACGCCGGTCACCGGCTTCATGGCCGCGGCGACGAAGGTGGCCGCCTTCGGCGCGCTGCTCCGGCTCCTCTACGTGGTCCTGCCGGGGCTTCGCTGGGACTGGCGGCCCGTGATGTGGGGCGTAGTGATCCTCACGATGCTGGCCGGCGCGATCGTCGCGATCACGCAGACCGACATCAAGCGGCTGCTCGCGTACTCCTCGATCGCCCACGCGGGCTTCATCCTCGCCGGTGTCATCGCCATGAACCCGGACGGCATCTCGTCGGTCCTCTTCTACCTGGGGGCCTACTCCTTCGTGACGATCGGCGCGTTCGCCGTGGTCACGCTGGTGCGGGACGCGGGCGGCGAGGCCACGCACCTGTCGAAGTGGGCGGGGCTCGGCCGGCGCTCGCCGCTGGTCGCCGCGGTCTTCGCGGTGTTCCTGCTCGCCTTCGCCGGCATTCCGCTGACCTCCGGGTTCTCCGGGAAGTTCGCGGTGTTCAAAGCGGCGGCGGAGGGCGGCGCGGGCGCGCTGGTCGTGGTCGGTGTGATCTCGTCCGCGATCGCCGCGTTCTTCTACATCCGCGTGATCGTGCTCATGTTCTTCAGCGAGCCGAAGGCGGACGGCCCGACCGTCGCCGTGCCCTCGCCGCTGACGATGACGGCGATCGGCGTGGGCGTCGCGGTGACGCTGGTGCTCGGCGTGGCCCCGCAGTACTTCCTGGATCTGGCGAACCAGGCGGGGGTCTTCGTCCGGTAGCCGTTTCGCACGCCGGTCCGCATATCTGTTCCACTCGCCGCCGCCCGGCACCCCGTCCGACAGGGGTGCCGGGCGGCGGCCTGTGGATAACTTCCTGAGGTGTCGGTGCGGAGCCCTATCGTGGAGTCTGTGGTCGAAGCGCGACGCACGGGGGCAGGGCGATGGATGGGATCGATGGCATGAGCGAGGTGACCGTACCGAGCGCGGTGACGGAGAGCGGCGTGGTGGCGGACAGCGGCGCCGTGGCGGTGAGTGACGCGCTGCGGACGCTGCACCGCGTCTTCGGGTATGACGCGTTCCGCGGCGAGCAGGAAGCGATCATCGAGCACGTGGTCGCGGGCGGGGACTCCGTCGTGCTGATGCCCACCGGCGGCGGCAAGTCGCTCTGCTATCAGATCCCGGCCCTGGTGCGCCCCGGCACCGGCGTCGTGATCTCCCCGCTCATCGCGCTCATGCAGGACCAGGTGGACGCGCTGCGGGCACTCGGCGTGCGGGCCGGGTTCATCAACTCCACGCAGGACTTCGACGAGCGGCGTGTGATGGAGGCCGAATTCCTGGCGGGAGAGCTCGATGTCCTGTATCTGGCGCCGGAGCGGCTGCGCCTGGAGGGGACGCTCGATCTGCTCTCCCGCGCGAAGATCTCCGTCTTCGCGATCGATGAGGCGCACTGCGTGGCGCAGTGGGGCCACGACTTCCGCCCCGACTATCTGGCGCTCTCCCTGCTCGGCCAGCGCTGGCCCGATGTGCCGCGGATCGCGCTGACGGCGACGGCGACCCACGCCACCCACCGGGAGATCACCGAGCGGCTCGGCATGCCGGACGCCAAGCACTTCGTGGCGAGCTTCGACCGGCCCAACATCCAGTACCGCATCGTGCCGAAGGCCGAGCCGAAGAAGCAGCTCCTGTCCTTCCTCAAGGAGGAGCACGAGGGCGACGCGGGAATCGTCTACTGCCTCTCGCGCAATTCCGTCGAGAAGACCGCCGAGTTCCTGTGCCGCAACGGCATCGAGGCCGTGCCGTACCACGCGGGCCTGGACGGCGGGACGCGCGCCGCCCACCAGTCCCGCTTCCTGCGCGAGGAGGGCCTGGTCGTCTGCGCCACGATCGCCTTCGGCATGGGCATCGACAAGCCGGACGTCCGTTTCGTCGCCCACCTCGACCTGCCGAAGTCGGTCGAGGGGTACTACCAGGAGACGGGCCGCGCGGGCCGCGACGGCCTGCCCTCCACGGCCTGGATGGCGTACGGCCTCCAGGACGTCGTCCAGCAGCGGAAGATGATCCAGGGCAGCGAGGGCGACGAGGCGTTCCGCCGCCGGGCGGCCTCGCATCTGGACTCCATGCTGGCGCTGTGCGAGACGGCCCAGTGCCGCAGGGCCCAGCTCCTCACGTACTTCGGCCAGGACGCCGCGGCGGAGTCCTGCGGGAACTGCGACACGTGCCTCGCACCCCCGGAGACCTGGGACGGCACGGTGCCGGCCCAGAAGGTGCTCTCCACGATCGTGCGGCTCCAGCGCGAGCGCGGGCAGAAGTTCGGCGCGGGGCAGATCATCGACATCCTGCTCGGCAAGAAGACCGCGAAGGTCATCCAGTTCGACCACGACCAGCTTTCGGTCTTCGGCATCGGCGAGGAGCTCGCGGAAGCCGAATGGCGTGGCGTGGTGCGGCAGTTGCTCGCACAGGGGCTGCTCGCCGTCGAGGGGGAGTACGGCACGTTGGTCCTGACCGAGGAGAGCGGTTCAGTCCTCGGCCGGGAGCGGGAGGTGCGGTTGCGCAAGGAGCCGAAGCGGCCCGCCGCCGCGAAGGCTCCGAAGGGAGAGCGGAAGGCGAAAGCCGCGGCGGCCGTCGCCGAGCTGCCCCAGGAAGCGGTGCCGGTGTTCGAGGCACTGCGGGCATGGCGCGGCGCACAGGCCAAGGAGCTGGGCCTCCCGGCGTACGTGATCTTCCACGACGCCACGCTGCGGGAGATCGCCACGCTGCGGCCCACGTCCCTGTCGGAACTGGGCGGCATCAGCGGCCTCGGCGAGAAGAAGCTGGCGACGTACGGGGAGGGGGTGCTGGGGGTCTTGGCGGAGCTGGGCGGCGCGGCTGCTCCGGCGCCGACGGGGGCTCTGGTGCCCTCGCAGGCCCCGGAGCCCCCGGAGGAGGACTGGCCGGAGCCGCCGGAGGACTTCTAGAGGCGCGGTCGGCAGGGCCCCGTAAGGGGCGCGGGGAACTGCGCGCTCAGCCACGACGGCGCAGCAGTCGTACACGGCGCAGGGGACCGGGGATGGCTACACCCCCGGTCTGCACAACCTCAGCGGCTGGAGGCGACCCTGCCAGAAACCTCTCCGAGGCCCACCCGGGTCCCGTCCGGCCCGGGGGCCCACGCCGAGAGGGTCACCTCATCACCGTCCTCCAGGAACGTCCGCTTCCCGTCCGGAAGGACAAGAGCGTCGCGGCCGTTCCAGGTGATCTCGATCAGAGAGCCGTACTGCCCCTCGGAGGGCCCGCTCACGGTGCCCGAGCCGTACAGGTCGCCCGTGCGCAGGGACGCGCCGTTCGCCGTCATGTGCGCCAGCTGCTGGGCTGCCGTCCAGTAGACGGTGGAGAAGGGCGGCTCGGAGATGACGTGGCCGTTCAGGGTCACGGTGATGCGCAGGTCGTAGCCGCCGGGCTCGTCGGCGACGGACTCCGCCGAGTCGTCCAGGTAGGGGAGGAGTTCATGCGTGCGCTCCGGAGGGGCGACCCGCGCCGCGTCCAGGGCCTCGAGGGGGGTGATCCACGCCGAGACCGAGGTGCAGAAGGACTTGCCGAGGAACGGCCCGAGCGGCACGTACTCCCAGGCCTGGATGTCGCGCGCCGACCAGTCGTTGAGGAGGGTCAGCCCGAAGACGTGCTCCCGGAAGTCCGCGAGCGGCACCGGGGAGCCAAGATCCGACGGCGTGCCCACGACGAAACCGACCTCGGCCTCGATGTCGAGGCGGACGGAGGGCCCGAAGACCGGGGCCGTCTCCGCGGGAGCCTTGCGCTGCCCCGACGGGCGTACCACCTCGGTCCCGGAGACCACAACGGTGCCCGACCGGCCGTGGTAACCAATGGGGAGGTGCTTCCAGTTGGGGGTCAGCGGGGACGGCGCGTCCGGGCGGAAGATCTGCCCCAGGTGGGTCGCGTGGTGCTCGGAGGCATAGAAGTCCACGTAGTCCGCGACCTCGAAGGGGAGGTGCAGCGTGACCTCGGACAGCGGGTACAGCAGGGGGCGCACGACCTCGCGGTGCGCCGGGATCGTCACCCACGCGGTGAGCGCGCGCCGCACGTCGGACCACGCCGTGCGGCCCGCGGCGAGCAGCGGGTTGAGCGTGGGCCTGGCGAGCAGCGAGACATAGGGCGAGCCGAGCGCCGCGGCGGCTGCGCCGGCGTCGAGGACGTGATCGCCGAGCCGTACGCCGACCCGGCGTTCCGCGGCGGCCGAGCCGCCGGCCAGGGAGAACACGCCGTACGGGAGATTGTGCGGCCCGAAGGGATCGCCCTCCGCGAGAGCGAAGGGGTCGCCTACGGAGTGGGCGGAAGGGTCGCTCCCGGCCGGATCGAGCGGGGTGTGCTCGGACATGCGTACCTGCCTCGCTTTCCATATGGGTGTGCCACACGTTACGTGGGAACCTTCGGTTGGGGCAGTGTCTAAAGAGTTCGCAATGTCCGGATAAACCTTGCTGGAGTGGTCAGTTCCGGCTTAGCGTCTTTTGGGGGGACGCGGACGGGGTGGGTCCGGGTCATACGGAGGGACACGTGGGGGGACCCGTGGCCAAGAGGAACGACGACGTGCCCTTCGCGATCGACCGTGAGGTGCCCGGCCTGATCGTGAAGTTCGGGAACTATCCGCTGCACCACGGCGGCGTGGGCGCGATCCGCAGCCTCGGGCGGCTCGGCGTGCCCATGTACGCGATCACCGAGGACCGTTACACACCAGCGGCCGCCTCGCGCCATCTCACCGGCGCCTTTCCCTGGCCGACCACCGGGACCGAACAGCCGGAGCGGCTCGTGGAAGGGATGCTGCGCCTCGCGCGCCGCATCGGCAGACCCACGGTCCTGATCCCGACGGACGAGGAAGCGGCCGTCCTCATCGCCGAGCACCAGGAGCCGCTGAGCGGTGCGGGGTTCCTCTTCCCGCGCGTGGAGCCGGAGTTGCCCCGCCGCCTCGCCAGCAAGCAGGGCCTGCACGAGCTGTGCGTGGAGCACGGCATCGTCTCGCCCGCCGCGTCGTTCCCCGAGAGCTACGGGGACATCAGGGAATTCGCCGCGACCGCGGTCTTCCCGGTGGTCGCCAAGAACCGCGAGGCGTTCACGCGCCGCTCCCGGCCCGCGGTGAACGGGACGACGCGCATAGAGACCCGGGAGGGCCTGCTCGGCCTCGCCCGCGACTGGGGCGAGCGGCCCGGGGTGATACTCCAGGAGTATCTGCCGCGGGAGCAGGCCGAGGACTGGATCGTGCACGCGTACTTCGACGCGAACTCCGCGCCGTGCGCGATGTTCACGGGCGTCAAGGTGCGCTCCTGGCCGCCGCACGCGGGGATGACGGCGAACGCGTACGTCGTCGACAATCCGGAACTCGCGGACCTCGCCGCACGTTTCATCAAACAGATCGGCTTCACCGGCGTCATCGACCTCGACCTGCGCTTCGACCGGCGTGACGGTCAGTACAAACTGCTCGACTTCAACCCCCGTATGGGTGCGCAGTTCCGGCTCTTCGAGAGCGAGTCCGGGATCGATGTGGTCCGCGCCATGCATCTGCACCTGACGGGGCGCCCGGTTCCCAAAGGGGAACAGCGCGCCGGACATCGCTACGTCGTCGAGAACATCGACCTGCCCGCCCTCCTCGCCTACCGCCGCAGTGGATACACGACACCGCACGCGCCCCCGCACGCGAGCGGTACGGAACTGGCGTGGCTCGCGGCGGACGACATGAAGCCGTTCTTCACGATGCTCGCGCGTTTCGTGCGGCCCGGGGCGAAGCATCTCTATCAACTGTGGCGGACTAACCGCCGCGGCAGCAGCACCAGTTAGTACCGCTCCACCAGGTAGTACAGCTCCACCACGAAGTAGGAACACGCGGCAAGTGACGTGACGTCCTGGGGAGGGACTTCGTGATCCATCCAGTAGCAGTGATCGGGGCGGGGCCGTTCGGCCTGTCCACCGCGGCCCATCTGCGGGCCCGAGGCATTCCGGTGCGCGTCTTCGGCGACCCGATGGTGAGTTGGCGGGCCAACATGCCCGCCGGCATGCTCCTGAAATCGACCCCCGTGGCCTCGAACATCGACGCGCCGCAGCGCGGCCACACCCTCGTCGACTACTGCGACGCGGCAGGCATCCCGCGTCTGGTGACCGACGAGGACATCATCCCGATCGAGACCTTCGTGTCGTACGGCCGATGGTTCCAGGAGAAGCTCGTGCCCGACCTGGAGCAGGTGCGGGTGGTGTCGGTGGACCGCAAGGGCACGGCGGGCTTCGACCTGAAACTGGACTCCGGCGAGCTGTTCACGGCCCGCGCCGTGGTGGTCGCCACCGGCCTCTCGGGCCTCGCGCAGCTGCCGCCCGCGCTCGCCGCGGCTGCACCCGACGGGCCGTCCCCCACAGGGCCCGTCTCACACAGCTCGCAGCACAGCGATCTGTCGCGGTTGGCGGGGCGCGAGTTGATCGTGGTCGGCGCGGGGCAGTCGGCCCTGGAGACGGCCGCGCTCGCCGCCGAAGCCGGCGCGACCGTACGGGTGGTGGCGCGCGGCAAGGGCTCGGTGGCCTTCGGGGCGCCTCCGTGGAGCCAGCCGAAGCTGCGCCCCGAGTCGCCGTTCGGCCGCGCCTGGTCGCTCTACGCCATCAGCTACTACCCCCACCCCTACCGCTATCTCCCCCCGCAGGCACGCCACTTCCTGGTCCGCCGCATCCTGGGCCCGCTGGGCGCGTGGTGGCTGCGTGAGCGCTTCGAGGGCAAGGTCGAGAAGCGCGAGGTCCGCCGCATCGTGTCGGCGGACATCCGGGACGGCAGCCCCACCCTGCGCCTCGAAACCCTGGGCGGCCGCATCCGGGACCTCTCCGCCGACCACGTCATAGCGGCGACGGGCTACCGCGTGGACATCGCCGCGATGGACTTCCTCGGCCCCGCCCTCCGCGCCCGCCTGGCAGCAAGCCGAGGCACACCGAAACTGGGCGCGGGCTACGTCTCATCGATCCCGGGCCTGTACTTCACGGGCCTCCCGGCGGCGGCGTCGTACGGCCCGGTGATGCGCTTCGTATGCGGCACGGAGTTCGCGTCGCCACGGTTGGCGGGGCATTTGGCGCGGGCGCACGGCTGAGGCGTCACGTCCTTGCCGAGGAAGTCCGCCATCGCGCGGCGTACCCAGCCTGCGGTCGTACTCCAGCCTGGTGTCGCTCAGGGGTGCGAGGAACTCGTGCGGCACCGCTTCTCCCGGGGGCGTCGGGCGGGTAAGTGCCGTCCCGGGGGCAGGGTTTGGCGACACGTCCAAGTGAATCCTTCGAGCGCCGGTTGTGCGACCAGCGCACTCCGCTCGTCACAGCTCTTGTGACGTTGCTTTCGGCATCGCCCGGGATCCGTATTCTCTGGATCATGGCTGCACCCCTCGCATATTCACTCATCGCCACTGACCTGGACGGAACGCTGCTGCGCGGCGACGACACCGTCTCCGACCGGTCGTTGGCCGTGCTGGCGGCGACAGCCGCGGCGGGGGCGCGCCACCTGGTGGTGACCGGGCGGCCCGCGCCGCGCGTGAAGCCGCTCCTCGACGATCTGGGGGGCGGCGGACTCGCCGTCTGCGGGCAGGGGGCGCAGTTGTACGACTCCGGGGCCGACCGCATGGTCTGGTCCGTGACGCTCGACCGCGAGCTCGCCGAAGCCGCGCTCGGGAAGATCGAGGCGGAGGTCGGGCAGGTCTACGCCGCCGTCGACCAGGACGGCGTGGACGGGCTCACCCTCATCGAGCCCGGGTATCTGATGCCGCATCCCACCCTGCCCGCCGTCCGCGTGCGCAGGCGTGACGACCTGTGGACCGAGCCCATCAGCAAGGTGCTCCTGCGCCATCCCGAGCTGACCGACGACGAGTTGGCCGCCGTCGCCCGCGATGCCGTCGGGCCCCTCGCCACCGTCACCATGTCCGGCCCCGGCACCGTCGAACTCCAGCCGCGCGGGGTGACCAAGGCGACTGGCCTCGCCCTCGCCGCCGAACGGCTCGGGATGACGGCTGAGGACACCCTTGCCTTCGGCGACATGCCCAATGACGTGCCGATGTTCGTGTGGGCGGCCCGCGGGGTCGCCATGGCCAACGCCCACCCCGACCTCAAGTCGGCTGCCGACGAGGTGACTTCGTCGAATGAGGACGACGGGGTGGCCGTGGTACTCGAACGGCTTCTCGTAGCGGGAAAGTAGCGGCGGAGTAGCCCCCTAGCCCGCCGTACGTGGAATGCGCTTCTCCCACGTCCTGTGGAACACCACCTCGTCGCCGTCCTTGCACACCACCTCGTTCGAGGTGATGAAGTCTGTCGCGTCGCACGTGATCTCGGAGCGGGAATTGATCGACGCGTCCCACGCCATCTCCGGCCGGTGCAGGCGGATCGTCCAGTCGGAGCGGGTGCGGGCGCTGAGGGGGTCGCTCTCGTTGATCGTGTACGTCTCCACCGCGTCCTCGGTGAACTCGAGACCGTCCGGGTAGACCCGCGTACCGCCGTAGCGCGGGTCCACCTCCAGGCGCCATTCGCCCTTGGCCACATCGCGTACGACCAGGCGCTCGGGGCGCGGTTCGTCGAACGTCGCCGGGTAGACCACCTCCAGCGGCTCCGATTGCTCGGGAGCCTGGAAAGTGATCGCGGTGTCCAAGCCGCCCTCCCTGACGGGGAGTTCCAGCGCGCTGCCCGCCGGATCCAGGACGAAGCCCGCCGAATCCGCCTGCGGCCAGATCCACGGCCAGTACGCGGACGACACCGCGAGCCTGATCTTGTGGCCGGGCGGGAACGTGTGGCCGATCGCGTTCAGTTCGAAGGTGACGTCCTCCGTCCCGCCCACCGGCCACGGGTCCACCCGGTCCCGGCCGTTGCGCGAGGAGAGGTTCAGGACACCCCGCGTCACGAGAGTCGACGAACCGTCCGGGGCCACGTCACACACCCGCGCGATCGCCTGGCCGGACGGGGTGTCCATGGTCAGGCGCAGCTTCACCTTGGGGCGGCCCAGGATGCGTACGGCCGAGGGGACCTCGAACTCGAAGCACGCCGACTTCGCGTCCTCGTCCCGCTGGTCCGGCGGCAGGTCCGCGTCGTTGCCGAACGGGAAGTAGCGCCCCGCGTCCAGGCCCGTGTGCTGCGGGGAGTTGACGATCAGCGGGGCGCCCTGGAGGGCGTACGCGGTCGGGGTGACGTTCGGGGACGGCCAGGAGGGGTCGCCGACCCAGCCGCCCGGCAGCTGGGCGTACACCGTCGCCGGCGGGTGGGATTCACTGATCCAGGAGCGCAGCTTCGGCTCGGACATCACGTCGTTGTCGATGCCCTTCAGGTGGTGGTCCCACCACCTCAGTGTCTCCTGCAGGAAGCCGATCGCCGGGCCCGGCGGAAGCCCCCGGTCCGGGTACTGGTGAGACCACGGGCCGATCAACCCCCGTACGTCTCCCGGCAGATGCTCGACCAGGCGCAGGACCGTGTCCCGGTAGGGGTCGTGGAAGCCGCCCACCGCGAGCACCGCCGCGTTGATCGCCGAGTAGTCCTCGCAGACGCTGCCGTGGCGCCAGTAGTCGTCACGCGTCTGGTGGTCGAGCCAGGTGTGGATGAAGGGTTCGACGGCTTCGAGGCGGTTCTCCCACATCTCGCGCCAGCGGTCGCCGACGAAGAGCGGGTCAGGCGGGCGGGAGACGAAGGCCAGCATCGTGGCCGCCCACGCGTGCATGTCCACCGCGAGGACGGAACCACCCATGTAGTGCACGTCGTTGTCATAGCGGTCGTCCGCGGAGCAGACCGTGATGACCGCCTTGAGCGGCTCGGGCGCGAGGGCCGCGATCTGGAGGGAGTTGAAGCCGCCCCAGGAGATGCCGAACATGCCGACCTTGCCGGAGCACCAGGGCTGCTCGGCGAGCCAGTTGACGACCTCGACCCCGTCGGCCAGCTCGACCGGGGAGTACTCGTCGGTCGGCATGCCCTCCGAGTTGCCGTGCCCCCGCACGTCCACGCGCACGGAGGCGTAGCCGTGGCCCGCGTACCAGGGGTGGCGCTGGAAGTCGCGCGGCGCCGTCCAGTCGCTCAGGCGGTAGGGGAGGTACTCGAGGAGCGCGGGGACGGGTTCGTCGGTCACCGGGCGCCAGATGCGCGCGTACAGCTTGGTCCCGTCCGGGAGGGGTACCTGGACGTCCTCGCGGGTCGTCTCGTACGGGAAGGATGAGCGAATCTGCATGGGGGGAACCTCAGCGTCCTCTGTGGCCTCTGTGGCCAATGTGTCCTATGTGTCCTCAGTGGACGGGGTGCATGGTGCGCCGCAGCCACGGGGCGAGCAGGATGACGGCGACACCGGCGGCCACCGCGATCGCGCCGTTCACGCCGAAGTACGCCGGGTTGGAGACCTCTCCGTACAACTTCACGACCTGCGCCTGGATGCCGTTGGCGAGGGCGAGCGAGAGGAACCAGAGGGCCATGGTCTGGCTGGCGAAGGCCTGCGGGGCGAGCTTCGTCGTGGCGGACATGCCGGAGGTCTCCACGAGGATGTCGCCGAGACCGAGCAGCAGGTACGAGCCGACGATCCACCAGACCGCCATCTTGTACGTGTCGTCGCCGTGGCCGGAGGTGGGGAGCACCATCAGCAGGAAGGACAGGCCGCCCAGGATCACGCCGAACGCGATCTTGTTGGAGGCGTGCGGCTGGCTGTGGCCCATCCGGGCCCAGACCGCGGCGACGACAGGGGCGAGCGCGACCTCGAAGGCGCCGAGCGCGGAGGCGTACCAGCTGGCGGGGAAGGTGAAGCCGAAGATCGCGGTCTCGGCGTTCGTCGACGCGAGCAGGATCATCGTCGAGTACGCCTGGAAGAGGATGAAGTTGAAGACGACCGAGGCGAGGAAGAGCACCACGTACGGCCTGAGGCGGCCGCGCTCCTCGGAGGTCACCCGTGGGCTGCGGAACATGACCACGAAGTAGACGATGGGCGCGATCACCGAGATGACGGTGAGCAGGTCGACGAAGCGGTCCATCGTCAGCCAGCCGACGGCGGCGAGCACACCCGCGAGGGCGGCGAACACGAGGATGCCCACGACGATCAGGACGACCGCGCGGCGCATGGCGTCCTTGGGCAGCGCGAATTCCGCCGATGCCTTGCGTCCGGCGAGGTGACGACGGCCGAAGACGTACTGGATCAGGCCGAAGGTCATGCCGATCGCCGCCGCGGAGAAGCCCCAGTGCCAGCCCTTGTGGTCGCCGAGCCAGCCGGTGATCAGCGGTCCCGCGAAGGCGCCGATGTTGATGCCCATGTAGTACAGCGCGAAGCCCGCGTCCCTGCGGTCGTCGTCGGTGCGGTAGAGCTTGCCGACCATCGAGGCGACGTTCGGCTTGAGCAGGCCGGTGCCCGCGCTGATCAGGCCGAGCCCGACCCAGGTCATCGTCGCCGTCGGCACGGCCATCGAGTAGTGGCCGCAGGCGATGAGGATGCCGCCCCACAGGACCGCGCGGTACGAGCCGAGGATGCGGTCGGCGAGCCAGCCGCCGGCCACCGAGACGAGATAGACGAGCGTTCCGTACGCCGCCGAGACCGAGGCGGCGGTTCCGGAACTCATGCCCATTCCGTCGTTCGCGACGGAGTCCGCGAAGTACAGGACGAGGATGGCCTGCATGCCGAGGAACGAGAAACGCTCCCAGACCTCGAGACCCGACAGGGTGAGCAGCCCGCGCGGCTGCCCGAAGAAGGCGTGGTCGTCCCCGGGCGGCGGCTCCGTCGGCGGCTCCGCGGGCGGTTCGGTGTCGGGCTCGATGCGGGACAAAGGTTCTGCTCCCGGTGGTTCTGGGGCGTATCAGCTGATCAAGAACATACCGGTGGTCACCGCGTGCCGCCTGGGCGGCATTGCACAGGCGGGTGCCCACTGTGATCGAAAGGCGACCGGATACGCTGACTTGAGTGATGGCAGCGACACATCGACAAACCGTGTCATCGAAGCGATCATCACGCAAAGACCGACCGAGTGATGATCGACCGAGTGACCGACTTGTGATCGTCAGCAGACAGGAGAACCCCTCGTGACCGTCGTCGGGCCCTTCGGCCTCAGCGTGCGGGACCAGGCTCTCGAAGCCGATGTCCAGGCCGGATTGGCGGCCGTCGAGGAAGGTCTGCTCGACGCCACCAAGAGCGGGGTCCCCTTCATCACGGAGGCCGCGCAGCATCTGGTGCGCGCGGGCGGCAAGCGGTTCAGGCCGCTCCTCGTGTTGCTCGCCTCGCAGTTCGGCGATCCGTACGCGCCGGGTGTCGTGCCCTCCGCCGTCGTCGTCGAGCTCACGCACCTCGCGACGCTCTACCACGACGACGTGATGGACGAGGCGGACGTGCGCCGCGGTGTCGAGAGCGCCAACCAGCGCTGGGGCAACTCCGTCGCCGTCCTCACGGGTGACTTCCTGTTCGCCCGCGCCTCGTACATCCTGGCCGACCTCGGTCCGGACGCCGTCCGCATCCAGGCGGAGGCCTTCGAACGCCTGGTCACGGGCCAGATCCTGGAGACGGCGGGGCCGAGCGAGGGCCGCGACCCGGTCGACCACTACCTCGACGTGCTGGGCGGCAAGACCGGCTCGCTCGTCGCCGTGGCGTGTCGTTTCGGCGCCATGATGTCGGGCGCCGACGAGACCGTCGTGGACGTCCTGACCCAGTACGGCGAGCGGCTCGGTGTCGCCTTCCAGCTCGCCGACGACGTACTGGACATCGCATCCGACTCGCACGAGTCCGGCAAGACGCCGGGCACCGACCTTCGCGAGGGCATTCCCACGCTTCCGGTCCTGCGCCTGCGCGAGCGGGTGGAGAAGCTCGGGCTCGCCGAGGACATCGCCCTGTCGGAGCTCCTGGACTCGGACCTGACGGACGACGCGCGGCACGCCGAGGCGCTGGCCCGGCTGCGGGTCCACCCGGCCCTGGAGCAGGCGCGCAAGGACACCGTGCGGTTCGCGGAGGAGGCGCGGGACACCCTCGCGCCGCTGCGGGACTGCGACGCGAAGACGGCGCTGGTCGAGCTCTGCGATCTTGTGGTGCACCGGGCCGGCTGAGGCCCGAACGCGGAATGTGACTGAGGTCACACTCGCTGTCGCGCGAGCGTCCCGAGCAAGACGGACTACGTGTGGCGCTGTGCCCTGAGTTGGGTCATGACTGCCTGGGCGGTGCTTCCCCTACTGGTTGGGGGAGGTGCCGCCCCTCTGTGTCATCCCACAGCAGTACGTGGAGTTGCTCCCGGGGTCTGACGCTTCTGGCTGGCCGATTTGGTCGTATGGACAACAACAAGGCCCGGCAAGAACAACCACTCCTGACCTATTCGGGTGAGAATGGCGGCGCGGAGTGGACGCACGCACGTACTGGGAAGGCCGCCGCCGACCACGGAGGTAGGGCACACAATGGCACCGTACGAACCGGAGCAGAACACCAGCGAGACCGGAGAGCTGCGCGCCGGCCGCCGCAAGGCGGCGCGTTACGTGGTTCCCGTCGCGGTGGCGGGGGTGGCGGCGGCGACCATCGGGCTCGTCCCGGCGCTCGCCACGTCGGGAGACCCCAAGCTGCCCGACGTCACCGCGCAGGAACTCATCGAGAAGATCGCCGCGTCGGACACGGAGCAGCTCTCCGGCACCGTGAAGATCAGCACCGACCTCGGCCTGCCGTCCTTCGGCGGCGACATGGCCGGCGGCCTCGCGCAGGGCGGCGGCTCGGGCGGCGATGACGGCGGGGACGGCGCGGGCTCGGCCGCGGACCCGCAGGCCAAGCTGATGGAACTGGCCACCGGCACGCACACGCTGCGCGTCGCCGCCGACGGCCCCGACAAGCAGAAGCTGTCCGTCATCGACGACGCGGCCGAGTACAGCCTGATCCACAACGGCGACGACGTGTGGGCCTACGACAGCAAGTCGAACGAGGTTCACCACTCCAAGTCGGCGGGCAAGGCCGGGGATTCCGGCAAGAAGGACGCCCCCGAGGACCTCCCGAAGGACGTCCCGTCCACTCCCAAGGAACTGGCCGACGAAGCGCTGAAGGCGGTCGACGACACGACGTCGGTGAAGGTGGACGGCACCGCGCAGGTCGCAGGCCGCGACGCCTACCGCCTGGTCATCAAGCCCAAGCAGTCCGGCTCGACGGTCGGCCAGATCACGGTCGCCGTGGACGCCAGGACCGGTACGCCGCTGAAGTTCACGCTCAGCCCGTCCGGCGGCGGCAGCGCGGTCGTCGACGCGGGCTTCACCAAGGTCGACTTCGCGAAGCCCGAGGCATCGACCTTCGACTTCACGCCGCCGAAGGGCGCGAAGGTCACGGAGGGCGACGACGCCAAGAAGTTCAAGGGAGAGGCGTCCGAGGGCAAGGAGTTCAAGGGCAAGGAGTTCAAGGGCGGGGAGGATCTGAACGGTCTGAACGTCATCGGCAAGGGCTGGAACTCCATCGCCGAGCTGGAACTGCCGGGCGGCCAGGGCATCCCGACGGGCGGCTCCGGCGACGTCCCGCCGGAGGCGCAGCAGCTCCTCGACTCGCTCGGCGACAAGGTGTCGGGCGACTTCGGCTCGGGCACGGTCTTCAAGACGCGCCTGGTCAACGCCCTCATCACCGAGGACGGCAAGGTCTACGCGGGCGCGGTCACCAAGGACGCCCTCGTGAAGGCGGCGAACGCGGCGAGCTAGGGGCGCCCCTTAAGGGGCGCGGGGAACTGCGCGACAAGCCACGAAGCACTCGCAGAGGACGTACAGGCGGCGGGTTCAGGGGGGAACACCCCTGAGCCCGCCGCAACGGTGAGGGAGGACAAGGTGCCGCCCAGCAACGGCAGCCCGGCGCACAGCGTGATCGAGACGGACACCCTCACCAAGCGCTACGGCAAGCAGCTGGCCGTGGACAGGCTGAGCCTCACCGTCCCCCAGGGCAGCGTCTTCGGGTTCCTCGGACCGAACGGCTCCGGCAAGACGACCACCATCCGCATGCTGATGGGCCTGATCGAGCCGACTTCCGGCCAGGCACGGGTCCTGGGCCACCCCATGCCGCGCGAGACGCGAAGGGTGCTGCCGTACGTCGGCGCGCTCATCGAAGGCCCCGCCCTCTACGGCTTCCTCTCCGGCCGCGACAACCTCCTGCGGTACGACGCCGCCGACCCCACCGCCGATCCGCGCACCCGCCGCGCCCGCGCCGGAGCGGCCCTGGACCGGGTGGGGCTGAGCGCCGCCGCCGGCAAGAAGGCGAAGGCGTACTCACTCGGCATGAAGCAGCGCCTCGGCCTCGCGGCGGCGCTGCTCCAGCCGCGCAGGCTCCTCGTGCTCGACGAGCCGACCAACGGCCTCGATCCACAGGGCATGCGCGAAATCCGTGCGCTGGTCCGGGAGTTGGCGTCGGACGGCACGACCGTCTTCCTCTCCTCGCACCTCCTGGACGAGATCGAGCAGGTCTGTACGCATGCCGCGGTGATGGCCAAGGGCCGACTGATCACCCAGGGCTCTGTGGCCGAACTCGCCGAACTCGCCGCCGGCGCGCGGGGACGGCTCGTCGTGACGACGCCGGACACGGGGGACGCGGTCCGTGTCCTGAAGGAACTCGGCGTGACGGACCTCTTCGTGACGGAGGACCGCGTGACGGGCGAGCCGCCGGGCGCGGAGACCGGCACCGACCTCGCTGAGCTGAACGCCGCGCTGGTCGGCGCGGGCGTACGGGTACGGGGCTTCGGCGTCGAACGTGCCTCGCTGGAGGACGCTTTCGTGGTGCTGACGGGGGAGGGCTTCGATGTCGCGGGCTGAGGCCGATGGCGCGGAGGCCGACGGCGTACGAGCGGATGACGTGCGAGCCGATGCGGTACGAGAGGTGAGCGGCCCCCGCGCAGTGCGGCGGATCTGGACCTTCGGTCTCTTCCGCAGTGAGCTGGGCATCACCTTCCGCCGCTGGCGCACCCTCGCCCTGCTCGGTGTGCTCGCCGCCGTGCCGGTCCTCGTGGGCGTGGCCGTCAGGATCGAGACCAGTGACGGTTCGTCGATGGGCGGGGGAGGCGAGGGCGGGGGCCCGGCGTTCATCGCGCAGGTCACCAACAACGGCCTGTTCCTGGTCTTCACCGCGCTCGCCGCGACCCTCCCCTTCTTCCTGCCCATGGCGGTCGGTGTCGTCGCGGGCGACTCCATCGCGGGCGAGTCCAGCGCGGGGACGCTGCGCTATCTCCTGGTCGCCCCCGCGGGACGTACGCGCCTGCTGCTCGCCAAGTACGCGACGGCGATGACGTTCTGCCTGGTCGCGACGCTCGTCGTCGCCGTGTCCGCGCTCGCCGTCGGGGCGTTGCTGTTCCCGCTCGGCGAGGTCACCACGATCTCCGGCACCCGGATCGGCTTCGGCGAAGGGCTGGCACGGGCCCTGCTCATCGCACTCGTGGTCGCCGCGTCACTGATCGGTGTGGCGGCGCTCGGTCTGTTCGTGTCGACGCTGACGAGCAGCGGCATCGCGGCGATGGCGACGACCGTCGGACTGCTCATCACCATCCAGATCCTCGACCAGATCCCTCAACTGCACGCCATCCAGCCGTACTTCTTCTCGCACTACTGGCTGTCCTTCGCGGACCTGATGCGTGAGCCCGTCTACTGGGACGAGCTGGTCAAGAACCTCGGCCTCCAGGGCCTGTACGCGGCCTTGTTCGGCTCGGCGGCGTGGGCGAGATTCGGGGCGAAGGACATCACGGCGTAGGGCGCCCCGTGGCCGCGTGCGCGCGTCAGTTGTCGTACGGGTAGCGGGCGAGCGGCGGTTCCTGCGTGAAGAAGGTCTTGGCGCGGGCGATGGCCTCGGTGTCGTCGAGTACGTTGCCGGGCCGGGAGCCGTTGCCGAGCAGGACGCCGCCGAAGTGCATCGGGAAGAAGGCGGCGGTGTGGTTCAGGGTGCCGATCAGCGGGCCCGCGACCTCCTCCTCCTGGTGTGCGAGCACGGTCACGCCCCACAGGGTGCGGCCAGCCATCGTGTTCTTGAAGTCGACCTCCGGGACCTCCAGCCAGGCGTCCCAGTGGTCGAGGTAGCGCTTGGTGGTGGCCGAGAGCGAGTACCAGTACAGGGGCGACACGATGACGATGTCCGTGGCATCGAGGGTGGCGTCCAGGAGCGCCGCCTCGTGGTCGCCGACGGGCCGGGGGCGGGCCCGGGGCCGGGTGCTGTCGTGGCGCAGGTCCTCGAAGTCGGGCAGTGGGTGGTCGGCGAGGTTCAGCCAGCGCTGCTCGACGTCCGGCGGGAGCTGCTCGGCGGCCTTGCGGGCCAGCGTCTCCGTGTTGCCATCGGGGCGGGCACTGCCGAGCACGAACAGGAACTTGCGGGTCATGGTGGTCCCCCTGGTCTGAGGCGTGGTGGCGCACGGCCGCGCAGGGCCGTGCAATTACCTGCGCTTGCACTATATGCACGCGCAGGTAATTGCGTCCAGGGGGTACCCGACTCGCAGGGCGGGGGACCGTCAGGCGGAGAGCCCCCACACCGCGTACGCCACGGCGTCGCTGTTGCGGTCGAGCGCGGTGCCGTCGATGTTCGACTCCGTGTCGCACGCGGAGTGGTAGCACTTGTCGAACGGCTCACCGGTCGTGCCGCCCCAGTTCCGGGCCTGCTCGGCGGTCTTCTTGTAGTCGGCGCCGCTGAACAGCCCGCCGACCGGGACCCCTGCGTCCTTGAACGGCGCGTGGTCGGAGCGGCCGTCGCCCTCCTCGTCGGGCTCCGTGGTGATGTCGAGGCCGCCGTAGAAGTCCTTGAAGGTCTTCTCGATGGTCGGGTCGTCGTCGTAGACGAAGTAGCCCGGGTTCGGGGAGCCGATCATGTCGAAGTTCAGATAGCCCTTGATCTTCGAGCGCTCGGCCGCGGGCAGCTTGTCCACGTAGTGTGAGGAGCCGACGAGGCCCAGTTCCTCCGCGCCCCACCAGGCGAACCGCAGGTGCTTGGCCGGCTTGTACTGCTCGCGCGCCACGGTGAGCGCGGTCTCCAGGATCGCGGCGGAGCCGGAGCCGTTGTCGTTGATGCCGGGTCCCGAAGCGACGCTGTCCAGGTGCGAGCCCGCCATGACGACCTGGTCGGCCGAGCCGCCGGGCCAGTCCGCGATCAGGTTGTAGCCGGTCTTGCCGTTGGAGGTGAACTCCTGGAGTGACGTGGTGAATCCGGCTGCGTCCAGCTTGCCCTTGAGGTAGTCGACGGAGGCCTTGTAGCCCGCGCTGCCGTGGGCGCGGTTGCCGCCGTTGGACGAGGCGATGGACTGCAGCTGCGAGAGGTGGGCCTGGACGTTGGCCACGGAGATGTCGGGGGCGGCGGCTGTGGGGGCCGGGGCCGCGGAGGACAGGGCGCTGGTCGTGAAGAGTCCGGTGACGGCTATGACGGCGGCCGCCGTGACGCGTCCGGGAACGGAGAGCTTCATGTGGGGGGCTCCGTGTTCTGTTGGATCGTTCGTTGCGTGGGGGGTTCGCGGTACGCCGAATTCCCTGAACGTCGAAAGGAATTGGCGTGCCTGATGGTGGGGGTGAGCTTGACCGTGCGTCAAGACCGCATATCGGGCGGGGTGTTCTGCAAGGCGGGCGTCGGCGGGGGGTTCCGCAACGCGGGTGACGGCGGCACGAGCACCGCCCAGCCGGGGGCGTAGGTGTCCGGAACGGGGTGGCGCCGCCAGTCACGGGCCCAGCGCGGAGGCTTCTTCCCGCGCAGTACCAGAGCGGCGGGCTGCCGCCGGTCACCGTGGCGGACGGCCGAGCATCCGGAGACGTACGCGATGGGGATCACCGAAGTGTTGCCTTTCAGGAGGCAGGGGGCGCGGACCCCGTGCTCGTACAGAACGTCGGTGATGCGGTCCCAGTCGCCGCGGGCACCGACCTGGATACGGGCGTTGCCGAAGGCGAGCAGGAGTTGCACCGCGAGGTGGGCGACGAGGAGGCCTACGACGCCGACGGCGATGGTGCGCCTCGCGCGGCCGGCGGGGCGCCTCGCCCGGTCGACGAGGGCAAGGAGGCCCAGGGTGGCGGGCACCGCGAGGAGGGCGTGGGTGGGCAGGAGGAAGCGGGGAGCCCCGTAGGGGACGAGGAAGAAGTAGGGCAGGGCGGCGGCCACGGCGACGAGCACGGCCAGCCAGAGGTCGCGAGGGGCCGCCCCGAGGGCTGGGCCTGCGGCCACGGCGTCGACTGTCCGCCCCGCGGCCCACAGCCCGGCGGCCACGAGCAGCGGCAGCAGGATCCACCACTCGGCGGCCACGATTCTGAGCTGGTCGGCGGCGCACGGCCTGCACAGCAAGGGGCCGTCCAGGGCGGTGAATTGGGCCTCGATGGCGGCCAGGGGGCGCAGGCCTCCCTGCACGTCGCTCGCGGCGGTGAGCCGTGCGCGGACACCGCCGAAGCGGACGTACGCCTCGATGGCCCACGGCAGCAGACCGGCCAGGAGGCCGCCCATCACGGCGAGCAGACGCCCCCGTGTCCGCCAGGCGGGCACCAGCAGGGCCGCGGCGAGCAGCGGGACGGCGACGGCGGCACCGTCGTTGGGGCGCATCAGGGCGGCGACGGCGAGCCCCGCCGCGATCCCCGCGAGGGCGAGGCGTCCGGGGCGCGCCCCGAGGAAGAGCCCGACCGCCGCAGTGACGCCCATGGCGGTGTAGTGGTTCGGCATCGCGGCGTTCGCGTAGAACAGCGCGAACCAGAGGCTGCCGTAGAGACCGGCGGCCACGCCGACGGCGACGGGGCGGTGCGCGACGACACGCAGCCAGGGGCGGAAGCCCAGGTAGAGGGCGGCGGTCGAGAGCAGCGTCAGCCACACCCTGAGCAGGACGGTGGAGTCGCTCCAGGTCGCCACGGGGGAGATGAGGAGCGGCACGCCTCGGGTGCGGGGAGCGCTGAACGGGGTGGCGGGCGCGTACGGCGGGAAGCGGCTCGCGTAGACGATCTCGTCCCAGCCGAGGGACAGGGTGAGGGGGACGAGGGCCAGGGAGAGGGCCGCGAAGGCGAGGCAGGCGATCAGGAGGGGAAGGTCGTCGCGGGCGGAGGGCCGACGGCCGGAGAGGCGGCGGCCTGCGAGGCGGCGGCCTGCAAGGCGGCGAGGGGAGCGGCTCGGGAGGCGGCCGGGCGAGCGCGTCGTCTCGGGCACGAGGGGCTCGACCTCCCGTCAAGCTCGGTCGGATCATGTCGCTTTCGGTCACTTCTGTTCCCTTATGGGCGAAGGTAGCGACGATGATGCCCGAATCACAGGAGGTGGGGCCCACGTGTTTCACTCGCGGACCCGGCACGGCGCCTCCCGCGGCGAGCCGGTCATCCCACGGCCCGCGGCGAGCCGCCCCCCGGCCGTCCGGCGGTCAGCGAGGCCCTGGAAGGCGTGACCGCGCTCTACCTGGTCGGCCCGCCCGAGCCACGCCCGATCGCCGACTTCGTCCACCAGGCGGCCGCAGCGGGCGTACGCCGCTTCGTCGTCCTCTCCGGGCGGGGCGTCGAGGTGTTCGGCGACTCCTTCGAGCCGTCGATGGCGGAGGCCGAGCGGGTGGTGCGCGAGGCGGGCGTGGACTGGACGGTGATCCGGCCCAACAACTTCTCGCAGAACTTCGACGAGGACATCTTCGCCGCGCCCTTGCGCGAGGGCCGACTCGCGCTGCCGGTCGGCGACGTGCCCGAACCGTTCGTCGACGCGGAAGACATCGCGGACGTGGCCGCCGCGCTGCTCACCGAGCAGGGACACACGGGCCGGGTCTACGAACTCTCCGGCCCCCGAGCACTGACCTTCGCCGAAGCGGTCGCGGAGCTGGCGGACGCGTGGGGGCGCCCGATGCGCTTCGAGCACATCACGGCGGACGAGTACGTGACGGAACTGACCGCAGCCAACGTCCCCGCCGAACCGGCCCGAGCCCTGGCAGACATCCTCACCTGGCTGACCGACGGCCACAACGCCACCCCGGTGAACGGCGTACGAGACGTACTGGGCCGAGAACCACGCGACTTCACGGAGTACGCGAAGAAGGCCCCGGAGGGGGCAGCCCGACGCTAACGCCCCAAAGGGGCGCGGGGAACGGCGCGCCCAGCCACGACGGCCCGGCGGACAAAAAAGAGGCCCGACACGAGCGCCCCAAAGGGGCGCGGGGAACGGCGCGCTCAGCCACAACGAGCCCGCGCTAAGAAACGGCGCCCCGCAGGCAGGCGCATTTAAGGGGCGCGGGGAACTGCGCGACCGGCCACAACGAGCCCGCGGCTAAGAAACGGCGCCCCGCGGGCAAGCGCTTTTAAGGGGCGCGGGGAACTGCGCGACCGGCCACGGCCGACCCGCAGAGACGGACGGCGCAGCCCGCAGGGGCAAGTCAGACCCCGGACTCCGTGCCCCGCCCGGCAGCGGGAGTCATCGGCTCGGTCTCCCGCCCCGCGACGGGGGCAACCGAAGCCACGGAACCCCGCCGAGCGGCAGCGACCCGCACCGCACCAAGCCGCGCACCGCGCACCGCATCCCAGGTCAGCAACGTCAACGCCACCCACACAAGCCCGAACCCGGCCCACCGCTCGGGCGGCATCGCCTCGTGGAAGTACAGGATGCCGAGCAGGAACTGGAAGACGGGCGCGAGGTACTGCAACATCCCCAGCGTCGCGAGCGGCACCCGGATCGCCGCGGCGCCGAAGCAGACCAGCGGGATGGCGGTGACCACACCGGTCGCCGCGAGCAGCGCCCCGTGCCCGAAGCCCTCCGCGCCGAACGTGGCGTCGCCCCGCACACTCAGCCACACCAGGAAGCCGACCGCGGGCAGGAACTGGACCGCGGTCTCGGCCGCGAGCGACTCCAGACCGCTGAGCCCGACCTTCTTCTTCACCAGGCCGTACACGGCGAAGGAGAAGGCGAGGCAGAGCGAGATCCACGGCGGCTGCCCGTACCCGAAGGCGAGCACGAGGACCGCCACGAGGCCGACGGCGACGGCCGCCCACTGCACGGGACGCAGCCGCTCGCCGAGGATCAGGACGCCCATGGCGATGGTGACCAGGGGGTTGATGAAGTAGCCGAGGGAGGCCTCCACGACGTGGCCGGAGTTCACGGCCCAGATGTAGACGCCCCAGTTGATCGTGATGACCGCCGCGGCGATCGTCACGAGGCCCAGCTTGCGCGGTTGGCGGATCAGCTCGCCCGCCCAGGCCCAGCGCCGCACGACGAGGAGCGCGATGCCCACCACGACGAGGGACCAGGCCATGCGGTGCGCGAGGATCTCGCCCGCCCCGGCCGGCTTGAGCAGGGGCCAGAAGAGGGGCACGAGGCCCCACATTCCGTACGCCGCGAAACCGTTCAGCAGACCTATGCGCTGCTCGCTCCTCGACTTCTCGGCTGCGGCAGCGTCCACGGGTCCTCCTTGGTGCGAGGCAGCCCCACGCTGCCCCCAAGAAGGTAGCGGGACAGGAGGCCCCGTGTCATGCCCGTCTCACGAAAACGGTCATGACCTCCGTCTCGCCGCCCCCGACGCTCCCGCCGCTCCCGACGCCCCCGCCGGCCCCGGCGCCCCCCATTCGCCCTCAGCTCTTGAGCGCCGCCGAGATCGCGTCGGCGACAGGCGTGGTCGGGCGCCCGATGAGCCGGGCCAGATCGCCGTTCGTACCGGCGAGCAGCCCCCGCTCGATCGCCGAGTCCATGTCGACGAGGATCGCGGCGAACTGCTCGGGAACGCCCGCGCCGGTCAGGATCGCGAGGTTCTGCTCGGCGGGCACGTTCGTGTACGAGATGTCCTTGCCGCTCTGTCGGGCGACCTCGGCGGCGTACTCGGCCAAGCTCCACGCGACATCGCCGCTCAGCTCGTACGCCTTGCCCTCGTGGCCCTCGCCGGTCAGTACGGCGACGGCGGCAGCCGCGTAGTCGGCCCGCGAGGCGGAGGCGATCCTGCCCTCGCCCGCGGAGGCGACGACGGCGCCGTGCTCCAGGACGGGAGCGAGGTTGGCCGTGTAGTTCTCGTGGTACCAGCCGTTGCGCAGGAACGTGTGCGGAAGCCCGGACGCGAGGATGAGCCGCTCGGTCTCCTTGTGCTCGGCCGCGAGGTCGAGGTCGGCGTCGGGTCCGCCGAGGACACCGGTGTACGCGAGCAGCGCGACCCCCGCGGCACGCGCCGCGTCGATCACCGCCGCGTGCTGCGCCACCCGCCGCCCGACCTCGCTTCCGGAGATCAGCAGGACCCTGTCGCCCGCGGCGAAGACGCCGGCGAGGGTCTCGGGTGCGTTGTAGTCCGCGATCCGCAGCTCCACGCCCCGCGCGGCGAGGTCCGCGGCCTTCTCCTTGTCGCGGACGACGGCGGCTATCTGCCCCGCGGGCACCTGCGCGCCGAGCAGCCCGTCGATGACGAGACGGCCGAGCTGTCCGGTGGCTCCGGTGACGACGATGCTCATGTCTGTTATCTCCCTCTGGTGCCCTTTGGTGCGGTTCGACAGTGAGCCTACGTCGGGCGCTAACTATTGGAAAGTACCCACTTTGAAGTAAGGTACTGGCATGGCAGTAAGTAACTGGAATCTCGGGGACGAGGGCATGTGCCCGCAGCGCCTCGTCCTGGAACACGTCACGAGCCGCTGGGGCGTGCTCGTCCTGATCACCCTGGACGAGCGTTCGTACCGCTTCAGTGAGCTGCGCCGGGCCCTCGGCAGGGTCAGCGAGAAGATGCTGACGCAGACCCTCCAGACCCTGGAGCGCGACGGCCTGGTGCACCGCGACGCCAAGCCGGTCATCCCGCCGCGCGTCGACTACTCGCTCACCGACCTCGGGCGCGAGGTTGGCTCGCAGGTCCGGGCGCTCGCCGAGTGGACCGAGCGGCGCCTGGCGGACGTACAGGAAGCGCGCCTGGCGTACGACGAGGCCCGGTCCCAGGGGAAGGCGTACGACGAAGCCCGGTCCTGAGGGATCAGAACCGGGCTTGGAAGAGTGCGAGTTGAGCTAGCCGACGACGGTCCAGGTGTCGCCGCCCGCGAGGAGCGCGGCCAGGTCGCCCTTGCCGTTCTGCTCGATGGCGGTGTCGAGCTGGTCGGACATCAGCGTGTCGTAGACCGGGCGCTCGACGTTGCGGAGGACGCCGATGGGGGTGTGGTGCAGGGTGTCGGGGTCGGCGAGGCGCGAGAGGGCGAAGGCGAGCGTCGGGGAGGTGGAGTGCGCGTCGTGGACCAGGATCTGGGGCTCGGTCTCAGGGGTGACGGGGACGACCTTGAGATCGCCGGTGGCCGGGTCGCGTACGACGCCCTTGGAGCCGAGGCCGCCCTCCATGGGGGCCCCGAAGCGGATGGGCTGCCCGTGTTCCAGGCGGATCACCGCCTCCTCGGCCTGCTGCTTGTCCTTGAGGACCTCGAAGGCGCCGTCGTTGAAGATGTTGCAGTTCTGGTAGATCTCCACCAGCGCGGTGCCGGGGTGTTCAGCGGCTTCGCGTAGCACCGAGGTGAGGTGTTTGCGGTCGGAGTCCACGGTCCGTGCGACGAACGACGCCTCCGCTCCGATCGCCAGCGACACCGGGTTGAAGGGTGCGTCCAGCGAACCCATCGGCGTCGATTTGGTGATCTTGCCGACTTCGGAGGTGGGGGAGTACTGGCCTTTGGTCAGTCCGTAGATCCGGTTGTTGAAGAGCAGGATCTTGAGGTTGACGTTGCGGCGCAGGGCGTGGATGAGGTGGTTGCCGCCGATGGACAGGGCGTCGCCGTCGCCGGTGACGACCCACACGCTCAGGTCCCGCCTGGAGGAGGCGAGTCCGGTGGCGATGGCGGGGGCGCGGCCGTGGATGGAGTGCATCCCGTAGGTGTTCATGTAGTACGGGAAGCGGCTGGAGCAGCCGATGCCGGAGACGAAGACGATGTTCTCCTTGGCCAGGCCGAGTTCGGGCATGAAGCCCTGCACGGCGGCCAGGACCGCGTAGTCACCGCAGCCGGGGCACCAACGCACCTCCTGATCGGACTTGAAGTCCTTCATGGACTGCTTGGCCTCGGCCTTGGGCACCAGCGAGAGCGCTTCGATCGTGCTCCCGGGGCCTTCGGTCTTCGTGTCAGCCATTGATGGCCTCCTTGAGAGCCGTGGCGAGCTGCTCGGCCTTGAACGGCATTCCATTGACCTGGTTGTACGAGACCGCGTCCACGAGGTACTTGGCGCGGAGGAGCGTGGCGAGCTGCCCGAGGTTCATCTCGGGGATCACCACCTTCTCGTAACGCTTCAGGACCTCGCCCAGATTCCGTGGGAACGGGTTGAGGTGGCGCAGATGGGCCTGCGCCACGCTCTGACCGGTCGCCCGCAGGCGCCGTACCGCCGCGGTGATGGGCCCGTAGGTCGAACCCCAGCCGAGGACGAGCAACTTGGCGTCCCCGGTGGCGTCGTCGACCTCCAGGTCCGGGACCTGGATTCCGTCGATCTTGGCCTGGCGGGTGCGGACCATGAAGTCGTGGTTGGCGGGGTCGTAGGAGATGTTGCCGGTGCCGTCCTGCTTCTCGATGCCGCCGATACGGTGCTCGAGACCGGGCGTGCCGGGAATCGCCCACGGACGGGCCAGCGTGTGCGGATCACGCTTGTACGGCCAGAAGACCTCGGTGCCGTCGTCCTCGGTGTGGTTGGTCCCCGAGGCGAACTGCACCCGCAGATCCGGGAGTTCGTCGGTGTCCGGGATGCGCCACGGCTCGGAGCCGTTGGCCAGATAACCGTCGGACAGCAGGAACACCGGCGTGCGGTAGGAGACCGCGATCCGCGCCGCCTCCAGCGCCGCGTCGAAACAGTCGGCCGGCGTCATCGGCGCCACGATCGGCACCGGCGCCTCACCATTGCGCCCGAACATCGCCTGGAGCAGATCCGCCTGCTCCGTCTTGGTCGGCAGACCGGTGGAGGGACCACCGCGCTGGATGTCCACGACCAGCAGCGGCAGTTCAAGAGAGACCGCGAGCCCGATCGTCTCCGACTTCAGCGCCACACCCGGCCCCGACGTGGTCGTCACCGCCAGCGACCCGCCGAACGCCGCGCCCAGCGCCGCCCCGATCCCCGCGATCTCGTCCTCGGCCTGGAAGGTGCGTACGCCGAAGTTCTTGTGCTTGCTGAGCTCGTGCAGGATGTCCGAGGCCGGGGTGATCGGATACGAGCCCAGATACAGCGGCAGGTCCGCCTGCCGGCCCGCCGCGATCAGCCCGTAGGACAGGGCCAGGTTCCCGGAGATGTTGCGGTACGTGCCGGTCGGGAACGCCTGGGCGGCCGGAGCGACCTCGTAGGAGACCGCGAAGTCCTCGGTCGTCTCGCCGAAGTTCCAACCGGCGTGGAACGCGGCGATGTTCGCCTCCGCGATGTCCGGCTTCTTCGCGAACTTCGCCCGCAGGAACTTCTCCGTCCCCTCGGTCGGCCGGTGGTACATCCACGACAACAACCCGAGCGCGAACATGTTCTTGCTGCGGCCCGCGTCCTTGCGGGAGAGGTCGAACTCCTTGAGCGCCTCCACCGTCAGCGTCGTCAGCGGCACCGGGTGGACGCTGTAGCCGTCCAGCGAACCGTCCTCCAGCGGCGAGACCTCGTAGCCGACCTTCTGCATCGCCCGTTTGGAGAACTCGTCCGTGTTGACGATGATCTCCGCGCCGCGCGGCACGTCGGCGATGTTCGCCTTCAGCGCCGCCGGGTTCATCGCGACGAGGACGTTCGGCGCGTCGCCCGGCGTGAGGATGTCGTGGTCGGCGAAGTGCAGCTGAAAGGAGGACACGCCCGGCAGGGTCCCGGCAGGGGCACGGATCTCGGCGGGGAAGTTCGGCAACGTCGACAGGTCGTTACCGAAGGACGCCGTCTCCGAGGTGAACCGGTCACCGGTGAGCTGCATACCGTCACCCGAGTCACCCGCGAAGCGAATGATCACCCGGTCCAGACGGCGCACATCCTTCTCACCAGCATGCTTGCGCTGCTCTCCGACGACTGCCCCATCGGCCTGCTCTGCTGGGCTACTGACCTGGCTGGTCACTGAACTGGACCTCCCTCGGGCGGCTGAGCGGGAAGGGCTGGGCGACCGGCCTTCCCAAGGCCCACCCTACGTCGGTAAGGGTCGCCTTCCTGGGGCGGATCGCATGATGGACCTGATTTTGAGATGCGCATATGCCCCAGTTTGCCGTGCTGTGCCCCGCCTCCCGGCCTGCCATGGGAGACGCCCCCCGCTCATCCTTTGGTTCTAGGACCGTGCTCCTTGCTCGCGTTCGTGCTCGTGTTCGTGCTCGCGTCCCTGCTCCTGCTCTCGCGCGCTCCCGCTGATACCTCTAGTGGCACTCATTAGCTGACGCAGCGTCAGATTGCTAGGAGTTGAGGTAGGTGAGGACCGCAAGCACACGCCGGTGGTCCCCGTCGCTCTGGGAGAGCCCCAGCTTCAGGAAGATGTTGCTGACGTGCTTCTCGACCGCGCCGTCGCTCACCACCAACTGCCGGGCCACCGCCGAGTTCGTCCGCCCCTCGGCCATCAGGCCGAGTACCTCGCGTTCGCGTGGAGTAAGCCCCGCGAGGACGTCCTGCTTGCGGCTGCGGCCGAGCAGCTGTGCCACGACCTCCGGGTCGAGCGCGGTGCCGCCCTCCGCGACGCGCACCACGGCGTCCACGAACTCGCGCACCTCGGCGACGCGGTCCTTGAGCAGATAGCCGACGCCGCGGCTGGACCCGGCGAGCAGTTCGGTGGCGTACTGCTCCTCGACGTACTGCGAGAGGACGAGTACCCCGAGCCCCGGGAACCGGTGGCGCAGATGCACCGCGGCCCGCACCCCCTCGTCGGTGTGCGTCGGCGGCATCCGCACGTCGGCGACGACGACGTCGGGCAGCTCGCCCGCCGAGGAGAGTTCGCCGATCGTCTTGATCAGCGCGTCCGCGTCGCCCACCCCCGCGACGACGTCGTGCCCGCGGTCGGTCAGCAACCGGGTCAGGCCCTCCCTGAGCAGCACCGAATCCTCGGCGATGACGACCCGCACTTTGTCCTCCACGTTCATGGCCCCCCGGCATATGTGGTTCTGGTTGTCCCCCGGCGCCCCAGTATCGGCGCCTCGGTATCGGCACCTCAGTATCGCGCGTACGAACGCGCACGAAGGGGCGTTACGGCGTTCGTGGACAACCGCTTGCGACGTGTTCGCGCACGGCGGGCCACGGCTGGGCACGGCGGGGCACGGCGGAGCCCACCCGCCCCCTCTGCGGGGTGATCGGGTGGGCAGGTGGGAAAGATCCGCTGCGAAGCGGCTGGACGGGAGACGGGCTACGCCCGCCAGGGCAGCTCAGCAGTCACCGTCGTGGGCCCGCCCGCAGGGGAATCCACCACCAGAATCCCGTCGACGGCGTCGAGCCGCTCGGCGAGCCCCGCGAGACCGGAGCCACCGGTGACATCCGCGCCCCCGGCCCCGTCGTCGGAGACCTGAAGCATCAGCCGGCCCTCGACCTGCCACACGTCGACCGAACCGCGCGACGCCCGCGCATGCTTGCTGATGTTCTGCAGGAGCTCGGAGACCGTGAAGTACGCGATGCCCTCGATCGCGGCGGCGGGACGCGCGGGCAGGTCCACCTCGACCTGGACCGGAACGGTGCACCGGGCGGCGAGCGCGGAGAGCGCCGCGTCCAGGCCGCGGTCGGTCAGGACGGCGGGGTGGATGCCGCGGGCCAGGTCACGCAGCTCCTGGAGGGCCACCTTCACCTCGCCGTGCGCCTCGCCCACCATGCGCGCCGCGGCATCCGGGTCCTCCGTCAGCTTCTCCTTGGCCAGGCCCAGGTCCATGGCGAGTGCCACCAGGCGTGCCTGCGCGCCGTCGTGCAGGTCGCGCTCGATGCGGCGCAGGTCGGCCGCGGCCGTGTCCACGACGACGCCGCGGTCCGACTCCAGCTCGACGACGCGCGTGGCCAGGCTCGACGGGCCGAGCAGACCGGCCACCATGACGCGGTCGACGGTGGTCAGGGCCCGGATGATCCAGGGCGTGGCGAGCGTGACCAGCAGGCCGGTGAGGGCGGTGACGCCGATCTCGAAGGGGTTGTCCAGATAGATCTGGTGACCGTTGTCGCGGTAGAGCTGGATGCCGTTCTGGCCGCCGTAGACCGGGAAGAGCCACTGCCACAGCGGGTACGTGAGCATCGCCCAGCCATACGTCCAGAAGACCACCGACACGGCGAAGGAGAAGACCGCCCACGGCATGTGGAGGATGGAGTAGAGGACGTGCCGCCAGGAGACTCCGCTCTTGAGCGCGGCGCCCATCCACCCCATGGGCCCCCCGCCGTTCTTGGGCCGCAGCGGCTCCGGTGCCGCCACCTCGACGCCCAGGAGCGCCCGCGCCCGCACCCGCTCCAGCGAGCCGAAGCCACGGCAGGCGGCGAGCCCGGCGGCCAGGACCGGGATGCCGATGAACGTGACCAGCAGACCCACGCCGAGCGACAGCATCGTGACCGCGAACACGAACGTGACGATGCTGATCGGCAGGCTCAGGAGCACATAGCCGAACTCCTTCCAGGCACGGGCCTCGATGGGCGCGCGCAGCCCGGCGGGAAGACGGCGCCGCCGGTCGTCGAGGTCGGATCCCCGGAACTCCGAACGGTTCATGCGTCCGTACTCCTGTCCGTACTCCGTGGCCATCGGTGTCGTCCGTTTCTGCTCGGTCGTGCGCTGCTTGATGTGCGCTGCCTCTTGGGTCACGCGCTGGTTCGGCGTCGTATCTCAAGAGTGCTGGCCGCCGGTGATCCGGACCATGTGGTGCGTAGGTGTCTTGGACCGGGGGTTTTCCCTACCCCCGGGACCCCCGGGACCCCCGGACGACCTGCTCCAGCTCCTGGCCCTGGCCCTGGCCCTGGCCTTGGCCTTGGCCTTGGCCCTGCTCCCGGTCACGCCACGGCAGTTCCGCCGTGATCGTCGTGGGCCCGCCCTCCGGCGACTCGATCACGAACAGGCCGTCGACCGCGCCGAGCCGGTCCGCGAGGCCCGCCATACCCGTGCCCCCGTTCAGGTTCGCGCCGCCCCGGCCGTCGTCCCCCACCTGGATGAGCAGCCGCTGGTCGCTCCGCCACACGTCCACGGACGCCGTACGGGCCCCGCTGTGCTTGCTCACGTTCTGCAGGAGCTCGGAGACCGTGAAGTACGCGATGCCCTCGATCGCGGCGGCCGGGCGTGCCGGCAGATCGGCGGTCACCTTCACCGGGACCGTGCACCGCGAGGCCACCGAGGACAGCGCGGCATCCAGGCCGCGGTCGGTCAGGACGGCGGGGTGGATGCCGCGGGCCAGGTCACGCAGCTCCTGGAGGGCGAGCTTCACCTCGCCGTGCGCCTCGTCGACCATCGCCGCCACGGTGTCGTCGGCCTGGCCCTCCAGGAGCTTCTCCTTGGCCAGACCGAGGCCCATGGCGAGTGCCACCAGGCGTGCCTGCGCGCCGTCGTGCAGGTCGCGCTCGATGCGGCGCAGGTCGGCCGCGGCCGTGTCGACGACGACACCGCGGTCCGACTCCAACTCCACGATGCGCCGCTCCAGTTCGTCGGAGGGCGACAGCAGCCCGCGCGCCATCGCGCGGTCGGCGTTCGTCAGGCCGCGCACGATGTAGGGGAGCACCGGCCAGAGCACGAAGAGCCCGGTCAGGGTGACGGCGAAGGTCACCACGCCCCAGGGCAGCCGCATGAACGAGTACAGCATCGTGCGCCAGCCGACCGGATCCTTCAGGCTCGACCACAGCCAGCTGAAGAAGCCGTGCCCCCGCTGCTTGGGCATCGGACTCGGCTCGTCGATCCGCAGCCCGAGCAGCTTGCGCGCCCGCGCCCGCTCCGCCCTGCCGATCAGCCGGGCGCCGAGCAGCGCGCCCGCCAGCAGCGGCAGACCGACGACCGTCACGGCGAGACCGCAGCCGGCCGCGAGCGTCACGACCACGTAGACGAAACCGGCCACGCCGATCGGCAGGTTGGCGAGGAGATGCGCGATCTCCTTCCAGGTCCGCGCGTCGTATCCCGCGAAGCGGGCGGGGGGCGGCGAGGACGTGGCTGACGTGGCTGAGGACATGGCGCGTGCGGTCATACGGGTCAGAGTGCACGGCACGCCGCCGCGACGCCATGAGGAGGGCCGCCAGGAACACCCGGGGGATAACCCCACCCGATGCATGACGCTCTGCTTACCTCACCTTTAGCAGGCCCTAGACTCCCGTGCGTACAGATCGTCGAACAGCGCTGGGTGTCAGAGGCGGTCAGGGAGTGAGGGGCTGACGTGCACGTGACGAACGTCGCGGCGAGCTACTACCAGTCGTACTCCGTCGTCGGACTGCTCGCCGTCGTCGGCGTGCTGTTCGTCGCCGTCGCCTTCGGCGCGGGGCGGCTGTTGCGTCCCGTCGTGCCGACACCCGAGAAGCTCCTGACGTACGAGTGCGGCGTCGACCCGGTCGGCGAGGGCTGGGCACATACCCAGGTCCGCTACTACGTCTACGCGTTCCTCTATGTCATCTTCGCCGTCGACTCGATCTTCCTCTTTCCCTGGGCGACGGTTTTCGCCGCGCCCGGCTACGGTGCGACGACGCTGTTGGAGATGTTCGTCTTCCTCGGCTTCCTGACCGTGGGCCTGCTGTACGCATACAAGAAGGGCGTCCTCACATGGACGTGACCCCGGAGCGTCCTCGCACGGACGTCACCCCGGAGCCCGTGCTCCTGCCCGAGCCGACCGTGCTCCCCACACCCGAGCCGCAGAAGCTGGGCGTGCTGTCACGGCTGGCCCCCGAGCCGATGAAGGTGGTCCTCAACTGGGGCCGCCGGTACTCGCTGTGGGTCTTCAACTTCGGCCTCGCGTGTTGCGCCATCGAGTTCATCGCCGCCTCCATGGCCCGGCACGACTTCATCCGGCTCGGCGTGATCCCGTTCGCACCGGGCCCGCGCCAGGCCGACCTGATGGTCGTCTCCGGCACGGTCACGGACAAGATGGCCCCGGCCGTGAAGCGCCTGTACGAGCAGATGCCCGAGCCCAAGTACGTCATCTCCTTCGGCGCCTGCTCCAACTGCGGTGGCCCGTACTGGGATTCGTACGCGGTGACCAAGGGCGTCGACCAGATCATTCCGGTCGACGTCTACGTACCCGGCTGCCCGCCCCGGCCCGAGGCGCTGCTCCAGGGCATCCTCAAGCTCCAGGAGAAGATCGCGGCGGAGTCGCTGGGGGAGCGGTACGGGCGCGGTAAGGGCAACGGCAGCCGCCCTTCGACGGCGGCCCTGCAGAGCGGGCTCGTGAAGCCGCCGGTGCCGGCCTCTGACTCAGGCTCTGGGGAGGGGAAGGCATGACCGGCTGGCTGCCGAGCCCCGTCGAGGAGCTCTTCGGCGCGGACGCCACGGCGGGCGAGTCGTACGACCTCCTGACGGTCGACGTCCCGCCGAGCTCGTGGATCGCGGCGCTCGAAACCGCGCGCACGGCCCTGACCTGCACCTACTTCGACTGGCTGAGCGCCGTCGACGAACCGGGCACGGGCTTCCACGTCTCGGCCCACGTCGTCGCCCTGGCTCCCGTACGTCGCCTCCTCGTCCGTACGACCGTTCCGCACGACGCCCCGGTCCTGCCGACGGCGGTCGGCGTCTACGCGGGCGCGGCATGGCACGAGCGCGAGACACACGAGATGTTCGGCGTGGCTTTCGAGGGCCACCCGCACCTGGTCCCGCTGCTCCTCCCCGACACCTTCGAAGGCCACCCCCTGCGCAAGGACTTCGTCCTGGCGGCGCGCGTCGCCAAGGCGTGGCCCGGCGCGAAGGAGCCGGGGGAGTCGGAGCACGGCGGGCCCAAGCGCCGCCAGATGCTGCCGCCCGGCGTACCCGACCCGAACGAATGGGGCCCCCTCAAGGGCCAGCTCCCGGCGGCCCCGGCCCGCCCGGCCCGCGGCGCCGCCCGCGCGGCGGGCGACCGTCCCGTACGCCGGGCACGCACGGCGGGAGAGGGCTCGGCCAGCCAGGCAGCGGGCGCCCAGCCGGAGACTCCGGCACCCGCACCGCGCCGTTCGCGGAGTGTGAGCCAGGGGTCGGCTTCGCAGCGACCGGAGGCACCGGCCGTTCCGGCGCCTGAGGCGAAGCCCGAGGCTGCTCCGGCACCGGAGGCGAAGCCCGAGGCTGCTCCGGCACCGGAGGCGAAGCCCGAGCCGTCGGCACCTGCTTCCGACGCTCCGTGGCACCAGGCCCGCCCGGCGTTCGACGCGAGCGAGGGGGAGAGCGCCAAGCCGGCCCCCGCCAAGCCGGCCCCCGCCAAGCCGGCCCCCGCCAAGCCGGCCCCGGCCAAGCCCGACCCCTCAAAGCCCGCCCCAGCCAAGCCCGACGATGAAGCCGACCGCCAAGGAGGCTCGGAGTGACCGACGTTCTCGACGTCGCCCTGCGTCTGCTCATCGTCTTCGCCGCATTCCTCGTCCTGCCCCTGGTCGTCGGCCAGACCGAGCACAAGGTGATGGCCCACATGCAGGGCCGCCTCGGCCCCATGCACGCGGGCGGTTTCCACGGCTGGGCCCAGCTCGTCGCCGACGGCGTGAAGTTCGCGCAGAAGGAAGACGTCGTGCCGGCCAAGGCCGACCGGCGGATCTTCCAGCTCGCCCCCGCCATCTCCCTGCTGCCGTACCTCCTCGTCCTGGTCGCCATCCCGATCGGCCCGAGCGAAGGCGCCGTCGGCCAGCTCGTCGACGCGGGCATCTTCTTCGTGCTCGCGGTCATGGGCATCGGCGTACTCGGCTCGCTCATGGCGGGCTGGGCCAGCGCCAACAAGTTCTCCCTCCTCGGCGGCCTGCGCACCGCGGCCCAGCTCCTGGCGTACGAACTCCCGATGCTGCTCGCCGCGGCCTCGGTCGCGATGGCCGCCGGGACGGTGTCGCTGCCCGGCATCCTGAACGCCTTCGAGTGGTGGTGGCTGCCCTGGCAGATCGTCGGCGCCCTGGTCTTCTTCATCGCGGGCCTCGCCGAACTCCAGCGCCCGCCCTTCGACATGCCGGTCGCCGACTCGGAGATCATCTTCGGTGCGTACACCGAGTACACGGGCCTGCGCTTCGCCCTCTTCCTCCTCGCCGAGTACGCCGGAATCGTCGTACTCTGCGGCCTCACCACCGTCCTCTTCCTCGGCGGCTGGCACGGCCCCTGGGGCGCAGACGGCCTCGGCTGGATCTGGACCCTCCTGAAGACCGGACTGCTCGCCTTCGTCGTGATCTGGCTACGCGTCAGCTACCCCCGTCTCCGCGAGGACCAGCTCCAGAAGCTCTCCTGGACCCTCCTCGTCCCGCTCGCCCTCGCGCAGATCGCGCTCACCGGCATCGTGAAGGTGGCGATCAACTAATGCCTCCGATCCCTGGCAGCGGCCTGGCCAAGGGCCTCGCCGTCACCCTCCGCACGATGACGAAGAAGACCGTCACCGAGCAGTACCCGGAGCACCAGCCCGAACTCCCGCCCCGCACCCGCGGCGTCATCGGGCTCTTCGAGGAGAACTGCACGGTCTGCATGCTCTGCGCCCGCGAGTGCCCGGACTGGTGCATCTACATCGACTCCCACAAGGAGACGGTCCCGCCCGCCGTCGAGGGCGGCCGCGAGCGCAGCCGCAACGTCCTCGACCGCTTCGCCATCGACTTCTCCCTCTGCATGTACTGCGGTATCTGCATCGAGGTCTGCCCCTTCGACGCACTGTTCTGGTCACCGGAGTTCGAGTACGCCGAGACCGACATCCACGAACTCACCCACGAGCGCGACAAGCTCCGCGACTGGATGTGGACGGTCCCCGCCCCGCCGGCCCTCGACCCCGCGGCCGAGGACCCCAAGGAGATCGTCACCGCCCGCAAGGCAGCGGAGAAGCTGGCCGCCGCACAGGAAGCCGAAGCCGCGGCCCAGGAAACCGAAGCAGCGGCGCAGGGGCCCGAAGCCGCGGCGCAGGGGTCCGAAGCCGCGGCGCGGGAATCCGAAGCAGCCGCACAGCAGGGCCAAGCCGCCGGACCGGAGGGAGACGCGTGACCCTCACAGCCACCGCCACCTCCCTGGCGGCCAACGCCCCCCAAGGCTTCCTCTCCCCGACGGGAGTCGAGATCGCCTTCCTCCTGGTCGGCCTCGTCACCCTCGGCTCGGCGATCGTCACCGTCACCACCAAGCAGCTGGTGCACGCCGCCCTGTGGCTCGTGGCGACGCTCGGCGGCCTGGCCGTCGAGTACCTCCTGCTCACCGCCGAGTTCATCGCCTGGGTGCAGGTCCTGATCTACGTAGGCTCCGTCGTCGTACTCCTCCTCTTCGGTCTGATGCTGACCCGCGCCCCCATCGGCCGCTCCCCGGACGCCGATTCGGGCAACCGCCCGGTCGCGCTCGCGGTGGCCGTCCTCGCCGCGGGCCTGCTGGTCTGGGTGGTCGTCGACGCCTTCCGGACGGAGTGGATCGACCTCGACCGCGCCGCCGACGAGGCCCAGGGCTCCACCGCGGTGACCGGAGAGTTCCTCTTCCGGCACTGGGTGCTGCCCTTCGAGGCCCTCTCGGTCCTGCTCCTCGCCGCACTGGTCGGCGCGATCGTCCTCTCCCGCAGGAACGCCCGAATGACCCGCCTGAACGGCACCCCCGGCAACACCCCCACACCAGGCACCCCCGGCAACACAAGCCCCACGCCGGGCACCCCCGGCACAGGCCGCACGCCAGGCGCCGCGCCCCAAAGCCGCCCGCCAGGCGCCACGGCCCAAAGCCGCCCGACCGGTGCCGCCGCCGAGAGCCGCCCGTCAGATGCCGCCGCCGAGAGCCGCCCGACCGGTGCCGCCGGCGACAAGGAGCAGCGCTGATGCACCTCGCCTATCCCGCCGTCCTGGCCGTCCTCCTCTTCTGCGTGGGCCTGTACGGAGTGCTCGCCCGCCGCAACGCGATCCTGGTCCTGATGTCCGTCGAGCTCATGCTCAACGCCGTCAACCTCAACCTGGTCGCCTTCGACGTCTGGCTCCGCGACGCCCTCCACTCCGGCCAGGCCCTGACCCTCTTCACCATCGCCATCGCCGCGGCGGAGATCGGCATCGGCCTCGCTATCGTCCTGGCGGTCTACCGCAACCGCGGCTCCTCCGCCGTCGACGACCTCCGCGACACCGCCGAGGGTCCGGACGACCCCGACGACGACCCCGACGACGACGCTGAGGGCGCCGCCGCCGAAGAACCCGGCAGCGAAGAGCCCGCCCCGGCCAAGTCCTCGCAGAAGTCGCAGAAGGCTGAGGCCGCCGCGTGACCACGACCACCCTCGCCGTACTCGTCCCCCTCCTGCCGTTCCTCGGCGCGGTCGCCGGCCTCCTCCTCGGCCGCACCGCCCCCGGTCTCGTACGCCCCCTCGCGGTGCTGCCCACTCTGGCGGCGCTGGTCCTCGCCGTCCTGGTCGCCGTCCGCCACGGTGGCGGCGCCGACATCGACTCCGCCACCGAGCTCACTCCGACCGGCTCGGTCCCCATCGAACTCGCCCTGCACATCGACGGCTTCGCCGCCCTCGTCGCCGTCCTGGTCGGCGTCGTCGCCTCCTGCGTGCAGATCTACTCGACGGGCTATCTGCGCGACGACCCGCGCTACCCCTCGTACGCCGCTCTCGTCTCCCTCTTCACCTCCGCGATGCTGCTCGTCGTCTACTCCGGCGACCTGATGGTGCTCCTGGTCGGCTGGGAGATCATGGGCATCTGCTCGTACTTCCTCGTCGGCCACTACTGGGAGACGCCCGAAGCCCGCGCCGCCTCCCTCAAGGCCTTCCTGGTCACCAAGCTCGGCGACGTCCCCTTCCTGATCGGCCTGTTCGCGCTCGCCGTCGACGCCGGGTCCTTCCGCATCACGACGATCCTCGGGACGGTCGCGGGCGGCGGCCTCGACCACCCCACGCTGATCGCCCTGCTGCTCCTCGCCGGTGTGGCGGGCAAGTCCGCGCAGTTCCCGCTGCACACCTGGCTGCCCGACGCGATGGCGGGCCCCACCCCCGTCTCCGCGCTCATCCACGCCGCGACGATGGTCGCCGCCGGTGTCTACTTCGTCGCCCGCCTCCTCCCGGTCTTCGCCGCCTCATCGGCAGCACTGGTCGTCCTCGCCGTCATGGCCGCCGTCACGATGGCCGGCTCGGCCCTCGCCGCGCTCGCCCAGGACGACATCAAGCGCGTCCTCGCCTACTCGACGATCGGCCAACTCGGCTATCTGACCGGCGCCCTCGCCGTCGGCGACCGCGGCGCCGCCGTCTTCCACCTCCTCTCGCACGGTGCCTTCAAGGCGCTCCTCTTCCTCGGCGCCGGCGTGATCATCCACGCCGCCGGCACCAACTCCCTCGCCGCGATGTCCCGCATGAAGGGCCTGCGCGACCGCGTCCCCGACGCCTTCTGGACGATGACCGTGGCACTCCTCGCGCTCGCCGCGATCCCGCCCTTCAGCGGCTTCTTCTCCAAGGAAGCCGTCCTGGGCGCCGCCGAACACGCGGCCACCGGTCACTCCGAGACCGCCCCCACCGCGGCGGGCTGGATCGTCCTGATCGCCGGCCTGCTGACCGCCCTCCTCACCGCCGCCTACGCGACGCGTCTGTGGCTGCTCGCCTTCAACGGCCAGGGCCCCGAAGCCCCGGACCACGGAAAGCAGCCGGTCACGATGACCGCCGTGCTCTGGGTGCTCGCCGTCCCCTCGCTCGCCTTCGGCCTCACCGTCGGCGTCCTGCCGGACTGGTTCGACGGCCACTCGCTCACCCCGACCCTCACCACCTCCGTCCTCGGCACGGGACTCGCCCTCGTCGGCGGGCTCGTCACGTACGGAGCGTGGCGGCACACCACGGCGCTTGCCGTCCGCCATCCGATGGGCGCGGTCGCCGCCGACACGGGCGCCGACGGAGGCCTGGTCGAAGCCGAGGCCATCGCCTCGCACGCCCCCGCCTACGGAGACGTGGCCCAGGCCCACGACCCGGCCGACCCCGGCCGCCTCCTGCTCGGCCCACTGCACCGCCACGCCGCCGTCGGCTTCCACCTCGACGCCGTCTACGCCGCCCTGTTCGTGCGCCCCGTCCAGGCCGCCGCGCGCCTCGTCCGGTTCCTCGACCGCGAGGTCGTCGACACGTACGTACGCGGCGCGGGCACCGCACCCCGCTGGCTCGGCGCGGCCGTCCGCCGCGCGCAGACCGGCAACGTGCAGACCTACCTGAGCGCGCTGCTCGCAGGCACCGTCGTCCTGGCTGTCGCCGCCGTCCTCGTCGCCACCGCCGGAGCGTGAGCAGCCGTGATCGATATCAGTGAATCCGTGATGCAGCTTCTTCTCGCGTTGATCGTGGTCGGCCCGCTCATCGGCGCCGTGGCCGCCCTGCTCCCGGCCCCGCCCGGACTGAAGGGGAAGTCACCCGACCAGGCCGTACTGCGCCACGGCGTGTTCGTCACCGGTGCGATCCTCATCGCAGCGATCATCCTGGCACTCGGCTTTGACCATGACCATCCGTCAAAGATGCAGGCCACGACCGATATCAGCTGGATCCCCGCACTCGACGTGCGCATCCACCTCGGCATCGACGGCATCTCGCTCCCCCTCCTGGTCCTGACCGCGCTGCTGACCTTCCTCTGCGCGATGTACAGCTATTTCAAAATGCCGACCGGGCCGTCCCCCAAGGCATTCGTCGCGCTGATCCTCGTGCTCGAGTCCGGCACCCTCGCGACCTTCGCCGTCCTCGACCTGCTGCTGTTCTTCCTGGCGTTCGAGATGGTCCTCATCCCGATGTACTTCCTCATCGCACGCTGGGGCGGCGCCCAACGCACGCAAGCTGCTTGGAAGTTCATCCTCTACACGCTTCTCGGCTCCGTCGTGATGCTGCTCGGTCTCCTCCTCATCGGCCTCAAGTCCGGCACATTCGACATGGTGGCACTCGCCACTGACAACGGCCCCCGGCTGAGCACATCCGTGCAGGTCATCGCCGTTCTGGCGATCGGGATCGGGCTCGCGGTCAAGACGCCGATGTGGCCGCTGCACAGCTGGCTGCCGGACGCGCACACCGCCGCGCCGACCGTCGGCTCGGTCCTGCTGGCAGGCGTGCTGCTGAAGATGGGCACGTACGGCTTCGTCCGGATCCTGCTGCCGATCGCGCCCGACGGAATGCAGACCTTCGCGCCGTACCTCGCGGCCTTCGCGGTCGTCGGGATCATTTACGGATCACTCGCCTGCCTCGCCCTCGCCAAGCAGGGCGCGAAGGGCGATCTCAAGCGCCTCATCGCGTATTCGTCCGTGGGCCACATGGGCTTCGTACTGCTCGGCATCTCGACGATGAGCCCGACCGGCGTGAACGGCGCGCTGTTCGCGAACATCGCGCACGGCCTCATCACCGGCCTGCTGTTCTTCCTCGTCGGCGCGCTGAAGGACCGCACCGGCACCAGCGACCTCGACACCCTCGCGCAGGAGTCGGGCGCCGCGCTCTACGGCAGGGCGCCCCGCCTCGGCGGCCTCCTCGCCTTCGGCGCCGTCGCCTCGCTCGGACTTCCGGGCCTCGCCGGGTTCTGGGGCGAAATGCTCGCGCTGTTCGGCGCGTTCAAGCCCGCCGACGGGCTCAGCCGCCCCGCCTTCCTCACGTTCATGGCGATCGCCGCCGTCGGCACCCTGCTCACCGCCGCGTACATGCTCATCGTCGTACGCCGCGTCTGCATGGGCCCGATGACTCACGGGCCCCGGGGGTCCCAGGAGGCCCAGCAGCCAGAGGGCGCCGCCAAGTCCGAATCCCCGGCGCTCGCCGACGTCCAGGGCTATGAGTTCGCCGCCTGGACCCCGCTCGTCGCCCTCACCGTCCTCGCCGGACTCTGGCCCGCCGCTCTGCTCGGCCTCACCGACCCGGCCGTGCAGCAGCTCCTCTCAGGAGGCAAGTCGTGATCGTGGCCGCCGAAAGCGCCGCCGACGTCGTCCAGTCCGTGGACTGGCTCGCGATCGCTCCGCCCACCATCGCGGCGGTCGTCGGTCTCCTCGTGCTCGTCGTCGACCTCTTCGTGGGCGACAAGAAGAAGGCGCTGCTCGGCTGGATCTCCGTGGCGGGCCTCGCCGTCGCCGCGCTCTCCCTGCTGCCGCTCCTGAACGACGACCGGTCGACCTTCTGCCTGACCGGTGGCGCGGAGGCCTGCAGCTACACCGCCGACCGCTTCACGCTCGTCATCCAACTCCTCGTCATCGGCGGCGCCCTGCTGGCCGCCCTGCTCTCGATCAGCACACTCAAGGACGCGAACGGCACCGCCAAGGAACTCCCCGAAGGGGAGTTCTGGTTCCTGCTGCTCTCCTCCGCGGCGGGCGCCGCGCTGCTGCCCGCCTCGCGCGACCTCGCCACGCTCATCGTCGCCCTCGAAGTCGCCTCCCTGCCCGCCTTCGCGCTCGTCGGCCTCAGGCACGGCGACAAGCGGTCCTCCGAGGCGGCTCTGAAGTTCTTCCTCTCCTCCGTCACCGCCACCGCCGTGACGCTGATGGGCGTCAGCTTCGTGTACGCCGCGACCGGGACCATGCACCTCACGGAGATCGCCGAGGAGCTCCAACACGTCGACGGGCAGCTGGACACCCTCGCCCAGACCGGCGTCGCCCTCACCCTCGTCGGTTTCGCCTTCAAGGTGGCCGCCGTGCCCTTCCACTTCTGGGTGCCCGACACCTACGTAGGCGCTCCCTTGCCGGTGGCGGCCTACCTCTCGGTCGTCGGTAAGGCGGTCGGCTTCACCGGTCTGATCCTCGTCACCGTCGTCGCCTTCCCCTCGTACGCGGACGTGTGGGGCCCGGCACTCGCCGTGCTCGCCGCCCTCACCATGACCGCGGGCAACGTGGCTGCGCTGCGCCAACAGGCCACGCGCGCGTACAGCGCGGTCCGTCTGCTCGCCTGGTCCTCGGTCGGCCAGGCGGGATACCTCCTGGTGCCGATCGCCGCGGCCGGATACGCCGACAACCCCGCCGAGGCGGAGAAGGCCGTCGGCTCCACCGTCGCGTACGCCCTCATGTACGCGGCCGTGAACCTCGGCGCCTTCGCCGTAGCCGCGCTCGTCGGCCGTACGCAGCGCCTGAACCGCGTCAGCGACTACCGGGGCCTGTACGCGCGAAGCCCCCTCGCGGCCCTGGTGCTCGGCTTCTTCCTGCTCTGCCTCGCGGGCCTGCCGCCGGGCATCATCGGCCTCTTCGCGAAGGTCACCGTCTTCTCCGCGGCGGTCGACGCGGGCCTCGGCTGGCTCGCCGTGGTGATGGCCGCGAACGTGGTGATCGCGCTCTTCTACTACCTCCAGTGGACCGCGCTGCTGTTCCGCGCCCCCGAGGGCGAGCCCGTCAAGCACCGCGTCCCGGCACCCCTCACGGCGGCCATCGCCCTCACCGCGGTCCTCGGCGTCGCGCTCTCCGGAGCGCCGCAACTCGTCCTGAGGTTCTCCGACACCGGCCTTTTCTGACGGGTCGCCTTCTTCCGGGGGCCGCGCGGCCGTCACCCGAGCGGCCCACACCGCTCCTGCGCCGCTCCTGCGCGCACAAGGGAACTAGTGCTCCCCGCCTGGCGTTGACCAGTACGGGAGGGTCCACTGAAGAGTGGAAGCACCAGTAGGCAGAGGGTTCCCCCACGCACCACAGGAGGGCGTACCGTGCACCGCCGGCACAACGGGCTGAAGACCGCCGTACTCCTCGGGGGACTGTCCGCTCTCATCCTCGTCATCGGCAGTTTCTTCGGGCGTACGGGCCTGATCGTCGCGCTCTTCGTGGCGCTCGGCACGAACGCGTACGCGTACTGGAACAGCGACAAGCTCGCCCTGCGCGCCATGCGCGCGCGCCCGGTGAGCGAGTTCGAGGCCCCCGAGCTGTATCGCATGGTCCGCGAGCTCTCCACCCAGGCCCGCCAGCCCATGCCCCGCCTCTACATCTCGCCCACCGAGGCGCCGAACGCCTTCGCGACGGGCCGCAACCCCCGTAACGCGGCGGTGTGCTGCACCGACGGCATCCTGCGCCTCCTCGACGAGCGCGAGCTGCGCGGCGTGATCGGCCACGAACTCAGCCACGTCTACAACCGCGACATCCTGATCTCGTCGGTCGCCGGCGCGCTCGCCTCGGTGATCATGTTCCTGGTCAACTTCGCCTGGCTGATCCCGATCGGCAGGTCGAACGACAACGACGGCCCCGGCATCTTCGGCATGCTCCTGATCATGCTCCTCGGCCCGCTCGCCGCCTCGATCATCCAGCTCGCGATCAGCCGCTCCAGGGAGTACGAGGCCGACGCGTCCGGCGCACAGCTCACCGGGGACCCACTCGCGCTCGCGAGCGCCCTGCGCAAGCTCGAGGCGGGGACGAAGCAGCTTCCGCTGCCGCCCGAGCCACGCCTTGAGACGGCAAGTCACATGATGATTGCGAACCCTTTCCGTCCGGGGCAGGGCATGTCCAAGATGTTCTCCACGCATCCGCCGATGGCGGAGCGCATTGCCCGGCTCGAGCAGATGGCAGGTCGCCAACAGTGAAGACAATCCTGAACGTCATTTGGCTCGTCCTGTGCGGCTTCTGGATGTTCCTCGGCTATCTCCTGGCCGGGGCGCTCCTGTGCATCACGGTCATCGGCATCCCCTTCGGTGTCGCCAGCTTCCGCATCGGCCGCTATGCCCTGTGGCCCTTCGGCTACACGGCAGTCGAGCGCCGCGACGCGGGCGCACCGTCCTGCATCGCGAACGTCCTGTGGCTGGTCCTTGCGGGCTGGTGGCTGGCGCTCGGCCACATCGTCACGGGCCTCGCCCTCTGCGTCACGATCATCGGCATCCCGCTGGGCATCGCCAACTTCAAGCTGATCCCGGTGTCGTTGATGCCGCTCGGCCGCGAAATCGTCCGCACGGACCAGCCGTTCGCGGCGCGCTAGCTCGCTAGCGCGCCGGCGCGCGTGCCGGGCCGCGCCGCAGCGGCCCGTGTGTCATACACCGCACCTGGCTGATCACCGCAACCACGCCCCGCCCTTGTGTCGTCCTCCAGGACAACAGCACCAAGAGGGCACGAAGAGGGGCAGGTCACCGCATGGGCACCATCAGCTGGATCGTTCTCGGGCTGCTCGCAGGTGCCGTGGCCAAGGTCCTGCTGCCCGGCCGCGACCCGGGCGGTTTCATCGGCACGACGGTCATCGGCATCGCGGGCGCCTTCATCGGCGGCTGGCTCTCCGCCCGCTATCTCGACCGCCCGATAGTCAACGACTTCTACGACGGCGCGACCTGGGCAGCGGCGATCGGCGGCTCACTCGTCCTGCTCGTGGCCTACCGCATCCTCTTCGGCCACTCGCGCCGCTGAGCCACAAGCGCGCCACCCACGCCTCCGCGCACGCCTCCACTCAGGCCTCCTGAGGCGTAGTCCCCCGATCTGCGGCCAGCAGCAAGGGCGGGCACCCGATCCGGGTGCCCGCCCTTCGGCGTGGTGCAACGAACGATCACCAGTACTTACTGCTGCGTCCCTACCGGCGATTACCGGTAGTTGACGAACTGCACGGCGAAGTCGAAGTCCTGCCCCTTGAGCAGCGTCTGCACGGCCTGCAGGTCGTCACGGCTCTTCGAGCTGACCCGCAGCTCGTCGCCCTGGACCTGCGCCTTGACGCCCTTGGGGCCCTCATCGCGGATGATCTTGGCAACCTTCTTCGCGTTCTCCTGGGAGATGCCCTCTTCGATCGAGGCGAAGATCTTGTACTCCTTGCCGGAGAGCTGCGGCTCGCCCGCGTCCAGCGACTTCAGCGAGATGCCGCGCTTGATCAGCTTGGACTGGAAGATGTCGAGGATCGCCTTGACCCGCTCCTCGCCGTTCGCCTCCATCAGGATCTTCTCGCCGGACCAGGCGATCGAAGCGCCCGTGCCCTTGAAGTCGTAGCGCTGCGAGATCTCCTTGGCGGCCTGGTTGAGGGCGTTGTCGACCTCCTGCCGCTCGACCTTCGAGACGATGTCGAAACTGGAGTCGGCCATGTCCTGTGGCTCCTTGTATCGGGGTCTGTGTACGTCTACGTGCGTCTGCGTACCGAGCAGGTGCACGGCCTTCGGTCCCTGGCCGCACCCGCAAAGCCTAGCCACCGCCCCCGCGCCGGGCGCTGATCAATCGGGTGGCGAAGCACCCCTGTGCATCAGGTATCGTTTACGTCGTTGCCACGGAACGCCGCCGCAAAGCGGTCGATTCCGGGCAGCGACCCAGGCGGTGTGCCCGAGCGGCCAAAGGGAGCAGACTGTAAATCTGCCGGCTCAGCCTTCCCAGGTTCGAATCCTGGCGCCGCCACACGAAGGAGACCCTCTCCGATCTTGCGGAAACGCGAGTCGGAGGGGGTCTTTTCGTACGCTGAGGCCATGTCGATGTCCATGCCCTCCTCGTCGCGTCGCAGGAACTGCCCCGAGTGCCGCCGTGAAATCGCCGTCGTCGGAGGCCGGTTCGCCCGGCATGATCCGCCGGGGGCGCGCGGCAGCGGTGACCTGGTGTCCTGTCCCGGCTCGCGCAGGCAGGCCATGCTGGGCGCCGCACAGCCCGCTCTGGACGGTTACGCGGTCCCTGACTTCCCCGGACAGCTCCCGCTCTTCTGAGGCGCTCTCACGGGCCTTCAGGGCCGCCTGGCGCGGTCCGGGCGGGCGGTCACGGCTGGCGGACGTCCATGCGGCTCACCAGGCCGTCCGCCCGGAACGTGTAGACGTGCTCGACCGTCGTCGGCGCCCAGTGGTCGCCCGTCTCGTCGCGCAAGCCGGGCCGCACGGTCGCCACGACCCGCCGCCCGTCGTCGTCGAGCCGCAGCCGCTCCAGGTGTACCAGGGGGTGCATCACCGCGAACTGCCGTGCCCAGTAGGCGCGGACCGCCGCTATGCCGCGGGCGCGGGTGTTGTCCAGGAGGTTCGGCCAGTTCACGTCGGGGGCCAGGGAGCGGGGGATGAACGCGTCGCGCTCTTCGGTACTGAAGACGGCGTACATCTGCCGCAGGAGGGCTTCCTGCGCGGCGGGCACATCGGAAGCAGGCATGGCGTTCCTCACGTAGGCAGTGCCTCCCAGCCAAGCACCGCCCCGCGCGCGGGGCATCCCTCAGGAGACCGACATACCCGTACGGCCTGTACGAACGTCAGTTCCCCGCAACGGACTTGACCGCCACGGACACCGGAGTGGAGCCGCTGACCAGCTCCAGCGTCAGGCCCGCCGTCGCCGACGAGTCGACGAGCTCGGCGAGGACCGCGGCCACGTCGTCCCGCGGGACAGGACCGCGTCCGGTCGACGCCTCCAGGCGTACGAGACCGGTGCCCGCGTCGTCGGTGAGCATGCCGGGGCGCAGGATCGTCCAGTCCAGGGCCCTGCGGCCGCGTACGGAGGCGTCGGCCTCGCCCTTGGCGCGCAGGTAGGCGTCGAAGATCTCGTCGCCCTCGTGCGCGGGGTCGGCGCCCATCGACGACACGACCACGTAGCGCCGCACGCCCGCGCGCTCCGCCGCGTCCGCGAAGAGCACCGCGGCGTCGCGGTCCACGGTGTTCTTGCGGTCGGCCCCGCTGCCCGGCCCGGCGCCCGCCGCGAAGACGGCGGCGTCGGCGCCTTCCAGAATCCCGGCGACCTCGCCCACCGACGCCGATTCCAGGTCGCACAGCGCCGCTTGCGCGCCCGCGTCCCGCAGGTCGGCTTCCTGGTCGCCTCTGCGGATGATCCCGACGACCTCGTCACCCCGCGCGGCGAGCAACCGCTCGAGCCGCAGCGCGATCTGACCATGACCTCCAGCGATGACAATGCGCATGTCTCCGACCGTACGACAGCACCCGCGTGTTCGCCCCGCGCACGCGGGTGCACGTCAGGAGGTGCCGCCCGCCCTCGAGCCCACCCTCAAGCCGCCCTCAAGGCGTCTTCACGAGGGTTCCGCGCCCTTCGCCCGCCCCGGGCCGTTCCCTGTGGACCGGCCCTGCCGGGGCAGGTCGAGCGCCACGGCGGCCGCCGAGTCGCAGTACTCCCGTACCGCGCTCGTCCGTGCCACCACGCGCCCCCGGTGCACCACGATGCGGCTGTACGCGAGCGAGAGCGCCCCCGCGAGATGGTCGCCGCGCACCGCGAGCAGCTCGGCGGGGAAGCCCGCCTCCACCCGGACCTGGCGCAGCCCCATCGCGGCCCGCGCCGCCGAGCTGACCGCGCCGTACGCCTCCCCGGGGCGCAGCCCGCACCGAGAGGCCAGCAGGTAGGCGGCCTCCAGCGGGTCCCCGCGCCCCACGGGGTTCGACACGTCCCGCATGGCCCCGCTGCCCGCGGCGACCCGCACCCCGGCCGCCCGCAGCAGCCGTACCGGAGCCACCGCGCCCCGCCGTTCCACGCTCCCGCACCCGCCCTGCGGCAGGCACACCACCGTCACGCCGGCCGCCGCCAGCTGTTCCGCCGTTCGCGCGGCCACGTCCGACGGCAGTCGCCCCAGCCCGCCGCACGGCCCGATCGTCACCCCGGGCCGCAGCCCGCCCGCCATCGCCGCGAGCCGCCCGAGCCGGGCCGGATCGCTGCCGTCCGTGTGCAGGTCGACTGGGCAGCCGTGCTCTGCGGCGACTTCGAGCACCGCCTCCACGTAGCCGGTCGGATCAGGGTCCAGGTCGGGGCAGCCGCCCACTACGGAGGCGCCCATCTTCACCGCGTCCCGCAGCATCGCGAGCCCGTCGGCACCGGCCACGCCGGTCAGCAGCCGCGGCACGGCCACGGCCGCCAGGTCGACCAGGCCGCGCAGCGAACGCCGCGCCTGCAACACCGCCTCCATCGGGGTGAGCCCCGGGACATCGCCGATCCGCACATGCGAGCGCAGCGCCGTCGCGCCGTGCCCGAGCTGCAGCAGAGCGGCCTCGGTCGTCCGGCGTTGGACGTCCGCGAGTTCGTACGAGGCCGGGCCCTCCGCGTCCGCCGACAGTGCCGTGTCGCTGTGCGCGTGCGGTTCGGCGGCGGCCGGCAGCAGGAGGTAGCCGCCGAGGTCCACGCGCGTGGCGTGCGAGGTCAGGCTGCCCGCGGTGCCGACCGCTTCGATGCGCCCGGAGCCGAGCCGCACGTCCACCGTCCGCCCGTCGGTCAGCCGGGCACCGCACAGGAGCAGCGCGGACGCGTCGGCGTCGTCCCCGGAGGAGCCGGAAGAGCCGGATGACCCGGAGGAGTGGGGCTGCGGCTGGCTGTCGGGCATCGCGCTCCTGAGGTTCGGGGGCGGCTGCGGGACCTGGCGTCGTCCGGGACCAGGACGTCCAAGATCACGCAGAGTAGGTCGAGCAAGATCACGCAGGGTGGGTCGAGCCTAGGACGGCGACCGGCCCTCTTCGAGGAGGAGCGGAATAGTCGTACCGGCGTGGTGCGGAGCTACGAGGGGGCACTCCACGCGCCGCGAAACGGGCCGGCCCCGAGCCGCGGAAGCGGCACTCCGTGCCCCGCGGACCGCCCGGGCCACGAGTCACCGAAGCACCCCGCCACGAGTCACCGAAGCACCCCACCACGAGCCGCCGAACCGCCCCGCCTTGAGCCGCCGAACCGACGTGGCGTGAGGCGTCGAACCGACGTGGCGTGAGGGTCGAAGTGACGTCGTGAGGCGGGCGGGACGCCTGCCTGAATGCCCCCGGACAGCACGGGCGAAACGGATTTGGGCGATCGGCGACCGACCGTGTAATGTCTTCATCGCTCGCCCCAATAGCTCAGTCGGTAGAGCGTCTCCATGGTAAGGAGAAGGTCTGCGGTTCGATTCCGCATTGGGGCTCTGATGTCGCGTGATCCTCGCCCTCGGGCGAGGGGATCCGGCATCTGCAGCGGTGTAGCTCAGTCGGTAGAGCAAGCGGCTCATAATCGCTGTGTCACCGGTTCAAGTCCGGTCACCGCTACTGATTTGGTAGCCGATTGTGGGGTCGGACCTTCGATCGGCTACTATTTTTTTGCGTTCATCCGTCCATCCGTCCGTCAAGGAGCACTCACGTGGCTGCCACAGACGTCCGCCCGAAGATCACGCTGGCCTGCGTGGAGTGCAAGGAGCGGAACTACATCACCAAGAAGAACCGGCGTAACGACCCGGACCGTCTTGAGATGAAGAAGCACTGCCCGCGCTGCAACGCGCACACTGCGCACCGCGAAACGCGCTAGACACAGGCTCGTACGCGAGGCCGTCCCCGATTTCTGGGGGCGGCCTCGCGTCGTTTACCCATACCTGTCACCCCTACCTGCAGGAGGTACCGAGTCCATGGCGCTCGACCAGTCCTTCGTGGGGCGGTCCTACCCGCCCACCGATCCCTATGAGGTCGGCCGGGAGAAGATCCGTGAGTTCGCCGAGGCGGTGGGCGACGCCAACCCCGCGTACACCGACGCGGAGGCCGCCAAGGCGCTCGGGCACCCGGATGTGATCGCACCCCCGACCTTCGTGTTCGCCATCTCGTTCAAGGCCGCGGGCCAGGTCATCGAGGACCCGCAGCTGGGGCTCGACTACAGCCGCGTCGTGCACGGCGACCAGAAGTTCACGTACACCCGCCCGGTGCGCGCGGGGGACCGGCTCACGGTCACCTCGACCATCGAGGCCATCAAGTCGATGGCGGGCAACGACATCCTGGACATCCGCGGCGAGGTCCACGACGAGGCCGGCGAGCACGTCGTGACCGCCTGGACGAAGCTCGTCGCGCGTGCGGCGGAGCCTGCGGCAGAGGGAGCGTGACGCGATGACCGCCAAGATTTCGTACGACAGCGTCGAGGTCGGCACCGAGCTGACGGCCCAGAGCTTCCCCGTGACACGCGCCACACTCGTGCGGTACGCGGGCGCTTCCGGTGACTTCAACCCGATCCACTGGAACGAGAAGTTCGCGGTCGAGGTCGGCCTCCCCGATGTCATCGCGCACGGCATGTTCACCATGGCCGAGGCGATCCGTGTGGTGACGGACTGGGTGGGCGACCCGGCCGCCGTCGTCGAGTACGGCGTGCGCTTCACCAAGCCCGTCGTGGTCCCGAACGACGACAAGGGCGCGGTCGTCGAGGTCAGCGCCAAGGTCGCCCAGAAGCTCGACGACAACCGGGTCCGCGTGGACCTGCTGGCGACCAGCGAGGGCCAGAAGGTCCTCGGCATGTCGCGCGCCGTGGTCCAGCTCGCCTGACGATCGCAGGTATCGCAGGTATCGCAGGTCTCACGGGTAAGGGGCGTCCGCTATGGCGGACGCCCCTTACTTCGTGGCTCGTCGTCACGACGACCGCTTGACCAAGGTAGTGATTGGACACTAACTTAGTCGCATGGTCAGGATGAGCGCAGAGGAGCGGCGCGAGAGCGTCATCCGCGCGGCGATGATCGAGTTCGCGCGCGGTGGGTACAACGGCACGTCCACCGAAGTGATCGCCAAGCGGGTGGGTGTATCGCAGCCCTACCTCTTCCGTCTCTTCCCGGGGAAGCAGGCCATCTTCCTCGCCGCGTCCGGGCGTTGCTGCCGGGAGGTCACCGAGGTCTTCAGGAAGGCGGCCGAGGGGCTCGAGGGGGAGGAGGCCCTGCATGCCATGGGTGAGGCCTATCAGGCGCTCATCGCCGACGACCCGGACAAGCTCCTCATGCAGATGCAGATGTACGTCGCCGTAGCCTCCGCGGAGGCGTCCGGTGACCGGGAGTTCGGTGAGGCGCTGCGAGCCTCCTGGATGGAGATGTACGACACGGTGCGCCTCGCGCTGGGTGCGGACGTCGGTGAGACGACGCAGTTCCTGGCGTACGGGATGCTGGTCAACGTCCTGGTGTCGATGGGGTTCGATCCCGATCACCGGGTGTGGACCGGTTTCTACAAGCCGACACAGCCCAAGCAGTGATGCGCGTCGAGCGGTGATCCGCGCCGAGCGGTGAGTTGCGCCGAGCAGTGATTCACGCTCCGGTGTGCGTCAGGAGGGTGCGTACTTTTGCGCCCATGAAAGTTAGTCATCAATAACTAACCACAGGGGAAAGCAATGTCACAGAAGCAGCAGCACCAGCCGCCACGGCGCGGGGAAGCGGCCTGGGCCCTCGCCATCACCAGCGTCGCCGGATTCATGGCGGCCCTCGACAACCTCGTCGTCACCACCGCCCTGCCCGCCATCCGCGAGGACCTCGGAGGAGCGCTGCACGACCTCGAATGGACGGTGAGCGCCTACACCCTCACCTTCGCCGTGCTGCTGATGTTCGGCGCGGCCCTGGGCGACCGCTTCGGACGCCGCAAGCTCTTCATCACCGGCCTCGCCATCTTCACCGGAGCCTCCGGCGCCGCGGCCCTCGCGCCCGGCATCGAGGCGCTGATCGCGGCCCGCGCGGTCCAGGGCGTCGGCGCCGCGATCATGATGCCCCTGACGCTGACCCTCCTGACGGCGGCCGTGCCGGCGGCCAAGCGCGGGAAGGTGTACGGGATCTGGGGCGCCGTCAACGGCCTCGCGGTGGCCGGCGGCCCGCTCATCGGCGGCAGCCTCACCGAACACATGTCCTGGCAGTGGATCTTCTGGCTGAACGTCCCGCTCGGCCTCGCGGTGCTGCCGCTGGCCCGGCTGCGGCTCTCCGAGTCGTACGGCACGGGAGCGCCGCTCGACATCACCGGAACACTGCTGGCCAGCGGCGGCCTCTTCGGCATCGTGTACGCGCTGATCCGCGGCAACATCGACGGCTGGACGAGCGCGACCGTCCTCACCGGCCTGATAGGCGGCGGCGTGCTCCTGGCCCTCTTCGTGCGCCACGGCATCCGCAGCGAGAACCCGATGCTGCCGATGCGGCTCTTCCGGAACCGTGCGTTCTCCGCGATCAACGCCGCGAGCCTGCTGATGTTCGTCGGGATGTTCGGATCGATCTTCCTGCTCGCGCAGTTCCTGCAGACCGTCGTCGGCTACTCGCCCACCGAGGCGGGCCTGCGGATGCTCCCCTGGACCGGCATGCCGATGATCGTCGCCCCCATCGCGGGCTATCTCTCGGACCGGATCGGCGGCCGTCCCGTCGTGACCGCGGGCCTCGCGCTCCAGGCCATCGGCCTCGCCTGGTTCGCGGCCGTCCTGGAGCCCGATGTGTCGTACGCCGCCCAGCTGCCCGCCCTGATCATCAGCGGGGTCGGCATGGCGCTGTACTTCGCGCCCGCCGCGAACCTGGTGATGTCCAGCGTCCGCCACTCCGAGCAGGGCATCGCGTCCGGCGCCAACAACGCCCTGCGCGAGGTCGGCGGCGCCCTCGGCATCGCGATCCTCGCCGCGGCCTTCTCCGCCCAGGGCGGCTACGAGTCCGACCAGAGCTTCGTGGACGGCCTCGGGCCCGCGCTGTGGGTCGGCGCCGCGATGGTCGGCGTGGGCGCCGTGGCGGCCGCGCTGCTCCCGCGGCGGGCCGCGACCGGCAAGCAGGCGGGCGCGGTGCCGGCCGCCGAGGAGCGCACCCGGGCCGGAGTCTGAGCCGGTTCCGCCCGACTCGCCCGGCCCCCGGTCCGTGGGCCCGCCCGACTCGCCCGGCCCACCGCCCGTGGGCCCGCCCGGCCCCACGGCCCGTGGGCCCGCCCGACCCGCCTGGCCCCCCGTCCGTGGCCCCGCCCGAGCGGCGGGGCCACGGACCGTACCCTTGGGCACGTGCAGGAACTCCACGATGCCCCCCTCGCCCCGCTGACCACCTTCCGGCTCGGCGGTCCCGCGGCCCGCCTGATCACCGCGACGACCGACGCCGAGGTGATCGCCGCCGTCCGTGAAGCCGACGACTCCGGGACCCCGCTGCTGATCGTCGGCGGCGGCTCGAACCTGGTCATCGGCGACAAGGGTTTCGACGGCACCGCTCTGCGCATCGCCACGAAGGGCTTCGAACTCGACGGCGTAGAGCTCGAGTTGGCTGCCGGTGAGGTGTGGACCGACGCGGTGGCCCGCGTCGTGGAGGCCGGTCTCGCGGGCATCGAGTGCCTGGCGGGCATCCCCGGCTCGGCGGGCGCGACGCCGATCCAGAACGTGGGGGCGTACGGCCAGGAGGTCTCGTCGACCATCACCGAAGTGATCGCGTACGACAGGAAGACGCACGAGACGGTCACCGTCTCGAACGCCGAGTGCGACTTCTCGTACCGCCACAGCCGGTTCAAGGCCGAACCCGACCGCTTCGTGGTGCTGCGCGTCCGCTTCGCCCTTGAGGACGCCCAGGGGATGAGCGCCCCCCTCAAGTACCCGGAGACGGCGCGCACGCTCGGCGTCGAAGCGGGCGACCGGGTCCCCGCGGCCGTCGCCCGTGAGACCGTCCTGAAGCTGCGCGCGGGCAAGGGCATGGTGCTCGACCCCGAGGACCACGACAGCTGGTCGGCCGGGTCCTTCTTCACCAACCCCATCCTCACCGAGGAGGAGTTCGCCGCGTTCCACGCGCGCGTGGTGGACCGTCTCGGCCCGGACGTGGCACCCCCCGCCTTCCCCACCGAGGACGGCCGCGTGAAGACCTCCGCCGCCTGGCTCATCGACAAGGCGGGCTTCACCAAGGGCTACGGAGAGGGCCCGGCCCGCATCTCCACCAAGCACACGCTCGCCCTGACCAACCGCGGCGACGCGACCACGGAGGACCTGCTGGCCCTGGCCCGTCAGGTCGTGGCCGGAGTGCGGGACGCCTTCGGGGTCACGCTGGTCAACGAGCCGGTGACGGTGGGCGTCAGCCTCTGAGCCCCCCCGGCCGGCCGTGCGCGGCTAGTAGGCCACGCCCACGCCCTGTTTCACCGTCGCCAGGTCGTCGACCGCCGTCAGCATCGCGTGCGCCACGTCGGCCCTGCCGATGAACCGCCCGCTGGTCGGCGTGCCCCCGACGACCCGGCGGTAGACGCCCGTGACCGGCTTGTCCTGCAGCCGCGGCGGGCGCACGGACGTCCAGTCCGTCGCGCTGCTCGCCAGCTCGGCCTCCATGGCCCGCAGATCGTCGTAGACCGGCTTCAGGATGTTGCTGACCAGGGCTCCCATGATCCGGTCGACCACCGGCTGGGGCTCGGCCGGCGGGCCCACCGGTGCCGCGCTCACCACCACCAGCCTGCGCACGCCCTCGGCCTCCATGGCGTGCAGCACCGCACGCGTGAGCTCGGCCGCGATCCCCGCGTCCGCCCTCTTGCGCGGCCCGAGCCCCGAGAGGACCGCGTCCCGTCCGGCCACCGCCGCCCGCAGGGACTCCGGATCGGTCAGGTCGGCCCGGAATGCCTCAAGGCCCTCGCCCGTCGCCTTAAGCCGCGCGGGGTCACGTACGACTGCCGTCACCTCGTGGCCCGCCGCGAGCGCCTGTCGGACGATCTCCCCGCCGACACCCCCGGTCGCACCGAACACCGTGAGCTTCATTGCGCACCCTCCCCAGGTGGGTAAGTATTCACTCACCCCTAGGGTGAGTATCCACTCACCCCTGCGTCAAGGTTGGTTGGACGGCACATGCAGCAGAAGCCCACCCGGGCCCGCATTCTCGACGCGGCGCACGATCTCATGCGCACCATCGGCCTCGCCCGTGCCACCACCAAGGAGATCGCCAGAGCGGCCGGCTGCTCCGAAGCGGCCCTCTACAAGCACTTCGCGAGCAAAGAGGAGCTCTTCGTGGGCGTCCTCCAGGAGCGGCTGCCGCGGCTCGGCCCGCTCCTGCGCCGCCTCGCCGAGGACCCGGGGGAGCGCTCGGTGGAGGAGAACCTCGCCGAGATCGCCCGCCTGGCCAGCCACTTCTACGCCCAGAGCTTCCCGATCGCCGCGTCCCTCTACGCCGAGACCAAGCTCAAGCGGCGCCACGAAGACGCCATGCAGGAGATGGGCACAGGCCCGCACATGCCCATCGAGGCCCTCGACGCCTACCTCCGCACCGAACGCGACGCCGGCCGGATCGCCCCCGGAGCCGACACCTTCGCTGCCGCCTCGCTCCTCCTGGGCGCCTGCGCCCAGCGTGCCTTCGCCTACGACGCCACGGTCGGCAAGCAACCTCCGCAGCCCGTAGAGGAGTTCGCGGCTGCCCTCGCCCGCACCCTCCTCGCGGGCATCAGCCGCTGAGCCACTCCTCGATCCCCGAAAGCAGCTTCTCCTGTACGCCGACGGGGGCGGCCGAGCCACGCACCGACTGCCGGGCGAGCTCGGCCAGTTCGCTGTCGTCGAAGGCATGGTGCTTGCGCGCGATCTCGTACTGCGCGGCCAGCCGCGACCCGAAGAGCAACGGATCGTCCGCCCCCAGAGCCATCGGCACCCCGGCGTCGTACAAGGTGCGCAGCGGCACGTCCTCGGGCTTCTCGTAGACGCCGAGAGCCACGTTCGACGCCGGACAGACCTCGCAGGTCACGCCACGATCGGCGAGCCGCTTCAGGAGCCGCGGGTCCTCGGCCGCCCGCACCCCGTGCCCGATCCGCCCCGCGTGCAGGTCGTCCAGGCAGTCCCGCACGGAGGCGGGCCCGCTGAGCTCGCCGCCGTGCGGCGCGGCGAGCAGGCCGCCGTCCCGCGCGATCGAGAAGGCCCGGTCGAAGTCCCGCGCGAAGCCCCGGCGCTCGTCGTTCGAGAGCCCGAAGCCGACGATGCCGCGATCGGCGTACCGCACCGCGAGCCGGGCCAGCGTGCGGGCGTCCAGAGGGTGCTTCATGCGGTTCGCCGCGACGAGGACGCGCATTCCGAGACCGGTGTCCCGCGAGGCGCTCTCGACGGCGTCCAGGATGATTTCCAGGGCCGGGATCAGCCCACCGAGCCGCGGCGCGTACGACGTCGGGTCGACCTGGATCTCCAGCCACCCCGACCCGTCCCGCAGATCCTCCTCCGCGGCCTCCCGCACCAGGCGCTGGATGTCCTCGGGCTCCCGCAGGCAGGACCGCGCCATGTCATAGAGCCGCTGGAAGCGGAACCACCCGCGCTCATCCGTCGCCCGCAGCTGCGGAGGCTCACCGCCGGTCAGCGCCGGAGGCAGCCGCACCCCGTACTTGTCGGCGAGCTCCAGCAGGGTCGTGGGCCGCATCGACCCGGTGAAGTGCAGATGCAGATGGGCCTTCGGCAGCTCTCTTACGTCACGTACGCGCTCCATTCAAGGATCTTGCCGTACGTACGGGGCGTCCCGGTAGCCACTTTCCCCCTTCGTGGCCTTCCCCGAACGAAGAAGCGGACCGCCTCCCCGGGGAGGGGAGACGGCCCGCACGCGCGCGTGGAGCGCGAGAACTCGACGAGATCTCAGTCGCGCGCCTCGGCCAGCAGCTTCTGGATCCGCGAGACGCCCTCGACGAGGTCCTCGTCCCCCAGGGCGTACGAAAGGCGCAGATAGCCCGGCGTTCCGAAGGCCTCACCCGGGACGACCGCGACCTCGGCCTCCTCCAGGATCAGCGCGGCCAGCTCCACGGAGTCCTGCGGGCGCTTGCCACGGATCTCCTTGCCGATGAGGCCCTTCACCGAGGGGTAGGCGTAGAAGGCGCCCTCGGGCTCGGGGCAGAGCACGCCGTCGATGTCGTTCAGCATCCGCACGATGGTCCTGCGGCGCCGGTCGAAGGCCTCGCGCATCGTGTCGACGGCGGTCAGATCGCCGGAGACGGCCGCGATGGCCGCCACCTGCGCGACGTTGGAGACGTTCGACGTGGCGTGCGACTGGAGGTTCGTCGCGGCCTTGACGACATCCTTCGGGCCGACGATCCAGCCCACGCGCCAGCCGGTCATCGCGTATGTCTTGGCGACGCCGTTGACCACGACGCACTTGTCGCGCAGCTCGGGCAGGATCGCGGGGAGCGAGGTGAACTTCGCGTCTCCGTAGACGAGGTGTTCGTAGATCTCGTCGGTCATGACCCACAGGCCGTGCTCGACGGCCCAGCGGCCGATCGCCTCGGCGTCGGCCTCGCTGTAGACGGCGCCCGTCGGGTTGGACGGTGACACGAAGAGGACGACCTTCGTGCGCTCCGTGCGCGCGGCCTCCAGCTGCTCCACCGAGACGCGGTAGCCCGTCGTCTCGTCGGCGACGACATCGACCGGCACACCGCCCGCGAGACGGATCGACTCCGGGTACGTCGTCCAGTAGGGAGCCGGGACGATGACCTCGTCCCCCGGGTCGAGGATCGCGGCGAACGCCTGGTAGATCGCCTGCTTGCCGCCGTTGGTCACCAGGACCTGCGAGGCGTCGACCTCGTACCCGGAGTCGCGCAGCGTCTTCGCGGCGATCGCGGCCTTGAGCTCGGGGAGACCGCCGGCCGGGGTGTAGCGGTGGTACTTCGGGTTCTTGCAGGCCTCGACAGCGGCTTCGACGATGTAGTCGGGCGTCGGGAAGTCGGGCTCACCCGCGCCGAAACCGATCACCGGCCGCCCGGCGGCCTTGAGGGCCTTGGCCTTGGCGTCGACAGCGAGGGTCGCGGACTCGGAGATCGCGCCGACGCGGGCGGACACCCTGCGCTCGGTGGGAGAAGTGGAAGCGCTCATCGCCCCATCGTTCCAGACCTGAAACGCCTCTGGCACGCGGCTCTCGGTGTTTGCCGACGGCCGCCGGATCCGTTTCTGTTCGACGGGGCGCCGCAGAGCACGTACACTCACTGCTCGTTGGCCCTCACCGGCCGCACCTTCTCCTCGCACTCTGTGCACCCGGGCGGATGCGGTAGGTTGGGGGAAATCAAAGGGTCGTAGCTCAATTGGTAGAGCACTGGTCTCCAAAACCAGCGGTTGGGGGTTCAAGTCCCTCCGGCCCTGCTACACACTCCTCTCACCAGGATGTGTGCGCACATGTACGTACTGCATTGCACCGCCGTGCGGCTCATACCGGGCGCGGCACGGCCACGACCCGGAATCAGGTGAGGACGAGTGACGGACGCCGTGGGCTCCATCGACATGCCTGATGCCCAGGACGAGGCGCCGGATTCGAAGAAGGCCCGTAAGGGCGGCAAGCGCGGCAAGAAGGGCCCCTTCGGCCGTCTCGCGCTCTTCTACCGCCAGATCGTCGCGGAACTCCGCAAGGTCGTCTGGCCGACTCGCAGTCAGCTCACGACGTACACCACCGTGGTGATTGTCTTCGTCGTCATCATGATCGGCCTCGTGACCGTGATTGACTATGGGTTCAACCAGGCCGTCAAGTACGTCTTCGGCTGAGCCGATGGCACAGCCGAGAGCGAAGGGCGCCGTACCCGGCGCCCGTTTCGCGCGTTCCACCCCTCTGTATCCAGGAAGAAGCAGCCACCGTGTCTGACCCGAACCTGAACGACGCCGTTGAGCCGCGCGTGGATTCCGCGGAGTCCGTGGAGGACCAGCTCGACATCGTCGAGGCGGCGGACGCCGAGGACCCGGACCAGGCCGAGGCTGCCGACGCCGCTGCTGGCGCTCCCGCCGAAGAGTCGGCGCTGCACGTCGAGAACGACACCGAGTCTGCCGACGAGGCCGAGGCCGAGGCGGGCGAGGAAGCCGCCGCCGAGTCCGACGAGACCGAGGGCGAGACCGAAGAGGCCGCCGAGGCTGCAGAGCCCGCCGAGTCCGCTGAGGACGAGGAGGAGGCCGAGCCGGTCGACCCGATCGCGGCCCTGCGCGACGAGCTCCGCACCCTTCCCGGCGAGTGGTACGTCATCCACACGTACGCCGGTTACGAGAACCGCGTGAAGACCAACCTCGAGCAGCGTGCCGTCTCGCTGAACGTCGAGGACTTCATCTTCCAGGCCGAGGTGCCGCAGGAAGAGGTCGCGCAGATCAAGAACGGCGAGCGCAAGACCATCCGTCAGAACAAGCTCCCCGGATACGTCCTGGTGCGCATGGACCTGACGAACGAGTCCTGGGGCGTCGTGCGTAACACCCCCGGCGTCACCGGCTTCGTGGGCAACGCCTACGACCCGTACCCCCTGACCCTGGACGAGATCGTCAAGATGCTCGCCCCCGAGGCCGAGGAGAAGGCGGCCCGCGAGGCCGCCGAGGCCGAGGGCAAGCCGGCTCCGTCCCGCAAGGTCGAGGTCCAGGTGCTCGACTTCGAGGTCGGCGACTCGGTCACCGTCACCGACGGCCCGTTCGCGACGCTGCAGGCGACGATCAACGAGATCAACGCCGACTCGAAGAAGGTCAAGGGTCTCGTCGAGATCTTCGGCCGCGAGACCCCGGTCGAGCTCAGCTTCGACCAGATCCAGAAGAACTAGCCCTTAGCGGCTTCCTGGCTTCCTCTGGAACATACGCCTCCGAACAGGTCAGACGGGCTCTCAAAGCCGGTCTGACCTGCTCGGTTTTTGGCCGCGTGACGATACCCGTTATCGTGGTGCGGTATGCCTCCATCCGGATGACTGGATGGTGGCTGGAAACTCTCACTAGGACCCGGAGAGAGCAATGCCTCCCAAGAAGAAGAAGGTCACGGGGCTTATCAAGCTCCAGATCCAGGCCGGCGCAGCCAACCCGGCCCCGCCGGTCGGCCCCGCGCTGGGCCAGCACGGCGTCAACATCATGGAGTTCTGCAAGGCCTACAACGCCGCGACCGAGTCGCAGCGTGGCTGGGTCATCCCGGTGGAGATCACGGTCTACGAAGACCGCTCCTTCACCTTCGTGACCAAGACTCCGCCGGCCGCCAAGATGATCCTCAAGGCCGCGGGTGTCGAGAAGGGCTCCGGCGAGCCGCACAAGACCAAGGTCGCCAAGATCACCGAGGCGCAGGTCCGCGAGATCGCCACCACCAAGATGGAAGACCTCAACGCCAACGACCTGGACGCCGCGTCGAAGATCATCGCCGGCACCGCCCGTTCCATGGGCATCACGGTCGAGGGCTGAGAGCTTTCCCCGTCTGACCTTTCTCAGTGGTAGGGCCACGCGCCGGCCCGCACCACGACTCCCACACCTGTCACGCGGCGGAGCCGCATGATGTAACCGCTACAGGAGCAGAAGTGAAGCGCAGCAAGACTCTCCGCGCTGCGGACGCCAAGATCGACCGGGACAAGCTCTACGCCCCGCTCGAGGCCGTCCGTCTCGCCAAGGAGACCTCCTCGACCAAGTTCGACGGCACCGTCGAGGTCGCCTTCCGCCTGGGTGTCGACCCGCGCAAGGCCGACCAGATGGTCCGTGGCACCGTGAACCTCCCGCACGGCACCGGCAAGACCGCCCGGGTCCTGGTCTTCGCGACCGGTGACCGTGCTGCGGCCGCGGAAGCCGCTGGGGCCGACATCGTCGGCGCCGACGAGCTCATCGACGAGGTCGCCAAGGGTCGCCTGGACTTCGACGCCGTCGTCGCCACCCCGGACCTCATGGGCAAGGTCGGCCGCCTCGGCCGCGTGCTCGGTCCGCGTGGTCTGATGCCGAACCCGAAGACCGGCACCGTGACCCCCGACGTCGTGAAGGCTGTCAACGACATCAAGGGCGGCAAGATCGAGTTCCGCGTCGACAAGCACTCGAACCTGCACTTCATCATCGGCAAGGTGTCCTTCGACGACACCAAGCTGGTGGAGAACTACGCCGCGGCGCTGGAGGAGATCCTCCGTCTGAAGCCGTCGGCCGCCAAGGGTCGCTACATCAAGAAGGCCGCGCTCACCACCACGATGGGCCCCGGCATTCCGCTGGACAGCAACCGCACCCGCAACCTCCTCACCGAGGAGGACCCGGCCGCCGTCTGAATCTGACGGCAGTCGCGTCGCGCACGCGTTTGTGGACGGGCCCCGCAACCTTTCGAGGTGCGGGGCCCGTCCTCGTATACGTGCATGCCTCAGAGCTTTCGGGGGACTGCGCTAGCGTGCGGGATTCACACAAGTACAAGGGGTGGGATGTCATGAACAGCACGACCATGCGACGCGCAGGCCTGTCGATCGCGGTGGCCGCCGCGCTGACCGGGGTCGCGGCCTGTGGCTCCTCCGGCGGCGGCGACGGCGACGAGAAGGGCAAGAAGAAGGGCTCCGTGGCTCTCAGCCCGATAGCCGCCCTGCGCACCATCCAGGACAAGACCGACAGCGCCGACTCCGCCAAGGTCGAGGGCAAGACGGTCATGGGCACCAAGATGTCGATGGACATGGCGGGCTCCATGGAGTGGTCGGACGGCATCACCGGCACCATGACGGCCACCCTCACGGGCGGAACCCAGGCCGAGCAGATGGAGCAGATCGGGCAGTCGAAGATCGACTACCGCTATCTGAAGAACGGGTTCTACGCGAACATGGGTGACAAGTTCGCGGAGCAGGCCGGCGGCGGCAAGCACTGGATCGAGTACGACTACGCCACGCTGGCCGACATGAGTGGCGCTGCCGGTGATGCCTTCAAGGATCAGATGCAGAACACCACCCCGAACCAGTCGGTCAAGATGCTGCTCGCCTCGGGTGACGTGAAGCGTGTGGGCGAGGAGACCGTCCGCGGGGCGAAGGCCACCCACTACTCCGGCACCGTCGACGCCGCCGACTTCACCGGCAAGAACGCTGACCTCGACGCCGAGCAGATGGCCGAGCTGAGGAAGCAGTTCAAGCAGGTCGGCCTGACCACGCAGACCATCGACATCTGGGTCGACGCCGACGACCTGCTGGTCAAGAAGGCCGAGAAGGGCAAGATGGCCGACGGCGACTTCTCGCAGACGGCCTACTACAGCGACTACGGCACCCCCGTGTCCGTGGAGAAGCCCCCGGCCTCGGACACGATGAGCTTCAAGGACCTCATGAACCAGCAGCCGCAGGCCTGACCTCGGACGTCGGGTATTCTCGCCGGACCGAATTGTGTCGATCATGTGTTCCTAGGGGTGGGGTCATGACTGTGAAGAGAACGGCGAGCGCTGTGCTCGCCACCGCGATGCTGTGTACCGGCGCGGTGGCCTGTGGAGGCTCCGACAACGGCGGCAAGGCGAAGGGGGCGGGCTCGGGGGAGACCCAGTCCCGGTCGCAGGTGACCGAGGTCATCACGGCGGCGTACGAGAAGACCTCGAAGGCCAAGTCGGCCAAGGTCGAGATGACGATGTCGACGCCGAAGTCGATGGGCGGCTCCAGCGGTGACATGAAGATGTCCGGAGTCATGGGCTGGGACCCGACCGTCATGGATATGACGATGTCGGGCTCGGCGCTCACGGACAGCGACCCGGAGGCGCCGGAGAAGGTCCGGATGCTCTGGCTCGACAACGTGATGTACATGGACATGGGGGCTGTCGCCGCCAAGGACATGGACGGCAAGCAGTGGGTCAAGATGGACCTGAACACCATCGCGGAGCAGGTCGGTGACGAGAAGGCCGCCAAGCAGCTGACCGGCGGTCTGGACAGCATGAACCAGGACCCGGCGCAGCAGCTCGCGATGCTCCTGGACTCGCCGAACCTGAAGCACGTCGGTCCCGCGAAGGTCGACGGCGTCCAGACGCAGCGCTACAAGGGCCGCCTCTCCGTCAAGGAGATGATGGAGTCCAACAAGGGCCTCGACGAGATGCTCGGCAAGAGCGAGCGCGAACAGCTCCTCAAGAGCATCGAGAAGGCGGGCATCAAGGGGTACGACACCGAGGTCTGGGTGAACGAGGACGACTACCCCGTCCGCATGGACATCGACATCAAGTCCCCTGAAGGCACGATGAAGACGTCCCAGAAGTTCTCCGAGTACGGCGCGGCCGCCAAGGTGAGCCCGCCGCCCGCCGGCGAGACCTTCGACCTGATGGAGATGTTCAAGGAGCTCGAGAAGAGCGGCGCGGACATGGGCGCGGACAGCGGCGTCTGAGCCGATTTGCCTGACGCGAACCCGTTCGCGTACTCTTCCACAGAAGCCAAAGACCGCTGGTCGTTGCCGTGTGCTCGTTAGAGGGCGCGGTGGCCGAAGGATCCGTTGAAATTGCGGACGACCCGCGCAGGTGGATGTGGAAGTGCTCCCGGACGGGATTCCGTCGGGTCGAGCTCACGCCCCATGCGCCTGCGCTGGGGCGTTTTGTTTTGTCAGCCCCTTTTGAGCGGTCCTCATCACCCGGAAGGAGGCTGACGCTCTATGCCGACGCCCGACAAGGCTGCCGCGGTAGCCGAGCTCACGGACAAGTTCCGCAGCTCGAACGCCGCCGTGCTGACCGAGTACCGGGGTCTCACCGTGGCCCAGCTCAAGCAGCTGCGCCGTTCGCTCGGTGAGAACTCCGAGTACGCCGTGGTGAAGAACACGCTGACCAAGATCGCGGCCAATGAGGCCGGGATCAACCAGCTGGACGACCTGTTCGCGGGTCCGACCGCTGTTGCCTTCGTCACCGGTGACCCGGTGGAGTCGGCGAAGGGTCTTCGTGACTTCGCCAAGGACAACCCCAACCTCGTCATCAAGGGCGGTGTCCTTGACGGCAAGGCGCTGTCCGCCGACGAGATCAAGAAGCTCGCGGACCTCGAGTCCCGCGAGGTTCTGCTCGCCAAGCTGGCGGGCGCCATGAAGGGCAAGCAGACGCAGACTGCGCAGCTCTTCCAGGCGCTTCCCTCGAAGTTCGTCCGCACCGCGGAGGCGCTTCGTGCCAAGAAGGCCGAGCAGGGCGGTGCCGAGTAATTCGGCTCGCGCATTGATCGCCGCCCGTTAGGGCGACGGTCGCAGCGGGCCAAACGTACGCCCGCCTTCATATACACCCGGCACCAGCCGAATTAGTGGAAGGATCGCCCATCATGGCGAAGCTCAGCCAGGAAGACCTGCTTGCCCAGTTCGAGGAGCTCACCCTCATCGAGCTCTCCGAGTTCGTGAAGGCCTTCGAGGAGAAGTTCGACGTCACCGCCGCCGCGGCCGTCGCCGCTGCCCCGGCCGGCCCGGCCGCCGCCGCCGAGGTTGCCGAGGAGCAGGACGAGTTCGACGTCATCCTCACCGGCGCCGGCGAGAAGAAGATCCAGGTCATCAAGGTCGTGCGCGAGCTCACCTCCCTGGGTCTCAAGGAGGCCAAGGACCTCGTCGACGGCACCCCGAAGCCGGTCCTCGAGAAGGTCGCCAAGGAGGCCGCTGACAAGGCTGCCGAGTCCCTCAAGGCTGCCGGCGCCTCGGTCGAGGTCAAGTAACACCTCGCGAGTCGTCTGCCACGCGCCTGAGGGCGTGTAGGTGGCAGGTCTTTTCAGCGCTGCTCAGGCAGCGCGCGCCAAGGGCGATCACCCATCTGGGTGGTCGCCCTTCGGCGTTCTCCGGCGCACCCCTACGGCTGCCTTGCGTAGCCCGCCCCGACGAGTATGGTGATCTTCGTCGTGCCTCGGAACGGCCGTGACGGTGACGAACTGAGAGCCAAGTCGGGGCAGGGGGGCCTTGACGAACCGCACGCAGCGCGCAATTCTCAGGACGCGTCGTCACAACGATCCGCATCCGAGGCATGGATCGACGGCGAAGAGGGCAGTATCGATGTGCATCGAGGGCGTGGCTTGCAGCAGGGGTTGAGAACAACGAGGGTCTTCAAAAACCCGCACTGGACATCAGTGGGCCTAGTGGCTACACTGACCCTTTGCGCTGCCTGTTAGCTGCCTCCTGCCCGTCACCAGGGGCATGCCCATGCTTGAGCACAGTGGACTGGACTTTCCCTGACCTGGGATCTTCCGTCCCTGCGTCCAACCTGGGACCGGTACGCGCGTAGTGAGTCCGAGCCCTCGGAAGGACCCCCTCTTGGCCGCCTCGCGCACTGCCTCGACCGCGAATACGAACAACGGCGCCAGCACCGCCCCGCTGCGCATCTCCTTTGCAAAGATCAGGGAGCCCCTCGAGGTTCCGAACCTTCTTGCGCTGCAGACCGAGAGCTTTGACTGGCTGCTCGGGAATGAAGCCTGGAAGGGTCGTGTCGAGGCGGCTCTCGACAGTGGACAGGACGTCCCCACCAAGTCCGGTCTGGAGGAGATCTTCGAGGAGATCTCTCCGATCGAGGACTTCTCCGGGTCGATGTCCCTGACATTCCGCGACCACCGTTTTGAGCCTCCGAAGAACTCCATCGACGAGTGCAAGGAGCGCGACTTCACGTTCGCCGCCCCGCTCTTCGTCACCGCTGAGTTCACCAACAACGAGACCGGCGAGATCAAGTCCCAGACGGTCTTCATGGGCGATTTCCCGCTCATGACGAACAAGGGCACCTTCGTCATCAACGGCACCGAGCGTGTCGTCGTGTCGCAGCTGGTCCGTTCGCCGGGCGTCTACTTCGATTCCTCGATCGACAAGACGTCCGACAAGGACATCTTCTCCGCCAAGATCATCCCGTCCCGGGGTGCCTGGCTGGAGATGGAGATCGACAAGCGCGACATGGTCGGTGTGCGCATCGACCGCAAGCGCAAGCAGTCGGTCACCGTTCTGCTCAAGGCTCTCGGTTGGACGACCGAGCAGATCCTCGAGGAGTTCGGCGAGTACGAGTCCATGCGCGCCACCCTGGAGAAGGACCACACCCAGGGCCAGGACGACGCGCTGCTCGACATCTACCGCAAGCTCCGTCCGGGCGAGCCGCCGACGCGTGAGGCTGCTCAGACGCTGCTCGAGAACCTCTACTTCAACCCCAAGCGCTACGACCTCGCGAAGGTCGGCCGCTACAAGGTGAACAAGAAGCTGGGTGCGGACGCTCCGCTCGACGCGGGCATCCTCACGGTCGAGGACATCATCGCCTCGATCAAGTACCTGGTGAAGCTGCACGCCGGTGAGGTCGAGACCGTTGGTGACAGCGGTACGTCGATCGTCGTCGAGACCGACGACATCGACCACTTCGGCAACCGTCGTCTGCGTAACGTCGGCGAGCTCATCCAGAACCAGGTCCGCACGGGTCTGGCTCGTATGGAGCGCGTCGTGCGTGAGCGCATGACGACCCAGGACGTCGAGGCGATCACGCCGCAGACCCTGATCAACATTCGCCCGGTCGTGGCGTCGATCAAGGAATTCTTCGGCACCTCGCAGCTGTCGCAGTTCATGGACCAGAACAACCCGCTGTCGGGTCTCACCCACAAGCGCCGTCTGTCGGCGCTTGGTCCGGGTGGTCTCTCCCGTGAGCGGGCCGGCTTCGAGGTCCGTGACGTGCACCCGTCTCACTACGGCCGCATGTGCCCCATTGAGACTCCCGAAGGCCCGAACATCGGTCTGATCGGTTCGCTCGCCTCGTACGGCCGCGTCAACGCGTTCGGCTTCGTAGAGACGCCGTACCGCAAGGTCGTCGAGGGCGTCGTCACCGACGACGTCGACTACCTCACGGCCGACGAAGAAGACCGCTTCGTGATCGCCCAGGCCAACGCCGTGCTGGGTGAGGACATGCGCTTCACCGAGTCGCGCGTCCTCGTCCGCCGTCGTGGCGGCGAGATCGACTACATCCCCGGCGACGACGTCGACTACATGGACGTCTCGCCGCGCCAGATGGTGTCGGTCGCGACCGCGATGATCCCGTTCCTCGAGCACGACGACGCCAACCGTGCCCTCATGGGCGCGAACATGATGCGTCAGGCCGTGCCGCTGATCACCGCCGAGGCTCCCCTCGTCGGCACCGGCATGGAGTACCGCTGTGCGGTCGACGCCGGTGACGTGATCAAGGCCGAGAAGGCGGGTGTGGTCCAGGAGGTCTCCGCGGACTACGTCACCGTCACGAACGACGACGGCACGTACACCACGTACCGCATCGCCAAGTTCTCCCGGTCGAACCAGGGCACCTCGGTCAACCAGAAGGTTGTCGTCGACGAGGGCGCCCGCGTGATCGAGGGCCAGGTTCTGGCCGACGGTCCCGCGACCGAAGAGGGCGAGATGGCCCTCGGCAAGAACCTGCTCGTGGCGTTCATGCCCTGGGAGGGTCACAACTACGAGGACGCGATCATCCTGTCGCAGCGCCTCGTGCAGGACGACGTCCTCTCCTCGATCCACATCGAGGAGCACGAGGTCGACGCCCGTGACACCAAGCTGGGCCCGGAGGAGATCACCCGGGACATCCCGAACGTCTCCGAGGAGGTCCTCGCCGACCTCGACGAGCGCGGCATCATCCGTATCGGTGCCGAGGTCGTCGCCGGCGACATCCTCGTCGGCAAGGTCACGCCCAAGGGTGAGACCGAGCTGACGCCGGAGGAGCGCCTGCTCCGCGCGATCTTCGGTGAGAAGGCGCGCGAGGTGCGCGACACCTCGCTGAAGGTGCCGCACGGTGAGATCGGCAAGGTCATCGGCGTACGCGTCTTCGACCGTGAAGAGGGCGACGAGCTGCCGCCGGGCGTGAACCAGCTGGTTCGTGTCTACGTGGCGCAGAAGCGCAAGATCACGGACGGTGACAAGCTCGCCGGTCGTCACGGCAACAAGGGCGTCATCTCCAAGATCCTTCCGATCGAGGACATGCCCTTCCTTGAGGACGGCACGCCGGTCGACATCATCCTCAACCCGCTGGGTGTCCCGTCCCGAATGAACCCGGGTCAGGTCCTGGAGATCCACCTCGGCTGGCTCGCCAGCCAGGGCTGGGACGTCTCCGGTCTCAGCGAGGACTGGGCGCAGAGCCTGCAGCGCATCGGCGCCGACCAGGTCGCCCCGCGGACGAACGTCGCGACTCCGGTCTTCGACGGCGCCCGCGAGGACGAGCTGACCGGCCTCCTCGAGCACACCGTCCCGAACCGCGACGGCGACCGCATGGTCCTGCCGTCCGGCAAGGCGCGGCTGTTCGACGGGCGCTCCGGCGAGCCGTTCCCGGACCCGATCTCGATCGGGTACATGTACATCCTCAAGCTCCACCACCTGGTCGACGACAAGCTCCACGCTCGCTCGACCGGTCCGTACTCCATGATCACCCAGCAGCCGCTGGGTGGTAAGGCTCAGTTCGGTGGTCAGCGCTTCGGTGAGATGGAGGTGTGGGCGCTGGAGGCTTATGGCGCCGCGTACGCCCTCCAGGAGCTCCTGACGATCAAGTCCGACGACGTGACCGGCCGCGTGAAGGTCTACGAGGCCATCGTCAAGGGCGAGAACATCCCCGAGCCCGGCATTCCTGAGTCCTTCAAGGTGCTCATCAAGGAAATGCAGTCGCTCTGCCTCAACGTGGAGGTGCTGTCCTCGGACGGCATGTCCATCGAGATGCGCGACACCGACGAGGACGTCTTCCGCGCGGCGGAGGAGCTCGGTATCGACCTGTCCCGGCGCGAGCCGAGCAGCGTCGAAGAGGTCTGACGGGTTGGCCGGCCGGACCTCGTGTCCGGCCGGCTCTCCCCGGACCCGTTCAGACCATGATGAAGCGCCTTTTTTCTCGCTAACGCGAGGGGCACAACCCCGAAAGAGGGATTGACGACAAAGTGCTCGACGTCAACTTCTTCGACGAGCTGCGGATCGGCCTTGCCACCGCGGACGACATCCGACAGTGGTCGCACGGCGAGGTCAAGAAGCCGGAGACCATCAACTACCGCACGCTCAAGCCCGAGAAGGACGGACTCTTCTGCGAGAAGATCTTCGGTCCGACCCGGGACTGGGAGTGCTACTGCGGTAAGTACAAGCGTGTCCGCTTCAAGGGCATCATCTGCGAGCGCTGCGGCGTCGAGGTCACTCGCGCCAAGGTGCGTCGTGAGCGGATGGGCCACATTGAGCTGGCCGCCCCTGTCACGCACATCTGGTACTTCAAGGGCGTCCCGTCGCGCCTCGGCTACCTGCTTGATCTCGCCCCGAAGGACCTCGAGAAGGTCATCTACTTCGCGGCGTACATGATCACGTTCGTGGACGAGGAGCGCCGTACGCGTGACCTGCCCTCCCTGGAGGCGCACGTCTCCGTGGAGCGTCAGCAGGTCGAGAACCGTCGCGACTCCGACCTGGAGGCCCGCGCCAAGAAGCTCGAGACCGACCTGGCCGAGCTCGAGGCCGAGGGCGCCAAGGCCGACGTACGCCGCAAGGTGCGCGAAGGTGCCGAGCGCGAGATGAAGCAGCTGCGTGACCGTGCGCAGCGCGAGATCGACCGTCTCGACGAGGTCTGGAACCGCTTCAAGAACCTCAAGGTCCAGGACCTGGAGGGTGACGAGCTGCTCTACCGCGAGCTGCGTGACCGCTTCGGCACGTACTTCGACGGTTCGATGGGTGCCGCTGCACTGCAGAAGCGCCTTGAGTCGTTCGACCTGGATGAGGAAGCCGAGCGGCTTCGCGAGATCATCCGTACCGGCAAGGGCCAGAAGAAGACCCGTGCGCTCAAGCGCCTCAAGGTCGTCTCCGCGTTCCTGCAGACCAGCAACAGCCCCAAGGGCATGGTGCTCGACTGCGTGCCGGTCATCCCGCCGGACCTGCGTCCGATGGTGCAGCTGGACGGTGGCCGCTTCGCGACCTCCGACCTGAACGACCTGTACCGCCGTGTCATCAACCGCAACAACCGCTTGAAGCGGCTTCTCGACCTCGGTGCTCCCGAGATCATCGTGAACAACGAGAAGCGCATGCTCCAGGAGGCCGTGGACGCCCTCTTCGACAACGGTCGTCGTGGTCGCCCGGTCACCGGTCCCGGTAACCGCCCGCTGAAGTCCCTGAGCGACATGCTCAAGGGCAAGCAGGGTCGTTTCCGTCAGAACCTTCTCGGTAAGCGTGTGGACTACTCCGCGCGTTCCGTGATCGTCGTCGGCCCGCAGCTGAAGCTGCACCAGTGTGGTCTGCCGAAGGCCATGGCACTGGAGCTCTTCAAGCCGTTCGTGATGAAGCGCCTGGTCGACCTGAACCACGCGCAGAACATCAAGTCGGCCAAGCGCATGGTCGAGCGCGGCCGCACGGTCGTGTACGACGTCCTGGAAGAGGTCATCGCGGAGCACCCGGTTCTCCTGAACCGTGCGCCCACGCTGCACCGCCTCGGCATCCAGGCCTTCGAGCCGCAGCTGGTCGAGGGCAAGGCCATTCAGATCCACCCGCTCGTCTGCACCGCGTTCAACGCGGACTTCGACGGTGACCAGATGGCCGTGCACCTGCCGCTCTCCGCGGAGGCGCAGGCCGAGGCCCGCATCTTGATGCTGTCCTCGAACAACATCCTGAAGCCGGCAGACGGCCGTCCCGTCACCATGCCGACCCAGGACATGGTTCTCGGTCTCTTCTTCCTCACGACGGACGAGGAAGAGCGCAAGGTCATCGGTGAGGGCCGTTCGTTCGGTTCCTCCGCCGAGGCGACCATGGCGTTCGACGCCAAGGAGCTCTCGCTCCAGGCGAAGGTCGACATCCGCTTCCCGGTGGGCACCATCCCGCCGCGCGGCTGGACCCCGCCGGCCGTCGAAGAGGGCGAGCAGGAGTACCAGCAGGGCGACAGCTTCCGGCTGCGTACGACCCTGGGCCGCGCGCTCTTCAACGAGCTGCTGCCCGAGGACTACCCGTTCGTCGACTACTCGGTGGGCAAGAAGCAGCTCTCCGAGATCGTCAACGACCTGGCCGAGCGCTACCCCAAGGTCATCGTGGCGGCGACGCTCGACAACCTGAAGGCGGCGGGCTTCTTCTGGGCGACCCGTTCCGGCGTCACCGTGGCCATCTCCGACGTCGTGGTCCCCGAGGCCAAGAAGGAGATCGTCGCGGGCTACGAGGCCCAGGACGAGAAGGTCCAGAAGCAGTACGAGCGCGGTCTGATCACCAAGGACGAGCGCACGCAGGAGCTCATCGCGATCTGGACCAAGGCGACCAACGAGGTTGCCGAGGCGATGAACGCGAACTTCCCCAAGACGAACCCCATCTTCATGATGGTTGACTCGGGTGCCCGAGGAAACATGATGCAGATGCGTCAGATCGCCGGTATGCGTGGTCTGGTGTCGAACGCGAAGAACGAGACGATCCCGCGCCCGATTAAGGCATCGTTCCGTGAGGGCCTCTCGGTCCTCGAGTACTTCATCTCGACGCACGGTGCTCGTAAGGGTCTTGCGGACACGGCTCTGCGTACCGCTGACTCCGGTTACCTCACCCGTCGTCTGGTCGACGTCTCTCAGGACGTCATCATTCGCGAGGAGGACTGTGGCACCGAGCGCGGTCTGAAGCTCAAGATCGCGGTCAAGGGCGAGGACGGTGTGCTCCGCAAGACGGAGAACGTCGAGACCTCGGTGTACGCCCGCATGTTGGCCGAGGACGTCGTCATCGACGGCAAGGTCATCGCGCCGGCCAACGTCGACCTCGGTGACGTCCTCATCGACGCCCTGGTCGCCAACGGCGTCGAGGAGGTCAAGACCCGCTCGGTCCTGACCTGTGAGTCCGCGGTCGGCACCTGTGCCTTCTGCTACGGCCGTTCGCTCGCCACCGGCAAGCTGGTCGACATCGGTGAGGCGGTCGGCATCATCGCCGCCCAGTCCATCGGTGAGCCCGGCACGCAGCTGACGATGCGTACGTTCCACACCGGTGGTGTGGCCGGTGACGACATCACCCAGGGTCTGCCCCGTGTCGTCGAGCTCTTCGAGGCTCGTACGCCCAAGGGTGTCGCCCCGATCTCGGAGGCGGCAGGCCGCATCCGTATCGAGGAGACCGAGAAGACCAAGAAGATCGTCGTCACGCCGGACGACGGCAGCGACGAGACTCCCTTCCCGATCTCGAAGCGCGCCAAGGTCCTCGTGCGTGAGGGTGACCACGTCGAGGTGGGCCAGAAGCTCACCTTCGGTGCCACCAACCCGCACGACGTGCTGCGGATCCTCGGTCAGCGCGCGGTCCAGGTCCACCTGGTCGGCGAAGTCCAGAAGGTCTACAACAGCCAGGGCGTGTCGATCCACGACAAGCACATCGAGATCATCATCCGGCAGATGCTGCGCCGCGTGACGATCATCGAGTCCGGCGACGCGGAGCTGCTGCCGGGCGAGCTCGTCGAGCGCTCGAAGTTCGAGACCGAGAACCGTCGTGTGGTCACGGAAGGCGGCCACCCGGCCTCCGGCCGTCCGCAGCTGATGGGTATCACCAAGGCCTCGCTCGCGACGGAGTCGTGGCTGTCCGCGGCCTCCTTCCAGGAGACGACCAGGGTCCTGACGGACGCGGCGATCAACGCCAAGTCCGACTCCCTGATCGGCCTCAAGGAGAACGTCATCATCGGTAAGCTCATCCCGGCCGGTACGGGCCTGTCCCGCTACCGCAACATCCGGGTCGAGCCGACCGAGGAGGCCAAGGCCGCGATGTACTCGGCAGTCGGCTACGACGACATCGACTACTCGCCCTTCGGGACGGGGTCGGGTCAGGCTGTGCCGCTGGAGGACTACGACTACGGGCCTTACAACCAGTAAGACCTACGTCTGTTGATGGGCGGTCATCCCGAGAGGGGTGGCCGCCCTTCGGCGTTTCAGTGGCCGGGCTGTTGGAGCTGTCGCTGGAGCCGCTGCAGCCGGGTGTGGAGATCTGGTCTCGAGGAGAGCAGTGAAGGCGCCGGGAGGAGACGGCCCTGCCGGTGGACCGGAACGGGGGGCTTCGAGGCCTCCTCATCGGTGATGAAGCGCTGCAGGACCGCGACCAATTGGGGGCCGAAACCGCGCAGCGCCGCGGCCCGGTCGGCACGCAACTCGGCACGCCGGCTCACGGCGGCGAGCAGCCATGGAGTGAGCGCCAGCAGGAGCAACCAGGGGAACAGGAAGAGCAGGACCAGCCCGGCCAGGATCGCGAGCAGGAGGAGCCGACGCTTGGCTTCCCGGGCCTCGTGTCGCCGATGGGGGAGCGCGTACCGGTGCAGAGCCTGCAGGACACGCCAGAGGAGGCGTCCGGGCAGGGCGTACCAGTTGCTCAGGAGCGCGGACCATGAGTGCCCCGCGACATGGTGGCTGAGTTCATGGGCCAGCACGGCCGCGAGCTGGCTCGGCGGGAGGCGTAGCGCTGCCGAGGTGACGGTCACGATGTGTCCCGCTGCGGCCTCCGCGTTGAGTTCTTCGCTTTCCGCGATCCAGAGTTGGTACGTGACCGCGTCCGCTCCGAAGCGGGCCGTGACATCGCGCCAGACCGGTTCCAGTTGGCCGGCCTCGACGAGGGACGGCGGCCTGTGGCCGAAGACATGGTGGGCCAAGAACGCCTCCGTCGGGCGGTGGAAGATCAGCGCACCGCTGAGCAGCCACCCGATGACGGGGGCCCAGAGGGAGATGCCGGTCGCGCTCTGCAGTGCATATGCCAGACCGGCCACGACAAGGAGGCTGGCCGCCGCGTGCGGCAGGTGAAGGGCCAGCGATCCGACGGCGAGGGCGTCAACGCCCCTGCGGCGGGCCGCTATGTGGATGCGACCGCCGTGGGGGACGTGCACGTCGTACGCCTGGGCATCCGCGTCCGCTGACGGCCCCGTCCCGGAGGCGCTGGGTATTCGGGATGCCTCTGGTTCCGCGTCCCTTGACGGCTTCGGTGAGGTATTGGGTGTGCGTGGTGCCTGTGCGGAAGTAGGCCCGGGGTAGGGGGGTGACGCCGACGGATCGTATTCGGGGTACTCCGGTTCGTGCGGCTGGGACATGGTGCTCCTTCCTTCGGTACGGGCTTCCTCAGCCGAGCAGCAGGGCCGCGGGGAGGAGCAGGGTCGCCGCTGTGAGGGCCAGGAGCCCGGCGCGTACGCACAGGTGTTTGTGCGCGGCGATCGTGCTGGTTGCCGCAAGTGCGTTCACAAGCAGGGGGGTTGGGTCGCGGTCGGCTTCCGTCAGCGCCTGTGCCAGGACGCCGGAGTCGGCGGCGCGTCGGATGTCGCCGAAGTAGCCGAGTGGCAGCCCGGGCTCCCAGTCGCTCTTGCGGTAGCGGGGCACGACGGCGAGGAGCATCGAGAGCAGGGAGGCCGCGAGTGAGCAGACTCCGCTCCACCAGACGGCGGCCCAGGGCAGGGCGAGCCGGGACGGGTCCCAGCCACGGCTCACGACGAGGCCGCCGAGCAGCCCTACTGCCATCGCGATAGCACCGACCACTACGGCCGCCTTGCTGTCGGCGCGACTGATCTCGGCCCGCACCTCGGTGAGCAGCCTGGCGCCGGACTGCGATTCCTCGGTTGTCATACGGACTCGGCCCGGCCCTCGAAGTGCTGGGCGGCCGGATCGGGTGGCTTGCGCAGCGGGTCTTCGGGCTGTGCGTCCGTGGAAGCGTTCATCGACTGCGTGAACATGGCCCTGAACAGCGCGAGTACCAGCTGCTGGGGCTCCTCCAGCTGGTACTTCTCCAGGGTTTCCTCGGGCAGAACCCGGTCGATGAGCCCGAGCTGGTTCTCGATCATCCTCGCCTCGTCGGCGCGGAGGTTCTCCACGACCAAGCCGGTGTCCTGCGTGTGCTCGGCCAGGTGGAGAAGGAGCGCGTCGAGTCCGCCTTTGGCGAGGTGGTGGCGGTAGAACGCGATCTTCCGCGCCTTGAGATCTTGCTGGTGTTCCAGCCGCAGCAGCTCCACCTCGTGTTCGGACAGCACGGCGGCAACGTCGTACTGGGCCGCGCGCTCGCCGGGATCGCGACGCAGCCGCGCTGTGCCGCCGAGCCGCAGGCCTTGCCTCGCCGCGTGGTCGCCGGAGGCATCGAGGACCTGCTGTACGGATTCCTCGGCGCGCGCACTCGAGGAAATGGGGAACTTACGGGTGACGGGGCGCAGCAGGCGGTGCAGCAGGCGGTTCAGCAGAGCGGGGATGTCGCGTTCCTGGCTGATGACGAAGCGTTCCGGGTCGGTCACCTGCCAGGTGAGATCGAAGGTGGTGTCGAACTCGAAGCTGTCGACGTCACTGGGCAGACGGGTGCGCAGGCGCAGGGGATGAACGCCGAGATCGACCTCGTACGCGGCGGTCCTGCCGCGGAGAGTTGTGGGGCGTCGCGGAGGCAGAAACGTCTCGTAGAAGGCTCCGGGCCCGGCGATCACGAGAGCGCAGTCGGCGCGCCCCAGAAAGCGGCGGCCCGGGAAGTCATAGCGTGACAGTTCGCGCACCGCGAGGACGGGGTCGATCAGCCGTGTGGGCCGGCTGCTCGGCAGGGCGTGTGCGTCGTCGTTGTCGGCTGCCTCGCGCGGTCCCTCTCGGGACGACTGGGGGGTCTGGTTTACAGGATGATCCTTGTCCGTTGCCACGGCGGGTTCCTCTCCGGCTCATTACTGCGCCGCGACGACCGCACGCAGGCGGTGCGTCACGTGCAGGGGCCTGCCATCGGCGTCGTGTGCCGTGCGCAGGAGGTGATCGATCCGTTGCCGGTCCGTCTCGGTGTCGGCGAGGGCGGCCAGCAGTGGCGTCAAGGCTTGCTCGGTGTATGAGTCGCGCTCCGCCGCACGGACCCACTCCTGCAAGGTTTCCCGGGCGCCGTCGGTGTGGGCGCGGTCGCGCAGCCCGGCACGCCAGAGGCCGGCGACGAGTTCGTCCTCGTTGCTGTCGGGGGAGGAACGGGCATCGGCGAACCACTTCAGGACGAGAGGGCGGTCCGTGCCCTCCTCAAACTCATCGCAGGCGAGACCGAAGGCACGCAGTGCGTGGTCGTACAGGGCGTCGTCGTGCTGCGCTTGGACGCCCTGGGCCAGGGAGGCGAGTCGCGGGAGCACCGGCTCATGCGCCGCGAGCAGCAACAGCTGCGTGGCTTCGGCGAGTTGGTTCACCTCCTCCTCCTCGTCGTTCTCCAGGCGCACGGTGTCGAGCAGCGCGTCCAGCGCCTCCACCGGCTGCATCGGGCCGAGAAGTCCGTAGACGCGGATCGCGGTCCATCGGCGGCTGGGGTGTTCTCCGGTGCACCAGGAATGCAGGATGCGGGACACGCCCCGCACCTCGAGCAGGCTGGCCAGACTGAGCGTGTTGGCGGCGGTCAGCCAGCCGTTGTAGGACGTGCCGCCGGCCCAGGGCTCGACCAGGTGTGCCATGGCGGAGGGCAGATCAGCCTCGGCGAGCACCGCAGTGGCCGCGGCGGCCCGGGTGCGAACCAGCGGGCGGCCGTCCTTCGCGAGGTGCTGGATCCAACGGACGAGAGCGGGGCGTGCGGAGGGATGTACCGTCCAGACCTCGTGCAGGAGCACGCTTGGGGTCCGCGTGTCCTGGAACTCGGCCCTGTACTGGGAGACCGGGCCCCATTCGGTGACCTCGTCCTGTGTACTGCCGACGGCGTGGGCGAGTTCGAGGCGCGATGCCGTGGAGCTGCCGAAGATCGGGATGACGGGTGGCTCGTCGGGGTTGGCCGTCCTCTGGAGTTCGACGAAGAGTCTGTCGCCTAGTTCCGCGGCGATCGCGTACGGGGCCTTGTCGAAGACGGCGAGAGCAATGAGGAACGCCTTGTCACGCAGTTCGGCGCCGCGTTCCTTCTCCGGCGACGTGAGCCATCCGGAGACCCGGTCCGCCAGGGCCGACCGAGCGAAGTCGACCAGTTTGCCCTCGTCGAGTTCGCCTCGGTGGTGCGCGGCGAGTTGCTCCGCGAACCTCTTGGTCTCGCCCGGCTGGTGCGTACGGCCGAGGAAGTCCTCGACGGACGCGAGCAGCCGCAGCCGCTCCCATGCTTTGCTGCCGGCCAGGGCCCTGACATGGGCGCGGAGCACGTCCGCGACCGGCGGTGGTTCCCACAGGACGCAAGGGACCTCGCCAAGGAACGCTGACGTGTCGACAGTGATCACGAACCGGCCGCCGTTCCGCTGCAGCTTCTCCCGCATGCCCAGAACATGGGGCTCCAGGAGCGGACGGCTGCGGCTGGTCGACAGGTCGAGCAGGAGGAAACCGGGAGAGTCCTCAAGGGCATCCGGCAACGCCGTCGGGGCTGTGCCCGGGTCGAAAAACTGTATGGGCCGGGCGCCGAGCCGATGCAGCAGCATGAGCGCCGCGGACCGGCGGCCGGTACCCCGGCTCCCCCTGAGGACGACGACATGGTCGTCCCGGAGTCGCTCAAGGGCCGCGTCGAAGCTCGGGCAGCTCTGGAAGACGGCCGCCACCTGATCGACGTCCTCGGGGCGGACCTGGCCGGACACCGAGCGGGATCGCGCGCCGAAGCTCTGAGGGCCGAGGTTGAAGTTGACGTCGCCCGCGACGTGGCCACCGGTGACGCCGAGCTGGTCGCGTGAGACCAGACTGCCGATGAAGTCGGGTGCGTGGTCGATCAGGTCGCGGCGGGCGGCCCAGGCCGGCTGCCGTTCCTCCGGTTCCTGATCCTGCTCCTTGCCCGAGTCGCCGTCGGACGTGTTCTCGTCCGTCTTGGCGGCGTCCGGCTCCGGCTTCTCACCCTTCTCCGGCCGCTCGCCCTTCGGCGCCTTCTCCGGTTTGGCCTCTTCCGCGCTCATTTCCGGTCACCCCGCTCCGAGCCCCGCAGGTCGAAGTTGAGGTTGCCGTCGACCTGGCCGCCGGTGACTCCGTACTGCGAGCCCATGATGTGGGTGCCGGTGGGAAAGGGGGCAGTGGGGGAGGCGGCGTTCGGCCGGGAGTCCCCGCGGTCGTCGCCCTGCTCGTGCGCCGCCACCCGGCGCAGCCAGGCGCTGGTCGGCCCTTCCTTGGTCTGCACGGCGACCTGGTGGAACTCCTCGGGGCGAACGCCGTGATGGCCGTGGCGTACGACGCCCTGGTAGACGGCGTCGGAGACACAGAGGACGCTGCTGTCGGCGCCGGTCCGCAGGGCCTCGCGCAGTGGCTCGGCGTCCAACAGGCGGAAGGCATGGTTCAGGTCCCCTCCGACCCAGCCCTTCTCGTCCACGCCGACGTATCCGGCCGCCAGTACGACGCGCAGCCGCATCCGGGTGCTGCCCGCCATCAGCCGGTTCTTGGCGTGCAGCAGCATCGGGGTCTCGGTGAGAAGCGCCTTCAGCAGCCTGGACACCGGAACATTCGCGTCGATGAGTTCGACGACGGAGTCACCTCGGTCGGCGCGGAGCCGAGCCGTTTCGCTTACGTCGGCCGCGGTGAGGGTGTCGTCGGCGACGTCGTAGAGCATGCGTCGGAGGAAGGCCTGCTCGACATCGTCTCTGGTGCCGAACTGCTCGATGTCGAAGAGCAGGATCGTGCGGTGCAGGTGGTCGGCCATGTCTGCCTCTCGCCGGTTCGGGCTGTCGAACAGCACGATGGCGCGGCCGGGCGAGAGGGCGAAGGGACGATGACACGTACGACGTGTGACCGTGTGCACAGAGCGACGTTTCGTTACTGATGGATCACTCGCTGCCGCTGCTGCCGCCGACTCCGGCTATGCGGCGCAGGATATCCGGCCGGACGACGACGACGCGGCGGCGGCTAGTGACGACGACCTGCCGGTCGCGTAACTCCTTCAGGAGCCGGGCGACCGCCTCGCGCGACGATCCGACCGAACCCGCGAACTCCTGCTGGCTGAGCGGGACGGTGAGCTCGATGCCCTTCTCGGTCCGCGTGCCGTGAGTGCGTATGAGGTCGAGCAGGAGGACGGCGAGCCGCTCGCGCACCGTGAGCGCCGCCCACTCCAGTCGGCGGCGGTCGGTCGAGCGCTGTCGGTCGGTGGCAAGGCCGAGGAGCTTGAGCGCCACCTGAGGGCTGCCGCCGAGGAACCCGGTGAAGCGGCCCTGCTCGATGGCGACCGCCTCGATCTGCTCCAGTGCCGTCACGGTGGCAGAGCGGCCGCGACCGCTGAGGGCCGCGCCCTCGCCGACGATGTCGCCGGGGCCCCGAAGGGCGAGGAGGGCCTCGTACCCATTGGCCGCGGTCGCCGTGACCTTGGTCCAGCCCTGCAGGAGCAGCAGGATGTGGCTGGACGGCTCTTCCTGGCGCATGAGCACGCCGCGTGCGGGATAGCTCAGGGGCCGGCCGATGGCGAGCAGGGCCGTGCGGTCGTCCCTCTCGAGGCGCGCGAGGAAGGGCACCCGGTCGTCCAGGCCGTCGTCATCCCATGCGTGCGCTTGCCCCCCGGCCATCCCGCTGCCCCCGTGTTCACGTGCGCCGATGCCATTGATCTCGCAACCAGTCAACGTACTTGAGGCAGCCGTCCGGGGAACGGGCGGCAATCGGCCCCGCTGGCCGAGACCGGTCACATCGGAGCCGAAAAGCCCGGCGTGTCGCCCCCCACCGCATTTGTTTTGACCGAACCCGATGAGGTAGGTACGCTCAGACCTTGTGCCTGGGGTGTGCCTGGGCTCGTGCGCGTGTCTTCAGCCGCTGTGCGAGTCCGATAACGGCCACCGCAATCTGCGCTCCTTTCCGCCTTGCGGCGGGAGTCCGCAGGATTCGACACACCCGACCGCGTGGGTCGGTGACGTTCCAGGTTAGCTTTACCATTCGGCACACAGAAACCGGAGAAGTAGTGCCTACGATCCAGCAGCTGGTCCGGAAGGGCCGGCAGGACAAGGTCGAGAAGAACAAGACGCCCGCGCTCGAGGGATCGCCCCAGCGCCGCGGCGTCTGCACGCGTGTGTTCACGACCACCCCGAAGAAGCCGAACTCGGCCCTGCGTAAGGTCGCGCGTGTGCGTCTGACCTCCGGGATCGAAGTCACCGCTTACATTCCGGGTGAGGGACACAACCTGCAGGAGCACTCCATCGTGCTCGTGCGTGGTGGCCGTGTGAAGGACCTGCCGGGTGTTCGCTACAAGATCATCCGCGGCTCCCTTGACACCCAGGGCGTCAAGAACCGCAAGCAGGCCCGCAGCCGCTACGGCGCCAAGAAGGAGAAGTAAGAATGCCTCGTAAGGGCCCCGCCCCGAAGCGCCCGGTCATCATCGACCCGGTCTACGGTTCTCCTCTGGTGACCTCCCTCATCAACAAGGTGCTGCTGAACGGCAAGCGCTCCACCGCCGAGCGCATCGTGTACGGCGCCATGGAGGGCCTGCGCGAGAAGACCGGCAACGACCCGGTCATCACGCTCAAGCGCGCGCTCGAGAACATCAAGCCGACCCTCGAGGTCAAGTCCCGCCGCGTCGGCGGTGCGACCTACCAGGTTCCGATCGAGGTCAAGCCCGGTCGCGCCAACACGCTGGCCCTGCGCTGGCTGGTCGGTTACTCCCGCGCCCGTCGCGAGAAGACGATGACCGAGCGTCTCCTCAACGAGCTCCTCGACGCCTCCAACGGCCTTGGTGCCGCTGTGAAGAAGCGCGAGGACACCCACAAGATGGCCGAGTCCAACAAGGCCTTCGCGCACTACCGCTGGTAGTCGCTACCCACATCGAGACCGAGAGAAGACTGAGCCGATATGGCTACCACTTCACTTGACCTGGCCAAGGTGCGCAACATCGGCATCATGGCCCACATCGACGCGGGCAAGACGACGACCACCGAGCGGATCCTGTTCTACACCGGTGTGTCGTACAAGATCGGTGAGGTCCACGACGGCGCCGCGACCATGGACTGGATGGAGCAGGAGCAGGAGCGTGGCATCACGATCACCTCTGCTGCCACCACCTGTCACTGGCCGATGAACGACGTCGACCACACCATCAACATCATCGACACCCCGGGCCACGTCGACTTCACCGTCGAGGTGGAGCGTTCGCTCCGCGTGCTCGACGGTGCCGTGACGGTGTTCGACGGCGTCGCCGGTGTTGAGCCCCAGTCCGAGACCGTGTGGCGTCAGGCGGACCGCTACGGCGTCCCGCGCATCTGCTTCGTCAACAAGCTCGACCGCACGGGTGCCGAGTTCCACCGCTGCGTCGACATGATCGTCGACCGCCTCGGTGCGACCCCGATCGTCATGCAGCTGCCCATCGGCGCAGAGGCTGACTTCAAGGGCGTCGTCGACCTCGTCACCATGAAGGCCTTCGTCTGGTCCGCCGAGACCAAGATGGGCGAGGCCTACGACATCGTCGACATCCCCGACACGCACGTCGAGGCTGCCGATGAGTACCGCGGCAAGCTGCTCGAGGCCGTCGCCGAGAACGACGAGCAGATGATGGAGCTGTACCTCGAGGGCCAGGAGCCCACCGAGGAGCAGCTGTACGAGGCCATCCGCCGCATCACCATCGCCTCCGGCAAGGGCGGCGACACCACCGTCACCCCCGTGTTCTGTGGCACCGCGTTCAAGAACAAGGGCGTCCAGCCCCTGCTCGACGCGGTCGTGCGTTACCTGCCTTCGCCCCTGGACGTCGAGGCCATCGAGGGCCACGACGTCAAGGACCCCGAGACGGTCGTCAAGCGCAAGCCTTCGGACGAGGAGCCGCTTTCGGCTCTCGCGTTCAAGATCGCGAGCGACCCGCACCTCGGCAAGCTCACCTTCGTCCGGATCTACTCCGGTCGCCTCCAGGCCGGCACCGCGGTGCTGAACTCGGTCAAGGGCAAGAAGGAGCGCATCGGCAAGATCTACCGCATGCACGCGAACAAGCGTGAGGAGATCGAGTCGGTGGGCGCCGGTGACATCGTCGCCGTCATGGGCCTGAAGCAGACCACCACCGGTGAGACGCTGTGTGACGACAAGAAGCCGGTCATCCTGGAGTCCATGGACTTCCCGGCGCCGGTCATTCAGGTCGCCATCGAGCCCAAGTCCAAGGGTGACCAGGAGAAGCTGGGTGTAGCCATCCAGCGTCTCTCGGAGGAGGACCCCTCCTTCCAGGTTCACTCGGACGAGGAGACCGGCCAGACCATCATCGGTGGTATGGGCGAGCTTCACCTCGAGGTGCTCGTCGACCGCATGAAGCGCGAGTTCCGCGTCGAGGCGAACGTCGGCAAGCCCCAGGTCGCGTACCGCGAGACGATCCGTCAGGCCGTCGAGCGCGTGGACTACACCCACAAGAAGCAGACCGGTGGTACCGGTCAGTTCGCCAAGGTGCAGATCGCGATCGAGCCCATCGACAGCGGCGACGCTTCGTACGAGTTCGTGAACAAGGTCACCGGTGGCCGTATCCCGCGGGAGTACATCCCGTCGGTGGACGCCGGTGCGCAGGAGGCCATGCAGTTCGGCATCCTGGCGGGCTACGAGATGACTGGTGTTCGCATCACGCTTCTCGACGGCGCCTACCACGAGGTCGACTCCTCCGAGCTCGCCTTCAAGATCGCCGGTTCGCAGGCCTTCAAGGAGGCCGCGCGTAAGGCCAAGCCCGTGCTGCTCGAGCCGATGATGGCCGTTGAGGTCACCACGCCCGAGGACTACATGGGTGATGTCATCGGTGACATCAACTCCCGTCGTGGCCAGATCCAGGCCATGGAGGAGCGCAGCGGCGCTCGCGTCGTGAAGGGCCTCGTGCCCCTCTCGGAGATGTTCGGCTACGTCGGAGACCTCCGCAGCAAGACGTCGGGTCGCGCAAGCTACTCAATGCAGTTCGACTCCTACGCCGAGGTTCCGCGGAACGTCGCCGAGGAGATCATCGCGAAGGCCAAGGGCGAGTAACTCACCCGAGTTGACGCTTTAGGCTTGACTCCGGAGTCTCCGGGGCATTCCGACCCTCTTCGGGCCGGGTGCCCCGGGCCCCGGGTATCCCAGCAAAGATCACCTGGCGCCGATGAAGCAAGGCGTACAGAACCACTCCGCAGGAGGATTCAGTGGCGAAGGCAAAGTTCGAGCGGACTAAGCCGCACGTCAACATCGGCACCATCGGTCACATTGACCACGGTAAGACGACCCTCACGGCCGCCATTACCAAGGTGCTGCACGACGCTTACCCCGAGCTGAACGAGGCCTCGGCCTTCGACCAGATCGACAAGGCTCCCGAGGAGCGCCAGCGCGGTATCACGATCTCGATCGCGCACGTCGAGTACCAGACGGAGACGCGTCACTACGCGCACGTCGACTGCCCGGGTCACGCGGACTACATCAAGAACATGATCACGGGTGCCGCGCAGATGGACGGCGCCATCCTCGTGGTCGCCGCCACCGACGGCCCGATGCCGCAGACCAAGGAGCACGTGCTCCTGGCCCGCCAGGTCGGCGTTCCGTACATCGTCGTCGCCCTGAACAAGGCCGACATGGTGGACGACGAGGAGATCCTGGAGCTCGTCGAGCTCGAGGTCCGTGAGCTCCTCTCCGAGTACGAGTTCCCGGGCGACGACCTGCCGGTCGTCAAGGTCTCGGCGCTCAAGGCGCTCGAGGGCGACAAGGAGTGGGGTGAGTCCGTCCTCAACCTGATGAAGGCTGTCGACGAGTCCATCCCGGAGCCCGAGCGTGACGTCGACAAGCCGTTCCTGATGCCGATCGAGGACGTCTTCACGATCACCGGTCGTGGCACCGTCGTCACCGGTCGTATCGAGCGCGGCATCCTCAAGGTCAACGAGACCGTCGACATCATCGGCATCAAGACCGAGAAGACCACCACCACGGTCACCGGCATCGAGATGTTCCGCAAGCTGCTCGACGAGGGCCAGGCCGGTGAGAACGTCGGTCTGCTCCTCCGTGGCATCAAGCGCGAGGACGTCGAGCGCGGCCAGGTCATCATCAAGCCCGGTTCGGTCACGCCGCACACCGAGTTCGAGGCCCAGGCCTACATCCTGTCGAAGGACGAGGGTGGCCGTCACACCCCCTTCTTCAACAACTACCGCCCGCAGTTCTACTTCCGCACCACGGACGTGACCGGCGTCGTGACCCTCCCCGAGGGCACCGAGATGGTCATGCCGGGCGACAACACTGAGATGACCGTTGAGCTCATCCAGCCCGTCGCGATGGAAGAGGGCCTGAAGTTCGCCATCCGTGAGGGTGGCCGGACCGTCGGCGCCGGCCAGGTCACCAAGATCAACAAGTAAGCATTTCGCTTGCGCGTTGATCGGGGAGACCCGGTTGCTCTGAACTGAGAGCACCAGCAGTACCTAGCAGTAGCGGGAGGGCCCGTACGACTTCGGTCGTACGGGCCCTTCTGTGTTGGTGGTCGTAACCGTGGTGCGAGGGGGACCAGTGATGATCAAACGTGGTGCACGCTCTGTCGCAGCACTGGCTGTCGGCCTCTTCCTCTCCGCGTGTTCCGTCCCGGACGCGGGCGATCGCCCTGTGACCGAAGGACGTGACTGGCACTGGGACAAAGAGGCAGGAGCGGACGAAGCTTCAGCCTTCATGGATGTGGCGGTGCCCAGGGGAGCGGCCGAGGTCAAGGGCGCAGTTCAGATCAACCCGCAGGAGGACGTCTACTTCCTGTCCTTCGTCACCGGCGAGAAGGATGCCGAAGACATCGCGGAAGCCCTCCACCCGGAAGAGCCCCTTCGGGCAGGTAAAGCGGAAGCCGTACCGAAGGCGGAGCTCTTCGGGCATCTGGGGCTGGCCGAGCCGCAGAGCCTGGAGGGAACACGCTGGGCAGGCGTTTGTCCGCCGTGCGTCAACGACGACCGTCGCAAGAAGGTTCAGTGGATCGAGATCCACGTCCAGGCTCTCAAGTCCGATCGGGCACGGGTCTACCTGCAGGCGTTCTGAGACCTTCAGGACTCAGAAGCCCAGGTAAGTGAGCTGGACGACGTAGACGCGTTCGCTGCGTACGACGATCTGGTACCGGAACATCCCGCCGGGCACGGTGATGTCGCCGCCCTTCGGGTCGACGCCTTGGTGACCGCGACCGTGTACGTACAGGGCTTCGGTCGCCCGGACCAGTTCCGCGGCCTTGCGCTCCACTTCGGCGAGAAAAGCCGGTGACGCGGTGCGGGCGGCCTCCTCGGCCGCGAAGGCGTACTCCCAGCTCCAGCTCAAGTCCGGACGGCCTTCATGGCCTCGTCCAGGACGGCGCTCAGCTCGCGCAATGCCTCTTGGGCGACGGCGGCGTCCTCATGCTCCAGATCCCGCGTGGCGCGGGCGTGCCGGGCGGACAGGTCGGGGCGGCGGGCGATCTCGATGTCCCGGGCCCAGGCGAGGACCCAGCTCTGCACCGGGCTGAGGGACTGCCATTCGACGGCCTTGGCGAAGGCCTCGTCCTTGGTCCGCTGCATCTCCGGCAGGCGCGCGGGGGCGACGACGGCGAGGGCGGCGCGCAGGGCGCCCGGGGTCTGCTCAGGGCGGGGCGCCAGCTCGTGCCCGTGATCGGCCTGCGTGCACATGGAGTCCTCCCGGGAGTGCCCTGGCCAGGTTAGTCGGCCGGGGCTCCCGGGGTGTGGGGACGCGAACATTGCTGAGTGTTTCCCCTGGTCAGTGCGCGTACGACTGGTCTGGCCCGGGTCCGTTCCGTGTGTGGCTGGACGTGCGGGACCGGCAGCTGGCAGAAGTGGTCGGCGAGGCGGCCCACCATCCGTGGACCGCGCGCTATGACGTCCACCTCGATGTTCTGGTGCAGCCGTCGAGTTCGTGATCCAGCGGCTGGACGACTGGCGCCGACGCCTTTTGGCCCGCGGGGAGGGCCTATGCGCCCGCCCCGCCGGTCTGGTCCTCGTAACGGGGCAGGCCCTCCGTCGAGATCGTCCACTCGGCGACGGTGACGTCCTCGCCGTAGTCGAAGTCCGTACGGGTGGCGTAGCGCGGGCCCTGCGGGGTCGGGTGGATCTCGGAGAGAACCGCGCCGGTTCCCGTGCGCGGGTCGAAGATCGCGTAGATGGGGATGCCCAGGAGCGGGTAGTCCCGCATCTTGCTCACCCAGTCGTTGTCCGGGTTGGAGCGGGAGACGACCTCGATGGCGGCGATGAGCGTGCGGGGGTCGAAGGAACCGTCCCCCTCCATGTCGGCCTCGGCGATCACGATGATGTCCGGGAGTCGCAGGATGCCCTCGGGTGCGTCTTCCACGTCGGGCGCTCCGGTGTGGGCCACGAGTGCGTCCGGCATGATCGCCTCCAGGCGCTTGCGCAGGCGTAGCGCCGTGAGTTCGTGCCGCTTGATCGGCGCCATCATGTCGTGGACGATCCCTTCCCTGGTGATCTCGAACTTGCCCGGAATCGTGTCGTCCATCGACTGAACGACCTCCCGCATCGTCCGGTACACGTGGTTTACGTCCTGCCGTGCGTTGTCCGGGGCGATGGTCATGGCGTGCGCTCCTCGTCTGTGCCCAGGGGCAAGGGTCGTCACGTTCATGCTAGGCGGCCTCCATGGAGTCGGGTCGGCAGTCGCGGCAGCGGCCTGGTTCGGGGGCGCGGAAGGCGCGGTCGCAGGCGTCGCAGTTCTGGAGCGGCTGCCGGGCGGGCGCCGGGCCGTGGAAGGGGGGTGGGGGCGGGAGGAGCGCTGTCAGGCGGTGGGCGAGCAGTGCGGCGGGGCGGCGTGGGCCTTCGGGCGGCAGGTCGTGAGTGAGGGCGTGGACTACGGAGGTGGGGGCGACCTCGCGTTCCAGCCAGGTGGCGACGCCGGGGGCTAGGTGGGTGGTGTCGCGGGCCGAGAGGAGCAGACGCGGGTCCTCGTGGCGCAGGTCGGCGAGGAGGTCGGTGGCCTGCTGGAGGAGGGCGGAGGCGGGGAAGGCCGGGCGCGGTACGGCGGGGAGGAGGCGGGGCTGTCTCGGGGGTGCGTGGGTGGACGGGGCCGTATTGGTCTCGGACGGCGGTGTGGTCGACCTCGGGGTGGGGGAGTGCGGGCGGCGCTGGGCCGCCGCGTGTGGCTGGTTGCAGGAGGTTGTACGGGTGATGATGCGGCCGGCGGGGGTGCGTTCGCGTTCGCGGCGCAGGTAGCCGTGGGCCTCCAGCTCGCGCAGGGCGGCGGCGATACGGGTCGAGCCCTCAGGGAAGCGGGCGGTGAGCGTCTTGATGTCGACGCGGGCCCCGGTGGGCAGTGACTGCATGTGGCAGCCCAGGCCGATCGCCAGGAGGGAGAGCTCCTGGTGTTGGGTGAGGTGGTTGCCGATCACCGTGAAGCGGGTGGTGTGGCGGGTGTTGTCGTGGGCGATGCCGGAGGGGCGCGCAGCGGTGGGGCGGGGCTGGCTGCGGGGGCGCCGGGTCGCTCGTGCGTGGGATTGACTGCCGCCAAGGGCGGACTGGGCGCGCGGGGGCGCGCTAGGGTTCTGGGTGTCCATCGGGAAGCTCTTCTCTTCCTCGGTGGTCAGGCCCTCGATCGGGATTGCGAGTCCCGGCCGGGGGCCGTCGCATGTCTGCTGTTGTTTCGCCTACTGGGGCTGAGACTAAGGCAGTTGGGGGAGCGGAAATCCAGCTGAGCCGGTGATGTTCACTCGCGTGAGTGAGCGGGCTGTTGGTCGTTGCCGACGGCGCTCGGGCGGGCGCGCCTGCGGGTGGGTGGGGTGGGGTTTGGTGGGTCCTTTCTCCCTCTCAGGTTTCTTGGGGAAAGGCGCCAGTGGTACCGGAGCCTGGGGGGACGGGTTCCGGTGGCGTGAGGCTCAGTTCGGCCCAGAGGGTCTTTCGGGGGAACTGGTCCTCGGTCACTCCCCAGCGATGTGCCAGTGCCTCTACGAGGATCAGGCCGCGCCCTGATTCCGCTTCGGGGGACGGTAGTTGGGGAGCGGGGAGCCGTTCAGGTCGAGTGTCCGTGACCTCGATGCGGAGGGTGTCGGGGGACGCGTAGAGCGCTAGGCGGAAGTCGCGCCCGGGGACGCGGCCGTGGGTCGCGGCGTTGGCGGACAGCTCGGCGACGATCTGGCGGGCCGGGTCCAGAGGCATTCCCCACGAGCGGAGCTGCTCGGTTGCGAGGAGGCGCGCGAGGCGGGCTCCGCGAGGCGTGGGGGAGAGCTGGACGCTGAAGTGGCGTGTGGTGCACGGGAGTTCGGCGGTTTCCTGATTCACGTCACTCAGCGTGGCCTTCGCCTTCTACGCTGCCCAGTGACATGGCGGTTGCGTACGGTGACTGTCCAGGTTTTGTCCAGGGCTGTACTGGCTGTCCAGGGCCACGGACGGGTACGGCGTTGACGGTACGTGGCGGGGAGTTCGGTCAGGCGGGAGGCGTGGGCGGATGGAACAGGCGAGTGTGGCGGCGACGGTGAGTGAGCGGGAGCCGGATCGGGAACCGGAGGAGCCGGGGTGGGAGGTCGACCCGGAGGATGAGCAAGGCGCGGCGATCGTCGCCTTCGTGGGGCGACAGCTGCGGGCCCGGCGGGAGGCTGCCGGGCTGCGGGCCGCCGAGTTCGCGGCGGCGATGGGATATGGGGAGGGGCTCGTCTACAAGGTGGAGTCCGGGAAGCGGATCCCGCGGGGCGAGTACCTGGAGAAGGCGGACGAGGTGCTGGGGGCGGGGGGTTCCGTCGCGGCGATGCGGGAGGACGTGGCGGAGGCTCGGTATCCGAAGAAGGTGCGTGATCTGGCGAGGATGGAGGCGCAGGCGGTTGAGCTGACGGCTTACGGCAACCACAACTTGCATGGGCTGTTGCAGACCAAGGGGTACGCGCAGGCGCTGTTCGCGATGCGGCGCCCGGCTCTGGAGCAGGGCCGGATGGAGCAGCTCGTCTCCGCTCGACTGGCCCGGCAGTCGATCTTCGAGCGGGAACCCGCTCCCGCGCTGAGCTTTGTGCAGGAGGAGGTGACGCTACGGCGCCCGATCGGAGGCAAGATGGTATTGCGCGCGCAACTCGAAAGGCTCCTGGAACTAGGTGAGTTGCGGACCGTGGAGATCCAGGTCATGCCTACAGGCCGAGAGGACCACGCTGGTATGAGCGGTGAGATGCAGGTGCTGAAGTTCAGGGACGGTGCGGCGGTCGGTCGCTCCGAGGGGGAGTTCGGCAGCCGCCCCGTATCTGATCTGAAGCAGCTCCGGATCATCGAACTGCGGTGTGGCATTATCCGGGCTCAGGCGCTCACGCCAGGGGAGTCGCTGGTCTTCATCGAGCAGGTGCTGGGAGAGACATGATCCGCAAGACCTCCGCCGGGGACTCGTCTGAGCTGGCCTGGTTCAAGAGCAGCTACAGCAGCAACAGCAATGAACCTGACTGCGTCGAGGTCGCCCACGCTCCCGGCGCGGTCCACGTTCGCGACTCCAAGGACTCCTTGGGCCCCCGCTTCGCCGTGAGCGGCAAGCCGTGGGCGGACTTCGTCGCGTACGCCTCCGGGAGCTGAGAGGCATGACCGGCAAGGCTCCCGCCGGGGACTCGTCCGAGCTGGCCTGGTTCAAGAGCAGCTACAGCAGCAACAGCAATGAACCTGACTGCGTCGAGGTCGCCCACGCTCCCGGCGCGGTCCACGTTCGCGACTCCAAGGACGCACAGGGCCCCCGTCTCGCGGTGCGCGTCACCGCGTGGACACGCTTTGTGACGTACGCCTCCGGGAACTGACTCGGGGGAGCCAGGAGCCACCCCAGGTTTCACCTTCGGTATCCGCCGGGTACGATCCCAAGCTTCGATTAGCCAGGCCCTACGCCCGTATGGCAGACTATCGGGGTTGCTCGGTTGAGTGCCGATGCTGCGCGCCTCCCGCCGGGGGGACCGGAAGCGAGTCCCACAGTACTCGTCGCCCCATCTGCCAAACGGTCGTAAAAAGCCCGCAGGCAGCGCTGGAGCGGACGTACGGGAATCTTCTGGGAAGTGCAGTGCGGACGCTCGGCCAGGCGCCCGGTGGGTTTCTTCCCCCGGACCCGCGGTCATCTGGGCCGCAGCCCCTAGCAGGGAAATCCTTCGGGAAATCTCCGTGAGCGGGACTGCGACACGCCCGACCGCGTGGGTCGGAGGAAGTAGAAAAAAGGGCCTCCCGGGAGCCAGAGCCTTCGAGACAAAGGACTACCAAGTAGCCATGGCGGGACAGAAGATCCGCATCCGGCTCAAGGCCTACGACCACGAGGTCATCGACTCTTCGGCGAAGAAGATCGTCGAGACGGTGACTCGCACTGGTGCGTCGGTCGCGGGCCCGGTGCCGCTGCCCACTGAGAAGAACGTGTACTGCGTCATCAAGTCGCCGCACAAGTACAAGGACTCTCGCGAGCACTTCGAGATGCGCACGCACAAGCGCCTGATCGACATCCTCGACCCGACGCCCAAGACCGTTGACTCGTTGATGCGCCTGGACCTTCCGGCCGGCGTCGACATCGAGATCAAGCTCTGAGAGGCGCGGACAGATGACTAAGCAGATCAAGGGCGTCCTGGGCGAGAAGCTCGGCATGACCCAGGTCTGGGACGAGAACAACCGTGTCGTCCCGGTCACCGTCGTCAAGGCCGGGCCCTGCGTCGTTACCCAGGTCCGTACGAATGACTCCGACGGCTACGAGTCGGTCCAGATCGCCTTCGGCGAGATCGACCCTCGCAAGGTGAACAAGCCCCTCAAGGGTCACTTCGCCAAGGCCGACGTGACCCCCCGCCGCCACCTGGTGGAGATCCGCACCCCCGACGCCAGCGAGTACACGCTTGGCCAGGAGGTGACTGCCGAGGTGTTCGAGTCCGGCGTCAAGGTTGACGTCACGGGCAAGAGCAAGGGCAAGGGCTTCGCCGGTGTCATGAAGCGTCACAACTTCAAGGGACTCGGCGCCGGTCACGGCACCCAGCGCAAGCACCGCTCTCCCGGTTCCATCGGTGGCTGTGCCACCCCGGGCCGTGTGTTCAAGGGCCTCCGCATGGCGGGCCGTATGGGCAACGAGCGGGTCACCACCCAGAACCTGACCGTTCACGCCGTTGACGCGGAGAAGGGCCTGCTCCTGATCAAGGGCGCAGTTCCCGGTCCGAACGGCGGCCTCGTCCTGGTCCGTACCGCGGCCAAGGGGGCTTGAGGAACCGATGAGCACCATTGACATCCTTTCGCCGGCAGGCGACAAGGCCGGGACCGTCGAGCTCCCCTCGGAGATCTTCGACGTAGAGAAGATCAGCATCCCGCTTCTCCACCAGGTCGTTGTCGCCCAGCTGGCCGCTGCCCGACAGGGCACGCACAAGACCAAGCGCCGCGGTGAAGTCCGCGGTGGTGGCAAGAAGCCTTACCGCCAGAAGGGCACCGGCCGCGCGCGCCAGGGTTCGACCCGTGCGCCGCAGTTCGCCGGCGGTGGCGTCGTCCACGGCCCGCAGCCGCGTGACTACTCGCAGCGGACCCCGAAGAAGATGAAGGCCGCGGCCCTGCGCCACGCCCTCACCGACCGGGCCCGCAACGCTCGTATCCACGTTGTCACCAACGTGGTCGAGGGCGACATCTCCACGAAGGCCGCGAAGACGCTGCTCGGCAAGGTCAGCGAGCGCAAGAACGTGCTCCTGGTCATCGACCGCGCGGACGAGACTTCGCTGCTCTCCGCCCGCAACCTGCCCCAGGTGCACATCCTGGAGCCGGGCCAGCTGAACACGTACGACGTGCTCGTCTCGGACGACGTGGTCTTCACCAAGGCCGCCTTCGAGTCCTTCGTGTCTGGCCCCAAGGCCGATGAGACCGAAGGGAGCGAAGCCTGATGGCTACGCGTCACCCGAGCATCGCCCCCAAGGCGGCCAAGGCTGCCAAGGCCGCGCGCGTCGCCAAGGCGAAGCGCCACGCCACCGAGGGCAAGAACACCGTTGAGACGCCGCTGAGCAAGAGCTTCACGGACCCCCGTGACGTCCTCGTCAAGCCGGTCGTCTCTGAGAAGAGCTACGCGCTTCTCGACGAGGGCAAGTACACCTTCGTCGTCGCGCCCGGCGCCAACAAGACCCAGATCAAGCAGGCCGTCGAGGCGGTCTTCTCGGTCAAGGTCACTGGGGTCAACACGATCAACCGCCAGGGCAAGCGCAAGCGCACCCGCACGGGGTTCGGTAAGCGCGCTGACACCAAGCGCGCGATCGTGACCCTTGCTGAGGGCGACCGTATCGACATCTTCGGCCAGGCCTCCTAACGGAGCGCCCTGGTCCGAATATCGGACGAGGACTGAGAAATGGGAATCCGCAAGTACAAGCCGACTACGCCGGGCCGTCGTGGCTCCTCCGTAGCCGACTTCGTCGAGGTAACGCGGTCCACGCCGGAGAAGTCGCTGGTCCGCCCGCTGCACAGCAAGGGCGGCCGTAACAACGCCGGTCGTGTGACCGTTCGCCACCAGGGTGGCGGACACAAGCGCGCCTACCGAGTGATCGACTTCCGTCGTCACGACAAGGACGGCGTGCCGGCGAAGGTCGCGCACATCGAGTACGACCCGAACCGCACCGCGCGCATCGCGCTCCTGCACTACGCGGACGGTGAGAAGCGCTACATCCTGGCCCCCCGCAACCTGTCGCAGGGTGACCGGGTCGAGAACGGACCGGGCGCGGACATCAAGCCGGGCAACAACCTGGCCCTCCGCAACATCCCGGTCGGTACGACCATTCACGCCATCGAGCTGCGGCCCGGCGGCGGCGCGAAGTTCGCCCGCTCCGCGGGTGCCTCCGTGCAGCTGCTGGCGAAGGAGGGCTCCATGGCCCACCTTCGTATGCCGTCCGGTGAGATCCGCCTGGTCGACGTCCGCTGCCGCGCCACGATTGGCGAGGTCGGCAACGCCGAGCAGTCGAACATCAACTGGGGCAAGGCCGGCCGTAAGCGCTGGCTTGGCGTTCGCCCGACCGTTCGCGGTGTGGCGATGAACCCGGTCGACCACCCGCACGGTGGTGGTGAAGGCAAGACCTCCGGTGGTCGCCACCCGGTCTCGCCGTGGGGTCAGAAGGAGGGTCGTACTCGTTCGCCGAAGAAGGCGAGCAGCAAGTACATCGTCCGCCGCCGCAAGACGAACAAGAAGCGCTAGGAGCGGGTTTAGATGCCGCGCAGTCTCAAGAAGGGACCCTTCGTCGACGGACACCTCATCAAGAAGGTGGATGTCCAGAACGAAGCAGGTTCCAAGAACGTCATCAAGACCTGGTCCCGTCGCTCGATGATCGTCCCGGCCATGCTGGGCCACACGATCGCGGTGCACAACGGCAAGACCCACATCCCGGTGTTCGTCACCGAGGCGATGGTCGGCCACAAGCTCGGCGAGTTCTCGCCGACTCGCACCTTCCGCGGCCACGTCAAGGACGACCGGAAGTCGAAGCGCCGCTAGCGCGGGGTGGAACGACTATGACTTACACCGAAGGGACAACCATGGAAGCCAGGGCCCAGGCGCGGTACATCCGCGTCACGCCCATGAAGGCCCGCCGAGTGGTGGACCTCATCCGTGGCATGGATGCCACGGAGGCTCAGGCGGTCCTGCGTTTCGCCCCGCAGGCCGCGAGCGTGCCGGTTGGCAAGGTGCTTGACAGCGCCATCGCCAACGCTGCACACAACTACGACCACAGTGACGCCTCTTCGCTGGTCATCAGCGAGGCGTACGTGGATGAGGGCCCGACCCTGAAGCGGTTCCGTCCGCGTGCCCAGGGCCGTGCCTACCGGATCCGTAAGCGGACCAGCCACATCACCGTGGTCGTCAGCAGCAAGGAAGGAACCCGGTAATGGGCCAGAAGGTAAACCCGCACGGGTTCCGGCTCGGCATTACCACCGACTTCAAGTCGCGTTGGTACGCCGACAAGCTGTACAAGGACTACGTCAAGGAAGACGTCGCCATCCGTCGGATGATGACGTCCGGCATGGAGCGCGCCGGCATCTCGAAGGTTGAGATCGAGCGCACCCGTGACCGCGTGCGGGTGGACATCCACACCGCGCGTCCCGGCATCGTCATCGGCCGCCGTGGCGCCGAGGCCGACCGCATCCGCGGTGACCTCGAGAAGCTCACGGGCAAGCAGGTTCAGCTGAACATCCTCGAGGTCAAGAACCCCGAGGTCGACGCTCAGCTGGTCGCGCAGGCCGTTGCAGAGCAGCTGTCCTCCCGCGTCTCCTTCCGTCGCGCCATGCGTAAGAGCATGCAGTCGACGATGAAGGCCGGCGCCAAGGGCATCAAGATCCAGTGTGGCGGCCGTCTCGGCGGCGCCGAGATGTCCCGCTCGGAGTTCTACCGCGAGGGCCGCGTGCCCCTGCACACCCTCCGTGCGAACGTCGACTACGGCTTCTTCGAGGCCAAGACGACCTTCGGCCGTATCGGCGTGAAGGTCTGGATCTACAAGGGCGACGTCAAGAACATCGCCGAGGTCCGCGCCGAGAACGCCGCGGCCCGTGCGGGTAACCGCCCGGCCCGTGGTGGCGGCAACGACCGCCCGGCCCGTGGTGGCCGTGGTGGCGAGCGTGGCGGCCGCGGCCGCAAGCCGCAGCAGCAGTCCGCGCCGGCTGCCGAGGCCCCCAAGGCCGACGCTCCCGCCGCAGCTGCCGCTCCGGCTGAGAGCACCGGAACGGAGGCCTGACCGACATGCTGATCCCTCGTAGGGTCAAGCACCGCAAGCAGCACCACCCGAAGCGCAGCGGTATGTCCAAGGGTGGTACGCAGGTTGCGTTCGGCGAGTACGGGATTCAGGCCCTCACTCCGGCGTACGTGACCAACCGCCAGATCGAGGCGGCTCGTATCGCGATGACCCGCCACATCAAGCGTGGCGGCAAGGTCTGGATCAACATCTACCCGGACCGCCCGCTGACGAAGAAGCCCGCCGAGACCCGCATGGGTTCCGGTAAGGGTTCCCCCGAGTGGTGGGTCGCGAACGTCAAGCCCGGACGGGTGATGTTCGAGCTGTCCTACCCGAATGAGAAGACTGCGCGTGAGGCGCTTACCCGCGCTGCTCACAAGCTTCCGATGAAGTGCCGGATTGTTCGGCGCGAGGCAGGTGAGTCGTGATGTCGGCCGGTACCAAGGCGTCCGAGCTGCGCGAACTGGGTGACGAGGAGCTTCTCAACAAGCTCCGCGAAGCCAAGGAAGAGCTGTTCAACCTCCGCTTCCAGGCGGCGACCGGTCAGCTCGAGAACCACGGTCGGCTCAAGGCCGTCCGTAAGGACATCGCGCGGATCTACACCCTGATGCGTGAGCGCGAGCTGGGCATCGAGACGGTGGAGAGCGCCTGATGAGCGAGAGCAACGTGACTGAGACCAAGACTGACCGCGGATTCCGCAAGACCCGTGAGGGTCTGGTCGTCAGCGACAAGATGGACAAGACCGTCGTCGTCGCTGTCGAGGACCGTGTGAAGCACGCGCTGTACGGCAAGGTCATCCGCCGTACGAACAAGCTCAAGGCGCACGACGAGCAGAACGCTGCCGGCGTCGGCGACCGCGTCCTCCTGATGGAGACGCGTCCGCTGTCGGCGACCAAGCGCTGGCGCATCGTCGAGATCCTCGAGAAGGCCAAGTAAATCTCCCAGGGGTATCCCTAGGAGTTCGTTCCGCCAGGCTCCCGGGGCAGTTCAGTGAACTGCCCCGGGGGAACCGGCAGACAAACAGGAGATAGACGTGATCCAGCAGGAGTCGCGACTTCGGATCGCCGACAACACGGGTGCGAAGGAAATTCTCACCATCCGTGTTCTCGGTGGCTCGGGTCGCCGCTACGCGGGCATCGGTGACGTCATCGTCGCCACCGTCAAGGACGCGATCCCCGGTGGCAACGTGAAGAAGGGTGACGTCGTCAAGGCCGTCATCGTTCGCACCGTCAAGGAGCGCCGCCGTCCCGACGGCTCGTACATCCGCTTCGACGAGAACGCCGCCGTCATTCTGAAGAACGACGGCGACCCTCGCGGCACCCGTATCTTCGGCCCGGTCGGCCGTGAGCTGCGCGAGAAGAAGTTCATGAAGATCATCTCGCTCGCGCCGGAGGTGCTGTAAGCATGAAGATCAAGAAGGGCGACCTGGTCCAGGTCATCACCGGTAAGGACAAGGGCAAGCAGGGCAAGGTCATTGCCGCTTACCCGCGCGACGAGCGCGTCCTGGTCGAGGGTGTCAACCGGGTCAAGAAGCACACGAAGGCCGGCCCGACCGCCAGCGGTTCGCAGGCCGGCGGCATCGTGACCACCGAAGCCCCTGTCCACGTCTCCAACGTCCAGCTGGTCGTGGAGAAGGACGGCAACAAGGTCGTCACGCGTGTCGGTTTCCGCTTCGACGATGACGGCAACAAGATCCGCGTTGCCAAGCGGACGGGTGAGGACATCTGATGACGACCACCACCAGCCCGCGTCTGAAGACGAAGTACCGCGAGGAGATCGCGGGCAAGCTGCAGGAAGAGTTCTCCTACGAGAACGTCATGCAGATCCCCGGCCTCGTCAAGATCGTGGTCAACATGGGTGTCGGCGACGCCGCCCGTGACTCGAAGCTCATGGACGGTGCCGTCCGTGACCTGACCACGATCACCGGTCAGAAGCCGGCCGTCACCAAGGCCCGGAAGTCCATCGCGCAGTTCAAGCTGCGCGAGGGTCAGCCGATCGGCTGCCACGTCACGCTTCGTGGCGACCGCATGTGGGAGTTCCTGGACCGCACCCTGTCGCTCGCGCTGCCGCGCATCCGCGACTTCCGTGGTCTGTCCCCCAAGCAGTTCGACGGCCGTGGCAACTACACCTTCGGTCTCACGGAGCAGGTCATGTTCCACGAGATCGACCAGGACAAGATCGACCGCGTCCGGGGTATGGACATCACCGTGGTCACCACGGCGACCAACGACGCTGAGGGCCGTGCGCTCCTTCGTCACCTCGGCTTCCCGTTCAAGGAGGCGTAAGCGAGATGGCGAAGAAGGCACTTATTGCCAAGGCTGCTCGTAAGCCCAAGTTCGGTGTGCGCGGCTACACCCGCTGCCAGCGCTGTGGCCGTCCGCACTCCGTGTACCGCAAGTTCGGCCTGTGCCGCGTCTGCCTTCGTGAGATGGCTCACCGTGGCGAGCTGCCGGGCGTGACCAAGAGCTCCTGGTAATTCCCTCCTGTCCTTAGGGACTTGGGAATTTCCGGAGGCTCTCGGTAAGTATCTGGTCGGTAGGTGGCCCACCTCTCCATGGCTTAGGCTAGGAGGGTTGGGCGCCTGCCGCCCTGACCGACTTACTACGCCGTAGGTCCCCGCGCCGCACCCGTCCCGCCTCTGAGTGGGGAGAGGGATGGCGCAGATAGGAAACCACGGCGAGAGAGGCCGAAGGCCAATTCATGACCATGACTGATCCGATCGCGGACATGCTGACTCGTCTGCGTAACGCGAACTCGGCGTACCACGACTCCGTGGCGATGCCGCACAGCAAGATCAAGTCTCACATCGCGGAGATCCTCCAGCAGGAGGGCTTCATCACGGGCTGGAAGACCGAGGACGCCGAGGTCGGCAAGAACCTCGTCCTCGAGCTGAAGTTCGGCCCGAACCGTGAGCGCTCCATCGCGGGCATCAAGCGGATCTCCAAGCCCGGTCTCCGGGTTTACGCGAAGTCCACCAACCTGCCGAAGGTGCTCGGCGGCCTGGGCGTGGCGATCATCTCCACGTCCCACGGTCTCCTCACCGGCCAGCAGGCAGGCAAGAAGGGCGTAGGTGGGGAAGTCCTCGCCTACGTCTGGTAGTCGGGAACGGAGGAATAGCTAATGTCGCGTATTGGCAAGCTCCCCATCACGGTTCCCGCCGGCGTGGACGTCACCATCGACGGCCGGACGGTCTCGGTTAAGGGTCCCAAGGGCTCCCTTTCCCACACCGTCGTCGCGCCGATCGACGTCGCCAAGGGTGAGGACGGCGTGCTGAGCGTCACCCGCCCGAACGACGAGCGTCAGAACAAGGCCCTGCACGGCCTGTCCCGCACGCTGGTGGCCAACATGATCACCGGCGTGACCACGGGTTACGTGAAGAAGCTCGAGATCAGCGGTGTCGGTTACCGCGTGCTCGCGAAGGGCTCCAACCTGGAGTTCTCGCTGGGCTACAGCCACCCGATCCTGGTCGAGGCCCCCGAGGGCATCACCTTCAAGGTGGAGTCCGCGACCAAGCTTTCGGTCGAGGGCATCGACAAGCAGAAGGTCGGCGAGGTTGCGGCCAACATCCGCAAGCTCCGCAAGCCCGACCCGTACAAGGCCAAGGGTGTCAAGTACGAGGGCGAAGTCATCCGGCGCAAGGTCGGAAAGGCAGGTAAGTAAGCCATGGCATACGGTGTGAAGATCGCCAAGGGTGACGCTTACAAGCGTGCCGCCAAGGCCCGCCGCCACATCCGCATCCGCAAGAACGTGTCGGGTACGGCGGAGCGTCCGCGCCTCGTCGTGACGCGCTCCAACCGCAACATCGTTGCTCAGGTCATCGACGACCTCAAGGGTCACACCCTTGCGTCGGCGTCGACCCTGGACACCACGATCCGCGGCGGCGAGGCTGACAAGTCGGCCCAGGCCAAGCAGGTCGGCGCGCTCGTTGCCGAGCGTGCCAAGGCCGCGGGTGTCGAGACCGTCGTGTTCGACCGCGGTGGCAACAAGTACGCCGGGCGCATTGCCGCTCTGGCGGACGCCGCCCGCGAAGCCGGGCTGAAGTTCTAAGCCCCGGTTCCGGAGCTAGCGGACGTAACAGAGAGAGGTAATTCCAATGGCTGGACCCCAGCGCCGCGGGAGCGGTGCCGGTGGCGGCGAGCGGCGGGACCGGAAGGGTCGCGACGGTGGCGCTGCCGCCGAGAAGACCGCATACGTTGAGCGCGTTGTCGCGATCAACCGTGTCGCCAAGGTTGTCAAGGGTGGTCGCCGCTTCAGCTTCACCGCGCTGGTCGTGGTGGGCGACGGTGACGGCACCGTAGGTGTCGGATACGGCAAGGCCAAGGAAGTTCCCGCGGCCATCGCCAAGGGCGTTGAAGAGGCCAAGAAGAACTTCTTCAAGGTTCCGCGTATCCAGGGCACCATCCCGCACCCGATCACGGGCGAGAAGGCCGCAGGCGTCGTCCTGCTCAAGCCTGCTTCCCCCGGTACCGGTGTTATCGCCGGTGGCCCGGTGCGTGCTGTGCTCGAGTGCGCAGGCGTGCACGACATCCTGTCGAAGTCGCTCGGCTCGTCGAACGCGATCAACATCGTGCACGCGACCGTGGCGGCCCTCAAGGGCCTGCAGCGTCCCGAGGAGATCGCGGCTCGCCGTGGTCTGCCCCTCGAGGACGTCGCCCCCGCGGCTCTGCTGCGTGCGCGTGCCGGGGCTGGTGCGTAATGGCACAGCTCAAGGTCACGCAGGTGAAGTCGTACATCGGCAGCAAGCAGAACCACCGCGACACGCTGCGTTCGCTTGGCCTCAAGCGGGTCAACGACGTGGTTGTCAAGGAAGACCGCCCCGAGTTCCGCGGAATGGTGCACACCGTCCGCCACCTCGTGACGGTTGAGGAGGTCGACTGACATGGCGGAGCAGAACCCGCTGAAGGTCCACAACCTCCGGCCCGCCCCGGGCGCCAAGACCGCCAAGACCCGTGTGGGTCGTGGTGAGGCGTCCAAGGGTAAGACCGCTGGTCGTGGTACCAAGGGCACCAAGGCCCGTTACCAGGTTCCGGAGCGCTTCGAGGGTGGCCAGATGCCCCTCCACATGCGTCTCCCGAAGCTCAAGGGCTTCAAGAACCCGTTCAAGACCGAGTTCCAGGTCGTGAACCTCGACAAGCTGAGCGCGCTGTTCCCCGAGGGTGGCGAGGTCACCGTCGAGGCCCTCGTGGCCAAGGGTGCGGTTCGCAAGAACAGCCTCGTCAAGGTCCTCGGCCAGGGTGAGGTCACCGTGGCGCTGCAGGTGACGGTTGACGCCGTCTCCGGCTCCGCCAAGGAGAAGATCACCGCCGCCGGCGGTACTGTCACCGAGCTCGTCTGAATTCTTCAGGCACCTCGATGACTTGAGCGATTCCCAGCCGGGGATGCCCCACAAATGGGGCATCCCCGGTTGGTCGTTCCAAGGGGGGCACGGTCGCCGGTAAGGTGGCGTGCACTGTCTAAGCTCCGTGCGGTCTGCCCGTGCGGTTTTTCTGACTGATACGTATTCGTCGATCCTCAGACCACTACCTCTGACGCACGCGCGCGGGGGTCGCAGGAGGCACCGTGCTCACCGCGTTCGCCCGGGCGTTCAAGACGCCCGACCTGCGCAAGAAGCTGCTCTTCACGCTCGGCATCATCGTGATCTACCGGCTCGGGACGCACATCCCGATCCCTGGCGTTAGCTACAAGAACGTCCAGACCTGCATCGACCAGGCGAACAGCACCGGAGGCCTGTTCGGCCTGGTGAACATGTTCAGCGGTGGTGCGCTGATGCAGGTCACGATTTTTGCGCTCGGTATCATGCCGTACATCACGGCGAGCATCATCTTGCAGCTACTGACCGTGGTGATTCCGCGGCTCGAGGCCCTCAAGAAGGAAGGGCAGGCCGGCACGGCGAAGATCACGCAATACACGCGTTATCTGACCGTGGCGCTCGCAATTCTTCAGGGCACTGGACTCGTAGCTACAGCGCGCACTGGGACTCTCTTCCAGGGATGTCCCGTCGCCACTGAGGTCGTGCCGGACCAGTCGATCTTCGTGACCGTCACCATGGTCATCACGATGACCGCGGGCACGGCCTGCGTCATGTGGCTGGGCGAGCTGGTCACCGACCGGGGCATCGGCAACGGCATGTCGATCCTGATGTTCATCTCGATCGCCGCGACCTTCCCGAGCGCCCTGTGGGCCATCAAGCAGCAGGGTGACCTGGCCGGCGGCTGGATCGAGTTCGGCACCGTCATCGCGGTCGGTCTCGTCATGGTCGGTCTCGTCGTCTTCGTGGAGCAGGCTCAGCGCCGCATTCCGGTTCAGTACGCGAAGCGCATGATCGGCCGCCGTTCCTACGGCGGCACGTCGACGTACATTCCGCTGAAGGTCAATCAGGCGGGCATCATCCCTGTGATCTTCGCCTCTTCGCTGCTCTACATCCCCGCTCTTGTCGCCCAGTTCGCGGGTGGCAACTCCGGGTGGAAACAGTGGATCGAGGCGAACCTCACCAAGGGCGACCACCCGATTTACATCGCGACGTACTTCTTGTTGATCGTGTTCTTCGCCTTCTTCTACGTGGCTATCTCGTTCAACCCCGAGGAAGTCGCGGACAACATGAAGAAGTATGGTGGCTTCATCCCGGGCATCCGGGCTGGCCGTCCGACCGCTGAGTACCTGAGCTACGTACTCAACCGGATCACGTGGCCGGGCTCGCTGTATCTGGGTCTGATCGCTCTCGTACCGACGATGGCGTTGGTGGGCTTCGGCGCGAACCAGAACTTCCCGTTCGGCGGGACAAGCATCCTGATCATCGTGGGTGTGGGTCTGGAGACCGTGAAGCAGATCGAGAGCCAGCTCCAGCAGCGCAATTACGAAGGGTTCCTCCGCTGATGCGAATCGTCCTCGTCGGGCCGCCCGGTGCGGGCAAGGGAACGCAGGCCGCGTTCCTCGCCAAGAACCTGTCGATCCCGCACATCTCCACGGGCGACCTCTTCCGCGCCAACATCAGCCAGGGCACGGAGCTGGGCAAGCGGGCGAAGGCGTTCATTTCCGAGGGCAACCTGGTTCCTGACGAGGTCACCATCGGGATGGCGCACGACCGCATGACGCAGCCGGATGCCGCGAACGGCTTCCTGCTCGACGGCTTTCCGCGGAACGTGTCGCAGGCCGAGGCCCTGGACGAGTTGCTCAAGTCCGACAGCCAGAAGCTCGACGCGGTGCTCGACCTCGAGGTCCCCGAGGACGAGGTGGTCGAGCGCATCGCCGGCCGCCGCATCTGCCGGAACGATTCCAGCCACGTTTTCCACGTGACGTACAGCAAGCCGAAGGTCGAGGGCGTCTGCGACGTCTGCGGCGGCGAGCTCTACACGCGCGGTGACGACAAGGAAGAGACCGTGCGCAAGCGTCTCGACGTGTACCACCGTGAGACCGAGCCGATCATCGACCACTACAAGGCCCAAGGCCTCGTGGTCACGATCTCGGCGCTCGGCAAGGTGGACGAGGTCACCAAGCGCGCGATGGAAGCCCTCAAGGGCGACAAGTAGTCAGTACGCTGTTTCGGCCGCGGTGCCCCTCGGGGGACCGCGGCCGTACTGTTGTGTACGTAGTCGGTTCGTGTACGTAGCCGGTTGTTGGACGGATGACGGAGAGCGGAAGCCCCATGGTGCAGATCAAGACCCCCGAGCAGATCGCGAAGATGCGTGAGGCGGGCCTTGTCGTCGCCGCCATCCACGCCGCGACGCGCGAGGCGGCGGTGCCGGGTGCCACCACGAAGGACCTGGACGACGTCGCCCGCAAGGTGATCGCCGAGCACGGCGCGAAGTCGAACTTCCTCGGGTACGGCGGCTTCCCCGCGACGATCTGCACCTCGGTCAACGAGGTCGTCGTCCACGGCATCCCGGACGACAAGACCGTCCTCAAGGACGGCGACATCATCTCCATCGACGCGGGCGCGATCATCGACGGCTGGCACGGCGACGCCGCGTACACCGCGTTCGTGGGCACCGGTCACGCGCCGGAGCTGATCGAGCTCTCCCGGGTGACCGAGGAGTCGATGTGGGCCGGCCTCGCCGCCATGAAGCAGGGCAACCGCCTCGTGGACATCTCCCGGGCGGTCGAGACGTACATCCGCCGCCAGCCGAAGCCCGGCGGCGGCAAGTACGGCATCGTCGAGGACTACGGCGGCCACGGCATCGGCACCGAGATGCACATGGACCCGCACGTCCTCAACTACGTCGAGCGCCGCCGCGGCAAGGGCCCCAAGCTGGTCCCCGGCCTCTGCCTGGCCATCGAGCCCATGGTCTCCCTCGGCACCCCCCGCACGGAGGTCCTGGAGGACGACTGGACGGTCATCACGGCGGACGGCACGTGGTCCTCGCACTGGGAGCACACGATCGCTCTCACGGAGGAGGGGCCGCTCGTGCTCACGTCCCCGGACTGCGGGCGGGCGAAGCTGGCGGAGTACGGGGTCACGGTCGCGCCGGATCCGCTGGGCTGACGGACCCCGCCTCAGTCTGCTTAAGGATCTTCCCGATGGGGCATTCTTCCTCGATTCGTCTTTCCGGGGTGCCTGACGTAGACTGACTCGTCGGCTCTCGTGCATCCGTGTGCCTGCATGCGGGGATACGGAAGTGCGCGGCCGATCAAGGTAGTCGATTCGAAGGGCAAAGCGTGGCCAAGAAGCAAGGTGCCATCGAGATCGAGGGCACTGTCGTTGAGTCTCTTCCGAACGCCATGTTCAAGGTTGAGCTCCAGAACGGCCACCAGGTCCTGGCACACATCAGCGGCAAGATGCGCATGCACTACATCCGCATCCTCCCTGACGACCGGGTCGTGGTGGAGCTGTCTCCTTACGACCTGACGCGTGGCCGGATCGTCTACCGGTACAAGTAGATCTTGCCCGCACCCCATTCGCGTGGGGTGATGGCACTGACCCGGAGAACCTCACCCAATGAAGGTCAAGCCGAGCGTCAAGAAGATCTGCGACAAGTGCAGGGTGATCCGCCGTCACGGCCGGGTCATGGTTATCTGCGACAACCCGCGCCACAAGCAGCGCCAGGGCTGACGCACGACTGCAGTTCGCAGATTTTCGCGCGACGCACGTAAAGCACATATGCAGGACCCGTCCCTCTTCAGTGATGGAGGGCGACACCCCCGGTCGGAGGCCGGGGACCCAGGATGTACCACCTCTTTTCAGAAAGCGGTCGGCACCTGGGACCGGTCCTGCTGAAGACCTCCGAAAATCAACAGGAGCCTTGAATGGCACGCCTTGAAGGTGTTGACCTCCCGCGCGATAAGCGTGTTGAGGTTGCCCTCACGTACGTGTTCGGCATTGGCCGCACGCTGTCCCAGCAGACGCTGGACGCCACCGGTGTGGACCGCAACACCCGTGTTCGTGATCTGTCCGAAGAGGACCTGATCAAGATCCGCGAGTACGTGGACGCCAACATCCAGACCGAGGGTGACCTCCGTCGCGAGATCCAGGCCGACATCCGCCGCAAGGTCGAGATCGGCTGCTACGCGGGTATCCGTCACCGTCGTGGTCTGCCCGTCCGCGGTCAGCGCACCAGCACCAACGCCCGCACCCGTAAGGGCCCGCGTCGCGCCATCGCCGGTAAGAAGAAGCCGGGCAAGAAGTAGTCCTCAGCGGTCGATCGACAGCTGTCGCTGCAGGACCGACCACCTCGCGTAGGAGTTAATAGATGCCCCCCAAGGGTCGTCAGGGCGCTGCCAAGAAGGTGCGCCGCAAGGAAAAGAAGAACGTCGCTCACGGGCACGCCCACATCAAGAGCACGTTCAACAACACCATCGTCTCGATCACGGACCCCACGGGCAACGTGATCAGCTGGGCCTCCGCCGGCCACGTCGGCTTCAAGGGCTCGCGCAAGTCGACTCCGTTCGCCGCGCAGATGGCCGCCGAGTCGGCCGCGCGTCGCGCCCAGGAGCACGGCATGCGCAAGGTTGACGTCTTCGTCAAGGGTCCGGGTTCCGGTCGTGAGACCGCGATCCGTTCGCTGCAGGCGACCGGCCTCGAGGTCGGTTCGATCCAGGACGTCACGCCGACGCCGCACAACGGCTGCCGTCCCCCCAAGCGCCGCCGCGTCTGACGCACGTCGCTTGAACCAGGGATTTTCGGGCGGTGCGGCTCCTCGGAGCCGTACCGCCCGTACCCTTGTACTGCATACACATCGGGCTACCGCCCGGTGATATCAGGGCATCAAATAGTGGGTGCCCCTGAGCTGAAGGAAAACACTTCATGCTGATCGCTCAGCGTCCCTCGTTGACCGAAGAGGTCGTCGACGAATTCCGCTCCCGGTTCGTGATCGAGCCGCTGGAGCCGGGCTTCGGTTACACCCTCGGCAACTCCCTGCGTCGGACCCTTCTCTCCTCGATCCCGGGTGCGGCCGTCACGTCCATCCGCATCGACGGTGTCCTGCACGAGTTCACCACCGTGCCGGGCGTCAAGGAGGACGTCACCGACCTCATCCTCAACATCAAGCAGCTGGTCGTTTCCAGCGAGCACGATGAGCCCGTCGTGATGTACCTGCGCAAGCAGGGTCCCGGTCTCGTCACCGCCGCTGACATCGCCCCGCCCGCCGGTGTCGAGGTGCACAACCCCGACCTGGTCCTCGCCACGCTCAACGGCAAGGGCAAGCTGGAGATGGAGCTGACCGTCGAGCGCGGTCGCGGCTACGTCTCCGCCGTTCAGAACAAGCAGGTCGGTCAGGAGATCGGGCGCATCCCGGTCGACTCGATCTACTCGCCGGTCCTGAAGGTCACGTACAAGGTCGAGGCCACGCGTGTCGAGCAGCGCACCGACTTCGACAAGCTGATCGTCGACGTCGAGACCAAGCAGGCCATGCGCCCGCGTGACGCCATGGCGTCCGCCGGTAAGACCCTGGTCGAGCTGTTCGGTCTGGCCCGCGAGCTGAACATCGACGCCGAGGGCATCGACATGGGCCCCTCGCCGACGGACGCGGCCCTTGCCGCTGATCTCGCCCTGCCGATCGAGGAGCTCGAGCTCACCGTTCGGTCGTACAACTGCCTCAAGCGCGAGGGCATCCACTCCGTGGGTGAGCTCGTGGCCCGCTCCGAGGCGGACCTGCTCGACATCCGCAACTTCGGTGCGAAGTCGATCGACGAGGTCAAGATGAAGCTGAACGGCATGGGTCTCGCGCTGAAGGACTCGCCTCCCGGCTTCGACCCGACCGCTGCGGCTGACGCCTTCGGGGCTGACGACGACGCGGACGCCGGCTTCGTGGAGACCGAGCAGTACTGATGAACTGCCCGGGGGCGTCCGCTCCCGGGGCCCTGACCCCGGTACCTGATACGGCCGGGGCAGATCACTAGGAGAAACACCATGCCGAAGCCCACCAAGGGTGCCCGTATGGGCGGCAGCGCCGCGCATGAGAAGCTTCTGCTTGCGAACCTCGCCAAGCAGCTCTTCGAGTACGGCCGCATCACCACCACCGAGGCGAAGGCCCGTCGTCTGCGTCCCTACGCGGAGCGTCTGGTCACCAAGGCGAAGAAGGGTGACCTTCACAACCGCCGCCAGGTGCTGTCCGTCATCACCGACAAGAGCATCGTGCACACGCTCTTCACGGAGATCGGCCCGCGCTACGAGAACCGCCCGGGTGGCTACACCCGTATCACCAAGATCGGTAACCGTCGTGGCGACAACGCGCCCATGGCTGTCATCGAGCTGGTGGAGGCCCTGACCGTGGCCCAGGAGGCCACCGGTGAGGCCGAGGCGGCCACGAAGCGCTCCGCCAAGGACGCCGAGGTTTCCGAGCCCAAGGTCGACACGACCAAGGGTGACGAGGCTGCCGAGGAGTCCAAGGACGCCTGAGGCTCTGCCTTGCTGTGAGCGGGTCCGCCCTTCGGGGCGGGCCCGCTTTCGCGTGTACCTGGTGCTGAGAGGATGTTGGTGTGAGTGATGAAGTAGAGCCCGGCTTCGTGCGGGTGCGGCTCGACCTTTCGTACGACGGCAAGGACTTCTCCGGCTGGGCCAAGCAGAAGCAGGGGCAGCGGACCGTCCAGGGCGAGATCGAGACCGCGCTGCGGACCGTGACGCGGTCGCAGGAGACGTACGAGCTGACCGTCGCCGGGCGGACCGACAGTGGTGTGCACGCGCGGGGGCAGGTCGCTCATGTCGATCTGCCCGAAGGGGTGTGGGCCGAGCACAGTGACAAGCTGCTGCGCAGGCTCGCCGGGCGGCTGCCGCACGATGTGCGGGTCTGGAAGGTGGCCGAGGCTCCCGAGGGGTTCAACGCGCGGTTCGCGGCCGTGTGGCGGCGTTACGCCTATCGCGTCACCGACCACCCGGGCGGCGTCGACCCGCTGCTGCGCAGTCATGTGCTGTGGCACGACTGGGAGTTGGACCTCGATGCCATGAACGCCGCTGCCGAGAAGCTTCTCGGCGAGCACGACTTCGCTGCTTACTGCAAGCGGCGCGAGGGTGCCACCACCATCCGTACGCTCCAGGAACTGCGCTGGGAGCGACGGCCGGACGGGATTCTCGAAGCCACCGTGCGGGCCGACGCCTTCTGCCACAACATGGTGCGGTCGCTGGTGGGTGCCATGTTGTTCGTGGGGGACGGGCACCGTCCCGTGGAGTGGCCCGCCAAGGTGCTGGCCGCCGGGGTGCGGGACTCCGCCGTGCATGTCGTACGGCCGCACGGGCTGACCCTTGAGGAAGTCGGTTACCCCGCCGACGAGTTGCTCGCCGCGCGCAGCAAAGAAGCGCGCAACAAGCGGACGTTGCCCGGCGCCGGCTGCTGCTGAGCGCCGGCTGCCGGGTCCCCGGCTGCCGGACTACTGCGGGGCGTTGGCCGCGGCGGAGGCCTGGGCCTCGCCCCGCCGCTGGATCTGGCCGAAGGCGAAGCGGGCCAGGTCGTCGCCGGTCGTGTAGACCTTGCGCTCCTTCGTGGTGACGTCCTTGTCGCTGGTGAAGCCGGACGTCGTGAAGTAGGCGTAGCGGCCGTGGGCGTTGTAGGTGCCGCGGCAGACCGCCGTACGGCAGAAGGCGGGCACGCCCTTGCCGGACAGGGAGAGGACCAGGCCTTCCTTCGCCTGGTCGTTGACCTTGGCGGCCTGGGCCGCGGTGTCGAAGACGGCGACGCCGACCGTCACGGCGATGCCGTCCTTCACGTAGCTGGCGCGGAAGAGCTGCGTGCAGTCGTTCTTCGTGAGGATCGCGCCGAGCTTGGCCTGGGTGACGCTCGCGCACTTCTTGGTGCCGCTGGTGGCGCCCTTCTTGTAGACGCGGTCGCCCGAGGTCAGCGACTTGCCGGGGAAGAGCGTGTCGGCGCTGAGCGGCGCCTTGTCCTTCTTGGCGCTGGAGATGAACTCCTTGGGGTCCGGCGGGGGCGGCGGTGTCGTCGCCTCGAAGGACGGCCCGGGGTTCTCGCTCGCGCCGGGGATGTCCGCGGTCGACGGCAGCTCGCTCGCCGGTTTGTTCGACGCGGAGGTGTTGTCGCTGTTCGCGGAGACGACGGCGACGGCGACGGCGGCCGCGACCACCACGGTGGCGAGCGCGCCGCCGCCGATCATCAGCCATTTGCGGCGCCGGGTGCGCGATTCGGACGCCTCGGCGAGCGCCGCCCAGTCAGGGGTCTGTGAATCCCCTGGACCCCACTGAGGTCCCCCTTGCCCAAAGCTCATGCGCCGCATCTTAGACGGGGAGTTGCGGATGTTGAGCGGGGGCCGGGGGAGGTCGCCGACCTAGCCTGATCCCTATGAATACGGGCAAAGTAGCTGTAAGTGGGTGGATGCTGCGGCCGACGACCTGGCATGCCTGGGCGGCGCTCGGGGTCGTGCTGCTCGCCGCGGTGATCCGGGTGGGTCTGAAGAGCTCGGGCGGAGGGATGGACAACGCCATCGTGGTGCGGGCGGCCGAGGCGTGGCTCGAGGGGCGTTCGCCCTATGCCGACCGGCACTTCCTCTATCTGCCGGGAGCCGTGCTCGCCGCGGTGCCGCAGACGCTGCTCCCGCAGTCCGTCGTGCGTTTCCTCGTCCCGGCGGGGGTCGCTTCCTCGCTCGTCTTCGGGTGGGGGTGTGCGCTGCGGATCTACGGGGTGCGGTGGCGCAGCCGGTTCGCGGCCCTCGGGCTTCTCGTGCTCGTGGTGGTATTCGCGCCGTTCGTGCACCTCATCAAGCTCGGTAACTGGACCGTGGCGTCGGCGGCCGCGCTGCCGCTCGCGCTGCTCCTCGTGTGCCGGGGGAAATGGGTGGGCGCGGCTCTGGTCATCGGGGCAGCCGTCGCCGTGAAGCCGCTGCTCGTGCCCGTGGTGCTGCTCTTCGTGTTCGCGCGGCGGTGGCGGGCGCTCGGGGCCGCGGTGCTCGTGCCGGCGGTGGTGTCGGTGGCGGCGGCGCTCGCGATGCCGGACCCCGCGGGGTTCTTCACGCGGACGCTGCCGTTCCTGCTGCAGGGCGACGACAAGTTCGTACGGCTCTACGAGGCCTCGCCCGCCGCGATCCTGCCGCGGCTCGGAGTGCCGCAGGGGGCGGCGACGCTGCTCGCCCTCGTGGCCGCGGGGGCGGGGGTGTGGTGCGCGTGGCGGCGCTGGCGGGGCGGTGAGGGGACGTACGAGCAGCGGGTGGTCGAGACGACCGCGATGCTGATGCTGGCGGCCTTCCTGGTCTCCAGGCCGTCCTACGACCACTACCTCCTCGTCGTCGTGCCGATGCTGCTCGCCGGAGTGCTCGTGCCGGGGGCGGTGGCCCGGGAGAAGTGGTTCTGGCTCGCGTTCGTCCCGCAGATCCCGGGGTTCAGCTGGCCCTGGCTCGAACAGGGCACCCGGCGGGCCTTCAGGGACTCCGTCACCCTGTGTGTACTGGCCTTCACGGCGGCCCGGTGCTGTCTGCGGCCGCCGGCGGTTATCGTGGAGGACGCACGACCGCCCGAGGCGGTGGAGCCGGCGGTGCCGGTCTCCAGGTCCGCGTTTTGACCCGTACGGGGCAGCGCGGGTATTCTCGGCGATTGTTATGCGTATTGGTGTCGTCGTTCTCACGCGAAGGGCCCATACGTAGGTTCCCTGGAGCAGTTACCAGTGGCTCGCATACGGGCAGCGTCCCCGGCACTGTGAGCCCCAGCTGCATGATCGCTTCCTGGGTGCCGTGTGTCTGGACCCCATCCACTGAAGAAGCGAAGGCTACGAAGTGCGTACGTACAGCCCCAAGCCCGGCGATGTGACCCGCCAGTGGCACGTCATTGACGCTCAGGACATCGTCCTGGGCCGTCTGGCGACCACTGCCGCCAACCTCCTGCGGGGCAAGCACAAGGCGATCTACGCCCCCCACATGGACATGGGCGACTTCGTCATCATCATCAACGCCGACAAGGTTCACCTGTCCGGCAACAAGAAGACTCAGAAGATGGCGTACCGCCACTCCGGCTACCCGGGTGGTCTGCGTTCGGTCCGTTACGACGAGCTTCTTGAGAAGAACCCCGAGAAGGCCGTCGAGAAGGCCATCAAGGGCATGATCCCCAAGAACACCCTGGGCCGTCAGATGCTCTCGAAGCTGAAGGTCTACGCGGGCGACCAGCACCCGCACGGCGCTCAGCAGCCGGTCCCGTTCGAGATCACCCAGGTCGCGCAGTAGTTCCGGCCACCCCCAAAGACGTAAAGAAATCTGAGGAGAATCGTGGCCGAGACCACCGTTGAGCAGCCGGTCGAAGAGACCGAGGTTGTTGACGTCGAGCAGTACACCACCGAGTCCGAGGCGCCCGTCGAGGGCGAGTACACCTCGGAGTCGAACGCCGCGCGCTTCGGCGACCCCCAGCCGGCCGCCGGCCTGGGCCGTCGCAAGAACGCCATCGCCCGCGTCCGGATCGTCCCGGGCACCGGCAAGTGGAAGGTCAACGGGCGCACGCTCGAGGACTACTTCCCGAACAAGGTCCACCAGCAGGAAGTCAACGAGCCCTTCAAGGTGCTCGAGCTCGACGACCGCTACGACGTCATCGCCCGCATCTCGGGTGGCGGCGTCTCCGGCCAGGCCGGTGCGCTCCGTCTGGGTGTCGCCCGTGCGCTGAACGAGGCCGACGTCGAGAACAACCGCGCCGCCCTCAAGAAGGCCGGTTACCTCAAGCGTGACGACCGTGCGGTCGAGCGCAAGAAGGCCGGTCTCAAGAAGGCCCGCAAGGCTCCGCAGTACAGCAAGCGCTAATCTGCCTGCTTGTACTTTTCGTTCGCCCCGGCGGCACGTTGTGTGCTGCCGGGGCGTTCGTTTATCGGGAACCCCGGTGACCCTGGGGTAGAAGTCCGGAGGAGGACAGCAGTGGGACGACTCTTCGGCACGGACGGCGTGCGCGGTGTCGCCAACGCGGATCTGACGGCCGAGCTCGCGCTCGGGCTCTCCGTGGCGGCGGCTCATGTGCTCGGCGAAGCGGGCACGTTCGAGGGCCATCGCCCGGTCGCGGTGGTCGGCCGCGACCCGCGCGCCTCGGGGGAGTTCCTGGAGGCCGCGGTGGTCGCCGGCCTCGCGAGCGCGGGCGTGGACGTCCAGCTCGTCGGTGTGCTGCCCACCCCCGCGGTGGCGCATCTCACCGGTGCGCTGGGCGCCGACCTCGGCGTGATGCTCTCCGCGAGCCACAACGCCATGCCGGACAACGGCATCAAGTTCTTCGCGCGCGGCGGCCAGAAACTGGCCGACGAGCTGGAGGACCGCATCGAGTCCGTGTACGAGGAGCACCGCACCGGTGCTCCCTGGCAGCGCCCCACGGGCGCGGGCGTCGGCCGCGTGCGGACGTACGACCAGGGCCTCGACCAGTACGTGGCGCATCTCCTCGGCGTGCTCCCCAACCGCCTCGACGGACTGAAGATCGTCCTCGACGAGGCGCACGGCGCCGCCGCCCGCGTCTCGCCCGAGGCGTTCGCGCGCGCCGGTGCCGAGATCATCACGATCGGCGCCAAGCCGGACGGCCTGAACATCAACGACGGCTGCGGGTCCACGCACCTGGAGCTGCTCAAGGCCGCCGTCGTCGAGCACGGCGCCGACCTCGGTATCGCGCACGACGGCGACGCCGACCGCTGCCTCGCCGTGGACCACATGGGCGCCGAGGTCGACGGGGACCAGATCCTCGCCGTCCTCGCGCTCGCCATGCGGGAGCACGGCACGCTGCGCGAGGGCACGGTCGTCGCGACGGTCATGTCGAACCTCGGCTTCAAGCTCGCCATGGAGCGCGAAGGTCTCTCCCTCGTACAGACCGCCGTCGGCGACCGGTACGTCCTGGAGTCGATGAAGGAGCACGGCTTCGCCCTCGGCGGCGAGCAGTCCGGGCACGTGATCATCCTCGACCACGCCACCACGGGCGACGGCACCCTGACGGGGCTTCTGCTCGCGGCGCGCGTCGCCGAGACCAAGCGCAGCCTCGCGGAGCTCGCCGGGGTCATGGAGCGGCTTCCGCAGGTCCTGATCAATGTGCCCGACGTCGACAAGACGCGGGTCGACACCTCCGCCGAGCTGACGGCCGCCGTGGCCGAGGCCGAGCGTGAACTGGGCGCCACGGGGCGGGTGTTGCTGCGTTCCTCCGGCACGGAGCCGCTGGTGCGCGTCATGGTCGAGGCCGCCGACATCGACCAGGCCAGGTCCGTTGCCGGGCGGCTCGCCGACGTGGTGAAGTCCGCGCTCGGCTAGGACACCCGGGCCTTCCTGGCCGTACGTTCGTGCTGCCTGGCCCAGAAGATCTTCTGGGCCAGCAGTGTGAGGGTGCCGGCCAGGACGATGCCGAGCAGGTTGAGCAGGAGCTGCTCGGTGGAGCGCCAAGTCTGCGTGGCGTCTCCGTACCTGAGCGCCACCGCCGCGTTGGCCGCGGCCGGGACGGTCGTCACCGAGATCGCGACGCCTACCAGGGCGCCCGACTTGGCCGATGTCAGCGAGAGCGTTCCGGCGGCCCCTGCGAGGACCGCCACGACGAACGAGAACCAGTCGGGCGCATAGACGAAGCCGGTGTTGGGCCGCTCCTGCTCCAACTGCTCCTCGGTGAACAGGCCGACGGCGTCCATGAAGAAGCTGAAGCCGACCGTCACCGCCATGGCGATGGCGAAGCCCGCCAGGATCGCGATCAGCGAGCGCAGCGCAAGGCGCGGGGCGCGCTGGACCAGGGCCGTGCAGAAGCCCGCCAGCGGGCCGAACTCCGGGCCCACCGCCATCGCCCCCACGATCAGGATCGCGTTGTCCAGGACCACGCCGCAGGCCGCGATCATCGTGGCCAGCGTGATGAAGGCCACGTACGTGACGGAGAGCGTCGACTCCTCGTGGGTCGCGTCGCTGAGCTGCTCCCACAGGACCGCGTCCGCGCCCTCGCCCGGGGCGTCGTCCTCCGCCTTGTCCGCCCGCTCGGAGAGCGACAGGTCGATGTTCTCCAGGGCGATCGAGCCGGTCTTGTCGATGCCGAGCGCGCGCAGGGCGCCGATCAGCGTGTCGCCCGCCTCACGGGCGACGTCGCACATCACGACGTCGCCCGCGGGGTCGCGGGCCGCGCCCGGCACGACGGCCAGGTGCGTGGCGCCGACCGTCTCCTCGATCAGGCGCACCACGTCGTCAGTCTTGTCCGCCGGGGTGATCAGGCGCAGATGCAGCATGCGCGCAGGGTAGCCGGGGGGCCGTGGACGGTCACAGCTTGCGCAGCCTCAGGCGCTGGACCTTGTGGTCGGCGCCCTTGCGGATGACCAGGGCGGCGCGGCCGCGGGTGGGGGCCACGTTCTCCAGGAGGTTGGGCTTGTTGATGGTGCGCCAGGTCGTGCGGGCGTAGTCCAGGGCCTCCTCCTCCGAGACCTGGGTGTACTTGCGGAAGTACGAGGACGGGTCCTGGAACGCCGTGGCGCGCAGCTTCTTGAAGCGGTTCAGATACCAGCGCTCGATGTCCTCCGCGCGGGCGTCCACGTACACGCTGAAGTCGAAGTAGTCGGCGAGGCCCACGCGGGTGCGGCCGTCCTTGCCGGGGAGGGCGGGCTGCAGGACGTTGATGCCCTCGACGATGAGGATGTCGGGGCGGCGGACCGTGAGGCGCTGGTCAGGCACGATGTCGTAGATCAGGTGGGAGTAGACGGGCGCCGTCACCTCGTCCTTGCCCGCCTTGATGTCCGCGACGAAACGGGTGAGGGCGCGGCGGTCGTACGACTCCGGGAACCCCTTTCTGGACATCAGGCCGCGGGCCTCCAGCTCCCTGGTGGGCAGCAGGAAGCCGTCGGTCGTCACGCGCTCCACACGCGGGTGCTCGGGCCAGCGGGAGAGCAGCGCCTGGAGGAGGCGGGCCACGGTCGACTTGCCGACGGCCACCGAGCCGGCGACTCCTATGACGAAGGGCGTGCCCGACTGGGAGCCCTTCTCGCCGAGGAAGGTGTTGAGGGCGCCGCGCAGACCGTCCGTGGCGCCCACGTAGAGGTTGAGCAGCCGGGAGAGCGGCAGATAGATGTCCCGCACTTCGTCCAGGTCGATGACGTCACCCAGGCCGCGCAGCTGTTCCAGCTCCTCGGCGGTCAGAGGGAGCGGCGTCTTGTCGCGCAGGGCGCTCCACTCGGTGCGGGTGAGGTCGACGTACGGAGTCGCCTCCGGCCTGTGCCGGTGGGCGCTCCGCGCGGTCGTCGGGGGTACGGAGACCGAAGAGATCACAGTCCATTGTTACGGCTGTTTGAACGGGCCGGGGGGTGGGGTGCGTCACCCCTGCGGGGCTTGGACGGTTACCGTGCTCCGCCTCGTAGGCTGCTGCTCGTGATTATTGGGGTCGGAATCGACGTGGCCGAGATCGATCGGTTCGAGGCGGCGATGGAACGTACGTCCGGGATGGCCGGCCGGCTCTTCGTGGAGCGGGAGCTGCTGCTCCCGAGCGGGGAGCGGCGCGGGATCGCCTCACTGGCGGCACGGTTCGCGGCCAAGGAGGCGCTGGCGAAGGCGCTGGGTGCGCCGGCGGGGCTGCGGTGGACGGACGCGGAGGTCTACGTCGAGGGGAGCGGGCAGCCACGACTCCGGGTGAAGGGGACGGTGGCGGCGCGGGCGGCGGAGCTGGGGGTGCGGTCGTGGCATGTCTCGCTGAGTCATGACGCGGGGGTGGCTTCGGCTGTGGTGATCGCTGAGGGGTAGGTGGGGTGGGCGGTGTGCGCGGCGCGGGGTGACACTCGGGGGTATGCGTATTGCGTATCCGGTGGAGACGGTCAGGGCCGCTGAGCGGGAGTTGATGGCGCGGGTGCCGGAAGGCGCCCTGATGCAGCGGGCGGCGGCCGGGCTCGCCGTGGTCTGCGCCGAGGTGCTGGGCAAGGTGTACGGCTCCCGGGTCGTGCTGCTCGTGGGCAGCGGGGACAACGGCGGCGACGCGCTGTACGCCGGGGCGCGGCTCGCCCGGCGTGGGGCCGGTGTGTCGGCGGTGCTGCTTTCGCCCGAACGGGTGCACGGGGGTGGGCTTGCCGCCTTTCGTGCGGCTGGGGGGCGGGTCGCTGCGCGCGAGGGCGTGGACGGGGTTGCTCGGGGGCTTCTCCGCAGGGCCGATCTTGTCGTGGACGGGATCGTGGGCATCGGGGGGAAGGGTGGGCTGCGGGGCCCGGCCCCGGAACTGGTGGGCGCAGTCCGGGATTTGGGTACCCCCGTGGTCGCCGTGGACCTGCCGAGTGGTGTCGACGCGGACAGCGGGGTCGTGGACGGCCAGGCGGTGCGGGCCGATGTGACGGTGACGTTCGGGGCGTACAAGCCGGGGCTGTTGATCGATCCGGGGCGGGAGTACGCGGGTGTGGTGCGGCTCGTCGACATCGGGTTGGAGATGGGTGAGGCCGGGGGTGGTGGAGAGGTCGAGGCCCTTCAGTACGCCGACGTGGCCTCGCTGCTTCCGATGCCGACCGGGGAGAGCGACAAGTACCGGAGGGGCGTGGTGGGGATCGTCGCCGGGTCGGCCCGGTACCCCGGAGCGGCCGTGCTCTGCGTCGCCGGGGCGCTGCGGGGTGGCGCGGGGGCCGTGCGGTACGTGGGGCACGCGGCGGATGCCGTCATCGCGCGTTTTCCGGAGACCCTCGTGTCCGCGGGGCCGCCGTCGAAGGCGGGGCGGGTGCAGGCGTGGGTGGTCGGTCCCGGCCTCGGGGACGACGCCGAGCGGCTCGCGGAGGTGGTCGACGCCGATGTGCCCGTGCTGATCGACGCGGACGGGCTGCGCCTTGCCGACGCCTCGGCCGTGCGGGGGCGGTCCGCGCCTACGTTGCTCACGCCGCACGCGGGGGAGGCGGCGGCGCTGCTGGGGGTCGCGCGGGAGGAGGTGGAGCGGGGGCGTCTGGCCGCTGTGCGGGAGCTGGCTGGGCGGTACGGGGCGACGGTACTGCTCAAGGGGTCGACGACCCTGGTCGCCGGCCGCGATGGCGGTGCGGTCCGGGTCAACCCCACGGGCACGCCCTGGCTGGCCACCGCGGGCAGTGGGGACGTCCTCTCGGGGCTTGCGGGGGCGTTGCTCGCGGCGGGTCTCGATGCGGGGGACGCGGGGGCGGTGGGCGCGTATCTGCACGGCCTCGCGGGGCGGCGTGCGGCGGATGGGGCGCCGGTGGGGGCGCATGACGTGGCGGAGGCTGTTGCTGGGGCTTGGCGGGATGTGCGGGGGGACTAGCGTTCGGCTTGGCGGGTGCGGGTGCGGGTGCGGGTCGGGTGCGTGGGTGGGTGCGGGGCCGCGCCGGTATGTCCGTCCTCGCTATCGTCCGGTGGCCGTGGGGTTGCTTCGGCTCCCGGGGTCTTCGGGAGCCGTGCTCCGGGCAGACATACCGGCACGTCCCCTCGCGTCTGCTGCCGACTGCGGGCGCGTGGGCCCCACCCAGCCCCCTATGCCACCCCCCCCACCCCGTCACCGCGGGGTAATCGGGTGGGTGGGCGGGAAAGCCTGTTCGGGGTGGAGGTGGCTGCGGGGTGCGGGGCGTAGCCCGGCGGTGCAGCTGGGCGGCGTAGCCCCGGCGGGCAGCCCCGCGGCTGGGACGTTGGTGGAGGTGGGGCTCTGAGACACTGGTCGGCGTTATGACTGAGACCGCACCTTTGCGTGCCCGCGCCGAGATCGACCTGGCCGCCCTCCGGGCCAACGTGCGGACTCTGCGCGCCCACGCCCCCGGAGCCGCCTTCATGGCCGTCGTGAAGGCGGACGCGTACGGCCACGGGATGGTGCCCTGCGCCCGCGCCGCCGTCGAGGCGGGAGCCACCTGGGTGGGCACCGCGACCCCCGAAGAGGCCCTCGCGCTGCGCGCCGCCGGGATCGAGGGGCGCATCATGTGCTGGCTGTGGACCCCGGGCGGGCCCTGGCGCGAGGGCGTCGAGGCCGACCTCGACATGTCGGTCAGCGGACTCTGGGCGTTGCGTGAAGTGTCCGCCGCCGCCCGCGCCGTGGGGCGTACCGCACGGGTTCAGTTGAAGGCCGACACCGGGCTCGGGCGGGGCGGCTGCATGCCCGCCGACTGGCCCGAACTCGTCTCGCAGGCGCTGCAGGCCGAGGCCGAGGGCCTGGTGCGCGTCACGGGCCTCTGGTCGCACTTCGCGTGCGCCGACGAGCCGGGCCATCCGTCCATCGTCGCCCAACTCGCCCTGTTCCGCGAGATGGTCGCGGAAGCCGAGGGCCGCGGTATCCGGCCCGAGGTGCGGCACATCGCCAACTCGCCCGGCACACTGACGCTTCCGGAGACCCACTTCGACCTCGTACGTCCGGGGATCGCGATGTACGGAATCTCGCCGAGCCCCGAGGTCGGCACCTCGGAGGAGTTCGGGCTGCGGCCCGTCATGCGGCTCAGCGCCTCACTCGCCCTCGTGAAGCACGCCCCGGGGGGTCACGGCGTGAGTTACGGGCATCACTACGTCACTCCCGGCGAAACGACTCTTGGACTCGTCCCGGTCGGGTACGGGGACGGAGTCCCGCGTCACGCGTCCGGCACGGGACCCGTGCTCGTCGGCGGGAAGTTGCGCACGGTCGCGGGGCGCATCGCCATGGACCAGTTCGTGGTCGACCTCGGCGGTGACGAGCCGGCGGTGGGCTCGGAGGCCGTCCTGTTCGGTCCCGGCGACCGGGGCGAGCCGACCGCCGAGGACTGGGCACAGGCGGCGGGCACGATCGCGTACGAGATCGTCACCCGCATCGGAACGCGCGTCCCGCGCGTCCATGTGAACGAGCGGCGAGAAGCGGACGGCGTCTGAGGAGGAGCGGCACGTGAGCGAGACCAGCACGGGGGCGGCCGCGGACGCGGTGGTGACGGAAGTCGCGACGGCGGTCGGCAACTGGCGGAGGGCCGGCTTCGCCGGTGCCGCGATAGGCGTCGTCGCCGCGGGCGCCGCGGCCGGTGTCGCCATCGAACGGCTGACCGTGGGCCGCGGGATGCGCAAGAAGGCGCGGCTCGCACTCGACGCGTCGGGGCCGTACGGCTCGCTGCGCGGCATGCCCGGCGTGGCGTACGCCGATGACGGCACCGAACTCTCGTACGAGGTCGACGAGATCGACACGGACGAGGAGGACAGTGCGCGCGCCCCGCGCCGCCGCAGGCTCTTCGGACGCAAGACCCCGGCTCCGGTCACCGTCGTCTTCAGCCATGGCTACTGCCTGAGCCAGGACTCCTGGCACTTCCAGCGGGCGGCGCTGCGCGGTGTCGTGCGCTGTGTGTACTGGGACCAGCGCAGCCACGGCCGTTCGGGGCGCGGTGCGGCGCAGGTGACGGAGCAGGCGCCGGTCTCCATCGACCAGTTGGGGCGGGACCTGAAGGCCGTCATCGACGCGGCGGCTCCCGAGGGGCCGCTGGTCCTCGTCGGGCACTCCATGGGCGGCATGACGACGATGGCCCTCGCCGATCACTACCCGGAGCTGATCCGCGAGCGGGTCGTCGGCGTCGCCCTCGTCGGTACGTCGTCCGGGCGGCTCGGGCAGGTCAACTTCGGGCTTCCCGTCGCCGGGATGAACGCCGTGCGGCGCGTGCTGCCGGGGGTTCTCAAAGCCCTCGGGTCGCAGGCCGAGCTCGTGGAGAAGGGGCGGCGTGCCACCGCGGATCTCTTCGCCGGGATCATCAAGCGCTACTCGTTCTCGTCGAGGGACGTGGACCCGGCGATCTCGCGGTTCGCCGAGCGGATGATCGAGTCGACGCCGATCGACGTGGTCGCGGAGTTCTATCCGGCGTTCGCCGAGCACGACAAGACGGAGGCGCTCAACCACTTCGCCGGGCTTCCGGTGCTCGTCCTCGCGGGGGACAAGGACCTGGTGACGCCCAGCGAGCACAGCGAGGCCATCGCCGATCTGCTCCCGGACGCCGAACTCGTGCTCGTACCCGACGCCGGGCACCTGGTCATGCTGGAACACCCCGAGGTCGTCACGGACCGCCTCGCGGACCTTCTCGCCCGTACGGGAGCTCTGCCGACGGCGGCCGACGCACGGACCTCCAGCGGCTAACGTGGGTGGGCATGGAAGCACCGCACAACCCGGCCCCCGTGAACGACCCGGCCCCCGTGAACACCCTCGGCATCACCGTCACCTCCCCCGAGCAGATGGGCGACCTGGGCCGCCGCCTGGCCAAGCTGCTCCGCCCCGGTGACCTCGTGATGCTCACCGGCGAACTCGGCGCCGGCAAGACGACGCTGACCCGTGGCCTCGGTGAGGGCCTCGGCGTGCGCGGCGCCGTCACGTCACCGACCTTCGTCATCGCCCGCGTCCATCCGTCACTCTCCGACGGCCCGCCCCTGGTGCACGTGGACGCGTACCGCCTGGGCGGCGGGCTCGACGAGATGGAGGACCTCGACCTGGACGTCTCGCTGCCGGAATCGGTGATCGTCGTGGAGTGGGGCGACGGCAAGGTCGAGGAGCTCTCCGACGACCGCCTGCGGGTCGTGATCGACCGCGCCGTCGGCGACACCACCGACGAAGTGCGTGAAGTGACGCTGACCGGGGTCGGGACGCGGTGGGCGCAGGCCGACCTCACGCTGCTCTCGGCCTGATCCTCGTCTCCTCGCCCTGACTTTCCGAGTCTTTCAGCCCTGACTTTCCGACAGGGCGTCGGGAAGATGTTGCGCGGCGTGCGTCGCGCGTGGTGACATGGATGCCGGTACTGGTTAGGTCTACCTAACCACGTCTGCCCCGGAGCCCAGGAGGCATCCATGTCGGCTTCAGAACGTGACGCACAGCCCCGGCCGCACGGGCTGCCGAGGCCATCGGGGATCTCCATGAGCGACCTGCTGGCGTCCTGCGCCGCCGCGACCGCGGTCTCCACACCGCCGCGTGATCCGGCGCCCCGGGGCGAAGCGCCTACGGAACGACGACGACCTTCTTGCTGATCGTCGCGAACTCCCACATAGCGTTGCCGTCCTTGCGGGACTCGCGGATGCCGCCGGTCTTCTTCGACGGGTCGGGCTTCGGCGTCGAGCCGTCCACGGCCGCGCTGAAGCCGATCGCGATCCCGTCCACGCTCGCGAAACGCACGACGTGCTCGATCGCCACACCGTCCGTTCCGGTGACGGTGCCCGAGCGCGAGGTGACGGCGTACGTGCCGGGGACCGGGTCCACCGTGCTCGGCGTGACCTTGAAGGTGTGCTGCGCCTTGCCGGAGCCTCCGACCAGCCACACGCGGTCCTCGCCCACCGAGTAGACGACCCGCTCGCCCGCGCCGGACTGGGCAGGGACCACCGTGGGGTCGGCCTTTTCCTTGGGGGAGCGCGGGGCCGAGCTGGAAGGGGACGAGTCCGGCTTCTTGCCCAGGGTGTCCGGCGCGCTGGCCGAGGCCTGGTAAGCGAGGAAGCCGACTCCGGCGAGTGCGGCGGCCGTGAGGCCGGCCACGAATCCCGAGCTGCTCCTGGACACCTGCGCCACCCTCTTCGTACTCCGTACGGCTACGGGGTGACGTTAGCAGCAGGTGTGCGGCATCTTCGGTCGGCCGTGCGTCGGGCGTCGGAGCCGTAGGCTATTCGCGTGCTCTTGCTCGCTCTGGATACCGCCACCCCCGCCGTCACCGTCGCGCTGCACGACGGCTCGTCCGTTGTCGCAGCCTCCAGCCAGGTGGACGCCCGCCGCCACGGCGAGCTGCTGCTTCCCGCCGTCGACCGGGTGCTCGCCGACGCCGGGCTCAGACTCGACGCCGTGACCGCCGTCGTCGTAGGCGTCGGCCCCGGCCCGTACACCGGCCTGCGTGTCGGCCTGATGACCGCCGACACCTTCGGCCTCGCGCTCGGCGTGCCGGTGCACGGCGTGTGCACGCTCGACGGCCTCGCGTACGAGGCGGGCATCGAGGGCGGCCCCTTCGTCGTCGCCACGGACGCGCGCCGCAAGGAGGTCTACTGGGCGCGGTACGCGGACCCGCGCACCCGCCTCACCGGCCCCGCCGTCGACCGCCCCGCGGACATCGCGGACGAGGTGGCGGGTCTGCCCGCCGTCGGCGCCGGCGCGCTGCTCTACCCCGAGACCTTCCCGGACGCCCGCGCCCCCGAGAACGTCTCGGCGGCCTCGCTCGCATCCCTCGCCGCGGAGAAGCTCGCCGCGGGCGAGGAACTGCCGGCCCCCAGGCCGCTGTACCTGCGCCGCCCTGACGCGCAGGTCCCCAAGAACTACAAGGTGGTCACCCCCAAGTGACATCCGTGACGACAGTCGTCCTGCGCGAGATGCGCTGGTGGGACATCGAGCCCGTCTTCGTCCTGGAGAAGGAACTCTTCCCGGACGACGCCTGGTCGCGCGGCATGTTCTGGTCCGAGCTCTCCCACGCGCGCGGGCCGCTGGCCACCCGCCGCTATGTGGTGGCCATGGACGACGGGCGTCTCGTCGGTTACGCGGGGCTGGCGTCCGGCGGCGACCAGGCCGACGTACAGACCATCGCGGTGGCCCCGAGCCACTGGGGCACGGGGCTCGGCTCCCGGCTCCTGACCGATCTGCTGAACGCGGCGACCGCCTTCGAGTGCGCCGAGGTGATGCTCGAGGTGCGGGTCGACAACACGCGGGCGCAGAAGCTGTACGAGCGCTTCGGCTTCGAGCCCATCGGCTTCAGGCGCGGCTACTACCAGCCGGGCAATGTGGACGCCCTCGTCATGCGTCTGACCGATCCATCAACTTCCGTACAAGGAACCGACATCCATGGCTGACTCGCGCGACCAACCTCTCGTTCTCGGCATCGAGACCTCCTGCGACGAGACCGGCGTCGGCATCGTCCGCGGCACCACCCTGCTCGCCGACGCCATCGCATCCAGCGTCGACGAGCACGCGCGTTTCGGCGGCGTCGTGCCCGAGGTCGCCTCGCGTGCGCACCTGGAGGCGATGGTGCCGACCATCGACCGCGCCCTGAAGGAGGCGGGGGTCGCCGCCTCCGATCTCGACGGCATCGCGGTGACGGCCGGTCCCGGCCTCGCGGGCGCGCTGCTCGTGGGCGTCTCGGCGGCCAAGGCGTACGCGTACGCGCTCGGCAAGCCGCTCTACGGCGTCAACCACCTGGCGTCGCACATCTGCGTCGACCAGCTGGAGCACGGCACGCTGCCCGAGCCGACGATGGCGCTGCTCGTCTCCGGCGGCCACTCCTCGCTGCTGCTGTCCACCGACATCACCTCGGACGTACGGCCCCTGGGCGCGACCATCGACGACGCGGCGGGCGAGGCCTTCGACAAGATCGCACGGGTGCTCGACCTCGGCTTCCCGGGCGGCCCCGTCATCGACCGGTACGCGAAGGAGGGCGACCCGAACGCGATCGCGTTCCCGCGCGGTCTCACCGGGCCGCGCGACGCCCCGTACGACTTCTCCTTCTCCGGTCTGAAGACGTCCGTCGCGCGCTGGATCGAGGCCAAGCGGGCGGCGGGCGAGGACGTTCCCGTCCGCGACGTGTCGGCGTCCTTCCAGGAGGCGGTCGTCGACGTGCTGACCCGCAAGGCCGTGCGGGCCTGCAAGGACGAGGGCGTGGACCACCTGATGATCGGCGGCGGCGTGGCCGCCAACACGCGGCTGCGCGCGCTTGCGCAGGAGCGGTGCGAGGCGGCCGGGATCCGGCTGCGGGTGCCGCGGCCGAAGCTGTGCACGGACAACGGCGCGATGGTGGCCGCGCTCGGCGCCGAGATGGTGGCCAGGAACCGCTCGGCATCCGACTGGGACCTGTCGGCGGACTCCTCGCTCCCGGTGACGGAGCCGCACGTGCCGGGCCACACGCACGACCACGGCCACGATCACGATCACGTGCACGAGGTCAGCAAGGAGAACCTGTACTCGTGACCGTCGCGCTGATGTGGGAGGCCCGCGCCGCCGACGGGCGTGGCGACGAGCTGCTCGCGTGGGCGCGGGCGCAGGTCCTGGCCGGTGAGCCGGTCCGGCGGGAGAGCTTCCGCGCCCCGCAGGACCGGGTGCTCGTCCTGACGTGGTGGGACACGTCGTACGACGCCGACCTGCCCGAAATCCCGGAGCCCGCACCCGAGTTGGTGACGCGCCCGGTGCACAGGTGGCGCTTCGAGTCGGTGGGCCTGGGCTGACGCCCTCCGCCGCCGGGGGAGCGGTTCAGGGGTGCCGAGCCTGCCCCAGAAGCCCGTCGATGACCGCTCCCAGCTGCGCGGACACGTCGTACTCCGCCGTCAGTTCCAGCCAGCGGCCGGCGAGCGCGGCCATGTGGGGGAGCTCCTCGGCGTCCGCCTCGGTGAGCATGGCGGGGAAGTGACGCTTGCGGTCCGGCTCATCGGCGCGGCGGTCCATCGCGCCGCGGAAGACCAGGTCACCGTAGACGCAGTACCAGATGGTGCGATAGGCGGCGACGGCCTGGGGCTGGGTCAGTCCGCAGGCCACGCACGTGGCGATGATCTCCTCGACCATCCACAGGGCGCCCCTGTCGGTGAGGTCGCCGAGGCCGAGCACCTCGACCACCCACGGCATCCGGGCCAGCGTGCCGTGCATGTGCAGGGACACCGCGAGCAGCCGGTCGCGCGGGTCGTCGGGGAGTTCGGGGCGCGGGACCGAGTCGGCCGTGCCGGACAGGGTGAGCATCAGGAGCTCGTCCTTGTCGCGTACGTGGTGGTACAACGCCATCGGGGTCGTGCCGACCTCCTTGGCGACCCGGCGCATGCTCAGGGCGGCGACGCCCTCCTCCTGGAGGATGCGGCGCGCGATGCCGACGATCGTGTCGAGGTCGATGCGGCTGGGCCGCCCCCGCTTCTTCTTCTCACCCGGCTTCTGGCCGCCCGGCGTCTCGCCGGGCCTCTCTCCCGGCTTCGCTGCTTCTGGCGCTGGCTTCTCTGCTTCCACGTGGCTCATTGTCGCGCCCGTGCCGGGCGGGTGACGCATGCCGATGTGTTTTCTATACGCGTATAGTAATGTGCGTGGACATGGTGAATACCGCTGACTCGAAGTCCTCGGGGGCGCGTTGGCTGCTGCCTGTGCTGCTCACCGTGCAGTTCCTGGTCTCTCTCGACATGTCCGTCGTGAACATCGCGCTGCCCGACATCGGCGACGACCTCGGCTTCGGGGCCGACTCGCTGCTCTGGGTCGTCAACGCCTACGCGCTCGCCTTCGGCGGCCTCCTCATGCTGGGCGGGCGCCTCGCCGACGTGGTGGGGCGGCGGCGAACCCTGACCGCCGGGTTCGCGGTCTTCGGGCTCGCGAGCCTGGTGGGCGGCCTGGCCCAGGCCCCGGGGCAGCTCGTTGCGGCGCGGGCCGTGCAGGGGGTGGGCGCGGCGGCCCTCGCACCCGTGGCGCTCGCGCTGATCACCGTCAACTACGCCGCCGGGCCCGCGCGTTCACGGGCGCTCGGACTCTGGGGCGCCGCGGGCGCGCTCGGCGGCGCGGTCGGGGTCATGGCGGGCGGATTGCTGACGGACGTGGCGGGCTGGCGTTCGGTGATGCTGATCAACGTCCCCGTGGTGCTCGCCGCGCTCCTCCTCTCCCGGCACGGCGTGCCCGCCGACCGGCGCACCGGGCCCGCGCCGCGCCTGGACGTGGTGGGGGCGCTGCTCGTCACGGCCGGCATGACGGTGCTCGTCCTCGGCCTCGTCCGCTCTCAGACGCACGCGTGGGGCTCCGGGGCGACCCTGGGAACGCTCACCGCTGCCGCCGCGCTGCTCGGCGCGTTCACCGCCGTCGAGTCCCGCCGACGCGAGCCGCTGCTCCGGCTCGGTCTGCTCGGGAACCGTCCCGTGCTCTCCGCGAACGCGTTCGCGCTGCTGATGTCGTCGGGCCAGTTCGCCGCCTTCTACTTCACCTCGCTCTACCTCCAGGAGGTCATGTCGTACGGGCCGACGCGGGCGGGGGCGGCGTTCCTGCCGTTCTGCGTGGGCATCGTCGCCGGATCGGCGATCTCGGCGCGGACGGCGGGGCGGTTCGGGGAGCGGGCGCTTCTGGTGACCGGGGGGCTTCTCGGCGCGGCGGGGTTCGCCTGGTTCGCCCTCGCGGTCGGCCCCTCCGGGACGTTCCTTGGATCCGTCGTGGGGCCATCGCTCGTGGCGAGCGTCGGCATCGGCATGTGCTTCGTGCCGCTGGGTACGGCGGCGACGTCCGGTGTCGCCGCCGAGGAGACCGGCATGGCATCGGGGCTGCTCAACAGCTCCCGCCAGCTGGGCGGTTCGCTGGGGCTCGCGGTCCTGGTGACGGTGGCGTCGGGCGTCACCGGGGACGGCCGGGGGCCGGGTGCGCTCGCGGCCGGGTACGCGACCGCGTTCGGCGTCGCCGCGGCGCTGCTCGCGTCGGCGGCCGTCGCCACGGCGGTGCTGCATCGCGCGCCCACGCGGCCGCGGCCTGCGCGGCCGGACGCGAAAGAAGATTCGTCGCAGACTCTGGGCGACGACGTCGGTCCGGGGGTCTCCCGTTCGACGCATGGGTGAGATGGGTGAGAGGCGAGGAGAAGTCCTCCGCCGCCACCCGATGGGGCATAGGCGCGGGCGGAGTTCGAGCGGGAGGCGGGGGTCACGCGCAATCGCGGGGGCGGAAGTTGCTGCTGGGGAGGGCCGGACGACAGCCTGTCCGGCGTTTGAGGACGAGCTCGGCGGAGCCGGTGATGAAGGGGGGCAGACCCGGGCCCGGGACGCGGCGCCTGCGGCACGGGGGCCGGGGCCGCGGCTGGGTGCCTGCGGTCCGGAGTCGGGGAGGCCGGGTGTCTGGGAGCCCGCGGTCAGGAGTCAGGGAGGCCGGATGCCTGGGAGCCCGTGGCCAGGAGCCGGGGAGGCCGGGTGCCCGGGAGTCCGCGGCCCGGTGCCCGGGGTTTCAGGTGTTTGCCACCGGCTGCCCGATCAGCATCGTCGGCGCCCCCGCCACCCGCGTCAGGAACACCGTCGCCGCGTTCTTGCCCTGCGGCTTCACCTTGCGGCGTAGTTCCTCCGGTTCCACCGCTGAGCCCCGCTTCTTCACCGTCAGGGTGCCGACCTCCCGCTCCCGCAGCAACGCCTTCAACTTCTTCACACCGAAGGGGAGTTGGTCGGTGATCTCGTAAGCCGCCGCGTACGGCGTCGGGTGCAGGGAGTCGGAGGTGGCGTACGCGATGGTCTCGTCGATCAGGCCGCCCTTCACCCGCGTGGCCACCTCCGCCACCAGGTGCGCACGGATGACGGCGCCGTCCGGCTCGTACAGATAGCGCCCGACCGTCCGCACCCGCGGGTCCGGCAGCATCGCGTCGAGCGAGGACCACAGCGACGCCCCCGAGGGCAGCAGCGTGGCGCGGTGCGAGGAGGGGGTGTCCGTGCCGAACCACAGCACCGCCTCCTTCACGTCCCCGGCGTCCGAGATCCACTCGGCCGCGGCGTCTGCGGGGATCGCCTCGTGCGGGATCCCGGGGGCGATCTTCAGCGCCGCGTGCGGAGCCGTGCGGGCGGCCTCGATCGCCCAGGAGAGCGGCGGGGAGTAGGCCTCGGGGTCGAAGATGCGGCCCCGCCCGCCCCGCCGCGCCGGGTCGACGAAGACCGCGTCGTACGCGGACGTGTCGACCTCGGTGACGTCGGCCTCGCGCACCTCGATGAGATCCCCGAGCCCGAGCGCCTCCGCGTTCGCGCGCGCCACCGCGCAGGTCAGCGGGTCGCGGTCGACGGCGAGGACGGTGACACCGGCACGGGCCAGGGCGATCGCGTCGCCGCCGATGCCGCAGCACAGGTCGGCCAGGGCGCGGACGCCGAGGGCCTTGAAGCTCTCCGCGCGATGCACGGCCACGCTCGTACGGGTCGCCTGTTCGACGCCGTTCGGGGTGAAGAACATCCGGCCCGCGTCCTCGGCCCCGAACTTCGCCACCGCACGCCGCCGCAGCCGCGCCTGCGCGAGCACCGCCGTGACCAGTTCCGCCGGGTGCCCGCGGCGCAGGCGGGTCGCGACGGCCAGCTCCCGGGCCGGGTCGGCCTCCCGCACCTCGTCGAGATCGAGCAGGGCCCGGCCTTCGGGGGTGAGGAGCGCGGAGAAGGAGGCCAGGGCAGTCGGGGCAGTCGGGGCAGTCGGATCACGGTCGAGGTCGTTCACCCGGCCCATTGTGGGCCAGTCGGTGGATGGTGTGCGTCCGGCGGCGGTGTCGGCCGGGCAGCGGGGCTGTGAGCTGCAAAGATCCGGCGCCATGCAACTAGTACGACAAAACGACAAATTCAGGGCGAGGCGGAAGGGGCGGGGCCGGGCGCAGGGCCGGGTCAGGGGCCGGGTGCGGGCCGGGGCCGCCGTGCTGACCGCCGCCGCCATCGTCTCCGGCTGCGCCTCGGGCGACGACGGCGGAGCGAACCCCGCCCCCGGTCAGCAGCGCCTGGACGCACCGCCCGCCCGCGCCCTCGACTCCTACGCCCACAAACTCCGCGTCACCCAGGTCGCCCGCGCCGCGGCCGCGAAACGCTGGGGCCTGGCCAAGCCCCCGCTGGCCGCGCCGCCCGCCCCGGCCAAGAAGCCGGCGATCACCACCCGCAAGGGGTTCGAGGTGAAGGGGCAGGCGAGTCTGCCGCCGGTCTTCACGACCATCCCGACCAAGAAGAAGGTCGTCTTCCTGACCATCGACGACGGCGCCGAGAAGGACCCGGCGCTGCTCAAGATGATGAGCGAACTGCAGATCCCGTACACCGCGTTCCTCAGCGACTACCTGGTCAAGGAGGACTACGGCTACTTCAAGAAGATGCAGTCCCGCGGGGTCGCGCTCAACAACCACACCCTGAACCACCCCTACCTGCCGGGACTCTCGTACAAGCAGCAGCGGCGCGAGATCTGCGGCATGCAGGACGTCATCCACAAGCGGTACGGCAAACGCCCCGAGCTCTTCCGGCCGCCGTACGGCAACTACAACGCGGACTCGCTGCGCGCCGCCAAGTCCTGCGGCATCAAGGCCGTCCCGCTGTGGGCGTCCGAGGCGTTCCCCGACCGCATGGACTGGCGCGAGTGGGACCGGGACCTGCACCCCGGCGACATCATCCTCACGCACTTCCGGGGACGCGAGGACTGGAAGGGCACGATGCCCGACATGATCCGCAAGGTCATGAAGACGGTCACCGACAAGGGGTACGCGGTGGCCAGGCTGGAGGACTACCTGTGACCGGGCGGGCGCGGGCGCGGCGGTTCCTCGCCGGCGCGCTCGCGGCAGGCGTGCTCGCGCCCGCGCTGCTCACGGGGTGCGCGCAGTCGGTCGACCCGATCGAGAGGCTGGGGCGGAAGGCGGCGGAGAAGGTCCCGCCGAAGAAGCCCGGTGCGTCGCCCAGCTGCCCTCCGCCTGCGGGGGCGCCGGAAACGGGACGGCGGTTGACGACGGATGCGGGGCGGCGGTCGACGACGGAGGCGGGGCGGCGCACGGCTGCGGAGAAGGGGCACACGGTCACGGATTCGGGGCGGAGCACGGCCACGGAGGCGGAACCGCCGACCGCGGGGACGCGTTGTCCCGAGGGGCGCGGGGGCCGCTCGGCGTCACCACCCGGATAAGACCCGCGTCAGCGAATTAGCAGTCCGCTTGACCGAGTGCTAATCGTCGTCCTAGTGTCAACCCTGGCACTCACCACTGGAGAGTGCCAACAGCGACGGGCAGGTCCGGCACCCGCGACGACGGATCCACCTGGTCGCCACCCCAGACTGTTAACCCCGTAGATCTCCGAAGGGGGAGACCGGATCGTGACGACCGCCAGCTCCAAGGTTGCCATCAAGCCGCTCGAGGACCGCATTGTGGTCCAGCCGCTCGACGCCGAGCAGACCACGGCCTCTGGCCTGGTCATTCCGGACACCGCGAAGGAGAAGCCCCAGGAGGGTGCTGTCCTCGCCGTGGGCCCGGGCCGCTTCGAGAACGGCGAGCGCCTGCCGCTCGACGTGAAGGTCGGCGATGTCGTGCTGTACAGCAAGTACGGCGGCACCGAGGTGAAGTACAACGGCGACGAGTACCTCGTCCTCTCGGCTCGCGACGTGCTCGCGATCGTCGAGAAGTAATTCACCTGCTTCACCAGTATTGCTTTTGAGCTTCGCCCCTGGTCACCCCGCTGCTGATTGCCGGGCGGCGAGGGGCGAAGTTCGTTAAACCCGATTTTTCGAGAGGGCTGAACCGCTCCCATGGCGAAGATCCTGAAGTTCGACGAGGACGCCCGTCGCGCCCTCGAGCGCGGCGTCAACAAGCTTGCCGACACGGTCAAGGTGACGATCGGCCCCCGCGGCCGCAACGTCGTCATCGACAAGAAGTTCGGCGCTCCCACCATCACCAACGACGGCGTCACCATCGCCCGTGAGGTCGAGGTCGAGGACCCGTACGAGAACCTCGGCGCCCAGCTCGTCAAGGAGGTGGCGACCAAGACCAACGACATCGCGGGTGACGGCACCACCACCGCGACCGTGCTCGCCCAGGCCCTGGTCAAGGAAGGCCTGCGCAACGTCGCCGCCGGCGCCTCCCCGGCCGCCCTGAAGAAGGGCATCGACGCCGCCGTCGCGGCCGTCGCCGCGGAGCTCCTCGCCACCGCGCGCCCGATCGACGACAAGGCCGACATCGCGGCCGTCGCCGGTCTGTCCGCCCAGGACCCGCAGGTCGGCGAGCTCATCGCCGAGGCGATGGACAAGGTCGGCAAGGACGGTGTCATCACCGTCGAGGAGTCCAACACCTTCGGTCTGGAGCTGGACTTCACCGAGGGCATGGCCTTCGACAAGGGCTACCTGTCCCCGTACATGGTGTCCGACCAGGAGCGTATGGAGGCCGTCCTCGACGACCCGTACATCCTGATCCACCAGGGCAAGATCTCGTCCATCCAGGACCTGCTGCCGCTGCTCGAGAAGGTCATCCAGACCAACGCCTCGAAGCCGCTCCTGATCATCGCCGAGGACGTCGAGGGCGAGGCCCTTTCGACCCTGGTCGTGAACAAGATCCGCGGCACCTTCAACGCCGTCGCGGTGAAGGCCCCCGGCTTCGGCGACCGCCGCAAGGCCATGCTCGGTGACCTCGCCACCCTCACCGGCGGCACCGTCATCGCCGAAGAGGTCGGCCTCAAGCTCGACCAGGTCGGCCTCGACGTGCTCGGCACCGCCCGCCGCGTGACCATCACCAAGGACGACACCACGGTCGTCGACGGTGGCGGCGACGCCTCCGAGGTGCAGGGCCGCGTCAACCAGATCAAGGCCGAGATCGAGGCCACGGACTCCGACTGGGACCGCGAGAAGCTCCAGGAGCGCCTCGCGAAGCTGGCCGGCGGCGTGTGCGTCATCAAGGTCGGCGCCGCCACCGAGGTGGAGCTGAAGGAGAAGAAGCACCGTCTGGAGGACGCCATCTCCGCGACCCGCGCCGCGGTCGAGGAGGGCATCGTCTCCGGTGGTGGCTCCGCTCTGGTGCACGCCGCCAAGGTGCTCGGTGACTCCCTCGGCAAGGAGGGCGACGAGGCCACCGGTGTCGCCGTCGTCCGCCGCGCCGCCGTCGAGCCGCTGCGCTGGATCGCCGAGAACGCCGGCCTCGAGGGCTACGTCATCACCTCGAAGGTCGCCGAGCTCGACAAGGGCTTCGGCTTCAACGCCGCGACCGGCGAGTACGGCGACCTGGTCAAGGCCGGCGTCATCGACCCGGTCAAGGTGACGCGCTCCGCGCTGGAGAACGCCGCGTCCATCGCGTCGCTGCTCCTGACGACCGAGACCCTGGTCGTCGAGAAGCCGGCCGAGGACGAGGGCGACGCCGCGGGCCACGGTCACGGTCACTCGCACTGACCTCGCCTGACGCTGCCGCGTAGCTGAAACGGAGGCCCGGCACCCCACTTCGGGGTGCCGGGCCTCCGTGCGTTCTCGCGTGCGAGCCCGTCGTGGCTTGTCGCGCAGTTCCCCGCGCCCCTTACGGGGCGCTCCTCCGGGGCCTCTACTGCGGGCCGTACTTCCGTCCCGTACGAGAAGTGACCCCGCCCAGCAGCGCCCTCGGCGTCACCTTCACCACGCCCATCAGGGCCTTGTACCGCGGGTCCGGGATGGACAGGGGCTTGCCCCGCGCCAAGTCGGACAGCGCGGCCGCGACCAGCTTGTCCGCGTCGAGCCACATCCACTTGGGGATGTTCGACGTCCCCATCCCGGCGCGCTCATGGAACTCCGTCCGTACGAAGCCGGGGCACAGGGCCATCAGCCGCACCCCGGAACCGGCCAGGTCCTTCGCCGCCCCCTGCGTGAACTGCACGACCCACGCCTTCGAAGCCCCGTATGTACCGCGCGGCACGAACGCCGCCACCGAGGCGACGTTGACGACACCGCCGCGCCCCCGCTCCCGCATCGACTCCGTCGCCGCCGACGTCAGCCGGAGCACCGCCTCGCAGTGCACCTTGAGCATCGTCAGCTCGTCCTCCATCGGCACTTCCAGGTACTGGCCCTTGTTGCCGAAACCGGCGTTGTTCACCAGGAGGTCGACCGCGTTCCTGCGGTCCGCGAGGCGCTTCTCGACGGCGGCGATCCCGTCGTCGGTCGCGAGGTCCGCGGTGAGCACCTCCGCCTCGATGCCGTGCCGGTCGTGCAGTTCGGTCGCCTGCTCCCGCAGCCGCTCGGTGTCGCGTGCCACAAGGACCAGGTTGTGGCCGTCACCGGCGAGCCGCCGGGCGAAGGCCGCGCCGATACCGGCGGTCGATCCCGTAATCAGAGCCGTAGTCATGGACCAAGGCTAGTGAGATCCGAAGACCTCCGGTCACGGCGTCCGTGAACCGTACTTGTCCGCGTACTTACGAGCCGTCTCGATCAACTCGGGATGCAGCGCGCCCCCGGCGGCGAGCAGACTCGGCAGCAGGTGCTTCTCCGTCATCACCGCCCTGAACTGGAGGGCGACGGTGATGTCGTGCTCCGGGCGGTGCGCGATCTCTATCGCGTCCCCGGCGCGGATCTCACCCGGCTCGATCACCCGCAAGTAAGCGCCGGGAGAGCCCTGTTGAGTGAAGCGTTTGACCCACTGCTTCTCGCCGAGATGGCCTTGGAACGTCTGGCAAGGGATGCGGCTTGACGTCACCTCAAGGAGCAGTTCGTCCCCGACGCGCCAGCGCTCGCCGATCTTCGCGCCGCTCACGTCGAGCCCGGACGTCGTGAGGTTCTCGCCGAAGGAACCGTGGGGCAGCGGGTGGCCGAGCAGCCGTTCCCACGCGTCGAGGTCCTCGCGCGCGTAGGCGTACACCGCCTGGTGGTCGCCGCCGTGGTGCCGCGTGTCGCAGACCTCGTCCCCCGCGAGGCCGCTCCCGCCGACGCCCTTGGGGCCGGGCGCCGCCACCCGTACGGCCCCTTCGGCGGGCCGTTTGTCGATGCCGGTGCCGCCCGAGGGCGCGTCGGTGTACTCAACGGCTCGGAACCGGCCCAGATTCACGGAAAGAAGCTTCATGACGGAAGGCTAGGCGAACTCGCTCAAAGCGTCGACGCATTATTGGTCGGCCCACCCAAGCGTCACTTATGCTTGAGCCATGATCGAGGCCCGTCATCTCCGTGTCCTGCGTGCGGTCGCCGCCACCGGCTCCTTCTCCGCCGCGGCGCGCGAGCTCGGCTGCACCCAGCCCGCCGTCAGCCAGCAGATGAAGGCACTCGAGGCCTCCGCGGGCACGACACTGCTGATCCGCACGGGGCGGGAGATGCGCCTGACGCAGGCGGGCGAGGCCCTGGTCCGGCACGCCGCGGGGATCCTGGCGGGGCTGACGGCCGCCGAGGAGGAGGTCGCCGCCATCGCGGGCCTGCGGGCGGGCCGGGTCCGCCTCGTCTCCTTCCCCAGCGGCAGCTCGACGCTGGTGCCGAGCGCCCTGGCCGCTCTGCGCGCGGCGCACCCCGGCACCCGGGTCTCGCTCGAGGAGGCCGAACCGCCGCGCTCGGTCGAGATGTTGCGCGAGGGCGACTGCGACGTGGCGCTCGCTTTCCGCTACGAAGGCGCTGCCGCCGCCGAGGAGTGGGACGACCTGGTCGTGCGGCCCCTGCTCGCCGACCGGCTCGTCGGTCTCGTGCCCGAGGGGCATCGGCTCGCCAAGGCGGACGCGGTCGCCATCGGGGAGCTGGCCGACGAGCCGTGGATCGCGGGCTGTCCGCGCTGTCGCAGGCAGCTGGTCGAGGTCTGCGAGGGGGCGGGGTTCGCGCCCCGCATCGATTTCGCGACCGACGACTATCCGGCGGTGATCGGCCTGGTCGGCGCGGGCCTGGGGGTCGCGGTGCTGCCCGAGCTCGCCATCGAGTCCGTACGCCCCAAGGGTGCACGCACAGTGACGGTGGAGCCTGCCGTGCAGCGTGAGATCGTCGCGCTCACCCTGCCGGATCTGGCGCAGGTACCCGCCGTGGCGGCCACGCTGGACCACCTCGAGCGCGCCGCGGAGCGCTGAGCGCTGCTGGGCGCCACTGGGTGCTGGGCCCTATCGAAGAAACGTTCCTTCAGGTGTGCGTGATCATGCCGCCGCTGGATGCCCTGTGCGTGGCCGTAGCCGTCGCCGAGGGTGCGGACGTCGTGACGAGGCGGTTGCGCGCGCGGCCCATGAGCTCCTCGCGCTCGTCCTCGGTGAGCCCGCCCCAGACGCCGTACGGCTCCCGTACCGCGAGGGCGTGAGCGGCGCACTCCGCGCGTACCGGGCACCTCATGCAGACCTCCTTGGCGGAGTTCTCACGCGCGCTGCGTGCCGCGCCCCGCTCGCCCTCGGGGTGAAAGAAGAGCGAGCTGTCGACCCCTCGGCAGGCCGCGAGGAGCTGCCAGTCCCAGAGATCTGCGTTCGGTCCGGGAAGGCGGGAGAAATCTGCCATTGCTTGTCTCCTGGTAGCCGTTCTGCGCGGATACGGTGCCCACGACCGTACATCTACTGTCTAAGGAGATGAAAATATGACTCATTGGAAAATCTAGCCACAGACACCAGCAAAAGGGAAGGAAGAGGGCTAAATGGGGCATTGGTTGTGATGAAACGTTGAGGGTCTCTTGCGCTACCTGCTCCGTGTCTGCGCCCTCACGTAGAGTGCCGAAGGAGGCCCACCGCCCCGTAACTCTTTCGGGTGACCGTCGTTGAGAGTGCGGAGGCGGTTGAAAGAACAAGCGCTCGGGCAGATGTCCGAGAGCGTCAACCGCACAGGTGACGAATAAGTACCAGCCTGGAGGCTCAAGGTGACGCGCAGCAGCTGTGAGAGCCGCGGAGGACAGTCATGACATCCGTCCTCGTCTGCGACGACTCCCCGCTCGCCCGAGAGGCGCTCCGCCGCGCGGTCGCGACCGTGCCCGGCGTCGAGCGCGTGACGACAGCGGCCAACGGCGAGGAAGTCCTCCGCCGCTGGGGCGCCGACCGCTCGGACCTGATTTTGATGGACGTACGCATGCCCGGTCTGGGCGGCGTGGAGACGGTCAGGCGGCTGCTGTCCGCCGACCCCGGTGCGCGCATCATCATGCTCACCGTGGCCGAGGACCTGGACGGGGTCGCGCTCGCGGTCGCCGCCGGTGCCCGCGGCTATCTCCACAAGGACGCCTCGCGCGCCGAACTGCGCGCGACCGTCACGCAGGCGCTCGCCGACCCGACGTGGCGACTGGCTCCGCGCAGACTGCGCTCGGCCGAGATGGGCGCGGCGCCCACCCTCACCGCGCGTGAGATCCAGGTGCTGGAGGGCATGAGTCACGGCCGGTCGAACGCCGAGATCGGACGTGAGCTTTTTCTCTCCGAGGACACGGTCAAGACCCACGCCCGGCGGCTCTTCAAGAAGCTCGGCGCCTCGGACCGCGCGCACGCGGTGGCGCTCGGTTTCCGCTGGGGCCTGGTCCGATAGGTGTGCCGCCGTGCGGGCACGGCGATCCCCGCCCGCCGTGTGGTGGGCGGGGTGACGGACGCCCGTCGCTCCCTCTCGGGGGAGCGGTTGCCGTTGCTTCGCCGCCGATGCCGCATCCTTGAGATGTGGAGTTCCTCGGGGACAGGTCGGTCGAGCGGGAGGGGAGGGCGCACGAGATGAGTTCCGGCGCACCTGCTCATAACGCTTCGGTGCACAACTACGGACGTGGTGCCACGGATCAATCGGCGCCAAGGCACCATGGACCGATGCGCGATGACAGGACGACGGTGATCGGTGCCCTCGTCCTTCGCGCGGTCGAGGGTGACGAGCAGGCGACGCACGATCTGCTGGCTCATGTGCACCCCCTGGCGCTGCGGTACTGCCGCACCAGACTCTCCCGACTGCCGGGCGACGCACGGCACTTCGTGGAGGACCTGGCACAGGAAGTGTGCGTCGCGGTGCTTCTCGCGCTGCCTCGCTACAAGGACACCGGGCGCCCCTTCGAGGCGTTCGTCTTCGCGATCGCCGCGCACAAGGTCGCCGATCTGCAGCGCGCGGCGATGCGCCATCCCGGGTCCACGGCGGTGCCCTCGGACGAGATGCCGGAGCGGCCCGACGACTCCCTCGGGCCCGAGGAGCGCGCGCTGCTCAGCAGTGACGCCGAGTGGGCCAAGAAGCTCATGGCCAACCTCCCGGAGAACCAGCGCGAGCTGCTGCTCCTGAGGATCGCGGTCGGGCTCACGGCCGAGGAGACCGGGCAGATGCTCGGCATGTCCCCTGGCGCTGTGCGGGTCGCGCAGCATCGCGCGCTCAGTCGGCTGCGGGCACTGGCCGAGCAGTAACGATCAGCGGTCGCTCGGCGAGCGCCGTCGGTGCCCGTTCATGACGTATGAACGTACGAACCTGATCGATGATCTTGATCGTGGAATGAGACACCCTCCGTTCCCGTTAGCATGGACATCCGCACCGATCAAGGCCATTTGGGGAAGGTGTCATGACTGCAAACGGCGGTTCTTCGACGGGGGTACCCGATAAATTCGCGACGCTCGGGCTGACCTACGACGACGTGCTGCTGCTGCCCGGCGCGTCGGAAGTGCTGCCGAACGCGGTCGACACCTCGTCCCGCATCTCCCGCAATGTGCGTGTGAACATCCCGCTGCTCTCGGCGGCCATGGACAAGGTCACCGAGGCCCGCATGGCCATTGCCATGGCGCGGCAGGGCGGCGTGGGCGTGCTGCACCGCAACCTGTCCATCGCGGACCAGGTCAACCAGGTCGACCTCGTGAAGCGTTCCGAGTCCGGCATGGTCACCGACCCGATCACGGTGCACCCGGACGCGACGCTGGCCGAGGCGGACGCGCTGTGTGCGAAGTTCCGCATCAGCGGTGTCCCGGTGACCGATCCGGCGGGCAAGCTGCTCGGTATCGTCACCAACCGCGACATGGCCTTCGAGAACGACCGCAGCCGTCAGGTGCGCGAGGTCATGACGCCGATGCCGCTGGTCACGGGCCAGGTCGGCATCAATGGCGTGGACGCCATGGAGCTGCTGCGCCGTCACAAGATCGAAAAGCTTCCACTGGTCGACGGGGCCGGGGTGCTCAAGGGCCTCATCACCGTCAAGGACTTCAAGAAGGCCGAGCAGTACCCGAACGCGGCCAAGGACGCCGAGGGCCGCCTCCTCGTGGGTGCCGCGGTCGGCGCCAGCCCCGAGGCGCTGGAGCGGGCGCAGGCGCTGGCCGGGGCGGGTGTGGACTTCCTCATCGTCGACACCTCGCACGGGCACAACAGCAACGCGCTGAGCTGGATGGCGAAGATCAAGTCCAGCGTCGGCGTCGACGTCATCGGCGGCAATGTCGCGACGCGTGACGGCGCCCAGGCCCTGGTCGACGCCGGTGTCGACGGTGTCAAGGTCGGTGTGGGCCCCGGCTCCATCTGCACCACGCGTGTGGTCGCCGGTATCGGCGTCCCGCAGGTCACCGCGATCTACGAGGCGGCACTCGCCGCCCGCGCGGCCGGCGTCCCGGTCATCGGCGACGGCGGTCTGCAGTACTCCGGTGACATCGGCAAGGCGCTCGCCGCGGGAGCCGACACGGTGATGCTGGGCAGCCTGCTCGCCGGCTGTGAGGAGTCTCCCGGCGAGCTCATGTTCATCAACGGCAAGCAGTTCAAGTCGTACCGCGGCATGGGTTCCCTCGGGGCGATGCAGTCCCGTGGGCAGGGCCGCTCGTACTCCAAGGACCGCTACTTCCAGGCCGAGGTGGCCTCGGACGACAAGCTCGTTCCCGAGGGCATCGAGGGCCAGGTGCCGTACCGCGGCCCGCTGGCCAACGTGCTGCACCAGCTCGTCGGCGGCCTTCGCCAGACGATGGGCTATGTGGGCGCCGCGTCCATCGACGAGATGGAGACCAAGGGCCGCTTCGTGCGCATCACGTCGGCAGGTCTCAAGGAGAGCCACCCGCACGACATCCAGATGACGGTCGAGGCGCCGAACTACGCGAACAAGCGCTGACCCGTTTTCGCCGCGCACGCGCGCGTGGGGGCGGTCCCGATTCCCGGGGCCGCCCCCTTCGCGCGCGTCGGGGATACTGGAGCGGCAGACCGAGTGCCGAAGTGCCGAAGAAGTGCGAAGTACCGAAGAAAGCTGAAGGGCCACCCACGTGACTGAGATCGAGATCGGGCGCGGCAAGCGCGGCCGCCGGGCGTACGCCTTCGACGACATCGCCGTCGTGCCGAGCCGTCGTACCCGCGACCCGAAGGAGGTCTCGATCGCCTGGCAGATCGACGCCTACCGCTTCGAGCTGCCCTTCCTGGCGGCGCCGATGGACTCGGTCGTCTCGCCGCAGACCGCGATCCGCATCGGTGAGCTCGGTGGACTCGGCGTACTGAACCTCGAGGGCCTGTGGACGCGGTACGAGGACCCGCAGCCGCTGCTCGACGAGATCGCGGAGCTGGACACCGACAACGCCACCCGCCGCCTCCAGGAGATCTACGCCGCTCCGATCCAGGCCGACCTGATCGGGCAGCGCATCAAGGAGGTGCGCGACTCGGGCGTGGTCACCGCCGCCGCGCTCTCCCCGCAGCGCACCGCCGAGTTCTCCAAGGCCGTCGTGGACGCCGGTGTCGACATCTTCGTCATCCGCGGGACCACCGTCTCGGCCGAGCACGTCTCCGGCGCTGCCGAGCCGCTCAACCTCAAGCAGTTCATCTACGAGCTCGACGTGCCCGTGATCGTCGGCGGCTGCGCCACGTACACCGCCGCGCTGCACCTGATGCGTACCGGCGCCGCCGGTGTCCTCGTCGGCTTCGGCGGTGGCGCCGCGCACACCACGCGCAACGTCCTCGGCATTCAGGTGCCGATGGCCACCGCCGTGGCGGATGTCGCGGCGGCCCGTCGTGACTACATGGACGAGTCCGGCGGCCGGTACGTGCACGTCATCGCGGACGGCGGCGTCGGCTGGTCCGGCGACCTGCCCAAGGCCATCGCCTGCGGCGCCGACTCGGTGATGATCGGCTCCCCGCTCGCGCGCGCCACGGACGCGCCCGGCAAGGGCCACCACTGGGGCATGGAGGCCGTCCACGAGGACGTGCCGCGCGGCAAGCGCGTCGACCTCGGCGTGGTCGGCACGACGGAGGAGATCCTCACCGGCCCCTCGCACATCCCGGACGGCTCGATGAACTTCTTCGGGGCGCTGCGCCGTGCGATGGCCACGACGGGCTACAGCGAGCTCAAGGAGTTCCAGCGCGTCGAGGTGACGGTCGCGGACTCGCAGCACAGCCGCTGACGGTCTCCAACTCAGCTCTACGGAGGGCCCCGGTATGCGCCCGGGTACCGGGGCCCTTTCGTGTGCCTGGATGGGTGCGCGTGCGCGTGCACGTCAGAGGCGGTGTGCCGCGCCCGCCGGTGTCGCGCCCCTGGTGTCGAGGAGCAGCTGGGCCTTCACCGCGAGACCTTGCAGGTCGTACGTGCGGTGGTGCTGGAGCAGGATCGTGAGGTCGGCGTCGGCCGCCGCCTCGTAGAGCGAGTCCGCGCGGGGGACGGGGTGGCCGAGGACGCTCCAGCTGGGCACATAGGGGTCGTGGTAGCTGACGGCGGCGCCCATCTCCATCAGGCGGGTCGCGACCTCCTGTGCGGGGGAGCCCTGCTGGTCGGCGAGGTCGGGCTTGTAGGTGACGCCGAGGAGCAGGACGCGGGCGCCGCGGGCCGACTTGCCGTGCTCGTTGAGCAGGGTCGCTGAGCGCTGGATCACGTACCGGGGCATGCGGTCGTTGACCTGCTGGGCCAGTTCGACCATGCGCAGGGGGCGGGCGCCGCGGCCGGGGCCCGGGATGTCCAGGGGGACGCCGTGGCCGCCTACGCCGGGCCCGGGGCGGAAGGCCTGGAAGCCGAAGGGCTTGGTCTCCGCGCAGCGGATGACGTCCCACAGGTCGATGCTCAGGTCGTGGCAGAGCACGGCCATCTCATTGACCAGGGCCATGTTCACGTGCCGGTAGTTGGTCTCCAGGAGATGCACGGTCTCGGCCTCACGCGGGCCACGCGCGCGTACGACCTTGTCGGTGAGGCGGCCGTAGAAGGCGGCGGCCGATTCGGTGCAGGCCGGGGTGAGGCCGCCGATGACCTTGGGGGTGCCGGCGTAGCCGTGGGTGCGGTTGCCCGGGTCGAGGCGGCCGGGCGAGTGCGCGAGGTGGAAGTCGCGGCCCGCGCGCAGGCCCGAGCCCTCTTCGAGGATGGGGCGCAGGAATTCCTCCGTGGTTCCCGGGTAGGCGGGTGATTCGAGGATGACCGTGGTGTGCGGGCGCAGGCGCGCGGCCAGGGCGCGGGCGGCGTCGGCCACCTGGCTCAGGTCGAGGCTGCGGTCGGCCGCCGGAGGGGTGGGAGCGCAGATGACCGCGGTGCGCACCCGGCCGAGCTGGGCCGGGTCGGTCGTGGGCCGGAAACCCCCCGAGAGCATCCGGCGGACATCGGCGGCGGTGAGGGTTCCCTCGGCGCCGTCGCAGGGCAGGCGTCCGCTTGCCAGGTCGACGGCGCGGACCGGGTCGTAGCCGATGGTGGCGATGCCGCCGGAGACGGCGGCCTGGGCGAGGGGCAGGCCGAGGTGGCCGAGACCGATGACGGCGAGATCTGCGGGCATGGCGGTGGGCCGTCCTCCCAATAGCCGGAGCGGAACGAGCACGCAAGTCCTGTGGACAAGGTGGACCAGCGCAATGTCAGACTAGGAGTAAATATGACCGTTATGCGGCATTGCGCTGCACCGGGCGTCGGAGTGTTGGCCGCGGATCGGCCGCGGGTCGGCCGCAGGTTGTCCACAGGCGGCGGTCGAACTCAGCGGACCTGACCAGAATCTGGGCATGATGTGAGCGCGACCACACCCGACAGCTAACGGGAGGCAGCGGTGAGGACAGCGACCTTGGGACCGGCGGAGCGTGCCGAGTCACTTGCGGGAATGGCCGAGCGGGAGCTGGATGTCCTGGTCGTGGGCGCGGGAGTGGTCGGTGCGGGCACCGCACTCGACGCCGTGACCCGCGGCCTTTCCACCGGTCTGGTCGAGGCGCGGGACTGGGCCTCGGGCACGTCGAGCCGGTCGAGCAAGCTGATCCACGGCGGACTGCGCTATCTGGAGATGCTCGACTTCGCGCTGGTGCGGGAGGCGCTGAAGGAGCGCGGCCTGCTCCTGGAGCGGCTCGCCCCGCACCTCGTGAAGCCGGTGCCGTTCCTGTACCCCTTGCAGCACAAGGGCTGGGAGCGGATCTACGCCGGGTCGGGCGTCGCGTTGTACGACGCCATGTCGATGTCACGCGGACACGGCCGCGGCCTTCCCATGCACCGCCACCTGACCCGCCGTCACGCCCTGCGTGTCGCCCCGTGCCTGAAGAAGGACGCACTGGTCGGGGCGATGCAGTACTACGACGCCCAGATGGACGACGCCCGCTATGTCGCGACCCTGGTGCGCACCGCGTCGGCGTACGGTGCCAAGGTCGCCAACCGCGCCCGTGTGACGGGCTTCCTGCGCGAGGGCGAACGCGTCGTCGGCGCCAAGGTGCAGGACGTGGAGGGCGGCGGGGAGTACGAGGTCAGGGCCAAACAGGTGGTGAACGCCACCGGCGTGTGGACGGACGACACCCAGGCGATGGTCGGGGATCGGGGACAGTTCCACGTCAGGGCGTCCAAGGGCATCCATCTGGTCGTGCCCAAGGACCGGATCAACTCGACGACCGGGCTGATCCTGCGGACGGAGAAGAGCGTCCTCTTCGTCATTCCGTGGGGACGGCACTGGATCGTGGGGACGACCGACACCGACTGGGACCTGGACAAGGCGCACCCGGCGGCCTCCAGCGCCGACATCGACTATCTCCTCGAGCACGTGAACTCGGTGCTCGGTGTGCCCCTCTCACGGGACGACGTCCAAGGGGTGTACGCGGGGCTGAGGCCGTTGCTCGCCGGTGAGTCGGACGCCACGAGCAAGCTGTCCCGCGAGCACACGGTGGCGCATCCGGCGCCCGGCCTCGTGGTCATCGCCGGCGGCAAGTACACGACGTACCGAGTCATGGCGAAGGACGCCGTGGACGAGGCGGTGCACGGCCTCGACCAGCGGGTCGCCGACTGTGTCACCGAGGACATTCCGCTGGTCGGCGCCGAGGGGTACAAGGCGCTGTGGAACGCGCGCGCCGGAATCGCCGCCCGCACCGGACTTCATGTGGTGCGCGTGGAACATTTGTTGAACCGGTACGGCTCGCTGGCGGAAGAGGTCCTCGCACTCGTCACCGCCGACCCCACCCTGGGGGAGCCGCTGCCCGCCGCTGACGACTATCTGCGCGCCGAGATCGTCTATGCCGCGTCGCACGAAGGGGCACGGCACCTGGACGACGTGCTGACCCGGCGCACACGGATCTCGATCGAGACGTTCGACCGGGGCACGCGCAGCGCCCGCCTTTGCGCGGAGCTGATGGCGCCGGTCCTCGGCTGGGACAAGGACCAGGTGGAGAGGGAGGTCCAGCATTACGAGAAGCGGGTGGAGGCGGAGCGGGAGTCGCAGCGGCAGCCCGACGACCTGACGGCGGACGCGGCGAGGCTGGGGGCGCCGGACATCGTGCCGCTCTGACGAGGGCGGATCTAGCGAGGGCAGCTCTAGCGAGGGCAGAACTGCGCCGTCAGGAGGGCCCGTTCGAGGGCCGGGTCCGCGAGTCCGTCCGTGTTGACCCGGAAAGTGAGGACGCGGCCGCCGTCGCGGGTGGCGGCCGTGCGGACGTAGCTTCCGGGGATGCGGCCGTTGTGGCCCCAGGCGGTGGTGCCGCAGGGCAGCTTCTGCGGGTAGAGCCCCATGCCGTAGTGGCCCTGCGCGGCGCGGGTGTTGAGCATCTGGCGTAGCTGGGACGCGGGAAGCAGTCGGCCTGCGAGGAGGGCGGCGTAGAAGCGGTCCAGGTCGGCCAGCGTGGAGATCAGTTCCCCGGCCGCGCCCGCGATGCCCGGGTTGAGGGCGGTGACGTCCCGGCCCTCGCTCGTGTACGCGCGGCCGTGCGGGGGCGGGAGCGTGGTGCGGGTGCCGGGGAAGGAAGTGCCGGACAGGCGAAGGGGGGTGATGATGCGGCGCGCGGTCTCGGCGGCGTACGAGCGGCCGGTGACCTGCTCGATCACCATGCCGAGGACGACGTAGTTGGTGTTGGAGTACGACCAGCGGCCGGGTGGGGTCGCGGGAAGGGCGAGGGCGGTGCGGACCGCCTCCACCGGAGTGAGGGGGACGAGGCCTTTGGCGCCTGTGGTGTAGTCGGCGAGACCGCTGGTGTGGGTGAGCAGGGCGCGCAGGGTGAGAGTCCGGCCGTCGAGACGCTTGCCGCGGATGAGACCGGGCAGGTGGCGTTCCACGGGGGCGGACAGGGACAGACGGTGTTCGGCGGCGAGTTGGAGGACGACCGTCGCGATGAACGTCTTGGTGATGCTGCCTGCGCGGAAGTGGTCGGTGCGGCGGATGCGGGTGGCGGCGCTGTTCGCGCTGCTGCTGCCGCTCCCGTTGCCGGCGTCGGTGCTGCCGCCGGTGTCGTAACCGGCTTCGGGTGCTGGGTTCTTGTTCGTTCCCGGGGCGGGCGCGTCGGCTGAGGCCTTGTTGACGTGGGCGAAGTGCCAGTGTGGCTGTTGGGCCGGCTGCCGGTCCGGTTGAAGGTCCGGGGCTGCCGTCTCGGTCGTCGACCATGGGGCTTCGCGGGTCAACAGAGCCGCGGCGGGGGCCTTGCCTCGGGTCACGAGCAACGGAAGAGTGGCGTCCGTGGCCGGTTCGGCGGCCGGCGGCGCACTGGCGGAAGTCAGCCCGATGAGGGCCACCACAAGGGGTAGGGCCAGCAGTGTCCGTGAAATGGGCATGGCGGTCCCTCCTTATGCGGAGCCCATCATGAGGGACGTTGGACCCTGGGCGTGGACCGGTCCCCGAGTGAGGGACAATGGAGGCTCTGTCAGGGCGGGTTGCGCAGGTAGCAGCGGTAGCAGCAGAGGGGACGCATGTCGGACGCGGAGAAGACGGGTCAGTCCCGTCAGGACCAGAGCGAACGTCTCCTCTCCGGGCGCTACCGGCTGGGCGAAGTGCTCGGCCGCGGCGGAATGGGAACCGTCTGGCGCGCCAAGGACGAGACACTCGGCCGTACGGTCGCGGTGAAGGAACTGCGCTTTCCCTCGAGCATCGACGAGGAAGAGAAGCGGCGGCTCATCACGCGAACGCTGCGTGAGGCCAAGGCGATCGCGCGGATCCGCAACACCAGCGCGGTGACCGTGTACGACGTGGTCGACGAGGACGACCGGCCGTGGATCGTGATGGAGCTGGTCGAGGGCAAGTCCCTCGCCGAGGCCATTCGCGAGGACGGGCTGCTCACGCCGAGGCGAGCGGCCGAGGTCGGGCTCGCGGTGCTCGACGTCCTGCGGTCCGCGCACCGCGAGGGAATCCTGCACCGTGACGTGAAGCCGTCGAACGTGCTGATCGCCGAGGACGGGCGGGTCGTTCTCACGGACTTCGGCATCGCGCAGGTCGAGGGCGACCCGTCGATCACGTCCACCGGCATGCTCGTCGGCGCTCCTTCGTACATTTCGCCCGAGCGGGCGCGCGGCCACAAGCCGGGCCCCGCGGCCGACCTGTGGTCGCTTGGCGGCCTGCTGTACGCGGCCGTGGAAGGCGTTCCTCCGTACGACAAGGGGTCGGCGATCGCCACCCTGACCGCGGTGATGACCGAGGACGTCGAACAGCCGACGAACGCGGGACCGTTGGAGAAGGTCATCTACGGCCTGCTCGCCAAGGACCCCGAGCAGCGGCTCGACGACGCGGGGGCGCGGGCGCTCCTGCTCGACGTGATTCACGCGCCGGAGGTCAAGGAAGAGCCGGAGCCGGTGGACGCGACGAAGGTCGTGCCGTTGCCTCCGGTGCCGCCGACGTCCGGTGCGGGGAAGCGGTTCGGCAAGGGCACCGGCAAGGGCAAGGGAAGCTCCGGGCGGGCCGGTGCGACGGCTGGGGCTGCTGGTTCGGCGGATGGGGCTGAGGGCTCTGGAGCCTCCGGGGCTGTTGGGTCTGCTGGGGCCGCCGAGTCCTCCATGGATTCCGGCCGTAAGGGCGAGGAGGCTGGCGAGCGGCTCAAGGGTGCGCTGCGTTCGGTGCGGAAGGCCGCGGCTGCGGCCACCGCGCGGGGCGCGGCGACGGGGGCGGCTGCTTCCGGCTCTGCTGCGGCGTCCGAGGCCGGGGCTGGTTCTGAGACCGCTGCTGGCTCCGGCTCCGCTGCTCGCTCCGGTGCCGGCTCTGGTGCCGGCTCCGGATCAGGTTCTTCTGGTTCCGGGTCCAACTCTCGCGCGGCTGCTGCCTCTGCCGCCGTCCCCGCCTCCCGTTCTGGTCAGGCTTCCGGGGGGTCGAAGACTCCTGCGGCTCCCGCGACGCCGCCGCGTGCGGCGCAGCCCAAGGCCTCGCTCACCGACGTGGTGCCGCGGCGCACGCTCGTGATCTTCTCGCTGGCCCTCGCCCTCGCGGTGCTCGGGACCGTGCTCGCGTTCGCGCTGAGCGGGAACGAGAGCGGCGCTGGGGACAGCAAGAACGGCGGCGACAAGGCCGCGTCCAGTGGCGCGACCGCGGGCAGTGGCGAAAAGGAGAACGAGAACGAGAAGGGCGCCGGGCAGGACGGCGGTGCCGACCAGGACGAGGGCAAGGGCAAGGACGAGACCGACGCGAGCGCGGGAGCGAGCCCCGGTTCGGGCGAGGGCGAGCCGGGCGAGAGCGGCGACGGCGAGGGCGACGACTCCGGCAAGAAGCCGGGAGACGGCGCGGAGTCGACGTACAAGCACTCCCAGGGCTTCTCCGTGGGTCTGCCCAAGGGCTGGAAGTACCAGTCCACGAGCGCCGCGGGCGCGCGTTTCTCCGGGCCGGACGGGCAGAAACTGCTGATCGGCTGGACTCCCACCCCCAAGTCCGACCCGGTGGGCGACTGGAAGGGCCAGGAGAGGTACATGGTCCGGTCGCAGTACAAGCGGATCCGGATAGAGAAGGTCGACTTCCGCGGCTGGAACACGGCCGACTGGGAGTTCACGTACGTCGACGGCGGCACCAAGTACCGGTCGATAGACCGCGGGTTCGTCGTCAACGGCAACCTGGGCTACGGACTGATGTACACGGCCAAGGCGGACAAGTGGGACGGGGACGAGCGCAAGGACGCTTGGCGGACCTTCACGAAGACGTTCGAGCCGAAGAAGTAGTGATCGGGTGCATCCGGTCTATCCGGTGAGATCTCGTATCCCCTCAATGTGGTTTGCCTCCGGCACGTATCGTGAGTGCTTGCGGACCGTACGCAGCCGCAACAGGGCGTAAGACGAACGGAATTGACCACCGTGCGGACGGGGGAGGCGTCGTGGACGAATACGCGGGGCGGGTACTCGCCGACCGCTATCGCCTGCCGCTGCCTCCCGCGGATGAGTACGAACTCGCGGAGACGCGGGCCTTTGACACCTACAGCGGGCAGGAAGTCCTGGTCAGGCAGGTGCCGTTGCCCGAGGTCGTCGACGCGGAGGTGCTCGAACTCGATGAGCGCGACCTGCCGGAGGGGGAGCTTCCGGCAGGGTTCGTGAGCGCCGGGGCGGTGCGGCGTCCCTCGGCGCGTACCACCCGGCGGCCGTCGGATCCGGCGGTGCGCCGCGCGATAGAGGCGGCGCAGGCCGCCGCGCAGATTCCCGACCATCCGCGGCTCGACCAGGTTTTCGACGTGTTCGCCGAGGGCGGTTCGCTGTGGGTAGTGAGCGAGTTGGTGGCGGCGAGGCCGCTGGCCGCGCTGCTCGCCGACCGGCCGCTGAGTCCGTACCGCGCGGCGGAGGTCGCGTCCGACGTGGTGACGGCGCTGCGGGTGCTGCACGCGCACGGCTGGGTGCACCGGAACATCACCGCTCGTACGGTCCTGGTCTGCGACGACGGCCGGGTGGTCCTCACGGGCCTCGCGGCGGGCGCGGCGGAAGAGGCGCTGTGCGGGTACGACCCTCGGCCCGAGGAGTTCCTCGGGGGGTTCGAGGGCGGGGGCGACTCCGGTGCGGATGCTGGTGGTGGGGCCGAGGCGGACGTTTCGCAGCCTGGCGGTTCAAGTGAGCCTGTCGCCATCGAGGCCGCCCCGGCTCCGACTCCGGAGCCCGGCGGTGACGTGCGGGCCGCGCATTCCAGCGCCATAGCCGCGTATCGCGCCGGGGCGCGTGCCGCGGCGCGTGTGAGCGAGGCCGAAGGGCGGCGGGGCGCGGAGTTGCCGGGGCCCAGGACCGGCGGGACGTACGGGGCGAGCCAGGGGTCGGGCGAGAGCGGTGACCCGGTGGGGGCCGGGGGAACAGAGACCAAGGGAAGCGGGGCAGAGGCCGAGGCCGCGGGGCGGATCCTCGACCCATACGGCGTCGCGGGCACGAAGCCGTGGCACGGGGCCGTGCCGAGGGGCGGAGGCGCGGGCCCTTCGAGTCCCGGTGAGGGCAGGGCTGTTGGGGGCGTCGGAGTCCCTTACGCGAGTTCTCCGGCTGGGCCTGCTGGACCTGCGGGTGGACCCGCTGGACCTGCGGGAGGGCCCGCGGAAGGGCCCGCGGGAGGGCCCGCGGGAGGGCCCGCTGAAGCCTCCGTCGACGAGGGCGCGGACGTCGCCCACGGCGAGCGAGGCCCTGCGGGCGGCCCTGGCGCTGGCCACGGCTCCGGCCCCGGCCCCGGCGCTCTCACCCCCGCCCCCCGTCACGCCCCCGCCCCCGCCCACGACGCCTCCGCGCCCCCCTCCGCCTCATCCGGGCACAGCTACTGGGACGCCCTCGTCGCCGAGCGGAGTGGGGCTCGGCGTGGGCCCGCGACCGCTCTTGCCGCGGAGCGGGCCCGCCACGCACGGATGACCGTGGTCGGCGGCGTGACCGAGCGGTGGGCGCCCGAGCAGGCCGGGCCCGTGCACGAGAACTGGCAGCTCGCCCCGCCCATCGGGCCCGCCACCGATCTCTGGGCGCTCGGCGCCTTGCTGTTCCGGGCCGTGCAGGGCCACGCGCCCTACCCGGAGGAGAGCACCTTCGAGCTCGTCCAGCTGGTCTGTGCCGAGCCGCCCGCCTACGCGGAGGAGTGCGGGCCGCTGCGGCCCGTCGTCGAGTCCTTGCTGCGTCAGGACCCTACCGAGCGGCTCGACATCGAGGAACTGAGCGGCTGGCTGCGGTCGTTGGTCCGTTCCGCGCCCGAGCCGGAGGCCGGTGCGAACGTCGTGCCGGCGCCGCCGTTCGATGCCCGCCGCCTGCCCGTCGTACGCCGCCGCGGTGATCTCGTACGGCGTAAGAAGAGGCGCGCGGCCGCACCCGCCGCCCCGGTGGCGAACTCCCGGCAGAACGGGCGCCACAAGCACAAACACAAGCGAGGCCGGGAGGGACGGGAGGGCCGGGCGGGCCGGGAAGCCAGGCAGCCGACCGCCGCGGCCCCCGCGCGCCCCGCGCGCCCCGCGCCCAAGCGGACAGCCGCCGCCCCCGCACCCGAGCGCCCCGCGCCCAACCGCCCCGCGCCCAAGCGGAGCGGTACGGGCCGGCCGCGTTCCCTGGGGCGGCTCCTGCTGCTGCTCATCCTGGTCGGGCTCGCCGCGGCAGTCGCGTACGCCCTGGTTTTCATGCCCAAGGCGGGGGAGAACGACGGCGGTGAGCGCGCCGGCTCCGCGGGCGACCCCGGCACCAGCCAGGCCCCCGACACCGGCAGCAGCTCCAGCGCCCGCCCCAGCGAGGATGACGGCAAGGACGGCAAGGACGGCAAGGACGGCAAGTCCGGCGAGCCCAGTGACAAGCCCGAGAAAAGCCCGAGCTCGCAGAAGCCGCAGACCAGCGGGCCCGAGGTCCCCCAGGGTTTCACCCTCCGCAAGGACGCCGAGGGCTTCCGGATCGCCGTCGCGAGCGGCTGGGACCGGCAGCCCAAGAACGGCCGGGGTCAAGTCGTGTACACGCGGGGCGACTTCGAGCTCATCGTCGTTCCGGGGCGGGACGGCACGGACGAGTACGGCAGCGACCCCATGAAGTACCAGCGCGAGCACGAGCGCGAACTGCAGCCGTTCCGCGACTCGACCTGGGCGGAGTCCTCGGGCATGCGCAGGATCGACGTGGGCGGACGGGTCATGGGCGAGGGGCAGTTCACCTGGCAGGGTCCGGGCGGCGGCGAGATCTTCGTACGCAATCTGGCGATGATCGTCGGCGGGAAGTATCACGTCGTGCAGATCCGTGGGCCCGAGGGCGAGCGTGACGAGGTGGACCGGCTCTACGAGCAGGCCTCGTCGACCTACGAGGTCACCGATTGAGCGTCAGATCACGCCCGTCGCCGTTGCGTCGCGCGTCACAGTGAGGTCTCCGAGCACCCCCGGAGGTTCCCCGTTCGCCGACCGCTCCCTAATCTGGGCCATGTCAGAACCAATGCGGGGGAACGTGAATCAGATGCAGGGCCTGCTCCTCGCGGGCCGCTACCGGCTCGGAGAGTCCATCGGCCGCGGTGGCATGGGCCGGGTGTGGCGCGCACAGGACGAGGTGCTGCACCGGACCGTCGCCGTCAAGGAACTGACGGCCGCGCAGTTCGTGGCGGAGGCCGACCGCGCGATCCTCTTCGCCCGTACGCACGCCGAGGCGCGGGCCGCCGCCCGGATCAACCACCCCGCCGTCGTCACCGTCCACGACGTCCTGGAGTACGACGACCGTCCCTGGATCGTGATGGAGCTGGTCGAGGGCCGCTCGCTCGCCGACGCCGTCAAGGAGCGGGGCCGCATCGACCCCGTCGAGGCCGCCCGCATTGGCCTCTGGACGCTGAAGGCACTGCGCGCCGCGCACGCCGCCGGGGTCCTGCACCGCGACGTCAAGCCCGGCAACGTACTCCTGGCCGATGACCGGCGCATCCTGCTCACCGACTTCGGGATCGCCGCGATCGAGGGGGACTCGACGATCACGCGGACCGGCGAGGTCGTCGGCTCCGTCGACTATCTGGCGCCCGAGCGGGTCAGCGGCGCCAACCCCGGCCCCGCGTCCGACCTGTGGGCGCTCGGCGCCACGCTGTACACGGCGGTCGAGGGGAACTCCCCGTTCCGGCGCACGTCGCCGCTGGGCACCATGCAGGCCGTGGTCACGGAGGAGCCCGCGCCGGCCGAGTACGCGGGGGTGCTCGCCCCTGTCATCAGCGCGCTCCTGCGCAAGGACCCGGAGACCCGGCCGACCGCGGAGGTCGCCGAGCTGATGCTCGCCGAGGCGGCCGAGGGGCGCAGGCCGAACTCGGCGCAGGCTTACGTGCCGACGCAGATCCACGCCACGTCCCATCAGCCCCAGCCGCAGCCCCAGCCCCATCAGCAGTCACAGCCGCAGCCGTACGGGCAGCCACGCACCCAGCAGCAGGCCCACACTCCGCCGTTCGGCCACCATTCCTCGGAGCCCGGCACCGTGGTCACCGGGAACGGGAGCGGGAACACCGCCGGTTCCTCCGTCTCCTCCGGCACCGTCGTCCAGGGCACCCACCAGCCCCCGTCCCACGCTCACACCCACCCCCACGCCGGCCCCGCCCTCAACCCCCCGAAGCGCCGCAAGCGGTCCGCGATCGTCGCGGCCGTGGCGGCGGTCCTGCTGCTCGGCGGCGGAACCGCGGGCTACCTGCACTACGCGGACGGCGACGACGGCGGTGCGCGGCAGTCCAGCGACGAGGAGCAGGGCGAGACCGTCGGCGGCATCCCCAAGGACTGGCACCGGGTGAAGGACGCCGAGGGCTTCAGCATGATGCTGCCCAAGGGCTGGGAGCGCGAGGCCGACGGCAGCCAGATCGACTACACGCCCGACCACGGACGTCACTTCGTACGTATCGCGATCGACCGCGACTCCACGTGGGAGAGCCCCTACACGCACCAGCTCGACCTGGAGAAGAACCTCAGCGTCAAGCTGCCCCGCTACAAGCGGCTGCAGCTCGACCAGAACACCTTCCGCGACCGGCCGGGCGCGCTGTGGGAGTTCAGCTGGACGGCCGGCGCGAACGACACGACCGCGGGCCCACGGCGCGCGATCGAGCAGTCGTATCTCAGCCTTGACGGCGTCGAGTACGTGATCTACATGTCGTCCCCCGCGGAGGACTGGAACACGGCGCGCCAGCAGTTCGACGCGATGCTCCGGGGCTGGCGGGAGCGCTGAACGTGCTCGCCCGCGGCCGGGACGGTCGGGACAAGCGGCCGGAACCGGTCCGCCCCACAGGCCGACAGGGTCCGTCCGCACACCTGTGGGGCATGATGGCCGCATGGGGAGCGTGGGGGACAACGCCCGGGTCATAGCTGGCCGTTACCGCCTGGACGCGCGGCTCGGCAGGGGTGGCATGGGCGTGGTCTGGCAGGCCACGGATCAGTTCCTCGGCCGCCGGGTAGCCGTCAAGGAACTCGCCCTCGACGACACGCTCTCCGAATCCGACGCGGCGCAGCAGCGCGAACGGACCCTGCGCGAGGCGCGGGCGGCGGCGCAGCTCAGACATCCGCACATCATCGTCGTCCACGACGTCGTCGTGCAGAGCGACCACCCGTACATCGTCATGGAGTTGATCGAGGGCGGTTCGCTGGCCGGGCGGATCGCGCGGACGGGTCCGATGAGCGCGCGGGAGGTCGCCCGCATGGGCATCGCCCTGCTGGGCGCGTTGCGCGTCGCGCATGGAGCCGGGGTCCTGCACCGGGACATCAAACCCGCGAACGTCCTCATGGAGGAGGCGACCGGCAGGGTCGTCCTCACCGACTTCGGGATCGCGCAGGTCAGCGGGGCGACGACGCTCACGGAGATCGGGTCGTTCGTGGGCTCGCCCGAATACACCGCGCCCGAGCGGATGTCGGGTGAGCGTACGGGGCCCGAGTCCGATCTCTGGTCGCTCGGCGCGCTGCTCGTCACGGCGATGACCGGTGAGTCGCCCTTCCGCCGGGACTCGATCAGCGGTGTGCTGCATGCCGTCGTCTTCGACGAGATCCGCCCGCCGCCCGCTGCCGCCCCGCTGCTGCCCGTCATCCTCGGGCTCCTCGAACGCGACCCGGACCGACGGCTCGGCGCGCAGGACGCCGAGCGGCTGCTGCGGACGTACGTCGAGACGGGGCGGATGCCGTCGACGCCCGCGGGCCGGGCCGGCGGCCAGCCCTCCGCGCTGCCGGGCGGGCGGCTCGGCGGCTACACGCCCACCTACCGTGACCTGCCCACGCGCCCGCCCGCGCAGCCCGCGGGTCCTTCCCGTCGCCGCCGCCGGGCCATGCTGCTCGCCGCCGCGCTGGTGGCCGCGGTGGCCGGGGCCGGGGTGTCCGCCGCGCTCCTGACGAGCAGGGACGGTGGCGGTGACGGCGGTGAACCGACGGCCACGGCCACGCAGTCCGCGGCGACGAACACGGTGAGCCCCTCGCCGACCCCGACGGTGACGGTCACCCGTGGCTCCCGCACCCCCAAGCCCTCCACTCCCGAAGCCCCGGATGGCTACCGCGTGACGAAGGACCCCCGCGGCTTCACGCTCGCCGTGCCCGAGGGCTTCACGCGCGAGGTGGAAGGGCCCCGCACCTTCTACAAGTCGGCGGGCGGTACGTTCCGCATCGGCATCAAGGAGTCGGCCCCGGAGCCGGGCGGCCCGCTCGCCGTGCAGCGCCGCTCCGACGCCAAGGGGCCGGAGAACAACCCGGGTTACCGGGACGGCGAGGTCACGGAGACCTCGCACAACGGGAGGCCCGCGGCCCTGTGGCAGTTCAGCTGGGACGGCTTCACGGCCGCGGAGGGCGACCGGCACACGTACGACCTGTGCTGGGAGGAGGGCGGCCGGATGTTCGACGTGTGGGTCTCGGCGCCGGTCGGCAGGGCGGAGGAGGGCCGGCGGTACTTCGACACGGCGGTCGACTCGTTCGTACGCCGGTGAAGTTCCCCTCGGCGCATCACCCCGGTCACAAGTCAGTGACCCTGGTGGAACGGGGGCCGTCGGCAAGGTACTGATGTGTGCATGAGTAATGACGGGGGAGCCTCCTACGGTCCGTACGAACCGACCAGTTACGGACTGCAGCCGCCACAGCCACAGCCGTACCAGCCGACCGCGCAGCACCCGGCCGGCCCGCAGCAGCCCGGCGCTCCCGGCCCGCAGCAGCCGAACGCCTCCGGCCCGCAGCAGCCCGGCGCGCCGACGCCGCCCCCGTCGCCCTACGCCCAGCCCACCCAGGTGGTGCCGAATCAGCCGTCCGAGCCGGACCCGGGTGCGGGGCGCCTGATCGCGGGCCGCTACCGCCTGCTGTCCAAGCTCGGCCACGGCGGCATGGGCACGGTCTGGCGCGCGAAGGACGAGACGGTGGACCGCGAGGTCGCCGTCAAGGAACCCCGCATCCCCGACCACCTGCCCGAGCGTGAGCGCGCCAACGTCTTCGAACGGATGCGCCGAGAGGCGCGCGCCGCGGCCCGCCTCGACCACCCCGCCGTGGTCAACGTCCACGACGTGGCGGTGGAGGACGGCCAGCCGTGGATCGTCATGGAGCTGGTCCAGGGCCGCTCGCTCGGCGCCGCGCTCCAGGAGGGCACCCTGGGCGCCCGTGACGCCGCCCGCATCGGTCTCGAGGTGCTCGGCGCCCTGGACGCGGCCCACCAGGCGGGCATCCTGCACCGTGACGTCAAGCCGGACAACGTGATGCTGGGGCAGCACGACCGCGTCGTCCTCACCGACTTCGGCATCGCCCAGATCGAGGGCGAGACGAACCTGACGGACACGGGCGGCTTCGTCGGCTCGCCCGAATTCATCGCCCCGGAGAGGGTGTTGGGCCAGCGCCCCGGCCCGGCTTCGGACCTCTGGTCGCTCGGCGTGGTCCTCTACGCCGCCACGGAGGGCGTGTCGCCGTTCCGGCGCAACAACACTCCCGCGACGCTGCAGTCCGTCCTGAACGCGACGCCCGCGGCGCCCGCATCGGCCTCGGGTCCGCTCGCGCAGGCGATCAACGGCCTCCTGGCCAAGGACCCGGCCCGGCGCCCGCGTGCCGCGCAGGTCCGCGCCCTCCTGGAGGAAGCGGCGAAGCCGCCGGAGCCCGCGCCGACGCGGGTCGTCACGGTCGCCGGTGACGCAGGCGGCGGCAAGGGCGTCTTCGTCAGCCGCAAGGCGCTGGCCGTCATCGCGGGGGTGGTCGTCGCGGCCGTGGCGGCGGGCGTCCTGATCGCCGTGAACCCCTTCGCGGGGTCGGAGGCGGAGGGCTGGAAGGACCACGAGGCGAAGGTGGTCGCCGCCACCGTCTCCGCGCCGCAGCACTACGTGGAGAGCAAGCCGGAGGACGTCGACTCGGACAAGACCTGGATCAGATACACCGATCCCAGCGGGGCCGTCTTCATCACGCTCGATCTCACGGAGAAGCAGGACACCACCAAGGAGATCCTCGGGTCGGCCGCCTCCCAGGCGTACGCGGACATGGAGGACTTCAAGGCGAGCGGCGAGTCCAAGTTCAGCAGCATGGCCGGCGATCCCGTCCCCGACGGAACGACGAAGGACAGCACGTACAAGGAGCGGGACGCGGCCGAGAACACGGTCAAGTACACCGACTCGGAGTCCGAGCAGCCGCACGAGGCCAAGATCTTCTACTACCGGACCGAGTCCGGGAACATGTACCGGCTGTGGATCGACTATCCCGGCAAGGGTGACTTCACCGAGCGGGGCCGTGAGGTCGCAAGGACCGCCATCGCGAATCTGGAGATCGACAAGCTCTGACCCACGGCGGTCGGCGACGGGGACGCGTGAATTTTCGCGTCCCCTCTTGATCAACTCCCACTAACCCCCTGATCAGGCCCTTTACCGCCAGTGAACGCTGGCACCATGTGTCCGCCCGGTGAAAGTGGATTACCGACGGGTACCCAAAACCCTGACCTGGGCCTACGCTCACCACCATGACGGACTCGCAGGCCATCGCAGTGCCCCTCGGAACGAACCCGATAGCCACCGCTCCCGAAGGCGCGCGCACCGCCGCCGACGTGGTGACTCCCGAGCTCATCGCGCAGCTCACCCGAGATGTGATCGGTTCGGGCCGGACCGCCAACCACATGCCGTTCACCGGCGAGAAGCTGGCCGACCTGCCCGAGTCCACCCCCGACGACGTGGCCACCGCCTTCGAGCGCGCCCGGGTCGCCCAGATCGCCTGGGAGCGCACCCCCGTCCGCCACCGCGCCGCGGTCCTGCTCCGCTTCCACGACCTCGTCCTGCAGCGCCAGGCCGAGGTCCTCGACCTCATCCAGCTGGAGACCGGCAAGGCCCGGCTGCACGCGCACGAGGAGCTGCAGGCCGTCGCCGTCGCCGCCCGGCACTACGGCCGCAAGGCCCCCGCGTACCTGAACCCCAAGCGGCACACCGGCGTCGTACCGACCCTCACGAAGGTCACCGAGAACCGCCAGCCGCGCGGTGTGGTCGGCCAGATCGCGCCCTGGAACTACCCCTTCGAGCTGTCCATCGGCGACGCCCTTCCCGCACTCGTCGCGGGCAACGCGCTGGTGATGAAGCCCGACACGGAGACCTGCCTGACCGCCCTGTGGGCGCGTGACCTGATCATCGAGGCCGGGCTGCCCGCCGAGGTCTTCCAGGTCGTCATCGGTGACGGACCCGTCGTCGGCCCCGAGATCGTCAAGCACGCCGACTACGTCTCCTTCACCGGCTCCACCCGCACCGGCCGCGAGGTCGCGCAGGGCGCTGCGGGCCGCCTCGTCGGCGTCTCGCTCGAACTGGGCGGCAAGAACGCCATGCTGGTGCTCCACGACGCCGACATCGACAAGGCCGCCGCGGGCGCCGTGCGCGCCTGCTTCTCCTCCGCGGGCCAGCTGTGCATCTCCATCGAGCGGCTGTACGTGCATGAGTCGATCGCCGACGAGTTCGTGGAGCGCTTCGCCACGCGCACGAAGGCGATGCGGCTCGGCCACTCCCTCGCGTACGGCGCGGAGATGGGCTCGCTGGTCGGCGAGCGGCAGCTGGAGACCACCAAGCGGCACGTCGACGAGGCGGTCGCCAAGGGCGCCACGCTGATCGCGGGCGGCGTGGCACGGCCCGACATCGGCCCCTTCTTCTACGAGCCGACGATTCTGGACGGCGTCGAGTCCCCGATGGCCGTGTGCGGCGAGGAGACCTTCGGCCCGGTCGTCTCCATCTACCGCTTCACCGACGAGAACGAAGCCGTCGACCTCGCCAACTCCACGTCGTACGGACTGAATTCCTCGGTCTGGACGAAGGACGGCAGCCGCGGACGCAAGATCGCCGCCCGGCTGCGCACCGGCACGGTCAACGTGAACGAGGGCTTCGCGCCGGCCTACGGCAGCGTGCAGTCACCGATGGGCGGCATGAAGGACTCGGGCCTCGGCCGCAGGCACGGCTCCGAGGGCATCCTGAAGTTCACCGAGGCGCAGACCGTCGCCCACCAGCGGCTGATGCCGCTCGCGCCGTCCTTCGGCATGGACGACGAGAAGTACGCGGCGTTCATGAGCCTGAGCCTGAAGGTCATGAAGTCCCTGCGGCTTCGCTAGTGCGTTAGTTCTCAACGAGGAGAGTCAATGTCACAGGAGAGCTCTGTCCAGGAACAGGCGGACGGTGAGGCGGGTAGGCACGGCGGGGTCGGCGGGGTCGGAGGGGACGGCGGGGGCGGCGACGCGTCGTACGACTACGACGTCCTCGTCGTCGGATCGGGCTTCGGCGGTTCCGTCTCCGCCCTGCGTCTGACGGAGAAGGGCTACCGCGTCGGCGTGCTCGAAGCGGGGCGCCGCTTCACCCGTGAGTCGCTCCCGAAGAACTCCTGGGACCTCAAGAACTACCTCTGGGCACCGGCGCTCGGCCTCTACGGCATCCAGCGCATCCACCTGCTCGGCAACGTGATGGTGCTGGCGGGGGCGGGCGTCGGCGGAGGTTCGCTGAACTACGCGAACACGCTCTACGTACCCCCCGCGCCGTTCTTCAACGACCCGCAGTGGAAGGACATCACGGACTGGCAGAACGAGCTCGCCCCCTACTACGAGCAGGCCAAGCGCATGCTCGGGGTGAGGCTCAACCCGACCACGACTCCGTCCGACATCCACCTGAAGGCGACCGCCCAGGCCATGGGAGTGGGCGACAGCTTCCACATGGCGCCGGTCGGCGTCTTCTTCGGAGACGAGCACGACGCCTCGGGTACTACAACGGCCAAGCCGGGCGAGGAAGTTCCCGACCCCTACTTCGGGGGAGCGGGCCCCTCCCGCAGGGCCTGCAGCGAATGCGGCGAGTGCATGACGGGCTGTCGGCACGGCGCGAAGAACACCCTCAACGAGAACTACCTCTACCTGGCGGAGAAGGCCGGCGCCGTCATCCACCCGATGACGTCGGTCGTCACCGTCACCGAGGACTCGCGGGGCGGGTACGCCGTCGCCACCCTGCCGACCGACGCCAAGCGCAAGGGCAACGGGCGCACGTTCACGGCCCGGCACGTCGTCGTCGCGGCGGGCACCTACGGCACGCAGACGCTTCTGCACCGCATGAAGGACACCGGTCTGCTGCCGCGCATCTCGGGGCGGCTCGGCGCGCTGACCCGCACCAACTCCGAGGCGCTGGTGGGCTCCCAGACCACCGACCGCCGCTACCGCAAGCAGCACGGCGCCGAGAAGGTGGACTTCACCAAGGGCGTCGCGATCACCTCGTCGATCCACCCGAACGCCACCACGCACATCGAGCCGGTCCGCTACGGCAAGAAGTCCAACGCCATGGGCGGCCTTACGGTCCTGCAAGTTCCGTACAGCATCAAGGGCGGCAAGGCGCGGGTCGCCGGATGGCTCGGCAATGTCGCCAAGCACCCCTGGCTGACGGTCCGTTCGCTCTCCAACCGGCGCTGGTCGGAGCGGACCATCATCGGCCTGGTCATGCAGACGCTCGACAACTCCCTGACCACGTACCGCAAGGAGAAGGGCATCGGCAAGGGCCTGCTGACCGCCCGGCAGGGTCACGGTGCGCCCAACCCGACGCAGATCCCCGAGGCCACCGAGGCCGCGACGCTGCTCGCCAAGGAGATCAACGGCTTCGCGGGTTCGAACGTGGGCGAGCTGATGGGCACACCGCTGACCGCGCACTTCCTGGGCGGCTGCCCGATCGGCGACAGCGCGGACACCGGGGTCATCGACCCCTACCACCGCCTCTACGGCCACCCCGGCATCTCGGTCGTCGACGGCGCCGCGATCACGGCGAACCTGGGCGTGAACCCGTCCCTGACGATCACCGCACAGGCCGAGCGCGCGATGTCGTTCTGGCCCAACAAGGGCGCCGAGGACACGCGTCCCGCACAAGGTTCCGCGTACGTGCGTCTCGCCGCCGTCGAACCGAAGTCCCCGGCGGTACCGGCGGACGCGTTCGGCGCGCTGAGGCTCCCGTTCCTGGGGATGCCCGCGATGCCGGCGAAGAAGTAGCCGGGGCGGCCATAGCGGCCGGATACGCGAAAGGACCTGCGCCCCCCTCCGAGCGCAGGTCCTTTCGCGTGCTTGAGGTGCCGTTTCCGGCGTAGCGGCCCAGCTGCCTACCGGCGTGGTTACGCGGTGGCGTCGGTCTTCTTGCGACGGACGACGAAGACCGCGCCCGCACCGGCGATGACGGCGGCACCGCCGACGAGGCCGATGGTCGGCAGCATGGAGCTGGAGCCGGTCTCGGCGAGGTTGCCGGTGACCGCGATCTCCTTGGCGCCGCCGATGGGCGTCTTGCCACCGTTGGGCGTCTTGCCGCCCGTGTTCTCGTCGGCCTCGCCCGGGTTCTCGTTCTCGCTGCCGGCCTTCAGGACCGTGAACTCGTAGAACGCGAACGCGTTGTGCACGCAGTTCTGCTCGGAGTCGAGGTAGCCGCCGAGGCCGAGCGCGTAGCCGTCGCCGGCCGGGGCCTTGGCGCTGACGTTGAGACGCAGCTTGATGTCGACCTTCTCCTTGGCACCCAGCTCGGTGGTGCCGAAGTAGAGGCCGCCCGAGACCTCGTCCGCGATGGATTCCCAGGCCTTGGTGTCGGGGTTGAAGTACTGGATCTGCGCGTAGTTGGCGAGCCAGTCCTTCTCGTCCTCGCTCTCCGTGAAGTTGTCCACGGCGGCGAGCCACTGGACCTCGCCGAGGTCCTCGTCGGTCGGGTTCGAAGCGGTCAGCTTGAACTGGTGCCAGCCGCTGCCCGCGACGATCTTGCCGGGCAGACCCGAGAGCCCCATCTTCAGCTTCGAGTCGGCGTCCTCGCCGTCCTCGTCGACCGGGCAGTCCGTGGGCTCCACGGTGGGCTCGTCGGTCGGCTCTTCGGACTCGGAGGGGTCTTCGGGCTTGCCCGTCTCGGTGGCCGACGCGGTCGGCGATGCGGTGGTCGACTCGGTGGCCGACGGGGTCGGCGTCGCCGACTGGGACGGCGTGTCGGTCGGGGTGGCCGTCGCACTGGGCGTGGCCGACTCGGTGGCCGTCGCGCTCGGGGCCGGCGTGGTGTCCTCGGTCGCGAAGGCGGCGGGAGCCGAAAGCAGCGCGATCGGGGCTATGGCAGCGGTCGCGGCCGCGGCGGCCATGACACGGCGAAGCTTCATGAAGACCTCAGGGAGTCCGGCGTATCACCTGGTGGGTGACACGGAGGTGGAGGCCTCCGCGGTGGGGTCGCGGGTGTGGCCGTTGTTACGCATGCATGACCTGCGTCCCCTGTGAATGGTTGTCCTCGAACTCACAGAATTCTTATGTGGTTTGGATCACACGGCTTGTGCGTGCGTTGCCGGGTGCCGTAGAAATTCCTCCGCTCGACGGCGATCCGCCGGGGAGCGAGGGGCATCAGGAGGGGGCGGCGTGGCGGAGCCGGATGAGATACGGGACGAGATGCCGGGGGAGATACCGGACGACGTGTGGGAACGGTTCGAGCGCGACAGTCTGCGCGACATCCGTACGTCGGCGCCGAAGGAACCGTCCGCACGGGCGCGCATGGTGGCCGAACGGCTGCGGCGCCTCGACGAGGAGGCGGCGCGCCAACAGGCCGCTGACTCCCGTGCGCTGGGCCGCCGGCGCAGGAAGCGCAGGGCGGCGCGGGGGGAGGGAACCGCCGGGGCGTGGCGGCCCGACGAGTGGCGCGCGGCGCCGACCGGGCCGGGGCGCGACGCGCGGTCGGAGCGCAGGCGCCGGGTGTGGAGCGTGGTGATCGTGGTGGGCGGCATGGCGCTGGCGATCGTTTTCCTGAGCCCGTTCCGCTTCTGGATCTGGCAGTAGCGGGAACTTGGGCGGGCCGGGTCGGGGGCCTTGTTGGGCGGGGCGTGGGTGCGGGAACCGCTCGTAACGATCTTCCGTCGTAGAAGGGGTGCGGGTGACTCCGCACGATGCGTACGAAACGGTGCGTACGAAATTGGGGGAGCGGAAACGTGAAGTCAGCTGTGTCGCGTGGCGTGGTGGCTGTCTCGACCGTGGCGGTGCTCGGCCTCACGGCGGCGTGCAGCGGTAGCGGCGGCGACGGTGACGGCAAGGACGAGAAGCCCGCGCGAGCGGAGGCGACCTCTGCCGTGGCGAAGCTGGAGAAGGCGGCGCTCGCCTCGGGTGACGTGAAGAAGTACAAGATCGAGGCCGGTCCCGGAGAGGCCACAGGACAGGCCTCGGGACAGGCCTCAGGACAGGCCAAGGACAAGGCGCGGCCGTCGATGGGACGCGTGAACCCGACCGAGTGCCGCCCACTGGCCGAGATGCTCACGGCTGCCGCCCCGGCGAAGTCGAAGGCGCACGTCAGCCGCACGCTGAGCAGCACCGACGTCGCGGACACCACGACGACCGAGGTCGTGCTGCTTGCTTACGGCAAGGCCGACGCCGAGAACACCATGGACACCCTGCGTGGGGCGACGAAGTCGAAGAAGTGCGCCACGTTCGGGGACGGCGGCCGTCGGTACATCGGTGTCAGGCCGCAGCCCGGGCCGGTCGACGGCGACGAGGCGGTTTCATACAAGCTCGCGAGCCGGACCGGGAAGTTCCTGCACCGGGATCGCGTCACGGTCGTACGCAGCGGCTCGACGCTGGTCGCTTTCCGCGCCTCGAACGTCTTCGACCCGGAGTCGGCCCGCGCCGACGAGGAGGGCGGGGCCTCCGGACTGCCGGAGAAGCTGCGTGACGCGAAGACGGGTGACCCGAAGGTGGCCGACGCGATCGTCGAGGCCCAGCTCGCGAAGCTGGCAGGGCAGGCCGGAGAGAAGTAGCAACGCAACGCCCGGAGCAGCCCGGAGCAGCCCGGAGCGGGGTGGCGGCGGCAGAGCGAAGGGCCCCGCGGGACGGATCCGCGGGGCCCTTGGCCGTCAGCACCGACGTCAGGGCAGCGTCGGTGCCACGGAGCGGCGCCGGGGGGAGTGCGCCGCGGGCTTGAGGGGCGCCGGTGGCCTACCCGGCGCACGAGGGGCGCACGGGTGGTCTCGACCAATGGCAATGGAGTTGTGCGGCGCTGTGCGCGCGCCTGTCCTGTCACGCATCGTGCTGGATGCGCCGTGACCCGCGCAACCAGTTCGGCATGATCCAGACGGATGGGGACAGCCGGGTCTTTCGTGCGGGGACGGAGGAGCCGAAAAGCTGAGGGACCTGGGGACCGGGGGACGGTTGGGAGAGGCGACCGTTGGGAGAGGTGACCGGCTGGGGAGGCCGGTCGAGGCCGGTCGGCTTCGGGCGTCCCCGAAGCCGACCGTTCCCTGGGTGACCGGGCTGCTGTCCCCTGCCGTCCGGTCACGTCTCTGGAGCGAGGTCCCACGGCGCACACGAGGTGTGCGCCTCATCGCTCCAGCGGAGCCACGCGTGGTTTTTCCGTGCCCGCCCCTGGCTGGCACGGACATCGGGACCAACGAAGTCCCTCCGGGCCCGGTCACGCGCCGTACGGGTGAGAGCGGACCCGAACTCAGATCCGGTGGTGTCCGCCTGGCCGTGGTGGCCGCGGTGCGCCGGGAGGTGCCGTGCCGGGAGGCGCTCAGACCCGGCCCCTGCACAGTTCGAGGAGCGTCATCGCGAGCGACGTACCCGGCTTGCCGAGCGCGTCCCTGTAGTGGGCGAGGACCTCCATCTCGCGCGAGAGGTTGACCCGACGACCGCCCGAACCGATGCGGGCGTCCTGGATGACGGCCGACACGGCCATCCGTTCCTGTACGAGACCGATGATGCGGTCGTCGAGTGCGTCGATGCGGTCACGTGCGCCTTCGATCACATCAGCGGCCTCGGGGGTGCGGGCGCCGGTCTTGTCGGTCTTACCGGCCGTGGCGGTGGTGGCGGTCGTGGCGATGGTCATGTGGGGCTCCTCGTCGGTGGAGTGCCCCGGAGCGACAAGGTCCGGAAATGACAGAACGCCCCGGGCCTTGTCGGCCCGGGGCGCCTGGGAAGTCGCTTGTCAGTGGATCAAGCAGCTCGACCATGGCAGCCGGCGGGCCGGTTGCCATAGGTAAAGAGGAAGCTGAGGTGCTTGGTCACGAGGCCAGTATGCCCCCACGCGCGCGTGCCCGGTCAACACGGGTTCCGTGACGGCTCGGATACTGAGACGTCGAGCACCGCCACGTGCGCGGGAACGACCCCAGGGGGTCCTCAGCGAGCGGTCCCAGGGGCGGGACGGCCGCGGCTCCGTCGGATGCGACGAATGGGGTGCCCGTGAGCCCGTTAGAATCGACAAATACAGACCCCCTGCTCACGCACGAGCCCCAGCTCATCGCTCAAGCTCACGCTCAACGCCGGAAGGCCGCCGCCGTGCCATCAGCGACCCCCGCTGCCGCCCCCGACACCGTTCTGGTCGTCGACTTCGGAGCGCAGTACGCCCAGCTCATCGCCCGCCGCGTCCGGGAGGCCCGCATCTACAGCGAGATCGTGCCGAGCAGCATGCCGGTCTCCGAGATGCTCGCCAAGAAGCCCGCCGCGATCGTCCTCTCCGGTGGCCCCTCGTCGGTGTACGCGGACGAGGCCCCGCGCCTGGACCGCGCGATCTTCGAGGCCGGCGTCCCCGTCTTCGGCATGTGCTACGGCTTCCAGCTGATGGCGACCACCCTCGGCGGCACCGTCGACAACACGGGCGCGCGGGAGTACGGCCGTACGCCGCTGGCCGTCTCCAAGCCCGGCTCGACGCTCTTCGAGGGCACCCCGTCCGAGCAGCCCGTGTGGATGTCGCACGGCGACGCGTGCAGCGCGGCGCCCGAGGGCTTCACCGTCACCGCGTCCACGGACGTCGTGCCGGTCGCGGCCTTCGAGAACGACGAGAAGAAGCTGTACGGCGTGCAGTACCACCCCGAGGTGATGCACTCCACGCACGGCCAGCAGGTGCTCGAGCACTTCCTCTACCGGGGCGCGGGCCTGAAGCCCGACTGGACCACCGGCAACATCGTCGAGGAGCAGCTCACCGCGATCCGTGAGCAGGTCGGCAACAAGCGCGCGATCTGCGGCCTGTCCGGCGGCGTCGACTCCGCCGTGGCCGCCGCCCTGGTGCAGAAGGCCATCGGTTCGCAGCTGACCTGCGTGTACGTCGACCACGGTCTGATGCGCAAGGGCGAGACCGAGCAGGTCGAGAAGGACTTCGTCGCGGCCACGGGCGTGCAGCTCAAGGTCGTCGACGCGCAGGAGCGCTTCCTCAGCGCCCTCGCCGGGGTCTCCGACCCCGAGGAGAAGCGGAAGATCATCGGTCGCGAGTTCATCCGCGTCTTCGAGCAGGCCCAGGCGGAGATCGTCGCCGAGGCCCCGAACGACCAGCCCGTCGAGTTCCTCGTCCAGGGCACCCTCTACCCCGACGTCGTCGAGTCCGGCGGCGGCACCGGCACCGCGAACATCAAGTCCCACCACAACGTGGGCGGCCTCCCCGAGGACCTCGAGTTCCAGCTGATCGAGCCGCTGCGCCAGCTCTTCAAGGACGAGGTGCGCATGGTCGGCCAGGAGCTCGGCCTGCCGGACGAGATCGTCCAGCGCCAGCCCTTCCCCGGCCCCGGTCTCGGTATCCGCATCGTTGGTGACGTCACCAAGGAGCGCCTCGACCTGCTCCGTGAGGCCGACGCGATCGCCCGCGAGGAGCTGACGGCGGCCGGTCTCGACCGTGAGATCTGGCAGTGCCCGGTCGTGCTGCTCGCGGACGTGCGCAGCGTGGGCGTGCAGGGCGACGGCCGGACGTACGGCCACCCGATCGTGCTGCGGCCCGTCTCCTCCGAGGACGCCATGACGGCCGACTGGACCCGCATGCCGTACGAGGTCCTCGCGAAGATCTCGACGCGCATCACGAACGAGGTCGCCGACGTCAACCGCGTCGTCCTCGACGTGACGAGCAAGCCGCCGGGCACCATCGAGTGGGAGTAGCACTCCCGGCGCGAGCCATCGCGCAGCGCTGACACGGCGCCGTCCACCGAGGTGGGCGGCGCCGTCCGCGTACGTCAGGTCCGCCTGGTCGTCCGCGTCGGGGCGCCCGGCTTCCACACCCGCACCACCATGTACTTCTCGTCCTCGATCGACGTCCTGACCACCTCCGTCAGCTCCGTACGGAAGAGGTGGAACGCGTCCGGGTCCGGCGGGTCCACCTCGCCCGTGTACCGCGCGATGACCTCGGGGTCCTTCACCTCGATCGCCCGCCCCGAGATCCGGATGTCGCCGCCGGCCATCTCCGTGCCCGGCCCCGGGTTGGCCTGGATCGAGAAGCGCGGATCGCGGCGCAGGTCGAGGGCCTTCATCGAGCCCGGCATCATGCCGAGCCACAACTCCCCGTGCAGGAAACGCACTTCGAGTCCGGTCGTCCGTGGTGATCCGTCCTTGCGGAGTGTGGCGAGGACGTGATGCGTGAACAGGCCGAACCGCTCCTCGGCCGTCCGCGCGAAGGCGGGTTCCGCCGCGCTGAAGGATGCCCAGTCCGTTGTGGCGTGCTTCCTCGTGTTCGGCGCCGTGTCCGACGCTGCGTTCGTCGTCATACGGTGAGTGTCGCGTCGATACCCGACACCTCCTGTCCGGCTTGTCGCGCCGATCCGGCCCCGGCCCCGCGCCCCGATTGCGCACTCTCTTCACAGGGACCCCCTGTCTTCCTGCGCTGACCGGCGGTAACTTCCGCTCCGTACAGCCAGGAATGGAGGACACATGCAGGCGCCCACACCGATACCCGTCGAGCGGTTGCAGTTCGCGATGCCGCCGGTGCACGACTCGTTGGCGGACGAACGGCGCTACCGCAAGGAACGGCTCGCGGGGGCGCTGCGCATCTTCGGACGGCTCGGATACGAGGACGGGGTCTCCGGGCACATCACGGCGCGGGACCCGGAGCACGAGGACTGTTTCTGGGTGAACCCCTTCGGGATGCCCTTCAAGCACGTCACCGTGGGCGATCTGGTCCTCGCCAACGCGCAGGGGCAGGTCGTCGAGGGCCGCCACCACGTCAACCAGGCCGCGTTCACCGTCCACGCGCAGGCGCACCTGGCACGGCCGGACGTCGTCGCCGTCGCACACTGTCACTCCCTGCACGGCCGCGCCCTGTCCACACTCGGGGAACTCCTCGACCCGATCACCCAGGAGTCCTGCGCCTTCTACGAGAGCCACGCGCTGTACGACGGCTACACAGGCGTCGTCGTGGACTCGGACGAGGGCCGGCGGATCGCCACCGCGCTCGGCGACCACAAGGCCGTCATCCTGCGCAACCACGGGCTGCTCACCGTCGGCGATTCCGTCGACGCCGCCGCCTGGTGGTTCCTCACGATGGAGCGCTCCTGCCAGGTACAGCTGAGCGCTCGGGCCGCGGGCCGCCCGATCCTCATCGGCCACAAGCAGGCGGTGGCGACGCGCGAGCAGCTCGGCAGCGATCTCGTCGCGTGGATCAACTACCAGTCCCTGTGGCAGGACATCAGCCGCAGCGAACCGGATCTGCTGGCCTGAGCCCGCCCCGGAGCCGACAGCCCCCGCCGTCAACGCGCGTACGGGGAAATCACCCTCGCTGACCTGACCCGGGGAACCCGATCGTGTTCCAGTACGGCACAATCCCCTTTCATCGCAAGGAAGTTCACGTTTCGGTGCTCGAACGAGGGCGGGGAAGGCGGCGTACGCGGTGGCGGTGCAGGAGGCGCGGCAGGGCGCACACGGGGGCGGCTGCACATGCGGCGACTGCCCGCACGGCGCACGCGAGGGGCATCGGCGTGCCGTGGCGGCGTTCCTCGCCAAGCGTGACGAGCTGGCGGCGGGGCAGGGGCTTCCCGCGGCGGTCGCCCACTCGGCGGGCGCTTCCCGGCAGTGGGTGTCGGACGAGCTGACCCAGTCCGCGCGCGCCGTCGCCGAACGGGGCAGGGCCGAGGGCGAGGCCTGGCTCGGCCTGCTCTGGCGCCGCTCGGCCACCGTGATCTGGGTGGCCGTGGGGGCGCTTCTCCTGGTCCAGGCGCTCACCGCGATCGGCACAGGGTGGAGCATCGCCCGGACCGCCGGGCTGCTCGCGGCCGTGGTCGTCGGTGGTCTGCTGACCGGCGCCGGATACGTGCACCGGGCGCGCGGCGGCATCCTCGCGCCGTTGGTCGGGGAGGACAACCGCCTCTCCACCTCCCGCGCGGTGGCCGCCTGTTGGGTCCTCCTCGTCGTCTTCGCCGTGCTCGTCCTCGTCGGGGAGCTCGCGGGGGCATCGGGACCCCGTGAGCGCGACGAGCTGATCGCCGGGCTCGACCTCGGCCGCGCCGCCGGCGCCCTGACCGTCCTCGCCGTGGCCTGCGGGATCGCCGTGCTCGTACGCCGTGTGGTGGGTCTGCGCGTCCTCGGCCAGCGGCTGCAGAAGGTGCCCGCCGACCGGCCCCGGGCCGCCGACCTGCTCACCGACGACGCGGGCCGCGGCAGCTTCGCGGACGCGCAGTACGTCCTGGTCAGCGCGGCCGCCATGATCTTCACAGCCGTACGCCTCGCGCGCCGCCCCGAGCAGCTGCCCGACCTGCCGTGGGGGCTCGCCCTCCTAGTCCTGGTGTCGGCGGCGACGTACCTCGCGGGCAAGTACGCCGAGGGTGGCCGGCCCGTGATCCTCTCCGTGGTGCGCGCCCGGGAGGCGGGCGATCTCGACGCACCCATCCGCACGGGAGACGACATCGAGGTCCGCGGCGCCGGATTCGTGCCTCCCGGCGCACAGACCGCCGATCGTCTCGCCCGGATGGTCGTTCGCATCGGAACCGTGCACGTCCATGTGCCGCTCGTCCCCGTCCCCGGCGGGTTCACCAACCCGACCGACACGGCCCTGACCGTCCCCGTCCCGGTCGACGTGGAGCCGGGGCGCGTCGACGTCCAGGTGATCACCGCCGCGGGTGTGGAGACGAACCGCTGCACGATCGACGTGACGGACTGAGCGCCCCGGCCCATCGCCGGGCCGGTCCTCGCGAATTCGGTGCAAGCCACTGAGCAGGCCCCCCTGTTCGTACGTATCGTCAGAAGACGGGTTCATGGGCGAAGCGGGTCAACGGGAGAGGCGGCGAGAGCGATGGCTCATGGCATGCGCACCGACAGCCACACCAGCTACGTCAGAAGCACCGGCTGGAGGGAGAGCGCCTCCCGATACGCCCTACTCCCGCTCCGGATCTTCCTCGGCGTCACCTTCATCTACGCGGGCCTGGACAAGCTCACCGACAGCGCCTTCCTGTCGGCCGACGGAGATGGTTCCATCGGCCGGCAGATGCAGGACATCCGCGGTCTCTCCGCCATCCCGGAACTCGTCGACCTCGCCCTCAAGAGCCCCGTCGGCTTCGGCTACGCCATCGCCCTCGGTGAACTCGCCGTCGGCATCGGCACCCTCATCGGCCTGTTCGCCCGGATCGCCGCGCTCGGCGGCGCGCTGATCTCGCTCAGCCTCTGGCTGACCATGAGCTGGTCCATCGAGCCGTACTACTACGGCAACGACCTGGCCTACCTGATGGCGTGGCTCCCCCTGATCCTCGCCGGGGCGGCCATCTTCTCGGTCGACGCGATGATCGCGACCCGTCGCAGATACCGCTCGAGACTCGGCTGAGCGTCAGGCCTCCGTGGAGTCCGTCCGGCCCTTCGCGCGGGCGGTGGGCCGCCCGCGTATGCCGTAGGACACCGCTGCCGCCGCGCCCGCGAGCAGCAGCCCCGCCAGCAGGAGCGGGAACGCCACGAACCAGGGCGTGTCCCAGATGCCGCCCGCGTCGCCCGCGTAGGCGATGGCCGCTATCAGCAGGAACAGACCGAGGACCAGCTTGCCGGGATGGAACTCATGACGTAGCACGGCTCACCTCCGCCTGTCCGACGCCGACCTCGACGTGCAGCTCTAGCCTGCCGCCGTCCTTGCTGCCCGCGGGCGGGTCCAACGTCACCGACTTCTCCTTGCCCGGAGCGATGTCCACGTCCCCCTTGCGGTCGTCCGGCAACTGGATGTCGCCGACGCCCACTTCGATGTTCAGCTCCACCGTGCTGTTCCGCGGCAGGATCACCTTCAGCTGACCTGCTCCCACCTCGGCGCTGGTGCTCAGGGTCTGTCCCTTGCCGGGGCCGGCGCGGGTCAGGTCGAGCGTGCCGACGCCTGTCCCCAGTTCGTACTGGGGCCGGACCTGCTCCACCGCGGTCGGCTTCCATTCCGTCTCCGCCCAGGTGGTGGTGATGTCCTTGGGCAGCGCGGCCGAGCCCGCCAGCAGCCCGGCCGTGATCACCGCGAGCACGATCGAGCCCACGCCGGTGCGCCCGAGGAAGGCGCTGATCGCGATGCCGATGCCGAACACGGCGAGCGCGAGCGCGAGGCCGGTCTGCAGGCTGGTGCCGAGGGGCTGCTCCGCCCACGTGAGGCCGGTGCCGAGACCGCCGGCCAGCAGCGCTCCCAGGAAGATGAGGCCGCCGATCCAGCGCGGGCCCCGCGGCTTGGGCGGCCGCGGCGCTTCGGGCTGCCACTGCCGTATCGGCCCGTGCGGGGGGTCGGGCTGATACCCGACGGTCACTCCCTCGGGCCCCCAGAAATAGCCCGAGATCCCGTCGTGCGTGCCGTCCTTGATGATCGGGTCCCGCCACCAGGAGGGGGCGCCGGCAACCGGTGGTGCCTTCGCCTCGGGCGGGGCGTCCGCCGCGGCCTGGGCCGCCACCGGGTCGGGGTCGGTCGTGCCGCGCTGCTGCGACCAGTACCCCGCACCCGCGAGGAGCAGCGCGAGGCCGGTCGCGAAGGTGAGCGCACCGCCGTTGTTCAGGAGGGAGAGGAAGACCCCGCAGCCGACGAGCGCGAAGAGCACGGCCGTCAGGGCCTGGCCGTCCACCCGGCCGGAGAGGAGCCTGCGCGCCTCGTTCTCCTCCTCGTCGTCGAAGGGGACGAACAGCCACGCGAAGCCGTAGAAGACAAGGCCAAGTCCGCTGGTGACGGAGAGGAGCGCGAGCCCGATCCGGAAGATCACCGGATCCATGTCGCAGTGCTGACCGAGCCCCGCGCACACACCGCCCAGCTTTTTGTGCCGGCGGTCGCGGCGGAAGCCCCGCACGACCATCGGCCCGCCCGGCTCCCGCGCCGTGGCGGTGAGGGGATCGCGCGGCGCGGCCTGCGGGCCCGTCCCGGCGGGCTGCTCGTCTGTCATGTGTCCATGGTGACGGGCCGAAGGCCGCCGCGGCAGTCGGGACAACCCTGGCCGAACCCTGAGATCGTCCCTGACACACCCCTGCCCCGACCTCCGGGCCCCTGCCGTCCGGGTCGTAGATCAGGGACGTCTCGGGGGTCGACCCTGATGCCCGCGCACGCGTACGCGTGTGAATATCGGAGACATGCCGGAAGCCGCAGCAGTACCCATCGAAGACGAGCGGCCGCTGCGAAAGCTCTATCGCAGCGGTGACGGCCGTTGGCTCGGCGGTGTCGCGCGCGGCCTCGCCGGCCATCTCGGCCTTCCCGTCGTCTGGGTGCGGCTGATCTTCGTCGGACTGTTCATGGCGGACGGGCTCGGCGCGCTGTTGTACGCGGCGTTCTGGTTCTTCGTGCCGCTGGGAGTCGGCGGCGTCGACGCCCAGCGGCCACCCTCACCCGTCACCGCGGAGATATCGCCCGACGGGCGACGCAGACTCGTGGCCCGCAAACCGGACAAGGGCCAGCTCGTCGCGTTGCTCGCGATGGTGATCGTCGCCATGGTCTTCGTCGGCAACGTGGACCTGGGCAGTTCGACCAAGGCCTATCTCTGGCCGACCCTGCTCGTCGCCGCCGGTGTCGCCCTGGTCTGGCGGCAGGCCGACAACGCCCGCCGGGCCCGCTGGATGGCCGTCGGCCGTCGCAGGCGCACCCTGACCATCGCCCGCGCCGGGGCGGGAGTGCTGCTGGTCGGCGCCGGCGTCTCCGGCATAGTCGTGCTGCAGGGCTCCACCTCGCACCTCAGCTCCGTGCTGCAGGCCGCGCTCGCCGTTCTCGTCGGCGTCGCGCTGCTCGCCGGCCCCTATCTCGTGCGCATGATGCAGGACCTCTCCGAGGAGCGGCTGATGCGCATCCGTGCCCAGGAGCGGGCAGAGGTCGCCGCTCATGTGCACGACTCGGTCCTGCACACCCTGACCCTGATCCAGCGCAACGCGGAGAACGCCGGAGAGGTGCGCCGCCTGGCCCGCGCCCAGGAGCGCGACCTGCGTCAGTGGCTCTACAAACCGGAGGGGACGGGCAAGGACGAGGCGGACGAGCCCGACACCCTCGCCGAAGCGGTGCGGCGCAACGCGGCGGAGGTCGAGGACAAGCACGGCGTCCCCATCGAGGTCGTCGTCGTCGGCGACTGCCCGCTGGACGACCCGCTCACGGCGCAGATGCAGGCCGCGCGCGAAGCAATGGTGAACGCCGCCAAGTACGGTGGCGAGGGCGGCGCGGTGCAGGTCTTCGCCGAAGTCGACGGGCAGACGGTGTTCGTGTCCGTCCGCGACCGTGGCCCCGGCTTCGATCTGGATTCCGTGCCGGACGACCGCATGGGCGTACGAGAATCGATCATCGGCCGTATGCAGCGCAACGGCGGCACGGCGCGGCTGCGCGCGGTGCCGGGGGGCGGCACGGAAGTCGAGCTGGAGATGGAGAGGACGGCGACGACATGAGCGACGCGAGTGAGCCCGAGGGGCCCAGGGGCGGAACAGAGGGTGCGGCCGAGTCGGCACAGCCCGCCGAAGCGACGGCCGACGCGGCTGAAGCGACGGGTGCCGCCGCGGGCGGTGCCCCGGAGGGCCGCCGTGCGCGCGTCGTCCTCGTCGACGACCACCGGATGTTCCGTACGGGCGTCCAGGCGGAGATCGGCAGGACAGCGATCACCGGCGTCGAGGTCGTCGGCGAGGCCGCGGACGTCGACCAGGCGGTCACGGTCATCACGACGACGCGCCCCGAGGTCGTTCTCCTCGACGTGCATCTTCCGGGCGGCGGCGGTGTCGAAGTGCTGCGCCGCTGTGCGCCGTTGATGTCCGATGCCGAGCGGCCTGTGCGGTTCCTCGCGCTCTCCGTGTCGGACGCCGCGGAGGACGTCATCGGAGTCATCCGTGGCGGGGCCCGCGGCTATGTCACCAAGACGATCACCGGCACCGACCTGGTCGACTCCATCTTCCGCGTGCAGGACGGGGACGCGGTGTTCTCGCCGCGGCTCGCCGGGTTCGTCCTCGACGCCTTCGCGTCGACCGACGCGCCCCCGGTCGACGAGGACCTGGACCGCCTCACGCAACGCGAGCGCGAGGTGCTGCGGCTCATCGCGCGCGGGTATGCGTACAAGGAGATCGCCAAGCAGCTGTTCATCTCCGTTAAGACGGTCGAGTCGCATGTGTCGGCGGTCCTGCGCAAGCTCCAGCTGTCCAACCGGCACGAGCTGACGCGGTGGGCGACGGCGCGGCGGCTGGTCTGACCTGACCGTCCGGTAGGCGCGTATGCGATCACGCGGTTACCCTGTGCGCGACGAGAGGAGGACGGAGTGCTGCTGAGGTTCCGCACGGCAAACGTACGGTCGCTGCGCGAGGAGCAGGAGCTGTCCTTTGTCGTCCCGTCGGGTGAGGAGTCGGACGCGGCGCGAGCTCTTCCGCTGTCTGACGGGAAGTCCCTCCAGGTCTATCCGGTACTCGGCATCTTCGGCGCGAACGCTTCGGGCAAGTCCAATGTCATCAAAGCGTTGAAGAAGATGCGGGAAGCCGTCCTCAGTTCCTATGGGCCGTGGACCTCATACACGGGAGTACCTGACCGCGAGCCCTTCGGACTCGATGCGAAGGCGACAGCCGAGAGCACCTTCTACGAGGTCGACTTCGTGCTGGATGACGGCGTGCGGTGGACGTACGGCTTCGAACTCGGTGACAAGCGAGTCGAGTCGGAGTGGCTCCATGCCTACCCCAAGGGGCGGCGGCAGGTGTGGATGGACCGCGACGCCTCCCGCCAAAACGCATACGACTTCCCGGGCGAACGGGTACAGGACCGCGCCCGGCTCGCGCGCACGACACGCCCCAATGCCCTGCTGCTCAGCCGGGCGGCCAGTGACAACCACCCTCAACTCTCGCGAATCTACGACTGGTTCAGGTCGAACCTGTGGGACATCTCCCCTGAGGTGGAGCTGAAGCAGCGCGAGGCCTACACGGCTGAAAGGCTGCTCGACGAAGAGACGCGAGACCGCGTACAAGAGCTGCTCCGTGTTGCCGACCTGGGCATTCGAGGTGCCGAGGTCGAGCGGCAACCGGGAGGTCGGGCGCCAGCGGTCAAGCTGTTGCACGAGGGCAGTGGGGATGAGCCCGTAGCCTTCGACTGGTCGCACGAGTCGTTCGGAACCCGCTCCTGGTTCGCGTTGATCGGGCCACTTCTGCTGGCGCTGGACAGCGGAGCCGTTCTGCTGATCGACGAGCTGGACGCCAGCCTGCACCCGCGGTTCGCGGCAGAGGTGGTTCGCCTCTTCCAGGCGCCCTGGTCCAACACCAAGCAGGCGCAGCTGCTGTTCACGTCTCATGACGCGTCGCTGTTGAAGACACCCCGAGGTGGCAGGTCGTTGGACCCAGGCCAGATCTGGCTCACTGAGAAGGACAAGGGCGGGGCCACGGAGCTCTATCCGCTGAGCGATGTCGATCCGGGGCCCGAAGAGGATCTCTCGGATTCCTATCTCGCGGGGGCTTTCGGAGGGGTGCCGAAGGTGAACCAAGGGCAGATCGGACGAAGAGTGCTGACCGCACTGACAGGGGAGGCCGAGCGTTCCTGATGGCGAGGGATAGGGGACGGGACAACCCGGGGCGGAGCAGGAAGCCGAAAGTGCTGCGGCGCGAGGTGTACGTCTTCACCGAGGGCGAGGTCACCGAGCCGGAGTTCGTCACGTTCGTGACGGACAAAGGCACACGAGCGGAGCCGGACCGCGAGATCGTCTGCACCGTCGAGAATCTGAGCGCGCCGTCCAAGCGCCGTAAGCCCTTGCCGCTCGTGGACGAGGCGATCGACAAGTGGATCGACGTCGAGCGAGCCGCGAAGAAGGCGAAGTTGAAGCCGGACGACTGGAACTGGCCTCAGGTGTGGTGCCTCTTCGACCGGGATCAGCATGAGGACATCCCCACCGCGTTCGCACGGGCGAGGCGGGCGAAGCTGCACGTGGCCTACTCCCACCCCTGCTTCGAGCTGTGGCGTCTGCTCCACTACAAGGACTCCACGAGTTCCTTCGGCGGGGTCTGCGACACCGCCGCGGACCGGCTCAGGCAGCAGCCCGGTTTCCCCCAGACCTACGGGCCCACCATTCAGTCGGTATCCAAGGAGCAGGCCAAGCGGGTCATGCCGAAGCAGCTCAGCGGGAAGTATGCGAAGGCACGGCAGTACGCCAGGGCGCTCCCCGCACACACCGGACCAGATCAGAGTCGGTGGGATCCCTACACCGACGTGTGGCGCTTCGTCGAGGACGGCTTGGACGTCGTGGATTACTGAAGGTGACTTCCCGTACGCGGTGAAATCCGGGTTGGCTGAAGCCGTAGGCTTCCCGGTGCAACCGGACGGAAAAGCCAGTCATCTCAGGGAGTGCCGTACGTGGCCAAGCTCACGCTCGCGCAGCTGGAACGCCATCTCTTCGCGGCGGCAGACATTCTGCGCGGCACGATGGACGCCGCTGAGTACCGCGACTTCATCTTCGTGCTGCTCTTCCTCAAGCGCGTCAATGATGAGTTCGAGGCCGCGCGCGAAGTGGTCATCAACGAACGATTGGCGGAGGGCGACAGCCAGGAAGAAGCCGAGGACGAGGCTGAGTCGTACGAGTGGTACGGCCCGCTCGGCGCGATCTTCGTCCCGGAGGACGCCCGCTGGGACAAGCTGGCGGGGGCGGTCGACAATGTGGCGACGGAGTACCTCCAGCCCGCCCTGACCGCTCTTGAGACGCAGAAGGGCAACAGCGAGCTGCGCGGCCTCTTCGCGCACGTCAACTTCAACCGCATCGGCGGTGGCGGCAGCGGCAAGGGCTCGGCAGCGGCGCTGGCCGACAAACGCCTCGCGGCACTCATCGAGCACTTCGGCAGTATCCGGCTGCGTGGCGAGGACTTCGAGTTCCCCGACATGATCGGCGCCGCGTACGAGTACCTGATCAAGGACTTCGCGGACTCCGCCGGCAGCAAGGGTGGTGAGTTCTACACCCCGCGTGCGGTCGTCCGGATGATGGTGGAGCTGGCCCGCCCGCACGGCGGCATGCGGGTGTACGACCCGTGTGTGGGATCCGGCGGAATGCTCATCCACGCGATGGAGTATGTCGACGAGCACGGCGGCGACTCCCGCAATCTCGGTCTCGCCGGGCAGGACGCCAACAGCGGCTCCTGGGTCATGGCCACCATGAACATGCTCTTCCACGGCGCCAAGAAGTTCTCGCTGCGGACCGGGGACACCCTCACCAACCCGCTGCATCCGGAGAGCGATTTCGACCTGGTCCTCAGCAATCCGCCCTTCTCCATGGACTACAAGGCGGAGGAAGTGCCGCGCCTGACCGAGCGCATGCCGCACGGCCAGACTTCCGAGCGCGGCAAGGCCGACCTGATGTTCCTCCAGCACATGCTGGACATGGTGAAGAAGAAGGCCGGTGCGGTCTTCACGGTCATGCCGCACGGTGTGCTGTTCCGCGGCGGCCAGGAGCAGAAGATCCGGGCGAAGCTGCTGATGGAGCACGACCTCATCGAGGCCGTGATCGGGCTCGCCCCGAACCTCTTCTACGGGACCGGCATCCCGGCGTGCGTGATCGTGCTGCGCCCGCCGGGCCAGCGGCGCCCGGACCGTCGTAACAAGGTCCTCTTCATCAACGCGGACCGAGAGTTCCACGCGGAGCGCGCCCAGAACGTACTCCTCCCAGAACACATCGAGAAGATCGTCTCGACCTTCCACGCCTTCGAGGACGACGAGGTGTTCGAGGACGTCGACGGCTTCGCGAAGGTGGTCGACCGCGAGGAGCTGGAGCGCAACGACTTCAACTTCAACATCCGCCGGTACGTCGACAACACCCCGCCGCCCGAACCGCAGGACGTACGGGCGCACTTGGTGGGCGGCGTGCCGCTCGCCGAGATCGAGGCGAAGAAGCCGCTGCTCGACGCGTACGGGATCGGGGTGCGGGACCTGTTCGCGGCGCGGGCGGATGACCCTGCGTACGTCGACTTCCTGGCCGAGGGTGAGCGACCGGACGCGGCGCGGATCGGGGAGCTGGCGGCTGGTCGCGAGGCCGAGCTGTGGGCTGCTTTCGAGGAGTGGTGGACGTCCGAGACGGACCAGATCGCGACGCTGGAGCCGGTGGAGGGCGACGACCGCACGGAGGAGGAGCGCAAGGCTCAACTAGCCCGGCTGCGGGGCGACTTGATCGGGTCATTCCGGGAGCGTCTGCTGGCTGTAGGGCTGCTTGACCAGTACGCGCTCGCGGGCGCGGTCGCCGGGTGGTGGCACGATGCGAAGAACGAGCTGAAGGCCCTGTCGGTCAACGGTTTCGCGGGCGTCGTGGACGGCTGGGTCGAGACGGTCGAGACGCTGCTCGCGGCCGAGCCGGACCCGCGTACGGGTGGAGCGCGGGACCGTTCGGCGGCGGAGCGGCGTCAGGCGTACGACCACAAGGTGGTGGCGGCCATCGCTCCTGGGTTCCTGGAGGACCTGGCGTCGGCGGAGCGTACGCATGCGGCGCTGGACGCGAAGGTGAAGGCTGCGCTTGAGGCGGAGGCGGCGGTTGCTGCGGCGCGGGCTCTTGCCGAGGGCGGCTCCGAGGATTCTGAGGGCTCGGGATCGGGCTCGGGCTCCGGGGAGGTTGATCCGGAGCTGGTCAAGGCGGTGCTCGACAAGGCCGAGATGCGGGAGCTGACGAAGAAGCGGGCCGAGGCGAAGAAGGCCATCGAGGTCCTTGAGGACGACTTCTGGCCGGTGCCTGCGGTGCAGCGTAAGCGGGATGAGCAGCGGGAGAAGGTGGCTAAGAAGGCTGCGGGGGGCGTGGCTTCTGGCTCGGCATCGGCGTCGGCTTCGGCGAAGGGGCGGGCTCGGGCTGCGGAGCAAGTTGCTGCGGGGCAGGGGGCGTTGATGGAGCTTCCGGAGGCGGGCTCGGGTGTGGAGGCTGTAGAGGGGGCGTCCGCTGCTGCTGGTTCTGGCTCTGGGGCTGGTGCAGTGAAGAAGGCGGGGCTCACGCGGGCTAGGGAGGAGTTGGCCGAGGCCGGCGGTGAGCGGGACGTGGTGCTCGGCATCCTGCGGGATGACCTGTCCGGGAAGCTGGGCGGGCATGTGGTGCGGCGTCAGCGGGAGTTGGCTGAGGCGTATCGGGTGTGGGAGGGGAAGTACGGGGTTTCTTTGCGGGAGATTGAGGGGCGGCGGGAGAGGGCTGCGGGGGCGTTGGAGGGGTTCTTGGAGGAGCTGGGTTATGTCGGCTAGCGGGGCTTTTCCTTACGAGACTCTGTCTGACCTGGCTGATGTATCCGGTGGAGTGACCCTGGGGCGCGCTGTTCCAGAGGGCGCGAGCGTTGAACTTCCGTATCTACGTGTTGCCAATGTGCAGGACGGATACATCGACACTGCCGACATGAAAACGGTCCGGGTTCTTCAGTCGGAGGTGTCGCGGTTTGCTGTCCGGCGAGGTGACGTTCTCCTAACGGAGGGCGGGGACTTCGACAAGCTTGGGCGTGGGGCCGTCTGGGATGGGCGGCTGGAGCCGTGCCTGCACCAGAACCACGTATTCCGAGTGCGGTGCAGAGAGTCGGTGCTGCTGCCTGAGTACCTCGCCTTGTATTTGGCCTCTGACGAGGGGCGTCGCTACTTTTTGAGCATCGCCAAGCAGACGACGAACCTGGCGACTATCAACTCATCGCAGTTGAAGGCGATGCCTATCTTGTCTCCTCCGCTGGCTGAGCAGCGGCGCATTGTCGAAGTGCTCGCGGCGTTGGCTCTCGAAGAGCGGGCTATCGAGGCGGCTATCGCCAAGCTGAACACGGTGCGGCATGGCGTGCTGATCTCGGCGATCCCAGTTGCGTCAGACGTCGTCAGTGATGGTGACGGCGCTTGGCCGACGGTGCGTGAGGTCGGCGAGGTGCGTATGGGTAAGCAGCTGTCGCCGAGCAGCAAGGCTTTCGGCACGCAGCTTCCGTACCTCCGGGTAGCCAATGTCTTCGAGGGGGAGATCTCGTATGGCGACGTCAAGGAGATGGGGTTCTCGCCGTCGGAGCGCCAGACGTACAAGTTGGAGCCGGGTGACATTCTCCTAAATGAGGGTCAAGAAAACCTGCACATGGTGGGGCGCAGTGCTATTTACGAGGGAGCCCCTGGCGCGTACTGTTTTCAAAACACTCTCATTCGCTTCCGCCCGGGTGTAGATGTGTTGTCCGACTACGCTCAGGCGGTTTTCGTTGCTTGGCGTTGGCGGGGCGTGTTTGCGCGGGTGGCCGAGAAGACGAGTATCTCCCATCTGGGGGGCACGCGCTTCGCTTCGCTAGCCTTTCCCAAGGTTTCGCTCGAATCGCAGCGGAGTATTGTGGGGAAGCTCGCGGCATGGGATGAGCGGATTGCTAGTGAGCAAGGTGCACTAGCCAAACTGCGTAGCGTGAAGAGTGGCGTGATTGATGACTTGCTGTCGGCGAGGGTGCGCTTGCGTGATGTCGCGTAGGTCTACGGCTGAGACGTAACGCGGAGTTCGAACCACACCGTCTTGCCGACGCCGCACTCCCGTAGCTCCGCATCCCACTCATCCGCCAGCATCGCCACCAGGGTCAGCCCCCGCCCCGACTGGTCCTCCGATGAAGCCCTTCGCGGCACCGGGAGCGTGTTGTTCGCGTCCGTCACTGAGACGCGGAGGCGGTCCTCCGTCAGTACGCAGCGGGCCCAGAGCTCGCGGCCGGGGGCGGCCTTGGCGTGGCGGTAGGCGTTTGTCATCAGCTCGCTCAGCAGGAGTACCGCCGTGTCCGTCACATCGGGCGGGAGCTTCCATGAACTGGCCTGCTCCGTGAGGAGAGTTCGGGCTCTGCTCACGCTTCGCGCGTGGCGGGGGAGGCGCCACTCGACGTCCTGAGGGAGCGAGGGCGTAGCGGGGTGCGACGTGGAGTGTGTACTGGGCGTCGGCATGCGCAGGTCCTTGCGTGTGAGCTTTCGTCGTTCGGCGAGTTCACAGTCGTGGCTCGCGCGTAGCCTCTGGAGTAGCGGCGCGGGTACAGAGGGTGGTTGTACCCGCCGTGGACCCGGGGAGGTGAGCGCGGTGGCCGAGGCGAACTCACAGCCGCCGATCGCTTGGCGCTACTGCGGTAGTCAGATCAAGCTCTGGCGTACGGAGGCCGGCGTCAGCCGGGAGGCGCTGGCGAAGGAGGTCGGCTACGACTACGAGTACGTCAAGTCCATGGAGAACGGCCGCCGTCGGCCGACGATCCTGTTGCTTCAGGTCGCTGATCAGTTGTGTAGGGCTGGCGGAAAGCTTGTTGCCGCTCAGGAGTACCTGAAGCCGGAGCCGTTCCCGACTTTCTCGCAGGACTTCATCCGCTACGAGTCCGAGGCCATCGTCCTGAGCTCATACGAACCTCTGCTCATCCCCGGACTGCTGCAGACTGAAGGAACGGCCCTTGCTCTCCTCAAGGCGCACTGGCCACCCTTGGATGACGAGACAGTCGAGGAGCGGGTGTCGGCTCGGATCAAGCGTCAGGATGTACTGGTCAGACAGACCAGGTCGTTCAACTTCGTGATCGGGGAGATGGCACTCCGCAATCGAGTCGGTGGCCGCGATGTCCATCAGCGACAACTATGGCACTTGCTGAAGTCTGGACAACGGCGAAATGTGACGCTTCAGGTCCTGCCGATGGCTGGCGCCCACCCTGGACTCAACGGACCGATCGTTCTTGTCGAGACCGCAGAGCATGAGCACCTTGGCTACGAAGAGGGACAAACCACAGGCGTGCTCTACTCGGATCCCGAGAGGGTCAGCATTGTTTCCCAGCGCCATGCAATGATCCTTCGGCAGGCCCTGATTCCGTCCGAGTCGGCGCGATTCATCAGCGAGTTGGCGGAGGAGCGATGAGCACCGGACTTACGTGGTTCAAGTCCAGCTACAGCGGCACCGAAGGCGGTAACTGCCTCGAAGTCGCCTTCGACTGGCGCAAGTCCACCCACAGCGACGCCAGCGACAACAACTGCGTAGAAGTCGCCGCCTGTCCCCACACCATCCACATCCGAGACTCGAAGCTCGGCTCCCGAAGCCCCCGCTTCGCCGTCCCGGCCGCCGCCTGGGACGCCTTCGTCTCGCACGCCCGAGGCCAGGGCTAGCGAAGTCCGCGCCGTCGCGATGGCGGCCGCGCCGACTGCAGCAAAGTCCCACCCACGCCGCGGATTTCGTGGGCCTGCCGCGAGAATTTCCTGCACCCCGCGCCGCCCCCGCGCATCCGCCACCACGCATCGGGCGCTGAGCTCCGAGCTTCGGACCCCAACATCCGAGCCCCGTTTGTTAGGAATGGGTAGTTGGATTCCAACCGCCCGCCCCGCCAACTCCCGTTCGTATCAGCACAGATGACTTTTCGTGATCGGCTTGCCACGCCGCGTCGCGACCCTCTAGCGTTCGCAGCAACAAACAACCCCGACAGGTGCTATCAACACCCGCCGGGGTCTCACCCCAAGATCGAAAGAGCGATCTCGTGGCTTACGAAGACTCTAACGCCGCCCTGCCCGCGCCCGCACACCCCATGGCCAACCCCGGCTACGGCAAACGCTCCGCCCCGGACTCCGACGACGAGCCCCGCCGCCTGGCCGACTTCAGCCGCCTCCCCGTCCGTGAGGGCTATCTGGCCGCCCTTCTCGACAGGCTCCCCGACGGCGCCGCCATGGACGCGAAGACCCTCGCCAAAGCGCAGCCGCTCTACGGACAGCAAGCCGTACGCACCGCCCTCAACGAGCTCTCCCGCGCAGGGCATCTGCGCCGCGTCCGGCAGCTCGCCGCCAGCGACGGCACCGGTATCCGATGGGTATTCCGCAGCTACTGGTCCCGTACCGCACGTGACAGCGAATGGTGGGCCCGCTTCCTCGGCGGTGACGTCACACCCCAGGGCGCCCACATCGACGTACTGCCGAAGACGCAATCAGCAGCCGCACGCCCGACAGGCAGGCCTCAACCGCACCCCCGCCAGACACCCGCCCCCACCTCCTCCACCGCCTACCAAACCCTCGCCCAACTAGGCCTCACCGACCCCCGCTTGTCCCTCTCCACAACCGACTGCGACGCCCTCGAAAGCCTCGCCGCCGAGTGGTTCGCCCGAGGAGCCACCAGCACCCAGCTGACCAGCGCCCTCACCTCGGGCCTCCCAGAAGCCGTCCACGCGCCCCGCGCCTTCCTGGCCCACAGGCTCCGCGACAAGCTGCCGCCGGAGCCGATCCAGGCCGCGTCCCGCACGCCCCGCCTCATCCTGGAGTGCACCGAGTGCGGTGTGCCCGGCCGCCCCGAAGCTCTGCCAGAGGGCCTGTGCCGGGCATGCCGAACAGTCGTGATCGGCGCGGGCAGTGAGCGAACGATTCACGCTCCGGAAGCCGACGTACACCGCCACGCAGCCGGGATGCGGGCCATCCTCATCGCCCGCCGCGACGTGCCCCAGCCATCTCGGCCACTCCTCTTGGCCGGAACTCGCCCGCGCTGAACTGACCTTCTCCGCCCCGCATTCACCCCATCGCGCGCAGAATAGAACAGCCGTCGAAGCGGCTGCCTTCGCAGTGCGTCGACGTACACACATGCACACGTACGCGCGAGAGACACCGGGGAAAGGCGCCAGTACATGCAACGCGGCACGGCCGAGCGTGACGAGGTGGAGCAGCCGATCATCGATCAGCTGAAGTCGATGGGCTGGCAGCACGTCCACGGGCCGGATCTCAGCCGCAGTCAGGGCGACCACGACCACGAAGGCGACGGGCGCGCTTACGGTGATCTGCTGCTCGCCAAGCGGCTGCGCTCCGCCGTCCGGCGTCTCAACCGCGTCCCCGGCACGGGGCAGGCATGGATGGACCCGTCGGACGCCGACGCCGCCATCGACGCCCTCGCGCGCGCCGCGCGGAACGTCGCCACCGCGCCGCTCAAGGACGTCAACAGTGATGTCACGAGCCTGCTCCTGAGCGGTACGCCCGCCACCGGGCACGAGGTGCATCACCAGGGCAAGACCGTGCATGTGCAGTACGTCGACTGGGAGTTGGAGGGCGTCGGCGACGAGGAGATTCTTCGTAGGAACGAGTTTCTCGTCGTCGATCAGCTGCGGGTGATCACGCCCGACGGGCGCGACGCAGTCCTCGACCTGGTCTTGTTCGTGAACGGCATCCCCGTCGCCGTCGTCGAGTGCAAGAGTCCGGACATCAAGGACCCGATCGGCTCCGCGATCCGTGATCTGCGCGCCTACGCCGGGGTCCCGCTCGACGACGACACCCGCGAGCCCGGTGAAGGGCCCGGCGGGGTGCCCGAGTTCTTCGCGCCCGTGCAGCTTCTCGTCGCCGCCAGCGGGGACGAAGCGGCGCTCGGGACCATCACGTCGACCGAGGAGCACTTCGCCGCCTGGCGCAGCGTGACTCCGGACTACGAGGACGACAAGGCGCTCGCCCGTGTACTCCAGGGTGTGAGGGGGGAGACGGGCCGGCGACTCATCGAGCCGGGGCAGGACGAAACGACCGATCAGCACAAGCTCGTCGCGATTGTCCTCAAGCCGCGCAATTTGCTGAACATCATCCGGCACTATGTCTTCGAGCTGCCGGTGAAGACGAAGGAGGGTGAGCCTCCGGTCACCGTGAAGGCGATCTGCCGGCATCAGCAGTACCGGGCCGTCGAGAAGATCGTGCTGAAGCTGCGGACCGGGCGGACCGTGGACGACCCGGCTGCCGAGGTCGACGAGCGCGGTGGTGTCATCTGGCATACACAGGGCTCCGGCAAGAGCCTGACCATGGCCTTTCTCGCCCGCAGGCTCCAGACCAGCCGTGACCCGGAGCTGAACCGCTTCACCGTCCTCGTCATCACCGACCGCAAGCAGCTGGAGCAGCAGTTGTCGGCGGCCGTGCGGGTCAGCGGGTGTGTCGTGCGGACCGCAAAGTCTCAGTCGGACGTGGAGGGCATGCTGCGGCGTGCGGGGAAGCCGGGTGGGCGTGCCGTCATCTTCGCCATGATCCAGAAGTACTTGGGGCGGATTCCCGGAGTGGTCGGGGAGACCGCGAGCAGTGACGATCGCGACCCCAGCGCCGAGTTCGCGGACGCGCAAGCCCGCATCGCGGAGGGGGTGGACGCCGAGGACGCCGCCGATCCCACGCCGGATGACGCGGCCATCGAGGCGGTCCGGCGTCGGTTCACCGAGTGCAGTACGTCGTCGCACGTCCTGGTGCTTGTGGACGAGGCGCACCGGTCGCACACCTCTGTCCTGCACGCGTGCCTGCGGGACGCGGTACCGAACGCCGCCCGGATCGGCTTCACCGGTACGCCGATCATGAAGGGCAAGCTCACCGACACGGGGCGGATCTTCGGGCTTGAGCCCGACGACAAGTTCCTCGACTCGTACCTGATGGACGAGGCCGAGCGGGACAAGGTCGTCGTGCCCGTCCGCTACGAAGGGCGTACCGGGTCGGCCGAGGTGCACGAGAAGGATGGGCTCAACCGCAAGTTCGAGGATCTGATCGCGCGGCTGAGGGAAGAGCAGAAGGATCGCGTCCGCAGCAAGCTGAAGCCCACGAGCCGTGCTGTCGCCGAGTCCGTACCGATGATCCGGGCCAAGGCCGTCGACATGCTGGAGCACTACGTCACCGGGCCTCTGACCGGCGGGTTCAAGGCGCAGGTTGCGGCTGTCAGCCGACGTGCGGTCGTGCTCTATCGGCACATGCTGAACGACGCTCGCGCCGAGCTCCTCGCCCGTGTCAGGGAATTCGACCCCGCGACACTTCGGCACAAGGATCTGAAGGACTACACGTGGGACGACCTGGTGCTGCTGCGTGCGTGGCAGTACCAGGAGGTGCTGCGGCGCATCGACTTCGTGCCGGTGATCTCCGCCGGTAGCGAGCAGAAGCAGGGGCTGTGGCGTGAATGGACTGATCCGCTGCGCCAGCAGGAGCACGTCGACCGCTTCCTGGAGCCGTTCCCGGAACTTCCGCCGGACAACCCCTGGGTGATCACGCATGAGCCGGAGCCCGACCCTGTGCCGGGCGGGTCGATCGCCTTGAACCCGTGGAGCACCGCGGTCGCGCCCGTCGTCGAGGAGAAGCGACCGATTGCCTTCCTGATCGTCAAGTCCATGCTTCTCACGGGGTTCGACGCCCCCATCGAGCAGGCCCTGTATCTGGACCGGCCCATTCAGGACGCCGAGTTGCTCCAGGCCATCGCCCGGGTGAACCGGCCCCGGCAGGGCAAGCACGAGGGTCGGGTCGTGGACTACTACGGCGTGTTGAGCGATCTCGCCGTCACGCTGCCCGCGTACAAGGGCGACGGTCCCACCCTGCGTACGGTGCGCAGCCTCGCCAGTGAGGTCCCGGACCTGAAGGCGGCCGCTGTGCAGATGGAGCTGTTCCTCGCCGGGATGGGAATCACCGGCCTCGACACGGTCGGCGGTATCTCGCGGGGCACGAAGGCGCTGGGCGACGAGTCCGCGCGATCCGACTTCGACGCGAACCTCGCGACGTTCCTGGGTGCTCTTGAGCGCGTACTGCCGCACGAGGGAGCGCTGGAACACGTTCCGAACGCCCGGCAGTGGGCGCTCCTGCAGAAGCGTGTGCGTACGCACTACCGAGACGCCGAGCGTGGCGACTTCTCCATGCGGGCGTACGGACGCAAGGTGCGGGCCATGGTCGCCGACCATCTCGTACTGCCTGAGATCACACAGATCATCGCGCCCGTGTCCATCCTGGCGCCGGACTTCGACGAGGTCGTGGACCGTATCCCCGACATGGAACTGGCGGCTGCTGAGCAGGTGCAGGCACTGCGCTATCACCTGGAGGAGCGGCGGGAGCGGGACGACCGGCCTGTCTACCGGGCTCTCGCGGAAGACCTGGAGTCGATTCTGGAGGAACTCGACGGGCGCTGGGACGAGATCAAGGTCCGGATGGGTCCCCTCCTCGACCGGGCGCGGAAGGCGGAGGAGGCCGACCCGGCCGTCGCCGATCTCACACCCGTCGAGCAGCAGCTGTACATGAAGCTTGCGGATCTGTTGACGGAGGCCCCGGCCTTCGACGTGTTGGACGTCGACCCCCTGCGGGTGTTGACGGTCGAGCTCGGCTCACTCATCGCAGGGCATGTCAGTAGCGCTTCGTGGTCGGGGAACGAATCCAGCGCGGATGAGCTGCAGGTCGCCATCTGGCATCTCCTGCGTCGGGCGGGCCTGAAGCCCAAGGAGCGCGACAGGCGGGCGCTCCGCGCCCTGTCCGCGTCGCTCACGGGGCATGCGCAGAGTCATGCCGCCGCCTTCCGCGCCAAGGGGAGGCGACAATAGAGGCGTGTCATCCGCTTCCCCACTCTCCGACCAGCTGCATCCGAGCCCATCCGCGTTGGCGGACGGGCAGACAGTCGTGATCGACGGCAGGAGGCTGGTGGTCGCGGTGAGCGGGCGGCGCAAGAGGCTCGGCCTGACCGTCGAGCGAGACGGTTCGGTCACTCTCCGTGTACCGCCTGAGTGTGAGGTCGACCGGGCGGAGAACTTCGTCAGACAGAGCGAAGGCTGGATCGGCGCCAAGCTCCGGCTGCGCGAGGAGCACCGTCCGGCTCACCCGGTGCGGGCCTTCAGAGACGGAGAGAGCTTCTTCTACCTGGGGCGCGAGTACCGGCTGCTCGTGGTGGAGAGGCAGGGGGGCGATGGGGGCGCGCCGGTGCGGCTTCTGAGGGGGCGGCTGGTCCTGGATGCCGCGGGGGCCGTGGATCGACGCCGGGCGCGACGCGATGTCATTGCCTGGTATCGGAAAGCTGGGCTCCGCTGGTCGCGGAGTCGCCTGCAGCCGTGGGGCGCTCGTATGGAGGTCCCGGAACCGGATGTGGTGGTCCGGGACGTGGGAAATCGCTGGGGAACGTACCGGCGAGGCGAGGGAGAGAAGGGGCAGGTGGCACTGCACTGGGCCGTCTTTCAGCTCCCCTCACATCTTGTCGACTACGTGATCGCTCATGAGCTGGCGCATGCCAGGGTCTCCGGCCATGGACCGGACTATTGGGCCCTGCTCAGGCGGGCGCTTCCTGATTGTGAGGAGCGGAAGCTTGAGTTGGATGACCTGGGGCGAAGGCTTTGGCTTGGGGAGACGTCGGGGCTTGGTTGACGCCCACGCCATACGTCACTGGTGCGGCGCGTCAGCGGCCGGGGACGACCTCAACTTCCGTATCGCCCAGCGGTAGTGGCCCGTCGCCTTGGTGATGCCGATGAGGCCCGTCAGCCACAGGATGAGGCCTGCGCCCATGCCGAGCGCGACGTCGCTGTAGGAGTCCCGGCCGGGCTCGGCGTAGGCCGGTGACGCGAAGGACGCCCACAGGCCGAGCGCGCTCACGAGGAGGGACGAGAGGAGCCAGCAGAGGCTGAGGCCGGGGGAGCGCAGCGCGGAGTCCGATGGCGGGTCGCTGTCGAGCGCCAGCCAACTGTCGGTGAGTTCGCGGGTCTTCCGGTCGTTGCGGATGCCGACGACGACGCCGATCACCGACGGTACGAGAGCGCCGAGGCCAAGGACCGCGCAGATCGGGCCCAGGACGAAGGCCATCACATCGTGGTCCTCGATCATTCCGAGGGGCACCGTCAGAAGCGCCCAGCCGATGACGCAGCCGAGCGCGAACAGCCACAGCAGCAGGAGGCGGTGCAGGCCCAGGCTCCGTGTGCGCAGGGCCTCCAGGGCCATGCCACGGTCGTACAGCAGCGCGTTCCGGTCCGGCCAGGTGCGCAGATGGACGGGCGGCGGAGGCGGCGGCAGCGTGCGGCGGGGCATGGCCCTGACAGTACCCGCAGGCCCGCAGCCCCCTCATGCCACCCGAGTTGCCCCCGCGACCCCCCTCATGCCACCCGCGTCGCCCCCGCGAACGGCATCTGGCTGATCGGTGCGAGGCGCACCGGCGCGCTCGGGTTCGGGGCGTGGATCATCTGGCCGTTGCCCACGTACAGACCCACATGGCTGATGCCCTGGTAGAAGAAGACCAGGTCGCCCGGCTGGAGTTGGGAGCGCGGGACGCGTTCGCCCGCGGCGATCTGTGCGTAGGTCGTGCGCGGCAGACCTACCCCCGCCGAGCGGTAGGCGGCCTGGGTGAGCCCCGAGCAGTCGAAGGCGTTGGGTCCGGTGGCTCCCCACACGTAGGGGCTGCCGAGGGCCTTGTAGGCGTACGATACGGCCGCTGAGGCACGGGAGTTGGGGGCCTTGGCCGGGGCGCCCGGAGTGCCCGCAGTGCCGTCACGGTCCGCGGTGCGCGATGCCCGGTCCCCGCCCGCGAACTCCGCCCGCTGGTCGTCGGTGAGCTGCGCCAGGAGCCGTTTGGCCTTGTCGAACTTTCCGTTGACCGTCTTCTTGTGCTTGCTCAGCTCCGCCTGGCGGGACTTGAGACGCGCGAGGGTGCCGTCGGCCTCGGTGCGCAGCTGGTCGATCTCCTGGAGCTGCTTCTGTACGTCGGCGACGGTCGCGGCCTGGCGGCTGTCGGCCCGGTCGGCGAGCGCGCTGCGTTCGAGGTACTGGTCGGGGTCGGAGGAGAGCGCGAGCTGGACGGCCGGGTCGATGCCGCCGCTGCGGTACTGCGCGGTGGCGATCGAACCGATCCCCTTCCGCGCCGAGTTGAGCTTCTCCGTCTTGCGGGCCGCCTCGTCACGCAGCTCGCCCAGGGACTTCTCGGCGTTCTCGGCCTTCTCCTTGGCGCCGTTGTACTTCTCGGTGGCGATCTCGGCCTCGCGGTAGAGCGCGTCGACCTTGGCTTTCACCTCGGCCGGGCCGAGCCGCGGGTCCGCGTGTCCCGTGCCGTCGAAGGCGGTGGCCGTGGCGGCCCCGGCGAGGGCGATGGTGGCGGCGGTGCGGGCCGTATGGCCACTGAGCGAGCGCTGTCTCGGCTTGCGGTGCGCTGCCACGAAAGAGGGCTCCTTACGGTTCCGGCGGCGGCCCGCACAGGAGAGCGGGCCGCCGCCGGATTCTCGGCGGTGGTGGCCGACTGCCGCCCCTGGTCCGGACGGCGGTGGGGAGCCGGTCACCTGACGAAGGACGCTAAACCTGACCGTCACGGGTTGGTGACGGATTGTGCGCAACTGACGGAAGTGCTCTGCCCAGTGGCCATGCGTGACCGCGCGGACCACCGGGCCGGCACCCTTCGCGTCGGCGTGTGACCGATGCGGTGCTCGGGACCCACCTGGCTACGAGGCGGTGGTAAGGCCCCGGCTAGGCTCCGCAACCATGGACGTTCTCACCCATCTCTTCGTCGGCCTGCACATCATCGGCATCGCCTCCCTCCTGGGCGGCTTCCTCACCCAGATGAAGCAGATGGGCCAAGGCACGGCCCGCTTCAGCCCCGCGATGCTGCACGGCGCGCTCACGATGCTCGTCACGGGCGTGATCCTGGTGGGCCTGAACCAGGCGGACGGCAACCCCGTCAACAACGTCAAGATCGGCATCAAGATGGCCGTCCTGATCGTGATCCTCGCGCTGGTCTACGTGAAGCGCGACGAGGAGAAGGTGGACAAGGGGATGTTCGGCGCCGTCGGGCTGCTGACCGTCGTGAACATCTTCATCGCGGTCCTGTGGACCTGACGCCACCCTCACGAGAAACGGCCCTCCACGCGCGCGTGGAGGGCCGTTTCTCGTGAGGGTGTGACGGTTACGCGGGGAGCGAGGGTGTGAGGGTTACGCGGGGCGGACCACGCTGTGGATCGGCATGTAGTAGATCGACTCGACGCGGACGTTCGCGCCCGGCTTCGGGGCGTGGATCATCTTGCCGTCGCCGATGTAGATCCCTACGTGGCTGATGTCGTCGTAGAAGAAGACCAGGTCGCCCGGCTTGGCGTCGGCGGTCTTCACGGTCGTGCCGACCTTCACCTGGTCCCACGTCGTACGCGGCAGGGAGATCCCCGCGGCCTTCCACGCGTCCTGGGTGAGCCCGGAGCAGTCGTAGGAGTCGGGGCCTGTGGCGCCCCACACGTACGGCTTGCCGATCTGGGCCTCGGCGAAGTTGATCACCTTCGCGGCCTTCGTCGCGTAACCGCTGTCCGTGTCGCCGGAGCCGGCACCGGCGCCGGAGCCCGATCCGGCGCCCGAGCCCGTGTCCGAACCGGAGCCCGAGTCGGGGGTCTCCTTGTTCTTCTCGCGCTCCTTGGCCGCGGCCTCTTCCGCCGCCTTGCGCTTGGCCTCCGCCTCGGCCTCCTGCTTGCGCGCGAGCTCGGCGGCCTTGCGCTTGGCCTCTTCTTCCTTCTTCTTCTCGATCGCCGCGAGCCGCGCCTTCTCCTCGGCCGTCAGCTCCGAGAGCAGCGTGCGCGCCTGGCCCAGCTTCTTCTGGACGGTCTTCTTGCTCGTCCTGAGCTCGTCCCGCGAGTCGCTCAGCGTTTCCAGGCTCTTGGTGGCCTTCGTGCGCTGCTTCGTCGCCGAGGCCTGCTGCGTCTGGTAGTCGTCGACCGCCTTCTTCTGGCGCGCGGTCAGCCGGTCCGACAGGTGGTTCTGGGCGAAGTAGTCCTGCGGGTCGTCGGCGAGCATCATCGTGGCGGTCTCGGAGACCCCGCCGGTGCGGTACTGGGCCGCGGCGAACGTGCCCAGCTCCTGGCGGGCCTCGTTCAGCTTGTCGGTGCGCTGGGCCACATCGTCGAGAAGGGTGTCGACCTTCTTGCGCTGCTTGTCGGTGCGCTCCTTGACCGAGTTGTACTTCTGGGTGGCCACGCCCGCCTGCTGGTAGAGGTCGTCGACCTTCTTCTGGACCTCTTCGAGACTGGGCTTCCCGGGCGCGGACGGTGCCGCCTGCGCGCTCTGCGACAGGAGGGCCACGGAGGTGAGGGCCGCCGTCGTTATGCCGAGGGCGGGGGCGGTGCGTAGGCCGGCAATGCGGGTCCGCGGCTTGCGGTGCGACGCCAAGGGAGGCGACTCCTTCCGTAGACCGCCTACCGGGTTAGCTGTCGGGTTCGGGCGGGTGGTTCCGGAAGGTTGCCCTACAGTCCCGTACTTCGTACGGGACCGATTCACCCCAAGTTCATCGTGGGTCCCCGGCTCCGAGGAGATCGAACTCGGCGGAGGCCGCCCGTTCCCGGCGGGGTTCGCCGGTGGGAGTACGAGCAGCCCGCGGAGCACGCTAGCCAACTCGTGTGGCCCGTGTGAAGGTTGATGTTCGATATGCCCGATACGTTTTCGTTACTTTACGAAGCTCTTGACGCGGGCACGTCGCGCCGAAGCGGAGAGTTACCGTCCGCGAGCGGGGCGTAAGCGGAGCGACGTGACCGGAACCCGGGGCGGGTTGTCAGTGGGGCCGCCTAGACTCGGGAGGCGATGAGCAGCCTCTTTGATGACAGCTTCCTGGCGGACCTCCAGCCCTCGCGGGCCTCGGAGGGGGAGCCCCCGCCGCCGCCCGAGGACAGTGCGCCGGAATCCGTTCCGCATGATCTGTTCGACGGGAAGTTCGACGCGCCCGTGCCCCGGGACGCGCACTACCGCGGCGGCGCCCCCCGCCCCGTGATCGACCCGGCTGCCCTGCTCGACGGGCTGAACGAGAACCAGCGCGCGGCCGTCGTGCACGCGGACTCCCCGCTGCTCATCGTCGCGGGCGCCGGCTCCGGCAAGACCCGGGTCCTGACGCACCGCATCGCGTATCTCCTGGCCGAGCGGCACGTGCACCCGGGGCAGATCCTGGCGATCACGTTCACGAACAAGGCCGCGGGCGAGATGAAGGAGCGCGTCGAGCAGCTCGTCGGGCCGCGGGCCAACGCGATGTGGGTGTCGACGTTCCACAGCGCGTGCGTCCGCATCCTGCGCCGCGAGTCGAAGAAGCTCGGCTTCACCTCGTCCTTCTCGATCTACGACGCCGCGGACTCCAAGCGGCTGATGGCGCTGGTCTGCCGCGACCTGGACATCGACCCGAAGAAGTTCCCGCCGAAGTCCTTCAGCGCCAAGATCTCGAACCTGAAGAACGAGCTGATCGACGAGGAGTCCTTCGCCGGCCAGGCCACCGACGGCTTCGAGAAGACGCTCGCCCAGGCGTACGCGATGTACCAGTCGCGGCTGCGCGAGGCCAACGCCCTCGACTTCGACGACCTGATCATGACGACGGTCCACATGTTCCGCGCGTTCCCGGACGTCGCCGAGCACTACCGCCGCCGCTTCCGCCACGTGATGGTCGACGAGTACCAGGACACCAACCACGCCCAGTACGCCCTGGTGCGCGAGCTGGTCGGCCCCTCCGGAGGCGAGGGAGACGACCCCGCCGAGCTGTGTGTCGTGGGTGACGCGGACCAGTCGATCTACGCCTTCCGCGGCGCGACGATCCGCAACATCCTCCAGTTCGAGGAGGACTACCCGAACGCGACGACGATCCTCCTGGAGCAGAACTACCGCTCCACACAGACGATCCTGACCGCGGCCAACGCCGTCATCGAGCGCAACGAAAGCCGCCGCCCCAAGAACCTGTGGACCAACGCGGGCGCGGGCGCGGGCATCACGGGCTACGTCGCCGACACCGAGCACGACGAGGCGCAGTTCGTCGCCGACGAGATCGACCGGCTCACCGACGCGGGCGACGCGAAGGCGGGCGACGTCGCGATCTTCTACCGGACGAACGCGCAGTCCCGTGTCTTCGAAGAGATCTTCATCCGCGTCGGCCTGCCCTACAAGGTCGTCGGCGGCGTGCGCTTCTACGAGCGCAAGGAGGTCCGGGACGTCCTCGCGTATCTGCGGGTGCTCGCCAACCCGGAGGACTCCGTCCCGCTGCGCCGCATTCTGAACGTGCCCAAGAGGGGCATCGGCGACCGCGCGGAGGCGATGATCGACGCGCTCTCGCAGCGCGAGAAGATCTCCTTCCCGCAGGCGCTGAAGCGCGTCGACGAGGCGTACGGGATGGCGGCCCGCTCGGCCAACGCCGTCAAGCGGTTCAACGTGCTGATGGAGGAGCTGCGGACCATCGTCGAGTCCGGCGCGGGCCCCGCCGTGGTCTTGGAGGCCGTGCTCGAACGCACCGGGTATCTCGCCGAGTTGCAGGCCTCGACCGACCCGCAGGACGAGACGCGCATCGAGAACCTCCAGGAACTGGCCGCCGTGGCGCTGGAGTTCGAGCAGGACAGCGGCGAAGCAACTGCAGGAGGCGAAGGCGAAGGGGAGGCCGAGGGCGAAGAGGCCGCGGCCACAGGCGTGTCGGGCACGCTCTCCGAGTTCCTGGAGCGGGTCGCGCTCGTCGCCGACTCGGACCAGATCCCGGACGAGGAGGACGACGGCTCCGGAGTCATCACGCTGATGACGCTGCACACCGCCAAGGGCCTCGAGTTCCCGGTGGTCTTCCTGACCGGCATGGAGGACGGCGTCTTCCCGCACATGCGTGCCCTCGGCCAGGTCAAGGAGCTGGAGGAGGAGCGCCGCCTCGCGTATGTGGGCATCACGCGCGCGCGTGAGCGGCTCTATCTGACGCGGTCCTCGATGCGCAGCGCCTGGGGACAGCCCTCGTACAACCCGCCCTCGCGCTTCCTGGAGGAGATCCCGGAGGTGCACCTGGACTGGAAGCGGAAGGGTTCCGTCGGCGCACCGGCGTCCTCCGGGCCCGCGGCCTCGATTGCCTCCTCCTTGTCGTCGTCGCGCTCGCGCACCGGGGGCGCGCAGGGCTTCGCCACGCGCCGTACCTCGGAGAAGCCGGTGGTCGCGCTGGCGGTGGGGGACCGGGTCACGCACGACCAGTTCGGCCTCGGGACCGTGGTCGGGGTGAAGGGGACGGGCGCCAACGCCGAGGCGACGGTGGACTTCGGAGATCCGAAGCCGAAGCGTCTGCTGCTGCGGTACGCACCGGTGGAGAAGCTGTGACGCCTGACGCGCTGTAACGCCCAACCTCGCGGGCGGCGGCCGGAGTTACGTCGGGTCGAGGCCGTGGCTGCGGAGCCACGGCAGCGGGTCGATCGCCGAGCCGCCGCCGGGGCGCACCTCGAAGTGCAGGTGCGGTCCCGTGGAGTTGCCGGAGTTGCCGGAGAAGGCGATGGGGTCGCCCGCCTTGACGGGGCCGCTGGAGACCTTGTGCGTGGAGAGGTGGCAGTACCACGTCTCCGTGCCGTCCTTGGCGGTCACGATCGCCATGTTGCCGTAGGCGCTGTTCCACTTCGTGGAGACCGTGCCGTCGGTGGCGGCGAGCACCTCGGTGCCGTACGACACCGGGAAGTCGATGCCGGAGTGCGCGGACATCCAGTTGATGCCCGCCTGGCCGTAGTACGCGCTCAGGCCGTGCTGCTTCACCGGCAGCGAGAACTTGGGACGCAGGCGCTCCTTGCGCGCGGCTTCCTCGGCGGCCTTCTTCTCGGCGGCCGCCTTCTCCGCCTTGAGGTCGATGCGCTCCTGCGTGCGGCTCGCGCGGTCGGCGAAGTCACCGGCGTCCGCGGAGAGGTTCGCCAGCTGCGTGTCGAGCTTGTTGTTGGCGGCCGAGGGCTGAACCGACGCGGGGTCGGGGGCCGATGCCGCCTGCGCCTCCTTCTCGTCACCGCCGCCGAAGTCGCCCACGGAAGCGGCGGCGATACCCGCGACGCCCATCACGCAGGCGGAGGGCACGGCGACGGTGAAGAGCGCGGAGCGCTTGGCGGGGGAGCGGCGGCGGGCCCGCGAGCGGGAGCCGTGCGGACGGTCCATGACCGGCGGCTCGCCGTCACCTGCGGCGCCCCGGCGGATCGGCTCGACCGGGCCGAGCGAATCGGCGGGCGCCTCGTCGGGGGTGAACTCGTGTTCGGCGGCGGCCGGTTGGGCGTAGGCCTCGGGGGAGTGAGACTCGGAGAGGTACGGATCGACCGCATAAGCCCCGGTGTCGTAGGGCGAAAGTTCGTACGGGTCGGCCTCGTACGGGTCGGCTGCTCCGGGCGTGTCCTGATCTTCGTACGTCCCGAGGGGATCGTTCGTCACGAGCGTCTCGTGCGTCCCTGTGGACCCGTACGTCATGTCCTGGCCGCTGGAGTTCCACGCGGTCGCGTCGTACGCGCCGGTGTCGAAGGCCTGGGTCTCCCACTGGCCGGTCTGCTGCGGCTGGTTCCAGGCGGTGGCGTCCCACTGGCTCGTGGCTTCGGGGCCGCCGGGCTGTGCGGGGATGTCGGCGGAGACGTGCTGATAACCGCCGGTCGTCCACATGGCACCGGTGTCGTAGCTGCCGGTCTCGTAACCACTGGTTTCGTACGCGGCTTGGTGCTGCGCGGCGTACGGGTCGTAGTTCAGCGTTTGCTGCGTCCCTGTGGTGGACCACTGGCCGGTGTCATACGAACTGCCGGGCATGTCACCGAAGAGGGGGTCGGACGCGAAGCTTCCGGTGTCCGGACCGGCCGTCGCGTAGCTGCCTGTGGAGTCCAGGCTTCCTGTGGCGTAGCCGTCGTACCCGGCGTAGGCGCCGTGCTCGGTGCTCTGCAGGTCATACGCCGCGTAGGGCGCATAGTCGGCAGGTGCCGAGGCCGGGGGTGTCGAGCTCCCCGACGGGTGACGGTCGTTCACCAACTTCTCTTTCGCCTCGGCAGCAGGGGCGGAGCAGTGCGGCGACTGTACCCGGCGGTATGCGGGCGCGACAATCTTCGGCAGGTTTCGCGCTCTCAGGAAAGGGGCATTCGGCCGTCTTTCGGCGGACTGCGGGCACAGCTTTGGCCCTGCGTTCGAGCTCCGTTCGACGAATTGGCTTCGCTGCGGGGTGCGAAAACCTGCTCCTCAGGCCACGGTCAGTCCGCTTTCAGCGCCCGTCGCGAGAGTCCCCGGAGCGGGCGGATCGAGGGCTTGGCGGATGCCGGAGGCGACCGCGGGGTGCACGGGCAGGGCGAGATGACCGATACCGGAGACACGTACGTTCTGTGCGTTCAGGTCGGGGTGGTTGACGCAGGCTGTCTCGAGTGGGGCCATCAGCTGGTCCAGATCGCTCCAGAAGCTCACGAAACGGGTCCGGCAGTCCGGAGCGGGTTCGCGCAGTTCCTCGATCAGGTCCGAGCCGGGGCGCATCTGGCGCACGATCGGATGCGCGTCGGCCAGCGGCACCACCCGCGTGCCCCCGTGCGGAGTGCCGAGCGTGACTAGCGTGCGGACGCGCTCGTCGCCGCCGAGGCGCTGCGCGTAGTAACGGGCTATCAGGCCGCCGAGGCTGTGCCCGACGATGTCCACCCGGTCGTGGCCCGTGCGCTCGCAGATCTCCTCTATGTGGCGGCCGAGCAGCTCGGCGGCGGTGCGGATGTCGCAGGTGAGAGGGGAGTAGTTGAGGGACTCCACGTGCTGGCCGCCGTGCTGCGCCAGGGAGCGGCGCAGGAGGACGAAGACCGAACGGTTGTCGATGAAGCCGTGCAGGAGTACGACCGGTGGCCTGCTCTCCGCGGGGAGGCGAGGGGCGTCGGGAGACGCCGGTTCGGCGATGAGCCGGCGTTCCTGGGCGATGCCCGAGGGGTAGAGGAGGAGGTGTCCGGCAAGGATCGCCACCTCGAGTGCGGTCGCCTTCAGCAGAGCCATGGAGAGCCCCGCCAGTCTGGCGGGCAGCTGGAGGCGGGGCGGGCGAAAGGGCAGGACCCTCGTGATGGTCATGGTCGACCTCCCGGTCGGCACGCGGGAGGACGGCTCTGTCCCCCGTGTGCCCGTAGCGGGGAGGCGTGCCGGAGGTCGTACGACGGTGCTCCGTCGGCGCCGGTGGCGTCCCGCATGCCGGCGCGATCGCCGATGCGCCGCGTCACCACGGCGTGCGGCTGACGGCGTGGCGGCACGGCGACCTCGTTGCGGCTCCCCTTGCGCCCTCCCGGAGCGGTCCAAATGCCGCCGAATACGGGAGCGGCGCGCAGCGAACGTGTCCCATCGTGTGATTTCCCCCTCGCTCTCCACCGTGAAACTGCCCGGTGCGAGATGCTGGAGATAACGTTCGTTCACTTCCTCGGCCGGTGCGGCACGGGGTGCCAGTGCTCGGACGATGGATATCGGTACATGGAGGCAGTGATGGGTGTGGCAGCCGGTCCGATCCGCGTGGTGGTGGCCAAGCCGGGTCTCGACGGTCATGATCGCGGAGCCAAGGTGATCGCGCGGGCACTGCGTGACGCGGGTATGGAGGTCATCTACACCGGCCTGCATCAGACGCCCGAGCAGGTGGTCGACACCGCGATCCAGGAGGACGCCGACGCGATCGGTCTGTCCATCCTCTCCGGCGCGCACAACACGCTCTTCGCGCGCGTGATCGAGCTCCTCAAGGAGCGTGACGCGGAGGACATCAAGGTCTTTGGCGGCGGCATCATCCCCGAGGCGGACATCGCGCCGCTCAAGGAGAAGGGTGTCGCGGAGATCTTCACCCCCGGTGCGACGACGGCCTCGATCGTGGACTGGGTCCGGGCAAACGTCCGCCAGCCGGCGGGCGCCTGACGGCTACCGGGCGGTGGTTAATGTCTGCCGGGCTGTGGGTGGCGTCCGCCGGGGCGTGGTTGCCGCACGCCGGGGTGTGGCTGACGCCGGCAGGGGTGTCGTTGCCGCGGGGCGTGGCTGGCGTCCGCCGGGTTGTTTGACGCCCTCGGTGCTGTGGTTGTCGTTCGGTGGGCCGTGGCTGGCGCGGGCTGTGCTGCGGCCGGTTCGTCCGGCTTTCCTCGCTTGAGGGTGGGGGCGGGTTGTCGGCTTTGCGTTGTGGTGGGGGTGGTGGCCGGCTGCCTTCGCGTCTTTCTCGGGGGCTCTAGGATGGCGGCGCCTCGGACTCTGGGAGCGCGCCAAGTTCCGCTCGCATTGCCGCGCGTAGACGCAACGTACTGACCAGGCGCTGGAAAGCCTCCGACCAGTAGCCGCCGGCTCCGGGGGACGCGTCCTCCGGCTCGTCCGGTATCGCCGTCAGTGCGTCCAGACGGACCGCTTCCGCCGGGTCCAGGCAGCGCTCCGCGAGGCCCATCACTCCGCTGAAGCTCCAGGGGTAACTCCCGGCGTCCCGTGCGATGTTCAACGCGTCCACCACCGCCCGGCCCAGCGGCTCCGACCAGGGCAGCTCGCACACGCCGAGCAGTTGGAACGCCTCCGAGAGGCCGTGCGTCGCGATGAACCCCGCGACCCAGTCGGCCCGCTCCCCGCCAGGCAGCGCTGCGAGGAGCTTCGCGCGCTCGGCGAGCGATGCCGCGCCGGGCCCCGCAGCGTCGGGGGACGAGGGGACGCCGAGCAGCGCCTGGGACCAGACCGCGTCGCGCTGCCGCACGGCCGCGCGGCACCACGCGGCGTGCAGCTCGCTCCGCCAGTCGTCGGCCACGGGAAGCGCCACGATCTCGGCGGGGTTACGGCCGCCGAGCCGCTCCGACCAGGTGCCGAGCGGAGCGGCCTCCACCAACTGGCCCAACCACCAGGAGCGTTCGCCTCGCCCCGTCGGCGGCTTCGGGGTGACGCCGTCGCGCTCCATGCCCGCGTCGCACTCGTGCGGCGCCTCGACGGTGAGCGTCGGCATGCTCTTCGTGCCCTGCGCGTGATCGATGGCCACGCAGGACGCTGCACGGTCCGCCATCCGCGCGGCCAGGGCGGACGAGGGGAGCGCGGAAAGGAGCTCGGCCGCCGTGGCGCGGACGTTACGGCTGCGGTCGGCGAGGGCCTGCTCCAGGAACGGCTCGTCGGCGTCACGCAGGTGGGTGCGCAGGGAGTCGAGGAACATCAGGCGGTCCTCCGCTCGCTCCGTACTCCAGGTGGAAGCGAGCAACTCCCGGGCTGCGTCCGGGTCATGGGACCGCACCGCGCCGAGCAGGGCGACGCGCTCGGCGAAGAGACCCTCCTCCCAGAGCTGCTGGACCTGTGCGGTCTCTTCCGGGGCCGGCAAAGCCGCCCCGCCGCCCGGAGCGGAGCGGAGAGCGAACTTCCAGTCCGGGTTGAGCCGGGCCAGCCACAGTGCCCGCGGGCCTGCGAAGGTGAGGGCCTGCGGCCTGAGATCCGTGCGCCCGCGGGCCGCGTTCAGGAGAGCGGGGAGCAGCTCCGGTGGCGCCGCGAAGCCGCGGTCGTTGGCCAACGCCAGCCACTGGGGCAGCAGTTCCATAAGGTCGGGCACCGCGCCCCGGCGGCCACCGCTGCCCGCTCCGGGGTGATCGGTGAGCAGCGTGGCGAGCCTGCGCCGTGCCGCAGGCGGCACCACGGGCCTGGGATCGTCCGCCGCTGGCTCAGGAGGTGCGGCCGCTTGCGCGGGGGACAGCCCGGCTCTGCGCCGCACGGTCTGCACCGCGGCCGCGTCCAGGAGGGCGGTCGGTGCGTTCTTGCCTTGGGTGCGTACGGGGGGAGTGCGGCGGTCGGTGCCGAGGAGCGCGGCGGTGACCAGGTCCTCCCAGGGGGTGTCCAGGTCCTCCCAGGGGGCGGCGGTCGCTTCGGCGCGAGCGGTCGCCTTGGCGGGTGTCGTGTGTGGTGTTGTGTGTGGTGTGGGTGTGGTGTTGCCGGTCATGTGGGCTCCTCTCCCGGACGGGTAGCTCCGGCGGATGGGTGGCTCCGGCGGATGGGCAGCTCCGGTTCTCTCCGGTTTCTCCCTGGCACTACGGCCTTGCTGGCTTTTCAGATCCCGCAGGTCTTGCAGATCCCGCAGGTCTTGCAGATCCCGCAGGTCTTGCAGAGCCCGTAGACACCTCAGGCCCTCAGGCAATGCAGGTCTCGCAGGAACCGTAGACACCTGAGGCACCTCAGACCACTGCGGCCCCTCGGGCACAGCTGCACCTCTGGTCGTGCAGAGCCCGTAGACACCTCAGGCCCCTCAAGCACTTCAGGCCCCTTAGGCCTCCTCAGAACCCTCAGCACCTCAGGCACCTCAACCCCCAACCCCCACGGGTCTTCCAGGCCCCACGGCCCCTCAGGTCTCGGCGACCCCTGGCGCCGCGCCGGCCGGCGCGCCCCGTGGTGGTCAGCACAGGGTCACCGCCTCTCCCGCGCCGCGCGGCCAGGCCGTAAGAGGGGTGAAGCCCTCGTGGCCGCATTCGCCGAAGACCGTCACCGGAGCGCCTCCGGAGAGTGCCACCAGCCGCCACAGGCCCGCCCGGGACGCGGCGGAGGGGGTGATGGGCAGCGCCATGTCGCCTTCCACGTCCACCAGTTGCCAGCTGTCGGATGAGGGCCCCGGGAGCGGAGTCGGTATGACTTCGCTCAGCGTCACCGGCCAGGCGTCCAGCCATGGGTCGTCCCGAAGCGCCTCTCCGTAGCGGTGCGCGGCCTGTTCCGTTCGTGCGCCCGGCGGCCGGATGGCTGTCGGCGCGGGAGCTCCGAATTGCTCGCCCAGGTCGGCCCGCAACTGCCCTGCTCCTGGGTACGAGGTCAGTTCGGCGTCCAGCGCGAGGCCCACCGGCAGTGCGAGTGACGGTGCGCGGCCCGCGGCTCCGTAGGAGAGGAGAAGGGCCGTCCGCCCGGACTCCGCGCCGTACAGCCAGATCCGGCGGGTGGTGAGCTTGCTGTCCGCCGAGTCGTACTGCGCGAGGACCAGCCAGCGGTCCCGCACCGACGGGCCCTCCGTCGGCGCGGGCAGGCCTATGCGGGAGCGGACCGTGGCGGCCAGGGCCTCCGGCAGTCGCTCGCGGTGCAGCCAGCCCTGGCCGAGAAGATGAAGGAGCGCGCACTCCTCCAGCATCCGCACGGGCCAGCCGGGCCCGGAGGAGGGAATGGCACCCAACTCCCGTACGCGCGAGGCGAGGCCGGGCGCCTGGGCGTCGACCATGCGGGCCGCTGTCTCCTCCCACAGCCCGTACCCCGTCTGCTCGGCGGCCGCTATGCCTCCTCGCAGTAGATCGGAGAGGCGCTGCTCAAGCTCCCTCACCCCAGCCGTGACCCGCTCGGCCCGCCGCTCCGCCCTGCGCCGCGCGGCCTCGGGATCAGCGACCGGCGAACCCGGCGCCGCGTCCGAAGTCCGCTTCGTCTCTGCTCTCTTACGGCGCCCCGCCAGCCATTCCTCCGCCCACCCCGGAGGTTGCGCGTCCGTCGCGACGGCGACCGTCCCGTCCTCGCCCGCCCAGAGCAGCAGCAGCCCGAGCGCGTGCTTGCACGGGAATTTGCGGCTCGGACAACTGCACTTGTACGCCGGACCCGCGGCGCCGGCGATGTCCGCGATGTCGACGACCGTCTGATACGGCCTGCTCCCGCTCCCCTTGCACAGTCCCCACACCGTCCCCTCGCCCGAACTGCCCGCCTCCGACCATGGGCCGGCGACGCCGAGTTTGCTTCCCGCCTTGCGTGATGGCGCGTCAGGAGCCAAGGCCAGCACCTGATCCGCCGTCCAGCGCACCCCCTGCTGAGTCATGTCATCGAAGGTAGATCCCGCCACTGACAATCGACCCCGGGCGCCATGTCTGTGCAGGTCAGCGGCGTGCGAGGGTCGATTGTCAGTGGCGTGGTGCACGGTTGGAATCACATCCGGGCCAGATGCGTCCGGACGAGTTGGAGGGGGATCGCTCCATGACCGTGTCCGTCGGCTCGACGAACTCAACGACCTCGACAACCTCATCGACCGAGAACCCGCTCGCGTCCGTGTCCACCGCGCCCGCGGGGGAGACGGAGGCGCTTCGGCCGCACGCCGAGCATGCCTTCGCCGCCGAGCTGGCCGCGCTCGTCGCACAGGACGACCGGCCCCGGCCTGCCCGCTGGCGGCTCTCGCCATGGGCGGTCGCGACGTATCTGCTCGGCGGCACGCTGCCCGACGGAACGGTGATCTCGCCGAAGTACGTGGGGCCGCGCCGCATCGTCGAGGTGGCCGTCACCACCCTCGCCACCGACCGTGCCCTGCTTCTGCTCGGCGTGCCCGGCACCGCGAAGACGTGGGTGTCCGAGCATCTGGCGGCCGCGGTCAGCGGCGACTCGACACTGCTCGTGCAGGGCACGGCCGGAACGCCGGAGGAGGCGATCCGGTACGGATGGAACTACGCGCAGCTGCTCGCGCACGGCCCCAGCCGCGACGCGCTCGTGCCGAGCCCCGTCATGCGGGCCATGTCCGAAGGCATGACGGCGCGGGTCGAGGAGCTGACCCGCATTCCCGCGGACGTACAGGACACGCTGATCACGATCCTGTCGGAAAAGACCCTTCCCATACCGGAGTTGGGCCAGGAAGTGCAGGCCGTACGCGGCTTCAACCTCATCGCCACGGCCAACAACCGCGACCGCGGGGTCAACGACCTGTCGAGCGCGCTGCGCCGCCGCTTCAACACAGTGATCCTTCCGCTGCCGGAGAGCGCCGACGCCGAGGTCGACATCGTCTCGCGGCGCGTGGACCAGATCGGGCGCTCGCTCGATCTGCCGTCCGGGCCCGAGGGGATCGACGAGATACGCCGCGTCGTCACCGTCTTCCGCGAGCTGCGGGACGGAGTCACGGCCGACGGGCGTACGAAGGTGAAGTCGCCGAGCGGCACGCTCTCGACGGCCGAGGCGATATCCGTCGTGACCAACGGGCTCGCGCTGGCCGCGCACTTCGGGGACGGCGTGCTGCGGCCGGGCGATGTCGCGGCGGGGATCCTCGGCGCGGTCGTACGCGACCCGGCGGCGGACCGGGTGATCTGGCAGGAGTACCTGGAGGCGGTGGTTCGGGAGCGTGACGGTTGGAAGGACTTCTACCGCGCGTGCCGTGAGGTGAGTGCGTGACGGGTGTGGGCGCGGGTGTGGGTGTGGGTGTGGGTGCGGTTGTAGGTGTGGGTGATGTGACGGTGGTTTGTTCGCGGGAGACGGGGAGGGGCGGGCATGAACGGCGAGGCGCGGGGGACGACTCGGGCTGGCGAGGGGCCTTTGCTGCTCGGGGTGAGGCATCACGGACCGGGGTCGGCGCGTGCGGTGCGAGCGGCGCTTGAGCGGGGCGCGCCGCGTGTGTTGCTGATCGAGGGGCCGCCGGAGGCCGACGCGTTGGTGGGGCTCGCGGCGGAGGAGGGGATGCGGCCGCCGGTCGCGCTGTTGGCGCACGTGGTGGATGAGCCCGGGCGATCGGCGTTCTGGCCGATGGCCGAGTTCTCGCCGGAGTGGGTCGCGATCAAGTGGGCCGCGGAGGCGGGGGTCCCGGTGCGTTTCGTGGATCTTCCGGCGGCGCATTCGCTGGCGCGGGCGGAGGTGCCCGAGGGGCCTGAGGACTCCGCGGAGGGGGCGCCGGGCGAGTCCGGAACTCCGGACGACGCGGGTGCGGACGCGGACGCGGATGCGAATGCGGGGGTGGACGCGGACGTGGATGCGGTGCGGATCGACCCGCTCGCGGTGCTTGCCGAGACCGCCGGGTACGACGATCCGGAGCGGTGGTGGGAGGACGTGGTCGAACACCGGGGGGCGAGCGGGGACGCCTTCGCGCCGTTCGACGCGCTGGGCGAGGCGATGGGGGCGCTGCGCGAGGAGTACGGGACGGGCGGGCACGACCGTGACCTGGTGCGTGAGGCGTACATGCGCGTCCAGGTGCGGGCGGCGCAACGGGAGTTCGGCGCGGACGACGTCGCTGTCGTGTGCGGGGCATGGCATGTGCCCGCGCTGCGGCAGAAGGTGACGGTCGCGGCCGACCGCGCGCTGCTCAAAGGGCTGCCGAAGGTGAAGGTCGACATGACCTGGGTGCCCTGGACGCACCGCCGCCTCTCGCGGGCCAGTGGGTACGGCGCGGGGATCGCGTCGCCCGGTTGGTACGGGCATCTGTTCAGCGCGCCCGACCGGCCCGTCGAGCGATGGCTGACCAAGGTCGCTCGACTCCTTCGGGACGAGGACAGGCTTGTGTCGTCCGCGCATGTCATCGAGGCGGTGCGCCTCGCGGACACGCTCGCCGCGATGCGGGGGCGTCCGCTGCCGGGGCTCACCGAGACGGCGGATGCGATCCGGGCGGTGATGTGCGAGGGCTCGGACGTGCCGCTCTCCCTCGTGCACGACAAGCTCGTCGTCGGGGATGTCCTCGGGGAGGTGCCTGACTCCGCACCGGCGGTGCCGTTGCAGCGCGATCTCACACGCCTCCAGCGGAAGCTACGGCTCAAACCGGAGGCTCTGGAGCGGGAGTTGGAGCTGGATCTGCGCAAGGACACGGATGCGGCGCGCAGCAGGCTGTTGCACCGCCTCCGGCTGCTCGGGATCGGCTGGGGCGAGCCGGTCGAGTCGCGGGGGAGTACGGGTACGTTCCGGGAGACCTGGCGGCTGCGGTGGGAGCCGGAGCTTTCCGTGCGGGTGGCCGAGGCGGGGGTGTGGGGGACGACCGTCCTGGCGGCGGCCACCGCTCGGGCGGAGTCCGCCGCCGTCGGGGCCGGGGCGCTGGCCGATGTCACCGCGCTGGCCGAGCGGTGTCTGCTGGCCGAACTGCCGGATGCGCTGCCTGTGGTGATGCGGGTCCTCGCGGACCGGGCGGCGCTGGACGCGGACGTCGGGCATCTGGCGCAGGCGCTGCCCGCGTTGGTGCGGTCGCTCCGGTACGGGGATGTGCGGGGCACGGACACGGCCGCGCTCGGCGAGGTGGCCGTGGGGCTGGCCGAGCGGGTGTTCGTCGGGCTGCCGCCCGCGTGCGCGGGGCTCGACCAGGACGCGGCGCTCGAGATGCGGGGTCATGTGGACGCGGTTCACCAGGCGGTGGGCCTGCTGGGGGAGTTGGGCGCTGGGCCGGCGGATGCGGCGGCGTCCGGTCCGCGGCCGTCTCCACCGGGGGCCGGCGTGCGGGGGCGGTGGTACCGCGTGCTGAGGGTGTTGGGGGGGCGGGACAGCGTCGCGGGGGTGGTGCGGGGGCGGTGCGTGCGGATCTTGATGGACGGCGGGGAGTTGGCCGATGGCGAGGCCGCCCGGTTCATGGGGCTCGCCCTGTCACGGGGGACAGAACCCGCTGAAGCCGCCGCCTGGATCGAGGGGTTCGTGGGCGGCGGGTCAGGGGGCGGCATGCTGCTCGTCCACGACGAGCGGCTGCTCGGCCTGGTCGACGACTGGCTGACCGGCGTCCCCGACCGCGCCTTCACCGACGTCCTGCCTCTCCTGCGGCGCACCTTCTCGGCATACGAACCAGGAGTGCGGCGCACACTGGGCGAGCTGGTACGGCGCGGCCCGACGAAGGGCGACGCGTCCCCGACCAAGGCCACCGGGATACCTGGCTTCGGACCGACCTTGAACACCGTGCGCGCAGACGCGGTCCTGCCGGTGCTGAGTCTGCTGCTGGGGGCTGGGGCGGATCCCGGGGCCGTGGATCCCCGGGATGTGTCCGGCGACGGGGTGGTGGCTGGGGCCGGGGTTGTGCGTGGTTCTGGGGCGGAGGCTGGACCAGAGGCTGCACGTGGCTGCGGGACTGGGCCCCGCCCAGGGGCGGAGGCGGGGCCGGGAGCAGTGCGTGGCTCGGGGGTGGCGCCTGGCGCGGGGGTAGGGCCCGATTTCGGGGTGGCGCCTGGCGCGGGGGTAGGGCCCGGTTTCGGGGCGGTGCCTAGCTCGGGGGTGGCGTATGGGGCGGGGTCGGAGATGGGGGCGGGGTTGTGGGGGTGGGTTGATGGCGCAGGGCGTGGCAGTGGGGGTTGATCGGGGCGTGGGTTCGGGAGAGGGGAGTGGGCTGGTGACGGATCCTGTGCAGGAGCGGATGCGGCGGTGGCGGCTTGTGTTGGGCGGGGGTTCCGCCGATGGGACCGGGTGTGAGCTCGGGGGGCGGGATGCGGCGATGGATGGGGCGCTTGGTGCGCTCTATGGGGGCGGGGGTGCGGGGGAGAAGGACCGGGGGCGGGACCGTTCGGCGGGGCTCGGGGCGTCCGCGCCGTCCGTGGCGCGCTGGCTCGGGGACATTCGGACGTACTTCCCCTCCTCCGTTGTTCAGGTCATGCAGCGTGACGCCATCGACCGGCTGGGGCTGTCCACGCTGCTCCTGGAGCCCGAGATGCTGGAGGCCGTGGAGGCCGACGTCCATCTGGTGGGGGCCCTTCTCTCCCTCAACAAGGCCATGCCGGAGACCACGAAGGAGACCGCGCGGGCCGTCGTACGCAAGGTCGTCGAGGACCTGGAGAAGCGGCTCGCCACGCGTACCCGCGCCACCCTCACCGGCGCGCTCGACCGCAGCGCCCGCGTCAGCCGGCCGCGCCACCACGACATCGACTGGAACCGCACCGTCGCGGCCAACCTCAAGAACTACCTGCCGGAGTACAAGACGATCGTGCCCGAGCGCCTCATCGGGTACGGGCGGGCTTCGCAGTCCGTGAAGAAAGAGGTCATCCTCTGCATCGACCAGTCGGGCTCGATGGCCGCGTCCGTCGTCTACGCCTCGGTGTTCGGTGCCGTGCTCGGTTCGATGCGGTCGCTCAACACGCGGCTCGTCGTCTTCGACACGAATGTCGTCGACCTGACCGATCAGCTCGACGATCCGGTGGACGTCCTGTTCGGCACGCAGTTGGGGGGCGGGACCGACATCAACCGGGCGCTCGCGTACTGCCAGTCGCAGATCACCCGTCCCGCCGACACCATCGTCGTCCTCATCAGCGACCTCTACGAAGGAGGTATTCGCAACGAGATGCTGAAGCGGGTCGCGGCGATGAAGGCGTCCGGTGTGCAGTTCGTGACGCTGCTCGCGCTCTCCGACGAGGGGACACCCGCGTACGACCGCGAACACGCGGCGGCGCTCTCGGCCCTGGACGCGCCCGCCTTCGCCTGCACCCCGGATCTCTTCCCGGAGGTGATGGCAGCGGCGATCGAGAAGCGCCCACTGCCCATACCGGACATGAATACGCATCGGTAACAGGGGGCTTGCGCGAAGGTGGGCGGCCCGTGCGAGGATCGGCGGGCTTTATCTCCCGCATACCTCGCGCAAACCTGCCGCTCGCCCCCGCATACCTCCCGCTCGCCTCCCGGAGATTCGCGTCGCGCCCGTATATCGGTCAGCGTGCCGCTCATCGCTCCGGTCCCGCCCGGCCGCTCGTGCAGACCGTCGCCGACCAGGTGCGACCCGTCGTGCAGGGCGTAGGAGGCAGCGCGGGCGAGCTCGCGTACGGAGTCACGGGCGACGTCCAGCCGTTCGCCGGTGGTGTCGTCGGCCAGGTCTCGCCCTTCGCGCAGGACCTGACGGGCACCGTCGCTCCCGACGCCCAGTCGCTCGCCGGGAACGCCGTCACGGGCGTCCACGGCGTGGCCGACTCGGTCACCCCGAGCTACCTGCCCACGGCGCACGCCCTCTAAGAACGGGAGCCGGAGGGGGAGCCGGAGCGGGAGCGGCATCCGCGCGGCGGCGCGGATGCTGCTCCCTTCTCCCGCACCCCCTCTGCTCCGCTCCCAGCCAGCCCCCCCCCGCTTCCGCGATCTGTGACAGTCATCACCGCCCAAATGTGATCTGCGATTTAGGGACCCAAGGCCCACGGCGATAACCTGCGAGACGGACATGCCGCGTACCGGACTCCGTCCTACGCCTCCCTTGTGACAGCGCAGTCACGTTGCCCTCCGCGGCACGCCCACGCAGACAGCTGACCACAAAGCAGCGAGATCGCAGCGAGATCACGGAAAAGGGACGGACGCGCGTGGACCTGTTCGAGTACCAGGCGAGGGACCTCTTCGCCAAGCACGGTGTACCGGTGCTGGCCGGTGAAGTCATCGACACGCCTGAGGCGGCGCGCGAGGCCACCGAGAAGCTGGGCGGCAAGTCGGTCGTCAAGGCACAGGTGAAGGTCGGTGGCCGCGGCAAGGCCGGCGGCGTGAAGCTGGCCGACACCCCGGACGAGGCCGTCGCTCGCGCGACGGACATTCTCGGGATGGACATCAAGGGCCACACGGTCCACAAGGTGATGATCGCCGAGCTGTCCCCGGAGATCGAGGCGGAGTACTACGTCTCGTACCTCCTCGACCGCACCAACCGCACCTTCCTCGCCATGGCGTCGGTGCAGGGCGGCATGGACATCGAGGAGGTCGCGGAGAAGACCCCCGAGGCCCTCGCGAAGGTCCCGGTCAACGCCGTCGAGGGCGTGAACATCGAGAAGGCCCGCGAGATCGTGGCCCAGGCGAAGTTCCCGGCCGAGGTGGCCGAGGGTGTCGCCGAGGCCATGGTGACCCTGTGGGACACCTTCGTCGCCGAGGACGCGCTCCTCGTCGAGGTCAACCCCCTCGTCAAGACCAAGGACGGCCGCATCCTGGCCCTGGACGGCAAGGTCTCGCTCGACGAGAACGCCGACTTCCGCCAGGCCGACCACGAGGCGCTCGAGGACAAGGACGCAGCCAACCCGCTCGAGGCTGCCGCCAAGGCCAAGAACCTCAACTACGTGAAGCTCGACGGCGAGGTCGGCATCATCGGCAACGGCGCGGGTCTCGTCATGAGCACCCTGGACGTCGTCGCGTACGCCGGTGAGGCGCACGACAACGTCAAGCCGGCCAACTTCCTCGACATCGGCGGCGGCGCTTCGGCCGAGGTCATGGCGAACGGCCTGGAGATCATCCTCGGCGACCCGGACGTCAAGTCCGTCTTCGTCAACGTCTTCGGTGGCATCACCGCCTGTGACGAGGTCGCCAACGGCATCGTCCAGGCGCTCGAGCTGCTCAAGTCCAAGGGCGAGGAAGTTACCAAGCCCCTGGTCGTGCGCCTCGACGGCAACAACGCGGAGCTGGGTCGCAAGATCCTGAGCGACGCCAACCACCCGCTCGTGCAGCGCGTGGACACCATGGACGGCGCGGCCGACAAGGCCGCCGAGCTCGCGGCCGCGAAGTAAGGGAAGAGGTTAAGACACCACCATGGCTATCTTCCTCAACAAGGACAGCAAGGTCATCGTCCAGGGCATGACCGGTGCCACGGGCATGAAGCACACCAAGCTCATGCTGGGTGACGGCACGAACATCGTCGGCGGCGTGAACCCGCGCAAGGCGGGCACGAAGGTCGACTTCGACGGCACCGAGGTACCGGTCTTCGGCTCGGTCAAGGAGGCCATGGAGGCCACGGGCGCCGACGTGTCCGTCCTCTTCGTGCCGCCGGCCTTCTCCAAGGCCGCCGTCGTCGAGGCGATCGACGCCGAGATCCCCCTCGCGGTCGTCATCACCGAGGGCATCGCCGTCCACGACTCCGCCGCCTTCTGGGCGTACGCGAAGTCGAAGGGCAACAAGACCCGCATCATCGGCCCGAACTGCCCCGGTCTCATCACCCCGGGCCAGTCGAACGCCGGCATCATCCCGGGCGACATCACGAAGCCGGGCCGCATCGGCCTGGTCTCGAAGTCCGGCACGCTGACGTACCAGATGATGTACGAGCTGCGTGACATCGGCTTCTCGTCGGCCGTCGGCATCGGTGGCGACCCGGTCATCGGTACGACGCACATCGACGCCCTCGAGGCGTTCGAGGCCGACCCCGACACCGACCTGATCGTCATGATCGGCGAGATCGGCGGCGACGCCGAGGAGCGTGCGGCGGACTACATCAAGGCCAACGTGACGAAGCCGGTCGTCGGCTACGTCGCCGGCTTCACCGCGCCCGAGGGCAAGACCATGGGCCACGCCGGTGCCATCGTCTCCGGCTCCTCCGGTACGGCTGCCGCCAAGAAGGAGGCCCTTGAGGCCGCGGGCGTCAAGGTCGGCAAGACGCCGACCGAGACGGCCAAGCTGGCGCGCGCGATTCTGGCCGGCTGAAGCTTGGCCTGAGCTTTGCAGGTGGGCCCGCATCTCACTCACGTGAGGTGCGGGCCCACCTTTTTTGTCTGCGGGCCGTCCGGGGCTGGTCGCGCAGTTCCCCGCGCCCCTAAAAGACTGCGCAGTTCCCCGCGCCCCTGAAGACTGCGCAGTTCCCCGCGCCCCTGAAGACTGCGCCGTTCCCCGCGCCCCTAAAAGACTGCGCAGTTCCCCGCGCCCCTAAAGACTGCGCCGTTCCCCGCGCCCCTTAAAGACTGCGCCGTTCCCCGTGCCCCTAAAGGCTGCGCAGTTCCCCGCGCCCTAGAGACTGCGTGAAAGCCCTACCTCGCCTGCGGTGTCAGTCTCTCCGGGCCGCTCGACAAGTCCTCGCGCAGCTTCTTGTGGAGGATCTGGTCCGCGTACGTCAGGTGGCCTGGGCCCATCCGGGGCGGTACTCCGCTGATGGCCTTGCCGGGGGTCTGCGGCGGCTCGTAGTGCGAGGGTGCCGACCTCAGGGTGAGGGCCGTCGCGCCGACGATCAGGGCGGTGAAGGCGATCGCCGCGCGGGTCCAGAACCGGGCGCGGTGCTCGCTTCCTGTGCGGACCCGGCCCGCGTTGGGGGGCGCCAGCTTCTCCGCGTTGCACAGTTTGCCGAGGCGCTGGTGCAGGGCGTCGGGCGTCGCGGCGAGTTCGGGGAGCTTCTCGGTGATCGTCTCGCGCGCGTTGAGGAGGCGGTTGGCCGCCGCGGGCGTGCTCGCCTCCGTCTCGGCCGCGGTCTCGGGCAGGTCGAGCCCGACGCCGTCGTAGAGCAGGAGGGTGCGGCGCTGCGCGGGCGGCAGGCTCATCAGCACCTTGAGGAACGCGCGGTCGGCCGCCTCGGCGGGCGGGGCGTCCGGTTGCCGGTGGGTGGGGCGCAGGCGGTGCCAGGGGGACATCGCGTACTCGTACGCCGCCGCGCGGACCCAGCCCGCCGGGTCGCGGTCGACGGCGACCTCGGGCCAGCGCTGCCAGGCGAGCTGGAAGGCGCGCTCCACGGATTCCTGGGCGAGGGTGCGGCGGCCGGTGAGGAGGTAGGTCTGGCGTACGAGGCCGGGGGCGCAGGTCCCACACAGCGTGTCGAAGGCTTCGGCGGGGGTCGCCACCGCGGCGGCCCTCGACGGCTGGGCCGTCGGATCGGACTTCGCCGAGGACGTCGGCGCGGAACTTGGTTCGGACCCCCGTGCGGGCACGGGCTCCGGCTTCCCCGCGGCCTGAGCGGCGGGCGTCGCACGCGCGACCGGCTCCGGCAGGGTGTGGCCGTTCATCGCCGCGCCGATCGGGATGCGCTCGGGGGCCTTGCCGCCCTTCGTGTCGACGGCCGAATCCGGGTCCTTGGCCCAGCTGGGGCGCTGCCGGGGGCTCTGCGCGGTGTGCTGTGCCGAGCGTTGTGCGGAGTGCTGCGCGGTGTGCTGTGCGGAGGCCGCCGGGCTGCGCTTGCCCGCGACGGCGTGCTCGTTCGCGATCTCGGCGAGCAGCTTCGTATAGATGTCTCGCTTACGGCCGCGTGGCGTCGATCGGCCCGCCTCCCAGGAGCGGACCGTTTCGCGGGTGACGCCGACCTTCGCGGCGATCTCGGCCTGGCTCAGGCGCTTCGCCTCGCGCAGACGCCGGCGTTCCTTCGGGGACGGCAACGGTGTGGCAGGGCTCTGGGTCATGTCGGACTCTCCGCGCCGTGGGCCGTGGGCCTCCGTGCGGCGGGCAGCAGGGCGCGGCCGGTCCGCCGTACGAAAAAGTACATAAACGTATATTGAGCGACACATCCGGTATTCGCCTGTTACGGGGAGAAAGCGCGTGTCGTTGGCAGCATGGCCGGTGTGACTCAAATCACCGACCGCAGCTCACTGTTGCCGCCCCTCAAGCAGCTGACCGAAAGGGTCCGCGATCGCTCACCCGGACTGGGGACATGCCTGTTCGGAGGCGCCGTCGCGGCCGGGCTCGGCCTGGGCGCGTGTGCCGTCCTGGTGATGGTCCTCTGGATCAGTTCCCCCTACCCGGACAGCGGTCCCGACGGGGCGCTGCATGTCGCCGCCGCGGTCTGGCTGCTCGCCCACGGCACGGAGCTGATCAGGACGGACACGCTCTCCGGGGCCCCGGCGCCGGTCGGCGTCTCGCCGTTGCTCCTCATGGCGCTGCCGGGCTGGCTCGCGCACCGGGCGGCGCGGGACGCGGCGGATCCGGAGGGGCACGGGATGGCTCCGCGGACCGCGTGGTGCGGGGTGGTCGGCGGCTATCTGCTGGTCGGCGCCGCCGCGACGCTCTACGCGGCCGGGGGCGCTCTGCGGCCGTCGTGGCCGAGCGCGGTCGTGCACCTGCCGGTGGTCGTGGCGGGCGCGGCGGCGGTGGGGGTGTGGACGGCGCTGGGGCGGCCCCGGAAGCCGCTGCCCGGCGTGGTGCGGGGTGGTCTGCACGCGCTGCCCACGGGGGTACGTCGTTTCCTCGTACGCCGACACGTCCGCGCCGTCACGCGGGCGGGGGCGGCCGGGGCGGTGGTGCTCGTCGGCGGGGGAGCGCTTCTGGTCGCGGCGTCCCTCGCGCTGCACGGTGGCCTGGCGAGGGCGTCGTTCGCGCAGGTCACGGACGTGTGGTCGGGGCGCGTCGCGGTGCTGTTGCTCGCCATGGCGCTGGTGCCGAACGCGGCGGTGTGGGGCGCGGCGTACGGCCTCGGGCCCGGCTTCGCGCTCGGCACAGGGGGTGTGGCGGGGCCGCTGGGGGTGAGCGCGGGGCCGATGCTGCCGGCGTTCCCGTTGCTCGCGGCGGTGCCGGCGGAGGGAGCCGGAACGCCGTTGACGTGGGCGGTGGGTGCGGTGCCGTTGGCGGCGGGGGTCGCGGTCGGGTGGTTCACGGCGCGGGCGGCTGTGCCGGTGCGCGGGGAGCGGGGCGAGGCGTGGTCGGCGGGGCGGACGGCGCTGGTCGCCGTGGCGGCGGCGGGGCTGTGCGGGGTGGCGCTTGCGGGGCTCGCGGAGCTGGCGGGAGGCCCGATGGGGGTGGCCGCCCTGGCCGACTTCGGTCCTGTGTGGTGGCAGGCGGGGGCGGCGGCGCTGGGGTGGGCGGCGGTGGTGGGGGTGCCGGTCGCTGTGACGGTGCGGGTATGGCGCTTGCGGACGCGGAAGGCTGCGCCGCGGGAGGCTTCGCCGCAGGAGGCTCCGCCGCGGGGGGTTCCGCCGCAGGAGGCTCCGCCGGAGGGGGCCGCATCGCGGTGGGCCGTGCTGCGGTGGGCCGTGCTGCGCTGGGCGGTGCCGCGCTGGACGTGGCCGCGGTTGCCGAAGCCTCGGCTCCCTCAGCTGCAACTGAGGGCTCCTCGTCTGCGGCTCCCTCGGATTCCGCGCCGCCGCCAGAAGCCGGAGCCGTCGGGTGCGGGGCCGACGCCGGAGCCTTTCGTGCCGTACGACTTCCTGCCGCAGGGGCCTGCGGCCGGCGTGACGGACTGGCACAGCGACGCGTCCCGCGAGGCCCGCTGGGCGGCCCTCCGAGACGCCACCACGGAGGAGCGGCCGCCGGGGGCGTAGGGGGCGTACCCGCGGTCCAGCGGAACCCCTGCGGGGTGAGCAGCCCCGGGCTACATGGGCGCCCGGCAGCTCCGGGCCCCGCCCCAAAGCCCGTCGCTCCGCGACGGATCTTCCCCACCCGCCCACCCGTTACCCCGCGGTGGCGGGTAAGCCGCCGCTTCGCGGCGAATGCTCCCACCCACCCACCCGATTGCCCTGCGGCGCCGTCCGGGGCGAGGGGTGGGACGGATCTCCGTGCAGTGGATTGGGTGGCGGGGGAGTCGACACCGCGGGGCATTCGGGTGGGTGGGCGGGGAGTATCCGCCGCGAAGCGGCGGCCTACGGCCCCCGGCGCCCTCGGCCGAGGGGAGAACAGCAGTGCCAGCCCCGGCCACATGATCCCCCGGGCCGCCCCGCGGCCAGGTGAGCCCATGAAGGCCCGGCCAAGGTCACATCAGGCCCTCAGCCCAGCCCGGCACCCCGCCAGGCGCCACCCCCCGGGGGGTGGCAGGGTCCTCGCCCAGCCCAAGGCCCCCCGGCCAGAATCAGTCGCGCTCCCCCAGCAGGGGGCGCAACTGCTCGGGCAGGAGGTCGTTGCACTCCTGCTTCGACTGGCTCGTGAGCGCATCGCTCACGCACGTGTAGTAGTCGCGGTACACCAGCTGCGCCGCGAACGTCGCCGCCACCATCGCCAGCGCCAGCGACGCCGTCACCAGCCCGCTGATCGCCGCCGTCCGCTGCGGCTTCATGACCGCGGGGTCGGCCGCCGACTGCTTGGCGGTCAGCGCCGTCGGAGCCGCCGGAGCTGTCGGAGCCGTCGGGTCCGGCGTCTTCGGCTTCGACCGCAGCGAGCTGATGCCCCAGTTCAGCGCGAGCGCGCCCAGGAGCAGAGCCACGTACCGCCAGCCGAAGAGTGCGAAGAAGAAGGCCCACATCCCGGACAGCAGGGCGTACCGAGCGCGGCGCTGGGCCGGGTCGGTCGGGTCCCAGCGCATGCCGGAGCCGGGGCCGGAGGAGCCGTCGGGCCCCTGGCCGCCGCCCTCCTTGCCGGGGCGCTCGCCGAAGCCGCCGCCCTGGGAGCGGCCGGGCTGCCGGTCGCTCCACTGGCTGCCCCAGGGGGAATGCCCCTGGCCGTCGGATTCCGGGCTGTCGCCGCCACTCCCCGGACGGGGCCGCCACGGCTGGTCCGGGGTTCCCTCCGGCGGCGGCGCGAAGGGATTGTCGTCCTTCGAGGACCCGGAGTCACCCGAGCCGCCCGCGGAATCGGACCCTCCGGAGCCCTGGGAACCCTGCGGCGGGGACGACGGGCGGCCGTCGCGCAGCAGCGTCGAGCCGCGCTCCCCTGCGTGCGTCGATCCGAACGCCGAGGACAGCGGGAGGCGGAGGCTACGGTCCGGCATCAGGTGTGCGTCTTCCCCTTGGTCGAGCGAGCTACTGGAACGAGATGGAACGAGCTACTGGAACGAGATGGAGCGAGCTGAGTGAAACGAGATGGAGCGAGCTACTGCAACGTGATGGAGCGGGCTTCAGGACGGTGTGACGTCATGTGACGTCTTGGTGCAGACGCTACCTTCCGGCCGCGCCCCCGTCCCGTGAGGGGCCGCACCGTGTGCCGGTATCGTTGCTGACGGTCGGCCGCTTCGTAGAGTTCCCCGTATCGCGGGGCGTGAAGCTTTTGTACGACCCTACAAAGACGCACCTCCCGAGAAAGGGCCCCGCTGTGGCCAAGAGCCCTGTGGCCAAGCGCCTGGTCGTGCTGGTCTCCGGATCAGGCACGAATCTGCAGGCTCTGCTCGACAAGATCGCGACGGACGGGACGGCCGGCTACGGCGCCGAGATCGTCGCGGTCGGCGCCGACCGCGACGGCATCGCGGGGCTCGAGCGCGCCGAGCAGGCCGGGATTCCCACCTTCGTATGCCGGGTGAAGGACCACGCGACCCGCGACGAGTGGGACGCGGCGCTCGCCGAGGCGACCGCCTCGTACGCGCCCGATCTTGTCGTGTCGGCCGGGTTCATGAAGATCGTGGGGAAGGAATTCCTCGCTCGGTTCGGCGGCCGGTTCGTCAACACGCACCCCGCCCTGCTGCCCAGTTTCCCGGGGGCCCACGGTGTGCGCGACGCGCTCGCGTACGGCGCGAAGGTCACGGGATGCACCGTCCACTTCGTCGACGACGGCGTCGACACCGGCCCGATCATCGCCCAGGGCGTGGTCCCGGTCGGGGATGAGGACGACGAGAGCGCTCTGCACGAGCGCATCAAGGAAGTCGAGCGAAGGCTGCTCGTCGATGTCGTGGGGCGTCTGGCCCGTAACGGCTACCGCATTGAGGGACGAAAGGTACTTATCCCGTGACCGCCGAAGGTACGCACGGTTCGCAGCGCCCCATCAAGCGCGCGCTCATCAGCGTCTATGACAAGACCGGGCTCGAGGAGCTCGCGCGCGGGCTGCACGAGGCCGGCGTCGAGCTCGTCTCGACCGGTTCGACCGCCGCGAAGATCGCCGCCACCGGGGTGCCCGTCACCAAGGTCGAGGAGCTCACCGGCTTCCCCGAGTGCCTGGACGGCCGGGTCAAGACGCTGCACCCGCGCGTGCACGCCGGGATCCTCGCCGACCTGCGCCTGGAGGACCACCAGCGCCAGCTCGCCGACCTCGGCGTCGAACCGTTCCAGCTGGTCGTCGTGAACCTCTACCCCTTCAAGGCGACCGTCGCCTCGGGCGCGACGCCCGACGAGTGCGTCGAGCAGATCGACATCGGCGGCCCCTCGATGGTCCGCGCCGCCGCCAAGAACCACCCCTCGGTGTCGGTCATCACGAGCCCCGGCCGGTACGCCGACGTGCTCGCCGCCGTCCGTGACGGCGGTTTCGACCTGACCGCGCGGGGGCGCCTCGCTGCCGAAGCGTTCCGCCACACCGCCGAGTACGACCTCGCGGTCGCCTCGTGGTTCGCGGACGACTACGCGAGCGACGGCACGGCGTTCCCCGAGTTCATCGGCAGCGCGTACGCCCGCAAGAACGTCCTGCGTTACGGCGAGAACCCGCACCAGGGCGCGGCCCTCTACGTCGACGGCAATGGCGGCCTCGCCGAGGCCGAGCAGCTGCACGGCAAGGAGATGTCGTACAACAACTACACGGACACGGACGCCGCGCGACGTGCCGCGTACGACCACGACGACCCCTGCGTCGCGATCATCAAGCACGCCAACCCCTGTGGCATCGCGATCGGTTCGAACGTCGCCGAGGCGCACCGCAAGGCGCACGCCTGCGACCCGCTCTCCGCGTTCGGCGGCGTGATCGCCGTCAACCGCCCGGTCTCCAAGGAGATGGCGGAGCAGGTCGCCGACATCTTCACCGAGGTCATCGTGGCGCCCGAGTACGAGGACGGTGCGCTCGAAGTCCTCACCAAGAAGAAGAACATCCGCGTCCTGCGCGCTCACCAGGCCCCGGCCAACACGGTGGAGGTCAAGCAGATCGACGGCGGCGCGCTGCTCCAGGTCACCGACCGCCTCCAGGCCGACGGCGACAACCCCGCCAACTGGACGCTCGCCACGGGCGATGCCCTGAACGCCGGCGAACTCGCCGAACTGGCCTTCGCCTGGAAGGCGTCGCGCGCGGTGAAGTCCAACGCGATCCTGCTCGCCAAGGACGGCGCCTCGGTCGGCGTCGGCATGGGTCAGGTCAACCGCGTCGACTCCGCGAAGCTCGCCGTGGAGCGGGCCGGCGAGGAGCGCGCACACGGTGCGTACGCCGCATCGGACGCGTTCTTCCCGTTCCCCGACGGCCTGGAGATCCTGACCGCCGCGGGCGTCAAGGCCGTGGTGCAGCCGGGCGGTTCGGTCCGTGACGAGCTGGTCGTGGAGGCCGCGAAGAAGGCGGGCGTGACGATGTACTTCACGGGTACGCGGCACTTCTTCCACTGAGCGGGTCTCGCAAACGACGGTGGCCGCACCCCTCCGTGGGGGTGCGGCCACCGTCGTGTGAACCCAACTCGCTCAGTAGCGCGGGCGGTTGAACCAGGCGGCGCCGGACGGAGCGATCATCGCAGCGGCCATGATTCCGCCGAACCCGACCCACAGCAGCGCCCAGACCAGCCCCACTGTCGAGTCGGCGCCGGCTGAACCGAGCAGGATGAGTACCCCGAACAGCGCGCCGAGGATGCCGTACACCATCGTGGTGATTCGGACGCCCTGTCCGCCCTTGGAAAACTTCACGCCGAGCGTGATCGACAGTGCAGCCAACCCGACGAAGAGCAAGGCGACGACCAGGATGATCCCGGCAGAGGTTTGCCCGAGGTCGGAGAACTCGTTGTCCCCGAAGGTGTCGGATGCGGCGTTGGACGCGTCGTTGACCGTAGCTGCACCGAAGATCGCGAAGATGCCGATGAGGATCTGCACCGCAGAGACGATGAACAGCAGCACGCGCGCCGTCATCATCAGCCCCGGCATCGACTGCGGCATCATGTTGCCGCCCGGGTAGCCGGGGTAGGCCGGCTGCTGCGGGTAGCCGTAGCCCTGCTGCGGCGGGACGCCGGGAGGGGCCTGGGGGTAGCCGTATCCGGGAGCGGCCGGGGGCTGCTGGGGCGGCTGCCCGTAAGGGTTGTTCGGGTCGCCGTAACTCATGGCGGTCTTCCTCCGTCGGGTAGTGCGGGGACGACGCGGCACATCACGGAGGAAAGTTCTACAGATGCGGTCCGTCCCCCCGACACTGCCCGCGGCACTGTGTCGCATATCGTTCTTTAGGCCAGGCTTATTTGTCCAGCCGCATTCGGTATGTGTTGTGCAAGTGCAACAGAGCTGGTCAGGTCTCGGGACACAGCTGGGACACAGCCGGCCCGCAGCGGCGACCTGATTGGTACCGGGCGGGTCTCATCCGGGAAGATGGAGTCATGACCGCCCAGATTCTCGATGGCAAGGCCACCGCAGCCGCGATCAAGTCCGAACTGACCGCCCGCGTGGCGGCCCTGAAGGAGAGGGGCTACACGCCCGGTCTCGGGACTGTCCTGGTCGGTGACGACCCGGGCAGCCAGAAGTACGTCGCCGGGAAGCACCGCGACTGCGCGCAGGTCGGTATCGCCTCCATCCAGCGCGAGTTGCCCGCCACCGCGACGCAGGAGGAGATCGAGGCCGTCGTCCGCGAGCTCAACGACGACCCGGCCTGCACCGGTTACATCGTGCAGCTCCCGCTGCCCAAGGGCATCGACGAGAACCGCGTCCTCGAACTGATGGACCCGGACAAGGACGCCGACGGCCTGCACCCGATGAACCTCGGCCGCCTCGTCCTGAACGAGCCCGCGCCGCTGCCCTGCACGCCCTACGGCATCATCCAGCTGCTCCGTCAGTACGGCGTGGAGATCAACGGCGCCGAGGTCGTGGTCGTCGGCCGCGGTGTCACCATCGGCCGCTCCATGCCGCTGCTGCTCACCCGCCGCTCGGAGAACGCGACGGTGACGCAGTGCCACACCGGTACGCGCGATCTGTCCTTCCACCTGAAGAAGGCCGACATCATCGTGGCCGCGGCGGGCGTGCCGCACCTGATCAAGCCCGAGGACGTGCAGCAGGGTGCCGCGGTCCTGGACGTCGGCGTCTCGCGCGACGAGACCGGCAAGATCGTCGGGGACGTGCACCCGGGCGTCCGCGAGGTGGCCGGGTGGATCTCGCCGAACCCCGGTGGTGTCGGCCCGATGACGCGCGCCCAGCTGCTCGTCAACGTGGTCGAGGCGGCCGAGCGCGCCGCGTCCGCCGCCGCGAGCTGAACCGGGAAAGGGTGAGCCCATGAGCGCCGAACCTGATCGAGGGGCATCGCCGGCGGACGTCACGGATGCGGACGTGGCGGACGTCACGGAGGCCGAGGCCGTGGAGGACACCGAGGCCAAGGGTGCCGTCAGCGCCCCCGGCCCCGACGGGCCGAAGAAGACCACGCGGCGCTTTCCGCTCCTGACCCGGGACACCGCGCGCCCCGAGGGCGGCGGCCGGGCCGCGCCCGGCGACGCCCCCGCGCCCGCCCGGCAGTGGCCGCTGCTCACCGTGCTCTCCACGGTGGGCCTCGGGCTGCTCCTGACGGCCTTCGACGTGTTCCGCGTCGGCACGATACTGATCGGCCTCGCGCTGATCGCGGGCGCCGTCATGCGGTGGGCGCTGCCCGGCGTCGGCATGCTGGCCGTCCGCTCACGCTTCACGGACATGGTCACGTACGGGGTGCTCGGCGTCGTCATCGTGCTGCTCGCGATGATGGCGCAGCCCAATCCGTGGCTGCAGCTCCCGTTCCTGGGCGACACGCTGCACCGGACGATCACCACCTAGCGATCACCGCCTGGCGGAGACGGCGCCCGTCCTCTCCCCCGTGGGAGGACGGGCGCCGCCGGTTTGTGGGGGGCCGTTCCAACGGGATCCAGAGTCATGCCCCCGCCAATTCCGTTCAAGGGATGCCTTGCCCCTGTGGCATGGAGGTGACCATTCCGCAGCGGTGTTTCCGGCCCGCAACAGGATGTCCCAAACCGCAACCCGGGGTTCCGCATCGTGGAGGGGGACAGCGATGGGACACTGGACGCCGGACCGCACGGAGTGCGACGGTGCACGCCGTGGGCCCGAATGCTCCCGTGCGCCCCCGGGCCGGGAACTGACATCCCGAGTTTTGGCATCCCTCTGGGTAGCCCACGACAGGAGCAGCGGGGGCTGCCTCATGGGCAGAACGGGGGGAACCACGCGCGGGGGCACGTTGGCACGTACGGGGGAATGAGGGGGAGTAATGCCTCGTTGGAAGGCACTACCGGATGAGCTGGATCCGCAGGTCAGGGAGTTCGCCAGTCAGCTGCGCAGACTCGTCGACCGCAGTGGTCTGAGCATCGCCGCGGTGTCGGACCGCACCGGGTACAGCAAGACGTCGTGGGAGCGCTATCTGAACGGGCGGCTGCTCGCTCCGAAGGGTGCGATCGTCGCGCTTGCCGAGGTGACGGGCACCAACCCCGTCCACCTCATCACCATGTGGGAACTCGCCGAGCGCGCGTGGAGCCGCTCCGAGATGCGGCACGACATGACCATGCAGGCGATCCGGATCTCCCAGGCGCGGGCCGCGCTCGGCGAACTGGGGACGACTCCGCCGAAGGGCAAGGCCAAGGGCAAGGGCCAGGGGAGCGGCGGCACGGCGCGCAACGGCGCCGCGGGCCCCCTGGCCGGTCCTGGTGTCGGTGGAGGTGCCGGTGCGGGGGTCGACTCCGCGGACCGCCCGGACTATCCGGACCGCCGGGACCGTTCCGACCGAGCCGACCGTCCCGGCCACCCCGGCGGGAGCGTCACCGGCGTCGCGGGCCCCGCGGGTGTCTCGCCCACGATGCCGCCGCGGACATCGTCGTACGGCCCCAGTGGCCCAAGTGGCCCCGGCGGCCCCGGTGGCAGTGGCGGTGGCGACCAGGGGGTAGTCCTCGGACCGCCCGGTACGTACGAGCCGGGACCCGGCGGTAACTCGCCCGACCGGCAGCGGCGGCGCAGGAAGCTCACGATGTTCCTGGCGGGCGTCGTCGGCGCGCTTGTCGTCATAGCCGCGGCCGTCTTCCTGACCGACTTCGGCAAGGACGACAAGGGCAACGAAAGCGCCAAGCCTCCGGCATCGCCCAGCACGAGCGAGAAGGACCTGCCCGCGGGCGTCGAGTGCAGCGGCAAGAGCTGCACCGGCAAGGACCCGGAGACCATGGGCTGCGGCGGCGAGTTGGCCGCCACGACGACGCGCGCGACGGTGGGCGAGGCCCTGGTCGAGGTCCGCTACAGCAAGACGTGCGGGGCGGCGTGGGCGCGCATCACCCAGGCGGCGCCGGGCGACAAGGTCACGATCTCGGGGGACGGCGCCAAGCAGAACGGCACCGTGAACGCGGACCTCGACGCCTACACGCCGATGGTGGCCGTCAAGGACGGTGCGTCGGCGGAGGCGTGCGCGACCCTCAAGGCGGGCCAGACCGGCTGCACGAAGTAAGAACAGAGAAGCAAGAACAGAGAAGCAAGAACAAAGGAGAGCACCCGGCCGGGGGGTGGCCGGGTGCAAGGGGGGAACCGACGGGAGTGGGCGGCCACCACCTCAGGGGGGGGAGCGTGGCGGCCGCCTGGGGGTGTGACCACTCCCGTGGGGGTACAGGTGCGTGTGCCCTCACTCGCCCAAGACATGCCTGTCGATTTCGCGGAAATTTCGCGAGCGCCGAACGGAGTCCGTGGCGGGCGCCCAACGCGGCCCGAGCGGGCGCCGAACCCGGCCCGAGAATCGCGGTCCTGCGGCACGCGTGGATCTTTGTGGGGTGGGCCACACCCTCCCGGGGTTCGGGGCTCGGCGGGGCGCGATAGCCTGAGCGGCGGATCTCTCTTGATGCCAAGAGATCGATCATCGAGGGCGTCGGTGGGGATCCAGCACAAGGGGACCCCGCACAAGGGGCTGGGACCCTCACCGCCAGCTGTCTTACGGAGATCGCCATGACCCGCACTCCCGTGAATGTCACCGTCACCGGCGCGGCCGGCCAGATCGGCTACGCGCTGCTCTTCCGTATCGCGTCCGGCCACCTGCTCGGCGCGGACGTGCCGGTCAATCTGCGACTGCTCGAGATCACGCCGGCCCTGAAGGCCGCCGAGGGCACCGCCATGGAGCTCGACGACTGCGCCTTCCCGCTGCTGAACTCGATCGAGATCAGCGACGACCCGAACGTCGCCTTCAACGGCACCAACGTCGCCCTCCTCGTCGGCGCCCGCCCGCGCACCAAGGGCATGGAGCGCGGTGACCTCCTGGAGGCCAACGGCGGCATCTTCAAGCCGCAGGGCAAGGCGATCAACGACAACGCCGCGGACGACATCAAGGTCCTCGTCGTGGGCAACCCGGCCAACACCAACGCGCTCATCGCGCAGGCCGCCGCCCCGGACGTACCGGCCGAGCGCTTCACCGCGATGACCCGCCTCGACCACAACCGCGCGCTGTCGCAGCTGGCGAAGAAGACCGGCTCGTCGGTCTCCGACATCAAGCGTCTGACCATCTGGGGCAACCACTCGGCCACCCAGTACCCCGACATCTTCCACGCGGAGATCGCCGGCAAGAACGCCGCGGACGTCGTGAGCGACCAGGCCTGGCTCGCCGACGAGTTCATCCCGACCGTCGCCAAGCGCGGCGCCGCGATCATCGAGGCCCGTGGCGCGTCCTCGGCCGCCTCCGCCGCCAACGCCGCCATCGACCACGTCCACACGTGGGTGAACGGCACGGCCGCCGGTGACTGGACCTCGATGGGCATCCCGTCGGACGGTTCGTACGGCGTTCCGGAGGGCCTCATCTCCTCCTTCCCCGTCACCACCAAGGACGGCAAGTACGAGATCGTCCAGGGCCTGGAGATCAACGAGTTCTCGCGCACGCGCATCGACGCGTCCGTGCAGGAGCTCACCGAGGAGCGCGAGGCGGTCCGCGGCCTCGGCCTCATCTAGTACGCCACGTACGACACGTACGACACCCCACGTCACCCCCGGCAGCCGCCTACCGGCAGCCGGGGGTGACGTGCGTCCGGCCACGCCGCCGGATGAACGTCTCCGGAAGACCTCTGTTGCGTACCTGCTCACCGATGTAGTACTTCTTATACATGAGCGAGCAAGTGCACAACAGGTTGGCGATGGTGCGCGCGGAGCGGAAAGTGTCGCGTCAGAGCCTGGCCGAGGCGGTGGGGGTTCACTACCAGACCATCGGCTACATCGAGCGCGGGCAGTACAACCCGAGCCTCGACCTGGCGCTGAAGATCGCGGTGTTCTTCGGGCTGCCGGTGGAGGCGCTGTTCTCCCTCGAGCCGTTCCGCCCGCTCACGAACGAGGTCTACGGGAGGAGTCAGGGATGACGGACCAGCAGATGGCACAGACGGGGGCGCGACCGATGACCGGGTACGACCGGCGGATGTTCGCGCTCATGAACCGGCGCGAGGGAGCGCCGATGTACGCGACCGCCGCGCGCAGGCGACTCGTGGTCGGCGCCCACATCGCGCTGACCGCGGCGGGTATCGCGACCTGGCTGCTCTCGGCCGTCGGCGACCAGCGCTGGGCGACGTGGACGATGCTCGGGCTCCTACTGCCCTGGTGTGTCGCCACCGGCGCCATCAACGCGTCCACGCGCGGCCTCCTCGAACTGCGCGAACGCGCACTCGACGAGCGGCAGCGCGCGGAGCGGGTCCGGGTGGCGGCCCGTGCCCGTCAGTTGATGCTGTGGCTGCTCCTCGCGGCCACCGTCGCCGCGGGGTTCGCGGCGCACAAGGGTTGGGACACCGAGGACCTGCTCTTCCCCGCCCTCTTCACCGTGTTCGTCGTGCACTGGCTGATGCCGCTGTGGGTCGCGGGCCTCGCGGTGCAGGACGAGCCCGCGGACTTCGACGAAGCCGGCGAGTAGCGCTCAGTACGTGTAGCCGGCAGTACGTGTAGCCCGCAGTACGTGTAGCGCTCAGTGCGCGGCCGGCCTGGCCGTCGCCTGGCCCCGCAGCTGGGACACGTCCACGGAGTCCTCCTCGGACGGCGTCTTCGTCGGGACCGGCTCGTCGTAGTCGCTGAGCTTCAGCGTCGAGTCGGTCCCTCCGCCTTTCTCCGTGGCCCTGACCAGGTACGGAGCGCCTTCCGTCGCCACATACAGCGTGGTCGTCCTGCCGTCCTCCCTGCCGGTGACGGGAATGACGGACGTGCCGTCGACCTTCGTCGTCCCGCCCTTCCTCAGGGCCGTGTTGTCGTCGGACTTGTTCTTCACCTCGTCCTGGAGTGCGTTCAGGTCGCAGACCCCGGCCATGTCCCTGAGCAGGGCGTCGTCGGTCGTGCCGTAGAGATAGCGGTCCCCGATCACCTCGGCCGCCGCCTCGCCCCGGCCGCCGGGGAGCTGGGCCTTCCAGAAGGCGAGGTCGGGCTTCATCCAGACCTTCTTGCCTTGTTTGATCAGCTCGAGGCCGCCGCCGTCGTCGGCCATGCGCAGCGAGCCGACGCAGTTGTCGTCCTGGTCCAGGGTGAGGTCCATGGAGACCGGTTCGTCGCCGTCCGTGTTCGCGCCCCTCTGCTCCAGCTCCAGGTGGACGGACTTCGCGTCGAGCAGTTCACGCTCCGCCTGGTCGGAGATCTCCTGGGCGCTCAGATCCTCCGTGTCGGCGAGGGCGACAGCCGGTGCGACCAGCAACGCGGCCGCCGTACAGGTGGCCGTGAAGGTCGCGGCGCTCCAGGCTTGCCGCTTGGATGTTCCACGCATTGCGCCACCTCCACGGGCAAAACCCACAAACCACCCTTCGAGCGTACGTTTCACCCCAGGTGCCTGCACGCGCAGTGACACAGCGCACTTTCAGTTATGTAATGCGCATGGTTTCTCCGCCTCGGGGCATGTGCACCCGGCTACCGCGCGTGACAGGCGGGGCGTATGACAGGAATGGAAGGCAAACGGGACGTGTCCGCACAACAGACCATCCACGTGGGCGGAGAGTGGCGCGACGCCCTCTCCGGCGCCACACGCGAGATCCTCGACCCGGCTGATGCCAAGCCGTTCGCACTGATCGCCGAGGGCGGCACCGACGACACCGACGCGGCCATCGCCGCCGCCCGCGAGGCCTTCGACAACGGACCGTGGCCGGCCACGCCCGTCGCCGAACGGGCCGCGCTGCTGCGCCGCGTGGCCGACCTCCTCGTACGCGACCGCGAGAAGATCGGGCTCCTGGAGAGCCGCGACGCGGGCAAGACCGTCGAGGAGGGCCGCGTCGACGTCGACTGCGTCGCCGACGCCTTCCGCTACTTCGCCGACCTGGTGATCGGCGAGGGCGCGGGCCGCGTGGTCGACGCCGGCTCCGACGACATCCACAGCGTCGTCGTGCACGAGCCCGTCGGTGTCTGCACGATGATCACCCCGTGGAACTACCCGCTCCTCCAGGCCAGCTGGAAGATCGCCCCCGCGCTCGCCGCGGGCAACACCTTCGTCATCAAGCCGAGTGAGGTCACTCCGCTGACGACGGTCGCGCTGATCGAGCTGCTCGTCGAGGCGGGCCTCCCGGCCGGCGTCGCCAACATCGTGACCGGGCCCGGCCACACCGTCGGCGCGCGCCTGTCCGACCACCCCGACGTCGACCTGGTCTCCTTCACCGGCGGCCTCGTCTCCGGCACCAAGGTCGCCCAGGCCGCCGCCCTCGGCGTCAAGAAGGTCGCCCTCGAACTCGGCGGCAAGAACCCGAACGTCGTCTTCGCCGACGCCTGCGCCACCGAAGAAGGCTTCGACACCGCCGTCGACCAGGCGCTGAACGCCGCCTTCATCCACAGCGGGCAGGTCTGCTCCGCCGGCGGCCGCCTCATCATCGAGGAGTCGGTGCGCGAGCGCTTCGTCGCCGAACTCGCCCGCCGCGCGAGCCGCATCAAGCTCGGCCGCGGCACCGAGGACGGCGTCGAGTGCGGCCCGCTCGTCTCGCAGCAGCAGCGCGAGAAGACCGAGTCGTACGTCGCCTCCGCACTGGAGGAAGGCGCGGTCCTGCGCACCGGCGGCAAGCGCCCCGAGCCCAGCGAAGTACGCCCCGCGACCGGCTACTTCTACGAGCCGACCGTCCTCGACCAGTGCCACCGCGAGATGCGCGTCGTGCGCGAAGAGGTCTTCGGCCCGGTCCTGACCGTCGAGACCTTCCGCACCGAGGACGAGGCCGTCGCGCTCGCCAACGACACCGAGTACGGCCTCGCGGGCGCCGTGTGGACCAACGACGCGGGCCTCGGCCGCCGCATGGCCCGGCGCCTGCGCCACGGGACGGTCTGGATCAACGACTTCCACCCCTACCTTCCGCAGGCGGAGTGGGGCGGCTTCGGCAAGAGCGGCGTCGGGCGCGAGCTCGGACCCGCCGGGCTCGCCGAGTACCGCGAGTCCAAGCACATCTACCAGAACCTCGCTCCGCGGCCGGTCCGCTGGTTCGCGGGCTGAGGCCCGAAGCACTCAGGCGTGCGCGGGGGCGGCAGTCCCGCCCCCGCGCACGTATCTGTATCCGCACGTCCGAGCACCCCCCGCTCTATACGCGCAAGCACCTTGGCACCACACCTCGCAGGAAGAGGAGCAGCACGCATGGCTGAGACCACTGAGTACGACTACGTCATCGTCGGTGGCGGAACCGCAGGGTCGGTGATCGCGTCCCGGCTCACCGAGGACCCGGGCGTCACCGTCGCCGTCATCGAGGGCGGCCCCAGCGACATCGACCGCGAGGACGTCCTCACGCTGCGCCGCTGGCTCGGCCTGCTCGGCGGCGACCTCGACTACGGCTACACGACCACCGAGCAGCCGCGCGGCAACTCGCACATCCTGCACAGCCGCGCCAAGGTCCTCGGCGGCTGCTCGTCGCACAACACCCTGATCTCCTTCAAGCCGCTGCCCTCCGACTGGGACGAGTGGGAAGAGGCCGGCGCGACCGGCTGGGGCGCCAAGGCGATGGACCCCTTCTTCGGCAAGCTGCGCAACAACATCGTGCGCGTCGCCAAGAAGGACCAGAACCAGATCGCCACCGACTGGGTCGAGGCGACGAAGAGCGCGCTCGGCGTCCCCGAGGTCGTCGGCTTCAACGACAAGCCCTTCGACGAGGGCGTCGGCTTCTTCGACCTGTCGTACCACCCGGAGAACAACAAGCGCTCCTCCGCGTCCGTCGCCTACCTCCACCCCCACATGGAGGCCGGCGACCGCCCGAACCTCCATCTGTTCCTGGAGACCTGGGCCACCAGGCTGGAGCTGGCGGGCAAGACCGCGCGCGGCGTCCACATCCGTACGAAGGACGGCGCCGAACAGCTGCTCACCGCCCGCCGCGAGGTCCTGGTCTGCGCGGGCGCCGTCGACACGCCCCGGCTGCTCATGCACTCCGGCATCGGCCCGGCGAAGGACCTCGAAGCCCTCGGCATCCCGGTCGTGCACGACCTGCCGGGCGTCGGCGAGAACCTCCTGGACCACCCCGAGTCGGTCATCGTCTGGGAGACCAACGGGCCGCTGCCCGGCAACTCCGCGATGGACTCCGACGCGGGCCTCTTCGTGAAGCGGGACCCGGAGCACAAGGGCCCCGACCTGATGTTCCACTTCTACCAGATTCCGTTCACGGACAACCCGGAGCGCCTGGGCTACGAACGCCCGGAGCACGGCGTGTCGATGACGCCGAACATCCCCAAGTCCCGTGCGCGCGGCCGCGTCTACCTGACGTCGGCCGACCCCGAGGTGAAGCCCGCCCTCGACTTCAAGTACTTCGAGTACGACGAGAACGGCGTCGACTACGACGGTCAGACCCTCGTCGACGGCATCAAGCTGGCCCGTAAGGTCGCGCAGGCCGAGCCCTTCGCCAAGTGGCTCAAGCGCGAGGTCTTCCCCGGTCCCGATGTCACCGACGACGCCGAGATCAGCGAACTCGTGCGCAAGGCCGCGCACACCGTCTACCACCCGGCGGGAACCTGCCGCATGGGTGCCACCACCGACGAACTCGCCGTGGTGGACCCGGAGTTGAAGATCCGGGGACTCGAAGGAATCCGTATCGCGGACGCATCCGTCTTCCCGACGATGCCCGCCGTGAACCCGATGATCGGAGTGCTCATGGTCGGGGAGAAGTGTGCCGAGATGCTGGGTGGTGACGGCCGATGAGCGAGGCCTTGGTGAAAACAACGGAAGACACGACACCGCAGTCCGCGGACGGACCCGTCTTCGCCGTCGAGAACCTCTGGAAGGTCTTCGGCCCGAAGGCGGACCGAATACCGGGCGACACGTCCGTCCATGACCTCACCCCCGCCGAACTGCGCGAGCAGACCGGCTGCACCGCCGCCGTGCGCGATGTGTCCTTCGAGGTCAAGAAGGGCGAGGTCTTCGTCGTCATGGGCCTCTCGGGCTCCGGCAAGTCGACGCTCGTACGCTGCCTCACCCGGCTCATCGAGCCGACGTCGGGGTCCATCGCGATCGACGGCGAGGACGTACTCGGCATGGACAAGGCGCGCCTTCGCGAACTGCGCAGGCACCGCGCCGCCATGGTCTTCCAGCACTTCGGCCTCCTCCCGCACCGCACCGTCCTCGACAACGTCGCGTACGGCCTGGAGATCCAGGGCGTCGGCAAGGCCGAGCGCCGCGCCAAGGCACTCGAAGTCGTCGCCAAGGTCGGCCTCGAAGGCCTTGAGCAGCGCAAGCCCGGACAGCTCTCCGGCGGCCAGCAGCAGCGCGTCGGCCTGGCCCGCGCCCTCGCCGTCGACCCCGAGGTCCTGCTCTTCGACGAGCCGTTCAGCGCCCTCGACCCGCTCATCCGCCGCGACATGCAGGAAGAAGTCATCCGCCTGCACCGCGAGGAGGGCCGCACGATGGTCTTCATCACCCACGACCTCAGCGAGGCCCTGCGCCTGGGCGACCGCATCGCGCTGATGCGCGACGGCCGCATCGTGCAGCTCGGCACGCCCGAGGAGATCGTCGGCTCCCCGGCCGACGACTACGTACGCGACTTCGTACGGGACGTGGCGCGCGCCGACGTGATGAGCGTGCGCACCGCCATGCGTCCCGCCGACGCCGACGAGCAGGACCGCGGCCCGGCGCTCGCGCCGGACGCCAAGGTCGCCGACGCCATCGAGGCCGTCGCCAAGTCCGGCTTCCCGGTGCGTGTGATGGACGGCCCGCGCTGCCTGGGCGTCGTCGACCACGAGGCGCTGCTCGGCGTCGTCGCGGGCGTGGCTCCCGTGACGCCGGCGCAGAAGCCCGACAAGGGGCGCTCCGATACCGGCGAGGTGGTCGCCTGATGGCCACCGCCACCGCTTCGACTCCCGTACGCGACTCGGGAATCGGCGCGCTCCTGCGCCACCGTGCCGTCGGCAAGCTGCTGTTGCTCGCGGTCGCCGCGGCGATCCTCATCCCCATCGTCAACGCCAAGTGGGCGTCCGGCGCCTGGCCCGGCGCGCTCACCGTCGACCTGACGGAGCCGCTCGGCAAGACCACTGACTGGATCATCGACAACCGCGACAGCCACCCGCTGTTCGTCTACGTCCTCGGCAACATCTCCAACGGCATCGTGCTCTCCATCCGCGGCGTCTACCTGGTGCTGCTCGCGGCCGGCTGGGCCGGAGTGACCGTGGGCGCAGCCCTCGTCGCCTGGCGGGTCGCGGGCGTGCGGCTCGCGGTCCTCGCCGCTGCCTCGTTCGGCCTGTGCGGACTGCTCGGCATGTGGGTGCCGACGATGCAGACGCTGTCCCTGATGATCGTGGCCGTACTCGTCTCCGTCGTCCTCGGCATGCTGCTCGGCCTCGCCGGCGGTCTCAACGACCGGGTCTTCCGCATCCTGCGGCCGGTCCTCGACACCATGCAGGTGCTCCCGGCCTTCTCGTATCTGCTGCCCGTCGCCCTGGTCTTCGGCATCGGCGTGCCCGCCGCGGTCATCGCGACCGTCGTGTACGCGGCTCCGCCGATGGCCCGGCTCACCGCGCTCGGCCTGCGCGGCGCCGACGGCGGCGTGATGGAGGCGGTGACGTCGCTCGGCACCACCGCACGTCAGCGTCTGCTCTCCGCGCGCCTCCCGCTGGCCCGCAAGGAACTCCTTCTCGGCCTCAACCAGACGATCATGATGGCGCTCGGCATGGCCGTCATCGCGTCGATGATCGGCGGCGCCGGTCTCGGTGACCGCGTCTACCAGGCCCTCGGCTCGGTGGACGTCGGAGCCGCGCTCGCGGCCGGCATCCCGATCGTGCTGCTTGCCGTGGTCCTGGACCGCGTGACGGGCGCCGCGGGGGAGCGGCTCGGCGCCAACGCCCAGGACGACTCGCCGCTGCGGGGCGGAGGCGGCTGGGCCGTGGCGGCGGCGGCCACCGTCGTGGCCGCGCTCGCCGCGCGCTTCGCGGACCGCCTGGAGTGGCCCGAGAGCTGGATCGTGAACATCGCCGAGCCGGTGAACACCGCCAAGGAGTGGATGGTCGACCACATCTACACCGGTGTGCCCGTCGTCGGCGGCACAGCCGACTGGGCCGCGCGCTTCACCACCTGGGTCCTCGACCCGATCCGTGACGGTCTGCAGGGCATGCCCTGGTGGTCGGTGCTCCTCGTCATCGCGGCTCTCGCCTGGCTGATCGGCACCTGGCAGACCGCGCTGACCGCGGTCCTCGCCATGGCGGCGACCGGCGTACTGGGCGTGTGGAAGCCTTCGTTGGACACGCTCGCGCAGGTCCTTGCGGCCGTCGCCGTCACCGTGGTCCTGGGCTTCGCGATCGGCGTCGCCGCGGCGCGCAGTCCACGGCTGGAGAAGATCCTGCGGCCCGTGCTCGACGTCTTCCAGACGATGCCGCAGTTCGTGTACCTGATCCCGGTCGTGGCCCTCTTCGGCATCGGCCGCGCCCCCGCGGTCGCCGCGGCCATCGTGTACGCGCTGCCCGCCGTCATCCGCATCACCACGCAGGGGCTGCGCCAGGTCGACGCCGCCGCCATGGAGTCGTCCCACTCCCTCGGCGCCACCAGCTGGCAGCAACTGCGCCAGGTCCAGCTCCCGCTGGCCCGCCCGGCGCTCCTGCTCGCCGTCAACCAGGCGGTCGTCCTGATCCTCGCCGTCGTCGTCATCGGCGGTCTGGTGGGCGGTGGCGCACTCGGTTACGAAGCGGTGTTCGGCCTCGCGCAGGGCGACCTGGCCACGGGCCTCGTGGCCGGAACGGCGATCGTGTGCCTCGGGCTCATGCTCGACCGGGTCACGCAGCCGACGACACGCCGGGAACGCGGCACGAAGAAGGGTGCGTGACATGCGAGTACGTACGCGTGTGATGCGTGTGATGCGTGTGACGAGTGCGGCGACGGCGGGCTGTGCCCTCCTCGCCCTCTCGGGCTGCGCCTCCGACATGACCAAGCAGGCGTCCCCGTACGCCAACGCCGAGGGCGCCAAGACCGTGACGCTGTCCGTCCAGTCCTGGGTCGGCGCGCAGGCGGACGTGGCCGTCGCCGAGTACCTGCTCAAGCACGAGCTCGGCTACCGGGTCGACAAGGTCCAGATCGACGAGGTCCCCGCCTGGGACGCGCTCAGCCAGGGCCGTGTCGACGCGATCATGGAGGACTGGGGCCACCCGGACCAGGAGCAGCGCTACATCAAGGACAAGAAGACGATCGTCCCCGGCGGCGATGTGGGGGTCACCGGGCACATCGGGTGGTACGTCCCGACGTACTTCGCGAAGAAGCACCCGGACGTCACCGACTGGAAGAACCTCAACAAGTACGCGAAGGACTTCCGCACCTCCGAGAGCGGCAGCAAGGGCCAGCTCATGGACGGCTCCCCGTCGTACGTCACGAACGACAAGGCCCTGGTGAAGAACCTCGGTCTGGACTACGAGGTCGTCTTCGCGGGTTCCGAGGCGGCGCAGATCACGCAGATCGAGCAGTTCGCCAAGCAGAAGAAGCCGTTCCTGTCGTACTGGTACAAGCCGCAGTGGCTGTTCGAGAAGGTGCCGATGACGGAGGTGAAGCTGCCCGAGTACAAGGAGGGCTGCGACGCCGACCCCGCCAAGATCAAGTGCGCCTACCCGCACACGCCCCTGCAGAAGTACTTCAACGCCGACTTCGCCAAGAAGGGCGGCGACGCGGCGGAGTTCCTGAAGAACTTCAAGTGGTCGGAGGAGGACCAGAACGAGGTCTCGCTGATGATCGCGGACAAGAAGATGGCGCCGGAGGACGCGGCGAAGGCTTGGGTCGCCGACCATGAGTCGAAGTGGCGGGGCTGGCTGCCCGAGTAACCACCAGGCACCGGTGCCGGGACCCCGTGTCTGCCGGGGGCCCGGCACCGGTGCGTCACATGCCGAGGTAGTGGCTGAGCGCGTGCTCGACCTCAGCCATCTCATGCCGGTCGAGGTAGTGCACGGGGTCGCCGTGGATGTACGTGACGTCGACAGAGCGGATCTGGTCGACAAGCAGTCGTGTCAGGGTGCCGGCGATCTCCAGTTCCGGACGGAAGACCGCAGCCTGTGCGCTGGTGGATGTCGGGATGACCGTCGCGACGTTCCACGGCATGGAAGTGGGGCTGAGCACGAGCCCGTACCGTCGCCCACGCTGCTCGTGCCCGCGCTTGGCATCGCCGAGGTCGACCCGGTAGACGGCTCCCCGGATCACCAGGCGTCAGGTTCCGTGGAGAGGTCCTCGTCCGCCAGGCGTTCCGCCGCCGCTCGTGCCTCGGTCATCCACTCCTCGCGTTCGAGGAGACGCAGGGCGCGGCGGATGACGTCGCTCGTGCTGTCGCCGCCTCGCATGGCGGCTTTGATGATGCGCTCGTCCGCCTCTGTGGGCCTGAACCCTATGGTGCTCGCCATGTAAGCCAGCGTAGCCCCGTGTCGAGCATCTGTGCAACGTTTGTTAAACGCGCGAGGGAGCGGACGCGCGGGCTCTCGGGCGGCGCATTCAACGGCGCCTCCACGGCTACCCCAGCGCCGCGGCGATGGTCCGCAACGCCTTCGTCGCCCGGATCTGCAGGCCGGGGCCGAACGTGATCCGCGTGGCGCCGAGCTCGCCCAGCTCCCGGAGGGAGGGGCCGCCGGGCTTGGCCACCGCGTTGACCGGGCCCTCGACGCCCGCCCGCAGCGCCGGCAGCGCCTCCGGGGGCGCCATGATCGGGTAGACGCAGTCCGCGCCCGCCTCGACGTACAGCCGAGCCCGATCCACCGCCTGCCCGGGATCGACGGCGCCCCGGATGAACGTGTCCACGCGCGCGTTGAGGAACAGCCCCGGGCCCGCGACAGCACGTACTTCCGCCAAGAAGTCCGCCTGCTCGCGCGGGTCCTTGAGGGCGCCGCCCGCAGAATCCTCCAGGTTGCAGCCCACCGCGCCCGTCTCCAGGATCCGCTCCACCAGCTCCTTCGGCGGCAGCCCGTAGCCGTCCTCGATGTCCGCGGACACCGGCACGGCCCCGGCGACCGACCGCACGATCCGGGCCACCGCCGCGAACATCTCGTCCGGCGGCACCTCCCCGTCCGCGTACCCGAGCGACGCCGCGATCCCCGCGCTCGGCGTCGCGAGCGCCGGGAATCCGGCGTCCACGAAGACCCCCGCGCTGGCCGCGTCCCACGGCCCGGGCAGGACCAGCGGGTCGCCGGGCGCCCGCCCGAGATGCAGCGCGCGGAATTCGTCCGCGAGGCCAACGGCGGGTACCTGCACGGCTCGTGCCGTCACGGCGCGTACCCTCCCGGCTCGATCCGGCGGCTGACCATCACCCGGTTCCAGCTGTTGATGACGGTGATCACCCCGATGAGATGGGCGAGTTCGGCCTCGTCGAAGTGTTTCGCCGCCGCCTCGTACGCCGCGTCGGGGACGAACCCGTCCGTGAGGACCGTGACCGCGTCGGTCAGCGCGAGCGCGGCCCGCTCCCGCTCGCTGTAGAGCTCACCCGCCTCCGCCCAGGCGTTGAGGAGAGCGATCCGCTTCGCCGTCTCGCCGTTCTGCACGGCGATGTCCACATGCATGTCCAGACAGAACGCGCACGCGTTGATCTGCGAGGCCCGCACCATCACGAGCTCGGCGAGCACAGGGTCGCCGAGCCCCTTCTTCGCCGCGGCGCTCAGCGCGGACAGCGCGCTGGTGACGCCCTTGTCGAGGTAGGTGGTCCGAGGGCTCACTTGTGGCCTCCGGCCTTGGCTTCGGCCTTGTAGTGGCCCGGCACCTGACGCGTCGAGACGCCGAAGCGGTTCCACGCGTTGATCACCGTGATCGCGGCGATCAGCTGCGTCAGTTCCTGCTCGTCGAAGAGGGCCGCCGCCCTGTCGTACACCTCGTCCGGCACGAAGCCGTCCGTCAGGACGGTGATCGCCTCGGCCAGTTCGATCGCGGCGACCTCCTTGGCCGTGTAGAAGTGCTGCGACTCCTCCCACGCGCTGAGCTGGATGATCCGCTCCACGCTCTCGCCCGCGGCGAGCGCGTCCTTGCTGTGCATGTCGACGCAGAGCGCGCAGTGGTTGAGCTGCGAGGCGCGGATCTTCACGAGCTCCAGGATCACCGGGTCGACGCCCTTACGGGCCGCCGCGTCGAGCCGGATCATCGCCTTGAACACCTCGGGGGCCTGGGTGTGCCAGTCGAGGCGGGGCGTGTGCTCGTGGACGTACTCCTTGGTCTGCTGCGGCTGTCCGTGGGTGTTGTCGATCGTCGTCATGACGTCGACCGTACGGTCGCAGTAGCCCACGGGTATGGTCCATTCCCATGGAAGATTCCTGGGCCACTTTGGGCGTCGACCTCCACCTGGAGACCGGGGGCGACGCGACGCACTCCGGCGTGCGCAAGGGCCTCACGGACGCCCTGCGCGAAGCGGTGCGCGGCGGCAGACTCGCCCCCGGCACCCGCCTCCCCTCGTCCCGCTCCCTCGCCGTGGACCTGGGCGTCGCCCGCAACACCGTCGCCGACGCGTACGCCGACCTCGTCGCCGAGGGCTGGCTCACCGCGCGCCAGGGTTCGGGCACCCGCGTCGCCGAACGCGCCGTGCCGCGCCCCGCCGAACCCGCCCCCCACCGCAGGGCCGCGGGCAGCCCGACGTACGACCTGATGCCGGGCACCCCCGACCTCTCCTCGTTCCCGCGCGCCGCCTGGCTCAAGGCCGCGCGCCGGGCCATGGCGACTGCCCCGAACGACGCCCTCGGTTACGGCGATCCACGCGGCCGCGTCGAGCTGCGCACGGCCCTTGCCGGGTACCTCTCCCGGGCGCGCGGCGTGCACACGGATCCGGACCGCGTCGTCATCTGCGCAGGGTTCGCGCAGGGGCTGCGCGTGCTGGGCGGCGTGCTGCGGGCGCGCGGTCTGCGGGAGGTGACGGTCGAGTCGTACGGCCTCGACGTGCACTGGAATCTCCTGCACCGGGCGGGGCTGCGGACGAGGCCGCTGCCCTACGACGAACTGGGCACGTCCACTGCGGAGTTGGGGGCCGGATCGGCGAAGGTCGCCCTCCTGACGCCCGCCCACCAGTTCCCCACCGGGGTCCCGCTGCATCCCGACCGCCGCGCGGCGGCCGTCGACTGGGCTCGGCGTGAGGGGGGCCTGATCCTGGAGGACGACTACGACGGTGAGTTCCGTTACGACCGGCAGCCGGTGGGCGCGCTCCAGGGCCTGGACCCCGACCGCGTGGTCTATCTCGGCACGGCGAGCAAGTCCCTGGCCCCGGGCCTCAGGCTCGGCTGGATGGTCCTTCCGGCGCCGATCGCCGCCGAGGTCGTCGAGGCGAAGGGGGGCTCGGAATGGGCGTGCGGGGCGCTGGACCAGCTGACGCTCGCGGAGTTCATCACGTCGGGCGCGTACGACCGCCATGTGCGGGGTGCGCGCCTGCGCTATCGGCGCCGACGGGACCAGCTGGTCGCCGCCCTCGCCGCGCGGGCGCCGGAGGTGCGGGCCACGGGGATCGCCGCGGGGCTGCACGCGGTGCTCGAACTCCCGCCGGGCACGGAGCGCTCGGTGGTACAGGCGGCGAGCTGGCAACGGCTCGCGGTGCAGGGCCTGGCGAGCTTCCGCCATCCCGCCGCGAGCCTCCCTGAGCGGGACGCGCTGGTGGTGGGCTACGGAACCCCGGCGGACCATGGCTGGTCGGCAGCGCTGGATGCCCTGTGCAGGGCGTTGCCGTAGGCCTGAACCGAGCCCTCCGCGGCGGTTTCCCCCCGGGGGTAGATACCGCCCCCCGCAGCCGTGCGCTCGGAGATCACCGCTCGGGCAGCCGTGCTGCACCGGACTCACCGCCCCGCAGCCGTGCGCACCGATACGCCGGCTCCGTAGCCGTGCGCCGAGGTCATCGCTCGGGCAGCCGTGCGCACCGCAATCACCGCCCCCGCAGCCGTGCGCACCGGTACACCGCCCCCGCAGCCGTGCGCACCGGTACACCGCCCCCGCAGCCGTGCGCACCGCAATCACCGGCTCCGCCGAGTTCGTCCTCAAACGCCGGACGGGCTGATCAACCTGACCCCGTCGCCGCGATTCGCGCCAGGGGCAACGCCAAAGCCTTGCCGCCGAGTCCGAGTGTTCTCAGTTGCCCGACGGGCTGGTTGACCCGACCCCAACGCCTCGCGAGCCGCAGCAGGGGCAACCCCACAGCCCCGCCACCAAGTGTCCTCAGCCGCCGGACGGGCCGGACGGGCCGGACGGGCCGGACGGACCCGACGGACCCGACGGGCCGGACGGGCCGGGCGAACCGATCGGGTCCAGGCCCTCCGCAGGAGTCGGCGCCTCGCCGAAGCGGGCCAGCGTCAGTGCTCCCGCCACCGCCACCGCGAAGCCAAGCACCGCCACCCATTCCATGCCGTCCCGCGTCCGATCCCCGAGCCACACCACCCCCACCACCGCGGGCCCGATCGTCTCCCCGATCACCATCCCCGCGGTAGCGGTCGTCACCGAGCCCCGCTGCAACGCCGACGTGAGGAGCAGGAACGCCGCCCCTCCACCCACCAGGAGGGCGTAAGCAGCGGGGTTGGCCAGCAGTGCACCCGGCGACGCGTCGTCGATCAGCCGGACCGACACCTCCACCACCCCGAAACCGAACCCCGCCCCGAGCCCCAGCGCCAACGCCCGCCCCCGCCCCGGCAGCCGCCCGGCCGCCGCCCCCAGTACCAACACCCCCACCGCCACGCCCAGCATCACGTACCGCAGCGTCCTCGAACCGGCGTCATCGCCCTCGTCCCCGGACGCGAGCCCCAGCATCGCGAGCCCTGCGCACACCACCCCCACGGCCGCCCATTCCACCCCGCTGAGCCGCACCCGCAGCAACCGCGATGCCACCACCGCGGTGACGGCGAGGCTCGCGGCGAGCGCCGCGCCGACCGCGTAGATCGGGATGGAACGCAGGGCCACGATCTGGAGCAGGAATCCGAGCCCGTCGAGCCCGAGCCCCACGATGTACCGCCACTGCTTCACCGCGCGCAGCAGCAGTGCGGGGTCGACCCCGGACCCCGTCCCCGGCGCGGTGGCGCGGGCCGCGATGGCCTGGAAGACGGAGGCCGTGCCGAAGCAGACCGCTGAACCGAGTGCGCAAATCATCCCAAGAGACACGAAGTGACTGTAGAGGAAGGGGATTCGGCTGCGCCGGTTGGCGTGGCGCGGTGCCCCTTACCTACGCTGATCGCCGATCAAGTGATCACGTACGACAACGCACGTACGACAACGGGGGAACGGAAAGCAGATGGCAGAGCAGAAGGCCCCGCGGCGCAGGCTGCGGTCCAGCACGGTGATACTCGGCGGAATGGGCGTCCTCGCGGCGGCCCTGACCTCGTGCGGTTCGGAACCGGACAAGCGGTGCGTGGACCGCGACAGTTACGACTATCTCACCGGCTACAAAATCGTCGCCGACAAGAACTGCACGAGCAGTTCGTCCTCCGGCTCGTCCTCCGGCTCGTCCTCCGGCTCGTCGTCCTCGTACGGCAAGGGGCGCCAGAGCGGCGGCAGTTCGTACGGGACGAGCGCGGGCACCGGCACCGGTACAGGTACCGGCAGGACCGGCCGTATGGACGCCGACTGGTACTACGACGCCGACATCGACGGACGCCACGCCGACAACGGCACCTTCAGCCGCAGCGAGGCAGTCGACCGCGACGGCTTCGGCTGCTCGGGCAGCGGCGGCGGCTGAGCCGGACCATGGAGCGTCGCACCACCACCCCCCGCCCCGGCTGGCAGCAGACGGTCGAGGACCAGGGGCTCATCTACCCCCTCACCCGCTACCCCGACGACTCGCTGCGCCCGTACTGGGACGAGTCCGCCTACTACGTGTTCACGCTCCCCGAGGTGGAAGCCCTCGAAGAGGTCGTCGAGGAGCTGCACACGATGTGCCTCGCCGCGGCCGAGCACATCGTGACGCACGGCCGCCTCGCCGACCTCGGCATCACGGACCCCCGAGTCGCCGACGCGGTCACCGAGGCCTGGCACCGCCGAGCCGAACTCCCCTCCCTCTACGGACGGTTCGACCTCCACTACGACGGCACGAGTGGCCCGGCCAAGATGCTGGAGTACAACGCCGACACTCCGACCTCCCTGGTCGAGGCCGCGAGCCCGCAGTGGTTCTGGATGGAGGAGCGCTTCCCCGGCGCCGACCAGTGGAACTCCCTCCACGAACGCCTCGTCGACGCCTGGAAGAAGCAGGCACCGCTGCTCCCGCCCGGCGGCCCCCTGTACTTCGCGCACTCCGCGGGCGACGAGCTGGGCGAGGACCTGATGACGGTCGCGTATCTGCGCGAGACCGCGCAGCAGGCCGGGCTCGCCACCGAGGCGATCTCCATGGAGGACATCGGCTGGGACCGGCTCTCGCGGCGCTTCGTCGACAAGAAGCTCGGCTTCATCCGCAGCTGCTTCAAGCTCTACCCGTGGGAGTGGCTGACCACCGACCGCTTCGCCCCGCACGTCCTGGAGACCCTCGACAACGGCGGCGGCACCGGCTCCACCCTCTGGATCGAACCCGCCTGGAAGATGCTCCTCTCCAACAAGGCGCTGCTGGCGATCCTTTGGGAGCTGTACCCCGGCCACCCCAACCTCCTCCCCGCCTACCTGGACGGCCCCCGCGAGCTCGCCTCCGAGCGGGGTTATGTCGCCAAACCCCTCCTCGGCCGCGAAGGCGCCGGCGTCACGGTCCACCCACCGGACGCCGCACCCGTCGTACGCGAGGACGCCTGCTGCTACCAGGAGTTGGCGCCCCTGCCCGACTTCGACGGCAACCGTGTGGTGCTCGGCGCGTGGGTCGTCGAGAACGAGGCGGCGGGGCTAGGCATCCGGGAGTCGGCCGGTCTGATCACGGACGAGTACGCGAGATTCCTGCCGCACGTGATCCTCTGAGGCCGGTCAGGGCTGAGCGGCCGTCTCTCAAGTCACCCGAGTACGCTGCCGGTTGTTCGACCACGGACTCGGAGGCGACCGCGCACATGACCGACAGCAGGATCAACACCACGCAGCCTCACACGGCCCGGATCTGGAACTACTGGCTCGGCGGCAAGGACAACTACCCCGTCGACCAGGCCGCCGGGGACCAGATCCGCGCGCTGCACCCCGGCATCGGCGCGTACGCGTTGGCCGACCGGCAGTTCCTCGGGCGCGCCGTGAGCCACCTCGTGACCGAGTGCGGCATCCGGCAGTTCCTCGACATCGGCACCGGACTGCCGACCGCCGACAACACCCACGAGGTCGCCCAGCGGCTCGCACCCGAGTCGCGTGTCGTCTACGTGGACAACGACCCGCTGGTCCTCACCCACGCGCGCGCCCTGCTCACCAGCGCCCCCGAGGGCAGGACCGACTACCTCGACGAGGACCTGCGCAACGTCGAGAAGATCCTCGAACACGCGGCCAAGACACTGGACTTCGACCAGCCGGTCGGCCTCATCCTGCTCGGAGTCGTCATCTTCATCGACGACGACTCCGAGGCGTACGGCATCGTGCGCCGCCTGCTCGACGCGCTTCCGGCCGGCAGCCATCTGGTCCTCTCGCACACGATCACCAGCCCGGAGATGCCCGACGTGGACGAGGCGGTCGCGTTCTGGAACGAGAACGGCACGCCCAAGCTGACGCAACGCACCCCCGAGCAGGTCGCCGGTTTCTTCGAGGGACTGGAGCTGCTCGCTCCCGGGGTGGTGTCGTGCAACCGCTGGCGAGCGGAAGGCTCGGCAGCCGACGCCGAGGACGTGGCCATGTTCGGCGGAGTCGGCGCCAAACACTGAGCCCTGGGACCCCGCCCCGGCCCGACCCACCTCCTCCTCCCTCCTCCTCCCTCCCCACGGGGCCGAGCCCGAGCTGGGCGGGCCGGCCCAGTGATCTAAGCCAGCACAGCCCGAATCTGATCAAGGCCCCAGTCCAGGTCCTCCTTGCTGATCACCAGAGGCGGAGCGAGCCGGATCGTCGACCCGTGGGTGTCCTTGACCAGCACACCCCGCTCCATCAGCTTCTCGGAGATCTCGCGGCCGCTGCCGTGTGTGGGCTCGATGTCGACGCCCGCCCACAGCCCGCGCCCCCGCACCTGCGTCACCGCGCCCGTACCGGTAAGGAGCCCCAGCTCGGCGTGCAGATGCTCGCCCAGCTCGGTGGCCCGCTGCTGGAACTCACCCGAGCTCAGCATCGCGATCACCTCCAGCGCCACCGCGCACGCCAGCGGATTGCCGCCGAACGTCGACCCGTGCTCGCCCGGCTTGAACACCCCCAGCACATCCGCGTCCGCCACCACAGCGGACACCGGCACGATGCCCCCGCCGAGCGCCTTGCCCAGGATGTACACGTCCGGGACCACACCTTCGTGCTCGCACGCGAACGTCCTGCCCGTCCTGCCGAGCCCCGACTGGATCTCGTCCGCCATGAGGAGGACGTTCCGCTCCCGCGTCAACTCCCGCACGCCCGCCAGATATCCGGCCGGCGGCACCAGGACACCGGCCTCTCCCTGGATCGGCTCGAGGAGTACGGCCACGGTGTTCTCCGTGACCGCCGCCCGCAGCGCCGTCAGATCGCCGTACTGCACGATCTCGAAGCCCGGCGTGTACGGACCGAAGTCCGCCCGCGCCTCGTGGTCCGTCGAGAAGCTGACGATGGTCGTGGTCCGCCCGTGGAAGTTGTCGCGTGCCACGACGATCTTCGCCCGTCCGTCAGGCACGCCCTTGACCTGGTACCCCCACTTCCTGGCGGTCTTGACGGCCGTCTCCACCGCCTCCGCCCCGGTGTTCATCGGCAGCACCATCTCCTTGCCGCACAGCTCGGCGAGCCGCGTACAGAACTCGGCGAAACGGTCGTGGTGGAAGGCCCGCGAGGTGAGCGTCACCCGCTCCAGCTGAGCCTTGGCCGCGTCGATCAGGCGGCGGTTGCCGTGCCCGAAATTCAGCGCCGAGTACCCGGCCAGCATGTCGAGGTAGCGGCGCCCCTCGACATCGGTCATCCAGGCCCCCTCGGCGGACGCGACCACGAGGGGCAGCGGGTGGTAGTTGTGCGCGCTGTGCGCTTCGGCCGAGGTGATGAACTCTTCGGTAGTCGACACGGGGTCTCCGTTCGTCCTGCGGCGTGGGGCGGGTGTGGCGCCCAAGTTCTATCGTCGCTCGGATCGTGGACGAAGAAACCTGCCGTCCCGGCGTGCCCGGCAGGCTGGTTTCTGCAGCACGGCGACTGGCGCACGGGAAAAACCCTGAGGGAGGCATGTGAGGCGCGGAACCTTCGAGGTGCCGACCTCTCCAAGCTCTCAGCGGCGGGAGTCGGCCGCAGCCGTCACACATCCCTCAACTCCTGCCGCGGGCCGTCCTCATGAGCCCGCCGTCCGCGAGGCGAGGCAAGGAGGGAACGGCGCTCGGCGAGCGGCCCCCGCAGCAGCAGCACTCCCGCGGCCCCCGCCGCGCCGCCCGGTATCGCCCACCACCAGTCCGTGCCGTCGTCGCCCGGCGCGGCGTGGGTCCGGTCGCTCGCAGCCTGACCGGTCCCGGCCCGGGGCCCCGATGCGGCGGAGGACTCCGGCGGCGGGGTCGATTCCGGACTCGGTGGTATCGCGTGCCGTCCCTTGTCCGTGACTGCCCCCATGACACCGAGTTTCTCGAACAGCGCCGTCAGACGAGCCGGGTCCTTCGCCTTGTGCCAGGTGCCCGTCATGGACTCGACGTCCGTCGTCGTGTGGATCCAGACGGCTGCGGAGTCCTTACCCTCCTTGCCGGGTGCCACCGGATACGCCCGGTCCACCCGCCACGGCCGCACGTCGTGAAGCATCCACGTCACATTGATCTGACGGGTCGCGTCGTCCATGGAAAGCCCCGGCGGCTCCTCGCTCCGGCCCTCACCTATGTCGCCTATGACGCCGAGGCCGCGCTCAAGATCGCCGTACTCCTCGTCGCTCATATAGAGCGCCGTGCTCTGGCCGCTCTCGGGCGAGACCACGAGGACGCTCGTCGATCCGCCCGCCGCTGCCTGCGGCGCCCCCATGACCACCCACGCAAGGGCGGCCACGGCCCCCGCCGCCGATCCCCACATCGCCCGTGTCGTCCGCATCCGCATATCCGACCCCCCAGCCGCTCTCCGGCACGATCCGTCCGCACCGCGTCACTTTTGGTACACCGCCCGAGCCGTTCAGGTTCCCGATCCGCCCCGGCCGATCGGAACCGACTTCCCGATCTCCAGCGCCCGCTCCTTCGACGCCACGCCTTCGAGCCGCAGCGTGAGCTTCGGCCCGTGCGTCCACAGGAGCGTCGGCCCCGCCGTCCGCTCGGAGCGCGTCCACCGGCCGCCGTCGCTCTCCACCATCCAGAACGTGAGCCGATGCGGGCGCGGGAACCACAGCCCCGCCTCCCGGCCGACCGCCACCCAGTCGGGACGCTCCGTCACCGTCTTGCTGAAGCTCTGGTCGAGCCGGGCCGCGGCCAGCCGAGCGCCTCGGCCGTCTCCGTCTCGTCCATCTCCAGGAGATAGCGGTACGTGACGACCAGGCGGTGTTCCTCGCTCAGCCGGTCGAGCGCGGCGAGCAGAGCCGTGCGGCGCTCGTCACGCAGCGCCGCCACCGCCGGGTCCGCCGATTCCGGTATCAGCGGCTCCGCCTCCGCGAGCGCTGCCTCGCGTCCGACGAGTGACCGCTGCCGGACAGCCGAACGCACTGTGTTCCTCGTCTCATTGGCGACGATCGACAGCAGCCACGGCTTGAACGCCGAACCGTCCCTGAACCGCCCCAAGGAGCAGTACGCCTTGAAGAAGGCCTGCTGCACCACGTCTTCCGCGTCCGCTCCCGCCCCGAGTGCCACGGCCGCCCTGAGCGCGAGCCCGGTGAAGGCGCGCACCAACTCCGCGTACGCCTCCGCCTCCCCGGCGCGCACACGCGCGATCACCGCACCCTCGTCGACGACGCGGCCCCCCTCCAGGACCTCCCCCTGTGCCCTCACACTCTTGATACACCGGCCGACCGCGATCGGTTCCGTATTCGCGACGACCGGAGGCGACCGGATCGGAGCGGGGGAGAAGCGGGAGCAGCGGGGGGGGGCGGGACAAGATCGCGGCATACCCGTCACACGTCTGTTTCCGAGCAATGAGAGACACCTGAGAGAATGGCCCCATGGCCCTTGATCGTCCTCGCGTGCTCTCCGGAATCCAGCCCACCGCAGGCTCGTTCCACCTCGGCAACTACCTTGGCGCGGTCCGCCAGTGGGTGGCGCTGCAGGAGTCCCACGACGCGTTCTACATGGTGGTGGACCTGCACGCGATCACGGTGCCGCAGGACCCGGCCGAGCTCCGTGCCAACACCCGGCTCGCCGCCGCCCAGCTCCTCGCCGCCGGGCTCGACCCGGAGCGCTGCACGCTCTTCGTCCAGAGCCACGTCCCCGAGCACGCCCAGCTCGGCTGGATCATGAACTGCCTCACGGGGTTCGGCGAGGCGTCGCGCATGACGCAGTTCAAGGACAAGGCGGCCAAGCAGGGTGCGGACCGCGCCTCCGTGGGCCTCTTCACGTACCCGGTGCTCCAGGTCGCGGACATCCTGCTTTACCAGGCCAACCAGGTCCCGGTCGGTGAGGACCAGCGCCAGCACATCGAGCTGACCCGCGACCTCGCGGAGCGTTTCAACGGCCGGTTCGGCGAGACGTTCACCGTCCCGGCGGCGTACATCCTCAAGGAGACAGCGAAGATCTTCGACCTTCAGGACCCGTCGATCAAGATGAGCAAGTCGGCGTCCACCCCCAAGGGCCTGATCAACCTCCTCGACGAGCCCAAGGCCACCGCCAAGAAGGTCAAGAGCGCGGTCACCGACACCGACACCGTCGTGCGCTACGACACCGCGGAGAAGCCGGGTGTCAGCAACCTCCTCAGCATCTACTCGACGCTCACCGGCGCCGGTATCGCGGAACTGGAGCAGAAGTACGCCGGCAAGGGCTACGGTGCGCTGAAGACTGACCTCGCCGAGGTCATGGTCGACTTCGTGACCCCCTTCCGGGACCGCACCCAGGCCTATCTGGACGACCCGGAGACGCTCGACTCGATCCTGGCCAAGGGCGCGGAGAAGGCACGCGCCGTCGCCGCGGAGACCCTCGCCCAGGCGTACGACAAGGTGGGCCTCCTGCCCGCCAAGCACTGAGCCACACAGCCCCCTGCACCACGCCAGGTACAGCAGCGCCCTCTGCCCGCCACCCGACCGACAGGAGTACGACGTGGGGACCGTAACGATCGGTGTGTCGATCGCGGTCCCGGAGCCTCACGGCAGCCTGCTCCAGGAGCGGCGTGCGGGCTTCGGGGACCCCGCGGCGCACGGCATCCCCACGCACGTCACGCTGCTGCCGCCGACCGAGGTGGACGCCTCGGCGCTGCCCGCGGTCGAGGCGCACCTGGGGGCCGTCGCGGCCGCCGGGCGCCCCTTCCCGATGCGGCTCTCCGGTACGGGCACGTTCCGCCCGCTGTCACCGGTGGTCTTCGTCCAGGTGGTGTCGGGCGGCGCAGCTTGTGGCTGGCTGCAGGAGCGGGTGCGGGACGCCTCCGGGCCCATGGCGCGCGAGCTGCAGTTCCCGTACCACCCGCACGTCACCGTGGCGCACGGCATCTCCGAAGAGGCCATGGACCGGGCGTACGCGGAGCTCTCGGAGTACGAGGCCGAGTGGCCCTGCACCGGCTTCGCGCTCTATGAGCAGGGCGCCGACGGAGTGTGGCGCAAACTGCGCGAGTTCGCCTTCGGTGGCGGCGGCCCGCTCGTGCCACCGCAGGCCACCGCCCCGGCCGCGCACGGCACGCTGCCCGCGCGCTGATCGCCGCCCCGGAGAGCCCACACCGGAGAGCCCACACCGGAGAGCTCACTCCGTAGGGCTCACAGCAGCGGGCTCACACCAGCGGGATCACACCGGAAGCCGCCGGAACACCGCCCTGGGGGCGTGCCGCAGCGCCGACATGACCACCCGCAGCGCCCCGGGCACCCACACCGTCTCCGAGCGCCGCCGCAGGCCCGTCTCGATGGCCGCAGCGACCGCGTCCGGAGTGGTCGCCATGGGGGCCTCCTCCAGGCCGGCCGTCATCTTGGAGCGTACGAAGCCGGGGCGGACGACCATCACGTGCACCCCCGTGCCGTGCAGCGCGTCACCCAGGCCCTGGGCGAAGGCGTCGAGGCCCGCCTTGCTGGACCCGTAGATGAAGTTCGACCGGCGGGCACGCTCGCCCGCGACCGACGAGAGCACCACCAGGGAGCCGTGGCCCTGGGCCTGCAGAGACCGCGCGCACACCAGGCCGGCCGATACGGCGCCGGTGTAGTTCGTCTGCGCGACGCGCACCGCGGCCAGCGGCTCGTCCTCGTCGCGTGCCTGGTCGCCGAGGATGCCGAAGGCGAGAAGCACCATGTCGATGTCGCCCTCGGCGAAGATCTTGCCGAGCGTCGCCTCGTGGGACTCGGAGTCGAGCGCGTCGAAGGCGACGGTGCGGACGTCCGCACCCATGTCGCGCAGGCCCGCGGCGGCCTTCTCCAGGCCCGGGGACGGACGCCCGGCCAGCCATACGGTGCGGGTGCGCCGCGCGACCAGACGGCGGGCCGTGGCGAGGCCGATCTCGGAGGTGCCGCCGAGTACGAGCAGGGACTGGGGGGTGCCGAAGGCGTCCTTCATGGGGCCAACTCCTGGAGGTGCTAGAGGGCGAGGCGTCGCGAGAGGTCCGAGCGGAACAGGCCGCGTGGGTCGAGGTCGGCCCGCAGCGCGCGGAAGTCGTCGAGCCGCGGATACATCGCGGCGAGCATCTCCGGCCGCAGACGGGAGTCCTTGGCCAGGTAGACGCGGCCGTCGGCGGCGGCGACCTCCTCGTCGAGTTCGTCGAGGAAGGCGCCGAGACCGGGCAGGTTCGCCGGGATGTCCAGGGCGAGGGTCCAGCCGGGCATCGGGAAGGAGAGCCAGCCCGGATCGCCCTCTCCGAAGCGCTTCAGTACGGCGAGGAAGGACGGGCAGCCGCGCTCGGAGATGCGCCGCACGATGCGCCGCAGGGCTTCCTCCTTGCCGTATCCGACGACGAATTGGTACTGCACGAAGCCACCGCGGCCGTACACGCGGTTCCAGTGCGGGACGCCGTCCAGGGGGTGGAAGAACGTCGACATCTTCTGGAGTTCGCCCACCCGGCTGCGGGGTGCCTTGCGGTACCAGAGCTCATTGAAGAGGCCCACCGACCTGCGGCCGAGCAGCCCTTCGGGCAGGAAGCGCGGGGCGGGCGGCAGTTGGCCGGGGCGGAACGTCAACGGGGCTCTACGCGCGCGTGCCGGGAGGGCGTCCAGGGGAGCGTGGTCGCCGCGTGTGAGTACCGAGCGGCCCATCGACGCCCCGCGCGCGAGGAGGTCGATCCAGGCCACGGAGTAGCGATAGCGGTGGTCGGTGGCGGTGAGGCGGGCCATCAGGTCGTCCAGGTCGGTGGCGCGTTCCGTGTCCACCGTCATCAACGACGTCTCCACCGGCTGCAGTTGCAGCGTCGCGGCCAGGATCAGACCGGTCAGGCCCATGCCGCCCGCGGTCGCGTCGAACAGGGCGCTGCCGCGCTCCACCGCCTGCACCGAGCCGTCGGCGGTGAGCAGTTCCACGGCCATCACATGGCGCGAGAAGGATCCGGACCCGTGGTGGTTCTTGCCGTGGATGTCCGCGCCGATCGCGCCGCCGACGGTCACGAAGCGGGTCCCCGGGGTGACCGGCACGAACCAGCCGAGCGGGAGCAGGACTTCCATCAGGCGGTGCAGGGAGACCCCGGCGTCGCACAGGACGGTGCCCGCGTCGGCGTCGATGGCGTGCACGCGGTCCATGCCGGTCATGTCGATGACGGCGCCGCCCGCGTTCTGCGCGGCGTCCCCGTAGGCCCGCCCGAGGCCCCTGGCGATGCCGCCGCGCTCCCCGCATGCCTCGAGGGCCGCGACGGCCTCCTCGGGCGAACGGGGGCGGATCAGGCGGGCCGTGGAGGGCGCGGTGCGCCCCCAGCCCGACACGGACACGGTCGGCGCGATCGCGGAGTCGGCGGGCGGCGGAGCGGAGTCGGCAGGCATAGGCGTGACCGTATCGTCCGAGCAAGGACAGTTTGCCCATATTCATCCAAGCTCTCACCGAAATGGGTGATTGATGGAGTGTCGTCGTATATTGCCGTAAATATTGAGAGGTTGCCTAGAAGAGTCGTGAGGCCAGGTACTTGACGTCCCCGGAGAGGGAGGCCACATGCACGACATGGACCACCGGCTGCTGTCGGCCCTGCGCGACTGCGGCTCCGACGCGCGCGTGGCCGCCGCCGCGCGGGCCCTGTCCTGGACCGGCGAGCACGGCGCCCTGTGGATCGCCGCGGGGCTCGCGGGCGCCGCGGTCGACCGCGAGCGGCGCGGCACGTGGCTGCGCGCCACGGCACTGACCGCCGGGGCGCACCTGGCGAGCATGGGCCTCAAGCGCGTCGTACGACGCCCACGCCCCGACGGAGACACCGGCGCGCAGCCCCTCGTCAGGACGGCGGGGCGGCACTCCTTCCCCAGCTCGCACGCCACTTCGGCCGCCGCGGCCACCGTCGCGTACGGCGCGCTGAGTCCCGTCGGAGCGCGCGTCGTGCCGCCGCTCGCCGCCGCGATGTGCGTCTCGCGGATGATCGTCGGCGTCCACTACCCGAGCGACGTGGCCGCCGGAGCCGCCCTCGGGGCCCTCACCGCGCGTATGGGCTCCGCCTGGATGAACGGGGGCCGCGCGCATGGCTGACCGCACCGCCGCCCTGCTCGAACGCCCCCAGCCGCCCCGGCCGCCCGGCACGGGCTCCCTCACGGCCCTGCCGCTCGGCCTCCTGAAGACCGCGCGCCCCCGCCAGTGGGTGAAGAACGTCCTGGTCGTCGCGGCCCCGGCCGCCGCGGGCGAGCTCTTCTCGCGCCACTCGCTGATGCAACTCGTCGTGGTGTTCGCCCTGTTCACGGCCGCCGCGTCCGCCGTCTACCTCATCAACGACGCACGCGACGCCGAGGCCGACCGCGCCCACCCGACCAAGTGCCGCAGGCCGGTCGCCGCCGGTCAGGTGCCGGTGACGCTCGCGTACGCGGTCGGCGGGCTGCTCGCCGTGCTCGCGCCGGTCGCCGCCGCCGCGTTCTGCACGCCCCTGACCGCGGGCCTGCTCGCCGCCTACGTAGTGATGCAACTGGCCTACTGCGTCAGTCTCAAGCACATCCTCGTCGTCGATCTCGCCGTCGTCACCACGGGATTCCTGATGCGGGCGATGATCGGGGGACTGGCCCTCGACATCCCGCTCTCGCGCTGGTTCCTGATCACCACGGGCTTCGGCGCGCTCTTCATGGTCTCCGCCAAGCGCTACTCCGAAGCCGTGCAGATGTCCGGAAAAGCGGGCGCCACGCGCGCGTTGCTCACCGAATACACCACCGGCTACCTCCGCTTCGTGTGGCAGCTGGCCGCCGGTGTCGCCGTCCTCGCGTACTGCCTGTGGGCCATGGAGAGCGGCGGCACCGCCAACGGCAGCCTGCTGCCCTGGCGGCAGCTGTCGATGGCCGCCTTCGTCCTCGCCGTCCTGCGGTACGCCGTCTTCGCCGACCGGGGCACGGCCGGCGAGCCCGAGGACGTCGTCCTGCGTGACCGCGCCCTCGCCGTCATCGGTCTGGTGTGGATCGCCATGTACGGCCTAGCGGTCGCCGACTGGTGAGCGCCCTCAGGGAGCGGCTACGGACCATGGGCCCCGAACTGCTCGGCTTCGCCACCGTCGGGATCTGCGCGTACGCCGTCGACCTCGGCCTCTTCGTCTGGCTGCGCGGGCCCGTCGGTCTCGACCCGCTGACCGCCAAGGCGCTGTCCTTCGTGGCCGGTTGCACGGTCGCGTACGCGGGCAACGCGCTCGGCACCTACCGGCGGCGCGCGGGAGCCGCAGTGGCGCGAGCCTCACGCCTTCGCCAGTACGGCATCTTCTTCGCCGTCAACATCGCCGGTGCCCTTGTGCAGTTGCTCTGCATCGCGGTGTCCCACTACGGCCTCGGTCTCACCTCACAGCGCGCGGACACCATCTCCGGGGCGGGCGTCGGCATGGCACTCGCCACCGTCCTGCGTTTCTGGGGTACGCGGACCTTGGTCTTCCGCACAACGGGCAGGGAGGCATCATGGACTGGCTGAAGAAACTCCCCGGCATCGGGCCCCTGGTGGAGCGCCTGATGCGCACGCACGCGTGGAGCGCGTACGAGCGGCTCGACAGCGTGCACTGGACCCGTCTCGCGGCCGCGATGACGTTCATCAGCTTCCTGGCGCTCTTCCCGCTGATCACCGTCGCCGCCGCGGTGGCCGCCGCGACCCTCTCCAAGAGCCAGCAGAACAAGCTCGAGGAGAACATCTCGAAGCAGGTCCCCGGCATCTCCGATCAGCTGAACCTGGACGCCCTGGTCGCCAACGCGGGCACCGTCGGGCTCATCGCGGGCGCCCTGCTGCTCTTCACCGGCATCGGGTGGGTCGGGTCGATGAGGGAGTGCCTGCGGGTCGTCTGGGAGCTGGAGGACACCGACGAGAACCCCGTCATGCGCAAGGTCAAGGACGCCGGGGTGCTCATCGGGCTCGGCGGCGCGGGGCTCGCGTCCGTGGCCGCGTCGACCCTCGCCTCGCTCGCCGTCGGCTGGAGCGCCGACCTCATCGGGATCTCCGAGGACGGCTGGGGCGGTGTGCTGCTCCAGGCGATCGCGTTCGCCATCGCCGTCCTCGCGGACTTCCTGCTCCTGCTCTACGTGCTGACCCTGCTGCCGGGCGTGCAGCCGCCGCGCCGCCACCTGATCACCGCCGGTCTGATCGGCGCGGCCGGGTTCGAGCTGCTCAAGCTGCTGCTCGGCGGCTACATGAAGGGTGTCGCCGCGAAGAGCATGTACGGCGCCTTCGGGGTGCCCGTCGCACTGCTCCTGTGGATCAACTTCACCGCGAAACTCCTGCTGTTCTGCGCCGCCTGGACGGCGACGCGGAAGCAGGCACGTACAGAGGCAAGTACAGAAGCACGTACAGAGGAAGAATCCGACGTCAGCGGCGGTCCTTCCGGCGCGACAGGTCCAGCGGCAGCCGGCGGTTGAGCACGAACCATCCGGCGGCGATGAGCGCGAGAACGCCGCCCGCGACCCCGAGTGCGATGCCGACGCCGCTGCCCGAGCCCTTGGCGGAGGCGTGCGCCACGTTCTTGGACGCGTCCGACCCGCCCTTGCCCGCCGCGCCGGGAGCGCCCTTGCCGCTGCCCGTACCGGCACCCTTCGGAGCGACCAGTTCACCCACGGGCTCGACCTTGCCGGACGCCTTGAAGCCCCAGTCAAGGAGACGCTCGGTCTCCTTGTAGACGGCGAACTGCTCGCCCGAGTCGGGGTTCATCACCGTCACGAGCAGCACCTTGCCGTTGCGCTCGGCGACACCGGTGAAGGTGTTGCCCGCGTTCGTGGTGCTGCCGTTCTTGACGCCCGCGATGCCCTTGTAGGGGGCGATACCGACGTCCCCCGTAAGGAGTCGGTTGGTGTTCTGGATCTCGAAGGACTCGCGCTTCTTCTTGCCCTTGTCCTTGCCCTTCGTGACCTTCTTGGTCTCACCGGGGAACTTGGCGGTGGCCGTCGAGCAGTACTCGCGGAAGTCCTTCTTCTGCAGCCCCGAGCGGGCGAACAGCGTCAGGTCGTACGCCGAGGAGACCTGCCCCTTCTCGTCATAGCCGTCCGGACTGACCACGTGCGTGTCCAGGGCCTGCAGCTCGTCGGCGTGCGACTGCATGTCCTTGACGGTCTGCGGGACACCGCCGTTCATCGCCGACAGGACGTGCACCGCGTCGTTGCCCGACTTCAGGAAGACGCCGAGCCACAGGTCGTGGACCGTGTAGGTCTCGTTCTCCTTGATGCCGACCATGCTGCTGCCCGCGCCGATGCCCGCCATGTCGGAGAGCTCGACCTTGTGCTTCTGGGTCTTGGGGAACTTCGGCAGGACCGTGTCCGCGAAGAGCATCTTCAGTGTGCTCGCGGGGGCGAGCCGCCAGTGCGAGTTGTGCGAGGCGAGCACCTCGCCCGTCTCGGCGTCCGACACCATCCAGGAGCGCGCCGACAGGTCCTTGGGGAGGACGGGAGCGCCGTCCTTGAGGCTCACCTGGGTGCCCGGCTCGCCGAGCTTGACACCGCCCACCGTCGACATCGAAGACGGGGGCTTGGGCTTCTTGTCGCCCCCCGGTTTGTCGTCCGCCCACGCGGGAGCCGTGGTCGACATGGTCAGCAATGCGGCGGAAGTGACCAACAAGGCGGTCTTTTTTACGGCAGGCACGGACGAGAACGTACAGGGCGCCGCTGTGTACGTCGCCGTCGAGGTCGGCTGTGTCCCGGCGGGCCCGGACTCCCCACCCCGGCGGCGATACGGAAGGGAGGCTCGCGATACTGAACGTATGAAGCTCAGCCGCCCGGTCTCCTGGTTCCTGCTCGCCTTCGGCGTGTGGAGCTGGTTCATCTGGATCACTTTCGTCAAAAACCTATGGAAGGACGGCAGCGGGCTCGCCTTCGATGACGGGGGCGACCCGACCGCGTACTTCTGGGTGCACCTGACGCTCGCCGTCGCCTCCTTTGTCTTGGGGACGGTGGTAGGGGCCATCGGGTTGCGCGGAGTGCGTGCTCTGCGCCGTACGTCATAGCTGATACGTCGTAGCTGATCGGTCACTTCGGGCACTGCTGAGGGGCGCGCAACCGTGGTCATCCTGTTCGTGCTGGCCGGTATCGCCGCGCTCGCGGCCCTGGTCGCCATGCAGTGGTACGCGTGGCGGCGCCTGGTGCGGGACACCACGTCCCGGTCCGGGGCCGCCCGGCGCGCGGGCGCCGTGGTCTTCGTGACGGGGCCGCTGCTGATGTTCGCCGCGTTCGCCAGTGAGCGGGCGGGGGCGCCGTTCTGGCTGCAGAAGGTGCTGGCCTGGCCGGGCTTCATGTGGATGGCGCTGTCGATCTATCTCGTGCTCGCGCTTCTTGTCGGTGAGCTCGTACGGCCCTTCTTCTTGCGGCGTGGTGCGAAAGCCGCCCCTACGGAGGACGCCGTCAAGGCGGAGACCGCGGCTCCGGTCGCTCAGCCGGAGAACCCGGCGCCAGCGGAACGGCCGGAGGGGAACCCCGGCCCCGAGCGCGCGCGGCGCGAACCGGCCTCCCCCTCACGCCGTCTCTTCGTCTCCCGCATCGTCGGCGGGACCGCCGCGGCCGTCGCCGTCGGGACGGTCGGCCACGGAACGTACGGCGTCCTGCGCGGCCCCCGCGTGAAGCGCGTCACCGTGCCGCTCGCCAAGCTGCCGCGCGGGGCGCACGGCTTCCGGATCGCGGTGGTCAGCGACGTCCACCTGGGGCCGATTCTCGGCCGCGGCTTCACCCAGCGCGTGGTCGACACGATCAACGGCACCCAGCCCGACCTCATCGCGGTCGTCGGCGACCTGGTCGACGGCAGCGTCGAGGACCTCGGGCCGGCCGCCGCGCCGCTCGCGCAGCTCCGGGCGCGGCACGGGACGTACTTCGTGACCGGCAACCACGAGTACTTCTCCGGAGCCGAGCAGTGGGTCGATCACGTACGCGAACTCGGCCTGCGCCCCCTGGAGAACGCCCGCACCGAACTGCCGGGCTTCGACCTCGCGGGGGTGGACGACGTGGCGGGCGAGCGCGAGGGGCACGGGCCCGACTTCGCCAAGGCGCTCGGCGACCGGGACCGCTCGCGGGCGTCCGTGCTCCTGGCCCACCAGCCGGTCGTCATCCATGACGCCGTCAAGCACGGCGTCGACCTCCAGCTCTCCGGCCACACTCATGGCGGACAGCTGTGGCCAGGCAATTTCATCGCCGATCTGGCGAACCCGACGCTCGCGGGTCTTGAGCGGTACGGCGACACGCAGCTGTACGTGACGCGTGGCGCGGGCGCGTGGGGGCCGCCGGTGCGGGTAGGGGCGCCGTCCGACGTCACGGTCGTCGAACTGGCCTCCCGCCAGGCGTAGTCGTGCGTCGGTTCGATGCGATGGGCCCTGGCCGGATACAGCCGGGCCTTAAGGTGACGGTGTGACACCGGCCATGACCACTGCGCAGCATTAAGTGTCGGAAGTGTGTGCGCTTGCTGGCGCTTTGGTGTGTCACTGTGGGGTGGCATAGGGGGGAACGTTGTTGCGACGTCAGGCTTTCCGGCTGCCACCACATCCGGCTTCCGTCTCGCTCGCGCGACTCCACGTCCATGATCATCTCGCGGCGTGGGGGCACAAGGAGGAGAGTGCGGCGCTGCACGACGCCGTGCTCCTGGTGTCGGAGCTGGTGACGAACGCGGTGTCCCACGGGCCCGCCTTCGACCGGGAGTTCGAGGTGGCCATCACGGTTCTGGCGGACGGCGACTGCTTCATAGAGGTCTCCGACGAGAGCCCCACGAGCCCGGAGCTGCGGGAAGCGGGGCCCTTGGAGGAGAGCGGCCGCGGCCTGCGGCTGCTCGACGCGCTGGCCGAGGCGTGGGGCGTCTGGCAGCGCGGGCGGCACGGGAAGACGGTGTGGGCGCTGGTACGGGCCTGAGACGCGCCCTGAGCCCCCTCACGACCCTCGCCTCCGCTCTCCCCTCGTCTCTGTACCACCCGGGGCCCCTCGTCCCCCTCAACCAGCCTCACGAGCCGCTCGCGCAGGCAGGGTGACCGTCACCGCAAGTCCCGCCCCCGGCGCCGTCTCCACCCCCACCTCACCGCCGTGCGCCGCGACGACCCCCTGCACGATCGCCATCCCGAGCCCGCTGCCCGCGCCCCCGCCCGCACGGAAGAACCGGTCGAACACGCGCGCCGCGTCCTCCTCCGCGAGACCGGGCCCTCGGTCGGCCACGCGCAGCCGCACCACCCCGTCCTGGCGCTCCACGCCCAGCGTGACCGGCGCGTCGGCGGGCGTGTGGACGCGTACGTTGCCCAGCAGATTGCCGAGCACCTGACGTATCCCCGACTCGTCCGCGCAGATCAGTACCGGCCCTTCGGCGAACACCGTGAGCGGCCGCTCCGGCTCCTGCACCCGCAGATCGTCGGCGGCCTCCCGTACGAGGCGGCCCAAGTCGACGTCCCTGAAGCGCAGTTCCGGCTGCTGGTCCAGGCGGGCCAGGGTCAGCAGCTCGTCGACGAGGTGTCCCATCCGGTCGGTCTCGGCGATGACGCGGCTCCACGCGCGCGTGCGTTCCGCCGGATCGCGGAGCATCCCCTTGTCGTACAGCTGGAGGTAGCCGCGGATCGCCGACAAGGGCGTACGCAGTTCGTGCGAGGCATCAGCGACGAAGCGGCGCAGCTGTGCCGAGCTGCGCTCGCGGGTCTCGAACGCCGACTCGACCTGGTGGAGCATGGAGTTGAGGGCGAGGCGCAGTTGCTCGGTCTCCGTCGCCGGAGCGCGACTCGAAGGCACCCGCCGGGTGAGGTCGCCGTCGGCGATGGCGGATGCGGTCTCGACCATGTCCTCCAGGGGTCGGAGCCGGTGGTGCGCGGAGATCATCGTCAGGACCGCGAGCAGCGCCAACAGGACCACTCCGAAGGCCGCGTCGAGCCTGAGCGCCTTGTTGATACCCGACTCCACGTCTTCGGTGTCGGCGGCCATCAGGACCGTCGTGCCGTCGGCGAGCTCCGCGCCCACCACGCGGTGCGCGTCGCCGTCCAGGGGGATGTCCTGCGGCCCGGGGCTGCCGGCGACCGCCCCGGGGTCGTCGACGGCCGCGGCCAGGGCGCGCTGGCGCGGGGTCGGGGCGAGTGCGCCGATGGCGACGGGTTCGCCGCGCTCGTTCACCGCCACGAACACCGTGTTCCCGCCCGGCAGGGCGCTCGCGTGCTCCTTGCCGCCGGGCGAGAGCTTGTCGAGCGCGATGCCCAGTTCGCTGAGCCGCTCGACGTCCTTCATGGTGAGGCCGGTGTTCAGCAGCGAGTCGCGCGACCGCGTCAGTTCGGCGTCCACGTTCGCCAGCAGGTAGTGGCGCATCCCCATGACGCTCACGCCGGTCGCGACGACGACACCGAGGGCGAGCAGGGCCACGTTCACCCACGTGAGCTTGGCCCGCAGTGAGCTCATGCCGCGGTGCGCACGCCTCATGCGAGGCCGTATCCGACACCCCGCCGGGTCGTGATCACCGGTGGGCCCAGCGCGTCGAGCTTGCGCCGCAGATAGCTGATGTAGGTCTCCACGACGGTCGACTCCGCCGCGTGCTCGTACTGCCAGACGTGGCGCAGGAGTTGCTCCTTGGGCACCACACGGCCGCCGTTGCGGACCAGGAAGCGCAGCAGGGCGTACTCGGTGGGCGTGAGCTGCGCCGTGCGGCCCGCGCGGCGCACCACGTACGTCGTCTCGTCCAGCTCCAGGTCGCCGTGGCGCAGCGGCGGGCGCTGGGGGAGCACATCGCCCGCCCTGGTGCGGCGCAGGACCGCCCCGATGCGGGCGATCACCTCGTCGATGTTGAACGGCTTGGTGATGTAGTCGTCGCCGAGGCCGAGCGCGCCCACGACCTCCGCGGGCGCGTCCCGCGCGGTCACGAAGAGCAGGGCAGCGTCGGGCCACCGGGCGCGTAGTTCACCGGCCAGGGCGCGGCCGTCGCCGTCCGGCAGCATCACGTCGAGGAGCGCCACGTCGGGCCGGGTGCGCCCGGCGAGGGCGAGTGCCTCGCGCACGGTGCCCGCCACCATCACGTCGAAGCGGTGGTAGCGCAGGGCGATGGCGAGCACGTCGGCGATGCTCGGCTCGTCCTCGACGACGAGCACGGTGGCACCAGCGCCCGGGCCGTCGACCCCGGCACCCGGGCCGTTCCGCACTCCGACATCTGTTCCCTGCTGGCCTTCGGCGTGGCTCATGACCTCAGTATCGGCGCGGGCGTTGTACGAAGGCCCGGTCCGTGCCTTGGAGTTACTTGAGAATCATGGCCGCTTCGCGCCGTCGGCGCGCGGTGCCGCCGAAGCTGAGGCACCTGAGAGCACGGACCCGGGGGACCTGACGACGCGGAGGAGGAATGGATCGTGGCGGCATTGGCGCGGTGGTGCCATCGGCACCGTCTGGTGGTCCTTGTGCTGTGGGTGGGGGCCCTGTTCGGCCTGGGGGCCGCGGGGACATCCGCGGGTACCGACTATTCGAATGTGTTCTCCCTGCCGGACACGGATTCCAAGCGCGCGTACGAGCTGATGACGAAGGCCTTCCCGGAGAGCTCCGGGGACACCGACACGGTCGTCTGGCGCGTCGACGAGGGTGCTTCGGCCCGTGACGAGGACGTACGTTCCCGTATCGAGCCCGCGCTCAGGGAGATCGCCGGCATGCAGGGCGTCGGCGATGTCGCCGGCCCCTACGCGTCCAAGGGGGCGGGGGCGGCGCAGATCAGCGAGGACGGGCGCATCGCCTACGCCCAGGTGACCTTCGCCGAGGAGGCGAACTCGGTCCCCAAGGACCTCGTCCAGGACGTCGTGGACACGGCTCAGAACGCCGAACGGCCCGGTCTCCAGGTCGAACTGGGCGGCCAGGCGATCACCCGCATCCAGGAGCCTCCCACGGGCATCGCCGAAATGGTCGGCATCGGGGCCGCCGCGGTCGTCCTCTTCCTGGCCTTCGGATCGCTCTTCGCGATGGTCCTGCCGATCGTCGTCGCCGTCTTCGGAGTGGGCCTCGGCATGCTCTCGACGATGCTGCTCAGCCACGTCACGGACATCCCCGAAGTGGCGCCGCTGCTCGGTTCGTTGATCGGCCTGGGCGTCGGCATCGACTACGCGCTCTTCATCGTCACCCGGCACCGGCGCGGCATCCTGCGCGGCATGGAGCCCGAGGAGTCCGCGGTGCAGGCCCTGAACACCTCGGGCCGCGCGGTGCTGTTCGCGGGCGGCACGGTGTGCATCGCGCTCGCCGGGATGCTGGTGATGAACATGCGTTTCCTGGACGGCGTGGTCATCGCCGCCTCCCTCACGGTGGTCCTGAGCGTCCTCGCGGCCATCACGCTGCTGCCTGCGCTCCTCGGGCTGCTCGGCCCCCGGGTGCTCAGCCGCAGGCAGCGACGCCGTCTCGCCGCCACGGGGCCGGAGCCCGCCGAGGCGAGCGGACTCGCGGCGCGCTGGTCCTCGTACGTCCAGAAGCGGCCGCGTTCGATCGCGGCGCTCGCCTTCGTGGTGATGGCCTTCCTCGCCCTGCCGCTGCTCTCCTTGCGGCTCGGCGCGACCGATCAGGGCAACCACCAGGAGTCGACGACGACCCGGCAGGCGTACGACATGCTGGCCGAGGGCTTCGGTCCGGGATTCAACGGTCCACTGCAAGTAGTGGCCGAGGAAACCGACACGGGGAACCTGGTGGCGACCATCCGCGCTACGGAGGGCGTCGCGAGGGTGGCGGCCGCCCCGCCGTCGGAGGGCATCTCGGTCATCAATGTCGTGCCGGCCACCTCCCCTCAGTCGGAGGAGACGGACCGGCTTATCGACCGTCTACGGGGAGACGTGATTCCGGAGGCCGGAGTCGACGCCCATGTAGGCGGCGTCACCGCCGTCTTCAAGGACTTCGCCGCGGTGACCGGCGACCGACTGCCCTACTTCGTAGGAGCGATCATCGCGCTCGGCTTCCTCTTGCTGCTGATCGCGTTCCGGTCCCTCGTGGTGCCGCTGACGGCGGCCCTGATGAACCTCATCGCGGCGGCGGCGTCCTTCGGCGTACTGGTGGCGGTCTTCCAGTGGGGCTGGGGCACGGAGGTCCTCGGTATCGGCAAGGAGGGCCCCATCACCGCCTTCCTGCCCGTCATCATGCTGTCGCTGCTCTTCGGCCTCTCGATGGACTACCAGGTGTTCCTGGTGAGCCGCATGCACGAGGAATGGGTGCACACGAAGGACAACGCGCGAGCGGTTCGCGTCGGCCTCGCAGAGACGAGCAGGGTCATCAACTGCGCGGCCCTGATCATGATCTGCGTCTTCTCCGCGTTCGTCCTCAGCGGTGACATGGAGGGCGCGATGGCGGGCATCGGCCTGGCCGCGGCGGTGGCCCTCGACGCGTTCATCCTGCGCACGGCCCTGGTCCCGGCCGCCATGCATCTGCTCGGCCGCTCCAACTGGTGGCTTCCCGCGGGCCTGGAGAAGCGCCTGCCGCACTTGGCGGTGGAACCGCGGGAGGAGCCCGAGGCGCTGCCGGGAGAGCAGGCGGAGGTGGCGCCCGTGCCCCACGCGCGCGTGGGGGAGTCGTACGGCTCGCGCGGCGGCGCTTCCGTGGTGCACGGTTTCATCCGCACCGCGGAGGGCGATCCGGTGGACGGCGCGGTCCTGACCCTCCTCTCCAAGGGCGGCCGCCAGCTGGACCGGGTCACGTCCCTGGCGGACGGTTCCTACATCGTCGCGGCTCCGTCCTCCGGCGCGTACCTGCTGGCCGTCACGGCTCCCGGCCACGCGGCCCGCGCGCGGCACATCGTGGTGACGGACGAACCGCTCGTGTACGACGTGGAGCTGGCGCAGGGCGATGTGGACGCGGTCAACTAGTCCAGCTGCCGAGAGTCAGGCCGCCCGGACCCTCGGCAGCCCGGTCACCGACATCACCAGGGAGTAGAGCGAGGTCGTCGCCGTAATGAAGAGCCGGTTGTTCTTCGGCCCGCCGAAGGCGATGTTGGATACGGCCTCGGGGACGGTGAGCCGCCCGATGAGGGTGCCGTCGGGGTCGTAGCAGTGCACCCCGTCGTGGAAGGCGGCTGCCCACAGCCGGCCTTCGTCGTCGAAGCGGATGTTGTCGAAGCCGGCGTCCTTGGCCTCGGCGAAGACGGCGCCGTCCGAGAGGGTCCCGTCATCACGCACGTCGAAGACGCGGATCGCGGCGGCGCGGGTGTCCGAGACGTACAACTGCCGTTCGTCCGGCGAGAAGACGAGCCCGTTCGGCCCCTCGAAGCCGTCGGCGACGCGCCGCACGCCACCGGTCACGGGGTCGATCCGATAGACGTTGCACGCACCGATCTCGGGGGCCGCGCGGAACCCTTCGTAGTCACTGGTGATCCCGAAGTCGGGGTCGGAGAACCAGACCGACCCGTCCGAACGGACCACAGCGTCGTTCGGGCTGTTGAATCGCTTGCCTTCGAAGCGGTCGGCAAGGACGGTGACGCGGCCGTCGTGCTCGGTGCGGGTCACGCGCCGGTTGCCCTGCTCGCAGCAGATCAACCGGCCGTCGCGGTCGAGGGTGTTGCCGTTCACGTACCCGGCGGACGACCGGAAGACCCCGACGGCGCCGGTGGCCTCGTCCCAGCGCAGCAGCCGGTCGTTGGGGATGTCGCTCCAGAGGAGCTGCCGCCAGGCGGGCAGGTAGAGCGGCCCTTCGGCCCACCGGCAGTCGTCGTAGAGCACCTCCAGCTTGCTGTCCCCGTTGGCGCACCGTCCCGTGCGGAAACGCTCGTCCAGAACCTCGTACGACGTCGGGACTTTCTGGGAAGACATGACGACCCCTGACTCAGACATAGGCTGAACAACATTCGGCATCGTGACGATATTGCAGTACAAGGTATGGTGCCCGTCAAGACCTCAAGAGTTGCTGAACGGACGGCGGGATCACAGCTGATGGACGACACCGACCGCGAACTGCTGGCGCTGTTGCAGGAGGACGCCGCCCAGCCGTACGCGACCCTGGGCAAGGCGGTGGGCCTTTCGGCGGGCGCGACGCATGAACGGGTACGGAAGCTGCGCGAGCGAGGGGTGATCCGCCGCACGACGGTCGAGGTGGACCCGGCGGCCGTGGGCCGCGGAGTGCTGGCCTTCGTCATGGTCGACTCGACGGCGTGGATGGGGGACAGGGCGGCGGACTTCGCCGCGATCCCGGAGATCCAGGAGGCGCACGTCATCGCGGGCGCGGCAAGCGTCCTGGTGAAGGTGCGCACGGGGACGACGGAGCAACTCCAGGACGTGCTGCGGCGGTTGTACGCGATCGACGGGGTGAGCGGGACGCAGGCGACGGTGTCCCTGGAGACGTTCTTCGAGCGGCCGGTGTCGCCGGGCCCGGCCTGAGGCCCCGCCTTCCCCCGGCGCCCCACGCCCCCCCCAACCCCCCTAACTAACTCCGCGCCAGCTCAGGCCGCTTGCGGTAGTCGGTGAACCCCACGACGTTCCCCCACGGATCGGCGATCTCCACGGTCCACCCCGTGGCCACGGAGAAGGGCGGTGCGAGCGCCTCGACTCCGCCGGCCTCCAGCGCCCGCCCGGTGGCCCGCGCATCCCGCACCTCCAGCCACACCCTGGGCGTGGCCCACGCGGAGGGCCGGTGCTCGACCCCTTCCTCCACCCGCAGCAAGATCCCGGGCGTCTCCTTGCCCACCTTCAGGATCGCGAGCCCGATCTCGTCGATCCGGTGGGTCACGGGGAACCCGGCACGCTCGTAGAAGTCGACGGCCTCGTCGAGACGGCCGACCGGAAACACGATGTTGTCGAAGCCGAGCAGTTCGGACGAGTGCTCGTCCGCCGAAGGCTGGTCAGCTGACAGGCCGACCGACTGGTTGTCTGACATTCCGTCAGGGTAAGTCGATCAGCCCGAAATCAGCCGTAATGTCGCTGTTCAACCGCCACATGGCCGGATGCGTCACCCGGCCGGGGTGCTCAGCGGTTGATCGCCTGGATCTCCTGGACCTCGAGGTCCATGCCGGGCAGTTCGGCGCGGACCCTGACGTCTTGCCCCCTCCCGACCCACACGCGGTCAACAGCAGGGCCGCGGACGCGGTGAGTGCGGCCGTCAGGAGCCGGATGGGGCGGCGGTTCACTTAGGACTCTCCCGTGGGGTGGTGAGGGCGTAACACAAGCGAACACACGCTATCCGTGGGGCTCCTGGGAACGCACATGGGCCCCGCCCCCCGGTGCGGAACCGGGAGCGGGGCCCACGTCAACGTGCGGCCGGCGGCGTGATCAGAACCGCCGAGTGATCAACGCCCGCTTCACTTCCTGGATCGCCTTCGTGACCTCGATGCCACGCGGGCACGCGTCCGTGCAGTTGAACGTCGTGCGGCAGCGCCACACGCCGTCCTTGTCGTTCAGGATCTCCAGGCGCTGCTCGCCCGCCTCGTCACGGCTGTCGAAGATGAAGCGGTGCGCGTTCACGATCGCTGCCGGGCCGAAGTACTGGCCGTCGTTCCAGAAGACCGGGCACGACGACGTGCACGCCGCGCACAGGATGCACTTCGTGGTGTCGTCGAAGCGCTCGCGGTCCTCCGCCGACTGCAGACGCTCACGCGTCGGCTCGTTGCCGGTCGTGACCAGGAACGGCATGACGTCGCGGTACGCCTGGAAGAACGGGTCCATGTCGACGACCAGGTCCTTCAGGACCGTCAGACCCTTGATGGCCTCGACCGTGATCGGCTTGGACGGGTTGATGTCCTTGATCAGGGTCTTGCAGGCCAGGCGGTTGCGGCCGTTGATGCGCATGGCATCCGAGCCGCAGATGCCGTGGGCGCAGGAGCGGCGGAAGGTCAGCGACCCGTCGAGCTCCCACTTGATCTTGTGGAGGGCGTCGAGGACACGCTCCTTGGGGTCGATCTCCACCTGGAAGTCTTCCCAGGTCGCGTCCGCCGAGATCTCCGGGTTGTAGCGGCGGATACGGAAGGTCGCCGTGATGTACGGGGAGTCGGCGAAGCCGGCCTCGGGCTTGGCGTCTTCCTTGTCGAGGGTCGGAGTTGCCATCAGTACTTACGCTCCATCGGCTGGTAGCGGGTCTGCACGACCGGCTTGTAGTCGAGCCGGATCGACTCGGCGCCGTCGTCGCCTACCTCGCGGTACGCCATGGTGTGGCGCATGAAGTTGACGTCGTCGCGGTTCGGGAAGTCCTCGCGGTAGTGACCGCCGCGCGACTCCTTGCGGGCCAGGGCCGACTGCGCCATGACCTCGGCCAGGTCGAGCAGGTTGCCCAGCTCGATGGCCTCCAGGAGGTCGGTGTTGAAGCGCCGGCCCTTGTCCTGGATCGAGACGTTGAGGTAGCGCTCGCGGAGCTCCGCGATCTTCTCCACCGCCGTCTTGATCGTCTGCTCCGTACGGAACACCATGACGTTGGCGTCCATGGTCTCCTGCAGCTCCTTGCGGAGCTCGGCGACCCGCTCGTTGCCCGTGGCGTCGCGCAGGCGCTCGACCTGGGAGACGACGAGCTCCTCGGCGTTCTCGGGGAGTTCGACGAAGTCGTGCTTCGCCGAGTACTCCGCCGCCGCGATGCCCGCACGACGTCCGAAGACGTTGATGTCCAGGAGCGAGTTGGTGCCCAGGCGGTTGGCGCCGTGCACGGAGACACAGGCGACCTCGCCCGCCGCGTACAGGCCCGGGACGACCGTGGTGTTGTCCGCCAGGACCTCACCCTCGACGTTCGTCGGGATGCCGCCCATGGCGTAGTGCGCGGTCGGCTGGATCGGGATCGGGTCCGTGTAGGGCTCGATGCCGAGGTACGTACGCGCGAACTCCGTGATGTCGGGAAGCTTCGCGTCCAGCTGCTCCGGCGGGAGGTGCGTCAGGTCGAGGTACACGTGGTCGCCCTCGGGACCGCAGCCGCGGCCCTCTCGGATCTCCGTGTAGATCGAGCGCGAGACGACGTCTCGGGACGCGAGGTCCTTCATCACCGGCGCGTACTTCTCCATGAAGCGCTCGCCGTCCTTGTTACGGAGGATGCCGCCCTCACCACGGGCGCCTTCCGTAAGAAGGATGCCCATGCGCCAGATGCCGGTCGGGTGGAACTGGAAGAACTCCATGTCCTCCAGCGGCAGACCGCGGCGGTAGCAGGCCGCCTGGCCGTCGCCCGTCAGGGTGTGCGCGTTCGACGTCACCTTGAAGAACTTGCCGGTGCCGCCCGACGCGTAGACCACGGACTTCGCCTGGAAGATGTGGATCTCGCCGGTGGCCAGCTCGTAGGCGACCACGCCCGCGCTCTTCTTGACGCCGTCGACCTCCACCAGAAGCTGGTCGAGGACGTAGAACTCGTTGAAGAACTCCACGCCCTCCTTGATGCAGTTCTGGTACAGCGTCTGGAGGATCATGTGGCCGGTGCGGTCCCCCGAGTAGCAGGCACGGCGGACCGGGGCCTCGCCGTGGTTGCGGGAGTGACCGCCGAAACGGCGCTGGTCGATCTCACCCTTGGGCGTACGGCCGAAGGGCAGACCCATCTTCTCCAGGTCGAGGACCGCGTCGATGGCCTCCTTCGCCAGGATCTCGGCGGCGTCCTGGTCGACCAGGTAGTCGCCGCCCTTGATCGTGTCGAAGGTGTGCCACTCCCAGTTGTCCTCCTCCACGTTGGCGAGCGCGGCGGCCATGCCGCCCTGCGCCGCGCCCGTGTGGGAGCGGGTCGGGTAGAGCTTCGTCAGGACCGCGGTCCGGCTGCGCTTCGTCGCCTCGATGGCCGCGCGCATGCCCGCGCCGCCGGCGCCGACGATGACAGTGTCGTACTTGTGAATCTTCACTGGGTTCGCCTCGGCTTTAGCGGATGTTCGGGTCGAAGGTGAAGATCACCAGCGTGCCCAGAAGGATGGTGAACACCGTGGCGGTGTACAGCAGGCCCTTGAGCCACAGGCGCGTGTTGGCGCGCTCCGCGTAGTCGTTGATGACCGTGCGCAGGCCGTTGGCCCCGTGCAGCATCGCGAGCCACAGCATCAGCAGATCCCAGACCTGCCAGAACGGCGAGGCCCAGCGACCGGCGACGAACGCGAAGCCGATCTTGCTGACGCCACCGTCGAGCACCAGCTGGATCAGCAGGTGGCCGATGACCAGGACGACGAGGACGACGCCGGACAGGCGCATGAAGAGCCATGCGGCCATCTCGAAGTTGCCGCGGGTCGAGCGCGGGGTCTTGGCGGTGCGCTTGCGCGGTGCCTCGATGAGGGGGGCCGGGTTGTCGGCGTCGTAGAGCGAAGCGCCTTCGACGGGACCCACTCCGGACCCGCCGGACTTCTCGAGCGTGGTGTCGGACATGTCTGGCGTCAGCTCCCGAAGACTTCGCGGACGGCGTGGCCGAGGACCGGGTAGAGCGCCCCCACCATCAGGACGATCCAGATACCCATGACGGTCCAGAGCATCTGCTTCTGGAAGCGCGCGCCCTTCGACCAGAAGTCGACGGCGATGACACGCAGGCCGTTCAGCGCGTGGAAGAGGATGGCGGCGACCAGGCCGTACTCGAGGAGTGCGACGAGGGGCGTCTTGTAGGTGCTGACGACATCGTCGTACGCCTCCGGGGAGACGCGGACGAGAGCGGTGTCCAGCACATGCACGAACAGGAAGAAGAAGATGAGGACGCCGGTGACTCGGTGAGCCACCCAGGACCACATTCCTTCCCGGCCGCGGTACAGCGTTCCAGCCGGCACGGCAGAACCCTCCGGGAGCGGGGATTGGGGCCAGCCGGCTTGGGTGGTCGGACGGGCCCGGCCGGGTACGGTCCACCGGCCGCTCGTCATCGTATCGACGAGTTGTCGGTTCGCTCGCGCGGGGTAGCCAGGTGTGATCAAACAGGCAATCAAACAGGCACGTACGGGCTATTCAGGTCGTGCACGAGCCGGGTGAGTCGCCCGCGGGCGAGTTTGCGCATCTCCTCGGCCGCCAGGACCCGCTCCTCCTCCGGGTCGCCCGCGAGGCGCGCGCGGATTCCGGCGAGCAGATGGTCGAGGGCCTGGGTCGGCGGGACGTCGTCCAGGCAGATCACGAAGGCGTGGCCGAACCGGCTCTCGTACGCGGCGTGCGCGGCCCGCAGAGCGGTGTCCGCGGCGCTGTACGTGCCCTGGCGCGGGACGGCCGGACCCAGAGGTTCGCAGGCCAGGGCCTCGGAGAGGGCCGCGGGCGGCAGGTCGTACGCCGCTTCGTCGGCTGCGGCGAGCAGGGCTTCCAGGTCGGGGTAGGGCCGGTGGGCGACGAGCCGGGCGGCCCAGAGCCGGCTGCCGCAGCAGGTGAGGAAGGCGGCCTCGGCCACGCCGGGCTCGGCGGAGTTCAGTTGCTCCGGGGTGCGTGTCGGCTCTGCCGGGGGACTCGGTGAACTGTGCGCGGACAGCGGGGGCTCCAGGGCAGGGGACATCGACTGGGGGCTGTGGGGGTTTTGTCGTCACGCTAGCGAGGTGTGGTGAAGCATGCCGGACGGATGCGTGAAATATCACCTGGATGGGCGAGTTTCACTTCATCTGGTGGACGCATGATCGCGGGCCCCGTTCTAGCGTGGCGGAATGCAGCGTTTCGCTCTCGCCGCCACGGTCCTCATCGCCGGAGCCGTCGCCATCGCCGTGGTCGTCTGGCCCGGCGGCGGCACCGGTGGCGGCCCCGCGGCGTCCCCCGCCACCTCCGCCTCCGCGACCCCGACCCCCACGCCCACGAAGTCGTACCCCCTCTCCAAGGCCCCCGCCACCATCCCCGCCGTACGCGAGCACAGTGCGGCCCGCGGGCCGGGATGGAAGCCGGAGGGCGGCGGGCGCGTGGTCGTCGGTGACGACGCTCTCGCGGACGAGGGCAAGCTGCTCGCCGGTGAGCTGAAGCTCGACTACGCCGGCGACGCCGAGCCCCGTGCGGGCGATGTGGAGCTGGCGCTCACCGACGACGACTCCGATGAGCGCGACGAGTCCTACACCCTCTCCGTGAAGGGGCAGCGGGTGAAGATCACCGCCCCCGAGGAAGCGGGCGTCTTCTACGGGACCCGCACCCTGAAGCAGGAGGTGCGCGGCGGCCGGACCGCGCCCGAAGGCGTCGTACGCGACAAGCCCGCCAAGCCGCAGCGCGGCTTCATGATGGACATCGCGCGCAAGCACTTCGACGCGGCCTGGATCGAGGACCGCATCCGGGAGCTCGGCGACCTCAAGTACAACCAGCTCGGTCTGCACTTCTCCGACGACCAGGCCTTCCGCATCGAGTCGGAGTCGCACCCGGAGATCGTCTCGCGCGACCACCTCACCAAGGCGCAGGTCCGCCGCATCCTCAAGCTCGCGGCCAGCCGCCACATCACGGTCGTGCCGGAGATCGACTCACCGGGCCACCTCGGCACGGTCATCGCCGCGCACCCCTCCCTCCAGCTCCGCGACACCCGTGGCGTCGCCACGCGCGGCGCCGTCGACATCTCCAAGCCGCAGGCCGCGGAGATCGTCGACGACCTCCTGGAGGAGTACGCGGACCTCTTCCCTGGGCGCTACTGGCATCTCGGCGCCGACGAGTACCAGGCCCTCACGGTCAGCAACCCCGAGGCCAGCTTCCCGCAACTGGCGTCCGCGGCCCGCGAGAAGTACGGGCCGGACGCCCGGGTCCAGGACCTCGCGACCGGCTGGCTCAACGACCGGGCCGAGACCATGCGCCCCTACGAGCGCGGGCTCAGGGCGTGGAACGACGGGTTCTTCCGCGGCGGCGTGGAGAAGGCCGACGAGGACATCGACGTCGCGTACTGGACGGGCAAGGAGATCGGGTCGAGGGAGCCTGTCGAGTATCTGAAGGAGGGCCGGAAGGTCATCAACTACAACGACGAGTACCTCTACTACGTCCTCGGCCAGCCCAACGACTTCCGCTACCCCACCGGGCAGCGGATCTACGAGCAGTGGACCCCGCTGGTGATCCGCGGGACGAAGCCGGTGGACGAGAAGTACGACGACCAGATCCTCGGCGGTTCCTTCGCGGTCTGGTGCGACCTGGCGAACTCCCAGACGCAGGAGCAGGTGGCGCAGGGGATCCGGATGCCGCTGCGGGCGACGGTCCAGAAGCTGTGGGACGCGCGCAAGCCGTCGATGCCGTGGGCGGAATTCGTCACGCTGGCCGGCCAGGTGGGGTAGGCGGCCGGGGAACTCAGGGGAGGGAGCGGGGCGGGGGCGGCGGCTAGATCCGTTTTCGGCTTTTTGGTGGCGAACTTGCTTACATCTGTGGTGTATTCGGCCCAAAGCCGATCGCCATCGCAGCCGTCGAGCGCCGTCGAGCGCAGTTGAGCAGCAGAGTCGAGTACACGGGGGGACGCGAGCATGGGCTACTGGGGTTATTACGTCGTGGGCAGGAGCGAGCGGCCACTCGTGGAGCTCTCGGCGGTGGCGGGGGTGCGGGACGAGCTGAGCCTCCTCGTGCAGCGGGACGACGGCTGGCAGGTGTGGGAGGTGCCGGGCGGCGACGGCACGCGCGACGTCGGCAACATGAACACCCTGGCCCTGGAGACGGGTTCGCCCGCCCTCTTCGGCTACGTCATGGACAGCGACTGCGTGGTCGTCGAGGCCGCGGCCCCCGAGAGCGGCGTATGGACGACGTGCCTGGCCCGCGAGGCGATGGCCGGGTACATCGGTGACGACGGCCTGAGCCTCGACGACTACTTCCTGGAGCCCCGCGACGCCGCGGACCGCGCGGTCACCTGGGCGGCCGAATCGGGCAGGACGGTGGCGCCGGCGCCGCTGCTCGACGTACTGAAGGCCGCCGCGGAACCCTCGGCCGAGGAGCTCTTCTTCCGCTTCCTGGACCGGCTCGGCGTCGTCCCGCAGTGACGTTCCGGGGGGCCCGCACGCAGTAGGGGACGTGTGCTGTCCGCGAGGGGACGTGCACGGACCTGCATGGACGTGCACGGTCCGCGACGGGAGGCGTACGACATGAGCGGCGCGAGTCTGGTCGAGCTGATCGCCGAGGCCGACGAGAGAGGTCTGGCGGCGAGCGGGCTGGCGTGCCTCGACCGGTGTGTGCCGCTCCTCGGCGGCGGTGACGAGGTGCTGCGCCCGCTGTGGGGGAGCCTCGCGGAGGGCGTGGCCTGGGACGCGGAACTCGCGGATGCGCGGGTGACGCTGGGCGGCGCCGAGGTCCTGGAGGATCCCTCGGCGGACGAGGCGAGCACCCTCGCCTACCGCATGCTCGGAGCCGTGCCCTCGCGGCGGTCCGCCGCCGAGCTCCGGGAGTGGGCCGACGCCTGCTCCGTCGCCGCGTTGCAGATCCACCGGCTGCTCGACACCGCGCCGGACGGAGGGCCGAGGACGTCCGCCCTGACCGCGCGGCGCGCGGCCCGCGCGGACGGCATGACTCCGCTGGTCGCCGCCGAACTGAGGCGCCAGATACGCATCCTCGAACTTCTCGCCCGTCAGGACACGGGTGCCGGGGGCCTGCGCCAGGCGCTGGACGTGTCGACGGAGGGCCGCCGGGTGCTGCGGGCGGTGGTGTCGCGGCGGGAACGGGGGAGCAGGGTCTGACGCGGGTCCGACCCGGGGCCGGGGCCTGCCGGAAGCCGACTCACCGGGATTCGGCTTCGGACCGTTCGGCTTCGGATCGCTCGGCTTCGGGCCGTTCGCGCGTCGGCAGTTCGGCGGTGCAGGTGGCCCGTCCGTAGGAGCCGAACGCGGTGGCGCGCTGCCTGTGTTCACCCCGGACCGCCACCGCACAGCTCGCCTCGCCGCCCTTCCTGCCGAGCTGGATGCTGACGGCCGGGTCCTTGCCGAGCGGTACGCGCACCGTCTTCTTCCACGGGAGTTCGACACCTGCCTCGACGGTGGCGCTACCCTCCGAGCTGCGGGCCAGATACGAGACGTCGGCGTTGCCCGTGCCGGTGATGCGGTAGGTCACCGAAGCCGTCGGCACGGGTCTCTCCTCCGGCTCGTCGCCGCCGAGGAAGCCATACGTGACGCCGGCGGCGCAGATGCCGAACAGCGCCGCGCCCACGGCGACCACGCGCCGGTTCGAGATCTCGCCGACCACCTTCGCGTCGGCCATCGGCGGATACGCAATCTCCGCGTCCGTCATCTCCAGGTCCGTCATCTCATCCGCGATCTGCACATCCGCCCTCTGCGCGTCCACCATCTTTTCGGTCGTCATTTCCCCACCCCATGAGTGATTCGCGTAAGCGAGCGCCATTCGAAATCCGGCCGGTTATACAACACGTACGCGAAGGTCCACCAGGGGAAGAAGATTTCGGACCTATCACCAAGTGACCGTTATGTGCGGCGGGTTGACGCGCTGGAGAACGACTGCGTAGAACTCTCGGCTGCTGATTGATCCATGTTTTCTGAGCCGCTCCAGGAATTCCTTGAGCGGTACTCGATCCTGCCCTCTTTCTGTTCTCGTTCTCTTCGCTTTCTGCTCGTGCGAGCGAACTGCGCGAATTTCCGAAAGAAGGCTCCGGAAGGGCAGTAGACACGGTGAGAAACGGATATCGAAGGCTGCTGGTCGGCCTTCTCGCGTCGGCGGTGGTGGGCACGGTGCTGCCCCAGGCCGCCCACGCGGAGACCGAGGAGAGACCGGCGCCTGTGCGGGCGCCGGCAGCGGACGAGGATGACGGCCCCCAGAAGGGCCCCAAGGTTCCGAGAACCCCGCCACGGAAGTACCCCAGCAACACCCCCGACCCCAAGGTCACCTACGGCGCTGGCGGGATCACCCTCGACGCCCCCGCCGTGGTGCACGGCACCGGCCCCGAACTGTCCTGGCCGAAGCCGAAGTTCACCTCCGGGAAGGGGAGGGGTGAGGCGCTCGGGGGTAAGGCTGTCGTCGGCTACCAGCTCCACCGCTCGACCCGCCCCGACTTCAAGGCGACCGCCGCCACCCTCGTGTCCCCGCTGGGCAAGGGCGCCACCTCGTACAGGGATACGACAGCCGAGCCGACCCGCGCGAACAGCGCCACGGAGACCGCGCGCCACTACTCGTACCGCCTCCTGGCCGAGACCAGGGACGGGCGGCTGCTCGCCTCACCGGTGCGCCGCGTGGGTGTGCCCAAGGCCGGGCACACGCTACGGGTCCTGCGGGCCGGCCAGTCGGACACCACGCTCTCCTCCTCCGAGCCGCGTACGAACCTGGACGAGAAGTGGCTGAGCGCCGGAACCGGCGACGGCACGTACGGCACCACGCGCGCGGCCCTGAAGTTCCCGACCGCCGGCATCCCCAAGAAGGCAGCCGTCCTCCAGGCCGAGCTGCGCCTGCGAACGGCGGCAGGGCAGCAGAAGGCCGGAAACAGGGCCCGGGGCCGGCTCGTCGAACTCAGCCCCCTCAAGCGCGAGTTCACCGAGAAGTCCGCCACCTGGGAGAAGGCGGGAGCCAAGGCTCAGTGGAGCGCGGACGGCGGTGACGTGTCGGCGCCCGTCGCCGACACCGTCGGCCGCAGCGGCGCGTACACCTGGGACGTCACCTCGCTGGCCCGGCAGTGGGCGAAGCGCCCGAGCACCAACAAGGGTGTGCTTCTGAGCGCCGCCGACCAGGAGCCCACGCGCTTCCGGTCGAGCGAGGCACCGGAGGCGACGCAGCGACCCCAGCTCCGGGTCGTCACCGCGGAACCCACGCCCTGGGACACGTACTACGCACCGGACACGCCCACCCGCATGTCCGAGAACAACACGTACCCCGTGGATGTCACGGTCACCAACACCACGACGACCGCCTGGCCGGAGGGCGAGCGCGCGCTGTCGTACAAGTGGGCCCTGCCGGACGGCACGGACGCCACGACCGCCGACAACCAGCTGAAGGCGGACATCCCGGCCCTCGCGCCCGGTGCCACCGTGACCGTCAGCGCGACGGTCAAGTCGCCGTACACGGCCGACGGCAACCGGCGCTCCGGATACGCCCTCATCTGGGACATCCTCAACAAGGCCGACGGCAGCTGGCTCTCGCAGAAGCCGGGCATCGGCGGTCTGGAGCAGGCCACAGCCGTCGAGGACCCCACCGCGGACCGCGTCGGCATGGAGAAGCACCACGCGTACACGGGCAAGAACACCGGCGCGGGCTCGACCCTGATGAACAACCTCGGCTCGGGCAACGCGGCGTGGTCGTACAACGCCTTCACGAACCCCGGCCGCGGCATCAACACCTTCGCGCGCTTCACGTACAACGCGCAGGACACCTCGGACAGCCAGCTCGGCCACGGCTGGTCGGCGCAGGCCGCGGGGCCCCTGCGGCTCGGCTCGATGCTCGACTTCCACCCGGACGCCGAACCCGGCGAGGCGTACGTCATCGACGGTGACGGCACGCAGCATCTGTTCCGCAAGCAGGGCGACGGGAGTTGGAAGCCGTCGGCGGGCTACCGCTACCGCCTCACCGCCAAACCGGACGTCGTGAAGGTGTGCCAGACGGGCAGCAGCCCGGAGGTCCCGGATGCCTGGACGCTGACCCGTCCGGACGGCACACGCTTCGTGATCGGCTGCGACGGCTACCTCACCTCGGTCGTCGACAAGAACGGCAACATCCAGAGCTACGTCTACGAGCTGCGCGACTCCGGCAACCGCTGGGTCAAGTTCCTCAGGGAGATCAAGGACCCGGCGGGCCGCAGCTCCCTGAAGCTCGACTACTTCGGGGCGGGCGACGCCACGTACGGCTACATCGACGCCAAGGGCGAGAAGGCCTCGGGCACCGACCTGTGGAACCCGAGGATCTACGACCACGTGAAGTCCATGACGGACGTCTCGGGCCGCAAGATCTCCTTCCTCTACACGGAGAAGGGCCAGCTCGGCCGCCTCACGGACGGGGATGGCGCGGCGCAGCCGAAGGTCTTCAACTTCGGGTACGACGCGGCGCAGGGGAACAAGAACACCAAGCTGACCAAGGTCACGGACCCGCGCGGAAAGTCGACCGGCGTCGAGTACGCCGAAGGCCCCGACTCCATGGCGTCGACCAAGACGATCACGGACAGGCTGCGCGCGACGACCGGATTCACGTACAAGCCGGCGGCGGGCAACGGCACCGAGACCAGCGCCACCGACGCCGAGAAGCACGCGACGACGTACACCACGGATGCCCAGGACCGCCCGGTCAAGGTCACCAACGCCAAGTCGGAGACCACCAGGACGACATGGGACGACGACCACAACGTCACGCTCCTGGAGGAGAACAACGGCGCGAAGACGGCGTACTGCTACGACGCGAGGACCGGCTACCCGCTCTGGGAGCGCTCGGCGGAGGAGAACAAGGGCGGTGTCCCCTCGGAGGCGGACTGCGCACCGGGCAAGGCTCCGGCGCACTCGACCCGCTACGAGTACAAGACCCGCGGGGACGGCTACTCGGCCGACCTGGTCAAGAAGACCTCGGCGGAGGGCCGCGTCTGGCAGTTCGGCCATGACGCCAAGGGCAACCTGAAGACGGTCACGGACCCGAAGGGCGTCGCCTCGCCGGAGGAGGGCGACTACACGACGGCGTACGAGTACGACGCCTACGGCCAGTTGACGCGGGCGACGGACGCGAACGGCAATCCGACGGCGTACAAGGACTTCGTCGCGGCGGGCTACCCGCGCACCACGACGGACGCACTGGCGAAGGTCACGACGACGGAGTACGACGCGCGCGGCCAGGTGACGGAGGTCGTCGACGCGCTCGGCAAGAAGACGACTCAGACGTACGACGGCTTCGGACGCCCGCTGGTGTCGAAGACGCCGAAGGACCAGGCAGCGGGCGTGTTCATCACGACCCCGGCGCCGGAGTACGACGCGAACGACAACGTGACGAAGTCGACGGCGCCGAACGGGGCCGTTTCGACGGCGAGTTATGACGACGCGGACCAGGTCGTGTCGGCCACCGCGCCCAAGGACTCGGACACGTCCGGGGAGCGGAGGACGGCGTACACGTACGACAGCGTAGGCAACCTCAAGACGACGACGGAGCCGAAGGGCACGGCGACGCCTTCGATCCCCGACGACTACGTCACGACGAACTCCTACGACGAGATCTACCAGCTCACGTCCGTGGTGAACGCCAAGAAGGACAAGGTCAGTTACGTCTACGACGGGGTCGGTAACCCGGTCCGCGTCATCGACCCCAAGAAGAACGCGACCCCTTCGCCCGACGACTACACGACGAAGACCGACTACGACATGAACCACCGTGTCGTTGCGGTCGGCGACGCCGCGGGCCGCACGGTCAAGCAGGCGTACGACAAGGACTCCCTGACCGTCTCCACGACGGACGCGGAGGAGAACACGACCAGGCACCACTACGACGAGCGCGGAAAGCTCGCGGTGGTGGAGACCCCGCACGAGGGCACGACGGTCCGTACGACGAAGTTCGGCTACGACGAGGTCGGCAACCAGATCAAGGTCTTCACGCCGAGGGGCGTGGCGACGGAGGGTGAGCCGGACGACTTCGTCGCGGAGACGACGTACGACCCCTTGAACCGCCCTTCCCGCCAGATCCAGCCGTACGACCCGAAGGACCCCCGCTACAACAGGAAGGTCTGGTCGGAGACGACGTACGACGCGGTGGGCCGGGTGCAGAAGACGTCGATGCCGCCATCCGAGGGCGAGACGACGCGCAACGACACCACGTACGGCTACTACGACAACGGCTGGGTGAAGACGTCGCAGGACGTGTGGGACATCCGCACGACGTACGACTACAACGCCCTCGGCCAGCAGACGGCCCGCCAGCTGACGTCGGCCGGCGGCTCGACGAGCCGGACCATGCGCTGGGGCCACTACCCCGACGGCAAGCTCAAGTCGCGTGACGACGACGGCATTCCGGTCGGGGCGAGTGAGCTGGTGGCGTACGAGTCCCAGGCTCGCGCGGGCAAGGGAACGGAGTCGTCCCCGCACACCTGGAAGCTGCCGATCGCGAAGGCGGGCACGTACACGGCGTACGCGGAGACCGGGAGGTCTGGGAAGTCCGGGAAGTCCGGGAAGTGGACGAAGCTCGGCACGGCCACCTACAAGAAGGGCGAGAACGCCGACCTGAAGGCGCCCGCGGACACCGTGAAGCTGGTCCGCGACAACGCGGCGGAGAAGGCGGCGGACACGGAGCGCAAGCGCTTCGCGTACGCGTACGACACCAACGGCAACCTGACGTCGATCGACGACACCTCGACGGGTACGAAGGTCGACGCGTACACGATGTCGTACACGGGCCTGAACCAGGTCGAGAAGGTCGCGGAGGCGCTGGCGGGCCAGGAGAAGAAGACCACCTCCTACACGTACGACGCGAACGGCCAGCCGGAGACGCTCAAGCACCCGGACCAGTACGCGAAGTACACGTACGACCTGCGCGAGTTGGTGAAGACGGCGACGGTGGGCAAGTCGGCGTCGGACGCCTCACCGAAGGTCACGTCGTACGACTACACGTACCGGGGCGAGCGGAAGACGGAGACCAAGGCCAACAAGAACAAGGTCGACTACTCCTACTACCTGGACGGTGCGCTCAAGTCCCAGACGGAGAAGAAGCCGGACGGCACGACGCTCGTCTCCTCGCACACCTACGCCTATGACGCGAACGGCAACAAGGCGCAGGACGTGGCGAAGAAGATGAACGCCGACGACCACGCGAAGTACATGTCGTCGACGACGTCCTACACCTACGACCCGGCGGACCGCCTGGCCAAGTCCGTCCGTACCGGGGACGGCGCGGGCACGGAGACCTACGTCCACGACGACAACGCGAACGTCATCTCGCAGACGGTCAAGGGAAAGACGACGACGTTCGGCTACGACCGCAACCGTCTGCTGAAGACGACGACGGGCGGCGCGTCGGCCTCGCACACGTACGACGCCTTCGGCCGCCAGGAGTCGGTGACGTCGGGCGGCAAGGTCATCGAGCGCAACGCGTACGACGGCTTCGACCGCGTGAAGCAGCACGAGAAGGCGGACGCGTCGAGCGGCGCCCTGAAGACGACGAAGTACGCGTACGACCCGCTGGACCGCACGTCGTCACGGACGGACGCGGGAGGCAAGTCGACGGACTACACGTACCTCGGCATGTCGGGCGAGGTCCTGGGCGAGGAGGTCGCCGGCAAGCTGACGAAGTCGTACCAGTACGGCCCGTGGGGAGACCGCCTCTCGCAGATCAAGCACGGTGCCGCCGACGGCGGGGCGGAGGAGTCGTCCTACTACGGCTACAACAGCCACACGGACGTCGAGACGCTGACCGACAAGGACGGCAACACGAAGGCGACGTACGGCTATTCGGCGTACGGGTCTGACGATGCCGCCGACTTCACGGGCATCGACAAGCCGGACGCGGGCAACCCCACGAAGGACGCGTACAACCCGTACCGCTTCAACTCGAAGCGCTGGGACGCGGCTTCGGCGACGTATGACATGGGGTTCCGGGATTACAGTCCGGGGCTCAATCGGTTCACTACTCGGGATATGTACAACGGGGCTGCCGCCGACATGCGGTTGGGGGCCGATCCTTACACCAGCAACCGGTACGCGTTCACGGGAGGCAATCCGACCAGTCTCGTAGAGATGGACGGGCACGTGCCGTGCGCAGACGGGATCAAGGGCGCGTGCGGTGGCGGAGCGTCCAGTGCCGGAGCCTGGTGCATGGTCTGCGTGGCCAACCTCAATCCGGGCATGAACAAGCCGCGTGCCCATGCGCCCAAGGTGGCCAACGAGGATCTTCGGAATATCATCGGAGAGCTCTACGCTCGTAAGCAAGTTCCTGACAGCAGTGTTACGGGCGACGGTCGTACGGCTACCGCACTGATCGCTGAATACAATACGGGCAAGCCTGTCGGAAAGTGGCACGTGGAGAAGGCTTCCAACAAGCTGGCCGGATTGGCGGATCTCTTGGAGAAGGACAGAAAGGCAAGACTCAATGGTGGCAACGGTCTGCTCTCCAATGCCGATCTCAAGGTCGCCGGGGCCGAGGCTGATGGCCTGTGGAAGGCACTCAATTCGCGAGATGTGACCGGTGCCGTGACCGCTCATGTGCAATCCAGTCCGAACACTCTCGGGGCCGTGCGGAAGAACAGGAAGTCCATCGTCGGCTCGGCAGCGATGTCGGAGATCACAGGGCAGGGCTTCGAGCAGCACCACCCGAAGGCCGCGCCCCGTCCTGTGGGGCAACCGACCAAGCTCGGTGGCGGGTACAAGGCCTTTGGTCTGGCCGGCGCCGGAGCCGGCGTCGTGGCACAAGCCCCCAGCTACATCCGGCAATTCGGAGTCGTAGGGGGAGCCTGGGAGATCGTGAAGGACTCCATAGATCCGTTCGGTTTCCATGAGGCGGTGGAGCCGCCGAGCGGCTCGGGCGGGATCTGTGATCCTTCTTCCGGGAACTGTGCGTAGCGGGAAAACTCACCATTCGTAAAGAGCCTGCCGGGTGTACGTCACGTATGCCCGGCAGGCCTCCAGATGCGTTGGAATCGACATGGAACCCATTCCTTTCTCTGAAATTGTCGGCGAATTCCTTCGGCTTGTGCCCAAAGGGTCTGAAGTGCTGCGGGAGTTGCCCGACGAGGTGAGAAGCGAATTTGAGCAGTGGTCCACGGGGGTGGACCTGTACGATTTCCTGTCCCGCGCGTTCATGCGTCCCGTCCTGTTGCCGGAACTCTTCGCGGATCATCCTGATGACGAGTTGCTTAAAGGGAGTTTTGCCTTTATCGAAGGGCTTGCCCTGAGTGAGGACGAATATGTGCAGGGAGCGCTTAATTTCGAGGTCTATGATCAGTTCCTTAGAGGGAAGAGAATTCTGGGTCGAGCCGATTCCCTGTTGCGTCCCGTGGCACGGGAAGGCCTCAATTCCCTCCTGGCGAACACTTACGGTGTATGGGGTGGCGTCGATGAAGCGCTGGCGACGTTCAACTGGGACTGACGTGTACGCGCTGGTGGCCACGCCTGAGTCGGGTCGATGGTTGTACGGGACGTAAGCCTTGTTCCTGTGAGAAGAGGCACGGCTCGGAGCCGTCACGGTAGAGAGATGACTTCCGCTTCGTAGGGGGAAGATGTGTCGCGCGCCCCCTGTACCGCTGAGTCGAAGGGGTGGGAGCCATGGACGGTGAAGCTCCGGGGCGTGGCAAGTGGACATGAGCAACATCGGAATTTATCTACCGCGTCCTGACGGACCCGGATTTCGAGCCGTTCTCGATCGCCTGGATGTTCACCGGGGACCACCTGGCTATACCGAAACCGGGGCAAGGAAGAGACGCTCGTCGCCCGCTGGTGACGCCAGACAGCGGCCACCACATGAAGATCACGATCTACAGCTGGAGTACTAGAAGGGGAATATAGTTGGCGACGCTTTCAGAGATAGCAGCCCTGCTGGGTGAACCACGGTTCAACTGGTCCGATCCGACTCTTTGGGTCGAACTGGAGCGGGAAATCGGAATCGAATTCCCAGTGGATTTCCGTAGGATCGTGGACGCCTACGGTTCTATCGCAATCAACCGGCAATTGTATCTGAAGCACCCGGCCAGCCATCTTCTGCACAGTCTGAGCGAGAACATCCGGGAGGACCTTGAATTCTGGCGCGAGGAGGACATGGCGGAGTACCTGCCTAGCGAGTAGGAGGCAGACCGGGGGAGTTGTTGCCGGTGCTTTCGGCTACGACGGGGGAAATGGTCTTCCTGCGTGTACCGGACGAGCCCTCGTCGCCCTGGCGCGTCTTGGTCCAGGAGTTCGATAGCCCGGCCTGGGTGCTGCTTGAGATGAAGTTCAGCGATTGGCTGCTCGCCTACCTCAGAGGTGATGACGTGACAGTCTGCTCCCGCAACCTCGCGCCCGACCATCCGTTTTACGAACCTCTGCCTTGAGGCACTCGTGAAGCTCCCCCGTACCCTGGTGGCAGGGGAGCATTCGACGATGAGTGGGGTCAGGGTCGACTCGGGAGCATGTCCGAATAGCTGTTCTCCAGGCGTCCAAAGGCGAGCGAGGCAAGGGGATGCACGGCCGCTGATCTCCCCCGTGGTTTTCGGTGACTTGCTGGAGTTTTGAGTGTGGGTGAATATCGTCCCCGATATTCACCCACACTCTTTCTATCTGAGAGGCTTATGATATGTGGGTCCAGCGAGTGGTCGAGTTGACTGGATGGGAACCGCTGGAAATATCTGTCGACTGGGAGGTGATCGAAGGAGAGCTGCAGTTTCCGCTACCAGTGGACTACAAAGAGCTCTTCGAGACTTTTGGTGGCGGGGTCTTCAGCGATTCTGTCTACTTTCTCGGAAGTGACGAAGGTCTCGCCTTTGACTTTCTGACGCAATGGCGAGTTGCTCTTTCAGTCGACCAGGAAGCTAGAGCCGTCGGGGTTTCCGTCGTTGAGCCTTACGGGATTTATGACCCGGGGGGCAAGGGGCTTGTTCCCTGGGGCTCCACCGAGTGGGCTGATGAATACTTCTGGCTGGTCGATGCTGACAAACCTGCCGAGTACCCCATCCTCGCGCGAGCCGAAGATGGAGAATGGCACAGGCATGACATGTCGACATCGGAGTTTCTGTACAGGGTCCTTGCTGATGCCGACTTCCAACCGTTCGGGGTTGCGCAGTACGCCCTAGGCCCAACGTTCGAGCCAGGCTACGAGAACGACAACTGACACATGTGGGTTGAGCGTCTCATCTCGGCTGTGAACTGGGATCCTTTGAATATCGCCATCCCATGGTGCGACTTCCCGAGGCCCGGTGAGCCTAGTGTGCCAGGCTCCCGCTTAGTTTACTTTCGCCCCTCTCGGCGACTAACCACGGATTGAATGATGGATATTTCGGACAGTAGATTTGTGCGACAGAGTGTCTGGGAAAATGTACCGGAGGCGCATCCGTCCGTCGTTAAGCTCGAAGAGGAAGAATTGGAGCTGACGGACGGTGAGTGTTCTGCTCCCGGCATGTATTCCGTACTGAGCTACGGGTTCGTGCATCCGGTTTTTCGGCCCGCGCTGGAAAATTTTGCGGAGGACACGATCGTTCGCGCTGCTCGCCTCATAGAGGTGCTGCTGGGTTCGGGGCGCCCGCAGGTGGTGGAACTCGTCAGCATTCGCGTCACGGATCAACTCCTGGGATACCCCGAGCTCTGGGAGCGGTTCTCGAGTTACGCGGGTCCGCATATGCGATTCGAGGTGGACCTGCGGCGTGAGCACTATCGCTGAGGGTCGTCAGCCGCGAACCCCTGTCACGGTGTTCATTCTGCTGGCCGCATAGACGTGCGTGCTCAGAGTCTTGAAGATCGCTTTGCGCGCCTCGCGGTGTCGCGACGCCTGAGGCTGGTCAATGGTTGCACGCGGTAGGCGAGTTGACTCTGTGAGAAGGGGCACGTCCAGAGCCGTCACGCGAGAGCGGTGGCTTTCGCTTGGTAGAGGGAGGGTGCGCTGCGCGCCCTCCCTGTTGCCGAGTTGAAGGGGTGGGAGTCATGGACGGTGAGGGAAGACGGGTGCCGAGAGCCGAGGAGATGCGGGGGCAGGCCCGGGAGTTCGTTGCGCGTGTGACCGTGCGGAATCGGCTGCCGCTCGACTACTCCGTCGCCAGCCTGCGTGTCGTCGACTTTCTCATCGAGGGTCTTCGTAAGGGCGGGCGTGGACGCGATGAGGTGGCCGGGGCACTCTTCGGTCTCGGCGCCTACGTCGGGGAGGTGTTGGTGCGCCGTGCCGGTGCCGTCTGGGTCGAATTCGACGAGAGCCAGCGTCTCTACTTTGGACAATCTGTGGGTGTACGGATGCCGGACGGGAGGGTGTGGAATCCCTTGGGGAAGGTCGTCAATTGCTTTGACGCTGCCGCTGATTCCGCGGAGCAGTCCTTGCAGACCTTCTACCTCACCCTTCCGGGGCGCTCTCGGCGCGTGGCGTAGTCCGCGGGCCGCGTTCGCGCGGGAGGTTTTGCTGGGGGCACGGGCACGGTGAGCAGTGTCAACGGGGTTAAGAGGAGAGCGTGGGGCAGGGTGGGGAACGACATCGCCGTGCGTCGGCCAGCGATGAGGAGCTGACGCGGGCGCTGGGGGGTGCCAGAGGCGGGGACGAAGCGGCTTTCGCTGTCGTCTATCGGTGCGTCCAGCCTGGGCTTCTCGGGTATTTGCGTGGGCTCGTCCGTGATGACGCCGAGGACGTGGCTTCCGAGGCGTGGTTGCAGATCGTGCGAGACCTGGGGCGGTTTCGCGGGGGCGGGGCCGACTTCCGCCGCTGGACAGCAACTGTCGCCCGCCATCGCGCCATTGACCATCTGCGACGCCAGAAGAGCAGGCCGCGGGCCTCCCTGCTGGAGTGGGACGCGTTCGCTCTGCCGGCTGCTGATGACACCGCGGGTGAGGTCCTTGAGTCGCTCACCACCGATCGCGTCCTGGGACTCGTGGCTGAACTGCCCCCGGACCAGGGGGAGGCGGTGCTCTTGCGGGTTGTGGTGGGGCTCGATGGCCCGGCAGCCGCGCAAGTCCTCGGTAAGCGGCCTGGGGCCGTACGCGCGGCTACCTACCGTGGACTGCGGGAATTGGCCCGGCAGTTGGCCTGTGAGACGGAGCTCGCCTGTCCTCCTCGGAGGCGTCCCGTCGGGAGCGGATATGCCGTGCGGCGGAAGAGACGGGCGGTGTGTTGAGGTCTTCTCCGGGGCTGGCCCTTGATCACGCACGCCGTCCTGGAGTGGAGCATCGGGCCCATGTCATCGGGCAACGCACAAGGGTCTTTGGGGGTTTGTGCATGTGGGTTGAGCGACTTGTATCGGCCGTGAACTGGCATCCCCTGAACATCAACCTCCCATGGGGAGAGGTCGAAGAAGGGCTCGGAAAGCCGCTCCCTGAGGATTACAAGAGGGTCGCGGAAGTGTTTGGGAAGGGCGAGTTCTCGGAATTTCTGCAGGTTCCGTCTGTCGATGACGTGGGCCATCTCGACCTGGCCCGCACCTGGCGGAAGTATCTGGACGGCAGCCCTCAGGACGGCCCGGATCTCATGCTTGAGCCGTATGAGATCTATCGGCCCGGCCGACGCGGTCTCATCCCCTGGGGATACGGTGAACGTAGGTGCGGATACTTCTGGCTCGCGTCTGCGGAAGACGACCCGGCGAGCTGGCCTGTTGTTACGCGGGGTGAACTCTATCCCTGGCACCAAGTGGACATGCGCACTTCGGAGTTCATCTACCGCATCCTGACTGACCCGGATTTCGAACCGCTCTCGATTGCCCGGCTGTTCCCGGAGCCGGACTTCTTCCCGACGATTCAGTGATGTGAGAGCGTGCGGATCTGCATTCCCTGCGGAGCCGGAAGCCGGAGGCGGAGGCGGCCTTCGGAGCTGGGCGTCAGTCCCACCAGAAGGACCAGAGTGCGTTGTCGATCAGCGATTCCGCGTACTCGGGATATGGCGTCGGCGGGTCCTTGATGACGTTGTCCGCTGTGGTCAGGACATGCTCCAGGGCGATGTGCAGCGCCTGTTCTTGAGTGTGAGGCGGACAGGCGACCGAGACGTACGCCGTGCTGCCGAGGATGGCGAAGAGCAGGGCCCCGAATCTCGCCTCCCAGCTTCTGAGCAGGGCGCACAGGAGTGGGAGGGGGGCCTCCGCCTGCCATCCGATGGCGGCGGGGACGTCAGCGCTGTGGGCCGCCGAGACCAGGGCGAGGTGGCAGTCGGAGACTGAGTCGGGGCTCTCCGCCGCCAGGCGCGCCAGCACCCTTCGTGCCACGTCATCCGGGTCGGCGTCGTCGGCCGGTTCCAGCGCGGGGGCCAGTCCCGGCCAGCGGTCGAACGGTGCACCCGGGTCGTCCTCGAACGGCTCGATGAACTCAGCGACGTCCGGTGGCAGCGGCACCGGAGGCGAGGGGTTCGCGAGCCGTTGAACCTGTTGTTGCCTATAGCTCCGCCAGTCGCGCTCAAGCACATGCTCCAGGTCCACTGCCGCGATGTACTCCGGTGCGAGAGGCTGGGCCTCAGCATGCGGAGAGCAGAGGATCGGCCTTAGGCCCGTGGCAGCCTGTTGCCGCTGGTAATACATCCACAAGCGTGCGGGATCCGCGACGGGGTCATCGGAGATCCACATGACTGGGGATGTACTCGGGACGATCGACCCCCGGGGAAGCCCATCGGGAAGTGGCGGCATCATGCGGCGGAGCTTAGATCCCGTGTCCCGTCCTACGCCGTGAGTGAAGGGACAGCGGTGCCTGTGCCGACCGCCCTGACGAACGCCGTCCAGGCGCGCGCCCCGAAGACGATCGCCGGGCCTTGGGGGTTCTTGCTGTCGCGGACCGGGATGTGGGCGTGTGTCTGGCAGGCGGCGTCGTTCACTTCTAGGCAGTCGCCGCTGGAGCCGCCGCTGTACGTGGACTTGCGCCAGGCCGCGTAAGCGGTGGGGGAGGTGACCTCTAGGCAGTCGCCGCTGGTCCCGCCGCTGTAGCTGGACTTGCGCCATGTCGGTACGACCGAGGAGTCGGGGATGCTCATGTGCCTACTGCTGCGCATGCTCGTAATCCTTTGCGACGGACCTGATCAGGGCCAGGGATGCGCGGTGCGAGAGTGCGTCTCCCAGGGCGTGATCGTATGCCGCCTGGCACTCGCGCACCACGGACGGGACTTCGAGCACCCGCCCTGTCTTCAAGCCTTCCACATAGGCGGCTGGCGGCAGGTCCTCGAACCACATGAGCGTGACGATGCCTTCCAATAGCGCGTGGAAGCCCGCTGAGAAGGGAATCACATGCACTCGGATTCGGCGGCTCTCGCCCAACTCCACGATGTGACGGAGCTGTTCGCACATGATCGACGGGGTGCCGATGGGGCGCCGCAGTACCGCCTCGTCGAGCAGGGACCAGAACACCGGTGAGTGAAACTCAGCAAGGATATGGGCGCGTTCGAGGCGTGTGACGAGCAGCTTGTCACGTTCCCCGACGGTCTTGGAGGGGAAGCCTGAGCCGAGAACCTCGCTCGCGTATGCCTCGGTCTGCAGTACGCCCGGTACCAGCTTGGCGGCATAGTCCCTGATCACCGTGGCCTGTCGCTCCAGGTTCAGGGCCTCGTTGAAGTGCGCGGCGACATGGCCCTCGCCCAGCGTGGGCAGGAACTCCTCGAAGAATCCGCCTGTGTTCAACACCTGGTCAAGGCGTCGCGCGTCCTCCAAGTCGGGTCTGCGGCGGCCCCCTTCGATGTGCGCGATATGCGTACGCGACATGATCGCGCGCTGGCTCAGCTCCTCCTGGGTGAGCTCGGCTTCCTCGCGGCGCCGCTTGAGCTCCTTGCCGTACTTCTCGCGAGACTGCGGGTTGTCCTCAATCGCCACGTCCAACACCCCCATGTGCAGGTTCTGTTGTCACGCTGAGCTATCTACCCAGCGTACGGCGCCCGCCTCACTCTGTGATCGGAACAGCACACAGAGCGAGAGGTGGCGCGGCGATGGAGTCGAAGGCGCACGAGGCCGGAGGTGCCGGCATCACGCTGAGGGTGTCGCGGGACGGCGGGCGAACCTGGGGGACACGGGTGACGTACTACCCGGCGCGGGATGCGGCTCCGTTGCAGTCCGGTGGGCGGTTTCCGCCTTGCGCGTGTCCGAGGTGCACGCGCGTGAAGTGACCCTGCGTGTCTGCGAGTTCATGTAGCGTGACCTCGATCGCTTCCTCGCGTGCGTACGTCTACGGCACACGAGGCGGCCCTCGTCCCCGGCGGGAACCGGTGGCGAGGGCCTTCACCCCGAGTGCTTAGAGGAGCACCCGAAATGCTGCGTCATGTTATCGCGCCTGCCCGATTCTTCTCCCAGGTGCCGAACGAAATCATCCGCCACCCCCGGCTATCCTCCGACGCCGTCCGGCTGTTGACCTGGCAGCTCTCCCTCCCCGTCGATGCCGCCGATTCCTTGTCGAAGACCGCCCAGAGCGCCGGCATCGGTAAGGTCGCCTTCCTGCGCACCAAGCGGCAGTTGAAGGACGAGGGGTACGTCCATGAGTGGCGCGAGCAGGTCGAGCGCGGGCGGTGGCGGACCCGGCAGCTCGTGTCGAACGTGCCGCTCGGTCGCGACGAGGCGGCGCGGGTCAGCGGGGGATCGCCGCAGGTCGCGCCGGTGGACGTGGTACCGGCCGTCGGTGCCCCGACCGGTCGGGACGTCGGCCGTCTTCCAGATCAAACCCCCGTAGGGAACACCCTCCAACCGTCCCCGGAAGCCCGTCGTGCGGTCGACTCCCTGCACCGGCTCGACCCCCGGCTCCGCGTCCCGCGCGGCATACTGCCCGAGCTGGCGGCCCTCGCCGAGGTGTGGCTGGACGCCGGGTACACCGTGGAAGGCGTACAGGAAGAGGTTCGGCGGCAACTGCCGAGCCTTGGGGCGCCTGTTCACCGGCCCGGCGGGCTCGTCCGGTACGTGTTGCGAGAGGTCCCGCCTCTCGTCGTACCGCCCGATCCGGGTGCGGGTGTCGCGGGGATGGTGGAGTGCGCGGGGGCGGTGCATGTCCAGCCGCTTCTCTTCCGGCCCCTCGCCGGTGAGGCGCTCTGCGCCGACTGTCGGCAGGCGCGGGCGGAGGCTGCTGACGACGGGGTCGTGGTTGCCGTGCGGGGTGCGGATGCGGTCCGCGCTGCCTTGCGGAGTGGCGGGCTGCGGGGCGTCGAGCCCTGCGGAGATGGAGCAGGTGGCTCGTAGTGGGGCGCGACGACGTGGTCTGGCCCGGCAGGTCGGTGGAGCCGTTCGCCGAGATCGACGCGGCCATCGCGCAGGCCGAGGCCGAGGCCGATGAGCTGGATTGGCCCCCGCCGGGTCAGGTCAGTCCGGAGGAAGTGGCCGTCGTCCAGGCTGAGATCGAGGCCGCTCGTGCCGCGTCCAAAGCAGCTGCCCGGCGCGGACAGCGCGGCTGATCCCCTGCGCACGGCGCGCCGCAACGCCCGGCGCCGTGCCACCCCCAAAAAGTCTGGGGAGCAGCACGGCGCCTAGGTACCGCTCAGGAACCGCCCGCCGCTACGGCGTCAGCACCTGGCCCAAATGCGCCCCCGCCGGAGTCCCCAACTGCGTACGCCCGTAGTAGGCGCCGCTCGATGTCGAGACGCCGGACGCGCCCGTGTCCAGTTGGAGGATCGTGCCGTTGCCCTCGTCCTCTCCGTCCACGCCGATCGCCAGATCCGCGCGGCCGTAGCCCGACAGGTCGGCGAGGATGACCGAGGAGCCGAGGCGGTCCGCCGACTCCGTGGTGCCCGTGATGCCCTCCGTGTCCTGGGAGAACGCCTGCGCGCCCGTGCCCGTCAGGCCCGCTGACGTGCCCTTCAGGAGCAGCGAGGTGCCCGCGTCCTTCTTCGCCGCACCGGACCTGGTGATGTCCTCGTTCGGCGCGCCCGCCAGGACGTCCGCGTAACCGTCCAGGTTGAAGTCGCCCGCCGAGACCGACCAGCCCATCGCGTCGCCCGACTCCGCCGCTCCGGGGACTCCGGACGTGCCCTGGTGGACGGTTTTCAGGCCCGTGGTCGTGAAGCCCGTCGACGTGCCCGGGACCACCGTCACCTGGCCGCCCGCGTGCGCGCCCGACTCGGCCGTGTACGGCTGGCCGATGACCAGGTCGTCGTACCCGTTGCCGTTCACGTCACCGACGGCCAGCGAGCGGCCGCCCTTCACCGAGAGGGAACCGACCCTGCTCAGGCCGGACTTCGTGCCCTTGAACCACTGCACCTTGCCGATTCCGGCCTGGTCGCGGTAGTTGAGGGCCACGTCCGCGTAGCCGTCGCGGTTGAAGTCGCCGGACGCGGCATCCGCGTACGAGATGGCCGTGTCGCCCGACGTCAGCGTGCCGCCCACCTCGGTGCCCGCCTTGAAGCGTGCCGCCCATGTGCCGCCCGTGCCGGTGGACGCCGAAAAGACGTCCGCCTTGCCGTCCGCGTTGAAGTCGCCGACCGCCACGGCCGAGCCGAACCTGGCGCCCGGATAGTGGAAGTCGTCCGCCAGCTGCATGTCCGTGCCGCTGGTGAAGTCCGGGCCGTAGAGCATCGTCACCGCGCCGCGGTCCTTGTTCGTGGCGTCGTCCTCGCCGGGGGCGCCGATCGCGAGGTCCGCGTGGCCGTCGCCGTTGATGTCGCCCCACGCCGTGGCCGAGGCCCAGTTGTCGCCCGCCTCGGAGGCGCCGGGGACGCCGGGGCTCGACTGGGTGAGGGTCTTCTTGGATCCGGCCACCGGGCCGTCGAGGCCGCCGGGGACGATCGTCAGCGTGCCCACGCCGCCGGACGCCTTGGGTGTGCCCGCCACCAGGTCCGTGATGCCGTCACCGTTGAAGTCGGAGGTGGGGATGGCCGAGTTGCGCGCCGCGCTCGTCGCGTAGCGGCGGATCTCGCCGAGCTTGGGGTAGAGGTTCTTGCCGGGGCAGGCGGTCGCGAAGCCGTCCCGGTGGCCCGAGATCGTGTTGAGGGACGGGGTGTCGCCCTTCTTCCATACGCCCGTGTCATCGGCCGCCGTCAGCGTGACCTTGCCGGCGGGGTTGCCCCCGTACTGGCCGAGCTTCCAGGCCGCGACGCGGGAGGCGGACTCCAGCGCGGCACGGGTCGGCTTGCCCGCCTTCTTGTACGTCTCACCGGGCTTCGGGTTCTCGTTGCCCTCGAAGTCGCCGATGATCGCGATGCCCGCCGAATCGCCGTTGAAGCCGTACGTGTGCGCGCCGCGCACCGGCAGATCGGTGCCGCCGCCGCGGCCCTCGAAGATCTGACCGCACTTGTCCACAAGGAAGTTGTAGCCGAGGTCGTTCCAGCCCTCGGTCTCCACGTGGTACGCCATGAGGCCACGGACCAGGGACGGCGACTGGGCGCAGCTGTAGTCATTCGTGCCGGTCGTGTGGTGGACGAAGACCGCCTTGACCTTCTCTATGTACTCCGGCGGATCCTTGACCTGCGACTCGTCCGCGCCCCAGGCCGCCCTGCCGATCATCGGCGGCTTGGTGACGGTGGACGGCGGGGCCGGCGGCACCGTGGGCTCGGGCTCCGGGTCGGGGGATGCCGAGCCCGAGGGGGTCGGTGACGCGGGCGGCTCGGTGCCCGGATCCGATGCGGTCGGGGCCGGTGAGGTCGGGGCCTCCGTCGGTTCGGGCGAACCCGAACCGCCGCCCGTGCCCGGGTCGGGCGGCACCGTCGTCTCGTCGGCCACGGGCGCCGCGAACGCCACCGGCGCCATCGCCGAACCGTCGAGCGCCGGGTTCTTCGCCTCCTTGGAGGTCACACCGGGGTCCACGAGGTTGACCTCAAGGCCTTGGGGCAGCGCGGCGGTTGTGGTGCCGTCGGCCGCCACCACGCGGACCTCGACGCCGTCCGACGGGCCGACCCACAGCGGCTCGGAGGCGGCGCGCATGCCCGCCTCGGCCTTCTCGGGCAGGTGCAGCTCCAGGTCCAGGTGCTGCCAGCCGCTCCACTCGGCGCTCTCGATGGAGCGGGTGCGGACCTGGGCCGTGCCCTCCAACTCCTTCGTCACGCCGGTCCACGAGACGCCGAGCAGCGAGAACTGCTTCGTCGACGTACGCGGCAGCTCTCTCTCCTTGGCTCCGTCGGCCTTGAGCGCGATGTCGTGCACGCTCACCGGGCGCTTGTCGCGTGAGACGTCGCCCGGCTGGTCCCCGTTCGAGGGGTCCGCCATCGCGTACGTGACGGCCCCCGCGCCGCCAAGGACGACGGCTCCGATCGTCAGCCACGCCCTGCGCTTGAGACTCAGTGGTCTGTACGCGTGCGTGCTGCGCGCTGCTTCGCGCGGTTTGCGCGGGCTCAAATGCCCCACCCCTTAGTGGAATCGCGGCTTGATCCGGTTGACCAAAGCGAGTGCGTACGACCGTCCGAGGGGCCAAACGGTTGTACGGCGGTGGGTGAAATGTGACGTGACGTATGCCGCACTCCAGGGGTGTGACAGGTGGACGGGGGATTGCGCTGGGTCCTCTGACAGCTGTGCACGCGAAGTGGGGGAGTGCGAGAGAAGTGTGGGTGGGGGACATGGTTTCAGTGGTGGTCAAGAGACGCCGGTGGGGGCGGGCAGTCGTGTGCTGTCTCGTGATGGGGGCGCTCGCGTCGTGCGGCGGTGCGGAGGGGAAGGTCTACGAGGGTCTCGTCGAGCGGACGCCGACGGCACCGGCGAAGCCCGCCGACGAGGTGCGGGGCGAGCGGCTCTCGGGGGAGTCCATGGAACTGCTCCGGAACGCCGAATCCCTGCGTATCGGCTTGGAGATGACCACCGCCGCCAGGGGGCGCGAGGACATCTCCGTGCATCTGGACCGGCGCGGCAACTGCACGGCGACCTTCGACTCGGGGCCCGCGCGCAAGGGCGACATGATCGTCGTCGGTGGCGGGGCGGTGTACTTCCGGTTCTCGAACGAGACGTTGGACGCGGTCGGCGACGAGGCGTCGGCGGGCGCACCGGAGTTGAGGCAGCGGGCCAGGGAACGGATCGCGCTCGCGCGCGGCAAGTACGTGAAGGTGCCGAAGAAGGGCGGAAGTTCGCAGGGTCAGGCGTCGGGGGCGCTGACGAAACTGTGCGACCTGCGGAGCATGCTCGACCAGGTGGCCGGAGCCGGCGGGACGGACACCGACGGCGGTGTGCGGGCCCTGCCGGACAAGGAGTGGCACGGGCGGCAGGTCACTCCGCTCGTCCCGACGGAGGGCGAGGGCGGGATGACCGCCTATCTGGCGACGGGCGACGAGCCGTACATCGTCGGGGCGACGCAGACCACGGACGACGAGCAGGTGGAGATGCGGATGTCCGACTACGACAAGCCGGTGGCCGCGCGCGCCCCCGACCCTTCCCTGGTCATCGACATGGAGGCGCTGGGGATGGGCGCCGGCGGTGGCACGCTGTTCGAGGTCTGAGGCTCCGGGGCACCGGGGCACCGGGGTCGGCCCGTACCTGTGACATTTCTGTGAGCCCTGGCGCAGCTCAGCGTGGGGGCACGGACACGGTGAGCTGTGTCGCGTCGGTACGGATGGGAAAGCGTGGGCCGAGGAGGGGAACCCCGTCGCGCACGGGTGAGCGACGAGGAGCTGGGCGCGGCGGTCGCGCGGGCGCAGGAGGGTGACGAGGCGGCCTTCGCGGTCGCGTACCGCCTGGTCCAGCCGGGGCTCGTCGGCTACCTGCGGGGCCTTGTCGGCCACGACGGCGAGACCGCGGAGGACATCGCGGCCGAGGCCTGGCTGGAGATCGCCCGTGATCTGGGGCGGTTTCGCGGTGACGGCGCGGGTTTTCGCGGCTGGACGGCGACGATCGCGCGGCACCGGGCCCTTGATTTTCTGCGGCGCCAGAAGGTCCGGCCGCGTCCGTCCGCCCTCGACCAGGACGTGCTCGATCTCCCCAGCCCGCACAGCACCTCCGGGCAGGCGCTGGAGTCGATCTCCACGGGTGAGGCGCTCGCGCTGATCGCCGGGCTGCCGCGGGACCAGGCGGAGGCGGTGCTGCTGCGGGTCGTGGTCGGCCTTGACGCGGGGGCGGCGGCGCGGGTGCTGGGCAAGCGGCCCGGGGCGGTACGGACTGCCGCGTATCGGGGGCTCCGGCGGCTTGCCCAGCAGCTGGGGGGCTCGCGGTGAGGGGGCCTGCGGCGGCTGCGGGGGAGGGGGCTCGCGTGGCCTTCACCCTGCACGTGCGTGGGGGCTTGTCGCGCAGTTCCCCGCGCCCCTGAAGTGCCATGCGCCCGCCGTTTTTGTCTGCACGTGCGTGGGGGCTGATCGCGCAGTTCCCCGCGCCCCTATCGGGCGCCCCCGTTGGTCTTTGTCTGCACGTGTGTGGGGGTTGCCCGCGCAGTTCCCCGCGCCCCTTTAAGGGGCGCGGGGAACTGCGCGACGTTCAGCAAGAAGGGGGTCGGGGATCAAAGCCCCGGGGTGGCGGAGCTGCCGAGTCAAATCCGTCGGGCCCCTGCCAAGGTGAGCGGCCGGGGTCGCCACCCCCCACAGGAGAGACCCCGGCCGTCACGCGGACGGACCGCACGCGGTCCGTACTCCCTTCAGCGCCGTGGGTGCGTTTTCTGTCACACCGCGTACTGTCACGCGCTAGTTGCGCGTTGTACCAAACATGGACGTGACCCCACTTCAGCCCGTAGCGTGCTGCTTCGCGCCAGGCTGCGGGGGCAGGACCGCAACCGGTGTAGGCGCATAGGGAGAAGTTGTGCTGGGGGACGACGCGGAACTGACCGCCGCGGTGCTTGCGGCGCAGGACGGGGACGAGACCGCGTTCCGTACTGTGTACCGCTCCGTGCACCCGCGGCTGCTCGGCTACGTACGGACACTCGTCGGGGATCCGGACGCCGAGGACGTCGCGTCCGAGGCCTGGCTGCAGATAGCCCGTGACATCGACCGGTTCAGCGGCGACGCGGACCGGTTCCGCGGCTGGGCCGCACGCATAGCGCGCAACCGCGCCCTCGACCACATACGCATGCGGGGCCGCCGCCCGGCGATAGGCGGCGACGAGACCGAGCTCACCGGAAAGCCGGCCGACGCGGACACCGCCGACGAGGCGATGGAGTCCCTGGCCACCGGCGACGCCCTCGCCCTGATAGCCCAACTCCCGCAGGACCAGGCCGAAGCAGTCGTGCTCCGGGTGGTCGTCGGCCTCGACGCGAAGAGCGCCGCTCAGACCCTCGGCAAGCGCCCCGGCGCGGTCCGCACCGCCGCGCATCGGGGCCTGAAGCGGCTCGCGGAACTCCTGGGCGCGGACGGCCCGCCGAGCGAGGGCGCGCTGGACGCCGTACCGCCCCAGAGGGAGCGGCGTGGGCGGGCGGTGACGCCCGCCGGTGTGACGCATTCTCGTTCGCGGGCGCAGAAGGACATGTGATGGCCGACGAGGATTACAGGTGGCTGGACCGCGACGCGGCGGAGCGTTTGCTGAGCGGTGAGTCCATCGACGGCACCGACCATCACGCACGGGAACAGGCCGCACAGCTGGCCAAGGCCCTGGCCGCACTGGCGGCGGACGACCGCGCGGGATCCGTCGTACCCGCCGACGTCTCCGCCGAACTCCCTGGTGAGGCCGCCGCCCTGGCGGCGTTCCGGGAGGCCCGAGGCCCGAAGGCCCGGACAGCTTCTACGCGCGTGGGAGCGGGCGAAACCACACGAGCAGGCGAAACCACACGAGCAGGCGAAACCGCACGAGCGGGCGAAACCGTACGTATCGGGCGCACCGCCGAGCCTTCCCGCCCCGCGCCCTGGGCCCGCCCCCTGCGCTACGGCCTCGCCGCCGTGCTCGCCGGCTGCATGGTCGGCGGCGTCGCCGTCGCGGCCGGTACGGGCGTGCTGCCCTCGCCCTTCGGCGACCGGGAGCAGCCGGGCCCCGCGGCCTCCGCGTCGTCCGTCGCGTCCCCCGAGCCGCTCGGCTCCCCCTCGGAGGGCGCGAGCGAGACCCCGGACGTGGAGCCCGACGATGTGACGACCACCCCGCAGGACCCCTCGCGCGCGCCCGGCAGCAGCGCGCCCCCACGGCAGTCCGAAACCCCCGACGGCGCCTCCCAGGACACCGCGGGCACCGCGCGGCCCGGCTCCGGCGACCCGCAGCGCGAGGACGAGGCGAAGGGGTGGTACCGCAAGGTCGTCTCCGCCTGCCGCGACTACCGCAGCGGAGAACTCCAGGGCGAGAAGCGGCGCCGCCTGGAGGAGGCCGCCAAGGGCTCCCGGCGGGTGACCGAGTTCTGCGGCCGTGTCCTGGACGGATCGGGCAGCGACCGCGAGTACGACGGCGGCGGAACGTCCGGCGGCAACGGAACCGGCAACGACAGCGGCGATGACGACGACGGCGACAAGGGCGACGGCGACGGATCGTCCGGCGGCAACGACCACTGGGGCAACGGCGGCAGGAACCCCGTCCCGCCCGTCGTCGCACCCTCGCTCCCACGACCGGCGCCCGCCCCCACGCCCGCCCCCACGGTCTCCGCCTCCTACAGCGCGCAGCCCGCACTACCGGGCTCCTGAGCTGCTGAAAAGCCCCGCACGCCGTGGGTGTGACGTTTTTTGAAGCAGTGACGCAGTAAGAAGTGAGCCGACTGGTCATCGGCCCGCGCACGAGCCAGGGGTTCCCCCCGTACCTTTGGCTCAGTGCCACCAGCGTGGGCGGGAGACGTTCCCCCGATCCCGCCCACGCTGATTAATCCCGCGCCCGTCCCGCGGCCTCACTTGTAGACGACGACCTTGTCGCCCTTCCTGACCTGCGCGAACAGGTTCGCGATCTTCTTCTCGTCCCGTACGTTCACACAGCCGTGCGAGGCGCCGTTGTAGCCCGTCGCCGCGAAGTCCGACGAGTAGTGCACGGCCTGGCCGCCGCTGAAGAACATCGCGTACGGCATGGCGGTGTCGTAGAGCGTCGAGACGTGGTGCCGTGACTTCCAGTAGACGGTGAACGCGCCGTCGCGGGTGGGCGTGTACTGCGAGCCGAAGCGCACGTCCATCGTCGAGACGACCTTGCCGTCGATCATCCAGGTCAGCGTGCGGCTGGCCTTGCTGATGCACAGCGCGCGGCCGGTCAGGCAGCGCTTGTCGGGCTTCGACGCCGGGATGCCGCCCCCGGAGTAGAGCTCGTACTTCGTGGGGGTGCGGGTCATGCCGACCAGCTTCTGCCAGGTGACGGTGTCCGTCGTGCCCGTGCGGGGCAGCCCGCGCTTGCCCTGGAACCCCTTGACCGCGGTGGTCGTGGCGGAGCCGTACGTACCCGACGGGTCGTCGAAGAACCAGGCGATCTGCCGGAGCCGGGCCTGCAGCTCACGCACCTGGTCGCCGCGCTGTCCCGGGGCGAGCAGGGTCTTCGGAGCGGGCTTCGGGGCGGGCTTCGTCGGGGCCGTCTGCGGGGTCGCGGTCCGCCCTGGCGTGGCGGACGGCGCGTCCGGGCCGTCCGATGCCGTCTTCGTGGGGGATATCCGGACCGGCTGCGCCTTCCCGTCGGAGTTGACGGCCTGCGCCTTGCACCCGCCCACCAGGGCGACCGTGACCACGGCCCCCACGGCTATCGCACCTCTGCGCACAATGACCCCCGTCATCGCTCGACGCTCGACAGACTCGCCGGGAGTCTCCCCACGAGTGACCACGCCTGAACGTTGCCCCATGCTGGAGGCGGACCGCTATACCGGAGAGGTAACGGAGAAGGATCTCCGGGATCTCTGGCAGGAGGCACAGAGCGATGGCGCGTGAGTCGGAGTCCGGACTGCCGTTCGAGTCCGTGTACGGGCCTGAGGCCCTCGACGGGTGGGATCCCGCGACGAGGCTGGGCGCGCCGGGCGCCTATCCCTTCACACGCGGCGTGTATCCCTCCATGTACACGGGGCGCCCCTGGACGATGCGCCAGTACGCGGGCTTCGGCACGGCGGTCGAGTCCAACGCCCGCTACAAGCAGCTGATCGCCGACGGCACCGCGGGTCTCTCGGTCGCCTTCGACCTGCCCACGCAGATGGGCCACGACTCGGACGCCCCGATCGCGTCCGGCGAGGTCGGCAAGGTGGGTGTCGCGATCGACTCCGTCGACGACATGCGCATCCTGTTCGGCGGCATCCCGCTGGACCAGGTGTCGACGTCGATGACGATCAACGCACCCGCGGCCCTGCTGCTCCTCATGTACCAGCTGGTCGCCGAGGAACAGGGCGTCGACGCGGGCGAGTTGACGGGCACGATCCAGAACGACGTCCTGAAGGAGTACATCGCGCGCGGCACGTACATCTTCCCGCCCAAGCCGTCGCTGCGCCTGATCGCGGACATCTTCAAGTACTGCCGCTCCGAGATCCCGAAGTGGAACACCATCTCCATCTCCGGCTACCACATGGCCGAGGCGGGTGCGACGCCCGCGCAGGAGATCGCCTTCACCCTCGCCGACGGCATCGAGTACGTCCGCACGGCGGTCGCCGCGGGCATGGACGTGGACGACTTCGCGCCCCGCCTCTCCTTCTTTTTCGTGGCACGTACGACGCTCCTGGAGGAGGTCGCCAAGTTCCGTGCCGCACGCAGGATCTGGGCCCGCGTGATGTGCGAGGAATTCGGAGCGAGGAACCCGAAATCCCTGATGCTGCGCTTCCACACGCAGACAGCCGGGGTCCAGCTCACCGCGCAGCAGCCCGAGGTGAACCTCGTCCGGGTCGCCGTCCAGGGCCTCGGCGCGGTGCTGGGCGGCACCCAGTCGCTGCACACGAACTCCTTCGACGAGGCGATCGCGCTGCCGACCGACAAGAGCGCGCGCCTGGCGCTGCGCACGCAGCAGGTTCTCGCCTACGAGACGGATGTGACCGCCACGGTCGACCCGTTCGCCGGGTCCTACGTCGTCGAGAAGATGACCGACGACATCGAGGACGCGATCCTCGGGCTCATGCGGCGTGTCGAGGACATGGGCGGCGCGGTGGCCGCCATCGAGAACGGCTTCCAGAAGAACGAGATCGAACGCAGCGCCTATCGCATCGCCCAGGAGACCGACTCCGGCGAGCGGGTCGTGGTCGGTGTCAACCGCTTCCAGCTGGACGAGGAGGAGCCCTACGAACCCCTGCGCGTGGACCCCGCCATCGAGGCCCAGCAGGCGGCCCGCCTCGCGAAGCTGCGGGCGGAGCGCGACCAGCGGGCGGTGGACGCGGCGCTCTCCGCGCTCCAGTACGCGGCGAAGGGGGCGGCCAACGTCCTCTACCCGATGAAGGACGCGCTGCGGGCGCGGGCGACGGTGGGCGAGGTCTGCGACGCGCTGCGGGAGGTCTGGGGCGCGTACGAGCCGACGGACGCCTTCTGACGCACGACGAGAAGTCGCGGTGTCCGATGTACGGACACCTGATCCCTCATGCCGTACGCGCGTGCGACACTCCGCCCCATGCTGGGTGTCACCGATCTTCCGACCTATCTCGCGGGCCTCGCCCTGATCATTCTGCTGCCGGGGCCGAACTCGCTGTACGTGCTCTCCGTCGCCGCGCGCCGCGGCGTACGCACCGGTTATACCGCCGCCGCGGGCGTCTGGTGCGGTGACACCGTCCTGATGACGCTCTCGGCGGCCGGTGTCGCCTCGCTCCTGCAGGCCAATGCCCTGCTGTTCGGGATCGTGAAGTACGCCGGTGCCGGCTATCTGACCTGGCTCGCGGTCGGGATGCTGCGGGCCGCGTGGGGGATGTGGCGCGCGCGGCGCGAGCAGGTCGCCGAGCGGCAGGAGAGCGGGACGGACGAGGCGGGGGAGCGGCCCTTCCGCAGGGCCCTGGTGATCAGCCTGCTCAATCCGAAGGCCATCCTCTTCTTCATCGCCTTCTTCGTGCAGTTCGTCGATCCCGGGTACGCCTATCCCGCGCTCTCCTTCCTGGTGCTCGGGGCCTTCGCCCAGTTGGCGAGCTTCCTGTACCTCACCGCTCTGATCTTCAGCGGCACGAAGCTGTCGGCCGCCTTCCGCCGCCGCAAGCGGCTCTCGGCGGGAGCCACTTCGGCGGCGGGCGCGCTGTTCCTCGGGTTCGCGGCGAAGCTGTCGCTCGCCAGTGGGTGAGTGACGGCAGAGGGGCTCAGTGGTGCCAGGCCGTTCCGCCCACGTTGTGGATCATGCGCTGAAGCACCTTGAGGGTGCGGACGTACTCCTCGTCCGCGATGCCCTCGTGGATCTCCGCGCGGGTCTTCTGCTGACGTGCGGCGGCGTCCTCGCGGAGGCTGCGCCCCTCGTCGGTGAGGCGGAGGCGGCCCCCGGCGTCCTCGGTGAGCAGGCCGCGGTCGTGCAGGGCTTCGATGTCGTGGTGCAGGGCCCCGTCGCCCACGTTCAGGTAACCGCGCAGGGTATTCACCACGGCGGCCTTGTCGCGGCCGTCATCGGCGACGATCTGGTTCAGGATCCACCACTCGGGCTGGGTGAGCCCGAACTCGGCGAGCATGGTGCGGATGTGGTGCACGACGGCATCGCCCGCCGCCGACGCCCAGTATCCGATGGGCTGGTTGACGAGGTCTTCGTCGCTGTGGGAGTACGTGAAAGTGTCCATGCCCAGAACGTAGAACCTCAAGTTTGATTGAGGTCAACCGTCCTGTTTGATTGAGGTCAATCGTCCTGGTGGATCAGCCTGAAATAGTCGGTGAGGCCCCTCGCGTCCTCGCCCGCCCAGCCGACGTACCCGTCGGGGCGCACCAGGAAGAGGCCCTTGCCGTACGGCGCGTAGGCGTCGATGCGGTGTACGTGGGTCAAGTCCCCGCCCAGTGACGGCAGTTCCGCATCGGTGCCGACCGCGAGGAGCGTCCAGTGCGGGCCCCTGAACGCGTCGAACAGCCTTCCCCCGGCGCAGGGCCCGTCCGGCGCGCGGTCGCCGGCCCGCAGCGCGTCGTCCGCGAGGCCCGTACGGGTCTCCACCGCCAGGGAGCTGTCCCGGTAGCCGAGGCCCAGTTGGCGGGTCGCGTCCCCGCGTCGCTCCTCTCCCCGGTGGATACGGGTGGAGAGGCCGAGCATCTGCGCGGCCACGGGCAGGCGCTCCTCCTCGTACGTGGCGAGGAGGGCGGCGGGCGCGCCGCCCCGCAGCACCGCGCCGAGCTTCCAGCCCAGGTTGTAGGCATCCTGCACGCTGGTGTTCAGGCCCTGCCCGCCCGCCGGTGAGTGCACGTGCGCCGCGTCTCCGGCGAGGAACACGCGGCCCTCGCGGAACCGGTCCGCCATCGCGGCGCGCGGCCGGAAGTCCGAGGCCCAGCGCACCTCGGTCACCTCGTCCGCGGTGAGGTGCGTACGGGCGGCGACGACCTCGCGTACGCCTTCGAGCGAGGGGTCGGGATCGGTCCCGTCCGTGAACTGGGCCGTCAGCTGGAAGTCCGGGATGCCCGGCAGCGGGCAGACCGCCAGGAAGCCGGCGCCCTCGGCGGTGGGCGGGAACATGTGCCAGTTGTCGCGGTCCAGGGAGGGGATGCGGACGTCGGCCACCAGGACCGGGTTCGGGTCAACCTTCCCCAAGCTCTCAGCTTCGTTCGAGCAGGGGAGACCCCAATCGCCCGTCATGCCGATGCCGAGCGCCGCGCGCACGGTGGAGCGGCCGCCGTCCGCCGCCACGGCGTACGCGGCGCGGACGGTCCGGCCGTCCGCGAGGCGTGCGGTGACGCCGTCGTCGTCCTGCGCGATGCTGGTCAGTGCGGCGCCGAACGCGATCTCCTCGCCGCCGAGTTCCAGCAGGCGGGCGTACAGGATCTCCTGGGTGCGCCACTGGGGGAGCATCAACGGCCGGTCGTACGGGGCGTCCTCTGTCGGCTCCCGCTCGTCGAACATCCGGTGCTCGCCCTGCCGCTCGCCGTTCTGCCAGATCATGCCGACCGGGTAGGTGCCGCCCGCCGCCTCGGCCGCTCCGAGGATGCCGAGGTCGTCGAAGACTTCCTGGGTGCGCGGCTGGATGCCCTTGCCGCGGGAGCCCGGGAACAGGGCGTCGGCCTGCTCGACCACCAGGGCGCGCACGCCGCGCCGCGCGAGATCGCAGGCCAGCGTCAGGCCGGTCGGGCCTGCGCCCACGATGAGTACCTCCGTCACGACAGCCGTCACGGCCGCGTCCTTAACGCTGTTAAGTTCCATGCTCCAGAGCCTGCGCTTAACGGTGTTAAATTGTCAAGGTGGCTACGACACCGCTGGACCGCGCCCGCGTCGCGCGCACCGCCCTGAAGCTCCTGAACGAGACGGGCCTCGACGGGCTCTCGCTGCGCGCCATCGCCAAGGAACTGGACGTCAAGGCGCCCGCGCTGTACTGGCACTTCAAGGACAAGCAGGCGCTGCTCGACGAGATGGCGACCGAGATGCTGCGCCGCATGAACGAGGAGCTCCTGGCGGGCGCGGAGCCGGACGCCGACTGGCGGACCGCCCTCACCGCCGCGATGCGCGGCCTGCGCCGTCACCTGCTGATGTACCGCGACGGCGCGAAGGTCTACAGCGGCACGCACTTCACCGACCTGTCCTACGCCGCCCCCATGGAGGCCCACCTGCGCACGCTCACCGGCGGCGGCTTCACACCGGGCGGAGCCGCCCGCGCCTGGCTCACGGCGTACAGCTACACGATCGGTCACGTCATCGAGGAGCAGTCCATGGGCCCGGACCCCGCGAGGGCGGAGGGCGGCTACGACCTGGCGGCGCGCGCCGAACGCCTGGCCGCGTACCCGCTCGCGGCGGCGGCCGGCCACGAGATGTTCCGTGACTACGACGCGGGGTTCGAGAAGGGCCTGGCCGCGGTGGTGGCCGGGATCGGGGCGACGATGCTGGAAACGTAGTCTGGCCCCATGAGTGAAGCCGAGACGCTGGAGAGGCTGGTCCAGGAGTTGGCGGACGCCCTGGGCGAGGCCGAGGCCGCCATGGGCGAGGCGCTGGACGTGGCCCGCGCGGTGGCGGCGGACGACGCCGACGCCGTCGCCACCGCCGACACGACCGCCGACACCACCGCGGACGGAGTCACTTCCGCGTCATGAGCCCGCGGCGGATCAGCGGTGTCAGACGCTCCTCCACGAAACGGTTCAGGAGCCACGCCAGCAGCAGCATCGCCGCGATCGTCAGGCCGAGGGTCGCGTAGGACGGAAGCCCGAGGCCCCGGTGCAGCGCGCCCACGGTCACCCAGCCCAGGTGTTCGTGCACCAGGTAGAAGGGGTACGTCAGGGCTCCCGCCACCGTCAGCCACTTCCAGTCGACCCGGTGCAGCGCGCCGAGCGCGATCAGCAGGACCGCCGCGAAGCCCGCCGTCACGACCGCGATGATGCCGAAGGACGTGCGGTAGGAGAAGAACTCCGGGTCCGGCGCGTGCCAGAGACGGTCCACCGCGTAGTGCTGGCCGATCAGCCAGCTCACGCCCACGATGCCCCACGCCGTGAGGTCCCTGCGGTCCCGGTGGACGAGGTAGATGCCGATGCCGCCGATGAAGAAGGGCGCGTACTCGGGCATGAGGACGAGGTCGAGCAGCGGCTCGTTCGCACCCTCCGCGACGACCGCGGCCAGGGTCCACACCGCGCAGAACAGGATCACGCGGGCCCGGTTCGCGCCGGGCATGACGACGCAGAGCGCGAAGAGGGCGTAGAAGCGCAGCTCGGCCCAGAGCGTCCAGCAGACCCCGAGCACCCGGTCCACGCCGAGCGGTTGCTGCAGCATGGTCAGGTTCACCAGGGCGTCGCTGGGCGAGACCGCCTCGTACGCCACGACGGGCAGCGCGAAGACCGCCGTCACCAGGATGATCGCCGCCCAGTAGGAGGGGAGCAGCCGCGAGGCGCGCGAGGCGAAGAACGCACGCAGCGGACGGCCCCAGCCGCTCATGCAGATCACGAAGCCGCTGATCACGAAGAAGATCTGCACGCCGAGACAGCCGTACGCGAACCAGTTGTGCGCCGTGGGGAACTGGAGCTGCGGCGAGCTGCCCCACGCCTCGGAGATCTCACCGTCACGCCCGCCGTAGTGGTAGGCCGCGACCATCAGGGCCGCGATGAGCCGCAGCCCGTCCAGGGCTCTGAGGCGCGGGCGCACCCGCCGGATGGTGGGAGCCGCGATGGTGCGCGCGAGAGTGTCCGCCCCTGAGTTTTCCCTCGGGAGCGTGGCTGTGGGAGAGGTCATCCGAGTGCGGTCCGCTTGATGGAGCGCTGGACCGAACGGGCGCGGCGCGCGACCCTGCGTACGGCCGCGTTGCGCGGGATGAACGAGAGCTGCGGGGGCAGCGCTCCGGGCAGGGCGAGGGCCGTGAGGCGGCGCCGCTTGAAGTAGCGCCAGGTGTGCGGGGTCAGGCGCGTCGAGAGGTAGCTCTCGGCGGCCCCGCGCCGGCGCGGGTAGATCTGCGGCTGCATGGCGAAGCCGACGGCGACGAGCAGCTCGCCCAGGTCGGCGACCGGCATACCGGGCTGCCGCCCGGTGACCGCGCCCTGGTCGCCGAGGTCCGGGATCAGCGCGTCCACGATGGTGACCGGGACGCGGTTGCTGTTCTGGTAGGGCGCGAGCCGCTCCAGGAGGGTCTCCGTGCCCGTGCGGGCGACTGGAAGGCCGTAGAGCGCGGATGCGGTGAGCAGCGCGGTCGAGAAGCAGCCGATGACGAGCGCGGGCCGCATCCGCTGGTACAGGACCTCGGCGAGGACCGGCGAGTCGAGAACGGTCAGCTCCACGCCGATCGCCTCCGCCTCCTTCTCCAGCATGCGCGACCAGCGGGCGGGCGCCGTCGGGTGCGGCTTGAACACCACGCGGGTATGGCCGAGTTCGGCGGCGCCGCGCACCATGCGTACGTGCAGCTCCTCCTCTTCCTCGGCGGTCAGGATGCCGAGGGCGGAGAGGTACTGGCCGAGGAGCAGGGCGGGTTCGGCGATGTCCGGGACGTCCGCTGCGCCCGCGTCGGATTCGGCGAGGCGGGCGAGCACCTTCACGAACGCCTCGGTCGGCACGATCTCCGGCTCGACGTCGAACTCGGTCAGGAGCAGCGGGGTCAGGCCGGGCACCAGGTCCAGGTGCAGGAGGCGGCGTACGCGCGTTCCGACCAGCGGGTCGATCTTGTTGCGGGTCGGGCCGTAGCTCATCAGGCCGTCCGCGTAGACGTCCACGGGCGCGCCCGTGAAGATCTGCGCGAGGGCCAGGGCCGGGTTGACCTGGATCGACTCGACGGCCAGCTCGATGTCGTCGTCACCGAGGTCCCACAGGAGCCGGATGTACCGCTCCCACATCGGGATGTCGTCCGCCCGGGGGGCCCAACCGCCCGGGTGGAAAGGGGAGATGGTCTCGTTCCAGGACCGTACGTCGTCGAACCGGTCCCGCAGTTGCGCGAAACCCGGCATCTCGTCCACGGCGACCGTCGTCTCCGGTGTCGCCGCGTTGTTGCTGACGAGCAGCAGCCGCCGGTCGGCGGGACCGAAGCGGTCGGCGTCGATCGCGGCGGCCAGCGTCGCGGTTCCGTACAGCGTGGACGCGAAGAAGATCTGCGTCGTCGCCATTACGCGGCCACCTCCGCCGAGACCGGGCGCCTGCGAAGACGGCGGAGACGGGTCGCCCGCTGTATGTCCATGGAGTCGAGGGCGTCGTCGAGAACGCCCTGCGGCATCCGCTTCAGGGCGGCCGCGCTCAGTCTCTTCAATTTCCGCGCCACTTGTGGCTCGAACCTTTCGATGGATCCCAGATGGTGGGAAATGATCGCGCAATAGGTACGGACGGCCTTCGGCAGGAGTTTGTCGGCGTCCCGGTCCTCGGCTGTTTCGCGTACCACCTGGTCGAATGCCCGGATGAAATCGAGTTGCCGCACGTCGCCGATCTGGGTCAGTGACGAGGCGACCCCGCGCCGGTAGAACACACCGAGCAGACCCACCGCGGCGAACGATTCCGCCTCGCGGTGCAGGCGCCAGATCCAGGGCCGGTCCTCCGCGGTGCGCAGACCGTCCGTGAAGTGCAGGATGCCCTGGTCGGCGAGGCGCCGGTGGTAGATGCCCGCCCAGGCGTAGGCGTAGTCGACGGACGTCGACCGGTCGGCGGGCAGGATGACGTCCCGCGGCGGCATGACGACACCGCGCCTGCCGTGCGGGACACGGTGGATGCTGCGGGCCCGAGCGGTGCACTGCACATGGTCGGTACGCACGAAGTCACAGCCCAACTCCTCGATGGCTGCGACGAGTTGCGCGTAGTAACCGGGGGCGAGCCAGTCGTCACCGTCCAGGAAGGTGAGGTACTCGCCGCGCGCCGCGTCAAGGCCCGTGTTGCGGGCGGTCGCCAGACCGCCGTTCGTCTCATGTCGGAGATGGACGGCGCCGGGCAGCTCGCGCGCGGCACGCTCCAGGATCTCTGGAGTCTCGTCCTTCGAACAGTCGTCGACGAGAATGAATTCGAAGTCTTCACGTGCGTTCGCCCGCAGACTCCTCAAGGTGTCGGGCGCGTATTGCTGCACGTTGTAGAACGGCACGATGACGGAGAGCTTAACCACGTGGGTGACGTTAGGTGTCGGCCCGGCATTCGTCTTGGCCGAGGGTGAGATGCCAGGTGAACGAAGCATGGCGGAACGGTTAACCCGCCTGCTTGGCCGCGGATTCCCGGGCTGATTCGCCATTCGTCGGCGTTCTGTTAACCGTTTGTTGCACCTGAGTTGGGCCGCCAATCTCAATGCCTTCCTAGCGTCCTTCCTGTGCCAGTAAGCAACAGCGGGACGACACGGATCACCGTGCTCGCCGACTCCGACACCCGGTGGAAATGGGGCGCGCTCACCGCGAGCCGCCTCGCCGGCGAGGGAGCGGACACTCACCTCGACGGACGCCTCCTCAGGGGCAGGGCCACGCCCACCGTCCGGCAGCTCGAAGAGGTCGGGGTGCGCGCGGACACGCTCCGCGAGGTCACCGCCGTCGAGTTCCTGCGCGAGGTGGAGCGCGAAGCGCCCGACGTGATCGTGCTCGCCCTCGTGGGCGGCGCGGTCCAGGCGCTCCTGCACGGGCTCGCCCGTACGGCGGCCTCGGCGGTTTCCGGGAAGCGGCGCCCCGTGATCGTCACCGGCTACGTCGGAGTCGTCTACGAGAAGCTCGCCGACGGCCTGCTGTTGCGGCACGGCGCGGACGTCGTCCTCGCCAACTCCCGGCAGGACGCGGAACGTTTCCGCGCCGTGTACGAGGGAGTGGGCGCCGACGCGTCGGGCGTCGTGGAGAGCGCGCTGCCGTTCCTCGGCGGCGCCGCCTACCGCGAAAAGGGCCGGGGGACGGACCAGGAGACCGACCAGAAGAACGACCCGTACACGGTCGTCTTCGCTGCCCAGCCCTCCGTGCCCGACAGCCGCGCACACCGCACGTATCTGCTGCGCCGCATGGTCGAGCACGCACGGCTCCACCCGGACCGCGAGGTCCTGATCAAGCTGCGCAGCAAGCCCGGCGAACACACCACGCACATCGAGGAACTGCCCTACCAGAAGCTCGCCAAGGGCGAGGACCTGCCGCCCAACTGCCGCCTCGTGTACGGGAACATGGGCGAGGTCCTCGACCGCACCGACCTGCTCGTCACGGTCAGCTCCACCGCCGCGCTCGAATCCCTGCACCGCCGCATCCCCACCGCGGTCCTCACCGACCTCGGGGTGCGCGAGGCGCTCGGCAACCACCACTTCATCGGCTCCGGATGCCTGGCGTCCTGGGACGAGATCGACGCCGGGTACAGCCCCGAGGCCGCCCCGGAGTGGGTCGCACGGCAGGGCGTCGCGCCCGACGGGACGTACGCGAAGGCCTTCGACGCGGCACGTGAGCGCGTCACGAGCCTCCTCGCGCAGGACCAGCTGCCGCCCATCACCCCGTACTACAGCCTCATCACCGCCCCCGGATACCTCCCCGGCATCCTGGCCCGCCACCACCTCGGCCCCGACGGCTCCCCGCTGCCGGGCGCCCCCGCCGCGGACCGTGGGCCCGGCCCCGTGCGCCAGGCCGTCCGCAGCGCGGCACGTGGCGCCTACCGGCACGGGGTGCAGCGCGTGGCCCCCGTCATCCGGCGGATGGGCGAGCTGTGATCCCCGCGCGAGGCATCCCCAGACAAGGCACTCACGGCATCCCCCAAGGAGCCCCCATGTCCCACCCCCACCCAGCGGGAGCCCCCGCCCGCCGCGTCCTCGCCGTCATCCCGGCCCGCGGCGGCTCCAAGGGCGTGCCCGCCAAGAACCTCGCCCCGGTCGGCGGCGTGCCCCTGGTGGCGCGCGCCATCCGCGAGTGCCTGGCCGCGCGGTTCGTCACGGACGTCGTCGTCTCCACGGACGACCACGTGATCGCCGAGGCGGCGCGCTCGGCCGGCGCCGAGGTGGTCCTGCGGCCCGCGGCGATCGCGGGGGACACCGCGACCAGCGAGGCCGCGGTCCTGCACGCCATGGACGCCCACGAGTCGCTGCACGGCGCCTCCGTGGACGTCGTCCTGCTCGTGCAGTGCACCAGCCCCTTCATCGTCCGCGAGGACGTGGACGGCGTGGTCGGCTCGATCATCGAAGGCGGCGCGGACACCGCGCTGACCGTCGCGCCCTTCCACGGCTTCGTGTGGCGCGACGCCGACGACGAGCCCAAGGCCATGGACGCGCGCCGCACCGGCGAGGTGGGCGGCACCACGAAGGTGGCGAGCTCCACCGCCACCGACGGCGGCTACGGCATCAACCACGACAAGTCGTTCCGCCCGCGCCGCCAGGACCGCCCCCAGGACCTCCTGGAGACCGGCGCGGTCTACGCGATGGACGTCACCGGCTTCCGTGAGCACAAGCACCGCTTCTTCGGCCGCACGGAGCTGGTCCGCACGGACCCCGCGCGCGTCCTGGAGATCGACGACCCGCACGACCTCGCCCGCGCCAGGGCGCTCGCGCCGCTCTTCGACTCCGGCCGGGCGGACGCCCTTCCGACGCGCGACGACATCGACGCGGTCGTACTCGACTTCGACGGCACCCAGACGGACGACAGGGTGCTGATCGACTCCGAAGGACGGGAGTTCGTCTCCGTGCACCGCGGGGACGGCCTCGGCATCGCCGCCCTGCGGGACGCGGGCATCCCGCTGCTGATCCTGTCCACGGAACAGAACCCGGTCGTCGCCGCGCGGGCCAGGAAGCTGAAGCTTCCCGTCCTGCACGGCATCGACCGCAAGGACCTCGCACTCAAGCAGTGGTGCGAGGAGCAGGGCATCGCTCCCGAGCGCGTGCTCTACGTCGGAAACGACGTCAACGACCTCCCGTGCTTCGGCCTCGTCGGCTGGCCCGTGGCGGTCGCGAGCGCCCACGACGTCGTACGCGGCGCCGCACGTGCGGTCACCGCTCTCCCCGGTGGTGACGGCGCGATCCGAGAGATCGCCGCATGGATCCTCGGCCCCTCCCTCAACAAGTAAGGAAAGTTCCTGCCATGAGCTCTACGGTCTCCAACTCCCGTCTGCGCACCTTCGGTTCGAAGACGGCCGGACCCGGTCAGCCCGTCTACATCACCGGCGAGATCGGCATCAACCACAACGGCGAGCTCGACAACGCGCTCGCGCTGATCGACGTGGCCGCCGACGCCGGCTGCGACGCGGTCAAGTTCCAGAAGCGCACCCCGGAGATCTGCACCCCGCGCGACCAGTGGGACATCGAGCGCGACACCCCCTGGGGCCGGATGACGTACATCGACTACCGCCACCGCGTGGAGTTCGGCGAGTCCGAGTACCAGGCCATCGGCGAGCACTGCAAGAAGCGCGGCATCGACTGGTTCGCGTCCCCGTGGGACACCGAGGCCGTCACCTTCCTGGAGAAGTTCGACGTCCCCGCCCACAAGGTCGCATCTGCCTCCCTCACGGACGACGAGCTCCTTCGCGCCCTGCGCGCCACGGGCCGCACGGTCATCCTCTCGACCGGCATGTCGACCCCGAAGCAGATCCGCCACGCGGTCGAGGTCCTCGGCTCGGACAACATCCTGATGTGCCACGCCACGTCGACGTACCCGGCGCAGGCCGAGGAGCTCAACCTCCGGGTCATCAACACCCTCCAGGCCGAGTACCCCAACGTCCCGATCGGCTACTCCGGCCACGAGACGGGCCTGCAGACCACCCTCGCGGCGGTCGCACTCGGCGCCACGTTCGTCGAGCGCCACATCACCCTCGACCGCGCCATGTGGGGCTCGGACCAGGCCGCGTCGGTGGAGCCCCAGGGCCTCACGCGCCTCGTCCGCGACATCCGCACCATCGAGGCCTCCCTCGGTGACGGCGTCAAGAAGGTCTACGAGTCGGAGCTCGGCCCGATGAAGAAGCTGCGCCGCGTCGCGGGCGTCGTCGCCGAGGCCGACGCCGCCGAGCGCGAGCCGGTCGCGGTCTGAGCGCGCAGGCGCTCTTGGCGGGACCTCTCACCGGGAGTCCCGGAGCCCCCGGGACCCCCCACAAGGACAGGACACGGTCATACGACGATGAGCCCCCGACCCGGGCCGACGGCCCCCACCGCTGCGGCGCCCACCACCCTGGCGTTCGTAGAGAGCCCTGTGCAGCTCCTCAACGTCCTGGAGTGGGCGCATTCGGCGGGGGCGACAGGCCCGGCCGGGGGGCTCACCGTCGTCGTCCTGTCCCCGAACGACCCCATGACCCGCGGCCAGCTGCGCCGCATGGCCCAGCTGGCCCGTGACGAGGGCCTGAACGTCCGCTGGGAGGAGGCGCGCGGCGGCGCGGCTGCTCCCTTCCAGACGATCGGCGGCCTGACGGGCTCGCTGCGGGCGGCGGACAGGATCGTGATCGGCGACCCGTTCTCGCGCTACGTCCAGCTGTTGTTGACCATCACCAGGGCCCGCTCGCTGGTGGTCGTGGACGACGGCACGGCCACGATGGAGTTCGTGGCGCAGCTGGCGGCGGGCGAACGCCTGGTGCGCTGGCACCGCCGCGGGGGCCGCCCCGGCATGCGCGACCTGGCCTTCGCCCCGATCTCGTCCTCCGCACGCCGCCGCCTGACGCCGGGCGGCAAGCGCACGGTGGAGGTCTTCTCGTCCATGCCGATCGAGAAGGCCCCGGAAGGCGTGACGGTGACGGCCAACACCTTCGCGTGGACGCGGGAACGGTTCGGCCCGCCGCGCATCTCCAAGGGCGCGGACCTGGTGGGCACGTCGCTGGTGGAGACCGGCGTGGTGGACCCGGACCGCTACGTGGAAGCGGTCCGCTCCCTGGCCCGGGCACACGGCGCCACACGCTATTTCGCACACCGGCGCGAAAGCGCCGAGAAACTCCACCGCCTGGCGGTGGAGACGGGCCTGCAGGTGGTACGCCCGGACCTGCCCCTGGAGCTGATCGCCCGCCGGGGCCCGATCGGCCGCACGATCCTCAGCTTCCCGTCGACGGTCGTCCACACTTTGCCCCTGGCCCTGGCGGGCACGGATGTCCGCGTCGCGGTCTGCGACATCGACCCGGCCTGGCTCACGGAGAACGCCTCACCACGGGCGCAGGGCTTCTTGTCGGGGGTGACGGGAACGGCACGCGATGTGCACCGGCTGGCCTCCATCGCCTCCCCGACACAGAAGATCGCGGCCACGGCCTGAAAGCCAGGAACTTTACCCACCTCAACCAGCGCTCATGCGCCCCGCGGCCACTTTTTCTTACCCTATCGGGCTGAAGTTTTGTTGATCGTGGGTCAGTTGGACCGTGCCTCGCCCTACCCTTCAGAGGGTGAACCAACTGATGTCACGAGAGTCCGAGCGAGGGTCCGGGGCCGATCTGCCCGGGGAAACAGCGGGGGACGCCCCCGGGGAAGCGGTGCTCCCGGGTGCGCTCCCGGAAGCCCTGCGCGCCGAACTCATCGCCTTCCGCCGCGACTTGCACATGCACCCCGAGCTCGGAAACCAGGAGTTCCGCACCACCGCGGCCCTCAAGGCCCGGCTCGAACGCGCGGGCCTCGAACCCCGCGTACTGGACATCGGCACGGGGCTCGTCTGTGACATCGGTGAGCAGGGCGACCCCGTACGCCCCATGCTCGCTCTGCGCGCCGACATCGACGCGCTGCCCATCCCGGACACCAAGCTCGGCGTCCCGTACCGCTCCACCGTGCCCGACCGCGCCCACGCCTGTGGGCACGACGTGCACACCACCGTGGTGCTCGGGGCCGGCCTCGTCCTCGCCGAACTCGCGAAGCAGGGGCAACTGCCGCAGCCCGTACGGCTGATCTTCCAGCCGGCGGAGGAGGTGCTGCCCGGGGGAGCGCCCGACGCGATCGAGTCGGGGGTGCTCGACGGAGTCGGACGCATCGTCGGCGTGCACTGCGATCCGCGGGTGGACGCGGGGAAGATCGGGCTCCGGCACGGTGCCATCACCTCCGCCTGTGACCGCCTGGAGGTCTCGCTCGACGGTGCGGGGGGCCACACCGCGCGCCCCCACCTCACCACCGACCTCGTCACCGCCGCCGCCAAGGTCGTCACCGAGGTCCCCGCCCTGGTCGCCCGGCGCATCGACGCCCGCTCGGGGCTCGCGGTGACCTGGGGCCGCGTGGAGTCCGGGCACGCCTGCAACGTCATCCCGCAGCACGCCGAACTCTCCGGCACCGTCCGCTGCCTCGACCTCGCGGCCTGGCGCAAGGCGCCCGACCTGGTGCACGGGGCCATCCAGGAGATCGCCGATCTCTACCGCGCCAAGTCCGAGGTGAACTACATCCGCGGCGTGCCGCCCGTCGTCAACGACCCGGACATGACCGAGCTGTTGCGGGAGGCCATGGAGCTGCGGCTCGGGGAGCACTCCGTCGAGGACACCGAACAGAGCCTCGGGGGAGAGGACTTCTCCTGGTACCTCGAACACGTCCCCGGGGCCATGGCCCGCCTCGGCGTCCGTACGCCCGGCGAGCGCACTGTCCGCGATCTGCACCAGGGCGACTTCGACGCGGACGAGACGGCGATCACCGTGGGCGTCGAGCTCTTCACCGCCGCGGCGCTGATCGACGGCATCCGGTAGGTAAGCACCGCTATCGGCCGGTTACGGCGGGCCCGTTCACCCGGACGTAACCGGCCCTCGGCACGAATAGGTAACGGCAGTGCGAAACCCCGTTCCCCTCCCTTTCTACGCGCGTTACTGTGCGCCGAAATCAGGCCCGTCCAGGGTGCTTTGGGGAACGTAAGGGGTGCGTCCTATGCGTCTTCGTCGAGGATCTCGTGGAACACGGGGATCGAGGCTCTCCCAGGTGGCCGTCGTGGTGGCGTCCCTCGCCCTCGCGGCCTCAGCGTGCGGCAAGACAAGCAACGAGGCGTCGGAGGACGAGGGCAAGGACGACAAGTCCGGTGGTTCCTCGGAGTACAGCGCCAAGGGCATCGGCCTCGCCTACGACATCGGCGGCCAGGGCGACCAGTCCTTCAACGACGCCGCGTACGCCGGGTACGCGAAGGCCCGCAAGGACTTCAAGATCGGCGGCGTGGACATGGAGCCGGGCGACGGCGAGTCCAGTGCCGACAAGGTGCAGCGGATCGAGCAGCTGGCCAAGCAGGGCTACAACCCGGTCATCGGCGTCGGCTACATCTACGCCCCCGCCATCAAGGAAGCCGCGGCGAAGTTCCCGAAGACCACCTTCGGGATCATCGACGACAACACCGTCAAGGCGGACAACGTCTCCGACCTGGTCTTCCACGAGGAGCAGGGGTCGTATCTGGCGGGCGTCGCGGCGGCCAAGGCCACCAAGGCCGATCACGTCGGGTTCATCGGCGGCGTGGACATCCCGCTCATCCACAAGTTCGAGGCCGGCTTCGTGCAGGGCGTCAAGGACACGAACCCCAAGGTCAAGGTCGAGAAGCAGTATCTGACCGAGAAGCCCGAGGACGGCGGCTTCAGCAGCCCCGACAAGGGCCAGAACGCGGCCAGTGGGCAGATCGAGTCGGGCGCCGACGTGCTCTACCACGCGGCGGGGCTCTCCGGTCAGGGCGTGATCCAGGAGGCCGGCTCGCAGAAGGTGTGGGCGATCGGCGTCGACTCCGACCAGTACAAGCAAAAGGCCCTCGCCAAGCACAAGGACTACATCCTCGGCTCGGCCCTCAAGGACGTCGGCGGCGCCGTCTACGACCTGACGAAGTCGGTGGTCGACGGCAAGCCGATCACGGGCGAGCAGCGCTACGACCTCAAGTCGGGCCGCGTCGGGTTCGCCGACACGAACCCGAAGTACACGGCGATGAAGGACGTGGTCGCCGCCGTGGAGAAGGCCGAGAAGGACATCATCGACGGCAAGGTCACGGTCAGCACCACGCCGTAACCCGGTCCGTGGCAGGTGGGGCGCCCCGTGCGGTGAGGGGCGCCCCACAGTGCGTACATGCTCCCGCAACCTCGCGGCCACAGCTCGATAACGGACGGGACAGAAGGGTTCTTATGTCAGGTCTACGCGCGTTACGCTGCGGCGAAATCAGCGCCAGGTGAGGCGCTCGTACGTGCTTGTGCTTGCTTGTACATAAGGAGTTCCTCTCTATGCGCCGGGTTTCCCGAATTGCCGCAGCGGGCGCAGCCGCCGCCGCACTCGCCGTCTCCGCCACCGCTTGCGGCGGCACGTCCAGCGACGCCGCAGGCTCCAAGAGCGACGGCAAGAGCAAGGGCGTCGCCATCGCGTACGACGTCGGCGGCCAGGGCGACCAGTCCTTCAACGACGCCGCGACGGCAGGCATGGACAAGGCCGCCAAGGACCTGAAGGTGGGCAAGAAGGCCGTGGAGCCGACGGACGGGGAGTCCGACGCCGACAAGAGCCAGCGCCTCACCGAGCTCGCCAAGCAGGGCTACAACCCGGTCATCGGCATCGGCTACGCCTACGCCCCGGCCGTGAAGGAAGTCGCCGCGAAGTTCCCGAAGATCAGCTTCGGCATCGTCGACGACGCCACCATCAAGGCGGACAACGTCTCGGACCTGGTCTTCAACGAGGAGCAGTCCTCGTACCTCGCGGGCGTCGCCGCGGCCAAGGCCACGAAGACGAAGAGCGTCGGCTTCATCGGCGGCGTGAACAACAACCTGATCCGCAAGTTCGAGGCGGGCTTCGTCCAGGGCGTCAAGGACACCGACAAGTCGGTCAAGGTCAAGCGCCAGATGCTCACCGAGAAGGCCGAGGACGGCGGCTTCTCCAGCCCCGACAAGGGCAAGGAGGCGGCGAGCGGCCAGATCGAGGGCGGCGCCGACGTGGTCTACCACGCCGCGGGTCTCTCGGGTCAGGGCGTCATCGAGGCGGCCGCCGCCGAGAAGGTCTGGGCGATCGGTGTCGACTCCGACCAGTACAAGCAGAAGGCCCTGGACAAGTACAAGAAGTACATCCTGACCTCGGCGACCAAGGACGTGGCCGGGGCGGTGTACAACCTGACGAAGTCGGTCCAGGATGGCAACGCCAAGGGCGGCGTGGTCCGTGCGGACCTGAAGTCCGGCGGTGTCGCGCTCGCCGACTCGAACCCCGAGTTCAAGAAGATGAAGGACCTGCAGGCCGCCGTGAAGAAGGCCGAACAGGACATCGTCAGCGGCAAGACCAAGGTCAAGACCACGCTGTAACCGGACTGCGCTGTCACAGCGAAGTCAGGGGCGCGGAACGGGGTGTGGGGGACGATGGTTTCCCCCGCGCCCCGTTCGCGCGGACCACTGCCCAACTCCCGTCGAACCAGGGGCGCTACGCGCGTAGGTGGCCCCTTTCCTGAGGATTCCCGAGGAGAGTGCGCCATCGACGCGTCCACCAGTCCCGACAAGGACAAGTCCACCGCCAAGGTCTCGACCGGCCCGGATGGCACCGCCGTTGAACTCACCGGCATCACCAAGCGTTTCCCGGGCGTCGTGGCCAACCACGACATCCGCCTGACCGTCCGCAAGGGCACCGTGCACGCCCTCGTCGGCGAGAACGGCGCGGGCAAGTCGACCCTGATGAAGATCCTCTACGGCATGCAGAAGCCGGACGAGGGCACCATCTCCGTCGACGGCACCCAGGTGACCTTCGCCGGCCCCGCCGACGCCATCGCGCGTGGCATCGGCATGGTCCACCAGCACTTCATGCTCGCCGACCAGCTCACGGTCCTGGAGAACATCGTTCTCGGCAGCGAGAAGCTGCACGGCATCGGCGGCGCCGCCCGCCGCAAGATCGCCGAGATATCCGACCGTTACGGCCTCGGGGTGCGCCCCGACGCCATGGTCGAGGACCTGGGCGTCGCCGACCGGCAGCGCGTGGAGATCCTCAAGGTCCTCTACCGAGGCGCCACCACGCTGATCCTGGACGAGCCCACGGCCGTGCTCGTGCCGCAGGAGGTCGACGCGCTCTTCGACAACCTGCGCGAGCTGAAGTCCGAGGGCCTGTCCGTCATCTTCATCTCCCACAAGCTGGGCGAAGTCCTGTCCGTCGCCGACGACATCACCGTCATCCGGCGCGGCACCACGGTGGGCACGGCGATCCCGTCCGAGACGACGCCCCGCCAGCTCGCCGAGCTGATGGTCGGCAGCGAGCTGCCCACCCCGGAGACGGCCGAGTCGACGGTCACCGACCGCGCGATGATCGAGGTCGAGGAGCTCAAGCTGCTCGCCGACGGCGAGTCGGGCCGCGCCCTCCTCGACGACATCTCCTTCACCATCCACGAGGGCGAGGTCCTCGGCCTCGCGGGCGTGGAGGGCAACGGCCAGACCGAGCTGATCGACGCGCTCATCGGCCTCAAGCACGCCGACTCCGGCGTCATCCGCATGGCCGGCAAGGACATCACCGACCTCGCCACCCGCCACCGCCGCGAGCAGGGCGTCGGCTACATCCCCGAGGACCGCCACCGCCACGGCCTCCTCCTGGAGTCACCGCTCTGGGAGAACCGCATCCTCGGTCACGTCACCGAGAAGCCCAACTCCCGTGGCAAGGGCGGCTTCTGGCTCGACACCAAGGGTGCGCAGGCCGACACCCGGCGCATCGTCGAGCAGTACGACGTCCGCACCCCCGGCATCGACGTCACGGCGGCCTCCCTCTCCGGCGGCAACCAGCAGAAGCTGATCGTCGGCCGCGAGATGAGCCACAAGCCCCGCTTCCTGATCGCCGCCCACCCCACCCGTGGTGTGGACGTCGGCGCGCAGGCCCAGATCTGGGACCAGATCCGCGAGGCACGGCGCGAAGGGCTCGCGGTGCTCCTCATCTCGGCGGACCTGGACGAGCTGATCGGCCTCTCCGACACCCTCCGCGTGATCTACCGCGGACGGCTCGTCGCCGACGCCGACCCGGCCACCGTCACGCCGGAGGAGCTCGGCTCGGCCATGACCGGCGCGGCGTCCGGCCACCTCGAACACGTAGAAGAAGACCCCGAAGAGGGCTCTGGCGACGCTTCGGAGGACGAGGCCCGATGAAGAAGTTCGACAAGGAGCGCGTGCTCCTCGCGGTGGCCGGACCGGTCATCGCGCTCGTCGTGGCCGTGGCGCTGACCTCGGTCGTGCTGCTCGCCTCGGGCAAGAACCCGATCGAGCCGTACACCCTGATGCTGGAGCAGATCAGCTACTCCGACGTCCAGGTCCTGACCATCAACCAGGCCGGGATGTACTACCTGGCGGCGCTCGCGGTGGCCATCGGCTTCCGCATGAACCTGTTCAACATCGGTGTGGACGGGCAGTACCGCCTCGCCGCGATGACCACCGCCGTGGTCGGCGCGCACATCGCGCTGCCGGCCCCGCTCCAGATCCCGCTCCTGATGCTGGTCGCCATGCTCACCGGCGCCTTCTGGGCGGGCATCGCGGGCATCCTGAAGACCACCCGCGGGGTCAGCGAGGTCGTCGCGACGATCATGCTCAACGCCATCGCGACGAGCGTCATCGGCTACATGACCCTCACCGACAACTTCGGTGTCCCGGTCGGCAACAACCAGACCACCGGCGAGATGCACAAGTCCGGCTGGTTCCCCGGCATCAGCATGGGCGAGTCCGGCGAGATCTACGGCTTCGTGATCATCGCCGCGCTCGCGGGCGTCCTGTACTGGGTCGTCCTCAACCGCACCCGCTTCGGCTTCGACCTGCGCGCCACCGGCGCCTCCACGTCGGCCGCAGCGGCCTCCGGCGTGAACGCCAAGCGCATGGTGCTCAGCGCCATGCTGATCTCCGGCGCGGTCGCGGGCCTCGCGGGCATGCCGATCCTGCTCGGCGACACCCACACCTACAGCCTCAGCTTCCCCGCAGGCCTCGGCTTCACCGGCATCGGCATCGCGCTGCTCGGCCGCAACAACCCGGTCGGCATCGCGTTCGCCTCGCTGCTCTGGGCCTTCCTCGACAAGGCGTCGCCCGCCCTCGACTACGCGACCCCGGTCGCGTACGACAAGGAGATCGCGGTGATCATGCAGGGTCTCATCGTGATCGCGGTCGTCGTCTCCTACGAGGCCGTACGCCGCTGGGGCCTCAAGCGCCAGCAGCGCCGCGTCGGTGAGGAACTGGCCGCCGCCGCGCGCAAGAACGGCAAGAACGGCACCAACGACACCGTGAAGGAGGTGGCTGCCCGATGAGCTCGGCAACCGTAGCCAAGCCCCCGGCCAAGCAGCCCGCGCCGGGCCGCCGCCGCATATCGCTCCCCGTCCTCCTTCTCGTGATCGCGGGCGTCCTCGTCCTGACGTCCGTGGTCCGGCTGATCACCGACGCGAACGGCATCACCTCCACCGGCCAGATGTCGACCGCGCTGCGGCTCGCCGTGCCGATCGGCCTCGCGGGCCTCGGCGGTCTGTGGGCCGAGCGCGCGGGCGTGGTCAACATCGGCCTCGAGGGCATGCTGATCCTCGGCACCTGGTTCGGCGCGTTCGCCGGTTACCAGTGGGGCCCGTGGGTCGGCATCCTGTTCGGCATCCTCGGCGGAGCGCTCGGCGGTCTGCTGCACGCGATCGTCACGGTCACCTTCAACGTCAACCACATCGTCTCCGGTGTGGCCCTCAACATCCTCGCCCTGGGCGTCACGCGCTATCTCTCCACCTTCGCCTTCGAGGGCAAGGAGGGCGGCACGTCGAAGCAGTCGCCGCCGGTGGACTCGCTCGGCGAGTTCTCCGTGCCGGGCCTCTCGAACTGGCTGCAGGACCTGAACGAGAAGCACTGGTTCCTCGTCTCGGACATCGCGGGCCTGCTCGGCGGCCTGTTCACGAACCTGTCGCCGCTCACCGTCATCGCCATCGCGATGGTGCCGCTGAGCTGGTGGGTCCTGTGGCGCACGTCGTTCGGTCTGCGCCTGCGCTCCTGCGGCGAGAACCCGGTGGCCGCCGAGTCCCTCGGCGTGAACGTCTACAAGTACAAGTACCTCGCAGTGATCATCTCGGGCGGCCTCGCAGGCCTGGGCGGCGCGTTCCTGTCGCTCGTCGCCTCGAACATCTACCTGGAGGGCCAGACCGGCGGCCGCGGCTACATCGGCCTCGCCGCCATGATCTTCGGCAACTGGATGCCCGGCGGCCTCGCGCTCGGTGCCGGCCTGTTCGGTTACACCGACAGCCTGAAGCTCCGGGGCGGCGGCACGAACGTCCACGCACTGCTCCTGCTCCTGGCAATCCTGCTGGTCATCGGCGCGGCGTACCTCGTATGGCGCAAGCGTTACGTCCCCGCGGCGATCACCGCGGCCGTCTCGGCGCTGATGTTCGCGTGGTACGGCTTGACCGACGAGGTGCCCAACCAGGTCGTCACCGCGACGCCGTACGTCGTCACGCTGCTCGTGCTCTCGCTCTCCGCCCAGCGGCTGCGGATGCCGAAGGCGGACGGCCAGCCCTACCGAAAGGGACAAGGAACGTGACCGATACCGACTGGGACGCGCTGCGGGATGCTGCGCGGGAGGCCATGTCCCGTGCGTACGCGCCCTACTCAGGCTTCCCGGTCGGTGCCGCGGCCCTCGTGGACGACGGCCGCACGGTGGCGGGCTGCAACGTCGAGAACGCGTCGTACGGCCTCGGCCTGTGCGCCGAGTGCGGCCTTGTCTCGCAGCTCCAGCTCACCGGGGGCGGCCGTCTGACGCACTTCACCTGCGTCGACGCCAAGGGCGAGATCCTGATGCCGTGCGGCCGCTGCCGCCAGCTGCTCTACGAGTTCGGCGGCCCGACGCTCCTGTTGGAGACGGCCGCGGGCATCCGGACGCTGGAGGACATGCTGCCGGACGCGTTCGGCCCGCAGCACCTGAACTGACGTACGGCCCCTGCCGGTTGCGGTCCGGTCGGCAGGGGCCGTCTTCATCTCGTGGCTCTATGCGCGTAGAGTTTCGCGATCACTGTGTTGGACCCGTTGTAGATCATCGTTGTAGGCGCAAGAGGGGTTATGCCATGGACGTCATCTCCGTCATCCGTACGAAGCGGGACCGCGGCGAGCTGAGCGGCGAGCAGATCGACTGGGTCATCGACGCGTACACGCGCGGCGCGGTGGCCGACGAGCAGATGTCGGCCCTGGCCATGGCGATCCTGCTGAACGGCATGAACCGCGGCGAGATCGCCCGCTGGACCGCCGCGATGATCGCGAGCGGCGAGCGCATGGACTTCTCGTCCCTGTCCCGCCCCACCGCCGACAAGCACTCCACGGGGGGCGTCGGCGACAAGATCACGCTGCCGCTCGCCCCGCTGGTCGCGGCGTGCGGCGCGGCGGTCCCGCAGCTCTCGGGCCGGGGCCTCGGCCACACCGGCGGCACCCTGGACAAGCTGGAGTCCATCCCGGGCTGGAAGGCGCTGCTCTCGAACGAGGAGATGCTCTCGGTCCTTGACGGCGTGGGCTCGGTGATCTGCGCGGCGGGCGACGGCCTGGCCCCGGCGGACAAGAAGCTGTACGCGCTGCGGGACGTGACGGGCACGGTGGAGGCGATCCCCCTGATCGCCTCCTCGATCATGTCGAAGAAGATCGCCGAGGGCACGGGTTCGCTGGTCCTGGACGTGAAGGTCGGCACGGGCGCGTTCATGAAGACGCTGGAGGACGCGAGGGAACTGGCGTCCACGATGGTGGGCCTCGGCACGGACCACGGCGTACGCACGGTGGCGCTGCTCACGGACATGTCCACGCCCCTTGGCCTGACGGCGGGCAACGCCCTTGAGGTCCGCGAGTCGGTGGAGGTCCTCGCGGGCGGCGGCCCGGCGGACGTGGTGGAGCTGACCCTCGCGCTGGCGCGCGAAATGCTGGACGCGGCGGGCCTGAAGGACGTGGACCCGGCGAAGGCGCTGGCGGACGGCTCGGCGATGGACGTATGGCGCCGGATGATCTCCGCGCAGGGCGGCGACCCGGACGCGGCCCTCCCGGTGGCCCGGGAGACGCATGTCGTGACGGCGCCGACGTCGGGCGTCCTGACCCGCCTGGACGCGTACGACGTGGGCGTCGCCGCGTGGCGCCTGGGCGCGGGCCGCGCGCGCAAGGAGGACGTGGTCCAGGCGGGCGCGGGCGTCGAGCTGCACGCGAAGCCGGGCGCTCAGGTCCGCGCGGGGGAGCCGTTGATGACCCTGCACACGGATACTCCGGAGCGCTTCGACTACGCCTTGCAGGCGGTGGCCGGTTCCTTCGACATCGCCCCCGAGGGCACGGGCTTCGCGGCGACGCAGATCGTCCTGGACCGCATCGCCTGAGCCGGACCTGGGGCTCCGCCCCAGACCCCGCTCCTCAAACGCCGGAGGGGCTGTTTCCCGCCCACCCACCCGATTACCCCGGAGCTGGCCATTTCCAGCCCGTCCGGCGTTTGAGGACGAACTCGGCGAAGCCGGTGATGACGGCACCCAAGGCCCCCGCGCCAGAGCGGGTTTTCGGGAAGGGGCGGGGTTGGGGAAGTGCCCGCCGCAGGCGAAACGGACCTACCGATGAGTTCCGAGCGCCCGCACGGTCTCCCCCAACATGGACGACACACACCGGCCGGAGCTGACGCTGACCGGCACCCTCGACCGAGAGGCCACGCACCGCCTCTGCGAGGAGGCCCGCGCCACGCTGCGAACGAGCGGCGCGGAAGTCCTCGTATGCGACGTCGCAGACGTAGGCCCACCCGTCCTCTCCGCGATAGACGCCCTGGCCCGCCTGCAACTCACCGCCCGCCGCGCAGGCGGCCGGATCCGCGTCAGGAACCCGGCCCCGGCCCTGCGCGAGCTACTGCACCTCGTCGGGCTCCCCATTGAGATCGAGATGGACCGGCAGGCCGAACAGCGGGAACCACCTGGGCGTGTCCAGGAAGCAGTGGAAGCCCGCGATCCGCCCCTCTGAGATCTCGATGACCTGCACCGCCCACGGCGCGAACCCGCCCTTCTCGGGGTCGGGCTTGTAGTGGGCGAACCCCGGTGTGCCGTTGACGTCGACCGGGAACAGCCGGCTGCCGGCGCAGGCGGCGCCCATCGTCGACATGAAGCCGGTGATGTCGGACGTGCCGCGCAGCCAGAGGTCGAACGGGGGCATCGTCATGATGGCGTCTTCGTGCAGCAGGGCCGTCAGGGCCGCCATGTCATAGCCCTCGAACGCGGCCACGTACCGCTCGAGGAGCTTTTGCTGCTCGTCGTCCAGGGGATCGGACACCGCGGTGTCGTCGGCGTGCCCCTCGGCCAGCGTCGCCCGCGCCCGCTGCAACGCGCTGTTGACGGAGGCCACCGACGTGTCGAGGAGCTCGGCGGCCTCGCTGGCCTTCCACGCGAGGACCTCGCGCAGGATCAGCACGGCCCGCTGTCTGGGCGGCAGTTGCTGCAGGGCGGCGACGAAAGCGAGCCGCACGGACTCCTTCGCCACGGCGGCCTCGGCGGGGTCGCTGACGGAGGGCAGCACGCGCGCGTCCGGCATCGGCTCCAGCCACACGTTGTCCGGGCGGGGAGTGAGCGCGGCCTGGGCCAGCGGCGCCGCCGCCGTCAGGTCCATGGGCCGGGCGCGGCGGCTGCCGGCGTTCAGCATGTCCAGGCAGACGTTCGTCGCGATGCGGTACAGCCAGGACCTCAGGCTGGAGCGGCCCTCGAACTTCTCATGGCTCCGCCACGCCCGCACCATCGTGTCCTGCACCGCGTCCTCGGCCTCGAAGGCCGAGCCCAGCATGCGATAGCAGTACCCGGTCAGCTCGACCCGGTGCTTCTCCAGCGTGACGTCGAGCTCCGACGTCGTACCTGCGATGTCAGTCATACCAACCCACCCACCCCTGCGGCTGCCACGAAAGTCCCAGCACTTTGGAAGCTACCGCAGCCCACTGACAACGGCCCCCGGAGTGAGAAAACCCGCAGGTGAGAAGGGTGGTTCAGTGCGCCGCCACGAGCCCCCGCCGCTCCTGACGCGCCCGCCGCTCCTGCACCCGGGCCACGCGCGACCCCCAGACGGTGATGGAGACGACGCCGAGCACCGCGAGCAGCCCCAGGCCCACCGTCCCGGCCCAGCCCCCCGCGTGGAAGGCGACCGCGCCGAGCGTGCCGCCCGCGCTGGAGCCCAGGTAGTACGCGGACTGGTAGAGCGCCGAAGCCTGCGCGCGCCCCGCGGTGGCCGTACGGCTCACGGACGAGGAGGCGACCGCGTGCCCCGCGAAGAACCCCGCGGTGATCAGGACGAGCCCGAGCAGCACCATGACCAGGGAGTCGGAGAGGGAGAGCAGCAGACCCCCAGCCGTCGTGCTCACCGCCAGGTACAGCGCCCCGCGCCTGCCGAGCCGCGCCACCAGCTTGCCCGCTGCGGCCGACGAGACCGTACCGACGAGGTAGACCAGGAAGATCGAGCCGATGATGCCCTGCGGGAGCGAGAACGGCGCTTCGGTGAGGCGGTAGCCGATCACGGTGTAGACCGCGCCGAAGACCGTCATGAACAGCGCGCCGATCGCGTACAGGCGGCACAGCAGCGGGTTGGAGAGGTGCGAACGGATCGTCCTGCCGAGCGCCTTGGGGTTGAGCGAGCCCGCCGTGAAGTGACGCGGCGCGGGCAGCAGCGCGCGGAAGGCGAGTGCGCACAGGACGGCCACGACACCCACCACGCCCACGGCCACGCGCCAGCCCCATGCCTGCGCGACCCAGCCGGTGATGATGCGTCCGCTCATGCCGCCGATGGAGTTGCCCGCCACGAACATGCCGATCGCGGCGACCAGCGCCTTGGGCCGCACCTCTTCCGCGAGGAAGGCCATCGCGGACGCCGGGAGCCCGGCGAGCGCCGCGCCCTGCACGGCGCGCAGCGCGATGAGCGCGCCGATGGACGGCGCGAAGGGGACGAGGAGACCCACGACGACCGCGACCGTCAGGGAGACCGTCATGAGCGTCCGGCGCCCGAAGCGCTCGCTGAGCGCGCTCAGGGGCAGGACGAAGAGGGCCAGTGCGCCCGTCGCCGCCGACACCGTCCAGCTCGCGGAGCTCGCGCTGACGCCGAAGTCGGCGGAGACGAGGGGGAGCAGTGCCTGCGTGGAGTACAGGAGGGCGAAGGTCGCGACGCCGGCGAGGAAGAGGGCGAAGCTCATCCGGCGGTAGCCGGGCCCGCGGGGCGTGAGCCGGGAGTCGGCTTCGGGAGAGGCATCGGTGGACGACGGGGGAAGGGCGGCCGCGTGGGTGGCGGACGCCCCGCTACTGGCAGGAGGCATGCGTCGAACGTAAGCACCCAGGACTCATCCGTCCAATGCATGAACTGGTCATAATCGTTCCCATGGAGCATGAGCGCAGTTCAGGGCGGCGTCTGTCGCAGAGTAGTAACGTAGGAGACATCGGCGCGACAGTGTCCGCGCCGGCCGAGCTGACCCCGGAGTCCTGGTCGGCGCTGCTCTCGCCGCGGCTCGCGTACTTCGCGGGGGTCGCGCGCACGGAGCATGTGACGCGGGCCGCGCAGGAGATGCAGGTGCCGCAGTCGACGCTGTCGCGCGCGTTGGTACGCCTCGAACAGGACCTGGGTGTCGACCTGTTCGCGCGGCACGGCAGGACGGTGTCCCTGACCCCGGCGGGCCGCACCTTCCTCGCCTCGGTGGAACGGGCGCTCGGTGAGGTGGAACGGGCCGCGGAGTCCGTACGGGCGGACGCGGACCCGGCGTCGGGCAAGGTGGCCTTCGGGTTTTTGCACACGATGGGCTCGGAGACCGTGCCCGGTCTGATCCGCGCCTTCCGCGCGGACCATCCGAGGGTCCGCTTCAGCCTCGTACAGAACTACGGGGAGGCGATGATCGAGCGGCTTCGGGCGGGGGAGCTGGACCTGTGTCTGACGTCGCCCGTGCCGGACGCGCCCGATCTCGTCGCCCGCCGCCTGGACGAACAGCGCCTGCGCCTGGTCGTGCCGGACGACCACCGTCTCGCCTCCCGCAAACGGGTCCGCCTCGCGGAGGCGGCGGACGAGGCCTTCGTGACCCTCGAACCCGGCTACGGTCTGCGGCGCATCACGGACGACCTCTGCCAGGAGGCCGGCTTCAAGCCGCGGATCGCGTTCGAGGGTGAGGAGGCGGAGACGCTGCGGGGCCTGGTCGCGGCGGGGCTCGGGGTGGCCCTCTTGCCGCCACCGGCCGTGCCGCGCCCGGGAGTCGTGGAACTGACGGTGACGGGCCAGCGGGCGGTACGGGAGATCGGCGTGGCCTGGCTGGACGGGCACCCGGACACTCCGCCGGTGGCGGCGTTCAAGAGGTTTCTGTTGGGGCGGCGGGGGCGGTTGCTGCCGGAGTAGTTCCTTTCCCCAGATCCAGCCCGTCCGGCGTTTGAGGACATCTTGTACGGGGGTCCAGGGGGCGGAGCCCCATGGTTTCGGGAAGGGGCGGGATCGGGGAAAGCCCCGCAGGGCCCGCCCCCCCCTCAGTGCCGCATCGACTCCCCGAACCCCGCCGCGAGCGGCATCCGCAACCCCAACGGCGGCGGAGCCGCCAACGCGTCCTCCAGCGGCCGCGCGTACGCATGGCCGAACAGCGATCCCAGGACGAAGTCCGAGGCCAGCGCCTCCACTTCGGACTGGTGCTGCTGCAACCGGTGTCTGTCGGAGTGGACTTCGAACCGGCACACCTCCCGGTTCGCCTTCTTCGCCCGCGCCGCGAGCCGGAACGAGAGCTCGGGGTCGGTCCGCTCATCGTTCGTGCCGTGCACGATCAGGACCCGCCGCCCCGCGAGCTGTTTCACCGGTTCGGGGGACGCGGCCACGTCGTCCTCCGGCAGCCAAGGGGCCAGCGCCAGGACGGAGTTGACCGCTTCGTGGCCACTGGCCCGCAGGGCGGCCCGGCCGCCCATGTCCCTGCCGACGAGGCAGATCGAGACGTCGCCGTAGAGCCGGACGATCTCGTCCGCCGCCCACTCCGCGTCCCGCGCGAGCTGCGCCTGCGCCCCGTTCCAGCCGCGGTAGCGGTAGTGCACGACGTGCGCGGCGAGCCCCTCCGCGCGGCCGTCCCGGGCCAGCCTGCGGCCGAGCGCGCGCATCGAGTTCGCGGCGAAGGGGGCCGGCTTGCGGGCGGAGGTCTCGTGGCCGCCGGGGAGCAGCAGCACCGCGCCGCTGACCGCCGATGGGCGGGCGCCGATCACGCGCCCGAGCCTGGCCGCGCGCGCGGAATCGGGCGTCGCTTGCTGTGCCATGACAGAACAGTGTCAGAAGCGATGGTGTACGCCACCCTTCCGCAGGGTCACTGTTACGTATCGACCCGTGAGATCCCCCCGGCGATCTACGCGCGTAGGCGCTAGAGTGCCGAGATGACGAGCCAGACCACCAAAGCCGGTCAGACGGACCGCGAAACGCCCAGCGCCGACCAGATCCGCCGCGCCCCGAAGGTGCTCCTGCACGACCACCTCGACGGCGGCCTGCGCCCCGGCACGATCGTCGACCTCGCCCGCGAGTCGGGTTACGAGGGTCTGCCCGAGACCGACCCCGACAAGCTGGGGATCTGGTTCAGGGAGGCCGCCGACTCCGGTTCGCTGCCGCGCTATCTGGAGACCTTCGCCCACACCTGCGCGGTGATGCAGACGAAGGACGCCCTCAAGCGCGTGGCCGCCGAGTGCGCCGAGGACCTCGCCGAGGACGGCGTCGTCTACGCCGAGATCCGGTACGCCCCCGAGCAGCACCTGGAGCAGGGCCTCACCCTCGAAGAGGTCGTCGAGGCCGTCAACGAAGGCTTCCGGGAGGGCGAGCGGCGCGCGAAGGCCAACGGCCACCGCATCCGGGTGGGCGCGCTGCTGACCGCCATGCGGCACGCGGCCCGCGCCCTGGAGATCGCCGAACTCGCCAACCGCTACCGCGATCTGGGCGTCGTCGGCTTCGACATCGCGGGCGCGGAGGCGGGCTTCCCGCCCACCCGGCACCTCGACGCGTTCGAGTACCTCAAGCGCGAGAACAACCACTTCACCATCCACGCGGGCGAGGCCTTCGGTCTGCCGTCCATCTGGCAGGCCCTGCAGTGGTGCGGCGCCGACCGCCTCGGCCACGGCGTGCGGATCATCGACGACATCCAGGTCGCCGACGACGGCACCGTGAAGCTCGGCCGCCTCGCCAGCTATGTGCGCGACAAGCGCATCCCCCTGGAGATGTGCCCCAGCTCCAACCTCCAGACGGGCGCGGCGAGCTCGTACGCCGAGCACCCCATCGGCCTGCTGCGCAAGCTGCACTTCCGCGCCACGGTGAACACCGACAACCGCCTGATGTCGGGCACCAGCATGAGCCGCGAATTCGAGCACCTGGTCGAGACTTTCGGTTACACGCTCGACGACATGCAGTGGTTCACAGTCAATGCGATGAAATCAGCGTTCATTCCTTTCGATGAACGCCTTGCCATGATCAGTGACGTGATCAAGCCCGGATATGCCGAGCTGAAGTCCGAATGGCTGTTCCGTCAGACCGCCTCCACCAGGGCTTCTGTCGACGTGTAACAGAAATCGAAGCATTGTGGGCGCGGCCGGGAACATTAATTCCCGGTCGCGTTTTGCTGTTTGCGGACCGCCCCTTCACATGTTTACGGTCATGGGCCGCTCAAAAGTCCCCGTCATCAAGGACGCATTGAAGATGAAGCAGTCTGCAGCCAAGACCCTCGGTGTCGCCGCTCTCGGCGCCGCCTTCGCCGCCGCAGGCGCGGGTGCCGCCAACGCCGCGCCGGCCCTGCCCGACGCCACGGGCGCCCTGGGTTCCGCCACCGCCATGCTGCCCACGGAGCAGCTCGGCGAGAACCTGCCCGCGGGTGGCCCCGAGGCGGTCTCCGCCGGCCAGAACGTGGTCGGCAGCACCCTGCAGGCCTCCGCGCCGACCGTCGGCAAGCTCGGCGAGAGCATGAAGCACGCCGACGACCGGGGCAAGCCCGCTCCGGCCGACCCGGTCACCGGTCTGCTCGGCGGCCTGCCGCTGGCCGGCGCCCTGCCCGTGCAGGGGCTGCCCCTGCAGGGACTCCCCCTGGAGGGCCTGCCCGTGAACGGTGTGCCGCTCGGCTGATCAGCACGGTCTCCGCACACGCCGATGGGGCGCACCCCCGCTCAAGGGTGCGCCCCATCGGCGTACGTGTGTGGCAGCAAGGGCCGCCGATTCACCAGGCTGCCTGCCTGGCCTTGCTGTCGGAGGGCAACAGGACCCAGAGCGCGATGTAGAGCAGGAACTGCGGGCCGGGCAGCAGACACGACACCACGAAGATCACGCGCATCGTGGTCGCCGATGTGCCGAAACGCTTGGCGAGGGCGGCGCACACTCCGCCGATCATCCGGCCGTTGGTGGGGCGGGCAAGGGCGGTCATGGTGGCTCCTTCGTGAACCGTCGGTACGAGCTCCGGGGCGTGTACCCCGATGTCTCAAAGCTACGTTCGCGAAGCGGGCAAAGCGTCGCTCTAGGGTGCGATACCGACCCTGGGAATCGTCGGGGTCGACCCCTGAGAAGCGTCCTCCCGTGGGAGGGGCGCGCGGTGCTCCACATCAGTACGGCGACGGAGCCTGGCCCTGAGCGCGGGCACCACCGCGACATGCGCGAGAGCCACACCCACGGCGTTCAGGAACAGCGAGTCGACATCGACGACCTGCCCGGGGACCCCGGTCTGCAGCAGTTCGATGCCCAGCGAGATCAGCGCGCCCGCCGCGACCGTCCGCACCAGCGAACCCAGCGGCGACACATGGACCCGACCGCCGGCGAGCGGAAGCAGCACACCGAGCGGGGCGAGCAGCAGCAGACTGCCGCCTATCTGCCGGGCTGCCTGCGCGGGACCGAGCGCCAGATCCGCCTTGATGCCGGCGAACGGCTGCAGATTCGCCGCGCTGACCCACGGCACGTCCAGTGGACGCAGAGTGAGCCAGCCGACGAACAGAAGATGCGCGACGAGGAGGAATCCTCCTGCCGCACGGAAGCGGATGGCGGCCCCGTGGCCGCCCGAGCCTTGACGCACGCACCCCAAGACGCGCCTAGCGGCAGGATCGGTTCCGCGCATTCACTCCCGGTGCGCGGCAGTGTCCTGATCGCACACCGTGACTGTCCTGATCGGCCGCTTCACCGGCTCGGTCACTTCACCGTCTCCGTGGGCGGAGCCACCGTCCCGGGGCGCTGGCGGACCTCCTGGGTGCATTCGTAGCGGCGCAGGGGGGCGTCGCCGGGGCCGCCCATGATGACCTCGCGGTCGTCGCCCGCCGCCGCGCTGTCCGCGAACGTGCAAACGACCTGGGCGAGCGCGAACGCCGACAGGTCCTCCGGAGACGTGCTGAACCGCAGCGCGTCCTCGGGGTCCCCCTTCCCGGGGCCGCCGACCACCGTGCCACCCCGTACGTCCGTGGCGAAGCCCGCCTGCTTCTCCTGGTCCGATGGCGTGTGCGACAGCTCGTCGAGGAGCGCCTGCGCGATACGGACCCGGTCCGTCGTCGCCTTCTCGGTGGGGATCCGCACCGACCGGTCGACGGTCACCAGCTGCGCCGCGCACACCAGGAAGACCTGCACCGGGACCCCGCTGGACTGCGAGGCGATGCTCGACCCGGACATCACGCAGGGCACCCGTGACGGGCCGGGGCCGAAGTCCGTCGGCACCTCCGTCGAGCGGATGCCGCAGCCCGCGAGAAGCGTGGTCAGCGCGGTGGCGAGGAGTGCGGCGCGCAGCCGTGGGCGGCTCATCGCTTCTCTCCCTCGACGGCGGCGTCGCCGTCCGTGCCCTCCGCGGCCTCGTCGTCGGGCAGCAGCTCCGACGGATCGCGCGGCAGCCACAGCGTGAACACCGCGCCGCCCTTGGGCGAGTTCGCGGCGGTGATCTCACCGCCGTGGATATGGGCGTTCTCCAAGGCGATGGAGAGCCCGAGCCCGCTGCCCTCCGACCGCGGCCGGGACGCGCTCGCCTTGTAGAAGCGGTCGAAGACGTGCGGCAGTACGTCCTCGGGGATGCCGGGGCCGCCGTCCCGCACCGCGATGAGGAGCTTCTCGCCCGCGAGCCGTACGGAGACCTCCACCGGGGAGCCACCGTGCTTGAGCGCGTTGCCGATGAGGTTCGCCAGGATGACGTCGAGGCGGCGCGGGTCGAGCCGCACCGTGATGCCGCGCTCCGCGTCGAGCTCGACCGCGTCGAGCCAGGCACGGGCGTCGATGCAGGCCGTGATCTGGTCGGCGATGTCCACGTCGTCCAGGACGAGCCGCGCCGTGCCCGCGTCGAAGCGGGTGACCTCCATCAGGTTCTCCACCAGGTCGTTGAGGCGGCGGGTCTCGCTGACCACAAGACGCACGGCGGGCTCGATCATCGGGTCGACGCTGCCGGTCTCCGCGTCGAGCTCCTCCTCCAGGACCTCGGTCACCGCGGTGATCGCGGTCAGCGGCGTACGCAGCTCGTGCGACATGTCGGCGACGAAGCGCCGCGACGCCTCGTCACGGGCGCTCATGTCGTCGACCTTCTTCTCCAGGCTCTCCGCGGTCCGGTTGAACGTCCGTGACAGGTCGGCCAGTTCATCCGTGCCCGACACCCGAAGCCGCGTGTCCAGCTTGCCCTCGCCGAGCCGCCGCGCGGCAACCCCCAGCCGGTGCACCGGTTTGAGCACGGTGGTCGCCGCGGCCTGCGCGAGCAGGGCGGAACCGATGAGCGCGAGCCCGGTGGCGATCGCGAGTGACCAGCCGAGCGAACTGAGGTCCTTCGCCTCCGGCTCCAGGGACTTGAGCATGTAACCGGTCGGCCCGCCACCGATGACCTTGGCGCCACCCACGAGATACGGGGCGCCGTCGTCGACGGTCCGCTGCCAGTACAGGTGGTACGGGCTCTTGTTGCTGGAGGTGAGCGGCTGCTCCTTGTTCACCGTCTTGCGCAGCGACTTGGGCACGTCGGCGAGCGTGAAGGCGTCCAGGTCCGAGTAGCCGACGATCGTGTCACCGTCGGTGTTCTCCCCGATCAGGAGCACGCTGTAGCGCTGGCTGCTGTTGGCCATCGTCCCCGCGGCCTGCTGCAGTTCGTCCTGGGTCGGATTGGGCGGCAGGGCGCCGGCGCGCGTCTGCATCTCCTGCTGGAAGTCCTTCAGGGCCGCGTCCTGCGCGCGCGTCAGGACGGCCTCGCGGTTGAGCCAGTACGCGATTCCGGAAGCCGTCACGGCGGCGGTGAGCGCCACCAGACCGAACACCACGACGAGCCGGAGCCTGAGGCTCGTGAAGCGCAGCCCCGCCATGATCGCCTTGCGCGCCGCGGCCCAACCGCGGAGCTTGTCCTGCGGTTTGGTCACTGAGGAGTGTCCAGCCGGTAGCCCACTCCACGCACCGTACGGATCAGCGTCGGCGAGGACGGCACGTCCTCCACCTTCGCGCGAAGCCGCTGCACACAGGCGTCGACGAGCCGGGAGTCGCCGAGGTAGTCGTGCTCCCACACCAGACGCAGCAACTGCTGCCGCGACAGGGCCTGTCCGGGCCTGCGGCTCAGCTCCAGGAGCAGCCGCAGCTCGGTCGGCGTGAGCTGCAGATCCTCGCCGTTCTTCGTGACGGTCATCGCGGCGCGGTCGATGACGAGCGAACCGAACGTCGCCGCGTCGTTGGCCTCGCGCTCACCGCGGCGAAGGACCGCGCGGATACGGGCGTCGAGCACCCGTCCCTGCACGGGTTTCACGACATAGTCGTCGGCACCGGACTCGAGCCCGACGACCACGTCGATGTCGTCACTGCGCGCGGTCAGCAGGATGATCGGCAACTGGTCGGTGCGCCGGATGCGACGGCACACCTCGAAGCCGTCGATGCCCGGCAGCATCACATCCAGCACGATCAGGTCCGGCCGCTGCTCACTGAGCAGCTTCAGGCCGTCCTCGCCGGTGGCAGCAGTAGCCACCCGATGCCCTTGGCGGGTGAGCGAAAGCTCAAGGGCCGTACGGATGGCGTCGTCGTCCTCGATCAGCAACAGGGAAGGCACGGACGTCATTCTGTCCCATGGCAAGGCCACAGTTCGACTGTTGGAGCGCTCCCACACCTACCCCCTACAACTAGAAGCGCTGTTGCAGGCCTGTGACAGTCGGCGGACACCGTCATGAAGTGGGTCCGGCAGAGTTTTGGTCACACGGAAAAGGCCGGACTCCACCGACGGGGGGCGCGAGATGAACACACTGCACAGCACCAGCTCAAGCGCAGTAATCACGCGTCTCCATGACGTGATCCGACCTGCCGAGAGGCACGAGAAGTCCGGTGCCGTGAGCGGGCGGGGGTGCGCTCGCGGCACCGGGCGTCAGCACACCACGTACATGACGGTGGTTGACGCGTTCCGGGGGGAGACCCGCGGAGACGATGGGGGGGCTCACGGGGGAGCCGCGTACAGGGAGGGCACGGGGGAGCGCACTTCGGTGTCGGAGGCGGAGTTCACCGCCTACGTCCAGGAGCGTCGTGCCTCCCTGTACGCAACCGCCTATCACCTGACCGGTGACCGTTTCGAGGCCGAGGACCTGCTCCAGAGCGCCCTCTTCTCGACGTATCGCGCCTGGGACAGGATCAGCGACAAGGCCGCGGTCGGCGGTTACCTCCGCCGCACCATGACCAACCTGCACATCAGCGCCTGGCGGCGCCGCAAGCTCAACGAATACCCGACCGAGGAGCTGCCGGAGACGGCGGGCGACACGGACGCGATGCGTGGCACCGAACTCCGCGCGGTTCTCTGGCAGGCCCTGGCCCGCCTCCCCGAACTGCAGCGGACGATGCTGGTCCTGCGTTACTACGAGGGCCGCACGGATCCCGAGATCGCGGACATCCTCGACATCAGCGTGGGCACGGTGAAGTCCAGCATCTGGCGCTCCCTGCGTCGGCTGCGCGAGGACGAGGTCCTCAGCTTCGGCCGTGACCAGGAAGAGTCCTTCGGCGAGTTGGTCGCCTAGGGATCATGGGGGGCCGCCGCTCCCGGGGGGAGGCGGCGGTGGCAGGGGGGGGACACGGGGGAAGACGGGGATCACGGGGGATCCACGGGGGAAACAAGTGGCGGGACCGGAAGGCCGGGGGGTCTTTCCGGTCCTTCTGCTTTTGCTACGGAATTGCTCCCCGGCGGAGTTACGCGGCTTCCGCGCGGGCCTTCGCGCACCGGCCGGCGGCGGCTGCCGCGAGCCGTCCGAGGGCCTCGTCCTTGCCGCAGGGGTGACAGCCGAGCGCGGTCTGCCGGGCGACGATCACGCGCTCGGCCCGCATCAGCCGCCACCCGCGCCGCAGCAGGAACGCCACGGACTTGCGTCCCTCGCGCAGATCCCGCAGGAGCCGCCGCCGGAAGGTGGTGGAGGGGCGGCCCCGGAGGCAGATCGCGTCGGCGAGCACGCCGATCTCCCGGCACCGGTCCACGATGTCCGCCGCGAAGATGCCCTCGGCGATGAACAGGGGTGTCCGCTCGATGTCCATCGCCGTCTCGCCCGTACGCGAGCTGGTGGCGATGTCGTAGACGGGGATGCGCGTACGTCCCGTGCGGCACAGCTGCTCGATGGCGGCGACGGCGACGTCCGTGTCCCAGGATTCGGGGGAGTCCCAGTCGATGTCCGTGCTGCCGGGGACCTGCGGCAGTGTCGGGTCGTCGCATTCCTTGTAGAAGTCGTCGAGGCACAGGACGGGCAGTCCGGAGCGGGCGGCGAACGACGACTTGCCTGAGCCCGAGGGGCCGGCGAGCAGCACGACTCGGGTGGGTATCGGGGGATGGGAACTCACGAGAGAACAGTTTGCTGCATTGAGCCGCCCAGGCGACCCGACGGGTAGGGCTTTGGTGCCCGCAACCCACCTCAACTACGCTGTGTGCGCATCTGATTACCCAAGAGGATTAGGGCGGAACCCATGGCACGGCACGCAACAGCCTCCAAGCACCTCTCCCGCGTCCTGCTGCGGGCGGGTCTGACGGTCACCGTCGCGGGCACGGCGCTCGGTATCGGCGGCGCGGCGACGGCGAGCGCCGCTCCGGAGCCCTCGGCGTCCGAGAATCTCCCGGCGGCCGGTGCGGGCGTACTCCGGGCCGTCGAGGAGGTCGCCGCGGGTGGCCTCGGGCCGACCAAGGAGCTGAAGCTCAACCCGCTCGCGGGCACGGGGTCCGACCCGCTGGACAACGCCCTCGGCACCCAGATCGCGGACTTCAAGCCGGTCTCGACGGCCCCGCTGACCGCTCCGCTGACGCAGGGCGCGGCGCTGAAGGACCTGCCGCTGGTGAGCCAGGCCACCGGCGTGCTGCCCGGCTAGGGGCTGCTGACGCGGGGCCCCTGTCACCCCTTCCGCAGGGGGACTTCCCGCACCAGCCACGCCACCGCGAAGGCCGCCGCACCGAGCATCGCGGCGCCGAGAGCCACGCCGTGCATGCCGCCGGTGACCGCCGTGCGCACCGTCTCGCGCACTCCCTCCGGCATGTTCCTGACCGCATCGGGTGTCCACGAACTGCCGCCCTCCGGCATGCCGCCCGATGTCAGGCGGCTCGCGTAGACGGCGCCCAGGACGGCGATGCCCAGTGAGCCGCCGATCGTGCGCAGGAGTGTGGTGGTGCCGGTGGCGGCGCCCATGTCGCGCGGCTCCGCGCTGTTGATGGTGATGAGCAGGGTGCTCTGGATCAGGAAGCCCATGCCCGTGCCGAGCACGAGCGTCAGCGCGGAGGTCACCGCGGTGGGGGTGTCCGCGCCGACCGCGAGGAGCGCGAGGCCGCCGACGGCCGTCAACGCGCCCCCGTGGACGGAGTCGGAGGGCTGGTCGTCCGGTGACGAGACCAGGATGGGCCTCGCGCCGCAGATGACGTACCTCATGGACACCGGCCGCTGCCCCACCTACCAGCGCTACGGGAGGAAGTCGCGCCGCAAGGACGACGCCACCTGGATGTACGAGACGGGCCTCGAATGTGTCCTGGACGGGATCGCGGCACGGCTCGGCATCTGACCGAGCCGCTGAGAAGGGCGAAGCCCCGGCGCCTCCTGGACGGAGGGGGTGCCGGGGCTTCGCCGTGCGGAGTGGCTCGGTGTGCTGTGGTCGGGCGGCGGGGCCTCAGTACGAGGAGCCGGACGCGCCCAGAGAACCCGTGGGGTGCCAGACGGTCTTGGTCTCCAGGAAGGCGGTCAGGCGGTGCGTGCCCGGGTCCGCCGACCAGTCCACAGGCTGTGGACGGACGACGCGCTTGAGGTTGTCCGCCGCGGCGACCTCCAGCTCCTTGGCCAGTACGTCGTCCTCGACGCCCGCGAGGTCGATCGCGTTCACGTCCTGGTGCGCGGCGAGCGACGGGGTGATCTCCGCCGTACGGCCCGAGAGGATGTTGACCACGCCGCCGGGCAGGTCGGAGGTGGCGAGCACCTCGCCCAGCGAGAGCGCCGGGAGCGGGGAGTCCTCGCTCGCGATCACCACGGCCGTGTTGCCCGTCGCGATCACCGGGGCGATGACCGACACCAGGCCGAGGAACGAGGACTTCTGCGGGGCGACGACCGTCACCACGCCCGTCGGCTCCGGCGAGGAGAGGTTGAAGAAGGGGCCCGCGACCGGGTTTCCGCCGCCGACGAGCTGGGCGATCTTGTCGGTCCAGCCCGCGTACCAGACCCAGCGGTCGATCGCCGCGTCCACCACCGCGGCGGCCTTCGACTTGGACAGGCCCTCCGCCTCGGCGACCTCGCGGACGAACTGCTCCCTGCGGCCCTCCAGCATCTCCGCGACGCGGTAGAGGATCTGGCCGCGGAGGTAGGCCGTCTTGCCCGCCCAGCCACCCTGCGCCTTGCGCGCGGCGGAGACGGCGTCACGCGCGTCCTTGCGGGAGGAGAGCGGGGCGTTGGCCAGCCACTTGTTCTTCGAGTCAGTCACCTCGTACACCCGGCCGCTCTCGGAACGCGGGAACTTCCCGCCCACGTACAGCTTGTAGGTCTTGAAGACGCTCAAACGCTGCTCAGACATCGAGGTAAGCCTCCAGGCCGTGGCGGCCGCCCTCGCGGCCGTAACCCGATTCCTTGTAGCCGCCGAAGGGCGAGGTCGGGTCGAACTTGTTGAACGTGTTGGCCCAGATGACGCCCGCCCGCAGGCGGTCGGCGACCGCGAGGATGCGCGAGCCCTTCTCCGTCCAGATGCCGGCGGAGAGGCCGTACTGCGTGTTGTTGGCCTTGGCGACGGCCTCTTCCGGCGTGCGGAAGGTCAGCACCGAGAGCACCGGGCCGAAGATCTCGTCGCGCGCGACGGTGTGCGCCTGCGTGACGTTCGTGAACAGCGTCGGCGCGAACCAGTAGCCGGAGGAGGGCAGTTCGCACGGGGCGGACCAGCGCTCGGCGCCCTCCGCCTCGCCGGTCTCGGTCAGGGCCTTGATGCGGGCGAGCTGCTCGGCGGAGTTGATCGCGCCGATGTCCGTGTTCTTGTCCAGCGGGTCACCGAGGCGCAGGGTGGTCAGGCGCCGCTTCAGGGCGTCGAGCACCTCGTCCTTGACCGACTCCTGTACGAGGAGGCGCGAGCCCGCGCAGCAGACCTGGCCCTGGTTGAAGAAGATGCCCGTGACGATGCCCTCGACGGCCTGGTCGATGGGGGCGTCGTCGAAGACGATGTTGGCGCCCTTGCCGCCCAGTTCGAGCGTGACCTTCTTGTCCGTGCCCGCGACCTGGCGCGCGATGGCCTTGCCGACGGCGGTCGAGCCGGTGAAGGCGACCTTGTTCACGTCCGGGTGCGCGGTGAGGGCCGCGCCCGCGTCGCCGTACCCGGGAAGGATGTTGACGACGCCCTTGGGCAGGCCCGCCTGGCGGCAGATGTCCGCGAAGAACAGGGCGCTCAGGGGCGTGGTCTCGGCGGGCTTCAGGACGACGGTGTTGCCCGTCGCGAGGGCGGGGGCGATCTTCCACGCGAGCATCAGGAGCGGGAAGTTCCAGGGGATGACCTGGCCCGCGACGCCGAGCGGCTTCGGGTCCGCGCCATAGCCCGCGTGGTCGAGCTTGTCGGCCCAGCCCGCGTAGTAGAAGAAGTGCGCGGCGACCAGCGGGAGGTCGGCGTCGCGCGTCTCCTTGATGGGCTTTCCGTTGTCGAGGGTCTCCAGGACGGCCAGTTCGCGGCTGCGCTCCTGGATGATCCGCGCGATGCGGAAGAGGTACTTGGCGCGCTCGGCGCCCGGCAGCGCGGACCACTTCTCGAAGGCCCTGCGGGCGGCCTTGACCGCGCGGTCGACGTCTTCGGACGAGGCCTGCGCGACCTCGGAGAGGACCTCTTCGGTGGAGGGCGAGACGGTCTTGAAGACCTTGCCGTCGGCGGCCTCCACGAACTCGCCGTCGATGAACAGGCCGTACGACGGCGCGATGTCGACGACCGCGCGGGACTCCGGCGCGGGAGCGTACTCGAAGCGTGGGGAAGTCATGGGTCAGTCCACCGTCACGTAGTCGGGGCCGGAGTAGCGGCCCGTGGCCAGCTTCTGGCGCTGCATCAGCAGGTCGTTGAGGAGCGATGAGGCGCCGAAGCGGAACCAGTGGTTGTCCAGCCAGTCCTCGCCCGCGGTCTCGTTCACCAGGACGAGGAACTTGATCGCGTCCTTGGAGGTGCGGATGCCGCCCGCGGGCTTCACCCCGACCTGTACGCCGGTCTGCTCGCGGAAGTCGCGCACGGCCTCCAGCATCAGGAGGGTGTTCGCGGGGGTGGCGTTGACGCCGACCTTGCCGGTCGAGGTCTTGATGAAGTCCGCGCCCGCGAGCATGCCGATCCAGGAGGCGCGGCGGATGTTGTCGTACGTGGACAGCTCGCCGGTCTCGAAGATGACCTTGAGCCGGGCCTCGCCGGAGGCTTCCTTCACGGCGCGGATCTGCTCGAACACCGTCATGTAGTCGCCGGCGAGGAAGGCGCCGCGGTCGATGACCATGTCGATCTCGTCGGCACCCGCCGCGACGGCCTCGCGGACGTCGCCGAGCTTCACGTCGATGGCGGCGCGGCCCGCGGGGAAGGCGGTCGCGACGGAGGCGACCTTGACGCCGCTGTCGCCGACGGCTTCCTTGGCGGTGGCCACCATGTCCGGATAGACGCAGACCGCGGCGGTCCTCGGGGTGCCGCGGTCGGTCGGATCGGGGTGCACGGCCTTCGCGCCGAGCGCCCGGACCTTGCCCGGGGTGTCGGCGCCCTCCAGCGTCGTCAGGTCGATCATCGAGATGGCGAGATCGATGGCGTACGCCTTCGCCGTCGTCTTGATCGAACGGGTGCCGAGCGCTGAGGCGCGTGCCTCCAGGCCGACCGTGTCGACGCCGGGCAGCCCGTGGAGGAAGCGGCGCAGCGTGCGGTCCGACGCTGTGGCGTCCGTCAGCGCGTGTGCGGTGGGGGCGGATGCAGGGGGCATGGTCACGAGGGGAGCATATCTACGCGCGTAGCGGCTGTACAGGGGGCGGGTTGCTCCGGGGGTGGCTCCGTGGGTTGCTCTGCGGGTGGCTCCTGGGTGGCTCCCGGGTGGCTCCCCCTTTGGCAGGGCGCCGTCTTCCTCTCGAGGCCCGCCGCTTCGTGGCGGATTTCTCCCACCCGCCCACCCGATCACCCCGCAGTGAAGCGCTCAGGCAGAATCAACCCATGAGTGAGCCCCAGCACCCCCAGGCTGAGCCCGAGTACAAGGACCGGACCTACCGGTCGTCCGGCGGTATCGCCGGAGGCGTCCTGCTGCTCGCCCTCGGCGGCTGGCTCGGCATCGACGCGATGATCCGGGGGGAGGGCCGCACCCCGTGGCTCGCGCTCGCCGGGCTGCTCCTGGCGGTGCCGCTCGTCGTCGCCTTCACCCTGCGCCCCGCCGTGTACGCCAACGACGACCGGCTCCGCGTCCGCAACCCGTTCCGCACGATCACGCTCCCGTGGGCGTCGGTCTCGGGGCTGCGTTCCGGGTACTCGAACGAGGTCCTCACCCAGTCCGGCACCAAGTACCAGCTCTGGGCCATCCCGGTCTCCCTGCGCGGCCGCAAGAAGGCGGCGCGGCGGAGGTCGCAGGCGATGGCCGCCGGTGATCCGAGCGTCGGCGGCCCCGGTCTGCGTGCTTCGACGCGGCCCGGTCAGCCGCCGTCCCAGCGCGCCGCCGGTGACCAGGTCATGGACGACCTGCGCGACCTGTCCGAGCAGCGCGCCGCCGCGAAGTCCGCGCAGGGCGAGCCCGAGGTCCGCTGGGGCTACGAGATCCTCGCCCCGGCGGTGGCCGGGGTGGTGCTGCTCGCGGTGATCCTCGCCGTTGGCTAGAGGCCGCGCTCACGGCGGGCCCGTCCACGCGAGCAGCGTGTGGCCCCCGAACGCTGCCGATGTCGTCGCCGCTACCACCGTCACCGTCACGGCCACGTGCGTCCGTTGGGGCTTTGAGAGTCTCGCGCCGGCGGTGGCCGGGGTGGTGCTGCTCGCGGTGATCCTTGCCGTTGGTTAGAGGCCGCGCTCACGGCGGGCCCATCCAGGCGAGCAGCATGTGGCCCCCGAACGCTGCCGATGTCGTCGCCGCTACCACCGTCACCGTCACGGCCACGTGCGTCCGTTGGGGCTTTGAGAGTCTCGCGCCGGCGGTGGCCGGGGTGGTGCTGCTCGCGGTGATCCTCGCCGTTGGTTAGAGGCCGCGCTCACGGCGGGCCCATCCAGGCGAGCAGCATGTGGCCCCCGAACGCTGCCGATGTCGTCGCCGCCGCCACCATCACCGTCACGGCCACGTGCGTCCGTGCGCGGGCCAGTGTCGCCGCGAGCGGCAGCAGCAAGGGGAAGCCGGGGAGCAGGAAGCGGGCGCGGGGGAAGTAGACCCCCTTGCTGCCGAGCACGATCAGGAGCAGCAGGCCCGTGAAGACCAGCAGCGGCAGCGGCTGCCGGTCGCCCACCGACAGGACGAACAGCGCCACCGACGCGAGCAGCGTCGCGGTCACCATGATCAGGAACAGCTGCGGACGCTGCGCCGCGAGCAGGTCGTACATCGTCCGCAGGGTGGCCACCCCGCCGTCCCACTCGTTGCGCCACAGCTTCTGCACGGCGAAGTAACCGTCCCAGCGGCCGAGCCGCAGCCCCACCCAGCCGACGTACGAGAGCCAGCCGAGCGGGGCGAGCAGGGCGCCCAGAAGCGTGTGTACGCGCGCCTTGCCGTCGCCCTTCGCCCGGCGCGTGCGCCACAGCGTGAGCAGGGCCGTCAGGGACACCGCCGCCGCGAGCGCCACCCCCGTAGGGCGGGTCAGGCCCGCGAGTGCGGCCAGCGAACCCGCCCAGATCCAGCGGCCGGTGAGCACGGCGTACAGGGACCACGCCGTGAGTGCCGTGAAGAGCGACTCCGTGTAGCCCATCCACTGCACGAGCGCGATGGGCAGCGAACCCCAGAGCGCGGCGAGCAGGACGCCCGCCCTGCGCCCGTACAGATGGTCGCCCACCGCGAAGATCCCCCACGCCGCGAGCAACGAGCAGAGGACGGAGACCGTGAGACCCACGGCGCCGCGCGGCTCCGGGACGAGCACGCTGCCCGCCCTGATGAGCAGCGGGTGCAGCGGGAAGAAGGCGAGGTTGTTCGCGTCGATCTGGGTGCCCAGGGTGTTCGCGTACCCCTTGTCGGCGATCCTCAGATACCAGTCGCAGTCCCACGACTCCGCAAGAAGATGCCAGACGTCCCGGTGCTCCCTGCGGGCCCACAGGGCGAAGACGACGGCCCCGAAGAGGCGTACGGCGGCGTACGCGAGGAGTGCGGGCGACGCGTGGCGCAGGGCGCGGGTGGCGCGTGCCCTGCGGTCCGTGCTGAGGTTCCGCGCGCTGCCGGGGCGGCCGGCCGGGGGAACGATCCGGGGTGCGGCGGCGGACGCCGGGGCGGTCGAGGTCTCTGGGGTCGGTCCGTACGGCACTGCGGCAGCTCCCGGAACGTGATCGTGCGCTGCCGGTCACCCTTCCTGGGGGACCGGCAGCGCACGGGGTCGCTGCGGCAGCTGCGCCGGCGGAACCACCCGGACGGGTGGCCCCCCGCCGCTGTCCGCGTCGGCTATCGGCTAGATGCCGGCGGCCGCCGAAAGGTCGCGCTTGATCGCCGCGAGGAGTTCCGTGGCCTCGGTGCGGGCGGCGGGCAGGCCGGACTTCTCCGACACCGGGACCACCACCTCCAGGTAGCACTTCAGCTTCGGCTCCGTGCCGCTCGGGCGCACGATGACGCGGGCCCCGTCGAGCGTGTAGCGCAGGCCGTCCGTGGGCGGCAGCGTGTCCGTGCCCCGCGTGAGGTCCTCGGCCCTGGTCACGGGCAGACCCGCGAGCACGGTCGGCGGCTGCTCGCGCAGGCGGCGCATCGCGTCCGCGATCACGGAGAGGTCCTCCACGCGGACCGAAAGCTGGTCGGTGGCGTGCAGCCCGTGCTCCACGGCGAGGTCTTCCAGAAGGTCGAGCAGGGTGCGCCCCTGCTCCTTCAGCTCGGACGCCAGCTCGGTCAGGAGCAGCGCCGCCGTGATGCCGTCCTTGTCGCGTACGCCTTCGGGGTCCACGCAGTAGCCGAGGGCCTCTTCGTAGCCGTAGCGCAGGTCCTCCACGCGGGCGATCCACTTGAAGCCGGTGAGGGTCTCCTCGTAACCGAGGCCCGCCTTCTGCGCGATCCGGCCCAGCAGGGAGGAGGACACGATCGACTCGGCGAACGTGCCGCGGGCGCCCCGACGCACGAGGTGGGCCGCCAGGAGCGCGCCGACCTCGTCGCCCCGGAGCATGCGCCAGTCAGCGCCGCCGGGGCCGTCCTTGACCGCCGCGGCGCAGCGGTCCGCGTCCGGGTCGTTGGCGATGATCAGGTCCGGGTCCGCCTCGCGGGCCTTGGCGAAGGAGAGGTCCATCGCGCCCGGCTCCTCCGGGTTGGGGAACGCGACGGTCGGGAAGTCCGGGTCGGGCTCCGCCTGCTCGGCGACGAGCTCCGGGGCGGGGAAGCCCGCCCGCTCGAACGCCGCGAGGAGCATGTCCTTGCCGACGCCGTGCATCGCCGTATAGACGGTGCGGGCCGTGCGGGGGGAGCCGGGGGACAGGACGGCGTCGGTACGGGCGAGGTAGGCGTCGAGGACGTCGTCGCCGAGGGTCTGCCAGCCGGACTCGGGGCGGGGCACGTCGTGCAGGCTCGCGACGGCGTCGATCTGCGCCGCGATCTCCGCGTCGGCGGGCGGGACGATCTGGGAGCCGTCGCCGAGGTAGACCTTGTAGCCGTTGTCGCGCGGGGGGTTGTGGCTCGCCGTCACCTCCACGCCGGCGACCGCGCCGAGGTGCCTTATGGCGAAGGCGAGTACGGGGGTGGGGAGCGGGCGGGGGAGCACCGCCGCCCTGAGTCCGGCGCCGGTCATCACGGCGGCCGTGTCGCGCGCGAAGTCGGCCGACTTGTGGCGGGCGTCGTAGCCGACGACGACCAGACCGCCGGTCTGTCCCTTGGCCTTGAGGTACGCGGCGAGGCCCGCCGCCGCGCGGATGACCACGGAGCGGTTCATGCGCATGGGGCCCGCGCCGAGCTCCCCGCGGAGGCCGGCGGTGCCGAACTGGAGGGTGCCGCTGAAACGGGCGGTCAGCTCTGCGGTGTCCTCGGCGTCGATGAGCTTCGCGAGTTCCTCGCGGGTCTCGCTGTCCGGGTCCTCGGCCAGCCAGGCCTGGGCCCGCGCGATGAGTTCAGAGTCGTCCAGCACGGTTCTTCAGCCTCTCGTATGCGGGGTTCTGTGCGGGCCGGGTATGGCTACCCGAGCCCGGGGCGGGTGCGGGGTGGGTACCCGGGCGGTTCGGTTCCGGGGCGGCCCCCGGTGCGTCTACCCGTTGCGGGTCGGGGGGCTTGCCCGGCTTGGGCCGCGGGTGCGTCTGTCTTTGGTGCGGCCCCCCCGGTGGGGCCTTTCTGTCCCACCGCTTCGCGGTGGATCTTTCCCGCCCACCCACCCGTTCACCCCGCGGCGGCAATGGCTTACGCACCCGCCCGACGCTCCGGGGCAAACGGGTGGGTGGGCGGAAAAGCCCGTGCGGCAACAGGCCTGACGCTCCGGGGCAAACGGGTGGGCGGGAGGGAAGGCCTGTACGGCAACAGGCCCGACGCTCCGGGGTAAACGGGTGGGTGGGAGGGAAGGCCTGTACGGCAACCAGCGCTCCGGGCCACCAAGGCACAGTGCAGGGGCGCTCCCCCGGGGAGAGAAGCCCCAGGCCGACCGAAGCGCTCCCGGAGCAACGCACCCCGCCGGGCAAGTCGCCCCGCCGGGCAAGGGCACCCGCTAAGCAAGACGGCCCCCGCCAGGCCGGAGTCCCCCGCAGGGAAAAATTAAATGCGGCCCAAGACGTCGCCCAGCAGCTCGCCCATGCGGGTAGCGCTGTCGCGGCCCGCCTGGAGGACTTCCTCGTGGTTCAGGGGCTCACCCGTCATGCCCGCGGCGAGGTTCGTCACCAGGGAGATGCCGAGCACCTCCGCACCCGCCTCACGCGCGGCGATCGCCTCGAGGACCGTCGACATGCCCACCAGGTCCGCACCGATCGTGCGGGCCATGCGGATCTCCGCCGGAGTCTCGTAGTGCGGGCCGGGGAACTGCGCGTAGACGCCCTCTTCGAGGGAGGGGTCGATCTCCTTGCAGAGGGCGCGCAGCCGCGGCGAGTACAGGTCCGTGAGGTCCACGAAGTTCGCGCCGACGATCGGCGACGTGGCCGTCAGGTTGAGGTGGTCGTTGATCAGGACCGGCTGGCCGGGACGCATGCCGTCGCGCAGACCGCCACAGCCGTTCGTCAGCACGATCGTCTTGCAGCCCGCGGCCACCGCGGTACGCACGCCGTGCGCGACGGCGGCGACGCCACGGCCCTCGTAGTAGTGGGTGCGGCCCAGGAAGACCAGGGCGCGCTTCTCCCCGATCGAGATGGAGCGGATACGCCCCCCGTGTCCTTCCACGGCCGGCATCGGGAAGCCGGGCAGCTCGGTGACGGGGAACTCGGCGTCGGGCTCGCCGAGCGCGTCCACCGCCGGCGCCCAGCCGGAGCCCATCACAAGGGCTACGTCATGGGTCTCGGCGCCCGTCAGCTCACGCAGACGCGTGGCGGCGGCGTCGGCGGCGACGTAGGGGTCGCCCTGGTCATCCGAAATAACTGAAGCGTTCACGCGGACGAGAGTAGCCGCTCTCGCCCTACGCGCGTAGATGACGATGCTCACGGGATTCGGATCGTTGTCTTGTCGTTTCCGACGAGAGCCCGCCGGGGCATGCCGCGAGCGCCCCCGCGCATCCCGCGAGCGCCTAGCAGGGCCGCTTCCGCAGCTCCATCACATAGTCGTGCGGCGCCCCCGCGGTCTCCGCCGCGTCGGCGATCTCCCCCAGATAGCGCGCGGACGGCAGGCCACCCTCGTAACCATTGAGGACGTACACCCAAGCGGGTTCCTCGCCGTCGAGGGTGTCCACGCGCACCCGCATCCTGCGGTAGATGTCGAGCCCCACGCCCTCCCACCGGTCCATGGAGTCCTCGTCCATGGGGGCGACGTCGTAGAGCGTCACGAAGACCTGCGAGCGCGGTGCCTCGACGAGAGTGGCGAGTGCGCCCTCCCACCCCATGTGCTCCCCGCCGAACGTCAGCCGCCAGCCGTTCAGCCAGCCCGTCTGGCGCAGCGGCGAGTGCGGGGCGCGGCGTGACATGAGCCGCGGATCCAGATTGCCGGCGTACGCGGCGTAGAGCGACATGTGATCGAGGGTACGGCAGGTGACGCGTGCGCCCCTCCGGTGCGCACCGGCCCCTCCAGTGGTGCGCGCAGGCCCCTCCAGCGGTGCGCGCAGGCCCCTCCAGTAGGGAGAACGTCCGGATGGCGCCCCCGGGGCGAAGCACCTTGAAGCGTGCGGGACAATGGAGTACGTGACTCGGATCGTGATCATTGGCGGCGGACCCGGCGGATACGAGGCGGCACTCGTTGCCGCCCAGCTCGGCGCGGAGGTGACCGTCGTCGACTGCGACGGTCTTGGCGGGGCGTCGGTGCTCACCGACTGCGTCCCGTCGAAGACTCTGATCGCCACGGCCGAGGTGATGACCACCTTCGACTCCTCCTATGAGGAGCTCGGCATCATCGTCGCGGACGACACCCCGCACATCGACACCCCCGCCCGCGTGGTCGGCGTGGACCTGGGCAAGGTCAACCGCCGTGTGAAGCGCCTCGCGCTCGCGCAGTCCCACGACATCACCGCGTCCGTCACGCGCGCCGGCGCCCGCGTGCTGCGCGGCCGTGGCCGTCTGGAGGGCCAGCAGGACACCGACGGCTCGCGCAAGGTCGTCGTGCGCGCGGCCGACGGGACCGAGGAGACCCTCGTCGCCGACGCCGTGCTGATCGCGACCGGCGGGCACCCGCGCGAGGTTCCCGACGCGCAGCCCGACGGCGAGCGGATCCTCAACTGGACGCAGGTGTACGACCTGGACGAGCTCCCCGAGGAGCTCATCGTGGTCGGATCCGGTGTCACCGGTGCCGAGTTCGCCGGCGCCTACCAGGCGCTCGGGTCGAACGTCACGCTCGTCTCCAGCCGCGACCGCGTGCTGCCCGGCGAGGACCCGGACGCCGCCGCCGTCCTGGAGGACGTCTTCCGCCGCCGTGGCATGAACGTGATGTCGCGCTCCCGCGCCGCCTCCGCCAAGCGCGTGGGCGACCGCGTCGAGGTGACGCTCAACGACGGCCGTGTCATCTCCGGTACGCACTGTCTGATGGCCGTGGGTGCCATCCCGAACAGCAGCGGCATGGGCCTGGAGGAGGCCGGGGTCAAGCTCAAGGACTCCGGGCACATCTGGACCGACAAGGTCTCCAGGACGTCCGCTCCCGGTGTGTACGCCGCCGGTGACGTGACCGGGATCTTCGCGCTGGCCTCCGTCGCCGCCATGCAGGGGCGCATCGCGATGTACCACTTCCTCGGCGACGCGGTGACGCCGCTGAACCTGAAGACCGTCTCGTCGAACGTCTTCACCGACCCCGAGATCGCGACCGTCGGCTACAGCCAGTCCGACGTCGACGGCGGCAAGATCGACGCCCGTGTCGTCAAGCTGCCGCTCCTGCGCAACCCGCGCGCGAAGATGCAGGGCATCCGCGACGGCTTCGTCAAGATCTTCTGCCGTCCCGGTACGGGCATCGTGGTGGGCGGTGTGGTCGTCGCGCCGCGCGCTTCGGAACTGATCCACCCCATCTCGATCGCGGTCGACAACAATCTGACGGTCGAGCAGATCGCGAATGCGTTCACCGTGTATCCATCCCTTTCGGGCTCGATCGCCGAGGTCGCGCGTCAACTGCACACGCGGAAGTCGGCGGGCGAAGCCTGATCGCGGGCCGATGGTCGGTTGAACGCCGACTGACCGGGATTCGCGCGGTGTGGCAACTCCGCGCAGGTCACAGGCTGTTGTCGCCCATTCTCCCGGCATAGGCGTGGCGAGTAGGCGCCTATACCACTTCGCGCCCAGCTGTGCGAACAACTTCTGTAATTCGGCGCAAACTGCTGAAAGCAGACGGTCGTTGGGGTTACTGTCAGTTTCGTGTTCGCTGCAGAACGTCGCCAATTGATCCTCGAAATGGTGCGGGCCAACGGAGCGGTATCGCTCCGGGAGCTCGCCCGCGTCGTCCAGACCTCCGAAGTGACCGTACGGCGGGACGTGCGCGCGCTGGAGGCAGAAGGACTCCTCGACCGCAGACATGGCGGTGCGGTATTGCCGGGCGGATTCACGCGGGAGTCCGGCTTTCCGCAGAAATCACATCTCGCGACCGCCGAGAAGACGGCTATCGCCGATCTCGCGGCGGGACTCGTCGAAGAAGGCGAAGCCATCGTCGTCGGGGCGGGTACGACCACGCAGGAGCTGGCCCGACGGCTCGCGCGGGTACCCGGTCTGACCGTCGTCACCAACTCCCTGTTGGTGGCACAGGCGCTGGCCCATGCCAACCGCGTCGAGGTCGTCATGACCGGCGGCACCCTGCGCGGGTCCAACTACGCGCTCGTGGGCAGCGGGGCCGAACAGTCCCTGCAGGGCCTGCGGGTCTCACGCGCCTTTCTGTCGGGCAGTGGTCTGACCGCCGAACGCGGGCTCTCCACGTCCAACATGCTCTCGGCGAGCGTGGACCGTGCGCTCGTGCAGGCCGCGGCCGAGGTGGTGGTCCTCGCCGATCACACCAAGCTCGGCACCGACACGATGTTCCAGACGGTGCCGACGGACGTCATCACGCGCCTGGTCACGGACGAACCGCCCACGCACGACGACCGCGCGGCCACCGAGCTGCAGGCCCTGGCCGACCAGGGAGTGCAGATCGCCGTCGCCGGCGGGACAGTGAGCCCCAACTCCGGGCCGGGGGTGGATTCCGTCCCGGCGCGGCAGCCGCGCCGGGACGTGCCACTGCCGGGACAGCGCCGTAACCACGGCGGTCACGGGTCGGGCCCCGGGGCGCAGTTGCGCAGTGCGGTGCTCGGGGAGCAGCAGCCCGGGGAGCGGGCCGCGCGGGTGGCGGATCTACGCCGCCGCTGAACCGGCAGCCGCCGCCGGGGCCGGACCGCGGTCTTCGGGTGCCGATCCTTCGGGCTTCAGGCCGCGCAGGGTCAGCGTCAGGAGACGGTCGGCCAACTCGGGGTCGTCCGGGGTCTCTTCGGCGGCCAGCGCGATCGCGTTGGTCAGCTGCAACAGATCGCCGATCGAGACACCGGGGCGTACGGCACCGGCCTGCTGGGCCCGTACGAGCAGGGCTGTGCCCGCCTCACGCATGGGCCTGCTGCACTGCGAGAGTGCCGAACTGTCGTCGTGCGACGCCGACATGAGGGCGCGCGACAGCCCGCGGTACTCACCCGCATGAGTGATGATGGCGCGCAGCCAGGTCACCAGAGCCGAGCAGGGCTGCGGGTCTTCGAGCAGCGCTCGGGAGCGGACGAGCAGATCGCTCAACGCCTCTTCGAAGACCGCGTTCATCAGGGCGTGGCGGTTGGGGAAGTGGCGGTAGAGGGTGCCGATGCCTACGTTCGCGTGGCGGGCGATTTCTTCTAGCGAGGCGCTTGTGCCGTGCTCTGCGAAGGCGGCGCGGGCCTCTGCGAGGAGCTTGTCGTAGTTGCGGCGCGCGTCCGCCCTTTTCGAGCGGGGGCGCTCTTGCGGGCTCTCTGCCTCTGCCATGGCGTGCCTCCCTGGACGTACGCGTGCTTCAAGTCTGCCCGAAGCGTGCGTGCCGTTCATCACCGGCTTCGCCGAGTTCGTCCTCAAACGCCGGACGGGCTGGATACTCCGCTGGCCGGGCTGGAAGCTCCAGCCCGGCCAGCGTACGAGCAAACGCTCTGCGGGTCAGTCCTTGATCTCGCAGATCACCGCGCCGGAAGTCAGGCTCGCGCCGACCTCCGCCGTGAGGCCCTTGATCGTGCCCGAGCGGTGCGCGTTCAGGGGCTGTTCCATCTTCATGGCCTCCAGGACGACGACCAGGTCGCCCTCCTGCACCTCCTGGCCCTCCTCGACAGCGATCTTGACGATCGTGCCCTGCATGGGGGACGCCAGGGTGTCGCCGGAGGCCGCGGGGCCCGACTTCTTCGCCGCGCGGCGCTTGGGGCGGGCGCCGCCCGCGGCGGCCGTGCGGGCGATGGTCATGCCCAGCGAGGAGGGGAGCGAGACTTCGAGGCGCTTGCCGCCTACCTCGACGACGACCGTCTCGCGGCCCGGCTCCTCGTCCGTCTCGGCGTCGGCCGTCGCGGAGAACGCGGGGATCTCGTTGACGAACTCGGTCTCGATCCAGCGCGTGTGGACCGTGAACGGGTCGGTGGAGCCGGTCAGTTCGGGGGCGAATGCCGGGTCCTTGACGACCGCGCGGTGGAACGGGATGGCCGTGGCCATGCCCTCCACGTTGAACTCCGCAAGGGCGCGCGCGGCCCGCTGCAGCGCCTGCTGACGCGTGGCGCCGGACACGATCAGCTTGGCGAGGAGCGAGTCCCACGCCGGGCCGATGACGCTGCCGGACTCCACGCCCGCGTCCAGGCGCACGCCCGGACCCGACGGCGGGTCGAACACGGTCACGGTGCCGGGCGCCGGCAGGAAGCCGCGGCCCGGGTCCTCGCCGTTGATGCGGAACTCGAAGGAGTGGCCGCGCATCTCCGGGTCGCCGTAACCCAGTTCCTCGCCGTCGGCGATGCGGAACATCTCACGGACCAGGTCGATGCCGGTGATCTCTTCGGTGACCGGGTGCTCCACCTGGAGACGGGTGTTGACCTCCAGGAAGGAGATCGTCCCGTCGGTGCCGACGAGGAACTCGACGGTGCCCGCGCCCTCGTAACCGGCTTCCTTCAGGATCGCCTTCGAGGCCGCGTACAGCTCGGCGTTCTGGGCCTCGCTCAGGAACGGCGCGGGCGCCTCCTCCACCAGCTTCTGGTGGCGGCGCTGGAGCGAGCAGTCGCGGGTCGAGACGACGACCACGTTGCCGTGCTTGTCGGCCAGGCACTGCGTCTCCACGTGCCGCGGCTTGTCGAGGTAGCGCTCCACGAAGCACTCGCCGCGGCCGAAGGCGGCAACAGCCTCGCGCACCGCGGAGTCGTACAGCTCGGGCACCTCTTCGAGGGTCCTTGCCACCTTCAGACCGCGCCCGCCGCCACCGAAGGCGGCCTTGATCGCGATCGGCAGACCGTGCTCCTCGGCGAAGGCGACGACCTCGTCGGAACCGCTGACGGGGTCCGGCGTACCGGCCACCAGGGGGGCACCCGCGCGCTGCGCGATGTGCCGGGCCGCGACCTTGTCACCGAGGTCACGGATGGCGTGGGGCGGCGGGCCGATCCAGATCAGGCCCGCGTCCAGGACGGCCTGCGCGAAGTCGGCGTTCTCCGAAAGGAATCCGTAACCGGGGTGGACCGCGTCCGCCCCCGCGTCCTTGGCCGCAGCAAGCACCTTGGAAATGTCCAGGTAGCTGGTGGCCGGAGTGTCACCGCCCAGCGCGAACGCCTCATCTGCCGCACGTACATGCAGAGCATCCCGGTCAGGATCTGCGTAGACGGCTACGCTCGCGATCCCTGCATCCCGGCATGCCCGAGCAACGCGGACAGCGATTTCGCCACGGTTGGCGATGAGCACCTTGCGCACGATGGCTCCCTCCTTGAAACAAGCCGAGTTTAGGGACTGCCGACACGACCTTTCGACCCGTCCCCAATGGTGAGCTTGCCCACACGGAGCGTGATCCGGGCCTGCCCGTACCGCGAAATCCCTTGTCGCACCACGGTACGCAGGGTCCCTTACCGGCAGACTAACGTCCCGGTGTGGCCAAGGTCTCTGTGAGAGCGTGCTGCGGCAGAGGGCCAATCTTTGTGGAGTCCCTACGAATGGCCCAATGATTCTTTGCCTTCGGTCAGCCCCTTGTCCCCCGGTTTACCCGTTAGTAGCGTTCGCGATGTGTGGCACGTACTGGCGGTAACAGTGGAAGAGGGTGGGCGCCGTGGCGCGTAGACCGGTGGCCTGGGTGGGCGCGATCGTGCTTCTCGTGGAGGCGGTCGGCATCGCACTCCTCAACTGGTTCCTCGGACTTGTGGTCAACAAGCAGGACATGTCCCTCGCCGGGCTCGACCCGCACGCGATGTCCGTCTCGACGTGGATCGCGGGCGGCGTCTTCGGCCTCTACCTCGCGCTGTGCGGCGTCGTCATGCTGCGCTCGGCGATCACGGACCGCGCGCCGGGCCGCTTCGGCCGCCTGCTCCTGATCAGCGCCGCCGTGGTGCACGCGCTGCTCGGGGCGTTCTCGGTGGGCCTGGTGGGCTGGCCCGCCTTCGCCTTCATGATGATCGTGCTCGGCCTGATCGTCCTGACGCTGGTCGCGTACGACCGGCAGGGGGCGGCGGCGGACGGCGACGCCCCGGAGAGCGACGCCCCCGGGAACGGCGCCCCTCAGCCCGCCTGAGCCCTTCGGGCCCGCGTCCGAGCCCTCGACCGTCCTGCCTACTGCGCCCACAACTCCGTGATGCCGACGCCCAGTTCGGACAGCAGGCGGCGCAGCAGCGGCAGCGAGAGGCCGATGACGTTTCCGTGGTCGCCCTCGATCGAGTCGACGAAGGGGGCCGAGCGGCCGTCGAGCGTGAACGCGCCCGCCACGTGCAGCGGTTCACCGCTCGCCACGTACGCGGCGATCTCCTCGTCCGACGGCTCCCCGAAGCGCACGACGGTCGACGCGACCGCCGACACATGGCGGCCCGCCACGGTGTCGTACACGCAGTGGCCGGTCTGCAGGACGCCCGCGCGCCCGCGCATCGACTTCCAGCGGGCCGTGGCCTCCTCGGCGTCGGCGGGCTTGCCGAGCGCCTGGCCGTCCAGTTCGAGGACCGAGTCGCAGCCGACGACCAGCGCGCCCTTCACGTCCGGGCGCGCGGAGACGACCGACGCCTTGGCCTCGGCGAGAGCGAGGGCGAGTTCGGCGGGGGTCGGTGCGGAGATCGCGTCCTCGTCGACCCCGCTGACGATCACCTCGGGGGCGAGACCGGCCTGGCGCAGGAGGCCGAGCCGGGCGGGGGACTTGGAGGCGAGGACGAGACGGCGGGGCTGTCGGGGCTGATCACTCATGCGGGCCAGGTTAGCGAGCCTCAGTGGATGCCGAGGACGAACATCGCGACGACCATGGCCAGGGCGAGGACGAGTCCCGCACGGCGCATCTTCGCCTGCATGTCCCGCATGTCCTTGGGCGGGTTGTTCTCCGGGTCCGACCACAGCATGTAACCGATACTGCTCGCGGTGACGGCGGGGCGCCTGAGTACGCGTACTCAGGCGCCCCGGCCCGTCTCACTCATTCTCGCGCCGCGCGGCCCCGCTCACCCGGGCCAGTAGGTGCGGCCCCACGACGTCGGCCCCGGTGCGGGCAGCCGGTGACGGGCCACGCGCGCGGGGTCCGCCCAGGCGTCGAGGGCCCGGGGCGCGCCGGACGGCTGGTCCGCGACCGCCGCGGCGCGCGCTTGGACCACCGCGAGTGCGGCGGCCAGCTCCTCCGGGGTCGGATTGCCCCGTACGACCTTGATCATGAACGGTCTCCTCTCGGGGGCGGGGTCTAGAGGGGGATGTTGCCGTGCTTCTTCGGGGGAAGGGATTCCCGCTTCGTACGCAGCTGACGCAGGCCCCGTACGAGATGGGAACGCGTCTCCGAGGGCATGATCACGGCGTCGATGTAACCGCGCTCGGCCGCCGTGTACGGGTTGAGCAGCCGGTCCTCGTACTCCTGGATGAGGCGGGCACGGGTCTCTTCGACGTCCCCGGAGGCCTCGGCCGCCGCGATGGTCTTGCGGTGCAGGATGTTGACCGCGCCCTGCGCGCCCATCACCGCGATCTGCGCGGTCGGCCAGGCCAGGTTCAGGTCCGCGCCCAGGTGCTTGGAGCCCATGACGTCGTACGCGCCGCCGAACGCCTTGCGGGTGATGACGGTGATCAGCGGGACCGTCGCCTCCGCGTAGGCGTAGATCAGCTTGGCACCGCGGCGGATGATGCCCGTGTGCTCCTGCTCGACGCCCGGCAGGAAGCCGGGCACGTCGACGAAGGTGATGACCGGGACGTTGAACGCGTCGCAGGTGCGGACGAAGCGGGCGCCCTTCTCGGAGGCGTCGATGTTCAGGCAGCCGGCGAACTGCGTCGGCTGGTTGGCGACGATGCCGACGGGGCGGCCCTCGATGCGGCCGAAGCCGGTGACGATGTTCGGCGCGAACAGCGGCTGCGTCTCGAGGAACTCGGCGTCGTCCAGGACGTGTTCGATCACGCCGTGCATGTCGTACGGCTGGTTCGCGCTGTCCGGGATGAGCGTGTCGAGCTCGCGGTCCTCGTCCGTGAGCTCCAGGTCCGCCTCCTCGGGGAAGGCCGGGGGCTCGCTGAGGTTGTTCGAAGGGAGGTAGGACAGAAGGGACTTGACGTACTCGATCGCGTCCTTCTCGTCGCCCGCCATGTGGTGCGCGACGCCGGAGGTGCTGTTGTGGGTGCGGGCACCTCCGAGCTCCTCGAAGCCGACGTCCTCGCCGGTGACCGTCTTGATGACGTCGGGTCCCGTGATGAACATGTGCGACGTCTGGTCGACCATGACGGTGAAGTCGGTGATCGCCGGGGAGTAGACGGCGCCGCCCGCGCAGGGCCCGACGACGAGGGAGATCTGCGGGATGACTCCGGAGGCGTGGGTGTTCCGGCGGAAGATCTCCCCGTACATCCCGAGGGCCATGACGCCCTCCTGGATGCGGGCGCCGCCGGAGTCGTTGATGCCGACGACCGGACAGCCGGTCTTCAGGGCGAAGTCCATGACCTTGACGATCTTCTGGCCGAAGACCTCGCCGAGTGCACCGCCGAAGACGGTGAAGTCCTGGGAGAAGACGGCCACGGGGCGGCCGTCGACGGTGCCGTAACCGGTCACGACGCCGTCGCCGTACGGACGGTTGGCCTCGAGGCCGAAGTCCGTCGATCGGTGCTGGGCGAACTCGTCGAACTCGACGAAGGAGCTCTCGTCGAGGAGCAGTTCGATGCGCTCGCGCGCCGTCAACTTGCCCTTGGCGTGCTGCTTCTCGACCGCGCGGGCCGAACCGGCGTGCTTGGCCTCCTCGATGCGGCGCTGCAGATCAGCGAGTTTTCCCGCAGTCGTGTGGATGTCGATACCCGCGCTGGACCCGGGGGTATCGCTTGCGGCGCTTTGCACGGGCACGTTGGGCTCTTCCGGCTCGGACATAGGGATATGGCTCCCTGCCTGCTCAAAGGGGCGACTGGCTGCTTGCGGCTGGCTTGCTACTGACTCGTAGGGTATCGGCGCGCATACGGTTCGGCAGTGCGGCGTTTACCACACCTAAGGTGGCTTGCATGACGCCGCGAGATGCTTCAGACGACTCCTCCGACCTCCCTGAGGGCAACCGCTGGTCCGACCTGGAAAGGCCGCCCCTGAACGTGGCGTCGCTGCGGCGAGCGCTCGTGCGGGACGGGGGGCTCTGGACCTCTCTGGACGTGGTGCCCACGACGGGGTCGACCAACACGGACCTGGCCGCCCGCGCGGACGAACTGCCCGAGGGGGCGGTCCTGGTGGCCGAGGAGCAGAGCTCGGGCCGCGGCCGCCTCGACCGCCGCTGGTCCGCGCCGGCGCGCTCTGGTCTCTTCTTCTCCGTACTCCTCAAGCCGGGGGCCGCGGTGCCGGTCGAGCGGTGGGGGTGGCTGCCGCTGCTGACCGGGGTCGCCGTGGCCACGGGGCTTTCGCGGGCGGCCGGGGTGGATACGGCGCTCAAGTGGCCGAACGACCTGTTGGTGACGGTGGGCGGAGAGGAGCGCAAGGCCGGGGGAATTCTGGCGGAACGGGCGGGTTCCGGTTCCGGCGCCGGGGGCGGGGTGGTGGTGGGCGTCGGCATCAACGTGACCCTGCGCGAGGACGAACTGCCGGTGCCGGGAGCGGGGTCGCTCGCGCTGGCGGGGGCGGCTTCGACGGACCGGGACACGGTGTTGCGGGCCGTGCTGCGTTCCCTGGAGCAGTGGTACGGGGACTGGCGCACCGCGGAGGGCGACCCACTGGCGTCCCGCCTCCAGGAAACGTACGCGGCGGGCTGCGCGACGCTGGGCCGCAAGGTCAGGGCGGAGCTGCCGGGCGACCGCTCGATCACGGGGGAGGCGGTGGCGGTGGACGGCGACGGCCGCCTCGTCCTGGCTACGGAGGATGGGGTGCAGGAGCCTGTGGGGGCGGGGGATGTTGTGCATTTGCGGGGGGCGTAGGGGGGCGTAGGGGGGGGCGGTGCGGGTGCGGTGCGTGGGTTGCGGGCCTGGTCCGCCTTCGGGTGCGGGTGCGGGTGCGGGTGCGTGGGGCTGCGGGTCCGGTCCGTGTGTGGGTGCGGGGCCGCGCCGGTATGTCCGTCCTCGCTATCGTCCGGTGGCCGCTGGGGTGCTTCGGCTCCGGAGCGCCGCGAACCGTGCTCCGGGCAGACATACCGACACGTCCCCTCCCGTCTCGTCGCCGACTGCGGGTGCGCGCGGGCTGCCGACCGCGCGCGGAGGCTGCCCTGCGGACCCCTGTAAACACCCCGGGGTAATCGGGTGGGTGGGTGGGAGAGGTTTGTTCGTTCAGGTGAGGATGCGGGGCAAACGGGCGGGTGCGTGGGGAAGAGGTGTTCGGCGGGGCGACTGCGGGGGACCCAGTCCAAGGCGCCCCGCCAGAGAAAGGCGTGAGCTGCGGCACACCTGCCGTAAAGTTGGCGCCGGTCGATACCTGACCGCGGCAGATCGGAAGGGCAGCAGGCGTGACCGTCGACGACACGGGCTCCGGAGCGGGTGCATCCCCCGGCCCCGACGGTGAGCCCGGACGTACCGCCGGGCCCGTCGATGCGTTCGACTCGATGGACTCCGGGGACGAGAAGCCGGGAGACCCGGAGAAGGACCCCCTCGCCCTGCGCCTCGAAGGGCTGATCCTCGGCGCGGACCGCCGCTACACCCCGTTCCAGGCGGCCCGCAGCGCCGGCGTATCCATGGAGCTGGCCTCCCGCTTCTGGCGGGCCATGGGCTTTCCCGACATCGGCCAGGCGAAGGCCCTGACCGAGGCGGACGTCCTCGCGCTGCGCCGCCTCGCCGGCCTCGTCGAGGCGGGACTGCTCAGCGAGGCGATGGCGGTACAGGTGGCCCGGTCCACCGGACAGACCACCGCCCGCCTGGCCGAATGGCAGATCGACTCCTTCCTGGAGGGTCTGACGGAGCCGCCCGAGCCGGGCATGACGCGGACCGAAGTCACGTATCCGCTGATAGAGCTGCTGCTGCCGGAGCTGGAGGAATTCCTCGTCTACGTGTGGCGCAGGCAGCTCGCCGCCGCCACCGGACGCGTCGTACAGGCCGCCGACGACGAGGAAATGGTCGACCGGCGCCTCGCCGTCGGATTCGCCGACCTCGTCGGCTTCACGCGGCTCACCCGCCGTATGGAGGAAGAGGAACTCGGCGAGCTCGTCGAGGCCTTCGAGACCACGGCGGCGGACCTGGTCGCCGCGCACGGCGGACGGCTCATCAAGACGCTGGGCGACGAAGTGCTGTACGCCGCCGAGAACGCGGGCGTCGCCGCGGAGATCGCCCTGCGGCTGATCGAGACCATGGCCAACGACGAGACGATGCCGGAGCTGCGCGTCGGCATCGCGTTCGGCACGGTCACGACGCGGATGGGCGACGTCTTCGGTACGACGGTGAACCTCGCGAGCCGCCTCACGTCGATAGCGCCCAAGGACGCGGTCCTGGTGGACGGCGCGCTCGCCGAGGAGCTGACGCGGACGGGCGATGCGCCGGCCTCCGAGACCGAGGCGGCGGAGGCCGCGGAGCTGGCCGAGAAGGAGGGCTCCGAGCCGCCCTCCTACCGCTTTGCCCTGCAGCCGATGTGGCAGCGGCCCGTACGAGGCCTCGGTGTCGTCGAGCCCTGGCTGCTTGCCCGGCGTAGCTGACCCGGAATTTTCCCCGCCCGCCCTCGTGGCGCTCCGTGACGGTGACATGATCCTCGTACGAAGAGGTAACGGTCGTTAACCTGACGTGGAGGAATGCGATGAGTGGCGAGCAGCGGTTCGGGGATTTCGTCGGCGTCAGGCGGCACGCCTATGTCGCCGAGCTCGTTCTCGACCGGCCCAAGGCCATGAACGCCGTGTCCACGGACATGGCCCGCTCCATCGGCTCCGCCTGCGACGCCCTGGCTCAGGACCCCGACGCCCGCGTCGTGGTCCTCACCTCCACCCATGAGCGGGCCTTCTGTGTCGGCGCCGACCTGAAGGAGCGCAATTCCTTCTCCGACGCCGAGTTGGTGCGGCAGCGGCCCACCGCGCGGGCCGCCTACACCGGCGTACTCGAACTGCCCATGCCGACCGTCGCGGCCCTGCACGGCTTCGCGCTCGGCGGCGGGTTCGAGCTCGCGCTCGCCTGCGACCTCATCGTCGCCGACCCGACCGCCGTGGTCGGGCTCCCCGAGGTGTCGGTCGGCGTGATCCCGGGCGGCGGCGGTACGCAGCTGCTTCCGCGCCGGGTCGGCGCGGCGCGGGCCGCCGAGCTGATCTTCACCGCGCGGCGTCTGGAGGCGGGCGAGGCGCGGGAGTTGGGGCTTGTCGACCAGCTGGTGGGCGAGGGCGAGGACCGTACGGAGGCGCTCGCGCTCGCCGAGCGGATCGCCGCCAACTCGCCCGTCGGGCTGCGCGCCGCCAAGCGGGCCCTGCGGCTCGGGCACGGGCTCGACCTGCGGGCCGGCCTCGAGGTCGAGGACGCCGCCTGGCGCTCGGTGGCCTTCTCCGGTGACCGGGCGGAGGGCGTCGCGGCGTTCAACGAGAAGCGGAAGCCGCAGTGGCCGGGGGAGTGAGGGGCACGGTGCTCCGGGGTCACTGGAACAGGTAACCCACACGCTGCGTAATGTTCCAAACGCCCAAATTGTCGTAAATCTCCTAGCCTAGGGAGATGGGAGAGGATGTCAGGCTGCGGGCCGTGGTCGTGCTGGCGCAGGGGATGGCCGCCGCGCACACTCCGCGTGAGTCCTGGCGGGCGGCAGCGCGCGGCGCGTGCCGTGCGCTGTCCGGGAGTTTCGCTGCGCTGTCCGTCTGGGAGCGTGACCTCGGGCGGCTGAGGGTGCTCGTGAACGTGGGCGAACGGGCCGAGGGGGAGGAAGAGTTCCCGGAGCGCGAGGCGTATCCCGTGAACGAGTTCCCGGAGATCACCGAGTTTCTGCACGAGCGGTGGGCGGGCGGCGGTGAGCCGCACGCCTGGGTGGAGACGGCGCGGGGGCCCGATGAGGCCACGGCGCCCGGTTACTGCCATCAGCGGGTCGCGGCCCTGCGCAGGCGGGGGCGCGGCTGCTGTGTGGTCGCGCCGATCGTGCTGCACGGGCGGGCGTGGGGCGAGCTGTATGTGGCGCGTCCGGTGGGGGCGCTGCCCTTCGGCCGCGCGGACGCGGACTTCGCGACGGTGCTCGCCTCGGTGGTCGCGGCGGGCATCGCGCAGACCGAACGCCTGGAGGAGGCCCGTCGCCTCGCCTTCACCGACGCGCTGACGGGCCTCGCCAACCGGCGTGCGGTCGATCTGCGTCTCGAGGAGGCGGTGGAGCGGCACCGGGCGGAGGGGACGGTGGTGAGTCTGGTCGTGTGCGACGTGAACGGCCTCAAGTGGGTCAACGACACCCAGGGCCACGCGGTCGGCGACCGCCTCCTCGAACGCTTCGGTTCGGTGCTCTCGCTGTGCGGGGCGATGCTGCCGGGGACGCTGGCGGCGCGGCTCGGTGGGGACGAGTTCTGCCTGCTCTCGGTGGGGCCTTCCGCGGATGAGGTGGTGCGGGTGGCGGACGAACTGTGCGTACGGGCGGCCGAGTTGGAGCAGGGGGAGGGGGTCGCGTGCGGGGTCGCCTCCACGGAGGATCCGATCGGCGAGGTGCGCTCGGCCCGCCGCCTGTTCCGCCTCGCGGACGCGGCACAGTACCGCGCGAAGGCCGCGCGTGCGGCGAAGCCGGTGGTTGCGGGGCGCGAGGGGGTGGACGATCCGGTGGTCCGCCTCGCGGACTCCGCGGGGGCGTTGCCCGCGGGGGCGTTGCCCGCGGGGGAGCGGCGGCGGTTTCGGGGGCGGGGGCGGAGGTAGGGGGGCGGGGGGCTGGGGGGTGTCTTCCCCTGCGGGCCGGTGGGGGCTTGTCGCGCAGTTCCTCGCGCCCCTGGTGGGGCTGGGCGTGTATGTCCCCGTGCGGGCCGGTGGGGGCTTGTCGCGCAGTTCCTCGCGCTCCTGCTGCGGGCCGGTGTGATCGGGCCCCGTCAGGGGCGCGGGGAACTGCGCGGGCGGCCCCCACCGGGCCGCAGGGGAGGTGCGGGCTCAGCCGTTCCGTCCGCCCCGGCGGGGGCTGGGGCAAGGGCCGGTAAGTGGCTCAGTCCCGCTTCGGTCGTGACACTTTGGGATTCAGTCCGTACGCTGCTGAATATGGATATGCACACCGTGGTCCTGGGGACGTCCGGGACAACCGCGGCGGACGTCATCGCCGTCGCCCGCGGCAACGCCCGCATCGACCTCTCGGCCGAAGCCGTGACCGCCCTCGCCGCCTCGCGCGAGATCGTCGACGCGCTCGCCGCCAAGCCCGACCCCGTCTACGGCGTGTCGACCGGCTTCGGCGCCCTCGCCACCCGGCACATCGGCCCGGACCTCCGCGCCCAGCTGCAGCGCAACATCGTCCGCTCGCACGCGGCGGGGATGGGCCCGCGCGTCGAGCGCGAGGTGGTGCGCGCGCTGATGTTCCTGCGGCTGAAGACGGTCTGCTCGGGGCGCACCGGCGTACGCCCCGAGGTCGCCCAGACCATGGCCGACGTGCTCAACGCGGGGATCACCCCCGTCGTGCACGAGTACGGCTCGCTCGGCTGCTCCGGCGACCTCGCCCCGCTCAGCCACTGCGCACTCACGCTCATGGGCGAGGGCGACGCGGAGGGCCAGGACGGCGAGCTGAAGCCCGCGGGCGAGCTGCTCGCCGCGCACGGCATCACCCCCGTGGAGCTGCGCGAGAAGGAGGGCCTCGCCCTCCTGAACGGCACCGACGGCATGCTCGGCATGCTGGTCATGGCCCTCGCCGACCTCGACGCCCTCTACAAGTCCGCCGACATCACCGCCGCCCTCACCCTGGAGGCGCTCCTCGGCACCGCCAAGGTCCTCGCCCCCGAGCTGCACGCCATCCGCCCGCACCCGGGCCAGGGGGCCTCCGCCGCCAACATGCTCGCCGTTCTCGAAGGGTCGGAGCTGACCGGCCACCACCAGGACGACGCGCCGCGCGTCCAGGACGCGTACTCGGTGCGGTGCGCCCCGCAGGTGGCAGGCGCGGGCCGGGACACGATGGCGCACGCGCGCCTCGTCGCCGAGCGCGAGCTCGCCGCCGCCGTCGACAACCCCGTCGTCCTGCCCGACGGCCGCGTCGAGTCGAACGGCAACTTCCACGGGGCACCGGTCGCGTACGTCCTGGACTTCCTCGCGATCGCCGCCGCCGACCTCGGCTCGATCGCCGAGCGCCGCACCGACCGGCTGCTCGACAAGAACCGCTCGCACGGCCTGCCGCCGTTCCTCGCGGACGACGCGGGCGTCGACTCCGGCCTCATGATCGCCCAGTACACGCAGGCGGCCCTTGTCAGCGAGATGAAGCGGCTCGCCGTCCCGGCGTCCGCCGACTCCATCCCGTCCTCCGCGATGCAGGAGGACCACGTCTCGATGGGCTGGTCCGCCGCCCGCAAGCTGCGTACGGCCGTCGACAACCTGACCCGCATCGTCGCGATCGAGCTGTACGCGGCGACCCGCGCGGTCGAACTCCGAGCCGGTCTCACCCCGGCCCCCGCGACGCGGGCGGTCATCGAGGCGGTCCGCAAGGCGGGCGTCCAGGGACCGGGCCCCGACCGCTTCCTCGCACCGGACCTCGCGGCGGCCGACGCGTTCGTGCGCTCCGGCGCGCTGCTCGCCGCGGTCGAGCCGGTGACGGGCCCGCTGGCCTAGCGACAGCAGTTCGTATGGAGGGTGCGTCGCGTACGCGGAAGGGGGCGCCGTCACAAAGGTGACGGCGCCCCCTTCCGCGTGGTGACGGAGTGTCAGTCGCGGTCGACGTGCTCGCGGGTGATGTTGCCCTTGACCGCGTCGATGTCGAAGTCGGTCTTGTTCCAGTCGTCGGTGACGACGTCGACGGACCAGACGAGCGCCTTGTTGTCGTTGTCGTCGAGGCCGATCGACGTGACCGTGCCCTTCTTCTTGTCCGTCGCGGTCTTGGCCGCCTGCTCCGGCGTCTGCTTGACGCGGGAGAGCCAGTCGGCCGTCTCCTTCTTGTCCTCGGCGTCCTGGTCGCTGTCGGGCGCGGAGCTGATCACCTTGCCCGAGACCGCGTCGATGCGGACGTGGTGCACGGTGCCGTCCTTCTCGGCGACCTCGGCGACCCACTGCGGGGTGCCCGCGCTGCCGCTCGGGCTGGGGCTGCCACTCGGGCTCGCGCTCGCGTCGTCATCGTCGGTGTCGTCGTCACCGTCGTCCACGCCATCGAGGTCGAGGTCGGTCAGCTTGCCGCCCGAGACCTTCCCCACCGCCGTGGTGGCGGCCTTGTCGTAGGTGACCTTGGTGGTGGCGAGCAGCGCCTTGCGCTCCTGCTGGTCCTGCGTGAGGGACGCGCTGCCCGTGGGGCTCTCTGTCGGCGCCTCCTTCGGAACGGACTTCGCCGCCTTCGAGGTCGCCTCCGAGGACGCCTTGCCGCTGTCCTCACCGCACCCTGTCACCAGGGCCGCCGAGGCCACGAGGGCGCACATGGCGCCGACGAGACGGAGGTTGCGGGCGCGCGGGGCGCCGCTCTTGCTGAAACGGGGCTCGAATCTCATACCCGCATGCCTAGCCCCAGCCCCGTATCAGGCGCAGTTGCCGCGCGGCCAGGGTCACCCGATCGCGCGGCGCGCGAGCCCCTCCAGCAGCACATCCACGGCGAACTCGAAGACGGCGTCCGAGGATTCGGCCGCCAGCTCATCGGTCGCCCTGCGCAGATACGGCAGGTCGTCACCGGACCCGGAGCGCAGCCATGGCGGCGGGACCTGCTCCAGGTCGGCGCGGTCGACGTCCGGGGGCGGCCGGTCGTACGCCCGGTCCTGCAGCTCGACGAAACCGACGACGAACCGGATGGCCTCCATGCACGCGAGGTAGGCGTCGCGCAGGGGCAGCCCGACCTCGGTGAAGAAGCCGATGAGCCCGTCGACGTTGCGCAGCATGGCCGGATGGCGGGCCGTGGTGATGTTCTCGCTCAGCGCGAGGGTGGTCATGCCCGGATGACGCCGGTAGTGGGCCCGCAGACCCCGGAGGTAGGCCCGCAGGGAGTCGCGCCACCGGTCGGGGTCGAGCCCCGGCGGTGACCACCGTGCCTCGAACACCTCTGCGGCGACGGTGATCAGGTCCCGCCGGTCCTCCACGTAGTTGTAGAGCGCCCGCGGTGAGACGCCGAGCTCGCCCGCGAGGGAGCGCATGGTCAGCTCGGCGGCCCCATGGCTGCCGAGGAATTCCAGCGCGGCACCGCCCACACCCTCGCGGGTGAGGGTGGCACGGCCTTTGCGGTGGGTGGGCCGCCGCCGGGAACTTGTGGCCGCGGGCGGGGAATCGGGGTCCGGAGTCTCGCTGTGCATTGCCCTGAAGGTATCGCCCACTTGAACTTCACACCCGTTGACTTTAGTGGACCGGCACGACAGAGTGGCGCGAAGTAAGGCAGACCTAACCCGACACCCGACACCCCGTGCCCGCCTCTTGGAGTCGCCCGTGCCCCGCCTGTCCGGCCTCGCCATGGATCTCACGCCGCTGCGCGAGCACCGCGATTTCCGTCTTCTCTACGCCGGGTTCCTCGGCGCCCTGCTCGGCACCCTGATGACGAGCGTCGCCGTGGCCGTGCAGATCTACGAACTCACCGGATCGCCGTTGCAGATCGGTCTGGTCAGCCTGGCCAGGGCGCTGCCGCTCGTGGTCGGCGTACTGATCGGCGGTGTCCTCGCGGACCGCACGGACCGCCGCCTCCTGATGCTGGTGACCCGGCTCCCCCTGGCGCTCGTGGCCGCCGGGCTCATGCTCAACGCGCTCCTGCCGCACCCCCAGCTGTGGGTGATCTACACGGCGACCGCTCTCACCGGGCTCTTCGCAGGGCTGGGCGGCCCGGCGATGATGGCGGCGATCCCCGCCCTCGTCGGCACCGAACGGCTGGCGGCGGCCGGTGCGTTGACGGCAGCGTCCACGCAGCTCGCCGCGCTGCTCGGGCCCGCGCTCGGCGGCATCCTCATCGCGGGACCCGGGATCGCGGCCTGCTTCGCGGTCGACGCGGCGGGCTTCCTGGTCTTCGGCGTGGCCCTGTTCTTCGTGCGCCCTCTGCCGCCGGCGACGGCCGCCGGGGGCAAAGGGGTCCGGCAGGCCTTCGCCGCCGTGGCGGACGGCGTGCGCTTCGTGCGGGGGCACCGGCTCATCGTCGGGCTGCTGCTCGTCGACGCGGCGGCGATGGTCTTCACGATGCCGCAGGCGCTGTACCCGGTCCTCGCGGACGAGCAGTTCGGCGGCGGGCCCACCGTGGTCGGCCTGCTCTACGCCGCTCCCGCGCTGGGCGCCCTCGTCGGGGCGGCGACCAGTGGCTGGACGGCACGGGCGGGCGGGCACGCGCTGATCGGGGCGGTGCTCGTGTGGGGTCTGTCGCTGACGGGCTTCGGACTGACGACGTATCTGCCGCTGGCGCTCGCCCTGCTGGCCCTGGCGGGCCTCGGCGACCTGATCTCGGAGACCCTGCGTTCGGCTCTGCTCCAGCACGGCACCCCCGACGCGCTGCGCGGCAGGGTCAGCAGCCTCTGGATGGTGCAGGCGACGGTCTCCCCGGCCCTGGGCAACGCGGCGGTCGGGTTCCTCGCCGAACTGAGCGGCGCACGGTCCGCGGTGACCGTGGGCGGACTCGTGTGCGTGGTGGCGACGCTCCTGGTGGCCGCGGGATCCCCCGCGCTGCGGGCCGCGCGCCTGGGCACCCCGGCACCGGCCGGGGCCGCGGCCCCGGGGCGCCCCGAGGAGCATGCCCCCCGGTCAAGCGCCCCTCAGTAAGCCGGCCCCTGCCGCTCCCTGCGTACCGAGAACGCGACGAACCCCGCCCCGAGGCCGAGGAACGCCGTCCCGCCGATCAAGTACGGGGTCGTGTCGACCCCGGCGCCCGTGTCGGCGAGGCGGTCCTCCGCGGCGGCGGTGTTCTTGGCGGCGGCGGTGCTCTCCGAGGTGGCGGCGCTCTGCGAGTTCAGCGTCGCGCGGCGCTGTTCGGTGTGGACGACCCGGGGGGCGTCGGGGGCCTCCGGGGATCTGAAAGTCGCCGTCGCGTTCGCGGAGGGAACGAACCACAGGGCGCCGAGGAGGGCCCCTGCGGCGGTGGCGGTCAGCAACGATCGACGTGCGGACACGGAATCGGATCCCCCTTGTGGCGCTGGCGAATTGGCCGTGTGGGGCGATGGTAATGAAAGGCGCGGGTCGCGGGAAAGTCGCGGGGGCCATGGGTCGTACGCTCCGACTCATGAGCACACCTGAGACATCACGTTTTGTACGGCTCCGCGTCGAATTGGTGGTGGAGGTCGACGGATCCGGCGAGCTGGCGTCCTCGGCCCTGCGCCGGATCGCGGAGGACGAGCACATGCCCGCCGAGGAGCGAGTGCACGCCGAGACGGCCGTCAAGGAGGACGACGCGGAGGCGCTCGCCTATCTGGTGGACCCGTTCGACCTGGTCAGCGGCGTGCCGGGAGTGGAGCTCACGCAGGCCTCCTGGAGCAGCGAGCAGATCGACTACGACCCCGATTCGCCGGACTGGGGCCCGGACGAGGATGATGACGACGACGAGGCCGATGAGGACATGGCCCGGGACGGTGCTGGTGGCCGTGGGCTGTAGACGGTAGACGGTGGGCGAGAGGTCTTACGTCTAACCGGACGGAAAAACGGAACCCGCAGCCCCGGACGGCAACCGCCGCCCGGGGTTCCGTCGTCTCAGAGGTGCACGGCTGTCACCGGCGCACCGCATGACGTGGTGTTCCCCACATCTTCCGCGGAAGTGGAACGGGACGAACCGGGCAGGACGTTATGCGGGATTACGGGGACTCCCGGCGTTCTTGGCGTGTTGGGGATTTCGGCAACGATGGAGAAGCGTGTGATGACGGACAGTAGGCGTCGGCGCGGACGGCGCAAGGGTCTTGCGGCCGTGTCCGCTCTGGTCGGCGGCGTCCTTGTGCTCTCGGCCTGTAGCGGCGACGACGGCGACAAGAACAGTGCCGGTGGCGGCAAGGAGTCGCAGAACCAGGTCGACGAAGCCGCCGCCAAGAAGACGTCCGAGGCCGACATCAAGATCGCGCCCAAGGACGGCTCCGACAACGCGAGCATCAACAGCGCGGCCAAGGTCACGGTGAGCAAGGGTTCGCTCACGGATGTCACGATGACGACCGAGACCGGCACCGCGGTCGAGGGGCAGATAGCTGCCGACAAGAAGAGCTGGAAGCCCAGCGGCCAGCTGGAGCGTGCGACCACGTACAAGATCTCCGCGACCGCCAAGGACTCCGACGGCCGCAAGGCGCACGAGAACTCGAAGTTCACGACGGTCTCGCCGGACAACAGCTTCATCGGGAACTTCACGCCCGAGGACGGCTCCACGGTCGGCGTGGGCATGCCGGTGTCGATCAACTTCGACAAGGCGATCACGAACAAGAAGGACGTCCAGTCCCACATCAAGGTGTCGTCGAGCAGCGGCCAGGAAGTCGTCGGCCACTGGTTCGGCAACAACCGCCTGGACTTCCGCCCCGAGGACTACTGGCAGGGCAACTCCACGGTCACCATGAAGCTGGCCCTGGACGGTGTCGAGGGCGCGGACGGCGTCACCGGCGTCCAGGAGAAGACGGTCCAGTTCAAGATCGGCCGTAACCAGGTCTCCGTGGTCGACGCCAAGACCAAGCAGATGAAGGTCATGCGGGACGGCAAGGTCGTCAAGACCATCCCGATCTCCGCGGGCTCCCCGGAGAACAAGACGTACAACGGCAAGATGGTGATCTCCGAGAAGTTCAAGGAGACCCGGATGAACGGCGCGACGGTCGGCTTCACGGACGACGACGGCAAGGGCGAGTACGACATCAAGGACGTGCCGCACGCCATGCGTCTGTCGAACTCCGGCACGTTCATCCACGGCAACTACTGGGGCGCGAAGTCCATCTTCGGCGGCGCCAACACCAGCCACGGCTGTGTCGGCCTCGAGGACGCCAAGGGCGCGGGCGACAAGAGCACCCCGGGCGCCTGGTTCTACGACAACTCGATGGTCGGTGACGTCGTGGACGTCCGGAACACCGGCGACAAGACGGTCCAGCCCGACAACGGCTTCAACGGCTGGGTCATGGACTGGGCCCAGTGGAAGGCCGGTTCGGCCGTCTAGGACGCCGAGCACGCGACGAACGGCGGCGGCCCGCACCCCTCGACGGGGGTGCGGGCCGCCGCCGTCGTGGCTTCTCATCCTTCTCTCAAGCCGCCCTTACCCGACGATCAGGGGGCGTACCTAGCTTCGCGTACACGCACGCTCGCCGACGGCCCTCGCCGTGGCCGTACCGCAGGAGTCACCGCATGTACCAGCTCAAGGACGTCACCAAGCAGTACCGCAGGGGCACGGAGACCGTTGACGTGCTCGCCGGGGTGGACCTGGCCATCGGCGACGGTGACCGGCTCGTCGTCCAGGGCCCGACGGGCGGCGGCAAGTCCACGCTCCTGCAGATGCTCGGCGGGCTCGACCGGCCTACGTCCGGCAGCGTCGAGCTCGACGGCGTCGACCTGGCCGCGCTGCCCGAGGCGCGGCTGACCAAGGTGCGCGCCGAGTCCATCGGCTTCGTCTTCCGGTCCTGCAACCTGATTCCCACGCTCAGCGCCGAGGAGAACGTCGAGACGGCGCTCGTCCCGACGGGCCTGCGCGCCGCGGACCGCCGCGAGCGCGCCGCCGACGCGCTGGCGTCCGTGGGCCTCGCCGAGCGCCGCAGCCGGCTGCCCGCCGAGCTCTCCGGCGGCCAGCAGCAGCGCGTGGCCATCGCCCGCGCCCTGGTGAAACGGCCGAAGGTACTGCTCGCCGACGAGCCGACCGGCGACCTCGACGCGTCCACGCGCGACGAGATCATGGAGCTGCTCGAAGGGCTCTGGAAGGAGCACGGGCTGACGTTCGTGATGGTGACGCACGACAGCGCCATCGCAGACAGGGCGCCCCGGCTCGCGACGATCCGGGGCGGGCGGATCAAGGTCACGGAGCGGACCGCTCCGTGACCCACTCACGCCCGCGGCGGACGCCGAGGACCGCCACGGCCACGGCACCCACGTCGCGTCCGTCGCGGCCGGCTCCGGCGCGAAGTCGGGCGGGGAACAAGTCGACGCTGTCGATCTACAACGCCTACTACGGCAAGTAGACCGCGGGCAGGTCATCGCGTGAGCTAGCCGCTCACGCCGGGCGCGGCGCCGAACGGACTGTCGATCACGTATCGCCAGTACCCGTCGGCGCCGCGTCTCGCCACGTCCGTGGCGGTGGACTTCACGACGCCCTCGATCTCCCAGTCGACGACGAGCAGCGCGATGTCGCCGGAGACGTGCACATGGCGGGGGTGCACGGAGATGGGCAGTCCGATCGCGAGGAACGGGCCGTTCTCCCGCGCGATGGCCGCGAGGCCGTGCACCGCGTCCCCCGACTCCGGCACGAACGCGGCACTCTCCTCGTACAGTTCGTGCACCGCCCCCGGGTCCCCGCTGTTGAACCGCTCGGCGAAGGCCGCGGGGACGTCGGCGGCGCGCGTGGGCAGGGGAATGTTCGGCATGGGCAACCCTTCTGGCACGGCTCGACAACCGCACAGACCGCACAGTAGGAGGCGCCCTCGTGACTCACCGAACGGTAAGCCAGGGCGCGGGCCAGGGGCTCCCCGACGACCCCCGGGCCCGCGTCGAGGCACCCACCCCCGGCTGCCCCGTGGAGATCACCCTCGCCGCCCTGCGCGGACGCTGGACCACCCTGATCGTCCGTGAACTGCTGCGGACCGGTTCCTACACGTACAGCGAACTGGCGTCCACACTGCCGGAGTTGTCGGACAAGGTGCTCACGGAGCGGCTGGGCCAGCTGGTCGCCGCGGGTGTCGTCCTGCGTACCAGGACACCTGCCTGGCCCTCCACGGTCACCTACGAACTCACCCCCCACGGGAAAGAACTCGGCCCGGTCCTGCAGGCGTTGTGGGACTGGGGAGCGAGCGTGCCGGCACCACCCACCGCAGAGTAAGCCGACGTCAGCGGACGTCAGCGGACGAAGCGGGCCTTCTCGGCGGACGCCGAGTTCCGCTCCGCTTTCCGCGCCTGCATAGAGTGGTGCACCCGCGTGGCGGTCCACTTCTCGTCCCCGACAGCAGCCCATCAACGCACCGGTAGGTTTTCCCATGCCCGACAATGATCCGCGCGTCTACGAGGCCACGTTCCTCCGCACTCCTTTCCAACTGCTGTTCGGCGCGGGATGGAAGAAGCTGGTGGCCTTTCGGGTGGACAGTGAAGGTGTCCTGCTCGGTGGCGCCCCGGCTCAGTACAAGAAGCAAACGGCCTTCGCGCCATGGGAAGACATCGAGTCGGTGGTCCTCTGGTACCAGAAAACGGCCGGTCAAGGAATCAACCACATAGGCCTCAGGCGCCGACCGGGGGCTCCTCGCCTTGCCGGACCGAACAGCAAGATGACGCCACAATCGGCGGAGAGAGTCGCTCCGCACGTGGAGTACGACCTTCTCCTCGCCAGCCGCCCGATCACCTTCTGGCGCGTGGACCCAGAGGCGCTTCACGCGGCGGTCACCGCGTTCGCACCGAACGTGCCGGTACTGGTCCACCAACAAGCAGCGCAGTAGGCCCGGCGGGCGCCCGGGAGAGCTAGCTCCCCGCCCCCGCCGCTCCGGCGCGCGTGGCGTCCGCTCCCCAGTTGGCGAGGAGGCGTAGCGCGTCCGCCGACGCCGAGTCCGGCTCCGCGTGGTACGTGATCAGTGACTGGTCGTGGTCGTCGGGGAGGCGGAGCGTCTCGTACGACAGGGTCAGATCGCCCACCAGGGAGTGATGCAGGCGCTTGACGCCGTGGCCCTTCTCCCGCACGTCATGCGTGGCCCACAGGCTCCGGAACTCCTCGCTCTTCACGGAGAGCTCGCCGACCAGGGCCGAGAGCAGCGGGTCGTTCGGATAGCAGCCCGCGTCCATCCGCAGGAAGCTCACGATGTCCGACGCCTTCTGGTCCCAGTCCCGGAACAGGACGCGCGACTCGGGCCGCAGAAAACAGATCCGGGCCCAGTTCCGCTCCTCCGGCGGCAGCGCACCCCAGTCGCCGAAGAGCGCGGCGGCCATGCGGTTCCAGCCGAGGATGTCCGTGCGGCGTCCTGCCACATAGGCGGGGACGCCGTCCAGCGCGTCGACGAGCTGGAGCAGCGCGGGCCGCACACGCTGCGGGCGTGCCGCGCGCTTCTTCTTGTGCTGCTTCGGCTTGGCCAGATGCGTCAGGTGGGCGTGCTCGGCGTCCGTCAGACGCAGGGCACGGGCGATCGCGTCCAGGACCTCGCCCGATACGTTGCGGCCGTTGCCCTGCTCAAGACGCGTGTAGTACGCCACGGACACCCCCGCGAGCTGCGCGAGCTCCTCGCGGCGCAGCCCCGGCACCCTCCGGTGACGCCCGAAGTTCGGCAGGCCGACATCCTCCGGCTGCAGCCGGGCCCTGCGGGTGCGCAGGAACTCGCTGAGCTCGGCGCGCCCGTCGAGGGGCTCCGGCGGCTCGGGGGCGGTGGAGTGCGCGGCGGGGGAGTGCGCTGGCTGGTCGGCGTCCATACAGTCCAGTATCCGGGGTCGTACGCAGCTGAGCCTGTCCCCACCAGTAGTAGGACCACTGGACGTACGCAAAGCCGTGACCTGGGTAGATGCCCGCAAGGCTGGCACGGTGGATGGCATGACCGCACAGACCAGCACCACCACCGTCTCCGCTTACGCCGCGCCCTCCGCCAAGGCCCCCCTGGAGCGGACCACCGTCCCGCGCCGCCCCGTGGGCGCGTCCGACGTACTGATCGACATCAAGTACGCCGGCATCTGCCACTCGGACATCCACCAGGCGCGCGACGGCTGGGGCGAGGGCATCTTCCCGATGGTGCCGGGCCACGAGATCGCCGGCGTCGTCACCGAGGTCGGCTCCGCCGTCACCAAGTTCGCGGTCGGCGACCGCGTCGGCGTCGGCTGCATGGTCGACTCCTGCCGCGAGTGCGACAACTGCAAGGCAGGCCTTGAGCAGTACTGCGCCCAGGGCAACATCCAGACGTACAACGCCCTCGACAAGAGCGGCGAGCCCACCTACGGCGGCTACTCCACGCACATCGTCGTCGACGAGGCCTTCACCCTGCGCATCCCCGACGGCCTGTCCCTGGACGTCGCCGCGCCGCTCCTGTGCGCCGGCATCACCACGTACTCCCCGCTCCACCGCTGGAACGCGGGCCCCGGCAAGAAGGTCGCCGTCGTCGGCCTCGGCGGTCTCGGCCACATGGGCGTCAAGATCGCGCACGCCATGGGCGCGGAGGTCACCGTCCTCTCGCAGACCCTGCGTAAGAAGGACGACGGCCTGAAGCTGGGCGCCGACCACTACTACGCGACCAGCGACGAGTCGACGTTCGAACAGCTCGCCGGTTCCTTCGACCTGATCCTCTCGACGGTCTCCGCGCCGCTGCCCCTGGACAAGTACCTGGGCCTGCTGCGCCCGGAGGGTTCCTTCGTGAACGTCGGCGCCCCCGAGGAGCCGGTCTCGCTCAACCTGTTCTCCGTGATCGGCGGCGGCAAGACCCTCGCGGGCTCCATGATCGGCGGCATCCGCGAGACCCAGGACATGCTGGACTTCTGCGCCGAGCACGGCCTGGGTTCGGAGATCGAGCTGATCGACGCCGACCAGATCAACGAGGCGTACGAGCGCGTGCTCGCCAGTGACGTGCGCTACCGCTTCGTGATCGACGCGTCGACGATCTGAGCAGGCCCGCTCTGAGCAGGCCCGCTCTGAGCAGGCCCGCTCTGAGCACGCCCGCTCCAGCCTGGGGCCGCATGGCCGGAACTCGACTCGGCCTGCGGCCCTAGGCCGCATTGCGCACCAGGTGGGGGGCCATGTGACCGATGCCGGGGGCAGGGCGCGTGCCTAGGGTGGTGGACATCAGCACGGCACTTCAGACGAAGCAGGGAAGAGGTCGCACGATGTCCATCGCGCTCAACCACACCATCGTCGCCGCCAAGGACAAGAAGGCGTCCGCTCAGTTCCTCGCCGACATCCTGGGCCTCGAAGTGAGCCCCCAGTACGGGCCGTTCATCCCCGTCGAGATCCCGAACGGCGTCACGCTCGACTACATGGAGAGCGGCGAACCGATCACCCCGCAGCACTACGCCTTCCTGGTCTCCGAGGACGACTTCGACGCCATCTTCGGCCGCATCAAGGACGCGGGGCTCACCTACTGGGCCGACCCGCACCACACGGTCGTGGGCGAGATCAACACCAACGACGGCGGCCGGGGCGCGTACTGGGACGACCCGGACGGCCACAGCCTGGAGATCCTCACCAGGCCGTACGGCAGCGGAAGCTAGGACCCGACCTCCGCCAGGAAACCCAGCACGAGCGGCGTCGCGACCTCCGCGAACTCCTCGAAGTACGCGTGCCGCGCACCGGAGATGAGCCGCATCCGCGCCCCGGGGACACGTTCCGCGAGCAAGGGCGCGTTGGCGGCCGGGTTGAACGCGTCGTCGGCCCCGTGCACGACGAGGGTCGGCGCCGCGATCCGCGGCAGCGCGTCCCAGGCGTCGTGCCGCGCGCTGGCCCGCAGATGGCGCCGACGGGCGTGCGGGGGCATGTCCGGATCGCCGAGGGTGTGAAACACCTGCCGTTCCCCCTGCCGGGCGAGCCAGCCGGGGGTGTACATCAGCTCCAGCAGGGCCCGCCGCGCTGCCGCCGCGTCGCCCTGCCCGAGCGCGGCGCGCACCTCCGGCCCGCGTTCGACGCCGTGCGGCGCCCCCGGCGACGTACAGCCGAGGACGAGCCGGTCCACCCGCTCCGGATGGTCGGCGGCCAGCCACTGGGCGACCCGGCCGCCCATCGACGTTCCGTACACATGCGCGCGGTCGATACCCGCGTGGTCGAGCACGGCGACGACGTCGCGGGCGAAGCCGGGCGTGCTGTAGCTGTCGGTGTCGGGGCGGCCGCTCTCGCCGGTGCCGCGCCAGTCCAGTACGACGGTCGTGTACGCGGCATCGAAGCCACCCCGCACCGGGTCCCACCAGCGGCGGCTGTTGGACTGCCCGCTGAGCAGGACCAGGGGGCGGCCGGAGCCGTGGACCTCGTAGTGCAGGGCGGTGCCGTCGGCGGCTTCAGCGAAGGGCATGGGGTGAACCGTAGCCATCCGCCGTCCTCGCTAGGGTGCCGGGATGACCGGGACACCCATCGAGGTACCAGAGAGCTTCGCGCTGAGCACGGTCCAGCGGGAGGGCGAGCGGGGCAGGGCCTGGCTCGCGACACTTCCCGAGCTGGCCGGTGATCTGCTCCGGCGCTGGAAGTGCGAGCCGACGGAGGCGGTCACGCACGGGCAGGTCGGCATCATCGTCCCCGTGAGACGGACGCACGACGGGATGCCCGCCGTCCTGAAGATCTCCTTCCCGCACCCCGGCAACGTGCACGAGCCGGACGCCTTCGCGGTGTGGTCGGGCCGGGGCGCGGTCCGGCTGTACGAGCGGGACGACGCGCGGTTCGCGATGCTCCTTGAGCGGGCCGGGGCTGCGGCCGGAGCGGGCGGGGGTTCGTTGGCCGACGTGGAGGACACCGACGAGGCGGTGGCCGTGGTCGGGCGCCTGGCGCGCCGCCTCGCCGTGCCCGCGCCGCCGGGGCTGCCGCGGATGAGCTCGCTCGTGGCCGAGTGGGAGTGTGAACTGCGGGACGAGGACCGGGAGTTGGGGTCACCGCTGCCGGCCCGCGTGGTGGCCGCCGCGATCGGGACCGTGCGGGAACTGGGCCGGGATCAGCCCGACACCCTCATCCACGGGGACCTGCACTTCACCAACGTACTGAGGTCGGAGAGGCCGGAGGGGTCGGAGGGGGCGGAGAGGTCGGAGGGGTCCGAAGGGCCGGAGCGAGACCCCTGGCTCGCCATCGACCCCAAGGGCTACGTCGGCGACCCGGCGTACGACTCGATCACGCTGCTCCGCAGCCGTTTCGAGCCCTTGCTCACCGCGCCCGATCCACGGGCCGCGGCCCTGCGCAGACTCGCCGTCTTCGCCGACGCGGCGGAGGTCGACCGCGAACGGGCCAGGCGGTGGGCGCAGGCGCGGGCGGTGACGGCGGCGCACTGGGGGATGCGGCACGGCGACCCCGCGTGGATGGTCAAGGCGACGGAGGCGCTCGCGGAGGCGCTGACGTGACGCGCTGACGGGAGGCCTCCGCACGGGGTGTTCGCCGGGGCGTTCGCGCGGGGCGTTCGCGGGGGGCGGAACGCCGATCACTGCCCGCAGGGCCGGGCGGCTCCTACGCTGAGAGGGTGAGCAGCCAAGAGCGGTACCACGAACCGGAGCAGGGCCGGCAGAGCGAGCAGCAGGCCCGCGTCATCCCGTTGCGCCCGCGCCCGCGCTCGGAGCGGCCCGCGCCGCAGCGCCCCGCCCCCGTGCGTACGACTCCCGTGCCAACTCCCGTGACACCGGCGGCGAAAGAGCCCCTGTGGCGTGACGTGGTCGGTGACGTGCTGCGCCGCGAGCGCCTCGCCCAGGAACGTACGCTCAAGGACGTCGCGGAGGCGGCCCGCATCTCGATGCCGTACCTCTCCGAGCTGGAGCGCGGCCGCAAGGAGGCTTCCTCCGAAGTCCTCGCGGCCGGCGCCCGTGCGCTCGGCCTGAGCCTGGCTGACCTGCTCTCCCTGGCCCAGACCGAGTTGATCCGGCACGCCGCCCCGCAGCCGACGCGCACGAGCCCGCGCCAGGGAGACATCCGACTGGCGGCCTGACTGACGGGATCAGGCCGCGGCGAGCATCCGCCGACTGAGGACCTCGTCGGCGAGTCCGTACGCCACCGCGTCCTCGGCGGTGAAGACCTTGTCACGGTCCATGTCCGCGCGCAGCGTGGCGACATCGTGTCCCGAGTGCCGGGACAGGACGTCCTCCACCTGCGAGCGGATCCGCAGCATCTCCTTGGCCTGGAGAGCGAGGTCGGAGACGGTGCCCTGCTGCCCGCCGCTCGCGGGCTGCCCGAGCAGGACGCGCGAGTGCTCCAGGACGAACCGCCGACCGGGGTCGCCTCCGGCGAGGAGCACGGCGGCGGTGGAAGCGGCCTGCCCGACGCAGAACGTCGAGATCGGGGCGCTGACGAAGCTCATGGTGTCGTAGATGGCCATGAGCGAAGTGAACGATCCTCCGGGCGAGTTGATGTAGATGGCGACCTCGCGCTCCGGGTTCGAGGACTCCAGGTGCAGCAGCTGCGCGATGACGACGTTGGCCACACCGTCGTCGATCTCGGTCCCGAGGAAGATGATCCGCTCCGAGAGGAGGCGGCTGTAGACGTCGTAGGCACGCTCGCCCTGGGGGGTGCGCTCGACGACGGTCGGAATCGTGTACTGGCTCATCTCGGTCAGACCCCCAGTCCCATACGCGGCTTCGACGCGGCAGGCCGTACATCGGCGAGCGAATCGAGCACCCGGTCGACCATCCCGTACTCCTTGGCCTGCTCGGCGGTGAACCACCGGTCGCGATCCCCGTCACGCGAGATGGTCTCCGGTGACTGACCGGTGTGCTCGGCGGTGATCCGTTCGACGGACTTCTTCGTGAACTCCAGGTTCTCGGCCTGGATGGCGATGTCGGCGGTGGTGCCGCCGATGCCGGCGGACGGCTGGTGCATCATGATCCGCGCGTTGGGCAGGGCGTACCGCTTGCCCGCGGTGCCGACGGTCACCAGGAACTGCCCCATGCTGGCGGCGAATCCCATGGCGAGGGTCGAGACGTCGTTCGGGATCAGCCGCAGGGTGTCGTAGATGGCGAGCCCCGCGGTGACGGACCCGCCCGGGCTGTTGATGTAGAGGCTGATGTCGGTCCGCGGGTCCTCGGCGGAAAGCAGCAGCATCTGCGCGCACACGCGGTTCGCGGACACCTCGTCGACCTGGGTCCCGAGGAAGATGATCCGCTGGGTCAGCAGCTGCGCGGCCAGATGATCGTCGAACCGCGTCGAGGGCGTCTCGCCCTCGGAGGCTGCTCGCGGGGCACTGACGACGGTCGGCATCGTTGGTCCTCCTGACGGTGGGTCTTTCCTGTCCCACCACCTTCGGCCGCCCCCTCCCGCCGCGTAAGACTTCTTGGCCTGCGGCAGATTCGCTGACGGCAGAGGGCCCGGAAGGGCCCGGAAGGGCCCGGAAGGGCCCGGATGCGGGGGTCGTCGGATGGGCCGACGATGGAGAGGTAGGCCGCGGCGCGATCACCACCCCTGGGGGGCTCGGAGGTGCGTCATGGTCGTGCGCAAGGTTCGCCCGGACGTCAGCGTCCTGAGCGACAGTCTCGAGGTTCCGGGGATCGGGCACATCCCGGTCAACGCCTTCGTGCTGCACGCCGCCCAGCCCGTCGTCGTCGACACCGGCCTCGGGCTGCCCGACCGGAACTTCCTGGACGAGGTCGCGTCCGTCATCGACCCCGCCGACGTGCGCTGGATCTGGCTGACCCACCCGGACCGTGATCACACGGGCGCGATCTTCGACCTGCTGGCCGCTGCGCCCGAGGCCCGTCTCGTGACCACGTTCCTGGCCTGCGGAATCATGTCCTGCGAGCGGCCGGTGCCGCTGGATCGCGTCTATCTGCTCAACCCGGGCCAGACCCTGGACGTGGGCGACCGCACCCTCACCGGGGTCCGGCCACCGCTGTTCGACAACCCGGCCACCGTTGGCTTCTTCGACGACCTCTCGGGAGCCTGCTTCAGCTCGGACTGCTTCGGAGGCCCGCTGCCCAGCGCCGAACTGGCCCAGGCCGACGACGTCCGTGCCGTCGCCCCGGAGGACCTGCGTGCGGCGCAGCTGCTGTGGGCCACGGTCGACAGCCCGTGGGTGCACAACGTGGACCCACAGAAGTTCCTCGGCAGCTTCCAGCAACTACGGGACAGAGGACCCGAGTTCATCTTCTCCACGCATCTGCCACCGGCGGTGGGAATCGCCGGACCGATGATCGACACCCTGGGCTCGGCAGCCGGCGAAACGGCCTTCGTGGGCCCGGACCAGGCGGCTCTGGAACAGATGCTGACGCAATTCGAGCCCAGCGGCGGCGGCCACTAGCCGCGGCGCCGGGCACCGGCCTCGAAGAGGCGACTGACGCAGGAAAAAACGGATGCCCAAGGCGACGTCGCCGTACACAGGAACAACTCGTGGTGTCAGCGCATCACGGCCCATATCGCCGACCTGCAGGGTCAGATCAACCGCTTCGGCATGCAGGCCGCCGAGAACTCACCGCAGGACGCGGAGATCCTCCGGAAAGCCGCGATGCAACTCAAGGCGGCCAGGGATTCCCTGCAGGAGAGCAGCCTCTGGTCGCGGACCACCGGCGGGGCGACCGACCGGGCGCTGGCCAATGTTCACGAGGCCGAGGTCGCCCTCCTGCGCATCGCGCCGCAGGAGGAACTGCGCTGGAAGGGGCTGTCCGTCCTCGTACAGGCCCGCTCTGGTATGCCCTTCGGGACCACGCCGACCTGGCGAAGCGTGTGCCTCATCGAGTTCATCGGGCTGTTCTCGGCAGCGGTCGCCGGAGCGGTCTCACTGCGAAGGGTGCGCGGAAGCTCCGGCCTCTACCACGTGGCGACCAGCCTGCTCCTGCTCCGGCTTCCGGTCGGGGCGCTGACCGCGGTCATCGGAATCATCCTGCTCAGCGGCAGTTCTTTCGACAAGAAGAACCGGGGCCGCAGCGGCAGACCGGGGGAACTAGCGCCTACCGCTCTCCCCTTCCAGGCCAGGAGCGTCGAACCGGCGGAACTGGCGCAGTGACGCCACGCCAGCCCCGCCCTGCACTACGTCGGCGAGCCCGCCTCACCCAAGGCAGGATGGGTGATCGTGGCACTGAAGAACTGAACCGCCGACAGCTCGAATCCGGTGTGGTGCGTCATGCCTGCGTGCCGGAGACACCACAACTGCACCTCATCCGGGTCAGCTGCACCTCATCCGGGTCAGCCAAATCCACCGAGTGCTCACTACAGACGAGGCACTTACCTACGTGGCGCACGGCCGTCCCTGGCATGGCCGCCAGCGTCCATTCGAGCGGCACGAAACGGCCTCGTGGCAAGCCGCCCTCACTCACTCGACCGCCCCTGCCGGATGCTGCGGATCGTCGTCGTCCTCGTCGCTGTCGTCCACATCGGATGGGTCGAAAGCGGACAAGCGATCTCCCCGGCTCTCCGCGATCCGGTGGACCTCCCGAAGCGACTCGGTCAGCCGGGCAGCCACGAAGCGGAGTTCCTCAGGCGTGGCCTTGCGGTCAGCGATCGTGTCCGCCGCATGCCCGAGCAGATCACCTGCCATGCCCAGTTGCACGCTCTCGATGTTGTCGGCCATCCGCGCCATGAAGCCGGTGCCCGGACCCACGAGAACGCAAGGGTTCCCATCTAGCGTCGACCAAGGCAGCACCCTCACCTGATTCGTCATGCCGTCACCTCCATCCTGTGCAGCAGGCGGGGCCAGATGGCCCGGGCCAGGGGCAGGTGAGGCCACGTCGAAGGCCCAGTGGTGCTCCGGATGAGGAGGCAGAGGCCGTGACGACGGCTTGGCGACCCGGGTGAAGAGTCCGGCATGTTGACGCTCCTTATCAGCGTTGACCATGCCCCGGGGCCGGTCGCACGGTCGCCGGGGTCTGTCTCGCCATCCTTGCCATTAGGCCTGCGCTAGCGGGAGTTGACAGCCGTTGACAGCTAAGGTGGAGGCCACGGTCAACACCAGGGGAAGCCCATGAGCGCCGACTTCGGAATCAAGCTCCGCGCACTCCTCACGGAGAGAGGGATGAGCCTGCGCGGCACTGCTCGTGCGCTCAACTACAACGTGGCCTATCTGTCTCGTGTTTCCAACAGCCGTCAGCGCCCCTCCGTCCAGTTGGCCGAAATGCTGGATGATTTCCTTCAGGCTGGCGGGGAATTAGCGCAATTGGCCGCGCCGAAAAGCGCACTCGCGGCAGTCGAGTTCAGTGGTCCGGATTCGGATATCTCGCACATGAAAGAGAGTGCGGCGTTCACTCTTCGGCACGCTGACCAGCACGGCGGGGATTCTGTGGCTCCCGTCGCAGTTCAAGTTTGGCGCTCTGCCCAACGCAAGCTTGATGCCGGAGAAATCCCGGAAGCGGCGCAGCGACGCTACCTGGCCGCCGTGTCGGAAGCCGCCGAAGTCGCTGGATGGCTTCTGTTCGATGCTGGGGCACACGACGCCGCCCGCAGCGCGTTCCTCGAATCGCACATGCTGGCCCGTCACGCAGGTGAGCGCCCCCTTGAGTGGTTTGCCCTGGACATGCTCGCCATGCTCGACACGGAGCGAGACCGGCCCGGAGGAGTCCTCCGTATTGCTGAAGAGGTCTTGTCGCGGCGCCGAATTCCTCCCCGCGTCGCACTACTCGCTCGCGTCAGGCGCGGCAGGGCACTGGCGCAGATAGGGGAACGACAGCGCGCCTTGATTGACCTGAGTGCGGCACGTGGAGGGCTTGAGGATTCTCTAGATCCGCGAGACCCAGAGTGGACATGGTGGGTGAACCAGCAAGAGGTCAGAGGGCATTCGGGGCATGCCTTCTTGAGTCTCAGCGATCTGGGTTCGGCTATCCACATTTTTCACGAGGCGCTCGAACGCGCCACACCGAGGGGTGCCATGCTCTACCGCATTGGGCTTGTGCGTAGTTACGCGCAAGGGAAAGCATGGAAAGAGGTCGAGGAGGAAATCCACAAGATCTTGCCACTCCTGAACACCATCAGCTCAGGCCGGAATCGCCCCCTGTTGCGGCATGCACTGCAAGTGGTTGATCAAGCGACTTCGGTACCCGCAGGCCTCTCGGCCCTTGCCAGGGACACAGTCGCGACGATCGCTCCCTGAGGCGTTCGCCTGATCACTCATCGGTGCCTAGATTCCAAGGCGTTGATCATGCGATCCGGGATGGCAACACATGATGAGAATCTTCAGCTTCGGCTGGCTGGTGGAAACGTCGAAGAAGGGTGTCGCTGTGGCATTGATGGCGCGACTGAAAGCGCGGTGTTGGTCAAGGCCAAAGAAGCCTATGTCACGCGAGACGTAGTCTCGTGATCCAACGAGTCGGCTTCCGTGAGGTGTCCTGCACATAGAGGGGAGTAGCGACGATCAGACGCGGAACGTAATTGCCCTCCGGGATGTTGAGATCTACGCGTGCCAAACCTTGTACGCGGGCGCGATGGGCAGGTGCATGTGCCGGGCGATCATATCGAACACCCAACGTGCAACCTGGTTGGGCTGGTTCACGCGAGGTACTGCCAGGGCTTGCCGATCCAGGTCCTCGGGAATCTCCATGCTGCCCCGCGCGTCGGACCCGTTGATCTTGAGGATGAGACTGTGCGGCCACCCGGTTCCTGAACCCATCCGTCCGGCGGTCGCCGTCTTCTCTAGGAGATGTTCTGTCGAGCCGCAAAGCATGAGATCGACAGGAGTGCCGCCGCGTCCGCGTTCGTTTGGCAAGGAACCGAAGAACAACAGGACGTCATCGAGGTCGGGAAGCGCGCTGTCTTCGTGAGACGTGCTCCATCCCATCCTGAGATCGAAGTAGATCCAGTCCCCTGTAGTCAGATCGGGCGCATAGAAGTGAGCTGCTTCGCGCTCGATGTCCCGTCGCACTTGGTGCAGTTTGTGTAACTCGGCTTCAGTGGGCGTTCGCGCAGCTGGAGGCGCCAGTTCCACCGCAGCGACTTGGAAGCCAACGGAGGCAGCTACGGTTGGCATGCGCCTAGTACTCCAGCCGTAGATCGTGATCTCGATGGTGAGTGGCGCCTCTCCGCCTACCCGGGTTCACCGAGACGGAGGGCACCCTCAATCTCGCTGAGCTTCGCGGAGGACAAGACGCCCGCCCGCTCGATCAAGTCGCCCCGGGACACAGTGGTCAGCCACGTGCAGGGGGAAAAGCCCGGGCGCGGGAACACGAACCGCAGCACGCCTTCAAAGGGCGATCCTTCCATGGCACCTACTTGCACTTCGACGCCCGGACCGCTGGTGTCGACGCCGCAGGAGTGACGACCTGCATCGCCCGGGTCCTGGACGCGTCATCTGCCGCCAGCAGTACGACCAACCGCCGCTCGTCGAACTTCACCCACCAGACTTCGCCACGTTGCACATGTCCTCCTGACTCAGGACGGCAGGCGGAACTGCGCGACCCTGACGCGTTGATCGCGGTACCTGGCAGGGCTCAACTGCGGGTTCCGTACGCAGCGAGGAACATCTCGATCAGCGCGTCGACCTCGGCTGTGCCGACGGGCCGGTTCGAGAGCAGGTAGCGGTAGTAGAGGGCGCCGCAGAGGACTTCGGTGGGGAAGGTCAGGTCCGCGTCAGCGGCCAGTTCGCCGGTGCGCTGCGCGCGCGTGGTGCGTTCGAGGGTGCGCTGTTCGACGGTGGCCAGGAAGCGTTGGTGCAGTTCTGCCCGTAGGTCGGGATCCGCCTGCGCTTCGGCGATCACTGCACGGTAGAGAGGCCCGAGAGGTGGCTCGCTGAGCGCTGCGGTGGAGCGCAGGAACTGTTCGCGCAGGTCCGCGCGGACATTCCCGGTATCGCGGTAGTCCAGATCAGTGGTCCACACATGGCTGAGCGCATCGAAGATCAGGGCGGATTTGGACGGCCAGCGGCGGTAGACCGTGTGCTTGCCCACGCCTGCCCGGCGGGCGAGCGCCTCGATGCTCAGGCCGGCATAACCGTCCCGGGCGGCGATATCGATCGTCACGCTGAGCAGTTCCTGGGTGCGCACTGTGCCGCGGCGTCGTGGGGTGGCGGGCGTGTCAGGCATGCCTCCATCGTATATCGGCACAGGGCGTGCCGTTGACAGGCTTGGGTGGATGCAGGCACGATTCAGCCATGGATCGGCACGAGCCGTGCCGATCCAGGCCCCGTCGCTGCCCTAAGGACTGCCGGGGCCCGCCATGGAATCAGGAGAATCGTCATGACTACTGCCCTGTGGATTGTCGCCGGGCTGCTCGCGGCCGCCTACTTGATCGGCGGCGGCGGCAAGTTGCTCCTAGCGAGGGAGAGGATCGCCGCCGTCGGAGCGAGTTCGCGATGGGTTGAAGACTTCAGCAGAGGCGGCGTGAAGGCCATCGGAGCTGTCGAGGTCCTGGCCGCGGTGGGTCTGATCCTTCCCGCGACGCTCGACATCGCGCCGATTCTGGTGCCGATGGCCGCCCTCGGCTTGATGATCCTTATGGTCGGCGCCGTGGCCACCCGCATCCGGCGCAACGAGCTCAAGTTCATGGCCGTGGACCTGATTTACGTCGCCCTTGCCGGTTTCGTCGCGTGGGGACGCTTCGGCCCCGAGTCCTTCGCCCACTAAGAGCCCGTCCTTGGACCCTGGCGCCTGTTCAACCGCTACGGCCTGGGCGATGCCCACCTGCGACGCCGAAGGCAACCGCACCAACACCTGAGCCTGCCCCACACATGGCTGTGATGTTGTACAGCGACCCCGGCATGTTGGCTTCCGACGGCCCCCTGTGTTTCGCTTCCGTAGCCTTCGGACGTCCTGAAGCGGAGCTGACCACTAGGCAAGTGCGTGTTTGAGTACCTGGGAAAGCCAGGTCGGAGCGGGTGCGTGACGCGTGGAGCAAGAGTCCTGCGCGAGCGTCACGGTCGGTCCGACCGAGCCCTTCGTAGACGACGAAGTCGCCTTGAGAACCCGTCTCGGAACCCTCGAATCAGGGTTCCGAGACGGGTTCTGACAGTACGGTTAGCGTCCGCTGAGTCGGGTGCTCAACTCCGTGACGAGGTGGTAGCCGCCGGCGAGGTCGATGTCGGTCCGCTCTCGGAGGAGCCTGATGGCGGCGTCGCGATTGCCGCCGTTCAGGAGAGCCGTCATCTCGGTCACCAGCTGGGTGTCGAGTCCCTGCAGGGTGTCCAGTGCCTGGCTATAGGTAGTGGGCAGCGTGTTGCCCTCGGTGAGGAGACTCAAGGCCACAGGGGCTTCGCCCAGTCCTAGGCCCGAGCCCTTTCGCAGGCGTCGTACGGCCTTGGCCGTGCGGCCATCACCTGCCAAAGCCTTCGCCTCGTCCTGGGCTTCCTGGTCGACTGGTGTGATCAGCGCGGTCGTGCGTGCCTTGGCAGTCGTCATGGTGCGGACCTCCGGTCAGCTGCAGTGCTTTTTGATCATGTCGACACCGAGGATGGCTCCCGCCAAGCCGCCGAGGGTCGCGCCCAGTTCGCTGAGCTTCTCCTCGCCCTTGGAGACGCGGATCAGGAGGGAGGCTGCCTCCTTGACGGAGCCCACCTTCTTGATGAATGCCTTGAGCTTGAGGAGCTTCGCAACCGGAATCGCGGCTGACGCGAGAGCGCCCGCGACGGCGGTGACGCACTTGGCCTTCTGCCACCAGCCGAAGGCCACCGCTGCGTTCTTGCTGTTCTTGCTGTCGGCAAGGTGTTCGTCCAGGTATGCCTGTACTGCGGCGTCTCCTTGCTTCGTCACGCTGTCGGGCATCGCGTCGATCACGGTCAGCGCTGCAATCAGCCGCTGGCCATCGGGCGTGTCCAGCTCCTCCTGGGCTGTCATGGGCCGGTCTGCAGCGGCGGCTACGGTGCGGGCCGCAGGGCCATGCTCGGCTGCTGAAGCGGCGTAGGAGAGCCCGGTGCTGAAGATTGCGGCTGCAGCTATCACAGCAGTGGCGGTGGTCACTCTGGTGAACTTCACGTTCATTCCCCTGATTGCATGGAACCCAGTTGGTCATGGCTGGGCGGCACACAGCGCTTCCGGTGGTCCTACGGAACGCGTGCGCCGGAGTGATCTTCTAAGGTCGACGCGTGTAGCACCAAGAGACTTGAGGATCTTCAGAGGAACTCCGGCGCAAGCGGGGAATTCGCCTCGGCCTCCACGCCGACTACCCACGCCACCTGATGCTGAGCACCCAGCGAGCGGGGGCGGCCCTCGGGCGCCGATTCATCCAACGAGACGCATGTACAAGATCAGCCGATGTTCAAGGACAAGCTCTAAGCGCCCTAATGCTCCAGCTGTAGAGCGTGATCTTCACGTCATGGACGCGGCTTGTCGCCGGTAATGACTCGTTCGTGATCGCGCCTGGTGGCGGCGTCGCCAGTCAGACCAGCCGAGCCGGTGGGCCAGCCCGTGGAGGGGTCGGATGGCGACGGTGAGGAACAGTCGTTGGATCTCGTTGCAGGTGAGCGGGATGAGGTCGTCGGGTCCTGGTCGGCGGGTGTGTTCGTCGGCGCGGACGACGGCGAGGAAGGCGTGGGCGAGCATGGCGAGGGTGACCCAGCGGGCCCATGAGGGGTAGCGGCGGACCTGGTGCTCGTCGAGCCCCGCCAGCTCCTTCTCGGCCTGGAAGGTCTCCTCGACCCGCCACCTGGAGCCGGCCGTCTTGACCAGGGTCCTGAGCGGTGCCGGGTGGATGGAGTGGCAGCGACAGTAGGCCAGTTCGCCGGCGGTCCGGTTGCGGCGAATCAGCAGTTGGCGGTGGCCGGGTGCGGGGTCGGTGAGGTCGATGACGGCCCAGTCGTAGAACCGCTGCCCCTTCGCCCCACGTCCGGCGGAGAGCGTCTGCCATGCCCTCTTGGGCAGTTTCCCCGCCAGGTTGTCTGCGCGAAACTTCCCTGCTGGGGTGGTCACCTCACTCGAGCACGCCACTGCCAGCACGTAGCCCATCCCACGTTCCTCCAAGGCGGAGCGCAGTCTCGGGTTCCCGCCGTAGACCTCATCGCCGGTCACCCACTCGACGCGGTGTCCGGCGTCCAGGAATCGTTCGATCATCGCCGCGGCCAGTTCCGGCTTGGTCGCGAAGACGGTCTCCTGGCTCAGCCCGGCTGCCCGGCAACGTTCGGGGTCGTCACGTACAACTCCCGGTCCACCGCGGCGTGCCCGCGGGCGCCGGCGTAGACGAGGTAGACGGCGACCTGGGAGTTCTCGATCCGTCCGGCGGTGCCGGTGTACTGACGCTGAACCCCGACGGTGCGGGCGCCCTTCTTCACGTCCCCGGTCTCGTCCACGACCAGCACCGCAGCCTCGTCGTTCAGATGCTCCGCGACGTACGCGCGGACATCGTCGCGGACGGCATCGGCGTCCCAGGATGCCCGTGACAGGAGGTGCTGCATGCCATACGGAGTCCCTTCCCCAGCCCACTCCGCGCGAGCGTCCAGCAGTTCTTGCGCGGCAGGTCCGACAACAGCCCCCGCACCAACCGCCCAGCGCGCAGCCGGGGTTCGACCCGGGCGAACCGTCCCGCGATACGGCCCATGGGCACCTCGAACGCCTCCCGCCAACGGCCGGGATCTATGCCGTGACCTGCGGCCACCGTCTGATCGTTTGTCTTCACACACTGATGATCACCGGTGGCCGCACCCATGTCCGGACCGGCCCCCACCAGCAAGGTCACGATCTACAGCTGGAGTACTAGGCGGGCGATCCGGGAAAAATGCCTCCAGCCGCCGCCGAGAGAAATAGATCATGTTGTTGAAGCGCATGCCCTGCCCCCTCGTAGGTCATCCGATAGTCCGGCAACCGGGACGCTCAGAAGGTCAGTGCGACCGACATAAAAAGAAGCCGCCCCTCCCGGCCACTAGCGCCCTCACTGGACGACGACGCCAGGTACCAACGCAACCAGACCTGATACGAAGCTGCCTGCCCCGGCCAGCGTGACGATGGCTGCCTTGCCGTCAGAGAACAGCCCTGAGCAGAAGGCGCGCACCTGCCGACGGACAATCAGCATCTTCAGCTTCTGCCAGCGGTGTTGGCGGATGTGGCACCCCAGCAGCAGACCCGAGGCGTTGTTGCGGCACCCGTCTACGCGCCCTCGAACCGCTGCGCCGCACGTCACGGGCGCCTGAAAGAAGCACCACAAGAGCACGACCGCGGACAGGATGACCACCACTGCCGGGCCAGCGGCAGAGTTGACCCACGCCGCGATCAGTAGCGCGCCAGCCAGGACGCCCCACCATTGACCCAGTCCGCCGAAATGCTTCTTGCTCGCCCCCGAAGTCGCCATGAACAACATCGTGGCGACTAGGAAGCATGGTCATGCCGCCGAGGCCAACGTTGACTGAAAGTGACCTTCCGACGGCTGGCGGGTGGGGCTTTTGCCCTGCCGCTACTCCGTAGCCCCCGGGGCAGGAGCGATCCCCGTCGGGCAGGCGCGGCCCCAGTTCGTCTCCGACGGGCTGTCCAGCCGGAGGCCCGTGCCGCCGATTCCGCAGTAGCCGTCCGGGTTCTTGTCCAGGTACTGCTGGTGGTAGCCCTCGGCCGGCCAGAACGGGCGGGGGGCCGCCGGGAGGATCGTGGTGGTGATCTCGCCGTGGCCCGCCGCGGTGAGTACCTGCTGGTACGCGTCGCGGGACGCCACCGCGCCCGCTTCCTGGTCGGCGGAGTGGGTGTAGATCGCCGAGCGGTACTGCGTGCCCACGTCGTTGCCCTGGCGGAAGCCCTGCGTGGGGTTGTGGGACTCCCAGAAGAGCTTCAGGAGCGCGGCGTACGAGACCTGGGCCGGGTCGAAGACCACGCGGACCACCTCCGCGTGACCGGTCAGGCCCGAGCAGACCTCCTCGTAGGAGGGGTTTTCCGTGTAGCCGCCCTGATAGCCGACATACGTCGTCCAGACCCCTTGCGTCTGCCAGAACTTGCGCTCCGCTCCCCAGAAGCAGCCGAGCCCGAAGTCCGCCATCTGCAGGCCGTCGGGGTATGGGCCGAGGAGGGGGTTGCCGAGGACCGTGTGGCGGGAGGGGACCTCGAATTCGGGGGTCGCTCGGCCCTTCAGGGCCTGCTCGGGGGCGGGAAGCTCGGGCGTGCGGCCGAAGAGCATGGGGGCGTTCCTCCTGGGGCGGGATGAAGCGTGATCGCGCGGCTCTCACGTCAACGTGCGCGGGGCGAGCCGCATTCCTCGGCCGGGCTCGGTACGCCCCTCGGGGGGGGCGGCGCTCAGTGCGACAGCGTCGCCGGGCTGCCGCCGTTCGCCTCGTACCCCGCGACCGCGAGCGCGCGGTACACCGCGTAGTCCGCGGCGGGGTCGAAGGACTCGGTCCAGGGCAGGGCGCCGATGTGGCCGTCCACGTGCACCAGCTGGTTCATCGCCTCCGCCCAGCGCTCGCTGCGGACCAGGAACCACAGCAGGAGGTGCCGCACATGGGCGAGCATCGGGTCGTCGGGGCGGGCCGAGTGCACCGCGTACAGCGCGCCCTCCATGGCCTTCGCGACGACCTCGCTCTCGTAGAAGCCGCGGACGAGATTCACCTCGGGCATGTGCTCGTACACCGCGAAGAGCGGGAGCGCGGACAGCAGCGAGCCCTTGGGGGCGCGGGCCGCCGCGGCCTCGGTGAAGTCGGTGGCCAGCTCGCGCGAGCCGTGCCACTTCTCGCACCAGTAGTGCAGGGCCGCCAGATGCGCCCCCATGTGCGCGGGCGCGCGGTCCAGGATCTTCAGCCACAGCTGCTCGAACTCCTCGCGCGGGTACGCGAGGCCACGCGCGATGGAGAGCTCGATGATGTACGGGACGGGGTCGCCGGGGGAGAGGAGCGCCGCCTGTGCGCAGGCCGCCTTCGCCTCCTCCAGGATGATGCGGAACTCGTCGGTCCCGGGCTGGGACGAGCGCCAGGCCTGCTGGACCAGGAACTCGGCGTGCACCGCGGCGCCGCCCGCGTCCTTGGGCGCCTCGGCGCGCCACACCCGCAGCCACTGCCCGCCGGGCTGGTCGCCGACCCCGCCGGGCCGCTCCTTCAGCTCCAGGGATGCCGCGCCCGCGAACGCCTGCACGCGCTGCCAGCGCACCTCGCCGTGCACCTCCGTGCCCGCGAGCAGCTGCGAGGCCGCCTTCCAGCTCTGCGACTGCTGGACCACGTCGAGGACGTCCAGGAGGTCGTGGTCCGGGCCCGGCATGCGGATGTCCAGCTCCTCCTGGCGCGCGAAGCCGTAGTTCGCCGGGTCCGCGGCGTCCGGCGAACCGGGGGCGACCTGGCGGATTCCGCCGCGCCTGCGCAGCAGGAACGGCCCCAGAACCGCGCCGATCATGATCGCCGCCATCAGCACCCAGAGAATCTCCATGAGTACAAGCGAACCAGACTGCTCTGACACTTGGCGAACCAGTCCTGAACTCGTCTGCTCCCTCCCCGCCCCGGACTAGGCTCTGGCCACATGAGTGACACGTTCAGGAGCCAGAGTTTCGAGACCGTCGCGATCCACGCGGGCAACACCGCCGACCCGCTCACCGGCGCGGTCGTCCCGCCGATCTATCAGGTGTCGACGTACAAGCAGGACGGCGTCGGCGGGCTGCGCGGGGGCTACGAGTACAGCCGCAGCGCCAACCCCACCCGTACCGCCCTTGAGGAGAACCTGGCTGCCCTGGAGGGCGGCAGGCGCGGGCTCGCCTTCGCGTCGGGGCTGGCGGCGGAGGACTGCCTCCTGCGTACGCTGCTCGCTCCCGGTGACCACGTGGTCATCCCCGATGACGCGTACGGCGGCACGTTCCGGCTCTTCGCGAAGGTCGTCTCCCGGTGGGGCGTGGAGTGGTCGGTCGCCGACACCTCCGACCCGGCGGCGGTACGGGCCGCGGTGACCGACCGTACGAAGGCGATCTGGGTGGAGACCCCCTCCAACCCGCTGCTCGGCATCACGGACATCGCCGCGATCGCGCAGGTCGCCAAGGAGACGGGGGTCAGGCTCGTCGTCGACAACACCTTCGCGAGCCCCTACCTCCAGCAGCCACTCGCGCTCGGCGCGGATGTCGTCGTGCACTCCCTGACGAAGTACATGGGCGGGCACTCGGACGTCGTGGGCGGTGCGCTGGTCGTCGACGACGCCGAGCTCGGCGAGGAGTTGGCGTACCACCAGAACGCGATGGGCGCGGTGGCCGGGCCCTTCGACGCGTGGCTGGTGCTTCGCGGCATCAAGACGCTGGCCGTCCGGATGGACCGGCACAGCGAGAACGCGACGAAGATCGCCGAGATGCTGACGCGGCACGCGCGCGTGACGCGTGTTCTCTACCCCGGGCTTCCGGAGCACCCCGGTCACGAGACAGCGGCCAAGCAGATGAAGGCGTTCGGCGGGATGGTGTCCTTCCAGGTCGCCGGGGGCGAGGAGGCGGCGGTCGCCGTCTGCGACCGGGCGAAGCTGTTCACCCTGGGGGAGTCCCTGGGCGGTGTGGAGTCCCTGATCGAGCACCCGGGGCGGATGACGCACGCCTCCGTGGTGGGCTCGGCGCTCGAGGTTCCCGCGGATCTGGTGCGCCTCTCCGTGGGCATCGAGTCCGCCGACGACCTGCTGGCCGACCTGCAGCAGGCGCTGGGCTAGGCCGCGCCGCGGCCCCCGGTCACCAGCGGGTGAGGGGTGGAGTCGTCTCCGACGGCGGTTCCACCCATGGCTGCTCGACCGACGCCCAGACCACGAAGGCGATCGCCGCTGCGAGCAGCAGCAGCCACAGCAGTCGGCGCAGGGCGTTTCTGCGGCGCAGCATGCGGCTGCCGCGCCGGACGGCTTCCTCATAGAGCTCCGGCGGGGCCGAGGGGGGTGTGCCGCCGTCCAGGAGTCGGCGGACGGCGTCGGCCCTTCGGTCGTACTGGTTCATGACGGGGCCGCCTCTCCCAGGGGCAGCGTCGGCGCCGGGCCGCGCGGCGGGTGCAGGACCGTCTCCATCGCGCGGACGCAGATCGCCTCCACCCGGTCGGCGGGCAGACCGAGCAGCGCCGCCGTCTGCTCCTCGGCGACGCCCTCGTAGAGCCGCAGTACGAGAATCAGCCGCTCCTGGGGCGTGAGGCGGGCCAGGATGCCGCCATGGCCGCGGTGGCGCCGCCAGGCCCCGCGTGCGAAGCGCAGGGCCAGCTGCTGGCGCGTGCGGTCGTACGGGTCCTCGCCGCGCATCCGGTCCCAGGTCGCGTACGAGTGGGCGAGGGACGCGGTGAGCAGGGCACGCGCGCGTGGGTTGGCGCCGGACGGTTCGGCGGTGAGCAGCGTCGCGGCATGCAGCAGCCGCCCTGCCGCGCCCGCGACGAACGCCTCGAACTCCCGGGCCCGGCGGGCGTTCAGGAACGCCTGCCGCTCGCGCACCGCGCCTCCCGCCTGGAGGGGACCGGGCCCCCGGTCTCATATGAGGCCAGGCACGTGTCCCGGGTCAAGAGGCGGGCGCCCCGGAGCTTTTCGGCCTTACGAGGCGGGCGCGTCCGGGGCCGGCTGCGAGGCCTGGCGGGCGGAGAGCGCGGAATTGAAGCGCGTGAGGAGCGTGCAGAAGCTCTCGCGCTCCTCCGGGGACCAGTCGCCGGTCAGCTCGGCCATGAGGTCACGCCGTGACGAGCGCACTTCGTTGAGGCGCGCCTCGCCGCGCGGCGACAGCTGGAGCACGACGGCGCGGCCGTCCTCGGGGTGCGAGGTGCGCTTGACGAGACCGGTGTCGACCAGCGGGGCGACCTGCCGGGTGACCGTCGAGGAGTCGATGCCCATGCTCGCCGCGAGCGCTTTGACACCCATCGGCCCCTCCTTGTCGAGGCGGTTGAGCAGCAGGTACGCGGCGCGGTCCATGGAGTTGCGGACCTGTCCTACGCCGCCGAGGCGGGTCTGCTCCGCACGGCGGGCGAACACGGCCACTTGGTGCTGCAGCGTGTCGAGGAGGCCGGGATCGCTGGCGGTCGTCATGTCCGGAGTTGTGGGCATGGCCGGGGGCTCACTTCATGCGAGGGCGATGGGTTGGGGGACAGGGTACGCGGCCGGGACGCGGGGCGTACCGGCGCTGCGCAAACCAGTCTCGGCACGTGGGCACCGCAGGAGGACCCCGGTGTGAACTGGGAGACTTGCGGTCATGAGCTACCGCACGCCTCACTCCTTGCCTTCGGTCACCCTCGACGACGTGCGCGGCGCCCAGAAGATGCTCTCGGGCGTGTCCCGGATGACGGCGATGGAAGGCAGCAGGCACCTGTCGCAGCTGGTGGGCGCGCCGGTGCACTTCAAGTGCGAGAACCTCCAGCGGACGGGTTCGTTCAAGCTGCGCGGCGCGTACGTACGGATCGCGGGCCTGCTCCCCGAGGAGCGCGCGGCCGGTGTGGTCGCCGCGAGCGCGGGCAACCACGCGCAGGGCGTGGCCCTCGCGTCCTCGCTGCTCGGCGTGCGGTCCACGGTGTTCATGCCGGTGGGCGCGCCGCTGCCCAAGGTCGCGGCGACCCGTGAGTACGGCGCGGAGGTGCGGCTGCACGGCCAGGTGGTCGACGAGACGCTTGCCGCGGCCCAGGAGTACGCCGACGAGACGGGCGCGGTCTTCATCCACCCCTTCGACCACCCCGACATCATCGCGGGGCAGGGCACGGTGGGCCTGGAGATCCTGGAGCAGTGCCCCGAGCTGCGCACCCTGGTCCTCGGCGTCGGCGGCGGCGGGCTCGCCGCTGGCATCGCGGTGGCCGTCAAGACGCTGCGCCCGGACGTCAAGGTGATCGGCGTGCAGGCCGCGGGCTCGGCGGCGTATCCCCCCTCGCTCGCGGCGGGGCACCCGGTGGCGATCGAGAACCCGGCGACGATGGCCGACGGCATCAAGGTCGGGCGCCCCGGCGACGTGCCGTTCCGGATCATCGACGAGCTCCTGGACGGCATCGTCACCGTCTCCGAGGACGAGCTGTCCAGCGCGCTGCTGCTCTGCCTGGAGCGGGCCAAGATGGTCGTCGAGCCGGCGGGCGCGAGCCCCGTCGCGGCGCTCCTGAGCAGGCCGCGGGAGTTCGAGGGCCCGGTGGTCGCCCTCCTGTCGGGCGGCAATGTCGACCCGCTCCTGATGCAGCGGATCCTGCGCCACGGCATGGCGGCGGGGGGCCGCTATCTGTCGCTGCGCCTGCGCCTCACGGACCGGCCGGGAGCGCTGGCCACGCTGCTCGGGGTGTTGTCGGTGGTCGACGCCAACGTCCTGGACGTGGGCCATGTGCGGACCGATCCGCGGCTCGGACTCACGGAGGTGGAGGTGGAGTTGCACCTGGAGACCAAGGGGCCCGCGCACTGCACCGAGGTCGGCACGGCTCTGCGCGAGGCGGGTTACACCGTCATCGGCTGACGGCTGCACCTCTCATCGGCCGACGGCCTGCACTCCTCATCGGCCGACGGGCCTGCACTCCTCATCGGCTGACGCGCCTACACCCACGTCGGCCGACGGCGCGGGCTCATCGAAATTCCCCTGCATCAGGCTCCGTTCCCCGCTATTTTGCGTTATCCACAGGCTTCGCCCAACCCGTTGAAGAGACGCGATGTATCGCGTTATGGTGTGTCTCACGTCACTGGTCGCCGGGCGCGTCATACCCGGCAAATCTAAGCTTTCCGTAGAAACTCACCCAAACCACTGGGGGAACCCACATGCCAGGCGCCATCTACGCCGAGGGACTGGTGAAGACCTTCGGCGACGTAAGGGCTCTGGACGGCGTCGATCTGGATGTCCCGGAAGGCACCGTGCTCGGCCTCCTCGGGCCGAACGGCGCGGGCAAGACGACGGCGGTGCGCTGTCTGACGACGCTTCTCACGCCGGACAGCGGGCGCGCGGTCGTCGCGGGCATCGACGTACTCAAGAATCCGAACGAAGTGCGGCGCTCGATCGGCCTCTCGGGCCAGTTCGCCGCGGTCGACGAGTACCTCACGGGCCGCGAGAACCTCCAGATGGTCGGCCAGCTCTACCAGATGAGGGCGAAGGAAGCGAAGGTCAGGGCGGGCGAGCTGCTCGACCGGTTCCATCTCGCCGACGCCGCCGACCGCCCCTCCAAGACGTATTCGGGAGGCATGCGCCGCCGTCTCGACCTCGCCGCGGCGCTCGTCGTGTCACCCCCGGTGATGTTCATGGACGAGCCGACGACGGGCCTCGACCCGCGCAACCGCCAGCAGCTCTGGGAGGTCATCCAGGAGCTGGTCTCGGGCGGCACGACCCTGCTGCTCACCACCCAGTACCTCGAAGAGGCCGACCACCTGGCGCACGACATCTGCGTCATCGACCACGGCCGCGTCATCGCGCGCGGCACCTCGGACCAGCTCAAGGCGCAGACCGGCGGCGAGCGCGTCGAGGTCGTGGTGCACGAGCGCGAGGACATCACCGCCGCCGTCGAGGTCCTGCGGGGCCTCGGCAAGGGCGAGGTCGCCGTAGAGAACCACACCCGCAAGCTCACGGTCCCCGTCTCCGGCGGCGCCAAGCTGCTCGCCGAGGTCATCCGCGAGCTGGACGCCCGCGGGGTCGAGATCGACGACATCGGGCTGCGCCGCCCGACCCTGGACGACGTGTTCATCTCGCTGACGGGCCATGCCGCCGAGGTGACCGACGAGGGGAACGGCGAGGCGGAAGACGCCCAGGGCGCCCAGGGCAAGGCCAAGAAGGAGGCCGACAAGTGAGCACCGCCACCGGCATCGTGAACAAGTCCACGACGGGCCCCAGGCCCGCGGGCGGCATCGGCCAGTCCGTCAGGGACTCCCTGGTCGTCGCCAAGCGCAACCTCATCCGGATGTCGCGCATCCCGGAGATGGTCATCTTCGGCCTGATCCAGCCGATCATGTTCGTGGTGATGTTCAGCTACGTGTTCGGCGGCTCGATGCAGATCGGGGCCAGCACCGACCCTTCGGTGTACCGCAACTTCCTGATGGCGGGCATCTTCGCGCAGACCGTCACGTTCGCCACCGCCGGCGCGGGGGCCGGTATCGCCGACGACATGCACAAGGGCCTCATCGACCGCTTCCGGTCGCTGCCCATGGCCCGCGGCGCCGTCCTCACCGGCCGGACCATCGCCGACCTCGTCCAGACCGCGCTCACCCTGGTAGTGCTCGCGATCGTCGCGCTCCTGGTCGGCTGGCGCGTCCACGAGGGCATCGGCAAGGCGCTGGCCGCCTTCGGCCTGCTGCTCCTCCTCGGGTACGCCTTCACCTGGATCGGCGCGCTGATCGGCCTGTCGGTCCGCACCCCGGAGGCGGCCACATCGGGCGGCCTGATCTGGCTCTTCCCGGTCACGTTCATCTCGAACGCCTTCGTGGACTCCAGCAACCTGACGCCCTGGCTGCGCCACGTCGCCGACTGGAACCCCTTCAGCGCGACCGTCCAGGCCTGCCGCGAACTCTTCGGCAACCCCGGTGTCTCCACGTCCACGGCCTGGCCCATGCAGCACCCCGTCTGGGCCTCGGTGATCTACTCCATCCTGATCGTCGTGGTCTTCCGCACCCTCGCGGTCCGCAAGTACCGCTCGGCCACCGCCTGACGCCGGACACGCGAAAGGCCCCCGGCGCCACGTGCGCCGGGGGCCTTTCGCGTCAACCGAAGAGCCAAGAGGCCTCAGGCCTGGTACGGCTTCGCCTGGAGGATCTTCACCGAGGCGAGCTTGCCGTTCGGCAGTTCGTACTGCGCGTCCTCGCCGATCTTCTTGCCGTTCACGCCGCTGCCGAGCGGGGACTGCGGCGAGTACGTCTCGATGTCGGAGCTCGCGTACTCGCGGGAGGCGAGCAGGAACGTCAGGGTGTCGTCCTCGTCACCGTCAAAGGCGATCGTCACGACCATGCCCGGCGCGACCACGCCGTCCGCGGCCGGCGCCTCGCCGACCTTCGCATGCTCAAGGAGCTGGGTCAGCTGGCGGACGCGGAGCTCCTGCTTGCCCTGCTCCTCCTTGGCCGCGTGGTACCCGCCGTTCTCGCGCAGGTCGCCCTCCTCACGTGCCGCCGCGATCTTCGTAGCGATCTCGGTGCGCGCGGGACCAGACAGGTACTCCAGCTCGGCCTTGAGCTGGTTGTACGCCTCCTGGGTCAGCCAGGTGACGTTCTCGCTGGTCTGGGTCACAGGTGCTCCTCGTAGGTACTGGGAATACAAAGCATCGCCCTACCCAGAAGGATGTTCCCTCACGGGTGGGCGAAACCACGAGCCTAACAATTCAGGCGCGTGAGGGGGAGGACATAAGCCGTCAGAAATACGTCGACGCAGGTGAGAGCCGATACGCCGGGGGCGTCGGCCGGTCAGCGTGACGCGTGGGGCGGCCTGTCGACGGCCCGCAGACGGCCCGCGTCAGTCGGAGTGGCAGCCGAGCAGCTCGGCGCTCGTCCCGCGTGCCTTCGTGCGCAGCGTGACGACCTTGTCGATCCGGCCCTCGTTCTGGTCGAACCGGAAGTCCGCGCGGCCCACCTCTTCGCCGTCCTCGGCCTGTGAGCGCAGGGTGCAGTAGCCCTTGGCGTCCGCGTCCTTGCGCACCTCCAGGTGCACCTTGACCGCGCTCGCCGACACGACGTCGAACTTGATCACTTCGCCGCTGACCTTGGTGCCGGAGACGTAGTCGTATCCGAACCAGCCGATCATCAGGAGGAAGAGCACACCGAGGACCCCACCGGTGATCTTCAGCTTCCGGTCCGCGCGCTCGTCGGCCGAGCGCGAGTGGCCGTATCGACCCTCGACGGGCTTCTCGCTCACGGCCGTCATGATCGTCCTCCTGGAAAAGGGATGCCGGAATTTTCCGCCCCCCGGTTCCGTCACTATAGAAGCCGCCCATTGCGCCATATTGACCAGGGCGCCGGATCACTGAGGATCGAGTCTTGACTGAGCAGCTGCGACTGATGGCCGTCCATGCCCACCCCGACGACGAGTCGTCCAAGGGCGCGGCCACCATGGCCAAGTACGTGTCCGAGGGGGTGGACGTGCACGTCGTGACCTGCACGGGCGGGGAGCGCGGCGACATCCTCAACCCCAAGCTCCAGGGTGACAAGTACATCCAGGAGAACATCCACGAGGTGCGCCGCAAGGAGATGGACGAGGCCCGCGAGATCCTCGGCGTCAAGCAGGACTGGCTCGGCTTCGTCGATTCGGGTCTGCCCGAGGGTGACCCGCTGCCGCCGCTGCCCGAGGGCTGCTTCGCGCTGGAGGACGTCGACAAGGCGGCCGGTGAGCTGGTCCGGCAGATCCGTTCCTTCCGTCCGCAGGTCATCACGACGTACGACGAGAACGGCGGCTATCCGCACCCCGACCACATCATGACCCACAAGATCACGATGGTGGCCTTCGACGGTGCGGCGGACGCCGAGAAGTACCCGGAGAGCGAGTTCGGCCCGGTCTTCCAGCCGCAGAAGCTCTACTACAACCAGGGCTTCAACCGCCCCCGCACCGAGGCGCTGCACAAGGCGATGCTCGACAAGGGCCTGGAGTCGCCCTACGGGGACTGGCTGAAGCGCTGGGACGAGTTCGAGCGGGTCGAGCGGACGCTGACCACGCACGTTCCCTGCGCCGACTTCTACGAGGTCCGCGACCGGGCGCTGATCGCGCACGCCACGCAGATCGACCCCGAGGGCGGCTGGTTCCGCGTGCCGATGGAGCTCCAGAAGGAGGTCTGGCCCACGGAGGAGTACGAGCTCGCGAAGTCGCTCGTCGATACATCCCTCCCCGAGGACGACCTCTTTGCGGGCATCCGCGACAATGCCTAGCGTGAACGCACATCTGGCAATGACGCATCTCGTCCCTCTCGCCAAAGAGGTCGACGATGACAAGGTGACCCCGGGTGTTCTCGGCTTCATCGTCTTCGCGGTGATGGCCCTCGCCGTCTGGGGGCTGATGAAGTCGATGAACAAGCACATGCGGAAGGTCGACTTCAAGGAGCCCGCGGGGTCCGGCAAGGGTGAGGCGAAGCCCGCCGAGGCCGAGCCCGCCGAGGCCGAGGCCCGCAAGGGCTGACCCGCCCTCGCCGGGAGCTGGCCCGTCCTCGCCGGGAGCTGGCGCCCTCGCTGAGAGCTAGCCCGCCCTCGTCACCGTCACTCCCATCACCTCACGGGAGTGACGGTTCGGCACCATGCCCAGGCGCCAGGCCTGCCAGCCCGCCTCCAGCTCGGCGCCGCGCTCCAGGAGCAGGCCGAACGCCTCCATGTAGTCGGCGAGCTTGCCGTCGCGCGTCGGGTGGCCGGCGCGGGCCAGCTGGCTGAGTTCCTCCTGGGCGACGGCGGTGCCGATCTCCCAGCCGCCGGGCGAGCCGTAGGGCAGCAGGGTGCAGCGCAGGAAGCGGGCCCAGTCCTCGCCCCTGCGGTCGCCGTACGACGCGAACAGCGCCGCCGCCTCGTCGCACAGAGCCAGCGCCTGCTGGGCGCGCGTGTTCCCCGCGTCCACGACCGCGAGCTCCAGACACGTCCAGGCCTCGCCGTGCGCGACCCCGATGCGCTGGAAGTCGGCGCGGGCGTCGACCAGGAGCTGGCGGGCGAAGCCGGAGTTGCGCAGCGACCCCGTCTGGGCGGCGCGCTGGTCGCGGGTCACGCGCGCCGAGTGATGCCGCGCGCAGGCCAGGCCGTACACGTCCCGCATCCGCGAGAACATCGTCCGCGAGCGCTCCAGCTCGCGCACCGCCTGGTCCAGGCTGCCCGCCTCCTCCAGGGCCTGGCCCAGGTAGTAGGCGCTCCACGCCTCGCCGCGCGCGTCCTCGTTGTCGCGGTGCCGGGAGACCGCCTGCCGCAGCCCGTCGACCGCGGCCGATGCGTCGCCGTCGACAAGCCGGGCCCGCGCGAGCTGCGTCAGGGCCCATGCCTCGCCGCGGCCGTCACGCGTACGCCCGTACAGGTCGAGGGCTCCCCGCAGCTGCTCCTCCGCGCGCGGTACGTCGCCCATGCGCAGGCAGAGCTGGCCCAGCTGGAAGTGCGCCCAGGCCTCGCCGTGCAGGGAGTCGTTCTCGCGGTGCAGGACGAGCGAGGTCTCCAGGAGGCCGAGGGCCTGGTTGAGGTTGGCGCGGTCACGCTCCACCGCGGCGAGGGCGTGCATCGTCCAGGCGCGGTCACCGGCGAGCTCGTCCGGGGCCTGCAGATCGAGGGCCTCCCGCAGCCGCGCCGACGCCTCCGTCAGGTTTCCCTGGTGGTGCAGGGTGATCCCCAGGGAGCACAGGGCGAGGGCGGCGCCCGCGTCCTGATGGGCCTCCATGTACAGGTCCACGACGGACGTCAGGGTCGTGCGCGCCTGGTCGAGCTCGCCGAGCTGACGGGACGCGATGCCGGTGCGCCACTGCACGCTCCGTGAGAGAAGCCCCTGCCCGACGGCCTGCGTGAGCTCGCTGATCTCGCCAAGGCGGTAGAGGTCGCCGCGCAGCAGGCAGTAGTCGCACAGGGCGCCCAGGAGATGGAGCACCGCCTCCTGGTCCACGCCCTCCGCGTGCCGCAGCGCCGCCGTGATGAAGCTGGACTCGTCGTCGAGCCAGCGCAGGGCCGCGTCGAGCGAGGAGAAGCCGTGCCGGTCGAACTGGCCCGCCCGCGTCGACATCTTGCCGTCGACCAGGCGGATCACCGATCCGGCGAGCTCGCTGTAGCTGACGATCAGGCGTTCCTGCGCGGCGGTGCGCTCGCCGGGCTCCTCCTCGTCGATGAGGCGGGCGAGGGCGAAGGCCCGTACGAGGTCGTGCAGGCGGTAGCGGGTGCCGCGCACGTGGTCGACGAGGCCCGCGCGCGAGAGCGCGGTCAGCTGGCGGCCCGCCTCCTGCTCGTCGGAGCCGAGCAGGGCAGCGGCGGCGGCCGCCCCCAGCGACGCGCGGCCCGCGAGCGCGAGCCTGCGCAGCAGACGCCGCGCGGGCTCGCTCTGGTCGGTGTAGCGCATCCACAGGACGCGCTCCACGGGGTCCACAGGGCCGTACGCGGCCAGGTCCGCGGCCAGCTGCGTCGCCGTGCGCGAGCCGATCGACGACCCGGCGACGCGCAGGGCGAGCGGTAAGCCGCCGCACAACTCCCGTACGGCTTCGGCGGATTCGGCGTCATAGGGCCCGGAGGCGTCCTCGGCCGCTTCCCTCAGGAGCTCCTCGGCGCCCGCCGCGTCCAGCGGCTCCACCGGCAGCTGGTGCACCCAGGCGGGCAGGTCGGCGGGGAGGTCGAGGGGCCCCCGGGTGGTGACGAGCACGAGGCTGTCGGAGCGCTCGGGCACCAGCGTGCGCACCTGCTCCGGGTCGCTCGCGTCGTCGAGCACGACGGTCACCGCGAGGCCGGTCAGATACTGGTGGTAGATCTCGCTGAGCCGCTTGACCTGCTGTTCCTGCGAGGAACGCTCACGGAAGAGCAGCTGCTCGCGCGGGGCGCCCAATCGATTCAGCAGGTGCAGGAGCGCGTCCCGCGTGGACAGCGGCTGTGAGCTCTCGCCCCGCAGGTCGACGACGCACGCGCCCCGGAACTGGTCCCGCAGATCGTGCGCGGCCCGCACGGCGAGCGAGGAGCGCCCGGAGCCGGGCGCGCCGTGCAGCACGACGACGGTGGGCCGGGTCTCGGTGCTGGCCCGCGCGGCGTGCACCCACTGGGCGACGCGGGCGAGCTCGGCCCGGCGCCCCGCGAACGGCCCGTCGGGCGCGGGAAGTTGGGTGAAGGACTGCTCCAGTACGGTACGCCGCCGAGCCGCCGCGCTCTTGTCCGTGCCGCGCAGCTGCGGCGACGCCTTCTTCTTGCCGGTGGAGGTCTGCAACACCCGCTGCTGGTCGAGGAAGGGCCGGATGCCCCGCACGTCGAGGGCCGTCAGCCACTGCAGCCGCAGCTGCGCGGGCCCGCCCGGCTGGCTGATCGCACCGGCGCGACGGCTGGCCGCGGGTACGTGCGCCGCGGTGACCTTCAGAACGGTGGTGGCCGCGCCGACGACGGCGACGGCGGCGCCCGCGCCCATGGCGGTCGACACCGCGGTCCCCAGGACCAGGTCGGCAAGACACGCGCCCACAGCGGCAACTGCCGCCACCAGCAGCGGAGTTCCCGCCCCTTCCCTGGCATACCGCTGCCGGAAGGAGAGCTGCCCCGCCTCCGCCTCGTCGACGGCCTGCGCGTACGCGGCGTACTCCTCGGCGGCGGTCTGCTCCATGGTGTCCAAGGCGCCACGGGCCCGCGAGAGCAGCACACCCCCGTCGATACGACCGCCGGAGCGCCGCACCTCTTCCTCCACCGCCCGCACCAACAGCCGCTCGGCTTCGGCCCGATGGCTGTCCCGCATATGGATCCCCCTCCGAGAGCAACATCTGAGATCACCAGTCACCTGCGTTCACAAGTGTCCTGCGTAGGAGCCTTCGACGCGAGGGCGTCAGCGGATCACGTGGGAGCACCACCAAGACGCCTTCGCCCGTAGCCCAGCGCGCGGCCACGAAGCCCGAACCCGCGCGGCTCGCCGCGGGCCCGTGGCAGCTGCGCACCGTCCGGTGCGGCTACCGCTCCACGCGGCGCAGGAACTGCCAGCCCAGGACGATCAAAGCGAGCGTCTGCACGAGAGAAGTGAGCGCGAGCAAGGGCTGAACGGTAGGAGAGCACCAGAACGCGGCCGTGCAGACCATCGGCAACACCAGGTACGCGAACAGGTCCACCGCGGTCTGAAGCCGCTTGCGCATGGTGCGGCCTGCAACGTTGCGGTGGTAGACCTCCCAGCCGAACATCGTGCCGTGGGTGGAGGCGAGTTCCCCCAGGCGCGGTCCCAGTTGGTCGCGGACGTAGTAGCTGATTGCCGAGACCTTCTCGTCGTTGACCAGGTAGGTCCATCCCAGAATGAGGCAGATCACGGGGACGGAGAGGAGTAGTCGGAACTGTCCGCTCTGGACGGTGATAGCCACGACCGCAGTGGCCGCGGCGAGCGTGAAATAGAGCAGGTTGTCGCGGAATCCTATGCGGGCCTTCTGTTCCTCCTTGAGGCGGTCGTATTCGGTCAGCAAGATTTTTCCCTCGGTGACATCATCCGTGGAATTCACAGGCATTCCCATGCTCGAATTCAGGATCACCCGGCGAACTGAAATGGCGTCAGGTTGTCGGGGCTGTGTCGTTCGATCCAACCCTTCCCGTCTGCCGCGATCCCCTCCAGTAGGCGGAAGGTATGGGTGGATCCGGCCGCGCTGAGGTTGATCTCGGAGATTTCCCTGGAATTCTCGTCCGGCGCCAGTTGATGGGCATCGGCGTCCTTGACGCGTATCTTCCTGGCTGGCCCGTTGGTGAGGACGAGTTCCAGGTCGTAGCCTCCATCGACGTTCTCCGCGACCTGGACGGAGGACAGAGCGTCGAAGCGGTAGTTGCTCCGCTGTTCGTTCTTGCGCGTTGCGTCGGAGAAGCTGAACTCGGAGCTCATCTCGCGGATGCCGTCCTGGGTGAACAGGAACAAGCGGAACACGTAGTGCGAGTACCGCCAGGGGCCGCGCCTGACGCGCCCTCGTTTGTAGGAAGGGGCGGGGGAAACCAGGATGGTGTGGGTGATCAGATCGCGCCAGGTGAGCCGGTGGTGCCGGAGCGCCTCATCGACGAACGAAGTCTTGTCGCAGGCGAGCCAAGTCTCCATTTGCTGCTCGCTGGGACGCGTGGTGTCCAGGAGGGACTGCCAGCGCTGGTGCGCAGCCTGTCGTGCTGTCAGTTGCTCACGGTACTTCAGGGTCTCCCTGGCCAGCCGGTGCTCTTCACGCCGGACCTGCAGCCACAGCGAAGCGGTTGCGTGCCCGGACCAGGCAGCACCGAGCATGGCAAGGAAAGCCCATAGCGATCTAGGCGAGGGGGCACCCGAAACTGCCGTTTCGAACGCGGTCAGAGCCGTGACGCCGAGAACGGCTAGGGCCACCACGGTCACGGCCTTCGTCTTGACAGGAGTCCGGCTATGGCGGTGATCTTCGAATAGGGTGCCGTTGTTGTGGCGGTTCCTGGCGTCCTCAGCGAGGTACCGGATCAACCAGGTGACCCGGTCCACACCGACCCGGCTCTCCCGATAAAGGTCCGCGATCTCGGCGGCGAGGCTGTTGCGGACCTGAGCGGTGTGGGCGAGCCAGGCGTCCGGCGTGAACTCGTGTGGCGTGCGAACGCTGAAGTAGTGATCGAACGAATGGCGGACGCGTTTGGTGAACCCGTCCTCGTCTGAGGAAGGACTGTACGTGTGCGGGATGCGAGCCCCGGCAGTGAGGTGCAACCGGGGTTCCTGGCACCACCGGTCACCGAAGCGGGCGGCAGTCAGACCCGCGCTGAGCGCCACCAGTAACTCGACGGTCGCCTCGGCCGCATCCGAGATCAGTGCCAGGCACCAGAGGAGCACGCTGCTGATGATGAACAGGACTGTGCGGACAGGGAGGGCCGCCTCGGCGGCGGCAGCGGTGCTCGGGTGGGGCTGAACGGCGCGCGCCCCGATAGGGGCAGGCGCGAAGTAGGCCCAGACCCGCCGGCTCCGGTCGTTGCCGAACCGCCCCGCCCTGGCTCGTTCACAGGTCTCCGCCCACAGGTCGTCTTTCAGTCCTCCGGTGAGCATGAGGTCGAGGTGGCGGAGGATTGCGTTGTGCTGGCGGAGCGGCAGATCTTGCAGCTGCTTCAGCACTGGGCCGGTCTCGCCGTGGGCGGTGCTGAGCACCGTCAGCAGGCCGAAAGTGACGCGCAGAGCTTCTTTCCACTCGTCCTCGGCGAAGGTCTGTACGAGCCCGGAGCTGTAGTGGAGCCGTTGGACCTCTTCGGCACTGAGGTCGTCGTAGGTGCGTGCGCTGAGCACGGCGAGCGCCCAGTGGAAACGAACTTCCGCGCTGTCGTACCCGTGAGCGATCGCATCAGTGATCATTTCGCGGGCGCGGCTGGGGATGCCGTCCTCCAGTAGCCGCACGCCCACCCTGTACTTCTCCTGGGGTGAAGCGTCCGGGTGGACGAAGTAGACACTGGAGTTGTGTACGGTCTCAGCCTGGATTCCGACGGTGGAGTCGTATGCGGCCGAGTTGTATGCGGCATCGCTGGTCTGGCTCATGCTCGCTCACCGGCCGCCGCCACCATGGGGGCCAGCTCGGCCACCAGTGCGGGGCACTCCGCGACCAACCCACGCAGCCTCTTGAGCGTCATGGCAGTCCGCTTCGACGATTCGGGGGTGTTCCTCCCGGCTGTCCGGAGGGCGGAGTCCAGATCGTTCAGGGCCTCTCGGTAGGTGTCCTCGTCGAGGGCGCCCTCAGTACGGTGCCGCCCCAACTGCTCGCGGAAGCCGTTCAGCTCCGCGATCAGGTCCGTCGTGCCGGATGCCTTCGGGGCCGAGTTCATGTGGACACTGCTGCCCATGACCGAGCCGGCCATGATACCGACGGTGCTGTTGTGTGCGGTGTTGCTGACGCGTCGGTCCAACCTGTCGGCCGAACGGACCCCGTCGTCCTGAGACATTGCGGTCTCCTTCTGTTCCCCCAACAACTCCACTGCTAAGCGGGTGGCGAACGCAGCTGCGTTCGCCACGGCCCGTGGCTGCCAGCTGCGGTCCGTAGCACTGTTTTTCGTGCCGTCCGCCCGGTCGCTGATCCCTCGGACGATGGCCACCGGAGCCCCGTTGAGATGGCCGGCTTGTGCCACACCTGCAGCCTCCATCTCGATGGCGAGTGCGTCGTTGTAGTGCTGTCGGATCCACTTCGCTTCGTCCGAGATCATCGAGTTCTGGACGACCTCTCCAGCGGCGATCGCCCCGAAGCACACCCGCGGCATGTCCTCGTAACCGGCCGTGGGGTCCGCCCAGTCGTTCAGGCGGGCCAGGTGTGCAGCGAGCTGGCTGATGCCGTGCGGTGCTTCCCACACCCGAGGGCGGGCTTTGAGTCCATCGTCCTCGCTGGTGCCGCCGTGGTAGGCGTACACGTGTGTCGCCATCACCACGTCGCCCAGCCTGGCGGTCTCCCACAGGGCTCCAGCGACCCCGACGAACAGCACGGCCACCGGCGAGAATTCCTGAATCGCGCGTTCGGCGATCACTGCTGCGGAACTGTTCCCCTTGCTCGTCAGGCCGAGTGCGACACGGCACGATGTGCCCTGCACAGTTCCCACCTCGAACCGGGTACCACGCTTATGACGATGCACCTGCGTACCCGCGAGCTTCTGGCGCACAGCCTGGTATTCAAGATTGAGGGCAGTGAGAACCACCACTTGGCCACTTGGCATCTATGCCTCCTTCTCTTTCGTGATCTCTTCCATCACGGATGGCGCGGGTCGGATCAGCGGGGGGAACAGCATCGTCTTCGGGCCGGTCCGGTACAGCCGTGCCGGCCGTCCTCCTGTGGTCCTGCGATTCGTGCCTACTGGGACGATGAACCCCTTTACGGCTTGGACCTTTCGGTAGAAATTGCGAGTGTCGAGTTCGGTGCCCCAGACGGCTTCGTACACTTGTTGTAGCTCTGTGATGGTGAAGTTTTCTCTGCAGAATGCTGTGGCCAGAGAAGAGAACTCGAGCTTGGTGCGCGCGCGTTCGATCCCGTCGCTAACGATTCGGCGGTGATCAAAGGCGAGCTTCACTTCACCGGACAGGACGGCTTCTGCGGGAACCCACGCGGCATCGGTGGCATCCGTTCCCGCGACCGGCTCCGGCAGCCTCGGTGCGATCGCCAGGTGGGCTACGGATACGACTCGGCCCCGAGGATCACGGCCCGAGTCCCCGTACACGGCCAGCTGTTCAAGGTGGACCGAACCGGCGGGTAGGGCGGTTTCCTCGCTCAGTTCGCGGTGGGCGGCATCCAAAATCTCCTCATCGCCGTGGCTCAGAAATCCTCCGGGCAGCGCCGAGATGCCACGGAAGGGATCTTCACCCCTCTCCACCAGGAGCACGTGGAGGCGGCTCTCCCTCAGCGTCAGGATCACGAGGTCGACCGTCAGCAGTACAGGAGGAGGTGACCACACGTCATGTTGCATGTCGTGCAAGGTACTTCAGTTACTGTCACTTGCACAATAAGGAAGTCGCCGTGCCAGGGTCGGCCATGGTGGCGAAGGGCGAGCGGGGCGTGTGTGGAGGGTTCCAACCCGGTCGGCCCCGCCGACGGCAAGGCTGCAGACCAGTCCGGCGATGGGTGTCGTCGGTGGGGCTGTCGCGCAGATGCAGACCGTCAGATGGAACCCAGGTCGACATTGACGGAGAAGGGTGCAGCAGTCTTGATCGCGGCGGTGAACATCTCGCCGTCCCTGTAGCTCTTGGTCGCAGGGTCGAGGACGTAGGTGTAGACGATGGGAACGCCGGTGGCGGCCTGCTCGACCCGCCAGTAGAAGGGGATGCCGGCCTTGGCGTACTGGTCGACCTTTACGACCCGGTCCGTGGTTTCCGAACCGGGCGACACGATCTCGACGACCAGAAGCACGTGCTCGGGGCGGGTGGGCGTGAGGTCGATGGTTTCCGCCCGGTAGACGATGACGTCCGGACGGCGGTTGGTGAGTGGAACGTCCTGCAGGCGGACGTCGAAGTCCGTGTCTGCGTTCCAGTCGGGGCCCGCGGCTGCGTCCAGGGCATTGGCCAGGATGCGGGCCAGCCGGTTGTGGCGCTTCGAGGCGCTCGGGCTCACGACGACCATCCCGTCCACGATTTCGATGCCGGTGCACTGCTCCTCGGACCAGGAGTCGTACTGTTCCGCGCTGATCTGCGTATGCATCCAGGCGGGCGCCACCATCTCGGCGGTCATGGTGTACCTCCTTCGAGAGGAGCCTCGGCAGTTCCGGCACTCTTGTGCTCAGCCTACTGTCCTGCGATGCGGCGCACCGGATTCGGAAGATGGTGGGCTTCGCCCTCAGGGCGAAGCGCTGTGAGAGCCTGGATGGCATGAACCGGCTAGCTGGTGTGACCTCGCCTTATCTGCTTCAGCACGCTGACAATCCGGTCGACTGGTGGCCCTGGGAACCGGAGGCATTCGAGGAAGCGCGACGGCGCGATGTACCCGTCTTGCTGTCGGTCGGCTACTCCGCGTGCCACTGGTGCCACGTCATGGCGCACGAGTCCTTCGAGGACGCCGGCACGGCCGCCTTCCTGAACGCGAACTTCGTCAGCGTCAAGGTCGACCGCGAGGAGCGGCCCGACATCGACGCCGTCTACATGGAGGCCGTACAGGCCGCGACCGGCCAGGGTGGCTGGCCCATGACGGTCTTCCTCACGCCCGACGCCGAGCCCTTCTACTTCGGCACGTACTTCCCGCCCGAGCCCCGGCACGGCATGCCCTCCTTCCAGCAGGTGGCCGACGGGGTCCGGCGTGCCTGGGAGGACCGGCGTGACGAGGTCGCCGAGGTCGCCGGGAAGATCGTGCGGGACCTCGCCGACCGGCAGCTGGCGTTCGGCGCCGACGAACTGCCCGGCGAGGACGAGCTCGCCCAGGCGCTGCTCGGCCTGACGCGCGACTACGACGCCTCGCGCGGCGGCTTCGGGGGTGCGCCCAAGTTCCCGCCGTCCATGGTCGTGGAGTTCCTGCTGCGGCACTACGCCCGCACCGGCTCCGAGGGCGCCCTCCAGATGGCGGCCGACACCTGCGAGCGGATGGCGCGCGGCGGCATCTACGACCAGCTGGGCGGCGGCTTCGCGCGGTACTCCGTGGACCGGGAGTGGGTCGTGCCCCACTTCGAGAAGATGCTGTACGACAACGCCCTGCTCTGCCGGGTCTACGCCCACCTGTGGCGGGCCACGGGCTCGGACCTCGCGCGGCGCGTGGCTCTGGAGACGGCCGACTTCATGGTGCGCGAACTGCGCACGAACGAGGGCGGTTTCGCCTCCGCGCTCGACGCCGACAGCGAGGACGCGGCGAGCGGCAAACACGTCGAGGGCGCGTACTACGTGTGGACGCCGGAGCAGCTGCGCGAGGTGCTCGGCGACGCCGACGCGGAGTTGGCCGCGACGTACTTCGGGGTGACGGAGGAAGGGACCTTCGAGGAGGGCGCCTCCGTGCTCCAACTCCCCGACACGGGCGGTGTGGTGGCCGACGCCGCGCGGATCTCCTCGATCCGGGAGCGGCTGCTCGCGGCGCGCTCGGAGCGCCCCGCGCCCGGCCGGGACGACAAGATCGTCGCCGCCTGGAACGGGCTCGCCGTCGCCGCGCTCGCGGAGGTCGGCACGTACTTCGACCGGCCGGACCTGGTGGCGGCGGCGGTGGGCGCGGGCGATCTGCTCGTGCGGCTGCACATGGACGACAGGGCGCGCCTCTCCCGTACGTCCAAGGACGGTCAAGTCGGCGCCAACGCAGGTGTGTTGGAGGACTACGCCGACGTCGCCGAGGGGTTCCTCGCGCTGGCCTCCGTGACGGGGGAGGGCGTGTGGCTGGAGTTCGCCGGGTTCCTGCTCGACCACGTGCTCGGGCAGTTCGTGGACGCGGAGTCCGGATCCCTGTACGACACGGCGGCGGACGCCGAGCAGTTGATCCGCCGGCCGCAGGACCCCACGGACAACGCGGTGCCGTCCGGGTGGACGGCGGCTGCGGGGGCGCTCCTCTCGTACGCGGCGCAGACCGGCGCCGAGCCGCATCGCCTCGCGGCGGAGCGGGCGTTGGGTGTGGTGAAGGGGCTCGCGCCGCGTGCTCCGCGGTTCATCGGGCACGGGCTCGCGGTGGCCGAGGCCGCGCTCGACGGGCCGCGTGAGGTCGCGGTGATCGGTTCCGTGGGCGGGGAGTTGCATCGCACCGCCCTGCTGGGGACGGCGCCGGGGGCTGTGGTCTCGGTCGGCCCCGAGGGGGGCGACGAGCTGCCGCTGCTCGCGGGGAGGGGCATGGTGGGCGGACTTCCGGCGGCTTACGTCTGCCGCCGGTTCGTCTGCGACGCGCCGACGGTGGATGCGGGGGAGTTGGCGGCGAAGCTTTCGGGCTGACGCCTGGGGGTTCTTTTCCCCAACCCCGCCCCTTCCCGAAAACTCGCTCGGCGCGAGGGCCCCTCCTCAGCCGGGAAGGGGCGGGGTTGAGGTTGGGGTTGGGGTTGGGGAGAATTCCGCGACCGCCCCCGCCACGATCCCCTCCAGCCGGTCATGATGGGCTCCCCGCCAGTACACCCGCCCGCACTCCCCGCACTCCGCGAACACGTCGTACGACCCCCGGGTGCCGCCCTCCAGGCGGTCCGCCACGTCCTCCTTGGTGGCCGCCCGCAGGGAGCCGTTGCAGGCCGTGCATCGCGTCCAGGGGGCCAGTGCGGGGGCGAACCGGCCCAGCACGTCCCGCAGTTGCTCCTCCGGCGCGTCGCTGTAGACGTACGCCCCGGCCCACAGCTCCCGCCGCCGCAACAGCCCCCGGTCCCTGCTCAGCAGCACCCGCCGCTCGGCGGCCGAGCGCGTGGCGAGGGCGGGGTCGCCGATGTCCGTGCTCTCGTACGCCGCGTCGACGCCCAGGAGCCGCAACCGGCGGGCCAGCGTGCCGAGATGGACGTCGAGGAGGAAGCGCAGAGGGGCGCCGGGGACGGGCTGGGGGCGCGGGACGGCGCGGACCTCCACCGACTCGTCCGCCGACGGGACGTGCGAGACGGGGACTTCGGCGCCGTCCACGAAGAGCGAGCCGACCTCCGTCAACGGCACCCCGAGCGACTCGACGACGTGCCCGAGCGTGGACACGCCGTCCGTAACGGCCTTGGTGGGACCGCCCCTTCGCTCGTGCGGGACGAAAATGCCCAGCTCGGGGGCGAAGCGGATGAGGATCTCGGGACCGTCCATGCGGTCAGGATGGCATGCGGTCAGCTACGGCGACCGGGTATTTTCCCGAGGGATCTCCCCGGGGCGCACGCGCGAGTCAGGCCTCCCGCGTGCCCGTGCCGAAGCCGTCGACCAGCATGCTCAGGGGCGCGGTCGACCAGCTCGCCCAGGTCGTCCCCGTGGCTGTCATCCCCGGGGCGCACGCGCGAGTCAGACCTCCCGCGTGCCCGTGCCGAAGCCGGTGATCAGCATGCCGAGGGCTCGGTCCACCAGAGTGCCCAGGTCGTCCTCGTGGCTGTGTTCAGCCCAGTACGCCGCCGTCTGCGTGAGGGCGGCGGTGAGGATCATCGCGAACGCCCGGACCCCACCTACCCAGGGTGCACGCGCGAGTCAGGCCTCCTGCGCGCCCGTGCCGAAGCCGGCGATCAGCATGCCGAGGGCTCGGTCCACCAGGGTGCCCAGGTCGTCCTCGTGGCCGTGCTCGGCCCAGTACGCCGCCGTTTCCGTGAGTGCCGCGGTGAGGCTCATCGCGAACACCCGGACCTCCAGTTCCTCGGGGTCGCGGCCCGCGCGTTCCGCGATGACGCGGCACAGCATCCGGCCGGTGACCGACATGCTTTCCAGGAGCCGGGAGCGGACCGCGGGGACCTCGATCATCAGGCGGGTGCGGAGGCGCGAGACCTCCGGCTCCTCCGTGAAGCCGAGGCTCACCGCCCTGCGCAGCACGTGCCGCAAGGACTCCACGATCGGCTCGTCCGCGGGGCGCGCCCGCAGATCGTCCTCCAGGAGCGGGTCGTACTCGTCGGTGAGGACGATGTCCTCCTTGGTGGGGAAGTACCGGAAGACGGTGGACGGCGACACCTCCGCGGCCTCGGCGATCTGCTCGACCGTCGTCGCGTCGTACCCCTGCTCCTCGATCAGCCGGTAGGTGGCCTCACGGATCGCGATGCGCGTCTTGAGCTTCTTCCGTTCGCGGAGCCCCAGCTGGGAGCCCTGCGAGGAAGCGGTGATTCGTGCGGCCGTCATGGCGTTCATTGTCAGGCATCCTCGATCCGCCGTGCCATGTCGCCGTCGTCCGGCGGCGCGGGATCCGACTTCGGCAGCAGCGCGGCGACCAGCAGCGCCGTCACAAGCGCCGCGACACCGCTCACCAGGAGGACCGTCACCATGCCGTCGATGTACGCCTCGTCGGCGGAGTCGGCGAGCCGGGAAACCCCGAGCCGTTCGGCGACCGCGTGGGCGGCCACCACCGACTCGCCCGACGCCTCCGCTGCCGCGTCCGGGATCGTGCCGGTGTCGAGGCGGTCGACATACACGCTGGAGAGCAGCGAGCCGAGCAGGGCGATGCCGATGGCGCTGCCGACCTGCCGCACGGTCATCAGGAGCCCCGCGCCCGATCCCGCCCGCTCCACGGGCAGCGCCCCGAGGGCCGAGTCCATGGCCGGCACGACGGCGAAGCCGAAGCCGACCCCGGCGACGGTGAGCCACAGCGCGGTGAAGCCGTAGCCGGAGTCGGGCGTCGTACGGCTGCCGAGGATCGCCGCGAAGGCGAGGACGACGAGCCCGGCGCTGATCACCGCACGCGCCCCGAAGCGGCGTACGACGGGCTCCGCGCCCTTCGCCGCGACGAGGAGGCCGCCCATCATCGGCAGCATCCGCAGACCGGTGCCGAAGGCGTCATGCCCGAGCACCGCCTGCAGATACTGCGGAAGCACGAACATCAGGCCCGACAGGACGAACATGACGAGCGTCGCCGCGACCGTGTTGAGCAGGAAGCCGCGGTGGCGCAGCAGGGACATGTCGAGCATCGGGCGCGGCATGTTCCGTTCGCGCAGGACGAGCCCGGTGAGCAGGACGGCCGCCCCGGCGAACATGCCGAGGATCAGCGGGTCGCCCCAGCCCCGTACGGGGGCTTCGATGATCGCGTAGATGAGCGCGCCGAGCCCGGCCGCGGTGAGGGCGGTGGCGGCGACGTCGACCTTGGGGGCGGACGGATCGGTCGTCTCCGGGAGCAGGAAGACGCAGGCCGTGATCCCGATGCCCACCATGGGGACATTGATCAGGAAGATCGAGCCCCACCAGAAGTGGTCGAGGAGCCAGCCGCCCACGATCGGCCCGAGCGGGGCGCCGAGCGCGGAGGCCGCGGAGACGATGCCGATGGCCTTGGTCCGCTCGCCGGGGGCGAAGAGCGCCGGCAGCACCGCGAGAGCGAGGGGCATGACGAGCGCGCCGCCCATGCCCATGACCGCCCGTGCCACGACGACCAGCTCCACCGAGTCGACGAAGGTGCCGATCAACGAGCCCACCAGGAAGATCCCGAGCCCGGTGACCAGCATCCGGCGGCGCCCGAACCGGTCGCCGAGCAGCCCGGCCGGAAGCATCAGGGCCGCGAACACGACGACGTACGCGTCCGCCATCCACTGCTGTTCGCCCGTGCTCGCGTCCAGTTGTCCGGCCATCGTCGGCAGGGCGACGTTGAGGATCGTCATGTCGAAACCGAGCACGAGCATGCTCGCGACCAGGGCGGCGAGCGCCCACCAGCGGCGTGGGTCCTGCCGTTGTGCGGCAGACGAGCTTGTGACAGTGGCCATGAATTGAGAGTAACTATCAAATAGTAGTCACCGTCAAGAGGTGCACGTGCGCGTCCGGGCGCGTGCGTCCGGGCATGCGCGTCCGGGCATGCAAATGGCCGCGGCTCGAAAGCCGCGGCCATGAGAGAGCGGAGGGGGCAGGTAGCCCCTCCGCTGGTTCTATCCGTGCCGGTAAGCCACCAGCGAGATGCCCACGTAGTGCACCGCGAACGCGGCCAGCGTCAGGGAGTGGAAGACCTCGTGGAAGCCGAAGAAGCGCGGGGAGGGGTTGGGGCGCTTGATGCCGTAGATCACGCCGCCCGCGCTGTAGAGCAGCCCGCCCACGATCACCAGGACCAGGACGGCGACGCCGCCCGCCCGCAGGAAGTCGGGCAGGAAGAAGACCGCGGCCCAGCCCATGGCGATGTAACAGGGGGTGTAGAGCCAGCGGGGCGCGCCGACCCAGAAGACCCGGAAGAGAATGCCGGCCACCGCCGCGCCCCAGACGCCCCAGAGCAGCCACTGCCCCTTGGAGTCGGGCAGGAGCAGCATCGTCAGCGGGGTGTACGTGCCCGCGATGATCAGGAAGATGTTGGCGTGGTCGAGTCTGCGCAGTACGCCGTCCGCGCGCGGACTCCAGGTGCCCCGGTGGTAGATCGCGCTGACTCCGAAGAGCAGGCACGCCGACAGGACGTAGATCCCGCAGGCGATCCGCGCGCGCGTGGAGTCCGTGAGCGCCAGCAGCACGATGCCCGAGACGAGCACCGCCGGGAACATGCCCGCGTGCAGCCAGCCGCGCATCTTGGGCTTCACTTCCGCGAGGTCGGGAAGCGGCAGGGCGTCGAGCACGGACGAGTCGGAGCTGGAGGCCGCGTCGCGGCCGTTGGTCTTGCTGTTCGTGATCGCGTCAGGGACGGGAGCGGTCATGGGAGAAATCGTACCTACGCAACCGTAAGTTAGGCATCAGTCAGGGGAGAACCGTGGCGCACAAGTGGCGATGCTCACGGTGATACCCGAGCGTACAAGTGACGGATTCGCGTACGGCAGGCCGACCGGGCGAGTGGCGATACTCACGCCGCTCACTTGTGACGCCCCCTGGACATATGCGCGGATGCGTCGGATGATCAAATGAGTGCGGTCGGCACCGGATGAGCGCCAGAGGGATCAACACGTGAAGCGTCCGGGTCGCAGCCCCCACGGGGCAACAAACCTATAAACCCCTCGTATAGGAGCAATCGTGGCGCGCGACATCGCGGCTCCCCTTCTCTCTGAGACTCTGGGCACCGTTCCCACCAACCACCAGGAGCTCGTCTCCTGGGTGAACGAGATCGTCGAACTGACGCAGCCGGACAGCGTGGTCTGGTGTGACGGATCCGAGGCCGAGTACGAGCGCCTGTGCGAGGAGCTCGTCGCCAAGGGCACCTTCAAGAAGCTCGACCCGACGCTGCGCCCGAACTCGTACTACGCGGCCTCCGACCCGACCGACGTCGCGCGCGTCGAGGACCGCACCTTCATCTGCTCCGAGAAGGAAGAGGACGCGGGCCCGACCAACCACTGGAAGGCCCCCGCCGAGATGCGGGAGATCTTCCAGGGCTCGGACGGCGAGGGTGGTGTCTTCCGCGGCTCGATGCGCGGCCGCACGATGTACGTCGTGCCCTTCTGCATGGGCCCGGTCGGCTCGCCGCTGTCCGCGATCGGCGTGGAGATCACCGACTCCGCGTACGTCGCCGTCTCCATGCGCACCATGACCCGCATGGGCCAGGCGGTCCTGGACGAGCTCGGCGACGACGGCTTCTTCGTGAAGGCCGTCCACACGCTCGGTGCCCCGCTCGAAGCGGGCGAGGCCGACGTCCCGTGGCCCTGCAACTCCACGAAGTACATCTCGCACTTCCCCGAGGACCGCGAGATCTGGTCGTACGGCTCGGGCTACGGCGGCAACGCCCTGCTCGGCAAGAAGTGCTACGCCCTGCGCATCGCCTCCGTCATGGCGCGCGACGAGGGCTGGCTGGCCGAGCACATGCTGATCCTCAAGCTGACGCCCCCGCAGGGCGAGTCGAAGTACGTCGCCGCCGCGTTCCCGAGCGCCTGCGGCAAGACCAACCTCGCCATGCTGGAGCCGACGACCCGCGGCTGGACCGTCGAGACCATCGGCGACGACATCGCCTGGATGCGTTTCGGCGAGGACGGCCGGCTCTACGCGATCAACCCCGAGGCCGGCTTCTTCGGCGTCGCGCCCGGCACCGGCGAGCACACCAACGCCAACGCCATGAAGACCCTGTGGGGCAACTCGGTCTTCACGAACGTCGCGCTCACCGACGACAACGACGTCTGGTGGGAGGGCATGACGGAGGAGACTCCCGCCCACCTCACCGACTGGAAGGGCAACGACTGGACCCCCGAGTCGGGCGTCCCGGCGGCCCACCCGAACGCCCGCTTCACCACGCCCGCCTCGCAGTGCCCGATCATCGCGCCCGAGTGGGAGGACCCCAAGGGCGTGCCGATCTCGGCGATCCTCTTCGGCGGCCGGCGCGCCAGCGCGGTGCCGCTGGTGACGGAGTCCTTCAACTGGCAGCACGGCGTCTTCCTCGGCGCGAACGTGGCCAGCGAGAAGACCGCCGCGGCCGAGGGCAAGGTCGGCGAGCTGCGCCGCGACCCGTTCGCGATGCTGCCGTTCTGCGGCTACAACATGGGCGACTACATGGCCCACTGGGTCAAGGTCGGCGCGGACAAGCCCGACCAGTCGAAGCTCCCGAAGATCTACTACGTGAACTGGTTCCGCAAGAACGCCGAGGGCAAGTTCGTGTGGCCCGGCTTCGGCGAGAACTCCCGCGTCCTGAAGTGGATCGTGGACCGGCTCGACGGCAAGGCGGAGGGCGTCGAGACGCCCATCGGCATCCTGCCGACGGTCGACTCGCTGGACACCGAGGGCCTCGACCTGGCCAAGGACGACCTGGAGTTCCTGCTCACGGTCGACAAGGAGGTCTGGCGCGACGAGGCCTCGCTGGTCCCCGAGCACCTGAACACCTTCGGCGACCACACGCCCAAGGAACTGTGGGACGAGTACCGCGCCCTGGTGCAGCGTCTCGGCTGACGATCCCGTATCCCGGGTAGGTGGCTCCCGGTCCGAGCGCCTAGAGGCGTTCGGACCGGGGCCGTTCATGGGCCGTGCCCGAAGGGGCGCGGGGAACTGCGCGCCCAGCCACGGCGCATCCGCGGTCGCGCAAGCAGCCTTCGCGGTAGCTCAGTGGGCGCCGACCAGCCGGGCCGCGCCCGCATGCGCATCCATACGTCGCGCGGCGAGAATCGCGGCGGCCGTGTCCGCCCGGGACGCGGCCACAACCAGCGCACGCCCGGCGAGGGCGTGGGCGCGCTGGTGCAGGGCGGTGAGGTGCGGTTCGTGAATGGCGCTCACCACGGCCGAGCGGACGGGCGGCAGGCCGCCGCGCAGCCGGGCCACCTCGGCCGACAGCTGCTCGGCGGCGTCGTCCAGATCGGCGGCGGGCGCGAGGGCGCGCAGCTCGTCCGTGACGGCGAGCAGCGCGGCCAGATGCGCGGCGAGCTGGATGTCCAGCTCCTCCTCGCGGGAGCGGTGGGGGAAGTCGCCCGGGTCGGCCATGGCATGGACCGACTTGGTGCGGATCGGCTCGTACATGGGATGGCCTCCTGGCGGGTAGCTTGAAAGCCATCCTACATTAGATTCAGTCTAAAGTTGAGTCGGGTAGCTCTCCGGAGTCGGTACGGGGCTAGGGCTGGCTGTAGCCCTCCAGGAAGGTGCCGATCCGCGTCACGGCCTCGGTCAGGTCGGTCACCGTGGGCAGCGTGACGACCCGGAAGTGATCGGGCTCCGGCCAGTTGAAGCCGGTGCCGTGGACGACCATGATCTTCTCGGCGCGCAGCAGGTCGAGCACCATCTGGCGGTCGTCCTTGATCTTGAAGACCTTCGGGTCGAGCCGCGGGAAGAGATAGAGCGAACCCTTCGGCTTCACGCAGCTCACGCCGGGGATCTGCGTCAGCAGGTCGTACGCCGTGTCGCGTTGCTCCACCAGCCGGCCGCCCGGCAGTACGAGGTCGTTGATGGTCTGGCGTCCGCTGAGCGCCGCGACCACGCCGTGCTGACCCGGCATGTTCGCGCACAGGCGCATGTTCGCGAGGATCGTCAGACCCTCGATGTACGAGGACGCGTGCGCCTTCGGACCCGAGATCGCCACCCAGCCGACGCGGTAACCGGCGACTCGATACGCCTTCGACATGCCGTTGAAGGTGAGGGTGAGCAGGTCGGGGGCGATGGCGGCGGTGGGGGTGTGGACCGCGTCGTCGTAGAGGATCTTGTCGTAGATCTCGTCCGAGCAGACCAGGAGATTGTGGCGGCGCGCGATGTCCGTCAGGCCGCGCAGCATGTCCTCGCTGTAGACGGCGCCCGTCGGGTTGTTCGGGTTGATGATCACGAGCGCCTTGGTGCGGTCGGTCACCTTGCGCTCGATGTCGGCGAGGTCCGGCATCCAGTCCGCCTGCTCGTCGCAGCGGTAGTGCACGGCCGTGCCGCCGGAGAGTGAGACCGCGGCCGTCCACAGCGGGTAGTCCGGGGCCGGTACGAGGACCTCGTCACCGTCGTCGAGCAGGCCCTGCATGGCCATCACGATCAGCTCGGAGACGCCGTTGCCGATGAAGACGTGCTCCACGTCGGTCTCGATGCCCAGGGTCTGGTTGTGCATGACCACCGCGCGACGGGCCGCGAGGAGACCCTTCGCGTCGCCGTAGCCGTGCGCGTCGCCGACGTTGCGGAGGACGTCCTCCAGGATCTCGGGCGGGCACTCGAAGCCGAAGGCGGCGGGGTTGCCGGTGTTGAGCTTGAGGATGCGGTGGCCCGCGGCTTCCAGGCGCATCGCCTCCTCGAGTACCGGGCCCCGGATCTCGTAACAGACGTTGGCGAGCTTCGTCGACTGGATGACCTGCATGTCCGCGAGCTTACGGGCGCACAACGAGACCCGCCTCGTGTTTTGCGCCACGTAGCGCAGGGGGGCGTAGGGGGGGAGGAGGCAGGGGGGGCAGGGGGAGGCGGAGAGAAGCGTCCTGTCAGCGGTCAGCTCTGTCCGTATGCGGTCTTGTCCTCGCGGCCGGGTGCCCCAACAATGCGCATGACAAAACCGAAACAACTTCGGTCACACAGTCATCAGAGGGGACCCCCCACATGAACAAGCCTCTCGTCGGTGCGTGCTTCGCCGTGCTGCTCCTCGGAGCGACGGCGGCGCCCGCGACGGCCGTCAGTGACGAACGCCCCGCCAAAGCCAAGGCGGTTGACTTCGCCGGGACGGTGGCGCTGAGCAACTGTTCCGGCTCCGTCGTCCGCGTGCCCGACTCGCAGCCCGGCGACCCTGCGCTCGTGATGTCCAACGGCCACTGCCTGGAGAGCGGCTTCCCGGCGCCCGGTGAGGTCGTCGTCGACAAGCCGTCCTCGCGCAGCTTCACTCTCCTCGACTCCAGCGGCGGTGACGCGGGCACGGTCAAGGCGAGCAAGATCGCGTACGGGACGATGACCGACACCGACCTCTCGCTCTACGAACTCACCAGCACCTACAGCGAGATCGAGAGCCAGTTCGGCATCAAGGCGCTCGAACTGAACGCGGCGCGCCCGGAGCAGGGCAAGGCGATCACCGTCGTCTCCGGCTACTGGAAGAAGATGTACAAGTGCAGCATCGACGGCTTCGCGTACCGCCTCAAGGAGGGGAACTGGACCTGGAAGGACTCGGTCCGCTACACCCCCGACTGCCAGACGATCGGCGGCACTTCGGGCTCTCCGGTGGTCGATGACGCGACCGGCAAGGTGGTCGCCGTCAACAACACCGGCAACGAGAGCGGCGAGGAGTGCACGGACAACAATCCGTGCGAGGTAGACGAGAACGGCAAGGTGACGGTCCGCGAGGGCATCAACTACGCCCAGCAGACGTACGGCGTCGTGCCGTGCGTGGCGCCCGGCAACAAGATCGACCTGAGCCGCGAGGGCTGCGAGCTCCCCAAGCCGTAAGGGTCCGTTCCTCGGCGGGACCGGCTCTCCCCGGCCGGTCCCGCCATCGGTCGGACCGGCTCTCCCCGGCCGGTCCCGCCGAAATGCAAGAGTTCTCACCCCTTGTCCCTGATTCACGGCCCCCCGAAGAATGCCCATGACAACAACACAGGGCACGGCACAGCCACATGCAGCTACAAGGGGGGCTCCACACATGAAGAAGGCTCTCGCGGGCGGGTTACTCGCCCTCACCCTCGTAGGGTTCGGCTCCGCTCCCGCGATCGCGGTTCCGGACAGCGCACCGTCGAAGCCGGCGGTCGGGGAGGCCGCGGCTGGGGAGGCCGCGAAGAAGGGCGTCGACTTCGCGGGCACCGTCGCGCTCAGCAACTGCTCGGGCTCCGTCGTCCGGATGCCGCAGTCGAAGGCGGACGACCCCGCCCTCGTCCTCTCCAACGGCCACTGCCTGGAGACCGGGTTCCCGGCGGCGGGCGAGGTCATCGTCGACCAGCCGTCCACCCGCACCTTCGAGCTCCTGGACGCGAAGGGCGCGGAGAAGGCGACGCTCACGGCGAGCAAACTCTCGTACGCGACGATGACCGACACCGACATCTCGCTCTACCAACTCACCACCAGCTACGCCGACATCAAGAAGAAGTACGGCATCAAGGCGCTGGAGATCGAGGACGACCACCCGGTCAGGAAGCGGGCGGTCACCGTCGTCTCCGGGTACTGGAAAGAGACGTACACCTGCAAGATCGACGGGTTCGCGTACCGCCTCAAGGAGGGGGAGTGGACCTGGAAGGACTCCGTCCGCTACACCCCCGAGTGCCAGACCATCGGCGGCACGTCCGGCTCACCGGTGATCGACCACAAGACCGGCAAGGTCACCGCCGTCAACAACACGGGGAACGAGGACGGCGAGCGCTGCACCCTCAACAACCCGTGCGAGGTGGACCGGAAGGGCAACGTGACGGTCCGGCACGGCATCAACTACGCACAGCAGACGTACGGGATCGTGCCCTGCGTCGGACACGACAGCAAGATCGACCTCACCCGCAAGGGCTGCAAGCTGCCGCGTCCGGCGGCGAGGCGGGGGTAGCGGCTTCGCGCCTTCCGACGTACGTGGCCCCCGTCTCCGTCCCACCGACGGGGCGGGGGCCGTTCGCCGTCAGTCCTGCATGGCCTCGCCGAAGCGCGAGCCGGCCGCGAGGCCGAACTCGGCCGAGCTGAGGGACTGGGAACCGGAGCCGGTGAGACCGGACGACGTACCCGGCAGGGTCCACAGGCCACCGCTGCGGTTGTTCTCGAAGGAGGCTGTCACCGCCAGGTCGCCCTTGCCGTTCTTGTCGTAGTCGGCGATCCGGACCCGTGCACCGAAGAGGTCCCCGGCCTCCGCGGCGCCCGGAACTCCGGCGGTGTCCTGGGAGATGCGCACGACTCCGGACTGCGAGACACCGGAGGCGGTTCCGCGGAACACGGTCACGTCACCGGCGTTGTCCAGGTCGCCGAGCTGTTCGCCGTTGGCGCCGACCACCAGTTCGGCCTTGCCGTCGCCGGTGATGTCACCGATCGCCACCGAGGCACCCCAGTTGTCGCCGTCCTCGTTGACGCCGGGCACACCGGTGCTGTTCTGGTGCAGGGTCATCGGCTCGCCGAAGCCCGTCCGGCTGCCGTAGCGGACGGTGACATAGCCGGAGCCGTTGCTGGGGTCGTCGATGGAGAAGGAGCCGGGCCAGGTCAGAGAGGTCGCCATGTCGTCGTAGCCGTCGCCGTTGATGTCGCCGAGAGTGACGGCGGTGTCTCCGTCCTCCACGCGCTGGATGCGGTTCGGGCGGCCCTCCTGGCCCGTGAAGACGGCGGTGCCCGGACGTCCGGTGCCGGGATCGCCGGTTACCGCCAGGTCGTCCTTGCCGTCCCCGTTGACGTCGCCCACGGCCGCCTCCGAGAACCGCAGGCCCGCACTGGATGACGTCAGGGTGTGAGCAGGGACCGGCTTGCTGCCCCGGGCCATGCCGCCCTCGTAGACAACGACCGCGCCCGGCTCGATCACCGCGAGGTCCGCGCCGCTGTCGCCGGTGAAGTCCCCCACCGCGACGTCCCAGCCGTGGTACTGCCACTGCTCCGGATTCTCCACAGTGGTCGTGGTGCTGCTGGTGAACGGCTTGGTGCCGCCCCACAGGATGGTGACGCTGCCCTGGCCCTCAACGGCCTCCACATCCTCGCCGTCGGCGCCCACGACGAGGTCCGCGAATCCATCACCGTCGAGATCGCCGCTGGCCATCGAGATCCCGAAGTGGTCACTGTCTTCCGGCGTACCCGGTACTCCCGCGGAGCTCTGCGTGAGAGAGACCTTCTTGGTGGTCAGGCCGTCGGCCGACCCGAGAGCCACGACCACCTCACCCGCGGCCTGCGCCCCGCCGACGGTCTTGTACGGAGCGCCGATCGCGAGGTCCCGGTGCCCGTCGCCATTGAAGTCGTCGGCGAGCTTGGCGGGAGCGGCGGCAGCCGACGCCACTGGACCAACGACGAGCAGACCGCCGGTCAGCGCGGTGACGGCCGCGGTGGCGACGACGGTACGGAAGGGCAGGGGCATGAAGGTTCACTCCTTGGAGCTGTGCTGGACGGTGCCATAGACAGCCAAGGGGATCGAAGGGTTGTACGAGGGGGGTGTGCGTCGGGGGGGCGCGGATTCCGTTTGCCGACTCCCGACTCCCGAGTCCCGAGTCCCGAGTCCCGGGTCCCGGGTCCCGCAACCGGACGGGACGCCACCCGGTGACGCCCGGCACCGCCGGTGAGACGTTGCCCGTGGCACGCCCCGCCGGACGGGCCGGCGGGTGCGAAGGGGGCACCATGACCAAGATGATCGGTCACGTGGAGTACGCGAATGACGAGGCGGAAGCGACCGAACTGCTCACGGAGTACAGCGAGTCGATCGGCCTCCCCTGGGGCCTGATCCCGCAACGCAAGCGCGAAGCCTCCGTCCGTATCGCGACCTACGAGGACAAGAACAACGGTCTGGCGGCGGCCAAGAAGACCTTCGACGACGACGTGAGGGAACAGCGGGTCGCGGAACGGGTGGCGGAACGCAAGGCGGCCATCCAGAAGCAGGCCGACTCCTTGGTGAAAGCGGTAGGAGTGAAGAGCAACGCCGGCCTGCTCCTTGACCTGTGCAGGCACCACTACGAGCAGGCCAACAACCCCAACTTCACCTTCGGCTCAGGCATGACGGAGTCCGAGTACGCCACGTTCCAGGAGGAGTGGGAGGAGGCCGCCCAGCTGGCCACGCAGCGCTACAACCAGTTCACGAACCTCTACTCGACCGAGATCCAGGACAAGGAGGCCCTCGGCAAGGGCCAGGTCGGAGACACGTTGGCCACGCGTGGGAGGCAGGGCAACGTGTTCGTGACGGTCGTGGGCGCGAAGTTCAACGCCCACATCGACATCAAGGGCAGGAAGAAGTAGCGGCGGGCTGGGGTCACCGAAGGGTGGCTTTGCTGGGCCGGGGGCGTTGCTGCTTGCCGGGGTCATCCGGTTGTCCGGAGGTTGGCGGTTCCGGGCCGGGAGTCAAGGGCGCTCCGCTGCGCTACGCGTCGGCTTCGCCGATTCCGCTGCGCTCCACCCTTGACTCCCGCCCCTCCACCACGCGAGGGAAGACGACCGGACGGCCCAAGGGGCGGGACTCTCGGGGACTGCCGGGGGCTGTTCGGTTTTCCTGCCGGGTGCGGACTGGTTCGTCGGGGGTGCCCGGTGGTGGGCGGGGTGCGCGGCCGGCTCGGGAACGGGTGAGGGTGTCGTCAAGCGGGTGCGGACTGGTTCGTTGGGGGTGGCCGGTGGTGGGTGGGGTGCGCGGCTCGTTCGGGAATGGGCCCCGGGCTCGTCAAGCGACTGCCGACCGGATCTTCCGGGGTGACCGGGACGGGAAGACGGGCGCGGGCCCGTCGGGAACGGGTCCCGGTCTCGTCAAGCGTCTACCGGCCGGATCTTCCGGGGTGGCCGTCAGGGGACGAGGTGAGCGGCGGGTCCCGGAGGGACGAGGGGCTCGCCGAGACCCGCACCGCATCGGCACGCATCGGCACGCATCGGCACGCGTGGGCACGACGGTGACACGCAGCTGACGAGGAGCCCGTTCACTCACCGAGCAGCGCGCCGTGGGCTGGTGGGGGGGTGCGGCACCTATTTCCGAGAAGGCGCATCGGCCAACGCGCGCGCCCCCCAACTTCCAGAACACAACTTTGGCAAGTAGGTGCGCCACAGCACCAGAGCATGAGAGCGCCACGGCACGATCACGCGGTGTGCAGAAAAGTCCCACCGATCCCCGCCCCCGCATGTGGGAGAGCGGGAATTATCTGCACCTGGCACTCCACCGAGCCCGCGCACGTCTCCAAGCCCCGGCCACCCGCGCACATCCGGTCGGCAGACGCCTGACGAGACCGAGCGCACTTCCCGACGGTTTCGCGCCCGTCTTCCCGTCCCGGTCACCCCGGAAGGTCCGTCCGGTAGACGCTTGACGAGACCGGGACCCGTTTCCGACGGGCTCGCGCCCGTCTTCCCGTCCCGGCCCCCCGGAAGATCCGGTCGGCAGACGCTTGACGAGACCTTCGCCCGTCTCCGAGTCGGCCGCGCACCCCGCCCGCCGCCGGGTGCCCCCGACGAACTGGTCCGCGGCCGCTTGACGAGACCTTCGCCCGTCTCCGAGTCGGCCGCGCACCCCGCCCGCCGCCGGGTGCCCCCGACGAACTGGTCCGCGGCCGCTTGACGAGACCTTCGCCCGTCTCCGAGCCGGCTGCGCACCCCGCCCGCCGCCGGGTGCCCCCGACGAACTGGTCCGCGGCCGCTTGACGACACCCTCACCCGTTCCCGAGCCGGCCGCGCACCCCGCCCACCACCGGGCACCCCCGACGAACTGGTCCGCGGCCGCTTGACGAGACCTTCGCCCGTCTCCGAGCCGGCTGCGCACCCCGCCCGCCGCCGGGTGCCCCCGACGAACTGGTCCGCGGCCGCTTGACGAGACCCTCGCCCGTCTCCGAGCCGGCCGCGCACCCCACCCACCACCGGCCACCCCCGACGAACCAGTCCGCACCCGGCACGGAAACCCCAACAAGGTGGCGGCAGTGGTCGAGAGTCCCGCCCCTTGGGCCGTCCGGTCGTCTTCCCTCGCGTGGTGGAGGGGCGGGTGTCAAGGGTGGAGCGCAGCGGAATCGGCGAAGCCGACGCGTAGCGCAGCGGAGCGCCCTTGACTCCCGGCCCGGAACCGCCAACCTCGGGACACCGGATGGCCCCGGCAAGCAGCAACGCCCCCGGCCCAGCAAAGCCGCCCTGCCGTGGCCCCAACCCCCTACGGCGTCCGGCGGACGGAGCCGCCCGCGAGGATGTCCGTGCGTCGGCCGTCCTTCATTACGAACTTGCCGTCGATCAGGACGTGCGGGATGCCTGTCGGCAGGGTGCGGGGAGCGTCGAAGGTGGAGCCCGCCGCGACCGTCTCCGGGTCGAAGAGCACCAGGTCGGCGCGGTAGCCCTCGCGTACGAGGCCCCGGTCGGGCAGGCGCAGGCGGGCCGCCGGGCGGCCGGTGAGGTGGGCGACGCAGTCCTCCAGGGTGAGGACGCCGAGCTCGCGTACGTAGCGGCCGAGGTACTGCGGGAACGTGCCGTACGCGCGCGGGTGCGGCTTGAAGCCCTGGAGGATGCCGTCGCTGCCACCCGTGTGCACGGGATGGCGCATGATCGCCTGGACGTTCTCCTCGTGGCCGACGTGCTGCAGGATCGTCGACCCGAGCTTGTCGTTGATGAGGAGGCGCCGGCCGGTGATCCAGGGCTCCTCGCCGCGCTGGGCAGCCGACTCAGCGATGGTCTTGCCGACGCAGGAGGCCAGACCGGGGTCGCTCACACCGGAGATCTCGATCTTGTCCCACTCGATCGGTACGCCGTGACAGCCGTCGGCGCCGATGACCTCCATGTGGTGGCGGATCTTCTCGGCGGTCTCGTCGTCCTGGAGCCGGGCGAGGATCGCGTCGGGCCCGCCCTCGCTGGCCCAACTGGGCAGCATGGCGACGAGAGTCGTGCAGCCGGGGGTGTAGGGGTAGGTGTCGAGCGTGATGTCGGCGCCGCCGGCGAGCGCGTCGTCGAGGAGCGCGAGCAGGTCGGGCGCCTTGCCCTTGTTCACGCCGAAGTTCATGGTGGCGTGCGCGAGGTGGAGGGGGCAGTTCGCGGTGCGGGTGAGGTTGACCATCTCCTCGTACGCCTGGAGGGCGCCGGCACCGTAACTGCGGTGGTGGGGGCAGTAGTAACCGTTGAACTGGGCCACCACCTTGCAGAGCTCGGTGAGTTCGGAGTCGTCGGCGTACATGCCGGGGGTGTAGGTGAGCCCGGAGGACATGCCGACGGCCCCCTGCTCCATGCCCTCGGCGACGAGCTGCTTCATGTGCTCGACCTCGGCGGCGGTGGCCGGGCGGTCGTCCCAGCCGACCGCGTACATGCGGACGGTGCCTTGGGGGATGAGGTAGGCCGCGTTCACGGCGGTGCCCTGCCGGTCGAGACGGTCCAGGTACTCGCCGACGGTGCGCCAGTCGAAGTCGATGTCGTTGCCGTCGCCGTTCCAGCCGGTGATGGCCTGGCGGACCTGGGCGAGGGTGCGGTCGTCTACGGGGGCGTAGCTGAGGCCGTCCTGGCCGATGACCTCCAGGGTGACGCCCTGGGCGGCCTTCGCGCTGTGGTCCGGGTCGCGGAGGAGGGCGAGGTCGCTGTGGGCGTGCATGTCGATGAAACCGGGGGCGAGTGCCAGGCCTTGGGCGTCCACTGTCTTGGCCCCCGCGAGCCGGGGACCGTCGCCCTCACCTTCCCTGCGGATCTCGGTGATCCGCCCCTCGTGTACGCCGACATCGGCTCGGTAGGAGGCACCTCCGGTGCCGTCGATGACGCGTGCGTCCCGGATCACCAGGTCCATGGGGGTGCCTCTCCTGCTTGTCACTTTGCTGCGGGCTGTACGTGGTGCACCCGGCCTCCGGCCGGGTTGTGTCTCCCACCCGCACCACCCGTGCGACTCTCGTCGCCGGGTGCGGGTGGCCCTGGCGGGGGCGAGCCACCATCGGCGACTGCGGGGCAATCGGGTGGGTGGGTGGGAGACATCCGCCGCGAAGCGGCGGTTCAGGCTCTTCGCCCGCGGACCCGGCTGCGGGGCAGTCGCGTGGGTGGGTGGGGGACACCCGCCGCGGAGCGGCGGTTCAGGGGATCCGCCCAAGACCCAGGGGTCAGAAATAGGTACGGACGTAGTCCGTGACCGTCCCGTCCGCCTCGACCAGAGGAATCAGCTGCCACTTGTCGAAGGCCGTGCAGGGGTGGGAGAGACCGAGCCCCACCCAGTCGCCCACGGCGAGATCCGCCTCGGGCGCCGTACGGACCCACCCGTGCTGGTCGGAGAGCCCCGTCACCGCGACCCCCGTGGCGGGCCGGTCCACCCCGTCACGGTGGACGACCTGCGCCTCGGGCAGGTCGAGGTCGTACGCCGCATCCCGCTTGCCCGCGTTGATGAACGCCTGCTCGGACGTGGGCCGGGACACCACCTGCGTCCAGAGCCGGAACGCCGGGTGCAGCGCGCCCTCGTCCGGGATGCGGTTGAAGGGGGTCAGGTGGCGGTAGTGACCGTCGTCATGAGAGACGTACGCCCCGGAGCGGAGCAACTTCACCACGGGCACCGACAGTTCGGGAAGCTCCGCGAAGACGTCCGCCACCGCGTCGAACCACGCGCTGCCACCCGCGCTGACGACGATCTCGTCCAGGTCGGCGAACCGGTTCGCCTTGTCGAACTCGACCGCGAGCGCGGTGAGGCGGCGCAGCCAGTCCCGTACGCGCTCGGGCGTCGCGTCAGGCACCTCACCCTCGTACCCGGCGACACCCACCAGACGCAGCGTGTCCGCCGCCGCGACCGCGTTGGCGATCTCGACGCACTCGGCCTCGGTCCGCACGCCCGTGCGCGCCCCGTCACCCGCGCCGAGCTCCACCACGACGTCGACGGGACGCGTCGCGCCCGCCTCGCGCAGCGCGGCGTCCATCAGGGCGACGCCGGGCACGGAATCGACGTAGCAGATGAAGCGGAAGGAGGGGTCCGCCGCCAGCTCGCCCGCGATCCAGCGCAGCGCCGCCGCGTCCACCAGTTCGTTGGCGAGGAAGATCCGCTCGACGCCGTAGGCCCGCGCCACCCGCACCTGGTGCGGCACGGCGAGGGTGATGCCCCACGCACCCCGCTCCAGCTGACGCGCGAAGAGCTGCGGCGCCATGGACGTCTTGCCGTGCGGGGCGAAGGCGAGGCCGTGCCGCTCGGAGTACGTCTCCATCAGCGCGAGGTTGTGCTCGAGGCGCTCGGCGGAGAGTGCGAGGACGGGGGTGGTGAAACCGTCAGTGAAGAGGTTCCTGCGCTGGGCCGCGAGCTCGCCGACCGTCAGGCCCTCCGCGTCCGGCGGAAGGCCCTTGAAGCGGTGGTCGACCCGCTCATCTGCGAGCCGGTCGAGCTCCCGGGCGGAACGTCCGGCGGAGCGGTCGGCTGCGTTGTCGGCGGCCATGGCGCCTCCTCGAAAAGGTGCGTTGCGTTATGTGCAACGGTCATTGCGTATGTCGCTTACTGCTGTCTAACATCCGAGCCAACGCCGGGTCAACGGATCCGGACCGTCGGTTGAGGGGCAGGAAGATCGTGACCGCAGAGGCCGCAAACGCCGCACAGGCCGCACAGGCGGCAGTGGCCACGCAGGCGGCAGAGGCCGCCCAGGCTGCAGCGGCCACGCAGGCAGCAGTGGCCGCACAGGCAGCAGTGGCCGCACAGCCGGCAGTGGACGTCGTCGCGCTCGGCGAGTCCATGGTCACGTTCCTGCCCTCCCGCGCGGGCCGCCTCGCCGACGTCCCCTCCTTCGATCGCGGAATCGGCGGCGCCGAGTCGAACGTCGCCTGCGCGCTCGCCGCGGCCGGCCACCGCACCCGCTGGGTCAGCCGCGTCGGCGCCGACGGCTTCGGGGACCACCTCGTCGAGGCCATCGCCCGCTACGGCGTCGACACCCGGTGCGTCGGCCGCGACCCGCACCGCCCCACCGGCATCTACTTCCGCACCGCCGACGACCGCGACACCGACGCCCACGAGGTCCTCTACTACCGCGCGGGATCGGCCGCGTCGGCGATGGCACCGCGCAGCGTCGACCGCGAGGCCCTGGACGCCGGCCGCATCCTGCACCTCTCCGGCATCACCGCGGCCCTCTCCGCGGACTGCCTCGCCCTCCTGCGCGACCTGACCGCGCCCCGCCCCGGCCGGCCGCTCGTGTCGTTCGACGTGAACTACCGCCCGGGTCTCTGGAGCGCCGGGACCGGCGAAGGCCCGGCTGTCCTGCTCGACCTCGCCCGCGGCGCCGACCTCGTCTTCGTCGGCGAGGACGAGGCCGCCGACGCCTGGGGCGTCACCGGCGGCCCCGACGCCATCCGCGCCGTGCTCCCCGAGCCCGCGACCCTCGTCGTCAAGCAGGGCAGCGGCGGCGCCACCGTCTACACGGAAGACCTCCCCGAAGGTGCGCCCGCCGTCTTCCAACCGGCGCTCAAGGTCGACGTCGTCGCCCCCGTCGGCGCCGGGGACGCCTTCGCCGCCGGGTTCCTCTCCGCGACCCTGCGCGGACTGGACGCCGAGCGGCGCCTGCGCCACGGGCACCTCATGGCGGCCGCCGCGCTCACCGTCCCCGGGGACCTCGCGACACCGCCCGCGAGGGCGCACACCGACCGTCTCGCCGCACTGGACGCCGAGGCCTGGGGGACACTTCGTCTCGGCCCGGGCTGGACGGACGGCGTCCCCGGAAACGCCCCCGGGAACGTCTCCGGAAACGCCCCCGGAGACGTTCCCGAGAACGACGCCGCGAACACCGAGGCCAAGGAGGAGGCACGTACATGAGCCAGACCGTCGACCGAGCCCTGTCCATCCTGCCGCTGCTCGCCGAAGGCCCCGCCGACCTCGGCCAGGTCGCCGAGCGTCTCGAGGTGCACAAGTCCACCGCCCTGCGGCTCCTGCGCACACTCCACGAACACGGCCTGGTCTACCGCCAGTCCGACCAGCGCTACCGCCTGGGCGCCCGCCTCTTCGCGCTCGCGCAGGAGGCCGTCGAGAACCTCGACGTACGCGAGATCGCGCACCCCCACCTCCTCGCGCTCAACGAGAAGTGCGGCCACACCGTGCACCTCGCGGTCTACGAGGAGCAGGAAGTCCTCTACATCGACAAGGTCGAGAGCCGCTACCCGGTGCGGATGTACTCGCGCATCGGCAAGCCGGTGGCGATCACGGTCGCCGCCGTCGCCAAGCTGCTGCTCTCCGACTTTCCCGAGGCCGAGCGCCGCGCCATCGCGGAGAAGCTCGACTACCCCACATACACGTCCCGTTCGACGCCCAACGCCGCCGCGTTCCTCAAGGAACTCGGCACCGTGCGCGAACAGGGATGGGCCACCGACCTCGGTGGCCACGAGGAGTCCATCAACTGCATCGGGGCCCCCATCCGCGGTGCGGACGGCCGGGTCGTCGCCGCCATGTCGGTCTCAGCGCCGAACGTCGTCGTCACCGCCGACGAACTCCTCACGCTGCTCCCGCTGGTGCGCCGTACGGCGGACGCCATCAGCCGGGAGTACTCCGGCAAGTCACCCCTCAAGGAAGTCTGAACGACCGATGACCGAGAACACCGTAAAGACCGCGCTCACCCCGGCAACCCACACCACCCCGCCCGCGAAGTTCTCCCACGGCGTGAAGAAGGGCAACATCCTTCAGGTCGCCGGTCAGGTCGGCTTCCTCCCGGCGGAGGAGGGCAAGGCCCCCACCCCCGCGGGCCCCACCCTGCGCGAGCAGACCCTCCAGACCTTCGCCAACGTCAAGGCGATCCTCGAAGAGGGCGGCGCGACCTGGGACGACGTGATGATGATGCGCGTCTACCTCACGGACGTGGACCACTTCGCCGAGATGAACGAGATCTACAACGCGTACTTCGAGGAGCAGGGCCTCAAGGCCCCCGCCTCGGCCCGCACCACGGTCTACGTGGGCCTGCCCAAGGGTCTGCTCATCGAGATCGACGCGCTGGCTGTCCTCGGCTGATCAGCCGAGACCGACGCGCCGGCCGTCCTCGGCTGATCAGCCGGGCGCCGCGCTTCTGAACTGAACAAACCCCCGCAAGCCGTACGTCTTCACGGCGCGGTGCCAACTCCCCTGGTGGCGCCGCGCCGTGATCCCCCCTGCCCCGAAAGCCCCATGCACTTACGAGGTCAAAGATGTCCCCGTCCCTCTCCACCGCGCTCGCGGCCGCCGCCCCCGAGGCCCCACCGCACACCGGCGGAATCCTCACCCTGATCGACGGCACCGCCGGCCTGCTGACCGTCGCCGCGCTCGGCATCGTGCTTCTCCTCTTCCTGATCATCAAGGTCAGGCTGCAGCCCTTCGTGGCGCTGCTCGCGGTCTCCATAGTCGTCGGCCTCTCGGCCGGCCTCTCCGTCACCGAACTCTTCGGCACGGTCCAGAAGTCCGACGCGGTCTCCGTCATCGAGTCCGGCATGGGCGGCATCCTCGGCCATGTGGCGATCATCATCGGCCTCGGCACGATGCTCGGCGCGATCCTGGAGGTGTCGGGTGGCGCAGAGGTCCTCGCCTCCCGCCTCCTGGGCCTCTTCGGCGAGAAGCGCGCCCCCCTCGCGATGGGCCTGACGGGCCTCATATTCGGCATCCCGGTCTTCTTCGACGTCGGCATCTTCGTCCTCGCGCCGATCGTGTACGCCGCCGCCAAGCGCAGCGGCAAGTCGATCCTGCTCTACTGCCTGCCGCTGCTCGCGGGTCTCTCGATGACCCACGCGTTCCTGCCCCCGCACCCCGGCCCCGTGGCCGCCGCCGGTCTGCTCCACGTGGACCTCGGCTGGGTCATCCTGATGGGCCTGATATGCGGCATACCCGCCGTCATCGCGGCCTGGGTCTACTCCGCCTGGATCGGCAAGCGCATCTTCGTGCCCGTCCCGCAGGACATGGTCGAGGCCGCCGAGGAAGCCAGGTCGGCCGTCGTCGCCGAGCAGCGCGCCGCGGGCGTGGAGCCGGGCGAGAAGCCGGTGCCGCTGGGCATCGTCTTCGCGATCATCGGAACGCCGCTGTTCCTGATCCTCCTCGCGACCTTCTCGTCGATCGCCTTCGACCCCTCGACCCTGCGCAGCGTCATCGAGTTCTTCGGCAGCCCCTTCGTGGCCCTGACGATCGCCCTGCTCATGGCGTACTACCTGCTCGGCATCCGGCGCGGCTGGTCGCGCAAGTCCCTCGAGACGGTGTCGACTTCGTCCCTCAAGCCGGTCGGCAACATCCTGCTCGTGGTCGGCGCCGGCGGTATCTTCGGCGCGGTCCTCAAGGCGAGCGGCGTGGCCGGGGCCCTCTCGGAGACCTTCCAGGACGTGGGCCTGCCGATCATCGTCCTCGCCTACCTGCTCTCCCTGGTGCTCCGCGTGGCCCAGGGCTCGGCGACGGTGGCGATCGTGACGACGGCGGGCATCGTGGCCCCGCTCCTGTCCGAGGGCGACTACTCCCAGGCCTTCATCGCCCTGGTCATCATGGCGATCTCGGCGGGCTCGATCTTCGCCTCGCACGTCAACGACGGCGGCTTCTGGATGGTGGCGAAGTACTTCGGCATCTCGGAGCGCGACACACTGAAGACGTGGACGGTCCTGGAGTCGGTCCTCTCCCTGGCCGGGTTCGCGGTGGCGGCCGTGGTGAGCCTGTTCGTGTAGCCCCGTTCGCGCAACACCGACACCTCGCAACACCGACACCCCGAAACCGCGACACCCCGCGGGCCCGGACGCGTGAGGGCGTCCGGGCCCGCGACGTCGTCTTCGGCCAACCCCTTGTGCCGCGCGCCGCCATGCGGTTTCTTGATCGGCATGGCTGATACGACAGGCAGTGGCACTGCCACGGGAGATGCGGCACCCCAGCCCCGCAAGTCCAGCTGGAAATACATCGGGCCGGGCATCGTCGTCGCCGCGACCGGCGTCGGCGCGGGCGACCTCGTCGCCACGCTCATCGCGGGCAGCAACTTCGGCTACACCCTGCTCTGGGCCGCCGTCATCGGCTGCGTCGTCAAGATCTCGCTCGCCGAGGCCTGCGGACGCTGGCACCTGGCGACCGGCCGCACCCTCTTCGACGGCTGGGCGAGCCTCGGGCGCTGGACGTCGTGGTACTTCGGGATCTACGTCGTGATCTGGGGCTTCGTGTACGGGGCGGCGGCCATGTCGTCGTCCGGCCTGCCGCTTCAGGCCCTCTTCCCCGACGTCATGGATCTCAAGTGGTGGGCGATCCTGACCGGCCTCGTCGGCCTGGTCTTCGTCTGGTTCAACAAGTACTCCGTCTTCGAGAAGGTCATGACGGTGCTCGTCGGCATCATGTTCGTCGTCACCGTCTATCTCGCCATCCGCGTCACCCCGAACCTGGGCGACGCGTTCGCGGGCCTGCTGCCGGTGCTGCCCGACGAGAAGGACTCCATCCTCAACACGCTCGGCCTGATCGGCGGCGTCGGTGGCACCATCACCCTTGCCGCGTACGGCTACTGGGTCAACGCCAAGGGCTGGACGAACACCGGCTGGATGAAGGTGATGCGGCTCGACAACCGCGTCGCGTACATCACCACCGGCGTCTTCGTCGTCGCCATGCTCTTCGTGGGCGCCGAGCTGCTGCACTCCGCGAACGTCGCGATCGCCGGTGGCGACAAGGGGTTGGTGCAGCTCTCCGACATCCTGGAGAAGGAGTACGGAGGGGCCACCGCCAAGCTCTTCCTGATCGGCTTCCTCGCCACGTCCTTCACCTCGCTCATCGGCGTCTGGCACGGCGTGAGCCTGATGTTCGCGGACTTCGTCGAGCGCTACCGCAAGCTGCGGGCGGGCGCCGACTCGAAGGCCCTGTCCGGCGCGGAGGTGGCGTCCGGAGCCCGCGAGAAGTCGGTGCCGTTCCGCGCGTACCTGCTGTGGCTCACGTTCCCGCCGATGATTCTCCTCTTCCAGGGCGAGCCGTTCCGCCTCATCATCATCTACGGCGTGCTCGGCGCGGCCTTCATGCCCTTCCTCGCGCTCACCCTGGTCTGGCTCCTCAACTCCTCGCGCACGCCCAGCGAGTGGCGCAACGGCTGGCTCAGCAACGGCATGCTGGCGATCGCGGGCCTGCTGTTCCTGGTCCTGTGCGTCAAGCAGATCACGGACCAGGACTGGAGCAGTTTCTTCTAGCGCCCCGCCGTACATGCCGCAGCGCCGCCGGGGGAGCGGCGGCGCTGCAGGTGTGGGGATACGACCGCCGGGTTTCGGCTACGGCAGCCCGTGGACGTGCGGGCCGACCGCCTTGGACCAGGCGTTGCCGTCCGCCGCGTCCCAGTTCGTCGACCAGGTCATCGCACCCCGGATGTCGGGGTACGTCTTGGACGGCTTGAAGGAACCGCAGCTGGTGCCCTTCGCCAGGCAGTCGAGGGCCTGGTTCACCACGGACGGCGAGACGTAGCCGCCGCCGGCCGCCTTCGCCGACGCCGGGACGCCTATGCCGACCTGGGACGGGGCGAGGCCGCCCTCCAGCTGGATGCAGGCGAGCGCGGTGAGGAAGTCGACCGAGCCCTGGCTGTAGACCTTGCCGTCACAGCCCAGCATCGAACCGCTGTTGTAGTACTGCATGTTGACGACGGTGAGGATGTCCTTCACCGCGAGCGCCGTCTTGAAGTACTCGTTCGACGTCGACTGCATGTCGATCGTCTGCGGCGCCATGGTCAGAACGAACCCCGAACCCGCCTTCCCGGCAAGGGATTTCAGGGCCTGTGACATGTACGTCGAGTTGAGCCCGTTCTCCAGGTCGATGTCGACGCCGTCGAAGCCGTACTCCTGCATGAGCTTGTACGCCGAGTCGGCGAAGGCGGTCGCCGACGCGCCGTCGTTGACGGACACCGCGCCCTTCTCGCCGCCGACCGAGAGGATCACGGACTTCCCGGCCGCCTGCTTGGCCTTGATGTCGGCCTTGAACTGGTCGACGGTGTACCCGCCGAGCCCGGCCGAGTCGAGGTTGAAGGCCAGCTCGCCCGGCGTGCCGGTCGCGTCCGCGAAGGAGACCGCGATGATGTCGTACTCGTCCTGTACGTCGCTCAGCTTCTGGACCGTGGCGCCGTTGTCGAAGTTCTGCCAGTAGCCCGTCACCGCGTGCTTCGGCACGGCGCGGGTGTCGGCGTCGGCGTTGTCGGCGCCGCCGGTGAGCAGGCCGGTGAGCGCGAGGGCGAGTGCCGTGGTCAGACCGATGACGGACCCTGCCTTCCTGCGTGTCCTGCCGCGTGCGTGGTCCACTTCTGCCTCCGGTGGGGGGAGTTGGGGCTTTCGGAGCGTTTCTACGGGGCGAACTCGGCCCTGTGGGGGGGCGTTCTTGGTCGTACAAGCTGGTCCAGACCAATCGGGTTGTCAATACCTCTGACGAGACCTCTGACGAGACCTCCGAGGCCGCCTCTCACACCACCCGGGCCCCGCGAGTCCGGCCAACCTCTGCGTGAACAGTGGGAAGTTGGGTGTTGAGGTGGCGATGACCTGGATAAGGTGCTGAGGCAGAAGTGCACGAAGACCGGGGGGTGTGCGTATGCCGACCGCCATAGCCGTCACCGGCCCTGACCTGGTGCTGCCGTCGCCCGACCGGCACACCCCGTCCGCGGCCGTACTGCAGAGTGCCGTCCAGTCACCGCGGACGTACTCCCTCGACCAGGCGCTCACCGAGATGCACACGCTCATCGAGCACCACGGCTATGTGATCGTCCTCTGCCCCGCGTCGGCGCCGCCGGCCCTGGTCCAGCGCATGCACGCGATCCGCTCCGTCCTGGAGAGCGACCGCATCGCCATCCTGCGCCCCGACCTGCCGCCGCTCGGCCTCGCGGTCCTCGCGCTCCAGCTCCGCCAGCTCTCCATCTGCGACTTCAGCCCCGGCGTGCTCGCCTCGGCGGCCCGCCTCCTCTCCCACTACATCTACGCGGGCGCGCTGCTCGGCTCGGTGGCGAAGCTGGACCGCGTCCCGGTCACGCTCCAGTCCCACGCGAAGTCATGGATGCCGGGCACCCAGTTCGCCGTCCTGGCGACTCCCCGGCCCGAGCTGATCAAAGTGACGGGGGAAGCGATGCTCCCCGGCCCCGGATTCGGTACGAAGATGCTGTACGCCAACGGGCAACTGGGGTCCGACTGGGTCACCGAAGCCCTCGCTCCCGCCTGGCGGACCCAGGGGGTGGCGGAGGCGCGCCTGCCGGGGGAGTCCGCGCGGTGGTGGGCGACGGGCAAGCTCGTCGAGTTCGCCGCGGCGATCCCCGACATCTCCGTGCTCTACCAACTGGTGTCGTCCGTCCGCCGCGACGACTGCCACTGGTGCGGTCTGGAACTCATCGGCGACCGCTGCGGCTTCTGCGCCGCGCCGTTGCTGCCGCCGCCGGAACGCGCGGCGCCGGCACCCGCCGCCCGCGCCTCCGCTTCCGCTTCCCCCGTACGGGCGCTGCCGCGAGGCGCGACGTAGACCAGGCCCCTGTCGTGCACTGCCCCGAACTGAACGCGCGCCACCCCGCTCACTGTCCGTAGCCGTCCGCACCCGATCGAGGTAGTCCGGTTCATGAACTCACGCCAGCGCCGCGGCGTCATCCTGCTGGTCCTTTCGGTCCTGGCCGCGTTCGGCGCGTTCGCGGGCGTCCTCTCGGTGATCCGGGACGTGAACTCGAAGGTGGGGCCCGAGGTCGCCGCGTACAAGCTCAAGGGGGACATCGCCCCCTACAAGGAGCTGAGCGCGGACCAGTTCGAGAAGGTCGAGATGCCGGAGCGTTGGCTCTCGGAGAACGCGGTCACCGATCTGCGCCAGGTCCGCGGCAAGATCGCGGTGACGGAGCTGCGGGAGGGGTCGCTGCTCCAGACGGACATGATCGTCGACCGCCCCGAACTCGATCCGGGGCAGCAGGAGATCGCCATCATGATCGACGCGGCGACGGGTGTGGCGGGCAAGATCACGCCCGGCGCGACGGTCAACATCTACGCCACTTTCAAGGCCGAGACCGACAACGCCAAGGACCAGTCGAAGGTCATCGTCGAGTCGGCGAAGGTGATCGACGTGGGCAAGCTGACGGCCCTGGACCCGGACCAGGACGACCGCAGCAGCCGTCGTACGGCGACGGAAGCGGTGCCGATCACGTTCGCCCTGGACACGGCGGACGCGCAGCGCGTGGCGTACGCGGAGTCGTTCGCGACACACGTACGGCTCGCCTTGGTCGGCCAGGGCGAGGAACCCGCCATCCCCCGGGGCGACCGAACGTACACACTCGACGAGGACAAGTAGGGGGCCTGCGCATGAGGCGACGCACGTGTGAACCGCCGCTGCGCGGCGGATCTCTCCCGATCACCCCGTGGGGCAATCGGGTGGGTGGGCGGGAAATGCCTGTGCGGCGGCACCAACTGCCGGGTGACAGTGGCCGGGACGTCCAGGCCGCAGGTGCCCCGCAGCCCCTGCCAGGAGGCGAGGCCGTATGACGACCCGCATCCTCCCCGCCGTGGGGGACATGGACGCGGCCCGCGCGCTGTCGACGCTGACGGGACAGCTGCCGGACGCCGAACCCGCCCTGCCCGTCGCAGACTCCACCGCCCTGCTCGACCACCTGGCAAGACTCGCCGCGGAGTCACTCGACGAGCTCCCCGAAGTCGTCCTCATCCATGAGCGCATCGGCCCCGTCCCCGCCCTGGACCTGATCCGCGACCTCGTACTCCGCTTCCCCGCGGTAGGCGTCATCCTCATCACCGCCGACACCAGCCCCGCCCTCCTCACCGCCGCGATGGACTCCGGCGCCCGCGGCATCGTCGGCTTCCCCCTCGCGTACGACGCGCTCGCCGAGCGGGTGCACGCGGCGGCCGCCTGGTCGGCGGGGATGCGCAGGCACCTGGGCAGCGCCGGCATAGAGCTCTACGCCGGGCCGGGGGAGACCCAGGGCGGCGGCCACGTCGTCGCGGTCAGCGGGGCCAAGGGAGGCGTGGGAACCACCCTCGCCACCGTCCAACTCGCCCTCGCGGCAAAGGCGTCCGGCCGCAGCGTCGCCCTCCTCGACCTGGATCTCCAGGCCGGCGACGTCTCCTCGTACCTGGACGTGCAGTTCCGCCGTTCCATCGCCGACCTCGCGTCGATCACCGACATCACCCCCCGCGTCCTCCAGGACGCCGTCTACACCCACGAGACCGGCATCGGCCTCCTCCTGGCCCCCGGCGAGGGCGAGCGGGGCGAGGAGATCACCGACCGGGTGGCCCGTCAGACGCTCAGCGCCCTGCGCAGCCGCTACGACGTCGTGCTCGTCGACTGCGGTACGTACGTCACCGGGGCGAGCGCGGCGGCGATCGAACTCGCCGACCAGGCGATCCTCCTCGTTACCCCGGACGTCGTCTCCGTACGCGCCGCCAAGCGCATGGTGCGCCTGTGGGACCGCCTCCAGATCCGCAAGGCGGAGGAGACGCTCACCGTCGTCAACCGCCACGGCAAGGGCGCGGAGATCCAGCCCTCCCTGGTGGAAAGGGTGACGGGGACACGCGTGGCCCGCACCACCGTGCCCGCGAACTTCAAGGAACTACAGGGCGCGGTCGACGCGGGTCGGATGCAGGACCTGGACAGCAAGTCCTCGGTGAAGCAGGCGCTGTGGGCGCTGGCGGGCGAGCTGGGCCTGGTGGACCCGGAGGCGGCGTCCACCGGGCCCAAACGGCTGACGCTCCGCAAGCGGGCCACAGCCGCACACCAGAACGACCGGGGCGCCGTAACCCTGGAGTTCGCCGGGATGTTCCCGCTGCTGCTCGCCGTGATGGGCCTCCTGTGGCAGTGCGCGCTGTACGGCTACACCTTCTCCCTGGCGGGCAACGCGGCGGACGAGGCCGCGCGTGCGGCGACGGCGGCGTACGCGGTGGGGGAGGGCGGCGCGGCGGCATGCGAGGCCGCGGCGAAGGAGCACCTGCCGTCGGCGTGGCAGGGCGCGGAGGTGGCCTGCACAGACGAGGGAACGGTGTGGAAGGCCCACGTGGACGCGGACGTACCGCTGTTCTTCCCCGGGGTCGACGCGGGGTGGAGCGTGAGCGGGGAGGCGGGCGCGGCGAAGGAGGGCGAGGACGGCGATGGGTAACCCGGCAGCGCCGCGTACCGCCGGACACCGGCTCCGCCGAGTCCGCCCGCAAACGCCGGCCGGGCTGAACCACCGACGCCGAAGCGTTCGGCGCCCGCAGAGCCAGGAGCGGACCCGGCACCCCCTGCGAAAGAGAACGCGCCTCGACGACGACCGAGGCGTATCCATGCTCGAATTCGCCGGCTTCCTCCCCATCCTGCTCCTCATCGGCCTGGCCGCCATCCAACTGGGCCTCGTCGGTTACGCGGTGAATCAGGCGGGATCAGGCGCCCGCGCCGCGGCACGCGTCGCCTCCCAGGGTGAGGGCGGCGAGGCGGCGGGCCTCGCGGCGATGGACGGAAGCCTCGACGCCGGGGTCGTCATCAGCGGGGGCGGCGCCACGACGACGGCGGACGTCACCGTCCAAGTCCCCACACTGCTCCCCTTTGTGGACGGATGGTCCGTCACGAAGTCGGCGACCATGCCCAACGACGATGACGAAGACGGGAGCTGAGAGAGAACAGATGAGCCTCCGCGACCGCATAGCGACCCCGAACGACCACGGCAAGGGAAACGACCCCAGCCGCGACGACAGCCTCGTGGCCGTCTACCGCTCCAAGCTCCTGGAAGAGATCGACCTCGCCGAGATGTCGTCCCTCACCACGGCGGACCGCCGCGTCCGCCTCGAACGCGTCATGGGCCACATCATCAGCCGCGAGGGCCCCGTCCTCTCGACCTCGGAGCGCTCCCAGCTCATCCGCCGCGTCGTGGACGAGGCCCTGGGACTCGGCGTACTGGAACCGCTCCTCGCCGACGCCTCCATCACGGAGATCATGGTCAACGGCCCCGACTCGATCTTCGTCGAGCGCGCCGGACGCGTCGAACAGCTCCCCCTCCGCTTCGCGTCGAACGACCAGCTCATGCAGACCATCGAACGCATCGTCTCCACGGTCAACCGCCGCGTCGACGAGTCGAACCCGATGGTCGACGCGCGCCTGCCCACCGGCGAGCGCGTGAACGTGATCATCCCGCCACTGGCCCTCACCGGCGCGACGCTCACCATCCGCCGCTTCCCGCGCGCGTACACGCTGCACGAGCTGATCGGCCTCGGCTCGCTCGACGAGCACATGCTGCTCCTGCTCTCCGCCTTCGTACGGGCCCGCTTCAACATCATCGTCAGCGGCGGAACGGGCTCCGGAAAGACGACGCTCCTCAACGCCCTCTCCGGCCTCCTCCCCGCCCACGAACGCATCATCACCATCGAGGACTCGGCCGAACTGCAACTCCAGCAGGACCACGTGATCCGCCTCGAATCCCGGCCCCCGAACGTCGAGGGCAAGGGCCAGATCACCATCCGCGACCTGGTCCGCAACAGCCTCCGTATGCGCCCCGACCGCATCATCGTCGGCGAGGTCCGAGGCGGCGAGACCCTCGACATGCTGCAAGCCATGTCGACGGGCCACGACGGTTCCCTCGCCACGGTCCACGCGAACACGGCGGAGGACGCCCTGATGCGCCTGCAGACCCTCGGATCGATGTCGGAGGTGCAGATCCCCTTCGAGGCGCTGAAGGACCAGATCAACTCGGCGGTGGACGTGGTCGTTCAGCTGGCCAGGCACGCGGAAGGCTCCCGCAAGGTCGCCGAGATCGTCCTGCTCGTCTCGCACGGCCGCGAACAGTTCCGCATCGCCCCGGCGACCCGCTTCGTGCCGCACCAGCCGGGCGGCAACGGCCTGGACCGCCGCGTGCACGGCTACTTCGAGCATCTGCCGCTTCCGCGCTCCGTCGCCGAGCGGCTGTACGTCGCGGGAGAGCCGGTGCCGCCCGGTTTCGGCGTGGCCCAGGCCATCGACGTACTGAACACGAGAGAGGCCATCGGCTGATGGAGAACCAAGCCGCCCTCCTGGCCCTGGGCGCCACGATCCTGACGGGCACGCTCGCCGTCGCGGGAGTCCACGCGTACGCGTCCGGCCGTGCCCAGCGCCAGGCCCTGGTCGACCGCCTGGCGATCGGCCCCGGCACCGGGAGCGGCTCGGGCCGCGGCAGGCGCTTCGGCGCGGTCGACCGCCGTCTGCGCCGTACCCGCCTGGGCCGCTCCATCCACCTGCGCCTCTCGGCGACGGGCCTCGACCTGACAACGGGCGAGTTCTTCGTCTACGTCGTGGCCGTCGTCGCCGCGCTCTGGCTGATGGCGGCGGCCACACTGGCCCCCTTCTTCGGCCCGATCGCGGGCCTGGTGGCGGTCTGGAGTGCGGTGGTCTTCCTCAACTGGCAACGCCAGAAGCGCATTGAGGCGTTCATCAACCAACTCCCCGACGTGGCCCGCATCCTGGCGAACGCCACGGCGGCGGGCCTGGCCCTGCGCACCTCACTGGCGATGGCGGCGGAGGAGCTGGAAGCGCCGGCGGGCGAGGAACTCTCCATGGTGGCCGACCAGTTGACGCTGGGCCGCTCGATCGACGACACGCTGGGCGAACTGGCGCAGCGCCTCCCGTCCCGCGAACTGATCGTCCTCGTGACGACCCTGGTCCTCTCCAACAAGGCGGGCGGCTCGGTGGTGAACTCCCTGCGCAACCTCACGCAGACCCTGGAAGACCGCAAGGAGACGCGACGCGAGGTCCGCACGATGCTCTCGGAGGTCCACGCGACGGCGTTCACCGTCCCACTCCTGGGCCTCGGCTCGCTGCTCCTCATCAACTCCTCCAACGAAGGCGCGCTGGCGAGGGTGACAGGCTCCCCGATGGGCCAGATGCTGATCCTGATCTCACTCGGCCTGTACGCGGTGGGCTTCTTCGTGATCAGGCGCCTCGGCAAGATCGAAGTGTAGGGAGCGGTCGACGTGTTCGGTCTGGCGATGGCGGCCGTGATGGGCCTGGCGGTGGCGGGGGTGTGCCAGGGCATCCGCATGTACCGGGCGGAGGCGAAACTCCCCTCGGACCTGGCGATCGCCCTGGAGGTGGGCGCCACCCGCGTCTCGACGGCGGGCTCGGCGGTGGACCGCCTCGGCATACGCTTCGCGCCGCTGGTCCTGCGCCTGATGGGCCCGAAACGCGTGGACGCCAAGCGCCGCAAGATAGACATGGCAGGCAACCCCGGAGGCCTGACGATCGACCGCTACGCGGCACGCAGAGCGGTGTACGGCATCTTCGGCACGGTCATGGCCCTGGTCTTCCTCACCAACGGCTCATCCCTCTTCGGCCTCCTGACCTTCGCCTTCGGAGTGACGGCGGCGGACGGACTGATCTGGCAGGCGATACGGGAACGCCGCGAGGTCATCGACCGCACCCTGCCGGACTTCCTGGACGTCCTCGCGGTGGTGGTCTCGGCGGGCCTCGGCTTCCGCCAGGCCCTAGACCGCGTGGCGGAACGCTACGAGGGCCCCTGGGCGGACGAACTCCGCATCACCCTCCGCCAGATGGACATGGGAGTGAGCCGCCGCCAGGCCTTCGACGAACTACGCCGCAGAAACGCCTCCGAACAGGTCTCCCAGTTCGTCTCGGCGCTCCAGCAGGGCGAGGAACTGGGCTCACCGATCGCGGACACCCTGATCCAACTGGCAACGGACATGCGCCGCACGGACGCCCAGAACTCCCGCCGCAGGGCGGCGAAAACGATCCCCAAGGCAACGATGGTGACGCTGGTGTTCATGCTTCCGGCCACGATGATCCTGATCGCGGCGGGGATGTTTCTCGGTTCGGGTTCGGACTTCGGCTCGATCCTGGGGAAGTGAGGACGCCATGACCGGCTCGCAGAGCGGCGGGACGATCGCTGGTATCAAGCCACTGCACCAAACCCCTTCGCGCCTGCAACCAAATATGGGACAGTCGCCCGGAGGGTGGGAGGGTTGCGATGCCCCCGGGGATGGCCCCAGTCGAGCCCTGCTAGCCCAACCACCCTTTGCAAAAGGCGAGTTCACGGTATTCACGGGAGGGGAAGTCGTGAAACGCAAGGAACCACCACCGGCCCCACCAAGGACCTCCACCGCACACCCCCGGGGTGCGTGATGACCTCGCCCCCGGGGAAGAGAACTCGCCAACTTCCGCGTAACAGAAGGCATTGGTTGCGGAGAGTGGCTGTTGGGTCACAAGATCTCGCGTACGTTGCCTATGACGACAGCGGCGTCGGAAGTGGTTGCGCCAGCAGTGCGGGTATCGGGTGGGAGAGAAGGGGCCGTCGTGCTGAAGGATCGCGTACTCAGAGTCTGGATCGACTGGACGGTGACCGTTGCTTCCCGGGTTCGGGGGAAGGGGCGGGATGCGGGGGCTGGGTTTGTGGAGTATGCGGGGTTGATGATTTTGATCGCGGGGATCTATACGTTGATCGACAGTCTGGCCCTGGACAACAAGATCTCCACGGCCATTGGCAACGCTGTGGGCGACGTAATCGGCGGGTGACACCCCGCCCCTCCCTGCGAAGCGATCGCGGGCAGACTCTCCCCATCTACATCTGGATGACGGGGATTCTGCTTTTCGTTGCGTTCGCCTTCTTTGCGTTCGCTCAAGCGGCTTCGGCGCGTAACGGCGCGCAATCGGCGGCCGACGCGGCAGCGTTGGCTGCTGCGCAGGACTCCAGGGATGAGCTGGTCGATGGACTGGGTCAGGCCATCGGTGACGGCGACGCTTGGCTCGACTGGTTGGACGGCGACAAGTTCACCGGTGACGGGGCCCAAGGGGCGGCTGACGCGTTGGCCGCTGATAACGACTCGGCCGTAACTGGCTTTGGTCCGGAGGAAGTGAGCGGATTTCCGGGCTACCGGGTCGAGATCGAGACCAATTACACCGTAGGCGATTCGATCATCCCCGGTACGGAGTCCCAACACGCCAAGGCGTCGGCGACCGCGGTCATCAAGCCGCGCTGCGGCATCACCCCTGCTTCTGACCCGGAGAAAGAGGTGGAGTTCGAGTGTGACGGCGGAGCTTCCTTCGAGATCGATCCTGACGACTTCGATCTAGAGGATCTGCCGGACGCATCTGCTCTCTTCTCCGTGCATCTGGCCGACTGACACAGCGATCGACGAAAGAAGGAAGCCGTAGCGATGAACATTCGGCGCACCATGAAGACTCGCAGGGCGATGACCGCTGTGGCGTTCACTACTGGGCTGGTCCTCACGGTCGCTGGCTGCGGCGGTGGTGGGGGCGACGACAAGTCCGACCAGGACTCCAAGCCTTCCGCGCCGGCAAAGAGTGACGACGGTGGGGGTGAGAAGAAGGAGTCGCAGGCTCCCCCAGCCGACGAGGCGCTTGCCGAATCCAAGGGGGACGGGGTGACGCTGGTAATCAACTCTGCCAAGCGTGATGAGGGCGGCTTCCTTACCGTCGCAGGCAAGGTGACGAACACCTCTGGTGGTCTGTGGACCGGAGGCCAATGGCGCGGAGATGAGAAGGAGTTGCAGAAGAATGGCGGCTCCATTGCTGGTGCCAGCCTCGTGGACGAACAGGGGAAGAAGCGGTACCTGGTCCTGCGAGACACCTCTGGGCGCTGCCTCTGCACCAAGTTCGAAGGCGGCATCGACTCGGGGAACACCGTCGACTGGTTCGCGCAGTTCCCCGCCCCTCCGGAGGGGACGAACAAGTTGACGTTCCAAGTGGGCGGGATGGCCCCCGCTGCCATCGAACTCTCCGAGGGCGAGTGACCCATGGGCCACCCACGATCACGCACCCTCACGACAGCCACCGCCACCCTCACGGCCCTGGTCCTCCTGACCGTCACGCCCGCATCCGCCGACGACGAAGACCCCAGCGCCCCCCCGGGCAGCACCACCACATCCCCGCCCCCCGAGGTCGACTCCAACAGCCCGGGTCTGAAGCTCGCCGACGGTGCGACCCTCGCCCCGGCGAAGGTCCTGGACATCAAGTCCGTGGTCGAGGACCTCGGCGGCGAGGAACGCCGCGAGGACACCAACACCGACGTCAAGTTCGCACTGCAGGCAGAGGTCCTGTTCCCCAAGGACAGCAACAAGCTGAATCCGGAGGCGAACGCCCGTATCAAGGCGATCGCGGAGGAGGCCAAGGCGCAGAAGGCGACGAACGTCAGGGTGTTCGGCTTCACGGACAACCTCGGCTCGTACAGCCACGGCAAGACCCTGTCCCGCAAGCGCGCGGAAGCGGTGCACGACAAGCTTGCGAGCTACCTGGGCCCCGAAGTCACCTACTCCGTACGCGGCTACAGCGAGGACTATCCGATCGCGGACAACACCTCCGAGCAGGGCCGCAAGAAGAACCGCCGAGTCGAGGTCACGTTCCCGCGAGGAACGGCAGGAGGCGCCGAAACGGGCAAGCAGAGCTAGGCGCGGGCCTTGCCCCTGACGCCGGCCCGCGAACCACAATGGCCCATGGACGGCAAGAACAACGATCACACGAAGCCCAGCCAGCCCAGTGAGCCCAGCAAGAGCGAGTGGAAGAGGATCCGGGAGGGGCTGCGCTTCGGGCAGGTCTTCACCGGAACGGTGGTCCGCGTCCCCAAGCCCGGCGCGATCGGACTCTTCGTGGACATCGGGCTCCCGGTGGGCGGCTTCGTCGACGTCCTGCTCCTGCCGACGGCAGCGGAGGCCTGGCCCGCCGAAGGCACGGTCACCAGCTTCGAGGTGTGGTGGGCGGCCCCGGATCGGGCGCAGATCCGCCTGAAGCCGCTCGAACCGGCATACCTGAACGAGGACTTCGACGACCTCGTGGCGAGACTGCGCCCCGGCTGGCCCTCCCTGGCAGGGCAGCCCATGGACTACATGGAGCGGATGATCGAAACCCTGAAACGGGAGTTCGGCGCCGAAGACGGAAGCTTCCTGCTCCGTCTGCGGTGCGACCTGACCTGGGACCGTTCGGCCTTCACCCGCCTGGAACGGGCCATGCGAGCCGTCTGCGCACACTTCCAGCCGACATCCCAGCTCGACCGATGGCTGGCCGAGGGCTTCTACGAGATCGCGATCGCTGTGCCGGAGTGGACCGCGCACCCCGACTTCCCGCGCCCGACCCCCGCCGCCTACTACGAGGACTGCCTGGAACGCATCCGCGACCTGGCCGACTGGTTCTTCAGGGGCGAGTCCTCGTACCTGGAAGGGCATGTCTGGGCCGATCTATAAGGTCCCCTCCACAAGCTCCAAGGCCAGGAGCACGACCACACTCGGGACAGCGTGCGCCATCGGCGCCATGCGCACCGCGTGAGCCGAGAGGGGCGACGCGCCATGAAACGGAGCTCAGGTGCGACGAGGGCGGAAACAGGCGGACGTGGCGTTGGCGCCTCCGACCGCACGAGGAAATGCGCTGAGGCAGGGCCCCGGCAAGAACCCAAACCCCCGGGCCCTGGCAGCGACACGACGGGCCGACCACCCCGGTCGGCAGGCGCTTGACGAAACCACCCCCGCCCCGAGGCAACCGCGCACCCCGCCCCCCCCCAGCAGCCTTAAGTCCGCCCCCACCCCACCGCCTCCCGACCGCGAGGCTGTCCTCGTACATGTGATGGCGGGTGATGAGGCCCGCCTCGACGGTGAGATGCAGCGCGAAGCGCGCACGGTAGGGGTGGCCCGTCGACCGCGCGATTACCTTCGGAGTAATGGGCGCGAGCCCCGGCCCCGTGCGATGCGAAGATCGGTCCATGAGCAGTTTCGACACACTTGTGGCGGAAGCCGAGTCGGCCCCGACCGAGGGCTGGGACTTCTCCTGGTTCGAGGGGAGGGCCTCGGAGGAGCGGCCCTCCTGGCGGTACGCCCACGCCATGGGGGAGCGGCTAGGGCACGCCACCGCCTCCCTCGACATCCAGACCGGCGGCGGTGAGGTCCTCGCCTCCGCGCCCTCGCTCCCGCCGCTCGCCGTCGCCACGGAGGGGTGGGCGCCGAACGTCGCCAAGGCAACCGCCCTGCTGCATCCGCGGGGCGTGGTGGTCGTTTCCTCGCCGGAGGACGCGCCGCTGCCCTTCGCCGCGGAGGCCTTCGACCTGGTCACAAGCCGGCACCCGGTGAAGGCACATTTCGACGAGATCGCGCGCGTGCTGCGCCCCGGGGGCACGTACTTCGCCCAGCACGTGGGCCCCGCCAGCGTCTTCGAGGTCGTCGAGTACTTTCTCGGGCCCCAGCCCGACCACGTACGGAACGGGCGTCACCCCGACGGCGAACGTGCCGAGGCGGAGGCGGCGGGTCTGGAGATCGTCGACCTGCGGGCCGAGCGGCTCCAGATGGAGTTCTACGACATCGGGGCCGTCATCCACTTCCTGCGGAAGGTCGTGTGGATGGTGCCGGACTTCTCGGTGGAGCGGTACTGGTCGCGGCTGCGGGAACTGCATGACCAGATCGAGGCGGAGGGCTCGTTCGTGGCCCACAGCACGCGTCATCTCTTCGACGCCCGTAAGAAGAGCTAACCGCCCGTAAGAAGAGCTAACCGTCCGGGAGGGGGGAGCGGATGACCAAGGCGGGAGTCCTCAAGGAGACGACCGCGGCGCCGAGCCACCTCGATTAACCCCTCCAAGCCCTCTAATCCTTCTAATCCCTCGACAGCGGTCACGGTGATCGGGGACGCTTCGCGCGATGACCAGAATCAATGACACCCCGCCCGCCTGGGACGACCGTACCCAGCTCACCACGTTCCTCGACTACGCACGGGAGACCGCCCGCGCCAAGTGCGACGGCGTCTCCGCGGAGAACGCCCGCAAGGCACTCCTGCCGGGCTCGCCGCTGATGACCATCAGCGGACTGATCAACCACCTCCGCTGGGTCGAGTACTACTGGTTCCAGGTGGTCTTCCTCGGCGAGGAAGACCGGGCCCCCATGACGGACGAGGACCCCGACCGCGAGATGCGTATCGCCGTCGACTTCCCGCTCACGCAGTTGCTCGACGAGTACGCCGAACAGAGCGCCCGCTACCGCGAACTGGTCGCAGGGAACGCCCTGGACAAGCAGGCCCAGCGAACCATCCGTAACGGCCTCCACGTCGACCTGCGCTGGATCCTCCTCCACCTCACCGAGGAGACGGCCCGCCACAACGGCCACCTGGACATCCTGCGCGAAATGCTCGACGGCACGACCGGCGACTAGGCCCGAGTAGGGCATGACTGAGGTACAGCTGAGGCACGACTGAGGCTCGACTGGGGCACGTCCAGATACGGCTGCCTAGGCGTGCGCCCCCACCGTCACCTCTCCCATCACCAACTCCGCCGTCCCTTCCAGCACTTCCCCCACCCGCTCCACCTGCCCCGCGAGCTCCCGCTCCTGGGTGGCGTTCAGCGCCCCCAGTGGCTCCACCGTGACCGTCAGCCTTCGGCCGGAGCGGCGCTGGTGCCAGACTCCCGCGACGACCCCGTCGACCAGCATCACGGGGAAGTTGCCGGCCTGGCCCCCGGCCAGCGCCCGCTCGTAGGCCCGGCCCGGGAAGAGCCGCTCACGCGGGTGGGAGGCGATCACGTACGCGTCGAAATACGGCAGCAGCCGCACTCCCCGCACCAGTTCCTCTGTCTCGCCTGGCTCCCGGGGAAACTCCGCGTCACCCACGACCACCCACGCCGAAACGGGTGCCGACGCCGACGACATTGACGGCCCCCCGCCCATCTCCACCCCTTCGATCTCCCCGGCAGCCGCCAGTCCCCCGAACACGTCCTTCACCCAACCACCCGGCGCCGCAGCCCACTTGGCGAACTGGGCCGGGGTCGCGGGGCCGTACGCGTACAGGAAGCGTCGTACCAGCCGCGCCGTCGCCTCCTCGGCGGAGAGCGTCGGCTCCCCGGAGTCGGTGGTGGGCGGGCGCGTGTACGTCACCTTGCGGCCCCGGTTCGGTGCGAAGCACAACGCCCCGCGGTGGCCCGCCAGATGCATCACCGAGCGCCAGCGCGGCCACATCCCCTGGAAGGCGGGCATCACCAGGTCACCCGCCCAGGGCCCCGTACGCGCCACGACCTCGTCGCCGAGTTCGTCGATGGTCAGCTGGGCCCCGTCGAGCGCTTCTCCGATCGCGCTCACGATCTCCTCCGTCTGGGCAGGAGTCAGCCGGTCGCCCGCCTTGAAGGGGCTCGGCCCGTACGGGATCGCCGACAACGCGGCTGTCCACAGAGGGAGTTGTGCGGTTGGCAGCAGGTGGATCGTGCCGCGTGGTCCGTACGTCTTGACCAGGCTCGGCTCCTCACCCCACAGCGCATCCCGTACGTCCTGCCGGTTCGCCCCGTCCATCCGCAACCCCACCGAGAGCTCGGCGGCGGACATCACCTGCGCCTGTGCGGCAAGCATGGCGTCGACCACCTCGCCGGCCCCCGCCTCGCCCGGTTTGGCCGGCGCCCGCAGGAACTGCCGCTCCATGCGACGGGCGTTGGCGGCGCTCCATGAAACAACGGCCCCGGTCATCGGCGTTCCCCTTCAGTACTCTCGATCCAGTCAGTGGCTCTGCGGACACGAGGAGTGGACCATGCCGAAGAGCGGCGCGGAGGTTGATTCGGGCAGCGTCATGGAAAGCACAGGGATGGCCAGGCAGAGCATCACGGGAAGCGGCAACGTGGGCAAGACGCTGTACGCCTGCGGCCTGGACGCGGCCGTGGACGTCGTCGGCGGCAAGTGGAAGCCGATGATCCTCTGGGCGCTGTCCGCGGGCACGACGATGCGCTTCGGCGAGCTCCGCCGGAACATCACCGGCATCAGCGAGAAGGTGCTCATCCAGCAGCTGCGCGAGCTGGAGTCCGACGGCATCGTGCACCGCGAGGTGTACCGGGAGGTGCCGCCGAAGGTCGAGTACTCGCTGACCCCCCTCGGCCTGTCCCTGAACGAGGCGCTGATCCCGCTGGGCGTGTGGGGCGACGAGCACATGGAGGAGCTGGTGGCCAACAGGGACTGCAAGAAGTCGGGCAAAGTCGCCTGACGAAAAAACGCCACTGATGGTTGCGTGGCGCGCCGATCGTTAGCCAAGTGATCCCGGAACAGGTGGCGTTGATTCCGCATCGTTATCGCCACCGGCTCGATCTGAGGCCGCACATCACGTAAGTTCAGACCAAGGCGAATTCGCGTGAGCAAAGCCACGTGTGCGGTGCCGCGCGGTGGAGGGGGCTGCGCGGCCCCGCGCGCCTTCCCCCATCTGCTCCCGGCCTGCTCCCGGCCTCCTGCTCCCGGCCTACTCCACCTCCACCCGCAGCCGCACGCCCCGGCCGACGCGCCACCCCGCCATCGCCCCGGCCTCCGCCTCCAGTACATGCCGGGCCCGCAGCCGGGGGCGCCCGATCCGCCCCGGACGCATCGTCCGCACCGACAGCACCCGTAGCCCCCGGTCCAGGTAAGCCACATCTATGGCGAACCGCATCCGCACCGTGTGCACGCTGGTCGCCGGGGTCAGCAGCAGGGCCCCGGTCACCCCGTCCCGGCCGAGCAGCCCGCGCCTCCGCGCGCTCGGGGAATCCGCGATCTCCAGGGGGAGGGCCCGACCGCTCGGCAGAAGAAGCGACGCCATGCGAGCCGAAGCTAGCGCCCCACCCGCCCGCCGCGTCAAGCGCCCCACCCGCCTGCCGCGTCAAGGGAGCCCCTGCCCACGTCCCTCCTGTGGGCTACCGCCGTACAGGGCTGAAATCTGTCGCCAGCGGCCGAAATCCGGTGGCAGAACAGGGTCGCGGAGTTGTCGGGCGGTTTCGGAGAGTAGTTGTGGCATGCCGATGCGCGCGGCATCCCTTACGAAGGGTTATGGTGGAAACCCCCCCTCGGGCCGGTCCATCTCCCCCCCATGGACCGGCCCGATTTTTTTGTGCCGGATATGGTCAGGGACATGTCGAACCAGTTCCCTCCACCACCGTCCCCGCATGAGAACCCCCAAGCGGGCCTGCCCCGCTACACGGGCCCTGCGCAAGACCCCTACAACGGCTACGGCTACGGGTATGGGTACGGCTACGGTCCGGTCCAGCCGCAGAAGATGCCGGGCGGCGTCCGCGCCGCGCAGGTGATCATCTGGGTGCTCTCGGGGATGTGCCTGCTCGGCTCCGTCCTCGGCGGCGTGCTGTACGGGCCTCGGGTCGCAGGCGCGGTTCTCGGGGGCAACTTCCTCCTGATACCGCTGTGCGTCCTGGCTTTCCGATACCACCTGCCGGGGCACGGGAAGCGTGTCGCGTCGATCGTGCTCAGCAGTGTGCAGATCCTGGTGGGATTCGGCGCCCTTGGCCGAGGGGGTGGCCCGGGTGCCCTCATCCTCGTCGGCTGCTCGATCGCGCTCGTGATCCTGCTGAGCCAGGGTGGCGCGGGCGCCTGGTTCAAACGCCCGCGCACCCCCGCCCCGGGGCAGGGATACGCGGGCTGAGGCGTTCCGCCAGGACCAGCCCCGCCAGGGCGCCCCCCGTTATGTTTTCCGCGGTCCTGCAAGAGGGCCGCTGGCCTCCGGGCCCGGCATGGCTGGTCCCCCCTGTCGAAGCGATGACCTGGGGGGTGGTGCCACCGGGCCCGAGAGGCGCCGTTGGAGACGCTGATGAGAGGTCCGACTACCGCCCGGCCGAGCGCAATGCCCGGTCCTTCGCAGGCGGCAGGTCTGCATAACGTGGATGCGCGCACGACGCCAACGCCCAGGCCAGCACGCACAACGTCCGTTCGGGAGGACGGTTTGAACGAGTACGACGAGATAGGTGTCTTCCTGGGCCTGGACGTGGGGAAGAGCGCTCACCACGGACACGGACTCACCCCGGCCGGCAAGAAAGTCTTCGACAAGCAACTGCCCAACACCGAACCGAAGCTGCGGCAGGTCTTCGACAAGCTCCGCGAGAAGTTCGGCACCGTCCTGGTCGTCGTGGACCAGCCGGCCTCGATCGGCGCTCTGCCGCTGACAGTGGCCCGCGACACGGGCTGCCAGGTCGCCTACCTGCCGGGCCTTTCGATGCGACGGATCGCTGACCTCTACCCGGGCGAGGCAAAGACCGATGCCCGCGACGCGGCCGTCATCGCGGACGCCGCCCGCACCATGCCGCACACCCTTCGCTCGCTTCAGCTGACCGACGAGATCACCGCCGAGCTCACCGTCCTCGTCGGCTTCGACCAGGACCTGGCGGCCGAGGCCACCCGCACATCCAACCGGATCCGGGGCCTGCTCACCCAGTTCCACCCGTCCCTGGAACGGGTCCTGGGCCCGCGTCTGGATCACCCGGCGGTCACCTGGCTGCTGGAACGCTACGGATCCCCAGCCGCGCTGCGAAGAGCCGGACGCCGCAGGCTGGTTGAGGTGGTCCGGCCCAAAGCCCCGCGCATGGCAAAACGGCTGACCGACGACGTCTTCGATGCACTCGACGAGCAGACCGTCGTGGTCCCGGGCACCGGCACCCTGGACATCGTGATCCCCTCGCTGGCCCGCTCGCTCGGCGCCGTTCACGAGCAACGACGGGCGGCAGAATCCCAGATCGCAGCCCTGCTGGAGGACCACCCTCTTTCCAAGGTCCTGACGTCGCTGCCCGGCGTCGGCGTCAGGACCGCCGCCGCACTGCTGGTCACCGTCGGCGACGGCACCAGCTTCCCCACCGCCGCCCACCTCGCCTCCTACGCCGGCCTCGCCCCCACCACCAAGTCCTCCGGGACCTCGATCCACGGCGAACACGCCCCACGGGGCGGCAACCGGCAGCTCAAACGCGCGATGTTCCTGTCCGCGTTCGCTGCCCTGCACGATCCTGCCTCCCGCACCTATTACGACAAATGCCGGGCCAGAGGAAAAACCCACACCCAAGCGCTCCTCCGCCTCGCCCGACAACGGATCAACGTGCTGTTTGCAATGCTCCGCGACGGCACCTTCTACGAACCCAGAACCCCACGCCTCGCTTGACGAAAGACATAGAGGCACCCCCCCAGGACTAACCCCGTCCGGCCCAGATGTTGGTGCCGGGCGTGGACACCGCGTACGTGTCGATCTCGCTGAGCTCCTCGTCCGTGAGCTTCGGGCCCGCCAGTGCCGCGACGTTCTCCTCCAGCTGCTTCACGCTGGAGGCGCCGATCAGCGCCGAGGTCATCCGCTCGTCGCGCAGGACCCAGTTGAGCGCCAGCTGCGCGAGCGACTGGTCGCGGCGGGCCGCGATGTCGTTCAGGCCGTTGAGCCGGCGCACGACCTCCTCGCTCAGGAGGTCGGGGTCGAGCGACTTGCCCTGCGTGGCGCGCGACCCCTCGGGGATGCCCTTCAGGTACTTGTTCGTGAGCAGGCCCTGCGCGAGCGGCACGAACGAGATGCAGCCCATCCCCGCGTCCTCGAGGGTGTCGAGCAGGCCGTCGTCCTCGGTCCAGCGGTTGATCATCGAGTACGAGGGCTGGTGGATGAGCGCGGGCACGCCCATCTCCCGCAGCAGCCGCGCCGCTTCGGCGGTCTGCTCGCTGTTGTAGGAGGAGACACCCACGTACAGCGCCTTGCCCTGCTGGACGGCGGACGCGAGCGCGCCCATCGTCTCCTCCAGCGGGGTCTCGGGGTCGAAGCGGTGCGAGTAGAAGATGTCGACGTAGTCGACGCCCATCCGCTTGAGCGAGGCGTCCAGGGACGACAGCAGGTACTTGCGCGAACCCCACTCGCCGTACGGGCCGGGGTGCATGAGGTAGCCCGCCTTGGTCGAAATGACCAGTTCATCGCGGTACGGGGCGAAATCCTGGGCGAACAGCTTGCCGAAGTTGAGCTCGGCCGAACCGGCGGGCGGGCCGTAGTTGTTCGCCAGGTCGAAGTGGGTGACGCCCAGGTCGAAGGCGCGGCGCAGGATCGCGCGCTGGCTCTCCAGGGACTTGTCGTCACCGAAGTTGTGCCACAGGCCGAGGGAGACGGCGGGCAGCTTCAGGCCGCTGCGGCCCGTGCGCCGGTACTCCATGGCGTCGTAACGGTCCGCTGCTGCTCGGTACAGAGACGTGTCGTTCATGGGTACGAAGCTACTTCAGCGAGGGATCTTGCGGGGCCGGTGCCCGCGTCCCCCAGGGCGGAACCCCGCCCTCACAGCGGTAGGCTTTCGCCTTCGGGGACTGCCATCTGCATGGAGGGGCTGACAGAAGTGAACCTGCGCGACCTGGTGTACGGACTTTACGCACGCCGGGTGGAAGGCCGCCTCGACCACGACCAGGTGCCCAAGCACATCGGGGTCATCCTCGACGGCAACAGGCGCTGGGCGAAGGCGTCCGGCGGGACCACCGAACAGGGCCATCAGGCGGGCGCGTACAAGATCGAGGAGTTCCTCGGCTGGTGCGCCGAGACGGACGTCGAGGTCGTCACCCTCTGGATGCTGTCGACCGACAACTTCGACCGCCCCGAGCGGGAGCTCATCCCGCTGCTCGGCATCATCGAGGACACGGTCCGCAGCCTCGCCGCCGACGGCCGCTGGCGCGTGCACCACGTGGGCACGATGGACCTCCTTCCCGCCCGCACCCAGGCCGTCCTCAAGGAGGCCGAGCAGGCCACCCACGGCAACAAGGGAATACTGGTCAACGTGGCCGTCGGTTACGGCGGCCGGCAGGAGATCGCCGACGCGGTCCGCTCGCTGATCCTGGACCACGCGGAGAAGGGCACGAGCCTGGAGGACGTCGCCGAGACCGTCGACGTCGACCTGATCTCCAAGCACCTCTACACCCGCGGCCAGCCGGACCCCGACCTGGTGATCCGAACGAGTGGCGAGCAGCGTCTTTCCGGCTTCATGCTCTGGCAGTCGGCCCACTCCGAGTACTACTTCTGTGAAGTCTTCTGGCCGGCCTTCCGCAAGGTCGACTTCCTGCGTGCGCTGCGTGATTACGCGGCCAGGCACCGGCGCTACGGCGGCTGACGCCCCACGCGGCACGCGAGGTGCTCACGTCGGTGAGGCGCGAGTAACCCAGAGTTCACGGACGCGCCGTCATATGCCATGGCATGGCTGCGCTTGTTCGAGGGAATAAGCCTTCCAGGCCGACATCCGATTCACGGATGTCGGATCTCAGCGGGCGGCATGGGGCCGTCCGCCCGGGAGGCCCTTTGCACCAGGACGACCGTGCGGTGAGTACGGGCGAAGTGGAGGGCCGGAGCTCGGCCCGCGCACTGCGGCACGAGACCGGTCCGGACTTCTCCCGGCATCCTTCCCGTCGCTCCCCGACCTCATCCGAGGGGGTACGTCCTTCCGTGGTGACCAGCACAAAGCGCCGCATGCCCGACAGGCGCACCTATGTTCTCGACACCAGCGTTCTGCTCGCAGACCCGAACTCCATGTACCGCTTCGACGAGCACGAAGTCGTGCTGCCCGTCGTCGTGGTCACGGAGCTCGAGGCGAAGCGGCACCATCCCGAGCTCGGCTACTTCGCCCGGCAGGCCCTGCGCCTCCTGGACGACTGCCGGGTCAGGCACGGTCGCCTGGACGCGCCGATCCCGATCGGCGACCTGGGCGGCTCGCTGCGCGTCGAGCTCAACCACTCCGATCCCGGCGTGCTTCCGGCCGGCTACCGGTTGGGGGACAACGACTCACGGATTCTCGCCGTAGCGCGCAACCTCCAGGCAGAGGGATACGACGTCACCGTCGTGTCGAAGGATCTGCCTCTGAGGATCAAGGCGTCCTCGGTCGGCCTCCTCGCGGAGGAGTACCGCGCCGAACTCGCCATCACGGACTCCGGCTGGACCGGAATGTCCGAACTGACCCTCTCCGGCGAACAGGTGGACCTCCTCTTCGAAGAAGACACCCTGTACGTCCCCGAGGCGGCCGACCTGCCCGTCCACACGGGCCTCACCATCCAGTCGGAGAGGGGCAAGGCCCTCGGCCGTGTCACGGCCGACGGCAACGTCCGTCTCGTACGCGGCGATCGTGAGGCCTTCGGCATCAAGGGGAGGAGTGCGGAGCAGCGCATCGCGCTGGATCTGCTGCTCGACCCGGACATCGGCATCCTGTCGATGGGCGGCCGGGCGGGCACCGGCAAGTCGGCTCTCGCGCTCTGCGCGGGACTTGAGGCGGTCCTGGAGCGCCGCCAGCACCAGAAGGTGATGGTCTTCCGGCCGCTGTACGCGGTGGGCGGGCAGGAGCTCGGCTATCTGCCCGGCACGGAGGCCGAGAAGATGGGCCCCTGGGCCCAGGCGGTCTTCGACACGCTCGGTTCGGTGGCGGGCAAGGCGGTCATCGAGGAGGTGACGGCGCGCGGCATGCTCGAAGTGCTCCCGCTCACCCATATCCGCGGGCGCTCGCTGCACGACGCGTTCGTGATCGTGGATGAGGCCCAATCCCTGGAGCGGAACGTCCTTCTGACCGTTCTGTCCAGGATCGGGGCGAACTCCCGTGTCGTCCTCACTCATGACGTCGCCCAGCGCGACAACCTCCGAGTGGGGCGGTACGACGGGGTAGTTGCCGTTGTGGAGAAGCTGAAGGGGCATCCGCTCTTCGCCCACGTCACGCTCACCCGCTCCGAGCGTTCGCAGATCGCGGCCCTCGTGACCGAGATGCTGGAGGACGGTTCGATCTGACCGAGTTCACCCTGGTTGCAGGGGAGTTGGCGCCGCCCGGCGAAGCGAAGGAGCTTAGCCGGGCGGCGTCTTGGCGTTCGCCCTTTTCCGAAAAACTCCTGGGGCAAACGAGGTGTGAGCTTTCACACGCAACGGGGAATTGCCTTGCGGCGTCCGGCTGGGGCAGAGTCTGGGTCCTGTCAGGCCCCGCATGCGACACACCTGTACCTTGGGGGTACCTCCCACGCATTAAGCAGTGGGGGAGGTACCGCAAACCGGAAACATCAGAACTTCATAGTGGCCGTCGCATGCCGCCCGAGCACCACGCGGCGCTCCCGTAACGGGGGTTGCCCATCGGGCCCGTGCCTCCCGTGACCGATACCAAGTGGAGGCCAGCGCCAGGGGCAAGATTGCGTCCGCGAGGTCACCTAGCGGGCGATGCTGGAAGGAAACCGTGTGAGCCGGATTTCGGTCCGGGGATTCGCCGTGGCATCCGCCACCGCGGTCACCACTGTTGGCGCTGTCGTCGGTGTCGCCTCGGGCAGCACCCCGGGCGCCTCGAATGACAACGACTTCGAGGCGACGGCAAGCGACGCGACACTCCTCGCAGACATCCCCGCGGGTCAGCAGGCCCAGGTGCAGACCGCGTCCCTGACGCAGCAGGCCGACGCGCAGGCCACGGCCGCCGACACGGCCGCGAAGAAGTCCGCGGCAGAAGCGGCCCGCAAGCAGGCCGCCGAGTCGGCGATCGCGAAGCAGAAGGCCGCAGAGAAGGCGGAGGCCGCAGAGAAGGCGGCCGCCAAGAAGGAGCGCGAGGAGAAGGCGGAGGTCAAGGCCAGCCGTTCTTCCGCGCGCGACGCCTCGGACTTCGCCCCGCAGTCCTCGTACTCCGTCTCGCAGGTCCAGGCGATGGCACGGCAGATGGTCCCCGGTGACCAGTTCCAGTGCTTCAGCAACATCGTCAACCACGAGTCCACCTGGAACTACAAGGCCAGCAACCCCTCTTCGGGTGCCTACGGCCTCGTCCAGGCGCTCCCCGGTTCCAAGATGTCCTCGGCCGGTGCCGACTGGCAGACGAACCCCGCCACGCAGATCAAGTGGGGCCTCGGCTACATGAACGACCGCTACGGAAGCCCGTGCGGAGCCTGGGACTTCTGGCAGGCGAACAACTGGTACTGAGCCGCTCGCCGCTCAACCTTCAGAGGCCCCTCACCGTCCTTCGGTGGGGGGTCTCAGCCGTGTACGGTCAGTCCGACAACTTCCAGGGGGGAGTGGTGCGGAAAGACGGGGGAAGAGGACGGATCATGTCGCGAGTACCAGGGTGGATCGGCCGGCTCGGAGACGGACTGTCTCAGTTGGGCGAGCGCAGGAGCGAGCGTTCGCGGTCGGACGACGACTTCGAGGACGACGCCAGGCGCTCGCGACGGTCGTCCGCCGGTGACCCCTCCGACGAGGCCTCCCAGGAGGCGGAGACGGTGGTGCCCGCGCCGCCCGCGTACGCCCCGGACATAGCGGCAAGGCCCGACCCCGTCGCCGCGGTGCCGTGGGGGATGCGGGTCGCCGCCGAGGCCGGCTGGCGCCTCCTCGTACTCGCGGGCACGCTCTGGGTGCTGATGAAGGTGATCAGCGCCGTACAGCTGGTCGTCTTCGCCTTCGTGGCGGCGCTGCTCGTCACCGCGATGCTGCAGCCCACGGTGGCCCGGCTCAGACGGCTCGGTCTGCCCAGAGGGCTCGCGACCGTCCTCACCGCCGTACTCGGCTTCGTCGTCATCGGGCTCGTCGGCTGGTTCGTCGTCTGGCAGGTCATGGAGAACGCGGACACGCTCTCAAGCCAGCTCCAGGACGGCATCGACGACCTGCGCAACTGGCTCCTGAACAGCCCGTTCCATGTGACCGAGGATCAGATCAACGAGATCGCCAAGAGCCTGCGGGACGCGGTCGGCGCGAACACGGAGGAGCTGACGACGGCGGGCCTCGAAGGGGTCACCGTCATCGTGGAGACCATGACGGGCATCCTGCTCGCGATGTTCTCGACGCTGTTCCTGCTGTACGACGGCAAGCGCATCTGGCAGTGGGTCCTGAAGCTGGTCCCGGCGCCCGCGCGGCCCGGCATCGCGGGCGCGGGGCCGCGTGCCTGGCGCACGCTGACGGCCTATGTGCGCGGCACGGTGATAGTGGCCCTGATCGACGCGATCTTCATCGGGCTCGGGATCTACTTCCTCGGGGTGCCGATGGCCGTGCCGCTGGCCGTCTTCATCTTCCTCTTCGCGTTCATCCCGCTGGTGGGCGCTGTCATCTCGGGCGCGCTCGCCGTGGTGGTGGGTCTGGTCACCCAGGGGGTCTTCACCGGAGTGATGACCCTGGTGGTCGTCCTCGCCGTGCAGCAGATCGAGGGGCACATCCTCCAGCCGTTCATCCTCGGGCGCGCCGTACGGGTGCATCCGCTGGCCGTGGTGCTCTCGGTGGCCGCGGGCGGGCTCGTCGCCGGGATCGGCGGGGCGGTCGTCGCGGTACCGCTGGTCGCCGTCACCAACACGGTGGTGGGTTATCTGAGGGCGTACTCCCGCGAGGCCGCATTGAAGCAGGCACCTCAGCCGCGGGGGGCGACGGCCGTGGACGTGGCCCCCGTGGAGCGCGAGCCCGCCGCCGAGTGACACGGTCCTCGTACGGGGACGCGTACATGAAGGGGCCCCGCGGACTTGAAGTCCGCGGGGCCCCTTCACGTTGCTCGGATGCTTACTCGGAGAGCACGGACTCCGAGTCCAGCGTGACGCCGACCGCCTGGATCACGGCGGCGATCTTGAAGGCTTCCTGGATCGTCTCGCGGTCCACGCCGGCCTTCCGCAGCACCTGCTCGTGCGAGTCGAGGCACTGGCCACAGCCGTTGATCGCGGAGACCGCGAGCGACCACAGCTCGAAGTCGACCTTCTCCACGCCCGGGTTACCGATGACGTTCATCCGCAGGCCGGCCCGCATCGTCCCGTACTCCGGGTCCGAGAGGAGGTGGCGCGTGCGGTAGAAGACGTTGTTCATCGCCATGACGGCCGCGGCCGACTTGGCGGCGGTGTACGCCTCGGGGGAGAGGTTCGCCTTCGCCTCGGGCTCCAGCTCGCGCAGCACCTTGGGGGAGCGGGAGGCGATCGCGCAGGCGAGCACCGTGCCCCACAGCTGCTGCTGCGGCAGGTCCGAGTTGCCGATGACCGAGCCGAGGTTCAGCTTCAGGTCCTTGGCGTAGTCCGGTACGGCGGACTTCAGTTCGTCGAGTGCCATGTCAGTACCTTTCCGTTCACTCGCCCGAGAGGAGCGCGACCGGGTCGAGGGTCTCGTCGCCCTGGGTCCAGTTGCAGGGGCAGAGCTCGTCGGTCTGGAGCGCGTCGAGGACCCGGAGGACCTCCTTGGGGTTACGGCCCACGGAACCGGCGGTCACCATCGTGAACTGGATCTCGTTGTTCTGGTCGACGATGAAGACGGCGCGCTGCGCGAAGCCGTCCTCGCCCTCGATGCCGAGGTCACGCATGAGCTCGTGCTTCGAGTCGGCCAGCATCGGGAAGGGCAGGTCGGTCAGGTCCGGGTGGTCCTTGCGCCAGGCGTGGTGCACGAACTCGGAGTCACCGGAGAAGCCGAGGATCTGGGCGTCACGGTCGGCGAACTCGTCGTTCAGCTTGCCGAAAGCGGCGATCTCGGTCGGGCACACGAAGGTGAAGTCCTTTGGCCACGCGAAGACGATCTTCCACTTGCCCTCGTAGGTCTTGTGGTCGATCTGCTTGAACTCAGCGCCCTTCTCCAGGGAGACGCAGGCGGTCAGATCGAACTGGGGGAACTTGTCACCGACAGTGAGCACGGACTCTCCTTGCAGCATCGGAACCCGGGTAAGGGGCTCCAGGGGGATGGACTGCTGTCGATCGTGGCACAGAGTGCATTGATTCGGGAAATAGCTACACTCTGTTCCGTTGATCGGAGGTGGCTATCAGTGCAAGCCATAAATAGGGGCAAGCAGCCCAGCCTGGCGCAGCTGCGCGCCTTCGCGGCCGTGGCCGAACATCTGCACTTCAGGGACGCGGCGGTAGCAATAGGGATGAGTCAGCCCGCGCTCTCCGGTGCCGTGTCCGCCCTGGAGGAGACACTCGGTGTCACCCTGCTCGAACGTACGACCCGCAAAGTGCTGCTCTCGTCCGCCGGTGAGCGCCTCGCGGTGCGGGCCAGGGCCGTGCTCGACGAGGTCGGGGCGCTGATGGAGGAGGCCGACGCCGTGCGCGCGCCGTTCACCGGCGCGCTGCGGCTGGGCGTGATCCCGACCGTGGCGCCCTATCTGCTGCCCACGCTCATCGGGCTCGTCCACGAGAAGTACCCGGATCTGGACCTTCAGGTGCACGAGGAGCAGACGTCCTCGCTGATCGAAGGCCTCGGCGCCGGACGGCTCGACCTGCTCCTTCTCGCCGTGCCGCTCGGCATGCCCGGCGTCAGCGAACTCCCCCTGTTCGACGAGGACTTCGTGCTCGTCACGCCCCTCGACCACTGGCTCGGCGGACGCGAGGGCATCCCGCGCGACGCCCTGCGCGAGCTGAACCTGCTGCTGCTCGACGAGGGGCACTGCCTGCGCGACCAGGCCCTGGACATCTGCCGGGAGGCGGGGCGCGCGGACGCCCCGGTGACCACGACCGCCGCCGGGCTCTCCACCCTCGTACAACTGGTGGCGGGCGGGCTCGGCGTGACGCTGCTTCCGCGTACCGCCGTCCGCGTCGAGACCAGCCGCAGCAACCAGCTGCTCACCGGGTACTTCGCGGACCCGGCGCCGACCCGGCGTATCGCGCTCGCGATGCGTACGGGGGCCGCGCGTGCGGCGGAGTACGAGGAGCTTGCCGCCGCGCTGCGGGGGGCCGTGAAGCCGTTGCCGGTGCGGGTGGTGTGACCCCGCACCGGCAACGCACCGCCCTATATCGCTTCCCTCTTACGGGAGTTACTCCGTGCGCAGGCCGTCCGGGCGCATCATGCGCCACAGCGGCGGCAGGCTGAGCAGTGTCACGACGGCGACGAGGGCGGCGCCCGCGGCCGTCAGCGGGGCGAAGAGCCACCAGTCGGTGACCGTCTTGTCGATCATGCGGACCATGACCCATCCCAGACCGAGGCCGCCCGCGACGGCGAGCACGAGGCCGATCGCCACCGGGATCGCGGTCTGCCACAGGATCGACCAGGCCATCGACACGCGGCGCGTGCCGAACGCGGTGAGCGCGGCCAGCAGGCGCTTGCGCTCCCGCAGTTGCTCGATCATCGAGACCAGCAGGGACGCCGCGATCAGCCCCATCGTCGCCATCGCGCCGATCTGCAGACCGGTCTGGATGGTGGCGTACTGCTTGTCGCGCTCGACCGCGCGCAGCGTCATCACGGAGAGGAACGGGTCGACGTGGGCCGCGGTGTTGCGGATGAACTCCTCGCCGTCCCTGACGTCCGGGTCGACCTGGATCATCGCGGTCGTCGAGGCGTTGGTCATCCTGGAGACGTCGATCGCACCCGGCGTCGCGTAGATGCCGTCGTGCAGGTCGCCGCCCGGGTCGGGGCGCGCCTGGACCGTGCGGGAGTCCGCGGGCAGCGTCCACGGGACGTGTTTGCCCGCTCTGTCCCAGCTGTCGGAGTTCAGGTCGATGGGCTTGCCCGGACGGGCCGACTCGTCGACCCACTTGTTCATCCTGGTGTTGCCCGTGTGCACGACGAAGGTGTCGCCGTCCTGGCAGGAGCCGATCCGGGCCAGCTCGCGCAGGTTGGCGCAGGTGCCGACCGTCAGCTCCGTGGTGGGCCGGATGTCCTCGGGGTTCTTCATCGTGCCGGGCTTCACGACGTACGAGGAGACCGTGCCGATGACGTTCTCGACGCCCTTGGTCGTGCGGAACCTGTCGATCATCCGCTGGGCGAGCTCGCCGTCGCCGACGTCGGCCCGGACCACCAGCTTGGCGCGGCCGGGGTCGTCGCCGGTCACCCGGTTGAAGTCGTCGTGCATCGCGACGAACAGCATCTGCAGGGCGACCGCGCCCGCCACGGCCACGGTGATGCCGCTGACCGCGCGCGCCGCCGTACCGCTGCTCAACTGAAGCCTGCGGGTAGCCAGTTGCCAGGGCACGGGGCCCCCGCCGCGCAGCCGGGCCACGCTCGCCTCGACGAGCCAGGGCAGCAGCGCGGCCAGGCCCACCAGGGTGAGCGTCGCGCCCGCGCCGATGGCGAAGACCGGCGGCGCGTAGTCGCCCCCGACGCGGCCCGCCGCCAGCAGGATGCCGAGGCCGAGCAGCGGCATCACGACGCGCCACCACAGGCGGCGCTTGCGGGGCTTGGTGCTGCGCACGACCCCGAGCGGCTCGATGGAGACGGCCCGCAGCGAGATGAGCGTGACCACGACGGCCGTGAGCGGCACGGCGAGCACGATCAGGGCGGCGAGGGCGGGCACCGGCACCACGTCGGAGGGGAAGGCGCTGATCCGCCACCCGTCGAGGGTGCCGACCAGTTCGCGTACTCCCATGAAGAACAGTCCGCCCGCGGCGAGCCCGAGCAGCGCGCCGCACAGGGCCTCGCCCGCAGCGATCCGCCGCACGCTGCGCGCGTCGGCGCCGACCAGGCGCAGGGCGGCAAGACGCCGGTCGCGCCGGTCGCCGCCGAAGCGGACCGCCGTGCCGATGAAGATGACCACCGGGGTGAGCAACACCACGCAGATCAGGACCACCAGGACGATCAGCATCGGGTCCATGGGTTCCGCGGGCTGTTTGTAGCCGTAGCCGTCCACGCGGTGGCCGCCCTTGGCCGGGGTGAGGGCGTCGGAACCGGCGTAGTAGTAGAGCTCCTTGGGGTTGGTCAGGCCCGCGTCGCCGATGGTGCCGGTGACCTTGTAGTCGCCGTACCGCTCCTTGAGGAGGGCGCCGTCGGAGCTGTTCAGGAGGTCGCGCAGGGCGGGCGACACGATCATCTCGCCGTCCGCCGGGATCTTGTCCAGGCCGGGCGGCAGCACCGGGTGGGAGCCCTCGGCGCGCAGCACGCGACCGCTCACCGTCGAGTCACGGAAGTCGGTGGGGACGTCGCGCTGGAGGACGGTGGAGTCGGAGGGCTTGATCTTCTCGCCCGAGAACTCGCCCTCGGCCGTGCGGGCCACCGAGCGGTTCTCGCGCTCCGTGAGCAGGTTGGGCACGGACGCCGCGCCGAGCAGCAGCGCCACACCGAGGCCGACGCCGACCGCCGTGAGCAGGGTGCGGGTCCAGCCCTCACGGCCGCCGCCGACGGCGAAACGTATGCCCATCGCCAGGTCGCGGGCGAAGGCGCGGGGCCCTCCCTTGGATACCTTCGCGGTGGCGTCGGCGAGCGGCGGCCGGGGAGCGGTTCCGGCCTTTGTGCGGGTGTCGGGACTCATATCGCCCGCTCCATGTCGCGGGCCCTGCCGTCGCGTACGACGATCTCGCGGTCGGAGTAGGCGGCGACCCGCGTCTCGTGCGTGACCAGGACCACGGCGGTGTTCGCCGAGCGCGCGGCGTCGGTGAGCAGCTCCATGACGCGCTCGCCGTTGAGGGAGTCCAGCGCGCCGGTCGGCTCGTCGGCGAAGATCACGCGCGGGCTCGTGGCCAGCGCGCGGGCCACGGCGACGCGCTGCCCCTGGCCGCCGGAGACCTCGCCGGGCCGCTTGGCGCGGACGTCGTCGACCTCCAGACGCTCCATCCACGTACGGGCGGTCGCCTCGGCCTCCTTGCGCTTCGCGCCGCCCAGCCGCAGCGGAAGCGCGACGTTCTCCACGCAGGTCAGCTCGGGGACCAGCTGGCCGAACTGGAAGACGAAGCCGAACTCGCTGCGGCGCAGGGCGCTCAGCGTGGCGTCCGGCAGGTCCGTGAGCTCGCGGCCGTTGTAGGTGATGGAGCCCGAGTCGGGCTTCACGATCCCCGCGAGGCAGTGCAGGAGCGTGGACTTGCCCGAGCCGGACGGGCCCATCACGGCGACGACCTCGCCGGGGTGGATGGAGAACCCGGCGTCGTCGAGCGCGGTCGTGGGACCGTACGTCTTGCGCAGGCCGGACGCGGTCAGAAGGGAGCCGGCGGGGGTCATGCGGAGCGAACCTCCTGGGCGAGCTTGCCGAGTCGGGCCGCGGCCAGTTCCAGCCAGCGCAGGTCGGCTTCGAGGTGGAACAGCGCGTGGTCGCAGATCAGCTGGTCGGCGAGGTCACCCTTGCGCTTGCGGTCGGTGAGGATGCGCATCAGACGCAGATGCTCGGCCCGCTGGGCGTCCAGCATCTCCGAGGCGTCGCGCTCGGTGAGGAGCGCGAGGACGACCTTCGTGTAGAGGGTCGACTGGAGGTAGGGCTCGGGCTTCTCCGGGGTGGCGAGCCACTGCTCGACATCGGTGATGCCGGCGTCGGTGATCGCGTACCGCTTGCGCTCGGGGCCGCCGCCCGCCTCTATGCCGTCGACCTCGACGAGGCCGTTCTTCAGGAGGCGGGACATGGTCGAGTAGACCTGCCCGTAGTGCAGTGGCTTGTCGTGACCGAACTTCTCGTCGAAGGTGCGCTTGAGGTCGTAGCCGTGGCGCGGGCCCGACTCAAGGAGGCCGAGGAGGGTGTGACCGATGGACATGCGGAGCACTCTACACCGTGTGTATACGTGCCATGTATACACACGGTTCCGAGCTGACCGGTGGCTCACAGGTTCGAGAAGCGGGCAACCTTCTGAGGCCAGTGTTCGTCGGTTCTTAAGGGCAGGTGCTCATTGTCACGTCCGGAAAAGACCGGATCGGCAGGAGTTTGTCCCAGGGTGCGGTGTTAGCTTCGTGAGCTGACTCGACGTACGCACTCTGTGTACGCATCGACGTACGCACGAGGACTAGACGGAAGCGGAGCACAGAGGACCATGGGCCGAGCGGAAGAGCGACAGGCGCGGCAGCGCGGCGCGCGCCGGGCATCGCGCGGGCGCCCCGCCGGTGGCGGCAAACCCAAGCGCACGGGCATACGCCGGTTCTTCACGCTGAAGAAGATCCTGGGCACGTTCTTCGGGCTCTGCCTGCTGGGCATGCTCTCCTTCGTCGTCCTCTACATGGTGGTCGACGTGCCCGAGGGCAACGCGGCGGCCAAGCTCCAGAGCAACGTCTACAAGTACAAGAACGGCGACGTCATCGCCAGGACCGGCGAGCGGAACCGCGAGGTCGTCGACCTGGACAAGGTGCCCAAGGCCGTGCAGCGCACGTTCGTGGCCGCCGAGAACAAGTCCTTCTACAAGGACAAGGGCGTCGACTTCAAGGGCACGGCCCGCGGCCTGATCAACACCGTTTCCGGCAAGGGCAAGCAGGGCGGCTCGACGATCACCCAGCAGTACGTCAAGAACTACTACTTGACGGCGGATCAGACGGTGACCCGCAAGCTCAAGGAACTGGTCATCTCACTGAAGGTGGACCAGAACAAGAGCAAGGACTACATCCTCGCCGGGTACATCAACACCAGCTACTACGGCCGCGGCGCCTACGGCATCCAGGCCGCGGCCCAGGCGTACTACGGCGTCGACGCCGAGGAGCTGTCCGTCTCGCAGGGCGCCTACCTCGCCGCCCTCCTCCAGGCCCCGAGCCAGTACGACTGGACCTCCGCGACGCCCGCCAGCAGGAAGCTGGTCGAGGCGCGCTGGAACTACGTACTGGACAACATGGTCGAGGAGAACTGGCTGTCGGCGAGCGAGCGCGAGGGCATGAAGTTCGACAAACCGGAGCCGCCCAAGGCGGCGCCCGGCCTCGAAGGCCAGAACGGCTACCTCGTGAAGGCGGCGAAGGACGAGGTCATGAAGGCCGGCCACCTCAGCGAGAAACAGTTCGACGCGGGCGGCTACACGATCACGCTCAACATCGACAAGAAGAAGCAGAAGCAGCTCGAAAAGGCAGTCGACAAGAAGCTGAACGACCAGCTCGACCCGGACAAGCGCAAGGCGGACGCCCGGGTGCAGGCGGGCGCCGCGTCCGTCGACCCCAAGACCGGCAAGGTCCTTGCGATGTACGGCGGCCGGGACTACGTGAAGCACTACACGAACAACGCGACCCGGCGTGACTACCAGCCTGCCTCCACCTTCAAGCCGCTGATCCTGGCCGCCGCCCTGGAGAACGGCGCCAAGACGCAGTCGGGCCAGCCGATCACGGCCAACACGGTCTACGACGGCACCAGCGAGCGCCCGGTCAAGGGCAGCGACGTCGCCTTCGCGCCGCCGAACGAGGACGACAAGAGTTACGGCCCCTCCACCGTCCAGAAGGCGATGAACAAGTCCATCAACTCCGTCTTCGCGCAGATGGGCGTGGACGTCGGCATGGACAAGGTCCTGGAGACCGCGGGCAAGCTCGGCATGGACGTAGAGGATCTGCCCGCCGTGCCCGCCCAGACCCTGGGCACCATGGGCGCGAGCCCGCTGGAGATGGCGGGCGTCTACGCCACGCTCGACAACCACGGCAAGAAGGTCACCCCCGCGGTCGTGGCCTCGGTGGAGCACAAGGACCGCACGATCGAGCTGCCGGACCCGGTCGGCGAGCAGGTCGTCGAGCGCGGCACCGCGGACTCGCTCACCTCGGTCCTGACCGGCGTGGTCGACGACGGCACGGGCCGCGCGGTGCGCAGCCCGGTGCAGGACGTGGCGGGCAAGACCGGTACGTCCGACGACAACAAGTCGGCCTGGTTCACCGGTTACACGCCGAAGCTGGTCACGTCCGTCGGTCTGTTCGGCGAGGGCGCCGCGGGTACCTCCGAGGAGAGCAAGCAGGTCTCCATGAAGGGCGCGGGCGGTCTGCCGCGCGTCGACGGCGGCAGCTTCCCGGCGCAGATCTGGGCGGCGTACACCTTCGACGCGATGGGCTCGCCCAGCGAGTTCGACCTGGACACCTCCATGGGCGCGGCCATCGCACCGCCGCCGGAGCCGACGACGCAGGCCCCGAAGGAGCCGACGCGGGAGCCCACGAAGACCAAGGACCCGACGACGAAGCCGCCGACGGACGACCCGACGACGGACAAGCCGACGGAGACTCCGACGACCGAACCGCCGACGGACGACCCGACCACCGAGCCGCCGACGGGCGACCCGGAGGAGCCGGACCCGACGGACTCCATCGAGATCCCGGAGAACCCGAACGGACGGCCGGGCAGGGACTGACGGACACGCGGCACGGCGAAGGCCCCGGAAGCACACGCTTCCGGGGCCTTCGCCTGAACTGCTCGGTGCTCAGCTGTGGTTCAGCTCGAACCACACCACCTTGCCGGTGCTGAGCCGGGTCGCACCCCACCGCCGGGCAAGGCGGTTGACCAGGTAGAGCCCCCGGCCGCCCTCGTCCGTGGCCCGCGCCTGGCGCAGGCGCGGCAGTTGCGGCACGTCGTCGCCGACCTCGCAGCGCAGTACGTCGGTGCGCAGAAGACGCAGGGTCACCGGCCGCGTCGCGTACCGCACGGCGTTCGTCACGACCTCGCTGACCAGGAGCTCCACGGAGTCGGTCAGCTCCTGCAGGCCCCAGCGCTCCAGGGCGCTGCGGGCCAGGCGCCGGGCGCGGGACGGCGTGGCGTCCTCCGGCTCCAGGAACCAGTACGCGACGTCGCTCGGCGCGATGCCGTCGAAGCGGGCGGCGAGCAGCGCGATGTCGTCGTCACGGTCGCCGGGGCCGAGCATGTCGAGCACGTCGTCGCACAGGGCTTCCAGGGGCGGCGGATGGTCCGGGCCCGTCAACTGGGCGGTGGCGGCGAGCCGTTCGCGCAGCTGCTCTATCCCGGTCCACACGTCACGCAGACGGGACTCGACAAGTCCGTCCGTGTAGAGCAGCAGGGTGGCGCCCGCGGGCGCGTCCAGCTCCACGGCCTCGAAGTCGACGCCGCCCACGCCGATGGGCGCGCCCGGCGGGACCCGCAGGACTTCGGCGCGGCCGCCCAAGTGCAGCAGGACGGGCGGCGGATGGCCGGCGTTGGCGATGGTGATGCGGTGCGCGACCGGGTCGTAGACCGCGTAGAGGCAGGTCGCCATGCGGTCCGAGCCGAGCCGCTGGGCCTGCTCGTCCAGATGGTGCAGGACCTCCTGGGGCGGCAGGTCGAGCCCGGCCAGGGTCTGCGCGGTCGTCCGCAGCTGGCCCATGATCGCCGCCGATGTCATGGAGTGCCCCATGACGTCGCCCACGACGAGCGCGACCCGGCTGCCGGGCAGCGGAATCGCGTCGTACCAGTCGCCGCCGACCCGGGCCGTCTCCGCGGCCGGGAGGTAGCGGGACGCCAGGCGCACGCCGGTCGGGCGCGGCAGGGTCTCGGGCAGCATCGTGCGCTGGAGCTCGTCCGCGATGTACGCCTCGCGGCCGTAGAGCACGGCCTTGTCGATGCCGAGCGCGCTGTGCGTGGCCAGTTGGGCCGCGACGAGGAGGTCGTCGCCCTCGAACGCGGGTCGGTCGGGGCGGCGCAGGAACACCGCGGCGCCGATCACCCGACGCCTGCCGCGCAGCGGGGCGAGGATCGTCCGCTGGCCGGAGGGCACCGTGCGTCCCTCGCCGAGCAGTTCGGGCAGGGCGGCGCGGGCCGCGGGGGCGTCGGCGAAGACCGGGCGCACCCCGCGCAGGACCTCGGCGAGGGCGCCGCCGGGGCGCACCTCGCACAGTTCGGCGGTGGTCACCAGGTCGGTCTGCACCTGGAGGGTGGGCAGGGGGCTGCCGCTCTCGGTATCCGGGTCCTCGGCGCCTTCCTCGATCGAGCGCAGCCGGTCGGTGCGGCGCAGGCGCAGGATGAGCGCGCCGCTCGGCCGCTCCTCGCCGACCGGCAGCGGGTCGCGCAGATAGACCAGTATCGCGTCGGAGAACGTCGGCACCGTGGCCCGGCACAGGCCCATGACGATCTCGTCCAGGTCGATGCCGCGGGCGATGCGCCGGGTCGCGGCGCCCACGAAGCGCAGCCGGTCGCCGTCGCGTCTCATCGCCGCGGGGCCGGAGCCCGGCGGCCGTGGCTGTCCCGTACGCCGCTCCTCACCGCCGGGGGCGCCCGCGGGGGCGCCATCGGGATCGTCGTGGCCGCCACCGCCCTGGCCCGCACCCTGGTCGGGGCGCGGCCGGTGCGGGTCGGGCTGCTGGGCCGAGGGCCCGGGCGACTGGGAGTGCTCGTCGCTGGGGCTCGCGGTGGAGTCGCCCGTGCGGGCCTGGGACTGTGCGGGTAAAGCGGCCGCGCCCGGGGTGTCCCGCGCCTTCGGGGCACGCGCCTGCGCCCCGCGGGGATCCGCGGGGGCGGCGGGCCGGGCAGCTCGGGGCTGTCGGCCCTCGTCGGGGATGGAGTGCTCCGTCACGCGTTTCGAATCCGTCCGTCCGGGGCTGCGCCTTGGTGTCCGGTGGCTACGTTGGTCAGCCGCGTCGGCAGTGCAAGAAGAGCTGGTGTTCGGGTGGTACGTCGGTGGTCGCCGGGGCGTAGGAGTACGTGTCCTCGTCGACGATCTCGAAGCCCGCGTCACGTACGACCTGCCGCAGTTCGTCCCGCAGGTATCCGGATACCCGGATTGTGTGCCCCAGGAACGGAATTCCCGCGTCGTCCAGGTCGGCCTCGACCATGGAGAGCGCGAGCAGACCCCCGGGGCGCAGCAGTCCGTGCAGCAGCCGCAGAGCGTACGGGATCTCGGCGCGCGGCAGCATGAGGAGCGCGAAGAATGCCGCGATCCCGTCGAACTTCCCTACGCCGCCCGGCCCTTCGGAGCGCAGTGCCGCCACGTCGAGCTGCCGGAACTCGACGTTGTGCGCGGGTACGTTCTTCAGGGCGAGGTCGAGCATGCCCGAGGAGAGGTCGATGCCGAGGACCGAGTGCCCGGCGTCGGCGAGCTGCCGGGCGGTGGGCAGTCCGGTGCCGCACCCCACGTCGAGCACCCGGGAGCCGGGCGGCAGCGCGTCGGCGAGCCTGCGCCCGGCGGCCAACTGGCCGTCCTTGTGCGGGAACGCGTCGTCGTAGTGCTGTCCGATGGCGTCGAAGGCCTCGGCCTGGCCCGTCCGGTCGGGCAGCATGCCGGATGGCCCGCCGTACCTCTCGAACCCGCTCGCCTCGCTCACGTTCTGCCGCCCTTCGCTGACATCCTGTCAGGCAACGCGCAAGCTCAGGGAGTTGCTGCTGAGTTGCTGCTGTGCGCCCTTGCGGAGGACGATCCTACGTTTGAACCATGGGGGCGCATCAAGGGTCTCATGACGTCACATGTGCGGGCGTGCGATCCCAGTCGTCCGGCAGGGGCGGAATCGCCCAGTCCGGATCGGGGCGCCAGTGCGGCCAGTTGTCCGAAAAGGGCCGCCCCCACGAGCGGATCACGTCGATGGCGGCGTCCCCGGCGGCCCGCACTTCCCGCGCCTTTCCCGCCTCCATGAGGCCGGCGTGCTGGGCCTGGACGAACTCGTCCTCGTCGTGCCAGAGCCATGTCCGGTCGGGCCGCACGGAGATGTCCAGAAAGTGATCCTCGGAGTCGATGCCGCCGGCCCAACGGGTGCGCGGCTCCTCTAGGTTCACGTACCAGTTCTTGAAGCGCCATCCCGGGTCCCAGAACAGCCACACCGACCACGGCTCCGCGGGGCGGGCCAACTTCAGTACGCCCGTGCCGGACCAGCGGCCCCTGCGCAGGGCGCGAGGCTTCGTGTAGCGGGTGGCGAGTGGTTCCTGGTGGACGGAAGTCCCGTCGGCCATGACGGGTTTCACGCATTCCGTGCCGGGGGCCATCCATACGGCGAGCACGTCTTCGGTGTCCCGCACGACCGTGACGGGCCGGCAGATGTGAATGCCTTGACCGGCGTTCTCCTTGTACCGCCACAGGACGTGGGAGCCGGGGGCCCAGCGTGCTGCTTCGCTGCTCGTCGTTGGCGGCGTGGTGAGGTCTGTCATGCGGAGATATTAGTCGGCGCCCGGACAAGCTCCTCGGAACGTGCCCGGGTGCACAGGAAAACAGCTATGGATGCGTCATCCGCAGCACGTCCAGCGCCTCGTCCAGCTGGGTCAGGGAGAGCTCGCCCCGCTCGACGTACCCGCCCTCCAGCACGACCTCCCGGATGGTCTTCCGCTCGGCCAGGGACTTCTTGGCGACCTTCGCCGCCTCCTCGTAACCGATGTACTTGTTCAGCGGCGTGACGACGGAGGGTGACGATTCGGCGTACTCCCGTGCCCGCTCGGCGTTCGCGGTGATTCCGTCCACCGTCCTGTCCGCGAGCAGCCGCGACACATTGGCGAGCAGCCGCACGGACTCCAGGACGTTCTTGCCGATGACCGGCAGCATCACGTTCAGCTCGAAGTTGCCGGCGGCCCCCGCGGCGGCGACCGTCGCGTCGTTGCCGGTGACCTGCGCGGCGACCATGAGGACCGCCTCCGGGATGACCGGGTTCACCTTTCCCGGCATGATCGAGGAACCGGGCTGGAGATCGGGCAGGTTGATCTCGGCGAGGCCGGTGCGCGGCCCCGAGGCCATCCAGCGCAGATCGTTGGCGATCTTCGTCAGGCCCACGCCGATCGTGCGCAGCTGCCCGCTGGTCTCGACGATCCCGTCGCGTGCGCCCTGGGCCTCGAAGTGGTCCCTGGCCTCGGTCAGCGGCAGGCCCGTGGCCCGCGCCACCTCGTCGATCACGGCCGCCGAGAAGCCGGGCGGTGTGTTGATGCCGGTGCCCACCGCCGTGCCGCCGAGCGGCAGTTCGGCGAGGCGGGGCAGCGAGGCCCGGAGCCGTTCGACGCCGTAGCGCACCTGGGCCGCGTACCCGCCGAACTCCTGGCCGAGGGTCACGGGCGTGGCATCCATCAGATGCGTGCGGCCCGACTTCACCACGTCGGCGAACTCCGCGGACTTGCGCTCCAGGGCGGTCGCCAGATGTTCCAGCGCCGGGATCAGGTCCTGCGTCACGGCGCCGGTGGCCGCGACGTGGATCGAGGAGGGGAAGACGTCGTTCGACGACTGGGAGGCGTTCACGTGGTCGTTCGGGTGGACGTCCCGGCCCAGGCGCTCCGTGGCCAGCGTCGCGAGGACTTCGTTCGTGTTCATGTTGGACGACGTGCCGGAGCCGGTCTGGAAGACGTCCACGGGGAAGTGCTCGTCCCAGCGGCCTTCGGCCACCTCGCCCGCGGCGTCCGCGATTGCCTCGGCCACGTCCTTGTCGAGAACCCCGAGGTCCGCATTGACCTTCGCCGCGGCCGCCTTGATCCGGGCGAGGGCGGCGATGTGCGCGCGCTCCAGGCGCTGCCCGGAAACGGGGAAGTTCTCCACGGCCCGCTGCGTCTGCGCACGCCACTTGGCGTGTTCGGGGACCCGCACCTCGCCCATGGAGTCGTGTTCGATCCGGTAGTCACCGCTGTCGCTTGCGCTGGCGTCGCTGGTCATGCCTCGAACCTACCTCTCCGTCAAACCTCGCTGAAAAGTTGAGCACTTGTCTTGTTCCAGGTATTCCCAAGGCTCTTACTGACCAGTAAAAACCGTGGGTAACACCAAACCGGGGAGGCGCAATGAAGCGCATCAGACGCGGCCGCCGGAGCAGCCTGCGATGTACGTTCGCGGCGGCCGTGGCGATGGCGGCGGTAGTCGGCACGGCAGCCGCCGTGCCGGCCCAGGCCGCGGAGGAGGGGACCAGGGCACCGGTGTCCACGCCCCTGCCGCCCGAACTGGAGAAGATCAGGGCGGCCGAGGCCACCGAGCTCTACGGCGACCCGGCCGAGCGCCCGCTCGCCGAACGGAAGACCGGGCTCATCTCGCTCGGCGACAGCGAGATCTCGGGGGAGGGTGTCGGAACGTACGAACCGGGCACCGACGGCCCCGACAACTGGTGCCACCGCTCCCCGGACGCCGCCATCCACCGCACCGGCATCCCCGCCGACGTGACGTACAACGTCGCCTGCTCGGGGGCGCAGACCGTCAACATCAGGATCGGCGGCCAGCAGCAGTACCCCGACGAGCTGGTGCAGAGCGACAACCTCGCCGTCAAGGCGCGCAACACGAAGATCAAGGCGGTGATGCTCGTCATCGGGGCCAACGACGACCTTCAGTTCGCCCCCGTGATGACGGACTGCGTGACGCGCTTCCTGCTCAGCCAGGGCGCCTGCGCGGGCAAGTACAACGACGGCTGGCAGGCGCGGGTCGACGCGCTCGTGCCCAAGGTCGAGCAGTCCATCCGCGACCTGAAGACCGTCATGAAGGACGCGGGTTACGCGGGCGACGACTACAACCTGGTCGTCATGGGGTACCCCAGCCCGATCGGCCCGGACTTCCGTGACAACCCCAAGTTCCCCGGCAAGCTGATCTGCGGCGGCCTCGGCTACGACTCCGACACCGAGTGGGGCCGCAACTACGCCGTCCCCGCCTTCGAGACCGGCATGCGCAAGGCGGTCAAGGCCGCGGGCGCGACCTACCTCGACAACTCCCGCCTCTTCCACGGCCATGAGGTCTGCATGGAGGACACCTGGGCGCGCGGTCTCTACGTGGACCTCTCCAACCCCTTCCCGCCGGACTCCAATTCGGTCCGCCAGTCCTTCCACCCCAACGCCCGCGGTCACGCGGCCTTCGCCTCCTGCCTGACGCAGATCTACAACTCCGGCTGGAGCGAGGGCGGTTGCGCGGACCCGGCGAGCACGGGCAGCCCGAAGCTGTACCAGGGCGGTTGGGACGACGCGTACAAGCCGCTGAAGAACGCGGGCACGGGGACGTGCGTGGACGTCGACGCCTCGAAGAGCCGTAACGGCACCAAGGTCCAGGGCTGGGACTGCACCGGCAACCGCAACCAGACCTGGTGGTACGACGGTGCTGCCGGCGGGCAGCGGTCGCTGCACACCGGCCTCACCCAGGACCGCTGTCTGGACGTGCCCGGCACCGCAAAGGAAGGCACCGCCGTCACGCTGTGGAACTGCCACGGCGGCGCCAACCAGAAGTTCGTACGCGAGTCCGGGACCCTGCGTCCGGCCGCCGAGAGCGGGCTCTGCCTGACCCTGGCGGGGGCCAAGGAGCCGCTGCGGCTCCAGAAGTGCACGGGGGCGGCGAACCAGCGGTTCGCCTGAGGAGCCCGCCTTTGCGGGAACTGCGCGTCCTACGCCGCGGGTGCGTCGTGGCCGGTCGCACAGTTCCCCGCGCCCCTCAGAACATCACGCCAGGCCAGGACCCCGCACCGGGATGGACGTGAACGTCGGCTCCGGGGCCGGGTTCTGGAAGAAGTCGTTGCCCTTGTCGTCGACCACGATGAAGGCCGGGAAGTCCTCCACCTCGATCTTCCACACCGCCTCCATGCCGAGCTCCTCGTACTCGACGACCTCGACCTTCTTGATGCAGTCCTGCGCCAGACGCGCGGCCGGGCCGCCGATCGAGCCGAGGTAGAAGCCGCCGTGCGCGTCACAGGCGTCGGTGACCTGTTTCGAGCGGTTGCCCTTGGCGAGCATGACCTTGGAACCGCCTGCCGCCTGGAACTGCTCCACGTAGGAGTCCATCCGGCCGGCCGTCGTCGGGCCGAAGGAGCCGGACGCGTAACCCTCGGGGGTCTTCGCCGGGCCCGCGTAGTACACCGGGTGGTCCTTCAGGTACTGCGGCATCTCCTCGCCGGCGTCGAGGCGTTCCTTGATCTTGGCGTGCGCGATGTCGCGGGCCACGACGAGGGGGCCGGTCAGCGAGAGGCGGGTCTTCACCGGGTGCTTGGTGAGCTCGGCGAGGATGTCGGCCATCGGCTGGTTGAGGTCGATCTTCACACTGCGTACATCAGCGGCTCCGCCGCGGGCCGCGGCCTCATCGAGGTGCTCGTCGGTCGTCTCCGGCAGGAAGCGCGCCGGGTCGGTCTCCAGCTGCTCCAGGAAGACGCCGTCGGCGGTGATCTTCGCGGTCGCCTGGCGGTCGGCCGAGCAGGAGACGGCGATCGCGACGGGCAGCGAGGCGCCGTGGCGCGGCAGACGCACCACGCGCACGTCGTGGCAGAAGTACTTGCCGCCGAACTGCGCGCCGATGCCGATCTTCTGCGTCAGCTCGAAGACCTTCTCCTCAAGATCCTTGTCCCGGAAGCCGTGGCCGGTCGGGGAGCCCTCGGCGGGCAGCTCGTCCAGGTAGTGCGCGGAGGCGTACTTCGCGGTCTTGAGGGCGAACTCGGCGCTGGTGCCGCCGACGACGATCGCCAGGTGGTACGGCGGGCAGGCGGCCGTTCCCAGCGAGCGGATCTTCTCCTCCAGGAACTTCATCATGGAGGCCTCGTTCAGGACGGCCTTCGTCTCCTGGTAGAGGAACGACTTGTTGGCCGAGCCGCCGCCCTTGGCCATGAAGAGGAACTTGTAGGCGCCGCCGTCGGTCGCGTACAGCTCGATCTGGGCCGGGAGGTTGGAGCCGGTGTTCTTCTCCTCCCACATGTTCAGGGGAGCCATCTGCGAGTAGCGCAGGTTCAGCTTCGTGTACGCGTCGAAGACGCCCTTCGAGAGCGCCTTCTCGTCCTCACCTTCGGTGAGGACGTTCTGGCCGCGCTTGCCCATGACGATGGCGGTGCCGGTGTCCTGGCACATGGGGAGCACGCCGGCGGCCGCGATGTTCGCGTTCTTCAGGAGGTCGAGCGCCACGAACTTGTCGTTGCCCGACGCCTCGGGGTCGTCGACGATGCGCCGCAGCTGGGCCAGGTGCGCGGGCCGCAGGTAGTGCTGGATGTCGTGGATCGCCTCGGCGGCGAGGGTGCGCAGCGCCTCGGGGTCGACCTTGAGGAACGTCCGCCCGTCGGCCTCGAAGGTGGAGACACCCTCGGCGGTCACCAGCCGGTACGGCGTGGTGTCCTCTCCCAGGGGGAGCAGATCGGAGTACTCAAACTCTGGCATTACGGCCATTCCTCACTCGGCAGACAGCGGCGCGGCCTCCATTGGCGACGCGCCAACCAGCGTAGAACGCGACGGGACGGCCGGGCTTGTGAGGTAAGGCTCAGTAGCCTTCGCGTTGCCCTCATGGGTTGTCCGAGGTTGTCCACAGGGGTAGTCGCGATCTATCGCGTTTGGGTAGGCTGAGTGATGTGGACCTAGAGAAGCGCCCCCAGCCCCCCGAGCAGACCCACCCGGAACCGCAGCCCACGGGCATGCGCGCGTCGGACGCCGACCGGGACCGCACGGCGGACATCCTCCGCGAGGCCCTTGCCGAGGGCCGGCTGACCGCCGAGGAGCACGGCGAGCGGATCGACGGGGTCTATCGCGCCAAGACCATGGGTGAACTGGAGCCGCTGGTCAGCGACTTGCCCGCGGCGGGCGGTGCGGCGCGCCCGACGGTGATTCCCGAGCCCGTCCCCTCCCGGCCTTCGGACGGCGTGGTGCCTCCGGTCGCCGACGAGAACCTGGTCGCGGTCTTCAGCGCCTCGGTCCGCAAGGGGCGCTGGCGCGTGAGCCGCCGCATGCACGCGTACGCGATCTTCGGCAGCGTGGAGATCGACCTCAGCGAGGCGATCTTCGAGCAGCGCCAGATCGTCATCAAAGCGATCTCCGTCTTCGGCAACGTCGAGATCCGCGTCCCGGAGAACGTCTCGCTGCGGGGCACCGGCACGGGCGTGCTCGGCAACTTCGAGGTGGACACGCTCGATTCGGTCGAGCGGGACGCGCCGGTCGTCTTCGTCGACGGGTTCGCGGTTCTCGGCAACATCGAGGCGAAGCCGAAGCGGGGCAAGCTCGTCCGGGACCTGCACAAGCACCTGCGCAAGCATCTCGGCCACTGAGGGGCGCATTAGGGCCCACTGACGGCGCGAAGTTCCGCTAATCGGAACTCAGTGCATAGGCGCATGCACAGCGGGTAGAGCTGCTGCATCGTCTCTCGCTCGCGAAGCCGTCGTCAGGAGTAGACCCGTGCTGCAGCCGTCGCATCAGTCCCTGCAGGTCGCCGCCGTTCCGGCCCAGCGTGGACCAGTGCGAGATCGCAACCAAGACGCCCCATGGCACACCGAGGCGGTGTGCCGACGAGACGAGGCCGGGCTGTTCTTCGCCCCGTCGAAGGAACCGACCGCCTCACGTCTGTCCCGGGAAGAAGCCGCGAAGCGCGTCTGCGGCGGCTGTCCGGTGATGGTCGAATGCCGGGAGCACGCCCTGCTCCAGCCCGAGCCGTACGGCGTCTGGGGCGGCCTCACGGCCGCGGAGCGCCGCGTGGTGCTCGCCCGGCGGCGCCGCCGCGAGGTCGAGCTCAAGAAGGCCGCGCACACGACCGCGGGGCCGATCGCCGCCGCCGGATAGGCCTGTTCTTCCGTACGCCGAAGGGGGCGTCCCCCGCACGGGGCGCCCCCTCCGGTGTGCGCAACTCGCGCTCTGCAAAGCCTACTTGGCGCGGTCGAAGTCGATGGCGCTGTAGGCGCGCAGCTTCGCGAGGCGGTGGTCGGAGTCGATCTTGCGGATCGTGCCCGACTTGGAGCGCATGACCAGGGACGAGGTCGAGGCCTTCTCGGCGGCGTAGCGCACGCCCTGGAGCAGTTCGCCGTCGGTGATGCCGGTCGCGACGAAGAAGACGTTGTCCCCGCGGACCAGGTCGGTCGTCGACAGCGTGCGGTCCAGGTCGTGGCCCGCGTCCAGCGCTCGCTGGCGCTCAGCGTCGTCCTTCGGCCACAGCTTGCCCTGGATCGTTCCGCCGAGGCACTTGATCGCGCAGGCCGAGATGATGCCCTCGGGGGTGCCGCCGATGCCCATGAGCATGTCGACGCCGGTGCCCTCGCGCACGGCCATGATCGAACCGGCGACGTCGCCGTCCGAGATGAACTTGATGCGCGCGCCGGTCTCCCGGATCTCCTTGACGATGCCCTCGTGGCGGGGGCGGTCGAGGATCATGACCGTGACGTCCTCGGGCGAGCGGCCCTTGGCCTTGGCGACGCGGCGGATGTTGACGGACGCCGGGGCGTTGATGTCCACGTAGTCGGCGGCTTCCGGGCCCGTGACCAGCTTGTCCATGTAGAAGACCGCGGACGGGTCGAACATGGCACCGCGGTCGGCGGCGGCGAGCACGGCGATCGCGTTCGGCATCCCCTTCGCGCACAGGGTCGTGCCGTCGATCGGGTCGACGGCGATGTCGACCTCGGCGCCGGTGGTGTCGCCGATGCGTTCTCCGTTGAAGAGCATCGGGGCCTCGTCCTTCTCGCCCTCACCGATGACGACGACGCCGTTCATCGAGACGGTGGAGACGAGGGTGCGCATGGCCCTGACGGCGGCGCCGTCGGCGCCGATCTTGTCGCCGCGGCCGACCCAGCGGCCGGCGGCCATGGCGGCGGCCTCGGTGACCCGGACGAGCTCCAGGGCGAGGTTGCGGTCGGGAGCCTCGGGAGAGACTTCGAGCTCGGACGGGAGATGATGCTCGGTCATCGGAGAGCACCTTTCTGCTGATACAAAAAAGTGGCGCGCCCGTAGGGCGTCCTTGGAAGGGCGGGGGTGGGAGACGGGAGGGCGGCCGGATGAGGGTTTGGCGACGACTCTATCCGTAGGTCGACAAAATGAGCAGAGGGCCCCACGCATGAGCGGATCGGACGCCGGGGGCGGTCAGGGGAGCACCGGGGGAAGAGGCGTGGACCGCGCCTGAGAACATGGGGGCGTGGCAGGCAGACAAGGCAAGCAGACCGTACGGAACATGCTGTGGTCGATGGCGGTGATCGCGCTCGTGGCAGGCGCGATGTACATCTTCATCCCGCACGACGACTCCAAGAGTCCCGTCAAGCGCGTGGACTACCGCGTGGAGCTGCTGTCCGCGCGCCGGGCGGCGGCGTATCCGGTGGTCGCCCCCGAGGGCCTGGCCAAGGCGTGGAAGCCGACGTCGGTGCGGTTCGACGGCTCCAAGGGCGACAGCTGGCACCTGGGTTTCCTCGACCCGTCCGGTGAGTACGTCGCGGTCAAGCAGTCCACGGCCAAGCCGGTCAAGTTCATCGAGGAGGCCACACAGCGGGCCGTGCGGACGAAGGCCACCGAGAAGATCGCCGGCCAGACGTGGCACCGCTACGAGGGCCAGACGTACGACGCCCTGGTGCGCGAGGACAAGGGCGCGACGACGGTGATCACGGGCACGGCGTCGTTCGGCCAGCTGTCGGAGATGGCGCAGGCGCTGAAGACGTCCTGAGTGGTCGTTGTTCAGTGGTACGAGTGAGGGCCCCGGCGGCAGTCGCCGGGGCCCTCACTCGTACCACCCGCTCGTCGGCAGGTGTGGCGGTCTCAGACGGTCTGGATGACCTGGTCGAGCTCGAGGCGCGGGGAGCGCGGGAACCAGGCGTTCTCGGCGGGCTTGCCGATGTTGACGATCATCAGCGGGGTGTGGTCGCCGTCCAGGAACTCCTTCTGGACACCGGCGGCGTCGAAGCCGGTCATCGGGCCCGCGGCCAGGCCGGCGGCGCGCACGCCGATGATGAAGTAGGCGGCCTGCAGCGCGGCGTTGAGGTGCGCGGCGCCCTCGCGGGCCGGGCGCTCCGAGAAGAAGACGTCCTTGGCCTGCGGGAAGTGCGGGAACAGCGCCGGCAGCTCCTCGTGGAACTCGTTGTCCGCGGAGAGGATCGCGACGAGCGGGGCGGAGGCGGTCTTGGGCTGGTTGCCCTCGGCCATGTGCTGGACCAGGCGCTCGCGGGCCTCGGGGGAGCGGACCAGCGTGATGCGCAGCGGCGACAGGTTGAAGGCGGTCGGGCCGAACTTGACCAGGTCGTAGATCGCCTGCACCTGCTCGTCGGTGACCGGCTCATCGGTGAAGGAGTTCGCGGTGCGGGCCTCGCGGAAGAGCAGGTCCTGTGCGGCGGGGTCAAGGACGAGAGACATGGATCAACCTTCTCGGTGCGTCGTGCGTGGATCAGCTTGCTTCACCGACCGTACGACGCTGCGGTTTAATCTTCAACCAAATCGGGGGTTGGGTGATCCGCTTCACAACGCACCAGGTCAGGGCGAGGCGCCGCGCTGGTCCTGCCGACCTGCCGACCTGCCGACGTGCCATCGCGCTAGTGGTTCTCGGCGTCCTCGGCGTCCGCGCCCGCGCCCGCGTCAGCGCCGTCGTCCGCGTCCCCGTCGGGACCGGCCAGGGCCGCGTCCAGGCGGGCGCGGGCGCCGTCCAGCCAGCGGCGGCACACCTTCGCCAGTTCCTCGCCGCGCTCCCACAGGGCGAGCGACTCCTCGAGCGTGGTGCCGCCGGTCTCCAGGCGGCGTACGACCTCGATGAGCTCGTCCCGCGCCTGCTCGTAGCCGAGTGCGTCCGCCGGGCTCGTGGCCTCGTCCGTCTTGCTGGTCATGTGCCCCACCCTAAATGTCGGTTCGTGCGGTCTCTGTGGCCCGTACGGTGAACTCGCCCTCGGCGACCCGGGCCCGCAGCTCCTCGTCGGGAGCCACCTCCTCTGGGGCGCGCACCACGGCGCCGTCGGCCTTCTGCAGCACCGCGTACCCCCGCTGGAGCGTCGCGGCGGGGGAGAGGCCCACCACGCGCGCGTGGGTGTGCGTCAGCTCGGATTCGGCGCGGTCGAGGAGATGCCCGAGCGTGCGGCGGCTGCGGTCGACGAGCGCCGAGACCTGCTCCTCGCGCTCCTCGATCATGCGGTGCGGGTTCTCCATGGAGGGGCGGGCGAGGGCGTGCGCGAGGCCGCGGTCCTCGCGGTCGAGGAAGGCGTCCATGCAGCGCCGGGCCCGGTCCCGCAGCCACCGCACGCGCTCGTACTCCTCGCCGACGTCCGGCACGACCTTCTTGGCGGCGTCGGTGGGGGTGGAGGCGCGCAGGTCCGCCACGTAGTCGAGCAGGGGGTTGTCCGGCTCGTGGCCGATCGCGGAGACGACGGGCGTACGGCAGGAGGCGACGGCCCGTACGAGCTGCTCGTCCGAGAACGGCAGCAGGTCCTCGACGCTGCCGCCGCCGCGGGCCACGATGATCACGTCCACGGCGTCGAGGGCGTCAAGATCCTTCACGGCCTGCACGACCTGCGGCACGGCGTGCACGCCCTGGACGGGGACGTTGCGCACCTCGAAGCGGACGGCGGGCCAGCGGTGCCGGGCGTTCTCCAGGACGTCCCGCTCGGCGGCGGAGGCGCGACCGGTGACGAGCCCGATGAGCTGCGGCAGGAAAGGCAGCGCCTTCTTCCGTTCGGCGGCGAAGAGCCCTTCCCCAGCGAGGCTCTTCTTCAACAACTCGATCCGCGCGAGCAGTTCGCCCACACCGACGGGCTTTATCTCGACGGCCCGCAGGGACAGCTGCCCCCGGGGCGCGTACCACTCGGGCTTGGCGCGGACGACGACTCGGGCGCCCTCGGAGACGAGGTCCGCCACGGCGTCGAACACCTGGCGGTAGCAGGTGACGCTGACGGAGATGTCGTGCGAGGGGTCGCGCAACGTCATGAATACGACGCCGGCGCCGGGCCTGCGGGACAGCTGCGTGATCTGCCCCTCGACCCACACGGCACCGAGCCGGTCGATCCACCCCCCGATGAGCCGCGACACCTCACCCACGGGCAACGGGGCCTCAGCGGACGTATTCAAAGCCATGCCCGGAGCGTATAACCCACCACCGACACCCCAACTCCCACGCACACCCGCGAAGCCCACCCCGCAGCCCTCCACAACCGCGCTCGCGCCTCGGCCCGCACAACTCCCGCGCCCCGGCCCCCACCGTCGCGGCTCCCACGCTCGGGGCTCTGCCCGGCCTCGCCCCACACAACTCCCGCGCCGCGTACGGGCCGTTCAACCGGCGCTCCTACGACGAGGACCGGACGCGGAGTATCGGGTGGGTGGGCGGGAAAGATCCGCCGCGAAGCGGCGGTTCAGTACCCCGTAAGGCGCCCCCGCCAGCGAAAGCGTTCAGGCCCCCCGTAAGGCGCCCCGCAGCCCAAGCGGCCCCCCACGCCCGGGGGGGGGCAACGCCCACCGAGTCAGTGACCCCCCGGCGGGGGCGAGGAAGCCCCCCGGCGCCCCCGCTGGCCGAACAGCACCGCAAGCCCCGCAGCGAACCAAACCGCCCCCACCACCTGCGCAGACCCCGCAGCCTCCACGATCACGGCAATGGTGATCGCGGCCCCCAGCACCGGCACCAGAAGGTGCCGCCACCAGCTGACCGCCCCTCCCCGCTTCCGTACCGCGAACCACCCCACCACGCTCGCGTGCAGCAAAACGAACGCCGTGAGCGCCCCGACATTCACCACCGACACCAGGTGATCCATCCCGTCGTCCCGTCGAGCCGCCCACACCGCCGCCACCATCGTGATCACAGCCGCGCACAGCAACGCGAGCCGAGGCGTCCCGGAATCCGTCCTCGACAGCGCCCCCGGCAGCCGCCGGTCGCGAGCCATGGCGAACAGGAGCCGACCCGCCGCGGCCTGCCCGGCCAGGGCGGCGAAGGCCGCGCCGATCGCCTTGCTGACGGCCACCAGGTCATGGAGCCAGTCCCCGACCGCCGAGTCGACCGCATCGTAGAAGGCGGACCCCTGCTTGACCGGCTCGGCGGCCAGCTGCGCCGACGACATCGGTTCGAGCAGAGCGACCAGATACGTCTGGGCGATGAACAGCACACCGGCGAGCGCCAGACAGCACAGCACCGCCCGCGCCACCTTCGCCGAGCCCCCCGTCACCTCCTCCGCGAACGAGGCGATCGCGTCGAAGCCCAGATACGAGAGCACCGCCACCGACACCGCCCCCACCACGGCACCCAGCGCGAAGGCCCCTTGCGACCCATCCCCGCTCAGCGGGGAGAGCCAGTCCCGCTGGGCCCCGTCCTGCGCCAGGACGACGATCGCCGACACCACGAAGACAAGGAGGACCACGATTTCCATGGCGAGCACCAGGAACCCGACCCGCGCGGCCGCCCGTACGCCCCACAGGTTCAGCGCGGTCGTCACCACGACCGCGATCGCCGTCCACACCCACCGGGAGACGGAGGGCACGAGCGCCTCCATCGCGATCCCGGAGAAGAGATAGGCGACGGCCGGGATGAGGAGATAGTCGAGCATCGCCATCCACCCGGCGATGAACCCGGGGCCGTTGCCGAGCCCCACGCGCGCGTAGGCGAAGACGGAACCCGCCTGGGGGACCACCTTCACCATCTGGGCGTAGCTGAACGCGGTGAACGCCATCGCGACCGTGGCGATGATGTAGACGAGCGCCACCGCGCCGTGCGACTTGGCGTCGAGCGTCCCGAAGACGCCAACCGGTGCCATCGGGGCGATGAACAGCAACCCGTAGACGACCAGATCACGGAAGCCGAGACTGCGCCGAAGCCCGTCGCCCTCGACAGCGGCACCAGCAGCGCTGTGGGCGCCGCCCGTCGTGTCTGAGTCGCCGGGCTTGCTGGACTGGTCACCGGACTGGTTACCGGACATCGTGCCTCCGTAAGTGAACGCAGGCCCCCAGTCTCCCCAAGAAGCCGATCTTTGACGCGCTGGGCTCGGCCTTACGATGGGGGGCATGACTGCTTCGACTCCTGCCCGCCGAGTCCTGCTCGCCGCCCCCCGCGGCTACTGCGCGGGTGTGGACCGTGCCGTGATCGCCGTCGAGAAGGCCCTTGAGCAGTACGGGGCCCCGATCTATGTCCGCCACGAGATCGTGCACAACAAGTACGTGGTGCAGACCCTGGAGAAGAAGGGGGCCATCTTCGTCGACCAGACGGCGGAGGTCCCCGAGGGCTCCATCGTCATGTTCTCCGCGCACGGAGTGGCGCCGACGGTCCACGCCGAAGCCGCCGAGCGGAAACTGGCGACGATCGACGCGACGTGCCCCCTGGTCACGAAGGTGCACAAGGAGGCCGTCCGGTTCGCCAAGGACGACTTCGACATCCTCCTGATCGGTCACGAGGGCCACGAGGAGGTCATCGGCACGTCCGGTGAGGCCCCCGACCACATCACGCTGGTCGACGGCCCCGACGACGTCGCGAACGTCGAGGTCCGCGACCCCGACAAGGTCGTCTGGCTCTCTCAGACCACCCTCTCGGTCGACGAGACCATGGAGACGGTCGACGCCCTCAAGACCAAGTTCCCGGGCCTGATCTCCCCGCCCAGCGACGACATCTGCTACGCCACGCAGAACCGCCAGGTCGCGGTGAAGAAGCTGGCGGAGGACGCCGAGCTGGTCATCGTGGTCGGCTCCAAGAACTCCTCGAACTCGATCCGCATGGTCGAGGTCGCCCTCGACGCCGGCGCGGCCGCCTCGCACCTCGTCGACAACGCCGAGGAGATCGACGAGGCCTGGCTGGAGGGCGTGACCACGGTCGGCCTCACCTCGGGCGCCTCCGTGCCCGACGTCCTGGTGGACGGCGTCATCGAGTGGCTCGCCGAGCGCGGGTACGGGGACGTGGAGACGGTGAAGACGGCCGACGAGTCGATCACCTTCTCGCTGCCGAAGGAGCTCCGCCGCGACCTGCGCGCCGAGGCCGCCGAGCTGTCACAGAAGTAACGCAGCTGTCGGAGGGTGGCCGTACGGTGGGTCTCATGCAGATCTTCGGTGTGGACATCGGCGGATCAGGGATCAAGGGCGCGCCCGTTGACCTGGACCGTGGAGACCTGGCACAAGAGCGGCACAAAGTACTGACCCCGCAACCGGCCACGCCCGACGGCGTGGCCGACAAGGTGCGCGAGGTGGTCGAGCACTTCGGCTGGACGGGCCCGATCGGCGCCACGTTCCCCGGCGTGATCACCGACGGTACGGCGCGCACCGCGGCCAACGTGGACAAGAGCTGGATCGGCACGGACATCGAGAGCCTGATCGCGGACCGGCTCGGTGACACCGGGCCGGTCACCGTCCTGAACGACGCGGACGCGGCGGGCGTGGCCGAGATGAACTTCGGGGCGGGCCGCGGCCGGACGGGCACGGTCCTCCTGCTCACCCTCGGCACGGGCATCGGCAGCGCCTTGTTCACCGGCGGCCGCCTCGTCCCGAACACCGAGCTCGGCCATCTTGAGCTGCACGGTCACGACGCGGAGAAGAAGGCGTCGTCCAAGGCCAAGGAGGACGAGGACCTCAGCTGGGAGCACTGGGCGCACCGCGTCCAGAAGTATCTGGCCCACGTGGAGATGCTGTTCTCGCCCGAGCTCTTCATCATCGGCGGCGGTGTGAGCCGCAAGTCGCACAAGTTCCTGCCGTTGATCAAGGACATCAAGGCAGAGATCGTCCCCGCGGAGCTGCAGAACAACGCGGGGATCGTGGGCGCGGCGATGGCGGCGGCGGAAAAGTAACCACGCGGAAGCGGGAAGGCCGCCTCCCCGGCGGGTGCCCCGCCTCCCTGGCAGGCAGCCCGGCCCCCGGGTCGGGCCTCACGCAGTGGGCATACGCCGCTTGGCCACTCCCCGCGGCCCCGCGCCCATCCCCGGCCCGGTCCCCGCCCCAGTTGCCGGCCCCTGCCCCGGCCCGGCTGCGGCGGGGGAGACGGCCCGCGCCCGGCGCCGCTGCCCCATGAGCTTGATCCGGCGTCCGGCCACGATGAGAGCGGCGACGATCGTCCCGCCGTACAGCCAGCCCGCGTGCAGCGCGAGCGCGGTGATCAGCCCCATGAAATGTCCGCTGAAGCCGCCGCCGTTGCCCCCGGAGATCGGGATAAGACCCACGGCGAAGGCGATCGGCACGGCCACCGGCGCGGTCACCAGATCGGCGGGCCGCACCCAGAACGCGGTGAGGATGCTCACGGGCACGAACAGCACCCCGTACGCGACGACCGAACTGCCGAAGAGCAGCCACAGCAGACAGGCGAGCAGGAACATCACCGTGGCGCAGAAGAGCCCGCTGCCGAGCCCCGTGAGGCGCGGGTTCGGCATCGCGCGCAGCTTGCGGTAGAGCGGCAGCGCGCGCAGTTTGCGTACGAAGGGCGGGACCGGGCGGCGGGGCCGGGACGCGGCGCGGTAGACCGCCGCCGCCTCGGTGGGCCTGCCCTGCGGCGGCAGGGGCGCGGTGCGTCGCGGCCGGGCCGGAGACTGGGGGGGACGCGTCCTGTGTTGCTCCACCGGACCAACCTAGGTCGAGCCATACCGATAATCCTGCATGGGACACGCCCTTTGGCCGACCTTGGCCAAGCGTTCGATACAAGTCCGGTACGCCGACGAGTGCGGGGCCCGCACGCCGTAGACTGGGGGATCGCCCTACGGTCGCTCCGGCCCTTTGGGCCGTCCACCCACAGCACTCACGTACGGGAAGTCGCAACGTGTCGCTCACGATCGGAATCGTCGGCCTGCCCAATGTCGGCAAGTCGACCCTTTTCAACGCCCTGACCAAGAACGACGTCCTTGCGGCCAACTACCCGTTCGCGACGATCGAGCCGAATGTCGGCGTGGTCGGCGTCCCGGACCCCCGCCTCACGAAACTGGCGGAGATCTTCAGCTCCCAGAAGGTCCTCCCGGCGACGGTCGACTTCGTCGACATCGCGGGCATCGTGCGCGGCGCGAGCGAGGGCGAGGGCCTGGGCAACAAGTTCCTCGCGAACATTCGCGAGTCGGACGCGATCTGCCAGGTCATCCGCGCCTTCAAGGACGAGAACGTCGTGCACGTGGACGGCAAGGTCTCGCCCAAGGACGACATCGAGACGATCAACACCGAGCTGATCCTCGCCGACCTCCAGACCATCGAGAAGGTCCTCCCGCGCCTCCAGAAGGAATCGCGCATCAAGAAGGACATCGCACCGAAGGTGAAGGCGGTGGAGGAGGCCCAGGCGATCCTGGAGAAGGGCGACACGCTCTTCTCCCAGGGCATCGTCCAGGGCTCGGGCCGGGAGGAGCTCCTCCACGACCTCCACCTCCTGACGACGAAGCCCTTCCTCTACGTCTTCAACGTGGACGAGGACGAGCTGACGGACGACGCGTTCAAGGCCGAGCAGAGCGCCCTGGTCGCCCCCGCGGAGGCGATCTTCCTCAACGCGAAGCTGGAGTCGGACCTCGCGGAGCTGGACGAGGAGGAGGCCCTGGAACTCCTCCAGTCGGTAGGCCAGGAGGAACCGGGCCTCGCCACCCTGGCCCACGTGGGCTTCCGCACCCTGGGCCTCCAGACGTACCTGACGGCGGGCCCGAAGGAATCCCGAGCCTGGACCATCCCCCAGGGCGCCACGGCCCCCGAGGCCGCGGGCGTCATCCACACGGACTTCCAGAAGGGCTTCATCAAGGCCGAGGTCATCTCCTTCGAGGACCTGGTCGAGGTCGGCTCGGTCGCTGAGGCCCGCGCGAAGGGCAGGGCGCGCATGGAGGGCAAGGAGTATGTGATGCAGGACGGGGATGTGGTGGAGTTCCGCTTCAACGTGTAGCGGCTGACGTACCACCACATCGCTGATCTGGCAAACATCCAGGTCAGTAGGGGTCCGATCCTCCGGGGTCGGGCCCTTAGCTTTTTCCCGTGCTGGATCGGTGCTGGATAATCTGACCCTTCGTCACCTGCCATCACCTCTCGTCACCCGTACCGTGCTGGATTTGTGCTGGGTGTCCGAGCGGCACGCTGGCACGCAGTGGGACTGCGTCCCTGTCCGACGGATTGTCAGTGCTGACTCTTAGGATTGTCTCGACAGCTGCACAGGCGAGCAGGCACAGCAGTGGAGGGGCAGATGGGGTCATCTCAGGGCTCTGGGCGCGTCACAGCGCCTGAACCGACGATTGCGCCGATTTCGACGCTCGCGCACCGCGTGCTGTCCGGAGAGATCGTTCTTCCGAAGTATCAGCGGGCGTTCGTTTGGGAGCCGGAACAGGTTCTTTATCTGCTGGACTCGGTTCGCCGGAACTATCCCATCGGCAGTTTGCTGATGTGGCGTACGTCCGACCGTAGGCTGGCCAGCGGTCACGAGATTGCTGGACTGACCGCTGTCCCGCAGGTTTCCGGGGCTCTGGTGCAGTACGTCATCGATGGACAGCAGCGGCTGGCGAGCCTTGTGGGCGCGATGCACGGTGAGGGGGCACGGTGGGGGATCGGATTCGACCTGGCCCGTGAGGAGTTCCTGTACCTCACTGAGGAGACCCCGGCCGGTGCGCACGTAATTCCCGTGCGCGACCTGGACTCGGCGAGCTCGATGATGGCGTGGGTGCTGAGGGATAAACCGACCGACGAGCACGTGCGTCGTGCTCAGGCACTGAGCGATCAGTTCCGCGGGTACCAGGTGCCGGTCGTGACCATGCTCGAGGTCACCGAGGAAGACTCGGCCCGCATCTTCGAGCGGATCAACAGCACGGGCACGAGGATGGACATCGTCGATCTTGTGCGAGCCGGGACCTGGTCGAGCGACTTCGACATCAAGGAGGAGATCGAACAGCTGCTGCAGGTCCTCGACCGGAAGCGGTACGGCCGGGTCGACACCAAGTCGATGCTCCGCACGATCTCCGCAGCCGCCGGTCTGGGGTTCTCCACGAAGTCCATCCAGGACCTGAGGCGTCTCGACCGCGCAGAGTTGCAGGACGCGGTGACCGAGGCCAGCAAGGCGGCCGCTCGAGCGGTCGACTTCCTTTTCACTCAGATCCGGACCCCTCGCGCCGAGGCTCTGCCGTACTACAACCAGTTCGCGGTCCTGGTGGAGTTGTTCCGGCAGCTCCCCAAGCCGTCCGCCGATCAATACGCGGCGATCGGCCGGTGGTTCTGGCTGACGGCGAGCAGCGAGTACTTCAAGGGCTGGCGCGAGTCGCAGATGACTGCCGACCTTGACGCAGTGAGCGCCTTCGCCGCCGGCCAGGCGACGGAGATCGAGACCGGGGCGGCCCTGCCGCGCGACGTGCTTTGGCAGCGGACGCAGTTCTCACGTGCCAACGCGCCAACCAAGCTGCACGTCTTGCTGATGTCGTACGAAAAGCCGGTGGACCTCAACACCGGTCAGGCCATCGACACTGACAAGGCGCTGGCCGGGCAGAACGACAAGCAGTTCCACCACTTCTTCCCGCGCGCCTTTCTGAAGCGACGCGGAGTGAGCGCGGCTCGAGCGAACGTGTGCGGAAATCTGATCATGTTGAGCGCGATCACCAATAACAACGTCTCCGACTCTCCGCCCTCCGTGTATCTCAAGGACTTGATCGACTGGCACGGCGAGGACACTCTGAGAGCTCGGCTGCGGACCTGTCTCGTCGAGGAGGACGCCTACCAGGCTGCTCTGCGAGATGACTACGAGGGCTTCTTGAAGGCTCGCTCGCGGACCCTGCACGCGCGTCTGATCGACCTGATCGGATCGGCGGCCGAGGGCGGTGATGGCTCAAGGCCGGACGTCACGTCGATGGGTGCCGAGGGGTCCGAGGAGCCCGACCCCGTACCTGACGACGCGGAGCCGTTCGACCGCGACTCGGTCGACTGAGCCGGGCCTGATCGGCATGCGCATGAAGGAGGTCCCGGCGCAGGATCGGCCACGAGAACGGCTGCTCGACCGAGGTGCGGAGGCGCTGTCCGACCGGGAGCTCCTCGCACTGCTGCTGGGGGCGGGCCTGGCCGGCCAGGACGCCGTGGAACTGGCGGGTCGGTTGATCGCCCGGCACGGCGGGCTGTGTGCGCTCTCGCGCGTCCCTGCTCATGAGCTCGCAGTCGGCCTGCCGGGTGTAGGCCCGGCGAAGGCGGCGCGGGTCGTGGCGGCGTTTCAGTTAGGACGGCGGGCGGCGGTGCAGCAGGCTCCCGGCCTGCGGCGAATTTCCGGCTCCGCCGACCTGGCAGCCGTCGCGAGCCCTCTCCTCCGTGGCTTGCGCCATGAACGCGCGGTTCTGGTGACCTGCGACGGGGCGGGCGCGGTCCTCCGTACCTCAGTCCTCACCGACGGCGCGTCCGACCGCACTCTCGTCCCGGTCCGCGACACCCTCGCCCGAGTTCTCGCCCTCGGCGGTGCCGCGTTCGGCGTCGCCCACAACCACCCCACCGGCCGCCTGACGCCGAGCGAGGCCGACCGCCTCACGACATCCCGCCTTACGGCGGGGGCGGAAGCGGTCGGCCTACGATTCCTCGACCACGTGGTGGTGACGGACGAGGGGTGGCGGAGGGTCCCGCCCGACTGACCCGCCTACAGGCGCCCGGAGAAGGCGGCGTCGAGCAGCCCTTTACGCAGCGTTTCCAGGTCGGCGTCCTGCCGGGCGCCGGCCTCGGCGACCCCCCGGGCTAGTGTGAGGCGCTCCGCGATGCGGCGCTGTGCCGGTAGCGACGGGAGGGGAACCTCCGTGGCGAGCAGTCGACTCACGTTGACTCGCTGACGGCGAGATCCCATGCCACTGCCTTGGTCCTTAAGGCGGTGGTGCAGCCCATCCCAGCGCGCGAGATGAGTCATATAGGAAACGTCAGCAACCTCTTCATCGATATCGAATGTAGGGAATTCGTGCGAGACGTGAATTCCATTAAAATCCGCCGAAACAACGGCAAGCGACCCCTCCCAGCCAAAAAGCTTGCTGTAAACGAACTGCTGACTCTTCAGCTGGTTGTACCGCGGGTATTTGGTTTCATTTCCCGAGATCACGGGTCTGTGGAACAAGCCTCGCCCACGGTTCAGGATTCCGGCAGTGCGATACTTCTTCTCAGGTGAGACTGCGACGAAGTCATTGCTCTCGTCGAGGACACTGGAAAGCGGTCGTTGCTCCGCGATGGAGCCAAATAGCGCATCTGCGTGCTGTCGCACGAGCGCGTCCGACTCCTTCTTCAGCTGTACCACTCGGGAAATACTGCCCATCGCCGCGTCCAGCTTGTCGGCAATGCGGCGTTGCTCCAGCAAGTCGGGCAGCGGAATCTGACTGCTCAGAAATCGTTCGGGTTTTACTCGTTGCCGCCGAGACCCCATACCCGAGGCTTCCTTGCTCAGTGCAGCGTGGAAGCTGGGCCAGGTGACATAATGTCGCACATATCGCGGATCGAGCTTTGTGTCATCGACCTCGAATGTCGGGAACTCGTGCGAGACGTGAATCCCGTCAAACTCTTCCGGTACAGATGCGACGGCCCCTTCCCACCCGAAGAGCTTGCTGTAAACGATTTGACCGGATCGCAGGCGATTGTATTGACGGTAATTTGTCTCCGAACCGAAGATTACGGGACGACGAAACAGTCCGCGCGCGTAGCTATAAAGGCCTGCCGTTTCGTACTGAGCGTCCTCAACGACCGTGACAGCGTCCTTGGTGGGCGTTAGCACCTCACCTAGAACCACGACTGGATACCTGCTCATGACGTGGTTTCACCGAGCCCCGCCTTGAGTCCCTGCAACAGCTCCAGGATCTCTTCCTCCGTTTTCACCAGCTCGTCCACCAGCTCCTCCGGCGTGCGATGAGCCAACTCGTCGCCGATATGCGGGTTGGCGCGGTCGAGGTTGTAGCCGTCCGCGATGATCTCCGCCGCTGGGACCGACCACGCGCGCTCTCCCGCCTCGCGGCCTTCACGGGATTTGCCGCCCCACCAGGCCACGCAGTCGTCGTACTCCTCCAGCCGCTGCGGCTTCGTCTTGGTGTAGCCGCGGCGGCCCTCCGGGAGGGCGATCTCGTAGAACCAGACGTCCCGCGTGGGGCCGGTCTTCTCGAAGAAGAGGATGTTAGACGGAATCTGGGTGTACGGCGCGAAGACGCCCTGCGGCAGGCGGACGACGGTGTGCAGATTGCACTCCTTCATCAGCTTCTTCTTGATCTTCGCGCCGATCGAGTTCTCGCCGGAGGCGAAGAGCGAACTGTTCGGCAGGACGATCGCACAGCGGCCGTCCAGTTTTAGCTGGTCCAGGATCGAGTACAGGAAGAGCCAGGCCGTCTCCTGTGTCTGGAAGGCGGACGGGAAGGCCGTCACGACCGACGACTCCTCCTCCCCGCCGAACGGCGGGTTAGTAAGGACGACGTCGACCTTGTCCGCCGCCTGCGAGTTCCGCATGGTGAGGAGCGCGTTCTCCCGGCGAAGGCGGGGGGCGTGCACGCCGTGGAGGAGCAGGTTCATCGAGGCGAGCAGGTACGGCAGTGGCTTCTTCTCGATGCCCTTGAGGTTCGCGTGGAGCTCACGCTGCTGTGTCTCGGTCTTGACCCTCCCCTCCAGTTCCTCGTGGGCCTGCACCAGGAATCCGCCGGTCCCGCAGGCCGGGTCGAGGATCGTCTCGCCGAGTTCGAGGAACGACTGCCGCACCATGAAGCGGTTGACGGGGCGCGGGGTGTAGAACTCGCCGGAGTCGCCTGCGGCGTCGCGCATCTCCCGCAGGATCGACTCGTAGACGAACGCCATGGTGTGGATGTCGTCGTGCGAAACAAAGTGGATCTTGTTGACGATGTTCACGAGGTCACGCAGCAGCGTGCCCGATTGCATGCGGTTGACGACGTCCTTGAAGATCAGCGAGATGACGTTGCGCGGGTCCTCCGCCCCCCGGTCCGCCTCCCTATCCAGGCCCGCCAGGTATGGGATGAGCTCGTCGTTGACGAAGGTCTTCAGCTCGTTGCCGCTGAGATCCTCGTCCGTCGCCCAGTCCGTCCAACGGTAGGGCTTCTCGATCGCCCGGCGGTATGCGCCCGGGTTCAGTGCCTCGCCCTCTTCCTCGACGCGCTCCTCGAACGCCTTGAGGAACAGAAGCCAGGACAGCTGCGGCAACCGGTCGAGGTCGCCGTTCATGCCGGCGTCCTTGCGCATGGTGTCGCGCGCGGACTTGATCAGGGACGCGAGACGGGCCTGAGTAGTGACGGGTGCCTTCTCCGCCGCTTTCCTTCTGGTCGCTGTCATGTCAGTTCAGTTGGTCCTTCTGCTCGTTCTGTCCCGGAAATGCGATATCTCCGTCGCCCGCCCCCGCGTCCTCGGCAAGCGTCCGGGCCCACAGCTCGCGGACCAAGGTAATCGCGGCGTCGAGGGTCGGTGGAATGCCGGTCGCCAACTCCTCGGCGATCTCCGGATAGTCGACCCGCCACCGCGGCGGCGGGTCATGAAGGACGAGGGGAACCTCGTGCGTGGCCCGTACCGCGAACACGTGTCGCACGGTCTTCAACAGGTCCATGTCGCCGGAGAGCCCGCTCTCGATCAGGAGCACGAGGTCCACCAGATCCTTGACCCGGGTATTGGGCCGGTCGCCGTAGTCGCGGGTGAGCGCGTGGAGTTTCTCTGCGAAGTGCTGACGCCGATCGACCGCCTCGATCGCACGCGCCGGCGCCCCGGCGAACTCCAGTGTGTTGGGCAGGGGTAGGAGCTCGGTGCGTGAGATCTCCTCGCCACGGTCGACCACGTCCACCCTGACACCGGCGAAGACCTTCCCCGCCAGGTGCGCCTCGACGGAAAAGCGCCACCCACCCCGCCCGGCGACGTCCGCCTTCAGAGCGACCGGCGTGGCGACACGGAACCGGAATCCGTCGGCGTCGAGGTCGCGGTCCAGGGCCTCGATGAGCAGCTCGCGGACCGCATCCCCGTCAAGACCTCCGCCGACCGGCTCGGGCCGTACCGCCAGGTCGAGGTCCTTGGTGGTGCGCGCGCGCCCGGTGAAGCGGAACTCCATGACGGCACCACCCTTCAGCACCCAGCCGCCGACGCGGTCCTCGGCCAGCCGTGCCGCGAGACGGTCGAAGACGACCAGCCGCCGACGTCGAGCCAGGTCCGCACCGGTCTCGGCGGCCTCCTGCTTGAGTCGCGCCTCCAGCGCCCTTCTCAGGTCCGCCGCATCCCGGTATCGCCCGGTCACGACAGCGCCCCGAGTGCGCGCTCGATACCCAGCTCGGATCGTGGTCCGCACAGTTGGGCTGCGTGCAGCAGCTTCCGGCGGGTGATCATGCCGCGCTCCAGGGCCTCGGACACCGCGGATTCGAGCACGTCCTGGTCCTCCCCATCGGCCGCACTCTCTGCCAGCGCCCTCAGGGGCGTCGTCACCCGGTACCCGGTACGCCCCTCGCTGTCTCCGGTTCCGAGTTCGGCGCGGTGCAGGATTACGGCGCCCGCGCTCTGGCGAAAGCCGTGCGGCACGGTGAGATGGATGCGGGAGGGGTTGGCCACTCCCAGGTCATGAGCCGCAAGGGCGCTGGTGTGGGAAACCACCGCACGACCCTTGCTCCACAGCGACCAGCGGACGAACTGCTCGTCGCCTTCGCTCGGCAGGTCCGCAAACTCGCGGAAGCGGTAGATCGCCCGGTCGACCAGAAGCCAGTTGCCGTGCTGCGCGTGGTAGCGCTGGGCCTGGTATGAATACCCCGCCGTCCGCGCTTGAGCGGCGGTGAAGTACCCCCGCTGCCCGGCGGCGATCCGCCAGAGCGCGGCGCGGGTATCCGTACGGTCTCTGAGCACCCCTTCAGCTTAGCAGTACTTAAACACAATGCTGGCTTTACTTTTACGGGTCCTATCAACATCAAAGTAAAGTCAGCTTATATTTCTACGACTTGCGCGCGTCAGACCGCAGTGAGCAGACGGGTCGCGAGATCGTCGATGGCCTGATGTGCCTTCCCGGGCTCTCCGAACCGGCTGGTCAGCTCGGCCACCCGTCCCATCTCGGTGAAGGGCGGCACCCTGAGCGTCTCCACCTTCAGCTGCGGCGACCCGGACTCCTCGAACTTGAGGAGCATTGCTTCGAGCACCTCCCTGGCTCGGTCCCCGAAGGAGTCCAGGAACTCCGCATGCTCCCGGCGGAACCACGTCAGTCGTTCGTCCCGGCTCACGACGGCGAGCCCATCCCAGGCTACGGACACCAGCAGGTCCACGGGGTCCACCTCGCGCATGCCCAACTCCTCGGGCAGACGCTCGACGTCGATCTGTGCCGACTTCAGTGCCGCCATCAGAACGGCGCGGCTCTTCGCTTGCGCCCACTGAGTACGCAACTGGGCCGGGTCAAGGTCGAGTTCCAGCACCCGGTCGTGCACCCACTGCTGCACGGTCACCAGTTGGAGTCGCTTTCCGTCGTCCTTCAGGATGTACCGCAGCTCACCCACCTTGTACACGTCGACATCTTTGACTGTGTACCGGTTCCTGGAGCGGGAAAGAATCCTGTCGATCTCCTCGGCGTCGGTGATGTCGCCGTCCTGTGCTCCGGCCACGGAGTCGCCGTCAGCGTCGAAGACGCCACCGTCTTGCCGGGTGTACTCCGCCTGTGGCTCAGCGGCGGACTCGGCGTCCGTATCCTGCCCGGACTCAGTCGCAGGGGTCAGATCCTCCGAGTCCACCACTCCACCCTGATCGTCGGTCCAGTCCCGGACCACCTTGAGCGGCGGTCCGTCGAAGGCCGGGTCGTCGAAGAGCCGCGACGCCTCGACGAAGTCGATGATGTCGAACGACTCCTTGCCGATCTCCGGGCAGAGTCGAGTGCCCCTGCCGATGACCTGCTTGAACTCCGACATGGAGGCCATCCGTCGGAACAGCACCACGTTCCGCACGGGTGGCATGTCCACCCCCGTCGACAGCAGCTTCGACGTCACCGCGATGACCGGCTCGTTGCTGTCCGCCTTGCGGAACTCCTCCAGTGCTTCGCCACCGTGCGAACCGTCGTCTCCGACGATGCGCCGCACGAAGTCCGGGAGCGCGGCGACCTCCTCGGGGGCGGCGTTGAACAACGCGGTCCGCATACGGGCCGCGTGGTCGTTGTTCTCGCAGAAGACGAGGGTCTTGCCGAGCCGCCTCTCCTCGGCCGTGGCGCGCAGATGGTCAAGGAGGTATCGAGCCGCCAACTCGGTCCGCTCAAGGATCACCATGACCCGTTCGTAGTCCTTGGGGCCGTAGAGATTGTCGGGGATCTCCCGGTCGTAGATGTCCTTCTCACCCGGCTGCGGCCGGTAGCCCTCCACGTCCACGTTCAGCCGGACCCTGCGCAGTCGGTACGGCGAGAGGAATCCGTCCTCGATACCGTCCTTGAGTGAGTACGTGAAGACGGGGTTGCCGAAGTACTCGTACGTGTCCGTCTTCCGCCTGTCATCGGCGACCGGCGTGGCCGTGAGACCGATCTGTACAGCCGGCGAGAAGTACTGGAGGATCCTCCGCCAGCGGCCGTCACTGGCGGCGCTCCCCCTGTGGCACTCGTCCACAATGACGATGTCGAAGTAGTCCTCCGGGTACTCCCGGTAGAGCTCTTCTCCCGGCGCACCCTGCTCCAGGGTCTGGTAGAGGGCGAAGTAGACCTTCCGTCCGCGCTTGGCCTCACCCCCTGTGATCTTGTAGACGTCGTCCTTTCCGAACACCTCCTGGAAGTAACGGTCCTTAGGGTCGTCGACGAGCATGTTGCGGTCCGCGAGGTACAGCACACGTGGCTTCCGGCCGCCGAATACCTCGGGCGCGTTCATCAGTCGCGCCACCAACTGGAGCGCGAGCATGGTCTTGCCTGTGCCCGTTGCCAGGACGAGCAAGATGCGACGCTCGTCGCGGGCCAGAGCGGCCAAGGCCCTTGTCACGGCCACCCGCTGGTAGTAGCGCGGCCGCTGGGATGTGCTGTCGGAGTTGCGCAGCGTGTAGTCGTACGCGGTCGAGAGGAGTCGCTCGCCGAGAGGTGTGTCACTCACACCCTGGTCCTGAAGGAACCGCCCCCAAAGCTCCTGTGGGGAGGGGAACTCCTGGATGTCCCGGATCACCGGCTGCTTCGGGTTGCTGAAGTCGATCTCCACGATGTCACGGCCGTTGGTGGCGTAGGCGAATCTCAGCCCCAACTTGCGCGCGTACCGTCGTGCCTGCTCGACCCCGTTCTCTGCGCTGAGACGGTATCGCTTGGCCTCCACCACGGCGATCGGAACGTCCGCGACGTACTCCAGGACGTAGTCGGCGACCAGCGGCCTTCCCTTGCGGTGACGCCTCTTGGTCGGCACGAGTTGCCCGTTGTTGATCCCGTACTGGGACCTGATCTGCCGAGTGGCCCACCCGGAGGCCGCGAGTGCCGGAAGGACGAACCGCTTGCACGTTTCGTCCTCGGTCAACTGATTCGAACCGAAGGTCATGGGGTCAGGTTTACTGCATGTCTCTGACCGTCGAACCGGGAGAGCGGAATCAGCCACCACTCCGGCCGGATTTCCTCTGGATTGCCAGGTCGGCAGCCTCACGGGAGCCCGTGGCCGGGCTGATTGGCGGTCCGCGAAGGCCCCCGCACTCGTTACGGCACCTCGCCGTCTCGGCTGCGTTGGCAAACGGTGCCTTGTTCCACGAGCTCTCTCCGTGGCTCGGTCACAAGCCGACCAAGGTGACCGCGGACATCTGCAGCCCTTTGATCACCGAGGCATGGGACCGTGACGCCCGGTCGTGGCAGACTCGGAGTGACCTCGCCCGCAGCGTGGCGGACTGGATGTGCTGGATAAGTTTCGACGGTGCTGGATCGGTGCTGGATGCCTGCGCATTTCTGCAGGTCAAAGCCTCACCGTGGAGTTCCGGTTCAACGTGTAGCGGGTGACTCAACACCGCGTCGCTGATCTGGCAAACATGCAGGTCAGATTGGGTCCGACTCTTCGGGGTCGGGCCCTTTGTTTTTCCCGTGCTGGGATGGGATGAGGGTGCCCGTGCTGGGATTCGGGCAGCGATCTGCCCGATATGAGGGTGGGCGCGAGGGCCTTCACCCACCCCACACGCCTACTTAACGCTCCTGGGGGGGGCTTGTGGCTTCCGGCCGTGGCACTTTTCCTACTCGTTTGACACAATCGGTGGCATGGCTGATACGACGTACGGCATCGGGGAAGGTCCGGCGACGCGGGTGAGTCTGTCGCTGCCGGAGGGGACCGCGGAGGCGATCCGGGCGCGGGTGGGTAAGCGGGAGTTCTCCGCGTTCATCGCCGAGGCGGTCGAGCGTGAGCTGCGCGGGCAGGTCCTGGACGAGTACCTGGCGGACTACGAGAGCCGCAAGGGGCCGGTCTCCGAGCCGGCTCGTCAGCGGGCACGCCAGGTCTTCGACGAGGTGTTCGCCGAGGAGGCCGAGTGGCCCGCCGCAGGCTGAGTCACGAGGGGACGCTGGTCCTCGACAGCGAGGGATTCTCGAAGCTGCTTGCCGACGACGAGCAGGTGGTGGCTCTGATCGCTGAGGCGCGCTCGCGCGGCATGGAGGTCGTGATCAGTGCGCTCACCATCATCGAGGCCGTCCACGCCCGTACGAACAAGTCCCGCTTGAATTGGGTGCTTTCCGGCCTGCGGGTCGTTCCCGTCGGCGACGAGGAGGCGAGGGCAGCCTCGAAGCTGCTGATGAATGCCGGATTGCACGGACACAAGTACGCGATCGATGCGGCCGTCGCCGAGGCCGCGCTGCGACAGCATCGCCCCGTGGTCATGCTGACTTCCGATATTGACGACATGGCCAAGCTGTGCGGCGAGCGGGTACGGCTCGTGGCGGTGTGATCTCCCTTGGTCCGGCTCAGTAGGAGCGGGGTCCGTAGGGGCCCCAGTGACCGAGGAAGGGCCTGAGGTCGTCGCCGCTGGGTTTCGGCAGCGTGGGCAGTTTCGGCGCTGAGGCCGATTCGGTGAGGTTTTGGGGGTGCGCGGGGCCGTGCCCGGCAAGCGCCTCCTCGAATCTTGCCGGTTTGTCGCCCTTGGCTCCTGGCGGCTCGCTCAAGCGTGAAGGCGGGGCCCTCGGCGGCGTGAAGGGGCGCTACCTCATCGACAAGTCCGCGCTGGCTCGCCGGGGCAAGCCTGAGGTGCGGGCGCGGCTGGATGCGCTGATCGCGACGGACTCCTCGCGGTATGCACCCCGACTGAGTACGAGGTTCTTTACTCGGCGCGCGGCAAGCCTGAGGCGCTGCGACTGCGCACCCTGCTCTGCGGTTTCGACTATCTGCCCTGCAACGAGACATGATCGCTTCGGTGAGCGGGCTGCGAGCCGAGTGGGTCGTGGAACCCGGCACCGCCGACTGACAGGAACATGCAAGCTACGCCCTGGAATTCAGGGCAGAGCTTCGACCGACGTACATCGGCGCCGCGTCCGTTGAGTAGCGTTCTCGGCGTCGGGCCTCCTCGTACTTTGTCGCGAATCCCGTGCTGGGATGACCTGGCATTCCCGCAGGTCAAGGTCTTGTTCCGCTTCAACGTCTGACGCCCGCCACGGCATCGACATGATGACCTGGCAAAAACGCAGGTCAGATGGGGTCGCCCGCTACTGCGGGTGGCCCCGTTTTCGTTCCCGTGCTGGATGGGTGCTGGGTGGGTGCTTGATGAGGTCGGGCGCTGAGTACAGCCCGATCCGCCGCGCGGCGGACCCCTGCCTGACTTTGGGTCTGTTCCCGCCATATGGTCCCGGCTGCTGCTTCGGCGTCGACGGAGCGCAGCAATGGCTCGTCGATGGCGTGTAGTGAGGCGACAAGATGGCGTACCCCGGCCTCGTGCATCAACTGGCGTTGGTAGCTGTGCTCGAACGTGCTGGGATGCCCGATGAAGGCGACATCGAGGGCGCGGGCCGTTTCCGCGACGCGAGCGACGTCGTCGATGAACAGGACCTGGTCGAGGCGGAGACCGAAGACCTCGGTCGAGATCTCTCGTATGCCCGGACGGAAGTCGTTGGTGCAGACGTACTCCGGTCCGTCGAAGAGGTGTTGGTGCCCTTCGAGGAACTGGTCGAAGTGCGACCTGTCCAGCCCTCCGTAGCAGATGGTGTGCAGTCCGAGGCGGCGCAGGCGCTCCAGCAGTTCGACGGCTCCGTCGAGGAGGTGCACCGGACTGGATCGTACGTACGCTGACCGCTCCGCGAAGTAAGAGCGCAGTGCCTGGTCCCCGGTCATCGGGGTGGTGACGGCCTCGGCCAGCCGCTCGCCGGCGACCTGCTGCGGCTGCGAGAAGATGCGCCGTTCCAAGTCGGCGCTGTAGCGGCCGCCGTGGCCCGTGATGAACTGGTGGATGACAGGGCTGAAGGTGTCGTTGAGCAGCACGCCGTCGATGTTCACCGCGGCGAGCCGGAGGTGTCCGAGGCTCTCGTCGTTCATCGAATCTCCGTATTCGGCATGAGGCGCGCATCCGGCCTCAGGTGGATGGTTTTCGCGTCAGGGGGGGAGAGGTGCTTCTCGGTCGCCCCGGCCGCCCCGGAAGCAGGGATGGCCCCGGCAGACGGGACGCTTCTGTTCGCCGTGCGTCTGTTCGCCGTGCGCTGGTGTGCGCCCGCTCCGGAGTGAGATGCCACGTGACGCAGCTGCGGTGCGATCACTCACCTCAGCAGGGTGCCGACGCGTCGGCTCGCCTTGATCGTGGCGGGAGTGGGTTCCGTGATCAGGCCCGGACGGGCCGCCTGCCCCATGAACACGACGCGCTTGGAGTGATCCCGCGGCCGCTCACGGCCCAGGAGTACCTCTGCGTGCCGGTACACGCCGCCGCGTCGAGATCGGCGACGGCGTGCGGACCCCGTCACGCAACTCGCCGCTGTCGCGCGCCCGTTCCAGGCACGCTTCCGTGATCATCGTCCAGTTGCGGTAGAGAGAGGCGTCATGCGTGTCGAAGGTGTTGGTCTGCTCACTGGTGAGGCAGGACACCTGCCCGCAGGGTGGGGTCCCTCTGTAAGTGGAAGTACAGGGCGCCCGGGGTGACTCCCGACCGCTTCGTGATCTTGTTGATGTCGGCGCCGGAGAATCCGAACTCGTCCAACACCTCGGCCGTCACCAAGCGGATCTCCCCCCGAGCCCTGGCAGCGCGTTCCTGTGTGGGTCGCAAGAGCGACACCTCCCCCGAAAACAAAAAGAACACACGTTATGTTACGACCTACAGGGCCGCCGCGCCAGACCCGGGCCTGCCTGAGCGGCCGCGGCCGGCATGCCGGATGGCCGCGCCGAGCTGGTTCCGAGTTTCGAGGAGGGCCCTTCTGGCGCGTCATCACAAGGTAATCGCGAGGTAACCGAATACTTTCAGCCGCACCCATGGAGCGGAATTCGGCTACTTATTTACGAAGTCATCGAAAGCGTGCCTCGCGTGACCGCCCGATTACCCGCAGATTCGAGATCGGCGGTATTCCTGGAGATTGGCTCCCTTTACCAAGACGATGGAAGGCACTTGTATGGACGCCGCTCTCCTCTCCTCCACCCCACGGCGCGCAGGCCCACGTCAGTGGACCGGTCTGGCCATTCTGGCGCTGCCGACGCTGCTGCTCTCCCTCGACGTCACCGTGCTCTTTTTGGCCCTGCCGCATTTGAGCGCGGATCTCGGCGTCACGAGTACCCAGTCCCTCTGGATCATGGACATCTACGGATTCCTGATCGCCGGGTGCCTCATCACGATGGGCACGGTCGGTGACCGCATCGGCCGGCGGCGGCTGCTGTTGATCGGTGGTGCGGCCTTTGGCGCCGCCTCCGTGCTCGCCGCCTATGCGACGACTCCCGAACTCCTCATCGCCACGCGCGCGTTGCTCGGCGTCGCCGGGGCCACACTGATGCCGTCGACGCTCGCTCTCATCATGAACATGTTTCCCGACCCCCGGCAGCGCGGCACGGCGATCGGCATCTGGGTCAGCTGCTTCTCGCTGGGCATCGCCATCGGTCCTGTCCTCGGCGGCCTGATGCTGGAGTACTTCTGGTGGGGCTCGGTCTTCCTGCTCGCGGTGCCCGTGATGGTGCTCCTCCTGGTGCTCGGGCCTGTGCTGCTTCCCGAGTCGCGCGGGGAGGGGGGACGGCTGGACCTGCCGAGCGTGGCGCTCTCGATCGCCGCGATGATCCCGGTGATCTACGGGATCAAGGACCTGGCCAAGAACGGGTTCTCGGTCCTCGGGATCGCCTCGGCGGTCGTCGGCGTGGGCATCGGCTGGGCATTCGTCAAGCGACAGCTGGGGCTGGAGCACCCGCTGCTCGACCTCCGTCTCTTCGCCACCCGCCGGTTCACGGCGGCCCTGGTCATCGTGCTGTTCGGTCTGCTGGCCATTGGCGGGGTCTACCTGTTCGTGACGCAGTATCTGCAGCTGGTGCACGGACTCTCGCCGCTCGGTGCCGGGCTGTGGCTGCTGCCCGCCGCGCTCAGCATGGTGGTCTCCTCCATGGTCGCGCCGGCACTCGCCCAGCGGATCCGGCCCGGCGTCGTCGTCGGCGCGGGATTGTTCGTGTCCGCTGCGGGGTTCCTGACGCTCGCTCGGGTACCGGTGGACGGGCTGCCGCTGCTCGTCTTCGGCTTCACTCTTGTCTATCTGGGCATCGGACCGATGATGGCGCTCGGCTCCGACCTGATTGTCGGCTCCGCGCCGCCGGAATCGGCTGGTTCCGCGGCCGCCGTCGGGGAGACCGGCATGGAGATCGGGATCGCGCTCGGCATCGCGACCTTCGGCAGTTTCGGCACCGCCGTCTACCAGTCCCAAGTGCTCGGGGAGGAGTTCGCCCAGGCCCCCGCCGCTGTGGTGGAGGCTGCCCGCGACTCGCTGGCCGCGGGCGTCTCCACCGCGGCCGACCTGCCGGGCGCCGCTGCCCTGCTGGCGCCTGCGCGTGAGGCCTTCACCGACGCCTTCAACGCGGTCAGTCTGGCCGGCGGGTTGCTCGTCGCGCTGCTGGCTGTCGGCGCGTTCGTCGCACTGCGCGAGGTCCAACCGCCCGGGGAGGCGCACGACGCGGGGGAGGCGCACGACGCGGGGGAGGCGCACGACCCCGCGAAGGACTCGTCCGCCTCCCTCACGGCCTCCGCCTGACAGGCGCGATGGACGCCGAAGTTCCGTAGGAGCGGCGGCCACTGGGACGAGGGAGGTCGCTCCGCGAGCGGGAGGAATACCTTCGGCTGGCGGATCTTCTTGTGGATCTTGGGGTGGGCGCCACGGAGGCCTGCCGGATCGTCGGCGTCAACCGCCGCACCGGCAGGAGATGGCTGTACGGCCGGCAGGCATCCGGGAGGAACAAGCGGGCGAGTTCGTGGGACCAGGGATGCGAGATGGCCGCTCGCCACGTGTTCACCATCGCCCGCGACACCCCGGTCCACTTCTGCGCCCGGCACCCCCCGAGCACCTGGAGGCCGTGGCCGCCGAACTCAACAGCCGGCCACGTCAGACGCTCGGCTGGGAAACCCCAGCCGAGCGTCTGACGAACCTGCTCGCGTCCTACACCGTCTCCAGCAGCTTCAACTCCTCGGCGGCGTTCGGCAGTTCCAGCGGCTGCTCCATCGGAGGGTCGAAGGGGAACCGGTCCGCGAAGGCGGGCTTGAGGTCGTCGAGCCACACCGCGTTGGGGTCGTAACGGGCGAAGAACGGCTTGCCCACCAGCGAGGAGTTGCGCGCCTGGAGCATCCGCAGGGCGAAGACCTTCTCGCCCGCCAGCTCCAGCACGCCGTCCACGCAGACCTTGCCGGGCGTCGCCGACATCGACGGGCCTCGGACGGTCCGGGCCAGCCCCGAGACGTTCCGGTACGCCGCCTGGTAGATCTCGTACGCCCGGGCGAGCGGCACCGCGAAGTAGTCCTGCGGGCCCGTGTCGCGCTCCACGAACATGTAGTACGGAACCATTCCCATCCGGGTCTGGGTGCGCCACATCGCCTGCCACACGTCCGCTTCGTCGTTGATCGTGCGGATCAGCGGCGCCTGGGTGCGGATGACGGCGCCGGTGTCCTGGATACGGCGGACCGCCGTGGACACCAGGGCAGGCTCCAGCTCGCGCGGGTGCGTGAAGTGCGCCATGAAGGCAAGGGACTTGCCGGCGGCCGTGACCTTCTCGAACAGCCTCAGCACCTCGTCCGCGTCGTTGTCGCCCACGAAGGTGTCCGGCCAGTACGCCAGGGATTTCGTGCCTATGCGTATCGACTCCAGCTGTTCGACCTCCAGGAGCGGCTCGACGTACCGGCTGAGCACCGCGGCCGACATGATCATCGGGTCGCCGCCGGTGAACAGGACGCTCGTGACCTGCGGGTGGCTCTGGAGGTACGCCTTGAGGCCGTCGACCTCCTGACCGGCCATCTTGAGGTCCGGGTCCCCCACGAACTGCGCCCACCGGAAGCAGTAGGTGCAGTAGGCATGGCAGGTCTGGCCCTGCTTCGGGAAGAACAGCACCGTCTCGTCGTACTTGTGCTGCACGCCCGGCAGCGTCCCGTCGCCGAAGCTCGGCATGTTGAGCTCCATCTGGCCTGCCGGATGCGGGTTGAGACCGGCCCGCACCCGGTTGGCGGCCGCGTTGAGCTCGCGCTTGGGCGCGCCGGAGCGCAGCAGGCCGGCCAGGTGGGCGACGTCCTTCGCAGGCAGCATGTCCGGCTGTGGGAACACCAGCCGGTAGATCGGATCGTCGGGCGCCGCGTCCCAGTCGATCAGTTCCTCCAGGACGTACGGGTTCGTCCGGAAGGGCAGGACGGTGGCCACGGCCCTGGCCGCCAGCCGCTCGTCGGGGCCGAGTCCCGCGCGCTGCAGCAAACCGTCGAGGTGCGCGGCGGTGTACGCGCGGAACTTGTGGGGTGCCCGGCCCGCACCGGAGTCGGGACGCTGTGCGGATTCGGCTTCATTCGGCGAGAACACTGACATCGGTCCTTGTCTGGTGCAACAGCTTGGCGAGGCTCTCCTCGATGCGTGAGAGAGCCTGGGAAATGTGCGGCAGCCGCAGTGGGTCGTCGGAGGCGAGCGCGGCATGGCGCAGCTCGTCCGTGTCCCCGTAGAGCTGGCAGGTCGCGATCCGGAAGCGCAGGGTCTCCGGGCGGTCCCCCAGGTGGTGTCCGCCCAGGACCGCGACGCCGGACTGTTCCAGGAGACGTTCCTGGAGGGAGACGGAGTCCGTGATGCCGAGCCGGGCGAGCGCCTCGCGCTTGGGTTCCAGGTCGGGATAGAGGTAGAAGGCGCCCGTGGGGCTGCGGCACAGCGCGCCGGCGTCGACGAGCACACGGTGCACAGCCGCGGCCACGACACCGTGCAGGCGGGTGCAGCGTGCGATGTAGGCGGTCAGCTCCGGCGGTTCGGCGAACGCGTACGCCGCGACCTCCTGCATAGGGCCGGCCAAGTTGGACCACACCTCGCTGGCGGCGGACGCCACGCGGTCGCGGATCCCGTCGCCCCGCGTCCCCTCGGGGAAGCGCGCGGCTCCGATGCGCCAGCCGCCGATCGCCAGGTTCTTGCTCAGCCCGGTGGTGACGACGGTGCGTTCCGGCGCGGCCTCGACCGGGCTGAGGAAGGGCTCGGTCGGGTCGTGCAGCACATCCCGGTAGATCTCGTCGGAGACGATCAACAGGTCAAGTTCCCGGGCGAGCGCGCACAGTTCCCGGACCAGCCCGGGCGGCGCGTACGTGCCCGTCGGGTTGTCCGGGAGGGTCAGGATCAGGATGCGAGGGTCGTCGCCCGCGGCACGCGCGGCGAGCACGGTGTCCCGCAGCAGCTTCGGATCGGGCACGCCGCCGCAGAGGTCGGGCAGGTCCACGCCGAAGACCTTCTTGCCCATGGCGCGGGCCTGCGGGGCGTACGTGTTCCAGGCGGGACGCGGGATGACCAGGTCGCCCGGCACCACCATCTGGAGCGCCATCAGAAGGGGCTTGCTGCCCGGCGCGACGATGATCTGCTCGGGCCGGGTGGGCAGTCGGCGGCGGTCGAAGTAGCCGGCGACGGCCTCGCGTACGGCGAGGTCCCCCACCACGGCCCCGTACGCGCTGCGCCGCGCGCCCTGAGCCAGCCGGTCGACCAGGCCGGGGAACACCGGCAGCCGGGACTCGCCGAACCCGAGGTGGAGGATGTCCTCGCCACCCGCGCGGCGCTCGGCGACGAGCTGGTCAAGTGCCATGTTCGGCGAGATCTTCCTGCTGGCCATCAGGGTCCCTCCCGGCCCGTGACGACCGTGCTCCTCGGGGCGAACAACTCCCGGAGCCGGGCACGGTCGATCTTTCCGTGGGTGTTGACCGGCATGTCGTCCAGGGAGTGGATCTCCTGGGGGACCATGTAGCCGGGAACGGCGCGCGCGCAGTGCGCCCGCAGCGCCGTCTCGTCGAAGGGTCCGGCGGCGTCCGCCTCCGGCACGACGAAGGCGGTGAGGACCGGGTCGCCGGTCTCGCCGCGGGGCTCAAGGAGCAGGCAGGCCGCAAGCGCGACGCCTGGGGCGCCCATGACGCAGCGCTCCACCTCTCCCAGGTCGACGCGGTTGCCGAGGACCTTGACCTGGTGGTCGGCGCGGCCCCGGAAGTACAGCTCCCCGTCGACGCCGCGCACCGCGAGGTCCCCGGTGCGGTAGACGACCTTTCCGGACTTGGGCGACAGCGGGTCGGGGACGAGAGCGGCGCGGGTCGCCTCGGGATCGTTCCAGTAACCGGTGAAGAGCGCCGGGCTGTGGAGGTAGATCTCGCCGAGGACGCCAGGCTCCACGATCGCCCGGTCGGACTCGTCGACGAGCACGAGGTCGGCGCCCGGGTGGCCGAAGCCGATCGAGAGCCGGTCGGTGCCGTCGGGCAGGGGACGCGGGACATCGGCGAAGGAGCAGGCGACGGACTCGGTCGAGCCGAAGCAGTTGACGATCCGCGCGCCGGGCTGCGCTTTCTGCAGTGCCCGCAGCTCCGCGAGAGGGAACTCCTCGCCGGAGAACAGCACACCCCGCAGGCTGAGCCGGGCGAGCCGCTCGGGCTCGTAGGTCAGCACATTGCGCCAGATCGACGGCGCCCCGTTCACGTGGGTCGCCGCTACCTGGTCGAGGAAGGCCAGGAACTTGCGGGGCCACGGCAGCAGTTCGCGCGGGACCGGCACGACGGCCGCTCCGCTGCCCAGGGCGAGGCCGGTGTCGAGCAGCGAGAAGTCGAACTGGAGGGGTGAGGTGGAGGCGACCCGGTCGCCGGGCCGGACGATGTCGTGGGCGAGCATGCCTCGGTAGAAGGAAATGATGGCCCGGTGGCTCATCACCACTCCCTTGGGCACGCCCGTGGTGCCGGAGGTGAAGATGATGTAGGCGGGGTCGGTACAGACCAGCTCGGTTCGGTGCGAGGCGGTGACGACGGGGGCCCGCTCGGCCAGCAGGTGGTCGGGACCGAAGGTCGCGAGTCCGACGGACACCGGTATGTCAGGGCGTTCGTCCGTTCCGACGGCCCGCAGGTGCAGTACGGGTTCGGCCGCGGCGACGATGGCCTGGAGCCGCTGCCGGGGCACGCCGGGGCTCACAGGGATGAACGGGACGCCCAGCGACGCGCAGGCGATCAAGAGCGCGATGGCGGCGCCGGAGTTCTCCGACTCCACGACCACCCGGTCGCCGATGCCGAGGCCCAGGTCGCTCAGCCGTGACGCGTAGAACTGGGCCTGACGCTCCAGTCCCAGGTGGGAGGTCTCACGGACCGTACCCTCGAAGAAGTCGACGACGGCGGGGAGGTCGGGCGCGGCGGCCACCCCCGCCAAGAGGAATTCATGCAGGAACTCACTTCCTGGCCCTGCTTCGCGCAGCTGACTTCGACCTGTTTCCAAGACGCGCTCTCCCTAGTTTCCTTGCTCTGTTCGGAAGTCCTGCTCCACCACTCCGGGGTGCTTTGTCCAGCCGCATATTCAGCTGGTGGCCGGCGCCACCGCGCAACGCTCCACCAACTGGCTCATCGCCTCGACACTGCAGAAGTTCTCCAGAACCATCTGGTCGTCCGGGACTTCGAAGTCGAAGGTGCGCTCGACGTAGCGCACCAGCTCCATCGCGAAGAGCGAAGAAGCCAGGCCCAGCTCGAAGATGTCGTCGTCGTCCCGCACCGTCTCGTCGGGGAAGCGCCGCGCGATGAAGTCCCGGATGGGGCTGATGACGCCGACGCCGGCGGCTTCCCACTGCTGCCCGGGCTCGCGGCCCGTGTCCGCCGCGTCCCGGACCCCGCCGGTCATCGGGTGACCGACCAGTCGGGCGCGTCCTGGACCTCGAGGACGGCGGTGCCGAAGCTCCAGCCGCCGCCGGTGCCGACGAGCACCACCTTGTCGCCGGGGCGGGCCTTGCCGCTCTCCAGCAGGTGGTTAAGGCCGGCGATCTGGTCGCCTCCCCCGAGGTGGCCGACCTGGCGGCCCCACTCCCAGGTGGTGCGTGACTGGTCGATGCCGAGCGACTTGAGCAGGTCCCAGTCGAAGAGCGAGCATCCGACGTTGGGGTACACGAACCACGCCACGTCGGCGATCGTGGTGTCGGCGTCGGCCAGGGCCGCGTCCATGGACTGCTGCTGGCGTTTGTCGAGACTGACCATGACCGACATCAGGTTGACGCCGCCCGCGAGGTACTGGTCCTTGCGGGGGCCGAGGCTGATGGGCCAGGACGCCGGGTCGCTGTAGTCGGACCATGGCGCGTCCCCGCGCCAGAACCCCTCGTGCGCGGGATCGCTGACCACGTTGCTGGAGAGCACCTGTGCCACGCCGCTGCCGCGGGTGAGGACCAGTCCGGTCGCCCCGTCGGCCAGGACGATGCCGCTGTCCGTCGCGTACCGGTCGAACAGCGGGCCGGCGAACTTGTCGCTGGTGGTGACCAGGGCAGCGGAGGGCGCCGGGCGCGCGGAGACGTACGCGGCCGCGAGGTCGAGGGCGGCCATGCCGCCGTTGGACGCCTGGCCCACGTTGAACGCGGAGGCGCCGGACCGGCCGAGCACCTTGCCCTGGACGTAGGAGGCGGGGCTTGCGAGGTCCAGGCCGGTGAAGCCCACGCTCGCATACGTGAGCAGATCGATGTCGCCGGGGTCCGTCCCGGCGCGGTCCAGGGCGGCCGCGGCCGCGGAGACGGCCATATCGGGGGGAAATTCTTCGGCGGAGGCGACCCGAATGGCGACGAACTCATCGGACTCCGCCTCGGCGGCGTCGTAGCGCCCTTGCGCGACGGTCTCTCGGACGTCCTCCTTCGCGCACAGATATGCCGCTGTTCCCGCGACGTAGACGTCCTTCCATTTCATTCCGGACTCCTCCTTGTGAAGCGATACCAGCAATTCCATACGAACGTAGCCGAGCACACTCCTCGTCAACTCATGTCCGGTACAGCGACAGGTAATTGACCACTCACCTTCGATCAATTCGGGCGTGCGCATGCGCCGTCCGGGCTGTCGAAATGGCCAGGGGGCCTGACACGTGCTGTGTCAGACCCCCTGCGTGCTTGGTCGTGCGGCGCCTACTTCTTGAACGCCTCGACCAGGCTGGAGAGCGCGTGCGTACCGTGCCCCGCAGCGACGCGCTTCTCGATCAGCGCCTGGATGGCGACCGACATGTCGCTGTTGATCCCCAGCTGGTTGCTCGTCTTCACGAGATGGGAGATGGCAGCCTTGTTGACGTTGAGGCTGGAGATCTCGGTCTCGAACGAAGCCGAGTCGATCTCCTCGGCGCTTTCCGGGATCGCCGGAGTGATGACGTGCTCGATCCAGGTGTTCGCGAAGGGCAGGAACTCGGCAGCCGAGACGCCTACGGTGCTGACCAGGGCCTGGGCGTGGAAGTAGCCGGCGAGGCTGGACCACAGCATGGTGAGCAGTGCGAGGTCGTAGATCATCGGTACACCGGCGTCGGTGCCGAGGTAGACGCTGTTGCCACCGAGCAGCTTCAGCAGCTCCTCCTGCCCGGCGAACACCTCCTGGGCGCCGCCGTAGAAGATCAGGGCCTCGGGAAGGCCGATCATCTGCGGGACGGCCATGATGGCACCGTCCAGGTACTGCACACCGTGGTCCGCGGCCCAGGCGGCAGCGCTGCGCGCCTCGTCCGGGGTACCGGAGGTGAGGTTCACGACGACCTTGCCCCGGAGCGCGTCGCTCAGCGGCCCGAACAGGTCGTTCATGACGTCGTAAGTGGACACGCACACCACGATCACGGGGCTCGCGTCCACCGCTTCCCGGACGTCGCCGGCCGCGACCGCACCCTTGGCAACCAGGGCGTCGGCCTTGCCTGCCGAACGGTTCCAGACGGTGGTCCGGTTGCCGTTCCGGACGAACGCATCGGCCAGGGCGGCACCCATCATGCCCAGGCCCAGTACGGTCACGGGCCCCTGGTTGGTGTTGCTCATTGACTGACTCCTTCTGTTGGTTCTTCCATACGTTTGGCTGCCGGCGTGGGTGCCGGGCAGCCAAGTCGTGGGGTCATCGCGCAGCCACGGCCGGTGCGGCGGGTTCGCCGAGGAGCGCCGGCAGCGCGGCATGGCCGTTGGAGATGAACGACGGCAGGGGTCTGATGCGCTCCGGCTCGGTCAGCGCCGCTTCGGGGAAGCGGGCGAACAGGGCGGGCAGTCCGATCGTGGCTTCCAACCGGGCCAGCGGGGCGCCCACGCAGTGGTGGACTCCGTGCCCGAAGGAGACGTGCTCCTTGCGCGTGGGCCGGGTGGGATCGAACTCATCCGCCGTCGCGCCGTGCACCAGGGGGTCACGCCCCGCGGCGCCGAAGGCGATGACGATCGGGTCGCCCTTCGCGATGGTCACATCGTCCAGCCGGATCTCCTCCACCGCGTACCGCATGGGCAGATTGGCGAACGGTGCCTCGAGGCGGAGTACCTCATCGACCACGTCCTCCCAGGGGAGTTCGCCGCTGCGCGCCGCCCGCAGCCGCTCGGGGTGGGTGAGCAGCAGGTGGATCGCGTGATCGAGGAGATTGACGGTCGTCTCATGGCCGGCCGTGAACATCAGGAGGATGGTGTCCACGAGTTCGCGCTCGCTGAGCCCCACGCCCCCCTCGTCGTCACGCACCAGAACGAGGTCACTGATCAGATCGTCGGCCGGATTCCCGCGCTTGACCGTCACCACCTCGTGGAGAAGGCGGTACAGAACAGTCTCGTTGGCCTTTGCTTCCTCCGGGGTCGCCGTGGTGTCAAGGATGGCGTGGACGGATCTGAGCAGACCGGGCCGTATGTCGTCCGGGATGCCGAGGAGCTCCGAGATGACCTGGGTGGGCAGCGGGTAGGCGAACTGGGCGCGCAGGTCCACCGGTTGGCCTGTGGGCGACTTGGCCAGTGAGCCGAGCAGGGCCTCGGTGATCTCCTCGATGCGGGGACGTAGCCCGGCGGTCCGGCGTGCGGTGAAGGCCCGGGCCACCAGTTTGCGCAACCGCTTGTGCTCGTCGCCGTACGCAGTGATCATGTTGCGGTCCGCCACCCACATGGCCAGTGACCACGTCTGGGCGAACTCGCTCTCTCCGTTTCCCCACTGGGGCCAGTGCCGGTACGGGTCCCGGGAAACCCGTGGGTCCGTGAGCAACTGCTTGACCAGCGCCTGGTCGGTGACCCACCAGGCGGTGACGTCTCCGGGGAGCCGCACCCGCGTCGCTCGCCCCTGCTCGCGCAGATAGGCGGACTCGCCGTGGACGTCACCGCCGGTGACGTCGATGGCGTACGGGCATGTACTTGTTGTCATCGGGGAACCTCGTCTCCGCTTCCCGGCCGGTGGTTACAGGAACAGGCTGTCGGGGTCCAGTCCGAGCAGAACCCGGCCGTGTACCTCGAGGCCCATGTTCGGAGCCATCAGACCGTGCCGGGACAGGCCCTCCAGGTCGCGGTAGAAGCGCTGGAAGGGGGACTTCCTGGCCAGCGCGGATCCGCCGCTCACCGAGTGCAGGGCCTCCACCGCCTCCTTGACCAGCTGGATCGCTATACCGGCCTGGCCGCGCACCGCGGCCTTCTCCTCCCAGCTGGGCTGCTCGCCGTCGTCCGCGCGCTGCTGGAGCACCGGCAGGAAGTTCGTCGTCAGCGCCTCGGCGGCTGCGATCTTGTTCGCGGCTGTGGCCACCTGAAGCTGGGTGAGCGGGTGTTCGCGCTGGTCGGTCCAGTTGCTGTAGGCGATGCCGCGGCCGTTCAGCTGCTCGACGAAGACTTCGTACGCCGCCTTGGCCATACCGATGTAGGCGGCCACGGACTCCACCACGACAAAGCTGATGAGGCCGTAATTGCGGCCGGTGGCACCGGTGTTGGAGCGTCGGCCGGTGGTGCCGAGGACGGCCTCCTCGGAGGTGGCGACCCGGTGCTCGGGGACGAAGACGTCCGTCGCGGTCGTGGTGGAGCTGCCGGTCGCGGCCGCGGCGGAGACGTGCCAGTCGTCGGCGATGGTCAGCTCGGACATCGGGACGATGGCGAAGACTTCTTCGACGGTGCCGTCGGGGTGCTCGAGCTCGGCGGCGAGCAGGTCCCAGTGAGCGCCGCGGCAGCCTGAATTGAACCGCCAGGAGCCGTTGAGGACGTAACCGCCGGGTGCGGGGACCATCTTGGCGGTGGGCGTGAACCCGCCCGATATCCGTACGGATCCGCCCTCGAAGATCTCCTCCTGCGCCTTGTCCGGGTACAGGCTGGCCATCCAGGCGCTGGAGACCCAGGCCACGGCGGCCCAGCCGGTGGAGCCGCAGCCGCGGGAGATCTCGGTGAGGACCTCGTACTGGTCGGCCAGCGGAAGGTCCAGGCCACCGAAGCGTTGGGGCACGGCCATGCGGAAGACGCCGGCTTCTTCCAGGAGGTCGATGTTCTCCTGCAGGATCCAGCGCTGGTCTTCCGACTCGAGACCGTTCTCCCTGAGTTTCGGGACGATGTCCCGCACCGCCTTCAGGACATTCTCGGCCTCGTTCGTGGTCTCCGTCACCCTGACTCCTTGTGGATTTAATCGCGACGTTTTCGATTTAAAGAGCTCGCTGCTGCTGTGTCCGAAGGTAGTCCATGGTGATTTCCGAAGGCTCATCGAGAGGTAATCGGTGGCTCGCTCCAGAAGGCCCGTCCCTCCTGTTCGAAGCCCTATCGGGCAATTCTTCGGTAACTGGCAGATAATTCCGGTCCGAAATGTCGCCGGCGTGATCATCGGTTATCGGGCGATGAGGGGAAGGAGTCCATCCGAGGAGGGGCCGTGCCACAAACTTCCGTATCCCGTTGTGACGTTCTCGAGCAGCAGCGGTCGAAAATACCCGGCTCGCCCCATCAGCAAGGGAAGCGGAATGAAGTTCAGCAAGGACCAGGAATTCTCGCGGGGTCGTCACGCTGCGCGGCCCTCGCGGCGCAGCGTGCTCAAAGTGGGTGCCGCCGCAGCCGCGGCAGGCACCGGCGCGACACTGCTCGGAAATGCCACCGTGCACGGCGCCGAGGAGGAGGTCCATGACGCCATCGTCATCGGCGCCGGCTTCGCGGGCGTCACGGCCGCGAAGGAGCTCCGGGCCAAGGGCAAGAAGAAGGTGCTGATCCTCGAGGCTCGCGACCGCATCGGGGGCCGTACCTGGACCAGCACCTTCGCCGGCGAGAAGGTCGAGATGGGTGGCACCTGGGTCCATCAGAAGCAGGCCCACATCTGGGGTGAGATAGATCGTCTGGGGATACCACTGATAACCGACGAGGGCCCCACGAAGGCCATCTTCCCGACCGAGGGCGGCGGTTACGCCGAGGTCGACATGGTGGAGGGGTTCACTCGCCAGACGAAGCTGCTCGAGAAGGTTCTCGAGGGCTCGCGGGACTACTTCCCCGAGCCGTACGACCCCTTCAAGCGTCAGGACCTGCTCGCGGACCTCGATGGTCTCTCCCTGCGCGACCGATTCGACCAGCTGCGTTTCTCCCCCATCGAAGAGGCCTACCTCCACAGCACCACCGGTGCGTACGGCGGTGGCCTCGCCCGTGGCGCGCTGACCCAGCTGGCCCACTGGTGGGCGCTGTCCGACTGGAACATGGACACCTTCCAGGCCATCAACACCATCCGTCCGACCATCGGTCTGCCCGGTGTGCTGCAGAAGCTGCTCGATGAGTCGGGCGCCCGGGTCGCGCTCAACGCACCGGTCTCGTCGGTCACCGACGACGGCACGGTCGTGCGTGTCACCGCGGGCGGCAGGACGTACCGGGGTGCCACCGCCGTCGTCGCGGTGCCGACGAACCTCTGGAACTCCATCGACTTCAAGCCCGGTCTGCCGGCCGAGTACCGGCGTATGGCCACCCAGACCGTCGGTGTGCCGACCACGAAGAAGGTCTGGCTGCACGTGGCCGGTGACATCGGCCGGCCCCTCGCCAACACCGCCGCGGGCGAGCTCATCGACGGCCTGATCCCGATGATGAAGACGTCGAGCGGTCTGATCATGCTTGCCTTCAGCGTCAGCCCCGACCTCGACGTCAGGAACAAGACGCAGATCCAGTCGGCGGTCAGGAAGTTGATCCCGGCCGCTGAGGTCCTCGAGGTCAAGGGGAAGGACTGGGGTGCGGACCCCTATGCCAAGGGTGGCTGGACCTTCAAGCGTCCCGGACAGCTGCTCGGCAGCCTGCGCGCGGTCCGCCAGCGCCAGGGCCGTATCGCCTTTGCCACCAGTGACATCTCCACCGGCTGGAACGGCTACGTCGATGGAGCCGTGGAGTCGGGACTGCATGCGGCCGGCCTGCTGGTCTGAGGGGTCACGAGGGGGGGGCCGGCAGTCCGCGAGCGGACTGCCGGCCCCCCCTCGTCGTACAGGTATGTCAGTTCCTCGATGCCAGGGACGGCAGCGGGCGCGCGGGCCGGCCGAGGCCGCGATCGGATCCGGGAGGGAGGGTGATGGTCGTGACGCTGTGCGGAGCGCTCGCCCAGTCCGGCCGGCTGTGCAGCAGTTCGGGCCTGGATCCCGCTATGACCATGAGCGGTACGGGTGGTGAGGGATGCCCCAGGGATTCGATGAAGTCGAGCAGGGGCTCGTGCGCCAGATGCAGATCGTCCAGGAGCAGCACCAACGGGCGGCGGCCGGTGGCCATCTCCGCGAACTGACGCCAGGCTTCCAGCCAGATCTCCGTTCCGAAGTCCTTCACCGGGCGGACCGTGGGATCGATGAAGGGGACGAGCCGGGCTCCGAGCCAGTTCGCCTTGCCCTCGTCGCCTGCGAGGCTCCGCAGGGTCGCTTTCAGCTTGCCCTTGATGGTGCGGGACGAGTCGTCCTCCGACACCCCGCAATACGCCGAGAGGATCATGGAGTGGAGCAGGTACGGGTCGTCCTCGAAGGTGAGTGACCGGCTGAGGAACAGCGGTCGGACACTGTGCAGTTCGGCCTCGGCCTGCCGCTTGAACCGCGTGAACAGACAGGCCCGCGCGGCGTCGGAGGGGCTGAGCACCGTGACCCGGTGGGTCCTGGCCCACTGGTCCGCGTGCCTCAGGAGCCGGACGAGCAGGTCCAGTTCGCGTCGGTGCTCCGCTTGCCCGGCGGCGTACGGCTCCGCGGACGTGGGCTCTTCGGGGAGGTTCCGCTGTACCTGCCAGCGGTCCGGTGCTTCGGCGACCCGGCGGTAGTCGAAGAGGGGCTCGGTCGCCTCTCGCGTCCGGCCGCAGACCTGGATCTCGTGGGCGGGCACGTGGGGCAGCAGGGTCTGGCACTCGCTCAGCAGTGTTCCCTTCGCCGGCGGAGCGGTGGTGCGGCTGTCGTCATCGAGCCGCATCAGTGCCTCGCCCGTGGTCACCGCGATCTGTACGGAGATGCCCGCCGCGGCTGGCCCCTTCGGGTCCGGCCCCGTCGCACCGTCACGGATCGCGATCGCCGCGCGCACGGCACGCTCGGCATGGTGGTGCTCCTGGGGATCGGTGGGGAACAGGCCGAAGAGGACGTCACCCAGCGAGCCGGCGACCGTTCCCCCGTGCCACTCGATCTCCTGCTGGGCCCGGGCGGCAGGGTAGGCGAGCTTGGCGTCCACGTCCTCGCAGTCCACCGCGTCCAGGTCCATCCCCGGGCCAAGACCGGTGCGCACCAGCAGGACGCTTGCGTCGCGGCGCTCCCACACCTTGGATTCGGCTTCCCGAGCGGTGGGTTGGGGGCGCGGGGCGGTCGTCACGGCTTTCGAGGGGACCGGCGCCTGGAGGGAGGTGTCGTGGGTGAGGATGTCCTGCTGCAGCTGCTGCAGTTCACGGATCGGCTCCAGGCCCAGGTCGTCGGAGAGCGCGGTGCGCAGCCCGCTGTAGACGCTCAGCGCGTCGGCCTGCCGGCCGCACCGGTAGAGCGCGAGCATCAACTGCCTGCAGGAACGCTCGCGCAGGGGCTCGGCGTCGACCATCGATTCGAGCTCGCCGAGTACGGCGTAGTGCTGTCCGGAGGCCAGTCGGGCCTCGAAGTAGTCCTCCTGGACGTCGAGCCGGGTGTTCTGCAGGGTGGTCAGTTCGGGCCAGATGAAGCCGGCCTCCACCAGGTCGGAGAGGGCGGGGCCGCGCCACAGTTCCAGTGCTTCCCGCAACAGCCTCGAGGCCTCTTCCGCCGCGCCCGCGGCCAGTTGGGCCCGGCCTTCGCCCACCCACCGGTGAAACAGATGCAGGTCGATGTCGTCGCGGTCGACCCGCAGGGAGTAACCGGGCGCCTGGGTCCGCAGCTCGACCGCGTTGTGCTCGTCGTCCGTGACGCCGCCGGCGAGCGCTCGGCGCAGCCCCCAGACGGCGTTCTGCAGGATCTTGCGGGCGGTGGCCGGAGGTTCCTCCACGCTCCACAGCGCCCTGAGGAGCTGGCTGCTGGGCACCACCTGGTTCGGCTGGAGGAGAAGGAATCCGAGTGCGGCACGCTGCTTGGTTCCTCCCAGGGGGAGGGTCTGACCTTCGGAGACAGCTTCGAGCGGACCCAGCATGCGAAACCACATAGATACCCCCAACGTGTGTTACCGGCAGGCTGCGAGTGAGGCGTCGCGAAACGCGCAGTGCCTCGCCCAGCGGCAGATCTTTCTCGGCCACTGTGCAAAGAATAAACCAAACGATCGTTTTTTTCTAGCGTGTGGCGGCCGGGCCGGGTGGCGGTGCCTGCCGTGTCGCCACCCGGCTGGATGCACGTAAACGCGGTGGTTTGTAGGCTTTTTCCGTTGCCTGCTGCTGGGTGGGGGTGGGGTGCTCTACGTGGCAGGAAGCGAGAGGGGGCGCTGGTAGTTGCCGCGGATGATGTCGCAGATGTCCCTGAGTGCCGTGTCGAGCTGCTGGATCTCGTCGTCGGACAGGAAGACCGAAGGCTCGAAGCGCAGGGTGTTCGCGGCGCTGGCCGTCGGGAAGGTGCGGATCCGGTGGCCGCGGAGCAGATGTCCGGCGAGCAGATAGCCGAACAGCCCGGCCCTTGCGGCCTCCTGGATGGGAGGAGCCGGCGCGTCCGACTGGTCGTGGAACTCGATACCGGTCATCAGGCCACGGCCGCGTACGTCCTTGACGACCTCGGGGTAGTCCTTGTGGACCGAGGCCAGCATGTCCTTGAGCCGGGTGCCGCGCTCGGCCGCGAGCCGGTAGACACGGCCGTCGTCCGCCTCGATCAGCTCGATCACCTTGAGCGCGATCAGGCTGGAGAAACCGTCCTTGGCGAAGGTCGAGCTGTGGATCAGTTCGAACTGGCCCTGGTAGCGGGACTCGCGGATGAGGAGGGCCGACGTCTTGGCGATGCCGCCGCCCAGGCTCTTCGCCAGGGTGTAGTAGTCGCCGCGCAGGCCGAGGGCGCTGCTGGCGAGGAAGTCGCCGGTGCGGCCCATGCCACTTTGGATCTCGTCGATGATGACGGGACAGTCGATCTCCGCGCAGACCCGCTGGATCTCCTCGGCGAACTCCTTGGACAGCTCCCGGATGCCGCCTTCGCCCTGGATGGGCTCCACCATGAACGCGCAGAACACCGGAGTGTCCTGAGCGGTCACCTTGACCAGGCCGTCCTCGACGGTGAGGCCGAGCAGCGTCGACCGCTCCTCGTCGACGATCCGCCGCAGGGCGCCGGGCTGGTCCACGGGGACGAACCTGGCCTGGGTGGCGAGTGCCTTGAACGGGGCCCGGTAACCCTCGTTGTGGGTGAGCTGGACGCTGCCCACCAGCTTCCCGTGGAACGAGCCCTCCGGGGACAGCAGGACGGGGGGCCTCGCGGCCTGCACCGCGTTGAGCCGGGTGAGCGCGTCGACGAGCTCTTCCAAGGCCGCGGGGCTCGAGGCCTGCGGGGTGAGACCGAGCTGCTCGAAGACGGCGGGCGGCACCGTCGCCAGGTCGCTGCGGACGGCGGAGCGCACTGGCTCGAGGTCCGTGCCGATCTTCTCGAGTACCGCCTGGAGCCGCAGCACGCGATCGAGCTCGGCATGCTTGACGGCCGCCTCGTTGGCCTCGGCGCCCGAGTTGGCGAAAATGGCCAAGTAGGGTTCTTCGTCGCCCACTTCACGCTGGATGACGCGGTTCAGGGCGAGCGCGAGACGGTTGGCCTCGGGGTGCAGCGAGAACTGGGCGTGCACCGGGACCCTGGCGTCGAGCAGCGACTTCGCATACGCCGTGAGGGCCGGGTGGTTGTGGCCGAGCAGCAGCGACCCGTAGCCGCCGGCATAGTCGACCACGGGAATCTCCCGGCCGTCCGCGCCACGCATGAAGAGCGTGTTTCCCTCGCCCCTGATGTATTCGACGTCGAGGCCCGCGGAGGCGAGGACGCTGCCGAGGAAGGGTTCGGCCAATTGCGGCTGGTCAAGTATGGAATTCATGGGGTCAATGTGGCCGAGCGACTGCCAGCCGGAGTCCACCAGTTGGTCATCGGGCCGTCAGCGGATGCAAGATCTGTCGGTTACTCGGCGATGAATTGGCGGAAAGTGGCGATCGGCTAGCTTCACATCGACTGAGGCCTTGACGTTCATGCCGTTGAATCCGAAGAAGGTGCAATGACCTCTGTATCCGCCGCCTATGAACCCGCGGTCTCGCGCACCGGCAGTCCTGTTGCTGGTGCGCCGGCCTCCCTGCGGAACGTGATGTCCCAGTTCGCAACTGGAGTCGTCGTACTGACAGTTGGGGGCGGACGGCCCCATGCGATGACCGCGAATGCCTTCAGCTCCGTGTCGTTGGCGACGCCGAGCGTGCTGTGCTCCGTGGCCCACAGCGCCGTCATGCACGACGTCCTGGAGGGTGGCGGGAAATTCGGCGTCTCCGTCCTCAGTGCCGAACAGGAGTATCTCGCACGGCACTTCGCCAACAAGGAACGCGAACTCGGAGCCGCCCAGTTCGAAGGCGTCGACTGCTTTGCCGGGCTGCACACCGACGCTCCACTGCTTCGCGGGGCGCTGGCCTGGATGGAGTGCGAGCTGGAAGCAGCCCACTCCTCGGGTGACCACACCATATTCATCGGGTCCGTCCTGGAGAGCAGGGTCGGGGACGGGCACCAGGGATTGCTCTTCTTCGACGGGAAATTCGGTCGGGCGAGCAGGGTTGCTTGACCGGCGATTACCGGGCGAACACCGTCCGAATGCTGCACTGAGAAGGAGCCCGCTGCCATCCGGCGTGTGGTGCGAACAACAACAGAGAAGAGGGCCGGTCGGCATGACTGCTGCAACCGATCTGTACAACCTGGAACTGACGGATGACCCGGACGTGCAGAACGACGTCTTCCTCAGGATATTCAACTCGGGTGACGGAAACGCCTTCGACCGCCTGTACCGCGACGACGCCATTTCCAACCTCTCGGGTCAGCCGTTGACCGGCGCCGAGCGGACCGCGGCCATCGTCGAGATGCTCGCCAAGGGCCCCACGCTGAACTCCAAGGTGAAGCACTCCTACACCGCCGGCGATGTCACGCTGATCGTGGTCGACTTCGAGCTCGGTCTGCCCGGTGAGAACGGGGAACTCATCCCGGTCAAGGGTTCGTGCACCGATGTCATCCGTCGTGTCGACGGCGACAAGTGGCTGATGGCCGTTGACCGTCCGGTCGCGGACATCACCGTCTGAGCCGTTCCGGCGAACGAAAGAAGCGCACGATCCGGAGCTTGTGGATCGTGCGCTTCTTTCGTGCCGGCGTATCCGAGCCTCACGCGGCGGCGGGGGGCTCCTCGCCGAACGGGTCGTCGATGGCGTACAGCCAGGCGCCGCCGTCCTCGGTGCGACGCAGTACGTCGAGGCCGACGCCCACGAGCTGCTCGCGGCCGCCCTTCCCGTCGTCGACCTGCATGGTCCAGTCGACCACGAGGAGCGCGGTGTCGCCCGTCACGTAGGCCTCACGCACGTCGGCGGCTATCTGAGGCCGCGCGGTGGCGAAGAACTCCTTGACGGAGTCGCGGCGCGCCTGGCCGCTGACCGGCTTGCCCCGCTCCCACACGGCGACGGCCTCGTCGGTGTAGAGCGCGTTGACGGCGTCGGCGTCGTTGGCGTTGAAGGCGGCGACATAGCTCTCGAGGTGCTTCTCGATATCGCCGGGCAGCTCGGCGCCCTTGGTGGTCTTGCCCATTGAATACCCTCCGGTTTTCTGCGGATTTGAATTGGTGAGCCCATGAGGAAGGTATCCCGGGGTGGACACTGCAAGCCCATCGATGGGTAACGCCCCGCAGCGCACACCCTGTTGACCGCAATTACCGGGCCGTGATCACACGTTGGCAGTCGGATACCGGGGCGTCTGTACGGTCGAATTCGGAATACCCAGCCAACTCTCTTGGAGCATGGCGACGCATTCAGGGAAAGGGCACCCGGAAGTGACGACGACCGAGCAGGACACCAGGGCATTCAGCGGACCCGGAGCGCAGAACGAGCCGATCGCCGTGGTCGGCATGGCGTGCCGGCTCCCCGGCGCGCCCGGCCCCGCCGACTTCTGGGAGCTCCTGACCAGCGGCACCAGCGCCGTCGGAGAGGTGCCGGCGGATCGTCTGAGCAACGGTGTGCCCGTGGCCGTCGAGCGCGGCGGATTCCTGGACACGGTGGGTGACTTCGACGCACCGTTCTTCAACGTCTCGCCCCGCGAGGCCGCGGCGATGGACCCCCAGCAGCGGATCGTCCTCGAGCTGGCCTGGGAGGCACTGGAGGACGCCGGGATCGTCCCGGCCACCCTGCGCGGCAGCCGCACCTCCGTGTTCGTCGGCACCCTGCGCGACGACTACACCAACCTGGTGTACCAGCACGGCACCGACGCGATCACCCAGCACACCATGACCGGCGTGAACCGCGGCGTCATCGCCAACCGGGTCTCGTACCACCTGGGTCTGAACGGTCCCAGCCTCACCGTCGACGCAGCCCAGTCGTCGTCGCTCGTCGCCGTCCACCTCGCCTGCGAAAGCCTGAGGCACGGGGAGTCCACGACCGCCGTCGCGGCTGGTGTGAACCTCAACCTGCTGGCCGAGAACGTGACGACCGAGTCGCGGTTCGGTGCCCTGTCACCGGACGGCACCACCTACGCGTTCGACGCCCGCGCCAACGGCTTCGTGCCTGGCGAGGGCGGCGGAGTCGTGATTCTCAAGCCGCTGGCCCGGGCACTCTCGGACGGCGACCGCGTATACGGCGTGATCCAGGGCAGCGCGGTCAACAACGACGGCGCCACCGACGGGCTCACCGTGCCGAGCGAGGACGCACAGCAGGCGGTGCTCCGGGAGGCGTACGAGCGTGCGGGCATCGACGCCGACGAGGTGCAGTACGTCGAACTGCACGGCACCGGCACCCCGGTCGGCGACCCGATCGAGGCAGCGGCCCTCGGCGCCGCCCTCGGTACCGGCCGGGCGGCGAACGCCCCGCTGCGCGTCGGCTCCGTCAAGACCAACATCGGGCACCTCGAAGGCGCGGCCGGTATCGCCGGCCTGATCAAGACCCTGCTGAGCATCCACCACCGCCGACTGCCCGCGAGCCTCAACTTCGAGACCCCCAACCCCCGTATCGCACTGGCCGAGCTGGGCCTTTCCGTGCAGCGGGAGCTCACGGCCTGGCCGAGCGAGGAGAGGCCGCTCGTGGCCGGTGTCAGCTCCTTCGGCATGGGCGGCACCAACTGCCATGTCGTGCTGTCCGAGGCGCCATCCGCCGACGGCCCCACCGCCGGCTCCGTCGCGACTCCCGGGGTGGCATCGCCGCTGCTGCCGTGGGTCGTCTCCGGTCGTACCGAAGACGCCCTGCGTGACCAGGCGCGGCGTCTCGGCGAGTTCGCCGCCGCCCGTCCGGGGCAGTCGCCCCGCGACACCGGCCTGGCCCTGGTCTCCAGCCGTACGCTCTTCGACCGGCGTGCGGTCGTCGTGGCCGCGGACCGCGACGGTCTGCTCGGTGGTCTGCAGGCGCTGGCCGCGGGCACCCCCGCCGCCGGTCTGGTCACCGACGAGGTGCAGGCCGGCGGCCTCGGTGTCCTCTTCACCGGCCAGGGGGCCCAGCGCGCCGGGATGGGCCGCGAACTGTACGAGACCTACCCGGTGTTCGCCGCCGCCTTCGACGCGGTGGCCGCCGAGCTCGACCCGCTGCTCGACCGGCCGCTCGCCGAGGTGATAGCCGAGGGCGGCCCCGAGCTCGACCGCACCGGCTACACCCAGCCCGCACTGTTCGCCGTGGAGGTCGCGCTCTTCCGGCTCGTCGAGTCCTGGGGCGTGCGACCGGACTTCCTGGCCGGGCACTCGATCGGAGAGCTCGCCGCCGCGCACGCCGCCGGCGTGCTGTCCCTGCCGGACGCGGCCCGTCTGGTGGGCGCCCGCGCCCGGCTCATGCAGGCCCTGCCCGAGGGCGGCGCCATGATCGCGGTGCAGGCCTCGGAGGACGAGGTGCTGCCGCTGCTCGAAGGCCGCGGTGACCGGTTGGCCATTGCTGCCGTGAACGGCCCCGACTCGGTGGTGATCTCCGGCGACGAGCAAGCGGCCCTCGAAGTGGCGGGAGAACTCCGGGAGTCAGGCCGCAAGATCAAGCGGCTCGACGTCAGTCACGCCTTCCACTCGCCGCTCATGGACGCGATGCTCGAGGAGTTCCGCGCGGTCGCGCAGACGCTCGACTACCGCGCGCCGTCCATCCCGGTCGTCTCCGGCGTCACCGGGGAGCGCGCCACCACGGAGCAGCTGACCTCGCCCGACTACTGGGTCGACCAGGTCCGCCGGCCGGTGCGCTTCCTGGACACCGTGCGCACCCTCGAGGCCGGTGGCGCCGGCACGTTCGTCGAGCTGGGCCCGGACGGCGTGCTGTCGGCCCTCGCCGCCGACTCGCTGACCGACTCCGAGGCGGTCGTGGCCGTCGCTGCCCTGCGCGCGGGCCGGCCGGAGGTGCAGAGCCTGTTGGCCGCCGTCTCCGCCGCCTTCGTGCGCGGGGCCGACGTCGACTGGCTCGCCGTGTACGGGGACGGGGCGGACCCGGACGGATCCCGGGCCCGCCGCGGTGAGCTGCCCACCTACGCTTTCCAGCGACGGCGGTACTGGTTCGACGCCGCCGCGGACCGTGCCCCTCGGGCGCTGCCGTCCCTCGACGCACCGGCCGCCGGTTCCGACGAGCGGTCGCCCGCTCCACGAGGCCGGCTCGGCCGGCGTATCGCCGGTCTGTCCGAAGCCGAACGCGCCCGGGTCGTCGTCGATTTGACGAACAGCCACATCGCCGCCGTACTCGAATACGCGTCAGATGAACGGGTGCCTCCGCACACCCCGTTCAGGGAGCTGGGCTTCAGCTCCCTGATGTCCACCGAACTGCGCGGCGCCCTCGCCAAGACCACGGGTCTGCGCCTGCCCACCGGTCTGCTCTTCGACCACCCGACGCCCGCGGACCTGGCCTCGTTCCTGGAGGCCGAACTGCTCGGCGTGGCCGGGGAGGACGCCGAAGAGACCGCGGCCACTGCCCACGACGAGCCGATCGCCATCGTCGGCATGGCCTGCCGCTATCCGGGCGGCATCTCCTCGCCCGAGCAGCTGTGGCGGCTCGTGGCCGAGGGCGGCGATGCCGTCTCCGGCTTCCCCGTCCACCGCGGCTGGCCCGAGGACCTCTACGACGCCGACCCCGACCGTCCGGGCAAGAGCGCGGTCAGGCAGGGCGGATTCCTGCACGAGGCGGGCGAGTTCGACGCCGCCTTCTTCGGTATCTCGCCGCGCGAGGCACTCGCCATGGACCCGCAGCAGCGCCTGCTGCTCGAGACCGCATGGGAGGCCGTCGAACGTGCGGGCATGGATCCGGCCGCGCTCAAGGGCACCCGCACCGGAGTCTTTGTCGGCGCGACCGCTCTGGAGTACGGGCCGCGCATGGACGACGCGCCCGAAGCGGTCCAGGGCAGTCTCCTGACCGGCTCCACCCCCAGCGTCATGTCGGGCCGCATCGCCTATCAGCTGGGCCTGATCGGACCCGCCGTAACGACCGACACCGCCTGCTCCTCGTCGCTGGTCGCGCTGCACCTGGCGATACGTTCGCTGCTCTCGGGCGAGACCAATCTCGCCCTCGCCGGCGGTGCCACCGTCATGTCGTCGCCCGGCATGTTCGTGGAGTTCTCCCGCCAGCGGGGTCTGTCCGCGGACGGCCGCTGCAAGTCCTTCGCAGCGTCCGCCGACGGTACCGGCTGGGGCGAGGGCGTCGGCCTGCTCCTCGTTGAGCGGCTCTCGGACGCTCGGCGTAATGGTCACAACATTCTTGCTGTGGTGCGTGGTTCGGCGGTCAATCAGGATGGTGCGTCCAATGGGTTGACTGCTCCGAATGGTCCGTCGCAGGAGCGGGTGATCCGCCAGGCCCTCGCCAACGCCGGACTCACCACGGCCGATGTGGATGCCGTCGAGGCGCACGGCACGGGTACGACCTTGGGTGACCCGATCGAGGCGCAGGCTCTGCTGGCGACGTACGGTCAGGACCGGCCTGAGGACCGTCCGCTGTATCTGGGTTCGCTGAAGTCGAACATCGGGCATGCGCAGGCGGCTGCCGGTGTCGGTGGGGTCATCAAGATGGTGCAGGCGATGCAGCATGGCGTGCTGCCCAGGACGCTGCACGTGGATGAACCGTCGCAGCACATCGACTGGGCGGCGGGCGGCCTGGAGCTGCTCACCGAGGCCCGCGACTGGCCCGAGGCGGACCGTCCGCGCCGTGCGGGAGTCTCCTCCTTCGGCATCAGCGGCACCAACGCCCACGTCGTCATCGAGCAGGCCCCGGACCGCGTGCCGGCCGAGCGCACCCTGCCGAACGGGGCAGCCCCGCGGGTGCCCGCCCCGTGGGTGCTCTCCGCCCGCACCGATGCGGCCCTGCGCGCCCAGGCGGGCCGGCTCAAGGAGTACGCCGAGACCGCCGTCGACACCGCTGGACAGGCCGCCGACGTCGGACTGGCGCTCGCCACCACCCGTACCGCCTTCGAGCGACGCGCCGTGGTCCTCGGGTCGTCGCCGGCCGAGTTCCTCGCCGGCCTCGACGCACTCGCCGCGGGCACGGCCGCCGCCAACGTGCACCTGGGCAGCGCGGCCGCGACGGGCCGCACCGCCTTCCTCTTCACCGGGCAGGGTGCCCAACGTGCGGGTATGGGGCGTGAGCTGTACGCCGCCCACCCGGTGTTCGCCGCCGCGCTCGACGAGGTCATGGCGGCCTTCGACGGGCTCTTGGACATCCCCCTGCGCGAGGTGGTGTTCGCTCCTGAGGGCAGCGACAAGGCGGCGCTGCTCGACCTCACCACGTACACCCAGCCCGCCCTCTTCGCCATCGAGACCGCGCTGTTCCGGCTCCTCGAGCACCACGGCATGGTCCCCGACCTGCTGGCTGGGCACTCCATCGGCGAGCTCGCGGCCGCCCACGCGGCGGACGTGCTCTCGCTGCCCGACGCCGCCCGGCTGGTCGCGGCCCGCGGTCGGCTCATGCAGTCGGCGCCCGCCGGCGGTGCCATGGTCGCGATCGAGGCCGAGGAGGCCGAGATCGCGAAGTCGATCGCCGGGCGCGAGACGACCGTCTCGATCGCCGCGGTCAACGGCGCGCGCTCCGTGGTGATCTCGGGCGACGAGACCGCGGTCCTGGAGATCGCGGAGGGCTGGCAGGGACAGGGCCGGCGCACGCACCGTCTCACGGTGAGCCACGCCTTCCACTCGCCGCACATGGACGGCATCCTCGACGCCTTCCACGAGGTGGCGGCCGGAGTCGAGTTCAAGGCCCCACGTATCCCCGTGATCTCCACGGTGACCGGGAAACAGGCGGGCACCGAACAGCTCACCTCGCCCGACTACTGGACCCGGCAGATCCGGGAGGCAGTGCGCTTCGCGGACGCCGCCGGGGAACTGGCCGCCCAGGGCGCCACCGTCCTGGTCGAGGTCGGCCCGGACGCCGTGCTGACCGCGCTGGCCGGCCGAGCCCTGGAAGACACCGCCGTCACGGCGGTCGCGCTGCTGCGCACGGGCCGCCCGGAGGTGGAGACGCTCTGCGTGGGCATCGCCCTGGCGCACGCCCACGGGGCAGCGCTGCGGGCGGGGTCCTTCTTCCCCGGCGCGGAGCCGGTCGGGCTGCCCACCTACGCCTTCCAGCGGGAACACTTCTGGCTGATGCCGGAGGCGCGCACCGACGCGCGCAGCCTCGGCCTCGACGCCGCCGGACACCCGCTCCTGATCGCCTCCGTGGAGTTCGCGGACCGCGAGGACACCCTGTTCATCTCCCGCGTCTCCCGCTCCGGACACGCCTGGCTCGCCGACCACACCATCGTCGGCAATGTGATCGTCCCGGCCACCGGGTTCCTGGAACTCGCCCTGGCCGCAGGCGACCTTGTCGGTGCTCCGCAGGTGTGGGAGCTGACCCTGGAGGCGCCGCTGCCGATGCCGCCGGGTGAGCCCGTGCGGCTGCAGGTGGCGGTCGCCGCCCCTGACTCCGCGGGACACCGCCCGTTCACCGTCCACGCCCGCCCGGACGGCGCCGTCGGGGGCACGACGCAGTGGACCCGCCACGCCACCGGCGTGCTGGCACCGAACGAGCCGGTGCCACCCGTGACTTCACCCGACTTCACCCAGTGGCCGCCGGCCGATGCGGTGGCGGAGCCCCTGGACGGCGTGTACGAACGGCTCGACGCGCTCGGCTACACCTACGGCCCCGGTTTCCAGGGCCTGCGCGCGCTCTGGCGGCGCGGCGATGACGTCTTCGCCGAAGTCCGGCTGCCCGAGGCGCTGCACGACCACGCCGGGCGCTACGGCATCCACCCCGCGCTCCTCGACTCGGTGCTGCATCCGCTGGTGCTCGATGCGGCCGTCGAGGGCGAGGAGGACCGCATCCGGCTGCCCTTCAGCTGGTCCGGCACCGTGCTGCACACGGTGGGGGCCACCGAGCTGCGCGTCCGCATCTCACCCACCGGCACCGACACGTTCCTGCTGAGCATGGCCGACGGGACCGGGGCGCCCGTCGCCGAAGTGGCGTCACTCGCCCTGCGCCCGGTCGCCAAGGACCGCCTCGCGGTGGCGGCCCCCGCCGCGGCGGACGCGCTGTTCGGCGTGGAGTGGACCGCACTGCCCGCACCCGCGGCGGATACGTCACTGACCTGGGCCGAGGTGGGAACCGGCCGGATCGCGGACGTGGCGGAGGCCGACATCGTCGTCGTGCGGATCACCCACGGCGCCGAAGCGGCCGCAGCGCCGCACGACGCTGCCCACGAGGTGCTCCGGCACATCCAGGAGTGGGTGGCCGATGAGCGGTTCACCGACGCACGGCTCGTCGTGGTCACCAGGGGCGCCGTCGCCACCCGCCCCGACGAGGAAGTCTCCCTCGCCGCGGCCACCGTGCCGGGGCTCGTCCGCTCGGCGCAGGCCGAGCACCCGGGCCGCCTGGTGCTCGTCGACGTCGACTCCGACGCTCCGCTCGGGTCCGGGGACCTGGCGGATCCGCTGTCCGCCGCGCTGGCCCTGGACGAACCCCAACTGGCCCTGCGCGAAGGCAAGGTGTACGCGCCGAGGCTCGCTCGGCGCGCCCCCTTCGCTCAGGCGCCCGCCAAGGCCCTCGACCCGGCGGGCACCGTCCTGATCACCGGTGGTACCGGCGGTCTCGGGGCCCTGTTCGCCCGACACCTGGTGACCGAGTACGGCGTACGGCATCTGCTCCTGAGCAGCAGGCGCGGGCCTGCCGCGCCGGGAGCGGCCGAGCTGGAAGCCGAACTGGCCGCTCTGGGCGCCAGGGTGACGGTGGCCGCCGCCGACGCCGCCGACCGCGAGGCGCTGTCGGAGCTGCTCGACGCGATCCCCGGCGAGCACCCCCTGACCGCCGTCGTGCACACCGCGGGTGTCCTCGACGACGCGACCGTCGAATCGCTGACCGAGGACCGGCTGGACGCCGTACTGCGTCCAAAGGTCGACGCGGCCTGGCATCTGCACGAGCTCACCAAGGGCCTGGAGCTCTCGGCCTTCGTCCTGTTCTCCTCGGTGTCCGGCATCACGGGCACCGCGGGACAGGCCAACTACGCGGCAGCCAACACCTACTTGGACGCCCTGGCCCAACACCGCCACGTCCAGGGGCTGCCCGCTCTCTCGCTGGCCTGGGGCCTGTGGGACGCCACGCACGGGATGGGCGCGGGCCTCACCGAGGCCGATCTCACCCGGTGGGCGCGGGCCGGGATGATCCCGCTGGGACCCGAGCAGGGCCTGGCCCTCTTCGACGCGGCCCTCGCCGGTGAGTCGGCACTACAGGTTCCCGTACGGCTGGCACTGACCGCGCTCGGCGAGGGGAACACGCCGGTTCCCGCCCTGTACCGGGGCCTGGTGCGAACCAAGGCGCGCCGTGCCGCGCAGGCCGGAACGGGCGTTGGGGACCAGTCCGGAGCGCTGCGGCAGATCGTCGGGCTCCCCGAGGCCAAGCAGAAGGACGCCGTCCTCGACCTGGTGCGCTCCGCCGTCGCGGGTGTGCTCGGTCACGCAGGGGCGAAGGCGGTCGATCCCGACCGGGCGTTCAACGAGATCGGCTTCGACTCGATGGCGGCTGTGGACCTGCGCAACCGCCTCAGTGCGACCACCGGCCACAGACTGCCGGCCACCGTGGTGTTCGACCATCCGACCCCGGACGCGCTCGCGGCGTATCTGCTCTCCCGCGTCCTCGAGGAGAAGACACCTGCCGCCGTCACCAAGGCGCAGGGCGGGGCGAGTGGAGTGCACGATCCGATCGCGATCGTCGGCATGGCCTGCCGTTTCCCCGGCGGGGTGGCGTCACCCCAGGATCTGTGGCGGCTCGTGTCGGAGGGCACCGATGCCGTGAGCGGGTTCCCGGTCAACCGTGGCTGGGACCTGGAGGGCCTCTACGACCCCGACCCCGACCGGACCGGGACGTCCTACGCCCGCGAGGGCGGCTTCCTGCACGAGGCGGACCTGTTCGACCGGGAGTTCTTCGGGATGTCGCCACGTGAGGCGACCGCCACCGACCCGCAGCAGCGCCTGCTGCTCGAGACCGCGTGGGAGGCCTTCGAGAGCGCGGGCATCGACCCGGCACAGGTGCGCGGCAGCAACACGGGCGTCTTCACGGGCGCCATGTACGACGACTACGCGTCCAGGCTCGCCTTCTCCCCGGAGGAGTTCGAGGGCTTCCTGCTCGCGGGCAACCTCTCCAGCGTCCTGTCCGGCCGGCTCTCCTACACCTACGGCCTCGAAGGCCCCGCCGTCACCGTCGACACCGCCTGCTCGTCGTCCCTGGTGTCCCTGCACATGGCCGCGAACGCGCTGCGCACCGGTGAGTGCGACCTGGCCCTCGCCGGCGGTGTCACCGTGATGAACAGCCCCAACACCTTCGTGGAGTTCTCCCGTCAGCGGGGTCTGTCCGCGGACGGGCGTTGCAAGTCGTTCGCGGCGGGTGCGGATGGTACGGGTTGGGCGGAGGGTGTGGGTCTGCTGCTCGTTGAGCGGCTTTCGGATGCTCGGCGTAATGGTCACAACATCCTTGCTGTGGTGCGGGGTTCGGCGGTCAACCAGGACGGTGCTTCCAACGGCCTGACTGCTCCGAATGGTCCGTCGCAGGAGCGGGTGATCCGCCAGGCTCTGGCGAATGCGGGTCTGAGCACCGCGGATGTGGACGCTGTCGAGGCGCACGGAACCGGCACCACCCTGGGTGACCCGATCGAGGCGCAGGCTCTGCTGGCGACTTACGGTCAAAACCGGCCTGAGGACCGTCCGCTGTATCTGGGTTCGCTGAAGTCGAACATCGGGCACGCGCAGGCGGCTGCCGGTGTCGGTGGGGTCATCAAGATGGTGCAGGCGATGCAGCATGGCGTGCTGCCCAGGACACTGCACGTGGATGAGCCGTCGCAGCACATCGACTGGGCGGCGGGCGGTCTGGAGCTGCTCACCGAGGCCCGCGAATGGCCCTTGGCGGACCGTCCGCGCCGTGCGGGAGTCTCCTCCTTCGGTATCAGCGGCACCAACGCCCACGTCGTCATCGAGCAGGCCCCGGAGGAAAGAAGCCGGGCCGGGGCACCGGCACCGGAGGCGGGGCACCAGCCGGTGCTGCCGTGGATCGTCACGGGCAAGAACGAGGAAGCGGTGCGCTCGCAGGCTGGGAAACTCCACCGGTTCGCCGAGGACCACCCGGAGCTCTCCGCGTCCGACATCGGCTTCTCCCTCGCCACCGGCCGCGCGGTACTCGACCACGGCGCCGCGGTGACCGGCGGCGACCGCGATTCCCTGGTGCGCGCTCTCGATGCGCTCGCACTCGGCCAGGACGCCCCCGGCACGGTGCGTGGCAACGCGCTGAACAGAGGGAGGACCGCGTTCCTCTTCACCGGCCAAGGCAGCCAACGGCTCGGCATGGGGCGTGAGTTGTACGAGACGAGCCCCGTCTTCGCCAAGGCGCTCGACGAGGTCTGTGCCCTCCTGGACAGCGAACTGGTCCTGCCCGTCAAGAGCGTCCTGTTCGCCTCCGAGGGGTCGGCGGACTCCGCGCTGATCGACCAGACGGTGTTCACCCAGTCCGCTCTCTTCGCCCTCGAGGTCGCGCTGTACCGACTCTTCGAGCATTACGGGATCACCCCCGACTACCTGCTCGGCCACTCTCTCGGTGAGGTCACGGCGGCTCACGTCGCAGGCGTCCTCGACCTCAAGGACGCCTGCGTCCTGGTCGCCGAGCGCGGCCGCCTGATGCAGGCGGCCCGCACCAGCGGTGCGATGGCCGCCGTGCAGGCGGCCGAGGAAGAGGTACGTGCCTCCCTGGCCCCCTACGGAGACCGGATCTCCATCGCCGGCGTCAACGGGCCGATGGCCGTGGTGATCTCCGGTGACGAGGAGGCCGTGGCGGAGGTCGCAGACGCCTGGAGCGCCAAGGGCACCCGGGTCAAGCGGCTGCCGGTGTCGCACGCCTTCCACTCGGCGCACATGGACGAAGTTCTCGAGGAGTTCCGTGACGTCGCAGCCGAGCTGACGTTCCGGGCGCCCGCCATTCCGATCGTCTCCAACGTGACCGGTGTGCTCGCCACCGACGAGCAGCTGACGTCGCCCGATTACTGGGTGAGCCACATCCGTGCGGCCGTGCGCTTCGCGGACGGCGTCCGCTGCCTCGAAGCGGAGGGCGTGACCGACTATCTGGAGCTCGGCCCCGACGGCGTACTGACCGCCATGGCCCAGGCATGCCTCACCGATGAGGCCGGCGCGCTCGCGCCCGCCCTGAGGCGTGGCAGGCCCGAGGCGGAGACCGTCGCGCAAGCACTGGCCCTGCTGCGGATGCGGGGCGCATCGCCCGACTGGGCGTCGGTGTTCCCCGGCGCACGGCAAGTGGCGCTGCCCAGCTATGCCTTCCAGCACGAGCGGTACTGGCTGGACGCTCCGCAGGCGCCCGGCGACGCGGCGGGTCTCGGGCTGACCGCGGCCGGACATCCGCTGCTCGGCGCCGCCATGGACCTGGCCGACGGCGACACCCACGTCTTCACCGGACGGCTCTCGTTGCGTACGCATCCGTGGCTGGCCGACCACACGGTGGCCGGCACGGTGCTCCTGCCGGGCACCGGTTTTGTGGAGCTGGCCGTTCGGGCCGGGGAGCAGCTCGGTGCCGAGCGGGTCGAGGAGCTCATGCTCTCGGCGCCGCTGGTGCTGCCGGAGCGTGGCGGGGTCCGGGTCCAGGTGGTCGTGGGTGCGGCCGACGGGGCCGGGATCCGCAGCATCGACATCTACTCGCGGGCCGACGAGGGCGACGGCTCCGACGATGGCCCATGGGTCCTCAACGCCAACGGAGCGCTCTCTCCTGTCGGTTCGGGCGGTGCCGAGCTGAGCGTGTGGCCGCCGGCCGGCGCCCAGGAAGTGCCCCTCGATGGTCTCTACGAGCGGTTGGTGGGGGAGGGCTATTCGTATGGTCCGGGGTTTCGGGGGTTGCGTCGGGTGTGGCGGGGTTCGGTGGAGGGGGAGGTGTTCGCGGAGGTTGTGCTGCCGGAGTCGTTGCGTGGTGATGCGGGGCGGTTCTTGTTGCATCCCGCGTTGTTTGATGCCGCGCTGCACCCGTTGTTGCCGGGTGTGTTGGCTGATGGCGGGCCGGCGTTGTTGCCGTTCTCGTGGTCCGGGGTGAGCGTGCACGCTGTGGGTGCGTCTGTGCTTCGGGTCAAGTTGAGCCTCACCGGTTCTGAAGTGGCTTCGTTGGTGGTGGCCGATGGTGTGGGTGCGCCGGTGGTGACGGTGGAGTCGCTGGTGTTGCGGCCGTTGTCGCTGGAGGCGTTGGGTGAGGCGGGTTCGGCCGGGCGGGAGGGGTTGTTCCGGGTGGACTGGTCTGCGGTGCCTGTGCCTGTGCCTCCAGTGTCTGAGGTTGCGGGGTCGTATGCGGAGCTGTCTTCGGTGGGTGCTGAGGGTCCGGTGCCGGAGGTCGTGCTTTTGCCGGTCTCGGGTTCTGGTGACGCCGATGACCTGGCGGTTGCCGCGCATGGCGCGGTGCGGGGTGTGCTGGGTTCGGTGCAGGGGTGGCTGGCCGATGAGCGGTTCGCCGACTCGACGCTGGTCGTGGCTACGCGTGGTGCCGTCGCTGTGGGGGATGAGCCGGTCACCGATCTGGTGCACGCGGGCGTGTGGGGTCTGCTGCGTACCGCTCAGACGGAGAATCCGGGCCGCATCGTTCTGGTCGATGTCGATGGTGCCGATGTCGATTCGATGGAGATACCTGCGGGATTGATCGAGTCAGGTGAGCCTCAACTCGCGGTTCGTAAGGGGAAGTTCTTCGTCCCGCGGCTTGCTCGCGCGATGTCCGGGGCGGAGGGTGCGGCGCCGGTGCGGTGGGACCAGGGGACCGTTCTGGTCACGGGTGCCACCGGGACGCTGGGCGCTGTACTGGCCCGGCATCTGGTCGTCACCCGGGGAGCGCGCAACCTGCTGCTCGTCAGCCGCCGAGGTGCTGAAGCACCGGGCGCGAAGGACCTTGCTGTCGAACTGACGGCCCTCGGTGCGGACGTGACGCTGGCTGCGTGTGATGTCGCCGATCGTGGGGCGCTGGCCGAGCTGTTGGCCGCGATTCCTGCCGAGCACCCCTTGACCGGGGTGGTGCACACGGCCGGTGTCCTGGACGACACCGTTTTCGGTGATCTGAGTCCTGAGCGTCTGGACGCGGTGCTGCGGCCGAAGATCGATGCGGCGTGGAATCTGCATGAGTTGACGAAGGACCTGGATCTGTCGGCCTTCGTTGTCTACTCGTCCATCGCGGGTCTGATCGGGAACGCGGGTCAGGCCAACTATGCGGCCGCCAACACGTTTCTGGACGCGTTGGCGCAGCACCGTCGTGCGCAGGGGCTGGCCGGTACCTCGCTGGCCTGGGGTCTGTGGGACCAGGCCAGCACCATCAGCGGCAGCCTCGACGACACCGACCTGCGTCGTCTCGGCCGTCTTGGCCTGCGGCCGTTGTCCTCGGTCGAGGGGCTCGACCTGTTCGACGCGGCTGAGATCACCGGTGAAGCCGTCCTGGCCGTCTCCCGGATCGACACCGCCGCCCTGCGCAAGCGGGGCGACGCACTGCCGCCGCTGCTGCGCGGCCTGGCGCCCGCCGCACCGCGGCGCGGCGCCGCCGCGGGGTCCGGCAGCAGGCAGGACGACGGCGGACCTTCGCTGGCCGACCGGCTGGCGCCGCTGTCCGGGGAGGAGCGGGAGCGGGCTCTGACGGATCTCGTGCGCGCTCATGTCGCCGGAGTCCTCGGCCATGCCGACGCCGGCTCCGTCGATGCGGAACGGGCCTTCCAGGAGCTCGGCTTCGACTCACTCACCGCGGTCGAACTGCGCAACCACCTCAGCAACGCCACCGGTCTGCGCCTGCCCACCACCCTGGTCTTCGACTACCCCAACCCCACCACCCTCGCCACACACCTGCTCGGGCAGATCGTCGTCGAGGAAGTGTCGGCCGCGGACCCGGTACTCGGCGAACTCGGCAGGCTCAAGGCCGCGATCCGGGACGCCGCGACCGACACGGAGGCATCCGACCGGATCACCGCCCAGCTGCGGGAGCTGCTCGCGATCGCCGGCGGCCCGGCTGCCGAGGACGGCGACCTGGACGACGCGAGTGACGAGGAGCTGTTCGCCCTGATCAACGAACTCGACTGACCGAGTTCACCACCAAGCAGAGCCAGGTGGGCGCAGCGCGCCCACCCGTCCATCACGAGCCACACCGCGTCGGGGAGCTGAGATCAAGTGGCGAACGAGCAAGAACTCCGGGATTACCTCAAGAAGGCCATCAGCGATGCGCGGGACGCGCGTAAGCAGCTGCGCGAGGTGCAGGAGAAGGCCCAGGAGCCGATCGCGATCGTCGGCATGGCCTGCCGCTACCCCGGTGGTGTCACCACCCCCGAGGCGCTGTGGCAGCTGGTGTCCGACGGCACCGATGCCGTGAGCGGGTTCCCGGACAACCGTGGCTGGGACCTGGATGCCCTCTATGCCACGGACCCGGACGAGGCGGGCACCAGTTACGCCCGTGAGGGCGGCTTCCTGCACGACGCCGACCTGTTCGACCCGGAGTTCTTCGGGATGTCCCCGCGGGAGGCGCTCGCGGTGGACCCGCAGCAGCGCCTGCTGCTCGAGACCACCTGGGAAGCGTTCGAGCGGGCGGGCATCGACCCGGCCACGGTGCGCGGCAGCCGTACCGGTGTCTTCACCGGGCTGATGTACAACGACTACGGTTCGCGGCCCGACCTGCCCGCCGAGGGCAACGAGGGCTATCTCTTCAGCGGCAGCGCGGGCAGCATCGCCTCGGGCCGGCTCGCCTACACCTTCGGCCTCGAGGGTCCGACGGTGACGGTGGACACCGCCTGCTCGTCGTCCCTGGTGGCCCTGCACCTGGCCGCGAACGCGCTGCGCAACGGAGAGTGCGACCTCGCCCTGGCCGGGGGCGCCGCCGTGATGTCCACGCCGACCGCGTTCATCGAGTTCTCCCGGCTGCGGGGTCTGTCCGTGGACGGGCGTTGCAAGTCGTTCGCGGCGGGTGCGGACGGTACGGGTTGGGCGGAGGGTGTGGGTCTGCTGCTCGTCGAGCGGCTTTCGGATGCTCGGCGCAATGGTCACAACATTCTTGCTGTGGTGCGTGGTTCGGCGGTCAATCAGGATGGTGCGTCCAACGGGTTGACCGCTCCGAATGGTCCGTCGCAGGAGCGGGTGATCCGCCAGGCTCTGGCGAATGCGGGTCTGAGCACTGCGGACGTGGACGCCGTCGAGGCGCACGGAACCGGCACCACCCTGGGTGACCCGATCGAGGCGCAGGCTCTGCTGGCGACTTACGGTCAAAACCGGCCTGAGGACCGTCCGCTGTATCTGGGTTCGCTGAAGTCGAACATCGGGCACGCGCAGGCGGCTGCCGGTGTCGGTGGGGTCATCAAGATGGTGCAGGCGATGCAGCATGGCGTGCTGCCCAGGACACTGCACGTGGATGAGCCGTCGCAGCACATCGACTGGGCGGCGGGCGGTCTGGAGCTGCTCACCGAGCAGATGCAGTGGCCCGAGACCGAAGGGCGTCAGCGCCGCGCGGGAGTCTCCTCCTTCGGCTTCGGCGGCACCAACGCGCATGTCATCGTCGAGCAGGCCCCGGAGGCCGAGGCGGTGCAGGAGCCCGCCGACGAGGTGCGGGCTCCGGCCGTGCTGCCCTGGATTCTCTCCGGCAGGTCGCAGGATGCCGTCGCCGACCAGGCCCGTCGTCTTGTGTCGTACGTCGACGAGCGCCCCGGAACCGAACCGCTCGACGTCGCCTACTCCCTGGTCACCGCCCGTGCGTCGTTTGATCACCGTGCCGTGGTGACGGGCCGCGACCGTGCCGCGCTGCTCGACGGAGTCCGCGCGCTCGCTTCCGGCGGAACCTCTCCCCACGTGGTCCGGGGCAGCAAGGCCACCGGTAAGACCGCGTTTCTGTTTGCGGGTCAGGGTGCTCAGCGGGTGGGGATGGGGTTGGAGTTGTGTGCCGCGTTTCCTGTGTTCGCTGAGGTTTTTGGTGTGGTGGTGGGTGCGTTTGATGCTCATCTGCCGGGGTCGTTGCGTGAGGTGATTGCTTCGGGTGAGGGGTTGGACCGGACGGAGTTCACGCAGCCGGCGCTGTTCGCGGTGGAGGTGGCGTTGTTCCGGTTGCTGGAGTCGTGGGGTGTGCGGCCTGATTTTGTGGCGGGGCATTCGATCGGTGAGCTGGCGGCGGCGTATGTGGCGGGGGCGTTCTCACTGGAGGACGCGGTGCGGCTGGTGGCTGCGCGTGGTCGTTTGATGCAGGCGGCTCCTGAGGGCGGGGTGATGGTCGCCGTCCAGGCGTCGGAGGAGGAGATTCTCGCTTCCCTTGAGGGGCTCGAGGATGTTGTCGGGGTTGCGGCGCTGAACTCTGCTGATTCCGTGGTGATTTCGGGGGATGCGGAGGTGGTGCGCGAGGTCGCGGGGGTGTGGGAGGCGCAGGGCCGCAAGGTGAAGGAGCTGGCGGTCAGTCATGCCTTCCATTCGCCGCACATGGATGGGGTGTTGGAGGAGTTTCGTCGTGTGGCGGGGTCGGTTGAGTACCGGGCTCCGCGGCTGGTGGTGGTGTCCACGCTGACCGGGGTGGCGGCCACTGAGCGGGAGTTGATGTCGCCTGATTACTGGGTGGCCCAGATCCGTGGCACGGTCCGTTTCGCCGATGCGGTGGCCGCGTTGCGGGCGGAGGGTGTTTCCGCGTTCGTCGAGGTCGGTCCGGATGCGGTGCTGACCGCGCTGGCGCAGAGTGTTCTGGCCGGTGAGGACGTGGAGGCTGCGGCGGTGGCGGTTGCGCTGCAGCGCCGCGGCCGCGACGAGGCCCAGGCCCTGGTGAACGGGGTCGGCCGACTGCATACCGCGGGTGTCCGGGTCGACTGGCAGGCCTACTTCGAAGGAAGCGGCGCCCGCCGTACCGATCTGCCCACTTACACCTTCCAGCACCAGCGCTACTGGCTGGATGCGGCCGAGGCCCGGGCCGACGCCGCGGGTCTCGGACTGAACCCCCTCGAGCACCCCATCCTGGGCTCCTTCCTGGGCCTGGCCGACCGCGACGAGTACCTCTTCACCAGCCGTATCTCCCTACGTACGCATCCGTGGCTGGCCGACCACACGGTGGCCGGCACGGTGCTCCTGCCGGGCACCGGTTTTGTGGAGCTGGCCGTACGGGCCGGGGAGCAGCTCGGTGCCGGGCGCCTGGACGAGCTGGCGATGTCCGCTCCGCTGGTCCTGCAGGCCGACGGCGGGGTCCAGGTCCAGGTGGTCCTCGGAGCACCCGACGGCTCGGGCCGGCGGAAGCTGGACATCTACTCGCGGGCCGACGAGAACGGGGGCGTCGACGACGACCCGTGGACGCTGAACGCGAGCGGCGCACTCGCCCCCGCCGAAGCCGACTCCGGTGACGCACTGATGGTGTGGCCACCCGCCGATGCCACCGAGGTCGAACTCGATGGTCTCTACGAGCGGTTGGTGGGGGAGGGCTATTCGTATGGTCCGGGGTTTCGGGGGTTGCGTCGGGTGTGGCGGGGTTCGGTGGAGGGGGAGGTGTTCGCGGAGGTTGTGCTGCCGGAGTCGTTGCGTGGTGATGCGGGTGGGTTCCTGTTGCATCCGGCGTTGTTTGATGCCGCGTTGCACGCGTTGTTGCCGGGTGTGTTGGCTGATGGCGGGCCGGCGTTGTTGCCGTTCTCGTGGTCCGGGGTGAGCGTGCACGCTGTGGGTGCGTCTGTGCTTCGGGTCAAGTTGAGCCTCACCGGTTCTGAAGTGGCTTCGTTGGTGGTGGCCGATGGTGTGGGTGCGCCGGTGGTGACGGTGGAGTCGCTGGTGTTGCGGCCGTTGTCGCTGGAGGCGTTGGGTGAGGCGGGTTCGGCCGGGCGGGAGGGGTTGTTCCGGGTGGACTGGTCTGCGGTGCCTGTGCCTGTGCCTCCAGTGTCTGAGGTTGCGGGGTCGTATGCGGAGCTGTCTTCGGTGGGTGCTGAGGGTCCGGTGCCGGAGGTCGTGCTTTTGCCGGTCTCGGGTTCTGGTGACGCCGATGACCTGGCGGTTGCCGCGCATGGCGCGGTGCGGGGTGTGCTGGGTTCGGTGCAGGGGTGGCTGGCCGATGAGCGGTTCGCCGACTCGACGCTGGTGGTGGCTACGCGTGGTGCCGTCGCTGTGGGGGATGAGCCGGTCACCGATCTGATGCATGCCGGTGTCTGGGGTCTGCTGCGTACGGCTCAGACGGAGAATCCGGGTCGGATCGTTCTGATCGATGTCGATTCGGAGGACGTTCCTGCGGGGCTGGCCGAGTTGGAGGAGCCTCAACTCGCGGTCCGTGACGGCAAGTTTTTCGTTCCGCGGCTTGCTCGCGCGATGTCCGGGGCGGAGGGTGCGGCGCCGGTGCGGTGGGACCAGGGGACCGTTCTGGTCACGGGCGCCACCGGGACGCTGGGTGCCGTACTGGCCCGGCATCTGGTCGTGACCCGTGGTGCGCGCAACCTGCTGCTCGTCAGCCGCCGGGGCGCGCAGGCGCCGGGCGCGATGGAGCTCGAGGCCGAACTGACCGCGCTGGGCGCCCAGGTGACGCTGGCTGCGTGTGATGTCGCCGATCGTGGGGCGCTGGCCGAGTTGCTGGCCGCGATTCCTGCCGAGCATCCCTTGACCGGGGTGGTGCACACGGCCGGTGTTCTGGATGACACCGTTTTCGGTGAGCTGAGTGCTGAGCGTCTGGATGCGGTGTTGCGGCCGAAGATTGATGCGGCGTGGAATCTGCATGAGTTGACGAAGGACCTGGATCTGTCGGCCTTCGTTGTCTATTCGTCCATTGCGGGTCTGATCGGTAACGCGGGTCAGGCCAACTATGCGGCTGCCAACACGTTTCTGGACGCGTTGGCGCAGTACCGTCGTGCGCAGGGGCTGGCCGGTACCTCGCTGGCCTGGGGTCTGTGGGACCAGGCCAGCACCATCAGCGGCAGCCTCGACGACACCGACCTCCAGCGGGTGAAGCGCCTCGGTCTGCGGCCGTTGTCCTCGGTCGAGGGGCTCGACCTGTTCGACGCGGCTGAGGTCACCGGTGAAGCCGTCCTGGCCGTGTCCCGGATCGACACCGCCGCCCTGCGCAGGGGTAACACGGCCCCGCACCTCCTGTTCCGGGGCCTGGTGCCCGCGGTCCGGCGTCGTGCGGACTCCGCCCACACAGGCGGTGGATCCTCGCTGGCCGACCGGCTGGCGCCGCTGTCCGGGGAGGAGCGGGAGCGGGCTCTGACGGATCTCGTACGCACTCATGTGGCCGGAGTCCTCGGTCATGCCGATGCCGGCTCCGTCGATGCGGAACGGGCCTTCCAGGAGCTCGGCTTCGACTCACTCACCGCGGTCGAACTGCGCAACCACCTGAGCAACGCCACCGGTCTGCGCCTGCCCACCACCCTGGTCTTCGACTACCCCAACCCCACCACCCTCGCCACACACCTGCTGACCGGCCTCTTCGGCTCCGAGCAGGAGTCCGCGTCCGCCGCGGTGACGGCGGACGCGGCACACTTCGAGCCGATCGCGATCGTCGGCATGGCCTGCCGTTACCCCGGAGGCGTCTCCTCCCCGGGCGACCTGTGGCGCCTGGTCTCCGAGGGCACCGACGCGATCACCCCGTTCCCCGCCAACCGCGGCTGGGACCTGGAAGGCATCTACGACCCCAACCCGGACCGCACGGGAACCAGTTACGCCCGTGAGGGCGGCTTCCTGCACGAGGCGGACCTGTTCGACCCGGAGTTCTTCGGGATGTCCCCACGTGAGGCACTCGCCACCGACCCGCAGCAGCGCCTGCTCCTGGAGACCGCGTGGGAGACGCTGGAGAACGCGGGCCTGGTCCCCGCCACCCTGCGCGGCAGCCGCACCGGTGTCTTCGCCGGCGTGATGTACCACGACTACGGCTCCCAGCTGACGTCCGTTCCGGAGGACCTGGAGGGCTATCTGGCCAGCGGCAACGCGGGCAGCGTCGCCTCGGGCCGGGTCTCCTACACGCTGGGCCTCGAAGGTCCCGCCGTCACCGTCGACACCGCCTGCTCGTCGTCCCTGGTGGCCCTGCACATGGCCGCGAACGCGCTGCGCAACGGTGAGTGCGACCTGGCCCTCGCCGGCGGTGTCACCGTGATGGCGACGCCGACCTCGTTCATCGAGTTCTCCCGGCAGCGGGGCCTCTCCGCGGACGGCCGCTGCAAGTCCTTCGCCGCGGCTGCCGACGGCACCGGCTGGAGTGAAGGCGTCGGCCTGCTGCTCGTCGAGCGGCTCTCCGATGCTCGGCGCAACGGTCACAACATCCTTGCTGTGGTGCGTGGTTCGGCGGTCAACCAGGATGGTGCGTCCAACGGCCTGACCGCTCCGAATGGTCCGTCGCAGGAGCGGGTGATCCGCCAAGCCCTCGCCAACGCCGGACTCACCACGGCCGATGTGGATGCCGTCGAGGCGCACGGCACCGGCACCACCCTGGGTGACCCGATCGAGGCGCAGGCCCTGTTGGCCACCTACGGTCAGGACCGGCCCGAGGGCCGCCCGCTGTATCTGGGTTCGCTGAAGTCGAACATCGGGCACGCCCAGGCGGCCGCCGGTGTCGGCAGCCTGATCAAGATCATCGAGTCGATGCGGCACGGTGTGCTGCCCAGGACCCTGCATGTCGACGAGCCCACCGGGCACGTCGACTGGGAGGCCGGTGCGGTCGAGCTGCTCACCGAGGCCCGTGACTGGCCCGAGGCGGACCGGCCGCGCCGCGCGGGAGTCTCCTCCTTCGGCATCAGCGGCACCAACGCCCACGTCATCGTCGAGCAGGCCCCGGAGGCCGAAGCGGTGCAGGAGCCCGCCGACGAGGTGCGGGCTCCGGCCGTGCTGCCCTGGATTCTCTCCGGGAAGTCACAGGGTGCGGTCGCCGACCAGGCCCGTCGTCTTGTGTCGTTTGTGGAGGGGAGCCCGGGTGTCGGCGCGCTCGATGTTGGTTTCTCGCTGGCGACGGAGCGTGCGTCGTTTGATCACCGTGCTGTAGTGAGCGGTCGTGATCGTGCGGCGTTGCTGGACGGTGTGCGGGCGTTGGCTGCGGGCACTCCGCATGCGGGTGTGGTCAGTGGTGTGCGGGCCGGTGCGGGCAGGACTGCGTTTCTGTTTGCGGGTCAGGGTGCTCAGCGGGTGGGGATGGGGTTGGAGTTGTGTGCCGCGTTTCCTGTGTTCGCTGAGGTTTTTGGTGTGGTGGTGGGTGCGTTTGATGCTCATCTGCCGGGGTCGTTGCGTGAGGTGATTGCTTCGGGTGAGGGGTTGGACCGGACGGAGTTCACGCAGCCGGCGCTGTTCGCGGTGGAGGTGGCGTTGTTCCGGTTGCTGGAGTCGTGGGGTGTGCGGCCTGATTTTGTGGCGGGGCATTCGATCGGTGAGCTGGCGGCGGCGTATGTGGCGGGGGTGTTCTCGCTGGAGGACGCGGTGCGGCTGGTGGCTGCGCGTGGTCGTTTGATGCAGGCGGCTCCTGAGGGCGGGGTGATGGTCGCCGTCCAGGCGTCGGAGGAGGAGATTCTCGCTTCCCTTGAGGGGCTCGAGGATGTTGTCGGGGTTGCGGCGCTGAACTCTGCTGATTCCGTGGTGATTTCGGGGGATGCGGAGGTGGTGCGCGAGGTCGCGGGGGTGTGGGAGGCGCAGGGCCGCAAGGTGAAGGAGCTGGCGGTCAGTCATGCCTTCCATTCGCCGCACATGGATGGGGTGTTGGAGGAGTTTCGTCGTGTGGCGGGGTCGGTTGAGTACCGGGCTCCGCGGCTGGTGGTGGTGTCCACGCTGACCGGGGTGGCGGCCACTGAGCGGGAGTTGATGTCGCCTGATTACTGGGTGGCCCAGATCCGTGGCACGGTCCGTTTCGCCGATGCGGTGGCCGCGTTGCGGGCGGAGGGTGTTTCCGCGTTCGTCGAGGTCGGTCCGGATGCGGTGCTGACCGCGCTGGCGCAGAGTGTTCTGGCCGGTGAGGACGTGGAGGCTGCGGCGGTGGCGGTTGCGCTGCAGCGCCGCGGCCGCGACGAGGCCCAGAGCCTGGTGAACGGGATCGGCCGACTGCACACCGCAGGTGTCCGGGTCGACTGGCAGGCCTACTTCGAAGGAAGCGGCGCCCGCCGAACCGATCTGCCCACCTACACCTTCCAGCACCAGCGCTACTGGCTGGAGGAGCGGAACACCACCGTCACCGCCACCGGCTCCGCCCTCGGGCACCCGGTCCTTGCCTCGAAGGTCGAACTCGCCGACGACAAGGGCGTGTTGTTCACCGGAGAGATCTCCGTGCACAGCCACCCGTGGCTCGTCGGCCACGCCGTCCTCGAAGACCCGGTCCTGCCCACCGCCGTCCTGGCCGAACTCGCCGTGCGCGCCGGCGACGAACTGGGCGCCGGCACACTGACCGGGCTCACCGTGCACACCCCGGTGGTGCTGCCCCGGAGCAGCGCGATGGAACTCCAGCTCACCGTCGCCCCGGTGGACCGGGCCGAGCAGCACGCCTTCACCCTGCACGCGCGTACGACGGGCGAAGGCAGCCGGTGGACCAAGTACGCCGAGGGCACCCTGGCGGCCGGCAACGGCGTCCCGGAACCCCTGGAAGGCCCGGCCGCCGAGGTCGCGCTCATCGATGAGCTGCACCCGGAGGCGGCACGCTACGGGATCCACCCGGAGCTCCTCGACGCCGTGCTCAGCGCTCCCGAACTCCTCGCGAGCGCGGGCACCGCACCGGCCGGCACCACCCGGGTCGCCGCCGAGTGGCATGACCTACGTCTGCACGCCACCGGCGCCACCGCGGTATCCGTATGGACGGACGTCCTCGACGGGGGCGCCCTCTCCGTCCAACTGTCCGACGCCTCCGGGCAACTGGTCCTGACAGTGCAGCGGCTGGTCTTCCGCGATGTGCCGGACGCCGAGTTCGCCGCGGCCGGTGAGGCGACGCTGCCGCTGTTCCGGCTCGAGTGGGGCGCGACCACCCTGCCCGATCCCGAGACCCCGGTCCGCTGGGGCGTACTCGGTGCCGCCTCGGCCACCGACACCGGCGGGCTCCCCTTCGCGGATGTCGAGACGCTGGCGTCCGCGGTCGAGGCCGGTGCGCCGGTCGACGCCGTACGCCTGTGGGCCCTGCCCGGAGCTGAGGCGGGCGCCGACGTGGTGACCGCGCTGCACTCCCGCACCCACGAAGCCCTGGCCCTGGTCCAGGAGTGGCTGGCCGACGACCGGCTGGCCGGGACCCCGCTGGTCGTGCTGACCCGGGGTGCCGTGACCACCGGCATCGAGGACGTGCCGGACCTCGCGGGCACCGGAGTCCTGGGGCTGCTGCGCTCCGCGCAGGCCGAGGCCCCCGGCCGGATCGTGCTGGTCGACCTGGAGCACCGGCCGGGCGCCACCGACAACGGTGCGACGGCCCTCGCCGGGCCTCTCGCCCCGGTTGTGGCCTCCGTCCTCGCCTCCGGTGAAACCCAGGTCGCGATCCGCAGCGAAAAGCCCTGGCTGCCCAGACTGCAGCGCAGCTGCTCCGGATCGGCGCTGACGGCGGAGTCCACCGTCATCTGGGACCCGGCCGGCACGGTGCTCGTCACCGGCGGAACCGGCACCCTGGGTGCGGCGACCGTCCGATACCTGGTCGCCGACCACGGTGTGCGCCGGCTGCTGCTGCTCAGCACGAGCGGTTCCAGCGCCCCGGGCGCCCGGGAGCTTCGTGCCGACATGGCGGAGCTGGGTGCCGAACTGACCATCATGTCCTGCGACGTGGCGGACCGGCACGCCCTGGCGGCCGCCTTGGCGGCCATTCCGGCCGAGCACCCGCTCACCGGTGTCGTGCACGCCGCGGGCGTCCTCGACAACGGCCTGATCGCCGACCTGACCGCGGACCGCGTCGACGCGGTGCTGCGGCCCAAGGCGGACGCGGCCTGGCACCTGCACGAGCTGACGAAGGACCTGGACCTGTCCGCGTTCGTCCTGTTCTCCTCCAGCGTGGGCGTGATCGGCGGCCCGGGTCAGGCCGACTACGCCGCGGCCAATGCCTTCCTCGACGGTCTGGCGAACCACCGCGCGGCGACCGGACTCGAGGCGACCTCCATCGCCTGGGGCCTGTGGGACGTCGAATCGGGCATCAACGCCGGGCTGGGCGCAGCGGGCCGCAGCCGTTACCGGCGGGAGGGCTTCCGGGAGATCTCCGTGGCCGAGGGCACCGGCCTGCTGGGCGCGGCGCTCATCGACGGCGAGGCCCAGATCGTCGCACTGCCGCTCGACCTGGCGGCCATGCGCGCACACGGCCCGACTGCGCCGGTATTCCACGGACTGGTCGGGGCAGCCCGGCGACGTACCGCCACAGCGGCCGGTGAGGCCGCCGAGACGCTCGGCAACCGCCTCGCGGCCCTGCCCGCGGCGGAGCGGCAGCGAACCCTGCTCGACCTGGTGTGCACCGAGATCGCGGCCGTACTGGGCCACTCGGGCGCCCGCACCATCGACGCCGAACGGCCTTTCCAGGAACTCGGATTCGACTCGATGACCGCGGTCGACCTGCGCAACCGCCTGGTCGCCCTGACGGGACTCCGGCTGCCCGCCACCCTGGTCTTCGACCACCCGAGCCCCGTGGGTCTCACCGGCCATCTGCTGGGTCTGATGGCGCCGGACGTCGCCGAGGAGCCTTCTCCCGCGCTCGCCGAACTGGACCGCCTGGAAGCCGCACTGGCCGACGGGGCCGGGGACGGCGAGGTCCGTACGGCAGTCACCGCGCGGCTGCGGTCGCTGCTGTCCCGGCTCGGCGAGACGGCCGAGGACGAAGGGCCCGGCGTGGCCGCGTTCGAGTCGGCATCGGCGTCGGAGATCTTCGACTTCATCGACACCCAGCTCGGACGTTCCGCGAACTGACCGGGCGGGCGCACCCCGCGCCCGCCCCGCCACTTCGCCCGCATCTAACGAGGAGAGACTCAACCGGCATGGCGAACCAGTCCAATGAAGAGAAGCTGGTCGATTACCTGAAATGGGTGACGGCAGACCTGCACAAGGCGCGTCAGCGGATCACCGAGCTGGAGTCCGGTCAAGGCGAGCCGATCGCGGTCGTCGGCATGGCCTGTCGCTATCCGGGCGGCGTGCGCTCGCCGCAGGACCTGTGGGAGCTCGTCCGTGACGAGGGCGACGCCATCTCCGAGTGGCCGACCGACCGGGGCTGGGACATCGAGGGCCTGTACGACCGAGAACCGGGCAAGGCCGGGAAGTCGTACACCCGCGAAGGCGGATTCCTGGACGAGGCGACCGAGTTCGACGCGGCCTTCTTCGGGATCTCACCGCGCGAGGCCCTCGGCATGGACCCGCAGCAGCGAGTCCTCCTGGAGACCGCGTGGGAGACCTTCGAGAGCGCGGGCATCGACCCGGGCGTCCTCAAGGGCAGCAGAACCGGTGTGTTCGCCGGTGTCGTCGAGCAGAGCTACCTCGACCGCGAGGGGCCCGAAGAGCTCGAGGGCTACCTGATGACCAGCAAGCTCAGCAGTGTGGCCTCGGGCCGCATCGCCTACACCTTCGGCCTGGAGGGACCGGCGGTGTCCATGGACACCGCCTGCTCCTCATCGCTGGTGGCGCTGCACATGGCAGTACAGTCGCTCCGCTCCGGCGAATCGACGCTCGCCCTGGCCGGTGGCGTCACCGTCTCCGGATCGCCCAGCGGATTCGTCGACTTCTCCCGTCAGCGGGGTCTGGCTCCCGACGGCCGTTGCAAGTCGTTCGCGGCGGGTGCGGACGGTACGGGCTGGAGCGAGGGTGTGGGTCTGCTGCTGGTCGAGAAGCTGTCGGATGCCCGGCGCAATGGTCACAACATCCTTGCCGTGGTGCGTGGTTCGGCGGTCAATCAGGATGGTGCGTCCAACGGCCTGACTGCCCCGAATGGTCCGTCGCAGGAGCGGGTGATCCGCCAGGCTCTGGCGAATGCGGGTCTGAGCACCGCGGATGTGGATGCCGTCGAGGCGCACGGCACGGGTACGACATTGGGTGACCCGATCGAGGCGCACTCGCTGCTCTCGACGTACGGACAGGGCCGCCCCGCGGACCGCCCGATGTATCTGGGCTCCCTGAAGTCCAACATCGGCCACTCCGTCGCGGCTGCGGGCGTCGGCGGTGTCATCAAGATGATCAAGGCGATGCAGCACGGTGTGCTGCCCAGGACCCTGCATGTCGACGAGCCCACCGGGCACGTCGACTGGGAGGCCGGTGCGGTCGAGCTGCTCACCGAGGCCCGCGACTGGCCGGAGACCGGCCGGCCGCGCCGCGCGGGGATCTCCGCGTTCGGCGTGAGCGGCACCAACGCGCATGTCGTGATCGAGCAGGCCCCCGCTGTCGAGCCGCGGGCCGACTCCGACGACCCGGCCGCGCGTCTGCTGCCCGCCGTGCCGTGGCTGCTTTCCGGCAAGTCCGACAAGGCACTTCGTGATCAGGCTCGTCGTCTTGTGTCGTTTGTGGAGGGGAGTCCGGGTGTCGGTGCGCTCGATGTGGGTTTCTCGCTGGCGACGGAGCGTGCGTCGTTTGATCACCGTGCTGTAGTGAGCGGTCGTGATCGTGCGGCGTTGTTGGACGGTGTGCGGGCGTTGGCTGCGGGCACTCCGCATGCGGGTGTGGTCAGTGGTGTGCGGGCCGGTGCGGGCAGGACCGCGTTTCTGTTTGCGGGTCAGGGTGCTCAGCGGGTGGGGATGGGGCTTGAGTTGTGTGCCGCGTTTCCTGTGTTCGCTGAGGTTTTTGGTGTGGTGGTGGGTGCGTTTGATGCTCATCTGCCGGGGTCGTTGCGTGAGGTGATTGCTTCGGGTGAGGGGTTGGACCGGACGGAGTTCACGCAGCCGGCGCTGTTCGCGGTGGAGGTGGCGTTGTTCCGGTTGCTGGAGTCGTGGGGGGTGCGGCCTGATTTCGTGGCGGGGCATTCCATCGGTGAGCTGGCGGCGGCGCATGTGGCGGGGGTGTTCTCGCTGGAGGACGCGGTGCGGTTGGTGGCTGCGCGTGGTCGTTTGATGCAGGCGGCTCCTGAGGGCGGGGTGATGATCGCCATCCAGGCGTCGGAGGAGGAGGTCACCGCTTCCCTCGAGGAACACGGTGGCGCGGTCTCCATCGCCGCCGTCAACGGCCCGCGCGCGGTCGTCGTCTCCGGCGACGAGGACGCGGCCGAAGCGGTCGCCGCGCTCTGGCGCGACAAGGGCGCGCGGACCAAGCGCCTCACCGTCAGCCACGCCTTCCACTCCGCCCACATGGACGGCATGCTCGACGACTACCGCGCCGTCGCCGCCTCCCTCACCTACACACAGCCGACCATTCCGGTCGTCTCCACGGTGACCGGCCGCGCGGCCTCCTCGGCCCAGCTCACCTCACCCGAGTACTGGGTGACTCAGGTGCGAGGCGCCGTCCGCTTCCTGCCGGCCGTGCGCACCCTCGAGTCCGACGGCGTCGGCACCTTCCTGGAGATCGGCCCCGACTCGACCCTGAGCGCCCTGGCCGCCGACTGCGTACAAACCTCCGACCCCGTACTGGCCGTGCCCGCCCTGCGCAACGGACAGGCCGAGACCGACGCGCTGATCCGGACGGTCGCAGCGCTGCACAACCGCGGTGTCCGCGTCGACTGGGCCGCCTTCTTCGCCGGCACCGGCGCGCGGGCCACGCCCCTGCCTACCTACGCCTTCCAGCGTGAGCGGTACTGGGTCGGGCCCACCGCCGAGACCACCGACGCCGCCGGGCTCGGACTGCACTCCGGGAACCATCCGCTACTCGGCGCCAAGATCGAACTCGCCGACGGAGAGGGGGCGTTGTTCACCGGCCGCGTCTCGCTGCGCAGCCATCCCTGGCTGGCGGCGCACACCGTGATCGGTACCCCCACGCTGCCCCCGGCCGCACTCGTCGACCTCGTGATGCGCGCGGGCGACGAGATGGGCGCCACCACCGTGGACGCGCTCACCGCGCTCACCCCGCTGGTGCTGCCCCCCGACGCACCGCTCCAGCTCCAGCTCACGATCGGCGCCCCCGACGAGGTACAGCGGCGTGCCTTCACGCTGCACGCGCGCCCGGACGGTGCCGAGGTGCCGTGGACCGTCTACGCGAGCGGTCGGCTGGGCTCCGGTGCGCAGGCCGCGAGGTCCGCCCCCGCCGAGTGGCCGCCCGCCGGCGCCGAACCGGTCGACCTGGACGAGACGCACACGGCAGCGGGCCTGACCGGAGCCTGGCGGCACGAAGGCGAGCTCTTCGCCGAGGTCGCTCTGGCCGAGGACCGCCATGCCGAAGCCGCTGGCTTCGGACTGCACCCGGCGCTGCTCGAAGCGGCCCTGCGCACCGCCGAGCTCACCGGCATGGACGGCGGGTCGATCGCAGGCCGGCGTCACGCCGGCCAGTGGCACGGCGTCCAGTTCCATGCGACGGGTGCCATCGCCGCCCGGGTCCGAGTGACCCCGGCAACCGAGCAGACCGTTGCGCTGCGGCTGGCCGACCGGGCGGGACAGCCGCTGGCCACGGTGCGTGCCGTGACCTCGCGGCCCGTACGCGCCGACGAGGTCGATGCCGTACTGGCCCGCAAGGAGGACGCGCTCTTCCAGGTGGACTGGCGGCCGACCGAACTGCCGGCCCCGGAGCGCCCGCTCGCCCTGGCCACCCTGGGCGTCGAGTACGACTCCGTGGCCTCGGCCGCCGCCGCCATTGCCGCGGGTACCGGCCCCGACGCCCTGCTCGTACGGCAGCGGCCCGTCGGCGACGACGTGGTGGGCTCCCTCCACGCCCGTACCCGGGAAGCCCTCGACCTGGCCAAGGCCTGGTTGTCGGACGAGCGGACCGGCAGCACACCGCTGGTGCTGATCACCCGGGGCGGCGTCGCGACCGGCTCCGAGGACGTTGTGGACCTCGCGGCCTCGGCCGTCTGGGGGCTGTTGCGTTCGGCGCAGTCGGAGGCGCCCGGCCGCATCGTCCTCATCGACGCGGACGGTGCGGACGACGTGGACTACGCAGACGACGTGAACGACGCAGACGCAGGCCTTCCGGCCGAGCTCGCGGCCGCGGTACTGATCTCGGGTGAGCCCCAGACGGCGGTCCGCGACCACCGGATCCTGATCCCGCGGGTGGCCCGTGCGCAGGGGGCCACTCTGGGAACCGGCACCGGCACCGGCACCGGCAGCTGGTCCCCCGACGGCACCGTCCTGATCACCGGCGGCACGGGCAGCCTCGGCTCCCTCTTCGCGCGCCACCTGGTCAAGAAGCACGGCGTCCGTCACCTCCTGCTGCTGAGCAGGCGCGGACCGGATGCTCCGGGTGCGGCGCAACTTCGTGCAGAAATAGCCGGGTTGGGGGCAGATGTCACCATCACGGCGTGTGACACCGCCGACCGCGAGGCGCTGGCCGGGGCGCTTGAGGCCATCCCGGCGGAGCATCCGCTGACGGGCGTGATCCATGCCGCGGGCGTCATCGACGACGGCCTCGTCACCGACCTCACCCCCGAGCGGCTCGCCCACGTCCTGACCCCCAAGGCCGACGCCGCCTGGTACCTGCACGAGCTGACGAAGGATCTGGGCCTCACCGCCTTCGTCCTGTTCAGCTCCATCGCGGGCGTGATCGGTGGCGCCGGCCAGTCCAACTACGCCGCAGCCAACGCCTTCCTCGACGGTCTCGCGGCACACCGCGCCGCCCGTGGCCTCCCGGCCACCTCGGTAGCCTGGGGTCTGTGGGCGCAGGAGTCCGGTATCACCGGCGACCTGGATGCGGCCGACCTGGACCGGATCGCCAGGGCGGGCTTCCGGGCGGTTCGCTCGGACCAAGGCCCCGATCTCCTCGATGTCGCGCTGTCACTGCCCCACCCGGCCCCGGTGGTCACCGAGCTGGACATCGCCGCCATGCGCGAACAGCCGGAGCACACCCCGTTGTTGCTCACCGGGCTGGTCCGCAGGCCGGTGCGGCGCAGGGCCAACAACTCCGAGAGGGGCGCCGAGGACCTGACGGCGGAGCTTGCGGGGCTCGGCGATGAGGAGCAGCTGCAGGCGGTGCTCGAGGTCGTGGGGACGGAGGTCGCCATGGTGCTCGGGCACACCGACGGCCGGTCGGTCGATGCCGACCGCTCCTTCGCCGGGCTGGGATTCGACTCGCTGACGTCGGTCGAACTGCGCAACAGGCTCGGTGCCCACCTCGGCCTGGGCCTGCCGGCCACCCTGGTCTTCGACCACCCCACGCCCCGCGCCATGGCCGCGTATCTGCGCACCGCACTGCTCGGCGCGGCGGACGGCGCCGCCGACGCGGGGGAGACCTCGCGCGGCGAGGTGGACTTCCAGGCGGAGATCCGGCTCGCCGACGACATCCGGCCGGCGGCGGAGGTCGTGCCGTTCGCCGACGATCCGGCCGAGATCTTCCTGACCGGTGCGACAGGATTCCTCGGCGCGTTCCTGCTGCGTGATCTGATGCGGGACACCCGGGGGACGCTGCACTGCCTGGTGCGCGCCTCCGACGAGACGGAGGGGCTGCGCCGGCTGCGCGAGAACCTCGAGTGGTACCAGGTCTGGGACGAGGTGGACCCGAGCCGGCTGAAGGTCGTCGTCGGTGACCTCTCCAAGCCCCGGCTCGGCCTAAGCGAGGACGAGTTCGACGAGCTGGCCCGTACCGCGGACGCCGTCTACCACGCGGGTGCGACGGTGCACTGGCTGCACCCCTTCACCTCCCTGAAAGCGGCCAACGTACGGGGCACCGAGGAGGTTCTGCGGCTCGCGGCGAAGCATCGCACCGTGCCCGTGCACTACCTGTCGACCACCGGTGTCTTCGCGGGGGAACTGGCGGGCGGCGAACCTCTGAAGGTCACCGACACCACCGGACCCGCCGAGGCGCTGCCGAGCGGCTATCTGCAGAGCAAGTGGGTGGCCGAGCAGGTCATCGGCCTGGCCAGGGAGCGCGGGCTTCCGGTGTCCGTCTACCGGGTCGACGTGATCTCGGGCGACCAGGTCAACGGCGCCTGCCAGACGCGCGACTTCGTCTGGCTGAGCCTGCGCGGTCTGGTGCAGGCGGGCGCCGCGCCCACCGGTCTGGTCGGAAAGGTCCACCTGACGCCGGTCGACTACGTGAGTTCCGCGGTCGTCGCCCTGTCCAAGCAGGCGGACGCGGTGTCGGGCACCTTCCATCTCTACAACCAGAGCCACCTGAGCTTCGCCGAGTTCATCGCCGAACTCCGCTCGACGGGCTACCGGTTGGACGAACTGGACTGGAAGGCCTGGAGCACCCTCGTGCGGTCGGACACGGACAACGTGATGCTGCCGCTCCTGGAGGCCTTCGAGATGATGGCCCACGCCAACGAGGCCTTCTACCCTCCGGTCGACACCAGCGTCGCCGAGCTCGCGCTGCGGGGCACCGGAGTCGAATGCCCCGAGATGACTGTCGAGCTCTTCGAGAGGTACGTCGCCTTCTTCGTACGGGCCGGCTTCTTCCCGGAGCCGGATCCGGAGCCGGAGCCGGAGCCGCAGGCCGGCACCGCGGAGCGCGACGAGCTGCCACAGCTCCAGGCGTCCTGACCCGCCCGAAGACCTCCGGGGCCTGACTCTCCGCCCGCCTCTTCACTCCTCACCCTTGTCGACAAGCGGCTGCCCCTGCTCACCCGCAGGGGCAGCCGCTGGAACGGAGCCCTCATGGAAAGCCGCTGGCTGAGGCGGTTCACGCAGACATCCGATGCCGAGCTCCGACTGGTCTGCTTCCCCCACGCAGGAGGCGCGGCCACCGCTTATGTGCCGTTGTCCCGTGCGCTCGCTCCCGCCGTGGACGTACTCGCGGTCCAGTACCCGGGACGACAGGAACGCCGCCTGGAGGCGCCGGCCGCCTCTCTCACGTCGCTGGCCGAGAGCGTCGCGGACGAGCTGATGACCGCCATGGGCACCGGGGTGCCCTACGCCTTCTTCGGCCACAGCATGGGCGCGGCCATCGCCTATGAGACGGCCCTGCGCATCGAGGAGCTGGGCGGGACCATGCCGGTGCGGCTGTTCCTGTCCGGCCGCGGTGCCCCCACCCCGGCGCCGCGCGGAAGTGACCTGGTGCACGACGACGCGGAGCTGATCGAGAAGATCCGGAGTCTCGGAGGCACCGCGACCGGTGTCCTCGACGAGCCCGATCTGCTCGAGATGGTGCTTCCCGCCCTGCGCGCCGACTACGGCATCCTCGGCGGCTATCACTGGAGCCCCCGCCCGCCGCTCGACACACCCTTCACCGTCCTGGTCGGCGATGCCGACCCGGTGGTCGCCACGGCCGATGCACGGGCCTGGCTGGAACACTCCACCGCGCAGGGCGAGTTCCACGTCCTTCCCGGCGGACACTTCTATCTGGACAGCCGGACTGCCGCGGTGGCCGAAGTGATCGGCGCGGCGCTGAGGCGCGTCAAATCCCCGTCGCTACCCGCCAGGTAGCCGGGAACCCGACGACTGGCGACATGGCCCGTACGGGATGACTCGCACCCCGTACGGGCCACCTCTAGCTCGCCGACCTCCAGGTACGCGGCCCCTGGAAGGGGCCCACCCGCTCGGGCCTGCGCCACTGTGCGACGGCCCGCTGCTGCCGTGACACGTCGTCGGGCTCGGCGCCGACGGCTGCCGCCCGGGCGAGCAGAACCGCGGTGAGCGCGGCGAGTTCCGCGGCGTCGAGGTTCCCCCGCTCCACCCGCAGTAGCTGCGATATTTCCTGTCCCTCCATGTTCAACTCCCTTTCTACTGGGGCGGGTTGCCGTGCTTGCGGCGCGGCAGGTCGGCGTCCTTGGTGCTCAGCATGGACAGCGAGCGGGCCAGCACCGAGCGGGTCTCACGAGGGTCGATGACGTCGTCGACGAGCCCGCGCTCGGCGGCGTAATAGGGGTGCACCAGCTCGGTCCGGTACTCCTCGATCTTCTGCGCGCGCATGGCCTCGGGGTCCTCGGCCGCGGCGATCTCCCGGCGGAAGACCACGTTCGCGGCGCCCTCGGCGCCCATGACCGCGATCTCGTTGGTGGGCCAGGCCAGGGCGATGTCCGCGCCGATGGAGCGGGAGTCCATCACGATGTAGGCACCGCCGTACGACTTGCGCAGCACTACGGAGATGCGCGGCACGGTGGCGTTGCAGTAGGCGTACAGGAGTTTCGCACCACGCCGGATGATGCCCTCGTGCTCCTGGTCGACGCCCGGCAGGAATCCCGGCACGTCGACCAGGGTGACCAGCGGAATGTTGAAGGAGTCGCAGAACTGGACGAACCGCGCGCCCTTCTCGCTGGCCTTGATGTCGAGGACACCTGCCATGGCGGCGGGCTGGTTGGCCACGATGCCCACCACGGCGCCGTCGATCCGGGCGAGCCCGCAGACGATGTTCGGTGCCCAGCCGGCGTGCACCTCCATGAAATCCCCGTCGTCGACGAGTTCTTCGATCACGCCGTGCATGTCGTAGGAGCGGTTTCCGTCGGCGGGCACCAGGTCGAGCAGGGCGTCGCCGCGCCGTTCGGCGGGGTCGTCGACGTGCGCCTTGGGCGGCAGCTCGCGGTTGTTGGCGGGCAGCATCGACAGCAGGTAGCGGACCTCGGCGATGCAGGTCTCCTCGTCGTCGTACGCGAAGTGCGCGACGCCCGAGGTCCCGGCGTGTGCGTCGGCGCCACCGAGCCCGTTCTGGGTGATCTCCTCGCCGGTGACCGCCTTGACGACGTCCGGGCCGGTGATGAACATCTGCGAGATCCCGCGGACCATGAAGACGAAGTCGGTGAGCGCGGGGCTGTAGGCCGCACCGCCGGCGCACGGGCCGAGCATCACACTGATCTGAGGGATGACGCCCGAGGCCTTGGTGTTGCGCTGGAAGATGCCGCCGTAGCCGGCCAGCGCCGAGACACCTTCCTGGATCCGGGCACCGGCACCGTCGTTGAGGGACACGAGGGGTGCTCCCGCGGCGATGGCCATGTCCATGATTTTGTGGATCTTCTGGGCGTGCGCCTCGCCGAGCGCGCCACCGAAGACCCTGAAGTCATGGGCGTACACGAACACCGTTCTGCCGTCGACGGTGCCCCAGCCGGTCACCACGCCGTCGCCGTGGGGGCGCTTGGCCTCGAGGCCGAAGCCGGTCGCCCGGTGCCGTCGCAGTGCTTCGACCTCGCCGAAACTCCCCTTGTCAAGCAGGAGTTCGATCCGCTCGTAAGCGGTCAGCTTGCCCTTGGCGTGCTGTCGCTCGGTGGCCTTCGGGTCGGTCCCGTCGCGGGCCAGCTCCTTCAGCGCGGACAGCTCGTTCAGCCGTGCACCGGCATCAGCCGGAGATTCCGTAGTCGGCATGGTCCTACCACTCCTTCCATCGTTCATCCGAGGTGGACGTTCATCCGAGATCGGCGTTCGTCCGAGATCGACCGTGTTCTTCACGCGCGGGCGTCCGGACCTGCCGGCAGCACCGTGGACAGGTGCTCCTTCGCGGAAGCGATCAACTCGACGCCCCGCTCGGCGTCCTTGGTGTAGAGGCTCTCCATGGGCACCCGGCGAGCGGTCATGCGCTGGTCCGTGCCGGCCTGGACGGCCACCGCGGCGACATGGCTGGGATAGCCGGGTACATTGCTGACGATCCAGCCCGGCGGTCTGCGAGGATCCGCCGGATTGCTGCGCCCGCCCAGGTAGTCGGCGGCCAGGTCGCGCTTGAGTCCGGTGCCGATGCCTTTGAGGTACGCCTCTTTACGGGTCCACAGTCGCCCGAAGGCCATGGGTTGTTCGGAGGCGGGCAGTTCGGACAGCTCACTCCGCTCGGCGGGGTGCAGCGTGGGCAGACACAGCTCGCTGGTCTCGGCGGTGGGGATCCGCTCGACATCGACTCCCACGGGTGCGGCCGAAACGCCGATGAGGGCCAGACCGTGGCTGTGGGACAAGGAGAAGTGAACGGGTGCGGGCGGGGTGGCGGCCACGTAGGGCCGGCCGTGAGGCCCGCCGCACTCCGGGCACGCGGCACGTGCCAGGACCAGCTCGGCGGGATCGGAGCCGACGTAAGCGGCGAGCACCCGCCTGAGCGCGATGTGCGAGGCGACGTACAGGAGCCGGTCGTACGGCCGCAGGAAGGAGGCGGCCCGCGTCCGCTCGGCGTCGTCGAGCTCGGAGGTCAGCATCGCCCTGGCCCCGCCGTCGGTCCATGGCTGGCGGAGTGTCCACAGGTGCAGTTCGTCCCGCTCGACGGCGAGGGCCGGTGGCCGACGGGCGACGCCTGCGCCGGCGAGGGCGGCTGGTGAGTTCACGGTCATACTTCGGGGCAGACCGGAGTGCCGGAGCGGGCGGGCTGCTCCAGTGCCGCTTCCACCTGGGCGGCCAAGCCGGTGGCGATCTCGGTCACGCTCTGGTTGGTCAGCAGGAGGTGGGCCGGCACGTCGACGTGCAGACCCAGTTCCAGCATGCGCTTGAGACGCAGCGCCATGATCGAGCCGACTCCCTGGTTGCGCAGGGGGTGTTGAGCGCTGACACGATGTGCCGCCGGTACGTCCAGGGACTGTCTGAGTTCCTGGAGGATGTACTCCTCGATCATTCGAATACGCTCATCGGCGGCTGCCGTACGCAGCTCCTGCTGGTCCGGCAGGCGTAGAAGGTAGTCGGGCGAGGTCTGTTCGAGCACGGTCGCTCCCTAGCTGGGTGTACAGGCAGTGTCCTGACCCAGGTGGAAACAGCTGATAACCGCGGACTCATGACCCGCACATCTGGTCGGGGCGGCCGATTACTGGCCAGTGGTCCCCGGCATTGGACCCTGGAACCTCACCTTCGCTGGGAACGATGCCGTCCCCCTTTCCCCATACCTTCCAGACGGCCCCGGTCATGGGGAGCCCCGCCTCCCGGCCCCGGCACGGCTTGTCCCCTGTCGACCATGACCAGGGAACAGAGAGAACTGCGTGATGCAAGAGCGTGCTGCGCTGACCCGCCGGGCCCTGATCGGGACGGCTGCCGCCGAGTTCGATTCGCATGGCTACGAAGGCACAACCCTGGCCCGGATCTGCAAGGCTGCCGGAATCTCCATAGGTGCGTTGTCCTACCATTTCGCCGCGAAACGCAATCTTGCGGAGGCGGTGGCGCACCAAGGCGAGGTGGCTGTTCGGGACATGGCCGAGCGCGTCCTTGCCCGACAGGGCCGGGCTCTTGAGTCCGCGATCGGCCTGACGCTCGAACTGGCAAGACTCCTGGAGCGGGATGTCACCGTCCGCGCGGCCGCACGCCTGGGGGCCGAGCTCCGCTTCGACTGGTCGGCCGCATGTCTCTCCACCGTGAGCCTGCTCCTCGAAGAGGCCAGTGCGGAGGGGCAGTTGCGTTCCGGCGCCGCCCCCGCGAGTCTCGCCACGCTGGCGGCCTACCTGGTGGGCGGCGCCGAGTCGCGCATCCGGGCGCGGAGCGGGCAGCCCGGAGCCGGCGAGCAGAGAGCAGCGGACGAACTTGCGGAGATCTGGGCGATCGTCATGCCTGAAGTGCGCGCCACAGTGGCAAAGGGCAATGGCCGGCGCCCGGACGGAAAGCCGGACCGCCAGTACCTGTAGCCAGGACGAGGCACCGAAGTGCATGATCATGCAATCGCTTCAACCCTGCCCATCATCCCGTCGAGCGATCATTGCTTGCATGGGCAATCAAGAATCAATTGGAGGGTCCGTATATGGCCGAGCCCGTGAAGATCAAGATCTGGTCCGACTACGTCTGCCCCTTCTGCATGCTGGCCGAAGGCCCTCTTGAGGAGGCGATCCAGGATGTCGGCGCAGACGTGGAGATCGAATGGATGCCTTTCGAGCTGCGTCCGCACCCTCAGCCCACCCTGCGGCCGGAAGACGATTACCTGCCCAGGATCTGGGAGGGCGCCGTTTACCCCGTGGCCCGCCGCCTGGGGGTGGACATCACGCTCCCCGACGTATCCCCGCAGCCCTACACCGCTCTCGCCTTCGAGGGCTACCAGTACGCGGCCGAGCAAGGCCTGGGGACCGCCTACACCCGGCGGATGTTCCGTGCCTTCTTCCAGGAGGGCCAGGACCTGGGACAGATCGACGTCCTGGCCACCCTGGCCGGCGAAATCGGGCTGGACGAAGCCGGGTTCCGGGCCGCGCTCGCGCATGGCGGCTATCGCGCCAAGCACCGGGACGCCCTGCGGGAGGCGGCAGCCCATCAGGTGCAGGCGGTGCCCACCATCCTCATCGGTGACACCCGCATCGAAGGCGTTCCGCGCACCGCCCAGGTGCGCAAGGCGATCCTCGACGCCCAGGCGCAGCAGGCCGGGGACGCCGTTCACGGCGCCGCCTGCGGTATCGACGGGAGCTGCGCGCATGCTTGACGTTGATTGCTTGCGCATGCAAGAGTTGGTCGCGCGCCGGGTCGAGAGTCGACGCCGGGCTTGCGAGTTCTTTATTGCATGTGCAGGCAAAAGCTAGTCAGGGTTACACGGGAGACCAACTGCTCATGGGTACACACGAAAGCGAACTGGCGGACTACGCCCAGGAAGCGATCCGGCTCAGCCGGGAGCATGTCGCACAGGGCGGTATCCCGTTCACCGGCGTGATCGTGGGCAGAAGTGGACGGATCCTGGGGACCGGCTTCAACCGGGTCCGGGAGGACAACGACCCGACCGCCCACGCCGAGATCGTGGCTCTGCGGGAAGCCACCGCCGAGCACGGGATCGGCGCCGTGGCAGGAGCGACCCTGATCGCTTCCGGTGAACCCTGCGCTCTGTGCTACATGGCGGCGTTGTACGCAGGCATCGGCCGTATCGCGCACGCCGCCGACCGCAGGACCGCTGCTCGCTACGGCTTCGACTACACGGACTCGTACTCCGTCTTCGCCGAGGATCCGGCGAGGTGGCCCCTTGAGGTCACCGCGCTGCAACTGCCCGAAGCGGAACAGCCGTTCCAGGACTTCCTCACCATGAGCCGAGCCCTGCGATAACCGGGCTGTCGCCTCACGGCACCGTCGTACGACATCTTTCTCACCCTCGCTCACCCTCGCTCACCATCGTTCACCGCACGGAAAGGCCCCCCCATGCACTGGCTCTACCTGGCGATCGCCGTCGCCTTCGAGGTCACGGTCGCCATCGCCGTCGGAAAGGCCGAGGGCTTCAAGAATCGCAAGTGGACCGCGATCACCCTGCTCAGCGGGGCTGCCGCGACCTACTTCCTCAGCAGGGCGCTCCTGAAGCTGGACGTCGGCGTCGGATACGCCCTGTGGACCTCCGTCGCCGGCGTCGGCATCACCGCCATCGGAGCGCTGTTCTTCGGTCAGCGTCTGAACCTGAACAAGGCCATCGGAATGGTCCTCGTCATCGGCGGCGTCGTCGGCCTGCAGCTGAGCGGTTCCGCCTGAGCCCGGCGCGGATCTTCCGGCCGCACACGCCGCGCACGCCGCACACGCCGTGCACCCCGTAACCACCTGACGACACCCTCACGAGAGGACCCATCTCCCATGTCCAACGCAGCCCGGAGCTCCGCCAACGCCTGGCTCATGCTCCTTCTCGCCGGAGCCTTCGAGGTCGGGTACGCGCTCGCCGTCGGCGGCAGCGAGGGCTTTACCCGCCTGACCTGGTCCCTGGTCGCCGTGGTGTTCTTCCTGCTGACGCTCTACGCCCTGAGCCTTGCCCTGCGCACGATCGACGTGGGTGTCGGCTATGCCGTGTGGGCGGGTATCGGCGCGGTCGGGGCCGCGGTGCTCGGCCCGTTCTTCTTCGACGAGACCCTCACCGCGGCCAAGGGCGTCTGGCTCGCGGTCATCATCGCGGGGGTGATCTGGCTCAAGCTCGCCGACCGCACGAAGTCCCCTGAACCGGTTGCCGCAACGCCGGAGTCCGAGCACCTCGTGGGCAGGCCCGAAGCGGTTCGGGTCTGACGTTCGCCGACAGTACGCCCCAGGCGCCTGCGGCCCTTTCCGACAAGGGCGGCAGGCGCCTGGGGCGTCCTTCGTCACTTCGCGGTTCTGCCGCCGTCCACTGCGAGGGCGGATCCGGTCGTGAAGGACGAGGCATCCGAGCAGAGCCAGGCGGCGGCGCGGGCGATCTCGGTCGGATCGGCGAGGCGCTGCAGGATCGCCTTGCCGCCGAAGCGGGAGCGCACAGCGGGGTCGCCGGTGAGGATGCCGTCCATCATCTCCGTGTCGGTGCTGCCCACCACAAGGGCGTTGACGCGGATGCCGTGTTCGCCGTATTCGGCGGCCGCCGCCCTGGTCAGACCGAGAACCGCGTGCTTCGCGGCCACGTAGGCGGCCGAGGCGGAAGTGGCACGTACGCCCGCGACGCTGGAGGTGTTGACGATCGAACCGGCGCCGGCCGGCAGCATGGCGGGGATCTGGGCGCGCAGACAGTTCCACACGCCGCGCAGATTGACGTCCATGGTGCGGTCGAAGACGTCGTCGGGGAGCTCGTGCAGTACCGTTCCGGCGCTGGCGTAACCGGCGTTGTTGAACGCGCAGTCGAGCCTGCCGAACTGGCCGACCGCCGTGGCGACGGCGCGTTCCATGTCCTCGGGGCGGGTGACGTCGCCAGGCAGGGCCACTGCCCGGCCGCCGTCCTTCCTGATGCGCTCGGCGACCTCCTCGAGCCGGTCGACCCTGCGCGCCACGAGTGCGACGGCGGCTCCTTCGGCGGCGAAGTGCCGGGCCGCCGCGGCGCCGATTCCGCTGGAAGCGCCGGTTATCAGCGCCACCTTCCCGGACAGCAGTGGCCCAGCCGGAGTCATGCGGGTCTCCCCGGTATGAAGTGGCGGCTCACCGGGCTGGAGTGGTGGCTCACCGGGCTGGAGATGTCGTCGAGCGGGACACCGTCGATGTTCGGGGCGGCCAGATGCAGAGCAGGCATGCGACTCCGTAAAGGATCGTTGACGACGGGCAGGGCGGGCAGGGCGGGCAGGGCGGGCAGGGCGGTCAGGGCGTGCTGGGCTTGTCGGGCATCATCTCGGCGCCGCGGGCGGGGGCCGTCTCGGCGCGGGTGATCACGGACGGGACCGCGATGCCCGGGAGGAGCAGGTTCCACATCTGCTGGGTGCGCTGGGGGAGGTCCGCGCGGCCGCTGGCGACATTGGAGTACATCTGCATCCCGGTACAGGCGGCGAGCACGAACTCCGCGACCAGGACCGGTTCGATGCCCGGCTGCAGCTCGCCGTCGTCCCGCGCCTCTTCCAAGCAGCTGGTCAGGATCCCGCGAAACTTCTCGTACGGCTCGGCGTTCAAGGGGCCGTTCATGGAGGTCTGTTCATTCGTCAGCCGTACGCCGGCCCGGAGCAGCGGGTCGCTCTGCAGCTGCCACGACCACACGAGGGTGAGGTCGATGAGCCGCTGCAGGCCGCGGACGGCAAGCAGGGGAACGAGGGAATCCGGCTGGCTGTTCATCACCGCCCTGGCCAGGTCCTCCTTCGAGTCGAAGTGGAAGTAGAGCGCCCCTGCCGTCACTCCGGCGCGCTTGAGGATGCGGCTGATGCTGGCCCCCGCATAGCCGAACTCGTCGAAGACCTCCGCGGCCGCGTGGATCAGCACGCGGTGGGTCTGTTCCGCCCGCTCCTGTTTCAGTTGCGCCATGTCTCTCACCTTCTCAAAAAGAACGCTCCTGATGTTAGCGGGGACGGGCGTAGCCTGAGCAAGTCCGGTTCCTGGGCCTTTGATTGCTTATACCGCCGCAAAAAGGAAACCAGTACCAAGAGATTACTCCCTCTTGACTCAATGAAACAGAAGGATCATTATGTTTACCGGGCGCACAGAGTGGGTTTCATTTAGCTCTCTGTAGTCGCCCAGCAGTCATTCGATCTTGGGGGCGAAGATGTCTGTTTCTGTACTGGGCGTTGAGGCGCGACCGATCCACCAGTGGCAGGTGCACAAACTGCGGGGGGAGGAGGCGCTGCTCAAGACCTGGGCCGAGCCTTCACCGGGGCGCTATGTGCTCATGGCGCGCTGGCCGCGGGGCCACAGCTTCTACAGGCCGTCGCAGGGTGGGTACGACCCGATGCTGCTCGTCGAGAGTGTGCGCCAGGCGGCGGAGCTGCTGTCCCATGCGGTGTACGACGTTCCGCGGGAGTTCAAGCAGGCGTGGGAGGACTTCAGTTTCACGGTCGAACCACTGGCGTCGCTGGTGACCACCGCCGAGGAGGAAGTGCGCCTCGTGGCGACCTGCTCGGACGTGGTCCGCCGCGGCAGCAGGTTCGCCGGCATGACGGTGGATACCGAAGTCCACCTGGGGGAGCGGCTGATGGGTACCGCGCGCACTCGCTTCAACAACCAGCCCGCGGCGATATACCGGCGACTGCGCGGGAGCTACGCGGACGCGGACGCCGCGCTCGCCCGCTGCCTTCCGGCGGGCCCGCCCGAAGAGCCGCACCGGGTGGACCGGTGCTCTCCGGACGACGTGGTGCTGTCGCCGACTCGGGGTGGCGTCCCCGGACGGTGGATGCTCCGGGTGGACCCCACGCACCCGGTCCTGTTCGACCACGCTGTGGATCACGTGCCCGGGATGCTCCTCCTCGAGGCCGCCCGGCAGGCCGCGCACGCCGTTGGCGACGGCACTTCGGTCGTCACCGGGATGCGGACGGACTTCGTCCGGTACGTCGAACTCGACGCCCCCGCAGTCGTCCTGGCCGGCAGGCCGGTTCACGACGGCACGGGCCGGTGCCGCGTGGACGTGTCGATCGAGCAGCACGGCGTCCGGGTCTTCACCTCCGAGGTGGCCGTCGAGCAGGCGATCTGCCCGTAGGCCTTGGCACGCAGCGCGGCGGGCGGTCCGTACCCCCTTCCAAGGGGGTACGGACCGCCCGCCGTCGGGTCAGGCCGGCACCCGTCGGGTCAGGCCGGCACCGGCATCACCTCAGGAAGCACCTCGTGCATGGTGACTTCCACGTGCACCGAGGCCGGGACCGCGAAGCTGGCCTCGTACCCGGGTGGCGCGAGCAACTGCCGCACCCGCCAGCCGAGCGGCTGGCCGGTGAGATCCAGCCGGTTCATGATGGCGGCCATGCCCTGCCCCGTCGCCTTGGCCATGGCCTCCTTGCGGGTCCACAGTCGGGCGAAGTCCCGGACGAGTTCGTCGTCCGGGACGTTGCCCAGCCACTGCTGTTCCCTGGGGTGGAGGAACGGCAGGTAGTCGGCGACGGATTCCGGTGTCGGCCAGGACTCGATGTCGATGCCGATGGTGGCTTCGGCGACCGCGATGGCCACGTGGTCGCCGGTGTGCGACATCGAGAACTCCACCGCCTCCCGGCCCGGCTCCGGATCACTGATGGCCGGCCTTCCGTGCGCCCCGCCGCAGCCGGGACACGGCTGCCGCAGAAAACCGACGCTCCTGGGTGAGCGGTCGAGCGACGAACCGAGGACGCTCCGCAGCGCCCAGTGGGCGAAGACGTAGGCGTCCCGGGCGGCCGGCTGCGGTATCCCGGCGAGCCGGGTCCGCTCCTTCTCATCGAGCCAGTCGGGCGGGGCCTCGTCGTTCACGAGGCGCTGCCCGGCCGGCGCCCGGACGATCCAGATGCCGACCGGATCGAGGACCTCCCCCGGGGGTGCGTCGGACCACTTGAGGTCGTGTGTCATGTCGATACGGCTCCTGATGCGGCGTGGACCCGGCCGGTCCCGCCACGGGTCGGATCAGGCGATAGCTGCGAGCAGCGGCCACGGACCGGTCGTGGTGTGCTGCTCGAGGCCCTCGGGAGCGAGATAGCGCCGGAATCCCGGCACCTGATCCGCCGGGCGCAGCGCCCCGCGGTGCAGTACCAGACCGCGCACGGCGGTCCCGTCGTCGTGCCAGCACACCAGCGGGATGCGGTACTCCGGCGTGTCGCAGGTCTCCTGCACGGCGGCTTCGTAGCCGTACGCGGACAGCAGGCTCATCGGGCCGCCCCCGCCCACGCACTCCTGGCCGCTCCCGGGGCCTTGGGGGCGACGCCGAACAGGGCGCCGTAGTCGGTGATCCGCGCGGCGGCCTCCGTCCCGCCGGCCAGGTGCAGCGCATGCCAGAACAGCACCTGGTTCGCGGTGAGTACGGGGAACCCGAGCCGCTCCTCCAGGCCCGCGATGGTGCCCACGGCGCGAATGCCGTTGCCGGCGACCAGCACTGCCTGCGGCCGCTGCGGGGCGACGGCGGACTCGATCCACTGCACCAGCGCCTCCGGCGTGATCAGCTTCTGGTTGCTGGGGAGGCCGCAGGGGCCGTGGTGGACGACGTCGAAGCCCCGCTCGCCGAAGTACGAGGCGCCCAGGGCGGACAACTCGTCGTCGAACCACGGCGGGTTGACGAGCGCGATCCGCTCGGCGCCCAGGGCGTCGAAGCCGGCCGCGGCCGCGTGGGTCGTGCCGGTGAGCGGGATGCCCCGGGTCCGCTCGGCGAGCCGCTCGAACAGCTTCCGCTCGCCGTCGGCGCCCAGGACGTACGCGGAGCTGGTGAACCCCAGGGCGATGGAGTCCAGCGGGGAGGCGGCGAGCAGCTCGACGGCGTCGTCGATGAGGGGCGGGTCGATGAAGGCGCGCACCGGGTCGTGCGGGATCTTGGGGTCCATCTCCCCGCCGGGGCGCATCGCCCCGAAGTGGACGCGTGAGCCGTGGACGTAGACGTCGCGCGGCGCCATCGCCTGAAGCTCGGACTCGGGCCCGACGTCCGCGTGCGGTACGACGACGCCGACGCGGGCGGCCGCGGCCCAGCCGTCCTCGTGGGCCTGGAACTGCGTCATGGGGTGCTTCTCCTCTTCTGCTGTGCCGTTACGGATACGCCGCCGCGCGGCTCAGGCCGCCTCGTCGGCCAGCGAGCCGCCACTGACGGTGCCGGTGCCGTCCCCGTTCAGGAATTTCGGGTGCTTGCGGCGCATGTTGCCCATCACGAACTCGTACGGGACGTCGTCGAAGTCGCCGTGGTCGGTGAGGAATTCCATGCTCTGCCGCCCCTGCGCGTCGAAGGGGTGGTAGAGGCTGTCGGAGCGGCCGTCGAACTCCAGCGGGGTCATGCCGTACAGCCGGCACAGGAGCTTGTTGAAGACGGGGGTCACCTTCACCCAGCGGCCGTCGAGGTACACGGTGGCCAGGCCGTGGAAGAAGACGTCGCCGCCGATGTACGAGGTCAGACGGTCGGAGGCCAGGTGGTTGCGTACGTCGCTGTAGTGCAGCCGGGCGGGGATGCCGACGGCGCGGCAACAGGCCGCGTAGAGCACGGACTTGTGCAGGCAAAAGCCCTTGCCGCCGGCGATGACGCTGGACGCCGTGAGGCCCTGGGGCGACAGGTCGGCGCCGTAGACCTCGTAGTGGATGCGGTCGCGTACCGCGTAGTAGAGGGCGACGGCGAGGTCGACCGGGTCCGCGGTGTCGCGGTCGATATCGCCCAGAGCCTTGTCGACGAAGGCTCTGACGGTCTCGTGCTCGTGGTCGAGGAAGTCGGTGGCCGCCGTGAGGAGGGCGCGGTCGTCAAAGGACAGCTCCTCGGACGCGGTCGGCCGCTCGGCCAGGGTGTCGGTCATGCGGATGCCTCTCGTCACAGGCCCATGAGGGCGGCGATGCAGTTGCGCTGGATCTCATTGGTGCCGGAGTAGATGGAGCCGGCGGCGGCGTTGCGCAGCTCGCGCTCGATGCCCGTGTCGGTCAGGTAGCCACGGGCGCCGAAGATCTGGACCGCGTCCTGGGCGGTGCGCTGGTTGGCCTCGCTGACCACGATCTTGGTGGCGGCCACGTCCAGCGAGGCGTCCGTGCCCTGTTCGACCTTGCGGCCGGTGTCGTACAGCCACTTGCGGGCCGTCTCCACGGCGATCTTCATGTCCGCGATCTTGTGGGAGACCGCCTGGTTCTTGCCGATGGCGCTGCCGAACTGCTGCCGGGTGGTGGCGTGTTCGACCACTCGCTTCAGTCGGTGGGTCATCTCGCCGAGGTTGACGGCGAAGGAGAAGAGGACCTCCCGCTTCATCACGTGATCCATGACCAGGAAGCCGGCGCCCTCGCTGCCGAGCCGGTTGCCGACAGGCAGCCGGACGTCTTTGAGCGTGACCTCGCTGATCGGGGAGGTGCGCAGCCCCATCGTCTCCAGCGGCTCGCCGACCGTCAGGCCCGGTGTGCCGCGCTCGGCGAGGAAGGTGCTCAGCCCGAAGGCGCCCGGCTTGCCGGTACGGACGTAGAGCAGGAAGAGGTCGGCGACCGGCGCGTTGGTGATGAACAGCTTGCCGCCGTTGATCACGTACTCGTCGCCCTCGCGGACGGCCGTGGTCCGGATGTTCATCACGTCCGAGCCGTGACCCGGCTCGGTGATCGCATGCGCGGTGATGGCCTGCCCGGAGGTGACCTGAGGCAGGTAGCGCGCACGCAGGTCGTCGGAGCCGAACGCCTGCAGCGGGATGCCGACGCTGACGATCTGTGTGGACGCCGAGAAGTTCAGACCGGCGTCGCGGCTGGTGTAACCGAGGCCCTCGAGGGCCGTCATGGTCTCGGTGAGGGTCCGTCCGGCGCCGCCGTACTCCGGCGCGAAGGGGAGGGTGAAGAGCCCGGACTGCTGCAGCGGCTTCCACTTGTCGTGCGGGAACTCGGCGGCGCGGTCCCAGCGGGACACGTCGTCGTTCAGCTCGTCGCCGTAAGGGGCTGTGATGCCGAAGGTGTCTGCGGCTTTGTCTACGGCCATGCGTGTTCTGCCTCGTCTTTCGCTGGGCACTGGGCATCGGGTGCGGGGCCGCGGCGGCGCGGCCCCGCACCCACGTCGCGGATCAGTAGCGGGAGAACCCGTCGTCGGAGAGCGAGTGCTTCTCGTCGCCACGCAGCGCCGGGCTGAAGACGGAGACGAGGAGGAGGTCCTCGTCGTCGGAGGCGATCAGGTGATGGGCGTCGTTCATGTCCAGGGCGTAGATGGTCCCGGTCATGATCTTGTGACGGTCGCCGTCCCTGGTGACGACCTCGCCCGAGCCGCCGATGCAGTAGCAGGCCTCCAGATGGCCGAGGTACTGCAGCGCGCTGGAGGTGCCCTGGCGGACCAGGGTCTCGCAGACGGTGAAGCCCATGCCGTCGGACTCGGTGAGCAGGCGGTGGCTGGTACCGCTGCCCCACTCGACCGCGGGGACGTCGGAAAGGGAACGGACGATCATGGCGAATACTCCTGTCATCGCTGTGTTCTGGGCGAGCACTGCTGGTGCGCCGCGGGTGTGCGGGCTGTGCGTGTGCGGGCGGTACGAAGGGAGAGGACTGCCTGTCAGACCGTGGCCGGAGCGACCGCCTTGCCGACGAAGCCCCGGATGTCCGCGAGGGTGCGGTAGACGGCCGGCTCCAGCGGGATGTCGTCGACGGGGATGCTGTACGTGTCGGAGATCCAGGCGATGAGGCGGACCAGACCGAGGCTGTTCACGACGGTGCTCTCGATGAGGTCGAAGTCGTCGGTCAGGTCCTCGGTGTCCTCACCGGCCAGGAACTCCTGGACTATGTAGTCGCGGATCGGGTCGTTGGTGGCGGTACTCATCGAGAGGCTCCATTCAGTTGGGTGTGCTTGATCGAGTTACGGTCCGGTTTGCCGGTCGAGGTCTTCGGCAGCGGAGCGCCGCCAAGACCCACGGAGCTGGGCACGGCGTGCTTCGGCAGGTGCTTCGCCGCGTACGCCCGCAGTCCGAGCGAGCTCAGGGCGGCGCCGTCCCGGCGCACGACTTCGGCGTGCAGCCGGGTGCCGGCCTCCGGGTCGGGCAGCGCGACGACGGCGGCCTCGACGACGCTCGGATGTGACGCGAGGACGGTCTCGATCTCCAGGGTGTTGGTGCGCACGCCGCGCACCTTGACCTGGAAGTCGGTACGTCCCTGGAGGAAGTAGCGGCCGTCGGGGTCGCGGTGGACGAGGTCGCCGGTGCGGTAGAACATGGTGCCGCCGCCGCGCGGATCCGGCATGAAGGCGTGCGCGTTGCGGGCCTGCTCCAGATAGCCGCACGTCTGGAATGGGGTGTGCACCAGCAGTTCGCCGGTGCCGGGACCCTGCAGGACCTCGATGCCGTCGGCCCCCTCGACCGCCAGCACGGCGTCGGTGCCCTCGATCGGGGTGCCGATGGGCAGCGGGTGCACGTACGCGCCAGGATCGATGTCGTGGATGAAGCTGTCGTTGGTCTCCGTGCAGCCGAAGACGTTGTGGAAGCGGGCGGCCGGACAGGCGGCGAAGGTGTCCTGCAGGCCCTGCTCGGAGGCGGCCTCCCCGGTGAACACGACCGTACGGACCGCCGGATAGCGGGCGTCGTCCGCGGCCAGCAGCCGGTGCAGCAGCGGCACCCCCTGGACCAGGGTCACCTCGTTGCTCCGCGTGAGGTCACGGAGATAGCCGGGGTCCCCGCTGGCTCCGGCGTCGGCCAGCACGACGGTGCCGCCGGCCTGCAGCACCGTCCAGACGTCGAGGAGCGCCAGGTCGAAGTTGAGTGGTGAGAAGCTCAGCGACACGGTGCTGCCGTCGAGCCCGAACTTCGTGGTGGCCCAGGCGCCGAAGCGGTCGAAAGCCTCGATGCGGACCGGGACGAGCTTGGGTACGCCGGTGGACCCGGAGGTGGTGAGGGTCAGCAGCGACTCCTCGGGGTCGGGGGCGCTGAACCCGTCCGACAGTGCGGGATCGGCTTCCTCTCCCGCCAGGGCCACGCCACCGCCGGGGACCGCGGCGGCCGACAGCGGGCCGTGGGCCTGGGCCGTGAGGGTGGACAGGGCGGCGACGCCCAGACCGGGCGACGGGACCAGGGTGTTGATCCCCTGACGCCATGCTCCGAGGAGCAGTGCGATGGTCTCCGGCGACTTGTGGGCCGGGACGCACACGGCACGTACGGGGCCGAAGCCGGCGCCGTCGAGATCTGCGGCGGCGCGGCCGGTCAGCTGCTCGAGTTCCGCGTAGGTGACCCGGCGGCCGGCGCTGACGAGCGCGGCGCTGTCGGGCTGGTCCTGTACGTGTCGGCTGATTGCCTGCAACAGGCGAGGCGAAGGCAACGGTCCCCCCTCGGTGGATGGCGATCTTGGCTACGAGGGAGAACCTACGGGGTTTTATATGCATGGTCAAGCAAGTAAAAGTTTAGATCAAGTGATCCAGGTCACTGCCCCTCACACCGGAAAGAAGCTCGAACATGCAAAGACGGCGGGGAGGCCGGGCCGGCCCGGATGCTTCCCGCCGTCTGTGGGCGTTCGGTTCAGGCGGCGCTGCGCAGCGCTTGTACGGCGCGGGCGAACTGGTCGTCGGCGCTCGCGGTGTTGAGGGTCGAGCTGAGCATGTCCGCGTACGTGGCGCGGGCGTCCCGGTAGCGCTTGCGGCCCTCGTCGGTGATGACGGCGAAGATGCCGCGCCTGTCGTCGGCGCAGTTGTCCTTGTGGGCGTAGCCGGCACTGTCCAGCCGCCCCACCAGGCGGGTCACTGAGCTCTGACTCAGGCCGATGTGGTCCGCGAGCTCCTGCATGCGGCATTCGCCCTTCTCGGCCTGGTCGAGGACCTGCAGGGCCCGGTACTCGGACAGGCCGACGCCGTGCCGGCGCTGCAGGGTGTGTGCGAGTTGACGCTCCACGAAGGCATGCAGGCCAAGGACAGCTTCCCACATAGCCTGATCTGAGGCGGCGCGCGGCTGCTGGTGGATCGTCATGAAATGGCTCCCCTTCTCGACTGCTATCCCACGACAAAGATACATGCCCATGCAATGATCTGGAGAGTTTTAGGGCGCACGAAGGTAACCCAGCCCCGCTGAGTACTTGTGGACGCAAGCAATCGTCAGCGCTCAATGCCCTCCAATGTGCTGTACGCGTAGGCGGCCGAGACGAGGGTCATGTGCCGGTGCCAGCCGGGGAACGACCGGCCCTCGAAGTCGAGGAGGCCGAAGTCCTCGCCCATGCGGTGGATCGCGGCCCGAGCCCCCTGGGGTGAACGGGTCAGCTCGAAGAGTTCGACCGGGTGGCGGTCGGTGATGTTCGTCAGCCAGATCCGGCCCGGGCGTCCGCGGCTCACGTCCCATGCGGCAAGCAGTCTGCCCGCTCCGTGACTGGGCTCGCCGTCCGGCCGCTCCCCTCGTATCGAGGTGTCGTACGAGACGACCGGCCGGCCCGCCCCAGTCGGGTGCCGTACGCCCCGGCGCAGCAGCAGGGTGCGCACCGACTCCCTTTCGCCGGGCGGCAGTTCCGGATCGGCGAGGGTGGTCTGGCCCGGGATGGCGAGGGCGAAGGCGTGCCCGCTGCCGTGCAGTCGCCGCACCAGCGGTGTGACGTCGAACAGGGACGTCAGGTCGGCCACCACCGGTGCCGTCCGTCCGTTCGGCCAGGACGTCATCTCCTGGACCAGGCGCAGGGCCTGGGTCCACAAAGGCTGGGTCTTCGTCGTCGCGGGGATCCTCGCCCGGTCGCGCACCGCATCGTCGCGGGTGAACCGGGGAGGCAGGAAGAGCTCCCAGTCGACCGGTAGGTGCGCCTGCCCGGAGTCCAGGAACAGGCCGAGGCCCAGCTGGCAGTTGACGGTGCGCCCCGACTCCGGCAGGAAGCGCTGGTGCACCCCGGCCGAGTGGCTGCCGCGCTTGGGCAGCACCGCCGAAGCCAGCGTCCAGGACTGTACCGGCAGCGACTGGGCGATCCAGCGGGCCAGTTCGCCGCGCGCCGGAGCCCACTCCCACGGGCTGACGCTGACGAACTGGTGCAGCGACTCCGACGCCGCCTCCGAGCCGGTCACGACGGCCGCCATGCGGCGCACGGTCTTCTTCCCGTGCGTCCGCAGCAGCCCCTGCAGATACATATGGCCCCAACGCTGCTGGTCGGAGCGGTGCAAATGGCCGAACAGGCGCTGGGGCAGGTCACCCGGCGGCCGGCCCCCTGTCACGTCGGGCGTCTCGTGCATCGTCGTCACTGCAGGTCCCTTCCAGGTGGGCGGTCCCTGGGCAGACTAACAAACATAGAGAACGTTCGTTATGATTTTCGTCGAGGAGCAGCTACTTACCGATGTCCAAGGAGAACGCGCATGCAGAAACGGGCGGCCAGAACGCGCCAGGCCTTGCTGGAAGCGGCCGCCGAGGAGTTCGCCGAACGAGGCTACGAAGGCGTCTCCCTGCAGGGGGTGGTCTGGCGGGCGAAGACCTCGATGGGCTCTTTGACCTTCCACTTCCGGACCAAGACGGTCCTGGCCGAGGAGGTGCGCAGGCTCGGGCGCGCCCGCTTCGGGAGCTGTCTGGAAGACCTTGCGGCCGCCGACTCGCTGGGGGAACTGCGTGGCCTGATCGACTCGCTGGCCCGACTGGCGCACGACGACCCCTTCGTACGCGCCGCGCGCCGCCTGGACGCCAACCGCCCCGAGGGCGAGCCGCCGTTGGCCGAGGCCTGGCTTCCCGGGCTCCGCGGGCTGCTCGACCGGGCCTGTGGCGCACACCGGATTCGTCCCGGCGTATCTCCCGAGGACGCTGTGGACCTGCTCGCTTACCTGGCGGAGGGCGCCATGGCCGCCCTCGACACGACCCGGGACCCGTCCTGGAACCCGGTCGGGGACCCGCTCTGGGACATCGTCCTGCACGGCCTCGCTGCCGACCGGACGGGCCGGACCGGCCCGATGTGGCGCGGGGCGGAACCCACCTGAGGACGGGCTCCGGCCCCCGCGTCCCGGCCGTGGCTCAGGCGGTCCGCAGCGCCCTCGCCACCTCGTCCAGGACCCCCGCGCCCGGCCCCGCCGTCAGCCGGCTGCAGATCCAGGCGGCCCCGGCCCCGGCCTGCGGCCAGGCCCGGTAGGAGACTCCGCCGGGACCCTGGTGACCGAAGGCGCCGGAGCAGACGGTCGGGTGACGGCCCGCGTCGAGGAGCTGGAGGCCGCCCTCGCCGTACGCGCTGATCCCGCCGAGCAGCGGATCCAGACCCTCGACCCAGAAGCTCCGCGCCTGGTCGAGTGTGCGGCGGGACAGCAGCAGCGGCTCCTCGCCCGGGGTCCTTACGGCGTCCGCGGCCAGGATCCCCTGCAGCCGGGCGAGACCGCGGGCCGAGGCGTACGCCCCCAGCGAGGGGATGACCGCGTAGCGCCGCCGGGTCTCGCTCCACACCTCGGCGTCCGCGGGAAGCGGGGGCGGGTTGTTCCACACCCGCTCGAAGAGGTCCGCCCCGCTGTCACCCGCCCCGCCGGCCGGCATCGGCACCCGGGCGCCGAAGCCCGCGTCGTACGAGATCCGCGCCGCGTTCGGCAGCTGGTCGGGGACGAGGCCGAAGTGGATGTCGACGCCCAGTGGGCCCGCGATCTCCTCCAGGAAGAACAGGTCGAGATCGCGGCCGTCGACCCGGCGTATCACCTCGGCGGTGATCCACCCGGCGGTCCCCGGCCCGTGCAGCACGCCGCCGGCCCGGGGGTCTTCCTCCAGGCCGTGCAGTTCGAGCAGCGCGGCCATCATGTAGGGGTCCTCGATGTCCCGCTGGCCGAGGCCCGTGGCCATGCCCGGCAGCCGGGCGGTGAACGTGAGCACGTCCCGCAGCGTCACCGCGCCCTTGCCGCGCGCCGCGAACTCCGGCCAGTATTCGGCGATCGGCCGGTCCAGTTCCAGCGCGCCCATGTCGGCGAGCAGCAGGACCGCCGTGGCCAGGATTCCGTGGGAGCCCGTCAGGAGCGGCTGGAGGGTGTCGCCGGTCCACGGTGTCCAGGTGACCGGGTCGGCTCTGCCGTGCCACAGGTCGACGACCAGTTCGCCGTCTCGTTCGACCGCCAGCGCGGCTCCTTGGGAACCGGGCGGACCCGCATCCCGGCAGGCCCGTTCGAAGTAGTGGCGCACGGACGCGAACCCGGGAGCCGTGGTGCCGTGAACGGCGGTCGTCGTCTCCCGTGGCCGGGGGATGACCTGCCGGATCAGAGAGGTCGTCATATGAGGAACTCCAGAAGAGATAGAGAGTGAGGGACAGCGGTGTGAGCTGGGCCCGGCTCAGGCCTCAGGGGCTCCCGACGGGTAGGGAAGGAACTCCAGGTCGGTCAGGTCCTGGTCGGTCAGGCGCACCCGGTCGCTGCCGAGGTTTTCCACGAGGTGGTCCGGCGCACTCGTGCCGGGCAGCGGTACCACGTGCTCGCCGAGCCGGAGCAGCCACGCCAGGGCCACCTGCGCGGAAGTGACCCCGTGCCGGGCGGCCACATGGGCGACGGCCTGCGCGAGCGCGAAGTTGTGGCGGATGGCGCGCGGGGCGAAGCGGGGCTGGGTGCGGCGCCAGTCGTCCGGGGCCAGATCGTCCGGCCGGGACAGCACCCCGGTCAGCAGGCCACGCCCGAGCGGCGCGCCGGCCAGCAGCGCGATCCGGCGCTCCACCGCGTACGGCACGACGTCGTCGAGACCGCAGCGCGTGAACAGCGACACCTCGGCGGCCATCGCCGCCGCCTCGTGCACGGCTTCGGCGGCGCGGGCCTCCTGCACCGTGACGACGGGCAGTCCCAGCATGCGGATCTTTCCCGCCCAGACCTGCTCGGCCAGCGCTCCCCAGCTCTCCTCCAGCGGTACGCCGGGATCGACGCGGCGCAGCAGATAGAGGTCGATGTGGTCCACGTGCAGCCGACGCAGGCTCTCGTCGACCGCGGACCGTAGCGCCTGCGGACCGCCCGCGGGCCGCAGCGCACCGTCCGCGTCACCGAGCAGGCCGCCGCCGGTGCACAGCACCACCTCGTCCCGGTGCCCGCGGATGGCCTCACCGACCAGCCGCTCGTTGTCCCCGGCCGCGTAGGCGCCTGCCGTCTCGACGAGGGTGACCCCGAGGTCCATCGCTTCCTGGACCAGCGATACGGCCTTGCTCCTGTCCCTCAGGGCAGGGGCGTAGCGGTACGAGAGGCCCATCGCCCCCAGCCCCAGCCTGCCGACGACCGGCCCGTCCCTGCCCAGTGTTGTGGTCCGCATCCTGCGAGAACTCCCTTCTCCACGGAGGAAAGCGACCAGCTCATGGCAACAGCCCGGGATGCTGAAGAACAGCATTCCGCTGCTACTTGCCGAACTCGGACGACTTAGGGATGTTCACCGTGCCGGTTGCCGGTTGCCGGTTGCCGGTTGCCGGTTGCCGGTTGCCGGGTAACGCGGGAATGGCCCCGCTCTCACGAGCGGGGCCATCCCTTTGTGCCAGGCGGTGCCATCCCTTTGCGCTAACGGGCCGAGGCCTCGGCGGACAGCGCTACCGGCACCCCCGCGTACCCCACCCCCCGAGCAGAGAACGTCCCCCGCCCTTGGGTGCGGCTGCGCAAACGGGTTGCATAGCCGAAGAGTTCGGACAAGGGCACCGTTGCCGTGATCGTGGCCGTGCCGGAACGCGTGGTCGAGTTCGTGATCCGGGCTCGGCGGGCCGCCAGGTCGCCGAGTACTCCGCCCACTGCCTCCTCCGGGAGCGTTGCGGTCAACTCCATGACCGGTTCCAGGAGTTGCAGCTCCGAAGCCCGCAGTGCCGCACGCAGGGCGAATCTGCCCGCCGTCCGGAACGCCATCTCCGAGGAGTCCTTGGAGTGGGTCGCCCCGTCGGTGAGCGTGACCCGCAGGCCCGTCACCGGGTGGCCGCCCAGGGGGCCCTCGGCGAGAGCGTCCCTGCAGCCGGCCTCCACCGCGCGGATGTATTCCTGCGGCACCCGGCCACCCGTCACCGTGGAGGCGAAGGTGAAGGTGGGCGGCGCGTCCGGGCCCGCCTCCACCGGGGCGACATCGAGCACCACATGGGCGAACTGGCCCGCCCCGCCGTCCTGTTTGACGTGCCGGTACACCAGGCCCGACACCCCGCGCACGACCGTTTCGCGGTACGCCACCTGCGGGCGGCCCACGCCGACCTCGATGCCGTGGGCGCGGCGGATCTTCTCCACCGCCACCTCCAGATGCAGCTCACCCATGCCGGAGAGCACCGTCTGGCCCGTCTCGCGATCGGCCCGTACCGCCAGCGACGGGTCCTCTTCGACCAGACGCGCCAGTGCCGAGGACAACCGGCCTGTGTCCACGCTCCGTTGCGCCTCCACCGCCACCGAGACCACCGGTTCCGCCACCGTGGGAGGTTCCAGAATCAGGGGCGCCGCCGGGGAGCACAGCGTGGTGCCGGCGCGGGCCGTCTTCAGGCCCACCACGGCCACGATGTCGCCGGCCGTCGCCCGGTCCAACTCCGCGTGGCGGTCGGCCTGTACGCGCAGGATGCGGCCGATCCGCTCGGTGCGGCCCGTGCCCGCGTCCATCACTGTCTCTCCCTTCGTGATCGTCCCCGCATACACGCGCACGTACGTCAGCCGCCCCGTCGCCGTCGCGTTCACCTTGAACGCCAGGCCCACGAACGGCGCCCCCGGATCGGCCGCACGCTCCTGCACGGTCTCGCCCAGAGTCCCCCGTACCGGCGGAACGTCCGTCGGCGACGGCAGATAGGCCACGACCGCTTCGAGCAACGGCTCGATGCCACGGTTCCGGTAGGCGGAACCACACAGCACCACCACGCCCTCACCGCTGAGAGTGAGGTCGCGCAGCGCGGCCGTCAGGGTGGGGGTGGTGAGCGTCGACGTCGTGCAGTACTCCTCCATCGCCGCCGGGTGCATCTCCGCCACCTTCTCCTCCAACTCCCGCCTGCGCTCGTGAGCTTGAGCGGCCAGAGCTTCGGGGATCGGAGTCGTCTCGTACGAGTCGTTGCCCGCGTGCCAGAGCAGTGCGCGCATGCGCAGCAGGTCCACCACCCCGGTGAACTCGTCCTCACGACCGATCGGCAGCTGCACCACCAGCGGGACCGTGTGCAGGCGATCCCTGATCGACGCGACCGCCGTGTCCAGGTCCGCGCCCGCGCGGTCCAGCTTGTTGATGAACGCGATCCGCGGCACCTCGTACCGATCGGCCTGGCGCCACACCGACTCGCTCTGCGGCTCGACGCCCGCGACGGCGTCGAACACCGCCACCGCACCGTCGAGCACCCGCAGCGAGCGCTCCACCTCGTCGGCGAAGTCGACGTGACCCGGAGTGTCGATCAGGTTGACCCGGTGCCCGTCCCAGGCGCAGCTGACCGCCGCCGCGAAGATGGTGATCCCCCGGTCGCGTTCCTGCGCGTCGAAGTCGGTGACGGTCGTGCCGTCATGGACCTCACCTCTCTTGTGGGTGGCGCCGGTCAGGTAGAGGATCCGCTCGGTGACGGTCGTCTTGCCCGCGTCGACGTGGGCGAGGATGCCGAGATTACGGACGGTGGTCGATGAAATGCGCGTCTGGAAAGGGGTGTTGGTGTTGTTGGTGCGCACGGCCCTGGGCCTTTCGGTGTGATGCGGGGCGGGGCAGCGCGATTGAGGGCGGAACGGAGCCGGACCGAGGACGACGGCCTCCATGCCCGGACAGGCAGAGGCGCGTCGGTACGTCAGAGGGGTCGCCCGGAGATTCAGTGACGGCCGCGCAGCCGGCACCGCACGCGCGAAGACACCAGGATCACGTCGAACCGCGACCGGGGAGCGCAGGCAGCTGTGCGGTGACGCATGGCCCGGCTCCTCCCTCACTGGCTGATCATTCGGCTGCCCGAAGTCTAGGCAGCCGGGCCCCTGCGCCGCACGGGAATATCGCAGGGCATGTGGGAGCCACAGCCGTCTGCGGCAGCCGGGTGACGCGAACGCCCCCGGCGCGGCCGTCTGCCGAGGCAAGATCGCAGCAGCCAGCCTTCTGTGAGGAGCGACATCCATGACCGAGTCCATCGCCCATCTGCCCTCGGGGCACCAGACGATGCTGCTGGCCCACCGTGCCATGGTGCGCGATCTCGACCGCGTGGCCCGCAGCGCCGAGCAGCTCGCCCGTACTCCCGACGCCGAACAGGCCGCCGCCCTACTCGACTACGTGGACAAGCTGTTCCAGGTGATCGAGCACCACCACGAGGGCGAGGACGACTTCCTCTGGCCCCGGCTGCGTGAACTGGGCGCGGACCAGAAGGCGTTGGCCCTCATGACCGCCGAGCACGAAGAGCTGGCGAAGGTCCTGCACACCTGGCACGAGACGAGCCAACGGCTCGGCACGGACCCCGCTGTCGCGGCGGAACTCGCCACCCGTACGGAGGAGGTGCGCGAACAGCTGGCCGGGCACGCGGGGGACGAGGAGCGCGAACTCCTCGGCCGCCTCGCCCCGGCGCTCGGCAAGCAGGTCTGGAAGGGCTTCGCGACCCACATGCGCAAGACGGCACCAGGCTGGACGCTGCGCTTCATGCCGGCCTGGCTGCTGTCGGTGGCAGGGCCGGGTGAACAGGGCGGTGTCGCGGCGGCGCCGATCGGCCGGCTGTTCAGTGGCTGGCTGGAGAAGCGCCAACGAGCCGCCTTCGGCGACAACTACTGAGATCCGCTACTGAGATCCACTACTGAGGTCCATTACTAGATCCACCGGGCAGTCGGCATCGGTCATGCGTGAGGCGGGGCGGGGCTGCTCGGGCCCGGCCCCGCCTCTCCTCGCACGTGAGACGTGCGGCTACTACGACTCCTGCTGGTGCTACTGGATCCCGCCCAGCAGACCCGTGACCGGTGCGGCCATGTCGGTCAGCTGGTGCAGCTGCTGCAGCTCGTACAGGCCGTTGAGTCCCTTGAGCTGCTCGGTGACGGACGGCACCTCGGCGCGGTGCTCCTCGGGGATCGAGGACGCGGCGAGCGAGTCGATCGTGCCGGTGGGGGAGATGGGGGCGGCGCTCGCGGCGGGCGCGGCCAGGGCGGTGGCGCCCGCCGCGAGAGCGAGGGCGGCGGCCATGCGTCGTGTTGAGATCATGTGATGCGCAACGGATCGGAACAGCGCTGGACACGGTCGCCCGGACGAATTCACCGACGATTTCACCAATGATGTACCGATCAGTGCCGTTACCTGCGGTCGATGAGGCCGTTGAAGGGACAGTAGGGCCGCGTACATGCGGCTGTACTCGTCAATTCAAAGGAGAACGTGATGTCTCGCATCGCGAAGGCAGCCGCTGTTGCCGTCGGCACGGGCGCCGTGGTGCTCAGTGGCACCGGTATGGCCATGGCTGACGCCGGCGCCGAGGGTGCGGCCGTGGGCTCGCCCGGCGTCCTTTCGGGCAACCTCGTCCAGGTCCCGGTCCACGTCCCGGTCAACGTGTGCGGCAACACTGTGGACGTCATCGGGCTGCTGAACCCGGCGTTCGGCAACACCTGCGTGAACGCCGACGGCGGACACAAGGGCGGCCACGGCGGCTACGGCAGCTGACCCCCGTACGTGAACCCCCGGCGGCCAACGGCCGCCGGGGGCTTCGTCATGCCGGTCACGCGTAGCGGTAGCTGCCCCCGTCACGCGTACCGGTAGATGCCCCGGTGGCTGATCAGCTCGTCCGGCTTCGCGTCCCACGGCGGCATCCCCTCGTAACGCGCGCAGATACGGCCGCGCGGCGGCCCGTTGCCGGCCCTCGGAGGCTTCTCGGGCAGGTAGGGCGCCGAGCGGGGGTGGCGCGCCTGCCAGCGGTCCCACAGCAGGTCCACGAAGGCGTGGTTCAGCCAGAACACGGGGTCGTTGACCGACGCGCCGCCGAGCATGTGTCCGCCGACCCAGCGATGGACGCGGTTGTGGTTGCGCCACTTGCTGTTGCCGATGCCGGACGTCCACCCCTCCAGCTTGTTGCGGAAGCCGGTGGACGAGGTGGAGTCCCAGGGCGCCTTGTCGTACAGGGGGTCGCGCATCGCACGGGACAGCTCCGCCTCGGTGGGCAGCTCGATCGGGTTCTGCGGCCGGCCGAAGTCACGCATGAGGAAGTCACCGCTCGTCTCCCCTTCCTTGATGATCCAGGCCCCGTTCGTACGGGCGAACGGGCCTGTCATCACCTGCCGGTCGGTGCGGCGCCCGTTGCCGCCCATGAGCCCGCTGCCCCAGAGCGAGGCGCCGGGTGACCTGTCCGCCGTCCAGTCCCAGTACGGGACGGACACCGCGGAGTCCACCCGTTGCAGGGCCCGCTCGAACTCCAGCAGGAACCGGCGGTGCCAGGGCAGGAACGAGGGCGTCATGTGGGCCACCCGCAGTCCGTCGTCGCCGTCGGACACGTAGTGCTCGATATGGACCCGGACGAACTCGTCGTACTCGCCCTTGCGTTTGAGCTCGAGCAGCGCGTTGACGAATCGCCGCTTCTCGGCACTGGTGAGCCGGGCCTGGTTCTTGCGCGTGTGGACCACGTCGGTTCGCTCCTCCGGTCCGGGCGTGCGGGGCGGTGATCAGGTGTGCACGGCGCGCAGTTGCTGCCCGGGGCCGAGTTCGTCCACTGCCCTGCGGGTGGCGATGAGAGGCGTCGGATACGACTGGTAGTGGTCGATCATGCTCAGATAGCCGCCGTCGGCGCGCCGTATGAGGTGGAGCGGGCGTCCGTCGACGGTGATGTCCCAGGAGACGTCCGTGTGGGGGCCGTTCGCGGTGGCTCTCGACCCGCGGATGTGCCGGCCCGCGTAGATCTCGTCGAACGAACCGTCACCGAGGTCGTCGGACGAACCGTCACCAAGGTCGTCGGACGGCGGGTCCTGAGCCGGTTGCCTGGTCCACCAGTGGAGGGCGGCCTGCCCCGTGACGGCGGTGACGGCGACGGCGATGAGGTTCCGCATCGTGGCTCGGCGGGTGAAGGCTGTGATCGGCATCAGCTGGTCCAGAAGTCCCACCAGCGGGTGAGGACCAGCATGCCGATGATGCCGACGTGCAGCACCGGAAGCACCCAGGTGAACTCACCGAAGAACGTACGCAGCCAGGGCTGCGCGGGCAGAAGGCCGTTACGGACGTTGAACGAGGTCACGTACCAGAACATGACGATCGTGGCGACCCAGGCCAGGCAGCACCACAGGCACAGCGAGTTGATCTCGTACAGCGACTGGTACATCAGCCAGGTGCAGAAACCGACGCCGAAGAGCATGCCCGCGTTCAGCGTCAGCCAGTACCAGCGCGGGAAGCGCGCACGGCCCAGCAGACCCATCCCGACGCACATCACGACGGCGTACGCGGCGATGCCCAGCATCGGGTTGGGGAACCCGAACACCGACGCCTGCTCGCTCTTCATGATGTTGCCGCAGGAGACCACCGGGTTGAGGCTGCACGCCGGTGTGAAGTCCGGGTCTTCGAGGAGCTTGAACTTGTCCAGCGTGATGACCCACGCCGCGAGCAGCCCCGCGGCGCCCGTGATCACCAGAAGCAGCGCGAACGCACGGCTCCCACCGGCGTCACCGGACGGCGGATCCACACGCCCTAAGGGAGATTCGGGCCTACGGGCCTCAGGAAGAGACGTCTTGGTGTACATCGCTGCGATCCTCACTGGGTTCACCGGGGCCCGTCGGTTCGTCCCGAGCGGCGGGCCCCGGTCGTGTGCGGGCTCCGGTGGTGTGCGGGCTCCGGTGCGGCTCCTAGCCGCGCAGGCTCTTCGCGGTGAGCAGGCAGTGCGCGGACCGCGTCATCGTCTCCTCGGTGCCCGCGAACGCCGCGAGAGCCTCTTCGGAGAGGGGTACGCCGGGCTTGGCCTCGGGCCAGGGGCGCGTGGTGAACATGAAGTAGGCGTGCCCGCGCTCGCCCACCGCGGCGAGCCACTCCGGCGGTACGACGCACTGGGCGTTGAGGTGCGGCATGTTCAGCACGGCCTGGCCGGCCTCGACGAGGAGCGTGACGGGCAGGCTCGGATTGCGGGAACTCTCCACGACGGGGCCGCCGATGGGGAGTCCGGTGTTCTCAAGGAGGAGCTCGATGGCTTCGGTCGCGCCCTCAAGGCCGCCTTCGCCGTCGCCGAGCGAATAGGCGAGCAGGAAGGGCATGTCCTTCTCGTCCTCGGGGTGTTCACCACTCCAGGCGACCACCGTGAGGGTGCCCAGATCGGCGGCTCGGAAAGTGCGGGTCTCGCTCGATGTCGACGTCATCCCGGAACCGTATCGATGTGACCTGATTCCCCGACTCCGGCTGTCACTTGTTTGGGTGAGTACGGGCGAGCGATCACACGATCGGGGCACCTACGGCTCGAACTCCGGGGCTCTGCAGTCGAACTGAGAGGAAGTGGCAAGAAGGGGGGGAGGCCCGGGAAAGGGCTGAGGGCCGGCCCGCGGAATATTTCCGCGGAACCGGCCCTCACTGTCGCGTGTTGTTTCACCGCGGCAATCGCACCGAATGAAGGAGCGGGAAAGAGCTCTACTTCGAGACGGGAAGTCCGCCGAGGAGCTTGCCGGCGCCGCCGCCCGCGTGCACGCTCTTCGCCGCACCCGTGAGGGTGTTGACGACCGAGTCCTTGTTCTCGGTGTCAAGGGCGTTGGTGGCCAGCGGGGCCGCGTCCAGCTGCGACGAGTGGGCGGCGAGCGTGTCGACTGCACCGTTCAGGCTGGTGGGCGTGAGGTCGGCGGCAAAGGCGGGTGCGGCGGCACCAGCGATGACCATGGATCCGGCAACGACGGCGGCAGCCTTCAGGGGCTTCATCATGTTCCTTTCTGCGGCGACGGGCGGTCGCCAGAGGGGATTTTCACTTCGCCATGGGTAACGAGCGCTGTGTACGGCGGAAACTCTGTGCGGCGGAAAATCCCGGAACCCACCCGAACGAAGGCGGGGTCTTTTTCTCCTATGAGATGGACACGTGTGAGACGGGCACGTGTGGGACGGGAACATGAGAAACCCGTCGCGCCGGACAGAGGTCCGACGCGACGGGCAGTGGTCGACTCGGCGCTCAGGAAGCCGCGGGCTCCTTCGGCAGGGCCGGCAGGCCCGCCAGGTCGGGCGCGGGGAGGCCGCCGCCGACCAGCGTGGCGGCGAGGACGTTGACGAGACCGGTGAGCACGGGCGGGACCGCTCCCGCCGCCTTCGCGGCGTCGCCGCCGGTGGCCGCCTTGAGCAGGGCGTCGACGGTGGTCTGCAGTGCCTTCAGGGCGTCGGCCTTGGGGTCCGGCGCCGCCTTGTCGGTGTCGGACGGGGCCTGGGGGAGCGCCGGGGTCTGCGGCACCGTGGAGGTTTCGGGAGCCGCCGGCTTCTGGGGGAGTGCCGGTGTCTGGGGCGCCGTACCGGTGGCCTCCGTGATGGCTTCCTTCGCCGAGGCGGTGAGCTTCGTGGCGTCCGCCTCGGGAAGTTGCCCCTTCTCGGCCTTGAGCACGGCGGTGAGCAGATCGGTGACCGGGGTGAGGACGCCGCCGACGTCGCCCAGGGTGTTGACCTGGGCCAGCAGCTTTTCCACGTCGGGAACAGGCTCGCCGGCCGCTTGCCGGGTGCTGCCCTGCGAGGAGCCGCTCTCGGCTGCGATGGCGGGAGCGGCCGCCCCGAGGAGGAGCGTGGCGGAGAGGACGGTGGTCGCGATACGCCGTACGGGCAGAGCGCGCATGGATGTTCCCTTCGGTGATGCGTCTCGGTGACGTGTCGGATCTTGTGTTCACCGTGAAAGCGGTGGACATCGGCCGCAACCGAGCGACTGCCATTCGGGGGCATGACGCACGCCGGGGGTATGGCGGGAACGCACGACGGCCGTCCTCCTCGGGGGAGAACGGCCGTCGCGACGAGCGTGCAGCGGTGCTGCTGGAGCGTCAGGCGTTGACGCAGGTGTTGCCGAACGCCGGGTTCAGCAGACCGATGACGTTGATGGTGTTGCCGCAGGCGTTGACCGGGATGTGGACCGGGACCTGGACGGCGTTGCCCGAGATGACACCGGGGGAGTTGACGGCGGCACCGTGGGCACCGGAGTCGGCGGCGGCGACGCCGGCGCTGCCGGCCATGGCGGCCACGGCAACGGTGGAGAGGGCGAGGGCCTTCGCGGTACGCGACATGGAGAGTTGCTCCTTGGTCAGTTGATGCATCGGCAGGGCGGGGTGCCCGGCCCATGGATCAACGGACTTCGCCCGCAGGGGTTGTGGGCCCAAAAGGGTGATCTGCTGGCGCGGGGTTAACGCGACGGCCCCCGCGCCCGTGTTCGGGGAAGGCTCCGCGCGTTACGCACTTCACGATTCCGACACACTTGTCAGCCTTCCTGGATTAATGCAAAAAGCGGCTAGTGTTGCTCTCCTCCTGAAGCCATTTGAATGAACAAGTGCGGGAAGTTGCGAGTTGCGTGTGACTGTCGCATGAAATTCTCCCTCCTGGTTCGGAACCTTTCCCGAAAGGGCAACGCCGGTCATGCGTTATTCCGTGCGGCTCTCCCATGTCAGCAACTGACCCCCGGCTGAGCGTCCTTCACGTCGCGCAGCCCGTCGACGGCGGAGTGGCCCGCGTGGTCACCGACCTGGTGAAGTCCCAGCTGTCCACGGGGATGCGGGTCGACGTGGCATGTCCGGACCGCGGCGGCCTGCCGGCTGCCGTGCGCGGCACGGGATGCGGTGTCCACGGATGGGCGGCGACCCGCTCCCCGGGGCCGGGCCTCGCGGACGAGGTCCGGCGCATCTCCCGCATCGTCGACGAGGTCGGGCCCGACGTCGTGCACGCCCACAGCGCCAAGGCCGGACTCGCCGTCCGGCTCGCCCTGCGCGGCATGGTGCCCACGGTCTTCCAGCCGCACGCGTGGTCCTTCGAGGCCGTCGGCGGTGTGGGCGCGGGGCTCGTCCGGCGCTGGGAGCGCTTCGGGGCGCGCTGGGCCACGCACGTGGTCTGCGTCAGCGAGGCGGAACGGCTCACCGGGCAGCGGGCCGGGATCGAAGCGCCCTGGTCCGTGATCCCGAACGGGGTCGACGTCGAGCGCTTCCGTCCCGAGGCCGCGCAGAGCGCGCGCACGGCTCTGGGGCTCTCCCAGCGGGAGCCTCTGGTGGTGTGCGTGGGACGGCTGTGCCGGCAGAAGGGACAGGACGTCCTGCTGCGGGCCTGGGCCGCGGTCGCCGAGCGGATGCCGCTCGCCCGGCTCGCCCTCGTGGGGGACGGACCCGACGCGGCAGGACTGCGGGAACAGGCGCCCGCCTCCGTGCGGTTCGTCGGAGACGTCCAGGACGCCGCACCTTGGTACCGGGCGGCCGACCTCGTGGTGCTGCCGTCCCGGTGGGAGGGCATGGCACTCGTACCCCTGGAGGCGATGGCCTGCGCACGGCCCGTGGTGGTCACCGACGTGGACGGCGCACGTGAGAGCCTGCCGCCCGGCCTCGCGCCCCACGGCCTCGTCCCCCCGGAGGACCCGGAGGCACTGGCGCGCGCCCTCCTCCAACTGCTCGGCGACCCGCCGCTGCGTGAATCCCTCGGCCGCGCGGCGCACCGCCACGTTCTGAACACCCACGATGTGCGGCACACCGCGGAAGCTGTCGCGGCCGTGTACCGCGCGCTTCTGGACGTGGGGCCCATCAAGAGCAGGGAGTCCAGCAACCCGTGAGTGCGGAACGAACCGTCGCCCCTGCCGCGCAGCCACGGGCGGCCGACCACGCCATCGCCACCGCCTCGGTCATCCCACCCCGCGGGGGCGGGCGGCGCCGCGGGACGAGCAGCGAGCGGGGGGCTTCGGCACGCCGCTCATCGGTCCTGCCCCTGCTCACCGTCGACAGCGCGGCCGCCCTCCTGGGGACCGTGCTGCTCACCGGGCCGCAGCGCCACCCCCTGTTGGTGGTCCTGCTGCTCGCCGGGGTGACCGGCCTGAACGCACGCGCCGCGCTCTACCGCCCGCTCGCCGTGCCGAGCGCCCTCGACGAACTGCCCTCGCTGGCCTGGCAGGCCCTCCTGAGCTGGTGCGCCGTGGGGCTCCTGGCCGCGAGCACCTCCGTACTGAGCCCGCTCTCCCTGGCCACCCTGTGCACGGCGGCGGCGCTCCAGAGCGTGCTGTGCTGCACCGGCCGCGGCGCCCTGTACTGGTGGGCCCGCAGAGCGGTGCTCCGGCAGCCGCGCCCGGCCCTGGTCGTCGGCCCCTGCTCCGTCGCGCGGCGCGTGGCGGACGCGGTCCTGCGCCACCCGCAGGCCGGGGTGCGGCCCGTGGGCATCGTGGGGGAGGCGCCCGCCGAGCGCACGGAGTCCGAGGGCGCCGAACTGCCGGTGCTCTCCACGATCGAGGAGCTGCGCCGCGCGGTCATCCAGAACGCCGTGCGCACCGTCCTGGTCGTCGGACCGACCCCCGGCCCGGAGCAGATCGGGTGGCTGCGGACGCTGAGCGGTTCGGGCTGCGACGTATGGGCGATCGACGCCACGCAGCCGCCGGGTTACGACGCGCCGGGGCGGCAGGCGAGATCCGCGCGGCTCGCAGGGTTCCCCTGCCGTCCGCTCGTGCCCGTGCGGCGCACACACTTCAGTGTCAGCAAGCGCGCCCTCGACCTCGTGACCTCGGGGGCCCTGCTGCTGCTCATCAGCCCCGTGCTCCTCACCTGCGCCGCGGTCCTGCGGGCCACCGAAGGGCCCGGGGTGATCTTCCGTCAGGAGCGGATCGGCAGGGGCGGGCGGCCGTTCACCTTGCTGAAGTTCCGCACCCACCGTCCCGCGGACCCGCACGAGGCGGCGACCAGGTGGACCGTCGCGGGCGAGCAGCGCATGAGCCGCTTCTGCCAGTTCCTGCGCCGTACGTCGCTCGACGAGCTTCCCCAGCTGTGGAACGTCCTGCGGGGCGACATGAGCCTGGTCGGGCCGCGGCCCGAACGGCCTTATTTCGTCGGTCAGTTCAGCAAGGCGCACCCCGGTTACGCCGAGCGCCACCGCATGCCGACCGGCATCACCGGGCTCGCCCAGATCCAGGGGCTGCGGGGCGACACCTCGATCGAGGACCGGTGCCGCTTCGACAACGCCTACATCGACAGCTGGTCGTTCTGGCAGGACCTGTGCATCCTGCTGCGCACCGCCGCATCCCTCGTACGCCCGACGGGGAGCTGACCCGGTTGAACGCCGCCCCGATCGCGATCTTCCCGGCCGGATCGCCCGCCGCGGCACTGGCGTCGGCGCTCCGGAGCGCCGGGCCCGTGCTGCCCGTCATGGCCCTGGTCGCCCTGCTCGCGCTCCCCGCGGCGCCGGGCGACGGCGGCTCCGGCGGCGGCTCCGGTGGCGGCACGGTCGCCGACGCGGCCTCCGCTCTGGTGGTGCTCTGGTGCGTGGCCCGCACCGTGCGCGCGGCGCGTCGGCCGCTGACGCGGACCGCCGCCGTCGTGCTCGGTCTGCCGGTGCTCGGCATCGCCGTCGCGGCGGTCGGCGCGAGCACCGCGTCCGCCGGGGTGACCGGCCTGGTGCGCTACCTCCAGATCTTCGTCCTCGTACCGGCCGCCGTCCTGATGCTCGTGCGCGACCGACGCGACTTCCGCCTGGTGGCCTGGTCCCTCATCGCCCTCGCCCTCTTCCAGGGCTCGATCGGCGTCTATCAGTACGCCACGGGTACGGGCGCCAGCTACATGGGTTCGGACGTCCGGGCCGTGGGCACCTTCGGCCCGACGGACGTCATGGGGATGTCGACCGTGGTGGCGTACGGCCTGGTGTGCGCGGTCGCGCTCGCGCTCGGACCGGCCGCCCCGAGCCGGCGTCAAATGCGACTGAGCCAGCGGCAGTTGGCTCTGGTGTGCGCGCTGCTCCTGATCGTTCCGCTCGCGCTCTCCTTCAGCCGTGGCGCCTGGATCGCCACCGTCGTGGCCTGCGGCGCGCAGCTGGGCCTCGCGGGCGTGCGGAACGCGCTGCGGGCCCTCGCGGTGGTGGCGGCCGCAGCCGTGGTCCTCGTGGGCGGGTTCGGCATCGGCACGCAGATGCTCCAGGAGCGCGTCACCAGCATCACGCAGGTCACCGACGCCCCCGACCAGTCGGTCACCGACCGGTACACGATGTGGGCCGCCGCGGTGGACATGTGGCGTGCCGAGCCCGTGACGGGCGTGGGGCTCAAGGTCTTCCCCGACCACCGCGACAGCCACGCCTCGCTCGCCCTGTCATCGGCCAGCGACACCGCGGGCGCGGGCGCGGAGTTCAGCCGCCAGCCGCTGCTCTCCCCGCACAACATGTACCTGCTCGTCCTCGGCGAGCAGGGCCTGCTCGGCCTGTGCGCCCTCGTGGGCAGCTGGGCGGCCTTCCTGCTGCTCGGCCTGCGACGCCTCACCCGGGTGCGCGGGGGCGCCGGCGCGGACTGTGCGCTCACCGCGTGCGGGCTCCTGGTCTGGCAGCTGGTGGACTTCAGTTACGCCGACATCGGCGGCCCCTCGACGGTGCTCACGGCCGTGGTCCTCGGGCTCGTGGCCTGGTGGGCGCTGGCCGGCAGCGCCGTGTCCGCATCGGCGCCGGGGGAGGTACCGCGATGACCTCCACGACCCACTCCGTGGACACGGAAGCGGCAGGCAAGGTGCCCGTTCCGGCGACCGGAGCCGAGCCGGTCAGGGGCGCCGACCCCTCCAACGGCTTCCTCGCCAAGGCCGCGCTGGTCACCGCGTTCCTCACGGTGGCCGGATCGGTGCTCGGTCTCGTACGCGACCAGGCGCTCGCCCACTTCTTCGGGGCGGGCCCCGAGACCGACGCCTTCCTCGTCGCGTGGACCGTCCCCGAGGTGGCCACCACCCTGCTCATCGAGGACGGCCTCGCGTTCGCGCTCGTCCCCGCCTTCAGCATGGCGCTGGCCCGCCGCGGCCGTGGCACGGGCCGCGACCCGGTCCGCGCCCTGGTCGCCACGTCGCTGCCCCGCCTGATGCTGGCCTCCGGGGCCGTCGCGCTGATCCTGATGGCCGGGGCGCCCGTCCTGGTGGAGGTCCTCGCGCCGGGGCTGCCCGACCCGCGGCTCGCCGTGGACTGCACGCTGCTGACCGCCACCTGCGTCTTCACGTTCGGCCTCGCCGGTTACTGCAGCGCGGCCCTGCGCGCCCACCGCAGGTTCGTGGCCCCGGCGGGCATCTACGTCTTCTACAACATCGGCATCATCACCGCCGTGTTCGTCCTCGCCCCTCGCTACGGCGTCCGGGCGGCGGCCCTGGGCGTCGCGGTCGGCGGCGTACTCATGGTGCTCGTCCAGGCCCCCTCGCTCTGGCGGCAGCTCACCCGCGACACCGCGGAAGCGCCCGTCGAGACGGAGGCGGGTCTCCCGTCACCCGCGCTGATGAGCGGCACCCTCGTCGCCACCGTGCTGCTGTTCGCGCTGTGCCGGCAGTCGCAGGTGCTCATCGAGCGCTTCCTGGCGTCCTCGCTGGAGTCGGGGGCCATCTCGCACCTCAACTACGCCCAGAAGGTGGCGCAGGTGCCGATGATCCTCTCCCTGATGCTGTGCACGGTCACACTCCCCGTCGTCGCGCGCGCCCTGGCCGACGGTGACGTCAAGCGCGCCAGGTCGCGTGTGGAGCGGGACCTGGGCCTGGCCGGCTGTGTGGTCCTCCTCGGCACCGCCGTGGTGATCGCCTGCGCGCCCCAGCTCATCCAACTCCTCTTCCAGCGCGGCGCGTTCACCGCGGACGACACGGTCGCCACGGCCGCCGTGATGCGCGTGTACGCCCTGGGTCTCCTCGGCCACACGCTGGTGGGAGCGCTCGTCCGCTCCTACTTCTCCGGTGGACGCGCCACATGGTTCCCGCTGGGCGCGATGGCGGTCGGGGTCACCGCGACCGCGGGGATCGGCAGCTGGACGGTGGACGTGTGGGGCGTATGCGGCATCGCGCTCGCCAACGCGGCGGGCATCAGCGTCACCGCCTTCGTGCTGCTGTGCGGGATGGGTCCGCGCAATGTGCCGATCCGGGTCCGCAGGGTGGTGGGCGAACTGCTCAAGCCGGTGGCCGCGACGGTGTGCGCCACCGCCGCCGGAGGGGCCGTCGCGGGCGGCGTCGGCTCGCCGTTCGCCGCCTTCGCCGCCGGTTCGTCGGCCGTCGTCGCCGTCTTCGTCCTGGTGCTCTGGGCCCTGAAGGCCCAGGCCGTCGCGCCGGTACTCCGCTCCGTCACATCCGCCACACGAAAGCTCACGCATGTCCGTTGACACAGCACTCGGTGAGAACCCCCGTACCCGGCGCACACGGCACTGGCTGCCCGAAGCGCCGATGTGGGTGGCGATGTACCACTCCGTGGCCCACTGCGCGGACGACCCCTACAAGATCACTGTCTCGCCCGAACGCCTCGCGGCCCAGCTGCGCTGGCTGCGGCGCCAGGGCCTGCGCGGGGTGAGCATGTCGCGGCTGCTCACGGCGCGCGCCCGGGGCGAGGGGCGCGATCTGGTCGGCCTCACCTTCGACGACGGTTACGCCGACTTCGTCACCAACGCCCTGCCCCTCCTGCACCACTACGACTTCGACGCCACCCTCTTCGTGCTCCCCGGCCGCCTCGCGGGCGACAACGCGTGGGACCCGCTGGGCCCGCGCAAACCGCTCCTCGACGCGAAGGGCATCCGCCGCGCCGCCGCCGAGGGGATCGAGGTCGCCTCGCACGGCCTCACCCACGTCGACCTCACGCAGGCGGACGACCGGCTGCTGTGGCAGGAGACCAGCGGCAGCCGGGTCGCCCTCTCCGACCTCATCGGCCGCGAGGTCGAGGGCTTCTGCTATCCGTACGGCACCGTCGACCAGCGCGTCGTCGAGTCCGTACGAGCGGCCGGCTACCGCTACGGATGCGCGATCTCCCCGGGCGCCCTGACCGGAGTGCACGCCGTGCCGCGCGTCCACATCGGGCAGGAGGACACCGCCCTGCGGCTCCAGCTGAAGCTGCGGCTCAACCGGCTGCGCCGCCGTACCGTCCGCGAACCGGCGGTGAGCGAATGAGAGCCCTGCACATCATCACCGGCCTCGGGGTCGGCGGCGCCGAGCAGCAACTGCGCCTGCTCCTGCGCCACTTGCCCGTCAGCAGCGACGTCGTGACGCTCACCAACCCGGGGCCGGTCGCCGACGGTCTGACGGCGGACGGAGTGCGCGTCATCCACCTGGGCATGTCCGGCAACCGCGACCTGGGCGCGGTGCCCCGCCTCGCGAAGGTCATCCGGGGTGGCGGATACGACCTCGTGCACACCCACCTGTACCGGGCCTGCCTCTACGGCCGCATCGCCGCGCGCCTGGCGGGGACGCGCGCCGTCGTGGCCACCGAACACTCCCTCGGCGACTCGCAGATGGAGGGGAGGCCGCTCACCGCGGGCGTCCGCGCGCTGTACCTGACGGGCGAACGTCTGGGGCGGGCCACGGTGGCGGTCTCTCCGTCCGTCGCCGAGCGGCTCAGCCACTGGGGGGTGCCCCGGCAGCGCATCCATGTCGTACCGAACGGCATCGACGTCGAGCGGTTCCGCTTCGACCCCCGGGCCCGGATCGCCGCGCGTCGTCAACTGGGGCTCCCGGACGAGGCGTTCGTCGTCGGCGGGGTCGGCCGCCTCACCCCCGGTAAGCGGTTCGATGTTCTGCTGCACGCCTTGGCGGCGCTGCCACGTGACGTACGCGTGCTGCTGGTGGGCGGCGGCCCCGAGGAGGCGGGGCTGCGGGCGACGGCAGCCCAACTGGGCGTTGCGGACCGGGTGTTGTTCGCCGGGGAGCGGCCTCACACATCCGAGGCGAGCCCTGGTGGGGCGGCGGGGGCCGACCTCCCGGCGCTCCTCGCCGCCATGGACGTCCTCGCGTCGCCGTCGCCCGAGGAGGCCTTCGGCCTCGCCGTCGTGGAGGGTCTCGCCGCCGGTCTGCCGGTGCTCTACGTCCGGTGCCCCGCCGTCGAGGACCTGCCGCCGGACGCGGCCGTCGGCGCCGAACGCGTCACGGGCGACCCGGATTCCTTCGCGCGGGCGCTGCTGCGGGCCCGGTCGGCGGGACCACGGCCGCGCCTGCCCCTGGAGGCCGCACACCGCTACAGCATCACCCGCAGCGCGGCACAGCTGATGCACGTATACGAGGCAGCCGCCTCCGGCTCGACCCCGAGAGTGAGTTCCTGATGACCGATACCCTCAGCAGGCGGTTCCGCCCAGTCGACGCGGCCCCGATGCTGGCCCGCGTGAAGCGCCTGCCCGCGTGGTGGCTCCTGCCCGCGGGCGCCGCGCTCGGCGCCCTCACCGGCGGCCTGTACGGCGCGGTCGCGACACCCGAGTACACCGCGACCAGCTATGTGATCGCCGTACCGCAGAAGGACTCCGACCCCACCGCCGCGCTGGGCTTCGCCACGGCGTACGGCCGGGTCGCCACGCAGCTCGCGGTGCTCGGCGACGCACAGGTGGAGTCGGGCGTCTCGCCGCAGACCCTGCGCGAGAGCGTGCAGGCCGCCACATCGCCCGACGCCCCGATGATCTCCATCTCGGCGTCCGCGGCCAAGCCGGGCAAGGCCGCCGACATCGCCAACGCCGTGGCGCGCTCCCTGACCAACAACGCGAACCACACCAAGGAGAGCACGCAGGTACGCCTCCTGCAGCTCTCCCGGGCGGTCGAGCCCGATGCCCCCGCGTCGGCGACCGCACCCATGACCGCGTTGGTGGGAGCCTGCGCGGGAGGCCTGCTCGGCGGGCTCGCCCTCCTCGTGCGCCCTCGCCGCGGCGAGGACACGCCATCGGCCGCGGTGCCCGGCCCCGCGCAGTCCGCCGACCTCAACCGGGAGAGGTGACGGGGATGGCCGACAGCACACTGACGGTCGAACTCTGCACGGACGAGGCGGAGTTCGGGGGGCTCGCCACGGCGTGGGCCAGGCTGCACCGCGGCTGCCGGACGGCGACGCCGTTCCAGAGTCACGCGTGGCTGCACTCCTGGTGGCTCTCCTACGGCACACGCGGGCGGCTCCGCGTGGTCCTGGTGCGCAGGGACGGCGAGCTCGTCGCCGCGGCGCCGCTGATGCGCGCGTACGTACCGCTCCCGGCGCTCGTGCCGCTGGGCGGCGCGATCACCGACTTCACGGACGTGCTGCTCGACGACGCGTGCGCCGACGAGGCCGCGGACGCGCTGGCCGACGGTCTGTCGCAATTGGCCCGCGGCGCGCTGATCGACTTCCGCGAGGTCAGGTCGGGCGCCGCGGTCGAGCGCGTCTACGCACGCTGGCGCGGGCCCCGGCTCCGCCTCGCGGGCTCGCTCTGCCTGGAGCTGCCCAGCACGTCGCTGCCCGAGCTGCTCGGACGGCTTCCCGCGCCCCGGGCACAGCGGGCGCGCGCCAAGATCCGGAAGCTGCAGGCGGTGGGCGTCGAGCGGCGGGTCGTAGGACACGACGAGGTCGACGACTCCATGCGCACGCTCCTTCGCCTGCACCAACTCCAGTGGCAGGGGCGCAAGGTGACCCCCGAGCACCTCCGGCCGCGGTTCTCCGAGCACCTGATCCGGTCGGTCGGCCTGATGGTCAGGGAGGGCGGCGCGGTGGTCACCGAGTTCCGGCTCGACGACACGGTGGTGGCCACCGATCTGACCCTGCTCTCGTCCCAACTGGCCGGGGGCTATCTGTACGGGGCGGACCCGCGGCTGCGCGAGCGGAAGGTGGACGTGGCGACGATGCTCCTGCACGCCTGCACGGAGTACCACGCCTCCACGGAGGCCGCTGACAGCGGCCGGAGCCGGGTCCTCAGCCTCCTGCGCGGCGACGAACCGTACAAGCACCACTGGCGCCCCGAGGAGGCGACCAACCACCGGCTGCTCCTCGCCCGGCGGCGCACCGCTCCCGTACTGCGGGCCGCCGCGTGGGAGGCGGTGGCCCGCAACCGGGGCAGGGAGTTCCTGCGCAAGCGCCGGGAACGCCAGGAACGGCCCTGACCCGTTCCTGATCTCCGACCGGTTTCCTGATCTCTGACCGGTCCCGGCTACGACCGCTTGTACCAGTCAAGACGCATGCACAGCTTGCCGCCGAGCCAGTGCTCGACCCAGTCGCCCAGGTTCAGCGGGGAACAGTTCGGCGGTGTCGTTGGCTTCGTCGGCTCCGGGGTCGGCCCGGTGTCCTTGCGGCCGAAGAGCAACGACCGGTAGGCCTTGGACGACTTGGGATTGTCGTCGCACTGCCACACGCCGTGCGGGCAGTAGTCGGTGACGGTGTTGTACAGCGGCTTGTGCTCGTCCATCCAGGCGAGCATCTTCCGCATGTACTCCTCGTTGTCGCCGTTACGGAAAAGGCCCCACTCCGGGTAGGAGATCTCCTTGCCATGGGCCTTGGCGAATTCCACGTGCTGCTTCAGGCCGTACGGCTCGCTGACCTGCTCGGCGAAATCGGTGCCCATCGGCTGGTCGTACGAGTCCATGCCGACGATGTCCACGACGTCGTCACCCGGATAACACTGCGTCCAGGGAATGGCGTCCCGGCCCCTGTTCGGTGTGAAGTCGAACTTGAACTTCTGGCCCGGCACCGAGCGCATCGTCGTGACGATGCGCTTCCAGTACTTCTTCCAGGACTCCGGATCAGGGCCGCACCGATGGGTGTACGTGGTGCCGTTCATCTCCCAGCCGAGCACCACGACGGTGTCCGGAACATTGAGCTTCACGAGCCGCTCGGCGAGGACGCGAAAATGCTGGTCGAATGCGCCGGCGGCGGCCCGGCGGAGCAGTGAACGGACCTCCCAGTCGCCGACGTGGGCCTCGTTGCGCTCCATCATGGGGACGTTGAGCACGAAGAGCCGGTCGTCCTTCGCGCGCCGCCACTGGGCCCAGCTCTCCAGGAAGTTCGGGGCCCCTTCGATATTGCTCCACCGGTCACCCGGCAGATAGGTGTGCCCCACGCGCAGCTCGGCGCCGCCCAGCCATTTGCTGAGGTCGGTCATGCGCTCCACGCCCTGGGGCCCGTAGGTGAGGTAGGCGCCGAACGCGGGTGACGCGGCCGGTGGCGTCGTGGCGGTGGGGGAAGGGGTGGGGGAGGGGGAGGCAGCCGGGGGCGTCGCCGTCGCCGCCGTCGTCGGCAGGCCGGGCGCAGAGGCCGATGGCTCGGGGTCCTGTCCGGCTCCCCACGCATAGCCGGGTCCGACGGCGAGCGCTGCCGACACGACGATTCCGGTGGCGACGAATGCCGGCCGTTTACTGATGGTCCGGCGTCTCTGCAAGGCCATGTCCGCTCCTTATGCTGCGCCTCCGTCTACTGACACTCAGTCATATGTATTTCTATTGCGCCGATCGAGCCCCTAATCCTTTGGGCGTGCCCTTCGCCCGCATGGGGGATCGAATTGAGAGGATTCGGCCGTGCTGACTCTCGACACCCGGGTCCCCGCGGTTCTGCTGCGGATCGACCGGAACCCCTTTCATCACGGCACGCTCGGAGCTGTTCGGTCACTGGGCCGTGCGGGAGTGGAGGTGCATGTGGCGGCATCCGATTTCGCGGAGAGCCCGGTGCGCAGATCCCGCTATCTGCACCGGACGCATCCTTCGCCGCCCCCGGGCGCGTCACTCCGGGAAATCGCCACCGTATTGCGCCGCATTTCCCACCGGGTGGCCAGGCCTGCCGTGCTCATTCCGATGGACGACGCGGGCGCCCTCGCGATCGGACGCCTCCAGAAGGAACTGGCCGACATCTACCTCCTGCCGGACCAGGCGAGCGGCCTGGCGGAACGGGTGGCCGACAAGGCGGAGCTCACCCAGGTGTGCGCGTCCGCCGGCATCCCCCACCCGGTCACGCTCATGCCGGAGTCCCCGGCCCAAGCAGCAGCCGCCGTCGGGCAGTTGGGCCTCCCCGTGGTGGCGAAGTGGAGCCGCCCGTGGCTGGTCCCCGGCGGCACCGGCCTGCGCAGCACGGTCCTGGTGCGGTCGGCGCGCCAGGCCCAGGAGCTCTACCGGCGGAGCGAGGAGGCGGGCAGTCACCTGCTGTTGCAGGCCTTCCTGCCGGGCGGCTCCGGGCGCGACTGGTTCGTCCACGGATACGTCGACCGGAGCGGGGCCGTGCGCGGCGGCGGCTCGGGCCGCAAGCACCGCGCCCGGCCCCGCGGGACGGGCCTGACGGCGGTGGGCGAGTGGACGCCCGACCCAGGACTGCGGGCCGGGGTGGAGAGGCTGGTCGAGAGCCTGGGCTACCGCGGGATCCTCGACCTCGACTTCCGGGTGGACTCCGCGACGGGCGCGTACTGCCTGCTCGACTTCAACCCGCGGCCCGGCGCCCAGTTCCGGCTCTTCGCCGACGGGGCCGACCTGGACGTGGTGCGTGCTCAGCACCTGGACATGACACACCGGCCACTGCCGGCCGCCGCCGCGCTCCCCGGCCGCTCGTTCGTCGTGGAGAACTACTCACCGCTGGCCGCCCTGCGCGTCTTGATGACAGCGGGGCCCGCCGCCACGGCGACCCGCCGCCGCGAACTGGCCTGGCACGCCCGGGACGACATGGCTCCCGCGCGTGCCCTGTGGGTGCTGTGGTGCCGGCACGTGACACGGCGGCTGCTCGGCCGGCTGCGGCGGACGGCACACGTGGGCGCGCCGGCCGCGCCGACGGCGCCCGTACCGATGACGAGAGAGCGAGCAGTCGCCGATGCATGACCTGTTGGTTGTCGGAGCAGGCCCCTACGGTCTCTCCATCGCCTCACACGCCGCCGGCGCCGGACTCGACGTACGCGTCTTCGGCCGCCCCATGGCGTCCTGGCGTGACCACATGCCGCGGGGGATGCTCCTGAAGTCGGAGCCCTGGGCGTCGAACCTCTCCGACCCCCGCCACCGCTACGGCCTCGCCGCGTACTGCGACCGCCACGGGGCGCGGGCCCGGCACGGCGAACCGGTCTCCGTGGAGACGTTCGCCTCGTACGGCCTGTGGTTCGCCCAGCACGCCGTACCCGACGTCGACGAACGCATGGTGGCGTCGGTCGGCGCCTGCCCCGGGGGCTTCGAGGTGGTCACCGAGGACGGCCGGGCCGTCCGTGCCCGCACGGTGGCCCTGGCCGTCGGTGTGCTCCCCTTCGTCGAGATCCCCCCGGCACTGCACGGGCTCGGCACCGAGCACGTCTCGCACAGCAGCCACCACCGGGACCTGACCCGCTTCCGCGACCGGGACGTCACCGTGATCGGCGGGGGCCAGGCCGCCCTGGAGACCGCGGCGCTCCTCGCCGAGCAGGGAACCCGGGTGCGGGTGCTCGCCCGGTCGCGCCGGCTGAACTGGAACAGCGTGCCCCCGGCGTGGCAACGCCCGTGGTGGGAGTCGGCCCGCGCCCCGCACAGCGGCCTCGGCTGCGGATGGCGCAACTGGTTCTACGCCGAGGTACCGGGCGGCTTCCGGCGGCTCCCGGAGGCCACGCGCGCCCGCGTCTCGGCGTCGGCGCTGGGCCCGGCGGGGGCCTGGTGGGTGCGCGACCGGGTCGAGTCGCGCGTCGATGTGCGGCTCGACCACGAGGTCGTCGAGGCGTCCCTCGCGGCGGGCCGGGTGCGGCTGGCGACCGTGGGCAACGCGAGCGGCGGCCCGGACTTCGAGACCGACCACGTCATCGCGGCCACCGGTTTCCGGGCCACGAGCGCCCGCCTCGGCCTGCTGGCCCCGGACGTGCGCGGCGCTCTGGCGGTGAACGCCGCCCAGGAGCCCCGCGCGTCCGCCGAGTTCGAGTCCTCATACCCCGGTCTGTTCCTGGCGGGTCTGGTGACGGCGTCCAGCTTCGGCCCGGCCATGCGCTTCGTGCACGGGGCGTCCTTCACGGCGCGCCGGCTGGTACGGGGCGTTCGCCGCAGCCTGCGGCGGGAGCCGCTCGACACCCCCGGCCGTCAAGCTCCGAGGGGGAACCCCGGCTCTCGGGAACCCGATCAGGTGATGCGGTCGGCGAACGGGTGAATCGGTTCTTCGTCCACCATGATCAGGTGGTGGACTCTGTCGTCATGGGACGGGCCTGGTTGCCCTCCGCCAGCCGTCGGCGTCTTCGCCGTAGGTCGGCAACACCCCCCTCGCGGGCCGGCCCCCCTCGCCTCCTGGCGGGGAAGAGACCCTCGGGTGTCTCTTCCCCGCCAGTTGCGTGTCCGGGTGCCCTAGCGGCCGGATGAGGCGCGTCCGCGGCGGTACAGGATTCCCCCGCCGACCAGCAGGGCGGCGCTCGCGGCCGCGGCGGTCAGGAGGTCCTGGTCCCCGCCGGTCGCGGCGAGCCGGGCGCCCGCGTGCTGCACCTCGTGGGCGACCGACGGAAGCCGGGAGGCCGAGGTCGAGGACGCCACGTCCTGCGGCGGCTGACCGGCCTTCACGGGCGGCATGGCACGATCGGTCGGCGGCACGACCCGGGGAGTCGTCTCCGCCTCGGGCGGCAGCTCGGTCGAGGGAGGCGTCTCCTGCCGCGGGGGCTTCGGTGCGGGCGCCCCGTTCGAGCAGCTGTTGCCGCCGGTCGGGTTGAGCAGGCCGATGACGTCCACGGTGTTGCCGCAGGCGTTGACCGGGACGTCCGCGGGTGCCTGGGCGTTGTTGCCCGACAGGATGCCGGGCGAGTTGGTGGCCTCGCTCCGAGCCAGCGACTGGGTGCCCGCGTGCGTGCCCGGGTGGGAGCCGTGGGAGCCCGAGTGGCTGTCCCTGCCCGGGGTGTGGTCGTCGTCCGAGCCGTAACCCGCGCCGTCGTCCGTCCGCGCGCCCCCTCGCTCCTGCGTCACCGTACGTTCCGGTGCACGGGAGTGCTCCTTGTCCGAAGCCCCGGCGTTCGCGCAGTTGTTGCCCATGGCGGGGTTGCCCACGCCGACCACGTTCGCGCTGTTGCCGCAGGCGTTCACCGGCACCTCCACGGGGGCCTGCACGCTGTTCCCCGACAAGATCCCGGGCGAATTCGCCGCCACGGCGTCCCCGCCCGCGGCGAACGCGCTCGAGCCGGACAGGGAGAGGATGCTGCTCGCGGCCGCGGTCGCGAGCATCCCTTTACCAATGACCTGTCGCATCTAGTTGTCTTCCTCTGAGCAGTGGAAAGCCGGCCTTGGAGGCGTAGCGACGCGCTCCGAGGCCGGCCATGAAATAAAGCAGCCTGGTGGCTGGGTGCTACCTCAGACGTTGGCGCAGGTGTTGCCGAACGCCGGGTTCAGCAGGGCGATCACGTCGACGGTGTTGCCGCACACGTTGACCGGAACGTGGACCGGGACCTGGACGACGTTGCCGGAGAGAACGCCCGGGGACCCGACGGCCGCGGCCTGGGCACCGGAGTCGGCGAAGGCGGGGGCAGCCATGCTCATGGCCATCACGACACCAGCGATGATCGTCGCGCTCTTCTTGTGCTTCACAGATGTTCCCTTCTCTGTGGTCATGCCGATCTGGCAGTCGAAACCGAGCGAGCACTTCATGTACGTCTCGCACCATGACCCGCAGTTGGCAAACGAGTTGACGGTCCCGAGGAAACCGCCGGTTTCGACCGTTCAGTAAATTCACCCGAATTACCGCATTCGAGTTACCGCAGGGGAGAATGAAGAAGCCCGGGCCGCCTGCCACGCCTTGCGGCGGTCAGGCGGCCCGAGCGATCCTCAGCCGGCAGGTCAGCCGTTGAGCTCACCGTTCCCGGACAGGACCGGGATGTCGTTGAGGATGTGCGACAGCGGCTCGTCGCCCTTGGCCTGCGTCGAGTTCTCGGTGCACTGCTGGTTCTGCGGCGCCGACAGGATCGGGATGTCCTGGACACCGACGTTGACGAGCCCGACGAGCGAGGTCAGGTTCGCCTTGACCGGCAGACCGACACAGGGCTTGTTCAGCGAACCCTGGACGAGGGAGAGCTGGGGGCTCATGTCGCCGTGCGTCGCGGAGTTGCCGTACGCCTGCTGGGAGCCGTTGCCGCTCAGGGAGGTGGTGCCGTGGTCGTCACCGATGGCCAGCGCCGACGGGGCCGCCGCGGCGGTCATACCGACGACGGAAACGGCAACTGCCGCCGTGGCCATAGCCTTCTTCATCATTTTGTGTGTTCCTTTTCTGGCAGAAGCTCGAGTCACTGCGCGCTGAACAACCGGTCGGCGCGAGTTTGAGTTTCGGGGCTTCACTCGGTTGGGGTGCGCGTCCGCTCCGCATTGGGCCATCAGGGTGAATGGGAGCAACTAAGCGCAGGGCGTGGAGTTAATCAGAGCGCTCCGGCGAACGGGGTTTCTCCAGAAGGGAATTAGTTGTGATCAAGAAGGGTATGGCCGCAGCCGCGGTTGCTGTCTCCGTCGTCGGCATGTCGGCCGCAGCAGCTCCGTCGGCGATGGCGATCGGCGACGACCACGGCACGACGTCGCTCAGCGGTAACGGCGCCAAGCAGGCGTACGGCAACTCCGCCACGTACGGCAACATGAGCCCGCAGATGGCGCTGATCCAGGGCTCGCTGAACAAGCCCTGCATCGGTCTCCCCGTCAAGGCGAACCTGACCTCGCTCGTCGGGCTCGTCAACGTCGGTGTCCAGGACATCCCGATCCTGTCGGCGCCGCAGAACCAGCAGTGCACCGAGAACTCGACGCAGGCCAAGGGCGACGAGCCGCTGTCGCACATCCTCTCCGACATCCCGGTCCTGTCCGGGAACGGCAAGGGCAACCACTGATCCTTCACGCATCGCACAGCGGGCCGCCGTTCACCGGCGGCCCGCTGCCGTGTGCCACACCCTGCGCGGTCAGCCCCGCGGCCAGTGATCGCGTGTGACGAGTGCTCTCCACTCCTGGTCGGGACGGCCCGGAACGGTTCTCCCCTGCCGCGCCCAGGAATCCTGCAACGACGTGAAGATGGGGTCATCGACGCGGCACTCCGGAGAATTCCTGCTCACCGGGATGAGGCTCTGCCGCTTCCATTGACGCTTGAAGTCAGCCATGTTCCCTCGCCATCGACGGGCGTATGTCGAGCCATCTGTTCCAGATGTGACATCCGGGGAAACCGAACGGCTTAGGGCGAACGAGTTGTTGTTCGTGCGCGCCGCCAACTGCCGCACTCGGCGGTGGCGACGAGCGGTTTACCGTTTCTTCGTCCCGGTTCCCCCGCAGCGGAGTCCAGCTTGCGTACTCACGTCAACTCACCGGCCGGATCCCGGCGTGCGCGAAGGCTGCGTGTCGCCGTTCCGGTGATTCTGCTGGCCGCCGCCGCCGTGGGAATGGGAAATGCCGCGGCACTGCCGCTCCCTGTCCAACGCGTCGATGTCTTCGGCGACATGAAGAATCGACCGAACGAGGGAAGCGGTACGAATATCCTCCTGATGGGGACGGACGGCCGCGACACGATCACGCGCAAGGAGAAGCGGCAGTACTACGCGGGCGGAGTCGCCTGCGACTGCACGGACACGCTCATGCTGGTCCATGTCTCGCAGGCACAGGACCGCGTCAGCGTCGTCAGCCTCCCGAGGGACTCCTACGCCGACATCCCCGCCCACCGCGACAAGGCCACGGGGCAGGAGCGTCCCGCACGGCCGGGGAAGATCAACGGCGCCTATGCGCAAGGCGGTCCCGCGCTCTCGGTGCGGACGGTCGAGTCGATGACCGGCGTCCGCGTCGACCGGTATCTGCAGCTCGACTTCCGGCGCTTCATGGACAGTGTCGAGACGGTCGGCGGCGTGCGGGTCTGCACGCCCCGCGCGCTCAAGGACAAGACGACGAAGCTCGACCTCACTCCCGGCAGCCATCTGCTCAACGGCGGCCGGTCCTTGCAGTACGTCCGCTCCCGCCACGTGGACAACAGCGCCGACTTCGGACGCATCCAGCGCCAGCAGCGCTTCCTCGTCGCCGCGTTGCGCGGCGTACGGACCGAGAACGTCCTGGCCGACCCGGTCAGGGCGGCGCGGCTCGCGCGGTTGCTCGTCGGCTCGGCGCGGGTCGACCGGGGATTCAGCACCGAGCAGATCCTGACGCTCGCGACGCGTCTGGGCAGGCTCCCCGCGTCGTCCATGGAGTTCACCACGGTGCCGGTCAGCGGCTTCAGCGAGAAGCTGCACGGATCGCTCCAGTGGGACAGGGCCAAGGCCGGCAAGGTCTTCACGGCCCTCAAGCACGACCAGCCCCTGACGAGCCCCAACTCGCAGGCCAGGCTGAGCGATCCGCCGCGCTTCGCGAGCCCGGCGACCGTTCGCGGTGACACCCTGGAATGCCGTTGACGGCGCTCTGATTACTGGGCCAACCGGGTCGAAGGTCGAAACCATCGCCGTGTCAGGCAGTTGATCATCACGCGGCTCTGCCAAGGGAGCCCGCTCTTGAAGGGAATCAAAATGAACAAGCTGTGGGCATCCGCGGCCATTGCCGCCTCCGTCGCCGGTATCTCGGCAGGGATGGCCCCCCAGGCCCTGGCGATCGGTGACGACCGCGGCACCACGTCGCTCAGCGGCAACGGCGCCGAGACGGCGTTCGGCAACTCCGCGACCAAGGGCAACCAGAGCCCCCAGCTCACGCTCGTCCAGGGCACGCTGAACAAGCCCTGTGTCGCCCTGCCGGTCAAGGCGAACGTCACCTCGCTCGTCGCGCTCGTCAACGTCGGTGTCCAGGACATCCCGGTCCTGTCGGCGCCGCAGAACCAGCAGTGCACCGAGAACTCGACGCAGGCCAAGGGCGACGAGCCGATCTCGCACATCCTGAACGACATCCCGGTCCTGTCGGGCAACGGCTCCGGCAACGGCTGAGCAAGCCCTCGGGGGCCGGCCGTCGTCGTGCCGGCCGGCCTCCTCGGCTCTCCCCCCGTGTCGCCTCCACCGTGTGGAGGCGACACGCCTGGGGTAGAGGCCCGGCGTGATTGAACTCGCCGAAATGATCGCGCAGTTACGTGGGCAACTCGCCGCCGCCATGGCCGCGGCCGAAGATGCCGAGGACACTGGTCTGCGCTTCGAGCTCGGCGCCGTACAGCTGGAGACGGAGTTCGTCGTACAGCGGTCCGCCGGAGCCGACGGCAGGATCCGCTTCTGGGTCGTCGAGGCAGGCGCCTCCGGCCAGCAGGCGAACAGCACCACCCATCGTGTGTCGCTCAGCCTGGAGCCCCGCGTCCGCGGCTCCGGTGAACGGCCCTGGGTCAGCGGTGACCGGACCGTGCGCGAGCGCTGAGCCCGGACACCCATGGCGACGGCAGAGGGTCTCGAGGCGGCGCGGGTCGCCGAAATACTGGTGGAGACGCCGGGCGGGGAGCCCGGGCGGCGCGGGTCCGGCTACCGCGTGGGGGAAAGGTCCGTGCTGACGGCCGCACATGTGGTCGCGGGACCCCTGACGTCGGTGCGGGTGCGCTTCGACGCCGATCTGCCGGGGGAGTGGAGCGCGGACGTACGCGTCGTGCTGCTCGCCGAGACCGTGGACATGGCACTCCTGGAGATCATGACCGTGCCGCCCGGGGGTCCGGCAGTAGGGACTCCCCGATACGGCACCGTGCCCGACGCCGATGTGGTGCTGCCCGTCAGCGCGATGGGCTTTCCCCGTTTCAAGCTGCGGGACGACAGCATGCGCCTCCTCGATGACGGCGCCCCCAGCCAGTACCGCGACTCCTGCCATGTCTCGGGGACCGTCTCCGTCCTGTCCAACCGCCGCGAGGGCACACTCGAACTGGCCGTTCTCGCGCCGCGCGCGGACCCCGAACCGGAGCGCTCGCCGTGGGAGGGAATGTCCGGTGCGGCTGTCTGGTCCGGCGGCGCCGTCATCGGAGTGATCAGCGCCCATCACCGGTCGGACGGTCTGGGGCGGCTCGCGGCGGGGAGGGTGGAGCAGTGGTACGGCGCGCTGTCGTCGGCCGAGTTGGAGCACCTGCGCGAGGCCGCTGGTCTGCCGGCACCTGGAGGGCTTGGTTCCGCGGCGGATCCGGAGGGGACGGCGGCTCCCGCGAGCCTGGCGGGCCTCCCCTCTGACCTGCCATTGCGTGAACTCATGGGGCTGGTCGACGCCTTGGTGGAGGTGCCGGCCCTCAAGGACGCGGGCGGGCTCGGTCTGGTGCTCGCGAGCATCGACGCGGAGATCGCCGCGAACCGCCCCAGGGACCCCAGACTCCGGATGGACATCTACGGCATCGTGCACACCTGTCTGCGCTACCGGGGCACGCTCGATCAGCTCCTTGAGACCGTCCGGCTGCTGGAGGGACAGTCGACGGAAGTGGCCCGTCTTGACCGTGAGGCGGCCCAACTGGCCAAGCGATACTGCTGACTTGATGTCGGGCACGGCTCGGATGCGGGGTTTCGCAGCGTGCCGTGCTGGGTCATCATGAGGGGGAAAGGGATGGCGCATGCACGGAATCGCGGGAGGGGACTTGGCAGCCGTGGAGCAATCGATGCCTGCCGTCGAGTCCGATCTCGTAGATCTCTCGGGGGTTTCACTTGAAGCGCTGCTCTCCATGGACCGCAGTGCCATCGCGGGGTCGCTCGACCCCCTGCTGCGCCACATCGACGACGCGCGCGCCGTCACCATGTCGTACAGCCCCTCCCGATTCGACTGACACGGCCGCGGCCGTCACCGCGCCGTGGAGCACCCATGTCGGATAGGCGCGGAGCGTCCGTGTCGGACAGGCGCACGGCGACGACAGGTCTGGCGTTCCACCGGCTCTCGGAGTCCAGTGCTGCGGCTCTGGCGCTGGGCGAGGGCGGCAGCGCGGCCGTGGAGGAACTCGTCACCGCCGAGCGCAGCCGCCGACTGCTGCTGGTGCGGGCGCTCGCCGACGGCCTGAGCGAAGGTGACCCGCCGCAGCCCGCCGGGACGGGCCCCATGTCGCACCGGGCGGCCTGGACGTTGCTCGCGCGCACCCAACAGCTCGCGCCCCAGGCGTTCGAGGACACCCTGATGTGCCCGCACACCGGTATGTGGCTGTCGCTCGCCCTGCGCAGGCTGCGCGGCGCGACGGCCTACGAGGACGCACCCCTGTGGGTGGTCATCGGGCACCTTTCGGCGCTCGCCGCCGCCGCCGCGACCCGGGCCGGCCTGAACTTCTCCCTCACCGTGCCGGTGCGCCACGGCCGGGTGCCGCTGCCCACCCTGGGCTGCGCGGCGTTCGAGGACGTGGCGGAGCCGTGGGGCACGGCCCAGGTCGACGCGCGGGAGGGACGGCTGCGGATCACGGCGGGCCGGCAGACCGTGACGGCCGGGCCCGACTGGTCCCTCGGTGCGCCGGGCTGGCACGCGGTGCGCCGCCTGGAGCTGGAGCCGACAGGGCCGGGGAAGCGCCTGGCGCTCGACGAGTTGGATCCCTATCGCACCTTCCCGCACCCGAGCCCGCCCCGCCTGCTGTCCGCCACCGAGGCGCGGACGTGGGAGGAGCAGCTCACCGAGGCGTGGGCGATCCTCCGGCGTGACGAGCCGCAGAGCGCGGAGGCGATGCGCGTCGGGCTGATGTCGCTCGCGCCCACGCCGGCCAGGGAGCGATACCGGCCGCACAGCGTCACGGCCGGGGACGCGTTCGGCGGTGTCATGGCGTCACGGCCGGACGACGTGGCCCAGCTCGCCGCGACGCTGGTGCACGAGTTCCAGCACACCAAGCTGGGCGGTCTGATCCACCTGGGACCGCTGAGCGAGCCGACGGACCCGCGGGGGGCGCACGAACAACTCTTCTACGCCCCGTGGCGGGACGATCCGCGGCCGCTGAGCGGTCTCCTCCAGGGGATCTACGCCTTCGCAGGTGTGGCCCGGTTCTGGTCCGTCCACCGGCATGCCGCCGACGCCGCGTACGCCCCGATGGCCCACTTCGAGTTCGCCCTGTGGCGTGCCCAGGTGTCGGCCACCGTGGACCTCGTACACCGCCACGACCGTCTGACCTCCCTGGGGCGGCGGCTCCTCGGCGCACTGCGCGGGCGGTGCGAAGAATGGATGTCCGAGGCGGTGCCGCCCGCCGAACTGGCGGCGGCGCGAGAGGCGGCGGCCGACCACCGCGCCCGCTGGCGCGCCCACCATCTGCGGCCGCCCGCCGCGGCCGTGGAGGACGCCGTGGGGGCCTGGCGGCGAGGAGAGGCCCGGCCGCCTGCCACGCTCGCGGCGCGGCCCGAACTCGCTCCGGTCGCCGATGCGCGCTACCTGGACACCGCGGCTGTCCTGGCCCGCTACCGCCTCGGCTCCCCGGCGGCCGACCCCGGTGACATCGAGGGCGTCCAGCCGGCCGACCTGCTGCTCGCGCGCGGGGAACTGAGCGGGGCGCGGGACGCCTTCGTCGAACAACTCGGCGGCGAGAAGCCGGTGTTCGCGGCCTGGGCGGGTCTTGGCAGGGCCCTGGCAGGGGTGGCCGAGCACCGGGATGCCTCCCGCCTGCTGCGCCACCGCCCGGAACGGGCCCGCGCCGTACAGAGCGCGCTGGAGCACGCCACCGGGCAGCGGGCCGATCCGGTGGAGCTGGCCGCGTGGCTGGGGCGGGGCGAAACGGACCTGGACTAGCGCGGTGGGGCGCGAAGGCCCCACCGGCATGTGGGTTACAGCGGCACCGGGTCGATGTCGCAGTTGGCCCGCTGACCTGCCTTGGCCTGGACGGTGGCCGGGTGCGGGGCGGCGTTCTCGGAGCGGAGCCGGGGCTCGTCGAGCACGCGCTCCATCCGCGCGATCGTGTCGGCCCGCAGGGTGGCCCCGTCGGTCTCCTCGCCCACCGCGACCAGGTCCGTCGCCAGGTTCAGGGCGCAGGCCAGCGTGGTCGGGTGGTCCTCCCCGAGCGTGCCGCGGCAGCGCTCAAGGGTCTCGTCGCCGAGCGTCCGGGCCGCGGCGTGGTCGCCGAGCGCGGCCAGGTCGCTGGCCAGGTTGATGGCGCAGGCCAGGGCGATGGGGTGGGCCGCACCGAGCCGTTCCGTCAGCGAGGAAAGGGCCGTTTCGTCGAGCCGGCGCGCCTCGTCGGGCTGACCGAGCAGACGCAGCGTCACCGCGAGGTCGATGTCGGCGGACAGGACGTGCGGGTGGCTGGGGTCGAAGATCTCGCGGTACCCCTGGCAGGCCTTGACCCCTCGCTCACGTGCCGCCTGGAGGTCGCCGTTCTCGCGCAGGGCGATGGACAGGGTCAGGGCGGCGGAGAGCGACTGAGGGTGGTTGTCGCCGTACCGGCGGGTGAAGCGTGAGCTGGCGTCGAGGGCCAGTTCGAGGGACTTGGCGTGGTCGCCCTCCTTGCGGCAGGCCTCGCTGAGCTGGCGTACCGTCTCGATGGTTGCGGGGTTGCCGCTGCCGAAGACCTCGCGGTAGGCGTTCAGGACGGCTTCCTGCCGGGCGCGTGCGCTGACGTAGTCGCCGGTCTCGCGCATGTCGATGGCGACGTTGAGCTCGGAGTGCAGCGTCTGCTGATGGTCCTGGCCGAGAACCCGCAGCTTCAACGCAAGGGTCTGCTGGTCGAGTTCGTGGGCCTTGCGGTAGTCCCCCATCAGGCGCAGGCTCACCGAGAGGTTGTGGGCGGTGTTCAGCGTGGTCGGATCCTCCTCGCCGAAGGCCCGGCGCGCCCGCTCGTAGACCGTGGCGTCCAGCTGGGCGCCGAGGGCGAAGTGTCCCTCGACGCGGCGGACGGCCGCTTCGAGTTGGATGGCGTCCAAGGCGTCCTCGCGGGTGTCCTCACCGACGGCCGGGGCTGTGCGCTCGTAGATCTCCCTGATTCGGGCCACCAGCGACGCTGCCTCGCGGTGCCGGCCGACGCTCCAGTAGAGGAAGGTCAGTTTCTGCCCCACGAGGAGCGTCATCTGGTCTTCCTCGCCGAACACCTCCCGCCAGGTCTCCCAGGCCCGCTCGGAGAAGTCGATCGCCACTTCGTGGTCGCCCCAGCGGTAGAGGTACTCGGCGACGTTCAGGACGAGCTGGCGTACCCAGGGCTGGTCCGACTTGACCGCGTCGGACGCGATGACGTGGCTGTAGAGCTCCGCGTAGCGCGGCCAGTTGGCCGGGGAGACCGGGGACTTGGGGTCGGCGGCGGCCAGCAGGGTGTGGGCCCCGTGACGCATCCGGGCCTGTTCCTCGGGAGACATGCGGTTGTTCAGGACGAGCTGTACGAGGCGGTGCATCTCGATGGAGTTCGTACGGTGGTCGATGCGGGCGAGGGAGTAGCGGTTCACTTCCCTTATGGCGCGCGCGAGCCGCATCGGGTCGTTCAGCGTCGCGTCGAGCTCGGGGAAGATGCTGCTGTTGCCGAGGCCGGAGAAGATGGACCGCGAGATCGGGTCCGGGGCGAAGTACGAGCAGAGCTGCAGCAGACGCAGGGCCGATGGGCTGCGGTTCTCCAGGTGGTCGAGGGAGACGTTCCAGGCGGCCGCGACCGGCAGTTGGTAGTCCGGGGGCGGGGACGTCTCCAGAAGCTCGGTCCGCTTGTTCTCGAAGAGGCGCAGATACTCCGAAGCGGGCATGCCCGTCTCCGCACGCCACGCGGCGGCCTGCTCCAGGGCGAGCGGCAGGTCTCCCAGCGCCTCGGCGAGACGGTCCGCCTCGTCCTCCTGGAGGGGCGGCCCGGAGTGGCGCAGGAGTTCCTTGCTCTCCTCGCGGGTGAAGACGTCCACTTCGAGTGAGCCGCCGACCAGGCCCCACCGCCGGTTGCGGGAGGTGACCAGGATCGTGCCGTTGCCCCCGGTGGGGAAGTAGTGACGTACCTGCTCGGGGTTGTCGGCGTTGTCGAAGATCAGCAGCCAGCGTGAGTAGGGCCGTCCCTCGCGCAGCGCCTCACGCACCGCGGGGCCCGCGATGTTCGCCTCGGTGCTGGTCTCCAGGCCCAGGCGTCCGGCCAGCTCGACCAGCGCCTGACCGATCTGGCCCGGCCGCTCGGAGGGAATCCACCAGACGATGTCGTACTCACCCTGATGGCGATACGCGTACTCGATGGCGAGCTGGGTCTTGCCGACGCCGCCCATGCCGTGAATCGCCTCGGGCAGGACCGTGGTCGTGCCCTCCCGCAGACGCTCGCCGAGCAGTTCGAGCAGCTCCGCGCGACCGGTGAAGTTCGGGTTACGGGGCGGCAGGTTTCCCCAAACGCGCGGCTGTGATGTGCGGTCCCCCTCCACCGTTTGCTGGGACGTAGTCGACATCGCCAATACTCCTTCAGGATGGGGCCGGGAGTCGGGGGTTCGACCGCTTTTCTCCAGGCTGACTGCGTATCGACGATCGTGCCAGCCAAGTACCCCTGCCAGCAGGGCGGCGCGCTGCATGAAACGTCCGGAGAGTGCCCTCAGCGCGGCGAGTTCCACGCGGAGGAAGCCGATGTTGCGGCTGTTCACCCGGGGCATGGCCAGGGTGTCGAGCGGTTCGGCGGGGGAGGGGAGCAGCGAGGGGGCGCCGGTGCCGTCGCCCGCCAGTAACGCGCGTACGTCGTGCAGGATCCGCGCCGTGTCGCTGCGGCGGCCGAGCGCGAGCAGCTCCTCGCGGATGTCGGGAGCGAAGGAGAACGCCACGTCCGTGATGTCGTCGCCCTGCTCCCCGCTGGGCCGGACGAGGCCGCTCATCAGCAGCTCCGACACGTGCGCGGGGCCGGCCCCCGGCGTGGTCTCCAGGACCTTGCGGATCAGCGGGAGGCTCAGGGGGACGGCGGACAGGCGCGTGGCCAGGGTGAAGGCCGTGGGAGAGGCCCCGGCGCGATAGTCCGAGACGCGTTCCGCCGCGGGCACCGTGCTGCGCGGGTCGGGGACCTCGTCCGTCCAGGGCAGGGCCCGCGCGGCGTCCGGCCTGCGCTTCCACTCCCGCGCACGGACAGCGGACATCTCGAGCCACCGCGGCTCAGGTCCCATGACGAGCTGGGTCCAGGCCTCGGCCCAGCGGTTGGTCAGGGCGAGGACCGGCACGAGGACCGCGTCCCCCTCGACCTCCGGCTCTGCCGGGTCGCGCGACTCGACGGGGGCATCGCGCAGCTCCCAGTCGAGCTCGCTGTTGGCCGCCCAGGCGTGGTCGGCGCGCAGCCGCACCCGGCAGACGTCCAGGCCCGTGCGGAACCACAGCTGTTGGGGGAGCACGTGCACGACGGCGACCGGGCAGGTGCGGCTCCAGGCGCGCAGCAGGGGCATGACCGCGCCCGAGCGCCAGCCGGCCGCGAGACCGTCGGTGAGCACGAGGATCACGCGGCGCATGTCTCCCGCGCTGCCGAGCGGTTCCTCGGGGCCGATGCGGGCCGGGTCCGTCTCGTCGGTGCCGCGCAGGCTCAGGACGCGTACGCGCGCGAAGTCCCCTTCGCGGTTCAGCTCGTCGACCAGGTCGTCGACGGCGTGGTCCCAGATCCGCATGGTCAGGTGGCTGTCGAGGACGAGCACCGCCTCGGAGCGTTCCTGTCTGCCCGGGCGGCCGGTCGCCGCGCGCCCGAGTCGGCCGAGAACGGACGCGGCCTCACGACGTGCCCGCGTTGCCGGTCCCTGCCGCTGCCCTCCGTCGTCATGCATATGCGCCCTCAAGGCGTCGTGGCGGCCAGGACGATGGTGCGGAGTCCCGCAGTGCGCGGGCGTGCGTGACATCCACAAGCGCAGCGTGACAGTGCGCCCGCAGTGCAAGCAAGGGGGTACGGCGGCATGGGCCGGGGCGCACGGGCATCTTGCCGGAAGTCGCGCCCTGGGAACGGGAGTTCGTGCCTCCGGCGGTGAGTGTGATGCGCCTGGCGAGTGGCTCCGTGCGCCCGGCCGTCGAAGAGGTGCGCCCGGGTGTCGAGGAGGTGCGCCCGGCCGTCGAGGGTGTGCGCCCGTCGGGCGGAGGTGTGCGCCCGGTGGGAGACGCCCGTACGGCAGCGGAGGCGGTCTGGGTCACGGCGCGGCACCCCCTCTCGCCGGGTGCGGGAGGTTCACGGACCGGTGGCCGGCGGGGCCGGTCAACTCGTCACCGGCGTACGGTCGGGCCCCGGCGGCCCGGGTCTGCGCTCCGGGTCGTCGAGCAGGATCGCCAGATGGCGTCCCACGTGGTTGTCCCAGCCCTCGGGGCCCAGCGCCAGTGCTTCCTTGCGCCAATTTCCCGCGCGCGTCACCAGACCGGCGAGGCCCCTGTCCTGGACCATCTCGGCGACCGCCTCCTTGAAGGCGGGGTCGCCGCAGTCGCCGCGGTGCCAGATCATCGCGGGCACCCCCGCGCGCAGTCCCGCCATGAACTCCTGATGGCTGGCAGGTGAGTCGGTGCCGGGGGGCTGGCTCAGAACCAGGCAGACCGCGTGGTCGTCCTCCTTCAGCTCGCGCTCCAGATGGAAGTGCGACTGGCCTGGAGGGTTGAAGTACGAATGGCTGTCGGCGGGCTGCTCCTTGAGCTGGCGCCACTTCTTGTGCCAGGGACGGTGCCAGGCGGCCTTGCGCAGGCGCTCGAAGCTGCGGATCAGAACCGCGTAGTCCATCACCAGAGGGGTCGGGGAGGAGGACGAGGACTCCTTGTGCCACCACTCGACGGGCTCGCCGAGTAGTTCCCACGGGAGGATGAATTCGAGGACGACCGGTTGTCGCAGGTCCGCCCACCGCTCCTCGGTCTGCTCGATGAGGACCTCGACCTCGGAGGGCAGGTCGTCACGGTGCAGATGCAGGGTCTCGCCCGGCACGGGATGCCAGCCCTCGGCGTCCGACTGCCGCCAGTGGGAGAGGAAGTAGCGGTCGGGGTCCACTCCGTCCGGCTCGAACTGGATCATCAGATACGCGGGCACCATGGACGGCGGGGCCTGCCGGGCCAGGTCGCCACGCTGCCAGTCGGCGATCTGCTCCTCAAGGCCCCACGTCCTGGCCTGCTGACGGTTCCAGCGACGCAGGTCCTCCGCTGCCTCCATCTGTCCGTCCTCCACGAGCCGTTCGGCGGCCAGGGCCAGGAACGCCATGCTGACGGGGAGTTCCTTCGCGGCGGTGTTGTCGCCGGCCAGTCGTAGAAAGACTGCCCATCCCGTGTCGCACCACGCGGGCAATTCCTGGGTGCGTGAGCGGCTTGCCCGCCGGGCGAGGGTGGCGAGGCCCGCCGATGAGCGCATGTCACGGAGGATCGGCTGCAAAGGATGCAGGTCGGCGCCGTCGAAGAACTCCACGGCCTCCCACTCGTCCACAAGACGCAGCAGCGACAGGATCGCGGAGGACTGCTGCTCCAGATACTGCAGACAGCGCACCAGACTCGGCAGGCCGTCGGGGACCTGCCCGCAGTGCTCCACCAGTTGCAGCAACCAGGGCCGCAGCGCCCCGTTGCGCAGCGGCTCCACAGGGTGTTCCAGCTCTTCGCTCAGCATGCGCACCCAGAGATCGGCGCTGTTCTCCTGCCGTACCGTGCTCGAATCCTGCAGTACGTCGACGATGTCGGCGACCAATTCGTTGCGAACCCTCGCAGGGCTGCGCCCGTCCACCCCCGTGACCTCCCCGATCGCACCGTCATATCGATGGTGGCGACAAGCGTACGGCCACAGTCCAGCTCAGGGCAGGCCTCCGGCCATGTGCGGAGCCGAGCTGTGACCATCAATCCCGTGGCGCCAACTGGCCTGTACGCAAAGCGAGTTCATTCGTTCGAGCAGTTTCAGCCGTCGGCGAGCCCTGACTTCAGGCCCGCCCCGCACAGCGGAACCACGGCCGTCCGCTCGCCGAGCGCTCCGTCCCGTACGGCCGCCCAGCAGGCGACGCCGGTCGCCTCGACGTACAGGCCGCGTCCTGCCAGGTCCAGCTGGGCGGCGCGGATCTGGTCCTCCGTGACCGTCAGGAAGCCGCCGCCGAGACCGCGTACGGCCCGCAGGATCTGGCGTGCGCGGGGCGGCTGCGGGATCGCGATGCCCTCCGCGAGCGTGGGGGCCGCCGGCGTGGTGCCCAGGGGTTCGTCGGCGCCCGCGCGCCACGCCTCGGCCAGCGGGGAGACCGCGGCGGCCTGCACGGCGTACAGCGCGGGAGCCTTCGCGATCAGGCCCGCCGTGTGCAGTTCGCGCACCGCGAGGGCCGCGCCGAGCAGCAGGGTGCCGTTGCCCGCGGGCACGACGAGCGCGTCCGGCAGCCGGCCGCCCAGGTCCTCCCACAGCTCGTGGACGTAGGTCTTGGTGCCTTGCAGGAAGTAGGGGTTGTGCACGTGCGAGGCGTAGAAGGTGCCCGGTTCGTCGGCCGCCGTCCGGGCCGTCCACGCCGTCTTCTCGCGGTCGCCGGGGACGACTTCGAGCCGTGCCCCGTGCGCGCCGATCTGTTCGAGCTTCTTCGGTGACGTGCCCTCCGGGACGTACACCGTGCAGGGCAGCCCGGCCCGCGCGCAGTACGCGGCGACCGCCGTGCCCGCGTTGCCGCTGCTGTCGGCGATCACCCGGTCCGGGGCGAGGCGCAGGGCGAGGGCGGCGAGCATGACCGCGCCGCGGTCCTTGAAGGAGAGCGTCGGCATCAGGAAGTCGAGCTTGGCCGAGATCGCGCCATCCAGCGGAACGAGCGGTGTGCGGCCCTCGCCGAGCGAGAACGCGGGGGCCGGCAAGGGCAGGGACTCCGCGTACCGCCACAGTGAATTGACCCTGCCGGTCAGGGACTTCAGCGGTGCGGGATTGGGGGAGAAGTCCAGGTCGAGGGGGCCGCGGCAGACGGGGCAGCACCAGGCGAGGGTGCCCGAGGGGACACGGGTTCCGTCGGTGGGGCAGAAACAATCCGGCAATGCTGTCATGTAGTCAGGCTAGTTGGGGCAGTTGGGGCCGATGTGTCATGACGGGTGCGTGGCGGTCATGTTACGTCCGGTCCTGACCCTTGTGGGATTCCTATGGATCCGCCAATCTTTCGTCCCGACGAAGGCAAGTTTCCGTCGCGGTGAGGGCGAGAACGGGCATTTTGCTTGACATGTCCCTGTCGGTATCCCTGTCTGCGCCATCCCTCACCATCCCCCACCAGCGCACCACCTATTGAGGAGGACCCCTCAGATGGCAGTGATGCGTCATACCCGCCGAAGACTGGCCGGGATCAGCGCGACAGCGGTCGCGGCCCTCGCCCTCGGCGTCGTCTCCGCCCTCCCCGCGACCGCTCAGCCGGGTCAGGCCGAAGGCACGATCGAAAACGCCGGAGCCCCGGGTGCGATACCGGGCAGCTACATAGTCAGCCTCGACGCGGACGCCGCGAAGGCCGACTCCAGGCAGGGCAAGGCCCTGGCCGAGAAGTACGGCGCCGAGATCGACCGTACGTACAAGAAGGCGCTCAACGGCTACGCGGTCGAGCTCTCCGCGGCCGAGGCCAAGAAGTTCGCCGCGGACCCGGCGGTCACGTCCGTCGTGCAGAACCGCACGTTCACCGTCGACGCCACCCAGCCGAACCCGCCCTCCTGGGGTCTTGACCGCATCGACCAGAAGACGCTCCCGCTGAACAACTCGTACACCTATCCGGACTCCGCCGGTGAGGGTGTCACGGCGTACGTCATCGACACCGGAGTCCGCATCAGCCACAGCGACTTCGGCGGACGCGCCTCCTACGGCTATGACGCCATCGACAACGACAACACCGCCCAGGACGGCCACGGCCACGGCACGCACGTCGCGGGCACCGTCGGCGGAACCCTGCACGGCGTGGCCAAGAAGGCGAAGATCGTCGGTGTGCGCGTCCTGAACAACCAGGGCTCCGGCACCACCGCGCAGGTCGTCGCCGGCATCGACTGGGTCACCCAGAACGCGGTCAAGCCCGCCGTGGCGAACATGTCACTCGGCGGCGGCGCCGACAGCGCCCTGGACGCGGCCGTACGCAACGCCATCGCGTCCGGCATCACCTTCGCCGTCGCGGCCGGCAACGAATCCGTCAACGCCTCCACGCGCTCGCCCGCGCGCGTGACCGAGGCCATCACGGTCGGCGCCACCACGAACACCGACGCCAAGGCGAGCTACTCCAACTTCGGCAGCGTCCTCGACCTGTTCGCGCCGGGCTCGTCCATCACCTCGGCCTGGAACACCAACGACACCGCGACGAACACCATCTCCGGTACGTCGATGGCGTCCCCGCACACCGCGGGTGCCGCGGCGCTCTACCTCGCGGACAACCGTGCGGCGACCCCGGCGCAGGTCTCCGCGGCACTGGTCGGCGCGGCCTCCACCGGCGTCGTCACCAGCCCCGGATCGGGCTCGCCCAACCGCCTCCTGAACGTGGGTCCCGGCTCGACCAACCCCCCGGGCTCCAAGTTCGAGAACACGACCGACTACGCGATCAACGACAACGCCACGGCCGAATCTCCGGTCACCGTGAGCGGCGTCCCGGGTTCGGCGCCCGCCACCCTGAGCGTGCCGGTAGCCATCAAGCACACCTATGTGGGTGACCTCCGGGTGCAGCTGATAGCGCCCGACGGCAGCGCGTACACGCTGAAGGGCTATGGAACCGGCGGCAGTTCGAACGACATCAACACCACCTACACGGTGAACGCGTCGTCCGAGACGGCCAACGGCACGTGGAAGCTGCGGGTGAGCGACAACGCGGCGCAGGACGTGGGGAGGATCGACTCCTGGGCGCTGCAGTTCTAGGCCGCAGGCCGCAGGCCGTGAGCTGAGCTGCTTCCGTACGTATGCGGCCTCGTCCGCGGAGACCGGCTTCGGGGCCTCGACCCGGCCCGCTCCGCGGGTGAGGTTGCTCAGCTTAAGGGCCTTTTGTCCGCTTCTGTGATAGTTCTTCGGCGTGACGACTGTCGTGACGCCGGCCGCCGCGGGCCGCCGCACTCCGGGGCCCGCGGCGTCGATCCCTCCCCGAAGGGGTAGCCGCAACAGCGGGAACGGCCCCGGGGTTTCGCGCCTCGTGCATCTGTCCCGCTGGCTCCTCGTCGCCATCACCCTCCTGAACGCCGCCCTCGTCGTGCTCGTCGCCGCCCCGCTGCCCCGCATCTCCCTCCTGGTGCTCGTCGCGGCGGCGGTCACCTCCTGGGGGCTCGTGCTCGTGCCGCCCGCGGTCATCGGTCTGGTCGCCGGAGCGGCCGCGGGGCGGCGCCACCCCTGGTGCGCGGGGCTGGCCGTCCTGACCGCGTTCCTGGGGCTCGTGTACGCCGTCATGCCGTACGCCGCCGCGTACCGCACCGCCCAGGGCCAGGGGCAACCCCTCGTCCCCTCCGCCTACTTCGAGGGCGTCAACTACGCCAAGGCCCCCGACGGCGACCGCACCCGCCGCTACGCCCGCATCGGGACGCGGCGCGAGAAGCTGGATCTGTGGACCCTGCCGAAGCGGGACGGGGTGCGTCACCCGGCGGTGGTCTGGGTGCACGGGGGAGGGTGGAACAAGGGGCACCGGGGGCAGAGTCCGGCGTGGAACCGCTGGTTCAACGCGCGGGGCTGGTCGGTCTTCGACATCGACTACCGGCTCGCGCCCCGCGCGACCCAGCTCGACCAGATCGGCGACGTGAAGTGCGCCGTCGGCTGGGTGCGGCGGCACGCGAGCGTGTTCGGTATCGACCCCGAACGCCTTGTGCTCGCGGGCAGTTCCGCGGGCGGCAACCTCGCGCTCGCGGCGGCCTACACGGAGGGTGACGACCGCGTCCCCGCGTCCTGTGCGGTGCGTGACAGCTCGGTCGCCGGGGTGATCTCCCTCTACGGGCCGACCGACATGGCGCGCCTCATCGCGGGCACCGCGCTGCGCGCCGACCCCATGATCCCGCGGCTGATGGGCGGTTCGGCGAAGGCAGTGCCCGCCCGCTACCTGCTCGGTTCGCCCGCGAAGCTCGTACGGACCGATGTGCCGCCCACACTCCTGCTGCACGGCAGCGCGGACCGGGCGGTGCCGGTGGCGCAGGCGCGCGAGCTGGCGCGGCGACTCGACGCGGCCGGGGCGCGGTCGACCTATGTCGAACTCCCCTGGGCCGACCACTGCTTCGACGTGAACTGGGGCGGCTGGGGGAGTCAGATCGCACGCGCGGCGGTCTCCCGCTTCCTCGCCATCCGGGGCGAGAGCGCTTGATCGACGTCCCCCGGAGTGCCGTGGGAATGTGATCGCCATAGCTGTGGAAAGCCCCTGCGTAAAGCCCTGCGCACCCCAAAATCATCACTTCGGGTGATTCCTTGGCCTTGGGTTGCGGCCAACAACCCACGGTTGCCAGGCTGTTGCTGTCTGTCAAGCTGATGGGAGTGGCCAGTGACTTTCGGTGAACAGCCGGCGTATCTGCGTGTCGCGGGTGATCTCCGCAAGAAGATCGTCGACGGTTCGCTGCCGCCGCACACCCGGCTCCCCTCGCAGGCCAGGATCCGCGAGGAGTACAAAGTGTCGGACACGGTCGCCCTGGAGGCCCGCAAGGTCCTGATGGCCGAAGGCCTGGTCGAGGGGCGTTCCGGATCCGGCACCTATGTGCGCGAGCGCCCCGTGCCCCGTCGCGTGGCCCGCACCGGCTATCGCGCGTCCGGCGGTTCGACGCCGTTCCGTCAGGAGCAGGCGGAGGACGGCGCGCGCGGCACCTGGGAGTCGCGCAGCGAGCAGGTCGAGGCCGGCAGCGCGATCGCCGAGCGTCTCGGCATCCGCGCGGGCGACCGCGTCATGTGCACCAAGTACGTGTACCGCGACGCGGGCGAGGCGATGATGCTCTCCACGTCCTGGGAGCCCCTCGCCGTCACCGGACGCACTCCGGTGATGCTCCCCGAAGAAGGGCCGCTGGGGGGCTGCGGAGTGGTCGAGCGCATGGCGGCCATCGACGTGGTCGTGGACAACGTCGCGGAGGAGGTCGGCGCGCGGCCGGGGCTTGCGGAGGAGCTCATGGCGCTCGGCGGTGTCCCCGGCCATGTGGTGATCGTCGTGCAGCGGACGTACTACGCGTCGGGCAAGCCGGTCGAGACGGCCGACGTCGTGGTCCCCGCCGACCGCTACCGAATCGCATACCACCTGCCGGTGAGGTGACCGAACGCTCCGGCGCACGCCCGGAATCCGGACGGGCCCGTCCGCCCGCCGTGATCGCGGGCTGACGCTCGCCCCGTTTGCGTGACGCCGGAGCAACCACGCCCAGAACAGGGGGCGTTGGGTTCTGGCCGTTCTCGCTGCCGGTCCCGTACGCCTACGTACCCGATGTGCTCTGTGAGCCCGCGCGCCGACTGACGCGGGACCGGCAAGGGCCCGCACCGGTCGAACCGGTGCCACCAGGGGGCGCACCCGACAAGGTGCGCCCCCTTCCTATTGGCCGATTGCGTACCTCTTTGTGCAAAGTCGTATCCGCTGAGTAAAGGTCGGGCGTAGGCTCGGGCATATGCGGATTGCGGTTTCCTTACTGACCGAGGCGTGGCGCGCGCCGGGGGCGGGGAGCGGAGGGGCGCGATGAATGACGGAACGGCCGTACTTCCCTGGCTCGTCATACGTCAGGATGACAATGGCAACCGCTACAGGGTGGGCAGGTACGCGACGAAGGCCGAGGCCGAGAGGATCGCGGAAAGCCTCGACGACCACGGCCGCCAGCGCCTGTACAGCGTGGAGAGGCTGAGCCAGAACAGCAGCGCGCGCTGACCGCTTAGGCTCCGCCGTATGACGGAACGCATCGTGGTGGGCGCCGCCCTGTACGACGACGGGCGCCTGCTGGCCGCGCGGCGCAGTGCGCCCCCTGAGCTCGCGGGCCGCTGGGAACTGCCCGGCGGGAAGGTCGAGCCGGGCGAGCGGCCCGAGGAAGCCCTGGTGCGGGAGCTGCGCGAAGAGCTGGGCGTGGACGCCGAGCCGGTCGCGAGAGTGCCGGGGCGGTGGCCGCTCAAGCCGGGGTACGTCCTGTGGGTCTGGACGGCGAAGCTCCTGTCCGGAGTCCCCGAACCCCTGGAGGACCACGACGAGCTGCGCTGGCTCTCGCCGGACGAGGTCTGGTCGGTGGACTGGCTGGACGTGGACGTCCCGGCGGTCGCGGCGGTCGCGGCGGCGATGGAGTGCCGCTAGCAGGGGGGTGGGAGCGCCGTCGGCCGGGGAGCGTGCGAGGTCTGTCTCTCCGCACTTGAGCCCCACCTACGCCGTTCGTGCCACAGTGCGCCAAGGTAAGCGGTAATTCCGGCGGGATATCGGGTATGTGCCCATTAACCCCATGAAACCGGACAAGGGTCCGCTGTTGCTGGTCTGGAAGTGATCGGCGTGATCGACACCGAAGGCGACTGCGCCGAGTGGGATTTTCCCGCGGACGCGGGCGCCGTGCGCATGGCCCGTGCCGTCGTCCGCAAGCAGCTCGGAGCCTGGGGCCTCGCCGCGGTCGGCGACATCACCGTGCTCCTCGTGAGCGAACTGGTGACCAACTCCCTGCGGCACGCGTCGGGCCCCATCGGAGTACGGCTCGTACGTCCGGCCGGGCCCTCGGGCACCCTCCTCGTCGAGGTGTCCGATCCGCTTCCCGACCCGCCCCAGGAACGCGACACCTCCCCTGATGACGAGGGGGGCAGGGGGATCCAGTTGGTGGCCCGCGCGTCCCGGCGCTGGGGGACGCGGCAGGGCAGGACGGGGAAGACGGGCAAGACGGTGTGGTTCGAGCTGGTGCTGCCGGGTTAGAAGACTGGCAGCGTGAGACGGACACAAGACGGTCACGGGCCAAAAAGAGTTGAGTCCGTGCTGTGATCGTGAACGCCGTGTGGCGTGGTTCCGTAGTGCTGGATACTGCGGGCAGCCGCATCCGGTGACCGGTGCCGGACGTGGTGAGCTGGAGGGGACGGTTCGCGTGAGCGAGATACCAGCGAAGGCGACGGAGCAGGACGGGCCGTCGGGCGACGCCAGGGGCGAAGCTGCGGATGACGTGATGTGGCAGAGCAGTCCACCCGGTTCGATCTACGACTACATCAAGGTGGCGTCGTTCTCGATAGGCCCCGACGGTCTCATCGACCAGTGGAGCCTGCGTGCCGAGCGGCTGTTCGGTGTGGCCGCCGAGGACGCCGTGGGCAGGGACCCGATCGAGGCCTTCGTCCCGTCCGAGCTGCGCAGCGGCGGGCACCGCAAGATGGCGGAGATCCTGGACGGCAGGGAGTGGACCGGGTCCGTTCCCTTCCGGGCGCCCGCGCGGTCCGACGGGTCCGGCGCGGAGACGTACAAGGGCTCCGAGGGCATCGCCGAGGTCTACGTGATGCCGACCGGGACCGAGGAGGGCGAGCGGGCCGCCGTCTGCATCGTCGTCGACGTACGGGCGCTCCGGCAGATCGAGACGGACCTCGCCGCCTCGCAGGCCATTTTCGGCCAATCTCCCTTCGGTTTCCTGCTGTTCGGCACGGACCTGAGGGTGCAGCGGGCCAACCGCCGTTTCGCCGCGGTCTTCGGAGGCGGCGTCGAGGAGCACCGCGGGCGCACCGTCCACGACTACCTGCCGCGGCACGAGGCCGACCGTATGGCCGCCGCCCTCAAGCGGGTCCTGGAGACCGGCGACTCCGTCACGGACATGCAGATAGTCGGCCCCGCCCCCGGCAGCAACGACCGCCGCCACTGGTCCATCAACCTCTACCGCGTGCACAGCGGTTCCGGCCGCCCCATAGGCGTCGCGGGCCTCGGCACCGACGTCACCCGGCGGCACGCCGCCGCCCGCGAAGCCGCCCACGCCCGACGTAACCTCGCCCTCCTGAACGAGGCGGGCGCACGCATAGGCAACTCCCTCGACCTGGAGACGACCGCGCGCGAGCTGCTCGACGTCACCGTCCCCGGCTTCTGCGACCTCGCGTCCGTGGACCTCTACCAAGGCCTGCTCGACGGCGACGAGACACCCCCGGGCCTCGCCGACGGAAGCGCCGAACTGCGCCGCGTCGCCTTCGCCAGTGCCGTAGCCGACGCGCCCTTCCCGGAAGGCGGCCACCCCGTCGACGTGGGCGCTGTGCACCGCTTCGCCTTCACGTCGCCCTGCGCCGACGCCCTGCGCGCGGCGCGTCCGCGGCTCGTCTCCGCGGCCGACGACGGCTCCGCGAGCAGGCTCACCGGCGGGCTCATCCAGTCGACGCTCGCCGTGCCGATGGTCGCCCACGACACCGTCGTCGGCCTCGCCCAGTTCTCCCGTACGAAGGGGAGCGAGCCCTTCGGGGAGCGCGACCGCGCCCTCGCCGTCGAGCTCGCCGCGCGCGCCGCCGTCTGTATCGACAACGCCCGCCTCTACCGCCGCGAGCACGAACGCGCGCTGATACTGCAGCGTTCCTTGCTCCCGCCCGACGACCCCGAGGCGTCAGGCCTTGACATCGCCTGCCGCTATCTGCCGGGCAACGCGGCGACCGAGGTCGGCGGCGACTGGTTCGACGTCATCGAACTGCCGGGCCACCGCACCGCCCTGGTCGTCGGCGACGTCATGGGCCGCGGTCTGCGGGCCGCCGTCGCCATGGGTGAACTGCGCACCGCCGTACGCACCCTGGCGCTCCTGGACCTGGAGCCCGCGGAGGTGCTCTCCGCGCTCGACGAGATCGCCCGCGGCCTCGGCGACCCCTCGGGCACCCAGCAGGCCACCAGATCGGCCCGGCAGACGCGTGCCGCGAGTGAGACGGACCTCTCCGAGGTCTACCTGGCCACGTGCGTCTACGCGGTCTACGACTCCGTCACGCGCCGCTGCACCTTCGCCAACGCCGGCCACCTGCCGCCCGTACTCGTCGAGCCCGGCGAGACTCCGCTCATGCTCGACGTGCCGCCCGGCATGCCGCTGGGAGTCGGCGGTGAGCCCTTCGAGGAGGTCGAGGTCGAGCTGCCCGAGGGCGGCCTGCTCGCGCTGTACACGGACGGGCTCGTCGAGTCGCGCCACCACCCCCTCGACGAGGGCCTGAACGCCTTCGTACGCGCGCTCGACGACCCCGCGCCCGCTCTCGAGGACGTCTGCGACCACGTCCTGAACACCCTCGACACCCACCACGGGGAGGACGACATCGCGCTGCTCATGGCGCGCATCCAGGGCCTGCCCGCCGAGGCGGTCGGGGACTGGACGCTGGAGCGCGACCCGAAGTCGGTGGGCCGGGCCCGCGAACTGGCCTGCCAGCAGCTGCGCACCTGGGACCTCGACCCCCTCTGCGACACGGCCGAACTGCTGGTCAGCGAGCTGGTCACCAACGCGCTGCGGTACGGCGAGGGTGACATCCGGGTGCGGCTCCTGCTCGACCGCACCCTGGTGTGCGAGGTGTGGGACGCGGGCCTCGTCCAGCCGCGCCGCCGCCGGGCGCGCGACACGGACGAGGGCGGGCGCGGGCTGCAACTGGTCGGCCTGCTGAGCGCCGCGTGGGGCTCGCGCAGGACGCCGCGCGGCAAGACGGTGTGGTTCGAGATGCCGTTGCCGGAGAGCGGGGTGGAGCCGATGGACGCGGCGGAGGCGCTGCTCAGCCTGTTCTGAGGGCCGCTACGTGGCCCTGTGGTCGCGTACGTGGTCGTGTGGTCGGTCGCGTACGTGGTCAGGTGGTCGCTTTGAGCGCGGCGAGGCGGGCTTCGACCTCCGCCGTGTCGCCCAGGCTGTCCAGCTGCTCGAACTGGGCGTCCAAGGAGGAAGCGGCGAGCTCCTGCTTGCCCAGCGCCTTCGCCTCCTCGCGGCGCACCTTGTCCTCGAAGCGGTGCAACTCGCTGGCCGGGTCGAGGACATCGATGTTCTGGGCGGCGTCCATCATCTGGTTCTGGGCCTGCGCGGTCTTGGCGCGGGCGACCAACTGGTCGCGCTTCGACTGCAGTTCGGTCAGCTTGATCTTCATCTGGTCGAGGCCCGACTTCAGCTTGTCGACCACCTCCGTCTGCGAGGCGATCGTCGGCTCGGCGTCCTTGGCCTCCCGCTCGGACTGCAGCTGCCGCTGCAGCGCGACCTTGGCCAGGCCGTCGAACCTGTCGGCCTCCACGGCACTGCCGCCGGACCGCAGCTCGTCGGCCTTCTTGCTGGCCGCGACCGCCTTGGTGCCCCATTCCGCGGCGGCTTCCTGGTCCTCCTTGCGGTCCAGTTCCAGCATCCGCAGATTGCCGATGGTGGTCGCGACCGCCTCCTCCGCCTCCCTGATGTTGTTCGTGTAGTCGCGGATGAGCTGGTCGAGCATCTTCTGCGGGTCCTCGGCCTGGTCGAGGGCGGCGTTGATGTTGGCCTTGGCGAGCTGGGCCACGCGGCCGAGGATCGTCTGCTTGGTCATGACGGGCTCCTTTGTGTGAGGGGTGGTGGCAGCGGGACGGGCGGGCAGCGGGGTGGACCGGGGGGGCAGGCGGCCGGAGCGGCGGGGCGGGCGTGGCTCAGAACCTTCCGCCCCCGCCCATCCGGCCCCGGGTACCGCCGCCGCCGAAGCTTCCGGGACCGCCTCCGCCGAAGCCACCGCCGCCGAAGCCGCCCCCTCCGAAGCCGCCCCCGCCCATGCCGCGGCCTCCTCCGAAGAGCTCGCCGAGGATGATGCCGCCGAGGACCGCGCCGCCCATGCCGCCGCCACGGCCGCCGGCGCCTCCGTAGGGGTTGCCGTAGCCGCGTACGTCGCGTTCGGCGAGCTGCTGGGCCTGCCGGGCCTGGGTGTCGGCCTGCTGGGCCTCGGCGAGCGCCGCGGAGGCGTCGGTGTCCTTGGCAGCTTCCGCACCCGCGAGATGGCGTTGGGCCTCGGCGAGGCGGGTCCGCGCCTCGCTGCCCACGCCGCCCCGGTGCGTGTCGATGAGGTCCGCCGCCGTTCCCACGGCGCTGCGCGCGGTGAGCAGGGCCTGGCCGAGGAGGGTGGCTGCGCGCTGTCGGGTGACCTCGCGCTCGCGGGCGCCCTTGAGGGACTCGTCGAGGACCGCGTCGGCCTCCTCGACCCGGCGCAGGGCGTCGATCGGGTCGTGCGGGCCCGCGGCCATCTTCTTGCGGACCTCGGCGACCACCGTCTCCGCGCGGGCGATACGGCCGTGCAGGTCGGCCGTGGAGGCCCCCGCCGTGGTGCCTTCGAGGAGGCCGCGCGCCTCGGCGAGGTCGGTCTCCGTCTCGGTGAGCGCGGCGGGGAGCTTCTCCGTGGCCAGCGCCAGCTCGTCGGCGAGCCGGTCGACGGCGTCCACGAGGGTGCCGGCCTGGTCGATGGCGCCCTCGGCGGCCCGCAGATGGACGGCGGCCTTGCCGTTGTCGCCCGCGTCGATGGCCTGGCGTGCCTCGTTCAGATGCGTCGTGGCGAAGACGAGGCGGTCCTTGGCCTGCTCCACGTGGCCGACCACGGCCGCGGACGCGGGTGGCGCGTACTGTTCGCGGATCTTGCCGAGGGTGGTCTCCGCCGCCGATGTGCGGCCCGTGACCTCCCGGAACACCTGCTCGGCGTGGTCCAGGGCTCCCGTCACGTCGCGTTCCAGGGCGCGCAGCTGGTCGAAACCCGCGGCCTCCGCGTCGAGGCGCCGTCCCGCCTCGGTGCAGCGCGCGACGATCTCGTCCAGCATGGTGCGCCGGGTCGCGTCGTCCTCCGGATAGGCGTCGTCCAGCTGCTGGCGCAGCTTGAAGGCCGTGGTCAGCTCGGAGCGTGCGTACGCGAGCGCGTCCGTGAAGGGCCGCACCGCCTCGTCGCCGAACTGGGCGGTGGCGAAGCCGAGTTCCTCCGCGCTGGTGCGGATCGCGTCGTCGGTCTCCACCAGGAGCTGCTTGCTGCGCTTGTCGAGCTCCGGGAGCGGGGTGGGCCCCTGGCCCGCCGCGCCCTTGCCCCAGCCGCCGGCTCCGGGCGTCGTCCGCGTGTTCGTACGCCGCTTGCGGCGGCTGTACGCGACCGCCGCGAGGGCGCCGGCGCCGCCGACCACCGCGATGGGCAGGACGAGGTCGCCGGTGGCCGTCTCCGCACCGCCGCCGCTGCCGCCACCCGGATCGGCGGCTCCCGGGGTGATCTCCGGGGTGGGGACGGGCCTGCCGGTGAGGACCGCGCTGTAGCCGTTCGCGGCGCCGATGGCCGCGCCCGCCCAGTCGTTCTGCCGCAGCGCGGGCTTGATCGCGGTGGTCGCCACGTCCTGGAGCTGGGCCTCGGTGAGCCGCGAGTCGGCGTCCGCGGAGTAGGCGTACTGGCGGTCGTGCGTGGCTACGGCGAGCAGCAGGTCGTCGAGACCGAGCCCGTTGCGCTGAGCGGTGACATCCGCCCAGTCCTGCGCGCCGCGCCCGGAGAAGTCTCGTACGTAGACGACGAAGAGCTGGAGGCCGCGGTCGTCGTAGAGTCGGTCGAGCGCCCGTGCGGTGGCGTCCTTGCGGTCGCCGAGCGCGCCCACCTTGTCGGTGATCTGGCCGTCACGGGAGAGCGTGACCGGGTCGTCGGCCGGGGCGGCGAGTGCCGAGGGGGCGGCCAGCAGCAACAGGCACCAGCTGAGCAGTGCGACAGCTACCGCTGACGCCCGCACGACTATGTGTGAGGGCGGCGTCACATTTGGGAGCGTATGACCGTCTTGGGGGGTGCGCGACCGGGGGAACGGGCGGGGGATCGGGCGGCGTCCTTCCCCAGGGTCTCTGTCAGCCTCGGGTCCTCTGTCAGCCTCGGGTCCTCTGTCGGCCCTGGGTCCTCCGTCCGCCTCGGGTCCTCTGTCCGCCCCGGGGCGCCCAGCGTCTCGTGCCGCCTCCCGTCAGTGCTGCCCAGCGCTACTCCAGCACCAGCTCCACCGCCGCATCCAGCCACCGCAACTCGTCCGCCCCCAGCGTCGGGTTCGCTGCCCGGCGGGCGCGGGCCTCCGCGAGGTGGTTGGTCGCTGTGGCCCTGACATCGACCGCCGCGTCCGTCAGGAGCGTGGCCAGGGCGGCGCGTGACCCCGCGGCCTCGGGTCTGCCGCTCACCGCGACCTCCGCGAGGATCAGCGCCGACATCGCCCAGTCGAGGCCGGGCGGCCCCTCCTCCGTGGTGGCCCAGTCGATCACCACGGGGCCCTCCGGGGTGAGGATCACGTTCCCCGGGTGGAGATCGAGATGCAGGACGCGGTCCGTGGGCGAGGCGGACGAGCGAGCAGGAAGGGCGTGCAGCGTGTGCAGCGACCGGGCGAGGATCACCGCCGCCTCCTGCGGCGTGATCGCGCCCCGCAACGCGGCCTCCGCCATGGTCGGCCCCGTCAGCCGCCCCATGACCAGGTCGGTGGGCGGCGCCCCGGCCTCGGCCGGGCGCACCGGCGGTACGGGATACCCGTGCTCGTACAGATACGTCATGACGGCGGCCTCGTCCGTCGCGTCGGTCCCGTCCCGATACCGGCGCAGCACCCACGTGTCGTCCAGTGCGAAGACATCCGCGGTGCGACCCGAGCCGAGCAGTCGATCAGTCGTCCCCATCCCGGGAGCGTAAGCCGCCTCCTGGTCCTCCGCAGCGAAATGGCGCCTCATCCGGCGAACTCCACCTCCGGACACCTCCCCGAAGGGCCGTAGCGGCGCTACTGCTCCCCCCGCCGCCGGATCTTGTTCCCGAGCCACACCAGCGGATCGTACTTCCGGTCAACTGTCCGTTCCTTCAAGGGGATCAAGGCATTGTCCGTGATCTTGATGCCCTCCGGGCACACCTCCGTACAGCACTTCGTGATGTTGCAGTAGCCGAGGCCGTGCTCGTCCTGAGCGGTCTTCTTGCGGTCGATGCCGCTCTCCGCCGCCGCGTCCAGCGGGTGCATGTCCAGCTCCGCGACCCGCATCAGGAAGCGTGGTCCCGCGAACGCCGCCTTGTTCTCCTCGTGGTCGCGCACCACATGGCACGTGTCCTGGCACAGGAAGCACTCGATGCACTTGCGGAACTCCTGGGAGCGGTCCACGTCCGCCTGCTGCATGCGGTACTCGCCGGGGCCGAGGTCCGCAGGTGGCACGAAGGACGGCACCTCCCGCGCCTTCGTGTAGTTGAAGCCGACGTCCGTCACCAGGTCCCGCACCACAGGAAAGGCCCGCAGCGGTGTCACCGTGATGACGTCCTCGCGGCTGAACACCGACATCCGCGTCATGCACATGAGCCGCGGCCGGCCGTTGATCTCCGCCGAGCACGAACCGCACTTGCCCGCCTTGCAGTTCCAGCGCACCGCGAGGTCGGGGGCCTGGGTCGCCTGCAGGCGGTGGATGATGTCGAGGACGACCTCGCCTTCGTTGACCTCGACCGTGAAGTCCTCCAGGTCGCCGCCCTCGACGTTCCCGCGCCAGACCCGGAACCGCGCGTCGTACGAGGTGGAACTCGGCGTGGACGCGGACGTAGACGTACTCACTCGTAAAGCTCCTCTTCGGCCAGGTACTTGACCAGCTCTTCCTTATCGAAGAGAGCAAGCAGGTCGGGACGGATGGGCTCGGTGGTGACCCGCACCAGGTCGATCTGGCCGCGTACGGGGTCGGTCGCCGCGAGCCCGCCGGAAGGATCCGTGAGCTGGCAGAGCAGATTCGCGCGGCGCCATTCGCGGTTCATCCCCGGATGGTCCTCGCGGGTGTGGCCGCCCCGGCTCTCCGTGCGCTCCAGGGCGGCCCGCGCCACGCACTCGCTGACGAGCAGCATGTTGCGCAGATCGAGTGCCAGGTGCCAGCCGGGGTTGAACTGTCGGTGCCCCTCGACGCCGGCCCGCCGTGCCCGCACGCGCAGTTCCGCGAGCTTCTCCAGGGCCTGCTCCATCTCCGCCTCGCGGCGGATGATGCCGACCAGGTCGTTCATCGTCTGCTGGAGTTCCTGGTGGAGGGTGTACGGATTCTCCGGTGTCGCCCCTTCCTCGGGGCCCTCCGCACTGAACGGCCGCAGCGCCTCGGCGGCCGCCGTGTCCACCTCGACCTCGTCCACCAACGGCCTCGCGCCCGCCCCGGTGAGACCCGCCCCGGAGAAGCCCGCCGCGTACCGCGCCGCGTGCAGCCCCGCGCGCCGCCCGAACACGAGCAGGTCGGACAGGGAGTTGCCGCCGAGCCGGTTGGAGCCGTGCATGCCGCCGGCGACCTCTCCTGCCGCGTACAGACCCGGTACGCGCTCCGCCGCCGCCGTGTCCGACTCGACCGCGATGCCGCCCATCACGTAGTGGCAGGTCGGTCCGACCTCCATCGCCTCGGCGGTGATGTCGACGTCCGCGAGCTCCTTGAACTGGTGGTACATCGAGGGCAGTCGGCGCCGGATGACCTCCGCGGGCATGCGCGTCGACACGTCCAGGAAGACCCCGCCGTGCGGCGATCCGCGGCCCGCCTTCACCTCGGAGTTGATCGCGCGCGCCACTTCGTCGCGCGGAAGCAGCTCCGGAGGGCGCCGGTTGTTGTCCGGGTCGTCGTACCAGCGATCGCCCTCGTCCTCCGACTGGGCGTACTTCTCCTTGAAGACGTCCGGCACGTAGTCGAACATGAACCGCTTGCCTTCGGAGTTGCGCAGTACACCGCCGTCGCCGCGCACCGACTCGGTGACCAGAATGCCCTTCACCGAAGGCGGCCAGACCATCCCCGTCGGGTGGAACTGCACGAACTCCATGTTCAGGAGCGGCGCCCCGGCGAGCAGCGCGAGCGCGTGGCCGTCGCCCGTGTACTCCCACGAGTTCGACGTCACCTTGAAGGACTTGCCGATGCCGCCGGTCGCGAGAACGACGCTCGGGGCCTCGAGCACGAAGAAGCGGCCGGACTCGCGGTCGTAGCAGAACGTGCCACTGACCCGCTCGCCCTCCTTGAGGACGCGGGTGACCGTGCACTCCTGGAAGACCTTCAACCGCGCTTCGTGGTCCCCGAATTCGCGTTCGTCCTCCTGCTGGAGGGAGACGATCTTCTGTTGAAGGGTGCGGATGAGCTCCAGGCCGGTCCGGTCGCCCACGTGCGCGAGGCGGGGATACTCGTGCCCACCGAAGTTGCGCTGGGAGATCCGCCCGTCCGCCGTACGGTCGAACAGCGCGCCCCAGGTCTCCAACTCCCATACGCGGTCCGGAGCTTCACGCGCGTGCAGCTCGGCCATCCGCCACTGATTGAGGAACTTGCCGCCGCGCAGGGTGTCGCGGAAGTGCACCTGCCAGTTGTCGCCGGAGTTCACGTTGCCCATGGAGGCCGCGATGCCGCCCTCGGCCATCACCGTATGGGCCTTGCCGAACAAGGACTTGCAGATCACTGCGGTACGGGCGCCCTGCTCACGTGCCTCGATCGCGGCCCGCAGGCCCGCTCCTCCGGCTCCCACCACGACAACGTCCCACTGCTGCCGCTCCACTTGAGACATCAGAACAACCTCGGATCGTCGAAGGCGCCGGACGCGATCAGATACACGTAGAAGTCGGCGAGCGCCACGCTCACCAAGGAAGCCCAGGCGAGCAGCATGTGACGGGCATTCAGCTTCCCGACCCACTGCCACATGCGGTAGCGCACGGGGTGCTTGGAGAAGTGCTTGAGCTTGCCGCCGACGATGTGCCGGCAGGAGTGGCAGGAGAGGGTGTACGCCCAGATCAGCACGATGTTGACCAGCATGACGAGCGTGCCGAGGCCCATGTGGCCCCACTCGTAGTGCTCATCGCGGAACGAAAGCACGGTGTCGTACGTGAGGATGCCCGCCACCGGGACCGCCGCGTAGAAGAAGTAGCGGTGGATGTTCTGCAGGATGAGCGGGAAGCGGGTCTCTCCGGAGTACTTCTTGTGCGGCTCGGCGACCGCGCAGGCGGGCGGTGACGCCCAGAAGCCGCGGTAGTACGCCTTGCGGTAGTAGTAGCAGGTCAGGCGGAAGCCGAGGGGGAAGATCAGGATCAGCAGGGCGGGGGACAGGCCCCACCAGCTGCCGAAGATCTCCCAGTTGGGTCCCGACCGCATCGGCTCGCAGTTCTCGGCGAGGCACGGTGAGTAGAACGGTGAGACGTAGGGCGCCGCGTAATAGTCCGCGTTGGCGAAGGCCCGCCACGTCGAGTAGACGATGAAGGCGAAGAGGCCGGCGGCGGTCGCGGCGGGCGCGAGCCACCAGCGGTCGGTCCGCAGATGGGCAGCGCTGATCGCGGCGCGCGTCGCCGCTCTGACGCCGCCGGGATCCTGACCGCTTTTCAGATGGGGTTCCGTGCCGGTGGCCAACGAGGCTCCACTCCTTTGTCCTCAGGTTCGTCCGCAGGTTCGTCCGCAGGTCGGGCGGCCTGGCTCGGCCGCCGAAGGGCGCTCAGGGCGCGCCGGACCGGTCAAGGCGCGTGCCGGTCGCTCGCGCCGAGGCCCTCGTCGTCCGAGTCCGTCCACAGCGAGCTGTCGTACGGCGTATCGGGGATGGTGACCAGGTCAAGACGTTTCTGCGGGGCCACGGCCGGGTCGTGGGCCGAGGCGCGCAGGAGCGCGACGCTCTCGCGCAGGTGGTCGGCGTCCGCCCGGACGCGGCGCACGTCGATCGCGGCAGGCCCGCCCCGGGAACCATCGCCGACCTGCTGCTCCAGCTTGCCGACGGCGCGGAGCAGCTCGTCGACACTTCGCTGAACAGCCGTCAGATCATCCTGCAGAGCCATGACTTGCCCTCACTTCAGGGGTGCGGTGGCAACGTTCATGCGCCTGCGAGTGTCGCGCGTCACATCCCGGCTTGTGAAGGGATCTGCAGGGATTCCCGGCTCGCACGCGCCGAAACGCGCCGCTGGAACGCGCCGGGGTGTGCGCCGCCGCCCCGACGTGCCTCGGGGCGCGGGCCGATCCCCTCGTCACGCTCGGTCACGCGGGGTTGGGCCGCACGAGTGGGATCCGGTGCCCCCACGCCGTGTCGTCCCCCAGGGCCGGGTCCCGTCCCCTTCAGTGGATCGATAGATGTGATCAGCTCCATATACCGCCAAACGTGATCAAACCCGGCCCGGTCCTGGTAGCGGGCGGCCGGGCGAGCCCCGGAGGTACCCGTCATGTCACCAGACCGCGCCAGACTGAGATCTGCCGTGTTCCTCGCCACGGGCGTGCTGGCCCTGCCCAGCCTCGCCGCCTGCAGCTCCCAGGACGAGGCGGGCTCCCCGACCGCCGGCCAGGACATCGCGCCCGCGGCCCGGGACCACGTCGCCGACGGCGGGACCATGAACTGGGCCGTCGACGTGATGCCGGAGACCCTCAACTCCTTCCAGTCGGACGCGGACGCGGGCACGTCGCGGATCGCGGGAGCGGTCCTGCCGTCGATGTTCCGGCTCGACGCACAGGGCAGGGCGCAGCAGAACACCGACTACCTGGAGTCCGCGAAGGTCGTCGAGCGCGAGCCCAAGCAGGTCGTGCTCTACAAGCTCAACCAGCAGGCGGTGTGGAGCGACGGCCGGGAGATCGGCGCCGATGACTTCGCGGCCCAGCAGCGCGCTCTGTCCGGCAAGGACAGCGCGTACTGGACGGCACGCAACGCGGGGTACGACCGCATCGAGAAGATCGAGCGCGGCGCGGACAACCTGGAGGTGCGCGTCACCTTCAACAAGCCCTACGCGGACTGGCGTTCGCTCTTCTCGCCGCTGTACCCGAAGGAGGTCATGGGCACTCCTGACACCTTCAACGACGGTGCGCGGCGCAAGCTCAAGGTCAGCGCGGGCCCGTTCGCGGTGCAGGACTTCGACAGCAAGGCGGAAGAGGTCACGCTGGTCCGCAACCCCCGCTGGTGGGGCAGGCCCGCGAAGCTCTCCAAGCTGGTCCTGCGCGAGGTACCGCGTGCCGAGCGGGCCGCGGCGCTCGCGCAGGGCAAGGTCGACCTCGCCGAGATCGACGCCCCCGAGGCGCGGCGCATCGCGAACGCGGCGCACGACAAGGGCGTCCAGGGCCCGCTCAGCCACGGCCCCGAGTCGCGGCTGACCCCGGCCAAGGCGCTGCGCTCCTGGGCGGTCGCCCACGGCTCCGACGAGGAGGCGGCCGACAGCGAGCAGCTGGCCCGGCAGCGGACCGGTAAGGCGATCAAGAAGTACGCCACCGAGCAGACGGGCCTGCGGGGCTACACCGTCCGCAAGTCCCTCGAACCGGCCTACACCCAGCTCGCCCTCAACGGCACCGACGGCCCGCTCGCCGACGACCGGGTGCGACGCGCGGTGGCCCGCGCCCTCGACCGCGAAGAGCTCGCCAAGGCGGTCCTCACGCCGCTGGGCCTGCCCGCCAAGCCGGTCGGCAGCCACCTGGCCCTCGCCGGGCAGCAGGCGTACGCGGACAACAGCGGGGCCCTCGGCGACCAGGACACCGCGGAGGCGCGGGCGCTGCTCGCCGACGCGGGGTGGACGCAGGGCGGCCCGGTGAAGGAGCCGAAGGGGAAGACGGCCGGGGGAGAGGCGGACGCCAAGAAGTCGAAGGCGGACTCCGGATCCGACGGCGCGAAGGACTCGGCGGGGGACTCGGACACGGCGGAGGACTCGGGCGACGACGGTGCGTACGTCGTCGGCGAGGACGACGAGAAGCCGGGCGACAGCGGCACCTCGGTGCTCGCGCCCGCTCCGGCGGCGGCCTACCAGCAGGCGGCGCTCACCCGCCAGGCGGCGTCCTTCGGGGCCCACCGCGAGGCGGACAAGGAGAAGAAGAAGGACCCCGGCGGCCACACGAAGCAGCACGCGGAGGGGAAGTCCGAGAAGAAGGCCGCGAAGGGCGGTGCGCCCGGGGCCTACGCCCCCAAGGGCACGGCGGCCCCCAAGGGCTCCGCCGCGGGCGGCCCCATGGCCAAGGACGGCAAGCCCCTCACCCTGCGCTTCGTGCTGCCCTCCGGCGAGGGCTCGGAGTCGCTGCGTACGGTGGCCGACCGGATCTCGCGGATGCTGGAGAAGATCGGGATCCGCACGGAGACGGCGAAGGTCGCCGACGACAGCTACTTCAAGGACCACATCGCGTCCGGCCAGTACGACCTCGCCCTGTACTCCTGGCCCGCGACGGCCTTCCCGGCGACGGACGCGCGCCCGATCTTCGCCAAGCCGGTGCCGGCCGCGGACGGGTCGCTGAACGTCGAGCAGAACTACACGCGGGTCGGTACGGATCACATCGACCAGTTGTTCGACCAGGCGATGGGGGAGCTCGACGAGGACGAGAACCGCGCCCTGGTCAAGAAGGCCGACGCCCGCATCTGGGCCGAAGCAGGATCGATTCCTCTCTACCAGCGCCCCCAGCTGATGGCGGCCCGCACGAACCTCGCGAACGCGGGTGCGTTCGGTTTCCAGGTGCCGAACTACGAGGACATGGGTTTCCTGAAGCCGGGCGCCAAGCCGGCGGGCAAGCCCGCGGACAAGTAGCTCTGCCTCGGGTCACACGGCAGCTTCACCGCAGGTCAGACGGCAGCTTTACCGCAGGTCACGCTCAGATTCCGCTCAACTCCCTTGCCCGCCGGCACCCCCGGCGGGCAAGGTCGTGCCCACCCCTTGACCCGCATGTTCCCCAGCACCTCCCAACACCACCCCAGCACCCCGAAAACCCCTGGTCAGGCCCCCCACGAGGCCCCGCGGAGGTCTCCCCCGCGCAAGGCACGTAGACTGGGGTGAGGCCGTGGCGTGTTGTCTGCCCGGCAGGGCACGCGTGCCGGACCGTACGCGCGGCCATCCACTCTTCCCGGGAGAAGCGCAGCTCGTATGCCCACGCGCCATGACATTCGTAATGTTGCCATCGTCGCCCACGTCGACCATGGCAAGACCACCCTGGTCGACGCCATGCTCAAGCAGGCCGGCTCCTTCGCCGCGCACGCAGCCGAGTCCCTCGACGACCGCATGATGGACTCGAACGACCTGGAGCGTGAGAAGGGCATCACGATCCTGGCCAAGAACACGGCCGTCAAGTACCACCCCAAGGATGGCGGCGACGTCATCACCATCAACATCATCGACACCCCCGGCCACGCCGACTTCGGTGGTGAGGTCGAGCGCGGCCTGTCGATGGTGGACGCGGTCGTCCTCCTCGTGGACGCCTCCGAGGGTCCGCTGCCCCAGACCCGCTTCGTCCTGCGCAAGGCCCTCGCCGCGAAGATGCCGGTGATCCTCTGCATCAACAAGACGGACCGTCCTGACTCGCGCATCGCCGAGGTCGTCGACGAGACGTACGACCTGTTCCTGGACCTGGACGCGGACGAGGACCAGATCGAGTTCCCGATCGTCTACGCCTGCGCCCGTGACGGCGTCGCGTCGCTGACCAAGCCGGAGGACGGCACCGTCCCGGCCGACAGCGACAACCTCGAGCCGTTCTTCTCCACGATCCTGGAGACCGTCCCGGCCCCGAAGTACGACGAGGACGCGCCCCTCCAGGCGCACGTCACGAACCTCGACGCCGACAACTTCCTCGGCCGTATCGCGCTGTGCCGTGTCGAGCAGGGCGAGCTGAAGAAGGGCCAGACCGTCGCGTGGATCAAGCGTGACGGCACGATGGCGAACGTCCGCATCACCGAGCTGATGATGACCGAGGCGCTCACCCGCAAGCCTGCCGAGAAGGCCGGCCCCGGTGACATCTGCGCCATCGCCGGTATCGCGGACATCATGATCGGCGAGACCCTGGCCGACCCCGAGAACCCCATCGCGCTCCCGCTCATCACGGTCGACGAGCCCGCGATCTCCATGACCATCGGCACCAACACCTCGCCGCTCGTCGGCAAGGGCGGCAAGGGCCACAAGGTCACCGCCCGTCAGGTGAAGGACCGTCTGGACAAGGAGCTCATCGGTAACGTCTCGCTCCGTGTCCTGGACACCGAGCGTCCCGACGCCTGGGAGGTCCAGGGCCGTGGTGAGCTCGCGCTCGCCATCCTGGTCGAGCAGATGCGCCGCGAGGGCTTCGAGCTGACCGTCGGCAAGCCCGAGGTCGTCACCAAGCAGATCGACGGCAAGACGTACGAGCCGATCGAGCGCATGACGATCGACTCGCCCGAGGAGCACCTCGGCGCCATCACGCAGCTGATGGCGACCCGCAAGGGCCGTATGGAGACGATGACCAACCACGGCTCCGGCTGGATCCGCATGGAGTGGATCGTCCCGTCGCGCGGCCTCATCGGCTTCCGTACGGAGTTCCTGACGCAGACCCGCGGCACCGGCATCGCGCACTCGATCTTCGAGGGTCACGAGCCGTGGTTCGGCGACCTGCGCACCCGTCACAACGGCTCGCTCGTCGCGGACCGTTCGGGCTCGGTCACGCCGTTCGCGATGGTCAACCTCCAGGAGCGCGGTGTCATCTTCACCGAGGCCGGCACCGAGGTGTACGAGGGCATGATCGTCGGCGAGAACTCGCGCGCCGACGACATGGACGTGAACATCACCAAGGAGAAGAAGCTCACCAACATGCGTGCGGCTTCCGCGGACACGACCGAGAACGTCGTGCCCGCCCGCAAGCTGTCCCTTGAGCAGTCCCTGGAGTTCTGCCGCGACGACGAGTGCATCGAGGTGACCCCGGAGACCGTGCGTATCCGCAAGGTCGTCCTGGACGCCAAGCAGCGCGGCCGCTCCGCCTCGCGCGCCAAGCACGGCTGATCCAGCAGGATCGAGCAGGACCGATGGCCGGCACCCCCTGGGGCGCCGGCCATCGGCCTTTCCGCCCAACGGGGCACTGTGTCGCGGGAGATGCAGCTTCATTGGCATCGCAAATTCACCGGCCCCTCTTTCGGTGGGCGGAATCGGAAGCCCTTCCGGCGGGCGGCGCCATCGCGCGCGCCGACGGAAGCCTCCGTCGTCTGTCCCACTCCAGCCCCCTGAAGAGCAACTTTCAGCGAAATAAGCCGACTTGACGTCATGTCAGTTCGGCTGCGCATGAACGCGACATGCCGACGCCGTGAACCTCAAGTTTCGCCCAACTTCCTGGACGCGTCACATTCGCAACCTTTAAGTTGAACGCGTCTCGTCAAAGGATGAGACGGGTCGGGGGGCGGCATGACATGCCATATCCCCCTGCGAAACGGGGAGTTGTTCAGATGGGCAAGAGGGTCATTGCTGCTGTCGCTGCGACCGGCGCGGTAGCTTCTCTGATGGTCGGCGTATCGGCGACCACGGCATCCGCCGGTGAAGCCGGGGAGCAGATCTGCGACCGGGGCAGTCGCACGGTGAAGTGGGCGTCGACGGCGAAGCCCTGGAAGATCACTCACGCGAAGGGCTACGAGAAGGCGTACTCGGGGGGCGCTCGCGAAGTCACGAGGAGCGTCGAGCACATCAGGACGCTGTCGTCCGAGCGTGAGATCACAGCGGGCGCCAACGCTGGATTCAGCGTGGCCAAGGTGCTGGTAAGCCTCGACGTCAATGTCCAGGGGACGTACAGGCACCGGAAGGACCGCACCACGACCCATAACCTGACGGTGAAGGACACGCTCGCGAAGAAGGGGCAGTACTACTTCTACGTGGGTCGCCGACAGGCGTCGGGCGCATGGGTGGGCTACCGCTGCGACGGCGGCACCAAGTGGATCAAGACCACGTACGGCACGGCGAAGAGCTACGGAGTGACCGTGGACGGCGCGGTGCGGTGCGGCGAGAGCGTCAGCCGTAAGTCGCTCGCCTACGTGGTGAAGAAGAAGTACTGCTGATCGAACTGCTTGCTGAGAACCCCTGAGACCAGGGGGCTTCGGCAATCGCTCTGTGGCCCGGCACCCTAGGTGCCGGGCCACAGCTGTGTCGGCACTACGCTGGGGCCACGTCGGAGGCCCGTCGCCGCATCTACGCGCGTCCATCCGGGCGGCCCGTGTCGACCGCCTTCGGGGGAGCAGCCGCAACCGGATTTCCTGGCCGTGCGTCCGGAATGCGGACATCGTTGACCGTTAGATGTGTAACACGTCCGTTTCGCAACCATCTATCTCGGATCAGTTTGTCCGGATTTTGGAAGTTGTACGCACCAGGTGTGATTGAACCGAGACCAAAAGACTGTGGTAGGTCGGTACCTCATGGCTAATAGTTGACCGCGTATAGCTCGGGTCAATGGGTCACGCGCTGTGGGGAGCGCCGACTCACGAGCACACTGGGGTACTCGATCTACGCGCCGTCAGGGGTGTCGGCGTGGTTTCTCGTACCCCTCTTGTAGTGAACCAGTGGACTCATGAGGAGGAACCCCATGCGTGGTGCCAAGAGCGCCAAGTGGGTCGCGTGCGCGATAGCCGTCACCCTGGCCGCCAGCGCCTGTGGCGGTGGCGGTAGTGACAGCAGTGACGACATGAACAAGGGCAAGGCTGACCCGAAGGGCATCGTCACCGCGCAGCTCAGCGAGCCGCAGAACCCGCTGCAGCCGGCCAACGCCAAGGAGAGCCAGGGCAGCCGCGTTCTGCGCACGGTCTTCTCGGGTCTGGTCGACTACAAGCCCGGCAGCAGCGAGCTGGAGAACATCAACGCCGAGTCGGTCAAGCCGAACAAGGACTCCTCGGTGTGGACCGTCAAGCTCAAGCCGGGCTGGAAGTTCCACGACGGGACCCCCGTGACCGCCAAGTCCTACGTGGACTCCTGGAACTGGTCGGCCAACGTGGCGAACAACCAGACCAACTCCAGCTGGTTCGCCGACATCAAGGGCTACGAGGACGTCCACCCTGAGAAGGGCAAGGCCAAGTCCGACAAGATGTCGGGTCTGAAGGTCGTCGACGAGAACACCTTCACCATCTCGCTCAACAGCCCCGTCTCGTACTTCGCGTACAAGCTCGGCTACGACGTCTGGGCGCCGCTCCCGGAGGCCTTCTTCAAGGACCCGAAGGCGTTCGGCCAGAAGCCCATCGGCAACGGCCCCTACAAGTTCGTCTCGTGGGACCACAACAAGCTGATCAAGGTCCGTAAGTTCGACGGCTACAAGGGACCGAACGCGGCCAAGAACGGCGGCATCGACTTCAAGAACTACACGACCGCCGACGCCGCGTACTCGGACATCCGCTCGGACAACCTCGACTGGATCGAGCAGGTTCCGACCACCGCGCTCACGAACTACAAGCAGGACCTCGGCGACCGCGCGATCGACGAGGAGTACTCCGCGGTCCAGTCGATCGTCCCCGCCTTCTACACCAAGCAGTTCAAGGACATCGACCCCAAGGTCATCCAGGGTCTGTCCATGGCGATCGACCGCGACACGATCACCAAGAAGGTGCTGCACGGCACCCGCACCCCGGCCGACTCCTTCGTGGCTCGCGGTGTGCTCGGCCACAAGGACGGCGCCCTCGGTGACGTCGCCAAGTACGACCCGGCGAAGGCCAAGGCCCTGATCAAGGAGGGTGGCGGTGTTCCGGGCAACAAGATCTCGATCCAGTTCAACGCCGACCAGGATCACAAGCCGTGGGTCGACGCGGTCTGCAACAGCATCCGCAAGGCCGTCAAGGTCGAGTGCGTCGGCGACTCCAAGCCGACCTTCCAGGCCGACCTGAACGCGCGTGACAACAAGCAGGTCAAGTCCATGTACCGCGGTGGCTGGGTACTCGACTACCCGGTCAACTCGAACTTCATGAGGGACCTGTACGGCTCCAAGGCCGCCGGTAACACCAGCGGGTTCTCCAACAAGGAGTTCGACGAGCTGAGCACCAAGGCCGACAAGGCCGCCACGCTCGACGAGACCGTGAAGCTGTACCAGGAGGCCGAGCAGATCCTCGTCAAGGAGATGCCGGCGATTCCGCTGTGGTTCTACAAGGTCAACAGCGGTCAGTCGGTCAACATCCTCGGCAAGATCCCCTACGGCCAGGACGGCGATCCCATCTTCACCGACGTCCAGGTGAAGCAGAAGTAAGCATCGGGACCACCGTCGGGTGCCGCCGCCCCAGCCGGGGCGGCGGCACCCGCCGACGGCGCAGGCCCGTAACTCTCCACCCCCACCCTACGGTTGAGAAGAGTGCGTGCCGTCGCCGAACCCCTCACGGCATGGAGGCATGATGGGGCGCTACGCCGCTAGGCGACTGCTCCAGATGATCCCGATCTTCATCGGGACCACTCTGTTGATTTTCCTCATGGTCCACATCCTTCCCGGAGACCCCATCCGGGCGATGTGGGGCGACAAGGCAGCCGACCCCGCACAGGTCGCGGCGCTGCGCCATGAGTTCGGGCTCGATCAGCCGGTGTGGAAGCAGTACACCGACTACATGACCAACCTGTTCCAAGGAGACTTCGGCCAGACATTCGGCGGCCGCGAGGTCATCGACGTCATGTCGGAGGCCTTCCCCGTGACGCTCAGGCTCGCGGCGCTCGCCATCATCATCGAGATCATCATCGGGATCAGTCTCGGCGCCTGGGCGGGTCTCCGCGCGGGCAAGACCGCGGACACCGGCGTCCTGGTCTTCACCTTGTTCGTCATTTCCATCCCGGTGTTCGTGCTCGGCTACCTCGCCCGGTTCATCTTCGCGGACGAGCTCGGCTGGCTGCCGCCCAACGTCCAGGACTCCACGGACATCACCCAGTTGTTCCTGCCGGCCTTCGTCCTGGCCATGCTCTCCATGGCGTACGTCGCGCGGCTGACCCGGACGACCTTCGCCGAGAATCTGCGGTCCGACTACATGCGTACCGCGACGGCCAAGGGCCTGCCGCGCCGGCGCATCATCGGAGTCCATCTGCTGCGCAACTCGATGATTCCCGTGATCACGTTCATCGGCACGGACATCGGCGGCTTCATCGGCGGTGCTGTCATCACCGAGGGCATCTTCAACGTGCAGGGCGTGGGTAACGTCCTCTACAGGGCGATCCAGACAAGCGAGGGTTCCACGATCGTCGGCGTAGTGACGGTCATCGTCCTCGTCATCCTGCTGCTGAACCTGATCATCGACCTGCTGTACGCGGTCCTGGACCCGAGGATCCGGTATGCCTGACACACCCGCGAGCAAGACGGCGATCCACGTGTCCCCGGAGGCGGCCGGCGCGAAAGGCGCCACGGACACCGCGGTCGCGGATACCGCCGCTGCCAAGGACAAGGTCTCCAGCGCGCAGAAGAAGCCCCGTTCGCTGTGGGGCGACGCCTGGTACGAACTCCGCCATCGCCCCATGTTCTGGATATCGGCGACCCTGCTGGTCCTGCTCATCGTGATCGCCGCCTTCCCCGGGCTGTTCACCAGCGCGGACCCGCGGGACGGTGACCTCACCAACCACTTCCTGAGCAAGCCGGAACTGGGCCACTTCTTCCAGCCCGACTGGTTCGGCTACGACGGTCAGGGTCGTTCCATCTACGCCCGCGTCATCTACGGAACTCGGGCATCGATCCTGGTGGGCGTGGGTGTGACCGTCCTGGTCACGCTGGTCGGCGGCTTGTTGGGAATGCTGGCGGGATACTTCGGGGGATGGATCGACTCCATCATCTCTCGTATCACCGACGTCTTCTTCGGTCTGCCCTTCCTGCTCGGCACGATGGTCATTCTGAACGCCTTCACCGAACGCAAGGTGTACGTGGTCATCGCCGCCCTCGCGTTCCTCGGGTGGACTTCGATCGCACGGGTGACGCGCGCCTCCGTGATCAGCGCGAAACAAGCGGACTACGTGACGGCGGCTCGTGCCCTCGGTGCCGGTACTACCAGGATGCTGTTCCGCCACGTGATGCCGAACGCCATCGCGCCGACCATCGTCGTGGCGACGATCGCGCTGGGTGGTTACATCTCGGCCGAGGCGACTCTCTCGTACCTCGGACTTGGTCTCGCCGACCCGACGATCTCCTGGGGCATCGACATCTCCCAGGGCAGTAAGGCGATCCGGGACAACCCGCACGCGCTGTTCTTCCCTGCCGGAATGCTGAGCATCACGGTCTTCGCGTTCATCATGCTCGGCGACGCGGTGCGCGACGCCCTCGATCCCAAGTTGCGCTGAGGGAGGCGTACGTGACCAGCATCGATCTCAAGACAGACTCCGCCTCCGCCCCACGTTCAGGTGAGGAGAAGAGCGGGCGGCTCCTGGATGTACAGGACCTGCACGTCGAGTTCCACACCCGTGACGGTGTCGTCAAGGCAGTCAACGGCGTCAACTACAGCGTGGACGCGGGCGAGACGCTCGCCGTTCTCGGTGAGTCCGGCTCCGGCAAGTCCGTGACGGCCCAGGCCATCATGGGCATCCTCGACATGCCGCCCGGCAAGATCCCGCAGGGCGAGATCCTCTTCCGCGGCCAGGACATGCTGAAGATGTCCAACGAGGAGCGCAGGAAGATCCGCGGCCGCAAGATCGCGATGATCTTCCAGGACGCGCTGTCGTCGCTCAACCCCGTGCTCTCGGTGGGCTACCAGCTCGGCGAGATGTTCCGGGTGCACGACGGGCTCGGCCGCAAGGAGGCCAAGGCCAAGGCCATCGAGCTGATGGAGCGGGTGAAGATCCCGGCCGCCAAGGAGCGGGTGAACGACTACCCGCACCAGTTCTCCGGCGGTATGCGCCAGCGCATCATGATCGCGATGGCGCTCGCCCTGGAGCCGGACCTGATCATCGCCGACGAGCCCACCACGGCTCTCGACGTGACGGTCCAGGCGCAGGTCATGGACCTCCTGGCCGATCTGCAGCGCGAGTACAACATGGGCCTGATCCTGATCACCCACGACCTCGGCGTGGTCGCCGACGTCGCGGACAAGATCGCGGTCATGTACGCGGGCCGGATCGTCGAGACGGCCCCGGTCCACGAGCTCTACAAGCGCCCCGCGCACCCGTACACGCGCGGTCTGCTCGAGTCGATTCCCCGGCTCGACCAGAAGGGCCAGGAGCTCTACGCGATCAAGGGCCTGCCGCCCAACCTGCTCCACGTCCCGTCCGGCTGCGCCTTCAACCCGCGCTGCCCCAAGGCGGAGGACATCTGCCGTACGGACGTTCCGGCGCTGGTGCCGGTGACCGAGCAGGACGGCACGGATCTGCCGGGCCGCGGCAGCGCGTGCCACTTCTGGAAGGAGACGATCCATGGCTGAGCCGACGAAGGCTTCGAAGCTCTCGAAGACGGAGGAGCCCGCCGACGCCACCCCGAACGTCTCCGAGGTGGAAACGGTCGACGCGGCCAGCGCCGAGGAGGCCGTCGCGGCCATCGAGGCGCCGGTGGAGCGCGGCGAGCCGATCCTCCAGGTCCGCAATCTGGTGAAGCACTTCCCTCTCACCCAGGGAATCCTCATCAAGAGGCAGGTCGGCGCGGTCAAGGCGGTCGACGGCATCTCCTTCGACCTCTACCAGGGCGAGACGCTCGGCATCGTGGGCGAGTCCGGCTGTGGCAAGTCCACGGTCGCCAAGCTCCTGATGACGCTGGAGCGGGCGACGGCCGGGGAGGTCTTCTACAAGGGCCAGGACATCACCAAGCTTTCGGGGCGCGCCCTGAAAGCGGTCCGCCGCAACATCCAGATGGTGTTCCAGGACCCCTACACGTCCCTGAACCCCCGTATGACGGTGGGCGACATCATCGGGGAGCCCTTCGAGATCCACCCCGAGGTGGCTCCCAAGGGCTCGCGCCGCCAGAAGGTCCAGGACCTCCTGGACGTGGTCGGCCTCAACCCCGAGTACATCAACCGCTACCCGCACCAGTTCTCGGGCGGTCAGCGCCAGCGCATCGGCATCGCCCGTGGTCTGGCCCTGAACCCCGAGATCATCATCTGTGACGAGCCGGTCTCGGCCCTGGACGTCTCCGTCCAGGCCCAGGTCATCAACCTGATGGCGAAGCTGCAGGACGAGTTCAACCTCTCGTACCTCTTCATCGCGCACGACCTGTCGATCGTCCGGCACATCTCGGACCGCGTGGGCGTGATGTACCTCGGCAAGATGGCGGAGATCGGCTCGGACGAGCAGATCTACGAGCACCCGACGCACCCGTACACGCAGGCGCTCCTTTCGGCTGTCCCGGTGCCGGACCCGGAGGCTCGCGAGGGCCGCGAGCGGATCATTCTGACCGGCGACGTCCCGTCCCCGGCGAACCCGCCCTCGGGCTGCCGCTTCCGCACTCGCTGCTGGAAGGCGGAGGCGAAGTGCGCGGAGGAGACCCCGCTGCTCGCGATCCCCCAGCGTTTCGTGGGCCAGGACACCCCGGCGGCGCATGAGTCGGCGTGCCACTTCGCGGAGGAAAAGGACGTCGTGCACGCGGCGTGAGTCCGCGGACGGCCTGTACGTGATGGGGGCGCCCGGAACCATTTGGTTCCGGGCGCCCCCATTTTCCGGCGTCAACGCGGGAGGAATGGTGTGTGGTGCGTGGACTTCGGTCCTGGAGGGAAGGGGATGCCGTCGCCGTGCTCGCGGCCTTCTCAGCCCCGGAGATGTCCCGGCAGTCCGATGTGCCGGTCGACTCCGGTGAGGGTGCTCTGCGTTGGATCGCGCTGCGGGAGGAAGAGGAGCGTGCCGGGACCGCGTACGCCTTCGCGGTGGTCGACGAGGACGACGTCGCGCTGGGAAATGTGGCGGTCGGTGCGGTGAACCATGTCCACGGGACGGGCTGGGTCTCGTACTGGACGGCACCGTCGGCACGGGGCCGCGGTGTGGCGACGTACGGGTGCGACGCGCTGGCGCGGTGGGCCTTCCGCGAACTGGGGCTGTTCCGGCTCGAACTGGGCCACCGGATCAACAACCCGGCGTCCTGCCGGGTGGCCCGGACCGCCGGCTTCGTGGCGGAAGGCGTGCAGCGCCAGAAACTCGCGTACGAGGGAGTGCGCCACGACGTGGAACTGCACGCGCGCCTGGCGTCGGACTGGCATACGAGGGTTTCCCGGTCCTACTAGCCCCGGAAAGCCTCCATAAAGATGCGTAACACAGCGCATTGGGGTGTATTTGGGCCTAAGTGTGACTCAGGCCTGAAAGGGAGGCTCTCCATGCGTGGAGCCACGCACGCCAAGTGGGCCGCATGTGCGGTGACCGTCGCCCTCGTGGCGACCGCCTGTGGTGGAGGCGGGGACAGCGGTGGTGGCGGCGACGGCTCCGGCATCGTGGGGTCCTCCTGGGGTGATCCGCAGAATCCGCTGGAGCCCGCGAACACCAACGAGGTGCAGGGCGGCAAGGTGCTCGACATGCTCTTCCGGGGTCTCATGCGGTACGACCCGAAGACCGGCGAGGCCAAGAACATGGTCGCCGAGAAGATCGACACCAAGGACTCGCAGAACTTCACCGTGAAGATCAAGAAAGGGTGGAAGTTCAGCAATGGCGAGGCCGTCACCGCGAAGTCCTTCGTCGATGCCTGGAATTACGGCGCCCACCTGAAGAACAACCAGAAGAACGCCTACTTCTTCGGCTATATCGAGGGGTACGAAGACGTCCACCCGGAGAAGGGGGACGCCAAGGCCGACACGCTCTCCGGGCTGAAGGTCGTCGACGACACCACCTTCACCGTCAAGCTCACGCAGAAGTTCTCCACCTGGCCCAAGACCCTCGGCTACCCGGCCTTCGCACCACTGCCCAAGGCGTTCTACGCCGACCACGACGCATGGCTGGCCAAGCCCGTCGGCAACGGCCCGTACACCGTGGACTCGTACGCCAAGGGGTCCAAGATGTCCCTGCGGAAATGGGAGGGGTACAAAGGGCCGGACAAGGCGCGGAACGGCGGTGTGGACCTCAAGGTCTACACCGACAACAACACCGCCTATACGGACCTGATGGCGGGCAACCTCGACCTCGTCGACGACGTTCCCGCCTCTCAGCTCAAGAACGCCAAGAGCGATCTGGGTGACCGCTACATCAACACCCCGGCGGGCATCATCCAGACCCTCGCCTTTCCGTTCTACGACAGCAAGTGGTCGAAGCCCGGGATGGAGAAGGTCCGGCAAGGGCTCTCCATGGCGATCAACCGCGACCAGATCACCGAGACCATCTTCCAGCAGACCCGGACCCCCGCCACCGACTGGACGTCCCCGGTGCTTGGCAAGGACGGCGGGTACAAGGCAGGGCTGTGCGGGGACGCCTGCAAGTACGACGCGGCCAAGGCGAAGAAGCTGGTCGAGGACGGCGGCGGCATCCCGGGCGGCACGCTGAAGATCACGTACAACGCGGACACCGGCTCGCACAAGGAATGGGTCGACGCGGTCTGCAACTCCATCAACAACTCCCTGGGCCAGGACAAGGCATGCGTCGCCAACCCGGTCGGCACGTTCGCCGACTTCCGAAGCCAGGCGTCGCAGCAGAAGCTTGACGGCGCCTGGCGCGCGGGATGGCAGATGGACTATCCGCTGATCCAGAACTTCCTGCAGCCGCTGTACTACACGGACGCCCCGTCCAACGACGGCAAGTGGTCCGACAAGAAGTTCGACGACCTCGTGGACAAGGCCAATGCCGAGACCGACACCGCGAAGGCCGTCTCCACCTTCCAGGACGCCGAAAAGGTGCTCGCCGAGCAGATGGCGGTCATTCCGCTCTGGTACCAGAACGGCAGCGCCGGCTACTCGGACAGGGTCTCCGACGTGGCCCTGAACCAGTTCAGCGTCCCGGTCTACAACGAGATCAAGGTCAGCTGAGGCCAGGGAGCCGGTCGTCCGACGCCCGTCATCGCGTCGGACGACCGCTTCCGTTACTTCCGGAGCCCTTCATGGGACGTTATGTGATCCGGCGTCTGCTGCAGATGATCCCCGTCTTCTTCGGCGCCACGCTGCTGATCTTCCTGATGGTGAACGTGATGGGCGACCCCATCGCGGGCCTCTGCGGCGACCGAAAGTGCGACCCCGCGACGGCCGCCCAGCTGAAGAAGGAATTCGGCCTCGATAAGCCCGTGTGGCAGCAGTACGTGACTTATATGGGCAATGTCTTCACCGGCGACTTCGGCACCGCTTTCAACGGGCAGAAGGTCACCGAGCTGATGTCGACCGCCTTCCCGCTCACGATCCGCCTGACGCTCGTCGCGATCGTCTTCGAGATCGTCATCGGAATCACGCTGGGCGTCGTCACGGGCCTGCGGCGCGGTCGTCCCATCGACACCGTCGTACTGATCCTGACGCTCGTCGTCATCGCCATTCCCACCTTCGTCACCGGCCTGCTCCTGCAGCTGTTCCTCGGTGTCGAGTGGGGGATCATGAAACCCTCCGTCTCCTCGGAGGCGCCCGTCAACGAACTCATCGTGCCGGGGCTCGTGCTCGCCTCCGTGTCCCTGGCGTACGTGACGCGTCTGACCCGGACCTCGATCGCCGAGAACCGCCGTGCCGACTACGTCCGCACCGCCATCGCCAAGGGGCTGCCCAGACGCCGTGTCATCATCCGGCACCTGCTGCGCAACTCACTCATCCCGGTGGTCACCTTCATCGGCACGGACATCGGCGCGCTGATGGGCGGCGCGATCGTCACCGAGCGGATCTTCAACATCCACGGCGTCGGCTTCCAGCTCTACCAGGGGATCCTTCGCCAGAGCACGCAGACCGTCGTCGGCTTCGTGACCGTCCTCGTCCTGGTCTTCCTGGTGGCCAACCTGATCGTCGACCTCCTGTACGCCGTACTCGACCCGAGGATCCGTTATGCCTGAACCCCGAGAGCCAGACGGAGCCATCGCCCCGACCGGTGCGGGCGGCGCGATGGACCTCGCGGCGACCGAGGGGACGACGCTGGAGAAGACGCCGGGCGGACCCGGCGGCACCGGCCCATCTGCCCCCGCCCGCAGTCTGTGGTCCGACGCCTGGCGCGAGCTGCGGCGGAACCCGGTCTTCATCATCTCGGGCCTCGTCATCCTCTTCCTTGTGGTCATCGCGATCTGGCCGTCCTTGATCGCTTCCGGCAATCCGCTCTCCTGCGACCTGGCGAAGAGGGAACAGGGATCCCAGCCCGGCCACCCCTTCGGCTTCGACGGCCAGGGCTGCGACGTCTACACACGGACCGTGTACGGGGCCCGCGCCTCGGTCACCGTCGGCGTCTGCGCCACGCTCGGTGTCGCGATCCTGGGCAGCGTGCTCGGCGGACTCGCGGGGTTCTTCGGGGGGTTCTGGGACGCGATCCTCTCCCGGATCACCGACGTCTTCTTCGCCATCCCCGTCGTACTCGGCGGCCTGGTGCTCCTGTCGGTCGTCACCAGCAACACCGTCTGGCCGGTGATCGGCTTCATGGTCCTGCTCGGCTGGCCGCAGCTCTCGCGCATCGCCCGCGGCTCCGTCATCACCGCCAAACAGAACGACTACGTCCAGGCGGCGCGGGCCCTGGGTGCCTCCAACTCGCGGATGCTCCTGCGGCACATCGCGCCGAACGCGATCGCGCCGGTCATCGTCGTGGCCACCATCGCGCTGGGCACGTACATCGCCCTGGAGGCGACCCTCTCGTACCTCGGCGTCGGTCTGAAGCCGCCGACCGTGAGCTGGGGCATCGACATCTCGGCCGCCTCCCAGTACATCCGCAACGCCCCGCACATGCTGCTCTGGCCCGCCGGAGCGCTCGCGATCACCGTGCTCGCGTTCATCATGCTCGGCGACGCGGTGCGCGACGCCCTCGACCCGAAGCTGAGGTAGGCGCATGGCAACCGTGGCATCCCAGGCACCAGGGGCGTCCACCTCGGGGGCGGCCAAGCTGCTCGAAGTGCGCGACCTGCACGTGGAGTTCAGGACGAGGGACGGCGTGGCCAAGGCCGTCAACGGCGTCGACTACACCGTCAGCGAGGGCGAGACCCTCGCCGTGCTCGGCGAGTCCGGGTCCGGCAAGTCCGTGACCGCGCAGGCCATCATGGGCATCCTCGACATGCCGCCCGGGAAGATCACCGGCGGCGAGATCCTCTTCAAGGGCCAGGACCTCCTGAAGCTCAAGGAGGAGGAACGGCGCAAGACGCGCGGCGCCGGCATGGCGATGATCTTCCAGGACGCGCTCTCCTCGCTGAACCCCGTGGTCAGTGTCGGCCAGCAACTCGGCGAGATGTACGTCGTCCACCAGGGCATGTCCCGCAAGGACGCCAGGGCCAAGGCGGTCGAACTGATGGACCGGGTGCGCATCCCGGCCGCGAAGGAACGCGTCACGCAGTACCCGCACCAGTTCAGCGGCGGCATGCGCCAGCGCATCATGATCGCCATGGCCATGGCGCTCGAACCCTCGCTGATCATCGCCGACGAACCGACCACGGCCCTCGACGTGACCGTCCAGGCCCAGGTGATGGAGCTCCTCGCCGAGCTCCAGCGCGAGCTGCACATGGGCCTGATCCTCATCACCCACGACCTCGGCGTCGTGGCCGACGTCGCCGACAACATCGCCGTCATGTACGCGGGGCGCATCGTCGAGAAGGCCCCCGTGCACGAGATCTACAAGGCACCCGCGCATCCGTACACGCGCGGCCTCCTGGAGTCGATCCCCCGGCTCGACCAGAAGGGCCAGGAGCTCTACGCGATCAAGGGCCTGCCGCCCAACCTCATGAACATCCCGCCGGGCTGCGCCTTCAACCCCCGCTGCCCGATGGCCCAGGACATCTGCAGGACCGACGAGCCGCCCCTCTACGACGTGACGTACGAGGGCCTGGCCGCCGACCGCCGGAGCGCCTGCCACTTCTGGAAGGAGACGCTCCATGCCTCGTGGTGAGCACATCAGCAGGAAGCAGCTGGAGGACGAGGGCGAGACCGCGCGGCAGCTGCTGCACAAGGCGCAGGCGGAGCACGAGTACGCCGCGCACGGCTCGGCGTCGGGTCATGAGCCGATCCTCCAGGTGCGGGGCCTGGTCAAGCACTATCCGCTCACGCAGGGCGTCGTCATCAAGAAACAGATCGGCGCGGTCAAGGCCGTCGACGGCGTCGACTTCGACCTCGGGCGTGGCGAGACGCTGGGCATCGTGGGGGAGTCGGGCTGCGGCAAGTCGACGGTCGCCAAGATGCTGGTGAACCTGGAGCGGCCGACCGCGGGCGAGATCCGCTACAAGGGCGAGGACATCAGCAAGCTGTCCGGGCGCGCGCTGAAGGCCGTGCGCCGCAACATCCAGATGGTCTTCCAGGATCCCTACACCTCGCTGAACCCCCGTATGACGGTCGGCGACATCATCGGGGAGCCGTACGAGATCCACCCGGAGGTCGCGCCGAAGGGCTCGCGGCGGCAGAAGGTGCGGGAGCTGCTCGACGTGGTCGGGCTCAACCCCGAGTACATCAACCGCTATCCGCACCAGTTCTCCGGCGGCCAGCGCCAACGGATCGGGATCGCGCGGGGGTTGGCGCTGCGGCCCGAGATCATCGTGGCGGACGAGCCGGTGTCGGCGCTGGACGTCTCGGTGCAGGCGCAGGTGGTGAACCTTCTGGACCAGCTCCAGAGCGACTTCGACCTGAGTTACGTGTTCATCGCCCACGACCTGTCGATCGTGCGGCACATCTCCGACCGGGTCGGCGTGATGTACCTGGGGCGGATCGTCGAGATCGGCTCCGAGGACGAGATCTACGAGCATCCGACGCATCCCTATACGCAGGCGCTGCTTTCGGCTGTGCCGGTGCCTGATCCCGAGGCGCGGGAGCGTCGGGAGCGGATCATTCTCTCCGGGGATGTGCCTTCGCCCGCCAATCCGCCCTCGGGGTGCCGGTTTCGCACGCGGTGCTGGAAGGCGCGGGAGCGGTGTGCTCTGGAGGTGCCGGCGCTGGCCGTTCCGGCGGAGTTCCGCCACACCGAGGGCCCGGCGGCCCATGACTCGGCGTGCCACTTCGCTGAGGAGAAGCAAGTGGTGCCGTAGGGGCGGTCCCTGCGGGGCCTTCCCCAACCCCGCCCCTTCCCGAAACCAGGGGGCTCCGCCCCCTGGACCCCCGAGATCGCCCTTCGGGCTCTGTCCTCAATCGCCGGACGGGCTGAAAGTTCAGCCCGTCCGGCGATTGAGGACAAGGCCCTCGCGCCGAGCGAGTTTTCGGGAAGGGGTGGGGTTGGGGACGAAACCTGTTGGTGCTTTACACGCGGGCAATCGCACCGTCGCGCCGACGATATACGCCCCCGGCAGGCTGAGCCTCGTACGGCCGTGCGGGTGCCGTAGACCGGCCGGGGGTTGCCATGTCACCTCGGCCGGTCGCCCGCGCTCAGGACAGTCCGAGCGAACGCTTCAAGAAGTCCACCTGGAGCAGCAGCAAGTTCTCCGCCACCTGTTCCTGCGGAGTCATGTGCGTCACCCCCGACAGGGGCAGGACCTCATGGGGCCGCCCCGCGGCCAGCAGTGCCGAGGAGAGGCGCAGGGCGTGCGCCACCACCACGTTGTCGTCCGCGAGGCCGTGCACGATCATCAGCGGCCGGGACGGGTTCTCCGGGGCCGAAAGACCCTCCTCCGTGACGAGGGAGTTCAGGGCGTACGGGGCCGGGTCCTCGCCGGGGTTGCCCAGATACCGCTCCGTGTAGTGCGTGTCGTACAGCTGCCAGTCCGTCACCGGCGCCCCCGCGACGCCCGCGTGGAAGACGTCGGGGCGGCGCAGGACCGCGAGCCCCGCGAGGTAGCCGCCGTAGGACCAGCCCCGGATGGCGACCCGGGAGAGGTTGAGGGGGAACGACTCCGCGAGGCCCTGGAGCGCGTCGACCTGGTCGTCCAGGGTGAGGGTGAAGTCCCGCCGGACCGCCTTCTCCCACGCGGGGGCGCGGCCCGGAGTACCCCGGCCGTCCGCGACGACCACCGCGAAGCCCTGGTCGGCGAACCACTGGGACGTGAGGTACGGATTGTGGGCGGCGAGCACCCGCTGGCCGTGCGGGCCGCCGTACGGGTCGAGGAGCACCGGCAGCGGGCCCGAGCCCTCCTCGTAGTCCGTGGGGAGCAGGACGGCGCACGGGATCTTGCGTGCGCCCCCTTCGGTCAGGGTCACGCGCGGCGTGAGCCCCGGGCGCCGCGCGTGTGAGGCGACGGTGGCCACCTGCTTGCCGTCGCGCAGTACCTGGACGCGTGAGCCCGGCTGGTCGAGCGTGGCCGTCACGAGGACTGTGAGGCCTCCCGAGCGGACCGCCGAGTGCACCCCGGGTTCGGTGGACACACGCTCCACGCCCAGTTCGTTGACCCGGTAGACGTGTACCTCGCCGGTCTCCGGGACGGCCGCGGCCGCGCCCGCCGACGCCGAGATCAGTACGTCGTCGTCCGCCACGTCGAGCACCGCACGGACGTGCAACTGCGGCCCCGTCAGCGGGCGTTCACCCACCGCGAGGACCCGCGCACCGCCCTCGTCCACGATCCGCACCAGGCGTCCGCTGGGGGACCAGGAGGGAGCCCCGGGGAAGAGCTCCAGCCACTGCGGGTCCTCCTCCGCGTGCACCATGCGGGTCGAGCCGTCGTCCGGGTCCACCGCCAGGTAGAGCTGGCTGAGCTGGTCCCTGGACTGGACGAGGAGCAGCGGCGCACCGGCCGACGACCAGTGCACCCGCGCCAGATAGGGGTAGCGGGCGCGGTCCCACATCACCTCGGTGCGCGTGCCGTCCAGGGTCACGACGAAGAGGCGTACGTCCGCGTTGGCCGTGCCCGCCGCCGGGTACGCGACCCGCGCCGGCTCCGTCTCCGGGTGCGCGGGGTCTGCGATCCACCAGCGCCGCACCGGGGCGTCGTCGGCGCGGGCGACAAGGAGGCGGTCCGACTCCGGCGACCACCAGAAGCCGCGCGAACGCTGCATCTCCTCGGCCGCGATGAACTCCGCGAGGCCGTACGTCACGGTCTCCTTCTCGACGGAGTCCGGCTCCGGCGCCACCAGGGCGCGGTCGTTATCCCCCTCGGCGCCCGTCACCCGCAGCGCGCCCCCGGCGACGTACGCGATGTGGCGGCCGTCGGGCGAGGGGCGCGGGTCGATCACCGGTGTCGGGGTGGGCAGTTCGCGTGCCGTGCCCACGCGCAGCTCCGCCGTGAAGAGCCGTCCGGACAGGGCGAAGGCGGCGAGCTCCACCGCCGCGTCCGTCGCGTAGCCCACGATGCCCGCGCCGCCCTCGCGGCTGCGCTCACGCCGGGCCCGCTCCGCGGCGGAGAGCCGCTCGACGCCGCCCTTCAACAGGGCCTGAGGGTCGGCGGCGACACGCTCCACCGCGCCGTCCGCCAGGTCCAGGACCCAGAGTTGGTTCGCCCGGTCGGTGCCGGACGACGAGCGCAGGAAGGTGACGCGGGACCCGTCGGGCGCCACCGTGAACGCGCGGGGCGCACCGAGAGTGAAGCGTTGCGTGCGGGCGTGCAGGCGAGGGAAGGAGAGCCGCTGCGCGTGACTCTCGGCGGGCCCGGCGGTTCCGGGCGTCTCGGTGGTCATCCTCCGAGCCTATGGGGCATGCGCCCCCTTGTGCTGCCGTGCTCCGAGTCATGCGGGCCCACGGATAGTTATGATCCGTAGCGCTTAGTGGGTATGAACCTGCTGGCGTCCGCACTGGTGCAGGGTCCTGGACTTGGAGGTGAGCCGCCGTGGCACTCTCGATTTCGGCGGTGGTGCTACTGGCGATCATTGTCTTCTTGCTGGTCAAGAAGTCAGGATTGAAGACCGGCCACATGATCGTCTGTGTGCTCCTCGGCTTCTATCTGGCGAGTTCCTCCATCGCCCCGACGATCAACGAACTGACGACGAACGTGGCGGGGATGATCGGCGACATCAAGTTCTGATCTCCGGGCGGGGTGCTCGTAGGGTGGTCCCATGACGGAACTGCCCGCCCGGCGTCTGCTGCTCGTGCACGCGCACCCCGACGACGAGTCGATCAACAACGGCGCGACGATGGCCAAGTACGCGGCCGACGGCGCCCATGTCACGTTGGTCACCTGCACGCTGGGCGAGGAGGGCGAGGTCATCCCGCCCGAACTCGCCCATCTCGCGCCCGACCGCGAGGACGCGCTCGGCCCGCAGCGCATCGGCGAGCTGGCCGCCGCGATGAAGGAGCTCGGCGTCGCCGACCACCGCTTCCTCGGCGGCACCGGACGCTACCGCGACTCCGGGATGATGGGCATCGAACAGAACCACCGCGCGGGCGCCTTCTGGTCCGCCGATCTCGATGCCGCCGCCGCGCACCTCGTCGAGGTCATCCGCGAGGTGCGGCCGCAGGTGCTCGTGACGTACGACCCGGACGGCGGGTACGGCCACCCCGACCACATCCAGGCCCACCGGGTCGCGATGCGCGCCGCGGACCTCGCGGCCGAGAGTGCCTTCCGCGGCGACCTCGGCGAACCGCACACCATCGACAAGATCTACTGGAACCGCGCGCCGCGCTCCGTCGTCGAAGAGCGGTTCCGGTGGATGGAGGGTGCCCTGCGGCACTCCCCGTTCACGACCCCCGGCGTGCCCGCGGACGTCCCCGGTGTGACGGACGACGAACGGATCACGACGGAGATCGACGGGACGGCCTTCGCACGGACGAAGGCGGCGGCGATGCGCGCGCACGCCACGCAGATCGAGGTGCAGGGTCCGCTCTTCGTCCTGTCGAACGGGCTCGCGCAGCCGATCTTCGACGTGGAGTACTACGAGTTGGTGCGAGGAAAGGCCGGTGCGGTGGACGGCGAGCGTGAGACGGACCTGTTCGCGGGGCTCGAAGGTGTGGGGCGTGACGGCTCGGCAGGACACGCGGGCTCGGGGCGCGAAGGCTCGGCGGGGCGCGAAGGGGTGACGGCGCTGTGAGTACTCGTTCGCGTGCCACATCGTCGTCGCCGGCTTCCGGCGCGTCGTCCGCTGCCTCCCCGCCGGGCAGCGCCCTCGCCCAGCCGCCCAACCTCGGCCGTTTCGCCGCCTATGGGGGCCTCTTCGTCCTTGGCCTTGTCATCGGCGCGGCCGGTGCGCTCGTCCAAGGGGGCTGGTTCCCGGCCTGGTTCCCGGGCGGGTTGCTGCTCGCGCTCCTCGGGGCCGCCGGGCTCTTCTACGGGGGAGCGCGTGCCGTCGGTACCAGAGCGGGGGCGGTGGCGCCTGCGGCGGGCTGGTTCGTCTCCGTCATGCTGCTCACGGCCAGCCGGCCCGAGGGGGACTTCCTCTTCGGCGCGGGCGTCGGCTCGTACGCCTTCCTGCTCGGCGGGATGGCGGTCGCTGTGATGTGTGCCACCCTCGGCCGGCGGCCGCAACCAGGCGGGCCCGCCGCCCGACTTGGCAAGTGACGTACCACTTCAGCCCGTGTAGCGCACGGGTTTGACGGCGGTCACAGGATGAGTGCCGACGGCGGCCAGTATGGTGGTGCGCGCCGCCGAGCCTCCCCCAGCCTCCGGCCGGGGGGAATTCCCCTCCGCGCGGGGAGCACGGGCGGCGGAGCCAACCGGGAGAACCTGCCTTGAGTCGTGAAACTGACAGTTCGTCCTCCGGGCCCCAGGGGCGCGGTGGAGCCGCTTACCCCTCGGGGACGCCGCCGTACGGCTCCCCCGCGCAGGGTGCCGCGTCGGACGGCGCCGTGGAGGGCGCGCAGCGGCAGGCCGCCGACGAGCGGCCCGATGAGCCGAAGACCGAGACCACGCTGACCACGCGTATCCGGATCAACATCCCCGGGTCGCGGCCCATCCCACCGGTCGTCATGCGCACGCCCGTCGGGGACAGTGACGCCGGTGCGTCACGTCCGCTGAACGGCGGCCCCGCGGCCGAAGGACCCGACTCCGGGGACGGTGCCGGGCGTCCGGGGGCCGCGAACGGCGCGGGTGGTCCCGGTGCTGCCGGGGCGCCCGCCGCGGGCTCCGCGCCCGCGGGGCCTTCCGCCGCCGGGGCGTCGTCGCCTTCCGCTCCGGCCGAGGAGAAGACGAGCGACTGGTTCGCGCCGCGCAAGAGCAGTGCGGGCACCGGCGGAGCGGGAGCCGGCGGCAACGGCTCCGGTACGGGCTCCTTCGACGTGTCCGGCGCCGTGGCGGCGGGCCCGCTTGGCACGGGTGCGCCGCAGGGCGGCGACCCGCAGCGCGGCGATCTGCCGTACTTCTCCGGAGGCGGCGAGGGTGACGGCGGCCGTGGACCGTCGGGACCCACCAGCGGGCCGATGACCGGCGAAGGGCCGCTGACGCCGCGGCCGGTCGATCCGTCCAACCCGGCCAACCAGGCCAACCCGGCAGGCCGGGCGAACCCGTTGACCCCGCCGGGGCACGGTGGTTCGGGCGACGTCGGCAACCCTGCCGGCCCGGGTAACCCCGCCAACCAGGGCAACCCGGGTAATCGCCCCAACGCGGGCAATCCCGGCAATCGCCCCAACCCGGCGAACCCTGCCGCCCGTTCGGGTGCCGGCGCGGGTGCAGGCGCGGGAGCGCCCGCGATGGGCGACGACACCGCCATCCTCACGCCGCAGAAGGCGGGCCCCCTCCAGGGCCCCGGCGGCCCCCGGCCCCCCGCTTCCGGCGGCCCGGTCCCCGGCGGCCCCGGCTCCATCCCGGGCGGTCCGAGCGCGCCCTCCCCGGGGACCAACGTCTCCGGCGACACCCTGACCAGCGGCATCCCCGTCGTACCGCCCGCGCAGAACTCACCGTTCGCCACGGGTCCGCAGGGTGACGGGCCCGTGCCGCACACCCCGCCCAAGCTGCCCGAGCCGGTCCAGCCGAACGTGCCCGTCGCCGCGGCCCCGGCCAAGAAGAAGGGGCGCAACAAGCTCGTTCTGGTGGCCGTCGCGGTGGTCGTCGTGGCCTGCGGTGCTTACGGCGCCGGTCTGTTGATGAACCACGCCGACGTACCGAAGGGCACCACCGTGCTCGGCGTCGACATCGGCGGCGGCACGCGCGACGAGGCCGTGAAGAAGCTCGACGCGGCGATCGGCGAGGACGTCACCAAGCCCCTGAAGCTGTCGGTCGACGGCGAGACGGTCACGCTCAAGCCGGACCAGGCGGGTCTGACCCTGGACAGTCAGGCCACCGTCCGCGAGGCCGCGGGCAGCGACTACAACCCCGTATCGGTGATCGGATCGCTCTTCGGCGGCGCGCGCGTCGCCGAGCCGGTCATGCCCGTGGACGAGGAGAAGCTGGCGGCCGCCCTGGAGCGCGCCGCGGGCGGCTCGGGCTCCGCCAAGGAGGGCACGGTCAAGTTCGTGCCCGGCAAGGCCGTGCCCGTGTACGGCAAGGCGGGCAAGGGCATTGACGTCGCCGCGTCGACGACGGCCGTCTCGGAGGCGTACAAGAAGCAGGTCGAGACCGGCAGCGCCGGCGCCGTCGAGGTGCCCGTCACGACCCGCAAGCCGACCGTCCCGGACGCCGAGGTCGACAAGTTCATGACGCGCTTCGCGAAGCCCGCCATGTCCGCGAACGTCACGATCAAGGCGGGCAACGCCTCGATCCCGTTCGGCCCGGCGAAGTCCCTGCCGAAGGTGCTCCAGACGAAGGTGCTGGAGAACGGCACGCTGCAGGTGCACTACGACACCGTCGAGCTCAAGAAGCTCTACGGCAACGTCTTCGACGGCATCCTGATCCAGCGCGGCAACGGCGACAAGACGCCGGTCCAGCCGACGGACGTGGCCGCCGCGATGAACAAGGCACTGATCGGCAAGACACCGGCGGAGCGGGTCGGTGTGATCGAGACGAACGCGAGCTGATCCCCGTACGCACCCGGAGGCCGGGCGGACCACGGAAGTGGACCGCCCGGCCTCCGGCGCGACCGGCACGACATCTGTCAACGTCGCCCGGGACCGGGGTCGGCTCTCAACTGCCCGTTCCGACACGTCAGTTCGTCAGTTCAGCATCGCCCGCGCCCCGTGTGCCTCCTGGCGCAGTCGTACCGCCGCCGCCTCGTCCGTGGCGGCCAGGGCGTCGGCGTACAGCTCGATCTCCCGCGCTCCCGCGAGGAAATCGCCGCGCTGGACGAGGAGTTGGGCCCGGTCGTAGTGCAGCCGGTCGGAGTGCGCCGGCAGCAGCAGGGAGAGTTCGACCGCCCACAGTGCGACGTCGGAGCGCTCGGGGCGGACCGCCGCCCACGCGCGGATGTTGTTGAGGACGCGCAGGACGATGTCGACGGGGCCCGCGGGCTCCAGCATCGACGGCACGAGCGGCGTGCCCGTGGACCCCGCCACCAGCAACCGCGCGTCCGTGGGCGACAGTACGTGCCCGCCCGCGAAGGGGTTGGCGAGGACCTGCTCGTCCTGCGCGCCGAAACCGACCACGAAATGGCCGGGCAGGGCCACTCCATGGACGGGCACGCCCGCACGCCGCGCGACCTCGATCCACACCACCGAGAGCAGGATGGGCAGGCCTCTGCGCCGCCGCAGGACCTCGTGCAGCAGCGCCGACCGAAGGTGCTGGTAGTCGCCGGGCCTGCCCTTGAACCCGTAGTGCGTGCCGAGGAGTTCGGCCAGCGCGAGCGCCCAGGACCGGGGTCCTTCGGCCTTGTCGGGCAGCCGCTCGGCCAGCTGGTCGGCGAGGCGGTCGAGGACGCGCCGCGTCGTGCGCATGCCCGCGTCGTCGAGATCCGGGTCCGCCTCCGCGCCGATCAGCAGGCACAGCAGCGCGAGATCGGGGCGCGCGGACCGCGCCTGATCGGCGAAGAGGCGTCGCCGTTCGGGGGATCGGGGGTGCATAGATGCTTGGTGCCCCGCCGGGCCGATCGCTAGCGCTCCGATCTCTCCCCGCGCCGGTGTCCCGCTCGGTCAAGGGTGCATCCGGGCCCCTTTGAGGACCTTGTCGACCGCGTTGCGCGGCCCGTGGACGAGCATGCCCACCAGGTCGAGCTGATCGGCCGGCACGGCCCGCACCGCCGCCCGGTTGTCCCGGTCGTTGCCGGTGGCGAACAGGTCGGACGTGAACACCGCCCTCGGCAGCGAGCGCGACAGGGCGCGGCCGTGCGCGGCGGTCAGCGTCTCCTTCGACCCCTCGAAGACCATGACGGGCTGGCGGAACATCGACAGGTAGGGGGTGCCGTCGGCGTCCTCGTACGGCTCGCCGATCACCTCGGGTGCCGCCGTGCCGAGCCCGCTGACCAGGAACGCGGTCACGTTGAGGCGCTGCCAGGGCTCCAGGTCGTCACGGAGCAGGACGGCGATCTTCGTGTCGAAGCGGACGGGCGCCTCGCCCGTGATCCCGGCGGTCGCGGTGTCTGTCTCAGCGGTGGTTCTCATGCTTCGAGACTGCCGAGTGGGCCGCCCTCGCGTCTTGTACGTTCTTTGCATGGTGGCCCGGCAGGAGATATCCGCATGGCGCCCGCCGGTCGCGGGTGTCGTGGAGGTGTTCCATGCCCACTTCACCGAGCACGCGTACCCGATGCACGTGCACGACGCGTGGACCCTCCTGATCGTGGACGACGGAGCCGTCCGCTACGACCTGGACCGGCACGCACACGGCACACCGGCCGACACCGTCTCCCTGCTCCCGCCCCAGGTCCCGCACAACGGCTCGCCCGCCACCCCCGACGGCTTCCGCAAACGCGTCCTCTACCTGGACATGACCCAGCTGGACGCGAGCTTCATCGGCCCCGCGGTGGACGGCCCCGACCTGGTCGACCCCGTCCTGCGCAGCCGCGTGGGCCGGCTGCACGCGGCTCTCGCGCAGCGGGGCGACGAGCTGGAGGCCGAGAGCCGCCTGGCCCTGATCGGCGAGCGGCTGCGCGGCCACCTGCGCCCCAGGCTCACCACCGGACCGGCCGGCGGCCCCGGCCGGGGCGTCGCCCAGGACCTCCGTGACCTCCTCGACGAGCGGCTGCTCGACGGCGTGACGCTGGACGAGGCCGCGCGCCTGGTCCACGCCCACCCCACCCATCTCGTACGCGCCTTCAGCGGGGCCTTCGGCATCGCACCGCACCAGTACGTGATGTCCCGCCGTGTCGACCGCGCCCGCCGGCTCCTCCTGGCGGGACAGCCGCCCGGCGAGGTGGCGGGCGCCGCGGGTTTCTACGACCAGTCGCACCTCACCCGGCACTTCAAGCGGGTGGTGGGCATCGCCCCGGGGCGCTACGCCCGTACGCGAAAAGCCAGTTGAGCGGACAGCGTCAGTTGAGCATGGCCCGCGCGGCCCGCGCCTGGTCCCGTACCCGGTCCGCCGTGGTCGGCTCCACCGGCGTCACCACGTCGGCGTACTCCTCCAGTTCCGCCGCGCCCGCGAGGAAGTCACCGCGCTGGACGAGCAGTTGGGCCCGCTCGTAGCGCAGTCGCGCCGGATGGGCGGGCAGCAGCAGGGAGAGCTCGACCGCCCAGAGCGCGACGTCCGAGCGCTCGGGGCGGGCCGCGGCCCATGCGCGGATGTTGTTGAGGATGCGCAGCACGATGTTCAGCGGATCGGCGGGCGTCAGCATCGAGGCGGACACCGTGCCGCCCGACGAACCGGCGACGAGCAGCTCCGCGTCGGCGCCCGTGAGCAGCCGCCCGCCGGCGAACGGGTCGACGAGCACCTGCTCCTCGCGGGCGCCGAAGCCGACCACGAAGTGACCGGGCAGCGCGACGCCGTAGACGGGCGCGCCGGCCCTGCGCGCGACCTCGATCCACACCACCGAGAGCAGGATCGGAAGCCCGCGGCGGCGTTGGAGGACCTCGTGCAGGAGCGAGGACCCCAGGCGCTGGTACTCGGCGGGCGTTCCCATGAACCCGCTCCGCGCGCCCAGGAGTTCGGCGAGCGCGGCGGCCCACTCCCGCGCCCCGCCGGGCCGGTGGGGGAGCAGCCCGGCGAGCCGGTCGAGCTCGATCTGCGCCGCGTCGATGCCGTCCTCGCCGAGCTCCGGATCCGCCTCCGCGCTCACCAGGAGGCACAGCAGGGAGAGGTCGGGCCGCTCGGACCTGGCCTCCTCGGCGAACCGCCGCCGGGAAGCGGCCGTCCTTGACTCCTCGTGCATGGGTGCCTCGTGCCTTACTTACCGAGCCGACCGGTAGAAGCTACCGAGCCGACGGGTATCGATAGTGGTGGTACGTGTGGTGCGCGGCGAAGCCAAGACCGCCGTACAGCGCCCGCGCACCCTCGTTGTCGTCCTCGACCTGCAGCCACGCCGCCGAAGCGCCTTCGGCCAGCGCCTGCCGGGACAGCGCGGCCATCACCGCGGTGGCCAGTCCCCGCCTGCGGTGCGCCGGATCCACCTCGACCGCCATGAACCCCGCCCAGCGTCCGTCCACGACGCACCGCCCGATCGCGGCGGGCCCCGCACTTGCAGAGGCCCCGGGCACGGAAGCGAACCACACCGAGGGGCCGCCCGCCAGCACCTTGAGCACATGCGGCCCCGGGACCCCGAAGCGCTTGTACCGCCGCAGCCACGCCTCGTCGAAGGAGCGCGACAGAAGCACCTGTTCCGCCCCTGTTCCGGGCGCTTCCAGATCGCCGAGGGGCGCGAGAGCGCCGATGTGGAGCTCGGCGCTCACCTCGCGCTCCCAGCCCCGCTCCGCGAGCTCCGCGCAGAGCAGCTCCTGGGTGCCTTCGGCCCCGGTCGCGGTCTGGACGTACGCGGGCAGCTCCCGCGCCTCGTACCAGGCGCGTACCTGGCCGAGGGCCTCGTCCAGCGGCCGTCCCGGATCGCCCAGCGGGAGTACCGAGTTGGCCCGCCGGGTGAATCCGGCCGCCGCCCGCAGCTCCCACTCGCCGAGCTGCTCGCTCTCCACCGGCTGCCAGGCGCGCGCGGAGACGCGCGCCAGCTCCGCGTAGGAGGCCGCCGGACCGCGCCTGCGGGCCGGAGCCGGGGGGACGACCTTGCCCGCGACCAGCGCGCTCTCCGCGATGTGGACACGCTCACCATCGCGCCGTGTGATCAGTACCACACCGTCATTCCACGATGTGAGAACACCCACCGTGTCAGTGAACTTGCCGTCCGTTCTCGACCCGTCGTTCAGGCGGCGTACGGAGACTCGTTTGCCCACGTCAGCAGGGTTGATACGGACCTCGAGCCGTCCGCCCGCAGTGAATTCCACAGCTCTGTACGCCCCTCCTGTTCGGATCATGCCCGGGAACGGAGATACTAGAGGCGGGCATCGACGACGCCGCGCTCCCGCGCGCCAGGCGAGCGGAGCCTGAAGACGGCCCGCCAACGCCCGTATCGAGGAGGAACGACAGCGTGACCTACGTCATCGCGCAGCCTTGTGTCGACGTCAAGGACAAGGCGTGCATCGAGGAGTGCCCGGTCGACTGCATTTACGAGGGCTCCCGGTCCTTGTACATCCACCCGGACGAATGCGTCGACTGTGGAGCCTGCGAACCGGTCTGCCCGGTCGAGGCGATCTTCTACGAGGACGACACTCCTGAAGAGTGGAAGGACTACTACAAGGCGAACGTCGAGTTCTTCGACGAGCTCGGATCGCCCGGTGGTGCCAGCAAGCTCGGCCTGATCGAGCGCGACCACGCCTTCATCGCCGCATTGCCGCCGCAGAACCAGTAACGGCAGCTTGAAGCGCCGCCCCGGTCCCGTACGGCACATCCCGCCGTGCGGGACCGAGGCATTTCCCCATACACGCAGTACGTACACGCAGTACGGGAGTCAGCACGTGTCCGTAGTCTCCGGTCTCTCCGGCCGCCTTCCCGCCTTCCCCTGGGACAAGCTCGAGCCGTACAAGGCCACGGCCGCCGCCCACCCCGGCGGCATCGTCGACCTGTCGGTGGGCACCCCGGTCGACCCGGTGCCGGAGCTGATCCAAAAAGCGCTGGTCGCGGCGGCGGACTCGCCGGGCTATCCGACGGTGTGGGGCACGCCCGAGCTGCGTGACGCGATCACCGGCTGGTGTGAGCGGCGCCTCGGCGCGCGCGATGTCACGCACCGCAACGTGCTCCCGGTCGTGGGCTCCAAGGAACTGGTCGCCTGGCTCCCGACGCAGCTCGGCCTCGGCCCGGGTGACGTCGTGGCCTACCCGCGCCTGGCCTACCCGACGTACGAGGTGGGCGCGCGCCTGGCCCGCGCCGAGTACGTCAGTTACGACGACCCGATGGAGCTCGACCCGGCGAACCTCCGGCTCCTGTGGCTCAACTCGCCCTCGAACCCCACCGGTCGCGTCCTGTCCAAGGACGAGCTGACCCGCACCGTCGCCTGGGCGCGCGAGCACGGCGTGCTCCTCGTCAGCGACGAGTGCTACCTGGAACTCGGCTGGGAGGCCGAGCCCGTCTCGGTGCTCCACCCGGACGTGTGCGGTGGTTCGTACGAGGGGATCGTCGCCGTCCACTCGCTCTCCAAGCGGTCGAACCTCGCGGGCTACCGCGCCGCGTTCATCGCCGGTGACGCGGAGGTCCTCGGCGCCCTGCTGCAGATCCGCAAGCACGGCGGCATGATGACGTCCGCGCCGACGCAGGCCGCGGTCGTCGCCGCGCTCGGGGACGACCAGCACGTCCACGAACAGCGCGAGCGGTACGCGGCCCGCCGCACCGCCCTGCGCGACGCCCTCCTGAAGCACGGCTTCCGCATCGAGCACAGCGAGGCGAGCCTCTACCTCTGGGCGACCCGCGACGAGTCCTGCTGGGACACCGTCGGGCACCTGGCGCGGCTCGGCATCCTCGTGGCCCCCGGCGACTTCTACGGCCCGGCGGGCGACCGCTTCGTACGCGTCGCGCTCACCGCGTCGGACGAGCGTGTGACCGCGGCGGTGGAGCGGCTCGCCTGAGCCGCTGACCGCAGCCCCGGAGCGAGGGCGAGCGTGACGGCTACGGACGCCATGGCGAGGACGGTCATGGCGGCCGGAGCCGACGTCAGCTGGGCGACGCCGCCCGCGAGCGCGGCGCCCACGCCCTGCATCGTGAGCATCCCGGACGTGTGCAGGCCAAGGGCGTGACCGCTCAACTCGTCGGGCGTGAGGGCGATCAGCTGTTCCTGAAGCAGCAGGCTCGCCGAGAACCCGACCGATGCGAGTGTCACCGCGGTGAGCGCGAGGGGCAGCTCGGGGCGCAGCGCGAAGACGAGGTACGGCACGGCGAGCAGCAGCCGCAGCGGCGCGCCGAGCCGCTCCCGCCACCTCCGTGACAGGAACCGCCCGGCCAGCACGTCCCCCGCGAGCATCCCGAACGCGGCGAAGGCGAACAGGAGCCCCGCGCGGTCGGGGTCGAGCGGCACATAGAGCGACTCGCAGCCCACGATCAGGCCGTTGGGCACCCACAGCGCGAGATACACCGAACGGCGCGGCGCGGACGACCACAGCAGCGCGTTCGTACGCCAGGTCGCGCCGATCGAGGGGCGCCCGCCTGCCCGCGGCGCCCTGCGGGAAAGACCCAGGCGCGCGGCGACCGCCGCGGCCAGGTACAGCGCGGCGCCGGCGAGCAGCGTGCCGCGCGGCGAGAACACGGCGAGCAGGGCGCCGCCGAGACCGTAGCCGCAGATCTGCATGGTGCCGCTCGACATGTTGATCACCGAGCGGCCGAGCAGATAGCCCTCCTTGGTGAGGATCTCGTTCAGCAGCCCGTACCGCACACCCCCGCCGAGCGCGGCCAGGCTCCCGAGCACCAGGAGCAGCGCGAAGGCGGCCCACAGCGGCAGCCCGGGGACGGCCTGGACCGCGGTGGCCAGGGCGAAGAACAGCGCGATGCCCGCCGTCGCACCGCGCGGCGGCAGCCGGTCAGCCGCCGACAACAGACAGGCGGCGCCCACGACCTGGGCGAGCGCGGGGCCGAACATGCCGAGCGAGGAGAGCAGCGGCGAGCCGGTTCGTTCGTAGATCAGCGTGCCCAGGGCCAGGCCGCTCACTGTCTGCGCCGCGGCGAGGAAAGAGGCGGTCAGGAAGAACGGGGTGAACTCCGGAGTGCGGAAGAGCTCGCGATAAGTGCGCATGCGACGGAGTCTTCGGGGGCTCCGTGCGCGAGGGTTAATGTTTCGCGCGGCGGCGAAAGGTGCCGGGGAAGGGCGGGGGCATGGGCTGGTGGCAGGTCAACGCGGACACCCTCGCGGACAGCCGCTTCGTCGTGTCGCCGCTGGCCGAGGCGACGGCGAGCCTCTTCTCGCTGGCGCGCCGGACGGCGACGCACCCGGGGGAGCGCGACTGGCTCGAGACCCATCTGCCCGCCTACCACCGGAGGCTGGCCGCCGACCCCGGCCTCGCGGAGCTGGTGCGGGCCGCGATGGGCGACCGGACCCGCTGGATCGCGGACTTCCTCACGCCGACTCCCCTCGGCGACGGCGCGAGCTCCTTCGCCGAAGAGGTGGCGCACATCCGCGAGACCCCTGACGCGACCGCCCAGGCGCACCTGACGGTGTCCTACGGCAGCACGCTTCCCCCGGAACTCCTGCGCCCCGGCGTCCCGGACCGGATGGCGGACCTCCTGGAGTGGGTGTGGACGCGGACGGTGCTGCCGCGCTGGCCCCGGATCCGTACGGTCATCGAGGCCGATGTCATCGCGCGCACCGCCCAGTTGAGCCAGGGTGGCTGGGCCGAGGCGCTGAACGGCATGCGGCCGGGGATGCGCTGGCTGGGGGAGAGCAGGCTCCAGATCAACAACCACGACTATCCTCCGCGCGAGATCTCCGGGGCGCGCCTCCTCTTCGTGCCGGTCACGCCCCGGCAGGGCTGGGCGTCGTGGAGCGCGGCGGACCGGTACGCGCTGGTGTACCCGTGCTCGGGGGTGCTCGCCGACACGGACCGGCCGGCCGCGGTGCCCGAGCCGCTCGGCAGACTCCTTGGTCCGGCGCGGGCGCGCGTCCTGGTGCTCCTCGCGACGCCGAAGAGCACCTCGCAGCTGGTCACGCTGACGGGGCAGGGGCTCGGGTCGGTGGGCCGCCATCTGCGGGTGCTGCTGGACGCGGGGCTCGTGCGCGGGCGGCGTACGGGGCGGTCGGTGCTGTACTTCCGTACGGCGGCGGGAGAGGTCCTCGTCGAGGCGCAGCGCCCCGGGTGAGGCGCGGGGCGGCAGGCAAGCGACGAGGGCCCGGAGCCAGTCGGCTCCGGGCCCTCATCGGCTTGTACGCGGCGGTCAGCCGAGCGGCAGGCCCTTGACCGGCAGCTGGTCGGTGGGCAGTCCGCCCTTGGTGACCGTGTCCGTCGGCAGGCCCTCGCCGACGGCGTCGGTCGGCAGGCCGCCCTTGGTGGCGGTGCCCGCGGTGTCGCCGACCACGTCACCGGCGCTGCCGGCGAGGTCACCCGCGGCCTTCTGGGCGACCGGGGTCGCGGTCTTGGCGCCCGATCCGACGACCTTGCCCGCGGCCGGGACGCCCTTCTTCACGGCCTTGCTGCCGGACTCACCCGCGAGACCGGTGGTGTTCTGAGCCGCGCCGTCGACGGTGTTGCCCAGACCGGCGCCGTCCACGGCGGACACACCGCCCAGGTTGGGGGTGGCCGGAAGTTCGGCGGCGCTTGCGGAGCCGGCCGCACCGACCACGGGAGCCGCCCCCGCTGCGATGAGCAGCGCGGCGCGAGCGATCCGGCGGGTCAGGGGGAGGGACATGATGCTCCTTCAGACGGGAGAGAACGTTGGTGTGTCCGGCCGGATGGGGCCCGGCGCTCGGACGCAGTGACTACCGCTCGAAGCCCTCGAAGGTTGCGGTGGCCCAACGCAAAGAATTGGCAATGCATCGCATAATCGGCTGTGGATAAAAACGGGCAAAAGGATCAGTCGGTGGAAGGCTGCTGAATCGTCAATGCCCTGTGCTCGCAAGGGTCCGGCGGGTGCGGGGAGGAGTGCGCGAAAGTCTGGGCGGCGCATCGCCCGTGCGTGATCAGCGTGACTCGATCGGGTGACCCGTCGTACTACTGCCCCACGACAATTCGGACGTCGCCGGCGCCCGTCGCGTCGCCCGTGCGCCGGTCGGCCTCGCCCGCCTTGCCCGGCTTGCGCCATTCCTTCCCGGAATCCGCGGCGCTCCACTCCCTGCCGCCGTACGAGACGCGCTCGATGCCGAGCGCGGACGCCTGGGCCACCGCCCAGTGCGCGAGCTCCCAGCCCCGCTGCTCGGCCCCGCCCTCGGCGCCTGCCGCCGTGGCGTTCACCGGCACGGTGACCGTGTCGCCGCTGCCACCCTTCGGGGTCACCTCGCGGCCGAAGTCGCGGACCAGGGCCTCGCGCACCCGCGCCGGGTCGCCCGGCTCGTCGGCCGTGCGGCCCTCGCAGGTGAGGGTGGCGGGTGCACGGCCCGTCAGCGCGGCGGCGAGCAGCGCGGCGTCCGGCTCGTGCTTCGCGTACGCCTGGGGGTAGCCGCTGCGCTGCACGCGCTGCGCGGCGACGGTCAGGGGGAGCCGTGAATAACCCGGGACGTCCTTGAGGTGGGAGTAGAAACGCGCCGCCGAGTACGCGGGGTCCATGATCTGTTTCTCGTTGCCCCAGCCCTGCGAGGGCCGCTGCTGGAAGAGGCCGAGCGAGTCCCGGTCGCCGTGGCTGATGTTGCGAAGGCCCGACTCCTGCAGGGCCGTCGCCAGGGCGATGGTGACCGCACGCTCCGGCATGCCGCGCGAGGTGCCCACGGCGGCGACCGTCGCCGCGTTCTGCGCCTGCTCCGCGCCGAATTCGTACGACGCGCCGTCTCCGCTGCCCGAGACGACCTGGCAGCGCGGAGCGGCCTTGCCGCCGAAGACGTACTGGACGATCACATAGCCCACGAGCGCGAGAAGGACCGCGACCGCGGCCCCGATACGGAGGAGGCGGCCGCGCCGGACGAGGGTGGGGGGCTCAGGCACGCGACCAAGGTACTGGAGGCCACCGACAGGCCCGCGCGCCGAGGGGCGTTAGGGTCGCAGCCATGGCCCAGACCTCACACGACACGCCGCTCGACCTCACGCTCGACGCCGCCGCGCTCACCGCCCAGCTGGTCGACCTCCCGTCGCCGAGCGGCCAGGAGAAAGCCCTCGCGGACGCGATCGAGACGGCCCTGCGCGGTCTGCCGCACCTCACGGTCGACCGGCACGGCAACAACGTGGTGGCGCGCACGAACCTGGGCCGGGCCGAGCGCGTGATCCTCGCCGGACACATCGACACGGTCCCGATCGCGGACAACGTGCCCTCACGTCTGGACGAGGACGGCGTCCTGTGGGGCTGCGGCACCTGCGACATGAAGTCGGGCGTCGCGATCCAGCTGCGCATCGCGCAGACCGTGACCGAGCCGAACCGCGACCTCACCTTCGTCTTCTACGACAACGAAGAGGTCGCCGCCCACCTGAACGGCCTCGGCCATGTCGCCGAGGCCCACCCCGACTGGCTCGCCGGTGACTTCGCGATCCTCCTGGAGCCGACGGACAACCAGGTCGAGGGCGGCTGTCAGGGCACGCTGCGCGTCCACCTCAAGACGAAGGGCACGCGCGCGCACTCCGCGCGCGCGTGGATGGGCTCGAACGCCATCCACAAGGCCGCGCCGATCCTGGCGAAGCTCGCCGCGTACGAGCCGCGCAAGCCCGTGGTCGACGGCCTGCAGTACCACGAGGGCCTCAACGCCGTACGCGTCGAGGGCGGCGTCGCCACCAACGTCATCCCCGACGAGTGCACCGTCGTCGTCAACTTCCGCTACGCGCCGGACCGCTCCGAGGACGAGGCACTCGCCTTCGTGCGCGACTACTTCGCCGACTGCGAGATCGACGAGTTCATCGTCGACGACCACACGGGCGGCGCGCGCCCCGGCCTCGACCACCCGGCGGCCGCGGCCTTCATGGCGGCGGTCGGCGGCGAGGCCCTTCCCAAGTTCGGCTGGACGGACGTCTCCCGCTTCAGCGCGCTCGGTGTGCCCGCCGTGAACTACAGCCCGGGGAACCCGCTGCTCGCCCACAAGATCGACGAGCGCGTGAAGGCCGCCCTCATCCCGGAGGCCGAGAAGCGGCTGAGTGCCTGGCTGACATCCTGATTTCCCGCAAGGGTCCGTCGCCCGTAACGCCCGTGGATCTACGCTGAAGCAGCACGTCGAGCACACCAGCACGTCGAGCAGGACCGTCAGTGGAAGGGGACGTTCATGGGTAGTCCAGAAGGGCAGGGCCCGCGGGACGAGCAGCACTTGGGGCCCGTGGTGCGGCGGCGTGAGCAGATCACCCCCGGCACCACCGACCAGCGGCTCCTCGACACCGACGCCGAGGGCGAGTCGGAGTGGGTGCACACCGACCCCTGGCGGGTCATGCGCATCCAGTCCGAGTTCGTGGAAGGCTTCGGCGCGCTCGCCGAACTCCCCAGCGCCATCAGCGTCTTCGGGTCGGCCCGCACACCTCCGGGTTCGCTCGAGTACGAGGCGGGCGTCCGCATCGGCAAGGCACTCGTCGACGCGGGCTTCGCCGTGATCACCGGGGGCGGCCCCGGCGCCATGGAGGCGGCCAACAGGGGCGCGCGCGAGGCCAAGGGCGTCTCCGTCGGCCTCGGCATCGAGCTGCCCTTCGAGCAGGGCCTGAACGAGCACGTCGACATCGGCGTGAACTTCCGCTACTTCTTCGTGCGCAAGACCATGTTCGTGAAGTACGCGCAGGGCTTCGTGGTGCTGCCCGGCGGCCTGGGCACCCTGGACGAGCTCTTCGAGGCCCTCACCCTCGTCCAGACCCGCAAGGTGACCCGCTTCCCGATCGTCCTCTTCGGTTCGGAGTACTGGGGCGGACTCGTCGACTGGCTGCGCGGCACGGTGGTGGCGGGCGGCAAGGCCTCCGCACACGACCTGCACCTCTTCCACGTCACGGACGACGTGGACGAGGCGGTGTCCCTGGTGACGAAGGAAGTCGGCCGCTAGGCCCTGGCCGGGCGGCCTCAACGGGCGGCCTCACCGGGCGGGCATCCGGCCCGTCCGGTGGCCGCTAGGCGAGCCCCCGCCGCGCCACCGCAGGCTCCCGGTGGCCCGCGATCGTGGTCACCATGTCGAGGACCTGCCGGGTCTCCGCGACCTCGTGCACCCGGTACACCTGGGCCCCCAGCCACGCCGACACCGCGGTCGTGGCCAGTGTTCCCAGCACGCGCTCCTTGACCGGCTTGTCGAGCGTCTCGCCGACGAAGTCCTTGTTGGACAGGGACACCAGCACGGGCCAGCCGGTCTCCACCATCTCCCCGAGCCGCCGCGTCGCCTCCAGCGAATGCCGCGTGTTCTTCCCGAAGTCGTGCCCGGGATCGATCATCACGGACTCACGCGGCACCCCGAGCGCGACCGCGCGCTCGGCGAGGCCGAGCGTGACCGAGAGGATGTCGGCCATGACGTCCTCGTACGTGAGCCGATGGGGGCGGGTCCGCGGCTCGGCGCCACCCGCGTGCGTGCACACCAGACCCACGCCGTAGCGCGCCGCCACCTCCGCGAGGCGGGGGTCGACCCCGCCCCACGCGTCGTTCAGGACGTCGGCGCCGGCCTCGCAGACCGCCTCGCCGACCTCGTGCCTCCACGTGTCGACGCTGATGACGACGTCGGGGAACCGCTTGCGCACGTCGGCGACGAAGCCGACCGTCCGCCGCGCCTCCTCCTCGGCCGTCACCTCGTCGCCGGGACCGGCCTTGACCCCACCGATGTCGATGATGGCGGCGCCCTCCGCCACCGCCTGCTCCACGCGGGCCAGCGCGGGCTCGTCGCGGAACGTGGCGCCCTGGTCGTAGAAGGAGTCAGGGGTCCGGTTCACGATCGCCATGATCACCGGCTCGTGCGCGCCGAATTCACGCCTGCCAAGCCTGAGCATCCCCGGTGAGCCTCCTTCGTCGGTGCCGTGGTCCGGCCGCCTGCGACCTTAACTGTCACAGGCGCATGGCACGATCGGACCCTGACAGTTTCAGCACGGCAGTCGAGCGTGGGGGCCGAAGAGATGGTCTTGTTCTTGTTCCTGGTCATCGCCCTCGTCGTGGTGGTCGGCGCGGTGACCCTGGCCGTGGTGGGCGGAGGGGAGCGCGCCGCGCTGCCCGACGTGGCGGCCGAGCGGTTGGTCGACCCGCTGCCGCTGGACCGTGCCCTGCGCCGCGCGGACGTGGAGGCGGTGCGCTTCCCGCTGACCGTGCGGGGCTATCGCATGGCCGACGTGGACGACGCGCTCGGCCGCCTCGCCGCCGAACTGGCCGAGCGTGACGCCCACATCGCGGAGCTGGAGGCGGCACTCGCCGGCGCCCAGGCCACCGCGGTCGGCGGCCCCGGCCTCCTCAAGACGCACGCCCCGGCCACGCTCCAGGACGAGCCGGCCCCCAAGGACGCCGCCGAAGAGGAGGACGGCCGATGAGCGGCGACGCCCTGGCGGGCCCGGACGGCAGACTGCGCTGCCCCTGGGGCCTCTCGACCGAGGACTACGTGACCTACCACGACGAGGAGTGGGGCCGCCCGGTCCACGGGGACGACGCGCTGTACGAACGGCTCTGCCTGGAGGCCTTCCAGTCGGGCCTCTCCTGGATCACGATCCTGCGCCGCCGCGAGGGCTTCCGTGCCGCCTTCGCCGACTTCAGGATCGCCGAGGTCGCGCGGTTCACGGACGCCGACCGGGAGCGCCTCCTCGCCGACCCCGGCATCATCCGCAACCGCGCCAAGGTCGACGCGACCCTCGCCAACGCGCGCGTGCTCGCCGACTGGCCGGACGGAGAACTCGACGAGCTCATCTGGTCGCACGCTCCGGACCCCGCCTCCCGCAAGGCCCCGAGCGCCCTGGCCGACGTACCGGCGATCACGCCCGAATCCACGGCCCTGTCCAAGGCCCTGAAGAAGCGCGGCATCCGATTCGTCGGCCCCACCACGGCCTACGCCCTGATGCAGGCCTGCGGCCTGGTGAACGACCACCTGGAGGACTGCGTGATCCGCGTCCCCCAAGGGCGCTAGCGGCCCAGGTACTTCGGCTTCGCCTTGTCCAGGAACGCCTGGACGGCGATCGCGTGGTCCTCGGACGCGCCCGCCTTCGCCTGCAGCTCCTCCTCCTTGGCCAGGGACTCCTCCAGGGTGTGGCCCGCCGCGTAGGCGAGCGACTCCTTGAGGGCCCCGTAGGCGAGGGTGGGGCCCTCGGCGAGGGTGCGGGCCAGCTTCTCGGCCTCGGCGGCCAACTCGGCCTCCGGGACGACCTTGTTGGCGATCCCCAGGCCGTACGCGTCCTGTGCGCTGATGTTGCGCGGGAACAGCAGGAGATCGGCGGCGCGGCCGGGACCGATCAGGCGCTGCAGCGTCCAGGAGACGCCCGAGTCGGCGGTCAGCGCGACCCCGGCGAAGGACGTGTTGAAGCGCGCGGTGTCCGCGACGACGCGGTAGTCGGCGGCGAGCGCGAAGCCGAACCCCGCGCCGGCCGCGACGCCGTTGACCCCCGCGACGACCGGCTTGGCCATCCCGGTCAGGGCGCTCAGGATGGGGTTGTAGTGCTCCCGCACCGTGCTCATCGTCTGTCCGGTGCCCGCCGCGCGGTCCGACGTGAGCAGTCCTACGTGTTCTTTGAGGTCCTGTCCCACACAGAAGGCACGCCCGGTCGCGGTGAGCAGGACGGCACGGACCGCGGGGTCCGACCCGGCCGACTGCACCGCCTCGCGCAGAGCGACCTTGGCCTCGACGTTCATCGCGTTCATCGCCTCGGGGCGGTTGAGCGTGATGGTCGCGAGCCCGTCGCTCACCTCGTAGAGCACGGTGTCGGCCATGGTGAATCCCCTCCAGTGGTCCTGCGCCGGTCATCTTTGTCCGGGCCCAGCATGACGGAGATCATCGGGCTGCGGCATGAGGGGAGATATGTGACCTGCGTCAAAGAATTGCCGGCCGCGGAGGCGTGAGAGGCGGCGAAGTATCGCAGCCACATCGTCGAATTGAGTGGTTTTGCGGGTGCGCGTTGCGCAAGCGATGCAGACCGATGTTGGTCATCGGGTCCTGCCATGCGGGATAATGGCCTGGAAGCAATATGTTCGATGCCGGTGACACCTGGGTTGTCGGCTGCGATGAGCTGGTTTCAGGAAGGGGAACGAGCATGGCGGCCATGAAGCCGCGGACGGGCGACGGCCCGCTCGAGGTGACCAAGGAGGGGCGGGGCATCGTCATGCGCGTTCCGCTCGAAGGCGGCGGACGACTTGTCGTCGAACTGACTCCGGACGAGGCCGATGCACTCGGCGACGCCCTGAAGAAGGTCGTCGGCTGACGCGGAAGCGCCCACACTTTTTCACTGCCCCGGCATCGTACAAACGAGCCGGGGCAGTGCTATGTCCGGGTCCCGCCGAGGTGCGTGATCTATCGCTTGACGGCGCAGAGGAGGCCGTCGCCCACCGGGAGCAGCGAGGGCATCAGGTCCTGGCTCTCGCGCACGGTGCGCAGCAGCTCGCGGATGCGCAGCACCTCGACGGGCTGCGGACCGGAGTCCACCGTCCGGCCGTCGGAGAAGGCGCCCTCGAAGCAGACGAGCCCGCCCGTGCGCAGCAGGCGCAACGATTCAGCGAGGTAGTCCAGGTACTCCGTGCGGTCGCCGTCACAGAACACGAGGTCGTACCCGCCGTCCGCGAGGCGCGGCAGTACGTCGAGTGCGCGGCCGGGGATGAACCGCGCGCGGTTGCCGGCGAACCCGGCGGCGCGGAAGGCCTCCCGCGCGAACTGCTGACGCTCCGGCTCGGGGTCGACGGTGGTCAGGACGCCGTCGGGCCGCATTCCGTGCAGCAGGTGGAGCCCGGACACGCCCGTGCCCGTCCCGATCTCGGCGACGGCCTTGGCGTCCGCCGTGGCCGCGAGCAGGCGCAACGCGGCGCCGGTACCGGGAGACACCGAGGGCAGCCCTGTCTCCTGGGCCCGGTCACGGGCCCAGCGCGTGGCCTCGTCCTCGGCGACAAAGGCGTCGGCGAACGCCCAGCTCGTCTGCCGGTTGCCGGTAATGGCCCTCTCCTGTCCCCGTGGTTGCCTGGCCGTGACTGTATCCGTTGGGGGTGGGAACCCGCAGATGGGACCGGGCGTTTAGTAGGGGTAGGCGGACGCCGGGGGTAACGAATGGATCAAGACTGGCCGCGGGGCCTTCGACCAGGCAGGACACCTGGCAGGAAGCCCGTACCAAATTCCAGTAAAAACGCTTATCCGGAGCTAACGGGCGAGGTGGTTATGGTAGGGGCTCCACTGGACACCACCAGAGCCGACAGGGGAGGTGCGGCTGCGTCCGCGAACCGGGGAGGAGCGCTGAAGCGCTTTCTCAGGTTGGTGGGTGAGCCGAAATCCGTGACCGACACCGCTGACCGATTCCACGCTGCCAGCTCCGCTCAGACCGCGACCTTTGCCGCTGACGCGGATGCGCAGGCGTGGACTCCGCCCACCTGGGAGGAGATCGTCAGCACGCACAGCGGACGGGTCTATCGCCTGGCGTATCGCCTGACCGGTAATCAGCACGACGCCGAGGACCTCACGCAAGAGGTCTTCGTCCGTGTCTTCCGGTCCCTGTCGACCTACACCCCCGGCACCTTCGAGGGCTGGCTGCACCGCATCACCACGAACCTGTTCCTGGACATGGTGCGCCGCAAGCAGCGCATCCGTTTCGACGCCCTCGGGGACGACGCGGCGGAGCGCCTTCCCAGCCGTGAGCCGTCGCCGCAGCAGGTCTTCAACGACACGCACTTCGACGCGGACGTGCAGCAGGCGCTGGACACCCTCGCTCCGGAGTTCCGCGCGGCCGTGGTCCTGTGCGACATCGAAGGCCTCTCGTACGAGGAGATCGCCGCGACCCTGGGCGTCAAGCTGGGCACGGTCCGCAGCCGTATCCACCGTGGCCGATCGCAGCTGCGCAAGGCCCTTCAGCACCGGTCGCCCGAAGCCCGCGCCGAGCGCCGCTCGCTCGCAGGGGCCGTGGCGCTGGGAGGAGGGGGCGCGACCGCGTGAGTGGATCACGGTCGAAACCTGTCGAACGGCATCTGGCCGAGCAGCATCTGGGGGACCGACTCGCCGCCCTGGTGGATGGTGAGTTGGGCCATGACGCGCGTGAGCGAGTCCTCGCTCATCTCGCGACCTGTCCGAAGTGCAAGACCGAGGCCGACTCGCAGCGGCGGCTCAAGAGTGTCTTCGCCGAGGTGGCCCCGCCGCCTCCCTCCGAGAGTTTCCTCGCCCGGCTGCAAGGCCTGCCCGGCGGCGGCAGTGAGCCTCCTTCCGGCCCAAGACCTCCTGGAAGCGGCGGCTTCGCCACCGCGGACAGTGAGTCAGGGCTGCCGCCGAGCGGAGTCTTCGGCGTGCGGCCGGAGACCTTCGGCTATGCCCCCGCGGGCGCCCATGCCGCGGTGCTGCCGAGTTCGGGGCGCGGTTTCCGTATCCATGACGTCGACCACCGCGACGTGGGCCGGCACGAGGCCGAGCGGTCGCTGTGGCGCGGGCGGCGGTTCGCCTTCGCCGCCGCGGGTGCGGTGTCGCTGGCCGCGATAGCGCTGGGCGGTGTCACGACGGGCGTCCCCGCCGACCCGGGTGACCCGCGTGCGGGCTCGGGCACCAGTAACAGCTCCGGCAGCACCAACAGCCAGGGCAACAGCAACAACTCGGGTGCCGGCAACAGCAATGCGTCGCCTACGCGTGCGCCGGGTGCGGCCACCACGGCTCCCGATTCCGTCCGGCGCCGTGGCAGCGGACCGCTTTCCGTGCAGGGCCAGCGCCCCGGAGTCCTCGCGGCGCCGGTCGCGCCGACGCAGGCGACCGGGCCCTTGCTGCCCGGTGCGCCCGGGGTGCCCGCGCGAGGTCCTCGTATCCAGCAGCCGTCGCTGTCCGCCCAGCAGCAGATCGCGGCGCCGATGCTGACCGGCGCGGCGATCATGTCCCCGCTAATCCGGCCGGCCCCTCCCGTCGTGTCGGGCGGCCCGGCCGCCGCGGGCACCGTGCCGACGCTGGGCGGGATCGCCTCGGAGGGCTCGGGGCCGGGTGGTGAGGCGGACCCGGCGCACACCTCGGCGTCCTCGCCCCTCGAAGGCACACTGCAGGGCACTTCACAGATCCGCTGAGGTGCTCTGCGCTTCGGCGGGGGAACCTGGTTGAATCCTCGGTGGGCCGTGCCTGGCCGAGGCTTGTGGCGGGCGCGGAGTTGAGCACGTGATCGGCGTCCGCCGTAGGCCAGGTGTGGGGAGAGCATGGACGAGGGCAAGCCCACGAAGGCGAAATGGTGGAGCCGCCCCAGGTCGGAGTCCGCCTCCGAACCGGAGCACGGCGCTGCCGACGAGGCGACGGCCACCACCGGCCGGGCGGAGGACGCCTCGGGTGACTTCACGCTGGCGGCGGCGGTTCCGCCGGGGGCGGGGCCTGAGCCGACTTCCCCCGCTCCGGACGCCGCGGCGGCTCCGCGGGGCGCCCCTGACCCGGGAGTCCCCACGCAGCCCGGCACAGGCCCGCTCGCGCCCGGTAACGCCGCTTCGGGCAGCCCGGCTGCGGGCCGCCCCGGCTCGGGCCCGGCTGACGCTGCTGCTGGTGGCGCGGCCCCGGGCGTCTCCGCGCCGGGCGGTAGCGACGCTGCTCCCGGTGGCGCGGCCCAGGACGCCGCGGCCGTTGCGCCTGGCGTCCCCGGCACGGACGTACCCGCCCAGGCCGGCCCTGCTCCCGCCGACCGCCCCCGCCCGCTGCACGACCCCGACCCGTACAGCACCCCGCCGTACGGTGAGCCCGGCCCCTGGGCCCCCGCCCCGCCCGTACAGCACCCGGCGGCCACCCCGCCCCATGGCACGCAGCACCCCGCGGCGAGTCACGGCGGGACCCCGCCTCACGGCACCCCCGGACCTGCCCCGACCCCGCCCGTACAACACCCGGCGGCCACCCCGCCCCACGGCACGCAGCCCCCGGCGGCGAGTCACGGCGGGACCCCGCCTCACGGCACCCCCGGACCTGCCCCGCAGTCCCAGCCGCAGGTCCACCCCCAGTCACCCGCGACCCCCGCCCCGGCCCGGCAGCCCTATGACCCCTGGAACGCGCCCCTCCAGCAGAACGGTGGGGTTCCTGTTGATGAGGCCAAGCAGACGAGGCTGGCGCGGCGGATCATTCTGGTCGGGATCGCTGTCATCACGCTCGTGGCCGGTGGCATCGGTGGAGCCATCGGGGCCTATCTGGAGCGCAACGGCGGAGTGTCCGACATCGAGCTGCCGCAGGCCACGTCGCAGGACAAGGCGCGGGCCAAGGACAGCGTGGCCGGGATCGCGGCGAGTTCGCTGCCCGGCGTCGTGACCCTGCACGTCAGCGGCGACGAGGCACAGGGCACCGGTACCGGCTTCGTGCTGGACGGCAAGGGCCACATCCTCACCAACAACCACGTGGTCGAGCCCGCGGGGACCGGCGGCGAGATAACGGTGACGTTCAGCGGCGGCGAGAGCGCCAAGGCGGAGGTCATCGGCCGCGACGCGGGGTACGACCTCGCCGTGGTCAAGGTCTCCGGCGTACGCGGACTGAAGCCGCTGCCCCTCGGCAACTCCGAGAACGTCCAGGTGGGCGACCCCGTCGTCGCCATCGGCGCCCCCTTCGACCTCGCCAACACCGTCACCTCCGGCATCATCAGCGCCAAGGAACGCCCCATCACCGCCGGCGGGGAGAAGGGCGACGGCAGTGACGTCAGCTATGTCGACGCGCTGCAGACCGACGCCCCCATCAACCCCGGCAACTCCGGCGGCCCCCTGATGGACGGCGACGCCCGCGTCATCGGCATCAACAGCGCCATCCGCTCCGCCGACGACAGCTCCGCGCCCGGCGGCGGCCAGGCCGGTTCCATAGGGCTCGGCTTCGCCATCCCCATCAACCAGGGCAAGCGCGTCGCCGAAGAGCTGATCAACACCGGCAAGGCCACGCACCCTGTGATCGGTGTCACGCTCGACATGGAGTACACGGGCGACGGCGCCCGCGTCGGCGACAAGGGCAAGGACGGCGGCCCCGCCGTGAACAAGGGTGGCCCCGGCGACCGCGCGGGGATGAAGCCGGGCGACGTCATCACCGAAGTGGATGGTCAGCGCATTCACTCCGGCGACGAGCTGATCGTCAAGATCCGCGCGCACCGGCCCAAGGACAGCCTGGAACTGACCGTCCAGCGAGCGGGAAAGGACCGGAAAGTGACGCTGGTGCTCGGGGCCGCTGACGGGAGCTGATCCACGTCTGTCGCCCAGCGGCTACCGGACGGACAGGAACGCCGGGTACCGTGGACCCGGTCCGGATGGCAAGGAGCTCAAGGTGTTCTCAGACATTGGCCCGCTCGAGGTAGTGGCGCTGATCATCCTCGCCGTGCTCGTTTTCGGCCCGGACAAGCTGCCCAAGCTGATTCAGGACGCCTCGCGCACCATCCGTAAGATCCGTGAATTCTCGGACAGCGCCAAGGCGGATATCCGCAGTGAACTCGGCCCGGAATTCAAGGACTTCGAGTTCGAGGACCTGAATCCGAAGACCTTCATCCGCAAGCAGCTCGACAACGACGAGCTCGGCCTGAAGGAAATCCGGAACGGCTTCGACCTCAAGAAGGAGATGGCCGAGGTCACGGACGCCGTGCACGGGCGGGAGAGTGAATCCTCCGACGGCGCCACGGGTTCGGACAGCGCGTCCGGCACAGGCGGCGGCCGCGTCGACATGGCCAAGAAGGACGGCGGCCTCGACATGGACAAGAAGCCCGAGAAGGCCGCGCCCGCCGACCCCCCGCCGTTCGACGCGGACGCCACCTGACCTCCTTCGAGGCACCCGCGGCGCGCCCCCGAGCGCGCTTCCTCGCGCCCCTTCCGATACACCCGTCCGCCGACCGGTGTCCCAGCTTCCGGAACGGGTGTGGCTATCCTGCCTTGTTGTCCGGCTGAGGACGCCCGAGGGGGGCGGGCCCTGCGGACCGATGAGAACGAGGAGGCGGCCGGGTACATGGAGACGACAAGTCGCGTAGGCGCACAGGCGCCGGCCGCGGACGGCACCGCACAGGCGATGCCCTCCGCCCGGCGCACGGTCGACAGCTATCTGCTGGCGCCCTTCCCCTGGTACGGCCTCGACGAGGCCTTCACGGGGCAGCGCTGGCTGATGCAGGTCGGCAACGCCGCGGACGGCGCGGTGGAGCACGGCTCCATCGGGCACGGCGATGAGCCGTCGGTACGGAGTGACGGACCCTTCGGGAACAGCGACAAGGAGCGCTTCGCGGTCGTGGTGACCGTCGCGGCCAACCCGGTGCGCCGCAGCCCGGACGGCACGGGCCTGCTGGAGGCGACCTCGGTGTCGTCCGCGGCCTGGCTCGCCGGAGTGGGGCTGCTGTCCTTCACCTGGCCCAGCCAGATGGACCACACTCTGCGCGACGACTGGCTGGACCAGCAGACCGAGACGGCCTGGGTCCTCGCGGACGATCTGCAGGGCGACGACTGGTCGACGCTCTCGCTCCCGGTGGACGGGGTGCCGACCTCGTTCCACTACCGCGAGTCCGAGTTCGGCTGGGTGCTCGCCGGGTCCACCGAGCAGGGCGTGCACCTGGGCGCCTACGGGCGCGGCATGAGCGCGTACGGCCTGGGCTTCTCCGCGGTCAAGGACATCCACGAGTACGCGGCCGACTAGCGCGAGGCCCGAACACCGCGCACATACGCCGATGGGGGCGCCGCTCATGACGAGCGGCGCCCCCATCGGCGTACGGAAGGAGCCTTGGAGGCCTCAGAACTTGTTGCGCGGGGTGATCCCGAGGGTCATGCCCGCCAGGCCGCGCTGGCGGCCGCCCAGCTTGCCCGCGATCGTGCGCAGCGCCGAGCCCGCCGGGGAGTCCGGGTCGGTCAGGACGACCGGCTTGCCCTCGTCGCCGCCCTCGCGCAGGCGGACGTCGATCGGGATGGAGCCGAGGACCGGGACGTTGGCGCCCGTGGTCTTCGTGAGGCCCTCGGCGACGCGCTGGCCGCCGCCCGTGCCGAAGACGTCGACCATCTCGCCGCAGTGCGGGCAGGGCAGCCCCGCCATGTTCTCGACGACGCCGACGATCTTCTGGTGGGTCTGCACCGCGATGGAGCCCGCGCGCTCGGCGACCTCGGCCGCCGCCTGCTGGGGGGTCGTCACGACGAGGATCTCGGCGTTCGGGACCAGCTGGGCCACGGAGATCGCGATGTCGCCCGTGCCCGGCGGCAGGTCGAGCAGCAGGACGTCCAGGTCGCCCCAGAAGACGTCCGCGAGGAACTGCTGGAGGGCGCGGTGGAGCATCGGGCCGCGCCATACGACCGGGGCGTTGCCCGGCGTGAACATGCCGATCGAGATGACCTTCACGCCGTTCGCCGACGGCGGCATGATCATGTCCTCGACCTGGGTGGGCTTGCCGTCCGCGCCCAGCATCCGGGGCACGGAGTGGCCGTAGATGTCCGCGTCCACGACGCCGACCTTCAGGCCGTCCGCCGCCATCGCGGCCGCGAGGTTCACCGTCACCGAGGACTTGCCGACGCCGCCCTTGCCGGACGCGACGGCGTAGACACGGGTCAGGGAGCCGGGCTTGGCGAAGGGGACCTCGCGCTCGGCGGTGCCGCCGCGCAGGGCGCTCGCCAGCTCCTTGCGCTGCTCGTCGCTCATCACGTCGAGCGTGACGTCGACGTGCGTGACGCCTTCGACGGCGGCGACCGCGTCGGTCACGTTCTTCGTGATGGTCTCGCGCATCGGGCACCCGGAGACCGTGAGGTACACGGTGACCGCTACCGCCCCATCAGGGGAGATATCGACCGATTTGACCATCCCCAACTCGGTGATGGGTCGATGGATCTCGGGGTCGTTCACCGTCGCCAGTGCTTCACGCACCGCGTCTTCCGTAGCCATAAGACCGATAGTACGGCGCGGTAACCCCGCCCCGGAAAGAGCCGTCAACGGTCGCCTACGTCACGCCCGCCGCTCTCCTCGGCCGGGAATACGACGCGATGGCTCCTGCGCTGCTCCTCCAGCTCCTTGACCAGGTCCTGGAGTTCGCTGCGGATCCAGTCGCGGGTGGCCACCTCGCCGAGCCCCATGCGCAACGAGGCGATCTCGCGGCTCAGATACTCGGTGTCCGCGATGGAGCGCTCGTTCTGCTTGCGGTCCTGTTCGAGGTTGACCCGGTCCCGGTCGTCCTGCCGGTTCTGCGCGAGCAGGATCAGAGGCGCCGCGTACGACGCCTGGAGGGACAGTGCGAGGGTCAGGAACAGGAAGGGGAACGGGTCGAAGCGCAGCACCTCGGGCGCCCAGACGTTCCAGGCCACCCAGACGATGATCGTGACCGTCATCCAGACGATGAAGCGCCCCGTGCCGAGGAACCGCGCGATCCGCTCCGAGAGCCGCCCGAACGCCTCGGGGTCGTACTCCGGCAGGAACTTGCGGCGCGGCGGCCGCGGCTGGTCGAGCCGGAAGCGCGGCGCGGGCCTGGGCTCGACGCGGGTGTCCCGCTCCCGGTCAGCCGGTGGCATGAGGCACCCCCTCCTCTTCCTGGTGGAACTCGGTCTCGCGCCAGTCGTCCGGCAGCATGTGGTCGAGCACGTCGTCGACGGTGACCGCACCGAGCAGCGAGCCGCCCTCGTCGACGACGGGGGCCGCCACCATGTCGTACGTGGCGAAGAACCCGGCGACCTGTGGCAGCGCGGTCTGCGGCAGGAGCGTCTGCAGATCGTCGTCGAGGATCGAACTGACCAGCGTGTACGGCGGATCGCGCAGGAGCCGCTGGAAGTGCACCGTGCCGAGGTACTTGCCCGTCGGTGTCTCGTCCGGCGGGCGGCACACGTAGACCTGCGCGGCGAGCGCGGGGGACAGGTCCTGCTGGCGCACCCGCGCCAGGGCGTCCGCGACCGTCGCGTCCGGCCGCAGCACGATCGGCTCGGTCGTCATCAGACCGCCGGCGGTGCGCTCCTCGTACGCCATCAGGCGCCGCACGTCGGCCGCGTCGTCCGGCTGCATCAGCGTGAGCAGCCGCTCCTTGTCCTCCTCGGGCAGCTCGGCGAGCAGGTCGGCGGCGTCGTCCGGGTCCATCGCCTCCAGGACGTCCGCGGCGCGCTCCTCCTTGAGCTTGCCGAGGATCTCGATCTGGTCGTCCTCGGGGAGCTCTTCGAGGACGTCGGCGAGCCGGTCGTCGTCGAGGGCGGCGGCGACTTCGGCCCGCCGTTTCGGCGTCAGGTGGTGCAGGACGTTGGCGAGGTCCGCGGGGCGCAGCTGTTCGAAGGTGGCGAGCAGGCTCTCGGCGCCCTGGCCGTGCTCCTCCAGGGAGAAGCCGTCGACGGCCGACCACTCGACGGTGAGCGTCTCGCCCTTGCGCCGGAAGGTGCCGCCCTTGCCCTTGCGTACGAAGACCCGGTCGATCTCCCAGTCGCGGCGGGCCGGCAGCTGCTGCACCGACACGTCGAGGACGGTGACCTCCTCGTCCGACTCGACGAGCCTGACCCGCCGGTCGAGCATCTCGCCGAGCACGAGCCGCTCGGTGGGCCGCTGCTCGAAGCGCCGCACGTTCAGTACGCCGGTCGTGATGACCTGGCCCGACTCGATGCCGGTCACCCGCGTCATCGGCAGGAAGATGCGCCGCCGCGTCGACAGCTCCACGACCAGGCCGAGGAGGCGGGGCGGCCTGCGCTGCACCCGCAGCGTCGCCACCAGGTCGCGCACCCGGCCCACCTGGTCGCCGTTCGGGTCGAAGACGGCGGTACCGGCCAGATGCGACACGAAGACCCGGGACGCGCTCGCCGCCATTGCTCGCGCCTCCCTCGCCGGTTGCTCTCTTCGCCGATCTGTCGATCAATGCGGGCTTCAGGCTAGCCCGTCCCGGTCGGATACGCCCCGGCGGAGGGTCCGGCCGCACTGGCGACGATCCACCTAGTCAGCACGGGTACGCTGCCGTACTGCCGTAGCCGTAGCCGTCGTCCCCACGAGAGGCAGCGACCCCTGTGTCAGCGATTTCCCCGGTCCGCCGCATCCACAAGAAGACACTCGTGAGCGCGGTGTGCGCGGGTCTCGTCCTGGGGGTCACCGGTCTGACCGGGTGCAGCAGCGAGGAGGACCCGGACGCGGGCACGAACGGCGTCGGCAAACTCTCCGCCGCGAAGATCCAGAGCAAGTCACGCGCCGCCGCCGACGCGGCGCCCGCGGTGCGGCTGTCGGGCACGCTGGTCAGCAAGGGCCACACGTACAAGCTCGACATGCGGCTCAAGGACGAGGGCGGCACCGGCTCGGTCACCTCGAAGGGTGAGACCTTCCAGCTGCTGCGCGTCGGCAAGCAGCTCTTCCTGAAGGCCGACTCCGCCTTCTGGACCCACGAGGAGGCCAAGGGCGGCGATGAGAAGCCCGGCAAGGCGGACGACCAGGCCGCGGCCAAGCTCGACGGCAAGTACGTGAAGGTCCCCGAGGAAGACGCGTCCTACCAGCAGCTGAGCGGCTTCACCGACAAGGACGTCCTCCTGGAGGGCATGCTCACCCTGCACGGAGCGCTCGCCGCCGGGGACCGCGGCACGATCGACGGCAACCCCAGCATCGAGATCACCGGCGACAAGGGCGCGGGCGGCACCCTGGAGGTCTCCCTGGAGGGCAAGCCCTATCCGCTGCGCCTGGAGCGCGCGGGCGACGCGGGCACGCTCCGGCTCAGCGACTGGGGCAGGGACTTCCCCCTGAGCGAGCCGGGCGAGGACGAGATGGTGGACTACGGCGAGCAGCTGCCCGACTCGTAGGACGTACCAGGGCCTGTGGGGCGTACCAGGACTTGTGGGACGTACTAAGGCTTGTGGGACGTACTAGGGCGTGTCGCCCTGGCTCTGCCGCTTCTTGCGCTTGAACAGCAGCCGGGGCAGCGCGTCGGGCACCGGCTGCCGGGTGGTCGCCACGGTCGGCAGGGGCCGGGCCGCGAGTGAGCCGTCGGGCAGGTCCGTGATCGTGTCCCGCGGGGTGAGCCGGACGACCCGGCACTCGTCCGCCCAGCGCTGCGGCATCCGCTCGCCGTCGGGCGCGTTCAGGCGCTTGCCCTTGAGCTCGGCGACGGCCGCCTCCCACGCATCGGAGCGCGGCGCGAGCTCGCTCACCGCCGCCGTCCAGGCGATGAGGCGCCCGCCCTTGTCCTTGCTGCGTACGGTCACTTCGGCGGTGCCGCCGTCGACGAGACCCGGCAGCGGCTGCTCGCCGGGGCCGTCCCCGACGAGATGCGCGGCGCCCTCGTGCCATACGTGCCACAGGGCGCGGGCAGGACCTTCGCCGCGCACCCAGATGAGGCCCGACTTCTTGGTGGCCTCCTCGACGAGGGCCCGGGCGAGCAGCGTTTCTGTCATGGCCGCAGCCTATCGAGCCGCCTGCCGGGTGCGGCTAGAGCCAGCCGTTGCGCTTCAGGGTGCGGTGGATGGCCCAGCAGACGCCGCCGATGAGACCGAGCACCATGGGGTAGCCGAACCGCCAGTGCAGCTCGGGCATGTGGTCGAAGTTCATGCCGTAGACCCCGCAGACCGCCGTCGGCACGGCGATGATCGCCGCCCACGAGGTGATCTTGCGCATGTCCTCGTTCTGCGCGACCGCGGCTTGCGCGAGGTTGGCCTGGAGGATCGAGTTGAGCAGTTCGTCGAAGCCGACGACCTGTTCCTGCACGCGGGCCAGGTGGTCGGCGACGTCACGGAAGTACTTCTGGATGTCTGGGTCGACGAGCCGCATCGGCCGCTCGCTCAGCAGCAGCATCGGCCGAAGCAGCGGAGAGACGGCCCGCTTGAACTCCAGGACCTCCCGCTTGAGCTGGTAGATCCGCCCGGCGTCGACGCCGCGCGCGGAGCCCTTGCCCTTGCTCGGGGCGGAGAAGACCTCCGTCTCCACCTCGTCGATGTCGTCCTGCATCGCGTCGGCGACCGCGAGATAGCCGTCGACGACGTGGTCGGCGATGGTGTGCAGGACCGAGGACGGCCCCTTGGCCAGGAGCTCGGGCTCCTCCTGGAGCCGGCGCCGCAGGGCGCGCAGCGAGCCGTGGCCGCCGTGCCGCACGGTGATGAAGAAGTCCCGCCCGGTGAAGCACATCACCTCGCCGGTCTCCACGATCTCGCTGGTGGCGGTGAGTTCGGCGTGCTCGACGTAGTGGATCGTCTTGAAGACGGTGAACAGCGTGTCGTCGTAGCGCTCCAGCTTGGGCCGCTGGTGGGCGTGCACCGCGTCCTCGACGGCGAGGGGGTGCAGCCCGAACTCGGCCGCGATACCGGCGAATTCGGCCTCGGTCGGCTCGTGCAGACCGATCCAGGCGAAGCCGCCGTCGCGACGCACCTGGAGCATCGCCTCGTGCGGCGTGAGCGTGTCGTGGCAGGCCGCGCGGCGGCCGTCGCGGTAGACGGCGCAGTCGACGACGGCGGAGGCCGCGGTGGGGTCGCGCGTGGTGTCGTACGAGCTGTAGGCGCTGCCGTCCTTGCGGAGCGAGGGGCGGACGGCGGCGCGAAGGTCACGGATCATCGACATGGGCAGGCTCCTTTGACGGAGGCCGCCGGCGACGGGTGGAACTACCCGGAATGGGGACGTCCTGCTGCGGGTGTTTGGCACGTCCACAAAGCGGGGAGCACCGCACCATCGCGGTGGCAGCTTCGCTACTGACTCAGATCAGAGAACTCAGAGAGATCAGGTGGAAACGAAGTGCTCTTCCGTCGCACGCGAGCACGGGGAGTACCGGCGCACAGTGGCAGCTACAGAGCTGCGTGAGATGTCAGACGGAAGAACGGGTGGTACTGCACGGTCGACTTCGATCCATGGCAGCCCCACCTCCTCCGGCCGGTCCCCCGTGGGGGAGGTCCCAAGCGCGTAGCGCGCGAAGTCATCTGCCCGGGCTTGAGAGCGCGCTCTGCGTGCTGCCCGGAACCAGCGGCCAACACTATCAGCCGACTGAAGAGTCAAGCCCCGCCTTTACCCGTCTCTGACGAGTTCTATGCTCGCGGGATGGCTGATGTTCTTGCTCTGGTCGAGGCCCGTCTCCGTACCGCCCTCGGTGAACCGGACGCCCGCGCCGCGGTGACCTTCCTCGGCACCGACCGCGTCGAAGTGCTGCGTTTCACGGACGGGGACCTGGTCAGGTACGCCACCCTCGGCATGTCAGCCCAGCCGATGGCCGATCCCACCGCCGCCCTGGCCGACCCGGTGAAGGGCCCGCGCGCGGAGTTGATCCTCTCGGTGCGGGCCGGCGTCGCCGACACGGACAAGGTGCTGCGGCCACTGGCCGTCCTCGCAGCCTCTCCGCAGGTCGAGGGCCTCATCGTGGCCCCCGGTGCCTCGCTCGACGTGGGTGAACCGCTGTGGCCCGGCGCGCAGTTCACGTCGGTCCTCGTCGCGGAGTCGGGTGGTCTGGTGGAGGACCTGGAGCTGGACGAGCCGATGGAGCCCGTACGGTTCCTGCCGGTGCTGCCCATGACGCCGAACGAGGCCGCGTGGAAGCGGGTGCACGGCGCGGGGGCCCTCCAGGAGCGCTGGCTGAACAGCGGTACGGACCTGCGCGATCCGCTGCGCAAGTCCGTGTCCCTGGACTGAAGTCCCGTACGGAGACTTTCAGTTGGCGAAGACGGTGACGCCGTCCTCCGCCGCGTGCTTCGGTTCGAGCTCCTCGGCTTCGTGCGTCAGGGATTCCTTGCGGACCCAGACCACGACCGCGCCGAGCACCGCCGTGACGGCCGCGACCACGAAGGGGATGTGGATGTTGCTCCACTCCTCGATCTTCGGCGCGAAGAACGGGGCCGCGGCGGCCGCGAACCACCGGACGAAGTTGTAACCGGCGCTGGCCACCGGGCGTGGCGCGTCCGATACGCCGAGCGCGAGCTCCGTGTAGACGGTGTTGTTCACGCCGATGAAGGCGCCGGACAGGATCGTGCAGACGATGGCCGTGGCGTGGTTGCCGTACCCGAGCACCAGCACGTCCGCCGCGAGGAGTACCAGCGAGCCGCCGAGCACCTTCAGCGAGCCGAGCCGCGCCTGCAGCCGCGGGGCCACGAGCACCGAGAAGACGGCGAGCAGCAGACCCCAGGCGAAGAAGATCGCACCCGACTTGTACGGGGTCATGTTCAGGACGAACGGCGTGAAGGCAAGGACCGTGAAGAACGTGTAGTTGTAGAAGAACGCGGAGGCGGCGGCCGACGCGAGCCCACCGTGACCGAGGGCCTTGATCGGCGCGAGCAGGGACGTCTTCTGCGCGGGCTTCGGCTGCTCCTTCAGGAACGCCGTGATGCACAGGAACCCGACGGCCATCAGGGCGGCCGTGCCGAAGAACGGGTAGCGCCAGCTCGCGTTGCCGAGCACCGCGCCGAGCAGCGGCCCGCACGCCATGCCGAGACCGAGCGCCGACTCGTAGAGCAGGATCGCGGCGGCGCTGCCGCCGGCCGCCGCGCCGACGATGACCGCGAGCGCGGTCGACACGAAGAGCGCGTTGCCGAGCCCCCATCCGGCGCGGAAGCCGACGAGTTCGCCGACCGACCCCGAGGTGCCGGCGAGCCCCGCGAAGACCACGACGAGCGCGAGGCCGAGCAGCAGGGTCTTCTTGCCGCCGATCCGGCTGGAGACGAAGCCGGTCACGAGCATCGCGACGGCGGTGATCAGGAAGTACGAGGTGAAGAGCAGCGAGACCTGGCTCGCCGACGCGTCGAGGCCCTTGGCGATGGAGGGAAGGATGGGGTCGACGAGCCCGATGCCCATGAAGGCGACGACGGACGCGCCCGCGGTGGCCCAGACGGCCTTCGGCTGGCGCAGAAGACTGGTCGCTCCCTCGTCGAACGGATCCTCTGCGGAGGGCCCTCCCGGGCGTCCATCCAGCTGTCCTGACGGGGCTCCTCCTGTACTGCTGTTCATGCCTGCTCCTTCAGCGGCTTCCGTTTCGGCGATTTCCGTATCAGCGACTTCCGTCGAGATCGTTGACGTATACATACATTAGTTAGCCAAGCTAAAAGATGCAAGCTACATCTAGTTTCGCCTGGTGACAGGGCCACCGGACGGGTGATCGTCCTTGACGGGGCGACGACCGGGGAGGACCGTTGGTGGCTATGAGGGGCGAACCCAGTTGCCCGAAGTGTGGTGGCCGGGTCAGGGCTCCCGGTCTCTTTGCCGACTCCTGGCAGTGCGATGTCCACGGGACGGTGCATCCGCTGCAGCCTGTGATCCCGCCCAGCGTCGAGGCCCTCCAGGTCGTGGTGCACCGCGCGCAGGTGCCGGTGTGGATGCCGTGGCCGCTGCCGGTCGGCTGGTTGTTCACTGGCGTGGCCTGCGCGGGCGACGACCGCAGTGGTGGCCGCGCGACCGCCGTGGCCTGCTCGGGTCCCGCGCCGCTCGGCGGCATGGGCGAGCTCGTGCTGGTGGCGGAGGAACTCGGCGTCGGTCTCGGCGCGCGGTACGCGGGCATCGACGGCCCGGACCCCGGCCCGTATCTGAACGTCGACAAGCCGGCGCAGGCCAAGCTCCTCGCGGCGGGCCGGCCGACCCCGCTGTGGCATGTGCCGGGCACGCCGGACGACCGAGCCGTCTTCGCGGGCGAGGCGCGCGGCCTGTGGCTGTGGGCGATCGCGTGGCCGGAGCAGTCGGGACTCCTGATGTACGACGAGCTGGTGCTCACCGACCTGCGGGACGCGGGGGCCGAGGTGGACCTCCTGCCGTGCGGGGCGCTTTCGCCGCGGATTCTTATGCCGTGAGGGGGGGGGCTGCCGCCCTGCGGGGCGGGGGTGCTGTTCGCGGGCCCCGGGGGCGTCGGCGGGCGGTGGGGTGCTCTTTGCGGGCGTCGGAGACTGCGCGGGCATCGGCGGGATCGCGGGCTGTGCGGTGGTGGCGCAGTGAGGGGGGTCTCCTCTGTGGCGGCCGGTGGGGCGTTCGGGTCCCGTTATCCTTGAGCGTCCCCTCGTCCGCCCCGTCAGAGCCTGGAGTCCGCGTCGTGCGCATCGACCTGCACACCCACTCCACCGCTTCCGACGGCACGGACACCCCGGCGCAGTTGGTGCGCAACGCCGCCGCCGCCGGCCTCGACGTCGTCGCGCTCACGGACCACGACACCACCCGCGGGTACGCCGAGGCCATCGAGGCCCTGGGCACACTCGACCGGAGTCTCACCCTCGTCACCGGCGCCGAACTCTCCTGCCGCCTCGACGGCGTGGGCCTGCACATGCTGGCCTACCTCTTCGACCCCGACGAGCCCGAACTCGCCCGTGAGCGCGAGCTCGTACGCGACGACCGGGTGCCCCGCGCGAAGACGATGGTCGGCAAGCTCCAGGAACTCGGCGTCCCCGTCACCTGGGAGCAGGTCGCGCGCATCGCGGGCGACGGCTCGGTCGGCCGCCCGCACATCGCGGAGGCCCTGGTGGAACTGGGCGTCGTGCCCACCGTCTCGGACGCCTTCACGCCCGCCTGGCTCGCCGACGGCGGCCGCGCGTACGCCGGCAAGCACGAGCTGGACCCCTTCGACGCGATCCGCCTGGTCAAGGCCGCGGGCGGCGTCACCGTCTTCGCGCACCCGGCGGCCGTCAAGCGCGGCCAGGTGGTGCCCGAGGCCGCGATCGCGGCGCTGGCCGCCGCGGGTCTCGACGGTGTCGAGGCCGACCACATGGACCACGACCCGGCCACCCGCACCCGGCTGCACGGCCTTGCCGCGGACCTCGGTCTGCTGGCCACGGGGTCGAGCGACTACCACGGCAGCCGCAAGACGTGCGTCCTCGGGGAGTACACCACCGACCCCGAGATCTACGGGGAGATCACGCGCCGCGCGACCGGGGCGTTCCCGGTGCCGGGCGCGGGCGGAAGCGCTGCCGCCACCGCTACCGCTTGATCCTCACTTCCCCCTGAGCGCCGACCTTCCCCGCGGCGTTCCTCGTACCACTTTCTCCACTCTCTGCAAGGCCACCACTGTGTTCGACGTCGCCGTCTTCGGCTCCCTCTTCCTCACCCTTTTCGTCATCATGGATCCCCCTGGGATCACCCCGATCTTCCTCGGGCTCACCTCCGGACGTCCGGCCAAGGTGCAGCGGAAGATGGCCTTCCAGGCCGTGTGCGTCGCCTTCGGCGTGATCGCGGTCTTCGGGGTCCTGGGACACCAGATCCTCGACTACCTGCATGTCTCCGTCCCCGCGTTGATGATCGCGGGCGGTCTGCTGCTCCTGCTGATCGCGCTCGACCTGCTCACCGGCAAGACGGACGAGCCGAAGCAGACCAAGGACGTCAACGTCGCCCTCGTGCCCCTCGGCATGCCGTTGCTCGCGGGGCCCGGCGCGATCGTCTCCGTCATCCTGGCGGTCCAGGACGCCGACAGTGCCGCCGCGCAGCTCTCCGTGTGGGCGGCGATCGTGGCGATGCACGTCGTGCTGTGGCTGGTGATGCGCTACTCGCTGCTGATCATCCGGGTCATCAAGGACGGCGGCGTGGTTCTGGTGACGCGGCTCGCGGGCATGATGCTCTCCGCGATCGCCGTGCAGCAGATCATCAACGGCGTGACGCAGGTGATCAACGGCGCCTAGGGCGCGCGAGGCGAGGCCGTCGGGCATGCCAAGGGCCCCCGTACCAAAGGTGTACGGGGGCCCTTCAACCGGTTCAGCCTGTGCTCAACCTCTGCTCAACCTCTGTCTTGCTCAACCTCTGTCTGCTCAACCTGTGCGTTACGAGGCCGGGGATTCGGCCGGTCGGATATAGATGCGCTGGCCGATCGCTGCGGCCTGCTGCACGATCCGATTGACGGAGGCGGCGTCTACGACGGTCCGGTCCACGGCGGCGCCGTCGACGTCGTCGAGTCGCATGATTTCGAAGCGCAAGGGCTTCTCCCTTCGTCTGGTCATCCTCCTGAAGGAGAACTACTGGGTTGTGGCCGCCGGGACAGCTGTGTCCGGCGTTCCATACGGGTACAACGAGTTGCCCCCAGCAAACATTCCCTACGCTAAGGAAATTTTTCGACAGACTAATTACTCGCGAGTAGCGAGACCGGTTGTGTTCGCTGCGTGACCAACGGAACAATGAGCCCCGATGAACGACGAGATCGAGATCAGCGCCCAGAACAGCGCCCAGAGCGCCCAGGACGCCCAGAACAATGCCCGGATCAGTGCCCAGCTGGAGCGCGCCAACGGCCTCCTTGAGCGCGTGCTGGCCGAGGTGGCGAAGACGCCGTCCACCCACGCGATCTTCGTCGACGCCGGGTATGTCTACGCGGCGGCGGGGCGGCTCGCGGTCGGCACAGAGGACCGGCGCGCCTTCGACCTGGACGCGGAGGGGCTGATCGAGGCCCTCATCGACAAGGCGCGCACGATCTTCGCGGACAGCCGCCTGCTGCGTGTCTACTGGTACGACGGTGCGCGGCGCCGCATCCACACCATCGAGCAGCAGTCGATCGCGGAACTTCCCGACGTCAAGGTCCGCCTCGGCAACCTCAACGCGAACAACCAGCAAAAGGGCGTGGACTCCCTCATCCGGACGGACCTGGAGTCACTCGCCCGGTACCGCGCGATCAGCGACGCGGCCCTGATCGGGGGCGACGAGGACCTCGTCTCGGCGGTCGAGGCGGCGCAGGGGTACGGCGCGCGGGTGCACCTGTGGGGCATCGAGGCGAGCGAGGGCCGCAACCAGGCGGAGCCGCTGCTGTGGGAGGTCGACAGCCAGCGCACGTTCGACCTCGACTTCTTCAAGCCGTACGTCTCCCGGCGCAGCGCCGCGGCGACGTACGAGACGGCGGGTACGCCGCGGCCCAACCGCGAGGACGTGCGCTTCGTGGGCGCGCAGATCGCCGCGAAGTGGCTTGCCGCGCGGGGGCGCGCGGCGCTGGTGGATCTGCTGCCGGGGCATCCGTACCTGCCGGGGTCCGTGGACCAGGAGCTCCTGGTGGAGGCCGAGAAGCTGCTCGCGTACTCGCTGCGGGGGCAGTCGGATCTGAGGCGGGCGCTGCGGGACGGCTTCTGGGAGCACCTGCAGACGCAGTACTAGCCGGCGGCGCCGCTGATCCGGTCCCAGAAGGCGATGAGGGCGGCGGCGGTCTCCGTGGGGCGGTCGGTGTTGGGGGAGTGCTCGGCACCCGCGATGACCGTACGGTGGGCCCGCAGCCGCTCGGCCATCTCGTCGAGCCAGGGAATGGGCCAGGTGTCGTCGCGCTCGCCGGAGATGACGTGCTTGGGCAGCGGAGTGGCGGCGAGCTCCGTGACCCGGTCGGGCTCGACGCACAGCTGCTTGCCGGTGGCGATGAGCTGGGCGGGGCTGTGCCGCAGCCAGCGCTCGCGCAGGGCCTCTCCGTCGAGGTCGGCCTCCTCCGGCGGATCCATGGCCTGGATCGCCGCCCAGGCCTCGGCCATGGACAGGACGCTGAGCGCGTCCGTCAGCATCTTTGCGCGGGCCTGCTGGGACGGCGTGATGGCGGCGGGGCCCGAGGCCATGAGGGTGAGCGAGGCGAAGGTGTCGGGGGCGGCGCGGAGGGTGGCGGCGCGGAGGGTGGCGGCGCGGGCGACAAGGCCTCCGAGGGAGTGGCCCAGGAGGTGGGGTGAGCTGTGGCCGTTTCCGTCTCCGTCTCCGTCGCCGATCGCGTCGACCTGGGCGAGGACGTCGAGGGCCAACTGCTCCTGGGCGTAGGGAGATTCGTCGTCCGTGGGGCCTTGGCTCTCGTACTGACCCCGGCCGTCTACGGAGACGGCTCGGTACCCGGCGTCGGCGATGGGCCTCAGCAGGGCGATGAAGTCCTCCTTGCTCCCGGTGAATCCGGGGAGCAGCAGGACGGTGCCCTTGGCCTCGCCGGCCGGGCGGGCGTCGAGGGTCGCGAAGCTGCCGCGCGCGGTGTCGAGGAGCCGCGCGTCGACGCCGGGGGGCGGGGTGAAGGTCGGGGGCCTGCTCATGCCTTGAGGCTAGCTGGCGGGGTCGGCTTTCCCGGTGGGGCCCTGCGGGGTGCCTTCCCTGCGGTGGGCTGGCTGCGGGTACGCGTCGCCCGGCGCTGGGCTCTCGCCGGGGGCGTTGCGCGGATGGCTGGCTGCCGGTGCGTTGTGAGTACCTGGCCCGCGGCTTCGCGCCGGGTCTTTCCCGCCCACCCGCCCGATGCCCTGCGGTCGCAGGGAACTGAAGGGACAGTGGCTGGCTGCCGGCGCGTTGTGAGCGCCTGGGCCGCCGCTTCGCGCCGGGTCTTTCCCACCCACCCACCCGATTGCCCGGTAGCTGTTGTGGGTTGAGGGGGTGATGGCTAGCTGTTGGTGCGTCGTGTGTACTGGGCCGCCGCTTCGCGCCGGGTCTTTCCCGCCCGCCCGCCCGATTGCCCGGTAGCTGCTGAGTACTCCCCACCCGCCCGCTCCACTGCCCAGTAGTTGCTCAGTGGCCGGGTGGGGTTTCCGTCGGTGGTTTCTTTCTGGGGCCGCCAGCCCGCCCGCTGGGCCCTGCAGCTGCTGGGGCAGCAGTTGGTGGTCTCTTGCTGTTGGGGTGCCGTGTTGCTGCCGGGTATTGGGTGGGTGGGCGGGAAAGATCCGGCGCGGAGCGCCGGGACAGGGCCGCCGAGCGTGCGGGGACGGGGACGGGGACGGCGAAGGCCCGGCACCCCGTAGGGGGCCGGGCCTTCAGGCGTCAAGCCTCAGCGGAGCGTCTCAGCTCTCCTCGGCCGGCGCAGCAACCGCCTTGCGCGCCCTGCGGCGCGGCTTGGCGACCGTGGCCTCCTCGGCGGCAACCGGAGCCTCCGCGGCCTTACGCGTACGGCGGCGCGGCTTCGACTCCTCCGTCGGCTGAGCGGGGATCTCGGCCTCGACCGTGTCCACCACGGCTTCCGCAGCCTTGCGCGTGCGGCGGCGCGGCTTGGCGGCCGGGGCCTCGGCCTCGACCGTGGCAGCTTCCGTCACTTCGGCCACCGGCTCCGCTGCCTTGCGGGTCCTGCGGCGGGGCTTGGCCGCGGGGGCCTCGGCCTCGGCCAGGGCGGCTTCCGTCACCTCAGCCGCGGGCTCCGCAGCCTTGCGGGTCCGGCGGCGCGGCTTGGCGGCAGGGGCTTCGGCCTCGGCCTGGGCAGCTTCCGTCACCTCGGTCACCGGCTCCGCAGCCTTGCGCGTGCGGCGGCGCGGCTTTTCGGCGGGGGTCTCGGGCTCAGTGGCCTCGACCGTGTCCACCACGGCTTCCGCTGCCTTGCGGGTCCTGCGGCGGGGCTTGGCCGCGGGAGCCTCGGCCTCGGCCTGGGCGGCTTCCGTGACCTCGGCCACCGGCTCCGCAGCCTTACGCGTGCGGCGGCGCGGCTTGGCGGCCGGGGCCTCGGCCTCGGGCAGCTCCGTCACCTCGGCCACGGCCACCGGCTCCGCTGCCTTGCGGGTCCTGCGGCGGGGCTTCTCGGCCGGGGCCTCGGCGGGAGTGGCTTCGGCGGGCTCCACGGCCTCGACCGTCTCGACCACGGCCTCCGCCGCCTCCGAACCACTGCGCGTCCTGCGGCGGCGACGCGGCGCGCGGGGCTCCGTCAGCTCGGCCTCGGGGGCGGCCACCACCTCAGCCGCGGCCACCGCGGGGGTCTCCAGCGGCGTACCCGAACGCGTGCGGCGGCGGCGACGCGGCGTACGCGCCTCACGCGGCTCGCGCTCCGGGGCGGCCTCGGAAGCACGCCCACGGTCACGGTCACGCCCGTCACGATCACGTCCGTCACGGTCACGCCCGTCACGGCCACGGCCGCCACGATCGCGCGAGCCACCCTTGCCGCCGGTCTCGCCGAGGTCTTCGATCTCCTCGGCGCGCAGCCCGGCACGGGTCCGCTCGGCGCGCGGCAGCACACCCTTCGTGCCCGCCGGGATGTTCAGCTCCTCGTACAGGTGAGGAGAGCTGGAGTACGTCTCGACCGGGTCGTTGAAGCCGAGGTTCAGCGCCTTGTTGATCAGCTGCCAGCGCGGGATGTCGTCCCAGTCGACCAGCGTGATCGCGATGCCCTTGGCGCCCGCGCGGCCGGTGCGGCCGATGCGGTGCAGGTAGGTCTTCTCGTCCTCGGGGGACTGGTAGTTGATGACGTGCGTGACGCCACCGACGTCGATACCGCGCGCGGCGACGTCCGTGCAGACGAGCACGTCCACCTTGCCGTTGCGGAACGCGCGCAGCGCCTGCTCACGGGCGCCCTGCCCGAGGTCGCCGTGCACGGCGCCCGAGGCGAAGCCGCGCTTCTCGAGCTGCTCGGCGATGTCGGCGGCCGTCCGCTTCGTACGGCAGAAGATCATCGCGAGTCCGCGGCCCTCGGCCTGCAGGATGCGCGAGACCATCTCGGGCTTGTCCATGTTGTGCGCGCGGAACACGTGCTGCTTGGTGTTCGCGACGGTCTGGCCCTCGTCGTCCGGCGCGGTGGCGCGGATGTGCGTGGGCTGCGACATGTAGCGACGGGCCAGGCCGATGACCGCGCCCGGCATGGTCGCCGAGAACAGCATCGTCTGACGCTTGGCCGGAAGCATGTTGATGATCCGCTCGACGTCGGGCAGGAAGCCCAGGTCGAGCATCTCGTCGGCCTCGTCGAGGACCAGGCACTTGATGTGCTTGAGGTTCAGCTTCTTCTGGCCCGCGAGGTCGAGCAGACGACCGGGTGTGCCGACGACGATGTCGATGCCCTTCTTGAGGGCCTCGACCTGCGGCTCGTAGGCCCGGCCGCCGTATATGGCGAGGACGCGCACATTGCGCGCCTTGCCGGCGGTCAGGAGGTCGTTCGTCACCTGCTGGCACAGCTCACGCGTGGGGACGACGATGAGCGCCTGCGGGGCGTCGGTCAGCTGCTCGGGCTTGGCCCGGCCGGCCTCGACGTCCGCGGGGACGGTGACGCGCTCCAGGAGCGGCAGTCCGAAGCCGAGCGTCTTGCCGGTGCCGGTCTTCGCCTGGCCGATGACGTCGCTTCCGGAGAGCGCGACGGGGAGCGTCATCTCTTGGATGGGGAAAGGGCTGGTGATGCCGACGGCCTCAAGGGCCTCGGCCGTCTCGGAGAGAATTCCGAGATCGCGGAAAGTCGTAGTCAGGGCATTGCCTCTTCTGTGAGACGCGGCCCGAGGCGAACGCTGGGGGTCGTGACCGTGCCACTACCGCCGGCTGCTTGGGGGGCGGGGCCGGGGGCGCGGGACCACTGCCTGCGCTCGAGCGCTCGTACCGCTGAGGTTCCCTCCTCGTGCCGTCCGCACTGTGCGGGCCGCCTGGAGGGCTGTCGGGTCGGAGCCGATCGGGCCTCCGACCGGGCATCCTCATTCGTACGGCCCGACGAATATTCGGCAGGCGCATTACCACTGTACCCCGGAATCTCGCAGCCGTGTCTGGCGAATTGGTCACGTCACTGTCGTCACAGTCACTGACCAGGCCCTTACACGTTGCTGCGCGCGGGCTATTGTGCGGTTTATGGAGACGCCTGACACCGCCGCTGACACACCTGCCGAACCCAAGGGAATCGCTGCCCAGGACTGGACCACCGCTGCCGCCGACCCGAACTACCGCGCCGCGGTCGTGGACCTCCTCGGAGCGCTTGCCTACGGGGAGCTCGCGGCGTTCGAGCGGCTCGCCGAGGACGCGAAGCTGGCGCCGACGCTGGGCGACAAGGCGGAGCTGGCGAAGATGGCGTCGGCCGAATTCCACCACTTCGAGCAGTTGCGGGACCGGCTCTCGGCGATCGGCGCGGACGCGACCGATGCGATGGAGCCGTTCGTGGCCGCGCTCGACGGCTTCCACCGTCAGACGGCGCCGTCCGACTGGCTGGAGGGCCTGGTCAAGGCGTACGTGGGTGACTCGATCGCCAGCGACTTCTACCGCGAGGTCGCGGCGCGGCTCGACGGGGACACCCGTCGTCTCGTCCTCGGTGTGCTCGACGACACGGGGCACGCGAGCTTCGCGGTGGAGAAGGTGCGGGCCGCGATCGACGCGGATCCGCGGGTAGGGGGGCGGCTGGCGCTGTGGGCCCGTCGCCTTATGGGCGAGGCGCTCTCGCAGTCGCAGCGGGTGGTTGCTGACCGGGATGCGTTGTCGACCATGCTGGTCGGGGGCGTTGCCGATGGGTTCGACCTTGCCGAGGTCGGGCGGATGTTCTCGCGGATCACTGAGGCGCATACGAAGCGGATGGCTGCGCTTGGCCTTGCGGCGTAGTCGCTGGGGCTTCGGGGGGCCGGGGGGATCTCGTCTGCGGGTGGGGTGGCGGGTGGGGTGTGGTTGCTCGCGCCGTTCCCCGCGGCTCTAGGGGGCTGGTCCGTGCGGTTCTTGCTGCGGGTGGGTGGGGGTTGCTCGCGCAGTTCCCCGCGCCCCTTCGGGGGTGGCCGGCCGTTTTCGGCTGCGGGTGCGTGGGGGCTTGTCGCGCAGTTCCCCGCGCCCCTTCGGGGTGGGCCGTCGGTTTGCCCGTGCGGGTGGATTTGTGGTTGCTCGCGCAGTTCCCCGCGCCCCTGACGGGGCACTGCCCTCCCCGTGTCCAGTTCCCCCCGTCCCTGACGGGGGCGCTGCCTCCCGGGGGCCTGGCGGGGGCTCTCGTTGCCCCGGCGGGGCTCCCCCCGCCCGCGCGCCCCGACGGGCGCTGAGGCTTGCCCCTACGCCGTCGCTGAGCGACGGCGCAGTCGGCCTCGGCTGGGGCGGATCAGTAGGGAGAGCAGGGCCGCCGCTACGGCCACCGCGCCGATGATGGTGCCGGGGGCGTGGCCCGCGCCCAGGGCCATGTGTGTGACGAAGGCGCCGATCACGGCTCCCGCGGCTCCGGTCGAGAGGACCAGGCTGCGGGCGGGGAGCCGGTGGGACAGTCGGTGGGCCGTGGCCCATGCCAGGGCGAAACCGAGCAGTGCGGAGCCGAGTGCTTCCAGAATCACAGGGTGTTCCTCCCTCGCGGCCAGGTGCAAAACGGTCGTAGCCGGTATTACCCCCGGTGGCCGGAATGCAATCCTCCAGAGCTCGCCGGAGACCGCCGGAGTCCTCTTGGAACCCCCTTCGGGGCCCCTCCCGCATGGTGCGTCAACACACGGAAACGGCCCGGTGGTTGCAACCACCGGGCCGTTCCCGTACTTCGTCCTGCGTGCCGCGCCCCTGAACTACAGGGCGCTGAAACCCACCTTGCGTGCGGTCGGCTCACCGAGCTCGACGTATGCGAGGCGGTCGGCCGGAACCAGGACCTTGCGGCCGTGGTCGTCCACGAGGCTCAGCAGCGGCGACTTGCCGGTCAGCGCCTCGGACACCGCGTGCTCGACTTCCTCGGCACTCTGGCCGCTCTCCAGCACGATCTCGCGGGGCGCGTACTGCACGCCGATCTTGACCTCCACGGCTTTGTCCCTCCGACGCTCAGTGATGTGCGCGGCCTGCCGCGCCGTACTCAGCACACATTAGCCCGGTGAGGCGACCTGCATGCTTGTGCCGCTGCACGCCAGTAGCGAACAGAGATCGGGAACAGAAGTCAGTGGCCGTCCACGCCGTGCAGCGGGAAGCCCGCGATACCGCGCCAGGCCAGCGAGGTGAGCAGTTCGACCGCCTTCTCGCGCGGGACCGTGCTGCCGCTGGCGAGCCAGTAACGCGCGACCACCTGGGAGTAGCCGCCCAGGCCCACCGCGAGCAGCATCGCCTCGTCACGGGGCAGGCCCGTGTCCTCGGCGATGACCTCGCAGATCGCTTCCGCGCACTGGAGGGTGACCCGGTCCACGCGCTCACGGACGGCGGCCTCGTTCGTCAGGTCGGACTCGAAGACCAGACGGAAGGCGCCGCCCTCGTCCTCCACGTACGCGAAGTACGCGTCCATCGTGGCCGCGACGCGCAGTTTGTTGTCCGAGGTGGAGGCAAGTGCCGTACGGACGGACTGCAGCAGTGATTCGCAGTGCTGGTCGAGCAGGGCGAGGTACAGGTCGAGCTTGCCGGGGAAGTGCTGGTAGAGCACCGGCTTGCTGACTCCGGCCCGCTCGGCGATGTCGTCCATCGCCGCCGCGTGGTACCCCTGCGCGACGAAGACCTCCTGCGCCGCGCCCAGCAACTGATTGCGTCGGGCACGACGCGGCAGGCGTGTGCCCCGCGGGCGCGCTGCCTCTGTCTGCTCGATGGCTGTCACGCCGCCTCCCATGATCGTGAATGTGCGGTGTGCGCCGCGCGGCCATCGTACTTTTCGGTAACCGTGATGTGCGCGGTACGAGCGGAGAATTTCACGGACTGGATGACCGTGAAAGCCGTGCGTAGCAGGGCAAACACGGGCAGCTCAGCGATAGTCGTCTTCGTCGAGGCTGACGACGCGGGCCTGTTCGGCCAGGTCGGCCTCGTTGGCCGTCGTCGTGTCCACGTCCTGCAAGGAGTCGTCCTCGCTCGGCGTGAGATCGGTCTGCTGCTCCGCGGCATCGGCCTCGGGCGCTTCGGCGCTGTGGTCGGCGTTTTCCTCGACCTCGAAGGTGTCGGGGTCGGTCGGGTCGACGGTCATCGTGGCTCTCTTCCCTGGAGGACTAGTGGTGCGAGTGCCCTGTTCGCCCTCTTCTATGAGCGTAGGAGACTGCCGAACGGGGCGCTACGCGATCTCCGGGCGATCTCCGGGTCATGTCCGGGCCATCTCCGGGTACTCCCTGGGCGCCTCTCCGGGGGGCGCCGGGCGACGTCGGCCGGATCTGTGACTGCGAACACATGAACCACCGTGTGATCGTCTCGTAACATTGCCGCATGTCCTCGACCGAGCTGCCAAACGTGATCGCCGCCACCGTCGCCCCCAAGCCGGGCGTCGTGGCGGTCGCGGCGGGCGAGCAACTCGACTCGGTCAGCCTCCCCGGGCTCACGCTCTCGGTGCGTTCCAGGCCGTCGGTCCGTGAGGGCCTTCCCGCCGCGTTGTACGTGCACGGGCTCGGCGGTTCCTCGCAGAACTGGTCGGCCCTGATGCCGCTCCTCGAGGACGTCGTCGACTGCGCGGCGATCGATCTTCCGGGCTTCGGTGACTCTCCGCCGCCGGACGACGGCGACTACTCGGTCACGGGGCACGCGCGCGCGGTCATCCGTTACCTGGATACGCGCGAGCACGGGCCCGTGCATCTGATCGCGAACTCGCTGGGCGGCGCCATCACCACCCGCGTCGCCGCCGTCCGCCCCGACCTGGTCCGCACCCTCACGCTGATCTCGCCCGCGCTCCCGGAGCTGCGGGTGCAGCGCACGGCGGTGCCGACCGGGCTGCTCGCGGTGCCCGGGGTCGCGGCCCTGTTCACCCGGCTCACCAAGGACTGGACGGCCGAGCAGCGGGTCAGCGGCGTCATGGCGCTCTGCTACGGCGACCCGGGGCGGGTCTCGTCCGAGGGGTACAGCGCGGCCGTACGGGAGATGGAGCGCAGGCTCGCCCTTCCGTACATGTGGGACGCGATGGCCCGCTCGGCGCGCGGCATCGTGAACGCGTACACGCTGGGTGGCCAGCACGGGCTGTGGCGGCAGGCGGAGCGGGTGCTCGCGCCGACGCTGCTCGTCTACGGCGGCAAGGACCTGCTCGTCTCGTACCGCATGGCCCGCAAGGCCGCCGCCGCGTTCCGCGACTCACGGCTGCTCACTCTTCCGGACGCGGGGCATGTGGCGATGATGGAGTATCCGGATACGGTGGCCACGGCATTCCGCGAACTGCTCGCGGACACGGGCGAGTTGCATGCATCCGGTCATTCGGACGCGGGGAGCTGAGGCGGCGAGTGGGACGTCATAGCCGCCGGGGTTCGGCCGACCTCGCAGACAACACGGACAACACGAACACCGACGACATACCGTCACCGCAGGGCGCACGCCCGCCGGGCCCCGGCACGGGCCGCCGCCGACGCGCCCCGGGAGACGAGGGCACCCCCGCCCACGGCTTCCCGCAGGCGACTCCGCCGCACGGGATCCCGCGGGCCAATGGGGCCCACGGTGGGCCCCAGGTCACTCCGTCGCACGGGGTCCCCCAGGCGACGCCCGCGCACGGCACGCCCCAGGCCACCCCTCCGCACGGCACCCCGCAGGCGACTCCCTCGCACGGCGTGCCGCATGTTCGTGGTGGGCATCCCGAGCAGCGTGAGTCCGGTGAGGCGTGGGGCGCCGGGCCGCGGCTCGGCGCCTCCTACGGGGCGCCCGGCGTGCGGCCCGCACCGCCCCGTATGCCGGGGCCGCGCCGCGAGTACGTGGACGCGTTCAGCGGCGAGTTCGCCGACGAAGACCTCTTCGGGGGCGGCGCGAGCCGTCCCTCGTCCATGTCGGCCGCTGCCCCGCCCCGCGACCCGTACGCCTCCGTCACCGACTGGGACCGCGCGGTCGACGAGGACGAGGAAGCTCAAGGAGCGCTCTGGGCCGACGGAGACGACGGAGACGACGGAGTTGGCGGGGCATACGGGGCTGACGAAGCCGACCCCTACGGCCCCGACGGACCCGGCGGCTTCGATGACGATGACGGCAGCGACAGCAAGGGTGGAGGCAAGGGCCGCGCCTTCACCGGCATCGCCGCCGCCGCTGTCACCACCGTTCTCGCGATCGTGGTGGCCGGCCAGGTGACCGACGGGCCGAAGGATTCCGCGCCCCGGCCGCAGGCGGCGAAGGGCCAGGAGAAGCGGGCGGCCGGCGGCGACGCGTCCCGTTCGGACGACCGCCCCACGCCTCCCGAGTCGGCCCCGGCGACGTACGAGACGAAGATGGCCAAGAAGTACCCGCTCGACGCCAAGCTGACGGCGTCCGGCGACTTCGACGCGATGGCCGGGTTCGAGAAGGCGCCGGGCAAGGGGCAGTTGTACCGCTACCGCGTGGACGTCGAGAAGGGGATGGGCCTGGACGGCGAGCTGTTCGCGTCGGCCGTGCAGAAGACCCTGAACGACGAGCGGAGCTGGGCGCACGGCGGAGGCCGGACCTTCGAGCGGATCTCCTCGGGGAAGCCCGACTTCGTGATCACGCTCGCGAGCCCGGGGACGACCGGGAAGTGGTGCGCGAAATCCGGTCTCGACACCCTTGAGCAGAACGTCTCCTGTGACTCCGCGGCCACCGACCGCGTCATGATCAACGCCTACCGGTGGGCGCAGGGCGCCAAGACCTACGGCGACCGCATCCACCCGTACCGGCAGATGCTCATCAACCACGAGGTCGGTCACCGGCTCGGCTTCAATCACACGGACTGCGCGAAGGACGGCGAACTCGCGCCCGTCATGCAGCAGCAGACGAAGTTCCTCGATCACGACGGGATCAAGTGCAAGGCCAACCCCTGGGCTTTCCCCAAGAGTTGAGCCCCCTGTCAGTGATGGCTGGCCGCAGCTTGACGCTCCGTAGCTGAAGAGCGCTCTCCGGGCCTCATAGCGCGACAGAACGCTACCGGCACGGGAAAGTTACTGCCGTTCACCCCTTTTGGTGGCGCGATGGACAACCGTCCATCGCGCCACCGGCTTGTCCGCATACGTTCGTCCCGCTGCGAGCCGCCGGCCCAACGGCGGCTCCCCACATGGGAGATCGGGGGTGTACGCGTGCGCATCGGACTGCTTACGGAGGGTGGCTATCCGTATGTGAGCGGTGAGGCCAGGCTCTGGTGCGACCGGCTCGTGCGCGGGCTCGGGCAGCACGAATTCGACATCTACGCCCTCAGCCGCAGCGAGCGGCAGGAGGCGCAGGGCTGGATCGAGCTGCCGCCCCAGGTGAACCGCGTGTGGACAGCGCCCCTGTGGACGGTCGATGACCACGGCGTGGCCTTCGGGGCCGGGTACGGACGGCGGGCGCGGCGGCGCTTCGCGGAGTGCTTCGGCGAACTGGCCGCCGCTGTGTGCGACTCCGGAGCGGCGGGCGCCGCGGGGGCGTCAGGCGCCGGCGACGCGTTGGCGGACCGTTTCGGCAGTGCGCTCCACGGCCTCGCCGAACTCGCGAGGGACCACGGCGGCCTCGTCGCCGCGCTGCGCTCCGAAGCCGCCGTGCGCGCCCTGGAGAGCGCGTGCCGCGCGCCCGGCGCACTCCGCACGGCGCGCGCCGCACGCGTACCCGACCTGCTCGCCGTGGCAAGCCACCTTGAGCGCGCCCTGCGCCCGCTCTCCCTCGACTGGTACGGGGACGACGGCCTCGGCGCGGTGGACCTGTGCCACGCCACGTCCGGCGGCCCGGCGGCGCTCCCCGGGCTACTCGCCAAGCACTTCTCCGGAGTGCCGCTCCTGGTCACCGAGTACGGCGTGCAACTGCGGGCGCACTACCTCGCGACCGGCGACGAGACGCTGAGTGCGCCGGCGCGGGCGCTGCTCACCTCCTTCCACGGCAGGCTCGCCGCCGAGGTGTACCGCCAGGCCACGATCATCACCCCCGGCAACACGCACGCCCGCCGTTGGCAGGAGCGGTGCGGAGCCGAGCGGACGAAGCTGCGCACGGTCTACCCCGGCATGGAGACGTCCCGCTTCGCCGAGGTCGGCGACCGGGAGGACCCGGGGGACCCCGACACCCTGGTGTGGGTCGGCCGCATCGAGCCCGCCAAGGACCTGATCTCCCTGCTCCACGCCTTCGCCGAGGTCCGCAAGGAGGAGCCGAAGGCGCGGCTGCGCATCGTGGGGGCGCCCGCGGAAGGCCCGGAGGCGCACGCCTACCTCGCACACTGCAGGGCGCTCGCCGCGCAGCTCTTCCCCGACGAGGCTCAAGGCGCCCACGCCGTCGGCGACAACCCCGTGTCCTTCGAGGAGATCGGCGCGCCCGGGACGCCCGAGCTGGCGGACGCGTACGCCGCGGGGAGCGTCGTCGTCCTCTCCAGCGTCGTCGAGGGCTTCCCGATCAGTTTGGTCGAGGCGATGTTCTGCGGGCGGGCCACGGTCTCCACGGACGTCGGCGCGGTCGTCGAGGTCATCGGCGGCACCGGGCTCGTGGTGCCGCCGCGCAATCCGCGGGCGCTCGGCGAGGCGTGCGTGGCGCTGCTGCGCGACGCCGGGCGGCGCGAACGGCTCGGGGCGGCGGCGCGTGCGCGGGCGCTCGAACTGTTCACCGTGGAGCAGAACACCGAGGCCTTCCGCGGCATCTACCTGGAGATCGTCTCGCACTGCCCGGTGCGCAGGGAGGCGCTCGACGACGCGGGCGAGCCGGTTCCCTTCGCCCATCCGGCGGAGGCGTACATGCCGGGGCGGTGGGCGGTCGCCGCGGGTGGTGTCGGCGCGGACGAGGGCGCGGGCCCGGGCGGGGCGCCCAGCTGGGCCCAGGAGACGGACAGACCGGAGCGGTTGAAGGGGGCGGGGGTATGAGCAGGGAGCAGCAGGTCGACGCGCCGCGGGCTCCGGGAAGTCCGGGCGGGTGGGACGTGCGGTCGGAGGAACTGGTCGCCGACGCGGCACTGGTGCGCGAGCCCGACGCCTGGCGGGGCTCCGGCGGTGGCGTCGGAGCGGGTGCCAAGCCCGCGCGGCGCGGCGCCGTGGATCCCGTGAAGGCGCTGATGCACCGGCATCGGGAGCTGTGCGAGCGCGCCGTCGACCCGCTGGAGATCGCCGCGGGCCTCGAGGCGCACGGAGTGACCGACCGGACGGCCGCACGGTTCAGGCACCGGGACGTGTTCGCGCTCGCCGAGGAGATGTACGCGCGCGTGCCGCGCGACGAGCGTGACGATCGCGGCGAGGGGGAGCGCGGGGCCTCCGTGCTCGCTCCCTCGCGCGGAGCCCCCGAAGTGCCCGCCGGATGGGCGCTGTTCGCCCTGCTGCCGGGGGTGGCCTGCGGACTCGCCGCCGTGGGGATCGAGCTGAGCGAGGGGCGTGCGCGGTACGCGGTGGGGCTCGGTGGCGCACTCGCCGTGGCCGTCGCGCTCCGGGTGGCCCTTCGGTACGGGCCGCTGCGTTCCGCGCACCATGTCGCGCCGGCCACGCGCGCGTGGGTGTGCCTTCTCGTGGCGTACGCACTCTTCGGCGACGGGCTCATGCGGGCCGCCGTCGCGGGCGGACCCGACGGCCTCTGGGCGCCGTCGACCGCCGCCGCACTGGGGCTCTCGCTCGCCGTGGCGCCCGCCGTGTGGTGCGCGCGGCTGTTCGCCGTGGGGGCACGGGGACGGCTTCCGCTCAGCCGAGGGCTCGCCGAGTTCACCGCAGCCGTGCGGCCGTTGCTGGTGGGAATCGTCGCGCTGTACCTGTGCGCCCTGGGCGCCCTGCTCGTGGGGGCAGCGGCGGTCTACGGCGTGCCCGCCTCCGCCGGCGCCTGGGCGCTCGGCGCCCTGCTGCTGCTGTCCCGGCTGCTCTCCTCGTACGGGTTCACGCGGGCGCCCCTGCTGATGCTGGGCGCCGCGGTCGCGGTGGAGGCGGTATCGCTCGCCTCCGTGTTCGCGGGGCGGCTGCCCGGGGCCGCGTGGCTCGCGGCGCCGGTGGAGGTCGCGGTCCGCGCCTGGGGGCCCGGTGCCGTACCGCTCGTCGCGTGCGGCGCCGCCGCGGGCGTGCTGTTGCTCCATTCCCTGCGGGTGCTCAGCCGGGCGTCCGCGCACGGCGACGGAGCGCCCTGAGGACGCGCGCCGCCAGAACTCCCTGGCCCCATGCGACATCTTCCGGGCCCCATTCGAAAACTTTCTCTCCCGCGGGGCCGACACCGCGGGCCTTACCCCGTGATTTACGGCAACCCCCTGAAGGAGAACGCCAGATGAGCACCCCCAGCATCCGAGAATCCGGCCCGGGAGCCGCCCGATGAGGGTGCTGCTGATCGGAGCCAACGGATACCTCGGCCGGTTCGTCGCCGACCGGCTGCTCGCCGACCCGGCGGTGCAGCTCACCGCGCTCGGCCGCGGCGACGACTCGGACGTACGGTTCGACCTCGCGAGCGGCAGCCCCGGCGCGCTCACCCGCTTCCTGGACGCCGTGCACCCGGGCGTCGTCATCAACTGCGCGGGTGCCACCCGTGGCGGCGCCCGCGAGCTGACCCGGCACAACACCGTCGCCGTCGCCACGATCTGCGAGGCCCTGCGCCGCAGCGGATGCGGGGCGCGGCTCGTGCAGCTGGGATGCGGTGCCGAGTACGGGCCGAGCCAGCCGGGGTCCTCCACCGCGGAGGACGCCGTGCCGAGGCCCGGCGGACCGTACGGCGTCAGCAAGCTCGCGGCCACCGAGCTGGTCCTCGGGTCCGGTCTCGACGCCGTCGTCCTGCGGGTGTTCTCGCCCGCCGGGCCGGGCACCCCGGCCGGATCGCCGCTCGGACGGCTGGCCGAGGCCATGCGGCGGGCCATGCAGGCCGGTGACGGCGAGCTCAAGCTCGGGGGCCTCGGCGTCCAGCGGGACTTCATCGACGTACGCGACGTGGCGCGCGCCGTGCACGCCGCCTCGCTCTCCGCCGCCCAGGGGATCGTGAACATCGGCGCCGGTCGCGCCGTACGACTGCGGGACGCGGCGGCCGTCCTGGCGCGCGTCGCCGGCTACGGCGGAGCCCTGCACGAGCTCGACCAGGGCGCCATGCGGCAGACCATCGGGCACCCCCGCGCCGAATCCGAGCACGGGAGCCCGGCCGCCTACCCCTACCCCGACGGATGCGGCAGCTGGCAGCAGGCCGACGTGCGCACCGCGCGCGACCGGCTCGGCTGGCGCCCCCGGATCAACCTCGAGGAATCACTCGCCGACATCTGGATGGAGGCGGCATGCCGCATCTGACCAGCACAGCCACGGGCACAGCGCACACCGACGTACGTCTCGGCTTCGGCATCCCCGGCTTCGCGCACCCCCTCGTCGCGCCCGCCGAATGGTCCGAACTCACCCGCCCCGGAACCCCTTTGGACTGGGTTGTCCTGAATGTCAGCCGGGGCCCCGGGGATCGTCCGGACCCGCACTGCCTGGCGGCGGCGGGACGGCTGCGGAACGCGGGCGTGCGTGTTCTCGGTCACCTCGACGTGACGTACGGCGCGCGCAGCTTCGGAGAGCTGATCTCCGACGCCCATCGCTACCTCGACTGGTACCAGGTCGACGGCTTCTCCCTGGACCGCTGTCCCACGGAGCGGGCGGCGCTCCCGGAGGTGCGCAGGACGGTCACGACGCTGCGGGCGCTCCGCGACGACGCGCACATCGTCCTCGGGCATGGCACCCACCCGTATCCCGGATACGCGGAATCCGGCGACCAGTTGGTGACCTTCTCCGGCCCCTGGAGCGATTACCGCTGGTCACAGGTGGCCGAGTGGACCGCCGACTACCCACCCGAGCGCTTCTGCCACTTCGTGCACGGCATGCCGCGCGGCCATCTCGACGAGGCGCTGCGCATCGCGCGCTGGCAGGGCGCGTCGACGATCTACTTCACCGACCGGGTGGACGGCGGGGGAGGGGACGAGCCCTGGGAGTCGATGCCCGGGTACTGGGACGAAATCGTCTCGCGCATCGGAACGGGTGTCTCGGAATGAAGAGGGGCGTGGCAGTGTTACGGACAGAACAACCGTTTCCATATACCGACCAACGGAGTCTCCGTGTCGCTGCCACCCCTGGTCGAGCCAGCATCTGAGCTCACCGTCGACGAGGTTCGCAGGTACTCCCGCCACCTGATCATCCCCGACGTCGGGATGGACGGGCAGAAGCGGCTGAAGAACGCCAAGGTGCTGTGTGTCGGCGCCGGCGGCCTCGGGTCGCCGGCGCTGATGTACCTCGCCGCGGCGGGCGTCGGCACGCTCGGCATCGTGGAGTTCGACGAGGTCGACGAGTCGAACCTGCAGCGCCAGATCATCCACAGCCAGGCCGACATCGGCCGTTCCAAGGCGGCGTCGGCGAAGGACTCCGTCCTCGGCATCAACCCGTACGTGAACGTGATCCTCCACGAAGAGCGGCTCGAGGCCGAGAACGTGATGGACATCTTCAGCCAGTACGACCTGATCGTCGACGGCACGGACAACTTCGCCACGCGTTACCTGGTCAACGACGCCTGCGTGCTGCTCAACAAGCCGTACGTCTGGGGTTCGATCTACCGCTTCGACGGCCAGGCGTCCGTCTTCTGGAGCGAGCACGGCCCGTGCTACCGCTGCCTCTACCCCGAGCCCCCGCCCCCCGGCATGGTCCCGTCCTGCGCCGAGGGCGGCGTGCTCGGCGTGCTCTGCGCGTCGATCGGGTCCATCCAGGTCACCGAGGCGATCAAGGTCCTGGCCGGCGTGGGCGACCCGCTGGTCGGCCGCCTGATGATCTACGACGCCCTGGAGATGCAGTACCGCCAGGTCAAGGTCCGCAAGGACCCCGACTGCGCGGTCTGCGGCCCGAACGCCACCGTCACCGAGCTCATCGACTACGAGGCCTTCTGCGGCGTCGTGTCGGACGAGGCCCAGGAGGCGGCGCTCGGCGCGACGATCACTCCCAAGCAGCTCAAGGAGTGGATCGACGCGGACGAGAAGATCGAGATCATCGACGTGCGCGAGCAGAACGAGTACGAGATCGTCTCGATCCCCGGCGCCAAGCTGATCCCCAAGAACGAGTTCCTCATGGGCACCGCCCTGGAGAGCCTTCCGCAGGACAAGAAGATCGTCTTGCACTGCAAGACGGGTGTCCGGTCCGCGGAGGTCCTCGCCGTGCTGAAGTCCGCGGGCTTCAGCGACGCGGTGCACGTGGGCGGCGGCGTGATCGGCTGGGTCAACCAGATCGAGCCCGAGAAGCCGGTCTACTAGGCGTAGCGCCTGAACGGACGACGAGGGGCCCGCACCTTTTGGTGCGGGCCCCCTCTCGTCCGCGGCCCGTCCGGGGCCGACCTCAGAGCATCGCCTCGACGGCTCGTCTTCAAACGCCGGACGGGCTGGGATTCCCTACGTCTCGCAGACCTTGCCGTCCTTCGGGGGCTTTCCGTTCAGCAAGTAGTCGTCGACCGTGTCGTCCACGCAGTCGCTGCCCATGCCGTACGCGCCGTGGCCCTCGCCCTTCCAGGTCAGCATGGTGCCGACGCCCTTGCCGAGTTCGTCGGCCATCTTCCGCGCACCCTCGTAGGGCGTCGCCGGGTCACCGGTGTTGCCGACCACCAGGATCGGCGCCGAGTCGGGGGCGCTGACCTCGGGGGAGTCGTGCAGCCCGGCCACCGGCCAGTCGTGGCACCAGCCCGCCGTGTCCCAGCCCATGAACTCGCCGAAGACCGGCGATATCTCACGGAACTCGCCCAGCTGTCGCTTCGCCTCGGCGGGCGTCGTCCGCGCCTTGCCGTCGCGGCAGGAGATCGAACGCTGCGAGTGGCTCTGCGTGCTGTAACGCCCGGACTCGTCCCGCTCGTTGTAGGCGTCGGCCATCTGCAGCAGGGCCGAACCGTCGCCCTTCTCGGCCTGTTCGAGGCCGCGGGTCAGGGCGGGCCAGCTCTGCTTGCTGTACAGCGTGACCGTGATGCCGGTGAGCGCCAGGGACTGGGTGAGCTTGCGATCGCCCGTCCCGGGCAGTGGCTTGGCGTCGAGGCGCTTCAGGAGGCGCACTATCTTCTGCGATCCGTCCTTCGGGTCCTGGCCCGAGGACTTCAGATAGTTCTCCAGGGCGCGCTGGAAGCCCCGCGCCTGGTTCTTGGCATGGCCCACCGAGTCCGCGCTCGGGTCGACGACGGCGTCCAGGGTCAGACGCCCCACCTTCTTGGGGAACAAGTGGGCGTACGTGCCGCCCAGTTCGGTGCCGTACGAGATGCCCATGTAGTGCAGCTTCTCGTCGCCGAGGGCCTGGCGCATCACATCCATGTCCCGGGCGGCCTCGCCCGTCGAGACATGGCCGAGGAGCTTGCCCGCGTCGCGCGCGCAGCCCGCGCCGAAGTCCGCGGCGTCCTTGAAGTACGCCGCTTCCTCGGCCGGGGTGTCCGGGGTGAGGTCGACGGACTCCGCGGCCTGGGTCTCCTTGTCGCTGCGACAGCGCACGCCCTCGCTTCCCGCCACCCCGCGCGGGTCGAAGCTCACCAGGTCGTACCGCTCGCGCAGCGTGCCGTACATGTCCGCGAACGACGGCAGCATGGAGACGCCGGAGCCGCCGGGGCCGCCGAAGTTGAACAGGAGCGAGCCGATGCGCTTGCCCTCGCCGGTGGACCGGGCGCGGATCAGGGCGACGTCGATCGTCTCGCCGTCCGGCTTCGCGTAGTCCAAGGGGACCTTGAGGGTCGAGCACTGCCACTCGGAGCCGGGCGCGGGCTCTGTGCCGCTCGCCTTGCAGCCGCCCCAGTCGAGCTTCTGCGTGGTGAGCGAGGCGGGCAGGGTGGAGGAGGGGTCGGGCTTCGGTGACTGCTCGGGGCCGGTCGGCGCGGGCTTCGCGTCGTCCTTGCCCCCACTCTCGTCGGAGCCACCGCAGCCGACGGCGAGCCCCGCCACCAGAACCCCTGCGGCGGCCAGAGCTGCTGACCGTACGAAACGCGGCATGGAGCGCTTCCCCCCTCGGAAGACAGTCAAGCCATAGTAGGCGGGGCCACTGACAGTGACCTGGGCGGCCCGGCGAACGGCCGCCGCTCCGTCACGAGCAGACCGTGCCCTCCTTCGGCACGGTGCCGTCCAGCAGATAGCCGTCCACCGCGTTCCGCACGCACTTGTTCTTGCTGTCGTACGCCCCGTGCCCCTGGCCCTTGTACGTCAGCTCGACGCCCACGTCCTCGCCCAGCGCGTCCGCCATCTTCTTCGCGCCCTCGTACGGCGTGGCCGGGTCGCCCGTGTTGCCGATGACGACGATGGGGGGCGCCGCCTGCGCGCTGACGTCCGGGTGCTCGGCGGCGCCGTCCACCGCCCAGTCGGTGCAGCCGACCATGCCCCACGCCAGGTAGTCGCCGAACAGCGGCGACGCCTCACGGAACGCGGGGAGCTTCTGCTCCACGTACTCCGGCGTGTAGCGCGCCTTGTCGTCCGCGCAGTTGATGGAGATGTTGGCCGCCTGGATGTTGCTGTACGTCCCGTCCTGGTTGCGGCCGTTCATGGCATCGGAGAGCGTCATGAGGATCTTGCCGTCGCCGTCGTACGCCTCGTCGAGGCCCTCCGTGAGATACGGCCAGAAGTCCGCGGAGTACAGCGCCTGCGCGATGCCGTTCGTGGCGGCGGTCTGCGTCAGCTTCCGCGGCGCGATGGCGGGCAGCGGCTTGGCGTCCAGGTCCTCGAGGAGCTTCGCGATCCTGTCCTTGACGTCCTTCTCGGTGTCGCCGACGGGGCAGTCCTCGACCTTCGACGTGCAGTCCTTGGCGTAGTTGTCCAGCGCGCGCTGGAAGCCCTCGGCCTGGCCGAGCGATCCCTCCTCCGCGGTCTCGGTGGGGTCGACGACCGCGTCGAATACGGCACGGCCCACCCTCTTGGGGAACAAGTGCGCGTAGACGCCGCCGAGTTCGGTGCCGTACGAGATGCCGAAGTAGTGCAGCTTGTCGTCACCGAGCACCTGGCGCATCAGGTCCATGTCGCGGGCCGCGTCGGTGGTGCGCACGTGGGGGAGCACCTCTCCGGAGTTCTTCTCGCAGGCTCCGTTGAAGCCCTTCACGTTGTCGACGAGCTTCGTGCGCTCGGCGCCGTCGTCGGGCGTGGAGTCCTGCTGGAAGTACGTGTCCAGCTGTTTGTCGTCCTCGCACCGCACGCCCGCGCTGCGGCCGACCCCGCGCGGGTCGAAGCTCACCAGGTCATAACGGGTGCGCAGTTTGGCGTAGTCCTCTCCGAAGGCGGGCAGAGTGGTGACGCCCGAGCCGCCCGGGCCGCCGAAGTTGAAGACGAGCGACCCGATCCTGCGGTCCTTGCCGCCGCTCGACGCGGCGCGGATCAGGGCGATGTCGATCGTGTCCCCCTTGGGCTTGTCCCAGTCGAGGGGCGCCTTCATGGTGGCGCACTGCCACTTGGCGCCGCCGGGCAGCGGAGAGGGTGCCTCACCTCCGCCTTCGGAGGCGGCGGGCGCGGGGCAGTCCTTCCAGCTGAGCTTCTGGGCCGACACATCCTCTGCCTTGGAGTCCTTCGAGCCGTCACCGCCGCAGGCCGCGAGGGTCGTGGACAGCAGGACGACGGTGGCGGCGGCACGTGCCTTGAGGTTGGGCATGCTCCCCATCCTGCGGGGGGCGCAGACGGGGCGCACGGCTGGCTCGGCCTTCCGTGAACAGGCGTCCTTCTCTTAAAGAAGCGCTCCCTTCTCTAAAGAAGACCCTCCCTGTCTCTAAAGAAGGCCCTTCCTGGTCAGGTGGTTGAAGAACAGCCACCCCGGGAGCACCGGCAGCCACAGCGTGAGGAGTCGGAACAGAAGCACCGCCGGAGCCGCCACGTCCTTGGGCACGCCCACCGCGACAAGACCGAGGGTGAGCGTCGCCTCGACGGCCCCGATACCGCCGGGCGTGGGCGCCGCGGAGCCGAGCGCGTTGCCGGCGAGGAAGACCACGGCGACGCTGGCCAGGGTCAGGGGCGTCATCTCCGTGGTGCTGAAGGCACGTACCGAAGCGTCGAGACAGAGCACGAACATCAGCGTCAGGAGCAGCATGCCGCCGATGCCGGTGAGCAGCTTCTGCGGGCGTTGCAGTACGTCGAGCATGCGCGGCACGACGCCCGCGAAGAGCGAGCGCACGCGCGTGACGACGAACTTCCGTAGGAAGGGGATCGCGGTCACCACGAGGACGAGCACCGCGACCGACAGGAGACCCGCGATGACGGTCCGGGACGGCGACAGGGAAGGCGTCTTCTCCGTACCGGTCACATAGCCGAAGATCATCAGCAGCATGATGTGGGAACCGAGCCCGAACAGCTGCGAGGCGCCGACGCTCGCCACCGCGAGTCCGGAGCGCACCCCGGAGCGCTGCAGGAAGCGCGTGTTGAGCGCGACGCCGCCCACCGCCGCGGGCGCCACGATCTTCACGAAGGACCCGGCGACCTGCGCCTGCACGGCCCGCAGGAACGGCACACGCTCCGGCACGAAGCCGAGCAGGCTCATGGCCGCCGCGAAGTAGCTCAGCGCCGAGCACGCCACGGCCACGGCGACCCAGCCCCACTCGGCCTCGCCGATGATCGTGTTGAAGTCGACGTGGGTGAGCTGCGAGAGCAGGAAGTACGCGCCGATGGCTCCGGCGATGAAGCTGATCAGCGTGCGCGGCCTGATCCGCTCCAGCTGGGCGGGTTCGACGGGCGCCTGCGGCCGGATCAGCAGCACCTGGTGGCGGATCTGGGTGAGCAGATCCTCCTCGCGGGCCTGGTCGAGCGCTACGTCTATCGCCTGCTTCTCGGCCTGCTTCTCCGCGCGTACGGCCTTGCGGTCGGGCCCCTTCGCGCCGCCCTGGGCGGTCTCCAGCGCCTCCGCCGCCGCGTCGGCGTCCGCCTCCGCCGCGCGGGCCAGCTTGTCCTTGCGGGACGCGTCGAGGACCGCCTCGCGCTCGCGCTGGGACCGCTCCCTGGCCAGCTTGCGCAGCGTCCCCCGGGTGGAGCGGGTCAGGGCGATGGGCTGGAGCAGCGGCAGACAGTCGGCGACCGTGTCGGGGCCGAGCACTTCCACCGCGGTCGCGACGGCGCGCTCGGCGCCCACGCGAAGACCGAAGGCGGTCAGGAGCTGGGCGATGTCCATCCGCAGGACCAGGTCGCCCGCGGCGATCTCACCGCCTCGCAGGTCGGTCAGGATCACCGTGCCGGAACGATCCACCAAAATCGCGTCGCCCGCGAGCCTGCGGTGCGCGATCCGCCGTGACTGGAGCGCCTGCACCTGCCGCCAGGTGTCGCACAACAGCTCGTCGGTGATGGCGTCGTCCGGCAGGGAGTCCAGGGTGCGGCCGCCCGTGTGCTCGTAGACGAGGATCACCGCGTCGGGGCCGAGCTCGGAGGTGGCGATCAGCTTGGGCGCGTTGGCCCCGGCCGCGATCGCCGCGTACGCCAGGAGGGCCTCCTGCTCCAGGGCCTGGCGCAGTGACTGCAGGCTGCGGCGCTGGGTGATGCCGCGCAGCGTCAGCCTGCGCCACACGCGGTAGAAGAAGCCCTGCGCCTGCTGTTCGCGGTCGATGACCGTGACGTCCAGGGGCGGGCCGTCCTCCAGGGTGACGAAATAGCGGCGGCCCCGGTCGCCGTGCTCGCTGTCGGGGGACTCCTCGCGGGCCGCGCTCACCGGGCGGAAGCCGACGTGCCGCAGACCGGCGAGGAGCGTCTGGCCGGTGGGTCTGACGTTCGGCGAGCCGACCGCGTACAGCGTGCCGTAGGCCACGCTCCAGCCGAGCAGGACGGTGAGGATGATCGAGAACGGCGTCGTGTAGCCGGTGACCAGCATGGTGAAGGCGTCGAGCAGGAGCACCACCCACAGGACCACCCGCCAGCGTGGCCGCCGGGACATCCCCACTGCTGTCATGTACGCGATGACGGGCGCGAGATAGCCGTGCACGGGGTCGGTGAGCGCGTGCAGATCGCCGGGCGACGGCCGGGTCAGCGCTTCCTGGATGGAGTCCGGCGCGGCCTTGGCGACCCACAGGTCGGTGGCCAGCGTGACGCCGTGCGCCAGGACGGCCGCGAGGACGCCGTCCGCGATGCGCAGGCCGTCCCGTTTGACCAGCCGCTCGATCGCGAACGCGACGGGCACGAGCAGGACGCCGATGCTCGCGGTGAGGCCCGCGAACTTGATCAGGAGGTCGGGGGCCTGTTCCGTGCCCTTGTCGATGTCCTGGGCGAGTCCTGACGTCGTGCCGTGCGCGAAGGCGGCGATGGCGAGGACGACGACGATCCCGAGGATGCCGACGAGCAGCCGCATCAGGTCCGAAGGGCGGTGCACGCGCGCGGCGAGCAGCGGTTCGTCGCCGGCGACGCGGTCGGAGTGCGCCTCGCTGTCGCAGTCGTCGACGCAGTCCTCGGAGCCGTCGGAGCCCTCGGGGCCGCGGCCGTCGGAGCCCGCGGCGTTCCCGGGAACGAAGGCGGCGTGGGCGCCCTGCTCGGCTGCCGGCCGAGCGTCCTCGTCTCTGCCGGACTTCTCGTGCTTCTCGTGCTTCTCGTGCTTCGTCAGGGAGTGCCCACCGGTGTCCGGGTGCGCCTCGGCCGCAGGGGTGCCCGCCGTCTCATCGGGGTGCACATCCTGCTGCTCCGTCGCCTCTTCTTGATCTCGTATCACCAGTCACCGCCCGCACGATGGTGGCATGCCCCACCGACAGAGGGGGGCATCAGGGTGCAATGCGGGGGCGCAAAGTGTTCACCCAGCTCCAGTTTGTCTCCTGCCGCACACTCTGTCGCGGGCCGCTCACGGTGTCGGTGGCGTACGGCAGGATGGTCCGGATGAGCGAGGAGAGCGGACCGGAGCATGGGCTTCCGGAGTACCCGGAGTACGCGGAGCGGGTCCTCGAGGTCGCGGAGCTGATCCCTCCGGGGCGGGTGATGACGTACGGGGACGTCGCGGAGTGGCTGGAGGAGGGCGGACCCCGGCAGGTCGGCAGGGTGATGGCGCTCTACGGGGGCGCGGTTCCGTGGTGGCGAGTGGTCCGCTCGGACGGCGTGCTCCTGCCCGGACACGAACTGCGTGCGATCGGCCACTACCGCGCGGAGGGCACCCCGCTGCGTGAGGCGAGCCGCGCGGCCCAGGGCCACGTGCCGCGCCTCGACATGCGGCGGGCGCGGTGGGACGGCACGGCAGCGGTCCACGACGCGGCGGGAGGCGGCGGCGCCGACCGCCCGCAGGCTCCGGAGGCTCACATCTGACAGCTTCGGCCATCCCGCGCGGTCGCGGGGGGCCGGTGGCCCGTACGGGGGAAGCCACGCGTCCCGCACGTCCGCTGGCGTAGCGTCGACAGCACGCATTTCTCTCACCCCGCAGCCATCGCGCAGCCGTTTTCCACCACGTACACCCACCAGGACCGGCGACCCACGTGAGCTCCACTTCTTCCGCCCGGCACACCCGGCACCCGTCGCACCACCCGGTGCGACAGGGGGCCCAGGGCGCCTATCGACTGGTGCGTACCCCGCCGGTCCGCGTGGACCCCCCTCGTCTTGACGCACGGCAGCGTGCGGTGGTTGACCACCCCGGAGGACCGCTGCTCGTCCTCGCGGGGCCCGGCACCGGCAAGACGACGACGCTCGTGGAATCCGTCGCCGCGCGCGTGGCCAAGGGCACGGAGCCGGAGCGGGTCCTGGTCCTCACCTTCAGCCGCAAGGCCGCGGTGGAACTGCGCGACCGCATGGCGCTGCGCATGGGAGCGGCCAACGCCCCGCAGGCGACGACCTTCCACTCCTTCTGTTACGCCCTCATCCGCGCCCACCAGGACGCGGACCTGTTCGTCGAGCCCCTCCGCCTCCTGTCGGGTCCCGAGCAGGACGTGGCCGTACGGGAGCTGCTCGCGGGCCAGATCGACCTGGCGGGCGAGGGGCGCTCCCACGTCCGCTGGCCGGACGAGCTGCGCGCCTGCCTGACCACGCGTGGCTTCGCGGACGAGGTGCGCGCGGTGCTCGCCCGGAGCCGTGAACTGGGCCTCGGCCCCGACGCCCTGGACGCCTTCGCCCGCCGCGCGGGCCGCCCGGACTGGGGCGCGGCGGCGGCGTTCCTCGCCGAGTACCTGGACGTACTCGACATGCAAGGAGTGCTCGACTACGCCGAACTGGTGCACCGCGCGGTGCTGCTCGCCCGGCGTCCCGAGGTCGCACGGGCCCTCGGGGCGCAGTACGACGCGGTGTTCGTGGACGAGTACCAGGACACGGACCCGGCGCAAGTACGGCTACTGCACGCGCTGGCGGGCGGCGGACGCTCCCTCGTCGCGTTCGGCGATCCGGACCAGTCGATCTACACCTTCCGGGGCGCCGACGTGAACGGCATCCTGGAGTTCCCCGACCGCTTCCCGCGCGCGGACGGCACCGCGGCGCCGGTCGAGGTCCTGACCACGTCCCGCAGGTCCGGCTCGGGTCTTCTCGCCGCCACGCGCCTGCTCACCCGCCGTATGCCGCTGACCAGGCTGCCCGCCGAGAAGGTACGGGCCCACCGGGAGCTGGCCGCGGTCAGGGACGGCGGCCACGTGGAGACCTACACGTACCCGACGTCCGGCGCCGAGCTCGACAACATCGCGGACATCCTGCGCCGCGCGCACCTGGAGGACGGCGTCCCCTGGGGCGAGATGGCGGTCCTGGTCCGCGCGGGAGCCCACACGATCCCCGCGGTCCGCCGCAGCCTCACCGCGGCCGGCGTCCCCCTGGACATCGACGGCGACGACATCGCCCTGCGCCACGAACCGGCGGTCACGCCCTTGCTGACGGCGCTGCGGGCGGTGGCGACGGCGGTGGTGACCCAGCCGCCGCCAACTGGGGCCTGGCTCGACACCGAGACCGCCCTGACCCTCCTGACGTCCCCCCTCGCCGGCATGGACGCCGCTGATCTCCGGCGTCTCGGGCGGGCCCTCCGTGCGGAGGAGCGTGCCGCTGGGAACCACCTCCCGCCGCCCTCCGACGACCTCCTTGCGCGCGCCCTCGCCGAACCGGAGCGGCTCGTCGCGCACGACCCCGCGTACGCGCGTGGCGCCCAGCGGCTCGGCGCGCTGCTGAGCAAGGCCCGTGGGTGTCTCGCGGGCGGTGGCACCGCCGAGGAGGCGCTCTGGGAGCTGTGGGACGGCACACCGTGGCCGCGCCGCCTGGAGCGGACCGCGCGACGCGGAGGCGCCGCGGGGCGCAACGCCGACCGCGATCTCGACGCCGTCTGCGCCCTGTTCGCGTACGCCTCCCGTGCGGAGGAGCGCACCGGAGGGCGCGGCGCCCTCAACTTCCTGGAGGAGACCGAGGCGCAGGACATCGCCGCGGACACCCTTATGCGCAGGGCGGTACGCCCCGACGCCGTACGCCTGATGACGGCGCACCGTTCCAAGGGCCTGGAGTGGCGGCTCGTGGTGGTCGCCGGTGTCCAGGAGGGCCTCTGGCCCGACCTGCGCCGCCGCGGCTCCCTCCTGGAGGCCGACCGCATCGGAAGTGACGGCCTCGCCGAGCCCCTCACTCCCGGAGCGCTCCTCTCCGAAGAGCGCCGGTTGTTCTACGTGGCCGCCACGCGCGCGCGTGAACGCCTCGTCGTCACCGCCGTCAAGGCGCCCGCGGACGACGGAGACCAGCCGTCCCGCTTCCTCACCGAACTCGGCGTCGAACCCAAGGACATAACGGGCCGCCCGCGCCGCCCCCTGTCCGTCTCCGCGCTCGTCGCCGAGCTGCGCTCCACCACCGTCGACCCCCGGGTCTCGGAGCCGCTGCGCGAGGCAGCCGCACACCGCCTGGCCCGGCTCGCCGCGCTGAGCGACGCCGACGGGCGCCCGCTCGTGCCGTCCGCGCACCCGTACCGCTGGTGGGGCATGTACGAGCCGACGGCGAGCGAAGTCCCCCTGAGGGACCGCGACAAGCCCGTCGTCCTCTCCGGAAGCGCCCTGGACCAGCTCGCCAACACCTGCTCCCTACAGTGGTTCCTCGGCCGCGAGGTGAAGGCGGACGCCCCCGCCACCGCGGCGCAGGGCTTCGGCAACGTGGTGCACGTCCTGGCCGACGAGGTCGCGTCCGGCAGGACACCCGCCGATCTGGCCGTCCTTATGGAGCGCCTCGACTCGGTCTGGGACGCGCTGGCCTTCGACGCTCCTTGGAAGTCGGCTCAGGAGAAGGAGCACGCGCGCGTGGCGCTCGAGCGCTTCCTCCAGTGGCATGTGATGGACCGCGCTGCCCGCACGCCCGTCAGCAGCGAGCACGACTTCGACGTGACCCTCGAAGCGGGCCCCTATGAAGTACGCGTACGCGGATCCATGGACCGCGTCGAGCAGGACGCGCACGGGCGTGCCTACGTAGTGGACTTCAAGACCGGCAAACAGACCCCCACCGCCGCCGAAGTGGCCCGCCACCCGCAGCTCGCCGTCTACCAACTCGCCCTGCGCGAAGGCGCGGTCGACGACGCCTTCGAAGGCGTGCGCCCAGAGGCGGGCGGCGCGGAACTGGTGCAGCTGCGCCAGGGCGCCGCCAAGAAGGACGGCGGCGAAGCCCTCCCCAAGGTGCAGGCCCAGGAGCCGCTCTCCGGGGAGTGGGTGGGCGACCTCCTCGCCACCGCGGCGGGCAAGGTCCTCGACGAACGCTTCACGCCCACCACCGGCCAGCACTGCACGCACTGCGCCTTCCGGGCCTCGTGCAGCGCCAAGCCGGAGGGCAGGCAGGTCGTGGAGTGACGCCCCCGGAGGGAACCAGTGGCCAACGTCACCTCTCACACCTTGTGTTCATAGCAGGCTCACAGGCCATCTAAAGTCGCGGCAAAGCTCTACGTCTTCTGAGGAGAAACACACATGGCAGCCAACCGGAAGCTCCTGGCCGCGGCAGTCGCCTGCGCCGCCGCGTTCGTCGGCATCACGGGCTGCTCCAGCGAGGAGAAGGACCCCTTCGAGGGAATGAGCGCCGACAAGATCGCCAAGAAGGCGTCCGACGCGTCCAAGGACGCGGGCTCCTTCCGGGTCGCCGGCGAGGGCAAGCAGGACGCCGAGACGGTCAAGGTCGACTTCTCGGTCGCCAAGTCCGGTGACTGCAAGGGCAAGGTGGGCGGCGGCGCGGCCGGCACCGCCGAGCTGCTCGTGTCCGGCAACACCCAGTACATGAAGGGCGACGAGGCGTACTGGAAGAAGGCCATGGGCGGCAGCGGCAAGGCCGCGGCCCTCAAGGACAAGTGGGTCAAGACGCCGAACGGGGAGAACGGCGGTGTCTGCGACCCCGACGCCATGTTCCAGTCCAAGGACCTCAAGGACATGAAGCGCGAGAAGGACTCCGAGGTCGACGGCAAGAAGGCGGCCGTCCTCACGAAGAACAAGTCGGGCAAGAAGACCACCTTCTACGTCGCCGCCGAAGGCAAGCCCTACTTCCTGAAGGTCGTCACCTCGGGCAAGGAGGACCCGGGCACGATGAACTTCTCGGACTACGGCAAGCCCGTCGCCGTCAAGGCCCCGGCTCCGGGCGACGTCATGGACATGGAAGAGCTCATGAAGTCGTGACGCCCGGAAAGTCCTGACGCCAGGAGCGAAGGCGGTCACTGACACCCGGGCCCGCCCCGATTGTCAGTGGCCGCCGCTAGCCTCTCTGACGTGCCACCTCGTATCACCGACCCCGAGCAGCTCAAAGAGCTCCTCGGCATCCCGTTCACCCCGGAGCAGACGGCCTGCATCACCGCGCCGCCCGCCCCGCAGGTGATCGTGGCCGGAGCCGGGTCGGGCAAGACGACGGTGATGGCGGCCCGCGTGGTCTGGCTGGTCGGCACGGGGCAGGTCGCCCCCGAGCAGGTCCTCGGCCTGACGTTCACCAACAAGGCGGCGGGTGAACTCGCCGAGCGGGTGCGCCAGGCGCTCATCAAGGCCGGCGTCACCGACCCCGAAGCCCTGGACCCGGACCATCCTCCGGGCGAGCCGGTCATCTCCACGTACCACGCGTTCGCGGGCCGCCTGCTGACCGACCACGGCCTGCGCCTGGGACTCGAACCCACCGCCCGGCTGCTCGCCGACGCCACCCGCTTCCAGCTCGCCGCGCGCGTGCTGCGCGAGGCGCCGGGCCCCTATCCCGCGCTGACCCGTTCCTTCCCCGACCTCGTCAGCGACCTCCTCGCCCTCGACAGCGAGCTCGCCGAACACCTCGTACGGCCCGAGAAGCTCCGCGCTTACGACACCGAGCTGCTGAGCACCCTGGAGGGCGCCAAGCTCTCCAACGCCGACCTGCGCAAGGTGCCGGAGACAGCCGCCGCCCGGCTCGAACTGGCCGAGCTCGTCGGCCGCTACAGGGAGGCGAAGCGCTCCCGCGACCTCCTCGACTTCGGCGACCAGATCGCCCTCTCCGCGACGCTGGCCCGCACGCGCGCGGAGGTCGGCGAGATCCTGCGGGACGAGTTCCGGGTCGTCCTGCTCGACGAGTACCAGGACACGTCGGTGGCCCAGCGCATCCTCCTGGCAGGCCTCTTCGGGGGCGGAACGGGCCACCCCGTGACCGCGGTCGGCGACCCCTGCCAGGCGATCTACGGCTGGCGCGGCGCGTCCGTGGCGAACCTCGACGACTTCCCCGAGCACTTCGCGTACGCCGACGGCAGCCCCGCCGCCCGCCACGCGCTCAGCGAGAACCGCCGCAGCGGCGGCCGTCTCCTGGACCTCGCGAACGGCCTCGCGGAGCCGCTGCGGGCCATGCACGCGGGCGTGGAGGCGCTGCGGCCCGCGCCCGGGGCCGAGCGCGACGGCATGGTGCGCTGCGCCCTGCTGCGTACGCACGCCGAGGAGATCGACTGGCTCGCCGACTCGATCGCGCACCTCGTGCGCACCGGCAAGGCCCCCGGTGAGATCGCGGTCCTGTGCCGCACGGCCACCGACTTCGCGCAGATCCAGGGCGCGCTTGTGGCCCGCGATGTCCCCGTGGAGGTCGTCGGCCTCGCCGGACTTCTGCACCTCCCCGAGGTCGCCGATCTGGTCGCCGTCTGTGAGGTGCTCCAGGACCCGGGTGCGAACGCCTCCCTGGTGCGCCTGTTGACCGGCCCACGCTGGCGCATCGGCCCGCGCGACCTCGCCCTCCTCGGCCGCCGCGCGCGCCTTCTCGTACGTCACGGGCACGCCTCTCCGGACGACGACCCCGACCGGCGTCTCGCCGAAGCGGTCGAGGGGGTCGACCCCGCCGAGGTGATATCGCTCGCGGACGCGCTCGACACCTTCCTGGAGACGCCGCTGGAGGAGGACACGGAGGACGACGGGCTGCCCTTCTCGCCGGAGGCGAGGGTGCGGTTCGCGCGTCTCGCCGCCGAACTGCGCGATCTGCGCCGCTCGCTGGCCGACCCGCTGATGGACGTGCTGCACCGGGTGCTCGCCGTCACGGGCCTCGAGGTCGAACTTTCCGCGTCACCGCACGCCCTCGCGGCCCGCCGCCGCGAGACGCTCTCGAACTTCCTGGACGTCGCCGCGTCCTTCGCGGCGAACGACAGCGGGGCGAGCCTGCTGGCCTTCCTCGCCTTCCTGCGGACGGCCGCGCAGTACGAGAAGGGCCTGGACAACGCCCTGCCCGGCGGCGAGAACACGGTCAAGGTGCTCACCGCGCACAAGTCCAAGGGCCTGGAGTGGGACGTCGTGGCCGTCCCCGGCCTGGTCACCGGTACGTTCCCCAGCACCCAGGGCCGCGAGAAGTGGACGGCCCAGGGCAAGGTCGTCCCGCACGCGCTGCGCGGGGACGCGGCGACCCTGCCCGACATCGAGGCGTGGGACTCGCGGTCCATGAAGGCCTTCCACGAGGACATGAAGGAGCATCAGCGCACCGAGGAGCTCCGCCTCGGCTATGTGACGTTCACCCGCCCCCGCTCGCTGCTCCTGGGCTCCGGCCACTGGTGGGGCCCTTCGCAGAAGAAGCCGCGCGGCCCATCGGACTTCCTGAGGGCGCTGTACGACCACTGCGCGGTGGGTCACGGCGAGATCGAGGCCTGGGCGGACGAACCGGATGAGGGCGAGGAGAACCCCGCCCTGGCGGAGGGCGCCGCCGAGCACGCGTGGCCGCTCCCGCTGGACGACATGTCCCTGGCTCGCCGTAGGGCCGCCGCCCGGACGGTCCTCACGCAGTTGGACCGCCTGACGGGGGAGGGGGCCCCCGATGCGACGGACGACGCCCGCTCGCACGAGGAGCCCCACCCGTCGGCGTACGACGATGTGCCCCCGGCCGAGGACCCGGACTGGCCACCCCCTCCGGAGGACGAAGAGCCGCCGGACGCCGCCCCCGGGGACGCCGACCCCGAGGACGCCGACCCCGAGGACTGGGACTCCTGGACATCGGCCCGCCCGACAATCCCGCACCAGGCAGCCGCCCCGCCCTCCGAGCCGCAGGCCCGCCCGCACCCCGCGACCCCCGACCCGCAGGAGCCCCGCCTCACCCCGGAGGAGGCCCGCCTCACCCCGGAGGAGGCCCGCACGCTCGCCTCCTGGGACCGTGACCTGGACGCCCTCACCGGCGAACTCCTGCGTGCCCGGGAGACGATCAGGGACATCCCCGTACCGGCATCCCTCACCGCGTCTGAGGTGCTGCGTCTCGCCGCCGACCCGGAGGGCTTCGCGCAGGAGCTCGCGCGCCCCATGCCGCGTCCACCACAACCCGCGGCCCGACGAGGCACCCGTTTCCACGCCTGGATCGAGACGCGCTTCGAGGAGCTGCGCCTCCCGCTGCTCGGCCCCGAGGAACTGCCGGGCGGCGGCCCCGGAGAGGCCGAGATCGCCGACGAGCGCGACCTGGACGCGCTCAAGGAAGCCTTCGAGCGCACCGAGTACGCCCACTGCACCCCGCACCGCGTCGAGGTGCCCTTCCAGCTGACGCTCGCCGGTCGTGTGGTCTGCGGCCGGATCGACGCCGTCTACAAGGAGGTCGACGGCGACGACGTGACGTACGAGATCGTCGACTGGAAGACCAGCCGCACCCGCACCGCCGATCCCCTCCAGCTCGCCGTCTACCGCCTGGCCTGGGCCGAGCTGCACGACGTGCCCCCGGAGTCCGTGAAGGCGTCGTTCCTGTACGTGCGCAGCGGGGAGATCTCCCGCCCCGCGCACCTGCCGGGCCGGGCCGAACTGGAGCGGATCCTCCTTGCGGAACCGGACGGGCAGCCGGGTGACGAACCACCGGACGAAACGGCTCCCGGGGGCGGCTAGGCTCGTGACCATGAGCCAGTCCGTTGACAGTGACGTCAGTGGCGTCAGCGCCGTTCGTACGTACATCCAGACCCACCGTGCCGCCTTCCTCGACGACCTCGCCGAGTGGCTGCGCATCCCCTCTGTGTCGGCAGAGCCCGACCACGCACAGGACGTGCGGCGCAGCGCGGACTGGCTCGCCGCGCAGCTCAAGGAGACCGGCTTCCCGACCGCCGGGGTCTGGCAGACGGCCGGCGCTCCCGCTGTCTTCGCCGAGTGGCCCTCGGGCGACCCGCAGGCCCCCACGATCCTGGTCTACGGCCACCACGACGTGCAGCCCGCGGCCCGCGAGGACGGCTGGCACACGGACCCCTTCGAGCCCGTCGTCCAGGGCAACCGCCTCTACGCGCGCGGAGCCGCCGACGACAAGGGCCAGGTGTTCTTCCACACACTCGGCGTCCGCGCCCACCTCGCCGCCACCGGCCGCACCGCCCCCGCCGTGAACCTGAAGCTCCTCATCGAGGGCGAGGAGGAGTCGGGCTCCCCGCACTTCCGCGCGCTGATCGAGGAGCACAAGGAGCGCATCGCGGCCGACGCGGTGATCGTCTCGGACACCGGAATGTGGGCGGAGGACACCCCCACGGTGTGCACCGGCATGCGCGGCCTCGCCGACTGCGAGATCCAGCTGCGGGGCCCCGACCAGGACATCCACTCGGGCTCCTTCGGCGGCGCCGTCCCGAACCCGGCGACCGCCGCCGCCCGCCTCGTCGCCGCACTGCACGACGAGCACGCGCGCGTGGCCGTACCCGGCTTCTACGAAGGCATCACCGAACTCACCGACCGCGAGCGCGAACTCTTCGCCGAGCTGCCCTTCGACGAGCAGCGGTGGCTGAGCACGGCCAAGTCGCACGCGACATACGGAGAAGCGGGCCACACCACCCTGGAGCGCATCTGGGCCCGCCCCACCGCAGAGGTCAACGGCATCGGCGGCGGCTACCAAGGACCGGGCGGCAAGACGATCGTCCCGTCGTCCGCCTTCCTGAAGCTGTCCTTCCGCCTCGTCGCGGGCCAGGACCCGGACCGCGTCGAAGAGGCCGTACGCACGTGGGTCGCCGACCAGTTGCCCGACGGGATCAGCCACTCGATCACCTTCGGCGCCGCCACGCGCCCGTGCCTGACGCCGCTCGACCACCCCGCCCTGCAGTCCGTCGTACGGGCGATGGGCCAAGCCTTCGAACAGCCGATCCGCTTCACCCGGGAGGGCGGTTCGGGACCGGCGGCCGACCTCCAGGACGTACTCGCCGCCCCCGTGCTCTTCCTGGGCATCTCCGTGCCGTCCGACGGCTGGCACGCACCGAACGAGAAGGTCGAACTCGATCTGCTCCTCAAGGGAGTCGAGACGACGGCCTACCTGTGGAGCGATCTCGCCGAGCACTGGCGCGATGCACACTGAGCCGCGCCTTGCCGACCTTGCCGCCTTGCCGCACCACCCATTCCATCGGGGGAGTTGGAAGCACCTGTGACGACCTGGACCGACCGCACCGCTGACCGTCCCGTCTCGCTCACCGCACCGAGCGGTATCGACCGGGCGGCCCACCACCGCCTCGACGAGGCCTGGCTCGCCGCAGCCTGGAGCCACCCCACGACACGGGTCTTCGTGGTCTCCGGCGGCCAGGTGCTCATCGACGAGACACCGGACGGCAGCACCGAACTGGTGATGACGCCGTCGTTCGAGGCGCCCCTCACCGAAGCCCACCGCTACTTCCTGGGCACGGACGACGACGGCGTCAGCTACTTCGCGCTGCAGAAGGACTCCCTGCCGGGCCGCATGGACCAGCAGGCCCGCCCCGCGGGCCTGCGCGAGGCCGGGCTCCTGCTGTCGCCCCGCGACGCGGGCCTGATGGTGCACGCCGTCGCCCTGGAGAACTGGCAGCGCCTGCACCGCTTCTGCTCGCGCTGCGGCGAGCGCACGGTCATCGCTGCGGCCGGACACATCCGCCGCTGCCAGGCGTGCGGCGCCGAGCACTACCCGCGTACGGACCCGGCCGTGATCATGCTCGTGACGGACGACCAGGACCGCGCGCTCCTCGGCCGCCAGGTGCACTGGCCCGAGGGCCGCTTCTCGACGCTCGCGGGCTTCGTGGAGCCGGGCGAGTCCATCGAGACGTCGGTGCGGCGCGAGGTCTGGGAGGAGGCCGGCGTGACGGTCGGCGACGTCGAGTACGTCGCGAGCCAGCCCTGGCCGTTCCCCTCCAGCCTGATGCTGGGCTTCATGGCCAACGCCACGTCGTACGAGATCAACGTGGACGGCGAGGAGATCTCCGAGGCGCGCTGGTTCTCCCGGGAAGACCTGCGGGCCGCATTCGAGTCCGGGGAGGTCCTGCCTCCCTACGGGATCTCGATTGCGGCCCGACTGATCGAGCTCTGGTACGGAAAGCCCCTGCCGAAGCCGGGCACCGTCGGCTAGGCCAGCTTCTGCTTCACCTGGGCCAGCGACGGGTTCGTCAGCGTCGAGCCGTCCGGGAAGAGAACGGTGGGAACCGTCTGGTTTCCGCCGTTCGCCTTCTCGACGAAGGCCGCGGAGTCCGGGTCGTGCTCAATGTTGATCTCGTTGTACGTGATGCCCTCGCGGTCCATCTGGCCCTTGAGCCGGCGGCAGTAGCCGCACCACGTGGTGCTGTACATCGTCACAGTGCCCGGCATGTGTCTCGCGCTCCTTTGTTGCTCGGGGTGCGTCATCGCAATGACCTGAACGTACGTGACCCGGCCACCATTCCCGCATTAGTACGACCGCACCGGCCTCCCTGTGGACAACCGGCTCACGCGCCTCCGGCGACCTGGCAGCATGGCGGGGTGACAGCAGCAACGCACTCCACACTCTTCCCGCAGGTCCCGGACTCTGCCGACGCGGTGCTCGCCGGGCTCGACCCCGAGCAGCGCGAGGTGGCCACCGCCCTGCACGGGCCGGTGTGTGTCCTGGCGGGTGCCGGCACGGGCAAGACCCGGGCGATCACGCACCGGATCGCCTACGGCGTGCGTGCCGGAATCCTCCAGCCGGCCAGCGTGCTCGCCGTCACGTTCACCAACCGCGCGGCGGGCGAGATGCGCGGGCGCCTGCGCCAGCTCGGCGCCTCCGGGGTCCAGGCCCGCACGTTCCACTCCGCCGCCCTGCGCCAGCTCCAATTCTTCTGGCCGAAAGCAGTCGGTGGCCAGCTGCCGCGGATCGTCGACCGCAAGATCAAGCTCGTCGCGGACGCTGCGGCCGCGTCCCGCATCCGCCTCGACCGCAATGAACTGCGCGACGTGACGAGCGAGATCGAGTGGTCCAAGGTCACCCAGACCGTCCCCGCGGACTACGCTGCCGCCGCCGCCAAGTCCGGCCGCCTCATCCCCCGGGACGCGGCGGAGATCGCCCAGATCTACGGCGCGTACGAGGACCTCAAGCGCGACCGCTCCGTCATCGACTTCGAGGACGTCCTGCTCCTGGCCGTCGGCATCCTCCAGGACCGCCACGACATCGCCGACCAGGTCCGCGCCCAGTACCAGCACTTCGTGGTCGACGAGTACCAGGACGTCAGCCCGCTCCAGCAGCGCCTCCTGGAGCTGTGGCTCGGCGACCGCGACAGCCTCTGCGTCGTCGGCGACGCCAGCCAGACGATCTACTCCTTCACCGGCGCGACCCCCGACCACCTGCTGAACTTCCGCACCCGCCACCCCGGGGCGACGGTCGTCAAGCTCGTCAGGGACTACCGCTCCACGCCCCAGGTCGTCCACCTCGCCAACGGCCTGCTCTCCCAGGCCCGTGGCCGCGCGGCGGACCACCGCCTCGAACTGATCTCCCAGCGCGACGCCGGGGCCGAGCCCTTCTACACGGAGTACGCGGACGAGCCCGCCGAGGCCGAGGGCGCCGCCCGCCGCATCCGTGCCCTCATCGCCGACGGCGTCCCGGCGAGCGAGATCGCCGTCCTGTTCCGCACGAACTCCCAGTCCGAGATCTACGAACAGGCGCTCGCCGACGCCGGTGTGCCCTACCAGCTGCGGGGCGCCGAGCGGTTCTTCGAGCGCACCGAAGTCAGGGAGGCTGGCGCCGCGCTGCGCGGCGCGGCTCGCTTCGGGGGCAACGACTCCCTGCTCGACGACGTCGTCGACCTGCCCTCGCAGGTCCGGGCCGTGCTTTCCACGAAGGGCTGGACGACACAGCCGCCTGCGGGTTCCGGCGCGGCCCGTGACCGCTGGGAGTCCCTGGCGGCCCTGGTGCGCCTCGCCGAGGACTTCGCGCGGGCCAAGCCGGACGCGACGCTCGCCGACCTCGTGGCGGAGCTCGACGAGCGCGCGAACGCCCAGCACGCGCCGACCGTGGAGGGCGTCACCCTCGCCTCGCTGCACGCCGCCAAGGGCCTGGAGTGGGACGCCGTCTTCCTGGTCGGTCTCGCCGAGGGCATGATGCCGATCACGTACGCCAAGACCGACGAGCAGGTGGAGGAGGAGCGTCGCCTCCTATACGTGGGCGTCACCCGGGCCCGTCTCCATCTCTCCCTCTCCTGGGCGCTGTCGCGTTCACCGGGAGGCCGCGCGGGCCGTCGCCCCAGCCGCTTCCTGGACGGGCTGCGACCGGGCTCGGGTGCCGGCGCCGGTGCACGCGCGGCGGCCGGCGGGCCCGGTGGCGTCGAGCGCGGCAGCGGCAGCGGCGGCGAGGAGAGCGGCGGCTCCAGGAGCCGCCGGAGGACGAGCAGGTCCCCGGCCCGGTGCCGGGTCTGCGGGCGGACCCTGACCGACGCGGGCGAGATGAAACTGATGCGGTGTGAGGACTGCCCGTCCGACATGGACGAAGGGCTCTACGAACGCCTGCGGGAGTGGCGCTCGGGCCAAGCGGAGCTCCTTGGCCAGCCCGCGTACTGCGTGTTCACGGACAAGACCTTGATCGCGATCGCGGAGGCCGCACCCGACGAAGAGGGAGAGCTGGCCCGGATCCCTGGCGTCGGCGTGCGCAAGCTCAACCGCTTCGGATCTGATGTCCTCGCCATTTGTGCAGGTGACGACCGTGTAAGGGGCGCCGATGGCAACTGATTCAAACTCGTCGAAAAAATAGTTTGCGCAGGCGCAAGGAAGACCCATAGGTTCTTAAGCACGGGAACGGCGGCTTCTCCGAAGCCCTGGCCTCGTGCTGTACTTAATAGTCCGCCCGCAGGATCGGTTCCGGTCGATCCCATAGACGCCGAGAGGAGGCGATTCCAGTGATCAGCATCAACGAGAGCTTCATCAGCACCGCGAAAATGACCGATCGCTCGGTCGTCGCTTCCTGCCTGCTCGGCTTCTCGAACCTGGGCACCGGTCTGTCCGGTGGCATCGCTGCCGCCGCGATCCGTCCGGAGTCCTCTGTCCTGCCTCTGTCCCTCCCGCGTAACGCCGGCACCGCTCTCAACGTGCTTCCGATGCGTGAGGTCAATGAAGGCAGCGAGCGAGCGACCAAGGCACCGGAAGCAGTAGTGACGGCACAGGCGCAGGCCTATGCCTTTGCCGCAGCCGGTGCCGGATCCAAGAAGCAGACGACGCAGCACCACACGATGTGGGCCTTCCGTGGGCTCGAACCCTGGAGTGATCCAGTCTGATCCTCGATCAGACCGGCGCCTTCAGGGCCGCGGAACCCCACCCGGGATCCGCGGCCCTTCTGTTTTCCCCAAAACGGGATGACGGAGCGAAGGGGCCGAGCAAGACCCGGTACCAGCCGCCAACCGGCCGACCCAGGCCGGCACGACCAGACGAGGAAAACACCACCGTGCAACTCGAAGCGCACGCCCCGTCCGTACCGCCTTCAGAGACTCTCCCCCCGCCCGCTCCCACGGAGGACCCGACCTTGACTCCCCTGACCGCGCTCACCGCGCTCGACGACGCCATCGAGAACCTCGGCGTACCCGTCCCCTGCCGTGCCTACGACCCGGAGGTCTTCTTCGCCGAGTCGCCCGCCGACGTCGAGTACGCCAAGTCCCTCTGCCGTACCTGCCCGCTGATGGAGGCCTGCCTGGCCGGCGCCAAGGAGCGGCGCGAGCCGTGGGGCGTCTGGGGCGGCGAGCTCTTCGTCCAGGGTGTCGTCGTTGCCCGCAAGCGGCCGCGTGGCCGTCCGCGCAAGAACCCGGTTGCGGCATGAACACCGTCGGAACAATCGATCGCCCCCTGACGCACGACCCCAAGAAGCAGGCCCCGATGAAGGCAGCCACCGCCGAGCCCACGCGCTCCGCAACCACAGACTTCACCACCACCGGTGCGAACGACTCGCGCCAGAACAGGACCCGCGAGATGCAACTCATCCCAGAAGCCTTGGCTCGTGCGCATATGCACGAACGCATGCTCGAGGCCGAGGCCCAGCGTCCGGCCGCCCGTCTGATGGCGGCCCGCCGGATGCAGCGCCGCGCCGAGCGCGCGTCGCTGCGCGCCAGGCGCGCGCTCGCCATCGCCGTCATGCAGTGACGAGCCGGCCGACGCGCTGACTGAGCTTCACCACGATGCCCCCGGGGGCCGGTCCGAACGGACCGGCCCCCGGGGTGCGTTGTACCGGGCGAACCTCCGGGAGCGGCGATAGGGTCGCCGGGTGGACCAGCAGACTCCTCAGCCCGCGGGCATCGAGAATGCCGAGAACCTCGTGTGTTACTGCTGCGGCACGGTCGCCGACGGCGCGCCACCCACCTGGACCTGCTCCGTGGAGAACGGCGTCCGGCGCTACTTCTGCGACTCCTGCGCCCGCGAGAACCTCAGAGCCATCGAGGGAAGACTCGACTCCGCCTGGTGGTGAGGCCCACCTGGTGGTGCGACCTAGCCGGTGGTGCGGTCCCCCTCGTCCTCCGGCTCCTCAAGGAAGCCCGGCAGCCACTCATCGAGCTCGTCCCGCATCCGCACCGTCGCCCCGAGCTGACACAGCACCCCGATCGTGCTCAACGTCACACGGTGGATCAGCAGATACGACGGCGGGAGATTCAGCCGCTTGCCCAACTGATAGGCGGGGGAGCGGGGATCGGCGACCCGCGCCGCCTGGCCGCGCATCCAGCCGCGGGTGAAGGTGAACTCCTCCACCAGCATCGGTTCGATGATCGGCAGGAGGTAGTCGAGCACCGCGTCCGGTTCGAGCTCCACGGACTCCTGGACGAAGTCCTCCTCGCGCAACATCGCGTAGACCGCGTCGGCCTCGCCCTCGAGCGTCATCCGCAGCGAGCGGCCGATGGTCGGGGGGAGCCCGCCAGGCAGCCGGTCCACCGTGCCGAAGTCGAGGACCCCGAGCCGCCAGCCCTCCTTCTCGTCGGGCAGCAGACGGAAGTTGCCCGGATGCGGGTCGGCGTGCAGCAGGCCGGTGCGCGCGGGACCCGAGAAGAGGAATCGGGCAAGGAGCTGTCCCGCCCGGTCCCGCTGCTCCTGCGTGCCGTCCGCGATCACGTCCGAGAGCGGTGTCCCGTCGATCCACTCGGTCACCAGGACCTGCTCGCACTGATGCACCACATCGGGCACCACGACATCCGGATCGTCCGCGAACTCCTCGGCGTGCGCCCGCTGCGCCTGGGCCTCCAGGCTGTAGTCGAGCTCCTCGGACACCCGGTCGCGCAGCTCCGTGATGAGCGGCTTGATGTCCATGCCCGGGATCAGCGGTCCAAGGAGCTTGGCGAACCGGCTCAGTTGGTTCAGATCGGAGAGCAGTGCCTCGCCGGCCCCCGGATACTGCACCTTGACCGCGACCTCGCGCCCGTCCGTCCACACCGCCCGGTGGACCTGGCCTATCGAGGCGGCGGCGGCCGGCTTGTCCTCGAACTCCAGGAACAGCTCGCGCCAATCCTCACCGAGCCGCTCCGCGAGCACGGCGTGCACGGTCCGCGTCGGCATCGGCGGCGCCGCTTCCTGCAGCTTCGTCAGCGCGGCGCGATAGGGCCCCGCGACCTCCTCCGGCAGCGCCGACTCGAAGACCGACAGCGCCTGGCCGAACTTCATGGCCCCGCCCTTGAGCTCGCCGAGCACCTTGAACAGCTGCTCCGCAGTGCGCTGTTGCAGCTCGCGGCCGACGATCTCCGCCGACTTGCCCCCGATCCGCTTGCCGAGCCCCCAGGTCGCCCGCCCGGCGAAGCCGAGTGGCAGCGCGGCCAGTTTGGCGGTACGGGTTACCGCCTTCCGGGGAAGATCAGACATGCGCCCCTCCAAGTCCCAGACAGCCACGCCTTCGCAGGCGGTTACCCGGCCATTGTGTCGTGCGGCTCCGCGTCCCCGACGAGGTGTTCCCCCTTATCCACCACACCCGCCCCGCATGGGCACGTGAGATGCGGTGACACCGGCCGTGCGTGCCAGTCGAAACCGGGCACGGACGCCTCCCAGCGAGCCCCCGCGCTCGCCGGTGCCGCCCCGTCCAGAAAGGCCAGGGCATGCGCCGCGGCAAGGCCGGCGACCGTGGTCGACAGGGCCAGATCGCACGCGTGCACATGGCGCGCGCGTCCCGAACGCCACTGTGCCAGCATGCGCGGCCAGGTCGGATCCCGGTCCGCGCGATCCAGCGCAAGACAACCGGCACAGGCCGTCGTCCCTGGCAGGACGAGCGGACCGACCACTCCGGTTCCTTCGATCACCCCCGCGTAGAGGTGAGGTGTTCCCGACGAGACGAGCGGCTCGGCGGTGAGCGGGTCCGGCGCGTGGGCGTCGAGCCCGTCTCGCGGAGCGATGATCACGAGGGAGAGGCCCGGCTCCCCTTCTCCAGACGCCCCCGCTTCCTTCCGGCCCCGGCGGGGCGCTCCGTCCGGAGCCGACTGCCGCACGATCCGCCGGGCCGCCGTGTCCCTGCGCTCGCCGACCGCTTCGACGGGCAGGCCCCCCGGTGCCACGTCCCAGGGTTCGACGACCCCTCCGTCCAGCACGTCGACCTGCCCCACGCCCGCCCCGGACAGGACCGAAGCCACCACCGCCCCCACCCGGCCCGCTCCCCGGACCTGCACCCGCATCGCCCGGCGCGCCGCCAGCTTCCTCATCCCGTCGCCCGGCCCGCGCGTCACGACCGACAGGGAGGCCGCATCGGGGCGCAGCCGGTCCATGGCCGGTGTCCTCTTGCGCAGGGCGTCGGCCGCCGCGCCCCCTCCCGTCGCGTCGTCGAGGAGACCGGCTCCGGACAGCCGCCGCACGAGCTTGTCCACGTGGTCGTCGGGCAGACCCATCCTCTTGCCCTCGTCGCGCAGGAGCGGGAGCCCGCGTGTCCCGTCCAGGAGCTGGAGAAAACTGCCCGTCGCCGTGTCGACAGGGCCGAGCACCAGAGCGTGCGCGGGCGCCACGCCGAACTGGATGGTGTTCAGATCGCGCCAGCCGCGCCGCAGCGCCGGTTTCAAGATCGGATGCATGGTCGTCGTCCCCCCGTGTTTCCCGTGTTTCCCCGTGCTTCTCCGGCGCTGTCCCCGTGCGCATCACCGGTTCACAGCCAGAATGCCCGCCCCGCCGAAAGGCCGCCGAGCGTTGTCCACAGGCAGGGGGTATTCGTCGTACTAATCGATCGCACGGGGAGCGATGCCCCGCCGAACCGTCCCGGAGGCGGGACTTCCCCCACGCCCAGCGGGTAACGTCGGGGCGTGCCCGCCGACCCACTGCACCGCGCCGGAAATCCACAGCGCAGCACGACCAGCCCGCCGTCCCCCGGCTCGGGGAGGAGCGCGGTCGAGGTCCGACGGAGCGCCCGCCGCCGCAGAACGGTCTCCGCGTACCGAGAGGGCGATCGAACCGTCGTGCTCATCCCCGCCCGTATGTCCGAGGCCGAGGAACAGCGCTGGGTCAACGTCATGCTCGACAAGCTCGCGGCCCAGGAGAGCAAGCGGGTCCTGGGCGACGCGGAGCTCGCCGAGCGCGCCGAGCGTCTCTCCGAGCAGTACTTCGACGGCCGGGCCAGACCCACGTCCGTTCGCTGGGTCACGAACCAGAACACCCGGTGGGGTTCGTGCACCCCGTCGGAGGGCAGCATCCGCCTTTCGCACCGGCTGCAGGGCATGCCGGAGTACGTCGTCGACTACGTCCTCGTCCACGAGCTCGCGCATCTCCTCGTCCCCGGGCACGGGCCCAACTTCTGGCAGCTCCTCGAGGCCTACCCCCGTACGGAGCGGGCCCGTGGGTACCTCGAAGGCGTGGTCGCGGCAGACCGGCTGCCCCATCTGCCCGCCGCCCGCGACGAGTGAATTTCCGCCGGGCGCGGAGGTTGTGTACCGGGTCTGTACCGGCTTGGTCCGCTGTCGGACTTTGCGGATAGCCTGACGCGACGCATTTACATTCGGGATGGGGGACGGTCGTTACGTATGGCCAGGGAATTCCAACGCGGCCACAAGGCCAAGATCAGTGACCTCACCGCGGGGACCGATCTGTACGTGGGCGTGCAGATCTCCGCCCCCGGACTGAGCTTCGACATCAGCTGCTTCGGCCTGGACGCGGACGAGCGCCTGTCGGACGACAGTTACTTCATCTTCTTCAACCAGCCGAAGTCTCCCGAGGAGTCCATCCAGCTCCTCGGCGCGCAGGCCGGTGACACGGAGTCCTTCCGCGTCACGCTCGACCGGATCCCGGCGAAGATCCAGAAGCTGTCGTTCACCGCGACGATCGACGGCGCCGGGCAGATGTCACAGGTCGCCCCCGGGTACATCCGGATCGTCGCCGGCGGCGAGGAAGTGGCTCGCTACTCCTTCAACGGCGCGGAGTTCTCCACGGAACGCGCCGTGATGCTGGGCGACTTCTACCTGAAGGACGTCTGGCGGTTCGCCGCGATCGGCCAGGGCTTCGACGGCGGTCTCGACGCGCTCCTGAAGAACTTCGGCGGCGAGGTCGCCGAGGAGGAGCCCGCGCCGCAGGCACCGCAGGCCACCGGAGCCCCGGCCTTCGCGCCCCCCGGCCAGGCCGCCGCGCCGCCCGCGTTCGGCGCCCCCGCCGGACCACCCCCGCAGACCCCGGCCCCCGCACCCGCTCCGGCCCCGGCCCAGAACTTCGCGCCACCCGCCCCGGCTCCGGTAGACCCCTCGGTGCACTCCGCGCAGACCATCGTGGCGCCGATGAACCAGCCGCAGGGCGGCACGGTCCCGCCCCCGCCGGCTCCCACGCCGTACGGCCAGCCCGGCCAGCAGCCGCAGCAGCCGCAGTTCGGCCAGGTCCCCGGCCAGTCGGCGCCCCCGCCGCCCGGGTACGGCCAGCAGCCGAGCGCCCCGATGCCTCCCGGCTACGGCCAGCAGCCCCCCGGCCAGTTCCCCGGGCAGCCCGGCTCTCCGTCCCCGTACGGAGCCGCCGCTCCCCAGGGCGCTCCGCAGGCCGGCGGCGTGGCAGCGGCTCTCGCCGCGTACCGCGAGGCCCCCACCGGGCAGCGCTGGACGCAGCAGAACGAGAAGATGATCCGTGTCGACCTCGGCGTCAGCGAGCAGGCCGTGCTCGCCCGCCAGGGCAGCATGGTGCTCTACCAGGGCAAGGTCGAGTTCAGCTACAAGGGCGCGGGCTTCGCGGGCCGCGTCGTGGGCAACTCGACCGGCCAGGAGATGCAGCTGATGCGCTGCTCCGGCCGCGGCCAGGTCTTCCTCGCCGAGGAAGGCACGCATCTGCACCCCATCGAGCTCCAGGGTGACGCGATCTGTGTCTCCGCGGAGAACGTCCTCGCCTTCGACGAGGCCCTGCAGCACGAGGTGCGCAGGATCGAGGGACACGGCATCCCCGGTGGCGCGCTCTTCGTGATGCAGTTCCAGGGCACCGGCACGGTCATCGTCAAGACGCACGGTGTGCCCGTCGTCCTGCCCGTCACGCCGACGACCTTCGCCGACTGCCACGCCGTGGTCGCCTGGTCGGCCGCGTCCCAGGCGATCGTCTCCAGCCAGGTGCGGCTGCGCGCCAACGCGTCCGCGGGCGCCACGGGGGAGAGCGTCAACCTCCAGTTCCGGGGCGCTCCCGGCAACTTCATCATCGTCCAGCCGTTCGAGGTCTGAGGGAGCCCGTCATGAATCAGCAACTCGCGGGCTTCGCCCCCGCGCCCGTCGCCGCCCGTATGGAGAACCACGGCCACCACATGGTCAAGGTGGCGATGCAGACCGGGAACGACCTCCTCGCGCGCGTGGGTTCGATGGTCGCCTACGAAGGGTTCGTGCAGTACGAGCCCAATCCGCCGGCGGTCCGCCAGATCGCCAAGGAGTGGATGACCGGCGAGGGCGCACCTCTGATGAAGTGCTCCGGAGACGGCCTGCTCTATCTCGCCGACTACGGGGCGGACGTCGTCGTCATCAACCTGGCGGGCGACTCGCTCTCGGTGAACGGCACGAACCTCCTGGCCTTCGACGCGAACCTCCAGTGGGGCGTCGAGCGGGTCAAGGGCCTTGCCAAGTTCGCGGGCCAGGGCCTGTGGAACATCAAGATCTCCGGCCAGGGCTGGGTGGCCCTGACCTCTCGCGGCACCCCGGTCGTCGTCGACTGCGGCCGCGGCGAGGACGAGACGTACGTCGACCCGGACGCTCTGATCGCCTGGTCCCCGAACCTCAAGGTGAAGGGCAAGCGCAGCTTCAAGGCCGGTTCGCTCATCGGGCGCGGCAGTGGCGAGGCCTATCAGATGGGCTTCTCCGGGGAGGGCATCGTCGTCGTACAGCCCAGCGAGGACAGCACCGACCGTCTCCGAGCTCGGGGCTGAGGGGGAGCAACACATCATGCAGAGCCCACTTTTCGCGCACACCGAGCAGCAGACTCAGGAGCGCTACACCGTCCAGAACCCGCAGCTGCTGCGGGTCGCCCTCGCGGGCCACGACGACATCCTGGCCCGCAAGGGCGCGATGGTCGCCTACCAGGGTCTGATCGAGTTCGACGCCGAGTACCAGAGCCAGGGCAACCAGCGGGCCCGTGCGCACACCGGCGAGGGCCTCGACCTGATGCGCTGCCACGGCCAGGGCACGGTCTATCTCGCCAACCTCGCCCAGTACATCCACGTAGTGGATGTGGACCAGGACGGCCTGACCGTAGACAGCAGCTATGTCCTCGCGCTCGACTCGTCGCTGACCCACCAGGTCATCGCCGTGGACAGCCAGTACGGCATCTCCGGCTCCGGGAAGTACCAGCTCAACATCACGGGCCGCGGCAAGGTCGCCCTGATGACCTCCGGACAGCCGCTGATGCTGCAGGTCACCCCGGACCAGTACGTGAACGCCGACGCCGACGCGATCGTCGCCTGGTCCAACGGACTGCGGGTGCAGATGCAGGCCCAGACGCACTCCTCCGGAGTGTGGCGCCGTCGCGGGAACACCGGTGAGGGCTGGGAGCTCAGCTTCATGGGCCAGGGTTACGCCCTCGTCCAGCCGAGCGAGATGCTGCCGCCCCAGAATGCGGTCATCGGGCAGGGCACCAGGGCTCAGTACGGCATGGGCCAGCAGGGTGCGCGGGGGCAGAACCAGGGCAACGTCTGGAGCTGAACCCTCTCCGGGCGGGACTGAACCAGAAGGGGTACGGGGAATCTGCGGGCCGGTCGTGGCTGGTCGCGCAGTTCCCCGCGCCCCTTCGGGGCGCTCCTGGGGAGCCGCCTCTTAAAGCCGCGCCCTCGTTGCCTCCACCAAGCGCACCACCGACTCGTCGGCCACGCCCGCCACCTCGTCGTAGGCGAACCAGCGCAGGTCCAGTGACTCGTCGCTGATCGCCTCGACGGCGTCCTGCGGGGCCAGTGCGGCGTACTGCACGTCGAGGTGCTGCGTGCAGGGCCCCGGGATCGGGTGGCGGTCCAGCCGGACGGGGCCCCCGGACAGCAGCGTCAGGCCCGGCACGCCCGACTCCTCCGTGGCCTCGCGCAGCGCGGCCGCGGCCAGGGTCGGGTCACCCGGCTCGCAGTGGCCGCCCATCTGGAGCCACATCCGCAACTTCTTGTGCAGGGTCAGCAGCACACGCCCGCGCTCCGGGTCGATCACCAGGGCGCTGGCCGTCACGTGGCCGTCCGCGCAGGCCTTCCACATGCCGTCCCCGGGGTGGGCGGCGAGATGGTCCAGGTAGTACTGGCGCAGGTCTTCCTGGTCCTCGTAACCCTTCAGCACGAGGACCGCGTCGTCGTACAGGCTCACTTCTCGTCGTCGCCCTTGTCGCTGTCGTCCTCGGTGGTGTCCTTCTTGAGGTCCGGCTTGGCGGGGCCGCCCGCCGCCTCGCCGAGCATCTTGTCCAGCTCGGAGAAGTCCAGCTGCTCGTGGTGCACGAAGCCGTCCGGGTCGTCCAGGTCCGAGGCCGTCGGCAGCATGTCCGGGTGGGCCCACAGGGCGTCGCGTCCGTCCACGCCGCGCGCGTCCGTGAGCGAGGCCCACAGGCGCGAGGCGTCCCGAAGGCGGCGCGGGCGCAGCTCCAGGCCGATGAGCGTGGCGAAGGTCTGCTCGGCGGGACCGCCCGAGGCGCGACGGCGGCGCAGCGTCTCGCGCAGCGCGTCGGCGGACGACAGGCGGGGCTTGGCCGCCGCGTGCACGACCGCGTCCACCCAGCCCTCGACGAGCGCGAGAGCCGTCTCCAGGCGGGCCAGGGCGGCCTTCTGGGCGGGAGTGTCCTCCGGCTGGAACATGCCCTGCTGGAGCGCTTCCTGCAGCTGCTCGGGGTTCTGCGGGTCGAGCTGGCCGACCACGTCCTCCAGCTTGGCGGTGTCGACCTTGATGCCGCGGGCGTACCCCTCGACCGCGCCGAACAGATGCGAGCGCAGCCACGGGACGTGGGCGAAGAGCCGCTGGTGGGCGGCCTCGCGCAGCGCCAGATAGAGCCGGACCTCCTCCTGGGGGACGCCCAGGTCCTTGCCGAAGGCCTCGACGTTCACCGGAAGGAGGGCCGCCTTGCCGGCCGGGCCGAGCGGCAGGCCGATGTCGGTGGAGCCGACGACCTCGCCCGCGAGCACGCCCACGGCCTGGCCGATCTGCTGCCCGAACATGGCGCCGCCCATGGAGCGCATCATCCCGATCAGCGGGCCCGCCATGGCCTGCATCTCCTCGGGGAGCACGTCACCCATGGCGAGGCCGACGCGCTCGGCGACCGGGTCGACCAGCTCCTTCCACACCGGGAGGGTCGCCTCGACCCACTCGGCGCGGCTCCAGGCCACGGCCACGCCCGAGCCGGACGGCAGGGACGTCGCGTCGTCGAGCCACAGGTCGGCGAGGCGGACGGCCTCCTCGACCGCGCCGCGCTCCGTGGGGCCGACGCTGGCGTCCTTGGTGCCGTCCGACGTCCCCTGGGAGACGGTCTGGCGGGCGATGTCCTTGGCCATGTCCCAGTTCACGGGACCGCCCTCGTACGAGAGCATCTGGCCGAGCTGCTGGAACGCGGCGCCCAAATCGTTCGGGTTCATCGAACCGAACATGGCTGCGAACGGGTTGTCACCGCCCGGGCCGCCCGCGCCGGGCAGGCCTCCGAAGCCGAACGGGTTCCCAGGGCCACCTGCACCCTGTCCCCCTCCGGGGCTGTCCTTCTTCTTGCCCTCGTCGCCGTTCTCCGGCTCCTCCGGCGGAAGGCCGAATCCGAATGGGGTGTCACTCACGGGATTCCTCGGCTCGTCAGGCCGCCGGTACTGTTCCGGCGGCGGCTGCCTTACAACACCACCCAGCGTAGACACCGTGACGGGATCGGGCCTCAGTGCTTCGCCGACTCATGGCCTGCGGCAGGATGGATGCCACCTGGTACGTACGCGTCATTCGCGTATCTACTGAAGACAACCGCTGGAGACGCCTGGTGAGTTCCCCAGATCCACAGGTTCGCGCAGCGCGAAACCTTTCAACCCCGGCCCCCGTCCGAGGGCCCGTGGTCGCCGTCACCGGCGCCGCCTCCGGTGTGGGCGCGCTCCTGACCGAGCGCCTGGCCGCGTCCGAGGAGATCAAGCAGGTCGTCGCCATCGACGAGCGGCGGGGCGAGTGCGCCCAGGCCCAGTGGCACATCCTGGACGTCAGGGACCCCGCCATCGCCGAGAAGCTGCGGGGCGCGGACGTCGTGGTCCACCTCGCGCTCGATCTCGACCTGGAGACCGACGCGGCGGCCCGTACGGCGTACAACGTGCGCGGCACGCAGACCGTGCTGACGGCCGCCGCGGCGGCCGGCGTCCACCGCGTCGTGCTCTGCACCTCCGCGATGGTCTACGGAGCACTGGACGACAACGAACTGCCCCTCTCCGAAGACGCCGAACTGCGCGCCACCGCGGAGGCCACCGGTGTCGGCGACCTCCTGGAGGTCGAGCGCCTGGCCCGGCGCGCTCCCCGGGCCCACCCCGGTCTGAACGTCACCGTGGTGCGGCCCGCGATCCTGGTCGGCGGCACGGACACCGCGCTCACGCGGTACTTCGAGTCGCCCCGGCTGCTCGTGGTGGCGGGGTCCCGCCCCGCCTGGCAGTTCTGCCACGTCGAGGACCTGTGCAGCGCCCTGGAGTACGCCGTCCTGGAGAAGGTCGACGGGGAGCTGGCCGTCGGCTGTGACGGCTGGCTGGAGCAGGAAGAGGTCGAGGAGCTCAGCGAGATCCGGCGCATGGAGCTGCCCTCCACGGTGGCCCTGGGCGCCGCCGCGCGGCTGCACCGGATCGGTCTCACGCCGTCTCCGGCCGGGGACCTCGCGTACACGATGTATCCGTGGGTGGTCAGCGTCAGCAGGCTGCACGACGCGGGCTGGCGGCCCCAGTGGACGAACGAGGAGGTCCTCGCGGAGCTGCTGGAGGAGGTCGCGGGGCGCCGGACCGTGGCGGGCCGCAGGCTCGGCCGCAAGGACGCGACGGCCGCGGGAGCCGCGGGAGCGACGGTCGCGCTGCTGGGCGCCGCGGCGGTGGTGCGGCGCGCGCGGAAGGCGCGGCGCCGGATCTGAGTCTCGCCGCGGGGTCGGCCGAGCGCTGTCGCCCCCTGTAGAGAACTCCAACGCGGCACGCGCGCGTGCCGGGCGAAAGCGCTATTCCGTGATGTCCGTGCCGTGCGGCACCATGGCCGCATGGCACGCACCACGAACGACCACCCCGGCGAGCAGGCCGCACAGGACCCCATCAGGCTCCTGGCGATCCGTGACGCACCGCTCTCCCTGGACGAGGTCTTCCGGGCCGTCGGTGACGACGCCGCGGGCGGCACCGCGCTCTTCGTGGGAACGGTGCGCAACCACGACGGCGGTGCGGACGTCGACGAGCTCGGCTACTCGACCCACCCGACGGCCGAGGCCGAGATGCGCCGGGTGGCCGAGAAGGTCGTCGGTGAATATCCGGTGCGCGCCCTGGCGGCCGTCCACCGCGTCGGCGACCTGGCGGTGGGCGATCTCGCGGTCGTGGTGGCCGTCTCCTGCCCGCACCGCGCCGAGGCCTTCGCCGCCTGCCGCAAGCTGATCGACGACCTCAAGCACGAGGTGCCGATCTGGAAGCACCAGCGCTTCTCCGATGGCCAGGAGGAGTGGGTCGGCGCCTGCTGACGTCCTGCCGATCCCATCCGGCCAGTTGGCCCCCTGGAGCCTCCAGTTGCGTAACCCGACCCCTGGCGTGAGCGTTGACGCAGCGGATGGTTAATCTGCTGATCAGTCAGTTGCGGTCGCTCAAGGGGTCGGGAGGTCGACATGGCATCACTTGCCTGGTTGCTGATTCCGTTTGCGGCAGCCGTCGGTGCGGGGCTGTGGGCTGCCCTGGCGGCGCGCAACCGCAGGTCCGGCAAGACCGGGGACAACACCGAGCTGAACGGCTACGCGGCCTTCCGCGAGGCGATGGAGAAGTCGCACTCCGGGACGTGAGGCCCCGGGCCCCGTACGGACCGGCCCCAGGGGTGCACTGACAGGCAGGTCCCGTACTGTCGTTCCATGCCACGCCGCACCGCGACGATGCTCGCCTCCACCCTGATGCTGATCGCGCTGCTCTGCGCCGGAGTCCTCATCAAAGTGCCGTACTCGGAGATGTCCCCGGGTCCGACGGTGAACACCCTCGGCGACCACGGCGGCGAGCCGGTGCTGCAGATCTCCGGTCACAAGACCTACCCGACGACCGGTCACCTCAACATGACGACGGTCCGGGTCACGAGCGCCGACTACAACATGAACATCGCGGAGGCCGTGTACGGCTGGCTGGCCCACGACAACATCGTGGTGCCGCACGACACCCTCTACCCGGACGGCAAGACCGAGCAGCAGTCGACCCAGGAGAACGCCGAGGAGTTCAGCCAGTCCCAGGAGAGCGCGAAGGTCGCGGCGCTCAGGGAACTGGACCTCCCGGTGAAGTCCCAGGTCGTCGTCTCCACCGTCTTCAAGAACAGCCCCGCCGAGGGCAAGCTCCACGCGGGCGACGTCATCAGGAAGGTCGACGGCAAGCCCGTGAAGGAGATGTCGGACGTCGCCGAGCTGGTCACCAAGCACAAGCCGGGCCAGGACGTGACCTTCAGCCTCGTCCCCGTCAAGGAGGCGGCCGCCGCCGAGAAGGCCGGCAAGGAGCCGACCCGGACGGAGGACGTGAAGATCACCACGGAGAAGGCGAAGGACGGCCGCGCGATCGTCGGCATCCAGGCGGGCACCGATCACACGTTCCCGTTCACCATCGACATCAAGCTCGCCGACGTCGGCGGCCCCAGCGCCGGACTGATGTTCGCGCTCGGCATCGTCGACAAGCTGACCCCGGACGACCTCACCGGCGGCAACTTCGTGGCAGGCACCGGCACGATCGAGGACAACGGCAAGGTCGGCCCGATCGGCGGCATCGGCATGAAGACGGTCGGCGCGCGCGCCAAGGGCGCAAAGTACTTCCTGACGCCGAAGGACAACTGCGCCACGGCGGCGAAGGACGTCCCGGACGGCCTCACGCTCGTCAAGGTGGACACCATCGACGACGCGGTCAGCTCCCTCGACGACATCCGCAAGGGCGACACCGCGGACCTGCCGCAGTGCACGGTGAAGAAGTAGCCGGTCAAGAAGCAGTAGCCGGACGTACGCGGGCAGGGTCGGGCCCCACCCGCGTACGGGAACGGCGTGGTGTCAGGCGAACGTGGCCGCAAGCGCCTCCGCGAGGCCCGGAACCAGGTCGGACCCCGTCAGGACCTCGGTGGGCGAGTCCTTCTCGCGCAGCCGCAGGGCCGACTCACGCGCACCGTCACGGAGCACCGCGACCGTCATGCGGACCTCCTGGCGGTCCGGGTGCTCGGCCACCCACTTCGCGAGCTGAGCCTCGCTGAGCCCCTCGGGGACGGACGTCTCCGCGGACGGCGGCAGCATCAGACGCTCCACCGTGAGGGCGCAGCCGGCCACGGCGTCCGGCCAGGCGATGGTGCCGAGGAACTCGTCCAGCGGCTTGCCCTCCGGGATCTCCTCCTGCTCGATGGGGGTGAGGCCGGTTTCCTCGGGGGTGTTGTCGAGGCCGAGCTGGTTGGCGAGGCCGGGTTCCTGGGAGCGCAGTCGCGCCGTGTCGACGAGCGCGAAGAGGCGTGCGGGCCGGTCCCAGCCGAGGCCGGACGCGTACTCGTCGATCTCGAGTACGGCTCGGGTGAGGGGGCTCGCTGCCATGGGAGTGTTGGACATGGTCACAATCCTGCCTCGTTAGTCCCGAGAAACGGGAACCGAGTAAAGCGTAGGTAAGTTGCATAGGTGTGGGTCCACGATCACAGGACCCTGACGGATCAACAGAATCAACATCGAACTTCGAGGTGCGCACCTTGGCTTTCCAGATGCCGGACCGCGGCGGAGGCCCGACGGGGCCACGGATCAGAGTGGGCCGACCGTCCCGTCGCGTCCGGACCTTGCTCATGACACTGGGCATCCTGGCGGTACTCGCCATGGTGTTCGTCATGTTCGCGGGGTTCTGGACGGACTGGCTGTGGTATCGCTCGGTCAACTATTCGTCGGTCTTCACGACGACCCTGTGGACCAAGATCGGCCTGTTCTTCGTCTTCGGCCTCCTGATGGCGGCCGCGGTCGGACTGAACATCTGGCTGGCGCACCGGCTGCGTCCGCCGCTGAGTGCCATGTCGATGGAGCAGCAGAGCCTCGACCGGTACCGCATGAGCATCGCGCCGTACAAGAAGTGGCTGCTGCTCGGCATCGCCACGCTCGTCGGCCTGATCGCCGGTGCCTCGGCCGCGGGCCAGTGGCGCACGTGGCTCCTGTGGGTGAACGGCGTCTCCTTCGGTCAGAAGGACCCGCAGTTCCACCTGGACGTGTCGTTCTTCGCGTTCGACCTGCCCTGGTACCGCTTCCTGCTCGGCTTCGGCTTCGCGGCCACGGTGCTCTCCCTGATCGCCGCCGCCCTGACGCACTACCTGTACGGCGGACTGCGGATCACCAGCCCCGGCGCGCGCGCCACGGCTGCGTCCACCGGGCATCTGTCGGTGCTGCTCGGCGTCTTCGTGACGCTCAAGGCAGTGGCGTACTGGCTCGACCGGTACGGCCTCGCGGTGAAGTCCAGTGACTTCAAGGCGACCGGCGACTGGACGGGCCTTCGCTACGTGGACGCGAACGCGTACCTGCCGGCCAAGACCATCCTGTTCTGCATCGCCGTCATCTGCGCCCTGCTCTTCTTCGGGACGCTGTGGCGGCGCACCTGGCAGCTGCCGGTCATCGGCTTCGGCCTGATGGTCCTCTCCGCCATCCTCATCGGCGGTCTGTACCCGGCCATCGTGCAGAAGTTCCAGGTCCAGCCGAACGAGCAGGCCAAGGAAGCGCCGTACATCAAGAAGAACATCGCGGCGACGCGCGACGCGTACGGCATCAGCGGTGTGAAGCCCGAGGACTACAAGGGCGCGGGCAAGGCCGACGAGGACCCCGAGAAGAAGCGCGACGACGCGGACTCGGCCGCCAACTACCGGCTGAACGACCCGAACATCGTCTCGCCGACGTTCCAGCAGCTGGAGCAGGAGCGCGAGTACTACCGCTTCCCGACGACCCTGGACGTGGACCGTTACAACGGCCAGGACACCATCGTCGGTCTGCGTGAGCTCAGCCTCGACAAGCTCGAGAAGCGCAACTGGATCAACGACCACTTCGCCTACACCCACGGGTACGGCATGGTCACGGCCAAGGGCACGGAGACGAAGAAGGGCTCCAAGGGAGCCCCGGACTTCACGAACTACGGCCTGCCGACCAGCGGCAACCTCGGCGAGTACGAGCAGCGGATCTACTACGGCGAGAAGACCACCCAGTACTCGATCGTCGGCGGGCCCCAGAAGGAGCTCGACTACGAAGAGGACGGCGGCGGCCAAAAGACCTACAGCTACAAGGGCGACAGCGGGGTCAATCTCTCCAACCCGATCAACCGTGCGGCCTACGCGGTGTCCTTCGGCGAACCGCAGATGCTGTACTCGGGCGCGATCGGTGAGGGGTCGCGGATCCTCTACAACCGCACCCCCAAGGAGCGCGTCGAGTCGGTGGCTCCCTGGCTGACCATCGACGGCGACACGTATCCGACGGTGGTCGACGGCAAGATCCAGTGGGTCGTCGACGCCTACACGACGAGCAACGGCTATCCGTACGCCTCGCGGACCACGCTCGGCGACACCACGGCCGACTCGCTGTCCGAGTCCGACGACCAACGCGCGGTGGTGGCCCAGCAGAACCAGGTCAACTACATCCGCAACTCGGTGAAGGCGACCGTCGACGCGTACACCGGAGAGGTCAAGCTCTACACCTGGGACGACAAGGACCCGGTCCTGAAGACCTGGAAGAAGGCGTTCCCGGACACCGTCAAGGACAAGGGTGAGATCCCCAAGGCCCTGATGGACCACCTGCGCTACCCCCAGGACATGTTCAAGGTGCAGCGCGAGCTCCTGACGCTCTACCACGTCACGGACCCGGGCCAGTTCTACAACGCGAGTGACGCCTGGCAGGTGCCGAACGACCCGACGAAGAAGGACAACAGCGCGGTTCCGCCGTACTACCTGTCCATGAAGACGCCGGGCCAGACGCAGCAGCAGTTCGCACTGACGACGACGTTCACCCCCAGCGGGCGCCCCAATCTGCGCGCCTTCATGACGGTCGACGCCGACGCCAGAAGCAAGGACTTCGGCAAGATGAAACTGCTGAGAGTCACTGGCGACGTGGACGGCCCGGAACAGGTCCAGAACAAGCTGAACTCGATGACCGAGGTCGGTAACTTCGTCCGGGACATGAAGGGCGCCGACTCCGACGTCCTCTACGGAAACCTGCTGACGGTGCCACTGGACGACGGGTTCCTCTACGTCGAGCCCGTGTACGTACAGGGACGCAAGTCGGCGTATCCGCTCCTGAAGAAGGTCGCGGTGTCCTACGGCACGGAGACCGCCTTCGCGGACTCCCTGAGCGACGGCCTCAACCAGGTCTTCGGCGCCGAAGGGACCACGAAGCCTCCGGCCGACGAGGGCGACACGGACGAGCCGACCGAGCCGCCCAAGTCGAACGACCCGACGGTGCAGGCTGCCCTCGACGACGCCCAGACGGCGTTCGAGGACGGGCAGACGGCCCTGAAGGACGGCGACTGGGAGGCGTACGGCAAGGCGCAGGACGACCTGCAGGAAGCCCTGCAGCGCGCCGAGGACGCCCAGGCCGCGGCGGACAAGAAGGGCGACAAGAACGGCGACGCGGACGCCGACAAGAACGCCGACAAGAACGCCGACAAGAACGCCGACAAGAATGGGGACAAGGACGGGGACAAGAACGGCGGCTGACCAGCTGCGAAACACCCTCCCCGCGCCGTGGTACGGTTGCAACACAACGGCGCGGGGTGGAGCAGCTCGGTAGCTCGCTGGGCTCATAACCCAGAGGTCGCAGGTTCAAATCCTGTCCCCGCTACTCAGGACGAAGGCCCGGATCCTTATCGGATCCGGGCCTTCGTCGTGTGTGCGTGGGGTCCGTGGAGTCATGCGCTGGCTTGTGCGAACCGTGCTCCCCCCGGGGGGAGTTGGGAAAACTGTGTTTCACTTATCTCTCTGTGGGCATGTCGACAAAACGCTGAAGTGACCTCGCTGGAGGCGGTATACCCGGTGTACCCAGGGTGCAGGTGGTGCGACGATGGACGTTATGGGGGACAAGGCAACTCTGTTGGATACAGGGCGGTTTGTGCAGGCGGCCGACCGGGAGGATCCCGGGACGGCCGCCGAAGAGTTGCGCCATAGGCTGGCCGCCGAGGCCGGGGACGTCGACGCGATGAGCGTCCTCGGAAGCCTGCTGCTGCGCCGCGGTGATCTCGACGGTGCCGAGTCCCTGCTGCGCGCCGCGACCGCCGAGGGCGACCGCGCCGCGGCCAACAACCTCGGAGTCCTCCTCCACCAGCGTGGGTACGCAGACGAGGCGGCCGGCTGGTGGCGGGTCGCCGCCGTCGCCGGTTCCGCGGCGGCCGCGCACGCGCTCGGGCGTCACCACCGCGAGCGCGGCGACGAGCCCGCCGCGGAGTACTGGCTGCGGCAGTCCGCCGAGCAGGGCCACGCCCTGGGGGCGTACGCCCTCGCCGACCTCCTCGAGCACCGCGGTGACGTCGGCGCCGAGCGCTGGATGCGGGCGTCCGCCGAGCGCGGTCACCGCGAGGCCGCGTATCGGATCGCCCGCGCCCTCGACCGGCGCGCCACCGCCGAGCAGCGCTCCGACGGCGGAGGCGTACGGTCCGCTGCCGTCGAGGCCGAGCAGTGGTACCGCCAGGCCGCCGCGCGCGGTCACCGGCGGGCCGCGCTGCACCTCGGCGCGATCCTGGAGCAGCGCGGCGAGCTGAAGGAGGCCGGGCGCTGGTACCTGAACTCCGCCAAGGACGGCGAGGCGCGTGCCGCCTGCGCCCTCGGCTTCCTGCTGCGTGACGCGGGCGACGAGGAGAGCGCCGCCGTCTGGTGGCTGAAAGCAGCCCAGGACGGCGACGGCAACGCCGCCAACGCCTTGGGCGCGCTGCACGCCGAGCGGGGCGAGACCCAGACCGCCGAGCGGTGGTACAGGGCTGCCATGGACGCGGGCGACGTGAACGGCGCGTACAACCTCGGGCTGCTCTGCGCCGAGCAGGGGCGCACCGTGCAGGCCGACCAGTGGTACAGGCGTGCCGCGTACGCCGGTCACCGCGAGGCCGCCAACGCGCTCGCCGTGCTGTTGCTCCAGGGCGGTGACGCGGCGGGCGCCGAGCCGTGGTTCTCCAAGGCCGCCGAGGCGGGCAGCGTGGACGCGGCCTTCAACCTCGGGATTCTGTACGCGTCCCGTGACGACGAGGACTCCGCCCTGCCCTGGTACGAGCGTGCGGCGGCCGCAGGGCACACCGAGGCCGCGCTCCAGGTCGGCACCGCGCGGCTGCGCGTGGGCGACGAGCAGGACGCCGAGCGGCATCTGCGGTGCGCTGCCGGTGGCGGCAGCGCGGAGGCGGCGTACCGCCTCGGCACCGTGCTCGACGCGCGGCGCTCCGCCGCGGGCCCGCCCGCTCTCGGGGAGCCCGCCGCGGAGAAGACCGAGTGCGAGGAGTGGTACGAGCGGGCGGCCCAGCAGGGGCACCGGCGTGCGCAGGTCCGGGTCGGGATGCTGGCCGCGGGGCGCGGTGATGTCGTCGAGGCGGCTCGGTGGTACCGCCTCGCGGCGGACGCGGGCAGCCGCAACGGCGCGTTCAACCTGGGGCTGCTGCTTGCGCGTGAGGGCAGTGAGCCGGAGGCCGCGCTCTGGTGGACCCGGGCCGCCGACGCGGGGCACGGGCGCGCGGCGCTTCGGCTTGCGCTGCTTTACGCTCGGCGCGGGCAGCTGGTGGAGGGGCAGCGGTGGGCTGCCCGTGCGGTGGAGCTGGGGCCCGCTGAGGTTTCCGAGCGGGCGGCTCGGTTGCGGGAAGCTTTGCAGCAGGAGCTGACTGCGTAGCCCCTGTGCTTGCCCTGCGCCTCGGCTTTTCGTGACGTGCGGCTCTCGGGCGGGTGCGGGTCGGTGGGTGGGCTGTGCCCACCCTTCCCCAAGCTCTCGGCTCCGCTCGAGCAGGGGAGGCCCCAATCGCCCTGCGGAACGCCTGCCCACAGCGGGGCGCGGAACGGATTTGCGCTGGTCGTCGCCCCTGACGTACGGTTGCAACACAACGGCGCGGGGTGGAGCAGCTCGGTAGCTCGCTGGGCTCATAACCCAGAGGTCGCAGGTTCAAATCCTGTCCCCGCTACTAAAGGCCAGAGGCCGGGAAGCACTAGCTTCCCGGCCTCTGGTGTGTTTAGCGGCCGCTACCGCCTGTGGCCCACCGCCTCCTCGTACAGCCTGCGGTCCACCGCCTTTCCCTCCGGGACTCTCTTGCCCTCGGCGACGCCCGCGGCTTCGTACGCCGCCTGGAGCCGGTCCGTGGTACCGGCCCGGATCTCCCAGTCCATGCGCAGTGACGGAGTCGAGCGCAGGACGGCCTCGTCGGTCTTCAGGAGCTTCGCGAGCTCGGTCACGAAGGCCTTGTCCGCCTTGTAGTCACCGGCGAAGTACGTGTTCACGGTCCTGATGTACGCGCGCAGCAGCGCGACGCCCGCGTCCGGGTCCTCGGTCAGGAGGTTGGGGCCGAACAGGAGACCGCCGAGCGGTTCGCCTCGGGGCTGGCCGCCGAGGAAGGCGTACCGCTTGTCGCCGTCGACCTTGCGCCAGACCGGGTCGAGGAGCCAGGCGGAGTCGGTGCCGCCGTTCTGGAGGGCGGTCAGGACGTCCGCCGAACCCAGCTGCTGGAACTGGATCTTGTCGAGGCCGCCGCCGTGCTTCTTCAGGGCCTTGCCCATGGGGTACGAGATGACCGAGCCCTTGCCGATCATGGTGCCGAGCTTGCGGCCCGCCATCGGGACATGGCCCGCGCTCTCGCCCTTCTTCAGCTTCACCCAGAGCCCGCTCTTGGACTTCGGGTCGGGTGAGAAGTTCCCGGCCGCCCATTTGATGGTGAAGCCGCCGGTGATGCCGTTCATGACGGCGGCCTCGGGGGCGGCCCACTGGGCGTCGATGTCGCCCTTGGCGAGGAGGGGGAGGGCGTCGGGGGTCGGCAGCACCTTGAGGTCGACGTCCAGGCCCTCCTTCTTGAACTCGCCCTTTTCCACGGCCATTTGGAGGGGTGCGACGTACTCGGCGCTGAGTGTGCCGGTCGCGATGGTGAGGCTGCGCTCCTTGGGTAGCGGGCGCGGGGCCGGGGCACCCTTGGCGCAGCGGGAGGGCGCGCGGTCCTTGGTGAGGTCGGAGGGGTCCGTCCAGCTGGCCTTGCCGCAGCCGGGGACCGCCTCGACGGTGCGGGGCTTCGTGGGCGCCGCCGAGTCCGGGGCGTCGTCCTCCTTCGCGCACCCCGCGGAGGTGAGCAGCGCGCCGGCCATGAGGACAGCCAGAGTGGAGAACCGGGTGCGGATGCGGGTGTGCATGGAGCCTCCGTACGCGTACGAATGGTTCATGACCGGTGGTTCACGAAGGGTGCTTCACGACTGGCTTCTGCCGCGGTCGCGCGGAGCCCATGGAGTGAGCAACCGGCCCGCGATCCGCACCAGTTCGGAGAAGACGACGCCGAGCACGGCGACGCAGACGATGCCGACGAACATCACGTCGTTCTGGAAAAGGGCGCGGGAGTCGAAGATCAGGTGGCCGAGGCCGTTCGACGCGGCGATCTGCTCCGACGCCACGATCACCAGGACCGCGACACCCGCCGCGATCCGCGCGCCCACGAGCACGGCGGGCAGCGACGCGGGCAGCAGGACATGGCGGAACATCTGCCACGGCGACGCCCCGAAGACCTGGCCCGCGTCGCGGTGTCCCGAGGGCACGGCGAGCACCGCCGCCATCGTCGAGATCCAGACGAAGAAGAAGACGGTGGCCGCCACGAGCGCGATCTGCGGGCCCTCGCCGAGGCCGAACATGTTCAGGAACACGGGCAGCAGGGCCAGCTTCGGTACGACGTACAGCGCGTCCAGGAGCGGTTCGAGCGCCGCGCGTACGAGGGAGAGCGAGCCCATGAGGAGGCCGAGCGCGTAGCCGGTGACCGTGCCGATCGCGTAGCCGGCGAGGACGCGCTTGAGCGTGGCCCACACGTCGGGCCACAGGTCACCGTCCGCCGCGCGCTCCCAGCCGTCTTCGAGGATGGTCTGGGGAGCGGGGTAGACGCGGTCGTCGATCCAGGCCTGGGTGGCGGCCAGTTGCCACAGCAGGATCAGGGCGAGGGGGACGGCGACGGCGAGGCCGATCTCCAGGGTGCGGCGCCTGCGGTGGGTGCGGGCGGGGTGCAGCTCCTGGGGGCCCGGCCTGCGGACGAGCACACCGTCCTGGGGTTCTTCGGGCGCTTTGGGCGAGGTGGTCGTCGTCATGCCACGGCCGCCTCGTCCCGTGCGTTCTCGCGGACCACCTCGCCGCGCAGCAGGTCCCACAACTCGCCCTTGAGAGCGGTGAATTCGGGCGTCGTGCGTACGTCACCGCTGCGAGGCCTCGGGAACGGCGGGCGGCGTTCGGCGATGATGCGGCCCGGGCGGGCGGACATGACCAGGACGCGGTCACCGAGAACGATCGCCTCTTCGAGGCTGTGGGTGATGAAGAGGGTGGTGGTGCGGGTGGTCTGGGTGAGGTCGAGGAGCTCGTCCTGGAGGATCGTGCGGAGCTGGGCGTCCAGGGCCGCGAACGGCTCGTCCATCAGCAGGATCTCGGGCTCCACGGCCAGGGCGCGGGCGATGGCCACGCGTTGGCGCATGCCGCCGGAGAGGGTGGCGGGGTAGGCGTCGGCGAAGTCGGCGAGACCTAAGCGGGTCAGCCAGTCCCTGGCACGGGCGTTCGCCTCGCGGCGGGGGACCTTCTGGATGTCCAGGCCGAAGCGGACGTTGGCCTGGACGGTCTTCCAGTCGTAGATGCCGTAGTCCTGGAAGATCATCGCGGCGGGGCGCTGCGCGGCTGTGCGGATGGTCAGCGCGCCCCTGGTGGGGCGCAGGAGGCCTGCGGCTATGCGGAGCAGCGTTGATTTTCCGCAGCCTGAGGGGCCGACTATGCAGGTGAATTCGCCGGGGGCGATCTTCAGGTCGACGGGGCCCAAGGCGTCCACGGCCTTGGCGCCGCGGCCGAAGGTTCTCGTTACTGCGTGGGCTTCTAGTTTCGGGTGCGGGTCTCCCACGGGGTCTCCTTGCGGAGGGCAGGCGGATGTTGGGCGCCGCCGACCATATGACGCACCGTCAGATTCCGGAAGAGGGTGTGCCGTGGCTGAGATGCACCGCAGGTGCCGAGCTACGCCCCCGCGCAGTTAGGGCACGTGCCCCTGTATGTGACGTCCGCGGCCTCGACCGTGAAGCCGAAGCGTTCCGAGTCGGGGAGGCTGCTCAAGGGGTTGCCCGTGGGGTGGACGTCGCGGATCGTGCCGCACTGCGCGCACACCAGGTGCTGGTGGGGGCGGTGGGCGTTCGGGTCGTACCGCTTGGCCCTGCGGTCCGTCGAGACCTCGAGGACCTCTCCGATGGTCACCAGCTCGCCCAGGGTGTTGTAGACGGTCGCCCGGGAGATCTCGGGCAGCTTGTCCACGGCGCGGGCGTGCACCTCGTCCGCGGTCAGGTGTACGTGGTCCCCGTCGAGGACCTCGGCCACGACGCGCCGCTGCGCGGTCATGCGCCAGCCACGGCCGCGCAGTCGTTCCAACAGGTCGCTCATGCGAACCAGCCTAGCAGGCGAGATGCCTAACTCCCGACGAGGTGTGACTTTGGATGTCCGCTTGACTTAGACAAAGTCCATCGTAGGATCGAGTTCAGCGAAACCCAAGGACAGGACTTGCAGGAAATGACGCAGGAGGCGCACGTGACGCAGGGACCGCTCACCACGGAGGCCGGCGCGCCGGTCGCCGACAACCAGAACAGCGAGACCGCTGGTGTCGGCGGTCCGGTTCTCGTCCAGGACCAGGCGCTGCTCGAGAAGCTCGCGCACTTCAACCGCGAGCGCATCCCGGAGCGCATCGTCCACGCGCGTGGCGCCGGTGCGTACGGCACCTTCACGCTGACCCGCGACGTCTCGCAGTGGACGCGTGCGAAGTTTCTCTCCGAGGTCGGCAAGCAGACGGAGACCTTCCTCCGGTTCTCCACCGTGGCCGGCAACCTCGGCTCCGCCGACGCCGTGCGCGACCCCCGTGGCTTCGCCCTGAAGTTCTACACGGAGGAGGGGAACTACGACCTGGTCGGGAACAACACCCCCGTCTTCTTCATCAAGGACGCCATCAAGTTCCCCGACTTCATCCACACGCAGAAGCGCGACCCGTACACGGGCTCGCAGGAGGCCGACAACGTGTGGGACTTCTGGGGTCTGAGCCCCGAGTCGACCCACCAGGTCACCTGGCTCTTCGGCGACCGCGGCATCCCGGCGACGCTGCGCCACATGAACGGGTACGGCTCGCACACGTACCAGTGGAACAACGAGGCCGGCGAGGTCTTCTGGGTCAAGTACCACTTCAAGACCGACCAGGGGATCAAGAACCTCACCACGGACGAGGCCAACCAGATGTCCGGCATGGACCCGGACTCCCACCAGCGCGACCTGCGCGAGGCCATCGAGCGCGGTGAGTTCCCGTCCTGGACCGTGCAGGTGCAGATCATGCCGGCGGCCGAAGCGGCGACGTACCGTTTCAACCCGTTCGACCTCACCAAGGTGTGGCCGCACGAGGACTACCCGCCGATCGAGATCGGCAAGCTGGAGCTCAACCGCAACCCGGAGAACATTTTCGCCGAGGTCGAGCAGAGCATCTTCTCGCCCGCGCACTTCGTTCCCGGCATCGGTCCCTCCCCGGACAAGATGCTCCAGGGCCGCCTCTTCGCGTACGGCGACGCGCACCGCTACCGCGTCGGCATCAACGCCGACCACCTGCCGGTGAACCGCCCGCACGCCACCGAGGCGCGCACCAACTCGCGTGACGGCGCGCTGTACGACGGCCGCCACAAGGGCACGAAGAACTACGAGCCGAACTCCTTCGGCGGCCCGTTCCAGACGGACCGGCCGCTCTGGGTGACCACTCCGGTCAGCGGTGGCACGGGCAACCACGAGGCGCCCTCGCACGCCGAGGACAACGACTTCGTGCAGGCGGGCAACCTCTACCGCAAGATGTCCGAGGACGAGAAGACGCGTCTGATCGACAACCTCGCGGGCAACATCGCGGGTGTCTCGCGCGACGACATCGCCGAGCGGGCGATCAACAACTTCCGTCAGGCTGACGGCGACTTCGGCAAGCGTCTCGAGGCCGCGGTCCAGGCCCTTCGCGGCTGAGACCGTTCGTCGTGGCTCCCTTCGGGGAGGAAGGCGGGCCGGTTCCCTTCGGGGGTCCGGCCCGCCCTCTTTCGTTTCCGGGGTGCGCTCAGACCGTCAGGGATGCCCCGTGACGCCTGCTCGGCGCCCAGCAGCGGATGATGTCGCGGACCGAGACGATGCCGGACGGTTCGTTCCCGTCCATCACGATCAGGTGCCGGAAGCCGCCGTGCGACATGGCGTCGGCGGCCTCCTCCAGGGTCCATGAGGGGGCGGCGAAGACGACATCGGTCGTGGTGTGGGTGCCGGCGGTCTCGGTGTCGGGGTTCTGGCCGAGCCCCAGCGAGATGAGGACGTCGCGCTCGGTCAGGATTCCCAGACCGGAGTTGTCGGAGTCGAGGACGACGGCCGCGCCGACGCGGCGCGTCGACATCAGGCGGGCCGCCTGGCGCAGTGTGTGGGCGGGACCGATGGTGAGGACCACCGTGCTCATGGCGTCGCGGACGAGCATGGGCTTGAGCCACCTCCTGAGTGGACCGCAAGAGAAGCGATTCACAAGTTCACAAGTGGGGGGACTCTCAGAGTCGCAGCCCTGCCCGTCCTCAACAAGGGGGCGCGTGCTGCCGGTTCAGGGCGCGCGAACCAAGGCGCGCGCCTCGGACGCGAGGAGTGCGAGCCGTCAGTAGCGCTGGTTGAGGTAGCCGAGCAGCTCGTCGTGGAGCAGGCCGTTCGACGCGGCGGCGTTGCCGCTGTGCGGGCCCGGGGCGCCGTCGAGGCCGGTGAAGCTGCCGCCCGCCTCGGTCACGATGATCGCGGTCGCCGCCATGTCCCAGAGCGAGAGCTCGGGCTCCGCGCAGAGGTCGACCGAGCCCTCGGCGACCATCATGTACGGCCAGAAGTCGCCGTACCCCCGGGTGCGCCAGACCGCGCGCGTGAGGTCCATGAACCCGTCGAGGCGGCCCTGCTCCTCCCAGCCTGTGAGCGAGGAGTACGCGAACGAGGCGTCCTGGAGCCGCGAGACCTTGGAGGCGTGGATCCTGGTCGCGGAGGTCAGGCTGCGGCCGGTGTAGGCCCCGGCGCCCTTCGCCGCCCACCAGCGGCGGCCGAGCGCGGGCGCCGAAACGACACCCACCACCGGCTGGAAGCCGCCCTCGCCCGCCTCCATCAGTGAGATCAGCGTGGCCCAGACCGGCACCCCGCGTACGTAGTTCTTGGTGCCGTCGATCGGGTCGATCACCCAGCGGCGCGGGCCCGTGCCCTCGACGCCGAACTCCTCGCCGAGGATCGCGTCGCGCGGCCGGCCCCGCTTCAGGTTCGAGCGGATCAGCTCCTCGGCCGTTTTGTCCGCCTCGCTCACCGGCGTCATGTCCGGCTTGGTCTCGACCTTGAGGTCGAGAGCCTTGAACCGGTCCATCGTCGCGGCGTCGGCGGCGTCCGCGAGGACATGGGCAAGACGCAGATCATCGTGGTAGTCGGGCATGAGTGAACAGTATCGATCTCGTTGTGCCTGAGCCACAGCGCCGTATGTCCGGGCCGTTCCGGGACATGACGCATACCGTTCCGGGTCGCGCCGGGGCTATTGACACCGCTCCCGAGCCCGTCAACTCTGGCCGCAGAGCCGCTTCGGCCCCGGGAGGCGACGATGCCTGCGGCACGGGAATCCCTACTGGACGCGGCCCGCGTGGCGCTCGCCGGCCGACCGTGGCCGCGCGTCCGCATGGTCGACGTCGCGGCCACCGCCGGGGTGTCCCGGCAGACCCTCTACAACGAGTTCGGCAGCAAGGACGGCCTCGCCCGCGCCCTGCTCCGGCGCGAGACCGACGCGTATCTGCACGGCGTGGAGCGGGCGTTGGCCATGGTGGGCGGCCCGGAGGACCGGCTCGCCGCCGTGGGCGCGTGGACCATCGCCGCCGCCCACGGCAGCGACCTCACGCGGGCGATGCTCACCGGCTGCTGGAGCGAACGCCTGCCCGCGCCGAGCAGGCCCGGGGTCTTGGCCTCAGCCGTACCGGCACAGCGGCGCGCGGACGCGGGCATCCCCTCGCCCGCCGAACTGCTCGCCCTCGTCCGGGACAAGGCGGTGAACGCGCTGGACGGCAGTGCGCGGCCGAAGGACACCCAGGAGCTGGCCATGGCCTGCGAGAGCGCCGTACGGATGGCGCTGTCGTACGTCGTCGCTCCCTCGTCGGCGGGTGCGGACCCCGTGGAACTCGTGCGCGGGGCCCTCGGGCGCTGGATCAACGCATGAGACCCCTGTGGTGACGTTCTAGTGCGCGGAGCCCGAGAGCTGCAGGCCGATGACGCCCGCGACGACCAGCGAGATGGAGACGATCTTGAGCGTGGAGACCACGTCACCGAGGAAGATCATTCCGTAGATCGCGGTGCCCGCGGCGCCGATGCCCGTCCAGACCGCGTAGGCGGGACCCACGTCGAGCTTGCGCAGCGCGAGCGTGAGCAGACCGAAGCTGCCCAGGGCGAAGGCCGCGAAGGTGATCGTCGGCCAGAGCCGGGTGAAGCCGTGCGAGAGCTTGAGGCAGACCGCGAAACCGGTCTCCAGGAACCCCGCGACGATGACCAGCAGCCACGCCATGTTTCTGCCTCCCGCAACCGTACGCTCGGTGACCGCTTCGCCTGGCTTGGAGCAGGCATGGTGCGATTATGCCTTTGCCACCGGTCCCCGGGCGCAAACAACGGCGAGGTCAGTCGTCCTCGCGTCGCTCACGGGTGGCGAGGAGCCTGCGTAGTGAGTAGAGCCGCGCGGGGTCCGCGTGACCCTGCTCCACCCACGTGTCGAGCGCGCAGTCCGGTTCGTCGTGGCTGCACGCGCGCGGGCACTCCTCCGTCCCCGGCACCAGATCGGGGAAGGCGAGGATGACGCGGGACGGGTCCACGTGGTGCAGGCCGAAGGACCGCACGCCGGGCGTGTCGATCACCCAGCCGCCGGGTGAGTCCGCCAGCGGGAGCGCTAGCGCCGACGTGGTGGTGTGCCGGCCACGGCCCGTGACGGCGTTGACGTGCCCGGTGCTGCGCCGGCGCTCCTCGGGGACCAGGGCGTTCACCAGCGTCGTCTTGCCGACACCGGAGTGCCCGACGAACGCGGTGACCTTGCCGTCGAGCACTTCGTGCACCCGGGCGAGTTCCGCGCTGTCGGTGAACTCCTCGCGGCTGGTGACCACGTAGGGCATGTCGAGCGTGGAGTAGGTCTCCAGGATCTTGTCGGCGGACGCCAGGTCGGACTTGGTCAGGACGAGGAGCGGCGTGAGACCGCCGTCGTACGCCGCCACGATGCAGCGGTCGATCAGGCGCGTGCGCGGCTCCGGATCGGCGAGCGCGGTGACGATGGCCAGCTGGTCGGCGTTGGCGACGACCACCCGCTCGTACGGGTCGTCGTCGTCGGCCGTGCGCCGCAGGACCGACGTACGCGGCGAGATGCGCACGATGCGCGCGAGGGTGTCCTTCTTGCCGGAGAGATCACCGACGAGCGAGACCCGGTCGCCCACCACGGCGGCCTTGCGGCCCAGTTCGCGGGCCTTCATGGCCATCACGATCCGGTCGTCGACCAGAACCGTCAGACGGCCTCGGTCGACGGTCAGGACCATGCCGTCGGACGCGTCCTCGTGCTTGGGCCTGATGTGGGTGCGCGGGCGGTTGCCCTTGCGGTTGGGGCGGACGCGGATGTCGTCCTCGTCGGGGTTCTTTCCGTAGCGGCGCATGTCCTGGATCCGCCCGTCAGTTCCCGAGCATTCCGGTCCAGAGGTCGGGGAAGTCGGGCAGCGTCTTCGCCGTCGTCGCCACGTTCTCGATCTGTACGCCCTCCACCGCCAGGCCGATGATCGCGCCGGCGGTGGCCATGCGGTGGTCGTCGTACGTGTGGAAGATCCCGCCGTGCAGGCGGCGCGGACGGATGTGCAGTCCGTCGGCGGTCTCGGTGACGTCGCCGCCGAGTTCGTTGATCTCCTTGGTGAGGGCAGCCAGGCGGTCCGTCTCGTGCAGCCGCAGGTGGGCGACGCCGCGCAGGGTCGAGGGGGAGTCGGCGAGGGCCGCGACGGCCGCGATGCCGGGGGTGAGCTCGCCGACCTCGCTCAGATCCACGTCGATGCCGTGGATCGAGCCGGAGCCGGTGAACACGAGCCCCTGCTCGGTCAGTTCGCAGGAACCGCCCATTTCGGTGAAGATCTCCCGCAGCTTGTCGCCGGGCTGCGTGGTGTGCGCGGGCCAGTCGGGGACGGTGACGCGGCCGCCGGTGACCAGGGCCGCCGCCAGGAACGGCTGGGCGTTGGAGAGGTCCGGCTCGACGGTCAGATCACGGCCGAGCAGCGCGCCGGGGGTGACCCGCCACACGTTCGGCTCGCCGCCCGACTCCGGGGTGTCCACCTGGGCGCCGACCGCGCGGAGCATGTCGACGGTCATCCGGATGTGCGGCATGGAGGGCAGGGCGGAGCCGATGTGACGCACCTCGACACCCTGGTTGAAACGCGGGCCCGAGAGCAGCAGGGCGCTCACGAACTGGGAGGACGAGGAGGCGTCGATCTCGACGGGGCCGCCGTCCAGGGCGCCGCCGCCGTGCACGGTCAGCGGCAGCGCACCGCGGCTGTCGTCGTCGATGCGGGCACCGAGCACGCGCAGGGCGTCGATCACGCCGTTCAGCGGCCGCTCGTACGAACGGGGGTCGCCGTCGAAGCGGATCGGGCCGTCGGCGAGGGCGGCGACCGGGGGGAGGAAGCGCATGACCGTGCCCGCGTTGCCGACGTCCACCGTGGCGGGGCCGTGCAGGCCGGAGGGGATGATCCGCCAGGCCTCACCGGAGCCGTCCGGACCGACGCCTTCCTCGATGCCGACGCCGAGCGCGCGCAGGGCGCCTGCCATCAGGAGGGTGTCGCGGGAGCGCAGCGGGCGGCGCAGCCAGCCGGGCTCGGCGGCGAGGGCGGCGAGGACGAGACCGCGGTTGGTGACCGATTTGGACCCGGGCACATGGACCGTCGCGGCGACGGCTCCGCTCGCGTGCGGGGCTGGCCAGAGGGTGCTGTGCGCTGGGTTCACGGTCATGCCCCCACTTTAGTGGCAGACAGCGGAGGGGTCGTGGCTGCTCAGAGGCCGAGCAGCCACCGCGCGCCGCCTATCAGCGAGCACAGCGAGACGGCGTGGAAGAGGAAGAGCCACATCCCCGCCGGGACGTGCGTGAGCCGCGACAGCTGGTCGGCGTCCGAGTCGCCCGCGCCGCCGCGCCTGCGCTTGGACTGCAGCTCGAAGGCGGGGCGTACGCCGCCCAGGAGCAGGAACCACACCACCACGTACGCGAAGGCCGCCTGCACCTGCGAGCTGGTCAGCCAGGAGACCAGCAGGAACGTGCCGCCGGTGAGGATCACCGTGAGGGCGCCGTACGCGTTCCGGATCATGACGAGCATCACGACGAGCAGCGCCGTCGCGATCCACAGGAAGGCGGTGATGTGGTCGGCGGCGAGGAGGGCGGCGCCGGTGAGGCCGAGCAGGGGCGGCGCGGTGTAGCCCGAGGCGGCGGTCAGGATCATGCCGAGGCCGGTGGGCTTGCCGCGGGAAACGGTGAGGCCGCTGGTGTCGGAGTGCAGCCTGATGCCGTCGAGGCGGCGGCCCGTCAGCAGGGCGACCAGGCCGTGGCCGCCCTCGTGCGCGATGGTGATCGCGTTGCGGGCCACGCGCCAGATGCCGTGCGGCAGGACGACCGCCAGCGCTACGACGCCGGTGGCGATCACCAGCCACTCGTCGGGGGCCGCCTGTGTGCCGAAGACCCGGTCCCAGAGGTCGGTCAGGCTGGCGGTCGCGGTTATTTCCATTGCTGGTGCCATGTTCTGGACCGGCTCCTCTGGTGGTACGGGGTCTGGCAGTCTGGCACGTATGTGCGGACGGTATGCATCGAGTCGTAGGCCCGAGGATCTCGCAGGAATCTTTGAGATCGAGAAGTGGGAGCCCGAGGAGGGCCTCGACCCCGATTTCAACGTGGCCCCCACCAAGGAGGTCTACGCGGTCCTGGACCGTCCTCTGAAAGACGCCGAGGACCCGAGTCCGGTTCGCCAGCTGCGCACACTCAAGTGGGGACTCGTCCCGTCCTGGTCCAAGACGCCCGAGGGCGGCGCCCGGATGATCAACGCCCGCGCCGAGACCGTGCACGAGAAGCCCTCCTACCGCCGGGCCTTCGCCTCCCGCCGCTGCGTCATCCCCGCCGACGGCTATTACGAGTGGGTCACCGGCTCCGACGAGCGCGACCTTGAGGTCGAGGGCAAGAAGAAGCGCCCTCGCAAGCAGCCGTACTTCGTGACGCCCGCCGACGGCTCGGTCTTCGCGATGGCGGGGCTCTACGAGTTCTGGCGTGACAAGACGCTTCCCGACGAGCACCCCCTCGCCTGGTGGGTGACGTGCACGGTGATCACCACCGAGGCGGAGACCGCGCCCCTGGCGGTCGCGCCCGACGAAGGCCCGCGCTCGCTGGCCGACATCCACCCGCGGATGCCGCTGATGCTCACGCCGGACCGCTGGGACGCCTGGCTCGACCCCTCGCGCACGGACGTCGAGGACCTGCGGCCGCTCCTGGAGCCGCCGCCGCACGGTCTGATGCGGGCCTTCCCGGTGTCGACGGCGGTCAGCAACGTACGCAACAACGGCCCGGAGCTGCTCAAGGAGCTGGAGGGGCCCGAGGAAGGCACACTCTTCTGATGTGACCAAGAGTGAGATCGCACCGACCGACGCGGGTGACGCACGCATCACCTGGCACCCCGCCCCGAAGAACAAGGCCCGCATGGTGCTGGCCCTCAGCCACGGCGCCGGCGGCGGCATCGAGGCGCGGGACCTGCGGGCCATCGCCGCCGCCCTGCCCGCGCACGGCGTCACCGTCGCCCTGGTGGAGCAGCCCTGGCGCGTCGCGGGCAAGAAGCTGGCGCCGGCGCCGAAGACCCTGGACGCGGGATGGAGGGGCCTGTGGCCGGCGCTCACCAAACCGGGCCTCCCCGTGATCGCGGGCGGCCGCAGCGCCGGGGCCCGCGTGGCGTGCCGTACCGCCACCGAACTGGGCGCCGCCGCCGTGCTCGCCCTGAGCTTCCCGCTGCACCCGCCGGGCAAGCCGGAGAAGTCCCGCGCGGACGAGCTGCTCGGCGCCGGTGTGCCCACGCTCGTCGTGCAGGGCGGCAACGACCCCTTCGGGAAGCCCGCCGAGTTCCCCGAAGGGACGTACGAGATCGTCGAGATCCCCTACGGCGATCACGGCTTCGCGATCCCCAAGCGCGCCGACCTGACCGAGACCGAGGCCATGACGCGCATCACGGATGGCGTCATCCGGTGGGCGGGAATGTTGGGTGCGTGACCTCTGTTGTGCCGAACAGACGCCAAACGCTGTTCGTACGAGAGGAAGTCCGCCGCATGGGTTCGACCATCTGCCCGCCCGTCTCCCGCCACCGCCCTTCTGCGGACGGGCAGAACCCGGCACCTTCTTTTTCCCGCTCCAGCGCCTCTGACCTGGAATGGACGGTGCTGAGCGCGCCCAAGACCGCTCCTATTCGAGCGGCGGCGGGACCGGATCGTCGTCTATCCTCCGATTCGAGTGGGACTGCTTTTGGTCTCACCACGTCTTTGGAGGAGGTGGGTCCGGTCACTGGGACCGACGCAGGGGCCGAGAACGGCCGGGCGGAGCGACCCGACGGAAGCGCCGAGACGTCTGCGGAGCGCACGGCCCGCTTCGAGCGGGACGCCCTGGGCTTCCTCGACCAGATGTACTCGGCGGCGCTGCGCATGACGCGCAACCCGGCGGACGCGGAGGACCTGGTGCAGGAGACCTACGCCAAGGCGTACGCGTCGTTCCACCAGTTCCGTGAGGGCACCAACCTCAAGGCGTGGCTGTACCGCATCCTCACCAACACGTTCATCAACTCGTACCGCAAGAAGCAGCGCGAGCCCCAGCGCAGCGCCGCCGAGGAGATCGAGGACTGGCAGCTCGCGCGCGCCGAGTCGCACATGTCCACCGGTCTGCGCTCGGCCGAGTCGCAGGCGCTCGATCACCTGCCGGATTCCGACGTGAAGTCCGCCCTGCAGGCGATCCCCGAGGAATTCCGCATCGCCGTCTATCTGGCCGACGTAGAGGGCTTTGCGTACAAGGAGATCGCGGACATCATGGGGACACCCATCGGTACGGTGATGTCCCGGTTGCACCGCGGCCGTCGCCAACTGCGCGGCATGCTCGAGGACTACGCCCGTGACCGCGGCCTCGTCCCCGCCGGCGCCGCGTCAGAGTCGTCGAACGAAGCGAAAGGCTCAGGCTCATGAGCTGCGGAGAGCCGCACGAGACGGATTGCAGTGAAGTCCTGGACCATCTCTATGAGTTCCTGGACCACGAGATGCCGGACAGCGACTGCACCAAGTTCGAGACGCACTTCGAGGAGTGCTCCCCGTGCCTGGAGAAGTACGGCCTTGAGCAGGCCGTCAAGAAGCTGGTGAAGCGCTGCTGCGGCCAGGACGACGTCCCCGCCGACCTGCGCTCCAAGGTCATGGGACGCATCGACCTGATCCGGTCGGGCGAGGCCGTGCCCGAGCACGACGTGACGGTCGAGACGACGGCCGCCGAGGGCAGCGTGTCCGCCAAGAGTCTGCGGGCCAAGGAAGCCTGAGCGTCAGGCAGTTGAGTGTGAGCAGGTCGTGACGGGAGTCCGTCACGGCCTGCTTTTTCTGTTCCCGGCGTTCACCGTCACTCGTACGTGCCAATTTCCGCGAGGGGGGCTCGGAGCGGGCGGCTCTCGTTCTAGTCTCCGGACCTTGGAACGTGGTCCCTGGGGACGGTCACGGGGGAGGAGACGGTGCCATGCGGTCCATCGCCCCATGGGCGCGCGCCTACATCCTGTGCGCCGCCCTGGCCGGAGCCGCCTGCGCCGCGCCCGCACTGACCTCGCCGCACACGCCGTGGGGCGCGCTCGCGCTCCTCGCCGCGCTCTACGCCGGGTGCGAGCAGATCACGCGGTGCCGGGTGATCGGCCGCCGCGCCGGGTCCGGGCTCAACGGCCTCGGCACCTTCTTCCCCGTACTGCTCGCCGCCGTCTTCCTGCTGCCGCCGGCCGCCGCCGCGCTCGTCGCGGTGCCGGGGGCGCTGCTCGCCCGCGTCGAGCGCCGCCCCCGGTGGGTGCGCAGACTCTGGCGTGCGGCCCAACTCGCCCTCGCCGCCTGGGCGTCGGCGTGGACGCACGGAGCGCTCGGCGGGCGCGAAGCCGTAGCCGCGCCCGACTTTCCGTACGCGCTCGCGCCCGCGGGAGCGGCCGTCCTCGCCTTCTCCGTCGTACTCACCGTCCTGGACGGCGGCATCCTGGCCACCGCGGAACGGGTGCCGGTGCGGACTGCGTGGCGGGGGCTCTTCCTGCGGTCGTGTCCGCCCGTCGCCGTGCACGGCCTCGCCGGACTGATGATGGCGGTGCTGTGGCGCAGTCCGTACGGGCCGCTCGCCGCGCTCCTCGTGCTGCTGCCGATGGGGGTCTCCTGCTGGGTCTTCGCGCAGTACCACCGCGAGCGCGCCGCCCATCAGGCCACCATCCGGGCGCTCGTGCAGGCCGTCGACATCAAGGACCGGTACACCCGAGGGCACAGCGAGCGCGTGGGGCGGGCCTCCGTGATGATCGCGCGGGAGCTGGGGATGGCGGACGAGCGCGTGGAGAGCCTGCGGTTCGCCGGCATCCTGCACGACGTCGGCAAACTCGGCGTACCGACCCGGCTGCTGCGCAAGGACGGGCCGCTGACCCCCGAGGAGCGGCGGGTCATCGAGCTGCATCCCGAGTACGGGCACGAGATGGTGCGCGGAATCGGCTTCCTCGGGGAGGCGCGGGCGGCGATCCTCCACCACCACGAGCGGATCGACGGGAGCGGATATCCCTACGGGCTCGTGGGGCGGCAGATCCCGGAGTTCGCCCGGGTGGTGGCCGTCGCGGACGCGTTCGACGCCATGACGTCCACGCGGTCCTACCGGCGGGGGCGCCCGGTCGCCGCCGCCGTGGCCGAGCTGTCCCGATGCGCGGGGGCGCAGTTCGACCCCGCGATGGTGGCCGCCTTGCGGCGGGCGCTGGAGCGGCACGGGTGGCACCCCGCGGTCACCTCGGACACCGGGGAAGTGCCCGCCCCTCGGCAGGAGGCCGCCGGTGTGCCCACGACCCCCGGGGCAGGAGCACGGTGAGGGCCCGCCTGCCCACCACGGTGGCGCTCTGTGTATACGGCGCCGCCGGGCTGCTCACCCTGCTCGGCCTGGGCTGGACCCTCTGGCACGGTGTGCACGAAGCAGGGATCGCGCTCGCCTTCGGGGCGCTCGTCGCCGTGGGGGAGCTTGCCCGGTGGGGCGCCGGCGGGAGCGACCGGGAGCCCGCGCCGCTCGGGGCCGCGGGCGCGCTGGCGTACGCACTGCTCGGGGAGGTCGGGGGGCGGCCCACACACCACGGTGTCTTCCAGGTGATCGCCGTGGTCGTCGCCGCTGCGCTCGTCGGCGCCGTCCCGCACGTGGCGCTCGGCAAGGGGCCCGCCCTCGACCACGTGGCCCGGCGCGTGCTCACCGTCGGGTTCGCCGCCGCCTGCTTCCAACCGCTCTACAACGCGGGGAAGTTGGAGGAGTGGGTGGGCCAGGGCCCCGCCTTCGCCGCCGTCATCGTCGCGCTGCTCGTGCTGACCGCTCTCTGCGACGCCGTGCTCGCCGCGGCCATGGCGCACGCCCGCACCCTCTGGCCCTTCGGACCGCTCCTGCGCGACGAGCTGCGGGCCATGCTCGGCATCGGGTCCGCCGTGTGCGCGACAGGGGCCGTCATGGCGCTCGCGGTCGCCGTGGCGGGGCTCTGGGCGCTGCCCGTGTTCAGCCTGCCGCTGCTCCTGACCCAGCTGTCCTTCGGGCGGTACGCGGCGGTGCGGACCACCTACCGGCAGACCATCACCTCCCTGGCCCGATCCACCGAGATCGCCGGGTACACCCCGCAGGGGCACGCGCGCCGCGTGGCCGCTCTCAGCCGTGCCGTGGGGCGTGAGCTGGGGCTTTCCGCGCCGGACCTCGCCGTCCTGGAGCACGCGGCGCTGATGCACGACATCGGGCAGCTCTCCCTCGTCGATCCCGTGCCCGCGGGCGCCACCGCGGCCCTGCCGGACGCGGAACAGCGGCGCATCGCCCTGCTCGGGGGCGCCGTCGTGCGTCAGACGGGGGTGAACGGCGACGTCGCCGTGGTCGTGGAACGGCAGGCGGACCCGTATCGCGATCAGCCGCTCACCGCCCGTATTGTGCGAGCCGCGAACGCGTACGACGAGATGGCCAGGGGAGAAGGTCCCACGGGTCCTCTCAACGCCCTGGAGCGGCTGCGCCTCGGCACCGGCCGCGACTATCAGCCCGAAGTCGTGGAAGCCCTGGCCCGGGTGCTTTCGCGGGGCGGTCATAGCTTGCCGCCGGCTGGGTAACCCATGGGTAATGAGCGGCCGTCCGACCGTACGTGGTTGGATGCGAAGAGGGCCCTCGGGCCAGCGAAACTCAGGAACTCAAGTACCGGCAGGCGGGAATCGTGAGGATCTTCGGCAAGGGACGGCACCGGCCCTCCGCCTCATGGCGGCAGGCCACCGACCGCGCCTTCACGCTGATCGGCGACGGGCGGTACGAGGACGCGGGCGCACTCCTGACCCGCGCGGCGGATCTCGAGCCGTGGCTCTCGGAGTCCTGGTTCAACCTCGCGCTGCTCCACAAGTTCCGGCACGACTGGGAGCAGGCGCGGGCCGCGGGCCTGCGGGCCGTCGCGCTGCTCGACCGGTCGCAGGGCGCCCCCGACTGGTGGAACGTCGGCATCGCCGCCACCGCCCTCCAGGACTGGCCGCTCGCCCGGCGGGCCTGGCAGGCGTACGGCCTGCGCGTTCCCGGCGGTGTTGCCGCCTCGGGGGAGCCGACCGGCATGGACCTGGGCAGCGCCGCCGTGCGGCTCTCGCCCGAGGGGGAGGCCGAGGTCGTGTGGGGGCGCAGGCTGGACCCCGCCCGTATCGAGGTGCTCTCCATCCCGCTGCCGTCCTCCGGGCGCCGCTGGGGCGAGGTCGTGCTGCACGACGGCGTCCCGCACGGCGAGCGGACGACGGGGGCCGGGGACTCGTACCCCGTCTTCGACGAGATCGAGCTGTGGGCGCCCTCACCGGTCCCCACCTGGGTGGTTCTCCTGGAGGCCGCCACCGAGGACGACCGGGACGCCCTGGAGAAGCTCGCCGCGGACGCGGGCTTCGCCGCCGAGGACTGGTCGTCGTCCGTGCGGCTGCTGTGCCGGATGTGCTCCGAGAGCCGCATGCCGAGCGACGAGGGCGACGGCGAGCACCTGGACCCGCACGACCACAGCGAGCCGGGTCACCCCGGGCCGCTCGGCCACCGCAGCCCAGGCGCCCTGTGGGTGCCCGAGCGCGAGTGCGGCATCGCGGCGCCCGCCGCCCTGGTGCGCGGCCTGCTCGACGGCTGGGTCGCGGACAGCCCGGACTCCCGCGACTGGCGGGATCTGGAAGAGGTCTGCTGACTCCTGGCCGTAGGCTGTACCGGCACTATCTCTTGTGGGTTCCCAGGAAGGCGTACGTCGGACAATGGCGCAGGACACTGAGCAGCAGGCCTCGGGCGGGGTCCTCCCCGTCGACGACGAGGGCTTCGTCATCGACACGGAGGACTGCGAGGAGCGGGAGACCGCCTACCGCGAGCGCGGCACGTCCCGGCCCATCACGGTCGTCGGCAACCCCGTGCTGCACAAGGAGTGCAAGGACGTCACCGCCTTCGACGCGGAGCTCGACCAGCTCGTCGCCGACATGTTCGCCAGCCAGCGGACCGCCGAGGGCGTGGGCCTCGCCGCCAACCAGATCGGCGTCGACCTGAAGGTCTTCGTCTACGACTGCATGGACGACGAGGGCAAGCGGCACGTCGGCGTGGTCTGCAACCCCGTCGTGCGTGAGCTCCCCGCGGACCGGCGCCGGCTGGACGAGGCGGGCGAGGGCTGCCTCTCCGTGCCCACGGCCTACGCCGACCTGGCCCGCCCGGACTACGCCGAGGTGACCGGGCAGGACGAGAAGGGCAACCCCATCAAGGTGCGGGGCACCGGGTACTTCTCCCGCTGCCTCCAGCACGAGACGGACCACCTGTACGGCTACCTCTACATCGACCGCCTGTCCAAGCGTGACCGCAAGGACGCGCTGCGGCAGATGGAAGAGGGCACTCCGCGCTACCCCGTCGTGCCGAACGCCTAGTCGACTCCGGACTCGCGCGTACCACGCGCCACCTGCGGCCCCTGGCCGGGAACTCCTTCCCGGCCAGGGGCCGTTCGCATGAAACGGTCCGAACCGGTCAGATGTGCGATCGAATCAGGCTCGTGATGATCCAGAATCGGTCACGTACAGGGATTTTCTCGGCACTGGGGGGGAGTGAATGGCGCAAATCTGTTCCCTGAACGGTCAGTTGTGGTGCTGAATGGAAAGCGCGGGGATACGCAACGGCGCGCGCCCGGTACGGCGGGAGGGGCGTGCGTTTTCACGCGGCTGAGAGGGGTTTGTCCGTGCCTGCATATTCACACGGCACTTCACCGACACAGACACGGGCGCCGGCGGTTTCCGTGCCACCGGCGTTGTCACTTCCGGTGATCGAGTCAGAGTTTCCTCGTCAACTCCATCCGTATTGGCCGCAGCTCCAGGAGAAGTCCCGGACGTGGCTGCGCGAAATGCGCCTCATGCCCGCCGACAAGGTCGAGCGGTACGCGGACAGCCTCTGCTACACGGACCTGGTGGCCGGCTACTACATTGGCGCACCCGACGAGTTGCTCAGCGCGATAGCCGACCTCAGCAGTTGGTTCTTCGCCTGGGACGACCGGCACGACCGTGACTCGGTGCACGGCAGGGCGGCGCAGTGGCGCCGGCTGTGCCGCGGGCTCCACGAGACGCTGCGGGCCCCCCGGCAACAACTGCACCACCGTGACCCTCTGGTGGCAGGGTTCGCCGACTGTGTCCTGCGGCTGTACTCGCACCTCGGTCCCAGCTGGAACGCCCGGTTCGCCCGGCATTTCCACAGTGTGATCGAGGCGTACGACCTGGAGTTCAGGAACCGCAGGACCGGAACGGTCCCGACGGTCGAGGCGTACATCGAGCTGCGCAGGCTGACGTTCGCGCACTGGACGTGGATCGACCTGCTCGAGCCGACGGCGCGCCACGAGCTGCCGTCGGCGGTGCGGAAGCATCCCGCGTATCGGCGGGCGGCGCTCGCCACGCAGGATTTCTCCGCCTGGTACAACGACCTGTGTTCGCTCCCCAAAGAACTCGCGGGAGACGAACTGCACAATCTCGGGATCAGTCTCATCCAGCACGAGGGCCTTTCGCTGGAAGAAGCTGTCGCGGAAGTGCACCGGCGGGTTTCCCGATGCATAACCGATTTCCTCGCGGCGGAAGAAGAAGTACTGCGTCTCGCCGGGCAATTGGCGGATGGCAGCGTGCAGGGCAGGGAACTCGCGGACGCGGTGGAATCGTGCGTCTTCAACATGCGGAACTGGTTCTCTTCCGTGTACTGGTTCCACCACGAATCCGGTCGCTATCGGGTGGACAGCTGGGACGACAGGTCCATTCCCCCGTATGTGAGCGACGCGGAACCGAGTGACCTGGCCGAAACTGAATTGGTAGGTGAGGAATGAGCGTCGAATCCGCTGTACCCGCGACAACAACTCCACCGCTCGTCAGCGGTGGTGCCCCGCTCATCGGTCACGCCTGGAACCTGGTGCGCGACCCGCTCGGCTTCCTCGCCGCGCTGCGGGACCATGGTGATCTCGTCCGCATAAGGCTGGGGCCCAAGACCGCGTACGCGGTCTGCGACCCCGAGCTGGTGGGGCAGCTGCTGCGGAGCCCCGACTACGTCGTCGGAGGGCCGCTCTGGGACACCCTGGAGGTACTGCTCGGCAAGGGCGTGGCGACCAGCAACGGCAAGCTGCACCGGCGTCAACGGCGCATGATGCAGCCGGCGTTCAGGCCCGACCGGATCGCCGGCTACGCCAAGGTGATGGAGGAGGAGGCCCGCCTGACGGCCGCGCGCTGGCAGCCGGGCGAGATCGTCGACATCAACGCGGAGATGTTCCGCACCGCCGTGCGCGTCGTCTCGCGCTCGCTCCTGGAGGTCGACGCGATCAGCGAGAAGGCGGACCGCATCGCCGAATCGCTGCACACCGTCTTCGAGGGCCTCTACCGCAGGATGGTGCTCTCGGTCGGGCCGCTGTACCGCGTGCCGACCCAGGGCAACCGCCGCTTCCAGAGCGCGCTCGCCGATCTGCACGCACTGGTCGACGAGATCATCGCGGAAGGCAGGGCGGCAGGACCGGAACAGAACGACCTGTTGGCCGAAATGCTGCGGGCGCGCGATGAATCAGGGCAGCCGCTCAGCGATCAGGAGGTCCACGACCATGTGATCTCCCTTGTCGTGGCGGGCGCCGAGAATGTCGCTTCGACCCTGTCGTGGACGTTCCATCTGCTGGCCCAACACCCCGAGCAGGAAAGGCGATTGGTTGAAGAAGTAAATTCCGTCGCGCCGGGCCGGGAGATCACATTCGCCGACCTGGGGTCCCTTCCGCACACCCGGAATGTCGTCACCGAGGCCATGCGTATACAACCCGCCGCCTGGATATTCACCCGCAGGTCGGTGGGGGAAACCAACCTGGGTGGCTACCGCATTCCGGCCGATGCCGACATCGTCTACAGCGTGTACGCGATGCAACGCGATCCACGTTCCTTCGAGCAGCACCTCGAGTTCGACCCGGACCGCTGGAACCCGGAACGCGCCGGCGACGTACCGGAGTTCGCGATGATGCCGTTCGGTACCGGCAACCGCAAGTGTCCGGGCGACCATTTCAGCTTGGCCGAACTCGCCATCATCCTGGCGACGGTGGCCCCGAAGTGGCACCTGGCGCCGGTCCCGGAGACCGACGCCGACACGAAGATCGGCATCACGCTACAGCCGAAGCATCTGGTCCTGCGGGCCGAGCGGCGCTGACGACCGGTCCGCGGAAGGTGCGGCGGTAGGCGTTCGGCGTGGTGCCGAGCGCCCGCAGGAACTGGTGGCGCATCGCCGCGGCGTTGCCGAAACCGGCACGCCCGGCGATGGCGTCCACCGTCTCGTCCGACCCTTCGAGCAACTCCTGTGCCAACAGCACGCGTTGGCGCAGGAGCCAGCGGTAGGGCGTGGTGCCGGTCTCCTGCTGGAAACGGCGCGCGAAGGTGCGCGGCGACATGTGCGCCCGCTCGGCGAGCCGCTCGACGGTGATGTCGTCCGCGTCCAGATGGCGCTCCATCCAGGCAAGGACCCCGCCCACGGTGTCGCACTGCGTGCGCGGCAGGGGGCGCGCCACGAACTGGGCCTGGCCGCCGTCGCGATGGGGTGGCACGACCATGCGCCGGGCGATGGCGTTGGCGACCTCGGTGCCGTGCTCCTGGCGCACGATGTGCAGGCACGCGTCGATGCCGGCTGCGGTGCCGGCCGAGGTGATGACCGGGCTCTCGTCCACGTACAGGACGTCGGGCTCGACCCGGGCGCGCGGAAAGCGCACCGCGAGTTCCGTGGCGTGCCGCCAGTGCACGGCGCAGCGCCGGCCGTCCAGCAGGCCCGCGGCGCCGAGCACGAAGACGCCGGAGCAGACGGAGAGGATGCGGGCCCCGCGGTCCACGGCGCGGCGCAGGGCGGCGAGCAGCTCCTCGGGGTAGTCGCGGTGCACGAACTCCTGGCCCGCGGGCACGGTGATGAGGTCGGCCTCTTCCAGCCGGTCGAGGCCGTACGGAGTGGTGATCGAGAACCCGGCGTGATTGGTCAGGGGCCCGCTCTCCGCGGCGACCACCGCGAAGTCGTACACGGGTAGATCCGCCTCGCTGCGGTCGAGCCCGAACACCTCGCAGACGACGCCGAGTTCGAAGGGGTTCACGCCGTCGAGCAGCACGGCGGCCACGTTGTTCAGCATGGGCGCCAGTGTGCCGCAGGGCTGGCAGTAAGTCGATGGTGTGTGGCAGTCCTGCCACTGCCGCGTCCGTCCGGCGCGCAGGACAGTGAGGACATGAACACATTCCTCGGATACGTGACCGTCCTGACCGTCTTCCTTTTGCTGGCCGCACCCTCGCTCGTCGGGTACGTCCACGACCGCCGGATCGACCGCGAGCTGCGCGAGGCGCGGGACGCCGCCTCGCGCAGCCCTGACGGGCCGGTGGGACTAGAACTCGTCGTCGAAGGAGACCGAACCCTCGACCGCGACCTGGTAGGCCGAAGGGCGCCGCTCGAAGAAGTTGGTCAGCTCCTGGACGCCCTGGAGCTCCATGAACGAGAACGGGTTTGAGGAGCCGTAGACCGGCGCGAAGCCGAGCCGCTGGAGCCGCTGGTCGGCGACGCACTGGAGGTACTCGCGCATGGAGTCGGTGTTCATGCCGGGCAGGCCCTCACCGCACAGGTCGCGAGCGAACTGCAGCTCGGCCTCGACGGCCTCCCTGAGCATGTCGGTGACCTGCGTCTCCAGGGCGTCGTCGAAGAGCTCAGGCTCCTCCTTGCGGACGGTGTCGACGACGTCGAAGGCGAAGCTCATGTGCATCGTCTCGTCGCGGAACACCCAGTTGGTGCCGGTGGCCAGGCCGTGCAGCAGGCCGCGCGAGCGGAACCAGTAGACGTAGGCGAAGGCACCGTAGAAGAAGAGGCCCTCGATGCACGCGGCGAAGCAGATGAGGTTCAGCAGGAAGCGGCGCCGGTCGGCCTGCGTCTCCAGGCGGTCAAGCTTCTCCACCTCGTTGATCCACTTGAAGCAGAACTCCGCCTTCTCACGGATGGAGGGGATCTCCTCGACCGCGTCGAAGGCCGCCGCGCGGTCCTCCGGGTCGGGCAGATAGGTGTCGAGCAGCGTCAGATAGAACTGGACGTGCACGGCCTCCTCGAAGAGCTGGCGGCTCAAGTAGAGCCGCGCCTCGGGGGAGTTGATGTGCTTGTAGAGGGTGAGCACGAGGTTGTTCGAGACGATCGAGTCGCCGGTCGCGAAGAACGCGACCAGGCGGCCGATCATGTGCTGCTCGCCCGGGGACAGCTTCGCCAGGTCGGCGACGTCCGAGTGGAGGTCGACCTCCTCGACGGTCCAGGTGTTCTTGATCGCGTCGCGGTAGCGCTCGTAGAAGTCGGGGTAGCGCATGGGGCGCAGGGTCAGTTCGAAGCCCGGGTCGAGCAGGTTCTTGTCGGCGTTGGTGGTGGAGCTCATTACTGGCAGGCCTCGCAGGACTCGGGGTTTTCCAGGGAGCAGGCGACGGCTTCTTCGGCCGACGCCTGGGCGGGTACGGGTACGGGAACGGGCTCGGCGGTCTTGCCGGCCGCTGCGCGGGCGATGCGGGTCGCCGGGCGCGAACGCAGGTAGTACGTGGTCTTCAGGCCCTGCTGCCAGGCGTACGCGTACATCGAGGAGAGCTTGCCGATGGTCGGCGTCTCCAGGAACAGGTTCAGGGACTGCGCCTGGTCCAGGAACGGCGTGCGCGCGGCGGCCATGTCGATCAGGCCGCGCTGCGGGATCTCCCACGCGGTGCGGTAGAGCTCGCGCACCTCGGCCGGGATCCAACTGAAGCCCTGCACCGAGCCGTTGGCCTCGCGCAGCGCCTCGCGGGTCTGCGCGTCCCAGACGCCGAGCCGTTTCAGCTCCTGCACCAGGTAGGCGTTGACCTGGAGGAACTCACCGCTCAGCGTCTCGCGCTTGAAGAGGTTGGAGACCTGCGGCTCGATGCACTCGTACACGCCCGCGATGGACGCGATCGTGGCAGTCGGCGCGATCGCGAGGAGCAGCGAGTTGCGCATGCCGGTCACGGCGATACGTTCCCGCAGCGCCGCCCAGCGCTCCGGCCAGGTCAGCTCGACGCCGTAGTGGTCGGGGTGCAGCACGCCGCGCGCGGTGCGGGTCTTCTCCCAGGCCGGGAGCGGGCCGATGGGGGTCCCCCCTGCACCGGAGCCTGTCGAAGGCGCTTGGGGGCGCTCGGCGAGGTCGGCGGATGCCTCGTACGCGGCGAGCATGATGCGCTCGGCGATACGGGTGGAGAGGGCGCGCGCCTCGGGGGAGTCGAAAGGCAGCTTCAGCTGGAAGAAGACGTCCTGAAGCCCCATGGCGCCCAGGCCCACCGGACGCCAGCGCGCGTTGGACTTCCCGGCCTGCTCGGTCGGGTAGAAGTTGATGTCGACGACACGGTCGAGGAACGTGACGGCGGTACGGACGGTCTCGTCGAGCCGCTGCCAGTCGATGTCACCGGCGGCCGTGTCCACGAACGCGCCGAGGTTCACCGAGCCCAGGTTGCAGACGGCCGTCTCGCCGTCGTCCGTGACCTCCAGGATCTCCGTGCAGAGGTTGGAGGAGTGGACGGTGTGGCCGGGCTCGGCCGTCTGGTTGGCGGTGCGGTTGGCGGCGTCCTTGAACGTCATCCAGCCGTTGCCGGTCTGCGCGAGGGTGCGCATCATGCGGCCGTAGAGGTCGCGGGCCGGGATGGTCTTGCGGGCGAGCCCCGCGGCCTCGGCCTTGCGGTAGGCGGCGTCGAACTCGTCGCCCCACAGGTCGACGAGCTCGGGCACGTCGGCAGGCGAGAACAGCGACCAGTCCTCGCTGGCGGCGACCCGGCGCATGAACTCGTCCGGGATCCAGTGCGCGAGGTTGAGGTTGTGCGTGCGGCGCGCGTCCTCACCCGTGTTGTCGCGCAGCTCCAGGAACTCCTCGATGTCGGAGTGCCACGTCTCCAGGTAGACCGCGGCAGCGCCCTTGCGCCGGCCGCCCTGGTTCACGGCGGCGACGGAGGCGTCCAGGGTCTTGAGGAACGGCACGATGCCGTTGGAGTGGCCGTTCGTGCCGCGGATCAGTGAACCGCGGGCGCGGATGCGGGAGTACGAGAGGCCGATGCCGCCCGCGTGCTTGGAGAGGCGCGCGACCTGGTGGTAGCGGTCGTAGATGGAGTCCAGCTCGTCCAGCGGGGAGTCGAGGAGGTAGCAGGAGGACATCTGCGGGTGCCGGGTGCCGGAGTTGAAGAGCGTCGGCGATGACGGCAGGTAGTCCAGGCGGCTCATCAGGCGGTACAGGGCGGCGACTTCGTCCACCGAGCGCGCGGAGCCGTCCTCGGCGAGGCCGCTCGCGACGCGCAGCATGAAGTGCTGCGGGGTCTCGATGACGTGCCGGGTGATCGGGTGGCGAAGGAGATAGCGGCTGTGCAGGGTGCGCAGGCCGAAGTAGCCGAAGCGGAAGTCCGCGCCGTCCTCCAGGGCGGACTCCACGAGACCGTCGAGACGCTCGGCGTGGTCGGCGACGAACGCGGCGGTGCGGTCCGCGATCAGGCCCTCGCGGTGGCCCACGGCGACCGAGTCGGAGAAGCCGCGCACGCCCTGCGACGCGGCCTCGTCCCGGATGCTGAGGCTGAGGAGCCTGGCCGCCAGCTGCGAGTACGTCGGGTCCTCGGAGATGAGGCCGGCCGCGGCCTCGGTCGCCAGCTCCCGCAGCTCCGCCACGTCCGCCCTGGCCGAGCGGCCCCGCAGCGCGGCTGCGGCGACCCGGCCGGGGTCGGCGTCGGGGAGGTCGGCGGTGAGGTCGGTCAGGGTACGCAGCAGCGCGGTTCCTGGGCCGTCGGCGGTCTGCTGACCGCCGGTGGTCTGCGCTGACGCAGGTTCGGCTGGCGCGATGGTCACGGAGCACTCCCTCGCTCGGCTCGGAGCCTTGGGGAGGGGTGAGTGAACACACGGGGGCCCGGCCCCTGGGCAGGGCGGCGCTCCGCGTCCACCAGCCCATTCCACGAGGCCCGGACGTCGTCGGCACCCGGACCGGTCGGAACGGGCGCACTGTCGACAGGTCTTCGGACTTGCGAGCACGACAAATGCGCACTCATACACCGTTGCGGGACAGTTCCGGACTTGCACCGGATTCCCCTGCGGCGACAGCGAGCACGAGCATACATCTTGTGCTGGCTCTGAGCGGCAGCCCCATATCTTGTGTCGGCGCGCACAAAAAAGCGCGGGCCGCCGGGGAATCCGGCGGCCCGCGCCAAGCGTTGCGTTCAGGGAGAGGCTCAGTGCCCGCCCGGTGCTCCCGCCGTGGCCGGCGGCAGCTCCTCCACGACGCCCGGGTCGCCGGCGTCCGCGGTGTAGTCGCCGGGAGACGTCTCGTCGATGCCGTCAGGGGCCTTCATGGCGCGCAGGACGAAGGTCATGACCACGGTGACCACCACGTTCAGGACGAACGCCGTGAGGCCGATGTAGCCGATCTCACCGATGCCCGGGATCTCGTCGGACGAGCCGCCGAAGTGCTTCTGCGTGGGCGAGGCGACGCCGTACGCGGCAGCCGTTCCGTAGACCATGCCGACCGCCCAGCCCGCGAGCAGCGCCCAGCGGTGGAACCACCGCGTGAACAGGCCGCCGACCAGTGCGGGCATGGTCTGCAGGATCCAGATGCCGCCCAGGAGCTGGAAGTTGATCGCGACCGTCTTGTCCATGGTGAGGACGAATGCCAGGGCGCCGACCTTCACCAGCAGCGAAACCAATTTGGAGACCTTGGTCTCCTGCGCGGGTGTCGCGTCCGGCTTGAGGAAGTCCTTGTAGATGTTCCTGGTGAACAGGTTCGCTGCCGCGATGGACATGATGGCGGCCGGGACGAGCGCGCCGATGCCGATCGCCGCGAACGCGACGCCGGTGAACCAGTCGGGGAACATGTTCTCGAACAGCTGCGGGATCGCCAGCTGGCCGTTCTCGACCTTGACCCCGGCCGCGATCGCCATGAAGCCGAGCAGCGCGAGCAGCCCCAGCATCAGCGAGTACAGCGGCAGGATCGTGGTGTTGCGGCGGATCACGTTGCGGCTCTTGGAGGAGAGCGTCGCCGTGATCGAGTGCGGGTACATGAACAGCGCGAGCGCGGAGCCGAGCGCCAGCGTGGCGTACGTCCACTGCCCGGCCTCGCCCGGCGCGAGTCCCGCGACGGGCTTGCCCGCGGCCTCGTTCGCCGACGAGAACTTGTCGTTCGCCGCCTGGAAGATCTCGTCGAAGCCGCCGAGCTTGATCGGGATGTAGATGATCGCGACGGCGATGACGAGATAGATCAGGCCATCCTTCACGAACGCGATCAGCGCGGGCGCGCGCAGACCCGACGAGTACGTGTACGCGGCGAGCACCGCGAACGCGATCAGGAGCGGCAGGTCCTTGATGAACCAGTTCGTGTCCGGGCCGCCGCCGACGCCCATCACGTCAAGGACGGCCTGGATGCCGACCAGTTGGAGCGCGATGTACGGCATCGTGGCGAGGATGCCGGTGACCGCGACGGCCAGCGAGAGCCCCTTGGAGCCGAAGCGTCCGCGCACGAAGTCCGAGGTGGTCACGTAACCGTGCTTGTGCGAGACGGACCACAGCCGCGGCAGGAAGGTGAAGATCAGCGGGTAGACGAGGATCGTGTACGGCACCGCGAAGAAGCCGGCCGCGCCCGCCGCGTAGATCGCCGCCGGGACGGCCACGAAGGTGTACGCGGTGTAGAGGTCGCCGCCGAGCAGGAACCACGTGACCCAGGTGCCGAACGACCGGCCGCCAAGGCCCCATTCGTCCAGGCTCTCGGTCTCGGCCTTGCGCCAGCGCGCGGCCAGGAAGCCCATCGCCGTGACGGCGGCGAAGAAGAAGATGAAGACGGCGAGCGCGATGCCGTTGACGCCGCCGGTGTCCGCTGCGAGCACGTTCATCGGGTCGCACCCCCCTTGGCCTGCTCGGCCTTGCGGGCGCGCTGGTCACGCTGCCACAACTTGTAAGCGATCATGGTCAGAGCGGTGGAGATGAGCACCCACAGCATCTGGTACCAGTAGAAGAACGGGATGCCGATGAAGGTCGGGTCGACCTTCGCGTAGGAGCTCACCCAGAGCATCGCCACGAACGGCGCGACGAGACAGAGGGCAACGACCACGCGGACCGGCGTGATCACCGGTCTGCTCACTTCAGGCGCATCTGACACTTCGCGGCTCCGCTCCCTCGCTTATCCCACCTTTAACGTGCGGGAAATCTAAGCGAGAGGATTGATCTATGGAACCCCCGTCCGGATAGCGGACGGATGCCGGACGGGCCGACGCGCCTGCTCAGCAGCAGCGAAACCCCTGCCTGGGGTCGGACTCCTGGCGGTCCGTCCGCATTCGCTCGAACTCCCTCCGGGAGGGGACGGATGCCCCGGGATGCGTCCTCTGCGCGTGCTCCACATAACGGTCGTAGGCGGACTCATCGGTCAACTCCCGCGCGTACCACCGCACCCAGCGCAGGCCGCGCAGCACCCACGTCACGACGACACCCTCGCCTCTTCGGCCGCCTTCGCCGCCGCCACTTCCGCCTTCTCCTCCGGGGTCGCGATGAGCCCGGCAGGCGCGGTCAGCTTCGACTCCACGTACTCCGCCTCGCTCAGCTTCGACGCCTGTGGGTTGCGGACGTGCTTCACGCAGATGCGGGCCGCGTCCGCGATCACGATGACGATGAGCAGGGCGAGCGCGGCGGAAAGGACGCCGTCCACCGTGGAGTTGGTGACGACGGTGTGCATGTCGTCCATGGTCTTGGCGGGCGGCAGGATCTTTCCCTCGTCGATCGCGTCCTGGTAGTTCGAGCGCTGCTGGAAGAAGCCCACACGCGGGTCGCTGGAGAACACCTTCTGCCAGCTCGCGGTGAGCGTCACCGTCGCGTCCCAGGCGAGCGGGACCCCGGTGATCCAGGCCCACTTGAGGCGACCGGACTTCACCAGGAGCGTCGTGCAGACGGCGAGCGCGACCGCGGCCAGGAGCTGGTTGGAGATGCCGAAGATCGGGAAGAGCTGGTTGATCCCGCCGAGCGGCTCGTGCACGCCCACCCACAGGAAGTAGCCCCACAGGCCGGTGACGACCGCGCTGGTGATGATGAGGCCGGGCTTCCAACTGACGTTCTTGAAGGGCTTGTAGACGTTCCCGAGCATGTCCTGCAGCATGAAGCGGCCCACGCGCGTGCCCGCGTCGAGCGCGGTGAGGATGAACAGCGCCTCAAACATGATCGCGAAGTGGTACCAGAACGCCTTCATGGAGCCACCGGTGACCTTCGAGAAGATCTCGGAGACACCGACCGCGAGCGTGGGCGCCCCGCCGGTGCGCGAGAGCAGCGAGGACTCCTCGACGTTCTTGGCGGCCTGCGCGAGATCCTCGGGGGAGATGGAGTACCCGAAGCTCGCGACTGCCTGGCTCGCCGCCTGGACGTTGTCCCCGATGACTCCGGCGGGCGCGTTCATCGCGAAGTAGAGGCCCGGGTCGATGATGCTGGCCGCGATGAGCGCCATGACCGCGACGGACGACTCCATCAGCATGGAGCCGTAGCCGATCATCCGGATCTGCGTCTCCTTCTGGACCATCTTCGGAGTCGTGCCCGACGAGATCAGCGCGTGGAAGCCGGACAGGGCACCGCAGGCGATGGTGATGAAGACGAACGGGAAGAGCGAGCCCGCGAAGACGGGCCCGTCGCCGCGCGACGCGAAGTCGGTCACCGGGTCCATCTTCAGCGTCGGCAGGGTGATGACGACGCCGAGCGCGAGCAGCAGGATCGTGCCGATCTTCATGAAGGTGGAGAGGTAGTCGCGCGGCGCGAGCAGCATCCACACCGGCAGGATCGAGGCGATGAACCCGTACGCCACCAGCCAGATGACCAGGGTGGACGGCGCGAGCGTGAACGCCTCCGCGAGGGACGACTCGGCGACCCAGCGCCCGGCGACCAGCGCGAGAAGCAGCAGCGTGATCCCGATGAGGGAGACCTCGCTGACCCGCCCTGGCCGCAGGATGCGCAGATAGAAGCCCATGAACAGCGCGATCGGAATGGTCATCGCGATGGAGAAGGTGCCCCACGGCGAGTCCGCGAGCGCGTTGACGACGACGAGCGCGAGCACGCCCAGCAGGACGATCATGATGGCGAACGCGGCGAGCAGCGCGGCGGCCCCGCCGAAGGGTCCGATCTCCTCGCGCGCCATCTGCCCGAGCGACTTGCCGTCGCGCCGGGTGGAGAAGAAGAGGACGACCATGTCCTGCACGGCACCCGCGAAGATCACGCCGACGATGATCCAGATCGTGCCGGGCAAGTACCCCATCTGCGCGGCCAGTACGGGCCCCACCAGCGGGCCCGCGCCCGCGATCGCCGCGAAGTGGTGGCCGAGCAGGACGCGGCGGTCGGTGGGGTGGAAGTCGATGCCGTTGTCGAGGCGCTCCGCCGGGGTGGCCCGCTTCTTGTCGACCTTCAGGACGCGGTTGACGATGAACTTGGAGTAGAAGCGATAGGCGATCGCGTACGAGCCGAGGGCCGCGGCCACCATCCAGGCGGCGGACACCTCCTCGTCCCGCGAGAGCGCGAGCACGGTCCAGCCCGCGGCGCCCACCAGCGCGACGAGGGACCAGATGACGATGGATCGGGGGTTTGCTCGTGAAGCTGCCATGCGCACAGGGGTGCCCTCCCGATCATGCGATATCGGGAAAGACGGTAGAGCAAGGGGAGACGTTCTGCTATAGCGAGGAACTGATTCCACCGAAAGATTGATTGGTCCAGACCTTGAAGTGGACGGGGCGAGTCGACTAGCTTGTGTATCTGGCCAGTTGGCCACTTTCGCACCGATAGATACGGGGATTCCGCATGACCAAGCGGAACATATTTGCCGCTACGGGCATTGCTGCCACACTGCTCATGGGCAGCATTTCAGGGGCCGCTCCTGCGCAAGCGGCAGAGGCGGCGGCAGACGTGCCACATATTGCCTGCAAGACCTGGAAGTCGGGCAGCGGCAAGAAGGCGTACAGCCACTGCCGGGGTACCGCGACGGCCAACGCCTATCGAACGTTGGCGACATGCCTGCGTGGGGACGGCAACGGAACCTTTGCGAAGCGAAGCGGCTGGGAGGGGGTGGGGCGCCCCGAGGTCGGCACCGCCAACTGCGGAGCGAAGGTGGTTGCGTTGCAGGTGGAGTTCAAGAACAACGAACGCCCCTACCCGAAGTGCTCCGTCCGCAAGACCTCGAGTAAGGCCGCGTCCGCCAACTGCCAGAACATCAGGGACAGGAAAGTCAGGGCTCGCGTCACGTGCAAGAAGGGAAGCGACACGTGGACCAAGCGCGGCCCCTGGAAGAAGTCCACGAACTCGGTGGCGAAGTGCGGCGGCGGCGGCAAATTGAAGGGTGCTGTCGAACTCGAGATCAGTAAGCGTGGCGTGTAGCTCTATTGGTGTGTAGGTGCACATCGAGGAAGGCCGCTTTCCTGTTCTCGGGGAAGCGGCCTTCCGGATGTCTGTTGTGAGCAATGTGTGGCGCCGATCGGCGGGCGGGCGATCGGCGCCATGCTTGTATGGAGCGCTCAGTCCACGGGCCTCTTCAGGCGCGCCACGAATTTGTAGCGGTCGCCGCGGTAGACCGAACGGACCCATTCCACCGGCTGCCCGCCGCCGTCCAGGGAGTGCCGCGACAGGAGCAGCATCGGCAGGCCCACGTCCGTGCCGAGCAGGCCGGCCTCGCGCGGGGTGGCGAGCGAGGTCTCGATGGTCTCCTCGGCTTCCGCGAGGTGGACGTCGTACACCTCGGCGAGTGCGGTGTAGAGCGAGGTGTACTTCACCAGGGAGCGGCGCAGGGCCGGGAAGCGCTTGGCGGAGAGGTGCGTCGTCTCGATGGCCATCGCCTCGCCGTTGGCCAGGCGGAGCCGCTCGATTCTGAGCACCCGGCCGCCCGTACTGATGTCGAGCAGTCCGGCGAGGGTGTCGTCGGCGGTGATGTAGCCGATGTCCAGGAGCTGCGAGGTGGGTTCGAGGCCCTGGGCCCTCATGTCCTCGGTATAGGAGGTGAGTTGGAGGGCCTGGGAGACCTTGGGCTTGGCCACGAAGGTGCCCTTGCCCTGGATCCGCTCCAGGCGGCCCTCGACGACCAGCTCCTGCAGGGCCTGGCGCACCGTCGTGCGGGAGGTGTCGAACTCGGCGGCCAGCGTGCGCTCCGGCGGGACCGGGGTGCCGGGCGGCAGCGTCTCCGTCATGTCGAGCAAGTGCCGCTTCAGGCGGTAGTACTTGGGCACGCGCGCGGTGCGGCCGACGCTCGGGGTCCCGTCCACGTCGGTTCCTGTACTGCCGGCCTCAGTGCCCATGCTCTGCCTTCCCGGCTCCTGTGCTGCTGCCGTCACCGGCTCCTCCGTCTGTCGCGGCTCACATCGTGGCACGTACCGGGCCGGGCACACCGTGCCCGCTCAGGTGTCGGTCCGATAACGGACCTGACAGCCCTTCTTATACACCCTTGACACCCCTAAAGGTCTAGGCCAAGCTCCCCGTACTGGTCTACACCATTAAAGACCAGGTTCCAGTCCCACGGGCAGATCTCGGTCCATTTGGTCGCTGCGGGTGGGGGGTTGACTGGCATCCCTTGAGGAGGGTGACGTGAAGCGCAAGCTCATAGCGGCCATCGGTGTCGCGGGCATGTTGGTCTCGATCGCGGCCTGTGGCAGCGACGACGACAAGAAGGCCGGGGGAGCCGACAGCTTCAAGGGGGAGACCCTGACGCTTTGGGCGATGGACGGCTCAACGCCGGACGGCTGGACCAAGGACGTCAAGGCCGCCTTCGAGAAGAAGACCGGCGCCAAGCTGAACCTCGAAGTCCAGCAGTGGAACGGCATCCAGCAGAAGCTGACGACCGCCCTCTCCGAGGAGAACCCGCCGGACGTCTTCGAGATCGGCAACACGCAGACCGCCGCGTACGCCAAGACCGGCGGGCTCGCCGAGCTCGGCGACCTCAAGGAAGGGGTCGGCGCCGACTGGACCGAGTCGATCAACGAGTCCTCGGTCGTGGACGGCAAGCAGTACGCCGCCCCGTGGTTCGTCCTGAACCGCGTCGTCATCTACAACAAGAAGGTCTGGGCCGACGCGGGCATCAAGGAGACGCCCAAGACCCGCGCGGAGTTCCTGAAGAACCTCAAGACGATCGAGTCCAAGACGGACGCCGAGCCGATCTACCTGCCGGGCCAGAACTGGTACCACTTCGTCGGCCTGACCATCGGTGAGGGCGCCGAACTGGTCAAGAAGGACGGCGACAAGTACGTCTCCAACCTGACCGACCCCAAGGTCGCCAAGGCCATGAAGACGTACAAGGAGTTCGCGGACCTCTCCAAGGCCCCCAAGAACAAGGACGAGGCCACCCCACAGCAGGCCGAGGTCTTCGCCAAGGGCAAGACCGGCGCCTTCATCGGCATGAGCTGGGAGGCCGCGACCGCGATCAAGGCCAGCAAGGACAAGAAGTTCGAGGAGAACATCGGCTACTTCACCATCCCCGGTGCCACGGCCGACAAGCCCGAGGGCGTCTTCCTGGGCGGCTCGAACCTCGCCGTCGCCGCGACCAGCAAGAAGCAGGAGCTCGCCAAGGAGTTCCTGAAGATCGCGCTGTCGGACAAGTTCGAGGGTGCGCTCGCCAAGGAAGGCGGCGTCATCCCGAACAAGCAGGCCTTGGAGGCCCAGCTCAAGGGCAACCCGGCCGCCGAGGCGATGGCCCCCGCGACCGCCGGTGGCGGCACGACCCCGCTGATCCCGGAGTGGGCCGCGGTGGAGAACCCGCCGAACCCGATCAAGAACTACATGACCGCGGTGCTCAACGGTAAGTCGAACGCCGACGCCGCCGAACAGGTCGAGGGCGAGTTCAACAAGCGCCTGGCGCAGAAGCAGTAAGGGCGTACTCCTGCCGGGGATTCCGGGCCCGGGGTGTCATCACCCCCGGGCCCGGTGCCCCGGCGCAGCGCTGCGTTCCGCGATGCCCACGAAAGAGATGGCGAGCATGACCGTGCAGACCGAACGGCCGCCCTCCGGCCCGACGGACGTCGTGAAAACGGACGGACGGCCGGCTGATCCCGGCAAGCCCCGCGAGCGGGCCCGGTCGCTCGCCCCCTATCTGCTCCTGCTTCCCGCGATCGCGGCCACCCTGGTGTTCCTCGGCTGGCCGCTGGTCAACAACGGGATCCTGTCGTTCCAGAACCTCAACATGAGGCAGTTCATCCTGCACCTCACGGAGTGGAACGGGATCGACAACTTCAAGGAGGTCCTCAGCGGCGAGGACTTCTGGCGGGTCACCGGGCGCTCGATCGCGTTCACCGCGGTCAACGTCGTACTGATCATGCTGCTCGGCACGCTGGTGGGCCTGCTGCTCGCGCGGCTCGGCAAGCGGATGCGGACGCTGCTCCTGGTCGGACTCGTGCTCGCCTGGGCCATGCCGATCATCGCGTCGACCACCGTCTACCAGTGGCTGTTCGCGACCCGCTTCGGCGTCGTCAACTGGGTCCTGGACAAGGCCGGCTGGCACTCGATGGCCGACTACGACTGGATGGGCAGCCAGTACTCCACGTTCTTCGTGGTCATCGTCCTGATCGTCTGGCAGTCGATCCCGTTCGTGGCGATCAACCTGTACGCCGCGACGACGACGATCCCCAAGGAGCTCTACGAAGCCGCGTCGCTGGACGGCGCAGGAGCGTGGAAGCGGTTCACGAACGTCACGCTGCCGTACATGAAGCCCTTCCTCTACGCGACGACGTTCCTGGAGATCATCTGGGTCTTCAAGGCGTTCGCGCAGGTCATGGCGCTCAACGAGGGCGGCCCCGACCGGCTCACCGAGATCCTGCCCGTCTACGCCTACATCGAGGGCATGGGCAACCAGCACTTCGGCATGGGTGCGGCGATCGCGCTGCTCACGATCGTCATCCTGCTGGCCCTGACCTCCTTCTATCTGCGGATCGTGCTCAAGCAAGGGGAGGACGAGCTGTGACGCGCAACGCTTCGTCTCGGCGGCTCCGCCGGATCTGGCCCAACGCGGTGGCCGTCGTGCTCTTCATCGGGTTCGCCTTCCCGGTCTACTGGATGTTCGCCACGGCCTTCAAGCCGACCGGCGACATCATCAGCGAGGACCCGGTCTGGCTGCCGACCGACGTGACGTTCGAGCACTTCAAGACGGCCGTCAACGCCGACCACTTCTGGACGATGGTCGGCAACTCCCTCACCGTCACGCTGCTCGCCGTGGTCTTCTCGCTGATCATCGGCCTCGCGGCGGCGTTCGCACTCGCCCGGATGCGCTTCAAGGGCCGCAAGGGCTTCATCATCGGCTTCATGCTGGCCCAGATGGCGCCCTGGGAAGTCATGGTCATCGCGATCTACATCATCGTGCGCGACGCCGACATGCTGAACAGCCTGATTCCGCTGACGCTGTTCTACATGGTGATGATCCTGCCCTTCACGCTCCTGACGCTGCGCGGCTTCGTCGCCGCGGTGCCGCGTGAGCTCGAGGAGTCGGCGATGGTCGACGGCTGTTCCCGGATGCAGGCGTTCCGCCGGGTGATCCTGCCGCTGCTCGCACCGGGCCTGATGTCGACCTCGCTCTTCGGCTTCATCACCGCCTGGAACGAATTCCCGCTGGTGCTTGTCCTCAACAAGGAGGCGGAGGCCAAGACGCTGCCGGTGTGGCTCTCCGGCTTCCGGTCTGTCTACGGCGACGACTGGGGCGCCACCATGGCCGCCGCCTCGCTCTTCGCCATCCCGATCCTCGTCCTCTTCGTCTTCCTGCAGCGCAGGGCCGTCAGCGGTCTGACCGACGGTGCCGTGAAGGGATAACACGCCAAATGACGACACTTACCAGCCCCACCGACACTCTGACCCGCGACGCCCTGACCGTCCTGCAGCCCGGCTTCGTCGGGACCAGCGCGCCGGACTGGCTGCTCCGCAGGATCGGTGAGGGCCTCGCATCGGTCGGCCTGTTCGGCCGCAACATCGCCTCGCCCGAACAACTGGCCGCCCTGACGGCCCAGTTGCGTGCCGAGCGCGACGACGTCCTGGTCGCCATCGACGAGGAGGGCGGTGACGTGACCCGCCTGGAGGTCCGCTCCGGCTCCTCCTTCCCCGGCAACCACGCGCTCGGCGCGGTCGACGACACGGCGCTCACCCGTGACGTGGCCGCCGAGCTCGGCCGCCGGCTCGCCGCGTGCGGCGTCAACCTCAACTGGGCGCCGTCCGCCGACGTCAACTCCAACCCGGACAACCCCGTCATCGGCGTACGCTCCTTCGGCGCCGACCCGCTCCTGGTGGCCCGGCACACCGCCGCCTACGTCGAGGGACTGCAGTCCGCGGGCGTCGCCGCCTGCACCAAGCACTTCCCGGGGCACGGCGACACCGCGGTCGACTCGCACCATGACGTGCCGCGCATCGGCGTCGACCCCGAGGTGCTCAGGGCGCGTGACCTGGCGCCGTTCCGGGCCGCGATCGCCGCGGGCACGCGCGCCGTGATGAGCGCGCACATCCTCGTCCCGTCGCTGGACGCGGAGTACCCGGCGACGCTCTCGCACCGCATCCTGACAGGAATCCTGCGCGAGGAACTCGGGTACGACGGCCTGATCGTCACGGACGGCATGGAGATGCAGGCCATCTCCGCCACGTACGGCATCGAGCGCGGCAGCGTCCTCGCCATCGCCGCGGGCGCCGACGCGATCTGCGTGGGCGGTGGCCTCGCGGACGACGACACGGTCCTGCGCCTGCGCGACGCGCTGGTCGGGGCCGTGCGCGCGGGCGAGCTCTCCGAGGAGCGCCTCGCCGACGCGGCCACGCGTGTACGGGCGTTGGCCCACTGGACTTCGGTGTCGGGCGCGGCCGATCGTTCGGGGGGCGCGCCCGGCACCGAAGTCGGCCTGGTCGCGGCCCGCCGCGCCCTGACGGTCACCCGGGGCGAGACCTACGCGGCCCCGCTCACCGAAGCTCCGTTCGTCGCCGCCTTCACGCCGATGGCCAACATCGCGGTGGGCGACGAGACCCCGTGGGGCGTGGCCGCGGAGCTGGAACGCCTGCTCCCCGGCACGGAGACCGGCAGTTTCACGGGCGCGGACGCGGGTGCGCTGGCCCTCTCGGAGGCGGGGGAGCGTCGGATCGTGGCCGTCGTCCGCGATGCCCACCGCCACACGTGGATGGCGGAGTCCCTGACCACCCTCCTGACGGCCCGCCCCGACACCATCGTGGTCGAGATGGGCGTCCCCCAGTCCGCCCCGACGGGCTCCCTCCACATCGCCACCCACGGCGCGGCAAGGGTGTGCGGTCTGGCGGCGGCAGAGGTGATCACAGGGGCGTAGGAGAGCGCCCCTTAAGGGGCGCGGGGAACTGCGCGCCCAGCCCCCACGCACCCGCGGGTGAGGCACAAGCAAAAAGGTGCCGGACCGCCCCCCAGCAGGGGGGCAGGCCCGGCACCTCCGCTCAGGGCCCAGGGGCCCGACTAAAGCCCTTGCCAGGCAGGCTTCGCCGCATACGTGGCCCGGAAGTACTCCCCGAGCTTCAGCTTGGCGGCAGCCGCCTCGTCCACGACGACCGTCGCATGCCGGTGCAACTGCAGAGCCGAAGCCGGAACGACGGCGGCGACAGGTCCCTCCACCGTCGCGGCCACCGCGTCCGCCTTGCCCTCACCGGTGGCGAGCAGCACCAGATGCCGGGCTTCGAGGATCGTCCCGATCCCCTGCGTGATCACGTGGTGCGGCACCTGCTCGATGTCCCCGTCGAAGAAGCGCGCGTTGTCCACCCGCGTCTGCTCCGTCAGCGTCTTGATCCGCGTACGCGAGGCGAGCGAGGAGCACGGTTCGTTGAACCCGATGTGCCCGTCCGTGCCGATCCCGAGCAGCTGGAGGTCCACACCCCCGGCGTCCGCGAGCGCCTGGTCGTACGCCTCGCAGGCCGCCTGCACGTCCTGTGCGCTGCCGTCGGGCCCCATGAAGGACTTCTCGCTGAGCCCCAGCGGCTCGACGACCTCGCGCAGCACCACGGAGCGGTAGGACTCGGGGTGCCCGGCGGGCAGCCCCACGTACTCGTCGAGCTGGCAGATCCGCGCCTGCGACGCGTCCACGGCACCGGAGCCGACCTTGGCGGCCAGGGCTTCGTAGATGGGCAGCGGGGTGGATCCGGTGGCGACACCGAGCAGGGCGTCAGGCTTGCGGCGGACCAAGGCGGCCATGGCCTCCGCGATGAGCTCGCCGCCTGCCTTGGCGTCCGGGACGATGACAACTTCCACGCTGGGCCTGCCGATCTGGAGAGGGCTCACGGGCCCGGAGAGAGGACCCACGGGGGACAACTGGCTATGTGGTATAGACCAATCTAGCAGAGCTGGCCCGCCAGGTCCCCCGCTTCCGGGGCTTCGGGTTCCCGCCTTGCGTCACGCGTTCCCGCCTCCCGTCGACGCGTCACTCCCGTTCCATGCTCGGCGCTCCGGGGTGCCTTCGCAGGTCGAGCCCCGCCGACGCTGGAAGCGGTGGCCGAGCTGGCCATGCGGGTCCGGCCCGATGTACAACAAACATCTGCCGACGCGTAGACACAAGCGAATGGTCTAGTCCACAATGCGTGGGTAAAAGCATCCGCCCTTCCCGCACAGGAGGGCGGACCGAGGAACCGGCACTCTCTGCCCTGACCGTGTCGGATCCTTAGATCGACCGTCCGGTACCGCACATTCCGGTGGTCGGTGTTCCTGAAGGGCTGCGGTGCCGTGGGTGGGTTGAGGGTCCCGCCCTGGCGCCGCGGCTCGTCGGGATTCTCCCGGAGCAGGCCCGCCGGACGTGCCAGGTACGCTCGCACACGTGCCCTCCATGAACGACCTCGTACGCCAGCACACCGCTCTCGGTGACTCCGATCTCGAGTGGCTGCATCTGCTGGTCTCGGAGTGGCAGCTGCTCTCCGACCTCTCCTTCGCCGACCTCGTGCTGTGGGTTCCCACCCGCGACGGCACCCGCTATGTCTCCGTGGCGCAGATGCGGCCCAACACCGGGCCCACCTCCTACCAGGACGACATGGTCGGCCACCTCGTCCCGCGCGGCCGCCGCCCGCTGCTCGACGCCGCCCTCGACGAGGGCCGCATCGTGCGCGAGGGCGACCCCGAGTGGCGCGAAGAGGTCCCGGTGCGGGTCGAGTCCATCCCCGTACGCAGGGAAGGGCGGGTCCTCGGGGTCATCGCCCGCAACACGAACCTGCTCACGGTGCGCACCCCTTCGCGCCTCGAACTGACCTACCTCCAGTCGGCGTCCGACCTGGCCCAGATGATCGCCGCGGGGTCCTTCCCGTTCCCCGGCCAGCAGGTCGACATGGACGCCTCCCCGCGTGTGGGCGACGGTCTGCTCCGGCTCGACGCGGACGGCATCGTCCAGTACGCGTCGCCGAACGCGCTCTCCGCGTACCACCGCCTCGGCCTCGCGGCGGACCTGGTCGGCCACCACCTCGGCACGGCGACCGCCGAACTCGCCCCGTCCCGCGGCCCGGTGGACGAGGCGCTCGCCAAGGTCGCCAGCGGCTGGGCGCCCCGCGAGTTCGAGATCGAGGGCGGCGACGGCGTGATCCAGCTCCGCGCGATCCCGCTCAAGCCCAAGGGCCCGCGCATCGGTTCGCTCGTCCTGCTCCGCGACGTCACCGAACTGCGCCGTCGCGAGCGGGAGTTGATCACCAAGGACGCGACCATCCGGGAGATCCACCACCGGGTGAAGAACAACCTCCAGACGGTCGCCGCGCTCCTTCGCCTCCAGGCGCGCCGCATCGACTCCGCCACCGGCCGCGAAGCCCTCGAAGAGGCCGTACGCCGCGTGGGCTCCATCGCGATCGTGCACGAGACGCTGTCCCAGAACCTGGACGAGCGTGTGGAGTTCGACGAGATCGCCGACCGTGTCCTCGCGATGGTCGCCGAGATCTCGCCCGGCAAGGTCACCGGCCGGCGCACCGGCCGCTTCGGCATCCTGGACGCCGAGGTCGCGACCCCGTTGTCGATGGTCCTCACGGAGATTCTCCAGAACGCCCTGGAGCACGGCTTCCAGGAAGGGGACACCGGCACGGTCGAGGTCTCGGCCGTGCGTGGCGGCACCAGCAAGGACGCCCGTCTCCTGATCACCGTCCAGGACGACGGCGTCGGCCTGCCCGACGGCTTCGATCCGCACCGCTCGGGCAACCTCGGCCTTCAGATCGTCCGCACCCTGGTGGAGGGCGAGATGGGCGGCACGTTCGACATGGTGCGCGCCCCGGAGCGCGGCACGCAGGTCCTCCTCGACATCCCGGTGCGCGCCGACAAGTAGCGCACGCGGGCAGGGAAGTGCGCTACGGAACACGCATACGGAACGCGCATACGCAAAGCAGTGAGCCCCGGACCGAAGTGGTCCGGGGCTCACTGCTCACGTTGCATTGCGCATCGGGGGGTACTGCGCGGCTGCGGCTCGGGGGCGGGAGATGCGTACTCGCTGTACGCGCCGCCGGGCTAAAGCTCGTAGGGGGGCGTGACCGTCAGGCGCTTGCCTGGCGTGCACGGTTGCGAGCGGCACGGCGCTTCATTGCGCGGCGCTCGTCCTCGCTGAGGCCACCCCAGACACCCGAGTCCTGGCCGGACTCGAGCGCCCACTGCAGGCACTGCTCCATGACGGGGCAGCGGCGGCAGACGGCCTTGGCTTCCTCGATCTGCAGCAGCGCAGGACCGGTGTTGCCGATGGGGAAGAAGAGCTCGGGGTCTTCCTCGCGGCAAACGGCGTTGTGACGCCAGTCCATGGCTGCTACCTCTCCTTGGTATTACGTACAAGCTTGCTTGTGAATGTGAACGCTTTCACGAATCCCTCGACGACGGAAGGGACTTTCGTCACATACGCGACGATGTCCTATGTGTTGAGGAGGGGGTTCTGGCTTTCTGTGGGGCCGATGTTGCGGGCCGTCCCGATCGCCATGTAGAGATTCGCAAACCTCGGCGGCGGATACAACCCCTTCCGGCAAGTTTTTTTTGATTCCTCAGTGTCGGCTGGGTCACAGCCGTACTTCCATGGGGTGGACCCTGGCCTAAACGTTCGAGTGAAAGGAGTTTGGGCCCTTCCACTCACACAATCACACGCAGTGCACGGCGTACGCCTGTGAACGTCACGCTCGTGCGCAGCCCCAGGTGGTCACCGTCCATCTGGAGGGGGAGCGGCACCTTCGAATGCAAGGTGAAGTCGGTGAGGTCATGGAGCGTAACCGCGTGCTTGCCGTGGGGTCCGCGATCGGGCGTCGACGTCAGGAGCTGGGTGCCGTAGCGGGCCACCGCGGTGGTCGAGAGCTTGCTGAGACCGAGCACGTCGAGGCCGGTGTCGAAGGAGGCCTGCGGGGACGCGTACATCGGGCGATTGCCCAGGTAGGTGTACGGAGAGGTGTTGCAGACTATGGAGAGCACGAGGTCGGTCACCGGGTCCTCGCCGGCCCGTTCCAGCGTGATCATTCCGTGTCTGCGGTGCGGCTCGTCGAGGAACTGGCGGAACACCTGGCGCAAATACAGCGCATGGGTGGACCGCTTCCCGCGCTCCCTCTGTTGTTCGACCCGTCCCACCACTCCGGCGTCGAAACCGAATCCGGCGGCGAAGGTGAACCAGTGCCCGGGAATCGCCTCGTCCTCCGTGCCGGGAGTTCCCGACAGGTGGCCCAGGCTCACTGTGCGTTCACTTCCCTCACGCAGGGCGTCGAGCAGAGCGCCGGTCGCCTCCACGGCGTCGTTCGGCAGACCGAGGGCGCGCGCGAAGACGTTCGTGGAGCCGCCGGGGACGACGGCGAGGCGTGGCAGACGGTCCGGGTCGGGGCCGTTGTGCAGCAGGCCGTTGGCGACCTCGTTGACCGTGCCGTCCCCGCCGAGCGCGACGACGAGCTCGATGTCCTTGCTCTCGGCGGCCTGTCTTCCGAGGTCCCGGGCGTGCCCGCGGTACTCCGTGGTGACCGCCTCGAGTTTCATCTCGCTCGCCAGCGCGTGGATCAGTACGTCACGCGTGCGCGCGCTGGTGGTGGTTGCCGCCGGGTTGACCACAAGGAGTGCACGCATGCGAAGCAGCGTACCTAGCGGTCATGAACGGGCCTAGACCGAGGGGGCGGACCGGAGGCCGGAGCGCGGACACGCACAGCTACCCTGCAAGGGTGAGTACACAGCGGAACCCCACCCCCGAAGCCCCGGAATCAGGCCCCCGTCCCGGACGTCTGACGGCCGCCGCGGCCCTTGCCGCGCTGGAGGGCGTCGCACTCATCGCCGCCGGTGTCTACATGCTCGTGATGGGCCTCGCGGGTGACCCCGACAACCCGGAACAGGCCACGACGGGCGGCGTCACGCTGATCGTCCTCGCGCTCCTGCCCCTGCTCGCCGCCCGCGGCCTCCTGCGCCGCCGCAGCTGGAGCCGGGGGCCCGCCATCATCACGCAGATCATGGCGCTTCCGGTGGCCTGGCAGCTGCTGCAGGCCGACAGCGTGGCCATCCCGGGCGGCATCGCGCTCGCCGCGGTCGCGGTGGCCGCGCTCATCCTGCTGGTCAATCCCGCCACGACCGAGGCGCTCGGCATCAAGGGCCCGGGGAACGTACAGGACGACGTGAAGTAGCCGTCCCGCACGACCACACCTTCCGAGAGCGAAAGACCTTCCGAAGGAGCAGACCAGGAGGGGCGGTCTGCTCCTTCGTCACTCCTCGACGAGGAGCTTCTCGCGCAGCTGCGCGAGCGTGCGGGCGAGAAGCCGGGAGACGTGCATCTGGGAGATGCCGACTTCCTGGGCGATCTGCGACTGCGTCATGTTGCCGAAGAACCGCAGCAGCAGGATGCGCTTCTCGCGCGGTGGAAGGTCTTCCAGGAGCGGTTTGAGGGACTCCCTGTACTCGACGCCCTCCAGGGCCTCGTCCTCCGAGCCCAGGGTGTCCGCGACCGCCGGGGACTCGTCGTCCGTGTCGGGGACGTCCAGGGACAGCGTGGAGTAGGCGTTGGCCGACTCAAGGCCCTCCAGGACCTCCTCCTCGGAGATGCCCAGCTTCTCGGCGAGCTCGTGCACCGTGGGCGAGCGGCCGTGCAGCTGGGACAGCTCCGCGGTCGCCGTGGTCAGCGCGAGCCGCAGCTCCTGGAGACGCCGCGGGACCCGGACCGCCCAGCCCTTGTCGCGGAAGTGACGCTTGATCTCACCGACGACCGTGGGCGTCGCGTACGTGGAGAACTCCACGCCGCGCTCCGGGTCGAAGCGGTCCACGGACTTGATCAGGCCGATCGTGGCGACCTGCGTCAGGTCGTCGAGCGGCTCGCCGCGGTTGCGGAAGCGGCGGGCCAGGTGCTCGACGAGCGGCAGGTGCATGCGGACCAGCTTGTTGCGCAGGTCCGCGTACTCGGGACTGCCGTCCTTCAGCTCGCGCAGCTCGATGAACATCGCGCGTGCACCGCTGCGGTCCTGCGGATCGTGCCGGGTGTGCTGCTGCTCACCGTGTTCGCTCATGTATCCCGCCCGTTGCGCGCCGCCCCGGGCGGAGGGCTTGGTGCGCTCCTCCTGGGCGGTCGGCTCTGCCTGCTCCGACGCGTCAGCCACAGTCGACGGACCCGGCTGCTCCGGGTCCTCGGGGTGCGGCCTGGCCTGCTGCTCGGGGATGCTGGTGAGGGCCGGCTCCACCGGGGCCTCGCGCCCCCTCGTCGGCGTCCCACCCCGGCCACCGGGCAGACCCCGTGTGCCGCGCTCTTCGTCCCGCACCGGCCCCTCCCTGCCCCTCACGCCGGCCCGGGTCCCGCGCCGCGCTTCTTGTAGAGACTGATCGAGACGGTGTTGTCCTCGGCCACGGAGGAGTCGACCTGACCCGCGAGGGCGGACAGCACAGTCCAGGCGAAGGTGTCCCGTTCCGGGGCCCGGCCGTCGGTGGTCGGCGCCGAGACGGTCACCTCCAGGGAGTCGTCGACGAGCCGGAAGACGCAGCTGAGCACCGATCCGGGCACGGCCTGCTGGAGCAGGATCGCGCAGGCCTCGTCGACCGCGATGCGGAGGTCCTCGATCTCGTCGAGAGTGAAGTCCAAACGGGCCGCGAGACCGGCCGTGGCCGTACGCAGCACCGACAGATAGGCACCCGCAGCCGGAAGGCGGACCTCGACGAAGTCCTGATTCCCGGGCTCGCCTGCGATCTGGGACACCCTCACCTCCAAGGTGGTACAAGCACTTTCGGGGCTCCAGGTCCGCCGTCCCACGGCGGTCCGGACTGCGTCACACGGGTAACGCACCACGTAGTTATGCGGTGACGCTACCGCGCTCCCCAGTTCCGTGTCCCGGGGACCCCGCTCCGTTGCTGTCACTCATAGTAAGCCTAAGGGTACGGAGAGTGGCTAGGGGTCTCGCGGTCCCAATTGGAGAGTACGGGCGTCGGGTTGACGTACCCAGGCCTCAGACGATCGAACCGTCCACGAAGCACCAACGCCAGCTCTCGCCGGGTTCGAACGTCCTCATCACCGCGTGCCCGGTGTCCTTGAAGTGTGCCGTCGCGTGCTGGAAGGGCGAGGAGTCGCAGCAGCCCACGTGACCGCAGTCGAGACAGAGCCGCAGTTGCACCGGGTGACTGCCGACCGCGAGGCACTCGGGGCAGGTCTCGCTCAGCGGCGCGGGTTCGGGGTGCGGCAGCGCTGCCACATGCGGGCACTCGTTCATGATTGCCAGGTTACGACGGGAACGCGTATCGCGGAGGGCCTGACCGATGGACGTACTGCCCCTGGTGGCACTGATCGCGGCGAGTGCGGCGGTGGCCGGAGCCGCCCGCTGGACCCCGGTGCCCGCGCCGCTGCTGCTCGTGGCGGTGGGTCTCGTCGCCGCGTACGTGCCCGGGGTGCCGGACTATCACCTGGACCCGCACATCGTGCTGCCGCTGATCCTGCCGCCCCTGCTGCACACCGCGGCCCTGGAGAGCTCGTACCTCGATCTGCGCGCCAACATCAGACCCGTGGCGCTGCTCTCGGTCGGGTACACGCTGTTCGCGACCCTCGCCGTCGGCTATCTCGCGTATCTGCTGATCCCCGATCTGCCGCTGACCGCCGCGCTGGTCCTCGGCGCGGTGATCGCGCCGCCGGACGCGGTGGCGGCCACAGCCATCGCGCGGAAGGTGGGGCTGCCGTCGCGGATCACCACGATCCTGCAGGGCGAGTCGCTGGTGAACGACGCGACCGCGATCACCGCCTACAAGGTCGCCCTTGCGGCGGCGGTCGGCGAGGGCGCGAGCTGGGCGGGCGGCATCAGGGAGTTCCTGGTGGCCGCGGTCGGCGGGGTCGGTGTCGGGCTGATCCTCATGGTGCCGCTCCACTGGCTGCGCCGGCACATGAAGGAGGCGATGCTCCAGAACACCCTCTCCTTGCTCATCCCCTTCGTCGCGTACGCGGCCGCCGAGCAGGTCGGCGCCTCCGGAGTGCTCGCGGTGGTCGTCGTCGCCCTGTTCCTCGGGCACCGCTCCTGGGAGGTCGACTTCGAGACGCGGCTCCAGGAAGCCGCCGTGTGGAAGGTCGTCGCGTTCATCCTGGAGTCGGCGGTCTTCGCGCTCATCGGTCTGCAACTGCCGCTCGTGCTCAAGGGGCTCGGCGAGTACAGCGGGCTCCAGGCGGCCTGGTATGCGCTGGGGGTCTTCTTCTTCGTCGTCCTCGTGCGCTTCGTGTGGTCGTATCCGGCGACCTATCTGCCGCGGCTCGTGTCGAAGCGCATCAAGGAGCGGGAGTCCGACATGGACTGGCGGCGGCCGCTGATCGTCAGCTGGGCCGGGATGCGCGGTGTGGTGTCGTTGGCGATCGCCTTCTCGATCCCGCTCGTCATGGACGACGGGGAGCCGTTCCCCGCGCGGAACCTCGTCCTGTTCCTGACCTTCACCACGGTGATCGGCACGTTGGTCGTGCAGGGGCTCTCGCTGCCGTGGCTGATCGGGGTCCTGAAGCTTCCGGGGCGTGACGCGCAGGCGGAGACGCTCGCGGAGGCGCAGGCGCAGAACGCCGCCTCGCAGGCCGCGGAGCGGCGGGTGGACGAACTCATGCGGGACGAGCGCAATCGCCTTCCAGAGCCCCTCCAGGACCGTCTGCGCACCGTCCTCGAGCGGCGCCGCAACTCCGTGTGGGAGCGGCTCGGTCAGTCCAACCCGGTGACGGGGGAGTCCGCCGACGACACCTACCGCAGGCTCGCCCGCGAGGCGATCGCCGCGGAGCGGGAGGTGTTCGTGACGATGCGGGACGAACGGCGCATCGACGACGAGATGATGCGGACGCTGTTGCGGAAGCTGGACCTTGAGGAGGCCGCGGCCTACCGGGAGGTCGAGGACTGAGCCGTGGGCGCGGCCGCGTCCGTCGCGGTGATCACGGCCGTGACGGTGCTGCCAGGGGGGAACGCGCCCTCTTCGGAGAGGGCTGTCAGCGCGTACAGGAGCTTGGCCACGTAGACGCGCTCCACGGGGAGGCCGTGCCGGTCCTCGAAGTCGTTCGCGAACGCGGTGAGTTCGGGGGGAGTGCGGGCGTACCCGCCGAAGTGGAAGCGCTCGTCGAGGTGCCAGTTGGCGGTGGGAGCGCCGAAGGTCCGCTGTTGCAGCGCCTGTATCTCGGGGCCGAGGAAGCCGCCCTTGAGCACCGGTATGCCGAGCGCGCGCTGGTGCGGGGCGAGGCCCGCGGCCATCCCGGCCAGGGTGCCGCCGGTGCCGCAGGCCACGGCCGCCGTGTGGGTGTGGTCGCGCAGTTCCTCGCCCAGGGCCGTACAGCCCTGTACGGCCAGGGAGTTGCTGCCCCCTTCGGGGATCACGTACGGGTCTTCGGCGCCTGTCGCGTGCAGGAGGGCGGTCAGGATCTCCGGCTCGGTCTTCCTGCGGTACGTCGCCCGGTCGATGAAGTGCAGGCGCATTCCGTCGGCCGCGCAGTGCGCGAGCGACGGGTTCAGGGGGCGGCCCGCGAGTTCGTCGCCGCGGACCACGCCGATGGTCTCCAGGCCGAGGAGGCGGCCCGCCGCGGCGGTCGCCCGGAGGTGGTTGGAGTATGCGCCGCCGAAGGTCAGCAGGGCCTTGTGCCCCGCAGCGACGGCGGCGTCCAGGTTGAGGAAGAGCTTGCGGTACTTGTTGCCCGGGAGGTCCGGGTGGATCAGGTCGTCCCGCTTGAGTGTGAGGGTGACGCCGTGCCGCGCGAACCGGTCGTCCTGGAGCTCCTGCAGCGGGGACGGGAGCCGGGGGCGCGGGGTGGTCGGCGGGGTGGTGCTCACCCCGCCATTCTGCCCGGCACCGTGCGGACGGGCACGGTCGCGGCCGGCCCGCCCTGGGCGCTTGCCCTACTTGAGGCGCTCCTCGATACGCTCCCGCATGGCGTTCATGGTGAAGCCCTTGGGGTCGATCTTGCCCGGCTGCCATTCGAGGTGGCCGATCACCGACCGGTGGGTCCAGCCGTGGTGGCGGCAGATGGCCGCCGAGACCCTCTCGATGGCCTCCAGCTGCGCGTCGGGCCACGGATCCTCGCCGTCACCGAGGTTCTCGCACTCGAAGCCGTAGAAGTGGCGGTTTCCGTCGGTGTTCGACTCGTTGTCCGGCGGGAGCGCCTTCTCGGCGATGACCGCGCGCAGGACGTCGTCATCGCCTAGGCCCGCGTGGTTGGCGCGGCCGTACCCGACGAGGTGGACGCGGCCGTCCTTGGTGATCACGCCGTGGCAGAGCGGGCCGGGCAGCGACGCATACCCGTCCCGGCAGATCTCCACCGTCCGCGCGCTGCCCGACGTGACCGTGTGGTGGATCATCACGCCGTGCACGGGCCCCCACGGCCCCTTGTGGTTGCGGTTGTGGTGCGGCCAGTCGCCGACTTCGACGACCGTCACACCTTCGTCCTTGAGCACGTCCAGGAACTTGCCCGCGGACATGGGTGGGGCCATGGCCGACTCCTTTGCGGAGCGCGACGGCCGCCTGCCGCGGACCGTCTTGTACGCCCGCTTTTACCGGAACCACGGTGCCCGGACCAGCCGTTCGGAAGGAATCCGTTGCTGTTCGGGCACCGTGCGAGCCGATTTGGTCAGCCGCGGTGGTCGCCGCTGTGCAGGAACGCGTCGCCGTTCGTCGCGATGTGGGCCTCGACCGCCTGCAGGGCCTGCTGCGTGGCCACGGGGGTTCCCGTGCCGTGCTGCTGTGCGTAATACGCGGCGCCCAGCTTCTTCAGAAGGTCGCTGCCCGTGCGCTGCGCCTGGACCTCGTCGATCTTCTGCTTGCCCTGATTGAGTCCGCGCTGCGCCTGTTCCTTGGCGCGATCCAGGAAGCCTGCCATTGCCGTCTCCTACGGGGGTGCGGAGTGGTGCATATCGGTACGAACAGTATCGGCCGTTGCGTCCTGTTCAACGGATGCACGGATCTTGGAGTTCCCCGTCCCTGGGGACCCCGTTCCTGGTACGCGGGTGAGTGCCCCGCTTTCGCCTGGTCCATTCCCGCTCGTTTGTGTAATGGCGCCGACACGCACCGTGCTGGAAGGGTTGTCGTCGCAGATCAGCGCTTGATCGGGAGGGCATAGCCAATGTCGGTAGGCGAAGAGGTCCGTGCGGAACAGTCCGAGCAGCAGCAGAGCTTGGGTACGTCGGCCGCGCGGAATCTGGCCACCACCACCAAGTCCGCGCCGCAGATGCAGGAGATCAGCTCCCGCTGGCTCCTGCGGACGCTGCCGTGGGTGCAGGTGCAGGGCGGTACGTATCGAGTGAACCGGAGGTTGAGTTACTCGGTCGGCGACGGCCGTGTGACGTTCGTGAAGACCGGGGACCGGGTCCAGGTCATCCCCGCGGAGCTCGGCGAACTGCCGACCCTGCGGGACTACGAGGACGTCGAGGTCCTGGGGGAGCTGGCCCAGCGCTGCCAGCAGCGGGAGTTCGAGGCCGGCTCGGTCATCACCTCCTTCGGCAGCCAGGCCGACGAGGTGTACCTGCTCGCGCACGGCAGGGTCGAGAAGATCGGCACCGGGCCGTACGGGGACGACACGGTCCTCGGGACCCTCGCCGACGGGGCCTACTTCGGCGAGCAGGCACTGCTCGACCCGGAGGCCATCTGGGAGTACACGACGCGCGCGGTGACCGCGTGCACCGTGCTCACCCTGCCGCGCCAGGACCTGGAGCAGGTCGCCGAGCGCACGGAATCGCTGCGTGAGCACCTGAGGCGGCTGCGCTCCATCCCGGCCCAGCGGACCAACAAGTTCGGCGAATCGCCCATCGACCTGTCCGCGGGACACATCGGCGAGGCCGTGCTGCCGGGCACGTTCGTCGACTACGAGTCAGCGCCGCGTGAGTACGAACTGAGCGTCGCCCAGACCGTTCTGCGCGTCCACACGCGCGTGGCCGACCTCTACAACCAGCCGATGAACCAGACCGAGCAGCAGTTGCGGCTCACGGTCGAGGCGCTCAAGGAGCGCCAGGAGCACGAGCTGATCAACAACCGCGAGTTCGGGCTGCTCAACAACTGTGAGTACGAGCAGCGGCTGCAGCCCCACGAGGGCGTACCGAGCCCGGACGACATGGACGAACTGCTCAGCCGCAGGCGGGGGTCGAAGCTCTTCCTGGCCCACCCGCGCGCGATCTCCGCTTTCGGCCGCGAGCTCAACAAACGCGGGCTCGTGCCGGAGACGATCGACATGGGGGGCCACCGCATCCCCACCTGGCGCGGGGTGCCCATCTACCCGTGCAACAAGATCCCGGTCACCGAGGCCCGCACCACCTCGATCATCTGTATGCGTACGGGCGAGGAGGAGCAGGGCGTCGTCGGCCTGCACCAGGTCGGCCTCCCGGACGAGATCGAGCCGAGCCTGTCGGTGCGCTTCATGGGGATCAGCGAGCAGGCGATCATCTCGTACCTGGTGTCGACCTACTACTCCGCGGCGGTCCTGGTGCCCGACGCGCTGGGCGTGCTGGAGAACGTCGAGATCGGCCGCTGGCGATGAGGCCGTGTCTGTGGGCGCGCCGCCGGGTACACCCCATCCGTACGCGCCCGCAGGCCCAGGAAACGCCACCGTCCGCATCCTCCCCGGGGTGAGTCCATGACGGACACGACGACGGACATGACCACGGACATGACGGAGCCACAGGAGCAGGCGGGGCACGAATCGTCCGAGGCGGTGGAGATCCTGGCGTCGGCGCGGGCGTGCGTCGACCCGGAGCTGCGCCGGGCGATCGAGACCCTTCCCGGAGTGCTGCGCCGCGTCGCGCTCTACCACTTCGGCTGGGAACACGCGGACGGCACACCGGCGGCCGGGCACGCGGGCAAGGCGATCAGGCCCGCGCTCGTGCTCGCCGCGGTGGGCGCCCTCGGCGGGGACCAGGCCCTGGCCGTCCGGGCCGCGGCGGCGGTGGAGCTGACCCACAACTTCACCCTGCTGCACGACGACGTCATCGACCGCGACACCACCCGCAGGCACCGGCCCACCGCATGGACCGTGTTCGGTGAACCCGACGCGATCCTGGCCGGTGACGCGCTCCAGGCGCTGGCGCAGCGGCTGCTCGCCGAGGACCCGCACCCCGGGGCCCCGGCGGCGGCCGCCCGGCTCGCCTCCTGTGTGGTGGAGCTCTGCGCGGGCCAGCAGGCGGACGGCGCGTTCGAGCGGCGCGGGCCCGACGAGGTCACGCTCGACGAATGCCTCGCCATGGCCGAGGCCAAGACGGGGGCGCTGCTGGGCTGCGCCTGCGCGGTGGGGGCGTTGTACGCGGGGGCGGGGCGCAGCGAGGTGGACGCGCTCGACGGGTTCGGCCGTGAGGCGGGTCTCGCCTTCCAGCTCATCGACGACGTGATCGGCATCTGGGGCGATCCGGGGCACACGGGCAAGCCGGCCCGCGCCGACCTCGCCGCCCGCAAGAAGTCCCTGCCGGTGGTCGCGGCGCTGGCCTCCGGCACCCCGGCCGGCGCGGAACTGGCCGAGTTGTACGGACACCCGTCGGCCGACGGCGACCTGGACCGCATGGCGCACGCCGTCGAGACGGCGGGCGGCAGGGACTGGGCGCTGCTGCACGCGGGCGACCGGATGTCCCGCGCGATCAACCAGCTCGCCGGCGCGGTGCCTGTCCCGGAGGCGGCGGGCAGCCTGCTGGCGCTCGCGGAGTTCGTGACACGGCGCACGCACTGAACGTACGTAAACGCACGGAACGCACGGAGAGGAACCGAAAGAAACCGAAAGGAACCGAAAGAAACCGAGAGGAACCGAGAGGAACCGATAGGAGACGACAGGAGACGAGCCCCGCACCCCGCCGGGATCCGGTCAGGGTGCGGGGCTCGCCCGTGCGCGGGGGACCCGATCACCTAGGCTGCACCCGTAGCAACCAGCGGGGACGTAAGCGCAGTTGAGCGCGGGCGAGGGGCAAGGGGGCGGGGCTGTGGGCGTAGTCATCCGGAGGGCCGGGGAGAGCGACAGAGCGGACGCGGTCCGGCTGCTCGACGTGGCGTTCCAGAACGATCCGGTGAGCAGCTGGGTCTTCCCCGGCGAGGAGGACCGCCGCCGCAGGCACGGCGCTCTGATGGACGCCTTCTACGACCTGGCACTGAGTCAGGGCTACGTGGACATCGCGGAGGACGGCTCGGCCGTCGCGCTGTGGTGGTCCGTCCCCGCGGGCGGAGACGCGGACGCGGAGGCCGGCGCGGACGCCAGCGGCGAAGAGGGGCCCGCACAGCTGCGCGCGGCCATCGACCCGGACAACGCGCGGATCGAGGAGATCGGCAGGCTGACCGGCGAGGCGCACCCCACCGACCGGCCCCACCAGTATCTGCACATGGTCGGCGTGAGCCCGGAGCGGCAGGGCGAGGGGCTCGGCTCCGCGCTGATCGGCGCCGTGCTCGAACGCTGCGACAGGGAAGGGCTGCACGCGTATCTGGAGGCGAGCAGCAGCCGCAGCCGCGCGCTGTACACGCGGCTCGGATTCCATTTCACCGGCAAGGCCATAGACCTGCCGGACGGCCCGCACCTGTGGCCGATGTGGCGGGAACCCCGGCCTTTCGGCACGGACGGCGGCGACACCGACCGATTCGCATGAACCCGTGCGCTGCGTGGAGCTGCTCCTCTCCCGGTATCCCTTCTCGCCGGGCTATCCGGCAGGTTCGACCCGCCCTACCCTGAACGCATGGGCAGCGACGGGAGCCCGTCCGGCCCCCGCCCGCGGAGCGAGCCGGTGTGCGCGAGCTGCGGACGGCCTGTCGGTACGGCCATCAGACGACGCAAGTTGCGCGGGGTGTACGTCCCTGTGTGGGACCCCGGCCCCTGCCGCAACCCCCGGTGCGACGGGGTGACCGCCGTGGACGCCACTGCGGCGCGGGCGCGGGCGCAACTGGGCGAGCGGGTACGGGCATTCGTCGCTGAAGCGCAGGAGCTCGGCCTCTCGGACGACGAGGTGCGATCCCTCGTGGACACCGCCCTGCGGGCGTGAAGTGGCTGCTGGCGAGCAGCAGCGGACAGTGGCTGCTGGGCGAGCAGTAGCGGACATCTGCATCATGGGCTCATGGACATGACCGAGCTGGATCACCTTCCGTCGGCCGTCGGCGGCGAGCGGCTGCTCGCGCTCGCCGACGGCCATCACGCCCGCACCGCACGGCCCTTGGGCGCCCGCAAGGCCCCGCGATGACGTACGACGAAGCACCCCCCGTCCGGACCGGCGACGCCCGCGTCCGACGTGCCCGGCCCGCCGACCTGCCCCGCGTCGTCGAGCTCGTCGCCGAGCACGCCGCGTACGAGAAAGGCGCCCCGCCCGCCCCCGGGCTCGACCGGCGCCTGGGCGAACTGCTCTTCGGGGTGCCCGACCCGCGGCTGCGCTGTCTGGTGGCCGAGTTGCCCGGTGGTGGCGAGGTCGTCGGTTACGCGACGTGTGTGCCGGAGATCTCCACCTGGGACGGCGCCGAGTACCTCCACATGGACTGCCTCTTCCTGCGTGACGGCCACCGGGGTCTCGGCCTCGGCGAGCTGCTGATGGACGCGGTGGCGGCCGAGGCCCGTGCCCTTGGCCTCACCGAGGTGCAGTGGCAGACGCCCGCGTGGAACGAGGGCGCCATCCGCTTCTACGGCCGGATCGGCGCCGAGGCCAAGGAGAAACTGCGCTTCGGCTGGCAGCTGCCGCAGTTGCCGCCGCTGCCGCCGCTGCCGTTCGACGCCGTGCTCTGCGATCTCGACGGCGTGATCCGCTTCTACGACATGACACGGGTGGAGGAGATGGAGCGCGCCGCCGGTCTGCCCCACGGCAGCACCGCCGAGTTCGCCTTCACGCCCGAGACCGATCTGCCGCTGATGCTCGGGCACATCGGCAAGAAGGAGTGGGTGGAGGCCATCGCGCACGGCCTCGCGGACCGGGTGCCTTACGAGCGCGGGCACGCCCTGGGCGCCGCGCTCGCCGAGGCCGGTTTCTCCGCCGACGCCACGGTGGTTGACCTGCTGCGGCGGGCCCGCGCGCACCTGCACGTGGCGCTCGTGACGAACGCGACCCCCTGGCTCGACCAGGACCTGGCCGAACTCGGCATCGCCGACCTCGCGCACACCGTGGTCAGCAGCGCCGACGTCGGCATCGTCAAGCCCGACCGCCGGATCTACGAGATCGCCGTGGAGCGTACGGGGGTTCCCGCCGAGCGCTGCCTGTTCGTGGACGACCGCAAGGAGAACGTGGACGCGGCCGTCGCGCTCGGCATGACCGGGCTGCACTACACGGGACCCGGTGACCTGAGGGAGGCACTGGCCCCGGTGCTCGGCCGGAGCTGAGCCCCCCGCGTCGCTGGACTAGTGCACCGCCCTCCGCACCGCCGGACTAGCGCACCGTCCACCGCCCGCCCAGCATCAGCTCCCGGCCCTCCAGCTCGTCGGCCTCGCGCCAGGCCTGGAGCCGCTGGGGGGTGATGCGGAAGTAGGTGTAGACGGCGGTGAGTCTGCTGGGGTCGAAGCCCGTCTTCTCGGCGAAGGCGTCCCGGTCCTCGGGGGACAACTCGCCCTCCCCCAGGGCCCGTACGGCCCCCTCGATGAGGACGACGTCGCGGGTCGGCCCGAGACCGACCCGCGCCCTGCCGGTCGCCCGGAGGTTGCGTCCGGTGACGCTCGCGTCCGGGGTGGCCACCAGCAGGCTCTCGCCGTCCCAGAGGAAGGACAGCGGGATGAGGTAGGGGGCACCGCTCTCCGCGTCGGCCGTGGCCACCCAGGCGTCGATGTCGTGGGCGAGGCGGTGCAGCGCGTCCTGCTTGCGCCGCTCGGGAGTGCGGGGCCCCGGCGTCTGCGTGTTCATTACTGTGTGCCTCCAAGTGCGCTGCAGGGTGCGTCACTTGTACGACGTACCGCGACGAGGGAATGTGACAGATGGATCAGAACAAGGCAGCGGTGGACCGGAGCGCCGAGCGTGACGAGGCGCTGGCGGCCCGCTTCGAGGAGCATCGGCCGCATCTGAAGGCAGTCGCCTATCGCATGCTCGGTTCGCTCAGCGAATCCGAGGACGCGGTCCAGGAGTCCTGGATCCGGCTCAGCCGCTCCGACAGCGACGAGGTGGCGAACCTGGGGGGCTGGCTGACGACGGTCGTCGGCCGGATCTGCCTCGACATGCTGCGTACGCGGCAGTCGCGGCGCGAGGAGTCCCTCTCGGTGTCGATGGACACCCATGTGCCGGACCCGGTGGTGAGTTGGGGGGACGTGGTCGACCCCGAGCAGGAGGTGCTGCTCGCCGACTCGGTGGGCCTCGCGCTGCTCGTCGTCCTGGAGACGCTGGCACCGGCCGAACGTCTCGCCTTCGTGCTGCACGACATGTTCGCCATGCCCTTCGACGAGATCGCCCCGATCGTGGAGCGCACCCCGGCCGCGACCCGGCAGCTGGCGAGCCGGGCCCGCCGCAGGGTGCAGGACTCGGCGCCCACCCCCGACAACGACCCCGTACGACAGCGCGAGGTCGTCGGAGCCTTCCTCGCGGCCGCGCGGGGCGGCGACTTCGACGCGCTGCTCGAACTGCTCGACCCGGGCGTGGTGTTGCGTGCGGACACCGGCGAACTCGCTTCCGGCCTCTCGAAGTTGGTACGGGGCGCTTCGGTGGTGGCCGGGCAGGCGGCGATGTTCAGGCAGGCGGCGCCGACCACCGAGATCGCGCTCGTCAACGGCCGCTTCGGCATGGTCGGAGTGCCGGACGGCGAGGTCGTCTCGGTCATGGAGTTCACGATCGCCGGCGGCAGGATCGTCGAACTCAACATCCTCGTCGACCCCGCCCGCGTGCGCGCCCTCGGGCTGCCCGCGTTCCGGCGCTGACCCGTACCAAGGCCCCCTCCCTCTAGCGCCCCGTCGCTCCAACGCCCTGTCGCTCCAACGCCCCTCGCACTAGCGCCGGACACCGGCCACCTCCCGCAGGTACTCCTTGCGGCAGAGCGGGTTGCGGTCGGTCCGCGGTCGCTCCGGGGCCTCGCCCCGGACCGGCTGGTACCGCTCGAAGGCCGACTCCAGCTCGCCCTCGCCACGCGTCAGCGAGGGCAGCAGCTGCTCCAGCTCGTGGACGCGGGCCGCCGGGATCTCGCCCTCGACCACGTACGAGGCGCCGCGCGCCGTCTGGGTGTGCGGGATGGCCCGCAGCCGTGAGAGCGCGGGCAGGAGCTGCCCGAACACGTCGTCCGGGACACTGAGCCGGAAGCGGTGCAGCGGCTCGTGCACCTCGGTGCCCGCCCGCCGCAGCGCGCTCAGGAGGACCAGCGGTGTCAGCTGCCGGAAGTCACCGGCCGTGCTGGACATGCTCTTGTCGAAGGTGGCGTGCGCGTGGCTCTGCCGGGGCCAGTACCCGGAGTGCGTCATGGTGACGGTGCAGTCGTCGACCTCCCACCCGTGGACCCCCTGGTGCAGGGCCTCGCGCACGCTCTCCTCGACGGCACGGAAGAACGCGTACGGCATCGAACCGAGCTCGACCTCCAGGCGGAACTCCACGCCGGAGCCCGGCAGCCCGGGATCGACGCGCAGGCCGACGGTGGCCAGGAAGGGGTTGTCGTCCTTGTCGATGATCTCGAAGGCGGAGCCGCTGCCGCTCACGCGTTCCACGCAGATGGTCGTGGTCTCGCGGAAGGCCACGTCGATGCCGTACTCGTCGAGGAGCGTCGCCTGGATGACCTCCTTCTGGACCTCGCCGTACAGCGACACGTACACCTCCTGACGGAGATCGTCCTGCCGCAGGTTGATCAGCGGGTCCTGCTCGGCGAGCTGGGCGAGCGCGAGATGCAGCGCGCCCTTGTCCCCGGGGCGGGCGGGGACGACGACGGTCTCCAGAGTGGGCGGCGAGAAGAAGTGCTGCCCCTCCCCGCCTCTCTTCGCGTGTGGCACGCCGACGACGTCGCCGATCCGGATGTCCCCGAGCCCCCACAGCTTCCCGATCCGGCCGGCGGAGACACCCTCGCGCGAGACGGCGGCCCCGCGGTCGAAGACGCTCACCGCGGTGACCTTGCCCTCTCGCCCGCCGCCGAACGGCAGCCGGTCCCGGGTGCGGATCGTCCCCGCGAACATCCGTACGTACGCGATCTTCTCCCCGGCGTCCCCGCGCTCGACCTTGAAGACGGTGCCGGAGACCGGGTCGTCGGCCCGCAGCGATCCGTCAGCGGAGGGGAGCAACTCCCGGATGCCCGCGACGAGTTCGGTGACGCCCGCGCCGGTGGCGGCCGAGCCGAAGTACACCGGGTGCACGAGGGCCTGCTCGGTCTGCGTGCCGAGTTCGGCGCGGAGCCGCCCGTAGGGGAGCTCCGTCGCGTCGTCGACGTAGGCGGCGAGCAGCTCGTCGTCGTGCGCGGCGAGTACGTCGACGAGGCGGGCGGTGAAGGAGGGGTCGCCGTCCTCGAAGGGCACGAAGGCCCCGTCGCGTCCGCCGAGGCCGCGCGGCGTCCCCATGGGCACGATGTCCGGGACGAGCCGCTCCGAGATGTCCCGCAGAAGGTCCTCGTGGCGCGCGCCGCGCCGGTCGATCTTGTTCACGAAGACGAGCGTGGGAATGCGGAGGCGCCGCAGCGTCCGCATGAGCACACGGGTCTGCGCCTGGACGCCTTCGACCGCGGAGACGACGAGCACGGCGCCGTCGAGCACGCTCAGCACCCGTTCCACCTCGGCGATGAAGTCCGGGTGCCCGGGGGTGTCGATGAGGTTCACGGTGACGTCGTCGACGGCGAAGGAGACGACGGCGGACTTGATCGTGATGCCGCGCTGCCGCTCCAGGGCCAGCGAATCGGTCTGGGTGCTGCCCGCGTCGACGCGACCGATCTCGTCGATGACACCGGCGGCGTGCAGAAGCCGTTCGGTCAGGCTGGTCTTACCGGCGTCAACATGCGCCAGGATGCCCAAGTTCAGGGTGTTGCACGTGCTCGACGTATGCACTGAGTGTCATGTCCTCTGGGTCGGTGGCGATTCCCTTCTGGCTGGACATGAACAAACGGCGCATTGCGTCTCCTTGACGGCTCGGGTGTACGGCAAGTGCAACAGGGGCGACGTGCGGCGGCAACCGATTTATCGGGAGGCGCGACACAGCGGCGGGCCACTAGCCTCCCGCCATGCTCACCGCCGTACTCGCGTTCGCGGGCGTCGCCGCGATCATCAACATCACGCCGGGCCTGGACACACTTCTGGTCCTGCGCACCTCCATGGCGCACGGCAGGGACGGCGGTCTCGCCGCCGCGCTGGGCATCCTCACCGGCTGTCTGGCCTGGGGCGTGGCGACGGCCATCGGCCTGACGGCAGTCCTCACGGCGTCCCGTTTCGCGTACGACGCCCTGCGCATCGGGGGCGCTCTGTACCTGGCGTGGCTGGGGGGGACGGCACTGTGGCGCTCCCGCCACCGGGTACGGGAGCCGGCCCCGGATCGGGAGGAAAAGGCGCGGGCCGATTCGGCCGCTCCCCGGGACCGCTGGGCGGCCTTCCGCGCCGGGCTCGCCACGAACCTGCTCAACCCCAAGGCCGGGCTCTTCTACATCAGCCTGCTCCCGCAGTTCATCCCGGAGGGCGCCCCCGTGTTCAGCGCGACGCTGCTGCTCACGGCGGTCGACCTGGTCGAACTCGCGCTCTGGTACTGGATCGTCACCTACGCGGCATCAGCGCTGGGCGAGCGCATCCGCCGTCCGTCGTTCCGGCGCCGTCTCGAGCAGTTCAGCGGGGTGGCGTTCCTCGGCTTCGCCGCGAACCTGGCGCTGCACGACCGGGCCTGATGCGGGACCCTGGAAGGGAGGAAGTGAGTGCCATGAGAGTCATGCTCAGAGCGCGTCTTGACACACAGGTCTCGAACGAGGCGATCAAGAACGGCACACTGCCGAAGATCGTGCAGTCGGTGACGGAACAGCTCAAGCCGGAGGCGGCGTACTTCGGCCCCTGCGACGGAGGCCGGACGGCCACCTTCGTCTTCGACATGCAGGACAGTTCGGAGATCCCGGCCATCACCGAGCCGTTCTTCCTGGAGCTCGGCGCGGAGATCGAGGTCTACCCGGTGATGAACGCGGAGGACCTGCGCAAGGGCCTTGCGGCGTTGCAGGGCTGACAGCGGGTGCACGGCTGACAGCGGGCGCACGGCTGACAGCGGGCGCACGGCTGACAGAGGGTGCACGGCCGACAAGGGGGCCTTCTTCGTCTCCTAGTAACGGGCCGGGTCGGTGACCTGCGGGGATCTTCCCTGCAGGTCACCGACCCGGCCTTTTGTCCGGATGGTGGGCGCAGGGTCGGTCCGTCTGACTTGGTCGCTTAGCCCATGACTTAACAGTTAGGCACCTGCTAACATCTCTTGGCATGTGCTGGATGTTGACATGAGGGATCCCACGCCGACAGGCGACGAGCTGGTGCAGGTGATGGCCACTCTGTCCAATCCGCACCGGCTGCGCGTCGTCGCGGCCCTCTCTGCGGGTGGGCGTAAGTATGTGAGCCTTCTGGCGCGCGAGCTGGACATCAGCAGGGCGCTGCTGCAGGTGCACCTGAAGAAGCTGGAGGCGGCCGGCCTGGTCAGCTCTCAGTTGGAGCTGTCGGAGGACGGCAAGGCAATGAAGTTCTACGAGGTGAGTCCCTTCTCGGTTCACCTGACACCGGAGTGCGTCGAGAGCGCCGTGGAGACGCTGACCATGGAGAAAGGACCATCGCGTTGAACGAGCACGAGTGGCAGGAAGTCATCGGGACGATCGGCATCTTCGTCCTGCTGACCGCTGTGATCATCACGGTCATCTGGCAGTTCGCCATCAGCTGGCGGGCCAAGGCTCAGCTGGCACGGGAGAGCGAGTACCGAAAGCTCGCCGAATCCGCCGTGGACGGGCAGCAGCGGATCGAGCAGCAGCTGGCTGAGATCGGTGGCCAGGTCACAGATCTGCAGAGCCGCACGGGCTCGATAGAACGGGTCCTGAAGGACGTCGAGTAGCCCCGGACAGGGAGGTCCGGGTCGTCGAGCGGCAACTCGACGACCCGGGCTGGGGAGCCGAACCACCTCGCCGCAGGCGAGTTTGCGCAGGAACACTCCACCAGGAAGAGGAGAGCAGCTCATGCTGCCCACAAGCAAGTCCGACCACCGCCCGACGGATCGCGCCGACGACATATCCGCCGCCGGTGTGCCAGGTCCGGCGTCATCCGGATCCGGTGCGAAGCAGGGGCGCGTCCGTCCCGGCGTGATCGCCGCCGTCGCCGACTGGTCCACCCGGCACCGTGCCCTGGCGATCGGCGGCTGGCTCGCGCTGGTCGTGATCGCCGTACTCTCCAGCGCGTTCGTGACGGGCGACGCCGCCCGTTCGGTGGATCCGGGTGAATCGGGCCGGGCGCAGCAGACCGTGAACGCGCAGCACAGCGGGGACTCCATCCGGGAGAACGTCCTGATCCAGCCCCGTGGCACCGCGGACGGCCCGCGCTTCGCGGACGACCCCGCGCTGCGCGAGGCGGCCGAGGATCTGGTGGCCGAGCTGAGCCGGACCCCGGGTGCGGTCGACGACATCGGATCCCCACTGGCGGCACATGGCGAGCGCTGGCTGTCGCAGGACGGCCGTTCCGGCCTGGTCACCTTTGAAGTCCCGGGCCCCGAAGCCGAGTTCGATGCGCACTACGCGGCGGTCGTGAAGGCCGTGGAACAGGTGAAGGCGCGCCACCCCGAGGTACGGCTCGCCCAGGCGGGCGACCGCAGCCTCTCCGAGGCGGCCAACGAGGGCATCAAGGATGACCTGAAGCGAGCCGAGACGACCTCGCTGCCGCTCACGCTGCTGATCCTGCTGGTCGTGTTCGGCTCGCTGATCGCCGCGGGGATACCGCTGCTGCTCGCGGCGACCACTGTGGCCGGAGCTTTCGGCCTGCTGCAACTGGTCAGTCAGTGGGTGCCGTTCAACAGCGCGGCCTCCTCCATCATCCTGCTGATCGGCATGGCTGTCGGCATCGACTACTCGCTGTTCTATCTGCGCCGGGTACGCGAGGAGCGGGCCGCCGGGCGCGAGGTGCGCGAGGCGCTGCGGATCACGGCAGGTACGTCGGGGCACGCGATCGTTGCCTCGGGCCTGACCGTGATGGTCTGCATGGTCGGGCTGCTCTTCACCGGTGTGGACGTGTTCAAGGGGCTCACAGTCGGAACGGTCCTGGTGGTCGGTCTGGCCGTGCTCAGCTCGGTGACCGTCCTTCCAGCGCTGCTCGCCCTCCTTGGGGACCGCGTCGACAAGGCCCGTATCCCCTGGCTCGGCCGGCGCCGGATCGCGGCGAAGGAGTCACGCCTGTGGGGCCGTGTGGCCCGTGCGGTCGTACGGCGGCCCGTCGTGGCGGGCGCGACGGCGGCTCTGGCCTTGCTGGTCATGGCACTGCCGGTACTCGGCATCCGGCTGCAGGACGCCGCGGTGACCGCGAGTCTGCCGCCCGGCGTCTCGGCCGCGGTGGATGCGGCGAGCGATATGCAGCAGGAGTTCCCCGGGGCGGCGACCTCGGCCCGGGTCGTCATCGACCGGGCGGACGGTGCGTCGGCCGACACCCCAGCCGTGCGGAAGGCGATCGACGCACTGCACGAGCAGGCGGCGGCCAGTGGTGGTGCGCTGCGGGAGCCGATCACGGCCGTGCCGGTCGGCGCGGCCATGGTGGTGCGGGTGCCGCTGGCGGGCGCCGTCACCGATCCCGTCGCGAACCGGGCGTTGGAGACTCTGCGTGAGCAGGCGCTGCCCGCGACGCTGGGCAAGGTGGCGGGTGTCGACTACGGCGTCGCGGGAAAGACCGCCATGCCGCACGACTTCACGGAGCAGGTGAACGACCGGACCCCGATCGTCTTCGCCTTCATCCTCGGTCTGGCCTTCCTGCTGCTCGCGGTGGCCTTCCGGTCGTGGACCATTCCCCTCGCATCGATCCTGCTCAACCTGCTGTCCATCGGCGCCGCTTGCGGGGTGCTCACCTGGGTCTTCCAGGACGGCCACCTGGAGTCCCTCCTGGGCTTCAGCTCCTATGGAGGCGTGGTCAGTTGGCTTCCCTTGTTCATGTTCATCATTCTCTTCGGCCTGAGCATGGACTACCACATCTTCATCCTCAGCCGGATCAAGGAACGGTGGCTCGCGGGCGCGGAACCGCGCGATGCGGTCGTCGGCGGCACAGCCGCCAGCGCGGGTGTCGTCAGCAGCGCGGCGTTCATCATGACCGGTGTCTTCACCGTGTTCATGACCCTGTCCGCCATCGAGTACAAGATGCTGGGCCTCGGCATGGCCCTGGCGATCCTCATCGACGCCACCGTGGTGCGCGGGGTGCTCCTGCCAGCCGCGATGTCCCTGCTGGGCGCACGAGCCTGGGGGTCGCGGGTGAGGCCTCGCGACGGTACCGACCCGGCCTCCTCTTGATCGGTAGCGCCGGGCGGAGCCATCAGGACGCTCATGGTGTCGTCCGTCCTGCGTACTTGAAGCAGGACCAGACGATCTTCCCCAACGGGTTGCGGTCCTCGACTCCCCAGCCATCGGCGAGCGCACTCACCAGGATCAGCCCGCGTCCGGAGGTGTCCGTGTGGGCGGCCTGGCGTACCTCGGGATGCTGGCGGCGGCTGTCGTGCACTTCCAGGCGTACGACTTCCTCGTCCGCGTCGAGTCGGACCAGGAAGCCGCGGTCCGCGACGGTGCCGTGAACCAGGGCATTGGTGGCGAGCTCGGAAACGCAGAGCCGGATGTCTTCGGCCCGACCCAGTAGGCCCCACTCGGTGAGGGCGTCGGTGGTGAACGTCCGTGCCTGGCCGACTGATCCTGGCCGGGCCTTGAAGAACCGCTGGGTTGAATCGGCCATCTCGGTCCTCATGACTCGGCGTTCAGGGCGCGGGTGGTTCCGGGCCGGCGGCGGACGAAGCCGCTGGGCGAGACGGAGGGGTGCGTGGGGCGGGGGCGGCGGATCAGCAGCAACCGCGAGCTGGCTGTCTCGATCCGGCGTGCGCGTTCGGGGGCTATGGCCTTCGGCCCCAGGTGCGACATGGCTGGGGCGATGACGCCGTAGACGTCCGGCAGCGCGAGCACGTCCATCAGCCCGGTGAACGCCGCCGACGCGGGGCCCGCGTCGGCGGCGCGGTCGGTGAAGACGCCTGACAGTTGCAGCTCGTGGGTGCGGCAGTACTCGGCGAGCGAGGCGACCAGCGCGTCCTGTCGCGCTCGGGATGCTCACATCAGCCGCAGGAATCCGTAGACGACCGGGCCGCTGACCGGGCGGTGCTCCGTGAGGGGTTCCATGCTCAGGACCGTCCAAAGGCTCGACAAGTGGTGACGTTCTGAGTGTGGCCGCGTCCTAAATCGCGGCCAATCGCCGGCCGTTCTACTTCCGTTCCACTTTCGTCCCGCCGACTGCACGCATCTGCTTCGATGACCCGTGGAAGGGAGTGAGGCGTGGCGACCGTGCACCACTGGACCGGCTTGGAGGCCAGGGCTCTGCGTCTCGCCCTGCGCCTGAGCATCAGATCCTTTGCCCAGAAGCTCGGCCTGGCTGTCGCGACCGTCTCCAAGTGGGAGTCCAAGCTCGCCGACACCGAGCCCAGACCCGACACCCAGGCCATCCTCGACACCGCCCTCGGCCGCGCGGACGCCGCCGTACACCTGCGCTTCGAGACGCTCCTGTCGGAGATGACCAGCCCGCTGACCGCCGCCCGGCGCCGTGTCACCGCCTCCGGACCCCGGGCTTGGGAGTACGAGTCCTGGGCAGACGATCTGGACCGCGTTCTGGTAGCCCTGTCCCGGCAGAACTTCGCCTTCGCCGACAGCCTCCTGACGCGGTGGCTGGGCCGGTTCAAGGCCCCTGAGCTGGATGAGAAAGGCCTGTACCTGTTCGCCCGTTCCACTGCCCTGCTCGGCGACCTCAAGCGTGACCAGGGCGCCGTCCTCGGCCCGCTGTCTGCCCAGCACTCCTACACCGGCGCCCGCGCGGTCTTCGCCCAGCTCGACATCCCCCGCCGCGTCGCCCAGCTCGACCTGTCCCTCGCCGTGGTCACGGAGATGTCCGGGAAGCTGGAGACCGCCGCCCGCAACTACGAGACCCTCGCCGTCGATGACCGGCTGTCCCGCCGCGACCGTGCGAGGGCCCGGCTGTGGGTGGGGACTGCGCTGAGCAAAGACGGCCAGCACGACTATGCGACCCGCGTCATGCAGGCCGCCACCCGCGACTTCCAGGACCTCACCGAACCGGACGACTGGACGGTGGCCCACCAGAAACTCGCCCTCGCCCGTCGTGGGGCGGGCGACCTCACCCAGGCTCTGCACTTCATCGACATCGCTCGCAGCAGCGGTGCGACCGACTCGCCGATGCAACGCGTGCGGCTGGACACCGCTGATGGTCACATCCTGCTCTCCGACAAGGCGACCCGGGATGATGGACTCCTCGTCCTCGGCCACGCCGCCGAGATGGCCGCGCAGTACGGACTCGTGCACCAACTGCGCAGTATCGAGGGCGTCAAGGCCATGAGTGAGGGGCCGCTGGGCCCCCGGCAACGGTGACCAGGGAGAAACGCGTGCGCAACGACCAGCAGGCCATCACCGAGGACCAGTGGCGCCAGGCCAAGCTGATCTGGGACTACCACCAGATGCAGCACGAGCCGCGGCCCGTCGACGTGGCGATCGGGCTGGGCAGCCACGACCTCGGCGTCGCGGCCCACTCCGCCGAGCTGTATCGCTCCGGGCACTTCCCGACCCTGGTGTTCACCGGGGGCAACAGCCCCACCACCGCCAAGGTCTTCCCCCGCGGTGAGGCTGTCCACTTCCGCGAGCATGCCATCGACCTCGGCGTTCCCGCCGAGGCGATCCTGCTGGAGCCCAACGCGGGCAACACCGGGCAGAACATCACCCTCTCCCGTGAGGTCCTCGCCGCCGCCGGGATCCGGCCGAAGAGAGTGCTGCTGGTCTCCAAGCCCTATATGGAGAGGCGATCGTTCGCGACTGCCCGCAAGTTGTGGTCCGACGTCGAGATCCTGTGTGCGTCGGAGCCGCAGGAGTTCGACGACTACCTGAAGTCCATCGGCGACGAGAAGCTCGTTCTGGACATGCTCGTCGGCGACCTCCAGCGGGTCATCGAATACCCGAAGCTCGGATTCGCCATCGAGCAGGAGGTCCCGGAGGACGTGCATGCCGCCTACGAGTCCCTCATCCGCGACGGCTTCACCAGCCGCCTCATCTCGTGACCTGCCCGAGCCGGGCGGGCTCTGGGCCATCCACCAGCCGAACTTCCTGCCCCGGCTGACCACGCTGGCCAAGCTGTTCGCGGCGGACTACTGGATCGTCCTGGACGACGTGCAGTTCACCCGCCGCGACTACCAGCACCGAGCCCGCCTCGCTGCCCTCGATGAACCCGCCCGTCAGCAGTGGCTCACCATCCCGACCCACCTACCGAGCGGACGGCCCACCCTCATCCGGGGCGCCGTGATCGACAGCCCCGCCCTTGCCCGCCGCAGAACCGCAGGTGTGCTGCGGCAGAACTATCGGGCCAGCGTTCACTGGCCCGCCTTCGCCGAGGCTCTGGATCTGATGTTGGACGCCTTCGACACGAGCAGGACCGCGACGGTCGCCGAGACCTCCACCCGCGTCCTGCTGGACCTGCTCGGCTGGGGGGGGGCAGGTTCTTACCTGCAGTCGTCTGCCAGCCCGGTCGGGCCGATCCGCGCGGCTCGCCGACCTGGCCGCAGCGACCGGCGCGCGCGGCTCATCCGAGCGGCGATCGTGCTGCTCGCCGGAGCAGGCTTGCGCATAGGCGAGTTGCTCGGCCTCAAGGTGTCGGACGTCGACTTCAAGGCCGACGCCAGAAGAAGACCGCACCCGGACCGTCATGGACGCCGTTCTCGGCGGCCTGCGGACCGGGTGCGGTCAGGTAAACGATGAGACCCGCGAAAGTGCAGGTCCAACGGCCTAGGTCAAGATCAGGCCTTCTTGGTCTCCCAGAAGATCTTGTCGATCTGGGCGATGTAGTCCAGCGCCTTCTGGCCCGTGGCCGGGTCCGACGAGCCCTTGGCGGCCGAGAGGGCCTTCAGGGTGTCGTTGACCAGCTGGTGCAGCTCCGGGTACTTCTCGAAGTGCGGGGGCTTGAAGTAGTCGCTCCAGAGCACCGACACGTGGTGCTTGGCGAGCTCCGCGCGCTGCTCCTTGATGCCGATGGCGCGCGTCTGGAACTGCGCGTCGTCGTTGCCGGCCATCTTCTCCTGGACGGCCTTGACCGACTCGGCCTCGATGCGGGCCTGGGCCGGGTCGTACACGCCGCAGGGGAGGTCGCAGTGGGCGCTGACCTTTACCTTGGGGGCAAACAGGCGGGAAAGCATGCAGCGGTCCTTCCTCGTGATCGTCTTCTCAGGTGGGACATTACTCCGTGAGAGACGGCTTTTCGCGAGTGCCCCCATGGGCTTAGGACAAAAGTCCAGGGTCAGACTGGGACTCGTGGAGGATAGGACCGGGGGAGGTGCGGTGATGCCGGAGCTGTCGCAGGGGAGCGAACGCAGAAGGGCCATCCTGCCGTTGGGCGCGGCCGAGGTGACCGGCCCTTCGATGGTGCCCACGCTGTACCACGGGGACCGCCTGGTGGTGCAGTGGGGCGCGCGGGTCCGAGCGGGTGACGTGGTGGTGCTCCGCCATCCGTTCCAGCAGGACCTGTTGGTCGTCAAGCGCGCCGCCGAGCGGCGCGAGGGCGGCTGGTGGGTGCTCGGGGACAACACGTACGCGGGCGGGGACAGCACGGACTACGGCACGGTGCCCGAGGAACTCGTCCTGGGGAAGGTGTGGTTCCGCTACCGCCCGCCCCAGTCGAGGTCCGGTCAGCGCTCGCCGTTCAGCCTGCTGCGCTGGGCCGTTTCGGCCGCGCGGCCCGTGCTGGCCGACCGCTCCGTCTCCAGGCGCTTGCGGGCGCGGTAGGCGGCGACATTGGCCCGGGTCGCGCAGCGGTCCGAGCAGTAGCGCCGGGAGCGGTTCGTCGACGTGTCGAGGTAGGCGTTGCGGCACGGCGCTGCCTCGCACAGGCCGAGGCGGTCGACCCCGTGCTCGGTGAGGTGGAAGGCGAGGCCCATCGCGGCGATCGCCGCGTACCCGGACGTCGCGTTCGACGGGTGGTCCGCGAGGTGCATGTGCCACAGCGGGTTGCCGCCGTCGTCGCGGTGGTCGTGCCCCGAGATCTGCGGGCTGACCGGGAACTCCATGAGCAGTGAGTTCAGCAGGTCGACCGCGAGGGTCTCGTCCCCGCCGTCGGCCGCCTCGAAGACCGACCTGAGCCTGGCCCGCACCGAACGGAAGCGGGTGACGTCGGAGTCCGTGGCGCGACGGGCCGCCTGCGCATTGCCTCCGAACAGCTCACGGACCGCGTCGACCGACGTCAGCGCGTCCTTGTTGCGACCCGGCTCCTCGCTGTTGACCAGACGTACGGCGTAGTCCGAGTAATAGGCCAGTTCCACTTGTAGTCCTTACCGGGGCGGGCTATCTTCGTCAGGTGCGTGAGTAACAGCTGCGCGCGCTTCTAGGGTATTACGAGAGCGTATTACGTACGGGAGGGCTTCTCATGACGGAAACGGCGGCCAAGGCCGACTGGCGGGCCTGGCAGGACAGCTGGGACCGGCAGCAGGAGTGGTATCTGCCCGACCGCGAGGAGCGGTTCAGGGTCATGCTGGACATGGTCGAGGCCGTCGTCGGCACCGAGCCCCGCGTCCTCGACCTCGCGTGCGGTACCGGGAGTATTACGGACCGGCTGCTCAAGAGGTTCCCGAAGGCGGTCAGCACCGGCGTCGACCTCGACCCCGCGCTCCTCGCCATCGCCGAGGGCACCTTCGCCGGGGACGACCGCGTCACGTTCGTGACCGCGGACCTCAAGGACCCCGAGTGGACGGCGCAACTCCCGTACGACTCATACGACGCCGTGCTCACCGCCACCGCCCTGCATTGGCTGCACAGCGAGCCCCTCACCACCCTCTACGGGCAGATCGCGGGTCTCGTGCGTGACGGCGGCGTCTTCCTGAACGCCGACCACATGCCCGACCCCGCGACCCCGCGCCTGAACGACGCCGACCGGGCCCAGCGGCACGCCCGCATGGACCGGGCCAAGGCCGAGGGCGCCCTGGACTGGCGGGACTGGTGGGACCTCGCCGCCAAGGACCCGGTGCTCGCCGGGCCCACCGCCAAACGCTTCGAGATCTACGGCGAGCACGCGGACGGCGACACCCCCTCGCCGGAGTGGCACGCGCGGACGCTGCGCGACGCGGGCTTCGGTGAGGCACGGACGGTGTGGGCCTCGCCTTCGGACGCGATGGTGCTGGGCCTGAAGTAGCGCCACCCACAGGAAGTTCTGCCAAGTTCCGCCTTTTACTCCCGATCATTCTGCGAGAAATCGGGTGAATTCCCTTTCATTGATATTGCTTGCCGATGGGGCGGGCGTGTGCGAAAGTTCTGGTGTTCGCGCTCTGAGCGCTTTTGGTAGGTGCGCTCGGCAATCAAGGGGGAGTTTATGAAGTTTCGATTGAAGGCGTCGCTCCTGACGGGAGCCGTGGTGGCGGGATCCCTGATCGGTGGTGCTCCGGCACAGGCCAACACCAGCAAGACATGCATTCCCCTGATGACGTGGTCGTTCGGGGACGTCTGTTTCGACGGGAACGGCGACAAGTTCATCATGAGCGACTATCGGGAGGATCACCGCAGGATAGTCGTGAAGTGGGTGGCGCATGACGGATCCGGTCGGACCGGTGAGTGCCACGACGCGGACGGCGCCATGAATGGCGCCAAGATATGCAACTACAACTTCAGAGAAGGCAAGAACAACTACCTCGAGTTCGTGGGTATGACGCGTAACGGTGCGCACGGCACGAGCGCGAATATCAGCCCCACTCTCCGTGGCTACATCACCCCCAGGTAGGTCCTGCATCCGTAGGCGCTCGGGGTAACGTGCAATTTGGGCCCAGATCAGAGCGATCTGGGCCCAAATTTGTGTGCTCTGCTCTTCAATGGCGCGAGCCTATTTCCTCTAGAGCACCTTGGAGAGGAACGACTGGGTTCGTTCCTGACGAGGGTTCGAGAGAACATCACGCGGATTGCCGGATTCGACCACCACGCCCTCGTCCATGAAGACGAGGCTGTCGCCGACCTCGCGCGCGAAGCCCATCTCGTGCGTGACGACGATCATCGTCATGCCGGACTCCGCGAGGTCGCGCATGACGTCGAGCACGTCACCGACGAGCTCCGGGTCGAGCGCCGACGTCGGCTCGTCGAAGAGCATCAGCTTCGGTTCCATCGCGAGCGCGCGGGCGATGGCCACCCGCTGCTGCTGGCCGCCCGAGAGCTGCGAGGGGTAGTTCTTCGCCTTGTCGGCGAGGCCCACCCGCTCCAGGAGCTGCCCGGCGCGCTCCCTCGCCGCCGCCTTCGACTCGCCCTTGACCTGGACCGGCGCCTCCATGACGTTCTCTAGGGCCGTCATGTGCGGGAAGAGGTTGAAGCGCTGGAAGACCATGCCGATGTCCCGGCGCTTGAGGGCGACTTCGCTGTCCTTGAGCTCGTACAGCTTGTCTCCCTTCTGCCGGTAGCCGACCAGTTCGCCGTCGACGTAGAGCCGGCCGGCGTTGATCTTCTCCAGGTGGTTGATGCAGCGCAGGAACGTCGACTTGCCGGAGCCGGACGGGCCGATGAGGCAGAAGACCTCGCCCGACTTGACCTCCAGGTCGATGCCCTTCAGTACTTCTACGTGACCGAAGGACTTGTGGACGCCCTCAGCTTTCACCATGGCAGTCATGCCATGCCCCCCTTCGGGCGGCCCAGGGAGAGCAAACTGACCCTGACCTTTTGCAGCGGAGTCTGCGGCAGAGTGCGGCTGGAGCCGCGCGCGTAATAGCGCTCCAGGTAGTACTGACCGAAGCTGAGGATGGACGTCATGATCAAGTACCAGGCGGCTGCAGTGAAGTACATCTCCACCGGTGCGCCAGAATTCTGCCCGATGTCCTGGGCATATCGGAACAGCTCATTGAATTGGACCGCAGCAACCAGCGAGGTCGTCTTCAGCATGTTGATGACTTCGTTACCGGTCGGCGGCACGATGACGCGCATTGCCTGCGGGATCACGATCCGCCGGAGGGTCTTGGCATGGCTCATGCCGAGCGCGTGGGAGGCCTCGGTCTGTCCCTCGTCGACAGACAACAGACCGGCGCGGCAGATCTCCGCCATGTACGCCGCTTCATTCAGGCCGAGGCCGAGCAACGCCGTCAGAAGCGGCGTCATGAAGTCGGACCATTCGTCCTTGTAGACCGGCCCGAGGTTGATGGTGTCGAAGACCAGGCCGAGGTTGAACCACACGAAGAGCTGGACCAGGACCGGAGTACCGCGGAAGAACCAGATGTAGAACCAGGCGATCGAAGAGGTCACCGGGTTCCGTGACATGCGCATCACGGCGAGCAGGACACCACCTGACACACCGATCAACATCGAGAGCACGGTGAGCAGGAGAGTCTGGCCCATTCCGCGGAGAATGCGGTCATCAAAGAAGTAGTCGGGAACGGTGTCCCATTTGATGTCACCCTGCCCGAAGGCATAGATGACTATTCCGAATGCGGCGAGGGCGATCAGCGCGGAGAAGTATCGACCGTAGTGCCTGACCGGGACGGCCCTGATGGCCTCGGGGCCCGAAGGTGGCGGTGGCGGAGGGTTGCCTGAGTCTGACTTGCGTACGTCAGCAGTCACGGGTGGTGCCTTTCAACGGCTTGAGAGGAGGGGGGCACGGATACGTGAACCACGCGTGATTCGTGGTCACTTGCCGCCGTTGATCTTGGCTTCCTTGACCGCGCCGTCCTCGACGCCCCACTTCGAGATGATCTTGCCGTACTCGCCGTTCTTGATGATGGCGTCGAGCGCGGCCTTGATCGCGTCGCGCAGCTCGGGGGTCTTCTTGGAGATCGCGATGCCGTACGGAGCGGCCTCGACCTGCTCGCCGACCAACTCGAAGTCCTTGCCGCCGCCCGAGGTCTTCACCGCGTACGCGGCGACCGGGAAGTCGGAGGAGCCGGCGTCGGCGCCGTCGGAGCGCAGCCGGGTCTGGGCCTGCTGGTCGTTGTCGAAGGACTCGATCGCGATGTCCTTGCCGCCCTTGCACTTCTTCGACTCGGCCTTGGCCAGGTCGTGCGAGACGGTGCCGCGCTGGAGGACGATCTTCTTGCCGCAGAGGTCGGCCCAGGTCTTGATGCCCTCGCCCTCGCCCTTCTTGGTGTAGATCGAGACGCCGGCAGTGAAGTAGTCGACGAAGTCGACCCCCTCACCCACCTTCTTGCCGGTCTCCTCGTCGACACCTTCCTGGCGGTTCTTGGTGTCGGTCATCGCGGACATGGCGATGTCGTATCGCTTGGAGCGCAGTCCGGTGATCAACGTGTCGAACGTGCCGTTCTCGAACTGGAACTCCACGCCGAGCTGCTTGCCGAGGGCTTCGCCGAGGTCGGGGTCGATGCCGACGGTCTTGCCCGACTTGTCCTTGAACTCGACGGGCGGGTACGCGATGTCCGAACCGACCTTGATGACACCCGCGTCACGGATGTCCTTGGGGAGCTTGTCGGCGAGCGGCGCGTTGCTCACCTTCTCGCCGCCCTCGTCCTTGCTCTTGGTCTGGTCACCGCAGCCGGTCAGCAGCAGCGCGCCGGCGACCGCGATCGCGCCGACCGTGGCCATCCGGGACTTCGCGGACTTACCGGCGGTGGTACGACAAATGGAGCGTGCGGTCATGAGGGTCCTCCGGCGGATGAGGGAGTTGCCGAGCGGTCGTGCACACACCTTCGGGTGTCGCGACCTCGTGTGATGACGGCATCTTGCCATTCGGACCGTCCGATTCTGGGTGCCAGAGATGTCAAAATCGGATAACGGGTGATCGCGGCACCTAGACAGGTTGGGACAACTGGTCCGAACCGGCAGCGAACGAAGTACCGCCATTTGAGATGTTCGAGGAATCTCGGGTGAATCTCGCGATGTGGACCGGCGTCGTGCGCTCGCCGGAAAAGTCGGGCAGGGGACGTCGCCCGTTGTTGAGATGAGCCGGCTGCTCGGCGGCTGGTGGGGGTGCTGGAAAGGTGCGTTACACCGTTCTTGATCGCTGAGTGGCCAGCGGGCTCCGGTTCCCCTGAGCGCTGGTCAGCGGCCTGTCCCGAACGGTTGGGGACAGGCTGGTTCCCCCATTTCTCGATCTTGGATCCTCCCGTTGGGGCCTGCGCATCGCGTACGCGGTCCCCGGACCAGGGCTCGGCCCCGGTCTGCCCGACCCACCAGGGTCGGGGACGGGTGCGGGGGTCCCTCGCTCCACCGGACACCTGCTCGCCGCACGGTCGCGGTGTCCACTGCCATCACTCCGGTGACAGTGGGCCGCTCCTGCTCTGGCTCCCACGGGGGCCGGAACAGGCCTGCGTCGTCGCGCGCTGTATCCGAAGGCGCGCCGTCCGATCACCAGGCTCGCGGCCTGGTGACGGGTGGTCTCATGGTTCGACGTGGACGTCGGCGTCCGCCAGTGCTGGTCACCCCAGATCGACGAGTACGCCGGGTCTACCGCCACCAGATCCATCCCGGCCCGGGTCGCCATGCCCCGCAGCCGCCCCTTGAAGATCGCGGTGGGGAAGGCGGAGATCAGATGCCGGAACTTCCTGTGGCCATGCCGGTCGCGGGACTTGGAGCCGGTGAAGTCCAGATCCTCGATGACCAGCGCCCCCACACCATGCTTGCCGCACCACCTCAGCAACCTGGTGATCGTCTGACGGATCTGAGCATCGCGGTGCGAGCCGGTGCCCGACAAGTCGAAAGGAAAGTCCCTGGGGCGGCCCACCGGATTGCCATGCTCGTCGAGCCGCCATACGACCAGGTGGTCGGCGTTCAGGTCGACTCCGGCAGCACCACGGGCCAACGCGGCCTTCAAAGCCGCCCCGTCGCTGTTCGGCTGTGGGCTTCGAGAGCTCCGGGTGACTGTCTGCGCTGCCGTCCAGGAGCACGTCACGTACCAGCGCCCACCCCGTGTGGGATCAAAGGCGATCCGATAAGCCAGCGCAGCGCCCTCCGCCTGCCTTTGAGCCCACTCGCCGCTGCGCCAGGCGAACCGTACGGGAGCAGCGAGGACGTATCGGCCGTACGGTGCGTTCGCGTAGTGCTCCAAGGCCTTGGGCAGGCGGATCGAGAGCCGGCCCTCACTGTCGACCCGGATCGTGTCGTTCCCGCCGGGCTTGCCAGCTTCGCCATCAGCCTGCAGAAACAACCGTGAGGCTTCCCACTCCGCACGCCAGGCCGTCAGAGCCCCGCCGTCACCGGACAGGTGATGCCGTGCGTTCGCCCGACTCCGCCCGCCGCGCACCATGTGTAGTACGCCGACCGCACGATCCGCCTCGACCCGGGTCAGACGGGCTATGAGGTGAGCCAGTCGAATCTGCTTGCCCCGGCGCTCGGATCGGGACCTGTACCCACCGGGCCGCCCCTTGGCGCCCTTGCTCCTGAGCGGGAGCACAAGCCGCTGCTCGATCAGACCGATGGCCCGCCGGAGCTCGGCGGCCTCCCGAGCCTGGGCCTCGCGCCGGGCCGCGTACTGCCCGTTCACCCAACCGGTGATCGACCCGGCCCATCGGGACGACGTGACCTTCGTGAGGGATCGTTTGCGCTCCGCCCACCGCCGCGAACGATCGGCGGACTGCTCCGCCCGCCCGTCGCTGCACCTGGCGGCCAGATCCTTGGAGGCTAGGGAACCCAAGAAGCACCCGAGCTCCCAAAGGAGCCCCGACTCCTCGACAGAGAGATGGAGCCGGGTTCGGACCGAGGCCCCCGCCGGAGCGGGCACCGGGACCGGAGAGGCCAGCGGGCGCAGCGGCTTCCGGCCACCCGGTTCAGTCACCCGGCTCGCCCTCTTGCTTGCCATGTACCAGCCCCTCGTCCAGCCGCTTCTTCCCGCGTCGAACAGCTCAACGAGGCCAGCTGCGGAAGGTCACCCGTCCGGATCAAGAACATCTGTTCCGGCTTCAAGGGCTACCTGCGGAGTCGCTGAAACCAATGTCACTCGCCCGCGCCCACTGCCTTCAGGTAGAAAGGTTGGCTACACCCCTCATCCGGGGCCCAGGGCGCGTGTGCGGCGCGCTCGCGTGTCTGTACCTCCCCCCGCCGACAGGCGGGGCACAGACGCGGTGCCCGCCCACTTCTCAACCAGGAGTGGACACCCTCAACTGATGATTTAAGACTTAAGGGGTAAGACAAGTGGCAGCGGAGATCGTCAATCCTCGCAGCGACAGCAATACGGGTCACGAAGGCGCTGAAGAGCCCTTCGATCCGGCGTTCGCGTTGCACCGTGGCGGCAAGATGGCCGTGCAGGCCACCGTGCCCGTGCGGGACAAGGACGACCTGTCCCTGGCGTACACGCCCGGCGTCGCGAAAGTGTGCACCGCGATCGCCGAGCAGCCGGAGCTGGTGAACGACTACACATGGAAGTCGAACGTCGTGGCCGTGGTCACCGACGGCACGGCCGTGCTCGGCCTCGGTGACATCGGCCCCGAGGCCTCCCTCCCCGTGATGGAGGGCAAGGCCATTCTTTTCAAGCAGTTCGGTGGCGTGGACGCCGTTCCGATCGCGCTCGCGACGACGGACGCGGACGAGATCGTCGAGACCGTGGTGCGCATGGCACCGTCCTTCGGCGGTGTGAACCTCGAGGACATCTCGGCGCCGCGCTGCTTCGAGATCGAGCGCAAGCTCCAGGAGCGGCTCGACATTCCCGTCTTCCACGACGACCAGCACGGCACGGCGGTCGTCACGCTCGCCGCGCTGCGGAACGCGGCACGGCTGACCGGGCGCACGCTCGGTGAGCTGCGTGCCGTGATCTCCGGCGCGGGCGCGGCCGGTGTCGCCATCGCCAAGTTCCTGCTCGAGGCGGGCCTCGGCGATGTGGCGGTCGCGGACCGCAAGGGCGTCGTGAGCAAGGACCGGGACGACCTCACCCCGGTCAAGCGTGAGCTCGCGGAGATCACCAACAAGGCGGGGCTCAGCGGTTCGCTGGAGAGCGCCCTCGCGGGTGCGGACGTGTTCATCGGCGTCTCGGGCGGCACCGTCCCCGAGCCCGCGGTCGCCTCCATGGCGCCGAACTCGTTCGTGTTCGCCATGGCCAACCCGAACCCCGAGGTGCACCCCGACATCGCCCACAAGTACGCGGCTGTCGTCGCGACCGGGCGCTCGGACTACCCGAACCAGATCAACAACGTGCTCGCCTTCCCCGGCATCTTCGCGGGCGCGCTGCAGGTGCGGGCCTCGCGGATCACCGAGACGATGAAGATCGCCGCTGCGGAGGCGCTGGCCGGCGTGGTGGGCGACGAACTCTCCGCCGACTACGTGATCCCCTCGCCGTTCGACGAGCGGGTCGCCCCGGCGGTCACCGCGGCCGTTGCGGCGGCCGCTCGAGCCGAAGGCGTGGCTCGCCGCTGATCGGTGCCTTCAAGGCGTGACCGCGCCCCCGTTTCGTACGCCCCCTTCGCGTACGAGGCGGGGGCGCGGCGTGTGTCACAGTCGTGCGTGGTTACGCCCGGGTAGGCCCGCGGCCTATCGTCACCCCATGTTCGCTGCCTACGCCGCCCGCATCGACCGTGACCAGCCGCTCAGCGGCCTTGAGTTGGGGGATCGTCCCGCCCCCGCTGCCAGGCCCGGCTGGTCGACCGTGAACGTCCGGGCCGCCTCCCTCAACCACCATGACCTGTGGTCCCTGCGCGGGGTCGGCCTCCCCGAGGGGAGGCTGCCGATGATCCTCGGCTGTGACGCCGCGGGGATCGACGAGCACGGCAACGAGGTCGTCCTGCACTCCGTCATCGGCCAGACCGGGTACGGGGTCGACGCGGGCGAAGGCCGCTCGATCCTGACCGAGAAGTACCAGGGGACGTTCGCCGAGCAGGTGTCCGTCCCCACGTGGAACGTGCTGCCGAAGCCGAAGGAACTGTCGTTCGCCGAGGCGGCCTGCCTGCCGACCGCGTGGCTCACCGCGTACCGCATGCTGTTCACCAACGCCGGTGTGCGCCCCGGGGACTCGGTCCTCGTCCAGGGCGCGGGCGGCGGTGTCGCGACGGCCGCGATCGTGCTCGGCAAGGCGGCGGGGCTTCGCGTCTTCGCCACGAGCCGCGACGAGGCCAAGCGGAAGCGGGCCCTGGAGCTGGGCGCGGTGGAGGCCGTCGAGTCCGGGGCGCGGCTGCCGGAGCGGGTGGACGCCGTCATCGAGACGGTGGGGGCGGCCACGTGGTCGCACTCCGTCAAGTCCCTCAAGCCGGGCGGCACTCTGGTGATCTCGGGCGCGACCAGCGGCGACCGGCCCTCGCACGCGGAGCTGACCCGGGTCTTCTTCCTGGAGCTGAAGATCGTCGGTTCGACGATGGGGTCCAAGGACGAGCTGGAGGACCTGCTGTCCTTCTGCGCGGCCACGGGTGTGCGCCCCGTCATCGACGAGGTGCTGCCGCTCGACCGGGCACGTGAGGGCTTCGAGCGCGTGGAGTCCGGCGACGTGTTCGGGAAGATCGTGCTCGAAGTCGGGTGACCTTGAGCGTCAACTTTGATTGACATCCGCCTCTTGTCAACGTAAGTTGACATGCATGACCGAAGCTACGGATCTCGCCGAGCGTGCGGGTGACCGTGACCCACGAGTCGGACTGCGGGCCGTCTCCGCGCTGCGGAGGCTGGTGGAGCAGTTGGAGGCCGTGCAGGTGCGCAGTGCGCGTCAGCAGGGCTGGTCGTGGCAGGGGATCGCCGCGGAGCTCGGAGTGAGCAGGCAGGCCGTGCACAAGAAGTACGGGAGGCAGTGATGTTCGAGCGGTTCACGAAGGACGCCCGCGCCGTGGTCAAAGGCGCGGTCGAGCATGCCGATGGCGAGGGTGCGGCCTCCGTCGACGACGGGCACATGCTCCTCGCGCTGCTCGACCGCGAGGCCAGCCGGGCGTCCTTCGCCCTGGCCTCGCTCGGCGCCACACGCCGCCGGGCGTCGATCGAGGGCGCGCTGGGCGAGGCGCGGCGCCGCGGCGGTCTCTCGCAGGCCGACGCGGCGGCGCTGGCCGAACTCGGCATCGACGTGTCCGAGATCGTCTCCCGGGTCGAAGAGACCCACGGGGTGGGCGCGTTGGTGGGTGGCCGCAGGGCCGGGCGACCGGGGCGGGGCCGGGGCTGGAGCGGGCACCTGCCGTTCACCCGCGAGGCCAAGGACACCCTGGAGAAGTCCCTGCGCATTGCCACCGCGCGCCGGGACCGGCACATCGGTGACGAGCACATCCTGTTCGCCCTGACCGTCCGCCCAGGCCCTGTCAGCGAGGTCCTCGCTGACCATGGCGTGACCCACGAGTCGGTGGAGCGGGTCCTGTACGGCGAGGGCGCCGCGTAGGCCGCCGGGGCTGCGGGCCTGGGCGGTCTTGCGTGACCTCCGGGCTTGGGCGGCTTGAGCGGCCTGCGTGACCCCCAGGCCTGCGTGGCTGCCCAGGTCAGTTCCTCGGTGCGCGCAGGGTCGCGGCGATGTGTGCCGCTGCCGACGACAAATGGCTGCGGGCGTCGCGGAGTTGATCCTCCGTCACGCCGTGGTCCCGGGCCGCGTCACGGATGTCGTCACGGAAACGATCCAGGAGCCGGTCCAGATCACGTGACGGATTACCGGTGGTGTCCTCCTGGGCCCACTCCGGGACGTACTCCGTGGGGACCCCGTCCTCGGGGGCGGACGTGAACTTGGGCTTCTCGGCGGTGGATCGCGGCCCCTTGCGGCCGAAGTCCTTGCCCGGGTCCTTGCCGAACTCGCCGAACTCCTTGGCCAGTTCCGTCAGGCCCTCGCGCACCCCCGTCGGCCAGTCACCCCGCGCGAAGTGGTCCTGCACCTGGTCCTGGACGCGCCGTGCGATGCGCTGCACCTCCTCCTGCGCCTGGGCGCGCGCGGTCTCCTGCGCGTCCTGGGCCTGGCGGCGGGCGCGCTGGGCCTCCTCGCGTGCCCTGCGGCTCTCGTCCTTCGCCCGCCGGGCTTGTTCCTTCCACTCCTGCTTGGCGCGCTTGAACTCCTCCTTGGCCTGCCGCCAGCCCTCCTTGTCGCCCCAGGAGCCGTCGAAGAAGTCCGAGGGATCGGGGAAGGGTTTGCCGGAGCTCGGGCGCGAGCTTGAGCTTGGGCCCGTTCGGGAGCCGGAGCCCGGGCCCGAGCCGGAGCCGGTGCTCGTGCCCTCGGGCCCGCCGCCCGACGCGCGCGCCTCCCTGGCCGCCTCCCGCATCTCACGGCGGAGCTCACCGGCCGCGCCCCGCACGCCGTCCCGGATCTCGGCGGCGAGCTCGACGACGGAGTCGCGGATCTCCAGCTCCAGATCGGCCAGCTCACCGCTGCGGTCGGCCAGTTCGGCGCGGCCTGCGTCCGTGATGGCGTACACCTTGCGGCCGCCCTCTGTGGTGTGCGTGACCAGGCCCTCGGCCTCCAGCTTCGCCAGGCGCGGGTAGACCGTGCCGGCCGAAGGTGCGTACAGCCCCTGGAAGCGCTCCTCCAGGAGGCGGATCACTTCATAGCCGTGGCGCGGCGCCTCGTCGAGGAGCTTGAGGAGGTACAGGCGCAGTCGGCCGTGGGCGAACACGGGGGCCATCTCAGAGCACCTTCTTGTCGGTCGGGGCGGCGTCGTCGGCCGGGGAAGTCTCGGTCGGGTGCGACGGGTACGACGGGTCCGTCGAGGGTGCGGTGGTCGGCGGGGCCCCGGCGGACGGATCCTCCTCCGTCGGTGGCCTGCGCAGCAGCGCGATGGACCCCGAGACCGTCGTGGCCTTGAGCTTTCCGCTGCCCGAACCCAGCCGGCCGGTGATCTTCTTCGCCCCCCACTGGCCGCTGACCCGCAGATCCTCGAACGCGTTGGACACCGAGCCGCTCGCGGTGTTCGCCTCGACGTCCGCGTCCGTCGGATGGGGCAGCCGTATCGCGATCTCGCCCGAGACGCTCTGGAGCCCGACGTCGGTCGGGCTGCCCGCCGGGTCGAGGTCCACGATCATCGAGCCGCTCACCGAATCGGCCCGAATGGAGGAGCCCGCGCCCTCGAAGACCGTCAGGTCGCCGGAGACCGAGTTGAACCGCAGGTCGCCGGTGATGCCCTGTGCCTCCAGGCTGCCCGAGACCGTGTGGGCGCGCACCCGGCCCGAGAGACCGACGAGGGTCGTGTCGCCGGTGACACCCTTGACCTCCGTGCTTCCCTCGATCCCCGAGACCACGGCGCCCGCCCCGACCACGCCCACCTCGACGAGGGTGCCCGCGGGGACGGCCACGGAGACCACGGCGCTGCGGCGCCAGCCCTTGCCGTCGAGCCACTTGAGGAAGCCCTTCCAGGGCAGGTCGTCATACGCGACGGTCAGGGTGCCGTCGGCCTGCGTGACGGTCAGGGGCGGGCCCTCGATCTCGGAGACCTCGAGCCGTGCGGAAACTTCGTCGGTGCCCACGACGTTCACCGTTCCGTTGACCACGCGCACATGGAGGGTCTCCACGGGGGCGTCGAACGTGAGCTTCTGGGGCTCGGCGACGGACCACTCTGACATCGGGCTGACCTCCTCGGGCGGGCTGGGTACAACGCGCCATATCGCGTCTCTCACATACACGATATATCGTGGTTACGGAAAGTCAAGACACCTTCGCTCCTCAGCGCTGAATACGCCGATTTGACCTAGCGTGGGCCTCATGTCGTCCGAAGCTTTCGAGCACGCCGCCGCCGGTGCGCTGCTGCTCTGCCGGGCCGAACCCGACGTGGTCGAGCCCGCCGCCCGCCTGCTGCGCGAACAGATGCTGCTCGCCCCCGCGGGCGCCGAGTGGAGCGTGCTCGTGCCCGAGGGCAAGCCCTGGGCGCACGGCGGTGAGCCGGTGGACCGGGTGCTCACCGGATGGGCCACCGCGCTCGCCGTCGGGTCGAACTGGCCGGTGCTCGCGCTGTGGTGGGACGCCGACCGCTCGGGCTGCACTCTGGCGGCAGGCTTCCGGCGCACCGTCGAGTACGTATGGCTCGCGAACGGGATGCCCGTCGGTGAGGACGAGGCCCTGCGCACCTTCGGCGCACGCCTCGGCCTCGACCCCGTCCTGGACATGCAGTCCCTGGAGGCCCTGGGACGCCCCGACCCGGAGTCCGACGCCCGCGCGCGGCTGCTGGGCATGCTCGCCGTCCTCGCGCGGGCGGGCGTGACGCTCCCGTCCGGCCTCGGCCCCGGTGAACCCGCGGACCGGCTGTGTACGGTCGCGCGAGTGGCGCCGGGCGTGCGGGAAGTCGAGTGGTCCGGGTGGCGGGACGCGGTGCGGGCGGAACTCGACGTGGTGGAACAGGGCCCGCTCGGACCCTGGCTACGAGGCCCTCGGGCCCGCGCCATCGCCGTGGCTCAGATGGCCGCCGCCCTGCCGCTCCTGGCATGGGCCGCACGACGGCGCAGCGGCGGCTGGGCCGCCGCGGGGACGCTCCTGCTGGTGCACGGCTCGCTGGGCCTCGCGTACGACAGGGTGCGGGCGGCCGACCCGGGGCCCACGGGGGGCTGATGTCGCCGGAGGGCTGGGACTGAAGCCGTTGCGGAAGGGATCCGCCGAGGGGACCGAACCCCTACTCGTCCTCGTCCTCGTCGTCCAGACGGGCCAGCCACGTCGCCAGGCGTTCGACCGGGACCTCGAAGTCGGGGTTGAGGTCCACGAAGGTGCGGAGCTGTTCGGCGAGCCACTCGAAGGTGACTTCCTCCTCGCCGCGCCGCTTCTCCAGTTCCTCGATGCCACGGTCGGTGAAGTACATGACAGGCTCCGCGATTCAAGAACGACTGACGGTCGATGTGTGCTGGACCGGTCGATGTGTGCTGGACGGACGTCCAGGATAAGCCGATACGCCGGTGGGCCCGGCCCCGGGTGACAAGCACTCGGGGCCGGGCCCACCGGCGTACGGACTGTTCAGCTGTTCAGGCTCACGCCTCGAAGACCTCGTTCAGGAGCTGTTCCTGCTCCTGCTCGTGGCGCTTCTTCGAGCCGACCGCCGGGGACGAGCCGTGCGGCCGCGAGATGCGGCGCAGGCGCTCGCCGTGCGGGATGTCCGCGCCGACCGCCAGGTCCAGGTGGTCGATGAGGTTGAGGGCGATGAAGGGCCACGCGCCCTGGTTCGCCGGCTCCTCCTGCGCCCACAGGTACTTCTCGGCGTTCGGGTACTTCGCGATCTCCGCCTGGAGCTCGGCACCCGGCAGCGGGTACAGACGCTCGATACGGATGATCGCGGTGCCCGTGTCGCCGCGCTTCTTCCGCTCGGCCTCGAGGTCGTAGTACAGCTTGCCGGCGCAGAAGACGACCTTGCGGACCGCTGAGGCGTCGACCGTGTCGTCGCCGATGACCGGGCGGAAGCCGCCCGTCGTGAACTCCTCCGTCTTCGAGGCCGCCGCCTTGAGGCGCAGCATCGACTTCGGGGTGAAGACCACCAGCGGCTTGTGGTGCGGGTTGTGCACCTGCCACCGCAGGAGGTGGAAGTAGTTCGACGGGAGGGTCGGCATCGCGACCGTCATGTTGTTCTGCGCGCACAGCTGGAGGAAGCGCTCGATGCGGGCGGAGCTGTGGTCCGGGCCCTGGCCCTCGTAGCCGTGCGGAAGCAGCAGCGTGACGCCGGAGTGCTGGTTCCACTTCTGCTCGGCGGCCGAGATGTACTCGTCCACCACTGTCTGCGCGCCGTTGACGAAGTCACCGAACTGCGCTTCCCACATGACGAGGGACTCGGGGCGGGCCAGCGAGTAGCCGTACTCGAAGCCCATCACCGCGTACTCGGACAGGAGCGAGTCGTAGACGTTGTAGCGCGCCTGGTCCTCGGAGAGGTACAGGAGCGGCGTGAAGTCCTCGCCCGTCTCGCGGTCGATGAGGACCGCGTGGCGCTGACCGAACGTGCCACGACGCGAGTCCTGGCCCGACAGGCGGACCGGCGTGCCCTCCAGGAGCAGCGAACCGATGGCCAGGGTCTCGCCCATGCCCCAGTCGATCGTGCCTTCCTCGACCATCGACGCGCGGCGCTGCAGCTGCGGCAGCAGACGCGGGTGGACGGTGACCCGGTCGGGGATGTTGACCTGGGACTCGGCGATCCGCTTGACGACTTCCTGGGTGATCGACGTGTCGACGTTCACCGGGAACTCGGCCTCCGGGGCCGGGACCTCGGCCTCGGCGGGCTGCGAGATGGCCTCGCGGACCTCCGTGAAGACCTTCTCCAGCTGCCCCTGGAAGTCCTGCAGGGCCTGCTCGGCCTCTTCCAGGGTGATGTCGCCGCGACCGATGAGGGACTCGGTGTAGAGCTTGCGCACCGAGCGCTTCTTGTCGATCAGGTCGTACATCAGCGGCTGCGTGAACGCCGGGTTGTCCGACTCGTTGTGACCGCGGCGGCGGTAGCAGATGAGGTCGATCACGACGTCCTTGTTGAACGCCTGACGGAACTCGAAGGCGAGCCGCGCGATGCGGACGACGGCCTCGGGGTCGTCGCCGTTCACGTGGAAGATCGGCGCCTCGATCATGCGGGCCACGTCCGTGGCGTACATGGAGGAGCGCGACGACTCCGGGGCGGCGGTGAAGCCGACCTGGTTGTTGATGACGATGTGGACCGTGCCGCCCGTGCGGTAGCCGCGCAGCTGCGACATGTTGAGCGTCTCGGCGACCACACCCTGGCCCGCGAAGGCCGCGTCACCGTGCAGGGCGACCGGCAGGACCGTGAAGTCCGTGCCGCCCTTGTTGATGATGTCCTGCTTGGCGCGGACGATGCCCTCGATGATCGGGTCGACCGTCTCCAGGTGGGACGGGTTCGCCGCGAGCGAGACGTTGATCTGCTCGCCGTCCAGGCCGGTGAAGGTGCCCTCGGCGCCCAGGTGGTACTTCACGTCGCCGGAGCCGTGCATGGACTTGGGGTCCATGTTGCCCTCGAACTCGCGGAAGATCTGGGCGTACGACTTGCCCACGATGTTCGCGAGGACGTTCAGCCGGCCGCGGTGGGCCATGCCGATGACGACCTCGTCGAGGCGGGACTCGGCGGCGCTGTCGAGCACGGCGTCGAGCAGCGGGATGACGGACTCGCCGCCCTCCAGGGAGAAGCGCTTCTGGCCGACGTACTTCGTCTGGAGGAACGTCTCGAAGGCCTCGGCGGCGTTCAGCCGGCGCAGAATGCGCAGCTGCTCCTCGCGCTCGGGCTTCGTGGCGTGCGCGCGCTCGATGCGGTCCTGCAGCCACTTGCGCTGCTTCGGGTCCTGGATGTGCATGAACTCGATGCCGGTGGTGCGGCAGTACGACTCACGCAGCACGCCCAGGATGTCGCGCAGCTTCATCATCGACTTGCCGGCGAAGCCGCCGACCGCGAACTCCCGCTCCAGGTCCCACAGGGTGAGGCCGTGCTCGGTGATGTC